>NZ_JABASY010000010.1 GCF_016107685.1 Brevibacterium yomogidense
CCCACCAGATTCCGAAGTGTCAACTATGTCTTGAGACTCAACTGTCAACTATGTCGTGAGACTCCACAGCGCCGCAGAGTGCGGTGTGTCGAACCAGACGGCGGTGTCCGTTCCCAGGCCGAGTCGAGCTGGACGATGACGTCTCCAGCGACGTCACAGGTGGAGGCGCTTGGCCAGTTCGTGGCGGACCTCGGCGCCGCGGGTGAACACCAGCAGGGCGAGCGCGATGAGGCTGAGAACGCCGCAGACGACCGACGGCAGCGGGTCGGCGACCCACCCGAACCCCAGGAAGCCGATGGGTGCGAGTCCCAGCAGAACCGCCAGACCCGTGTGGACGACGTGCTCCCCCACCTCGATGTGCATGATCTGCACAGTGATCAGCAGGGCGACGATCGAGCAGGCGCACAGGCTGGGCACCGCGTAGGTGAGCGACCAGCCGTGCCAGGCCGTGAGGTAGTCCCAGTACACGCACAGCAGGCCCACCAGCACCACCAGGTAGACGGTCCCCTTCGCGACGTTGCGCCGCTTGCGCACCGCCATGACGACGACCAGCCACATCGCGGTCACCCCCAGCCACAGCGACCGCAGCACGCCGATGCTGTCCTCTCCCCTGTTGAAGAGCAGCTGCGCTCCCAGGGACGCGAGGATGACGGCGAGGGAGGTGAGGAACAGGATCTTGAACACCCGCCTGCGGGAGAACTCCAGGGACACGGCGGGGAACGGATCGGGGCTCGCCTCACCGGCGGTGACCGTGCCACACAGGGGGCAGGCGCCCCACGGTCCCTCGATATCGACGGAGCACTGCGCGCAGCGTTTCATGACCGCACCTCCGGGGAGTGGGCGTCCGGCGGCTGGGTGCCGGGCGGCTGAGGACCAGGGCGCCGCACCTGCGGGGAGTGGGCCTCTACGACCTCGGCCTCCGTCACGCGGGAGGCACTCACCGTCACGTCGACACCGCTGTCCGTGAGCATCCGCGTGAACTCCCGGACGTGGTCCGTCTCCGTGAACGGGGAGGTGAAGCTGATCGTGAGGATCCCGTCGTGGGACATCGAGCAGAACTGCGGCCGTACCGCGGACACGTGGAACATCATCCGCCGCACGTGTGATTCTGCGGGCTCGGGCAGCGTGACCCGGCCCAGATTCGACACCGCGACGCTCAGCCCGCGGTTGTTGGCGCGGTTGATGAGCCCCAGGAACACGTCCTTGAGGGGCCGCGGTACGACCCTCAGCAGGGGGTTGCGCTCGAAGCGTATGAACTTCCGCAGCTTCTTCTCCAGGGCCTCCGGTGTGGCGCCCGGCTGGAACTGCGCGGCAAGGCTGCGGCAGATCGAGCCGAGGTCGTCCGCACCGTTGCCGTACGTGTGCTCCACACGGACGGTGGCGAAGAAGTTCCGGGGCGAGTCCGACGGGAAGAACTGGCGCAGGTTCACGGGGACCGACGCCGCGAGCGTCCGCGACCTCCCCAGACCGCCGGACGCCAGACGGATTGCCTCGAAGAACAGTGCGGTGAGGTACATGGTCACCGCCACGCCTTCAGTCCGAGCCAGGGGCAGCACCTGGTCTGCGGCCATCGTGAGTTCGACGACCCGGGTCCGGTTGTCCGGCGTCCGCGTCCCCTTCACCCGGTACACCCCGCTCAGATGACGCACTCCCTGCGCGGTGGAGCGCCGCAGCGCGCGCAGACCACGCGGGGCGGGAGTTGCCTGCGACGGAGCGTCTGGGGTGGCAGACGGCGCCGAGGTGTCGGCGGTTGTCGACGAATCACCCGCCGACTGCGGTGAGTCGCCGGTGGACGGTGCCGACGGTGGGTCTGCCACGGCGGGGCCGTTGCGGGTGCCCTTGCGGAAGTAATGCACGAAGCTGTCGGCTGACAGGCCGTGCGGGGACTCGACCAGGGCCTCGGCGACGTCGCCAGGGTTCGCGTGCAGGTCCGCGACCGGTCCAGGCTCACCCGCCCCGTCAGCAGCACCGCCGTCCGCACCGGTCAGGTCGGTTCCGGCCGCGACGTCTGCGGCGGCGTCGGGATAGCGCAGACGCATGTACTCCGTCATGAGATCGGTGAGGAACCACAGGGCACCCGTGCCATCTGACAGGGCGTGGAAGACCTCGAGGGCGACCCGCCGCTGATGATGGACCACCCGGAACAGCAGGTCACGCCGGTCCACCTGGTAGAGGGCGGAGCACGTGTGCAGCTCATCCGCAGTGACGACCGGCCGCAGATCGCTGTCCTGCAGGTAGTACCAGAAGACGCCGCGACGCAGCACCGCGTGATAGAGCGGATAGCGGTCGTACGTGTCGTCCAGGGCCTGCTGCAGCAGGTGCGGATCGACCTCGTGGTCGGTCTCCGCACTGATCCGGAACACCTTCGGATCCGCGTCCGTCCGCCCGGCGAGGAAGATGTTCGAAGCGTTGTCCAACCGCACCCAGGCACGCCGTGTCACGCAGGCTCCTGCGGTGCCGGGCCTGTAGTGGAGACGTCGTCACCGTCGAGGAACGTGTTGATCACCTCGTACGCGCGCTTCAGCGATCGGGAGAAGCGCGGCAGCGTGATGAACCCGTGCAGAGCGCCCGGAATCCGCTCGATCTGCACGGTGTTCCCGGCTTCTGCAAGTGCGTGCGCGTAGGCCTCCCCCTCGTCGCAGAGCAGGTCCAGCTCCGCGCTGATGAGCAGGGTGTCCGGCTGGTCGCTCAAGTCCTCTGCGAGCAGGGGCGCGACCTTCGGATCACAGCGCTTCTCGATGTCCGGCACGTAGAGGGCGAAGTAGTCCTGCACCTCGAGGGTGGTGAGCCGGTAGTCATCGCCGTGGTGGCGGACAGAGGCGAACGGGGAGGTCTCGGGGTCGTGATCCCAGTGGGTCACGGGGTAGAGCAGGACCTGGCGGTCGGGGCGACGCAGCCCCTGGTCGCGCAGCATCTGGGACACGACCGCGGCCAGATTCCCGCCGGCGGAGTCCCCCACGAACACTATGCGGGACGGGTCCTCGGCACCCACGAGATGCGGCTCCTCCAGCAGCAGGCGGGCGATGTGGAAGCAGTCCTCCACACCCGCGGGGAACGGATGTTCCGGGGCCAGCCGGTAGTTCACGGAGACGACCTTGCACCCGGTGAGCTCCGCCATGTTCGCGCACGCCGGCGTGTAGCTCTCGATGTCGCCGGTCACCCAGCCGCCGCCGTGGAAGAACAGCAGGACCTCGTCACGGCGACGTTCGAGCGGGCTGAAGATGCGGACCGGGATCGGGTGCTCGACGTTGTCCACCGTCGTCTCCCGGTAGGGAACCTTGGGCCCCGGCACCGGCATTGATGCGAGCTGACGCTGCAGCCTGCGCACCTTCTCGTAGTCCTCACGCATGTTGATCCGAGGAGCGGCGAACAGCCCCAGCACGGCCCGCACCAGAGGGTGGACGGGAGGACTGCGACGCTCGGACTCTTCCATGTGCCCAGCTTAGAGGGGCGGGGTCGGAATACACTTCTGCCATGACGCGCACTGTCGAGCCGATCGGTCGCATGGACCCCTACGGTGCGGAGCACATCGCGGTGCTCCTCCTCACCGTGGTCCTCGCTGTCGTCGCCGTGGTCGTGGCGCGTCGCATCCGAGACACCACAGCCGAGGAACGGGTCCTCACCACCTGCGGCTGGACCATGCTCACGGTGACGGTGCTGTGGACCGCGTGGGGCATGACACCCGGCCAGTGGAACATCGACCAGTCGCTGCCGTTCCAGTTCTCCGACGCGATGCGCTTCATCACGTCGATCGCGCTGCTCACCCGGGCCGGTTGGGCGATCGTGACGACCTACTTCTGGGGCCTGACCCTCAACCTGCAGTCGATCATCACACCGGACCTCAACTACTTCGACCTGCCCGTGCTGGAGTTCGCCGCGTACTGGTTCCTCCACATCACCGCGCTCATCGTGCCGATCGCGTTCGTGTGGGGCCTGGGGTATCGGCCCACGTGGCGCGGGTACGGCATCGCGTACGGTGCGGCGGTGGCGTGGGCCGCTGTCGCCGTCGCGGTCAACGCCGTGACGGGCGCGAACTACGCATATCTGAGCCACGCGCCGGTGGGCCCGTCGGTTCTGGATCTCCTGGGGCCGTGGCCGGTCTACATCGTGTGGGAAGCGGTCCTCATCGCCACGGTGTGGGCGCTCATGACGTGGCCGTGGGAATCACGCTCCGGGCGTCTGATCCCGGTGGTGGACCGGTGGGCGGCGGTGCGACGGGATTCTTCGCCGGTGCGTGAGCTCGCTGGTTCGTAAGGGGCGGGGCGCGTGAAGGATCACCCGTGCACTTTCTCCCCGGAGAGGAATACCGCGTCCGGTGCGAGCTCGAGCAGCTCTTCCGGGGCCAACGCGAAGGGGTCCCTATCGTAGACCTGGAAATCTGCGAATGCGCCGGGTGCAATCGCCCCGGAACGGTCCTCCTCGAAGTTCGCGTACGCCGCATCTGTCGTGTAGAGCGCCAGGGCTTGCGCAAGAGAGATGTTCTGCTCGGAATCGAGCACCTTTCCTGTCCGAGTAGTACGCGTGACTGCCCCGAAGATGCCATGCCACGGGTTTCCGGAGGTCACGGGGACGTCTGAATTGCCAGGAGCAACGATCCCCCGGGTGGCGAGATCACGATGCGGCAGCAGCCGCTCGATCCGCTCGTCTCCCAACGCCGCCGGGTACGAATCCCCCAAGTTGTAGACGAAGCCGATGGACGATGATGCGATGAGGTTCCATTCCGCCATCGTGTCCATCTGTGTCGGGGTGGGCAGCGAGCAGTGTTCGATGCGATTCCGGTTGGCGGTGATCCACGGCAGCTCTCCGGATGCTTCCAGCGCTTCAAGCGCCTGGCCGATCGCTGCGTCACCGATCGCATGGATCGCCATCCGCAGTCCGCCCTGTGCGGCGCTTCGGAAGGCAGAGACAAGTCTGTCCGTCGGATGCGTCAGGATTCCCCGGTCGTCACTTCCCGCATAGGGCTCGTAGAGAGCTGCAGTCCTACCGCCCAGCGAACCGTCGAGCTGGAACTTCACCCCCTGTATACGGAGCATGTCGTCGCCCAGACCCGACGTGATGCCAGCGGCAACCAATTCCTCCAGGACCCCTGCGCGTCCGGACAGCGCAATGGCGTAGAGCCACGGCCGCATACGCACTTTCAGCTGCCCTGTCGTGTTGAGCCGTTGGTAGAGCCTCATGCTGTCCGGCTCTGCGATGGCATCGTTGACCGTCGTCACACCCCATGAGTGGAAGGATTTCTGTGCGAGTGCGAATCCTTCCTCACGTGTGGCATCGTCTGGTTCCGGTTGTGCGATCAGCCTCGTGGCATCCTCTTGCACCAGCCCGGTCAAGCGGCCGGCCGCATCCCTGACGAATTTCCCACCTGGCGGATCGACCACTGATTCGTCAACTCCGGAAGCCGCGAGTGCTTGGGAATTCACGACGACCATGTGCCCGCACGTGCGCGCAAGCGCGACGGGGTTGTCCGGAGCGATCGTGTCGAGGTCCCCGCGGTCGGGCATTCGTCCATCACTGAGGTACGTCTCGTCGAACCCGGTTCCGATCACCCATGAGCCTGGGTCAGCCTGCTCGACGCTTTGATGTATCGCCGTCTGTATATCCGCGATGCTGCTGACGGCCGAGGGCCGCAGGTCTATGTGAAGCCGATTGATGCCGAAACCCACGGGGTGGCCGTGTGATTCGATGAAGCCGGGGAGCAGGTATCGACCATCGACTTCTGTGATGCTCGCGGTTTCCACGGCCGATGACGCACTGCTCACACCGGTGCCCGCAGGAACGACCGCCACGATTCTCCCGTGAGCAGTGATCACGTCCTGTGGCTCAGTGAAGTGATCGCGTGCAAGAACACGAGCATCAGTGAAGACCTGCAGGTTGTGAGTTGTGGCATTCGGCCTTCTGCCGGACTGATTCATAAGAGCGTCTTCCTTCTTCGTGACGAGAACTGCGACTGCCGCTGTGTGCTCAATCCACCAGAGAGAACCCTGGTGATCCTGGGATCGAAGCGAGGAGCCGCTGCGTATACGGGTGAGTCGGCGCAGTGAGGATCTGCTCACTGGCGCCCCGCTCAACGATCGCACCGCTCTGCATCACCATGACCTCGTCGCAGACATTGCGGACGACGGACAGATTGTGGGAGATGAAGAGCATCGAGAAGCTGTACTCACGACGCAGCTCCGCCAAGAGGGAGAGGATCTGCACCTGGACGGACATGTCCAGTGCAGACGTGATCTCATCCGCCACGACCACTGATGGACGGCGGATGAGACCGCGAGCGATCGCCAACCGCTGGCGCTGCCCGCCGGAGAACTCATGCGGATAGCGACCCGCGCTGTCAGCAGGCAGACCGACGCGCTCAAGCCATTCGACGATGGTCTGTCTATGTCTGCCTGGCTGCGTCGAGAGAGGTGAGATCGCTTCCACCAGCGACTGACCGATGGTCAGGCGGGGGTTGAAGGAGGAGAAAGGGTTCTGCGAGATGAAGCTGACTGCCTTCTGCACCTCCGCCGGGAAACGTTGGCCCGGCGCGATATCTGTTCCCGCGACAGTGAGACGGCCCGAGTCCGACTTGTACATCCCGCAGACGATCTTCGCGATCGTCGACTTACCGGATCCTGATTCGCCGACCAGGCCCACCGACGTGCCCTGATCAACGGTGAACGAGACAGAATCCAAGACGAGGTTGGCGAGGATTCCGTGGCCGAACTTCTTCGTGAGATCTTCCACGATGATGCTCGGGCTGTCCCCCGGATTCCGATGGTCTGTCGCCTGCGTGCTCATCGGTCTCCATTTCCATGTGCTGCGCCTTCGAAGTACAGGGTCGCGTCCAGAAGACGCTGAGTGTAGGAGTGCTGGACATCGCGAGTGCGGATCTGATCGGGCGTGAGTTCCTCCACGAACTCGCCGTGATACATGACCAGGACACGATCGCAGAGCTCTTCGACGACGCCCAGGTCATGAGAGATGAGGAGGACAGAGGCATCGCTGTCGGCCCTGAACCTGTAGATCTTGCGGAGTACGTCGGCCTGCACGGACACGTCAAGCGCAGTCGTGGGCTCGTCGGCGATGAGAAGCTCCGGGTCGAGCAGCAGCGCCTGCGCGATGAGACACCGCTGCAGCAGACCTCCCGACAGTTGGTGTGGGAACTGCCGCAGAACGCGTTCAGGGTCCGGCGTGCTCAGCGCGGAGAGCGCGTCGACGAGTTCTTGGTGAATCCTTCGAGAGTCCCACCCCAGATGCTGCCGGAACACGTCTCCGAGCTGACTTCCCATGCGGAGTGAGGGGCTGAACGTCGACATGGGATCCTGGTAGATGAGCGAAACAGTGCGAGCGAGGACACTGGGATCCGGCCGCTCCAACATATCGGTTTCGCGAATGCGCACCTGACGGGCAGCGCGCCAGAGACCGATCGGGGCCAGTCCGGCGATGCTCATTGCGGTGAGCGACTTACCGGAACCGGATTCACCGACGATCCCGAGGATCTCCCTTGGAGCTATGTGGAAGGACACGTCTTTCACGAGAGTGCTCCGCTCGCCGGACTCGCTCAGTGTTCCGACACTCAGCTTGTCGACGACGACTGCGGACTCAGTTCGCCCTGCCCCCGCATCGCTTTGCGTCCGTCCCGCTTTCACAGCCTCGACGAATCGGGTGATGCCGCCCTTCTGGACAGCCACCTTCGGATCGACCATCGCCGCGAGACCGTCGCCGAACAAGAGGATGCCCAGACCGAGGACGACCATTCCGATGCTCGGCCCGAAAACGCCCCAGGGCTGCCCGCTCATCTCCGCGAGCCCTTCGTTCAGCATGCGGCCGTAATCGTAATCAGGCGCTTGCACGCCCAAACCGATGAACGACAGACTCGACAGCTCGACAAGAGTGAAGGCGGTCGAGTTCGCCGCAGCGACAGAGAGCGGAATCGCGACGTTGGGGAGAATGTGTCTGACAGCGACCACCACTCGAGGCACTCTCTGGAGCTCCGCGATTCTCACGTAGTCCTCATTGACCACCCGCGCCGCGAGCGTGGAGGTCAGACGGATGTACATGGGGATTCCGGCGATGCCCACTGCCACCATTGCCGGCACTGACCCGGAGCCCATGATCGAAGCGACGACCAGGGCGAGGATCAAGGCGGGGAAAGCCACAGCAACGGCGTTGACCTGGATGATGGCGGCCTGCAAACGCGGCCCCAGCAGTCGCACGACCACTCCCACGAAGGTGCCCACCACGAAGGAGATGAGGCTTGCGCCGAAGGTGAGCAGCAGTGTCAGGCGGGTCGCGGTGACGACGCGGGCGAAGATGTCCCTCCCGAACCCATCCGTCCCGAACGGGTTGTCGGAGGAGGGAGCGCCACGGGCTTCCAGAGGATTGATCCGGTTGGCGGCATCGGAGAAGACCATCGGTCCGACGACCGCGATCGCCACGAACGCGGCCAGCAGCAGGAAACCGGCCCAGAACACTGCATTGCCGCGTGGGCGGCGTCGAGTCACGCTCACGAGTCACTCCTCGATTCGAGATGGCGCGGATCCACGGCGGCCAGGGCCACATCGATGAGGATGTTGATGATGACCGCCACCATTCCGAGGACAAGGATCGTGCCCTGTATAACCGGGTAGTCACGCGTGATGATCGCGTTGACGACGCTTGTGCCAAGGCCGGGCCACGAGAACACCTGCTCCATCACAAGCGCGCCGCCGATCATTCCCGACAGCATCAGCCCGGACAGCGTGAGTGCCGCGGTGACCACATTGGGAAGCAGGTACTTCAGGTAGACGGTGCGACCGGCGAGTCTCCACCCATCCGTCGTGCGGATGTAATTGGCCTGAAGAGCACTGTCCGCCTCACGTCTCACGATCCGACTGAGCGAGCACACCGGACCGATTGCCAACGCCACGATCGGGAGGACGAAGGACGACGGCTGCTGCGCTCCACCGGCTGGCAGCATTCCGAGACTGAGCGCGAACACGATGATGAGGAGTGTGCCGCGGACGTAGACGGGAATCGCGTCGACGACCGCGGTCACCCAGCTGAATACCTGCGCCAGCCATGCTCGGCGACCATCACGGGTGAGCACCGTGACGCCTACTCCCAGAACGAACGCGAGGATCAAGGTGATGAGGATGGCTGAGCCCGCCACGATGAGCGTGTAAGGCGCGCGGACAGCAATCTGCTCGCCGACAGTCCCCACGCGGAAGGAAGTGCCCAAGGTCCCAGAGAAGATGTCCCCCACGTAATTGAGGAAGCGTCGCCACACCGGTTCGTTCAATCCGAGGGATTGGCGGGTCGCTTCGACGACATCGAGCGAAGCATCCGGCCCCGCAGCCGCGCGTGCCGCATCGCCCGGGATCAACAGGACGATGGAGAACGTCACGACGACCAGGAAGGCGAAGGACAGGAGCAGTGTGCCCAATTTGCGGGTGAGGAACCACGCCCACGGGGACCCGAGCCATTCCGGGACGAATCTTCGCGGAACGAATTTGAAGACCTTGCTGTCAGCGGGACTCTGCGTGCTCGCCATCTGCCCTCCTCTCGGTCAATCCACGATGCGGACGGCGGTGTAGTCCATCCGGGAGTTCGGAGGCTCGTAGGCGATCCCGTCGGCCAGAGCGAATACTTCGATACTGGCAGTCAAGGGGACGACATCGACTCGGCCCAGGAAATTCTCTTGGAGCTTCTGATACGTCTCACACTTCGCATCCGGATCGGTGCTTCGCATCACCTCATCCGCCAACTGCTCACCGTCCGGGTTATCCGCGCGCGACATACTGCGCCCGCCGTCTTCGATCGCTGTGCCCATGATCCGGCTGACGCCCGTCCAGAGAGTTGCCGTCTGGTTCACGGTGCCGAACAGCGTGATGTCCCACGACGGCGCGTCCGGCCCCAGCACGAGCGACGCCCATGTGGAGTTGTCGACAAGCTGGTAGTCGACGTGCGCGCCGGCGTCTGTGAGTTCCTGGTAGATGTACTCCGCTCCGATCCCATTGGGTCCGAACGAATTGGAGGCCGAGTACACCATTTCGACGCCGTCGAGCACACCTTCGGCTTGAACCGCGTCTCTGTCGTATTCCTCGACGAGAGCCTCATCTGTATTGGCACACTGCATCCCGGAGTCTCCCATCGTGTACTCGACTTCGCTCCTCCCTGCGTACGTCACCTCGTTGTAGGCCTCGCCCGAAAGGGTGCGAGCGACAGCACGACGGAGATCCTCGTCCTGGAACGGGCTTGTCTCGTTCTGGTTGAACACGATGTACTGCTCGCCGATGTAGACCAGCGCCACGTTGGGGAAGCGCTCTGTGTCAGTGGGGCTGACCCCCGCCAGATCAAGAGAGCCACCGAGGACCTCATTCGCGTTGGTTGCGACGTCGTCTCCCACGGAGAACGACACACGGTCGGGTGGGCGACCGTCCAAGCGGCTGATGAAGTCCGGCCACATTGCGTAGTCGTCGCGAAGTTCCAACACGTACTCGACGCCACTGGTCACGGATGTCAATGAGAACGGTCCGCTGAATGCTCCCGGCACCTGGCCCGCACCCAGCCCGTCCAAGTCGTCGAGCCCGGCGGGGCAGACGATGCCCGACGCGACCATCGTGAGCCCTGCGTCCAGCTCCGAGAAGGGCTCACTCAGACTGATATCGACTGTGTGCGAATCAAGTACCTCCGCGGACACCTCCCCGTTGCCGAAGACGAGGATCTTCGAACCGGATTGGGTATCCGGCGAAGCGAACCGGTTGAGCGAGTCCGCGACGATCTCCGCATCGATGGGGGTTCCATCAGCGCATGTTGCGCCTTCGGCGATGTCGACTGTGCCGCCAGTGGCGTCGAAGTCCCATGACTCCGCGAGACCCCCGACGATCTCACCGTCATCGTCGTAGCGAAGAAGGGTGTCGAACAGCATCCGGCTGGCATAGTAGTCGTCGCTGCCCACAAGCTGCGCCGGATCGAAGCTGGACGGATCTGCGGAGAACCGGGCCTTCACCGCACCTGATCCGGAGTCGGGAGCTGCGACGCAACCGGACAAGATCATGCACGTCGCCGTGGCGGCTGCGGCGAACCCGGCCCAGCCGTATCTGGTGGTCCTCTTTCGCAATTACCCTCCGCTGACGAACGCACACGTGGAGCCGAACGCGACGCAGCTCCTCATCGAGCCACGAGCCGGGGCTCCGTGTTTCAGTTGTCCCTCAGCCTAGAAGCAGATGTTACTTGGGTCACTAGTGCAGTGTGTGGCGATTCGAGCACTTCCTCCTCTCACGTGGGAAACCGCGCTCAGAGACACACCGGAGTCATGGAGCAGGCGCACCGAAAGCAAGATAGATGATGACCTTCGCGGAGAACGACGGGATCTCCAGACCGGTCAGCTGAGAGATGCGGTGGAGGCGATCGCTCACCGTTCGTCTGTCGACGAGCAGGGCGCCGGCAGTCGCTGAGGCATTGCAGTCGTTCCGCGCGTAGACACGCGCTGTGGTCTCCAGTTCCGAACCCGCCGCTGCGAGAGTACTGGTGATGAACGCCGCGTACGCATGGAAGGAAGGGCTCTCGTCGCGGAAAAGAACAAGCGAGTGCGCCGGTACGTCGTTCCGCGTGAGGACCTGAGCCTGTGATCGCGCGCGGTCTGCGAATGCGAGCACCGCGCTTGCTTCCCGGCAGGCTCTTTCGAAGAGCGCTTCTTCGGGGCGTCCATCGCTGTGGTCGAGGGCCGCCACCCCGATACCCACCTTCAAGCGCCAGTGAAGACGGTCAAGGATCGTCTTCGCCGCCTCGGAGATCGTCACGAGGTCCAGATCCGCCTTCGCGTGCGTGTGGATGGCGAGCTGAACCTCAGTGGGAGATTCTCTTACATCGATCTGCGGCTGGACGATCGCGGAGCTCTCCCACTGCAGGCGTTCCGCAAGCATCCGACCGATTCGCCTGACGATGCTCGAGTAGTCCACGAGGGGATGAGGCGATGGGATGTGGAACGCAGTTTTGAAACACAGGGACCAGGGATGGACACGGGCCCCACTGCACTCCGCCTCTGCTGTCGCATGGAGCAGGGTTCTCTCCCGGTGTTCGTTCATTTCGCCGAAGAACAGCATGTAGAGCTTGTCAGCCACCGCTGTGACCGCGTCTGCCGTCAAGTTCGCACCGCGCTCCCCGATGAATGGGGGATTCACGAAATGGACGAAAGCGAACGCAGCTCCGTGGTAGACGAGCGGGACCACAGTGCGTTGAAATCCCACGGACTGATCGCCGGTCAGGGTCGCGTATGCGCACGCATTCTTGCGCCACCCCTCCACGATGGAACCGTAACCCGAGAAGTCTGGACTGGAGAGGGGTGTGAAGTCGGCTCTCCAGTCGTCGGGGGCGGCATCGCTCTGTGAGAACAACAGGTGACCGCGCGCATCCTCGATATAGATAGAGCAACCGAGGACACTCGCCAGGTACTCCAGGGTCGCCACCATCTCCCGATGACGCGGCTTTCTCAGCTCCGCCTGCAACTTCTCGACATTCAGACCTCGACGTGCAGAGGTATGAGATCGCATGCGCGCAGCCTCTTCGATATCCGTGCGTCCAATACTGCTGATCGACGCTGAGCCGTTCACGTGCCGAGCGCTGTTACCAGTCATGGTTGCGAGGATAGCCGTACGCGCTGGTTCCATGGGCAGAGTTCAGGCAGTACGCCTTGCCGAACATGCGCCGGTGCGGGGACCGGGGCCGTCCTCGCGGTTGCGGCCTGGCAGGTGTCACCGATCAACGCCGAGCATGCCTGCACTGCGATCCCGGTGCTCCCCGACGCTGTCGGGATCGGAGGCCCGTCGGTACGTCCGGGTGATTCGGCCCGGCCTGCCGTCGTACCCGCCGGACTTCCACGCCGGCCCCGTCGGTGAAGTACTGGAGCCGAGCGCCACCCGCACCGGGTGAGAAGAGCAACCGCGACAGCACCCCCTGATAGATGCGGCGGAAGTAGCTGTCAGTGTCTGAAACGAAGCTCGTCGCCACCATGCCGGGGTGGAAAGCAACAGCCGACAGGCCCCGATCGTGGAAACGCTCGTACAGACCCTTGACGAAGACGATATTCGCGAGCTTCGCGTTGCCGTACGCCCTGTTCGGACTGAAGCCTTGCCAGGTGTTGAGGTCGTCCAGGTCGATCCTGCCGAACAGCCGCGCTCCGACGCTGGACGTGTTGACGACGGATGCCCCACGCTGCTCCGTTCGAGGCGTGACTGTGTGTGGACGGAAGGGATCCACGACACACCACCGTCCGGTTCGACGCACCGCTGTCTGCGGCGGTGTGATGTCTCAGTACATAATTGACAACTAGGTCTCAAGACATAGTTGACAC
>NZ_JABASY010000011.1 GCF_016107685.1 Brevibacterium yomogidense
ACTGCTAGACACCGGCGGCTTCAGACCACTTCTACACTCTCTTTTACGATGAGCCGCTTAGCCACCGTCAGCCGCTCTGAACCCTTTTCAGCACCGGCATCAGATAGGTCTTGAACTTATCCGGGTTCTCTGACATTGGGAAGTGCCCTACATCGTCCATCAGTGTGTACGTTGACCCCTCGACTTCGTCATGGAGCGCTCGGCATTTGTCAGGTGTGGCCGACCAGTCGTAAGTACCGCTGAGGATATGCAACGCTACCTTGCTGGTGTCGATGTTCTTAGCCGTCTCCGTGGTGTCATAGTCGATGCCGTAGTAATACAAATCGCCGTGGAATACCGGGGGCGCCCCTTGACTGTACATCCAGATGGTCTCGTTCTTCCGAGCTTCAGGGCTCTGCGGTGCCATCATCGTGTACATCAAGCTCGGCTTGGAGTCATTGCTAAGGCGAGGGTGATTCCACCATGGCATGATGTCCTGAATGTCGTGACTCTCCAAGGCGCCTTCCAACGCAATACACGCACGGAACCTGTCCGGGTGATTGAGCGCAAGGTCAGCGGCCAAGTGCCCTCCCATAGAGCACCCCATAAACACCGGCTCGTTCAGCTCAAGCGCGTCAACAAACTTCAACACGAACTCTTTGAAGAACGCCGCGCGCAACTTGTATTCAACTTTCCACCACTCGATACCATCCGGCGGCAAGGACTTGCCGTGGTAGGGAAGGTCGTACACGATGACCCGAAAGTTCTTCGTGATGTCCGGATCGGCGAGGATGTGCCGATACTGACGACCGTCACTTCCAGCCGTGTGCTGGCAGACGAGGGGAATGCCTGTTCCGTTTTCCTCGAAGTAGACACGATATTCCGTGCCCTCCACCTCGATGAACACGTACCTTCCTCTGATGTCGCTGATCGAGCTCATCACTGTCTCCTCACTCGATGCCGCGCAGCATCTGCTGTAACCTGCGCAGCGCCATATGGAACCCGAAAAACTGCTCCAGGTCACCATCGACCGTGAAACCGTGGTGCAGCCATGCGGAGTAGACGTCCTGGTAGAAGGGATCCGGGTGACGAGCCAGCAACCTCTGCCACTCCCCCTTTGATGCTGCAATCGTGAAGTCCGCAGCGGTGAAGAGTGTCGGATCGACTTCAATCCGCTCGACTTCGCCCTCGTGCATCTGGAGAACGACAGTGTCGTTACCACGCACGATCTTGAACCGCCCTTCCCACTTCCGCGCTTTGAGTCTGAACTCCGGATCCGCGTTGAGCCGCTCGCGTGCGGCGTCAGCGCTTCCGCCGAGCTCTTGAAGTGCATTCATCGGTGCCTCCTGTGCCATCGTGAATGTCCCCGCGTCGACGTCCGCTCGCCGACGTCGGTATCCTTCACGCTATCGAGCCACCAGCTGTAGCAATATCCGTTCTCCGCACCCCGGTATCCGAATCACGCAGAGCAGTCGATCAGGTTCACTTGCTAGCATTGGCCCTACGCTCCGCGGACTGACTCAAGTCCGAAGTTCGCCGATGGGGGTGACATGGAGAAGCTCCGAAATTTCCGGATCCTCACAACACACGATCTCGACGAAGCGCGTGCAGCGGTGTCGTCCACGTACCTCGACAACCGCCTCACGAAACTGAGCAAACATACTCTGCGCTTCTCTTTGAACGCGTCAGAAGCGTATGACGTGACAGTCGGCTACCTGACCTATGCGAGCGAGGTAAACTTGCAGATGCCTCCCAGCGGAGACTTCTACCACGTGAACCTCACCACCGGTGGGAACACTGATGCCTGGCGCGACGATCGACAGAGCTGGCAGACGTCCGCTGGCGATTCCGGGGTCATCCTCTTGCCAGAGCGCTTGTCGCGCGTAACCTGGTCGCACGATGCTGAGCAAGTAATTTTCCGCTTCTCGCGACAACGGCTTGAGGGTTGCCTCGCTGGTCTGCTCGCGCGAGAAGTCTCACGACCTATCGAATTCGAACTTCGGCTGAATCTGCGTACAGAAGTCGGCGCGAGCCTGTACGCGACAGCACTTCAGATGGTCGATGAGCTCGACCGTCTGCAGTCCGGTCCCGGGTTCCTGCAGATGATACAACCCATGGAAGAGCTCATTATGACCCAGCTTCTCTATGCTGCTCAGCACAATTACAGCGCCGAGCTCAGGGCCATGGATTCTTCCTCGATCCGCCCCTGCGGAGGCAGAAGGGTCGACAAGCGGTTGCAATCGATTCAGGAGTATATCGATGCGCACCTCGATGAACAGATGAGTTTGGAACAGATCGCCGCAGTAAGCAGAGTCAGCATACGAACTCTTCAAGGGCTCTTCCGCTCAGCACTGGGGACGTCTCCACGCCGATACATTCGCGACCAGCGACTTCTAGCAGTCCGCGCCGAACTCGAGTCTGCCGCGGAAGTCGATTCCGTCAGCTCGGTCTCTACCCGTTGGGGCTTCACACATCTTGGGCGCTTCGCCTCTGCTTACAATGAGTATTTCGGGGAGCTACCCAGCACGACTCTCCGACGGCGATCTCCGGTCGAGTGAGACGAAAGTCTCGATCAAAAATGGTGCTGCGCATGCCCTCCAGCGCCGCCGCGGACGCACTCCTCTTCCGGGCTGCCCCGCAGCACGCGTGCGAACCAGATCGCGAAGAGGGTCGTCGCAGGCATCGTCACCGTGAGGCCCACGATGCCCGCCAGCAGCTGCACGATCGTGTGAGCGACCGTCTCCGACTGCATGAGCGCCCACACGGGCATCCCGTACGACTTCGCCGCGACGAACGCCGCCAGGCTCGCACCCACGACGGAGAAGCTCACGGTGTAGATCGCACTGGCCGCGTGGTCCTGCCCCACGTCGAGCGCCCGCTTCATGAGCGACGGACTCTTCGCGGCGGCCCCTCCCTCGTGGCCGCCACTCCCTCTGTGCCCGTGATCGTGTGAGTCTTCCCCCTGGAAGCCCAGGAGGGAGAAGACGACGGAGGCCTGCGCGACGGTGATGTCGTTGAGGATGCCGATGAGGGCGATGAGCAGGGCGGCGAGCGCCAGCACCGCGATGTCGACGTCCCCGGTCGCGAACACCGCCGCGGAGGTCGACTCCGTGATCCCGGTGAGCCTCGCGACGGAGGAGAAGATCCAGCCGGCCAGCATCGCAGCACCCACCCCGCAGACGGTCCCTGCCCATGCGGCGAGGGTCTTCGCCCCGAATCCGTGGGTGAAGTGGAGGACGACGGTGAGGACCAGCACCGCGGTCACGGTCGAGTACACGAGCGCGTTGCCGCCTTCGTGCACACCGGTGACGAGAAACACCCAGATGAAGAGTGCGGACACCAGCAGCGACACGAACGCCCGCAGCCCTTTGCCGCCCACACTCAGGGCCACGAGCACGAACGTGATGGCGGCGAAGATGGCGAGCGAGGTGCCGCGCTCCACCGAGTGGAACGAGTGGAGCACTTCCCCCTGCACGGGTGTCGCCGTCTGGATCACGACCTTGTCACCGTCCTCCAGACCGGCGACCCACCCTTCGCGAGTGATGCCGATGGTGTGTGCGGTTCCGTCGTCCAGGTGGGCGGTCGCCTCCCCGCAGAACGAATCCGAATCGGTCCACGCGGCTTCGCAATCCGCCAGGTCGACGTCGCTCAGCTCAGCCCGCGAATAGTCCATCGTCGTGCCGTTGGGCAGTTCGGCGGGCTGCTGCGAGGGCCACAGGGCCAGGACGATCGGCAGGGCGAACAACAGCACGCAGCCCACGACGACGACCGACACGAATGTCTCACGGGAAAGGCCGGAGGTCCGGAGTGCAGGGAAGCGCATCCGTCCAGTGTTCCTCACTCACCCCTGAACGGGATACCTCGTGAGACGCAGACCGCGACGACCTCACCCGGCGCGATCTTGCTATGATGGCACTTACAGGTGACAGTAGCGCCAGATATAGATGACAGGAGTGCCGACATGTCGACTGCGATACGCGAAGCCCTTTTCGCAACTGACCGCGAGCGCGCCCAAGCCCGCGAATTCACGGACTGGATCGATTCCCACCAGGACACCGACCGCACCGTGACCGGAACTGTTGCACTACCGCGCGAGCTTGCCGAGCTCCTCTCACGCGCACTGAAAATCATGGCGGCAGGAGGTAGCGTCACGCTCGGATCGCTCCCGGAGCAACTGAGCACAACGGTCGCCGCGAACGTGCTCGGAGTGTCTCGAACAACCCTGATGAAACTGGTGCGGGACGGTTCAATCCCGCACCAGAAGGTGGGGTCTCATACGCGTCTGATCCGAGAAGATGTCCTCGACTTCAAAGCGAAGCGAGTCCAGGAGCAACGCGACGCGCTGCGCGAACTCATCGAGCTGGAGGACTCCCTGGATTTATGAAACCCCTATGATCACCTCATGATCACGAGGGTGCTGCCAGATGCGAACGTTCTCTTTTCTCGAACGACTCGAGACTGGCTCCTACTGCTGGCGGATGCTGCAGCACAGGGTGCCTTTACTGTCACCTATACGGAGGACATCCTCAGCGAGACTGTCTACAACCTGCGCCGGAACTACCCGCACTTGACCGGGACGCAGATCACTAGGATCAACGACTCCATCGCTGTCGCCATGAGCGAGCGAATCGATGACTATGGCAATGGTTCGGACGGTCCTATTGCCGATCCTTTCGACAACCATGTACATGCTGCTGCGGTCGCCGGACGCATCGACGCTCTAGTGACGAGCGACAAAGGATTTCTCGACCTCACGGACGAGGCCAAAGACTCACTTCCTTACGAGATCTACTGTCCTGATGAGTTCTTCTTGCTCGTCGACAATTCGATGCCGCACCACGTACGTGCTGTTTTCGAGACGATGCTTCAACACCATCAGAGCGTCGGAAAGTCACTGGACTTCGACGACGCCCTTGTCCAGAGCAGTTGTCCTCGCTTCGCCGAACGCGTGAGAGCGCACTGGGCCGCTCATATCAGATAACTCACGCTGCAAGAGCGCGAACCGGTCCAACGAGCCCCTCAGAACTCGAGGACGATGCGTCCGCGCACCCCGCCGGCCTCCAGCCTGCGATGAGCTTCAGCTGCCTGCTCCTTGGGCAGGACGTCCGCCACACGCAGAGAGACGACCCCTGCTTCCGCCTGCCGGCGCAGAGTGTCGAGAGCCACCGGGTCGAACGCGTACTTGCTCACGACGATCGACCAGAACATCACTCCACGGTCGCGTTCGCCCTTGTCCCCGCGGATCGTCACGATGGTGGCGCCGTCCTTGGCAGCCGGAACGATCTCGTCGAGCTGCACCGCTCCGTCGATCATCCCGTCCACCCCGTCGGGGAAGCGTTCCCGCACGGCGGCAGCGAACCCCTCACCTCGCGGCAGGATCACGTCCGCGCCCAGGGACTTCACGAGCTCTTCATCCTTGGCAGCGGCATCCGCGACGACCGTGTGGCCATCCGCCTTCGCGAGCTGCACCGAGTAGCCGCCGAAGGCACCGGCCGCACCGGTGACCGCGATCGTCGACCCGGCGGGCAGCTTGAGCGTATCCAGCGCCAAGCGGGCGGTGAGACCGTTCATGGGCAGGGTGGCGGCCTCGGCGAAGGACACACCCTGCGGGATGCGGGCGACGGAGGTGGCTGGCACCGCGACCTTCTCCGCATAGGCACCATGCGAGCCGCTGGGCACGACGATCGCCATGACCTCGTCGCCCACCTGCAGATCGGTGTCCGTGTCCGGACCGATCGCCTCGATCACACCGGCGGCGTCCATGCCGACGACGTAGGGAGGCTGCGCTCCCCCGGGATCGCGGGCACCGATCCGGCGCATCGTGTCGGTGGGGCTCACCGCCGCCGCGCGCACGCGGATGAGGATCTCTCCGGTGTCCGCCTGCGGGTCGGGAAGTTCGATGACGTGGAGGACATCGGGGCCACCGGGTTCTGTGTATGCAATCGCCTTCATGTGTCGCACAACACGCGCTCCGCGGTCCTATTCCCGCCGTCCGCCATCCGGACCGCAAAGGGGCAGCTGTGGTCGGGACGACACACCGCGGTCCGGTTCGAGACCGCGCCGCAGAGTGCGGTGTGATGTCTCAGTACATAATTGACAACTAGGTCTCAAGACATAGTTGACAC
>NZ_JABASY010000012.1 GCF_016107685.1 Brevibacterium yomogidense
GGGGAGGGGTGGGGCGATCGACTACGGTGCAAACGTCCGTAAACAGCTCCTCGAGCTCATAGCCGGAATAGCTGCAGGGTGGATTCACCTGGAGATTGAGCGCGTCTATCCTTTCGAACATGCCGCAGAAGCGCTAGCACGCGTGCAGACGCGGCACGTTCGCGGGAAGCTGGTCTTGAGCGTCTGAGCCGCCGGGCATCTCGCCCCCTTCGTGTCGACAGGTAGGACGGTCGCTTCGACTGAACTTGCGGGAGATTCGCCACCCCCTTAAAATACTTGCTTGTGACAAGCAATGATAGCGAGCCGGGGGCCCTGCCCGAAGCGAACGAGATCCTGCAGGAAGTTGTGCGCACACTTCGCACGTTCCGGTCCGTCGGACAGCATCAGGGTCGGTACGCCCTCTCGGGGACGAAGGTCGGCATCCTCCAGTGCCTCACCTCCCAAGACGCCCGTGTCAGCGCTTTGGCGCATCAACTCTCGGTGTCCGTCTCTGTTGCCTCCCGGGCCGTGGAGGGCCTTGAGAGCGACGGGCTGGTCTGCCGCCACAGCGATCAAGAAGATGGCCGAGTCTCTGTCATCTCAATTACCCCCCGAGGCACTGCAGACCTTGCACAGCGCCACTACTACATCGCAGAGAGGTTCGCCTCCGTACTCGACGATTGGGCTCCCGCGAATACCGGGCAAGTCCTAGTAGTACTCCAACAGCTCAATGACCGACTCGACCGACTCGCAGATGTACTCGAGTCCGATGCAAGAGAAGCAGGAAGATCATGACGCAGACGTCCGCACCTTCGAAGACGCCGCAAGGCTTGTCCCACGCTGAAATTCGCCGTGTCATGACCGGCCTGCTCATAGCTCTATTCACTGCCTTGTTATCAACCACCATCGTGTCCACGGCTCTGCCGACAATCATGGCAGACCTGAACGGCACTCAGCGGGAATACACATGGGTCATTACGGCCAGCCTGCTCATGATGACCGTCAGCACTCCCATCTGGGGGAAGCTTTCTGACCTGTTCAACAAGAAGATCCTGGTGCAGACCACAATCGTGATCTTTGTAGCCGGCTCGCTCATCGCGGGCTTTGCTGGATCGATCGCCATCATGATCAGCGCACGCGTCGTGCAAGGCGTGGCCCTGGGCGGCCTTATGGCGTTGGTCCAAGCGATCATGGGCACAATCATTTCCCCGCGCGAACGTGGACGCTACTCCGGATACATGGGCGGCGTCATGGGCGTGGCAACTGTGTCTGGCCCGCTTCTGGGCGGGATCATCACCGATGGCCTGGGGTGGCGATGGACCTACTTCGTCTGTGTTCCACTTGCACTCATCGCATTCACCGTCATCCAGATGAGCCTTCGGTTAAACGAAGCGCCAAGACGTTCTGTCTCTATCGACTACTTGGGCGGTATCCTCATTGCCTGCGCGGCGGCACTGCCAATGCTGTGGGTCACATTCGCTGGCAGCGCGTACGAGTGGATCTCTTGGCAGTCCGCCGCGTTTGCTGCGGCTTTTGCTCTTGCGGCGGGTGGCACAGTGTTCGTAGAACTACGCGCAGCCGAGCCGATCATACCGATCCGTGTTCTGCGCAACAGTACGTCAGTACTAATGATCGTAGCGAGCCTCGCAGTCGGTGTCGCGATGTTCGGCCCGTCCGTGTTCCTCACGCAGTACTTTCAGCTGGGCAAGGGAGCTTCACCGACTGCGGCTGGCTTCCTGATCCTGCCCATGATTATTTGCCAGACTCTTTCGTCGATGATTGGTGGGATCCTCGTCACAAGAACGGGGCACTGGAAGCCAGTCATGCTTGTCGGCAGCCTCCTCATGGTCGTTGGGCTTGCGGGCCTGGGCCTCATCGATCATTCCACCGGCTATCTTTGGGCAGCTATTTCCATGGCTCTCGCTGGCGCTGGGGTAGGCATGCTCATTCAAAATATCGTCTTGGCGGTGCAGAACACCGTTGACGTCAAGGATATTGGGGCAGCGTCCGCGACCGTCGCATTCTTCCGGTCGCTTGGTGGAGCCGTGGGCGTGGCCGCGCTAGGCGCCGTGCTCACCCATCAGGTGGCGGCAGGGGTCCGTGAACGGATAGGTGGCGGTGCGGGCGCCGACGCTGGCGGAGACACTACTGATCTGGACCTCTCTGTGCTTCCGGCGCCCGTGCGGGAGGCGGTTCACAATGCTTATGCTGATGGCTTTGGCTACGTATTTCTGATTTCTGCGGCAATCGCGGTGATTACCGTGGTCTGCATACTGGTAGCGCGAGAGGCCGCCCTGCGAACCACTGTCTCAATGCAGCCCTCGGCACCGGAAAATTCGCTAGACGAGTGAGCAAAAGAAGCGCTTGATCACGCGGCGAGCGGGCCTCTGTCTGTGACTTCGTCTGCTAAATGGCGGGATTCTTGAGTCGCTTCGTGGCGGTCTTACTGACGAGCGATGGCCAGCCGGGTTGGTGTATCGCAAGTCGATCCCCAAGCGGGTTTGGCGGCGACTGTGGAGTGTAATCTCGTCAACTTTCCCGTTGAGCGCGGTCTGCCTCAGCCGCGACCGATGCTGGATCCAGCAGGCTGGGGTCGTGCTCGGCGAACAGACGATCCAGCGTTTGCTGCATGGCGGGGCACCCACCGGCGGCATGAGAGTGGGGACAGTCGCGGGCATTGGCCAAGAGCCGCTGGGCGCCGCGAGCGCGCCAGATGAGCGTCTCGACGCGGCCCATCTCCGCGTCGGCGATCGCGGGGCGCTCGGCGGGTGCGCTGTCGAGGATCTGCGTGGCCGTGCCCAGCGGCAGCCCGACGAAGCCCGCCAGGCGCAGGAAGGCCATACGTCTCAGCAGGTCACGATCTTAGCGGCGTTCCTCGCCAGGCTGTCGCCGGGGCGTGATCAGGCCCTGGCGTTCCCAGTAGCGCAGTGTCGACACTGCGATCCCGACCTCCGCGGCGGCGGTGCCGATGGCTAGCTGCATGACTGTCTCCTTGCCTTGAACCCAGGTGCAGGCTCCACAGTGGCAGACATGAGGGCCTCACCATGGACATCGCCGATCATCGTCGCGCTCCCGGTCGCGGTGCCGCTGCTGCGACGCCGTAGGCGTGCCCTGCGGGCCGTTGCCTTGTGCTCGACCGCCGTGACGATGGGGTTGCCACTGGCGCACGCACTCGAGATGCCAGCCCGCCGCCGCCTGGATGCCCGCCAGTGGTGGCTGACTCGCCTTCTGTACCTGCCCTGGTTCGGGCGTGCCGGCCACGCCGAAGGTGTCGCGCTGCTGGCAGCACCCGCCCTGGCCGGGCTCGTGCCATCGGCACGGCGATCGGCGTTGGCCGCCTGGGCACTGCTGCTCATCGCGAACCCCGGTGTGTTCCTACCGCTGGTGGCACCCACCAATCACCAGACCCTGCGACTGGTCGACCCGCCCGGCAACTGGCGGCAGCTGCGTGATCGCTGGGAGTTCGGCCACCTCGCTCGCTTCGCCTGCCACGCGGGCGCCTTAGGCGTGCTAGTCATCGAGGCCGCAGGTGACAGCTCGAACGAGCGATGAATCAGCAGCAGCATGTACGTGCTGGCCCTGCCGTAACTCGTTCCTGGATTCTGGCCGAGCTTCCCGTGGCCGTCCTGCTCGCACTCGCGGCCCTCAGCGTGGCATGGCCCGGCACGCACTTGGCGGCCTCGGTGTTGTGGCTGCTCGCAGTCGTCTGGAACGTCCAGACACGCGTCATTCCCTCGCTGCGGAACTGGGTCACACGGCGCCGCCCGTCACGCCTGCGCCTGGCCAGCTCGCGCCTGGTGCTCGTGCTCGCAGCTGCGGTGACCGTCAGCGGGATCGCGCGCTGGGCCGGAGCCTCCCCGTCCCAGACATGGCACGGAGGACTCAGCTGGACGCTGCTAACGGCCGTAGCCCTGCGCGTCGCCCTCGTCAAAGGTGCAACGCTGCGCCGCCGCCCGAACAAACGCGGGCCCGGGCGGTGACGAAGTCGCCCACCACCTGGCGATGCCGCAACCAGCGACAACCGGCAACCCGAACCGCAGAGTCACCTTCGCCCGTAGATGACCAGCTCCTATCGACACTCCATGGCGGACCCGGCTCCTGGAGCGGGTGACTGCACCGCCGTACGTTCGTTTGGGGATCCTTGACGGGGATAGATGAACGGTAAATCACTGAGCGAGACCGGTCATCGATCGTCCGTGTGGGTCGGTGAGTGCGCGCGGATGCCCGTCAACGGACAGGACGAACCGGCCATCGTCGGATCGGATGCTCGGAGACGGAAGCGCCGGGAGAACACCCTGGCCCTCGTTACTGACCCAGTGTCCGGGGAGGTCGTGGACCAGTCCGAGGAAATGTGAGCGGTCTTCGGGCGAGAGGTAGGCCAGCACGGCGCTATGGAAGACGACGAGCGTGGCGTCGGCTGGCGCTTCGTGGGCTAGGTCGGGAAGGGCCTCGATGAGGTTGCCCTGGACGATCCGCGGTGGGTCCCGCCGGGCGATGGCCAGGGCGTGTTGCAGACGTTCTAGACGATCTGGCTGTCCGGGCCAGATCAATGTCTCCAGCCAGGCGCAGGCCTCGTGGTCCATGACGTCGATAGGTGCTAGGTCGATTCCAGCCCGCCAGGCGATCTGCGGCATTGCCGAGGGGGCGGTGATGCCGGGACCAAGCTGGCTGGTGATGACTACTTCCGACGGGCCGTCCGCTGGGTCGAGATGGGTACCGTCGTCGTAACGGTAGGAGTAGAGATCCGGCAACAGGCACAGCCCGGCGGCCGCACCCACCTCGATCAAGGCGAGGGGCTGAGGCAGCCCTGCCAGGAACGGCAACAGGACGGCGCATCGGGCGGCCTCGTTGGTTTGCGTAGCGCGGGACATGATGGTGCGCCGGACCGGCTCCCACTGCTCCAGCATCGTGCGGCGGAAGGAGTCGTAGGTGCTGTCAGCGCCGTGGTGACGGGCAGCCGCAAAGACGAGGTTCGGCTGTCGCTTGGGACGCGGGAGCGTGTCGAGGAGGGTGAGAACCGCGTCGTCGTCGGCGACAGCGTTCGCCCAGGCCTCATAGACAGCAGAGATGCCATGTGCCTCACGATGGGCAAAGAGGCGGTAACCGTCCGCGGCGGGTCGTTCGCCACGGTGAATGCTTGGGTCCATAGGTCCACTGTGCACCAGATGCAGCCGGCACAGCACATCCGTCGTAGGGGTCTACAACCCAGTCGCGGTTTCCACCCCGGAGTCCCGGCGCGTCGAGACCAACAGACCGACCGGTTCGAGATCGGCCATGGCCAGGGACCAGCGGACAGCGCCATCTGAAGCGCGCTGACCTTCACGCGGCCCTTGCCGAGGTACTGGGCGAGGGCTCCCTGCACCTGAATCACACCGTCACCGTGGACTCTGAAGGCGCTCCGATTGTCAGTGTCGATGGCGGCAAGGAGACCTTTGACTTGGTCATCGCCGCTGATGGTTTGCGCAGCGACGCACGCAGTAGGTGGGGGTTGGACAGAGACGTCCGCTATGCCGGTTATACCGCCTGGCGCGGCGTCACTGCCTCACGCGGTCATCTGGCAAATGAGGCCGGTGAGACCTGGGGCAGGGGTGCCCGCTTCGGAATTGTTCCGCTGCCTGACGATCGGGTGTATTGGTTCGCGACGCTCTCGACACCGCCCGGTACGCAGTTCGACGATGACCATGAGACCTTGCGTGGCCGGTTTGGGTCGTGGCATCGACCGATCAGTGATCTGATCGAGGCCACACCGGAGGGCGCTGTACTGCGGCATGACATCTACGATCTGGCCTAATT
>NZ_JABASY010000013.1 GCF_016107685.1 Brevibacterium yomogidense
AAAAGTATTGCGGCGGTGTCTTACTCTCCCACACCCTATCGAGTGCAGTACCATCAGCGCAGGCAGGCTTAGCTTCCGGGTTCGGAATGGGACCGGGCGTTTCCCCACCGCTATAACCACCGCAAAAACACGGGACACACACCCCACAAAAACAAGGGGGGGGGCGTGTGCACATGCCAACCCCCACCAGGGGGCCACATGGACAACTCTTCTCATAGTAGACGCGAACACACAGTGACCAACACGAGTGTATAAACTTGTGTTACCCGACCCGCACCACCCCACCACAACAAACGTCGCGGTAAGAGTCACACCCCTTTTGAAAGGTGTGCAAAGTAGGTGAGTGATCGGCGTATTAGTACCAGTCAGCTCCACGCATTGCTGCGCTCCCACATCTGGCCTATCAACCCTGTCGTCTACAGGGCACCTCAAAGGAAATCTCATCTTGAAGCAGGCTTCCCGCTTAGATGCTTTCAGCGGTTATCCTTCCCGAACGTAGCCAACCAGCCATGCACCTGGCGGTACAACTGGCACACCAGAGGTTCGTCCGTCCCGGTCCTCTCGTACTAAGGACAGCCCTTCTCAAATTTCCTACGCACGCAGCGGATAGGGACCGAACTGTCTCACGACGTTCTAAACCCAGCTCGCGTACCGCTTTAATGGGCGAACAGCCCAACCCTTGGGACCGACTCCAGCCCCAGGATGCGACGAGCCGACATCGAGGTGCCAAACCATGCCGTCGATATGGACTCTTGGGCAAGATCAGCCTGTTATCCCCGAGGTACCTTTTATCCGTTGAGCGACCGCGATTCCACAATCCACGGCCGGGTCACTAGTCCCAGCTTTCGCTCCTGCTCGACACGTCCGTCTCACAGTCAAGCTCCCTTGTGCACTTACACTCGACACCTGATTGCCAACCAGGCTGAGGGAACCTTTGGGCGCCTCCGTTACTCTTTAGGAGGCAACCGCCCCAGTTAAACTACCCATCAGGCACTGTCCCTGGACCCGATCAGGGCCCGAAGTTAAGGAATCCAGCATAGCCAGAGTGGTATTTCAACGATGACTCCACACACACTAGCGTGCATGCTTCACAGTCTCCCACCTATCCTACACAAGCCATACCGAACACCAATACCAAACTATAGTGAAGGTCTCGGGGTCTTTCCGTCCTGCTGCGCGTAACGAGCATCTTTACTCGTAGTGCAATTTCGCCGAGTTCGCGGTTGAGACAGTGGAGAAGTCGTTGCGCCATTCGTGCAGGTCGGAACTTACCCGACAAGGAATTTCGCTACCTTAGGATGGTTATAGTTACCACCGCCGTTTACTGGGGCTTAAATTCTCCGCTTCGACCACAAGTGGTCTAACAGGTCCTCTTAACCTTCCAGCACCGGGCAGGCGTCAGTCCGTATACATCGACTTACGTCTTCGCACGGACCTGTGTTTTTAGTAAACAGTCGCTTCTCCCTGGTCTCTGCGGCCACCACCAGCTCACCACCGCAAGGATGGATCACCAGGATGGCCCCCCTTCTTCCGAAGTTACGGGGGCATTTTGCCGAGTTCCTTAACCACGATTATCTCGATCGCCTTAGTATTCTCTACCTGACCACCTGAGTCGGTAATAGGGTACGGGCGGCTGGAACCTCACGTCGATGCTTTTCTCGGCAGCATAGGATCACCGGATCACCCACCAAAGGTGGGCGCCCATCAGCTCTCAGACACATGCCCGGCGGATTTACCAACCGGACGTCCTACAACCTTAGACCGCGACAACCATCGCGCGGCCCGGCTACCTTCCTGCGTCACACCTGTTAACACGCTTATCTACTACGCACTCAGGTCCCACCATCAACCCAAACACCCCCACCCGAAGGTGAAGGAGGGGCATCAAGAGGTTAGTCTCATACGCCTTGATATGGACGGTTCTTCGCCGGTACGGGAATATCAACCCGTTATCCATCGACTACGCCTGTCGGCCTCGCCTTAGGTCCCGACTTACCCAGGGCGGATTAGCCTAGCCCTGGAACCCTTGGTCATCCGGCGGAAGGGTTTCTCACCCTTCTTTCGCTACTCATGCCTGCATTCTCACTCGCATAGCCTCCACCACTGGGTCACCCCGCAGCTTCACCGGCCACACGACGCTCCCCTACCCAATACCACACCTCAACCAAACACCCACAAAAGGGATGCCGGCTCAGCTACACGTGGTATTGCCACAACTTCGGCGGTGTGCTTAAGCCCCGCTACATTATCGGCGCGGAATCACTTGACCAGTGAGCTATTACGCACTCTTTCAAGGATGGCTGCTTCTAAGCCAACCTCCTGGTTGTCTTCGCAACTCCACATCCTTTCCCACTGAGCACACGCTTAGGGGCCTTAGTTGGTGGTCTGGGCTGTTTCCCTCTCGACTACGAAGCTTATCCCCCGCAGTCTCACTGCCATGCTTACACTTACCGGCATTCGGAGTTTGGCTGACGTCAGTAACCCGGTGGGGCCCATCGGCCATCCAGTAGCTCTACCTCCGGTAAGCAACACACAACGCTGCACCTAAATGCATTTCGGGGAGAACCAGCTATCACAGAGTTTGATTGGCCTTTCACCCCTAACCACAGGTCATCCCCTCCATTTTCAACTGAAGTGGGTGCGGGCCTCCACGACGTCTTACCATCGCTTCACCCTGCCCATGGCTAGATCACTCCGCTTCGGGTCTAGGACACGCGACTCGACCGCCCTCTTAGGACTCGCTTTCGCTACGGCTACCCCCCAAGGGTTAACCTCGCCACGTGCCGCTAACTCGCAGGCTCATTCTTCAAAAGGCACGCCATCACCCCAACAAGGAGGCTCTGACGGATTGTAAGCGCATGGTTTCAGGTACTATTTCACTCCCCTCCCGGGGTACTTTTCACCATTCCCTCACGGTACTTATCCGCTATCGGTCATCAGGAAGTATTTAGCCTTACCAGGTGGTCCTGGCAGATTCACACGGGATTTCACGGGTCCCGTGCTACTCGGGCGATCACCACACACAGCCAGCAGCCGTTTCGTCTACGGGACTCTCACCCACTCCGGTCACGCTTCCCAACGTGTTCGACTACAACCACACAACTGCGCCCCTCCCATGCTGAGGAGAGACGGATGAGCCCACAACACCGCACATGCAACACCAGCACGCTTGACACACACACGGTTTAGGCTGTTCCGCTTTCGCTCGCCACTACTGACGGAATCACATATTGTTTTCTTCTCCTGTGGGTACTGAGATGTTTCACTTCCCCACGTTCCCCCCACACACCCTATATATTCAGATGCGGGTCACGACACATAACATGCCGCGGGGTTCCCCCATTCGGACACCCTCGGATCACCGTTCGTTTACCAACTCCCCGAGGCTTATCGCAGGTTACCGCGTCCTTCATCGGCTCCTGATGCCAAGGCATCCACCATGCGCTCTTGAACACTCACACCACCCCCCACCACAACAGCAGCAAGGCAGCGCGAGTCGGATAACACAAGAAACACTCAAAACAAAAATCACACAGAACACCACAACCACCCCCACAAACAGGGACAGCCGCGATGTCCAGATGCTCGCGTCCACTATGAAAAAACCATGATCCACAACCAGACACCCACCCACACACCCCACCACAGCGGGACCCATGAGAAGGGCCGGCCAAGGAGACACACAAACACCCACCACCCCACCGCACCACCACCACACACAAACATGTGCAGCAGCAACACGACAAGGCCGCAGGGGCCTGTTCTCCCAGGACCCAACAGCGTGTCTGCACCCACCACCACCCACACCAGTGAGCAGCAACAGGAAATTCTTTGATGATGTTCCACCCATGAGCAACCACCAGACACACGAACGGCGCCTGCATGGCCACAACCCACCCACACACAGTGCGGAGGGCTTCTGTGATGCTCCTTAGAAAGGAGGTGATCCAGCCGCACCTTCCGGTACGGCTACCTTGTTACGACTTAGTCCCAATCACCAGTCCCACCTTCGACGGCTCCCCCCACAAGGGTTGGGCCACCGGCTTCGGGTGTTACCGACTTTCGTGACTTGACGGGCGGTGTGTACAAGGCCCGGGAACGTATTCACCGCAGCGTTGCTGATCTGCGATTACTAGCGACTCCGACTTCACGTAGTCGAGTTGCAGACTACGATCCGAACTGAGATCGGCTTTCTGGGATTCGCTCCACCTCACGGTCTCGCCACCCTTTGTACCGACCATTGTAGCATGCGTGAAGCCCAAGACATAAAGGGCATGATGATTTGACGTCATCCCCACCTTCCTCCGAGTTGACCCCGGCAGTCTCCTATGAGTTCCCACCATGACGTGCTGGCAACATAGAACGAGGGTTGCGCTCGTTGCGGGACTTAACCCAACATCTCACGACACGAGCTGACGACAACCATGCACCACCTGTACACCAGCCCAAAGGGCTGAACCATCTCTGGCACATTCCGGTGTATGTCAAGCCTTGGTAAGGTTCTTCGCGTTGCATCGAATTAATCCGCATGCTCCGCCGCTTGTGCGGGCCCCCGTCAATTCCTTTGAGTTTTAGCCTTGCGGCCGTACTCCCCAGGCGGGGCACTTAATGCGTTAGCTGCGGCGCGGAACTCGTGGAATGAGCCCCACACCTAGTGCCCAACGTTTACGGCATGGACTACCAGGGTATCTAATCCTGTTCGCTCCCCATGCTTTCGCTCCTCAGCGTCAGTTACAGCCCAGAGTCCCGCCTTCGCCACCGGTGTTCCTCCTGATATCTGCGCATTTCACCGCTACACCAGGAATTCCAGACTCCCCTACTGCACTCTAGTCCGCCCGTACCCACTGCACGCGCAAGGTTGAGCCTTGCGTTTCCACAGCAGACGCGACGAACCGCCTACGAGCTCTTTACGCCCAATAATTCCGGACAACGCTTGTACCCTACGTATTACCGCGGCTGCTGGCACGTAGTTAGCCGGTACTTCTTCTGCAGGTACCGTCACCGCCGAAGCGGCTGCTTCCCTACTGAAAGAGGTTTACAACCCGAAGGCCGTCATCCCTCACGCGGCGTCGCTGCATCAGGGTTTCCCCCATTGTGCAATATTCCCCACTGCTGCCTCCCGTAGGAGTCTGGGCCGTGTCTCAGTCCCAGTGTGGCCGGTCGCCCTCTCAGGCCGGCTACCCGTCGTCGCCTTGGTAGGCCTTTACCCCACCAACAAGCTGATAGGCCGCGAGCCCATCCCCAACCGAAAAACTTTCCACACCCAGCCATGCGGCCAAGTGTCATATGCGGTATTAGACCCAGTTTCCCGGGCTTATCCCGCAGTCAGGGGCAGGTTACTCACGTGTTACTCACCCGTTCGCCACTAATCCACCCCTGCAAGCAGGAGCTTCATCGTTCGACTTGCATGTGTTAAGCACGCCGCCAGCGTTCGTCCTGAGCCAGGATCAAACTCTCCAAAAATTATGTTTTGGTCAGGTCAATCACCCGGCTAAGAAATCAACAAAGCTGCTTAAAAAGCTACAAATTGTTGAGATCCCAGCAATATAAAAAGCTGGCATCATCAAAAACAAACAAACACGCTATTGAGTTCTCAAAGAACAGACACACAAACCGCTCACACCAGAACACACAGTCCCAGCACT
>NZ_JABASY010000014.1 GCF_016107685.1 Brevibacterium yomogidense
ATGGGCCGCGTGGTGGATGACGGACCACCTCTACAGCCTCAACGAGCTCGAGCACTTCCTCGACCGCTTCATGCCTCCGGAGTCCTGGCGACGCACACGCCGGAAGAAACCCGTAGGACTCGGCCGCAACTGCTCCATCTTCGAAACCGCACGCACCTGGGCCTACCGCGAGATCCGCCACCATTGGGGCGATCCCGCAGGTCTGGCAATGGCAATTGACCTCGAGGTGCATCGCCTCAACGGAGAGTTCGCAGAGCCGCTGCCGGTCAACGAAGCCAGCCAGATCGCTGCGAGCATCCACCGATGGATCGTCACCGAATCGCGCATGTGGCGCGACGGCCCAGTCGTCTACGAGGCCACCTTCTCCACAATCCAATCCGCCCGGGGAAAGAAGAGCGGTGCGGCACGTAGCAGGGCAGGAAGAAACCGCATCATGGAGGCACTCAAATGACTGCTGACCGGATTCCACGAAACGGCCTGACCATCCGAGAGCTCGCCGCTCGTGCCGGAGTCACTCCACGCACCATCAAGACGTGGACCTCGGAGCCACGCGAGGTTTATATGAGCCGCGCACAGAAGCGCCGGGCGAAAATTCGGGAGCTGCGGGCCACTGGTATGAGTATGCGCGCGATCGCGGAGGAGGTCGGCTGTTCGGTAGGCACCGTTCACTACGCGCTCAATCACCCTGACGGCCAGGGTGGGCACCTCACGAGAAGAGAATAGGAAATGACTACGCTCCCACCGGAGACGAAGAAGACGACTTTCGACTTTGAGGCAGATGTATACCGTGCGCTCAAGATGCACGCAGTCGCGACCGATCGGCCCATCCGTGAACTGATCCACAAGTACGTGCGGGCTGGCCTGGCCTATGAAGGAGTCCCGATCACAGCGCGGCGACCTGATGCCTGACAGCCCACAGTTCCTCACGCTGCGAGAAGCCGCGCGAGACTGGACCGCGAGCCTGTCCACGTTGCAACGACACCGCCGCGAGGGCGATCTCGAATCTCTCGGCGCGCACAAGGACACCCGTGGAGCTTGGAAGATACCGCCTACGGCTCTGGCGGCACTCGGCTATACGCCGGTGTCTGGCACCGGGCCAGACACCAGCGACGTGACACCGCCTGACACCACCCCTGAACACACCCCGGAACCAAAGCACACACAGCTCAATACCCTCCGCGATGAGCTGGCTGCCACACGGGAGCGACTGGCCCGTCTCGAAGCTGAAAACGAGGGACACCGTGCCTTGCTGGCAGAGCGTGAGCGCACCGTCGAGACCCAAGCCCAAGCGTTGCGGATGCTCACCACAGGCTCTACCGCGACACCCCCTGACACCGGTCTCACTACACCCATCGTGGCACCCGCTGACACCGCTTCTGACACTCCGGTGACCACACCCACCACACACGCGCATGACGCGCCGTCGCCGCGTCGCGGCGGGGGACTGCTCTCTCGGCTGTTGCGGCGACCGCGCTAGGCCCGTGGCCGGAACGGGAGCCAGCTGGGAATGCGAGCAATGAGTGCGTCGAGCTGCGCGGTGAGCCGACCCCGCTCCGCCCGGTTCACGAAAAGTCAGGGCTCGGAGGCAGCTGACGGATACGGCCTGATCTCTTTAGCATAAAGTAGCCCAACGCGGCGCCCGCCGAAAGAATGGAGAAAAGCGCCGCAGTTGGCCACGCAAAGATGAGCGTTAACAACAGTAGAGATGAGGCCGCTACCCCTTCATCAAAAACTAACGCATGGGCTAGCATCACACAATAAGCGGACACCAGGAATAGTGGCAGTGCCACAACAAACTGCATGCCCGAATTCCTCACTGGAATCACCCTGGTGAGGACTGATGAAATTACTGGGGGTACGAGCAGGAACCATGCGATATCCGCCATATCGGATGTGAAGACCTGCCCGGAAGCCGCGTATAGGACGAAGTGCACCAAGAAATGCAAAAGTCCCGATAGCGCCATAAAAAGAGGTATCATTTGGTCTTTCATGTTTGTTTAATGTAGTCAATTTATGGTTCTAGTCTTTCACTCGTGAACGGGATTTTATGCGCCGTTACGGAGATGAACCTGTCTCGTCAGGCACTCCGGGTGAGGGTATGGCCGTTTATGCGTGGGCCGGCTGGGGGCTACTCACGACAGCTCCTCACGCTTAGTATCGATCTCCGGGATGCGGGCGATGAGCGCGCGCATCTGTTCGCTCACTCGGTCACGCTCGGCCTCGGCTGCCTCCGCGCGGTCCTCGGCGCGGGATGCGCGCACCACCGCGTCGTCCCGCGCGGACACGACAGACGCGCGCTCCTGCTCAGTTTTGTCGAGACGAGCGGCGCGCTCGTCACGTTCCGTCTCCACGTCCGCGACGGTGGCGGTGAGGGCATCGACCTCGCCACGCAGCTCCTCGACCTCGGTCGCGAGCCTGTCGCGCTCCGGTGTCACCGCAGCCAGCGCCGCGCGATAGGCATCCGCCCAGATCGCCGACAGCCGGCCCTGCACGTCCTCGGGGACGTCAGGGATGACCTCGTGGTCCTGCTCGGCGGCTGCCGCGTTCCACGCCTTCGCCGTCGCCGCTGCGACGACCATGCGCACGCCTGCCGCCTCGCGCACCGCCCTCGCGGTCACCGCCATCCCGCGATCCGCGAGGTCACGTGCTGCCTGCTCTGCCCGAACTTCCGGTGTCTGGTTCTCCTGCATGGCGCACCCTCCCAAGTAGAAACACCGGTAACGATTGTTACCTGTTTCCATGTTACCACTCGAAGGAGGTTTCTGCACCTCCTGCGCGGAAGCTCGAGAACAGCTTGCCCGGTGACCCGAGTCCTCTGGCATTGTGCAGCTCTCTGCTCATGCCGTGCACGGCATGCTCTACCTGCGCGCCATGCGGATCTCATCGAGGCCGTCAATGTCCGGGTCCGACTTCCGAGTGCCATCGGGCTGGAAGCCGTTCCTCTCATAGAAGCGAATCGCGCGCGGGTTCTCCGCCGCCACCCAGAGACACGCGGCCTCACGTCCGACCATCGCGTCCAGCAACCGTTGCCCCAGACCGGTGCCGTAGTGCTCTTCCAGGATGTACAGCGCGTAGAGCTCGGGGCCTTCACGGTCGTCGTCCCGGGCCGGACCGCGGATGCCGAAGCCCACCACCTCATCTGCACTGGTCGTGGCGATCCGCACGCGTTCGCATACGCGGTCATCCGCGAGGAGTGACTGCCACATCTGCACCCGCGCTGCCCGGGCGCTGTCGTCGTAGAACCGCGACGGCAGGATCGCTCCGTACGCCTGCCGCCAGCCCTCCACGTGGACGTGTGCGAGTGCGTGTGCCAGCAGGTCGTGAGGAGCGAGTGGTGCGTTGCCGGTGCGCACACACGGTTGATCGATGACGTAGTCCACAGAATCCCCTCGGTCGCTCGTCGCTGAACTTCCCACAGCTTCCCACTCGACTTCCAACACTGAGAAGTTGGGTCGCTCCGTTGCATTGCAGCAGGAGAGACCGGTCAGAAGTAGGTGCGATCACCGCCCCCTGACGGCATCCTCAGAGGCAACCGAAGTCGCAGCGCAGCGGAGACTTTGGGCGGCAGCCGGCCCAGTGTAACGACACCACGGAACCCCAGTTCGAGGTGACCCCGTGGCGGCGCTGAAAGCGCGCAAAAGGACATCTGGCACCCAGATGTTATAGCTCGCTCCGTCCTGCACGGACGCAGACCGTACCCGCTTATGCGTGGATAAGTCGCGCACGCTCCATCCCCACTGGATGCCACGTGTCGCACCTTCGAGCAGCTGCGCAGAAGCGGTCGCGCCCACCTGCCGAGCACCCCGTCTGACCTCGGTCATTGGTAATGCAAGAGGTGTGCCCGCTTTATCGTCGCGCTGAGGCGGAGGTGCGGACGCATAAGCGGGTGCGGTCTGCGGCTGAGGGTGCAGTCACGAGGCTGATGCGTGTAGGTGTGTGGTCGTCATCAACGGCGCATCATGTCCTGCTAATCAATAGGGCCAGGTCAGGTCACGCATAAGCGGTCACACCTGGTCTCGTCACACGAGAACACGAGACACGACACCGGCGTCATCCCCCATCTGGGCCGGCAACGTTCCGACACTCACCGTGTCGAACAAGTACGACCATGCAGCCGCTCACCGGCATCAGCATTCGTGCCCCCTGTTGCCCATTGAAAGGCCACCCGGTGAACCACCCGATACCCACCCACCTCCTCGTCACCGTCGTCGTCCTCGCTCTCCTCTTCCTCATCACCTACGGACCCCATGAACGTGTTCCCTACCTCCTCGAACTAACCCGCATCCTCACCTCTCTCACTCACCCCAGCCCCACCACATGACCACTCAACTCCCGCCCCCAACCCAGCACGTCAGACCGGGTCGGCCTGTACACACGAGATGACAGGTCGGCGGATAGGTCAACGACAGCTCGCGTGTGGCCCTGTGCACCAATCGCAGGCGCACCACGTCGCCTCTTGCTGTAGTCGGGACTCCCTACCGTTGATCTGTGGAGCGGGCAGGTGCGTGCATGGTCGGGGGAACTGCCGGGGGTAGTCCCAGCGAGGTCACCCGGAGGAACGGACTTCGCTCCGCGAAGGCTGGATCTCACCGAAACATCTGACTTGGTTGGCGACCCACTTTGAACACGCCGACAGAAATCCCACCCTGAACATCTCAGCCGTGGGAGCGTGGCGAGTATGAGCGCACCGACGACAGAGCAGTGGGAGCAGATGTGGCTGCCGCTGTGGCCCCTGGCCTCGGACGAGCTGCGAAGCGGGATCTACCGCATGAGCCGTGAGAGCGCCCTGGGCCTCCAGTACATCGAGGCGAACCCTCAAGCCGTCTCGAACCTCCTCGTAGTCGACATCGACCACCCAGACGCCCTGCTGCGCAGCGTCGAGCAGCGCAGGGACTGGCTGCCGAACGCGGTCGTAGAGAACCCTGAGAACGGCCACGCCCACGCGGTGTGGGCACTGGCAGAGCCAGTCACCCGCACGGAGTACGCCCGCCGTAAGCCGCTGGCGTACGCGGCCGCAGTCACAGAAGGTCTACGCCGGTCGGTCGAGGGGGATGCCGCCTACTCGGGGCTGATGACGAAGAACCCCACGCACGACGCATGGGCCGCGTGGTGGATGACGGACCACCTCTACAGCCTCAACGAGCTCGAGCAC
>NZ_JABASY010000015.1 GCF_016107685.1 Brevibacterium yomogidense
CCCTATGGTGCGTGTCAAGCAGCCGCAGGGACTCTCGGTTCATAGAGCGTGCTGTTCTTCATCATCGCGTACATGACGTTGAGCCGGCGCCTGGCTAGGCACATCACTGCGGCGTTGTGGCGCTTCCCCTCGGCCCGCTTCCGGTCGTAATACGCCTTCGACAGCGGGTCGTGACACGAAGCAACCCACGCGGACCGGAACAACGCGTTCTTCAACCGCTTGTTGCCTGATCTGGCGGGGAACTCACCCCGGATCGAGGTCCCAGACCGCCTGGTCACCGGGGCGATCCCGGCATACGCAGCCAGGTGTCCCGGGGTGGGGAACGCGGACATGTCGCCGGCGGCCAGGAGGATCTGTGCTGCGGTCTTGACCCCGACTCCCGGCATGCTGGTCAAGACCCGGGAAAGAGGGAAGTCATCGATCAGCTTCTCAACCTCACCGGCGACGATGTCGCGCTGATGCTTCAGCTCCTTGATCTGTGCTGCGACCCGCGGGATGACGATCTCGACCGCGTCGGCACCTGGCACCGTGACGGTCTGCTCAGCCAACGCGATGAAGACTTGATCGATGAGCGGGCCGGGATCTTTCCGGCTGTGGTTCCGTGCCCACCGCTTCGCCCCAGCCTTCCCAGCAGCCTTGAGTCCGGTGGGCCCGTGGTAGCGGATGAACAAGTCCAACACGGTCGCTCGGGTGAGGACGACACCAGGGAAGACCCGCTCCAGTGACGGGTAGCAGGGACCGCAGCCTGTTGATCGCTCGCGTCGATTCGCGGGCCAGGTCCTCGTCGAACCCGGACAACACCTTCAACGCCGACAGCACGTCGGAATCCCGGTCCACGGCCCGCAGCGTATGCGGCATCGTCCGAGCGGTATCGGCGATGATGAACGCATCCCGAGCGTCGGTCTTCGACCGTCCTGGGTACAGGTCCGCGGCTTTCCGCATCGCCAGACCGGGCAGGTAAGCGACGTCCGCACCGACATCACGAGCGATGGCGATCGGCAGTGCTCCGATCGTGTTCGGCTGGTCCACGACGACGAGCACCGCACCGTGCTGCTGCAGGTCGGTGATGACCGTGCGCAGCGCGGTCTCGTCCTGGGGAAGCTCGTGGTCATACACGCGTTGCCCGTCGGGTGTGAGAGCGCACCCGTGATGGGCGGACTTTCTTGGGCGGACTTTCCGACGTCGAGTCCGAGCGTGATGGCGTATTCGGTTGTCATGACAGGCCCCTTCACCTGCTAGACCTCGGTCACTGGTGTCATGACACCCGATGCTGGCACCCACGTCTACGTTGAGACCTGGACGTGTTCGTCCGGCCGCGTCCCTATTAACAGTCAACGCGCGTCCCGGACTCCTGGCGGCAACACCCCCCGGATCATCGATGACAGGGCAAGACAGCCATACCAGGGCCAGCGACCAGATCCTCTGGTGAGGACCTACCAATGAATGTAACGGGG
>NZ_JABASY010000016.1 GCF_016107685.1 Brevibacterium yomogidense
CCGGCTCTTCGTAATTGAGGGTGTAGACCCAGGTGCCGGGGATCCGCCCGTGTCGTTGCCGAGGTAGACGTCGAGGCCTCCCTGAGGATGGGAGTTCCTACACAAACCATCCGGAAGACCTCGACATGCACAAGCCTAGCTTCACCACCCCCGATCTCGACGCGTTCTGCCTCCTCGACACCCGCGCCCTGACCATCACAGGACAAGCCATCACCGTCGATCACGCTGTCTTGGAGTGCCGCACCAACACTGACGATCCCGGCTCCTGGTGCCGCGAGTGCGGCACGGAAGGCGTCCCTCGCGGAACCGCGGTGCGCCGACTCGTCCACGTCCCGCTCGGCTGGCGCCCCACGATCCTGCACGTCCGCGTCCGCCGCTACCGGTGCCCGACCTGCGCGCGCGTCTGGCGGGAAGACCTCACCCCGATCGCCGCACCACGAGCGAAGCTGTCGCGACCGGCCGTGCTGTGGGCACTGAAATGCCTCGTCATCGACAGGATGTCCATCAGCCGCATCGCCGCGGGCCTCGGTGCCTCATGGCACACCGTCAACACCGCCATCCTGATTACCGGCCAACAGCTGCTGGTCGATGACCCCAGCAGGTTCGACGGTGTGAGGGTCCTCGGGGTCGATGAGCACGTGTGGCGGCACACCCCGTTCGGCAGCAAGTACGTCACCGTCATCATCGATCTCACCCCGATCCGCGACAAGACAGGCCCCTCCCGGCTGCTCGACATCGTCGAGGGCCGATCGAAGAAGGTGTTCAAGACCTGGCTGGCCACCCAATCGCAGGCATTCCGCCACGGTATCGAGGACATCGCGATGGACGGCTTCGCCGGCTACAAATCAGCCGCAGCTGAAGAGCTGCCCGACGCTACCCCGGTGATGGATCCCTTCCACGTCGTCGCTCTGGCAGGTAGCGCTGTGGAGCGGTGCCGGCAGCGGATCCAGCAGGAGACACTCGGACACCGGGGCCGGTCCGGTGATCCTCTCTATGGCATCCGCCGTGTCCTGCTCACCGGCGCGAACCTGCTCACCAGCAAGCAGACCGATCGACTCGAAGCTGTGCTCGCTGCCGAGGAACACACGCAAGTCGATGTCACGTGGTGGATCTACCAGCGCGTCGTGGCCGCGTACCGCGACCCCAACCGGGTACGCGGCAGAGACCGACTGAAGAGCGTCATCGCGAGTCTCTCTGCAGGAGTACCGGCAGCACTGACGGAGCTGACCACGCTCGGGCGAACGCTGAAACGCAGAGCTGCCGATGTACTCGCGTACTTCGACCGACCCGGAACAAGCAACGGACCAACGGAGGCAATCAACGGTCGACTCGAGCACCTGAGAGGCACCGCGCTCGGGTTCCGAAATCTGGGCCACTACCTCCTCAGAGCACTGCTAGACACCGGCGGCTTCAGACCACTTCTACACTCTCTTTTACGATGAGCC
>NZ_JABASY010000017.1 GCF_016107685.1 Brevibacterium yomogidense
GATGGTACTGCACTCGATAGGGTGTGGGAGAGTAAGACACCGCCGCAATACTTTTAGTAGGAAAGCCCGAAGGCTTGAGCATTGCTCGCCTTCGGGCTTTCCCCATTCACCCGTAAATCTTCGATCGGCCCATTCCTGCACACCGGGCAACCGGAGTTATCAAGCCCCGCTGGCCTCGTCCGTCGACGCCTTCTCTCCCCAACGATGGGATGGAAGGGTCGCGCCGTTCCTGCTGCAGCCGTCGCCTCAATACCAGCAGCAGGCCCGGCCGCTGTCGTCGACTGCATCTGCGCCGGGGACTTTGACTGTCTGCTCGGTTCACGACTTCGAGGATCTTGTCGATGAGCGGGCCAGGGTCTGCAGCTGCAGGTTCACCGCTTGTCGGTCGCCTTCCCCATAGCCTTCAGTCCCGCTGGTCCGTGGTCGCGGCGTGTCACCCGATGCTCGCACCGGCCCTCTACGTGAGACCGGCACTGATCGGCCGGCGGTGCCGTTTGGGCAGTCACCGCGCGTCCTGGACTCCAACCTGCAGTGGACCATCAGTGGCAGGATGACCAAGCGATACCAAGGCCTTCCGTCTGAGAGACCCCGCCGGGACTTACCCAGTGAAAGTCCCGGCGGCGCGGGCTGCGGTTCCAATCCAGGTGCCACGAGTCATGGTCGTCGATGTTCAGGGGGAGCCCATGCGGGGCATGATCGGCCCGACGCTGGTATCAGGGGCATGCTGACGCACGACGCGTTATGAATCCGGGAGAGGCGAGTCCGAGACAATGGCTTCGGATGTCACCAATGTGTTGAGAGACGAGATCAGCTGACGCCTGAGACCTGGGACATGGTTCGAGCGGGAAGGTGTCGACCCCGCACCGGCCCCGACTCTCAGTCTTCTGCCGCAGTGCTGGGAACAGCTTGCGGGCAGTGGGTTCTTCCACCCGACGGTCTGCCTGCCACCTGATGGTCCACCTGGCACCCGAGGGCCGATCTGAGCATCTGGTCGAGTTCAGCTTCCGTCGAGCATGTGAGTGCCACGAGGGTAGTCGTCTTCCATCGCTCGCGTACCACCATCGTTGGAAAGAGAGCGATCCCCAGGCCGGCTCGTCGTCCGTCCCGGAGAACGTGCCTGACTGACTTGCTGCTTCGGCTCCGCTCACGACGAGGCGCTGGCGAATGACAGCGAGCTCAAGCCCCCGGTGCGCGAAACCCGAGCAACCGTTCCAACTGTCTGCTCGCTGTTTGCCCGCAGCACGCCGCCACGAATGGAGCATGTGCAGGAGCGACTTTGCTCGTGTCGCTTACGTAGCATCAGCACGCGGAATGCACCTGTGATGGGTGCCATAGGGTTCTGATTTGCGTGTTCGGGTGGGATGACATA
>NZ_JABASY010000018.1 GCF_016107685.1 Brevibacterium yomogidense
CGGTGTGATGTCTCAGTACATAATTGACAACTAGGTCTCAAGACATAGTTGACACTTCAGAAGTCTCACGACTTAGTTGACACTCGCTCGAATGAACCAGATCTCGGATCGAGTGCGTCAACAAGTCATCGATTGGCCATCGACGGCAGAACACGGTGCGATCACCGCGTTCTGCCGAAAACACGGAGTCTCTCGCGCATGGTTCCACAGCATCCGAAAACGCGTTGCCACGAACCCCGACACAGTCACCATCAAAGCCAGCACCCGCCCTCACCGCAGCCCTCGGGCCACGTCCGCGATCGTCACCAGCGCAGTCCTAGGCACACGCGCGACACTTCTAGCAGAAGGAAAGGACTACGGTCCTCTTTCCATCCGCGATGCCCTCAACCGCACCGGTCCGGAACCAGTCCCGTCACGGGCCACCATCGCGCGCATTCTTGATCGTGCACACCTGCCTGTCCGGAACAAGAAGAAACGCCCCAAGACCTCCTACAAGCGCTTCGCGGCGGAACTGTCCAATCAGCGGTGGCAAGCAGACGGAGTGGGCATCACTCTGGGCACTGGCAAAGCGGTCACAATCATCCACATCATCGATGACGCGACCCGGTATGTCCTTGGCTTACATCCGGACCACGAGGAAACCTCTGCCGCGGTCGTCGAAGCGTTCGCCCGCGCGATCGACGTCTACGGCCGACCCGTGCTCGTCCATACGGACAACGGCACAGCGTTCAATCGGGAGCGCTACGGGCGCACCACACAGCTGATGAGGTTCCTCCACGATCTCGGGGTGAAGATGATCACCGGCAAGCCCGGACATCCACGCTCCCAGGGCAAGATCGAACGTGCCCACCAGAGCCTGATCACGTTCGTCGACGCGCATGCCCCCAACACTCGAAGTGAGCTGGATGACGTGCTTCTGGCCTACGCGCAGTGGTACAACCACGAACGCTGTCACCAAGCTCTGCCCCCGCATACGACTCCCGGGCAGATGTACGCGTCGTTAGCGAAGGTCGCTCCACCTGGCGACCCGATCAGTCCGCCCGCGAAGACGATTCGGATCCACGAGGATCGTCGAGCAGCCACCGATGCGGTGAACACGCGCCAGGCGGGAACTCGCGGCGGCTTTCGCGTCTGGGGTAAGAGGTTCATGTTGGGCCGTGACTGGGCCGGCCACATCGTTCACATCGTGTCGCACGTTGACCACCTGGAGATCTTTGATTCCGAAGGAACGTTCCTGACCTCCACGGTGTGGCCACCGACCCAGTTCTCCACCGGGCTGAACCGGTACATCGACACCGGCCCACCAGATTCCGAAGTGTCAACTATGTCTTGAGACTCAACTGTCAACTATGTC
>NZ_JABASY010000001.1 GCF_016107685.1 Brevibacterium yomogidense
ACTGCTAGACACCGGCGGCTTCAGACCACTTCTACACTCTCTTTTACGATGAGCCTCTTTACCTCCAGCTCGGAGGCTTCGACCAGTCTCTACCTGCACTTGGAGAAGACAACGACCTCGCTTTTAGACTTCGCGCTGCAGGCCACCCAGTGCTCGACTCACATGCCATGCGCATCGCGTATCGCACACGAGACTCCGGAAGCATTCGTCGCGTTGTGGCACGGCGCTCTGCATCCGCGCACGTATTACTCTGCACTCGATACGGCGTTCAGAAGTCGTCTGCGTTCGTAGGTGGCGGCAGGCTCCTGAAGTCGACGCTGAAACTCCCGTTCGCTGCGGCCAGGATGGCAGTCGAGCCTTCCGCGCGCGACCTCGAGGGGCTGCGCGCACGCGCGGCCGGGATCCTAGGGTTTTGGATTGGCACGGTGCGATACCGGATCCTGCGTCGCACTCCCCACCCCCGTCTTGGCGTTGGCTTGCAGTGGAACAGCGGACCGGATGACGAGGAACCTGAACTGCTGAGGTGATTAGCCTGACTGGCTATTCAAGGCCCAACCTTCTTGCGCTCTTGCACCATACGTTGGTGATCCGCATGCCTCCAGAGGCCATCTGACTCGTCGATGACATCAAGGGCGCGATCCAGTGTCATCCGGATATTCCGGCGGCTGCGGCATGCGGGGTTCCATCGAACTCTGCCTCGGAGGCGCGAACCTCCGATTGTTTTGCTCGCCGAGTTCCCTCGGCGCACCGGAAGGTGGTTGAGGTCCCGGATGTTGAGGCGCTGGCGGAGGCTGAGAGGTGCCAGTGTGCGGCAGCCCCCTCGAGAGCTCGTTTCGGTATCCGGATCCGGCTGGACCTGCCCCTTTGCACACGTCTGTTGATCGCTGGTTGGACCCCGGCTGAGCATGTCCGTGGTGTGCGTGAGGACCACTTCCATGTGGAGGCCCGTACGGTGAGGCGCCACCTTGGGGATAGGCGCTGTTCGGGTGTTGAAGCGTACCCACATAAGGCGGGCCTGTGCCGCTCGTTGCGGGGTATCCTGGCACGCCTGGTCCCGCGGGAGCATACGCCGTGGTGCGGGCACCCGCGGCAGTGCTCTTCTTGCGCAGAACCAGCACCAGAATGATGACGCCTGCTGCGATGAGCAGGAAGAGAAGCACTCCACCTGCGATGAGGACGACTCCCCAGGGGAAGCTCGATGCGTCTCCAGTGGCGGTGAGAGTGTCACCGTCGTACTCGCGAAGGTTCCACGTCGCCGTCTTCCCATCCGTTTCGGCCCCGTCAGCGGCGATCACGTTTCCTGGGAAGGTGATGGAGACCCGGGCTTCATCGAAAATCGATCGAGCGGACGACGGCATGCCACTCGAACCGAACGGATCGGAGCTGTCCATTCCTGCGGTCAGCGGGTTCGCCATCGTGAAGGAGATCTCACCATCGGTATGCACGACCTCGATGCCCTCGACACCTACATCGTCAAGGCCACTGCCACCGTTCTGAAGCTCTGCGGCCGGTACCCGGTCAAAGTTCACTCCCATTCCGATGTACCCGTCTTCGTCTTCGACGCGATCGACAGTCACACCGTCGGGAAGTTCAGGATCCGCCTGGGCGTCACTGACAGCATCGTCGAGCTCACTCGACGGATTCGATCCCATGTCTTCAAGTGCGATCGGGTCGACGAGGATCTGCATGGTCCCCGTCAGGGTTTCTTCCGCGTCGACGTGGAAGTCGGCGTTGAACTTTACGCACCCACTGAGAACGAAGAGCACGAGCGCGGCGACAGCCGTCGCAACGACAGAACGCGATCGCGTACGCGCGACGGGAGCGGCCATGAAAGGCTCCATTTCGACGAGGTGTACTTCTCGCCTCAATGTATCAGCGGGTGCCGCCGCGCGTCCGAGTCACAGCACCGTCTGCTCGTAGACATGTCGCCTTACCCACGCATGCATGGCAATCGCAGCGGCGGCGGCTGCGTTCATCGACCGAGTAGAACCGAACTGCGCGATCGAGAGTACGGAATCGCACGCAGTGTGGGCTTCTTCGCTCAGTCCAGGGCCTTCCTGCCCGAAGAGAAGGACACACGAACGAGGAAGGTCGTACGTTTCCAGTGGAACCGAATCAGGGAAGTTGTCGATGCCGATGAGCGGCAGGTTGCGCTCTGCTGCCCATCCGACGAGCTCCGCGACGTCAGTGTGATGGTACAGGTGCTGATACCGGTCCGTCACCATCGCGCCCCGACGATTCCACCGCCGCCGTCCGACGATGTGCACGGCTTCCGCGTTGAAAGCGTTCGCCGTCCGCACGACCGACCCGATGTTGAGGTCGTGCTGCCAGTTCTCCACCGCCACGTGGAAGCCGTGACGACGGGTGTCGAGGTCTGCCACGATCGCTTCCATCGACCAATAGCGGTACTGATCGACGACGTTGCGACGATCTCCCTCTGCCAACAGTTGGGAATCCCATTGCGCGCCCGTGGGCAGCGGCCCTTCCCACGGGCCGACGCCCACGGGCTGCGAGTCGGTCACTTCTTGGACCGGGAGCCACCCCGCGCTTTGATCCCCGCCTGACGGCCAGACCGCCCGGCTCCCTGCAGAAGAGTGCGCCGGTACGCCGCAGAGGCGAGCCAGAACACGATGACGCCGACCACCGCAGAGGCGGCTGCAGCGTACACACCCTCCCACCAGTCAGCCTGACCCGCCATGAAACGCATCGGCATGGCGACGGGCGAGGTGAAAGGCACGTACGACAGCCAGAGCATCACCGTGGATTCCGCACGCAGCACCAGCGGTGCCAGCACACCCGCGACGGACAGGAACACAACAGCGCCGTAGCCGACCCGCCGAGCCCTGCGCGAGGCGCTCGTCGCCGCCCACAGATGTGCAGAGACCACGATGAAGACCGTCATCAGAGCGACGAGGGCGAACCAGCCCAATGCCGGCAGCAGACTGACTGCGATGTCGGTGCGCTGTCCGATCGAGAGCCCCACCAGCAGCACGCCCAGTGCGATACCGGTGAACGTCAGCGACAGCAGAGTGAGCCCATATACCCGGCCCCACGCAGAGGACCGCGCGGGGATCGTCGCAGCGATCACCTCGGCCAGCCTGTTCCGCTTCTCCGTCCGCAGGTTCTGGTAGAGGGCCGCCCCCAGTGTGAGTGCGGCAAGGAGCACGACGACGCCCATACCCCAGGCCACGGGGTCACTCACTACGGGCGCGACTGCAGGCGGCTCGAGGTAGTCCACTGGCACAGGCTGATTGAGTGTGTCCAGAATGGCCTGCGGATCCCGGTCGAGTGCGAGGAGGGACGCCGGCTGCATGCCCGTCGGGTCCATGACGTAGACGGCTCCCGCTTCGCCGCTTCGCAGCATGGCCTCACCTGCGGCCTCGTCCTCCACTGAGACGACCGGTAGCCCGATCTGCTGCGAGAACGCATCTGCCTGTTCCTGCTCCACACCCACGACCGCGAGAGTGTCGGGCGCTTCACCGACCCCGTCCCCCGCCTGCTGGAACCCGATGACGAGCGCGGAGATGACGGCAAGTCCCAGCAGCAGCGCTGAGACGTAGAAGAGCGGGCTGCGGGAGACCGTCGACGTCTCCCGGTGTCCGACGAGGTAGGCCGCCTGCGACGGGGTGAGGTCATGGAACTCGCTCACCAGTCCGGTCTTCGGGAGGGTGGACGGGTCCTGCTGCTCTTCGCGCAGTTCCTCCGGAACCTCTTCCCCGTCCTCGATCTCCACGAACTCGTCGGCAAGATCGTCCGGATCCGTGTCCTCTTCGATCGCGCTGCTCAGGATGTCGTCCGTCTCATCGCCGGGAGCGATGTCGTCGTTGCGCTTCTTGTCCACCATCTGCTTACACCGACTCCTTGAACAGGTCTGCGAGGTCCCGGTTGAGAGGACCGAATGCGTGTACGCCCTCGACCGATCTCACGATCGCGGCTGCGGCGTCGTGGTCGGCGGCGGTGAAGGTCACTTCGTTCTCGTTCGCGACAGGCTCTGCAGCTTCATCGATCCGACCCCGTGCCGCTTCCGCCGCAGCGGGGTCGGCGAAACGTGCAGTGAAGTGCTTCTCGTCGCCCTGGAGATCGCCGAATGTTCCGTGCGCGGCGACTCGACCGTGGGACAGGACGACGAGGTCGTCGGCATGCTCCTGCGCCAGTCGCCACTTGTCCGTCGTGAAGAGGACGGGGACGCCGGACTCGGCGTGATCGCGGAGGAGTCCGAAAACCGCGTCGGCGGATTCCGCGTCCAGGCCGTCGAACGGCTCATCCAGTAGAACGACGTCAGGGTCCGCAGCGAGCACAGCCGCGATATCGACGCGTGCCACCTCACTACCCGATAGGTGGCTGAGCTGAGCGTAGGCACGATCCGCCAGGTCCAGTCGTGACAGCAGGGTCACCGCGTTCTTCTCTGCAGCGCCCAGGGTCATCCCGTGCAGCCTGGCGAGGTAGACGATCTGTTCGAGAACCTTCATGCGCGGGTATCCGCCGCGTTCGCTGGGGAGGTAGCCGAAGTTCTGTCGGTCGCCGTAGCCCAACTGGGTGCCTGCGAGTTCGATCGTCCCCTCATCGGCGTCGATGAGGCCCATGATCGTGCGCACCAACTCGGTCTTCCCCGACCCGCGCAGTCCGACGACACCGGTGAGGCGTGCCGCGTCCGCGGTGAACGAGACGTCCTTGAGATAGGTCTTCCGGCCGTGGGAGACCGTCAATCCCTTCACTTCGAGCACTTGATCGTCCTTCTGCGTGTGGGTTGTGCGGGTGGTGGAGCTGAGCGCTCACGTGAGCACGGCACGTGAGCGCCTAGGTCAGTCTGGTGGCCAGCAGGGCGTCGGGCAAACCCGAACACGGCAGATCAGAGGCTTCGCGGCAACCTTCCAGTGCGGGATCAGCACCCGCTCACCAGTGTGAGCCCCCGTCGAGAATACCCCTTGTCGCGGACCGCGGGCCCTCACGAACGGGACGGCTCAAGTTCACGTCCTCTCACACACACTCAGTCGAGTCCGAGGTCGCGGATACTGATAGCAGCCAGATAGGGAACACCCGCTTCAGCTTCCACGCGTTCCTTCGCGCCCGTGTCCCGGTCCACGACGACCACCACAGCGACGACGATCGCGCCGGCCTCCCGCAATGCTTCAACTGCCTCGAGGACCGAACCGCCAGTGGTCGACGTGTCCTCGAGCGCAACGACTCTGCGGCCTTCGACCGACGGGCCTTCGACCCTCCGACCCATTCCATATTGTTTCGCGGCCTTGCGGACGACGAACGCATCGAGCGGCGTGCCGCGAGCAGAAGACCGGTGCATGACCGCAGTCGCTACGGGATCCGCTCCCATGGTGAGACCGCCGATCGCGTCCACTGCTCCGTCGCCGTGCAACAGCCCCTGTTCCCCGAGGAGGTCGAGAACGACCTCGCCGACCAGAGGCGCTGACCTGTGTTCCAAAGTGACGCGGCGGAGATCGAGGTAGTAGTCGGCCTCCAACCCCGATGCCAGAGTCACCCGGCCACGCACCACCGCGAGCTCATCGATCAGGGAAAGTAGGCGCGCACGTGGTTCTGCAGTCTCAGTCATGGTCTCCATCATATTGTGTGGACGACGTTCTCCGGATCGACAGTGCTGAACTCACGATCGTTTGCGTCGTCGTACTCCGAACCCGCCGCTCAAGCTCCTCACGAGCCCCCGTGGCACTACCTGACCGATCGCGTAGATCGCCTTGTAGCGCGTACTCGGAACACTCACCACACGTCCACGTCGTGCGTCTCGCAGCGACTCGGACACGACATGCTCTGCATCCAGCCACAGCCATTCCGGACCGGCCCGCCGTACTCGCATCCGGTCGTGGAACTCAGTCTTGACGAACCCGGGAAGCACCGCGGTCACCGTGACAGGGGTATCGATGAGTTCCGAAGAAAGTGCCTCTGTCACGAGCAGTGCCGCGCTCTTCACCGCGGAGTACACCCCGTACGCACCCAGTGCGGCGAGTGACGACACAGTGACGATGCCGCCCCTCCCCCGGTCGCGCATGTGACGGGCCGCTGCCCGGCTCAGCAGCGTGACCGCCCTGAGCATGACCATGTCGTTCGCGATCAGCTGTTCAGGGTCGGTGTCCATCAGCGACGTCTTGAGACCGAACCCGGCATTGTTCACCAGGACATCGATCCGTTCACGATCAATGACGTCGATGAGGTCGTCGATCCCTTCCTGCGTCGCAAGGTCCACGACCTGCACCTGAACGACAATCCCGTAGTGTCGCTCCAGCTCGTCGGCACAGGCTTCCAACGCTTCACGGCCTCGCGCCGCGAGGACCAGGTCGTAGCCATCTAGTGCGAGCTGCTTCGCGTACTCCCGGCCCAGGCCGGCGCTTGCACCGGTGATGAGTGCTCGAGGTCGGGTCGGGTCAGCGGCGGTATTTCGCCGGGTTGTCGCGGTCTCCATGTGGTCAGTCATCCCGCTTCACACCTGGTCCGCGCGAGTCGACCCGTGCGGCAACCGGACCGTGAGCGATTGGGCGCAGTGTGCCACGGGTCCCCTGGCATCGTGGAACACCGCGTGGGTGATGCCCATGCCGCTGTCGCCGAATCCGACGTCGATGTCCATGCCGGCCCCGCCCGGAACAGGCGACCGGAGGAAGTGGATCGTGAGGTCGACGTTGGGGAAGAAGACCTCCTGGGGATCCTCGCGGACGGCGAACCCGTTCATGGCGTCGCAGTACTTCACGAAGCCGGCGTACGGACCGTCCTCCTCATGCTCGACCAGCGGCACGTCGGTCTCGACCCAGACCTTTCGGCGCCCCGGCCTGCCGTCCGCTGTTTGCGCGCCACGGAGGGAGGCGATATAGCCGCCGGGCCACAGCCCGGAGGGCTCGAGCGGCTGGAGCTCAGTGCTGCCGGGGAACGCCGTCACTTCCGTGCCCGCGACAGTGGACGTGTCGGAGCTGACGAGGCGCCATGCCCGCGCCGTGACGGACGTTCGCGGCAGTCCTGGGCTCACAGTGGTGGCGGCGCCCGAATCTGCGGCCCGCACTTCGGTCCCGGTGTGTGCAGCCCTGTGCACCATGCGTGCTTCGACGAGCTCGATCGTGCGCCCCGGTCGGACGACGTCGACCTCGATGTCGAACTCTCCCGAATGGATGACGCCGAGGATGTCGAAGGTGACGCGTGAGATCAGCTTCTCCGACGGAAGAGCGCGCTCCAGCTCGTGGAGAACCAACGCGGATGCCACGGCCATGTGCTGCTCACCTGCCTGCCACGCGCCCTGTGAGTGGAGGGTGGAGCGGAAGGAACGGTCGCCGGTGCGGACGAAGTACGCGTGCGGAACGGGCTCCCCGTCGGCACCGATGTGATGATTGAGAGCTGCTACCATGGCACCAATCTATCGAGCGTTCAGCAGAACCCAACCTCAGCCCGTTCCGATACGGTTGTGCGCATGCGCATTGTGAACTGGAACGTGAACTCAATCAGGGCGAGGGCAGAGCGGGTCGGGGCATGGTTGGACCGGTCTGACGCGGACGTCCTGGCCATCCAGGAACTCAAGTGCAAGGACACCCAGTTCCCGCGAGAGATCTTCGATGACCGCGGCTATGAGGTGGCATTCCACGGGCTCAACCAATGGAACGGCGTCGCCATCGCGTCTCGCGTCGGGCTGGAGGACGTGGAGATTGGGTTCGACGACATGCCGGGGTTCGGTGAAGATCTGGCTTCTGAAGCCCGCGCGATCTCCGCGGTGACCGGCGGCGTGCGAGTTTATTCCCTCTACGTCCCCAACGGGCGTGAACTCGACCACCCGCACTACACGTACAAGCTGCAGTGGCTGGAAGCACTGCGCGCTGTGGCCGCCGCGCGTCTGGCTGCAGACAAGGACGAGAAGTTCGTCCTTACTGGCGACTTCAACATCGCTCCGTTGGATGAGGACGTCTGGGACATCGACGCCTTCGCCGGCGCCACACACGTGTCGCCGCCGGAGCGCGCTGCGTTCCAGGCACTCCTGGACGCCGGACTCATCGAGACGACCCGCCCTCTTGCGCCCGGCCCCGCCGTCTACACCTATTGGGACTACCAGAAGCTGCGCTTCCCCAAGAAGGAGGGGATGCGCATCGACTTCCAGCTGGCATCACCTGCGCTTGCGCCGACAGCTGCGGCCGCCATGATCGATCGTGAGGAGCGGAAGGGCAAGGGCGCGTCCGACCACGCCCCCGTCATCGTCGACTACGACGTCTGACCACGCAGCTGCTGCGAGGTTGCTGGCCCTGACGCGGTTGCAGGCTTCTCCTTTAAAGAGGGAAGCGTGAAGAGAAAACTGCTCGAGACGCGGGTGAGAAGGAGCGGGACACCATACGCGGCGACGGCGAGAACCGGGAACAGAATCCACCACGGAAGTTCCCCAATGAGAAGCCACGTTGCGCCCACAGCCCCGAAATGAACAATGTAAAAGACCATGGATTCGCGCCCCACGAATTGTAGCGCTCGGATTCGTGGGGCTCGAGGAGCAACCCAGACGATTGCAGCTACCCCCGTAGCAGATGCCAGGAAGGCGACAGGACCTCGCTCGTAAGTCCCCACAGGCGACGCCACCCAGACCCCGAACCCAGCGCTGGCTACGAGCAGAACTGCGGGCACGGGCCAGCGAACGCCTTGCCACCTGCTCGCGAAGACCGAAAGGGCTGCACCCAAGAAGAAGAACGCCCCATACCAAAGAATTCGCCGATATGAGGAAGTTCCGACGAATGGTTCTAGCATGACCATCGGAACAACCCACAGCCACGCGGGAATCCACCGTATGAGCGGACCGACCAGGTAGCACGCCAGCAGCACTGCGAGGAACCAGAGGTGCCACGACCCTCCAATCCAGGTCCAAGGGCTCGCCAGATTAGACACATGCAATAACACGAGGTTAGTGATGAGCGTCCAAAGGACGAACGGCCACAGAATGCCTCTCACCTTGCCCCAATAGTAAAGACGCGATGGCTTTGCGAGCGAACGCGGCAGAAGCATTCCCGAAAGCACGAGCAAGAGTGGCATGCGGAAGGGTTCAAGAACACGCATGAAGTCAACCCACGGTGGTGCGCCTCCACCCAGCACGACTGGGATTCCGAAAATGTGGTGAAGGATCACCAAGAGGACTGCGAGTCCGCGTAGTTCGTCCATCCAGTCCATGCGTGCAGTATCAGGCTTCTGTTGAGTCACGACTCAAGCCTATCCGCCCTACCCATCCCACGCGGCGCAGTGCGGGCAAATACACCGACACGCCAACTGACTGGACCGCCCGAATACACCACCAGCACTGGCGCGGTGACGCCGTTCAGAAGTCGATGAGTGAGCGGCCAAAGACGAGGATACTGTTAGCTGCCAGTTTAGAGCCGATCCGTCTTTCGCCGCCTTTTCGAATCCTTAATTCCAGTAAACCAAGCGACGTCACGCGCGGTCGCTGCCATCACATCACGTGACTTTTTCACCCCATCATCCAGCCGCCGGCCTAAGGACACGGACGGCTGCTCGACCCCCACCGGCGCACCGAAGGTCGGACCACCCCGACGGATGTCGCTTTCACCTTCCCAACTGACCAAGCTTGGACGAAGTACCTTGACGTTGATCCCCATCTCGCGGCGGAAGTGACTGTAATGATCGGCAACCCAGCTGACACGTCCCGGTGTGGAAGCCATGTATTGCCGAGCAGCACCACGACTCACCAGGTATAGCCCGGTGCACCAAACGTTCCCCCAGTTATGACCAACCCTGTAGGCCCGCAGCCCCGTTCGCCCCACTATTCGGGAGAAGAGAGACAGTTGAGTTGGAAAGTCGTTGGCCAGAACTACGAAGCCCACGTTCTCCACTCGCGCCGCAACTGTTGAGATCACCTCGAGCGCACCTGGCGTGAACCGCGCGTCGTCCTCTGCGACGAGCGCGAGGTCACTGTCACGACCACAAGAGTTGGCAAACCGTTTGATTATCTTGAAATGGCTGAGTGCACAACCCATCTCGCCAGGGAGCGGACTTCTGCCGTAGCGATCCTCAAACAGTGCAGAATCGAAAAGCTCCAGCCCCTCCCCCACACGACCGTCGACCGCTCGGAATCGCAGGAAGCACGAAGTGCCCGGCTGGGCAAAAAATCCGTCGATGCGATGGGAATCCTCGAGAGCAACTACATGGGACTCAACGATCCGCGGATGCAATACGGTCATCTTGCCCTTCCAGGCCCTAATTCTCAGTTGACTTCAAGTTGACAGACACCAGGAGCACTTGCTGACCTTCCACTTTCAGCATGCTCATGTGACGGACACGTGTTTCACGACATAGTGTCATGATCCCTCTCAAGATACCGCCCCGCCACTCCAACATCCACACGTAGGGGCGTCCCCCGAATACCCGCTAAAGGCGAGTGCCTCGCACTATTACGTCGACGTCTAGTGAGCTCATGTCTATGGCACCGATGTGGTCCGCTGGAAATAGGCAATCATCGCTCAAAAGCTGAATGCCACGCATCTATGGCGGGACGTTGACGCTCACAATGTCTGGGCGCTTGCCCGCCCGACATGGCTGTCAGGTGCAGACCTGCATCAGCCATGGTCGGCCGGACAACCCGATGTCAACGACGCGACGCCCGGCGCCCATGTGCCGCTGCCTGCGGTTCGCGGAGCGAATCCCTGGCGCTCTAGAACCTCTGCCGGAAAATACGAGATGAGCAAAGAGTCTCAGCGATACCCTACGAGCTGCGCGTCTCTGCCCTCCGCACACAGGCATCCCACCAACTCGGCACGGCCGCTACAATTGATCGCCCAGAGCGGGAGGGCAAAGAAGCGTCCGACCACGCGCCCGTCATCGGCGACTAGGATGTGTGGCGCTTCGCAGACGGTCAAGATACTCGACCGGTCGATGCCACCAGCGTGTGCGGTAAAGCGGCATCAGAATGGGGCGTGCGGCATCAAGCTCGTCTTTCCGCAGCTTTTGAAATTCGGGTGAACCTGAGGTCGTTCCCATCTCTGTATCGAACCTGTACCCGGCTAGCACACCGTTGGGTTTCCGTTGCTGTAAGAATAGCCAATCGTCGCCGCCCCAGATCCGAAGCGCCTTCGGGACCGGCACGTAGTCACGAACTCGCATGCACATGAACGTCCCAAAATTTCCTTTGAAGCTGAAAAAAGGAGCTATTCTGACGCGCCGACGTCCCCGAGGAGATCGATTGAAGCTTCCCTCATCCGGACCGATGACACCAAACCACCCTCGATGCAGAACCTGGTACGCGTGTGTGAGAGCGTCGTCTTCAAAACGGACGTCATCGTTGATCAACGCAAGTAGCTGGCTCGCAGCTTCTCTCGCCCCCAAGTTCCAGGCGGGGTTCACAAAGATATTTCTACCCAAGTTCAAAACCCGCACCTTCGGCAAGTCCCACCTGAGCGGCGGGTCAGTGTTGTTGACCACGATGACTTCGTGCACAAGGGCGTGTTGCGCGCATTGCGTAACGATGTCATCCAGGTCAGGGGATCGCTGAAGGGTCGGAATAACAACGGTGAATCCTGAAAGGTTCCCACGATTCTTCACCCTCTCAATCTACACTGCACTTATGAATGCTGATGCTTGCATGCAGGGCCCACTACACGTCGGTCAGTGCAACAGGGGACGAACATAGAGACTTGGGATCTATTACAACGTATTCGTCGTTGTCGAGTTGTCCACCCGCCACTGCGGACGACGGCTCTCACTGCCCGGGTCGACCACCAGCACCCGCAGCGGCGGCTCCACCGGGAACTCGAACCCACCCGCGCGCGCCTGCTCCGCCGCCCGCAGTCTCTCCTCACGGCCGTGCATCCGCAGCTGGAGGTCGCCGTAGCGGAACGGATTACAGGTGAACACCTTCCAACGCAGCGCCCACGGCAGATACTTCGGACGCTCCGGCCCGTCCGCGATCCGCCCAGTGCCGGCCGGGCCCTCCACATCGATGAGCACGGTCACCCGTCGCTGGTCGTTGTCGTCCTGATGCCTCGCCGGCGACCTCGGCACCGTCGTGACGACCACCGATCGCACGACACCGCGCAACGCACCGCGCCCCGCGACCACACCGGCCCGCCCTGGACGCGAGCGTCGGATCAGCCAGAACACGACTGCGACCACCGCACCGAGGACGACGAGGAACACCACGGCCATGACGACGAAGGCGATGATTCCCAGGCTCATGCCTTCACCCTACGACCCGTTAGCAGACGGAAGGGCCGGGAGGAGAACACTCCCTCCCGGCCCTTCCGTCATGGCGGAGCGGCACTCATGTCACCCCGCTGCACGGCTCATCGCACGGCAACCACTCACCGCACCCTCACCGCACCGCGGTGAGCCTCAGCCCCGGTTCCTCGAACTCCGCAGGACGATCCACGGTGACGGAGTCCCCGTCGTGGATGTCGCCCGCGAGGATCTGCTTCGCCAGCCGGTCGCCGATCTCCCGCTGCACCAGCCTGCGCAGCGGTCGGGCACCGTACGCCGGGTCGTAGCCCTCGATCGCCAGCCAGTCCTTCGCGGCATCCGTCGCGGTGAGCGTGATCCGCTTCTCCGCCAGCCGCTTCTGCATCGCTGCGATCTGCAGGTCGACGATACGGGACAGCTCCTTCGTGCTGAGCGCGTCGAACACCACCACGTCGTCCAGCCTGTTGAGGAACTCCGGCTTGAACGACAGGTTGACGATCTCCATGACCTTCGACCGCTGCTCCTCCTTGCTGAGCTCCTGGTCGACCAGGAACTGTGAGCCCAGGTTGGAGGTGAGGACGAGGATCGTGTTCCGGAAGTCCACGGTCCTGCCCTGACCGTCCGTGAGCCGGCCGTCGTCCAGCACCTGCAGGAGGACGTCGAACACGTCCGGGTGGGCCTTCTCCACCTCGTCCAGCAGCACCACGGAGTACGGGCGCCTCCGCACGGCCTCCGTCAGCTGACCGCCGGACTCGTAGCCCACGTAGCCGGGAGGCGCACCCACCAGGCGGGACACGGAGTGCTTCTCCCCGTACTCGCTCATGTCGACGCGGACCATCGCCCGCTCGTCGTCGAAGAGGAAGTCCGCCAGCGACTTCGCAAGCTCCGTCTTGCCCACACCCGTGGGGCCCAGGAACAGGAACGAACCCGTGGGCCTGTCCGGGTCGGACACACCGGCGCGGGACCGGCGGATCGCGTCCGCGACCGTCTCCACGGCCGTGGTCTGCCCGATCAGCCGCTGACCGATCTCGTCCTCCGCGTGGAGCAGCTTCTCCCGCTCCCCCTGCAGCAGACGGCCGGCGGGGATGCCGGTCCAGGCGGCGACGACCTCGGCGATGTCGTCCGGGGTCACGTGGTCGCCCACCATGGGGCGGCCGGTGCCCGTCCCGGAACCGGAGCCGGCGTCGGCGGCCTCTGCGGCCTCGGCGGCGGCGATCTCCTTCTCCACGGCCGGGATCTCCCCGTACAGCAGGCGGGAGGCGGTCGCGAGGTCCGTGTCGCGGCGCGCGACCTCCGCCTGGTTCCGCAGCTCGTCGAGCTTCTCCTTCAGGTCGCCCACACGGTTGAGGCCCGCACGCTGACGCTCCCACACGGCGTTGAGCCCGCCCAGCTCCTCCTGCTTGTCCGCCAGCTCCTGCTGGAGTGCCGCCAGGCGCTCCTTCGAGGCAGGGTCGGACTCCTTCGACAGCGCCATCTCCTCCATCTTGAGGCGGTCGACGGCACGCTGCAGCTCGTCGATCTCGATGGGGGCGGAGTCGATCTCCATGCGCAGGCGGGACGCCGCCTCGTCGACCAGGTCGATCGCCTTGTCCGGCAGCTGACGGTCCGCGATGTAGCGGTTCGACAGGGACGCGGCGGCCACCAGGGCGGAGTCCGCGATCGTCACCTTGTGGTGCGCCTCGTACCGCTCCTTGAGGCCGCGGAGTATCGCGACCGAGTCCTCGACGGTGGGCTCGCCGACGAACACCTGCTGGAAGCGCCGTTCCAGCGCGGGGTCCTTCTCGATGTTCTCCCGGTACTCGTCCAGCGTGGTCGCACCGATCATGCGCAGCTCACCGCGGGCCAGCATGGGCTTGAGCATGTTGCCCGCGTCCATGGAGGAATCACCGCCGGCGCCGGCGCCCACGAGGGTGTGGATCTCGTCGATGAACGTGACGATCTCACCGTCGGCCTGCTTGATCTCCTCGAGCACGGCCTTGAGCCGCTCCTCGAACTCGCCGCGGTACTTCGCCCCGGCGACCATCGCGGACAGGTCGAGGCCCACCAGTCGCTTGTTCCGCAGCGACTCCGGCACGTCGCCCGCGACGATCCGCTGGGCGAGCCCTTCGACGACGGCGGTCTTGCCGACGCCGGGCTCACCGATGAGGATCGGGTTGTTCTTCGTCCGGCGGCTCAGCACCTGCACGACCCGGCGGATCTCCGCGTCGCGGCCTATGACGGGGTCCAGCTTCCCTTCACGCGCGGTCGCGGTGAGGTCGACGCCGAACTTCTCGAGCGACTGGAACGTGGACTCCGGGTCCTCGCTCGTCACCTTTTGCCCGCCCCGCACCTGGTCGAGGACGGCCAGCAGCGCCTCCCGAGTCGCGCCGGCGCGCTGCATCGCCTCACCGACGTCGCCGGTGTCCGCGGCAGCGCCCAGCAGCAGGTGCTCGGTGGACACGAACTGGTCCCCCAGCGCCTGCATCTCCTGCTCCGCTGCGTTGATGAGCTGCATGGAGGGCCGGGCCAAGCCCGGCTGAGTTACGGAGGATCCGGAGACGGTCGGCTGGCCGTCCAGGATCCGTTCGGCAGCCCTGCCCAGGTCCGCCGCCGAGGCCCCCGCCGCTTCCAGCAGAGACACGGCGATGCTGTCCGGCTGGGCCACGAGCTGCTTGAGGAGGTGGGCCGGTTCGATGTGTCCGTTGCCGCGGGCCACCGCGTCCTTCGCAGCGGCCCCCAGCACTTCTTGGCTCTTGGTCGTGAACTTCGCTTCCATAGGTCCTTCTTCCCACAGAGATGACGTGTATGCCAGATCAACATCACCAAAGTTGAGTCTATTCCACTCAAGGCTGCTTTTCTGGCCCTCCCCTAGAATCGAAGCGTTGATCCCGCCTGCCGTGTTCCGGCAGTGCTCGCTTCTCCGCCAAGGACGTCCTCCATGTCACACGACGCACCGCTGTCGACCGAGCCGTCGTCACCTGCTGCCCCGGGGGCGGACGATGCGGCGTCGACGGTGCGTCTCTTCACGGCGGGGAAGCACATCACGATGTGCTTCGCCCTAGAGCTTGCGGACCTCGCAGAGGAGATCCGCGAGCTGTGGGCACACGTGGTGGACGACGGAGAAGCGGCCCCTGATGCACTGGAGCTGCGGTTCATGGGGCACGGCTCGACTGACACAGGCGGCGCGGGCCAGGCTGCCGCCACGAGCGCCCCCGCGTACCGCCTGCGCCCCGACGACCCGGGCAACTCCTTCATCGTGTCCGGCCGGGTGACGACCGCGCTCATCCGGGACATGGCCGGCGAACGGATCCTCCTCCACGCTGGCGCCGTCGAGCTGCCGGACCTGGGCACGGTGCTGGTCGTCGGCCCGTCCGGCGCCGGGAAGTCGACGTCGACCGCAGCGCTGGGGCAGAACGGCACCTATCTCACGGACGAGCTCTCGATCCTCGACCCGGAGGGCTTCCGCGTCACGGCGTACCCGAAGCCCGTTTCCCGCGTCATGGAGCGCGGCGAGGCACACCCGTCACGGTCGGCTGCAGGCAGCCGGAGCAAGAGCGACATCGCTCTGAGCGCGCTCACACTGGAGCCCGGCCTCCACGGGACAGCGCCGTCTCACGTCCTCCTGCTCGATCGACAGCCTGCGGATGAGCGCTCTGCAGGTGGAGGTTCTTCTGCGGGCCCCCCTGTGACGGCGGAGCGCACCCCGACAGTGGAAGCGGTGCACACGCTGTCCGCGCAATCGTCCTCGACGTGGCGCGTGGACAATGGGCTCGCCCGGCTCATGCTGCTGCTGGACCACTGCGGCGGGGCGCTGACCGTCCGCTATCGAGAAGCAACCGATCTCGTGGCGCAGCTGCCCGACCTCGTCACGATCCCTGCCCACCACCCCGAGTGGCGGCACGTGCCCGGCCGCGGCTCCGCCGCGCCTGGTCCCGGCGAGTATGCGATCACCACGTTCAGCGACGCGGTCGCGCTCGCAGAATCGTTCGTCGTCCTGAGGAAGGGCACGCTCGTGTCGACGCAGGGCCTGGGGGCTCTCGTCTGGGACATCCTGGAGCTCTCCGGTCCCCTCACGAGGGAGGCGCTCCTCGCGGAGATCATCGACGTGCTGGGTGAGAACCCGCAGGCCGACGAACTGCTGGACAGCGCACTCACGTCACTCCTGGATGAGCGGCTGATCGTCCACGGCGGTGCAGCCGAGGAGTAAGAGGCCTGCCGGGGCCGGGGGCGGCCGAAGAGCAGAAGCCCCTCCCATCGCGGGTCGCAGGCCCCTAGCATGGGGACATGTCTGATCTCATCCTGTCCTCCACGCAGAACAACGTCACGACGCTCACCCTCAACTCCCCGCAGACGCGCAATGCCCTATCCATGGAGCTCATGGGCCAGTTGCGTGACGCGCTCGTCGCGATCGGTGACGACACGTCGGTCCACGTGGTCGTCCTCGCCGCCGAGGGCCCTGTGTTCTCCTCGGGGCACAACCTCAAGGAGGTTCGTGGCGCAGACCATGCGCGGCAGCAGGAGATCTTCGACCTCTGCACGGACCTCATGCTCACCGTCCAGCGGACCCCTCAGCCCGTCATCGCCCGCGTGCACGGCCTGGCGACCGCGGCGGGAGCGCAGCTGGCCGCCACCTGCGACCTCGTGGTCGCCGCCCGGTCCGCGGCGTTCGCCACGCCTGGTGTGAAGATCGGCCTGTTCTGCTCGACGCCGGGTGTGGCTATCGCACGCGCCGTGCCGACGAAGCAGGCGATGCGCATGCTGCTGACGGGCGACCCCGTCAGTGCGGAGCGCGCACTGGACCTGGGTCTGGTGTCCGACGTCGTCGACGACGCGCAGCTGATCCGGGCGACGGATGAGCTCGCGACGAAGATCGCACAGGCGTCGTCCGCCACTGTCGCGATCGGCAAGGAGGCGTTCTATCGACAGATCAGCATGCCCGTCGAGGACGCGTACCGGGAGATGTCGGACACGATGGCGAAGAATGCCGTGATCGACGATGCGCAGGAAGGCATCGACGCGTTCCTCACGAAGCGCGACCCGGAGTGGAAGGGTCGCTGAAGCCGGCCAGGGTGAGTTCCGGCACCTCCGGCACGGCGCCTCGCGCGTGTTCGGCACGTCTGCCGACCTCGGTGCCGAGCAGGGGCTAGCCTGGTGGGCACCCGCCCCGGAACGAGGAGTCTGCTGCCCCATGACCGTCATCGTCACCGGCGCTTCCGGACTGGTCGGAGGAGCCGTCGTCCGCGCCCTGCAGACACGTGGCACCCCTGTGCTCACCGTCGGAGGCCCCGACCCGGATCTGCCGTCGCGCATCCACCACATCGACTGGGATCTGCGGGAGGACGCCCCTGTCGATGCCACCGCGCTGGCGCCTCGGGTGACCGCGGTCGTCCACTGCGCGCGGATGAGTGACGACTGGGGCGACGCGGACGACTTCCACGCCGTCAACGTCGCCGGCACGCGACGCGTCCTGGACACCTACCCGCAGGCGCGGTTCATCCACCTGTCGTCGACGGCCGTGTACGGGCTGCTCGGTGAGCACACCCGCCTCTACGAAGAGGCCGGCCCCCGCGATCAGGCCGACTACCGTGACGAGTTCGCCCGCACCGCTGCGTTGGCCGAGGCCGTCGTCACCCGCGTGCAGCCCAAGGCCCTCATCCTCCGCCCTGCCCGCATCTATGCCCCCGGCGAGGACGACGGCGTCTACGCGTCACTGTCCCGCTTCGCCCGTCGTGGTGTCTTCGCACTGCCCGGTGGCGCGAAGGTCCACACGATGCTCGCCCACGTCGACAACGTCGTGACCGCTGTGCTCGCAGGATTGGACCGCCCGCACGTCCGCGGGCCGATCAACGTCGCAGACCCTCAGCCGTACGTCCTCCACGAGGCGATCAACACCTACCTCGCACGGACGGACCACCCGCACACACCCCTCGACACGCGGCCGGCGGATCTGGCGATCGCGCGCGCGTGGCTCGCACAGAAGCGGGTGAAGACGCCCTCTGCTCAGAATCGCCCCACGCACACGGTCACAGAGATCGAGGCGTACGTCCGCGCACGCAGCTACGACCTGTCGCGACTGCGGAACCTCCTGAGCGTCGAACCCGCCCAGCACCTGGCCTCGCAGGGCTGACGACCGCCAACCCCGCACCAAACTCAAAACTCCAAATCACATTTTGAGTTGTTTTGGACTTGTGTGAGGCTCCACCACTCAGAGGTGGACGGTATCCGCTGTCGCCGCGTACTCGTCGACGGTGTCGTTCGCGAAGGCATCCTGGATCTCCGCCTGCTTGCCCTCGTCGACGTTGAGGATCGCCTGGCCGTCACCGGACCGGCCTGCACCGGAGATCGGTGCGGAGAAGAACTGCACGTCACCCGAACGGATGCTGCGCAACTCGTACGCAAGGCCCGCGATCTTCGATGCATCCAGCTTCGCGTCGACCGTCATGTACGGGGAGAAGTCACGGACGATGCCCGCGACCTTCGCCGGGTTGCCCAGGGTGTCTGCCGTGACGATCTCGTCCATGAGGCCCGTGAGGTAGGCCTGCTGGTTGCGGATGCGCTGCAGGTCGCCGTCGGCGAACATCTTCCGTGCGCGGACGAACGGCAGAGCTTCTTCGCCGGACAGCTCGTTGGTGCCCTCCGTGTACGAATGCCCGTCGATCTCGAACGCCGTCTCCGACTGGACCGTCACGCCGCCCACGCTGTCGGTGAGCGCCTTGAAGCCCTCGAAGTCCATGATCGCGACGTGATGGATGGGGGCACCGATGAAATCGCTGATCGTCTGTGTGGCGAGCGGCAGACCGCCGTAGCTCATCGCGGCGTTGATCTTCGCCTTGCCGTGGCCTTCGATGTCCACCCACGAATCGCGGGGGATCGACATGACCTGCACACCCTCCCGGTCACCGCTGATGTGCATGACCATGATCGTGTCCGACCTGTTGCCGCGCGCATCACCTTCGTAATCGACGTCCTCGTCACGGGCGTCGGAGCCCAGCAGCAGGATGTTGAGGTCCGAGTCGGACACGGGCTGCTCTCCCCCGAACACCTCGTCCTCACCCAGCTGGTTCGAGTTCTTGTCCCACAGGCTGCCCAGGTAGAACACGTAGCCGACGACTGCCGCGATGAGGACCAGCAGGAGGACGAGGAAGCCTGCGAGCACCTTCCGGCCCGTCTTCTTCTTGTGAGGGTGCCTGCTGATCCGGGACGATCCGCCGCTGCGGGAACCGCGTCCGCGCCGGGACCTGCGGTCGTCCTGGCGTTCCTCGTTGAGCGAGTCGTAGTCGTACTCCGAGGCCGAGCTGCTGGCGTTCGTCCCAGGGCCGAAGAGCGAATCGAAGTCGGAGTTCTGTGTCACGCGCCGTCCTCGTACGTGTGTGTGCGCCGGTCCGGACGGGGTGATCGTCCAGCGCGCAGTGATGTGTGCCCGGTGAAGTCTACTCGTCAGTCAGTGATTCCCACATCCGAACGACGCTAGGCTCCCCCGGTCACCTCGTCCAGCCACTCCTGGGCCCGGTCGAACGCGTCGTCTGCGACGCGCGGATCCACGGCCTTCTTCGTCCCGTTGAGCTCCGTGCGGGTGGCCGATGCCATCGGGTACGAACCCAGGAACTGCACGTGGGCGGCGACCCGGTGGATGCCCCGCAGCGCCTCGGCAACCCGCGCTTCCCGCACATGGCCCAGAGCGTCGATGGAGAACTGGTAGAGGCCCAGGCCTCCTCCGGTGGGCCGCGATTCGATGCGGGACATGTTGACGCCGCGCGCGGACAGCTGCTCGAGCATCTCCAGCAGAGCTCCTGCCCGGTCGCTGGCCAGCCCCACGACGAACGTGCTGCGGTCCCAGCCGGTGGGCTCCGGGATGGACCCCGGCCGCTGGACGCAGATGAATCGCGTCTGGGCGTCCGTGTTCTCCCCGATGTCGTCGGCAAGCACCTCCAGCCCGTACGTCTGCGCGGCCAGCATCGGGCCGATCGCCGCCTGGTACGGCACGTCGGCCGACGCTGCGAGGTCTCGCGCGGCAGCCGCGGTCGAGGACGTGGGCTGGTACTCCGCCAACGGCGCGTGCTCCTGCATCCAGAGCCGCGCCTGCGCCTCCGCGTGCGGGTGTGTCCCATAGGAGCGCAGCGTCTCGAGCGTGACGGTTCCGGGCCGGGCGGCGAGGACGAAGCGGACGGGGACGACCGCCTCGGCGACGATCTGCAGGCGTCCGTACCGGGTGAGCGCGTCCAGGGTGGCCGGCACCCCGCCCTCGACGGAATTCTCGATGGGGACGACGGCGGCGTCCACCTCACCGCTGCGCACAGCCTGGAGCATCGCGTCCGCGGACCGCATGGGAATGCGCTCCGCGGTGTCGAGCTGGCCGCGTTCGGTGAGGAGGTCGATGAGGGCGGCCTCGGTGAAGGTCGCCGCGGGACCCAGGTAGGCGTAGCGGCGGGCAGCGGGCTGCGTCATGGGGTGGTGCCTTCTGGGTCGTGCGGTGAGCCGGTGTCCTGGGTCGGGCTCGTGTCCCCGGTCGGGTTCGCGTCCTGGGCCGGGGTCGTGTCCAGCGGCGCTCCGGGTGCGAGGATGTCGTGACCCGGGCGACGGCCGCCGCTCAGACGGCCCCGCAGCTCGCGGGCGGCGAGCGCGCGGGCGACGTCCCGGTACTGGGCGGCGCGGTGCAGCTGGGCCTTGAGGTCGCGGCCGGTGACACGGTGCTGGAGGTCGCATTCGACTTCTCGCACCCGCATGCCGGCCCACACGAGGTCGATCGTCATGCCGGTCTCCACACCCCAGCCGGCGGCGAACGGCTGGGTCGCGTCGAACGCGTCCCGCGTCATGCAGCGCATGCCGGACAGCGGCTGGGTGGCTTCGAAGCCGGAGAGTCGCTCGATGCCCTTCTTCGCAAGCCCCACGACGAACCCGAAGCCGCCGCCCTTGCGCTTCTGGGCGGGCAGGATCGCGATCGTCGCGTCGGCGTCACCGGCGAGGATCGGTGCGGTGAGCGGCGCGGTGTTCACCGCGGTGCCCTCGAGGTCGCCGTCGATGAACAGCAGCGCCCTGTGGCGGGCGCGCTCACCGGGGGCCAGCTGGGAGATCTCGCGGTTCCGCACGGCGAACGACCCCGTCATCATCGCCTGGGCCTTGCCCTTGTTCGTGCGGTGGGTGACGACTTCCGCCCCGGCCTCACGGGCGTGGACACCCGTGTCGTCGGAGGAGCCGTCGTCCACGACGAGGACGAGGTCCACGCCCGGGATGCGCTGCGCCGAGGCGACGGTCGCCGCGATCCGCTGCCCCTCGTCCTTCGCCGGGATGACGACGGCGACGGAGTGCGGTGCTCCGGCAGGGCCAGCCGCACCCGAGGCGCCGGAGGCTCGCGCGGTGCTGTCCGCCCCGTTCCCCGCTGCGGTGCTCATCGGATCGTGAGCTGGCGGGACACGACGCCCGCCTTGGCCCGGCGCTCTTCGTAGTCGAGCGGCGCGGTGACGGCTGCGGCCTCGTCGAACCGGGTGCGGAACGTCGCGAGGCCCTCTTCGAGGTCGTCCGGCTGGGTGTCCGGCGGGAACTCCCAGACGGGGACGGCGATGCCGTGGGCGCGGAAGCAGCCCCGGTACTTGCCGCCTTCGGTGCCCATGTCGTTCTGGCCCTTCGCGTGGAGGCGGGCGAGCGCACCCAGGACAGTGTCCTCGGGTGCAGTGTGGGCCCAGCGGACGTAGACGCGACCCGCCATGTTCGTCCAGTAGGCGGCGGGGGCGGACACGAGCTTCTCCGTGGGGCTGATCGCCTCGTTGGCCTGATCCAGTGCGGCGACGACGTCCTCGTCCCGCAGCGATTCGTCTTCGGGCAGCCAGAAGTCGAACGTCTCGTGCACCGTGACGGTGAAGGGGACGGAGGTGTCGAGGATGTCCTGGAGGCGTGGCCCCTCACCCGGCTGGGAGGTCACCTCCCGGTACGTGCCGGGCTCACCCTCTGCGACGGCCAGCAGCGCCGCGGCGATGTCCCGCGACGGGTCCGGGGAGGAGAACGGCACCTGCAGGCCCGCCATGAGGAGGCCGTCTGCACGGTGCAGCGCCTGCCATGCGGCGGGCAGCAGGGAGGCGAACGTGACGTCGTGCCCCCCGTACTCCTCCGTGAGCTTGGCGGTCGCGGTGGCGGAGGGGACGAGCTCGCGCAAACACACGAGGTCCGCCTCGAACGGCAGCCCCTCGAACGGCCGCGGCACCCACGCGCCAGCCTGTGCCTTGGCCAAACGCTTGGCGATGATCTCTTCCTTGGACTTCTTGGACTTCTTACCCATGCGGGCCAGTCTACGGTGGAGGGGAACGGTCACGGAGACAACGGCCTCGGCAAAGGAGCCAGCATGACACAGACGCCCCGGAACCAGACTTCCGCGGAACCGACGATCATCTACCCCGCCCGCCTGGTGCGCACGATGGACCCCACCTGCCCCACCGCCCCCGCCGTCGCCGTCCGCGGTGACCGCTTCCGGGCCGTGGGGACGGTGGAGGAGCTGCTCACCTACCCGAACGCGGTCGTCGACGACCGGTACGCGGACGCGGTCCTGCTGCCCGGGTTCGTGGAGGCGCACAGCCACGCCGGCACAGGGAACGTGTGGAAGGGGACGTACATCGGCTACGTCGACCGCACGGACCCGGACGGCGTGCACTGGCCCGGCTGCCGCTCGGTCGACGAGGTCGTCACCCGCCTCCAGGCGGAGGAGGCGAAGATCGAGGACCCCGACCAGACGATGATCGCGTGGGGCCTGGACCCCATCTTCTTCGACGGCCAGCCGCTGACAGCGGTCGACCTCGACAAGGTGTCGACGACCCGCCCCATCTACATCAATCAGGCCAGCGGCCACGCCGCCACCGTCAACACCGCGGCGATGCGGAAGTGCGGCGTCGACCAGTCTGCGGGCGTGGAAGGCGTGACGCTGGACGCGGACGGCAGGCCCAACGGGGAGCTGCACGAATTCGTTGCGATGGGGCTGGTGCAGGAGCTGGCGAAGAACAGCGACCTGCTGAGCGCGGACGCTGAGGCCCTGCGGAAGTTCGGGCAGAACGCCGTGAACACCGGCACGACGACGGTGACGGACCTGGGGTCCCGACTCCTCATGTCGGATGAAGGTGTGGACACGTACCGCGGCGCCGTGGGCGAGGACTTCCCCGCCCGCATGCACGTCTTCCACTTCGGTGCGGGCGTGGGTCCGGTGTCGTCGGGGCTGGAGGCCGATGCGCAGAGGCTGATCGAGCTGCGCGACTCCTCACACGACCGGCTGCGGTTCGGCTACGCGAAGCTCATGCTCGACGGGACGCTGCAGGGCTTCACCGCCCGCGTGCGGGAACCCGGCTACTACGGGGACCAGCCCAACGGGCAGTGGAACGTGAGCCCGGAGGAGTTCCACCGCGCGTTCGAGGCGTTCCACAAGGCGGGGCTGCTCATCCACGTCCACTGCAACGGCGATCAGTCCACCCAGCTGTTCCTCGACACTCTGGAGCGCGTCCTGATCGACCACCCGCGCCCGGACCACCGGCACACGTGCACGCACTCGCAGATGTCGACGCCTGCGCAGTACCGGCGGTTGGCCGCTCTGGGTGCGTGCGCGAACGTCTTCGCGAACCACATCTGGCAGTGGGGCGATCAGCACCTGGACCTCACGATGGGACCGGACCGCGCACGGCGGAACAACGCGGCGGCGACAGCGCTGCGTCACGGGGTGCCGATCAGCCTGCACTCCGACTCCCCCGTCACCCCGCTGGGGCCGCTCGCCACCGCGAAGCACGCCACGACCCGCCTCACGCAGTCCGGCCGGGTCATGGGTGAGACGGAGCGCATCAGCGCGGAGACCGCCCTCGAGGCAATCACCCTGGGTGGCGCGTACATGCTCAAGCAGGACGACCTCGTCGGGTCGATCGAACCCGGAAAGTTCGCAGACCTCGCCGTCCTGGCGGAGGACCCCCTGGACGTCGCGCCCGAGGCCATGGGCGACATCCGCGTCCACGGAACCGTCGTGGGTGGTCAGCACTACGCGAGCAACGTGCAGGACCGGTGAGTGCCGCGGCGCAGGCGGCCGCGGGGCTGAGAGCGCAGGCGGGTGAGGGAGCAGGCGGGTGAGGGGAGTGGGTGACTGATGGGGGCCTCGGCGGCGGTGGCGAAGCCGCTCACGCTGGTGAGCGGCTACCTGGGGACGGGGAAGACGACGCTCATCAACCACGTGCTGGCCAGTGGCGCGCTGGGGCGGGCGGCGGTCGTCGTGAACGACTTCGGGTCCGTGAACATCGATGCAGCGCTCATCCGTGCGAGCGGGGCGGACACGGTCGAGCTGACCAACGGGTGCATCTGCTGCCAGATCACCGACGACGTGCAGCGGACGATGACAGCGCTGGCGGCCCGTGACGACCTGGACCACGTCGTGTGCGAGGTGAGCGGGATCGGGAACCCGGCACAGCTGGGCGCGTGGCGGACGTACCCGGGGTTCCGGCCCGGCGGAGTCGTCGTGTGCGTCGATGCGGGGGTGACGCTGAATCGGCTGCGGGACGAGTTCGTGAGCGACATCGTGCACGCCCAGATCCGGGCCGCGGACCTGCTGGTGGTGACGAAAGCGGACTCCGTGAGCGACTCACTGCTGACGAAGGTGTGGGAGACGTGCGCGCAGATCGCCGGCGATGTGCCGGTCGAGGTGGTGCGGGACGAGTCGAACGACGCTGCGCGAAGCGGTGGTGCCTGGGAGCCGGTGCTGCGGGGGCTCGTCGAACTCTCGTCGGGGCGCGCGGATGGACGGGCAGATGGGCTGGCAGGCGGTCCCGCGGATGGGCACGCGTCCGCCCACACGTCGATGACCGTGGATCTGCAGGAACCGGTGGACGTCGACCGCGTCGTCCAGGTCCTCGATGCGCACGCCGACGATCTGGTGCGAGCGAAGGGAGTGGTGCGGGCCGCGGACGGGACTCGTGTCGTCGTGCAACTTGCGGGCGGCGTTGTCACGTCCCGTCCGGGACCCGAAGTGCCCGCCGGTTCTGGAGGAACGACCACACCCGCAGTGCCGGCAGAACCCGACGGCGCGTCCGCAAGATCGTCGCTCGTCCTCATCGCGGCCGGACCCCACGCCCAGCAGGCGCTGCACCGTGCCGCGCAGGACCTGGGGGCTCAGACCGACGCGTGACGGGTGCGGCGGGTGCTCGCACCACGGGTTCGCGGCTAGGCGGCGACACCAGTTCCGTCACACGGCCTCATGGCCGGTCATCCCGCCAGGTCGAAGTTCTTCTCGTAGGCGTCGCGCAGGCCTTCCCAGCCCACCGCCAGCGCGTCCTCTCCGATGACCCGTTCGACGTCCTGCCCGTCGAGCACCAGGGTGAGCACGGCGAAGCACACGTGCCAGCCGGCGGCGGTCATCGGCACCAGATCCTGCTGCGTGAACGTCTGCGTGAGCGCGAGGTGGGTCGAACGAGTGGCGCCCTCGAGCACGTCGTCCTCGACGTGCACGTCCGATTCCGCGAGCTCCCACAGCACCTCCCCCATGCCCCAGGCATGGCGCAGGACGGTGCCGGGCTCCAGCTCGATGACCCGGGCCTCGGTCGCGGGGGCATCCGGGGTCTCCCGCGCATGTGCGGGCCCCACATCGGTGAGCGGGCGGTCCGGGACGATCGGCGACCACAGTGCCAGCAGCTCCGGCTGCGTGAGGTAGTCCCACAGCCGCGACGGCGACGCATCGACCGTCAGACCCAGCGTCAGCAGCGTGGTCCCGTGCGCCAGCGTCTGCGACTCCGCGGACACGGGGACGGATGCGAGCGCGCCGGTGACGGCGGAGACGGTCGAATCGGACAGCGGCATACAGGACTCCTCATCAGTGCGCTCGGGACGCTTCGCGGCCTGCGCTCAGGCGCATTCCACCCGACCCTATCGGAGGGCACCACGCCGGGACGGACACGTGCGAGCGGGTGCCCCGACCCTGTCGGAACACCCGCTCGCACACGCGGGACGTCAGGCGATCATGCCCGCCTGCGTGCTGCGATGAGCGCAGTCGCGCCACCGGCCACCAGCAGTGCACCCAGGCCCAGCGTCATCAGAGCGCTGGTACCCGTGCGGGGCAGGCGCGGCGACTTCGGATTGTCGTCCTCAGGCGGCGGCGCAGGCGCATCGGTCGTCTCCGACGGTGAAGGCGACGGGGACTCCGGCGTCTCCGACGGTGCCGGCGACTCCGGGGTCTCCGACGGCTCCGGGGAACCCGGCGTCTCTGAAGGCTCCGGGGACTCGGGGGTCTCCGACGGTGTCGGTGTGGGGCTCGGCGTGACGATCTGGTCGCCGTCACCCTCACCACCGGCGTCGGTGACGACGGTCTCTGCACCCGGCTCGTCCGTCTGATCCGTGACGGAGACGGTCGCCTTGTTCTCCACGACCTCGACGCCCTCCGGCACGATCGTGGGGATGATGAGCGCACCGATCTTGCCGTCCGGCACGTCGTAGATCGTTCCCTCGACGAGGGTCTCCGTGCAGGTCACGTCGTGGTTCTCCGCGAGTTCGGAGCTGTCCCAGTGGCCCTTGTCGTCCAGCGTCCAGATCTCCACGCGGAGGTCGTCGCACACGAACGTCTGCCCCTCCTGCGCTTCGTCGACGAAGGTCACCTCGTCATAGCCCAGCGGGCCCATGACGATCCACTCCACGATCCCGGACTCCGGGTAGTAGGTGCCGTGCTTCTGCCCCTTGTCACGATCGTTCACCCAGTCGCCGTCACCCGGCTCCTCGATCTCGATCTTCACCGAGTCGTCGAGGTTCCACTCGATCGTCACGTCGTCACCCGGTTCCGCGTCCTCCGACACCTCGAGCCAGAAGAAGGCGGTCCCGGACACGTCGGTGTGGTCCGCCACGTAGTCCGTGAGCGTGAAGACGACGGCACCGTCGACGACCTCCGCCGTCGCGATGACGTTCCCATCCGGGTCGAGCACCTCGAAGGACTCCTTCATGGGCAGGAGCTCGTCCGGCAGCTGCATGCTGAAGGTGTCGCCCGGCTGCGCGGAATCCGGCACTTCCCAGGTGATGTCGACGCGGAAGCGGTCACCCGGCGCCACAGACCCATCGGTCTGCACGTCGGTGATGACGTCTTCGAGCTCCGCCGCATGTGCCTCGTTCTGCGTGGGCACGAGGAACGCGAAGACAAGTGTGAGCGCCGCGATCAGGGCGACGATCGGCAGCGCGGCTGGTCGCCGCTGCGCCTGTGTCCGTATTGCAGGTTGCACGTGGGATCCTCCCGTGGACTGATGTCGTTCGACGGTGCAGTCTCCGCGGTCACGTGTGTGCGGACTGCACCGAACCGCCCTCACGATACACGGACTGCACGGTTTACGGAATGTTCACTTTCTGCGGCGCACCATGACCGCGGCGATCAGCGCGGCCAGGAGCACGAGCAGCCCCAGCGCTATCACCGCGGGCGCGCTCTTCCACAGCTGCTGGTGCCACGCGTCGGCCGCCTGCGGCTCGCCGTCCCAGGCGGCGAGCCCGTCCTGGGCCCCCTCGCCGCCCCCGTCGCCGCCGGCCCCGGCGCCCTCACCCACGGCCTCGCCTCCGCCCTGCCCGCCGGAGGAGGTGACGATGGACTCGGCGGTCGGCTCGTCGGTACGTCCGTCGACCGTGATGGCGGCGGTGTTCTCCACCTCCGTCGCGTCCTCCGGCACCAGGGTCGGGATGATGATCGCGCCGATCTTCCCGCGCGGCACGTCCCGGATCGTGCCCTGCACGTGGCCCTCAGTACAAGTGACATCGTGATTCTGCGCGAGGAGTGAGCTGTCCCAGTGGCCACCCACGTCCAGATTCCAGATCTCCACCCGCATCTGTGCGCACAGGAAGACCTGCCCGCCCTCCGCGCTGTCGTCGAACGTGACGGAGTCGTGACCCAGCGGCCCCATGATGATCCACTCGACCACCCCGGTGTCCGGGTAGTACTCGCCGTACGTCTGCCCCTTGTGCCTGCTGTTGATCCACCCCTCGTCGGAGCGAGGCATGACCTCGACCGTGGTCGCGCGACCGCCACCCCAGCCGATGTCGACGAAGCCACCCGGCTGTGCACCGTCGACGACCTCGACACCGAAGTGGATGACCCCGAACACGTCCGCGTGGCTGTCCACGTATTCGGTGAGTGTGAAGTCGACGCCTTCGTCGACCGCGGCGGCGTGGGCGATGACGTCACCGCGGGGATCCGTCACGTCGAAGGACTCCTCCAGGGGCTGCAAGGCGTCGGGCAGCTCGATACCGAAGGAGTCATCGGGCCGAGCCTCGTCCGGCAGCACCCAGTCGACGTCGATCCGGAACGCCTCACCGGGAGCCGCGCGACCCACGGTGCGCAGGTCCGTGACCACCGTGTCGAGCTGCGCCGCGCTCGCCACGACCCCCGGAGTCAGCCCCGGCGAGGCGACGACTGCAAGCGCCGCGATCAGCGACGCCCACCACGACCACGCAGCAGGCACCCGCGAAGGAAGGATCCGACCGGCTCGGATGCTCCTGAGGGTTGGATCGACGATGGACACTCCTACTGAGAACGGCACTCTCGCCGCGCGGCCCGCCCGGAACCGCCGGCGCCCGGACCCCTCCGGGATCCCGTCATGGTACACGTCCTTCCGTTTTCGTACATGGATGGGCCGAGGCCGCCCACGGCCAGCGAGATGCGTTTCCTCCAGCTGGATCATGGCCTCCAGGCCGTTGACGCGGGTGGCCGCATATGACAGATTGCCAATCAAACGATCAGTAAGTATCCGCTCGAAGGAGAGTCCATGTCTGCACGTTTCCAGAACAAGGTCGCGATCATCACCGGCGCTTCACGGGGCATCGGCCTGGGCATCGCCCAGCGCCTCGTCGACGAGGGTGCACGCGTGCTCATCACCGCCCGTGGCGAGGACGCCCTCAAGGAGGCGGTCGACCAGCTGGGCGGGCCCGACAAGGCGATCTACGCGGCGGGGAAGGCCGACGACGCAGGACACCAGGACGAGGCGATCGCGCAGGCGACGGAAGCGTTCGGTCCGGTGGACATCCTCGTGAACAACACGGGCATCAATCCCGTGTACGGGCCGCTCATCGAGATGGAGGATCGTGCGATCTCGAAGCTGTTCGACGTGAACGTCCTGTCGACCATGCAGTGGACCCGCAAGGTGTACGAGTCCTCGATGAAGCAGCACGGCGGGTCGATCGTCAACCTGTCGTCCGTCGCCGCGGTCCGCCAGCCGAACATGATCGGCTTCTACGGTGCGACGAAGTCGATGATCACTCACATCACCAAGCAGTACGCGATGGAACTGGGCCCGGACATCCGTGTCAACGCCATCGCGCCGGCCGTCGTGAAGACGAAGTTCGCGGAGAAGCTCTACGAGGCGGGTGAGGAGAAGGTCGCCGCCGCGTACCCCCTCAAGCGCCTGGGCGTGCCGGAGGACATTGCGGCCCTCGCCGCGTTCCTCCTGTCCGACGAGGCGTCGTGGATCACCGGCGAACTGGTCGTCGCGGACGGCGGTGTCACGCTGGGCGGCGGCGCCTGAGGTCACGCCCCGCACCGCAACGGCGTGGAAGATTTCGGCGGCAAGCGCCCACATAGCGACACTGCGGACCACATCGCTTATGGAGTAATGTCAAGGTCAATCATGGAGTAATCACAAGGTCGACCATGGAGTAATCCACGACCCACCTGGCACCTCTTCCGGGGTGGACGCTAGAATCCACTCCATGACCGCCTACCTCCCGCGCATCGTCGATAACGAGCTCGCGCGTGGGCTCCTGACCGTCGGGGCAGTGCACATCCGGGGTCCACGGGCCAGCGGAAAGACGAGAACGGCCCGCCAGGTGTGTGCTTCAGAGATTCGACTGGACACGGAATCCCCCGAAGCCTCACTCGCACGCATGGAACCTCAGTCGGCACTCCCCGGGCCCGTACCGCGCCTCATCGACGAGTGGCAGGCTGTACCTGCGATCTGGAACCACGTCCGCCACGAGGTGGATGACAGAGCCGCACGGGGGCAATTCGTCCTGACAGGCTCTGCCACACCTGCAGATGAGGCCCCCAGACATTCGGGCGCGGGGCGCATCCGATCTCTCACAATGAGGACGATGACGCTGCAGGAGCGCGGCGTGGACGCGACACCCGTATCGCTGGCCAGCCTGTTCGACGGGAGCCTGGAGCCGTCTAGCGGCACCCAGGCATCAGTGTCCGATTACGCCGAATGGATGGTACGCGGCGGCTGGCCCGGCTGGACGGACCTCGACCACATGGATGCGCAGGACGCTGTGTCGTCGTATCTGGAAGAGATGAGCGAGCACGATTTCCCCGAACTCGGGGGACCCCGTCGCGACCCGCGGCGTTTCACTGCGTTCCTCACTGCCTACGCTGGGTTGATCGGTCAGCCCTCGACGTTCGCCGCGATCCAGCGCAGAATGGCAGATGTCACCGGCGCAGCACCGTCCGCCGAACTCGTGAGTTCACTGCACGGCTTCGCTGAGCGTCTGTTCGTCCTTGAGGACCAGCCGTCCTGGAGCACCCGGCTCCGATCCAAGACACCCTTGGTGCAGACCCCCAAGCGGCACCTCGCCGACGTGTCTCTCGCCCTCAGCCTCCTGCGTGCTGGAAGGGATCGGCTGCTCACAGACCTCCAGACACTGGGCATCGCCTTCGAGTCCCTTGCGGTGCACGAACTGCGGGTGGCGGCTCAAGCCATTCGAGCACGTGGGGTCTTCCACCTGCGGGACACCAAAGGTCGCGACGAGATCGACATCATCGTCGAAGACGCAGACGGCGCGTGGGCGGGCTTCGAAGTGAAGCTGTCTCACCAGCGTGTCGATGAAGCGGCCCACCAGCTCAATGCTGTCGCGTCCAAGGTCGAACGTGCACCGGCGGCCCTCGCCATCATCGTGCCCAGCGGTCCGGTCGTCCGTCGCTCCGACGGAGTGTGGGTCATACCGCTGGCCTCACTGAGCCCTTGACCCTGTAGCACGCCCCTACTCCCGCGGTGTCGCACCCACCCGCGCGGCGAACAGGGCGAACGCTGCGGTGAGCAGCACGGTGGCGAGTGTCGTCCACCCGTAGGCGGTCGTCATCGGCATGAGTTGGGTGAGGCCGGCGAAGATCGTCGACAGCACCGCGATGCCCAGCCCGATCCCGGTCTGCTGCGCGGTGGCGACCAGACCACCTGTGAGTCCGGCGGCCTCGTCCGGCACTGCCGCCATGACGACGGACACCAGCGGGCCCATCATGAGTCCCTGTCCCCCGCCGATCAGCACGCCGACCAGCTGGTACCACGCGAAGAACGGCTCCACCCCGGTGAGCGCGACCGCCCCCAGGCCCACCAGGCCCACCCCTTGGACCACCGATGCCATCAGCAGCGTCCGCCGTCCACCGGTCACGGTGCCGCCCCACCGCACCACGATCCGCGGTGCCAGTGCGGAGGCGATGACGAACGCGACGGCCAGCATCGCCGTCGCCGCCCCGGACTGCCACGGCGACAGCCCGAAGCCCTGCTGGCTGAGGATCGCGTAGTTGTAGGCGAATCCGCCGATCATCATGAAGAGCAGGCAGGCGAGCGCCATCCCGGTCCGCACCGCCGGCTCCCGCAGGATCTCCAGCGGGAGGATCGAGGCGCGGCCGGACCGCTCCCGCGACCGTGCGTGCAGGGCCAGCAGTCCGAACCCCGCCGCCGAGGCCCCCAGCAGCACCGCTGTCCACACCAGCGGGCCCGGTGGAGACAGGGGTGCGGCCAATTCGATGGAGGACACGCTGGTGAGTCCGGCGATGAGGAGCAGCAGGGCCACCGCGACGAGGGCGGAGCCGCGCGCGTCGAGTCCGAGCGGTTTGGGCGACCGGGTCTCCGTGAGGTGGCGGGCTCCCAGCCAGGCGATGACCGCGAGCAGGCCCACGCTGCCGAAGGCGGCCCGCCAGCCGATGGTCTCACCGAACGCGCTGTTGACGCCGCCGCCGATCACCTGACCGGCGACGGTGCCGCTGCCGGCGAACATGCTGTAGAAGCCCACTGCGCGCAGGCGTGCCCGTCCGGTGAGGATCGCCTGGATGCTCGCGAGCACCTGCGGCGTGGTGATGGCGGCGGCGCAGCCCTGGAGCAGTCGGGCGACGACGAGGAATTCGACTGTCGGGGCCACGGCGGTGAGTGTGGCGGTGAGCGCCCACGTCAGCGTCCCGATGCGGAACATGTGGCGCCTGCCCCACCGGTCGCCCAGACGCCCGAAGAAGATGAGGCCCGCCGCGAACGTGGCCGAATACGCGCCGACCACCAGCGAGGTCCCGGAATCCGATATCTGCAGGCCGTTCTGGATGCCCGGAGCGGAGATCGCCGCGACCGCGATCGTGTAGGTCGCGAGGAACGTGACGACGTACAGCGGCCAGACCGTGGAACGTGCGCCCTCCTGCGGCTGCTCCAACGCACCCTCCCACTTACCAGTCGAACACTCGTTAAATTACGAGCCTGAGGTCACTCTAGACCACCTCGTCACCGATTCCCGGCTTGTCAGGAGCCCCGCACCTCCATGCGCTGCAGCGGCCCTCCTGCGACCACCAGCCACAGCGCGGCCGCCGCTGCGATCGCAGCACCCACGAACATGAGCAGCATGGAGCCCACCGGGTAGAGCAGTGCCGTCCACGCGAAGCCGGTCGCCAGGCCGATGAACCGTGCGGTGTTGTGCATGCCGAACGCCAGGGAGTTCTTGCCCGTCGCGGACAGGGACACGGAGAACGCGGCGATGCTCTGCCCGGCGTTCGTCGCGACACCCATGAGCAGCAGCGCCAGCACGATGCCGATCGCCTGGACGGCCGTGAGCGCGTCTCGCGGCCCCCAGTCCAGCCACACCCCCAGGAGCAGCGGGACCGCGATGAGGACGGTGAGAGCGGCGATCGAGGTCGCCCAGCCGCCCCACCGCGCCCGCAGCGCGGACGTGAGACGTGCGGACGTCGCCATCGCCGCGGCCATCGAGAAGACGATGATGCCCACTGGCCCCGGGCCCAGGTGCAGGTTCTGCGCGATCCACAGGGGCAGGGACGACAGGACGATCCCCATGATGAACATCGCCGTCGCGGCGAGCGCGGTGGCGCGCGCGTACCGCCGCTCCAGCAGCGCACGCGGCGCGACGAGGCGGTCGGACCGCCTGGCCGCGATCAGCAGGAACGCGACGCCGCTCACCAGGGCGGCACCGCCCACCACGACGTCCGGGCCCCACGGGACGCGCTGTCCGATCATCGTCGCCGCGACGACGAACAGCCCGATCGACAGCATGAGAACCATGACGCCGGGTGCGTGGATGGGCACCTTCCGCCCCGGGATCCGCGGCACGGTGAGGAGCACCGCGACCAGGAGGACGGCGGAGAAGACGCCCGCGAACCCGAAGACGCCGCGCCAGCCCAGGAACTGTGCGACGAGGCCACCGATCGGCGGCCCCATCGCCTGCCCGACCCCGATCGCCGCCGCCCACGCCGCCAGGGCGGTGGCACCCTTCGCGGGCCACAGCACGGGGAGGGACCGCTGCACGCCCGGCGGGAACGTCGCACACGCGACCCCCTGGACCGCGCGCAGCACGATGAGCATCTCGAGGCTCAGGGAGAACACCGCGGCGAGCTGCGCGACGGACAGCAGCGCGAGTCCCACGGCGACGACGCGGATGGGCCCGAAGCGGTCGCACAGCCACCCGGCCAGGGGGACGAAGACGGCCATCGCGACGGTGTAGGCGGCGACGCTCAGGACGACCCGACTGTCGGAGGCGCCGAAGTCCTGCTTGATCCAGTCCAGCGGCGCGTTGATGATCGTGCCGCCCACGGTGCCGGCGGACGTCGTGCCCAGCAGCGCGAGGTACGCGAGCCGGCCGGGAGTGCGCGACGAGGCGCGGTCACGATCCCCGCCGGGCTGCCGACCTTCGCCGGGCTGTCCCCGATGTTCCCCCGGCGGTCGGCTCATCCGGTTCAGGCCTCCTGCGCGGACGAGCCGGCCGGCGCCTCGGGCGGGGTGCTGAGCCACTGGCGGATGCGGTCCGAATCCTGCCCCAGCGTGGGAGGCGCCAGGTCGTAGGCGACCTGCGTCCTCGACAGGGTGATGGGGTTGCGGACGGTGGGGACGACGCGGTCACCCGTGCCCGTCGGGACGACAGGGTCGAGGCCCATCGATTCGGCCAGCTGCACGCCCTGCTCGACCGAGTTGATCGGGGCGCACGGCAGTCCGGCGGCGGTGAGCAGCGCGTACCACTCCTGCGCGTCCTTGTGGGAGAGCGCTTCGATGAGCAGCGGCTCCAGGTCCTTGCGGTGCGTGTTGCGGGGGAACGCGGCGGCGAACCGGTCGTCCTCGAGCCACTCCGGGCGGCCCACACCGTTCGCCAGCATCGCGAACTGGCGGTCGTTGCCGCAGGCGATGATGAGGTCGCCGTCCTTCGTGGGCATCGGCTGGTACGGGTAGAGGCTGGGGTGCTCGTTGCCCATCCGGTGCGGCACGGTGCCGCTCGCGACGTACGCGCTCGACTGGTTGACCAGCCCGGACAGTGCGGACGACAGCAGGTTCGTGTCGACCTTCTGGCCTTCGCCGGTGTGCGTGCGGTGCTGGAGGGCTGCGAGGATGCCGATGGTCGTGTGGAGGCCCGTCATGACGTCGAAGATCGCCACGCCGGCGCGGAACGGCTGCCCGTCTGCGTCGCCGGTGAGGCTCATGAAGCCGGACAGCCCCTGGATCAGCAGGTCGTATCCCGGTTGCGGGTTCGATGGGCCGAACCCGGTCACCGATGCGTACACGACGTCCGGATTGGCGTCCTTCACCGCGTCGTAGTCCAGCCCGAACTTCTGCAGCCCGCCGGGCTTGAAGTTCTCCACGATGACGTCCGCCCGGCGCGCCAGCTCACGGGCGAGCTCCAGATCGTCCCCGTCTGTGAAGTCCAGGACGATGTCGTACTTGTTGCGGTTGATCGACAGGTAGTACGTCGAGTCGTCGCCGCGGACCGGGGGCTTCCACAGGCGCGTGTCGTCGCCGCCGGGGCCTTCGACCTTGATGACGGTGGCGCCCAGGTCCGCGAGCATCATCGTCGCGTAGGGCCCCGCGAGCACGCGGGAGAAGTCTGCGACCACGATCCCGGCCAGCGGGCCCTGGCCCTCCCGGTCGAGGATCTCGTGGAGGTCTTCCGTGCTCATGTGCGTGCGTGCTCCTTGTTCGAGTGGTTCAGCGGGGTTCAGCGGGCAAGGCGGTCGGTTCAGCGGAGGTAGAGGCGGACGGTGTCGATCTCGTCGCGCAGCAGGCGGACCTCCTCGAGGGTGGGCTCCGCGGTGGACTGCACGTGGTCGGCGATCTTCAGGTCCCAGCCGGTGGCGTCCTTCACCTGGTCGACGGTGACGCCGGGGTGGGTGTGGGTGAGGACGAGTTCGCCGAACCTGTCCTCCCGCTGCAGCACTCCCAGGGGTGTGATGACGACGCTCACGCCGTGGCCCTGGGGCGGGATCCCCTCACCGGATGCCCGCGCCGCGACGGGCGACGGGGAGGTGACGAAGTCCAGTTCCGCGGGGAACGACGCGTGGTCGTGGCGGCGGATGATGACGAAGACCTCACCGGCGTTCGACATGATGTCGGAGGCGCCGCCGGATCCGGGGAGGCGGACGGTGGGTCGCTCCCAGTCGCCGATGACGCTCGTGTTGAGCGATCCGTGCCGGTCGATCTGCGCTGCTCCCAGGAAGCCGACGTCGACGTTGCCGCCCTGCAGCACGTACCCGAACAGCGCCTGCATGCTCACGACGGATTCCGCGCCGGACACCAGCACGAAGTCGGCGATGCCCTCCGCCATCTCCTCCGGGTGCGCGCCGGTCACCCCGGATTCGTAGATGAGCTCGATGTCGCGGTTGAGGGTCCGGTGGGCCAGGTCGACCGCCAGCGTCGGCAGGCCGATGCCTGCGAACACGGTCGACTTGCCGGCGAGCATCTTCGCCGCCGCGCAGACGATGAGTTCCGTCTGCGAGTAGTCGGGCGCCGTCGCCGAGGCCGCAGCCGCCTGCCCGTCGATCGTTCCTGTCATCGTTGGGTCCCTCCGTCGTCGTTGGCCGCCGAGGCCGTCTCCCCCGTCGCACGGGCCCCCGCCGAGGCCGCTCCAGCTCCCGCTGGCATCCTCCTGCCGTAGTCCACCGGCTGCGAGGGCCGGGGGGCGACGGTGAGGGGGGCGAGCTGCTCCTCCCCGATGGTCGCGAGGTACTCCTCGTGGTCCGCGGTCCCCCGCACGTGTGTATCGAGCCATTCCTGCACCCACGCCTTGTCCTTGGCCTTCTTCGGCCACATCCGGTAGAACGCGTTGTCGCGGTCGTAGGAGCCCTGGACGTAGGAGGGGTGCGCGCCGCGCGGGACGACGCAGACGGCGTCGACAGCGTGGGCGGGGATGAGGGTGCGGTTGGGGTCGGAGCGGACGACCTCGTCGTCGACGATCTCCTCGACGGTGACGATGACGCGTTCCGCGGCGTAGACGGCTTCCTGCTGGATGCCGGTGATGCCCCAGATCTGCACGTTGCCCTTCCGGTCCGCGCGCTGCGCGTGGACGATCGTGACGTCCGGGTTGAGCGGGGGCACGACGTAGGCGGAGCCTTCACCGTAGGGGTTGTCGACCAGCCGGATGTCGGGGTTGATCTTCGGCAGGTCGGAGCCCGCGTAGGACCGGATCGGGATGAACGGCAGGCGGGAGGCACCGGCGTGGTAGCGCAGCACCATCGCGTGGTGGCTGTACTCCTCGACCTCGAGCGGTGCGGGGTCGTGGTCCTCCAGCCGGCGGCGGATCTCGTAGAGGGCGCCTGCTGAGCCGGACGCGAAGAACGAGCAGACCAGCCGGTCCACGCATCCCGCGCCGATCATCATGTCCGCCAGCAGATCCGGGGTCATGCGGCAGAACGTGAGGCCGCGGCGACCCTGGCGGATGATCTCGTGGCCCGCGGCGAACGGGATGAGGTGGCTGAAGCCCTCGAGCGCGATCGAGTCGCCGTCGTGCACCAGCGCCCGGATCGCCTCTGGCAGCGGCAGGACCTTGTCCTTCGCCATGTGTGTGTCCACCCCTCGTTCGTCAGCTGTGCCGACGCCAGATTAAGTCACTTTTCACAGGGAATCCAGTATTCATACTTACCAAGATGACATAAATCATGGCATAATCGTCTGTATGGAGCTCCAGCAGGTGCGTGCATTCCTCGCCGTCGCAGAGGAACTGCACTTCGGTCGTGCAGCGGAGAGACTGGGCATCGCCCAGCCGCCGCTCAGTCGTGCGATCCGTCAGTTCGAGCAGGAGCTGGGGGCGGAGCTGTTCCACCGCACCACCCGACAGGTCGCCCTGGCGCCTGCCGGGGAAGCGCTGCTGGCCCCGGCCCGCGCCCTGCTCGCTGCGGCTGAGACCGCCCAGCAGTCCGTCCAGATGGCGTCCGCCGGTGACGTCGGCCGGGTGCGCCTGGGCCTGGGCACCCTCTCGTCGCACCGGGTCGCCTCCCGGCTGGTGGCGGAGGCGCATCGGCGCAAGCCGGGCATCACGGTCGATCTGGAGAGCAACGTGTACTCGGAGGAGGGCATCGCCCGCCTGCACGACGGCACCCTGGACCTCGCCCTCATCCGCTGGCAGACGCAGCCGCCGGGCATCGCCGGCCGCCCCGCCCTCTTCGAGCGCCCCATGGTGGCCGTCCACGCGGAGCACCGCCTCGCCGGCCGGTCCTCCGTCACGATCGAGGACCTGCGTGACGAATCGTTCATCCTCCTGCCCACCGATCCGGGGTCGACCATCCGCGACCTCACCCTCCACTGGTGCTACGAGGCGGGCTTCAGTCCCCGCATCGTGCAGGAGGCCCCGGACTCCCAGCTGGTGAGCGCGCTCGTCGCCGCGGGGATGGGCATCACTGTCACGTACGACTCCGTCATGGCGCACCTCCACGACCCGAACCTGGTCGCGGTACCGCTGTCGATCGCGCACGACCCGATCGTCGTGTACCTGGCCCACCGCGAGGGCGAGCAGGCCCCGGCGCTGCGCGAAGTGCTCGCCGCCGCCGAGGCCGCGGTCCCCACCCCGATCCCGCCCCCGCACACTGCTCCCAAGAAGGTGGGCGCCCGGCACACGGCGTCCCCGAGCGCGGCCTCCCGGGACGCGACCCCCGCGTCCCACCAGTCGTCGGCCCCCGCCACACCCCTCTGACTCATCCGCCCGTCCCGACCTCACACTCATTCATTCCCGACCGCATCCACTGATCCCCGATCCACAAGGAGACACTGTGACCCAGACCCCCGCTTCAGCGAACGACATCGTCATCTGCGAGCCGCTCCGCTCCCCGGTGGGCGCGTTCGGCGGCCAGTTCAAGGACATCGCGCCGGAGGAGCTGGGCCGTCAGGTCGTCACCGCACTGCTGGAGAAGACCGGCATCGACCCCGACGTCGTCGACGACGTCATCTTCGGCCAGTGCTACCCGCACATGGAGGCGCCGGCGATCGGCCGTGTCGTCGCCCTGGACTCCGGCATGCCGGTGACCGTCCCCGGCCGTCAGGTCGATCGCCGCTGCGGCTCCGGTCTGCAGGCGGTCGTCGACGGCATGGGTGCGATCGCGACCGGCGGCGCGCAAGTCGTCATCGCCGGCGGTGCGGAGTCCATGTCGCGCGCACCGTTCTTCAACGAGGACATCCGCTGGGGGATCCGCGGCGGCAACGTCGAGCTCAAGGACGGGCTGGTCCGCGGTCGGCTGACCGCCGGCGGCAAGAACTTCCCGGTGCCCGGCGGCATGATCGAGACGGCGGAGAACCTCCGCGAGGAGTACTCGATCGGCCGTGAGGAGCAGGACCGCCTGGCCGTCGAATCGCACCGTCGTGCGACCGCCGCCACGGACAGCGGCACGTTCGCGGAGGAGATCGTCCCGATCACGATCGCCGCGACCCGCAAGCAGCCGGAGCAGCAGATCACGCTCGACGAGCACATCCGCCCCTCCGCCAACCTGGAGTCGCTCGGCAAGCTCAGGGCGCTGCGCGGGAAGATCGACGAGAACTCCACCGTCACCGCGGGCAACGCCTCCGGCCAGAACGACGGTGCGGCCGCCACGATCGTCACGACACGGGCGAAGGCGGAGGCGCTGGGCCTCAAGCCGCTCGTCCGCATCGTCAGCTGGGGGCTGGCAGGCGTCCCGCCGCGCACCATGGGCATCGGCCCGGTCCCCGCGACCGCAGCGGCCCTGGACCGTGCGGGTCTGGAGCTGAAGGACATCGACCTCATCGAGCTCAACGAGGCCTTCGCCGCGCAGGCCCTCGCCTGCACCCGCGAATGGAACTTCGGCGAGTCCGACTTCGAGCGCATGAACGTCAACGGCTCCGGCATCTCGCTGGGCCACCCCGTGGGCGCCACGGGTGTCCGCATCCTCACGACGCTGGCACGGGAGATGGACCGCCGCGGTGCCCGATACGGACTGGAGACCATGTGCATCGGCGGCGGCCAGGGACTCGCCGCGATCTTCGAGCGCGTGGAGGCCTGAGCATGACGGCCCCCTCCACCGGGACAGGCCCGGGACCTCGGCGTCCTCTGGACGGGTTCACCGTCGTGGAGAACGATTCGTTCGTCGCGGCACCATCGGCCTGCCTGGCGCTCAGCCAGATGGGTGCGGAGGTCATCAAGATCGACCCGCTGAAGGGCGGTCCGGACATCGACCGCTGGCCCATCACCCCGGAGGGGCGCTCCATCTACTGGGGCACCCTCAACCGGGGGAAGCGGTCCGTCGCGATCGACCTCCGCTCCGAGGAGGGCCGGGAGCTCGCCCAGGCGCTCATCACCGCCACCGGCGAGGACCCGGCGAAGACCGGCATCTTCGTGACGAACAACGTGGGCCGGAGCTTCCTCACGGACGACGTGCTGCGTGCCGAGCGCAGCGACCTCATCCACGTGAAGGTGCAGGGCACCGCATCCGGCGGCCCCGGCGTCGACTACACCGTCAACGCGGAGACCGGCATCCCCGGGGTCACGGGGCCGGCCGAATCGCCGAGGCCCGCCAACCACGCGCTGCCCGCCTGGGACCTGCTGTGCGGGCAGGCCGTCGTCACCGCCGTGGTGTCCGGGCTGCTGCAGCGGTCCACGACCGGTGAGGGCACCTACGCCGAGGTCGCACTCGAGGACATCGCCCTCGCCGCGGTCGCGAACCTGGGCTGGTACACGGAAGCACTCCAGCCCGCCGGGGAGCGGGCCAAGCACGGCAACCACATCTTCGGCACGTTCGGCACGGACTTCACCACCGCGGACGGCCGCTCCGTCATGATCACCGCGATCACGACGCGGCAGTGGCAGGCACTCGTCGACGCGACCGGCATGAACGCCGTCATCGACGCGCTGCAGGCCGCACTGGGCGTGGACCTGTCGCTCGAAGAGAACAGGTATGCGCAGCGGGAGACACTCGAAGCGCTGCTGAAGCCGTGGTTCGCCGCCCGCACTGTCGCAGAGGTGACCGATGCGCTCACCGGGACCGGCGTCCTCTGGGCCCCCTACCGCAGCATCGGGGAGGTGGCAGCGGACGCTGCCGGGGCCTCGGCGGCGGGGGTCGCGACCGGCGTGCTCCGGGGGCTCGCCTCGGAACAGCTGGGTGAGATGCTCGTGGGCGCGAACCCCATCCGATTCGACGGCCACTACCTCTCCGGCGAACGGCCCACCGTCCTCGGCGAGGCCACTCACCAGGTGCTCAGCGAGAAGCTGGGACTGTCCCAGACGGAACTGGGAAGACTCTCTGACTCCGGTGTCCTGAACAGTTGATAACGTAAGGGAACCGACCCGAACGTGCGGTGCGCCACAGCGCCGTGGAAGGGGAATGCGGTTCCCAAGGAAGGATTGATCACTCCCATGCGGATTGTCACTTTTGTCAAGTACGTGCCGGACGCCGCAGGCGACCGCTCCTTCGAGGCCGACAACACTGTCGATCGCGAGACCGACGGCCTGCTGTCCGAGCTCGACGAATACGCGATCGAAGAGGCCCTCAACCTCACCGACAAGGACAAGGGCTCTGAGACCATCGCGGTCACAGTCGGCCCGGACGATGCGAAGGACGCTGTGCGGAAGGCCCTGCAGATGGGCGCCGACAAGGGCGTGCACGTGAATGACGACGCCATCTCCGGCGCCGACGCCGTGGGCACCGCCAAGATCCTCGCCGCCACCGTCCAGAAGGTCGAGCAGGACGAAGGCCCCGTCGACCTCATCATCACCGGCCTGTCCTCCACCGACGGCCAGATGTCCGTCATCCCCGTCATGGTGGCGGAACTTCTTGGCCGCCCCGCCGCGACGCAGGGCTCCGCTCTGGAGGTCACCGACTCCACGGCGACGATCCGCCGCGACGGCGACACCGCTTCGCAGTTCATCGAGGTGAACCTGCCGGCGCTCGTGTCCGTCACGGACCAGATCAACGAACCGCGCTACCCCTCCTTCAAGGGGATCATGCGGGCGAAGAAGAAGCCTGTCGCACAGTACGACCTGGGCGACCTGGGCCTCGACGCCTCCGCAGGCGGCGCCGGCGCGTGGACGCAGATCACCCAGCTGCAGCAGGCCCCCGGCCGCACCGCAGGCGAAGTCGTCTCGGACGAGGGCGACGGCGGGCAGAAGCTCGTCGACTGGCTCGCGTCCAAGAAGCTCGTCTGATCCGTCCGCCCCACATCGACCACATACGCGAAGGAAGAGAAGCGCACTATGTCTGAAGTTCTCGTTCTCGTCGACCACGCGGACGGCCAGGTCCGGAAGTCCACGCTCGAACTGCTCACGTTCGCACGCCGCGTCGGCACCCCCGTCGCCGTCTTCGTCGGCGACGCAGCCGCCGGTGAAGCCGCAGCCTCCACGCTGGGCGAATACGGTGCGGAGAAGGTCCTCGTGGCCTCCGACTCCGCCTACGGCGAATTCCTCGTCGCCCCGCAGGCAGAGCTGCTCGCAGCGCTCGTGCAGGAGCGCTCCCCCGCTGCGGTCCTCGTGACCGCCGGTACGGAGGACCGTGAGGTCGCCGCCCGTGCCGCGATCAAGACCGGCTCCGGCATCATCACGGACGCCGTCGACGTCGCCGCCGATGGCACCGCCGCACAGCAGGCGTTCGCCGCGTCCTACGACATCACCGGCAAGGTGACGCAGGGCGTGCCGTTCATCGTCGTGAAGCCCAACTCGACAGCTCCGGAAGCGGCTGCAGCCGCAGGTGCGGTCGAAGCGGTGTCGTTCGCTCCGACGGACGCCGCGAAGACCGCACGCATCGTCAAGGTCGAGGAGAAGCCGGCATCCGGCCGCCCGAACCTCACCGAAGCGGCGATCGTCGTGTCCGGCGGCCGTGGCACCGGCGGCGACTTCGCCCCCGTCGAAGCACTCGCGGATTCGCTGGGTGCTGCCGTGGGTGCCTCGCGCGCCGCGGTGGACGCCGGCTGGTACCCGCACTCCCACCAGGTGGGCCAGACGGGCAAGGCCGTGTCGCCGCAGCTGTACGTCGCAGCGGGCATCTCCGGTGCGATCCAGCACCGCGCCGGCATGCAGACCTCGAAGAACATCGTCGCCATCAACAAGGACGACGAAGCACCGATCTTCGAGCTCGCCGACTTCGGTGTCGTGGGCGACCTGTTCCAGGTCCTCCCCCAGGCCACGGACGCCGTCAACGCACGCAAGTGACCCCCACGGCGTGAGCACGTGGCGTGGGCGCGGCGTGAAGTGCGCGGCGTGAAGTGCGCAGCGTGAGCGTTGCGCCAGCGCTGACACGCCACTGAAGTGGCTGACTGCGCAAGCAGTGAAGGGTCCTGCTGGACATGAACCCCCCTTGTGGGGAACATGTCCAGCAGGACCCTTACTCATTCATCTCCGTCCATCCAGTCACCTACGTCCGCGTACACGCCACCTCTTCACCTACGTCCGCGTTCCGGACAGATTTTTCGCGTCTGACGGTCCTGTACGCGGACGTAGATTCGCGCGTTTCATCACTTGTCACGCTCATCGGTCCAGCGCCGCCGCGAGCAGGGCGACGATGCGTGAGGTGGACATCTTCTTCCCCACGCGAATGCAGATCCACCCGGCCGCCTGGAACGCAGTCGAGCGTTCGAGGTCGTGGGAGAACTGCCAGTCGTCACTCCGATGGTGATCACCTTCGTACTCCAACGCGACTTTGGCGTCCACGTACGCAAGATCCGGGTGCAGCTCACCGATCGGCGTCATGACTGCGTGGCCGACAACGGGCTCAGGCAGGCAACAAGCCACGAGCTCGAGCCGCAACCATGTCTCCCGCGGTGACCCGACCCCGGAACGCGCTCTTTCCAGGGCCTTCCTCAACCTCCTGCTGCCGGGGAACATTCGCCCGTTATCCACGACCTCCTGTATGCGTCCAGGCGTGAGGTCGTCGTCTGCAGGGCCACTCCACGGACCGCACAGAGCTTCGATCACCGCGATGAGTTCGTTTTCTGAGAACACCGGGCTGATCTGCCGGAGCACCTCTGATGGCTCGGCCACTGCGATTCCCCATTCCGTCGTGTGCGGAAGCTCCTTCACGCGATGAGCGCGGAAGCCCGCAGTGCTCACGTTCGACCGAGACGGGGTGACATCTATCGGATGAATGGAAGAGGACGGCGGTACCGGCCACCCCAAGAACCGAGCCGCAACGACGTGAGAAAGGACCGCATCCGGCCGTCTCACCTGCAAAGCCGCAATCTTCGTGCGCAGGGCGAACCACTCGTCATCGGCCCATGAAGGGACTCTCAGGATCTCGGTGCGATCAGGGTGCACGTGCACGCCTCCGATGATCGGTCGACGCGACAGACGGGTCCGCACCGTGGTCGCACGCAGACCGTGGTGGGATGCAGTCGCATAGGTGACGAGGATCGGCACAGACGCGAGTCGAGTCGCACGGCGAAAGCTGCTCATGACGGCAGAGCGTAGGAACCGGCCTCACCCGACGTCTGCGGTCGGCCGAACCTGTGGACGGGCCGACGTTGTTCACACGGGGACTGTACGCAACGAAGACCACGAGTACGACAGGGCTTCGGACGCACAACGGGTGACCACGGGGACAGGCCCCGACTCACGGCTCCTGATGCGCCTACGTCCGCGTTCCGGACCAACTTCTCGCGCCGCGCGGTCCTGTACGCGGACGTAGGTGGTGAGGGGGCAGGGACTCCTAGTGTCGCGCGCGTCGATTTGAACTGGCCAGTAGGAGTTCTTACACTTGTTCAGTCTTGAAGGCCTGGGCATCGGGTCTGCATCACCCTCACGGGAAGATGTGCCCCCGCTGCCCGGGCCTTCAGCATGTTCGGGGCACTACCGACCGTCGAGTGGAGCGATCGCGTGCTCCACGCCCAGGGCGTCGAAGGCCACGCGCGCGCAGGACACGAGCCCGGCTTCCGCATCGGAAAGCAGGTCGACCGGGACCCCCACCGCCTGCTCGAGGATCTGCCGCACCATCGGTGAACGCACCACTCCCCCGGTCGCGGGAAGGCGGGAAGGACGTGCACCCAGACGATCCAGCAGCGCGGCCACATCGTCCGCCACATGACTGACGACCTCGGCATAGGCAAGACCTGCCGCGTCTGCTCGAGTGAGTGCCGCCTCGGCGTAGGCGTGTGCATCCGGCGAATGCGGGTCGGTGAGCTCAAGGAGGTCTCGGCGCGCGTGTTCGAGCGCCTCACCCGCGGCAGGCAGCCGCGCGATGGCGAGGTGCCCCGCCGGATGCACGAGCCGGTGGTGCTGCGGGTGCTCGCCTGTTTCCGCAGGCAGCGGAAGATCCGACGCGAGAGTGGGGTCGATGAACGCCACCCACCCCGTCGTCCCCAGGTGCAGGTAGGCGCTTCCCGGCACGCTGCCGACCATCCCGTCCGTCGCGGATCCCGCATCCCCCAGCGCCATGACGACAGGCGTCCCCGCGGGGACGTCGAAGGTGCGGGCGGCCTGAGCGGTCACGTGCCCGACGACGCCGGGGTCCACGAGACGCGGCAGGCGGAGGTGCGCAGGGACCAGCGCCGTGCCTTCGGGTGACCGCAACGGGATCCAGTCATCGGTGCGCGGGTCGAAGAAGCCCGTGGTGCTGGCGGTGAGACGGTCGCACACACGGACGTTCGTGAGAGCATGCGCGACCCACCCGGCGGCGGAGAAGAGCGCTGTCGCGGATGCCGCCATGGCGTCCGGCACGTGGCGGGTGACGTGGAGAATCTTGGGCGGCAGCGAGTCCGGCCCAGGCGGGGGTGTGACGGCCACCTGCGGCAGCCATGTGGGGTTGGTTACGGTGAGGGCGGCGTGCTCGGCAGCCGCGTGCGTGTCCGAGTAGAGGACCACCGGATGGGTGGGCCGGCTGTCCTCGCCCAGGAGGATGAGGTCCTGCATCTGCCCGGTCACCGCGATCGCAGCGAGCTGCGGGGGCGAGGAGCTTGGGGCTGCAAGCACTGCGTCATCGTCGGAGGAGCAGGGCGCCATGCCGGCGGTCGCGGCGAGGCACTGCTCGATCACGTCACGGACCGCCCTCCCCCAGTCCTCGACCTGCTGGTGCATGAGACCGTCGGGACCGCGGGTCGTCGACAGCGGTGTGTGCGCCTCCGCCGCCATCGTGCCGTCCGCGCCGATGAGAGCGGCCTTCACGTGGCTGGTGCCAAGGTCGATCGCCAGGACTGCTCCGGACGGGCCCGAGCAGCGCGATGACTGCGGTGTGGAGTGGACGAAGCGTGGGGGTGAGGCGTGCGAAGTCACCGCTTCATCGTAGTGAGCGAGGCGATCGATGTTCCGCCCGGACGGATTCCGAGCAAAGGACACCTTGTGGCTATGGCGTGCGTCACGTGAAGGATAGACTGAGAGCGAACTGCTGGACGATCGGGGAGGGACGCATGAAGAAGCGGTTGATTCTACTGGCGGGCGTGGGCGTGGGGTTCGTGCTCGGCTCGTATTCCGGACGCGCCAGCTACGAGAAGCTGCGTGCACAGGTCGACCAGCTGTGGTCCGATCCTCGCGTGCAGGAGCAGTTCGAGAAGGCCGGCGAGACGGTGCGCGAGAAGGCGCCGGAAGTAGCCCAGGCCGTCAAGGACAAGGCTCCCGAGGTCGCCGCCGGTGTGCAGTCAGCCGCCGCGTCCGCAGTCGCCGCGAGCAAGGACAAGTTCGACGACCTCACGCACGGCCACGACGACGAAGACGACGATCCGCAGGGCGATGACGCCGTCGACGATGCCCCCGACGGCGCGGACCTGGACGCGGACGACCGTCCCGTCGACGATGCGCTCTCCGCCGACTCCGTCGACCCCGACATCGTCTCCGACCCGTCGACGCTGCCGGAGGAGGAAGGGCCGGTCGGCCACTCCTGATCACCGAACCCGGCTGAAGGCGCAGAGGCTCTGCGACGACCGGAGGCGCGCACCCGAGCGGGGTGCGCGCCTCCGGTGTGTCTCGGGTTGCGACGGTGCGGCTGGGAGGCTGTGGGGCCTCGGCGACGGCTCAGAGGAGCGCCGAGCCCAACCTGCAGACGTTCTCCGCATACTTCCGCATCCACGAGCGATTTCCCCACTTCTCCGCGTCGAGCGGGACGGACCACACCTGGAAGTCCTCGCGCTCCAGCGCGTACATGCGCTGCGTGAACTCCTCGTCGACGATGAAGAGGGTGACCTCGTGGTTCATCGAGAACGACCGCTCATCCATGTTCGACGACCCGATGACCGTCACCTCGTCGTCGACAAGGATGAACTTCGCGTGCAGCACCGTGGGCGAGTGGTACTGGTAGATCGTCACACCCGCCTCGACGAGTTCGTCGTAGTAGGACTCCTGCGCCTTCCCCGCCACCCAGTGGTCGTTCGTCGCACCCACGTACAGGCGGACGTCCACCCCGGACTGGGACTCCGTCTTCAACGCCGTCAGCAGGGCGGTGTCCGGCACGAAGTACGGGGAGGAGATCACCACTTCCCGGTTCGCGTTGTAGATGAGGTGTGTGAAGAGCTGCAGATTGTTCTCCTGGTCGAACCCCGGACCTGACGGCACGACCTGGGCCATGATCCCCGTCGACTCCGGCGGCGCATCCAACTCCTCATCGAACTCGCCGAACAGCGCGTCATCGGTCTCCGAATACCAGTCGGAGGCGAACACCGCATCGAGCTCGTCCACCACAGGACCCGTGCAGCGGACCATGAGGTCCTTCCACATGAGCCCCCGCCGCAGGTTCGCCTTCTTGTTGTAGGACGGGTGGATGATGTTCTGCGACCCGGTGAAGGCGACCGTCCCATCGACGACGAGGATCTTCCGGTGATTGCGCAGATCCACCCGCTGGTACTCGCCGCGCCAGGGCCTGATCGGCAGGCTGCGCCGCCACATGAGCCCCGACGAGTCCAGCAGCTTCACGAGCGACCGGTATCCGGGATAGCCGATCGACCCGACGTGATCGATGAGGATCCTCACGGCGACACCCCGCTTGTGCGCTGCGATGAGTGCATCGAACAGCGGCCGGGTCGTGTCGTCGAGCGCCACGATGTAGAACTCGAAGTGGACGTACGTCTGCGCCCGATTCACCTCTTCCGTCATCTCGTCGATGCAGTAGACGGAATCGGTGATGAGCTCGAAGGAATTGCCGTGCACCATCGGCAGCGCACCCAGCTCGTAGTTCAGCTGCGCCGCAGTGCTGAGCGGGAGCACCAGGTGATCGGACCGGCCGATGATCGCCTGGTTCCCCGTCGCCGTCTTCACCCGCTGGTTGATCTCGTGCTGCTTCTCCCGCCTGCGCTGCGGCAGCTTGGGCGACCCGATGAAGAGGAAGACGAGGATCCCCAGGAACGGGATCATGAAGATGAGGATGAGCCAGCCCAGCGCGGCCGCAGGCTTCCGCCTGTACGGGATGGTCCCCAATGCGATGATGCGCACCAGGGCGTCGATGACGAAGAGCGTGATCGCGACCCAGCCAGGAAACTGGTTCTGGATCCACGGAAGAATGCCACTGGGGTCCATCTCGCAGCCTCCTCCCCCGAATGACAGCCGCGACCACCTGCACCGTTGGTCGAAAGCCTATCGGTAAGCGCCACCCCACCGTCGGCGGGGGCGCGCGGTCACCTGACGGTCGGTGTGGCCAACCGCCGGTCTGAGCGGTCAGCCGGGCAGCACGGTCGACCGGGCAGCGCGGTGAGCCGGGCGGTGCCGACAGGCACTGTCATCCTTCGATGAGGGGGACGAAGCGGAACGAGCCGTGTCGCGTGGTGGTGTGGTCGCTCCTGTCCGGGCCCGTGCGGATGATGCGCAGCATCTCGCCTCGCACCGGGATGACCATGATGCCGTCCGGGGTGAGCTGATCGATGAGGGTGACCGGGACCTCGGCAGCTTCGGCGGACACGAGGATCCTGCCGAAGGGCGCGCGGTCCGGCAGGCCCAGCACGGCCGGATCCGCGACGTGGATCGACGCCCACGTCATGGGCATGCCTTCCCACATCTGTGCGGACAGTGCCGCGCGTGAACGGCTCACCAGTGCCTCGACACGCTCCACGCCGTCCACCTCACCGGCGGAACCGACGAGGTCGCCCAGGATCGCAGTCGTCCAGCCGGAACCCGAACCCACGTCGAGCACCCGATCCCCCGGCCGCACCTCGAGCAGCCGCAGCATCGCCGCCACAGTCGCCGGCTGGGAGTTCGTCTGCCCATGGCCGATCGACAGCGGGCGGTCCTCCGCGGCCGATGCCTGCTGTTCCGGCAGAAGGAAGTCCGTGCGCGCGCGACGCGTCATGACCGTCGCGATGCGGTCGGCGGGGTCCGGCTGGTCGATGCTGTCGGCCACTGTGCTCATCCTCCAGGGTTGCGGAACGGGCCTCGTGTGAGAGGAACGCCGCCCTGCAGCGTGCCATTCCTGGCGTCGGGTCGCCCGCACCGCGATCAGCCGATCAGAGGTGGCGACCGCCTGCGATCTCCTGGACGGTGCCGGTCATGTACGACGACATGTCGGAGGCGAGGAACAGCACGACGGAGGCGACCTCGGACGGTTCGCCCGCGCGGCCCATCGGGATCTCCGCGAGCTTCGAGTCGATGACGTCCTGACGCATCGCCGCCGTCATCGCGGTGTTGATGAAGCCGGGCTGGATCGCGTTGACGCGGACGTTCTTGAAGCCCACTTCCTTCGCCGCCGCCTTCGTCATGCCGACGATGCCGGCCTTCGCGGCGGAGTAGTTCGTCTGGCCGAGCATGCCGACCTTGCCGGAGATCGACGACACGTTGATGATCGAGCCGCCGCCCTCCTGCTCACGCATGATGCCGGACGCGGTCTTGAGGCCGTTCCAGGTCCCCCGCAGGTGGACGGCGATGACCTGGTCGAACTGCTCCTCCGTCATCTTGCGCATCGTGGCGTCGCGGGTGATGCCGGCGTTGTTGACCATGACGTCCAGGCTGCCGAAGACCTCGACGGCCTTCCTCGCCAGCGCGTCGACCTGCTCGAGCTCGACGACGTTGCAGCCCATGCCGACGGCACGGTCGCCCACGCCCAGCTGCCTGGCGGCCTCGACGACCGCTTCCTCGTTGAGATCGCCCAGGACGACGTTGGCGCCTTCGGCGACGAACGCCTGGGCGATCGCGTAGCCCAGGCCCTGAGCTGCTCCGGTGACGACGGCGGTGCGGCCTTCGAGAAGTGCCATGTGGTGTCTCCTTCAGAGAGAGTGCTTCAAAGTGTGCAAGCTTCAGGGGGTCCGGGAGGCACGTGGGCCTCACGGCGTCGGATCGACGGGTCCCCGGCAGGAGCCTTCCCACCGGGGACCGGGTCGACCACGTCTACTTGTGTGCGCCCTTGATGAGCTGACGGGCGATGACGAGCCGCTGGATCTCCGAGGTGCCCTCGTAGATCCGGAAGAGGCGGGCGTGGCGGTAGAAGCGCTCGACGCTCGTCTCCCGCATGTAGCCCATGCCGCCGTGCACCTGCACGCCGCGATCCGCGACACGGCCCAGCATCTCCGACGCGTAGAGCTTCGACGACGACGGGCCCAGCTTGCGATCGGTGCCGTCGTCCCACCGCTGAGCGGAGTCCAGCACGAGCGAGCGTGCTGCCTGCAGCTCCGTGTAGCAGTCCGCGAGCATAGCCTGCACCAGCTGGAAGTCCGCGATCGGACGTCCGCCCTGCTGTGCGTTCTTCGCGTGCTCGATCGTGTCGTCGAGGATCCGGGTGGCCTGGCCGACGCAGATCGCGCCGATGTGCAGCCGGCCCTTGTTGAGCGAGGCCATGGCCGCGCGGAAGCCGACCTCCTCCTCGCCGCCCACCAGGTAGGCGGAGGGGACGCGCACGTCGTCGAAGAAGATCTCCGAGGTCCACGCACCCGCCTGACCCATCTTCTTGTCGCGCGGGCCCACCGTGACGCCTTCGGACGCCGTGGGGACGAGGAACACGGAGATGCCCTTCGACCCGGTTGCGTTCGGGTCCGTGCGCGCGAAGACCATGAGCACGTCCGACATCGCGGCGTTCGTGATGAACCGCTTCGAGCCGTTGATGATGTAGTCGTCGCCGTCCTTCACCGCCTTGGTCGTGAGACCGGACGGGTCGGAACCTGCGTCAGCCTCCGTGAGCGCGAAGGATGCGATGGCTTCGCCGGAGGCGATCTTCGGCAGCCATTCCTGCTTCTGCTCGTCCGTGCCGTAGTTCACCAGCACCTGGCCGGCGATCCCGTTGTTCGTGCCGAACAGCGACCGGTAGGACGGGGTGGTGTAGCCCAGCTCGAAGGCCAGCAGCGCGTCCTGGCGGGCGTTGAGGCCCAGTCCGCCGAACTCCTCGGGGATGGCCCATCCGAACAGGCCCATCTCTGCGGATTCGTCACGGATCTCCTGGGGGATCTCGTCCGTCTCCTCGATCTCGAGTTCGCGCGGGACGACCTTCTCGCGCACGTAGGCGCGGACGGTCGCGAGGATCTCCTGCAGCGTCTCGTCGTCGACGCCGTCTGTCATGGGGTAGGGGTTGCTCTCTGCCATGTGCGGGCCGCTCAGTCCTCTTCGACCATGAGGGAGACGGCTTCAGCGATCGCAGCGGGGCGGTCCTCACCCTCGATCTCGAGGACGTGGTTCATGACCACCTGCACGCCGGAGTCCTTCCGCGTGACCTCCTTGAGGGTCACGACGTCGCGGACCTTCGAGCCCACCTTCACCGGGTTGGGGAAACGCACCTTGTTGAGGCCGTAGTTGATCTTCATCTTCATGCCGGTGATGTCGGTGACCTGCGAACCCAGCAGCGGGAGGAGACTCAGCGTGAGGAAGCCGTGCGCGATCGTCGCGCCGAACGGTCCGGCCTTCGCCTTCTCCTCGTCGATGTGGATCCACTGGTGGTCACCCGTCGCGTCCGCGAACAGGTTCACGCGGTCCTGGTCGACCTGGAGCCATTCGCTGGCCCCCAGCTCCTGCCCGACGAGCTGCTCGAGCTCTGCCACACCGTTGATGACGCGCACCATTGCGTTCTCCTTCTCTCGACTCAATTCTTGCAACTGCGTTACGAATGGAGACTTACTCCAGACCATTTCTGCAACAGTGTATCGTCGCGGGGCGCGTTTGTCAGCGCTTCCGGGCAACTGATCGAACGTCCGGCATGACGGGGCTACCATCGGGGAAGAAGCCCCCATCGCAGCGGGCCAGACGAATCGAGGAGAATCCATGAGTTCCGAATCCGAGGCGCCCACCGCATCGCAGGACGCCGGCTCCGAGGCCAGCGGCTCCCGGGCGACAGCCGTATCCCAGGTCGCGCCGTCCTTCGACCTCGCGGGGCTCGTCAACGGTGACGACCGCGCGGACCTGTCGGGGAAGGCGGATCACGAGGCGCTCAAGCGTGCGGCGTCGAACGGGAAGGACGCTCAGGGCCGGCCGACCCATTCCTCCACCGGCGCACTGCTGGACTACGCGAAGAGGGTTCCGGTACGCCCGGCGACGAGCGTGATCATCCTGCGGGAGGCGGACGGCCTCGAGGTCTTCGTGCAGCACCGCGTGAAGACGATGGACTTCGCCGCGGGCGTCGTCGTGTTCCCGGGCGGCCGCGTGGACCTCGAGGACGTCGCCAAGTCCGACGGTCTGCCGATCGGTGACGACGACCTCGGGCGCCACCTGGACGCCTGGAAGCAGACGGACGCGGTCACGGTGGGCCTGGGCCGCAGCCTGGCGGACCCGGATGCGCAGCCGGAGCCTGCGGAGGCGACGCCGGAGGAGGCCGCGCAGGGAGTGCGCACGCTCCTGGCCTGCGCGATCCGCGAGGTGGAGGAGGAGACCGGGCAGCGGCTGGATCCGGGGCACATGCACCCCTGGGCCAACCTCGTGACCCCTCCCGGCCGGTCGAAGCGCTTCGACACGTACTTCTTCGTCGCCGAGGGCGCGGAGCTGGAGGACCTCACCCATCAGACGACGGAGGCGACGAACTCCGAATGGCTGGGTGTCGACGAGCTGCTGACCGGCGAGGCGGAGGGTCGCTACCGCCTCATGCGCCCCACGCTCGCGCTGCTCATGGAGCTGCAGGCGCTGGGCTCCCTTGGCGCGATCCTCGGGCATGCGACGAACGGCAACCGCACCATCGAGTCGATCCGCCCCAAGGTGCCGGGTATCCACTGACTTCCGGACTCCTACGGTCGCGGCCGCACTCACGGCCGGACACGAGGGAAGTAGCTGCCGCAGCCGCCGCTCACGTCATGTAGAGGTCACAAGACCTCCCGAACGCGGCACCACCTCAGGTCACAGCGTCGTGCGCACATCCCGCTCCGTCCACAGGTTCTTGCAACCGCCGCACCCGCGGCCGACCCTGAAGCGCATGACACCACTCACTCATGACGGTCCGGGCTGGCGGGTCGCCGTCCTCGCGGAGACCCGCCAGAACTGCCCTCTCATCCGGCGGCCCCGCGAAAGCGGCACGCCACCCTGGAACATGCCTGCCAGTGGCACTAGCACCTATCCAGCCAGAGGGGGTGGCGTACACTGATGAAACCGTAGAAGACCAGGGTCGTGAAGCGTTTCCTCACGTCGCAGAGTTGGGAATTGCTGCGCACCGGCAAGGGGTCGCACGAGCTCTGGGGCGACCCCACCACAGGTGACCGCCTCAGCCTTCCGGCCGGACACGGTGAAGTGAGCCCCGGTGTCCTTCGCCAACTGCAGGTTCTCCTGCCGAACATTCCAGAACTGCAGGTTCTCCTGCCGAACATTCCAGAGGAGTGGACGTGACGAAACGCGAGATCACTGTGAAGGCGTACCGCGAGGGCACGTGGTGGACCTTCGAGATTCCCGAACTGGGGGCACCGGCGTCCAGCGGGAGCGGAGCTTTCATGATGCCCGTCGGCCAGTGCCGGTCAGCAGCCAAAGTCGCAGACGAAGCCCGGCGACTCGCCGCACTCTGGATGGACGCCTCGCCTGAGGAATTCGAGGTGACGGTGGACTTCGCCCTCCCAGAGGAGATCACCACCGCCCAGCGCATCGCTGAACAGCGTGAGGCACGCGGCCGTGCAGAACTCGCTGAAGCCGCGAAGCTGAGGCGCCAGGCCGTCCGTGCACTTCTCGCTGACAATGTGTCGCAAGTCGATGCGGCTGCGGTTCTCGGCTTGTCCAGGCAGCGCGTGCAGCAGCTCGCGTGAGCGCTTGAACGGCAAGAACTGCACCTGACCGCAGGCCCAGAGCCCCCGGGCCGCACCCCCGGCCGCACCCACAGCCGCACTCACGGCCGGGCACGCGTGTCGCCCAGCGCCGGTTCACGCCACCGCGTACCCGCCGTCCGTCTCCGCCACGAGGACGCCCCGCTCCACGAGGTCGTCCAGGTGCTTCTGGCAGGTGCTGAGCTCGACTCTGTCCGCGAATTCGGGGCGCCTGCCCGGCCGGTAGACGACGCCGCGTCCCACCATGTCCGCGGCGGTGCGCACACCGTCACGCACCAGGTCGAGGACCGCGTTCTCCCGCCGGTCGACGACGTCGGCGAACACCTTCAGCGCGTCGAGGTACTCCGCCCGATCCCAGTAGGGCCCCTTGTGGTGGGCGGCGGCGTACACCTCGGCCTCGATCTGTGCGCAGCGGTCCAGCGTCGCCCGGAAGTCGGCGATGGTCGACTCCTCGTCGCTGTAGAGCGGCCCGAACGACGACAGGTCGACGTCGCCCAGGAAGACCACGTTGTCCGGCTCGATGAAGAAGCCGCAGTGGCCGGGCGTGTGGCCGGGAAGGTGGAGGGCGGTGATCCGCACGCCGCCGCCCAGGTCGAACACGTGCCCGTCGGCGAACGACCGCGCTTCCGGCACGGGCGACCAGCGGAACATCTCGCGCAGACCCGCGATCTCGTCGTCGGGGATCTCCATCGCGGAGGCGAAGACGGCCTCGGTGCGGACGGCCTCGGCGTCGCGTTCGTGCACCCACACCTCGGGGCACAGGCCCGCGTCCACCGTGTGGTCCTCGTGGTAGTGGCTCACCAGCAGCAGGTCGGCGTCGGCGGGCGAGGTGTGCAGGCACGCGTCGAGCATCGCCGTGCGGTCGGCACCGCGCACCACCAGCGGGTTCCCGTAGGGGTACTTGCCACCGTTCTCCGGCCGCAGCTGCACCGTGTGCGGCCCCAGCCGCAGGATCTCCGTGCCGTCGGCCACGGCGATCCCCGCGCCCGAGGCCCCCTCGCCCCGCGTGCCCGAGGTCGCCGGCGCCTCCCCCACCGGGGCACCCCGGCCTCCCGACTCGTTCGTCACGTCTCCTCCTTCGCAGACGGCACCGCTGCGTGCGGCCCGCTCCCGGCGGGCCGCACGCAGCGATCCGTGATCACTGCAGTGTTGCGGTCAGTACAGCGGTTCGCTGTGGTCAGTACAGCATCAGTACAGCGCTGTGCGGTCAGTACATGGGTGGGCGCGCGTCCCCGTCGAACGGGTAGCGCGCACGGAAGTCGTCCGCGATCTCACCCATCGTCACCCACTCCACACCCTCGTGCCCACCGATGTACTCGATGAGCCGCTCCAGCATGAGCAGCACCTGCGGACGGCCCGCCACGTCCGGGTGGATCGTGATCGGGAAGATCCCGTAATCCAGCTCCCGGTACACCCAATCGAACTGGTCCTTCCACAGCTGCTCGATGTCCCGCGGATTCACGAAACCGTGCGAGTTCGCACTCGCCTTGATGAACATCATGGGCGGCAGATCATCGACATACCAGTTCGCCGCTATCTCGACCATGTCGATCGACTCCCCGAACTCCAGCGGCTTCATCCACGCCGCCGCATCCTTCGAATAGTCGATATTCGTCCACGTCTCACCCAACCGCACGTAGTACGGGATGAAATCCGCGTGCGACTGGGAATGGTCGTAATCGAAGCCGAACTCCTGCAGCAGGGCGGCGGTACGCGGCGACATCTCCCACCACGGCGCCACGTACCCGCGCGGAGCGGTGCCCGTCGCCTTCGACAGCACCTCGACGGAACGCTCCAGCACGTCACGCTCCTGCTGCTCCGTCATGTCCTTCGGGTTCTCGTGCGAATACCCGTGCGCGCCCACCTCGTGGCCCGCATCGACGATCATCTTCAACTGGTCCGGGAACGTCTCCGCCGAATGCCCGGGCGTGAACCACGTCGCCTTGATGCCTTCCCGCTGGAACATCTTCAACAGCCGGGGCACACCCAGCTCTCCCGCGTAGATGCCCCGCTGGATGTCATTGATCGAGTCCTGGCCGCCATAGGAACCCAGCCAGCCGCCCACAGCGTCGATGTCCACACCGAACGACGCGAGAATCTTCTTCCCCACGATCGCACTCCTCTCAGTCACCGATCACCTGCCCCGAGGGCCACCTCATCCGCCCCGAGGGGTCACCCTCACGCTACGCCGCGGCACACCCGAGCCCCAGACCCTCTCGCCAGATGAGCGTTGCCGACGCCACTTTCCGTGTCAAGCGATTGCTACCATCGGGTACATGGAGAATCGCGACGAGGCCCAGACCTCCAGTGAGGCCCGGGCCTCCCGTGGGGACCAGACCGCCGACGGGGACCAGACCTCCGAGGAGGCCGAGACCCACGACGAGGCCCGATGGCTCTCCCCGGAGGAATCGGCGACCTGGCTGTCCGTCTGGACGATGACCGTGTGGCTGCCGACCCGGCTGGACGCTCAGCTGCGGGAGGATTCGGGGCTGAGCCTCGTCGAGTACCACTCGCTCTCCCAGATCGACATGAGCCCGGAGCGCACTCTGCGGCTCAGCGAGCTGGCGGCCGTCACGAACATGACGCTCTCCCACCTGTCGCGCGTGGTGTCGCGGCTCGAGGACGCGGACCTGCTGCGCCGCGAACCCGACCCTGAGGACGGCCGCTACACGCTGGCGATCCTCACCGACGCCGGTCACGATCGGGTCGTCGCCGCCGCCCCGGGACACGTGGAAGCAGTCCGGAAGTACGTCTTCGACGGCTTGAGCGACGAGCAGAAGGCCGCGCTGGGCGACGCCATGGGCCCCATCGTCGAGGCGCTGGTCCCCACGCGCATCGCCCGCCGCATCTGACTCTTACGACTGGCCCTTGGCCGCCTTCCGCGCCGCCAGCTGCTCCATCCGCTTCTGCACGGCGAGCTTCTGCTCCTCCGTGCCCCGGAGTTCGCGCAGCGCCTGCTGCTCGGCCACGAGCCCTTCGCGCATCGTCGCGGAATCAGCCATGTCGACCAGCTTCTTCGCCCACACCAGAGCGGATCGCGACTTGTCCGCGATCTGCTCCGCGAGCGCGTGGGCGGTGGCGACGGGGTCCTCGGCCAGCTCGTCGACGAGCCCCCATGCGAGCCCCTGCTCACCGGAGATCGTGTCCGCCGTGAAGATGAGGCGCTTCGCCTTGGACGGGCCGATGAGCCGCGGCAGCAGCTGGGTGCCCATCATGTCCGGGATGATGCCCCACGCCAGCTCCATCGCGGACAGCTTGGCGTCGGCAGTGCTGATGCGGATGTCTGCTCCCAGCGCGAACTGGAACCCGCCTCCCAGGGCGGGTCCGTGGATCGCAGCGATGACGGGGACGGCCACCTGCGACCAGATCTCCACGGCCTGCTGTGCCAGCGCCTCGGCGTCGCCGGGGATGTCCAGCGGCGATCCGGCCATCGTCCCTTCGACGATGCGCTTGAACTCGCCCATGTCCAGCCCCGCGCAGAAGGCCCTGCCCTCTCCGCGCATGACGACGGCGTTCACGCTCGTGTCGGCCGACAGCTGCTGTCCGGCCTCCAGCAGGTCGTAGAACATGTCCGGGGTGATCGAGTTGAGCGAGTCCGGGCGGTCGAGCACGACGTGTGCGATGGCCCCGAACCTCTCCACACGCACGGTGCCGTGCTGCATCGACGCGGTGGAATCGGGTGTGCCGGCGGCGGTGTCTGTCATGTCTCTCCCTTGGGTCGAGCGCGCAGGACCGATGCCTACGCCTGAACGAACGATCGAGTCCCGGCTCACATTACCCGGCCCCGTGTTCCGGGCTTGGCACAGAATGCCCGCCCCGGCCTCGGCGAGGTGTGGTTCGATAGGAGCACAGTCTCATCCGCACCGGGTCCGGTTTCCGCTCGAACCAGACCGCACGTCCGGCCCGCACGCACCTCCAGGGAGTCCCCATGAGCCAGCAGCAGCCCTTCGGCTCCGGCCCGTACACCAGCGGCCGTGGCGCCGGCCCTCATGGCACCGTCCACTACGGCGCACAGACGGGTGGGTCGCCGGCCGGTGGGTCGCAGTCGGGAGGGTCGCAGGGCGGGGCCAGGCCCGGCGCACCGCATCAGCACGGGTCGTCGCAACACGCGTCGTCACAGCGCGGGTCGTCGCAGCGCATCCCGCAGCCGGCCGCCGCGCCGACGCGGACGATGCCCTCCGGTCCGCAGACGACGTACGGTCCGGCCGCTCACCCGCAGATCGTGCGCGCCCAGGCCGCCCACGCCTACGACAGCCGATCCGCACCCTCCGCATATGCGATGGCCCCCGCGGGTCACGGGTACGCGCCCTATGCGACACCGCCCAAGTCGTTCGTCACGACCTGGCTGCTGTCCCTCTTCCTGGGCGGCTGGGGCGTCGACCGGTTCTACCTGGGCCATGCGGGGCTCGGGATCGTCAAGCTCCTGACGGGCGGGGGCTTCGGCATCTGGGCGCTCATCGACCTCATCCTGGTCCTGGCCGGCAGCATGCGGGACGCCCAGGGGCGCCCGCTCGCCGGCTACGAGCAGAACAAGTCGATGGCGATCTGGGTGACGGTCGGCATCATCGTCGTCGAGTTCGTGCTGATCATCGTCGTCTACGTCGTGCTCTTCGCCGCGGTCGCCGCGATGTTCACGGCCTTCCTCGCCCTGATCGGCGCCACGGCGTCTGTGAGCTGAGCGCCCCTCACCCCACCAGGGCGATGAGGCCTCGCACCAGCGCGCTGAGCGCTCCCGCCCCGGCCAGCGCGATCGCGATGCGGCGTGCCAGGTCCGGGCTCACGCGCCGGGACAGCAGCCCGCCCAGTCGGATGCCCGCGATGACCGCCACGATGATCGCCCCGAAGAGCCCCACGGGCGGCAGCTGGTCGACGGTCGTCGCCCCGGTGAACAGTTTCGCGAGCACGGAGGTGAGGCCGAACATCATGAAGGTGGGCTGCATCGTCGCCGCGAAGTTCCGCTGCGGCCAGCGCGCGAACTGCCCGTACATGACCATGGCCGGCGCCGCCACGCCCGAGGCGGTATTCAGGAACCCTCCCACCGCACCCGCCGCTGCGGTGAGCACCGGCAGTCCCCGGCCGGTCACGTGGGGGACGCGGGGCATGGTGAAGGTGAGGACGAGTGCGACGAGCACCACGGAGCCGATGACGACGTTGAGCCACCCGGCGGACAGCTCGCGCACCAGGAGCGCGCCCGGAAGCGCACCCACCACCCCCACGGACGCGAACAGGCCCCAGCGCTTCCAGTCGACGTCCTTGAGCACGGCGAACATGATGAGGAACCCGGAGCAGACCGTCGTCGAATTCGCGACGAACACGCCCAGCTGCGGCCCCATCGCCAGGGCGAGGCAGGGCGCGACGACCAGGCCGACCCCCGTGCCGGACAGCCGCTGCAGCGTCGCCCCGACCACGACGGCGATCACCGCGATCGCGTAGATCCCCATCTCCACACTCCGAGCCTAGACCCCGCCTGGACCTCCGCCGTCGGCTGTGGTCGGATGGTGGCATGAGCCACATCGTCTTCTTCCATTCCGCGGTCGGCCTGGACGACGGGGTCCATGCGATGGCGCAGACCCTGCGCGACGCCGGCCACACGGTCACGACGCCCGACTACTACGACGGCCGCACGTTCGACTCCGCGGAGGAAGGGGTCGCGCACCGCGACGAGGTGGGTTTCCGCACCCTCGTCGACCGCGTGAATGAGGCCGTCGACGGCATCGACGGCCCGTTCGTCGCGGCGGGGATCTCGCTGGGATCCGCGATGGCGCAGCGGCTGGGGAAGAAGGACCCCCGCACCCGGGCCGCGCTGCTCCTGCACGCCGGTGGCGAAGCGAAGCCCGTCGACTGGCCCACCGCCTGCGCCCTCCAGATGCACTACGGGGTCGACGACCCGTGGATCGACGCCGGCATGCCCGAGGTGCTCCTCCAGTCCGCGGCCCGTGCCGGCGCCCGCACGGAGCACTTCCTCTACCCGGGCGCCCAGCACCTCTTCGCCGACCCCACGAAGCCGGACTACGTGAAGGAGTCGGCCGACCTGCTGTGGAACCGGGTGCTGGGACTGCTGGACGACCTCGGCGACGGGTGATTCCGGGCCGGCCACCGACCGGCACCGCCCCCGGAAAGGCGACTCGGTCACACCTGAGCGCCTCCTGGGTTTCGGTTCGGAGGTTCGATACTAAGATGTATCCGGACTCCTGCAATGCTCCAGCGGCCCACGCACGTGCACCACGGTGCTCACGCTCCCCCGCGCGTGCCCGCTCCAGCGCTGTCGAAGTCCTCGGGAACATTCCTCGTCGGCCGTCTCACTGACCGTCGCGGGATGCGTCCGCAGTCGTCGGCCCCCACTACCGGCCGGACCGACGAAGCGCGTCGCGCTCTGCTCACGACCGCGCACCGCAGACAGAACAGACACGGAACGGACCCTCTTGAACGGCATGAACCAGATGAATGGCAACACGACTTTCCGGCACCAGAACGTCGCACTCCTGGGGATCGCGGAAGCCGTCGCCCCTGTCGAGGTCACCTCCGACGAACTGGACGGCGAACTGGGCGACGTGCTCCAGGAGCTGGGTCTGCCGACCGGCCTGTTCCAGCGCGTGGCGGGCGTGGAGGCCCGCCGGCAGTGGGACACCCCGGACGGATTCATCACCGGCAGCGCCGACGCCGGCCGCACCGCACTGGAGAAGGCCGGCATCGAGCGTGAGCAGATCGGCCTCATGATCAACGGCTCCGTGTCGCGGAAGTCGATGGAGCCGTCCGTCGCGGTGTCCGTCCACAACGAGCTGGGCCTGGGCACCCACGCCATGAACTTCGACATCACGAACGCGTGCCTGGGCTTCGTCAACGGCATGACGATGGCGGCGACGATGATCGACTCCGGTCAGATCGAGTACGCGCTGGTCGTCGCGGCGGAGGAGACGTCGCAGCTGCGGAAGAACACGGTGAAGCACCTGCACCGCGACGGCATCACCCGCGCAGAGTACCTCGAGGAGTTCGCGTCGCTGACGCTGGGATCCGGCGCCGCCGCCGCAGTGCTGGGCCCGGCGGACCGCCACCCGGAGGGCCACCGCATCAAGGGCGGCGTCACCCGCGCGGCCACGTGGAACCACGAACTGTGCGTGGGCGGCTGGGACGGCATGTACACGGATTCCCGCGCGCTCATGGAGAACGGGATCGGCCTGGTCGTCGACGCGTGGGGTGAGGCGGCGCAGGACGGCTGGGACTGGCGGGACATGACCAGCTACGTCACCCACCAGGTGTCCTCGAGCCACACGAACGCCCTGCTCAAGGCGATGAGCCTGCCGGCCGACCGCGTCCCCACGACCTTCCCGACCCTGGGCAACGTGGGGCCTGCGGCCCTGCCCATCACCCTGGCCCGCGAGGCGGAGACCCTGTCGAAGGGCGACCGCGTCCTCACGGTGGGTGTGGGCAGCGGCCTCAACGCCGCCCTCACCGAGATCGAGTGGTGAGCACCCCGTGAACCCCCGCCTGCCCGGCCTCCCGAACCCCCGCCCCTTCCCCAGCGCGGTCGTCTCCGATGCCCGTGCAGGCATCCCGGCCGCACCCGCGCAGCTGCCGCACGAGGCGGTGGGCGCAACGTTGGACGGCTTCGACCCCGCGTGGTCGCGGTTGGTCACCGTCGACACGCTGGACGGTCCGCGCACCTTCCACGTCCTCGACACGGGCCCGGTCATGGCTGCGGCCGGCACCGCGCCGGTCGGCACGATCGTCGCGGCCCACGGCAACCCCACCTGGTCCTACATGTGGCGTCACCTGGCCGCGGAGGGGCTCACCCGGGGCTGGCGCGTCATCGCCGTCGACCATCTGGACATGGGCTTCTCGGAGCGTCTCCCCCACGCCCGCGCACCTCGGCCGTCCGATCCCGGCATCCGCCGCATCGCGGACCGAGTCGCGGACTTCGACGCCGTCGTCACGACGCTGCTGGCGGAAGGCCCCACCGCCGAGGCCGCACCCGCCACCCAGCCGACCGGCACCCCGGACGCGGTTGGCGCCTCGGCCACAGCCGGCGCCCCCGCCCACCCGGTCGTGACGATCGGGCACGACTGGGGCGGGGTCATATCACTCACGTGGGCGTCCCGGAACCAGGATCGCGTCGCCGCGGCGGTCACGCTCAACACGGCCGTGCACGTCGCGGAGGGCGATTCCCTCCCCGCATCCCTGCAGACCGCGCTGGCGGGACCCATGCTGCCGATGTCGACGGTCCACACGGACCTGTTCCTGCGCGTGACCCTGTCGCTCGCGAAGGACAAGCTCACCCCCGCCGCCGAGGCCGGATACCGCGCTCCCTACCGCTCAGCCTCCCGGCGCGGCGGGATCGGCGGGTTCGTCGCGGACATCCCGTTCCCGGACACCCACCCGTCGTACTCGGAGCTGCAGCAGCTGGGCGAGGACATCGCGGGCTTCGAGAAGCCCGCCCTCATCGTGTGGGGCCCCAAGGACCCCGTGTTCCTCGAGCGGTTCCTGCGTGATCTGCGGCAGCGTCTGCCGCAGGCGGACGTGCACCGCTTCGAGAAGTCCGGCCACATGCTGAGTGAGCAGGAGGACATGCACGGCACGGTCCTCGACTGGCTCGACCAGAAGTTCCCCGGCGGCACGATCCCGACGAACGACCCGGCGACCACGGACGGCACGGCCCCGGCCGCCACCGGCGGCGAGCCGACAGCCGGAGCCGCCGCACCTGCTGACCCGACCACCTCCTCGGCCGCCGTACCTGCGGGGCCGGCCACGGCCTCGGCGACGGGTTCCCCCCGCTACATGTTCACGGCCCTCGAGGAGAACGCCACCTCCGGCGCTCTGGCCAGCGTCGACATGTCGCAGGACCCCGTCGCGAAGCTCACGTGGCGTGAGGTGAACGACCGGGTACGCGCGATCGCGGAGGGCCTGCACGACCTAGGCCTCAAGCAGGGCGACCGGGTGTCGATGCTGGTGCCCCCGGGCAACGACCTCACGACCGTCCTCTACGCAGTGCTGCGCGCCGGCGGTATCGCCGTCGTCGCGGACGCCGGGCTGGGGCCGCAGGGCATGACCCGCGCGGTGAAGTCCGCGGACCCGCAGTGGATCATCGGCGCGGTGCCTGGCCTCACACTGTCGCGCCTCGCGGGCTGGCCGGGCCGCCGGATCAGCGTCGACGCGCTGGGTGGTGCGCAGAAGCGGCTCCTGAACGTGGAGACGAGCATCGCGGACCTCGTGGCGGACGGGACGCCAGCCGCGGCCTCGGGCACGGTCGTCTCACCGGACCGCGTCCCGCTGCCCGACCCGGATGCGGACGCGGCGATCCTCTTCACCTCCGGCTCGACCGGGCCGGCGAAGGGCGTGCGGTACACGCATGCCCGGCTCGCCGCGCTCATGGGCGTGCTGCGGGACTTCTTCCAGGTGCGCCCCGGCACCTCGCTGGTGGCCGGCTTCGCGCCGTTCGCCCTGCTGGGCCCCGGCATCTCGACCGTGTCGATCACCCCGGACATGGAGGTGACGAAACCGCGCACCCTCACCGCGACCGCACTCGCGGAATCAGTGGTCGACGGAGAGGCGACGATGATCTTCGCGTCGCCGGCGGCGTACCACAATGTCGTCGCGACCTCGGGCGATCTCACGGCTGCGCAGCGGGATGCCTTCACCCGCATCACGCTCGTCCTGTCCGCAGGGGCCCCTGTCCCACTGGCGCTCATGGACGACCTCGCGGGACTCTTCCCGAACGCCGCGATCCGCTCCCCCTACGGCATGACCGAAGGGCTGCTGCTCACAGACATCGAACGGGTGGAGGTCGCGGACGCGCTGGCGAACAGCGACGGCGACCTGGGTGTGTGCGTGGGTCGGCCCGTCGACGGCGTGCGCGTCGCGCTGGCTCCGATCGGGGACCACGGGGAACCGTCGGACACTCTGCTCGAAGGGGAGGCCGCCCGCGGCATCCTGGGCGAGTTCGTCGTCCACGCAGCACATTCGAAGGCGGGCTACGACCGGCTGTGGAAGACCGACCGGGAAGCCGCGCGTGACACGGTCGACGGGCTGCTGTGGCACCGCACGAACGACATCGGGCACATCGACCGGGAGGGCCGGGTGTGGCTCGAGGGCCGCGTCCAGCACCTCATCACCCCTCCCACGGGGCCCCTGGGTCCGGGCGGGCCCGAGGCCGTCGTCGACACCCTGCCCCACGTCTACCGCTCCGCTGCGGTGGGCGTGGGACCGGCAGGCACGCAGGCGCTCGTCATCGTCGTGGAGCCCACGGCGGACGTCGCCGCGAAAGTCGCGAACGGTCCGGCACCGCTGAGCCTCAGCTCGATGGTGCGTGAGATCGTCGCGGAGCGCACCGGCGAGGACGTCGCCGCGGTGCTCGTCTCCACGACGTTCCCCACGGACATCCGCCACAACTCGAAGATCGACCGGCCGCGCCTGGCCCGCTGGGCGGAGCGCGTGCTCGCCGGTGGGAAGGTGGGCACACCGTGACGAGCCAGACTCACGAATCAGCGAGGAATACCGATGCGGCTACGGCGGCCCGGGAGACCAGCACTGGTGCGGACGCGGGCGTCCGCGACGGGCAGGCGCACGTCCTGGTGACCGGGGCCTCGGGCCTCTTGGGATCCTCGGTGGCGCGCAGACTCGTCGAGGCCGGCCACACGGTGACGACGCTGCAGCGGCGCCCCTCCGGCGTCGAGGGCGCCAGGGACGTCCAGGGGTCGGTGACGGACCCGGATTCGGTGGCCGCCGCACTCGCGGGCGATGGCGAACTGCCTCCTGTCACCGCGGTGGTCCACATGGCGGCGAAGGTGTCGATGGCGGGTGACCCTGCCGATTTCGACGCCGTCAACATCGAGGGCACACGCACTCTGCTCGCTGCGGCGAAGAAGGCGGGCGTGACCCGCTGGGTGCACATCTCCTCGCCGTCCGTGGCGCACGCCGGGACCGCGCTCATGGGTGACGGGGCGAGCCCGGCCAGCCCCGCCCTGGCCCGCGGCGACTACGCCCGGACGAAGGCCGCGGGGGAACTGCTCGCACTCGACGCGGATGCGGACGACTTCCGTGTGCTCGCGCTGCGCCCGCACCTCATGTGGGGGCCGGGTGACACGCAGCTGACGGAGCGGATAATCGATCGCGCGCGGGCGGGCCGGATGCCGGTCCTCGGTGACGGTGGTGCGCTGGTCGACATGCTGTACGTCGACAACGCGGTCGATGCGATCGTCGCGGCACTGCCGGCTCTGGAGCGTGTGCACGGTGAGGCGCTCGTCGTCACGAACGGGCAGCCCCGCATGATCGGCGAGATGCTGGGCCGCCTGGCTCTGGCCGGTGGGGCGGAGCCGCCGGCTCTGCGCGTGCCCTCCGGTGTCGGTCTGGTCGCGGGATCCGCGGTCGAGGCCGTCTGGACCCGCCTGCCCCAGTCCGCCAAGGATGCCGGGGACGGCGAACCGCCGCTCACCCGGTTCCTCGCGGAGCAGCTGACGACCGCGCACTGGTTCGACCAGCGCCGCACCCGCGAAGTGCTGCAGTGGGAGCCCGCCGTGTCGATGGAGGAGGGCCTGGAGCGCCTCGCCGCGCACTACGGCGGCACGACCGTCTGAGGGGCTGAGGCAGGTCGTTCGACCCCGGGAGGCGCGTGTCTGCGAGGACGCGGGCGCTGGCCCCACGGTCTCGCTGCGGCAACCGCGGGGTGTCCTCCACCATCAGGTCCTCCCCCTAGAGGGATACTCGGGTTTCACGCCCACCCCTCTCCCCGAAACACCGTCGAGCGGCTCGACCCCACGCCCCGTGGCGCGGCGTGTCGGACCCTACGGCGGCGCCTCGTCGGAGATGGCCGCGCTCGCCCCCGCCCGCCCGCCACACCCCACCGGGCTGGGAACCACTCGTGACAACTCACCTCGCCGCCGGTAGTGTCTCCCCCAGACATATCGAACGAATGTTCAGTAGTGCGTTTCGTTCAGATGACCGCGCATTCGAAGGAGAATGTCGATGGCAGGGACCGCCAGCCCGTCCGCTCCGGGGAGCGCCACTGCGCCCCCGCCCTCCACGCTCGCAGAGACACAACCTGCAGCCGCACATCCCGCGTCCGCACAACCTGCATTCTCAGACGCCCGCCCCTCCTCCGCCGGTGTGTCCCGCCTCAGCAGGTCCCCTTCCCTCATCGCGCGCCTCCTCCGCCACGCGCACGAAGTCCCGGACCGCCCCGCGGTGCGCTTCGAGGGACGCGAGACGTCCTGGGCGGACCACTGCGAGGCCGTCCTGCGCACCGCTCACGACCTGCGCACCCGCAGGGTCGGCCCGGGCGACCGCATCGCGCTCCTGCTGACCAACCGCCCGGAGTTCCTCACCGTCACCCAGGCCGCTGCCGCGATCGGCGCGATCGTCGTACCGATCAACTTCCGGCTCACCGCCGCCGAGGTCGCGTACATCCTCGGCCACTCCTCACCCCGCGTCCTCGTGACGGAGCCGCAGACCGGCACCCTCGCCGCAGACGCGGTCGGCAGCCTCGCCTCCACCTCCTCCCCCTCGCCCGCCGCCGAGGTGCCGGTCACCACGGAGCCGACCACCGCCTCGGCGGCGGTGTCCGCCTCCCCCGAGGGCGCAGCCCACCTTCCCGTCGTCCTCGACTGCGAGGAGGACTGGCTGCCCGACGTCGTCGCGCACGGCACCCCGCTGGACGTCGACGACATCCACGTGCCCCACGACGACACCGAGTACGCGATCCTCTACACGTCCGGCACGACCGGCCGGCCGAAGGGCGCCGTCCTCACGCACCTCAACCTCTACAACGCCGGCGTGCAGAACGGGATGCGCTGGGGTGCGAACGAGACGAGCACCGTCATGCTCGCCCCACCGCTGTTCCACGTGGGGGCCTTCATGTCGACGCATTCCGCGCTGGCGACCGGGGCGGCGAGCCTCGTCATCCCCAGCGCCGGCTTCGATGCGGCACGGACGCTGAAGTCCATGAAGGACGGTGACGTCACCTCTGCTTTCATGGTCCCCCAGCAGTGGCACCTGCTGTGCGATGAGATCGAGCGCACCGGCGAGACGGGACTGAGCCTCACGCACGCGTCGTGGGGCGGCGCGCCCGCCACGGAGAAGCTGCTGCGCCGCATGGCCGCGTGCATGCCGCACGCACAGATCGCCGCCGTGTTCGGGCAGACGGAGACGTGCGGCACCGCCGTCACCCTGTCGTTCGAGGATTCCCTGCGGAAGATCGGTTCGGTCGGCAAGCCCACGTCGGAGACATGGATCCGCGTCGTCGATGCGGACATGAAGGACGTGGGCGTCGACGAGGTGGGCGAGATCGTCTACCGCGGCACCTGCGTCATGAACAGGTACTGGGACGACGAGGCCGCCACGGCAGAGGCGTTCGCCGGCGGCTGGTTCCACTCCGGCGACCTGGTGCGCCGGGACGCGGAGGGCTTCCTCTACGTCGTCGACCGCGTCAAGGACATGATCATCTCCGGGGGCGAGAACATCTACTGCGCCGAGGTCGAGAACGCCCTCAGCTGGCACCCCGACCTCGCCGAGGTGACGATCATCGGTCGGCCCGACGAGACGTGGGGCGAGGTCCCCGTCGCGTGCGTGGTTCCGGTCGAGGGTACGGCGGCGCCGTCCCTGGACGACCTGCGCGGCTTCCTCGACGACAGGCTCGCTCGCTACAAGCACCCGAAGGACGTCATCGTCCTCGACGCTCTGCCCCGCACGGGGATGGGGAAGATCCACAAGAAGGCCCTGCGAGGTGCGGTATGACGGATGAGACGGCCCGCCTGCTGGCGGATACACGCGCATTCCTCGAGACGAATCCGCCCGCGGTCGCGACGGAGGAGGACCGCCTCGCTCATCTCGAGGCGCGCTTCGACGCGGGTCTCGCCGCCGTCCACTACCCGGAGGGGCTGGGCGGCCGCGGTCTCCCCCGCCCTCTGCAGTCGGTGGTCGATGACGCGCTCGCGGTTGCAGGCTCCCCGGACAACCGACCCACTCGCAACGTCGTGAACCTCGGCATGGCCGGGCCCACGATCCTCGAGGCCGGTACGCAGGAGCAGAAGGATCAGTTCATGCGGCCGCTGTGGACGGGCAGGCACGTGTGGTGCCAGCTGTTCAGTGAACCGGGGGCGGGCTCCGACCTCGCGGGACTCGCGACGAAGGCGGTGCGCGACGGCGACGACTGGGTCGTCACGGGTCAGAAGGTGTGGACGACGCTCGCGCATCTGGCCGACTACGCGATCCTCGTCGCGCGGACGGATCCGTCGGTCCCCAAGCACAGGGGCATCACCTACTTCCTGCTCGACATGAAATCGCCCGGTGTGACGGTGCGCCCCCTGCGCCAGATCACGGGTGAGGCGGAGTTCAACGAGGTGTTCCTCGACGAGGTCCGCATCCCCGACTCGATGCGGTTGGGGCCGGAGGGTGCCGGGTGGAAGCTCGCGACGGTGACGCTCAGCAACGAGCGGTCCGGCAGTGGGACCGAACCGCCCCGGGAATCCGGTGCGCCCGGCAACCTGTTCCGCGCGTGGCGGGAACTGCCCGCGGCGGAACGGGAATCCGGCCTGCGGGACGAGGTCGTGCGGGCGTGGATCCGGTCCGAGGCGATCCGACTCACTCAACGCGACGTCGGCATCCGCATGGCCGCGAGCGATCCTCCGCCGGAGGCGAGCGCGCTCAAGCTCGCGAAGGCGGAGAACAGCAAGCAGACGGCGTCCCTCCTCATGCAGGCGCTGGGCGAGCGCGCTCTGGAGCATGCGGACGGGTACGCGTTCACCCGGCCGGAGGAGATGAACTTCGACGTGGGCGGGCTCTCCCCCAGCTACTCCTACCTGCGCACACGCGCGAACTCGATCGAGGGAGGGACGTCGGAGGTGCTGCGCACCGTGATCGGCGAGCGCATCCTCGGTCTGCCGCGCGAACCCCGCGGCGATATCGACGTCCCGTTCTCGGAGGTGCCACGATGAACAATCACGACTCGACGAGGGCTGCGACGTCCGGTCGCCAGGTGTCCGGTGCGTCAACCACTGCCCGCGCGTTCGGAGACGCAGTCGCGGATGTCCTCGCAGCCGTCGGTGGCAACGCCCGCACGGTGGAGGAGCTGGACGCGGTCGTCGACCAGCGGTCCGCGTCCGCGGTGCTCACCGAGCAGCGGGCACGGCTTCTCGAGACGGGTTTGCCGGGGCTCCTGGTTCCTGAGACCTCGGGAGGTTCGGGCGTGCTCGAGGAGGGCGAGGCGTTCGCCGCACTCGTCGCAGTCGCGCGTGCTGCCGGTGCAGTTCCGGGGCCCGACATCGCAGGCCCGTGGGCTGTGGCGCCCACTGTGCTGCGGCTGGCAGGGGCCGACGAGGAGCTGGTGTCCGCCGTCGCCTCCGGCGAGGAGCGGCTCGCGCTCATCGATCTGGGGGCCGGTCCCCGGCAAACGTCCCCCGGCGAACCGGGTTCGTCAGCGGACCGAGGCGCGGCAGCGGACGAGGAGGCCGATCCTTCCAGCACGGTTCGTATCGTCGATGCGGACGACGCCGACGGGGTCCTCGTGCTCGCGCCCGGTCGGGTCACACTTGTGCACGACGTGCCGCTCACCCCTGCCTCGTCCTTCGATCCGACGCGACCGGTCTCGACCGTGAGTCGCACGCGGCTGGGCGGCGGTGACGTCCTCGCCGAAGGTCCGGAGGCGGATCGTATCGCCCGGGTGGCGCGGGCAGTGGGCCGTGTCGTCCTCGCCGCGGAGCTCCACGGCACGGGTCAGGAGCTGCTGCGCCTGGCCGTCGAGCATCTGCAGACGCGCATGGCATTCGGCCGACCGCTGGGCTCCTTCCAGGCACTCAAGCACCGGGCTGCGGATCTGTGGTCCGAACTGTCGCTCGTAGGGTCCCTGGTCGACGAGGCAGCGAGCCGGCTCGAGAAGCTGCTGGCAGGGGACGCGGCTGGAGCAGCGACGACGGCCTCGGCGGACGGTGGCACGGCGATGGCCTCGGCGGATGCTCCCTCAGGCGGTATCTCGACCGGCGTCTCGGAAGGAGAGTCGGCTGACCCTGCCGCGGAAGCACCCGCGTACGCGGCGGCAGCCCTGTCGCTCGCAGCGGACACCGTCGTTCATGCGGGTGAGGAGGTCCTCCAGCTGCACGGCGGCATCGGCTACACGTGGGAGTCGCCGATCCACATCCTCCTCAAGCGCGCGGTCGCCACCCGCGGTCGCTGGGGCACCCCGCACGAACTGCGACGGATCGTGGCAACCCAGTTCGACCTGTGATCCAGTTCGACCTGTGACCCGATTCGACTGCTGACCGGCGGATGAGTGACGTTGCCAGTCGACGAGACACCGCGTGCGGGTTCGAGCCCATCCCGCAGAACACGGCCGGTCGAACACGTAGGCGGTGTCTCGCAGGTGGTGCCTCCGGTGGCCCCTCAGAAGGTGTCCTGCCCACCGCTTCGAGCACGGGGCGACCGCCCAATGACCGGCCCCGTCCACCCAGAAACGGGCCCCGCCCACCCGGAGACACACCCCGACCACCCGGGGCCCCGCCCGCCCAGGGACCAGTCACCGTTCGGGAGGACACCCGAACTCGCCTGCCCTCCGGACCGGTAACTGGTCCCTCGGGGCTGGGCCGCACCAGCCACTCATCCGCGCCCAGCCACTCACCCCCGCACCAGCTTCTCACCCCTCCGTCACGAACTCCTTGCGCAGCACGTGCTTCTGCAGCTTGCCGGATGCGTTGCGTGGCAGCGCTTCCACGACCTCGAGCTTCGTGGGCTTCTTGAAGGAGGCGATGCGGTCGGCGATGAACGCCTGGATCTCCTCGAGCGTCGGTGGGTCGGCCGGGTCCGCCGGCACGACGACGGCCAGGGGCGTCTCCACCCACTTCGGGTCGGGCACCCCGATCACGCTGGCGTCCGCGACCTTGGGGTGGGCGGCGACGGCCTGCTCCACTTCGACGGAGGAGATGTTCTCACCACCGGAGATGATGATGTCCTTCGCCCGGTCGACCACGTAGTAGTAGCCGTCCTCATCGACCTGCACGAGGTCGCCGGAGTGGAACCAGCCGTCCGCTGTCGCTTCCGCGGTCTTGTCGGGCTTGTTCCAGTAGCCCTGCATGTAGCCCGGCCCGCGGTAGACGATCTCTCCGGTCTCGCCCTGCGGCACGTCCCCGCCCGCGGGGTCGACGACCCGGACCGCGACCATGCCGATGGGCTTCCCCACGGACCCCATCTTCGTGAAGGACTCGTCGCCGCTCAGCGCACACGTGGTCGGTGACATCTCCGTCTGTCCGAAGGCTGCGGAGATGATCGCGTTCGGGAAGGTGTCCGCCATCTGCTGCAGCGTTTCCCTGCTGGCGGGCGACGCGCCCCATGAGATCGCGGTGAGCGGCAGGTTCCGCTCCTTGATGCCCGGCAGCGCGCACAGCGCCTGCCACAGGGTGGGCACGAGGAACAGCTTCGACACGTTCTCCTGCTCGATGAGGTCCGCGAGCATCTCCATCTTCATGAGGACTTGCGGCGGTGCGATGACCGTCTTCGTCCCGTTGAAGAACGCGGGGTAGAGGAATCCCAGTCCGGCGATGTGGAAGAGGGGTACGACGACCATCTGCGCCTCGCCCGTCGTCCCGGCCGGTCCCATCCGGTTCGTGTTGATGGTCTGGGACGCGAAGTTGATGTGGGTGAGCATCGCGCCCTTGGGTGCGGAGGTCGTCCCGGACGTGTACACGATGAGCGCCGTCTCCGTCTCCGCGACGTCGACATGCGTGTGCACCCGGCCGGATCCCGCGATCGCATCGAACTCTTCACCGAACGTGACGAGGGGAACCTGCGATGCCGCCGAGGCGTCGGCCAGGATCCCCGCCCCCATCTGGTCTGCGAAGCCCAAGACGGCGCCGGAGTCGGTCACGAGGTAGTCGATCTCCGCCGGCACTGAGCGGATGTTGAGCGGCACGGCGATGGCCCCGATCGTGTTGATCGCGAGGATCGCTGTCGCATAGGCGACGCTGTTGAGACCCAGGATGAAGACGCGGTCGCCCCGTGTGACGCCCCGCTCCTGGAGGTCCCCGCCGACCGCGCTCACACGGGCTTCGAGACTCCCCCACGTCTCCGTTCCGTCTGCACCGGTGAGGGCGACCTCGTCGGGGCGGTCCTGCGCGTGGAGGCTCAGCATGTTCATCCAGTGCAGGCGCCTGCTCGCGGCGAGCTGCTCGTCGGGGCTGAGGGCGTCGAGTGCGGTGGGGCGGGGATTCGGCATGGTCGCTCCTCTTTGAACGATCGTTCAGTAGCTGTCGATGACACAAGAGTAGAGGCTGGGCCGTCAGGGGACAACAGCCCACCCTGCGCGGAGTGCCGCGCGGCCCACCACGGGTACCCGGAAGTAGCAGAAAGACCGGCAACGGCGGTGCAACGGGGCAGCATTCCGAGCCGCACCGCCCCGGCGTACAGTACGACTATGACACAGGACACACATGTCACGGACACCCCCGAATCCCGCACGTACGCGGCGGTGGCGCAGGCTGCGGCCGAGGATCCGCAGGCGTTCTGGTTGGGCGCCTCACGGGCGGTCGACTGGGTCACCGCCCCCACGCGCGCGCTCGATGATTCGAATGCCCCGATCTACCGGTGGTTCCCGGACGGCGAGCTGAATGTCGCGGCGAACGCCCTGGACAGGCACGTGGAGGCGGGCAGGGGCGAGCAGGTCGCGCTCGTCTACGACTCCCCCGTCACGGACACCGTCCGCGAATACACCTACGCGGTGCTGCGCGATGAGGTATCCCGCTTCGCTCGCGCACTGTCGGATCGCGGTGTGACGAGGGGCGATCGCGTCGTCATCTACATGCCGATGGTGCCGGAGGCGGCGATCGCGATGCTCGCGTGCGCGCGGCTGGGCGCGGTCCACTCCGTGGTGTTCGGCGGTTTCGCGGCGAACGAACTGGCGGTGCGCATCGACGACATGAAGCCCAGAGCGATCATCAGCTCATCCTGCGGCATCGAGCGCGATCGGGTCATCGAGTACAAGCCGCTGCTCGATCAGGCGCTGCGGATCGCGACCGCCCAGCCGGACTTCAGCGTGGTCGTCCAGCGGGACCAGCACCGTGCGGAGCTGCGCGAGGGCTTCGACGTGGAGTACGCGGACCTGCTGGCCGCCACCCCGGAGGGCATCGACCCGGTGACGGTGCGGGCCACCGATCCGCTGTACGTCCTCTACACGTCCGGCACCACGGGGAAGCCCAAGGGGATCCTGCGCGATGCGGGCGGCTACGCGGTCGCGCTGCAGTGGTCGATGGGGAACCTGTTCGGCCTGCACCCGGGCGACACGATGTTCACCGCCTCGGACGTCGGCTGGGTCGTCGGCCACTCGTACATCGTCTACGCGCCGCTCATCGCGGGCGTCACGACGGTGCTGTACGAGGGCAAGCCGATCGGCACGCCGGATGCCAGCGCGTTCTACCGCGTCATCGACCAGCACGATGTGAACGTCTTCTTCGCTGCACCCACTGCGATGCGCGTGGTCCGCAAGGAGGACCCGGAGGGCACCCACGCCCACGCCGCGGATCTCTCGTCGCTGCGCGCCGTGTTCCTCGCAGGCGAGCGCCTGGACCCGGACACGTACGACTGGACGACGGCGACGATGGCGGCCGCGACGGGCCGGGACATCCCGGTCGTCGACAACTGGTGGCAGACGGAGACCGGCTGGCCCATCGCCGCGAACCCGCTGGGCATCGAGCGGCTGCCACTCAAGCCGGGGTCACCCACGGTGCCCGCTCCCGGCTACCGGCTGCGGGTCGTCGATCCGGCGGGCGACGACGTGGCTCCCGGCACGGAGGGCCTCATCCTCGCCGACCTGCCGCTGCCCCCGGGCACGATGGCGACGATCTGGGGTGATGACGACCGGTTCGTCTCGAGCTACCTGTCGACGTTCGAGGGCACGTACCTCACCGGTGATTCCGGGTATCTGGACGAGGACGGCTACATCTTCGTGATGGGCCGCACGGATGACGTCATCAATGTCGCCGGCCACCGGCTGAGCACGGGCGTGCTCGAGGCCGCGATCGCCTCCCACCCCGCGGTGACGGAGTGCGCGGTGATCGGCGTCCACGACGACACGAAGGGGCAGTCGCCCCGCGCCTTCGTCGTGCTGGCACCGGACACCGACACCGAGGCCGTCCCCGCCGAACTCGTCGCACTGGTCCGCAACGAGGTCGGCCCGGTCGCCGCCCTCAAGCGGGTGGACGTCGTCGATGCGCTGCCCAAGACCCGTTCGGGGAAGATCCTGCGCAAGACGATGCGTCAGATCTCCGACGGGGAGGCCGACGTCGTCGTCCCCTCGACGATCGAGGACATGGGCGTGCTCGACGCCCTGAGGGACACCCTCACCCGCAAGGGCTGAACCCAGGACTGATTGCAAAGATGTGAGGCCAACTGATTTAAATATCCCCGAAATACTTGCAAGCCTTTCGATTGCGCTCATCACATTGATCGGCACAAACGTCTGGTCAGATATTCGACTCAAAAAACAGATCGCCCACAGCGAGCACACACTGAAATTGCAGAATATCGAGTCGCGTCGACAGCTTCACGAGATGCGACGAACTGAAGAGGATCGGTGGCGTCGCCGATATATTCTGGAATCGGGCTCCGACTTCTACGCCTGCTTCAAGCGAGTCGTTGAGCTCAACAAGGTGAAATTGCGAGCACGAGGGAAGCTCGTCGACGAGTATGCGAAACAGTACACCGATGCGGTCGCCGAGATGGGGCTCGCCTCGGAGAAGTACGGATTCATTGCAACCATCGATGGCCAAGAAACTTCACTGGAGATGCGCAGGACGCTGAATAAATTCGTCGCAGAGACTTCTCGTTTCACAAACAAGCCTACGCAGTCGAATTACGACACTCACATTCAGCCCCTTCAAAAGGAGCTCGAGAACCAGATGAATCAGTTTGCCCTCATGATCAGGCGCGACGGAGGGGTCGAGCTGGAAGAGTGAGTTCGAGCGTGCCCCGTGCCTGCTCTCTGGCGATGCCTAGCTGTCTGCTCCCGTCATCGCTTGAACAGTCCACCTGTTTCTCGTTGCAGGGGTGCAACCAGTCGATCAGTCATCTACGGGCCTAGTGTCCGTGTCCGAGGACTCAGCACCAGTCATCCCGGGACCCACTCCCGTAGCGCTGGAGCTTGCACCCGCTTCGGTGGGGGCCTCGCCGTCGTCCATCGGGGCGTCGTCCTCGACCGCGGGGAGCGTGCCGGTGGTGACGGCTGCTTCCTCCGCGTCGAGGTCCACACCCTGCGTGAACTGCGACATGTAGAGGCGGTAGTACGCACCCTGCGCGGCGAGCAGCGCGTCGTGGTCGCCCTGCTCGACGATGTTGCCGTCCTCCATGACGAGGATCGTGTCCGCGTCACGGATGGTGGAGAGCCGGTGGGCGATGACGAACGAGGTGCGGTCCGTGCGCAGCGCGGCCATCGCCTCCTGCACGAGCATCTCCGTGCGGGTGTCGACGGACGACGTCGCCTCGTCGAGGATGAGCAGAGCCGGCTGCGCGAGGAACGCGCGCGCGATCGTGATGAGCTGCCGCTCACCGGCGGACACGTTCGCTCCGCCGTCCTCGATCTCCGTCTCGTACCCGTCCGGCAGGGTGTGGACGAACCGGTCGACGAACGTCGCCTTCGCCGCGACCTTCACCTCGTCATCCGTGGCGTCCAGCCGTCCGTACCGGATGTTGTCCATGATCGTGCCGCCGAACAGGACGGCGTCCTGCAGCACCATCCCGACCTGCCCGCGCAGCACGCCGCGGTCCAGCGTGCTGATGTCCACGCCGTCCAGGAGGATGCGGCCGGAGTCGATGTCGTAGAACCGCATGAGGAGGTTGACGAGCGTCGTCTTGCCGGCACCCGTGGGACCGACGATCGCGACCGTCTGCCCCGGTTCCGCGACGAGGGAGAGGTCCGTGATGAGCGGCTTCTCCTGCGTGTAGGAGAACGCCACGTGCTCGAACTCGACGCGGCCCTGCACGGGCTGCGCCAGCTCGTTCGGCTGCGGAGCGTCCGGGTCCAGCACCCCGTCACGGTCCTGGGCGGACAGGTCCTCCTCCTGCTCGTCCGCGTCCAGCAGCTCGAAGATGCGCTCAGCCGAAGCGACACCGGAGATCAGCATGTTCGCCATACCCGCCATCTCACCCAACGGTGCGTTGAACTCGCGGGAGTACTGGATGAAGGCGGTGACCTGGCCCAGCGACATCTGTCCGGACGCCACGCGCAGACCACCGACCAGTGCGATGCCCACGTATCCCAGGTACGTCACCCACTGCATGATCGGCATGATCATGCCGGAGTAGAACTGAGCACGGAACGACGCCTCGTAGAGGTCCTCGTTGCGCTCGTCGAACCGACCGCGCATCGTCTCCTGGCGACCGAACACCGTGACGAGCTCGTGCCCCGTGAAGGATTCCTCGATGTGCCCGTTGAGCCGTCCGGTGTTCTTCCACTGCGCGGTGAAGAGCTTCTGCGACTTCGACCCCACGAGTCCCACGACGAGCGCGGCGATCGGCAGCGCGATGAGGGCGATGAGGGCCAGCTGCCACGACAGCGCGAACATCATGACCGTGATGCCGACGATGGTGAGCACCGCATAGAACAGGGACGCGAACGCCTGCTGCATCGCCGTCTGGACGTTGTCCACATCGTTGGTGGTCCGTGACAGCAGGTCACCGCGCTGGCGGGTGTCGAAGTAGCTCAGCGGGAGGCGGTTGACCTTCGCCTCGATCCTCTGACGCATCCGGTACACGACGCGCATGACGATCTCGTTGAGGACGAACCCCTGCAACCAGTCGAACAGGGACGCGACGACGTACATGCCGAGTACGAACAGCAGCAGTCGGGACAGCGCCGTGAAGTCGATCGACCCTTCCCTCCAGCCGTCGAAGATCACGTCCATCGCGTCGCCGAGGATGGCGGGCGCCCACACGGCCAGGACCGTGGAGATGAGCCCGAACAGGAACACCATGGCGACACCGAACTTGTGGTCCGTGAGCGTCGCGAACAGCCTGCCCAACGACGGCCAGAACGACTTCGCCTTGCGTGGTGCGGAGCCTTCGCCCCACTCGCCGCTGCCCACGTTGTCCTGGAGCTCTGCGATCTCGTCCTCGGAGACCACGACTTCCTTCGCGGTCCGGCTGGAGGCTCCGGGGGCCTTCGACCGGTAGGCGGGCCGCGCGACGACGGGGAACAGGTCCTCAGGACGGGTCCTGCCACCCTTGCGTGCGGTCGCGGCGCCCGTGCGCGTGCCGGATCCGCTCGTACACGATGTGCTCATGCCAGCTCCTCCGCCCGGACCTGCGAATCCACGATCTCTCGGTACGTCTGCGAGGTCTCCAGCAGCTCCTCGTGCGTCCCACGGCCCACGATCCGGCCGGCTTCCAGCACGATGATCTGGTCCGCCTCCGTGATGGAGGCGACGCGCTGAGCGACCATGATCGTGGTCGCGCCGTCGGTGTATCCCGTGAGCGCCGCCCGCAGGTTGGCGTCGGTCGTGACGTCCAGTGCTGAGAACGAGTCGTCGAACAGGTAGACGCGTGGGCGCGCGACCAGTGCGCGTGCGATGCAGAGGCGCTGCCGCTGTCCGCCGGACACGTTCGTGCCGCCCTGGGACACCGATGATTCCATTCCAGTTCGCGCTCTCTCACCGTCACCGGTGGTGCGGTGGGCGACGAAATCGGTGGCCTGCGCCGTATCCAGAGCGGCCCACAGCTGCTCGTCGGTCGCGTCGGGATCACCGAAGCGCAGGTTGTCCGCGATCGTCCCGGAGAACAGGTAGGGCTTCTGCGGGACGAGGCCGACCGCCGCGGTGATATCGCCGCGCGACATCCGGGTGACGGGCACCCCGTCGATGAGGAGCTCGCCGGCCGTCGCGTCATAGAGGCGCGGGATGAGGTTGACCAGCGTCGTCTTGCCGGAGCCGGTGGAGCCGATGATCGCCGTGGTCTTCCCGGCTTCGGCGGTGAAGGAGACGTCGTCCAGGACCGGGGCCTCGGCGCCGGGGTAGGAGAAGGACACGTTGCGGAACTCGACGGTGCCGTCCTGAGTCGTGGGCGCTTCGGGAGCCTCCGGCTCCTCGACGGAGCCGACGGTGGTGAGCACATCGCCGATCCGACGCGCGGTGATGATGGCACGCGGGAACATCATGAACATGAAGGTGCCCATCATGACGGCCATGAGGATCTGCAGGAGGTACTGCATGAACGCGGTGAGCGCACCCACCTGGACGAGCCCCTCATCGACGCGCACACCGCCGAACCACAGCACCGCAGCGGTGGCCAGGTGAAGGACCAGTGTGATGACCGGCCCCATGAGCACGAAGAGCCGACCGATGCTGATCGACGTCTTCGTGAGCGCGGCGTTCGCACCCGTGAAGCGCTGCGCCTCGTGCTCCTCACGGACGAAGGCGCGCACCACCCGGATGCCGATGATCTGCTCGCGCATGACGCCGTTCACGTCGTCGATGTTCTTCTGCATCCGCTCGAACAGCGGCATGAGGCGGCTGACCAGCAGACCGACGATCACAAGCAGGATCGGGACGGACACCCACACCAGCCAGGACAGGCCGGGGTCCTCCTGGATCGCCATGACGATTCCGCCGATCGACATGATCGGGACCATCACCATGAAGTTCAGCGCCATGAGGACGACCATCTGCACCTGCTGCACGTCGTTCGTGCCGCGGGTGATGAGAGTGGGGGCACCGAAGCGCCCCATCTCCTCCGCCGAGAAGTGGTCCACGCGGAGGTAGATGGCCTGGCGGATGTCGCGGCCGATCGACATGGACATGCGCGCGCCGAACCACACGGCGGCGATCGCGGCGACCACCTGGAACATCGCGACGGCGAGCATGATCCCGCCCACCCGCCAGATGTAGTCCGTGTCGCCCGTGGCGATTCCGTTGTCGATGATGTCGGCGTTGAGACTGGGCAGGTACAGCGTGGCCAGGGTGGCGGCCAGCTGGAGCACCAGGACGGCAAAGACATGACCCAGATAGGGCCTGCCGTAATGCCGGACGAGCTTCCACAGCATGGTGTTGCTTCCGGTTGAAGGGGGGGGTGCGTCTGCCGTTGCAGACGCGCGCTCTATTCTGCCCTACCGGTCAAGACCGGAACGGCTTCTGACGGGGCCTCGGAGCATGAGGTCACGCACAGCGCAGGCGGCGCCGACGGACTGCGCTGGGGCCGGCGTCCGCACACGACTCCCCCGGCCCACGGACGTCGACGGGAGGCGGGGTACGGCACAGAGGGGGTCGGGAACCGCTGTGGTTCCCGACCCCCTCCCCGACAGGCTGTCTGCTCACCGGGTCACCCCGGCCCACCGGATGCCCGGTTCACCGGAGCACCCGGGCTCACCGGATCATCGCGTCACGCCGGATGGCGCGGCCCGACGTGTGCGCCGACCGGAGCGGACGTGCCACTCAGCTGCGCCGGCGACGTGATGCGAAGAGCGCACCCACACCCACCGTGATCGCCCCGAGGCCCGCGATCAGACCGGACAGCGTGGCACCCGTGCGAGGCAGCTGCGATCCGCCGTCACCATTGCCGTTGTCACCAGCTCCGTTGTCGCCGGAGCCGTTGTCACCGGAGCCGTTGTCGCCGCTCCCCGACCCGTCGTCGCCCGACCCGTCGTCGCCGGAGCCATTGTCGCCGTTCCCCGAGCCGTCGTCGGATCCGTCGCCTCCGCCTCCGGGCGCATCCTCGTCGGCCACGACGGAGAACGTCGCGGTGAGGCCGTCAGCGGTGTCCCCTTCGTCGCCGACGACGGGTCCGTCGCCGTCCTGGCCGGCGTTCGCCTGGGCCGCCCCGTCCGCTTCCACGGTGACGGCGTAGTCGCCGATGTAGTTGTCCGCGGCAGACGAGACGGTCCCGTAGACGACGGTCGATGCGACGCCGTCCTCGTTCGCCTGTGCACTGAGGACCGCCGGCTCCACGTTCTGGCCCGAGGTCGGGTCGACGGCGAAGTCGATCTCGTCACCCGGCTCCAGGCCTTCCACCGACAGGGCCACGCCCGTGTCGGCGTCGAGGAAGTCCGCGATGCCGACGGTGTCCGTGCTCAGCAGCAGGCGCACCCCGTCCTGGTCGTCGCCCGGCTCATCCGAGGGGTCCTCGGACAGGTCGTCGCTCGGGTCGTCCCCCGGCTCGTCGCTCGAATCGTCACCCGGCTCGTCGGACGGATCCTCACTGGGGTCCTCACTCGGGTCGTCCGACGGATCTTCACTCGGGTCGTCAGAAGGGTCCTCGCTGGGATCCTCACTCGGATCCTCGGAGGGTTCCTCAGTCGGCTCCTCCGTCGGCTCCTCCGTAGGCTCCTCCGTGGGCTCCTCACCCGGCTCCTCACCCGGCTCCTCAGTCGGCTCCTCAGTCGGCTCCTCGCTCGGCTCCTCCGTAGGCTCCTCACCCGGGAAGAGCGCGTCACGCTGTTCGTCGGTCAGCTCGACGGTGTCGCGGTGGAGGAGCGTCTCCTCTGTGACGTCGCCGTGCGCCACCCAGGTGATGACGTCGTAGTCGGCGTCCTCGCTCAGGTCCTTCGTCTCCGCGACGATCTGCTTCGAGAACGAGCCGTCGCTGATCTGCCCCTTCCAGATGAACTCCGCCTGCGCGACGTTGTCGCTGGTGACGTCGGTCGACGGGATCGACCGGTCGACGATCGCCGCGTAGACGCCTGCCGCGTCCTTGCCGGTGCTCGCGGGCGGGAGGTCCGCGTAGTCCTGGCCGTCCACGGTCACGGCGAGGCCGTCCGCGTCCGCGGAGTCGACGGTGTGGCTCGTCGCGGGTTCCGGCGCGTCCGTGGGCTCGGGCTCAGGCACCTCTTCGGCCGTGTAGTCGATCGTGATCGGGGCGGCGGTCTTCTTCACGTCGACCTGGCCCCCGGAGGTGTACCAGTACGCCGCCTGGCCGGTGTCGACGTTGAAGTCGACCCAGTCCTGCGGGAACGATCCCCACCCGTCCTTCTCGCGGTCCTGCGGGCCGGAGGTGCCGTCGTCCGCGACGTCGATCTCCACTCCGGCATACTCCGGGCTGACCTCGATGCCGTCCTCGGACACGGTGACACCAGTGAGGTCGGCGATCGTCGCGTTCGGCTTGTCCTCGAGCTTCACCCACTTGGACAGGTCGTTCATGTCCGCGCCGTAGCCGGACAGCGTGCCGGTGACCTTCCCCTCGCCGTCCTCGACGACGAGCTTGGGGTCGTTGATCGTCCAGTACGTCATCCCGCCGTAGTAGACGAGGGTGAACGACCCGTCCCACTGGATCTCCGCGGAATTCGTCGCGGGGTCGACAGTGCCGGACCCTGCAGAGATGTTCGCCTGGTTCCACGAGCTCGACCCGGCAGCCGTGGTGAGACGTTTGCCGTCCGCGTCGTTGCTGCGGTCCGCCCACGTAGCGGGGATCTGCTCACCGGAGGCGTCCGGACGGGTGATGGTCGTGTTGCCCGCTTCTGCGGTGTAGTGCTTCTCGTCTTCTGCGTCCCACACGCTGGACCCACGGCCGCGTTCGCCGTGCACGTCACCCACTTCGCCGGCGACCATCCAGTTCGCGCCGCCGAAGAACGCGCCGCCGCCGGACTCCTCATTCACCGCCCAGCTGAACGTCGCATCGTCGACCGTGGCCTCGGCGGCCTGGGCCGGGGAGAACGGCAGCGTGATGCTCGCCACTCCCATGGTCACCGCGGCTGCGAGGGCGCCGTAGCGGGCGCCTCTTCTGGAAGCAGGTGTCTTCATATCTCTCTCCAGTCGTCATCATGAGCGCCCCGGGTGCACGACCCTCGAGGGCGGAAGCGGACACGTACGCGTGTCCGCTGGACGTCGTCGACCCGGGAACGGGGAGACAACGGTTCGGCTCACCGTTTTAGGTGAGACTCCACTTGCGAAGGTTAGGCATACCTTCATGTCGTGAGTTACAATAGCGGCGTTGAGTCTTGGAATCAAATGTGAGTTCCGTGGTCACCCCATGAACACCGATGAGCCGGGCTCAGCCCCGAACCACCACCCCTGCAGCACAGTGAAGGACGCCTCCCCATGCCCGTAGGACCCCTGAGACGGGTTGTCCGCATCCACCGCAGAGCCGTGCGCCGGACTGCCTGGATCGCCGGGACGCTCGTCGTCCTGCTCGTCCTGTGGGGCAACGGCATTCACAACATCGGCTCCGCAGGCCATGCCGCGAACGACTCCTGCACGCCGATCGAGGCACAGCCCGAACCGGAGCCGCCGCGGCTGCCCGGCACACCGCGCGACGAGCTGCCGGACCCCAAGGGCATCCAGGGGCAGACGACGGCGTACACGCAGACGTCCGCGATCGCCCCCGTCGCCCCGAACCCTGAGCTCAGCCAGCGGCTGCCTGCGACCGTCACCAGCGACGACGGGCCGGAGCAGACCGTCACGGACACGTCCCGCATCCTCGCGCTCAACCAGAACGGGGGCCTCGCCGCCGCGGTCGTGGGCCTGGGCCTGGGGTGCAATCTCATCGGCCGTGACATCGCGACGAGCGTCGAGGGTCTCATGCCGGGCTCCGACGACCTGCCGCTCGTCACGCAGAACGGTCACGAGCTCAACGCGGAGGCGATTCTCGACCTGGCTCCCACCGTCATCATCACGGACACGAGCATCGGCCCGTACGACACCCAGCTGCAGCTGCGCGATGCCGGTGTGCCGGTCGTCTTCGTGCCGCTGGGCTACGAGGAGGGCGTCCACGGTGTCGCCTCGCAGGTGCGGGCGGTGGGCGACGCGCTGGGCCTCACCGAACTGGGCGAGCGCCTGGCGGAGCGCACGAACGCGGAGATCAGCCGGACGATCCAGGACATCGGCAGCACGCAGGCGCCCACGGATCCCGCCGACAAGCCCCGTGTCGTGTTCCTGTACCTGCGCGGGAGCATCTACTACTGGTTCGGCCGCGGTTCCGGCGCGGACACCCTCATCCAGGCGATCGGCGCCCGCGATGTCGCGACGGAGGTCGGTTTCGACGGCATGGCGCCCACGAATGCGGAGGCGCTCGTCAAGGCCGCCCCGGACGTCATCGTCGTCATGACGCTGGGTCTCGAATCGGTGGGCGGCGTCGACGAGGCGGTCCAGCTGCCCGGCATCAAGCAGACCCCGGCCGGGAAGAACGGGCGGCTGGTCGACATGAGCGACTACGAGGTCATGAGCTTCGGCCCCCGCACCGCGTCCGTGCTCGCCGCGCTGTCGACCGCCGTCTACGACCCGGAGCATTCCTACCAGCCCGCACACGGCCCCGATGCCGTGGAGAAGCGCGTCGACGAGATCCGTCACGACCGCGCTCAGGAAGGAGACGGCGCATGACCGTCCGCACCCCCGCCGCCGAGGCCCCGGTCACCCCTGCCCGCCCCGCGCCTCCCGTGCGGCGAACCCGTGGTACGGGCCGCACCCCGGTGAGCATCCTCTTCCTCGTCCTCTCCGTCCTCCTTGTCGCGACGACGCTCGTGTCCGCGATGATCGGGCAGCTGTTCATCCCACCGCTGGAGGTCGTCGGGTCGTTCTTCCGCGGCCTGGGGCTGAGCTTCTCGTGGCTGCCGGCGCCCAGTCAGGAGTTCGGTCACGAGGCGCTGTGGGAGGTCCGCTTCCCACGCGTCGCGATGACGGTGCTCGTGGGTGCGGCGCTGGCGATCGCCGGCGCGCTCATGCAGGGCATCTTCGGCAACCCGCTCGCGGAGCCGGGTGTCGTGGGGGTGAGCTCGGGTGCCGCCGTGGGTGCGAGCTTCGCGATCCTGTTCGGCCTCACGTTCGCCGGTTCCTTCACGGTCCCGCTGTTCGCGTTCGTGTGCGGGCTCGCGACGACGGCGCTCGTCTACGTGCTGGCGCGGTCGAACGGCCGCACGGAGGTCGTCACCCTCATCCTCACGGGTGTCGCCGTCAACGCCGTGGCGGGTGCGGCGATCGCGTTCATCGTCTTCAAGGCGCCCACGCAGGCGCGCGAGCAGATCGTGTTCTGGCAGATGGGATCGTTCAACGGCTCCCGCTGGGAGCAGGTGAGCATCATCCTGCCGATCATCGTTCTCACGTCGATCCTGGCGCTGCTCCTGTCGCGTCAGCTCGACCTCCTGTCGCTGGGCGAGAAGTCCGCCCGCCACCTGGGTGTCAATGTGGAGCGGCTGCGGATCATCGCGATGGTCTACGTCGCGCTGCTCGTGTCCGCCGCGGTCGCGTTCGCCGGCATCATCGCGTTCGTGGGCCTCGTCGTGCCCCACCTCGTCCGCATGCTGATAGGCCCCGGCCACCGCGCGCTGCTGCCCGCCTCCCTGCTGGGCGGCGCGGTCCTGCTCGTCATCGCGGACCTGGGCGCGCGCACGCTCGTCGAGTTCGCGGACCTGCCGATCGGCATGCTCACCTCCCTGGTGGGCGGCCCGTTCTTCTTCTACCTGCTGCGCCGCAGCCGCGCCGCGTCTGGAGGCTGGGGATGATCTCACTGCTCAAGGGGCCGCGCCGACCCTCCCCCACCGCTCCGGGCACACCGCTCATCAGCGTGCGTGACGCCGTCGTGGAGTTCGGCGACCGCCGCATCCTCGACGGGATCGACCTCGACATCCGCACGGGCGAGGTGCTCGCGATCGTCGGACCGAACGGCGCCGGCAAGTCGACGCTGCTCAACGTCATCACGGGCGACGCGGAGGTGGTCCGCGGCACGGTGTCCGTCGACGGCGCCGCCTGGCACGCATGGTCCGGCCGCGAGCTCGCGATGCGCCGGGCCGTCCTCCTCCAGCAGGTCGACGTGTCGTTCCCGTTCACCGCGCTCGAGGTCGCAGAGATGGGCCGGTCCCCGTGGGCCAACCTGCCGGAGTCGCAGCACGACGGCCGGATCGTCGCAGGCGCGCTGGCCCGGACGGAGACGCAGGCCTTCACCGCGCGGAAGTACTCGTCGCTGTCCGGCGGCGAGCGCGCGCGCGTCGCCCTGTCCCGCGTCCTGTCGCAGACCGCCGCGGCGATGCTGCTCGACGAGCCGACGGCGGCGCTGGACATCCGCCACCAGGAGACCGTGCTCACGACCGCCCGGCAGTACGCGCGGACCGGCTGCGCCGTCGTCGTCATCATCCACGACCTGGACCTGGCCGGCGCGTACGCGGATCGGGTCGCGGTGCTGTCTAACGGCCTCATCGTCGCCGACGGCGCCCCGGAGGACGTCTTCACCGCCGACCTCCTGTCCCACGTCTACGACTATCCGGTGACCGTCGTCCCGGACCCCACCACGGGCGCACCCGTCGTCGTGCCCGTCCGCTCACCCAAGGACACAGTCAAGGAGGAGACGCCATGAGGCCCGCACCCGGAGCCACGGCGCACACCCGCCGCACCCACCCCTCAACCCGCCCCGGCAAGCCCGTCCGCTCCACCCCGCTGTCCGCGATGTCCGCCCTGGGCGCCGCGCTCCTCGTCGCCGCGCTCGCGGTGGCGGGGATCGTCGGTCTCTCGGCACCCGCGTCCGCTGCGGCGAAGGTGTCCGTGAGCGGCACGCCGTCCGTCGACGGGGAGAGTCAGCTGTCCCTGTCCGGTTCCGGCTACCAGTCGGTGCAGGGCGGGTTCGGCGGGATCTACGTGCTGTTCGGCTGGGCCGACGACTCCGGGTCGTGGCGGCCCAGCAACGGCGGCAAGACCGGTGAGGACTACCGGTACGTGTACGACGACGAGTCCAACCCGACCGGCTACCAGTTGTTCGTCACCTTCCCGGGGTCGTCGACGGCCTCGGCGGCGAACGGGGGCGAGCTGGCCTCCGACGGCACGTGGAGCGGCACGATCCGCATTCCCGGCGCGCGGTTCACGACCTACGACCGGGCGCAGAACGAGACGACCGTCGACTGCACGGAGGTCCAGTGCGGGATCATCACCATCGGGGCGCACGGGGTCGCGAATGCGGGCAACGAGACGTTCACGCCCCTCGACTTCCCTGCCGCCGCAGGTTCCTCCGACTCCGACGACGGGTCCGCCTCCGACGGGGACGGCACCGCCGCCGAGGTCCCGGCCGCCTCCGACGACTCCCCCGCCGCCGCCTCGGGAGACTCCTCAGACTCCGCAGGCGCGGGAGACGCAGGTGACGCGGGCGGCACGGCCGACAGCGCGGACTCAGCCGGTACCGCACCGGCCGCCTCCGGAACGGTGGTCGACCCTCAGCTGGTCGCGGACCAGCAGCGCCAGCAGACGCTGCTCACCCTGCTCGTGGCGGTGGGGATCGTGCTGGGGCTGTGCGTCATGGCGCTGTCGTTCGGGGTGGGCGGCTACCTCGCGATGAAGGCGCTGCTGCTGGGTGTGAACCCGGAGGCGCTGGAGAAGGTGCGGCGGAAGCGCGAGGAGCGTGCGGTCCGTGCCGAGCACAAGCGCCGCAGACGGGTCTCCGCTCTGCGCCGGCGGGAGGAGATCCGCAGCCAGCGCTCCGAGGCCCGCAACGACGGTCGCACGGACCGCGCCGCGATGGAGAGCCGGAACTCCGGCGCCACAGCGAGAGGAGCGCACAGTTCCCGTGGCTCCGCTGCAGGTGCGACGGTCGCTGGAACGTCCGGGAGCCGGGAGGCACCGCCGTGGGGCGGTCCTGCACTGCTGCAGTTCTTCGAGGACGACGGGCAGGCCGCCTTGGCGCAGAAGGGCCGGAAGGCGCAGAACGTGCAGAAGCAGAACGCGTCCACGATCGTGCTCGATCGGGTGGATGAGCTCGATCACAGGGACGACTTCGATCGGGTGGCTGACAGAGAGGAGACCTCGTGAGGAACCACAGTAAGCCGGCGGCTCTCGCGGCGCGGTCGGGGCTCACGAAGCCGACCGTCTCCACGCAGCGGACCACTCTTCCCGGCCTGCGGGCTCTCACGAAGCGGCTGAGCGCCGGTACGGGTGCCGCGGCACTGGTCGCGGCGGTCGGTCTGGTCGGCGGTGCTGCACCGGCCGCGGCGACCTCGACGGCTGCGACTTCGACGGCGGGGACCACGGAGGATGCGACGTTCAGCTGGGCGGTGAATGAGGAGTCCGGCGGCGGTGCGTTCTTCGGCGGCGCGAACTGGATGGTCGCAGGAGAAGTGGGCGACGTCCACGGGGAACGGGACCGGGGCTCGAGCGTGTGGGACGAGCAGGACGAGAAGCACTACTCGGCGAAGGCCGGCAACACGACGATCACCCGCCCGGACGCAGGCGGGAACCAGGTGCCCGCCACCTGGGCGGACCGCAACACCGACGCGGCCGGCAAGCGTCTCACGACGGCTGCCGGGTCGAGCTCGTGGAACCAGGCGAACATCTCGTCCGGCAGCGGCACGGTCGATCCCTCGACGAACTCCGCGGAGATCCGGTGGGACGGATCCTTCACGCTCGTCTACTACGGCGGGATGACGTACTGGACGATCAACGACCCGAAACTCGTCGTGAGCAACGGGACGGGGACGATCACCGGGACGCTGTCCGGCTACGGCGCGGACATGAACGATCTGTCGAAGTGGGTGATGCTCGACGACCGGCCGCACGCGACGATCGCGGAGCTCACCGACGTGGACGTCACCGATTCCGGGATCACGGTCACCCCGGAGTACGCCGGGGTGGAGATCGACGTCGAACCCGATGGCCCGTCCGGCCCGCAGGACCGGGAGAAGAACGGGTGGGGGTCGTTCCCGCAGGACTGGATCGACTTCAACGTGGGCACGGGTCAGGCGGCGTACTGGTACACCTCTGGCGGTCAGGTCGACGTGAAGAAGACCGCCGCGCCCGTCACGATCGACTACTCGACGGATGCGCTCGAGTTCCTGGAACCCGGGAGCGCACCCGGGGCCCCGGTCGACGTGGCCGCCTCCCAGGACTCGAGCAACTCCTCGACGATCAGCTGGGCACGACCGACGGCCTCGGGAACGGGTTCCGACACGACCTCAGCCGGCTCGGTGCCCCCGGCCTACCAGGTCCAGTGGGCGACGGGCGAGCGCAGTGAGACGAACGCCGGCAACGACGGCGACTGGACCGGCCGGACGGTGAGCGGGGCGGTGACGTCGACGACGGCCTCGGGCCTGGAACCGGCGACCACCCACACGGCTCGCGTCCGCTCGATGAACCACGACGAGGGCGAGTCCGGCAGCGCCTATTCGCTGTCCAGCGACTGGCGGTACGTGACGTTCACGACCGCGGAGCGCTCCACCCCCTCCCCCGCCCCCACGCCGGAACCTCCTGAGGACGACGTTGAGAACGACGGAGGCGACGGCGACGGCACGGGCGACGACGCTCCCGGTGCGGGCGACGGCGCGGTGTTCCGCTGGTCGATGAACCGGGAGGCGGGCTCCGGCGCGTACTTCGGCGGATGCAACTTCCTGTCCGCCGGGATCTCCGGCGACCACGGGTCGTCGCAGGTGTGGGCGGATGACGCGCTCTACAGCTCCTCGGACGGTGCGACGACGATCCGGAAGGCAGACGCCTCGGGCGGGTGGACGGAGGCGAGCTGGTCGACGAAGTGCGAGGACCGCAACGGGGCGACGCTGTCGACGAACGGCAAGGACCAGTGGTCGGAGCAGCAGGTCGTCATCACCGGCGGCGAGCGGGAAGAGCTGCCCGGCGGTGGCGAGCGCATCGCGTGGGACGGCGGCTTCACCGTCGTGTTCTACGGCGGCCTCACCTACTGGTGGGCGCAGGACCCCGTACTGGAGGTCGACGCGGACGGCAACGGCACGGTGACGGCGACCGCCGGCGGCTACGGCGCCTCGATGTACGACGCGTCGCAGTGGGGTGCACTCGACGAACGCACCCTCACCCTCGCGACACTGCGCGGTGTCGACACGGAGGCGGCCGACGCGGACGGCGGCTTCACCGTCACCCCCGACTACCTGGGTGTCGAATACGACGGCACCGGCGGCGAGGGCGACGCCGGCGACAGCCGGGTGGGCAGCGAGGAGGGCAACCCGACCCAGCAGGTGCCGAAAACCGCGGACAACGAAGCGCACTGGGGTGCGTTCCCCCGCGACTTCGTCGACTTCCAGGACGAGACCGGCCAGTTCTCCTACTGGTTCTCCTCCGGCGGGCAGCGCGACCCGTTCAAGCCGGCGGAGCCGCTCACCGTCGCCTACTCGGACGACTACGACCAGGGGCCGGGCGACTACTCCGGTGAAGGGGCCGGCCGATCCGCAGGCCCCGGCGGACACGGTGCCGGAGGAGGCACAGCGGGCGGGGGCGGTGACGGGGACCCGGCCGCGGCCTCGGCGACGGATCCGACATCCGGGAAGAAGCCCGGCGACGGTGCCTCACCCGCGGATGCCGACTTCGACGAGGACCGGTCCGCGTTCTCCCAGATGGCGCAGGACGCCGCCGGAGACCCCCGCCTGTCCACCCGCACCTGTGTCATCGCGGGACTCACAGCAGGTGCCGGCCTTGCGGCGACGATCACATCAGTGGTCTACTTCCGCAGAAGGCTGGGCCTCGACCCGAGGATGTTCCTATGACCGTGCGACGACGCACCGACACGACCACCCACCCTGAGGAGACCCCCATGACCGCAGTCGATTCACGACCAGCCGACACCGCTTTCGCCGCACGGGTGAAGACCGAGACGCAGGACGCGCATGATGAGGCCGAGCATTCGGCGTTCATGGGCGAACTGCTGGGCGGGAAGCTGGACCGGCGCGCCTACGTCGCGCTGCTCGAGCAGTACCTGCACCTCTACCGCGCCCTCGAGGCGACGGAGCGGCGATTCGTGGACGCCCCGGAGCTTGCTGGGGTCCTCGACACGCGCCTCGACCGGGTGGAGTCCTTGGAGGCCGACCTCGCGGACCTGTTGGAAGGAGCCGCTCCCGCCGAGCCCACGCAGGCGACCCAGGAGTACGTCGACCGCCTCACCGCGCTGCCGGACGGCGCCCCGGAACGCTACTTCGCCCACCACTACCTGCGGTACCTGGGCGACCTGTCCGGCGGCCAGGTGATCGGCAGGCTCGCCGCCCGCCACTACGACATCCCCAAGGAGTCGCTGCGGACGTGGAGGTTCGACGGCATCGAGAAGCACAAGCCGTACAAGGACCAGTACCGTGCCGCCCTCGACTCCGCTCCGCTCACCGACGCCCAGCGGGACGCGTTCATCGACGAGGCGCAGGAAGGATTCCTCCTGGCGAAGAGGCTGTTCGACTCTTTGGCGTGAGGGGATGCGGCCGCGCCTGACATGTCCTGAACTCCCCTGAGATCCGCTGAACCTCCCTGGACCCCCGTGCCGATCCGGTGCGGGGGTTCGTCGTGCCCTGTTTGTCCCGTGAACGACGCGCATTCAGTGGTCGGTGAGAGAACGCGAAGGACCTTGACAGTTATCTGATCGTTATACTCAGTCGCGGTCATGTCACGGAACGATCACGCGCGTCTCCGTGCGGAAGGACGGTCCCGACCCCACGTTCAGGGTCTGTTCAGCCTCTTTCGCCTCCCTGCGCTGAAGCGGTGTTTCCGCGTGTTCCAGGCCTTCGGTCGCTTGTGTCGCGTCTTCCGCGGATGCCACCGTGGTCCCCGCGCCGAACCTCGGTCGCCAGGCCGAACCTCGGCCCACAGGCCGAACGCGCCGCGCCCACAGGGGCGCCTCGAACCATCGCGTCAGAGCACATCGCTGCCGCACGCGATCACGCCCGCCCGAACAGCACGAATGGAGCACGCGCCATGCCCGCATCCTCGACGAAGTCCGTGAAGCGCACGGGCCTCCTCGCCACCGCACTCACGACGGGAGCGGTGGCCGCTGGTCTTCTGCTCAGCCCCACCGCGGGCCTCGCCGCCCCGGCGGCCGGTCCGTCCGGTGGAAGCTCGGCGAACGGCGCCAGCGCGTCGTCCGCTGAGGTGACGGCAAACAGCCTCACGGAGGAGCAGATCGACAACGCACGGACGATCATCGGCACGGGGAAGGCCGAGGACATCTCCGACGACGGAATCACGATCGCACTCATGACTGCCATGCAGGAGTCGAGCCTGCTCGACCAGGAGGGCGGCGACCGCGACTCCGCGGGCCTCTTCCAGCAGCGCCCCTCCATGGGGTGGGGGTCGCATGACGACGTCGTGGACCCGGTCTTCGCGACACAGTCCTTCTTCGGGACGAACGACTCGATCGACAACCCGGGTCTCCTCCAGGTCGACGGCTGGGAGGACATGAACCGCGGAACGGCCGCGCAGAAGGTCCAGCGCTCGGCCTTCCCTGACGCCTACGACAAGTGGGAGCCGCTCGCCGAGGACCTCCTCGACGAGCACGACGACGTCGACCCGATCGACTGACCGCCGGATACTCCGCCGAGGCGGTGACGGCTCCCGTGGTCAGCCGCGGGGACCGTCGTCGGGCACGGAAGGGTCATCTTCGTCGGGCAGTGACGGGGACGCGGCCTCGGGAGGTGACGCGTTCCCGGAAGGTGACTCGAAGCTGGAAGGGGACGCGGCCTCGGCGGCGGTGTTCTCCTCGTCGCGCAGCGACGCCTTCTCCTCGGCGGTCAGCGAATCCTCGCGAGGGTAGAGCTGCTCCCACACGATGAGGACGCCGATCGCGATCGTTCCGCCCACGGCACCCCGGGAGATCGGCCCCCACGGCCTGGGCCATTCGCCGAAGCCGGTCGTGGCCCCCAGGAAGAGGAGCACGAGGAAGGCGGCGGCGATCGCGACGATGTAACGCATGCCACGATACTGCCAGCACCGCTCCGTGGTACCAAACGGGCGGCGTCCCGGTGTTCGCCGTCACCTGTCTCATGAGCGACCGATACGATTCATCTCATGGCAGATCAGACGCACGCAGCCCAGGACCGCATCCGGTACTCTCCCGCCGGCGGAACGGCGGGCGGCGGTCTGCGACGCGGCCCGGAGCCGCTCCCCCCTGCGGGACCCGTCGAGATCTGCGAGCCGGAGGTCGGCGAGGTCCCCACCCCGGCGTACGACGCCCCCGCGATCGAGAAGACCGCCGAGGTCTTCAAGGCGCTCGCTGCGCCCTCGCGCCTGCGCATCCTCCTCGTGCTCACCCAGGGCGAGGCCAGCGTGTCGGAGATCGTCGACGAGACGGGGCTGTCACAGCCGCTCGTGTCGCAGCACCTCAAGCAGCTGCGCAGCCTCCATCTCGTCGAGGTGAACCGGGTGGGCCGCGAAGCGATCTACTCCTTCAAGGACGCCCACGTCTCCCACATCCTCATCGACGCACTCGACCACAGCCTCGAGCACCCCGACGACGAGTGAGGGCCGCTGAACTGAGTGACGGCTCTCACCGCCGGCTTTCATCTCTCACTGAGGGCGATGTGGAGCGAAGACTTCCTCGAAGAGCTGTTCGCCCATCGGGGTGAAGTCCATCTCCCCTTCCTCCCACCACTCATCGAGGTCTTCGAAAGACCCGGTGTCTTCCAGCCCCAACTCTTCCGCCACGCCGCTCCACTTCAGCGACGACTCCTGGATGCGAGCGTCGATATCGTCACCCAGCAGTCCCTTCTCCTTGACTTCCTCGACCTGTTCGGACTGGGTCTCGCCGATGATCTCCTCTGTTGCGGGATCGAACGGTTCGACCGTGCCGCCGGCCTCTTTCGCCTGACGCACGCTCTCCGTGTTCCCGTCCGCCACAATGCCGACGATCCCGCCGAACGTCGCCGACGCCGCATCGAAGATGATCTGCTGATACGCCAAGGGCAGTTCCTTGAAGCTCGAGCCCGCCAGTTCTGCGCCGACCGCACGTGAAGACATGCTGAAGTCGTCACTGCTATAGCTGATGTGTGGAGCAACTTCGAGAATCCCGCTCTCTGCGGACGGAAGCAGCTGCGCGAAGGTGCAGTTGACCGTCCCGCGCTGCAGCGCTTCGAACACCTCGACGTACTCCATCGACACCGGGGAGGCGCCGAGCGCTTCGACGACCCCCAGGTGCGAGGTGCTCGCCACCCGGATCTGGCGACCCGACCAGTCATCGGGTTCCGACCCGCGATCGGTGCACACGGAGTAGTAGCCGCCCGAGGCGACGATGGGAGTGAGCGGCACAACGCCCTGCGCTTCGTACTCGTCCAGCAGCCCTTCGGACTGCCAGCCGATATCTGCCGACACCGCGTTGTAGACCGCTTCGCCCACGACCGGTGAGATCGGCAGACCGGACAGAGACGTCGCGGCGGCGTCAAAGGTCGGGTACTCGCTCGGATTGTAGATCGGCAGGTTGTACGCCAGATCGAGACGGCCATCAGCCAGAGCGTCATCGATCTCGCCATATCCGGCGATCGCCTGCCCCCAGATGACATCGAGGGTGATCTTTCCGCCGGAGCGCTCTTCGATGTACTCCTGGTAGGCGTGGGCGGCCGGAGCCATGATCGAGTTCGGCGAGGACGCCGGCGGCTGATACTTCAGCGTGACCGGCTCCAGGTCTGCGAGCACTTCGTCGACCTCTTCCTGCGAAGCTCCGTACGCGTACCCGTCTCCGCTTCCGGACTCCGATCCACTGCCGCCGGCGGCGCCGGCGCATCCGCTCAGCACGAGGGCCGCGGTCGACATGAGCACCAGTGGCACCCTCAGTCTCTTCATAGTCAGACACCTTTGTCCTTGCTATCCGAATCACCGCCGCCGGACACCACTGTCCGTCGACAGGCTGGTCGCGGGCTCAAACTTGAACCCAGACTCAACTTAGCGAATGATCACTGAAGAGCCAACCTTCCGTTGGAGCCTTATCCATTCCGAGACCGGCGTAGCTCTCGACGACCAATTGCCCATGCCCGAGCGCGGGGTCCGCCAACAAAGCAGTTTTCCAAGACGGCCGTCAGAGGAACCTCCGCATCACTTCGCGAATTTCCGCCGCGTACTTGTAAATGTCTTCAACCCGTCCGAGGTCGTAAACCGCCTCTACCCGGTCTTCATCCAGAAGCCCGAGTCGTAGCCTGCTCAGGTTGTTAAACCTCAGCCGGCAGATCGTCTGCCGATTGTTGTCGTCAAGCAAGACGGGGCAGTACGACTTAGCATCGCGATACCCGATCCGAGCAGGATCAACGTCTTGTGCAGCGATGGCCTGCACGATGCGGAACGCCTGCACCTCTTCGTCAGTAGTCTCGATACCGTCCTCTACGATTTCGACCTGCTGTTCTGCAACCGACACTGCCTCGTCTTCACTCTGACCTTCTACCTCGTCCCCGAGCGCAGCTTTCAGCCGATTGTTCACTTGGTCTGAGATGAACTGCTGGAATCCCTTACTGACCAACGGCGTCAGATCCTCACGCACACGCTGTGTAATCCGGCCCTGGTAGACGCGATTCAGCACCAAGGTCGCAAAGTCCTGAGACAGGTCCTTGAACTCGCTCGCGAAAACTCTCTTTGCGGCAGAGACATACTTCAACTCTTCGGCCGCATTCAGCACCGAGTCCAGATCAAAGTGGCGCTTACTGAGCTTCTCGATCTCCGGAATCAGCGCTGCATCAATGTCTCCGAGGCGAAGCTCAAGGAACGGACGCTCATCCATCCGGTTGGGCTCGTCAAGGTCGGTGTAGAACCGGTACTCGTCGCCATTCGTCAGGATCGCGATCCGCGCCGACGTGACGTTGAAATACCTGTACAGCTGCGAAGCGTTTTCCAGACTGAGGGGTTCTCCCACCTTTTTCGCCTCGATGAGCATCGCAACTACCCCATCATTGACGATGGCGAAGTCGATCTTTTCGCCCTTCTTGATCCCTACATCCGCGACGAACTCCGGGATCACTTCCTCGACGTCGAACACATCGAAGCCCAAAACATCCCGGATGAAAGGCATGATGAGGGTGGTTTTCGTTGCCTCTTCCGTTGCGATGCTCGAGCGAGTGTTCTTGAGCTTTCGAGCAATGAGATCCAGCTGATCCTTCACAACCATCATCGGCGCTCCTCTTGATAGTGACACTGCTCACCAGTGGCTATAAGCATTAAAGCGCACAAAAACCCTTTTAGGAAACACGCGGGAGCCCGAGTGCCCCTATGGTTCTCCGCCACCTAATTCTCACTGCAGAAGACTGCCAAAACAGTCCTAGCTGGGCCGGGTCTTCAGTCGACACACAAAGCCATTCAAGCCGGAGCGCCGAATCATCGTCGTGGAAGATAGTTCAATCACCCCCCACGCCCTCACCCGTCGACTGCGTCGAGCGCCCTGTACGCCTCGCGGAGGTACTGGTCGCTGCGGACCGAGCCGACGACTCCCGGGCCCATCTTGTTCATCATGTACGCGATCGTGACCCTGCGGTCGCGGTCCATGACGATGACGGATCCGCCCCAGCCGCCCCAGTAGCCGATGCGGCCTTCGGGCACCGACGGCATCGTCGTGGGGTCAGCCAGGCCGAAGCCCATGCCGCGCCGCAGGGGGATGTTGAGCACCAGGTCGACACCGCTGGACTGCTCCTCGAACGCCAGGTCGATAGTCTTCTCCGACAGCAGACGGACGCCGTCCACCTCACCGCCCAGCGAGATCGCGGACAGCATGCGTGCCACCGACCGCGCGTTGCCGTGCCCGTTGAGCGCGCCCATGTCGGCCCGTCGCCAGTCCGCCGTGTTGGCAGCGTTCGCGTCGGCCATCGGCCCGGTGAACGTCCGGATCATGGGGTGGTCGGAGCTCAGCCCGGTGGATCCCGCTTCGAGTGGCGGTGGAGGGATGACGTCGGAGATCCGTCCCCAGTCCTCTTCGCGGGCACCTATCTGGAAGTCGGCGCCCAGCGGACCCGCGATCTCGTCGTCGACGAACTGCTTGAGCGTTCTGCCCGTGACCCTGCGGATCACCTCACCGATGAGGTGCCCCTGGTTCTGTGCGTGGTAGCCAGCCTCGGTACCGGGCTCCCACCAGGGCGCCTGCGCGGCCAGCGCCGAGGTCGACTTGTCCCAGTCGTACATGTCCTCGACCGTGACGGGCTTGTCCCAGCCGGACACCCCCGACGTGTGCGCGAGCAGGTGCCGCACGTCGATGTCGGCCTTGCCGTTCGCCCCGAACTCCGGCCAGTACGTCGCTACGGGCGCGTACGGGTCGATCTCTCCCGCGTCCATGAGCATGAGCGCGGCGAGGTAGGTGACGGTCTTCGTCGTCGACCACACGTTCACGATCGTGTCGTCGGTCCAGGGCTGCGTGCGTTCGACGTCCCGGTATCCGCCCCAGATGTCGACGACGTTCTCCCCGTCGATGTTGACCACCAGCGACGCCCCGAGGTCCTCCCCGGATTCGAGGTTGTCGTCGAATGCCGCCCGCAGTCCTTGGAACTGCTCGGTGCTGGTGCCCTGCGAGAGAGTTGGCTGCATCATCGCTCCTCTTCCCGTGACGCTCCGTTGCCTCACGTACTCCGGAGTATATGCAGGGCCCGCCCGAACGTTCGATCGACAGCTTCGGTCGGGGGCCGGGCACGAGACGCCGCCCGGTCTCGGGCACAGTGCCGCCGAGGCCCCGGTCGCCTTCCTGCCGACGCTCCTCGGGCTGCGGCTCAGTCGGCCAGGGAGGCTTGGAAGCGGCGGATCCGGACCAGCGCCTCGGCGATGTTGTCCGGTCCTGCAGCCAGCGACAGGCGGACGGCGTTGTGGCCGTTGATCGGGTCGAAGTCGATGCCGGGGGCCAGGGCGACACCCTCGATGTCCAGCAGTGCCGAGCACCATTCCGACGCGTCCGCGAACGGCCCCAGCACGTCGTCGATGCGGAAGTACATGTAGAACGCGCCGTCGGCCGGAGCCATGTCCTTCCAGCCCAGGTCGTCCACCGCGTCCAGCACGTGCTGCCGCGCCGTCTCGAACCCTTCGACTGCGGCGTCGCACTCCGCGTACGCCTCTTCCGTGAACGCCTCGACGCACGCGTGCTGCGCCGGCACCGGCGGACACAGCGACAGATTGCCGGCGATCGCATCGCAGGGGTAGACGAGGTCCTCGGGCAGGATCGCCCAGCCCAAGCGCCACCCGGTCATCCCCCAGTATTTGGAGAACGACGAGATGACGACCGCAGAATCCCCGCACTCCAGCGCCGAGGTGCCCCGCGAATCCGTGAACGTCACCCCGTGGTAGATCTCGTCGGAGATGAGCCGCACCCCGTTCGTCTCGCACCACGCATACAGGGCGGCGAGCTCCGGCTTGTCGATCATCGTGCCCGTCGGGTTCGCCGGTGACGCGAGCATGAGGCCCTTGAGCGGACTCTGGCTGTGGGCGGCCTCGAGCATCTCCACGGTGGGCTGGTAGCGGACGTCCGGACCGCACGGCAGCTCCACCACGTCGACGTCCTGTGCGCGCAGGATGTTCGAGTAGGCGGGATAGCCGGGCGTGGCGAGCGCGACCCGGTCGCCCGCGTCGAAGCTTGCGAGGAAGACCATGTCGAACGCGCCGGACGACCCGTTCGTCACCGCGATGCGCTCGATCGGGACGTCTACGCCGTACCAGCGCTTGTAGTGCTCCGCGATGCGCTCCCGCAGCGGCACGATCCCGAAGATCTCCGAGTAGCCCAGGTCGGTGCCGTCGAGCACGACCTCCGCGGCTCGACGACGCACACCGGCGGGTGCTCCCTGCGACGGCTCTCCCACGCACAGCGAGATGACGTCGCGCCCCTTCGCACGCATCTCGAAGACGCGGTTGAGGATGGCCATGACCGCGAACGGTCTCACCCGCGTCGAGCGGAGGGAGGTCGTCGTGGTCACGCGTGAAGTCTGCATCTGGTCCATGGCCCCACTCTAGGTCGCCAGACCCTCATTCCTCGTCCGGCAGCTCCCACGTGTGGACCGGCTTCCCGGTCTGCTGGTTCTCCGTGTAGAGACGGACCAGCTTGTGGAGTGCCTCGTTGCGCTCGTCCGACCCCACGGGGGCACGGCCCGCGAACGCGTCGAGGGCCTTCCGCTGCCACCACGCGCCGTTGCGGCCGGTGCGGGCGCGGGCCTCGTAGATGCCGATGTACTCGTCGATGACGTCGTCGTCGACCTCGAGCTCCTCGAGTCCCTCGCGGGCGTGCGGCGCGAGTGTCTCCAGCACGAGCTCCGTCACGTCGAGCGTCCCGTGCCGCGGCCACGTCATGCGGGCGCCGATCCCGTCGCGTGCCCCGCTCTCGAAGTTCTCCGCGGCCTCGGCGAAGGTCATCCGCGACCACACGGGACGGTTCTCACGCACGAGGAAGGCGATGAGGCCGTAGTAGAACGCCGCGTCCGCGATCATGTCGACGGTCGTGGGGCCTGCGGGCAGGATCCGGTTCTCGATCCGGATGTGCGCGTTGCGCTTGCCCGGCGCGTAGATCGGACGGTTCCACCGCCACACCGTGCCGTTGTGCAGGTTCAGCTCATGGAGATAGGGGGTCCCGTTGTCCGTGAGGATCGGCCGGCCGGACGCCTCCCGCGTCTCCGGGAGCAGCGGCGGGAAGAACTGGACGTTCTCCTCGAAGAGATCGAACACGCTGGTGATCCACCGTTCGCCGAACCACACGCGCGGACGCACGCCCTGATGGACGAGCTCCGGGGTGCGCGTGTCGATCGACTGTGCGAAGACCGGCAGCCGCGATTCGTGCCACAGCCGGTGGCCGACGAACAGCGGGGAGTTCGCCGCCATCGCGATCTGCACACCAGCGATCGCCTGCGACGCGTTCCAGGCGTCGGCGAACCGGTTGGGGGCGACCTGGAGGTGCAGCTGCATCGACGTGCAGGTGGATTCCGGCGCGATGTCCGTGAAGTCGTGTGCGTAGTGGTCTTCGCGGGACAGGTCGATGCCGACGTACTCGCCCCGGGCCTCGACGACGGCGGTCGACAGCGCACGGTACCGGTTCTCCGGGGTGATCCACCGCTCGTCCTCGAGCAGCTCCGTCGTCACCGTGGGCAGCGTGCCGATCGCGACCGGGTCGACCCCGTGCTCACGCGCTGCCGTCCGCAGCTTCGCGATCCGTTCGTCGAGCCCCTTCTCCAACTGCTTGAGGCCCGCGTCCCGCACACGAGAGATCGGCATGTTCACCTCGACGTTGTACGCCCCGATCTCCGACTGGAAGTCGCCGTCGTCGAGCGTCTCCATGACGTCCAGGTTCTTGAGCGCCGGCGCGCCGTGCTCGTCGACGAGGTTGAACTCGAGTTCGAGCCCGATCGTCCCCTTCGACTCGAAACTCGCGTTCTGCAAGTACGTGTCGAAGGTCTCCAGGTTCTCCTGGAGCTTGCGGCGATACAGGGTGCGTTCGCGCGGTGTGTATCGGACGGAACCGACTGCTTCTCCCATGGGGACAGACTGGCACACGGACACCGGTCTCGTCTCCCGTTTCGGCATTCGGATAATGTGGGTGGGTCCACGGTTCGCGCGGGTGCGGGTTCGGGAATCTCATGGGGCCGGTCCCGTTCCAGGACGGATTCCGCCCGCTCCGTGTCCCGGCGTCATGGCAGACTCGGAACCATGACGTCTTCCGCTTCCACCCCTGGCTCTACCCCCGCACAGTCCAGCCCCGCTGGACCGGCCGCTGCGCAGTCCGGCTCCGCACATCCCGGCCCCCCGCAGTCGGCTCCAACACGCCCCGCCACCGACCACGCCGCGCTCCTGCCAGCCGCGGAGTCCCGCCTGTCGCAGATGCTCGCGGACATCGAGCGTGCGATCTCGCTCGAGACGCCGTCCTCCGATCTCGATGCCGTCGCCCGAGGCGCCCAGGACTTCGCGGCCCTCATGGCCGACCGTCTGGGCGCGACCCCGGAGGTCCTCACAGTCGATGGCGTCACGCACCTGCGCCTGCGATTCGGACAGGGGCCCGCGAAGGTCGTCCTCGTGAATCATCAGGACACGGTGTGGCCGCACGGCACGCTCGAGCGCATCCCGTTCTCCCATGAGGACGGCGTGGTGCGGGGTCCGGGCAGCTTCGACATGCTCACTGGCGCGGTCATGTCAGTGCACGCCACCGCGATGCTCATCGACCAGGCCGGGCCCGAGGCCGTCGACGGTCTCAGCATCGTCGTCACCGGGGACGAGGAGGTCGGGTCCGCCACCGGTGCCCCGCTCCTACGGGAGGAGGCCGCGCAGGCGCGTGCCGCGTTCGTCATGGAGGCCGCTGCAGGTGAGGCGGGCTCGCTCAAGCTGGCCCGGAAGGGCACGTCGATGTACACGATCGCTCTGCACGGGCGGGCTTCGCACGCGGGGCTCGACCCGGAGAAGGGCGTGAACGCGGGGCTCGAGCTGTCGCACCAGATGCTGGCGGTCGCCGCTCTCGCGGACCCAGCTCAGGGGACGACCGTCACCCCCACCGTGTTCAGCGGTGGGACGACGACGAACACCGTCCCGGCGCTGGCCCGGTTCGACATCGACGTGCGGGCGAAGACGCAGGAGGAGCTGCAGCGCGTCGACGACGCCATCCGCGCGCTCACACCGGTGCTCGACGGCGCGACGCTCGGGGTGCAGGGCGGCATCAACCGCCCGCCGATGGAGCGGGCGATGTCCGAGCAGCTGTTCGCGCGGGCGGGCGAGCTGGCCCAGGCAATCGGTGTCGCGGATCCCACGGGTGTCGAAGTGGGCGGTGCGTCCGACGGCAACTACACCGCCGGTGACGGCATCCCCACCCTGGACGGCCTGGGCGCAGTGGGCGACGGCGCGCACGCGGAGCACGAGCACGCCCTGTCCGCACACATCGCACCGCGCACCGCCCTGCTCGCCGCACTCATCGCCGACCAGCTGCAGGGCTGAGGCCGACCAGCTTCAGGGCTGAGCGGAGCACCCTTCCCGCGCCGCCCCCTCCCGCCCGTCCCCCTCACGTCCACCACCTACACAAAACTTTGCCAGCTACGCAGTTATAGCTGCGTAGCTGGCGAAGTTTTGTGTAGGGGTCAAGGTTTCCCGTAGGTGGCGGTGGCAATACGGCCCCCATCCGCCGCGTTCGCCCCCCACCTCATGCGCGCCAGCGGCACGCCTGCCTCTCCGGTGTGCTAGTCCAGGTGGCGGAGGAACCGCTGCGGGTCGTCGAGGAACAGGCGCCAGTTCCGCACCAGGTCGAGGTCGTCGTATTCGACCTGCCGCATCCCCCACTCGCCGACCTCGTGGATCTGCGCACCGGGCAGCGCTGCGAGCACCGGTGAGTGGGTGGAGAGGACGACCTGCGACCCACTCACCACGAGGTCCTGCAGGATGCCGATGAGAGCGAGGCAGCCGGAGAACGACAGCGCCGATTCCGGTTCATCCAGCACCCAGAGGCCCCGTATACGCGCACGGTCGGTGATGTAGTCGAGGAATGCTTCGCCGTGACTGCGCTCGTGAAGGGCGCAGGGCCCCAGGGACTCCAGGTAGCTGAAGTGTCCGTGCATCGTCTCAGCCCGCAGGAAGACGCCCCGTTTGGACGCGCCCGCGCCGCGGATGATCTGCAGGTGGTCGTCGAGGTCGGATTCAGTGCGGCGAGTCTCGTGGAGGGCGGAGTGCGTACCACCTTCGGGGTTGAGCCCGAACGCCGCCGCGACTGCTTCCACGAGCGTCGACTTCCCCGCCCCGTTGTCGCCCACGAGCACTGTCGCTGCTGTGAGGTCCCACCCGTCGTCGAGCATCTGCCGCACCGGTGCGAGCGTCCCTGGCCATATACCCCGGTCGAGCGGTGCGAGCCGGTGCTCCTCGACCCGCCGGATCGGCAGCATGCTGAACGCCCTGTCGCCAGTCACGGGAACTCACCGCGGCAGGTCATACCGCCGTCTCCTGCCGCAGCTCTCCCCGAAGGCCGCCCTGCAGCAGCCGCCGACCCGCTTCCCACAGCTGCGCGTACTCGTCGTCCGGCATGAGCGACCCGCCGGTGAGCCAGGCGATATGGGTGCCGGACACCCCACCCCGCACGCCCGCCACCTGTCCTGCGGCTCTCAGCCCCGCGCAGGCGGAGGGTTCCAGGCGGAGGCCGGCTGCGGCCTCGGCGACGGTGAGGGTGCGCACCAGGTCGTCGTCGGTGACGGTCGCGTAGCCGCGCACCAGATGGCCGACGGCCTTCCCCACGAACCCGGACGGCCGCCCCACCGCCAGTCCGTCGGCGATCGTGAGCGCGCCGAGGCCCACATCCGCGACCGCCACCCCGTCGTCCTTCCCCGTGAGCCTGCCCAGCAGGAACGCCGGCATGGACACCGGTTCGACGAAGATGCACCGCACCGCGTCGCCGAACACGCTGGTGAGACCGTAGGTGATCCCGCCGGGCGCGCCACCGATCCCGCACGGCAGGCAGACCGTGAGCGGATGGTCGTCGTCGACCACGACCGAGGCCGCCGCCAGCTGCCCGGCAAGCCTCCTTCCCGCAACGGCGTAGCCGGCGAAGAGGCTCTGCGAGTTCTCGTCGTCGATGAAATGGGCGTGCGGGTCGGCGTCTGCGGCGGCTCGGCCTGCGTGGACGGCCTTGGTGAAATCAGTGTCGTGCTCGACGACCTCGACCCCGGATTCCCGCAGCATCGCCTTCTTCCACGCCTTCGCGTCGTGCGACATGTGGACGGTGACAGAGAATCCGAGCACCGCGCCCATGAGCCCGACCGACAGGCCGAGGTTCCCGGTCGACCCCACGACGATCCGCCGGTCCGCGAGCTGCGCCCGCACCTCGTCATCGAGGTAGACCAGCGGACCACTGCTGAGGTCGACGCCGAGGTCCCGTGCCGCTCCCAGCGCGACCTCGAGCACCTCGTGGATCCCTCCCCGAGACTTCACCGAGCCGCTCACCGCCAGCGCGTCGTCCCTCTTCACCCAGAGGTTCGAGGGGAACTGCTGTCCGAACTCGTCCGTGAGGGCTGTGGCGAGCGCGGAGACCTTCTCGAGCGGCGACTCGATGATGCCGCCGGTGCTGCGCGTGTCCGGGAACAGCTCCTCGAAGAGCGGGGCGAACCAGCGGAAGCGGTCCTCGGCGGCGTCGATGAGGGCCGGATCGAGGGGCTGGAGAGGAGCGCTCGGCGGAACCGGAGCACTGGACGGGGCCGGGGTATTTGACGGGGTGGGGGTGCTGGCCGGGGCCTCGGCATTTGACGGGGCAGGAGTCAGCGTTGAGTCCGTGGACGGCACACCCGAGGAGTCCATCGACCCGGGGAACCACACGACAGGATGACCCGCGACGACCTCGTCGAAGATCGTCTTACGCGCATCACTGGGCAGGTGTTCGCGGAGCGGCTCGTCCTTCATGTCTTGAACGGTACCGCGACAGGGATCGGCCTGACAGGATTGCCGCATGGACACGGACAGCAGAGAAGCTCCGGAGAGATCACCCACCGAGCGCACCGACACCGAACCCTCCCGCACCGAGCCCGCCCACACCGAGCGCACGGACCCACCCGTCGTCGCGAACGAGTACGACACCGTCGTCGGCTACATCGACTTCCTCCGGCAGACCCTCGCGTGGAAGACGTGCGGACTCGACATCGACCAGCTGCGGACGATGCTGCCACCTTCGGACATGACCCTGGGCGGCATGCTCGCCCACCTGTCGTTCGTCGAGGACTTCTGGATCAGCCTCGTCGTGGGCCGGGACATGCCCGAACCATGGGCCTCGACCGACTGGGACGCAGACCCGGACTGGGACTGGCACCTCGCCGCGGCCTCGGGCGCGGAGGACCTGTGGGGGCTGTGGGAGGCGAGCGTCGCGCGGTCCCGAGGGGTCCTCGGCGACCTCGTCGAGAAGCACGGCGCCGAGGCCGTCATGACGACGACGCACGAGGACGGGGGCAGCGGCGAGCAGATGTCCCTGCGCTGGATCCTCGTCCACCTCGTCGAGGAGTACGGCCGCCACGTCGGCCACGCCGACCTCCTGCGGGAATCGATCGACGGGCAGACGGGCGAGTAGAGCCCCTTGCTAGTGTGATGTCATGCAGCTCACATCGCTCCGCCTCCACCGCGTGTCCCTCCCGCTGGTCACCCCTTTCGAGACCTCGTTCGCACGGCAGACGGAGAAGCACTGCTACCTCGTCGAAGCGACCCTCGATACGGACAGCGGACCGGTCACGGGATGGGGCGAGTCCGTCGCGATGATCGCGCCGCTGTACTCCGACGAGTACGTGGACGGCGGCATCGCGGTGACGCGCGACTGGATGGCGCCTCTGCTGTACGACGTGGAGAACCTCACCGCGGAGACCGTCGCGTGGCACCTGCGCCCCATCATCGGCCACCGCATGGCGAAGGCCGCACTCGAGATGGCGGTGCTCGAAGCGCAGCTCAAGAGCAGGAACCAATCGCTCAAGGAGTACGTGGGCGGCGTCGTCGATGCGGTGCCGTCGGGCGTCTCCGTCGGCATCCAGCGATCCGTCCCCGAGCTGCTCGAGACCGTGGGCGGCTACCTCGACGAGGGCTACGCGCGCATCAAGCTGAAGATCAAGCCCGGCGCGGACATCGCACCCGTCGCCGCACTCCGGAAGGAATACGGGGACGAATTCCTCTTCCAGGTCGACGCGAACGCCGCATACACGCTGGCCGACGCGGCACACCTCAAGAAGCTCGACGAGTACGGACTCCTCTTGATCGAGCAGCCGCTGGGCGAGGCCGACATCCGCCAGCACGGGGAACTCGCGAAGCACATGTCGACGCCCATGTGCCTGGACGAATCGATCGTGTCTGCGGAATCTGCTGCGGACGCCATCTCCCTGGGCGCCGCCGCCGTCATCAACATCAAGCCCGGACGGGTGGGCGGCTTCCTCGAGGCGAAGAGGATCCACGACCTCGCGTCCGCACACGGCGTCGCCGTCTGGCACGGCGGGATGGTCGAGACGGGGCTGGGACGCGCGGCGAACGCTGCACTCGCCACCCTGCCCGGGTTCACCCTTCCCGGCGACATCTCCGGCTCCAAGCGGTTCTTCGACGAGGACATCACCGAGGAGATCGTCCAGCGCGACGGCGCCGTCGAGGTGCCCAAGGGGCCCGGGTTCGGCGTCACCGTCGACCCCGGCCAGCTCGCGAAGTTCTCCACGGAGACCATCGACATCCCCCGCTGACCTGGTGCGGCCGGGTGCGGGGCGGAGCGCGGGACTGAGGCAGCGGGACTGAGGCAGCGGGGTCCCGCTCGAGACGCACGCCGCTCCGGCAGCCAATCTCTGTTCGGGAGCGCGGACCACGCCGGTAGGCGAGTGCGGGCCCCCGCGATAGCCCCGCGGGCCCCCCCCGATAGCCCCGTGCGGGCCCCCGCGGTAGCCCCGTGAGGGCCTCCGCTCAGACTCCCGCCCGGACCCCACTACCTTCGTTACCGCACTCTGCTCTTGCTGCTGCCCCCAATGCTCTTGCTGCTGCCCCCAATGCTGCGCTTGCCGCGGTGCCGGAAAGCGCCGCGCTGCCCGCACCCTCGCGCCGATCACACGCCGCCGTACCCACATGCCTCTGCGCGCCCCCGCGCCCCCGCGCATCCGCACCTCCGCCTCCTGCGACGAACTCCTCGCACCTTCACTTCGCGCGAGAAGTTCCGGATTAAGCCCCTTGCACCGACACTCGTTCCATTCTAGAATAGAACTGACGTTCGGATGGTTCGCGCACAGCTCACAGAGGAGCCGACTTCAGAGGAGGGGGCGAACAGCATGACTGGATCAACGGAGCAGTCCCAGCCGCTCCCAGACGACACACCCGCCGCAAGCGACCGCCCTTCCGGTAGCAGCGCTTACGCCGCTGACGGCCTGGTCACGCTGGAACCCATTACTCACATGAACGCTCTGCGCGACGTCATCCACAACGGCCACCCGATCCTTCACGATGCCGACCTCCCGGATTGGGATGAGATCTTCTCCACGACTCTCTGCAACGAAGCAGAGTCTGCGGGCTCGGTCTCAGCACGTGTCGCACGATTCGCAACCCACAGCACCGCACTGGACCGGCTGCGCGCCGTCGAACTGGTGCACACAGCTACAGCAGTACTGTCTCTCGCCCTCTCATCAGATGTCTCCTGTGAACGAGTCGCGCGGCTCTTCGAGTCCGCCTTGCCCGCCTCAACCGCCCCTGCAAGCGATGCCACGACTTCCACTACTGGCTCGGGCGACCTTAGCGAGGCGACAGCGTTCTCTAGGACTTCCTTGCCGACGGATGCCTCATACAGTGACTCGGCTCTGCCGTCCTTCTGCACCCGCGCGGAGTATGTCCTCGACACAGCGGAGGAGACTGCGATCGCTGCGCGGGTCGACTCCCGCATGGGGAACACCCGGAGACTGATCGGACACGCACTGACCGCCTACATCGGTACCCCTCTGCTGCTGCGGGCTCTGCTGGAAGGGCGCCTGCGGTTCAACCGGTGGGAAGCCGTCATCCGGAAGTTCGCGTGGTTGCCGCTGAGGCACCTTCACGCCCTCGATGAGTACATCACAGGGCTGGATCCTCGCTTCTCACTTCACCAGTTCACGCGGAAAGTCGGCGAATTCGTCGCGAGCATCGTGGAGAAGCCGATTCTCGCCGCGCGCGTGCGCAGGGGCCGCAGAACGTGGACCGAAGACCTTCCCGGCGGCGAAAGCATCTTCTGTATGAAAGGACCCACTCCTCTCATCCACGCCCACCGCAACGAAGGTGAAGCCATCGCACGAGCGGCCCTGAAAGGCCAGCTCCACAGCCTCGAACTCACGCCCGTGGAGAAGACCATCACTCCCGCAGACGGCACAGTCGCCACAACAACTGACGAGACGACGCCCATGTCCGCGACGGATGAACTTCCACCACTGGCTTCCCTCTCGGTGACGGATGAGCGGATGCTGCAACAGATGATCTTCGATGTGCTCATCGGCGCACGCCCCCGCACGGAGACCGTATTGGAAGAGGTCGACACAGGCGAAGGCACGACCACTCGCTACCGGGTGGAGATCGCCTGCCCGGACGAAGCCACTGTGCTGCGGAAGCACGCAGCAGTGGTCGTGACAGTCCCGATGACCACTCTGCTCGGAGTGGACGACCGTCCGGGCACGATCGCAGGTACACCCGTACCGGCAGACATGGCTCGGATTATCGCGTCGAAATCGACAGTCTGGTATCGGATGCTCACGGACCCAGCGACAGGTCAGGTGCTCGACGAGGTCGCATTGAAGTACGAACCGGACCGCGCCACACGCATAGCGGTGCAAGGCAAGTGGCAGACATGCACCGCGCCGGGTTGCGGGCGGCCATCGTTGCACTGCGAAATCGACCACGGTGTCCCGTTCAACCACCACCAACCGGAACGGGGCGGCCGAACAGAGCCCGCGAACCTGCACCCGCTGTGCAAACGGCACCACCAAGCCAAGACAGAGGGAAAGCTCCGAATGCGCAGAACAACCGCTGATGAGATCGAATGGCTCATGCCGATCGGCACCGCCAGCACCACGGTGGCACCCCGCATCGACGATGGTGGCCTCCTCAGCGCTGCGTGCACACCCGGCGAATCAGCGGAGCGATCAGCCGCACGCCGACTCATCGCAGAGCGCGTCGAGCTCGACCCTGCGACGCAGCAGAAAGCCGCGGATGCGGTCTACGCCAACCTGTGGGCGGAGTTCACCGCACAGCAGGAAGCATGGGATCGGAGCCTGGCCCAGCGCGTCACTGTGCGCGATGAGCTCAGAGACGAACGGAAACGGTTCGAAGCGCAGATGGAGCAGCAGCGCGAACTGCTGGCGGAGCGAGAAGCACACGTCGACCGGAAAGCTCTCGAAGCTCTGCGACGAGATGAACGGGTCATGCGGGACGAGCGTCTCCTGGCACTTCAGCGAGCACAGTTAGAACAGCGGAAGCGCGAACACGTCTGCACCGGACGGACTCCCTCTGAGGATGAGCCTGTGCCGTTGAAGACGATCATTCCAATGCGGGTGGAGACCTTCGACCTGGGCCGGGGTACCACATACAGCGTGCACTGCCCGATCTTCCCGCATCCGGCTTTTCGCAGGACACAGGACCGTGAGAACAGAGAACTGCTCGGTCGCAGCACCTCGTCGAATCGTCCCACCCAAGGGGAGTGGGAGTCTGGTGAGTTCGACGTGCGTGGTCGCGAATACGCGAGAAAGAACTCGGCCAGGGCCTCGCTCGCGCTGGAACTCTTTGCCACGGAGCTCCACGATTACGAAGAGTCCCGAGCTGGACACGTGGCCATCACGATCGACGAGGCAATGCTGACCAAGAAGCCGACCCGCCTCGACCTCTCCCGGTTCTTTGCAACGGCTGGTCGATCCCTCTCCCAGACAGACCGGCCCCTCCCTCAGGCAGACCGTTCTCTCCCTGAGACTGACCGGGCCCTCCCCGAGACTGAGCGTCCCCGCCCCGGCACGGACAGTGCCCTCCCCGGAGCTGACCATCCTCGTTCTGAGACGGACCGATCGTCCGCGTCTTCGAGTAACGCAGCTCCCCCGCCGGCAGGCTGGGAGACGCTCGGTCTGAGCGGCGACTCCGCCGAACCCCCACCTTTCTGATCATGCGGAATCCACGGCAGAGTCGGGCGCTCTCCACAACCGACCAAAAATTGTGTTCCGTGAAGAGCCAGCAGTCCGGCTGTCAGCGGCCCGTTTACCCCTGGCCCCGATGTCCGTGGCCCTGATGCCGGCGGCTCCATATGGCGTCACCGCGGGCGTTCAGAAATGTCAGTCGTCTCCGTCGGACGAGCCGTCTGGCGCGTCATCGGGATCGTCGTCCGCGGGAGTCGACGTCCCTGGGCTCTCACCTCCCGGCTGCTCACTTCCTGCGTCAGCGGACGGCTCGCCTTCCGGCACTCCCTGCGATTCAGCAGATCGATCATCCTCAGACGGGACCTGCGAATCGGCAGATGGCCCGCTCTCCGAGGTCACCTGGGACTCGTCGGGCTCACCGACACCAGTGGAGTCGCCCCTTCGGCGCCGTGACTGTCGGTCATGCTCGTACAAGTGCCGCACACGGAGTGCCTCTTCAATGAGCGCATCGACGTCGAGACCGCCCGTCCACGGGCCACTCCACGACGACCCCGCATTCGCTTCGGGGCCACCGTCCGACACCTGCTCAGCCCCACTGCCAGACTCACGATCCTCTGCAGACCGCGCTCCGTCCGCGCTTCGCCCGTCCGCTCTCCCCAGCTTGTCCGGCTCGCCCGGTTTGCCCGGTTTGTCCGGCTCGCCCGACTTATCTGATCGGTCCGCGTGGCTGGCCTTGCCGACCTCCGCGTCATCCTCGACCCACAGTCCTGCGGGAGGAGCCGCTGACCCTCGGCCACCCTCGTCCCCCGGGGCGCCGCTCTCGTACCGTGCGCCGTCGGCGCCAGTACCACTCTCACCGTTTTCCGCCTCGGCGCTGTCATCTCCAGCAACGTCCGAATCCGGGTCGCCGGGCTGGAAGCCGGCAGGCCGGCGGGAAGTACCCGGGCCTCGGCGACGCCTCCGTGAAGGGTCCCCGAACCGAGCGCGCAACCATTCGAAGAGCGCCTCCGCGTCCTCGGGCCGCTTCAAACCTCCCAGGAGTTTCCTCGCGTCCTCCGGCAGCAGATCCAGCAGGCGGGGGTCGATCGGGAACCCACTTGTGGACGTGCCCCGTCCGGCCTTCCCACCCCAGTTGCCCAAGACGTCGGAGAGTTCCGCAAGAGAATCGTTCCAGTCCGAGCCCATCCCATGCCCGGGCAGGAATCGTCCCACCGGGCCGAGCGGACCGGCACCGCTCCCATCCACCGGAGAGCCGGAACCATTCCGTCCGACGAAGAGCCCCGACCCGTACGCGTCTCCACCTTCCATCCCGCCACGAACGGCGTGGGCCTGCGCGTCGGCCAAGCGGGCGTCGGCCTCGGCCACACTCACTTCAGCATCCGCGATCCGAGCTCCAGCGTCAGCCTGCCGCGTCTCTGCCTGCGCCCGCAGTACATCCGCCTCCGCCAGAAGCACCTCCGCTTCCGCCCGGCTGGTTTCTGCTTCCGCCCTACGAGCTTCTGCGCGTGAGCACTCCTCATCAGCTGCAGTGCGCTGGGTTTCGGCTCGCACCCGCTCCGCGTCGTCCTTCACCCACTGGATCCGTGCTTCCACATGCTGCACCGACACGTCTGTCAGCCGTGTCTTCGCTGCCAGCAGGGCGGCGTCCTCGTCCGCGCGTCGAGCGTCAGCGGCTTCGCGTTCAGCCTTCGCGTCATGTGCATGCGCCTCACGTCGAGCGGCCTCCGCCTGCGCTCTGGCGAGATCCGCCTGCGCGGTCGCGACTCCGGCCTGCTCCTGTTGCAGTCCGATCCTCCGCAACCATCGCAACGCGACCCCGACCAGGAGGACGCAGCCCGCGACGACGAGCAGCAGCAGGACGAGGGTGAGGATCTCAAGCGGGTTCATCTGGAACATGTCTGTCCTCTTCGAGGGCGTAGCGGCACTCCGGACATCCAGTATGGCGGATCGCTCACGCCACGGACCCTGAGGCAAACCCCCGCATCAGACTGCAGGAACCCGCGTCTTCACAACACGCCAGACCAGAGAGACCGTCAGACAGGGGAGACCCTCGGACCGGGGCCCCCTCAGAACGGTCGGCCTCGTCAGAACGGGGGCCCGACCACCACCATGACCGTGAAGATCACGGCGACGACGGCCAGGCCCGCCACCAGCGTGAGAACCGGGCGGGTGATCGCCCACGCGATCCCCTTCTCCACGACGCCGCCCGGCGTGCGGCCCTTCGGTCCGAGCTCCCAGGCGCCGTCCAGCTTGCCCCTGCGGATCGCGGCGACCTCGAACGGGATCGTGAAGAACGGCGGGATCGCGCTGCCCAGGCCCAGCAGGATCCACTTGGCGCCCCACTTCTGGGAGACGCCGACGAAGACCGTGACGAAGCAGAACGCGATGAACATGAAACCGTGGACACCACCGCCGATCGTCACCATCACCTCGGTCGTCTTCGTGACGTATTTGAGGAACATCCCGACGAGCAGGAGGGCCCAGGTGATCGCTTCGCCGATCGCGAAGAGGGAGAACAGGCGCTTGGGAGTCATCCCGCCATCGTTCCCCCTCACGCCCTCACGCCGCGTTGACCATCTGCATCGCGAGAATCGACCGCTCAGTCCGTGGGCGGAACGCCGTGGGCCCCGGAACCTCCCACAGGAGGTTCCGGGGCCCACTCAGCGAGCGCACCCGCCAAGCGAACTCACCCGTTCGGCTGGCTCGTCGGCAACCGCGGACTCGTCCGCGGCCGCCGATTCGCCCGCCGGTCGGTTCAGCTGCGGCGACGGTTGCGGGTCACCGTGACGAGTGCACCGCCACCCACGACCAGTGCCGCTGCGGCTGCGATGAGCGGCAAGGCGTCCGCGCCGGTGCGAGGCAGCTTGCCGCCGCCGTCACCGTCGTCGTCATCGCCGTTGCCGTCGTCGTCGCCCCCGCCACCGGGAGCGTCCTCGTCCGCGACGACGGAGAACGAGCCGCTCAGGTCGTCCGCCGCCGAGGCATCGGTCGCCGCCTGCTCGGTCCCCGCGTTCGCGTCCGCGGAGTCCACGCCGTCCACCTCGACGGAGTAGTCGCCGATGTAGTTCGACGCTGCCGTCGGGTTCGTGCCGTACACCTTGGTGCTGGCCACACCGTCGTCGTTCGCCTGCGCGGAGATTACCGCTTCCTCCGTGTTCTGGCCCGAGGTGGGGGCGACGCTGAAGTCCACGTCGTCACCCGGCTCCAGGCCGGTCACCGTGAGCTCGACACCCTTGTCCGCGTCGACGAAGTCGGTGACGCCGATGGTCTCCGGTGCGATCGACAGGGCGGGGTCGTCGGACGGCTGGTCCGTCGGATCGTCCGAGGGGTCATCCGTCGGATCGTCGGTGGGCTCGTCCGTCGGCTCGTCGGTCGGCGGATCCGTCGGCTCGACCAGGTCGTACGCCAGCGTGTGTGCGGCGAACGCGATCGCGGGGACGAAGATGTCGACCGACTCCTCCGACACGTTCTCGATCGTGTCGTCGACCGAGTGGTAGTTCCGGTCGTGCTGGACGCCTTCCACGCCGCCGAACATCTCGACCTCTTCCGCGGTCTTGATGTCGTCGGCACCGGAGAACAGGCCGGACGCGGGAACGCCGTTGTCGATGAACGCCTGGTAGTCGGAGCGGCCGGAGAAGTCCGTGCCGACGTGCGGCTGCTCGTTCGCGTCGAAGTAATCGGTGAAGATTGCCTCGAGCTCAGCGGAGCCTTCCGGAACGTTGACGTCCGGCGGCACCGGGACGTCGGATCCGTCGGAGTCGAGCGTGCCGACGATGAAGTTCTCGGACCCGATCATGTCGAAGTTGAGGTAGGACTGGATGCGGTCGAGCTCACCCTCCGACAGCCCCTCGACGTACTTGGTGGAGCCGACGAGTCCCACCTCCTCAGCACCCCAGAAGCCGAAGCGGATCTTGTGGTCGACGTCGGTCGGCTGTGCGGCGAGCGCCTCCGCGGTCGCGAGCAGCGCGGCGGAGCCGGACCCGTTGTCGTTGGCTCCGGGGCCCTCCTCCACGCTGTCGAGGTGTGCGCCCAGCATCTGCACGCTGTCCGCGTCGCCCGCGGTCGTCTCTGCGATGACGCTCCAGCTCTCGACCGTCGTGAACTCGGTCTCGAGCGTGAGGTCTCCGGTGAGCTCCTCCGGCGGGTCGGACTCCGCCGCCTCGAGGATCGCGTCCCGGAGCGCCTCGCCGTCGGCCTGCTGGAGGCCGAGCGTGGGTGCGCTGCCTTCCATCCGCTCACCGAGAGTGCCGTTGACCGGCCCTTCTTCGTTGTTGTAGATGACGACGCCGGCCGCGCCGGCCTCGGTCGCGTTGGCGGTCTTCTCACCGAACGCGCACTCGCCGCGCTGCACGAGCACGATCTTGTCCGCGACGTCCACGAAGTCACCCGCGGCGCAGCCCAGTTCGCCCCCGGCGCTGTCACCGTAGGTGTCGTCGGCCGGCAGTGCGAGGACGGCGGCGGACAGCGGCGGGTCCGCCGCTTCCGTGTACGCGAGTGTCTCCACGTCGTAGTCGGTGTCTCCCACGGAGAACGCCACGTCGCCGAAGTTCTGGTCCTCGACCTCGAAGTAGTCGCGGGTCACCTCGTAGGCGCCGGTCGCCTCGAGGACCCCCTCGACGTATTCCGATGCCTTCTCGTAGCCGTCGGTGCCGAGCGCCCGGTAGCCGTCGGAGGCGTTCGCCACCGAGATGTCGGACAGCTCCTGCAGGTGCGCCATCGCATCCGCTCCCGTCACACCCATGTCCGTGTGCTCGGTCGGCCCGTCCGGGGCCGTCGTTGTGGCGAGCGCGGGCGCCACCGTGGTCAGGCCGAGGGCGGCCGCGGCTGCGACTCCCACCGTGCCGCGCAGAGCGCGCCCGGCCTTCTTCCGTACTGGTTGCATGGTCATCCTTCCGATGCCGTGTCCGTCGAATTCCTTCTGGTGGTCACGCGTGGCGGTGAACATCCGCTCAGCGACCTGTGACCGCAATCACATGAAGTACACAGTAACGGAACGATCACGACAATGGGTAACGAAGCGGTAACGACGCACAAGATGCGTTGCACCTTCGAGCCCGCCGTCGATCAAGCGCTTGCGCAAATGTTGAATTCACGGCGCGGGATTCCTAGAATCTCCCACGGAGCGCAGCAATACGACAGACAGCAGCCGCACGACGGTCGCTGAAGGGAGCATCACGCGCATGGTGGACCACCAGCCGGACGAGCACAGCGCCGCACCGAGCGGCCGGGAGCTCACCCCGGACTCGGAGCGCGACCCGTTGACGAGCCCCATCTACACCGTCTCGGACACACTGTCCGGCCCGGACCGCGCCCTGGTTCGCCGCTGGCAGAAGCACCTGGCGAACGAACGGCTCGAGGAACGCCTCTACCGAACCCTCGCGCAGCGGCGGGAGGGTGAAGAGGCAGAGATCCTCACGGCCCTGGCGAATGCGGAAGCACGTCACCAGGAGCACTGGATCACCCTCCTGGGCGACTACGCGGAACCCCGCCGCCGACCCTCGTTCGGGACCCTCGTCCTCGCATTCCTGGGTCGCGTGTTCGGCTCCGTGTTCGTGCTGGCGCTCGCACAGCAGTCGGAGTCCCAGTCCCCGTACGCGACGGACCGCTGGGCCACCTCTCGCATGGCCGCGGACGAGGCGATCCACGCCGAGGTCGTCCGGGCTCTCGCACAGCAGTCCCGCGCGAGGCTGTCCGGCAGCTTCCGCGCCGCCGTGTTCGGTGCGAACGACGGGCTCGTGTCGAACCTCGCCCTGGTCCTCGGCGTCGCCGCGGCGGGCATGGCACCGGCCGCCGTCCTCCTCACCGGTGTGTCGGGCCTCCTGGCGGGCGCCCTGTCCATGGGAGCCGGGGAATACGTGTCGGTGCGGTCGCAGCGCGAACTGCTCGAGGCCTCGGTCCCGGATCCCGATTCGAACCACGCGATCCCGCACCTCGACCTCGATGCGAACGAACTCGCGCTGGTCTACCGGGCGCGCGGGATGGAGCCCGACCAGGCGACGGCCGCGGCGGAGGCGCAGATCCGCGCCGCGCAGTCCCCGGTCCGGCGCCGTCCCGTGGGCGGGCACCGCGGTGACACGTCGTTCGACTTCGGTCGCGCCGACGCGCACGAGGAGCTCGGGACCGGGCTGGGCGCCGCCGTGTCGAGCTTCTGCTTCTTCTCCTCGGGCGCAGTCATCCCGATCCTGCCCTTCGCGTTCGGCATGACCGGCACCGGCGCTGTCGTCGTCGCAGCAGCACTCGTCGGCATCGCGCTCCTCATCACCGGTGGCATCGTCGGCGTGCTGTCCGGCCGCGCCCCACTCCCCCGCGCGCTGCGGCAGCTGGCCATCGGGTTCGGCGCGGCCGCCGCCACCTACCTCCTGGGCCTCCTCTTCGGCGGCGCCGTGGGGTGAGAGGGGCACCCGCACCCGGCCTGAGGCCGGCCCCCGCCGAGGCCGACCCCAGTCCGAAACCGACCTGTCAGATCCCGTCCGGCACGACCTCGGCGGGCCCGCGCTTCACGGTGAAGCCGGGGTCGTCACGCTTCCGGTTCGCGACGAAGACGAATCCGCACTCGACGACCACCAGCCCCAGCCCCAGAGGAGCAAGGAGCTGGGCAGGCCACTGCGGCAGCATCGTGAGGCCGGCGAGGAACGCGGACTGGTGCATCACGTGCCAGCCGGCGAACACGGCCGCGGCGACTAAGACGACACCGATGACCACGATCTCCGCGGCCACCACCGTCTGGATCGTGCGGTAGCGGGTCCGGGGCGACATCCGGGGGATCAGCAGATCCATGTTGGGCATGATCCCCGACCCGCACACCCACGCCAACGACGGGAAGACGATGAGGGGCAGCAGGTAGTTCTCGACGATCTCGAACCCACCGGGGATCGACGCGCCGCCCATGTTGCGCAGCACCACGTCCAGGACGATGAACAGCATCAGCACGAAGACCGCCACACCGCTGACCACGGCCCCGGCCGTCGTCACCTTCGTGAAGCTGCGGTACGCCCGCATCTCGCTCTCACTCATTGTCGACACTCCTTACTCATCCCGCCAGGGATGGAATCCAGGTGACCAGCTGGGGGAACAGGATCATCACGACCGCGACGACCGCCGTGGTGACGAGTGCGATCCACAGCGCATAGCGGAACACGGGGCCCGACGGGACCCCGGTCGCTCCCGAGACCGCGTAGACCGACAGCCCCACCGGCGGCGAGATCGTGCCCACCGTGCACAGCATCGAGATGAAGACACCGAACCACAGCAGGTCGATGTCCGTCTCCGCGATGACCGGGAGCAGGATCGGCACGGTCATGAGGATGACCGCCGCACCCTCGAGGAACATGAACAGCACGAAGAACACCGCGGCCAGCACCAGCAGCAGGAGGAACGGCCGCTCGACCAGGGGGCCCAGCGCGTCGATGAGCCGGCGGGGGATGAGCGACAGCGACACGAACTTGCTGAACACCTGCGCCGCCACGATGATGAGCAGCACCATCGAGGAGATCTTGACGGTCTCCGTCAGCGCCGTCCTCATGAACTCCAGGTCGACCTTCTTGAGCGCGACGGCCGACAGGAACCCCGCGAGCGATCCGACGGCGCCGGCCTCCGTCGGGGTCACCATGCCGGAGTAGATGCCGCCGAACACCACGAGGACGATCACCAGCCCGGTCGTGAGAGCGATCGCTGTGCGCGCCACCCCGATCGGCTCCGCGACGAACGGCTCCCGCGGTGTGTCCCGCTTCCTCTCGTCGAGGGCGTACAGGACGATGACGGCGATCATGTAGACGACCATCACGGCGATGCCGGGGATGATCGCCCCCATGAAGAGGCTGCCGATCGCGGTCTCCGTCGCGACGCCGTAGATGATGAGGATGATGCTGGGCGGGATGATGCCGGCGAGCGACCCGGCCGCAGCCGCCGTCGCCCCCGCCAACGGAGCCGACATCCCGTAGCGGGTCAGCTCCGGCATCGCGACACGGCCCAACGCCGCCGAGGTCGCGGACCCGGATCCGGAGACCGCACCCAGGAGGCCGCCCGCCGTCACCGTCAGGGCGCTGAGCGGCTCCGCCCGGCCCTTCGACACCCGACTGACGAGCGTGAAGACGTCCTTCACGATCCCCGATTGGAGTACGAACTGCGCCATGAGGACGAAGAGTGGAATGGTCGTGAGCGCATAGGAGGACACCCGGTTGAAGGGCTGCGGCCCCGTGATCCCAAGCATGGCCCCGGGGCCCTCGAGCAGCAGGATGCCGAGGATGCCCACCGCGAACAGTGCGGTGTGGATGTGCACCCCGAGCGCCAGAGCCGTGAGGAACAGGACGAGGGTGATGCCGATGACGATCTCCGCGCCCATATCAGTCGCCTCCTTCTTCGAGTGCGTTGTCCGGCACCTGGCCGCCCGCGTCCTCCACGGCCTTCGCCCACTGCTCGGCGGCCGCACGGCCGGGGATCCCCCGCTCTTCGAGCATGGCGGTCCATTCCGACCACGTGCCGCTCGACGAGTCCTCGATGGGGGTCCGGACCTCCTGCGGCACGTCCGCGATGTCGACGAACGACCCGCCCGCCTCGTTCTCGTTGTAGTCGCGGATCTCGTCCATCCGGTCGATCCAGGTGCCGGCCGCGTCCTCGTACGTGTCGTCGATCGCCTGCTGCATGATGTCCTGCACCTCGGGGTCCAGGGAGTCCCAGGTCTCCTCCGTCATGACCATGCTGAGGTTGAAATGACCGAAATTCACTCCGGTGAGCGTCGTCCGGTAGAGGTCCTGGAGTCCGTAGTTGGACCAGTCGGCGACCGCGGCGAATCCGCCGTCGATCGTGCCCCGGCTCAGTGCGTCGTACGCCTCCGCATTGGGGATCGAGACGGTGTTGGCCCCGAAGAGCTCTGCGGTGATGTTCTGGACGCGCGACGCCGTGCGCAGCTGGAGGGACTGCAGGTCCTGCGTGGACAGGAACGCGGTGCCGGTCGTCGACACCGAGTACTCCGGGGTCGTGTGCAGCGGCAGCGCCTTGAGACCCTTCGAACCGAACTGCCACTCGTGATAGGTCTCCCCCTCGAACACGGCGTCGTCGCTCTCGACGAGGTTCTTCCACGCGGTGGACCCGATCATGGTGTCCGATTCCCGCAGCGGCAGCATCGTCACCTCGACGAGCGGGTACTGGTCCGGCTGATACGTCGGCAGCATGAGGGCGATGTCGATGACGCCGGAATCCAGCGCGTGCGTCTCGCTCCGCAGTTCGACCAGCTCACCGCCCGTGAACGTCTCGAACGTGATCTCCCCGTTGGTCCTCTCCTCCACCTCCTCCATCCAGGGGACGGAACCGGCGGTCCAGGCGATGTTGAGGCTGCTGAGGCCGGACGACACACGCAGGACCGTCTGCGGCGACTCCGCCTCCGCGGCCCCACACCCACTCACCAATGCACACACGGCCACTCCGGCCACAGCTGCCCGCAACGGCAGCGTCCTTCTTCTCATCGCGATCTCCTCATCGAGTCCACGGGCACAGCAGGTCAGGACAGACGCACCGCGAAGCGGTGCACACCCCGCTCACACTAGTGCGGCACGTCACGCGAGGTGAGGTGGACTCATGACACCCCTGGCCGCGGGATAGTGGCTGTTTCCGCCACCCCCTCGACGAGCCTCGTCTACGAGCGCTCGCGCGGCGCCTCCGCCTCGGACAGCATGTGCAGCCGCACGGCGACCTCGAGTTCGAGCGCACGGTGCGGCGCACGCCACTCCTCACCCAGCAGCCGCCCGATCCGGTCCATGCGCTTCACGAGCGTGTTCATGTGGACGTGGAGCTCCTTGGCTGCGCGGGTGAGGTTGCCGGCACAGTCGAAATACCGCGACAGGGTCTTCACGAGCTCCGTCCCGCGCCGGTCGTCGTATTCCAGCAGCGCACCCAGCTGCTCCTCGATGAAACCCCGCAGTTCGCCGTCGCGTTCGGGATCGAACAGGATCGAGTACATCGCGAGACGGGCGGTGGACATCCCCCTGTCCTCGGCGCCGATCCCGCGCAGCACCTTCACGCTCCGCGCCGCGAGGTCGAAGGGCCTCCGGAGACTGTCAGCGGCCTCGGCGACGGGGGCGATGCACACGAGAACGGGCTGCCGCAGGGACGACCGGAGCCTGCGGTGGACGTCGTCCGCCGCCTGTTCCGGGTCGTCCGCATGCAGCAGCATCACGGCCGTCCCGAAGTAGTCCCCTGCGATTCCGGACCACTCGGGTGACATCGCATGGAGGCGCCGGGCGAGCTCCGCGGATCGCAGGGTCTGCGACTCGACCACCGCCACGGCGTTGATCAGGTCGACGTCCAGCCCCCGGGCCGCAGCCCGAGTCCGCAGCTCGTCGGCGAAAGGGCGCTGCGCGAGGACCAGCTCCGTCAGGAGCTCACCTCGCACACGCTCCTCCGCTTCGACGACCGCGTTCTGCTTGAGGGTGAGCAGAGAGAGGATCTGCGCCCCGCGCTCCAGGATGAGGCGCTCCACGTCACTGGGCGACCGGCGGTCGGAGAGGACGACCGCACCCAGGTAGGCGTCACCGGCGAGCATCGCGACGACGCAGTGGGATTCACTGTCCTCTTCGAGAGTCATCGAGCGGCCCGTGGCGCGGCTGTCGGCGAGGGCACTGCGCAGGCGCTCGCGGGGCGGAGCCGGCAGACGGACGGCCCCGGTCGTGACGACGGGCGCGTCGTCGCGGTCATAGACGGAGACCCGCCCGCCCAGGTCGTCCACCAGGAGCTCCGCGACCTCGGAGGCGCCGCCACCGGTGAGGACCACCTGGGTGAGGGCCTCGTGCACGTGCGCGGAACGCTCCATCGACGCGTAGGCCTCCTGCACCTCGGCCAGCGCGCGGCGGCTCTCGTCGTAGAGGCGCGCGTTCAGCAGCGCGACCGCCGCGTGGTCCGCGAAAGCGCTCAGCAGCGCGACCTCGTCCATCGCGAACGGCCGCTCGACGCGCTCCCCCACGAACAGCATCCCGAACACACTGTCGCTGTCCCGCAGGGGGACGCCCAGAAGGGCGACGAGGCCCTCATCGGACGCGATCCGGTCGAAGCGCTCGTCGTGCTCGAGGGAGGCGTCGTTGAGATAGTCGCTCACCCAGAACGGCGATCCGGTCTCGAGGATGCGCCCCGCCACCCCGGTGGTGGTCGGCACCTGGGCCGCGCGAAAGGCTGGGGACAGTGCCCCTTCGGCTGCGTGCAGCTTCAGGCTGTCGCCGCTCTCGTCGAGCACGGACAGATACGTGACATCGGCACCGATGAGGTCGTGAGCGTGCCGGACGATCGACGCCAGCACCGTGTCGACCTCCCCGAGCGCGGTGAGCGCCCGCGCGGTCGCGTAGAGACTGGAGAGCCCGCGCTCACGGCGCGCACGAAGCTCCCACATCTCCGGTGCGGCCCACGCCGCAGCGGGCAGAGGCGCCCCGTGGCGTCCCGGTGTCCCGCGTTCGTTCGTCACACGCGGAACGGTACAGGAGCATCGTGTCGACCTCGGGTATTCACCTGTACCACCCCCATCCGGAAGAGGTGGCGGAAACGACCATCGCTTCCCGCTCAGGCCGCCCCTACCGTGGATCCCGACGACCCTCTGCATCCCGACGACCCTCTGGCGAAAGCAATGCGATGACACACGACTCCGAATCCACAGCACCCCGGCCCCTCTGGCGCCCCGACCCGGACACGGTGGCGGATTCTGCTTACGGACGGTTCGCACGCTACGTCGACGACCGGCACCGCATCGGCCTGGACGGCGCACTCGACCACGCACGGCTGTGGCGATGGTCGACGGAGAACATCGAGGACTACTGGCAGGCGGTCTGGGACTTCTTCGGTGTCAGGTCCCACACGCCGTGGGCCCGCGTCCTCGACGACCGGAGGATGCCGGGAGCGCGGTGGTTCAGCGGGGCCACACTCAACTACGCGGAACACGTCCTGACGAACGACCACTCCGACGCGGACGCGCTCATCTGCATCCGTGAGGACGGCACGCGGGAGACGGTCACGTGGGACCAGCTGCGCGGGCGAGTGGCCTCGGTTGCAGCCGCTCTGCGCGCGGCGGGGGTGGAGGCCGGAGACCGCGTGGTCGGCTACCTCCCGCCCGGACAGCATGCGGCGATCGGGCTGCTGGCCGCGTCCTCGATCGGCGCGGTCTGGTCCCAGTGCGCCCAGGACTTCGCCGCTCCGGCGGTCATCGACCGCTTCGGGCAGCTGGAACCCACCGTGCTCATCGCCGCAGACGGGTACGCCTACAACGGCAGGGTCTACGACCGGCGCCCCGACGTGGCGCGCGTACGGGACGGCCTGCCGACCCTTGCGCACACGATCCTCGTCGACCACCTCGGTCCCGGAGCATTCGCCGATGCCACCCCCGGCACCGAAGCCGCGGACACCGACCCGACCCGCGTGCCCGACCCGACCCGCGCACCGGATCCGTCCCGACGCCCCGGCACATCCCGCTGGGACGACGTGATCGCCCAGGAGGCGGAGCTTTCCTTCACGCCGGTGCCGTTCGATCACCCGCTCTGGGTGCTGTTCTCCTCCGGCACCACGGGGCGACCGAAGGGCATCGTCCACGGCCACGGGGGCATCGTCGTGTCTCTCCTCCCGATGTACGGACTGCACATGGACGTCCAGGACGGCGACCGGCTGTTCTGGTACGCGAGCACCAACTGGGTCATGTGGAATGTCGTGGTGTCCGTCCTGCTCACGGGAGCGAGCACCGTGATCTACGACGGCAGCCCGGTGTTCCCCGATGCCCGGCGCCTCTGGCGGATCGCCGAGGAAGAACAGGTCACGTGCCTGGGCACCAGCCCCGGGCACCTGCTGGCCTCGGAGCGTGCCGGCATCCGGCCGGGCGGCGAGTTCGAGCTGTCACGGCTGCGGATGATCGGATCGACCGGGTCGCCACTCCCTGCCGGCTGCTACAGCTGGGTCCACGACCAGGTGGGCAGCAGCATCCAGCTGTCCTCGATCACCGGCGGCACGGACACGGTCGTGGCCTTCGCGTGCACCACACCGGCGACCCCCGTCTGGCCGGGCGAGCTGAGCGCACGAGCTCTGGGCGTCGCGATGGAGTCGTGGAGCCCCGACGGGGAACCGCAGGTGGACGAGGTCGGCGAGCTGGTCCTCACCCGCCCCCTCCCCTCGATGCCCGTCTCCTTCTGGGACGACCCCGACGGCTCGCGGTACCGCGACGCGTACTTCGCGACGTTCCCCGGAGTCTGGCGCCACGGCGACTGGGTGACGGTCACCGACCGGGGGACCGTCCTCATGCACGGACGCTCCGACTCGACCCTCAATCGGAACGGCGTGCGGCTCGGCAGTGCTGAGATCTACAGCGCCGTCGACCGGCTGCCGCAGATCACGGACTCCGTCGTCGTCGGCGTCGACGAGCACGACGGCACGTACTGGATGCCGCTGTTCGTGACCCTGGCACCCGGCGCCGTCCTGGACGACGAGCTGTCGGGCCTCGTGCGGAACGAGATCCGGCGGCACGCTTCGCCGCGCCACGTGCCGGACGAGATCATCGTCATGGAGTCGCTGCCGCACACCCGCACGGGCAAGAAGATCGAGGTGCCGCTCAAGCGCATCCTCCAGGGGGCGGAGCCCGGGGAGGTCGTGAGCGCGGACGCGCTGGACGACCCGGGCGCTCTCACCGCGTTCATCGCCCTGGCGGAACGGCGACGGGCGGCCCGCTGAGATCCGCGGCACGGACCGCAGGCTTACGATGGGGCGCATGCAGACAGCCCTCGCACTCATCGATGTCGACTCCGGAACCGTCACGACGGCTGATCTCGAGACGGCGCAGTTCCCGGTCGAGGACCTCGCCATCCATCGGGGCGAGGGCATCTTCGAGACGGTCCTCGTGTCGGTGGATCCCGCTTCGGGCAGCACCCGCATCCACAGCGAGGAGCCGCATTTCGCCCGGTTCCAGCAGTCGGCGGCGATGCTCGACCTGCCCGCCCCTCCGCGGGAGCTGTTCGACGAGGCCGTCGCCACCGTCATCGCCGAGGTCGTCGGCTCCCTCGAGGAGTCCGTCACCGAATTCTCGGTCCGGTACGCGATGTCCCGCGGCCTCGATTCCCACGCGGACCTGTCCGCCCACCGCTCCGTGGGCACGCCGGCACGGGCGCGTGGCTGGGCGTTCCCGATCGCGGTCGCACCGGCGCAGCGTGCGCAGCGCACGGACGGGGTGCGGGTCGTCACTCTGGACCGCGGCTACGACGCCTACCTGGGCGAGAAGGCGCCGTGGCTGCTCATCGGCGCGAAGACGCTGTCCTACGCGGTCAACCAGGCGGCGGCCCGTCACGCCGTCGCGCAGGGCGCCGACGAAGCGCTGTTCGTGTCGCACGACGGCCTCGTCCTCGAGGGGCCCACGTCGAATCTCGTGATCCTCCGCGGCGACACGCTGCTCACTCCGGACCCGCGGGCCGGACTGCTGCACGGCACCACCCAGCGTGCCGTGTTCGCCGGGGCCGAGGCCGCGGGCCTCTCCACGGAGTACGCGGACCTCACCGTCGAGGACGTCGTCGACGCGGACGCGGCATGGCTCGTGTCCTCCGTCCGCACCGCCGTCCCCGTCGTCGCGGTGAACGGCAGGCCCGTCGCCCGCGACCTCGACGCGACCTCGCGGCTGCACGCATGGGTCCGCGCCGTCTGAGCGGCGCCGTCTGACGCGCGCAGACGCTAGGCTGAGAACGACGAACGTGCCGACCATCACCAGGAGGAGAACATGGGCAAGGTTGCTTGGCAGATCATCGGTGTGGGCGGTACCGCTCTCGCCGCAATGGCGACCCGGAAGGCGCTCGCTGCAGTGTGGGAGAAGTCCACGAAGCGCGCGGTCCCCATGAACCCGAACGACGACGAGATCGGGCTGAGCGAGGCGCTCGCGTGGACCATCGTGTCCGGCGTGGGTGTCGCGGTCGTCCAGCTGACGGTCCAGCGCTACGCCGCGAAGACCATCCGCAGCCGCTTCGGGGAGGACTCGCTGCCCAAGCAGATGCGCCCCACCCAGGCACGCCTCGAGAGCTGAGCGGAACACGTACGTGACCGCGCGCCCGCCGGGGCGCGCATCATCCGCGGAGCAGGATCGACCGGACGAGGTCGACCTGCTCCGCGGTCATCTGCCCGGGTGCGGACCCCGCACCCACCGTCGCGAAAGTCGCCGCTGACCCGAACTCCCCGGCGCACAGACGGGTGACGCGGCCCAACTCCCCCATCGCGATGCCGATGACGGGGACCTCGTGCGCCTGCGATGCCCGCGCGGTCGCCCCCAGCAGAGTGAGCACGTCCTCCATGGAGTGAGGCATGACCGCGATCTTCACGACATCCGCCCCGGACGACGCCATGACAGCGAAGGCGGTGTCGAGCTGCTGCGACGAGGGAGTCGCCTCCCAGGAGTGCGCGGAGACCACCGTCGCGACACCGGCTTCCTTCGCGGCCTCGAGCAGACGGGCCGACTCCTCGCGCCCCATCTCCACGTCGACGGCGGCGGGACGAAGAGCGATCGCGGCCTCGACGGCCTCCGTGTAGCGCTCCACCGGGCAGTGGCCGCCCTCGGCCTCCGACCGCACGGTCACCAGCGTGGGAATCCGCGTGCGAGCGAACGCGCCGTACGATCGCGCGAGATCCGCGTCCCATGCGGAGCCGCCGTATTGCTCGGAGACACCGGCCTGTTCGGAGTCAGCGGCCTCAACCACGAGCGGATCGATCCGCCATTCCAGGACGTCGACTCCCTCGTGGGACGACACGGCGATCGCCTGCCGAGCGGCATCATCTCCTGTTCGCGCGAGGATCGGGACGATGATCGCAGGGAGTGCGCGGGGGGCGAATGGCAGTGGCTTCATGCGGGCACTCTACCGACGACGGGGACGTCAGAGGAGAGGACCGTGGGCGGCACCCACTCCCTCCCCACATGCTCTCCGCATCCGTGCTCGGGCTCCCACTCTCTGCGCCTCACACCTGCCCCTCACGCGCCCCTCACTGAGAAAACTGTTCCGCACCACGGGATCATGGCCACAGCTTCGCACAGTGAACGCAATTCCTGAGAGACCACCCGGTACACCCTCGGAAACCGCCTAACAATAGGATAACGAGTAAATGGGCCCATTTGCGCTGGTCAGAGACTTCCTGAACATTCTCTCACCGCACAGATTCTGCGACAGCCGGAGAATTCCACATAGTTTTCCACAAGCACAGGGCTAGACTGGGCCGATGGAATCGTGGCAACGTCTCACCCCTGGTGGCCGCGCAGCCGGTCCGGGTCTGACCTGGGCCGCCGCTCCGCCACCGCCCCACTGAGAAGTGGCCACGACGCAGCTCACGAGACAGTCCTGACAGCGGCTGCCTCAGAGGCAGCACCCACTGTCCCCGATAGGAAGGATGCGGTCACGTGTCAGTAGTCCGCGCCTCGCACGTATGGAAGGTCTTCGGGCGGAACGAGAAGGAAGTGGTCAAGCGCATCAAGGCAGGCGCTGACCGCTCCGAACTCACCGACCTGGGAACCGCAGCCGTCATCGATGCGAGTTTCGAAGTCAGCAAGGGCGAGATCTTCGTCGTCATGGGTCTGTCGGGTTCCGGCAAGTCGACCCTCATCCGCATGATCAACGGCCTCTGGGCTCCTTCGGACGGCACGGTCGAGATCGCCGGGAACGACATCAGCGCAATGGGCTCGAACGAGTTGCGTCAGGTCCGCCGTGATCACATATCGATGGTCTTCCAGCACTTCGCCCTACTTCCGCACCGCACCGTCCGCGAGAACGCCGCCTACGGCCTCGGGCTCCAGGGCGTCGCCCGCAGCGAGGCAACGGAACGCGCAGACAACTGGCTCGACACCGTCGGACTGGGCGGTTGGGGCGACAAGTACCCGAACCAGCTGTCCGGCGGCATGCAGCAGCGAGTCGGGCTCGCCCGTGCGCTCGCCGCAGAGACCGACATCCTCCTCATGGACGAAGCGTTCTCCGCGCTCGACCCCCTGATCCGCCGCGAGATGCAGGACCAGCTGGTCGAGCTGCAGGCTTCGCTGGAGAAGACGATCGTCTTCATCACCCACGACCTCAACGAGGCCATGTACCTGGGTGACCGGATCGCCGTCATGCGTGACGGGCGGATCGCCCAGATCGGGACGTCGGAGGACATCCTCACGCGCCCCACGGACGACTACGTCGCGAACTTCGTTCAGGACGTCGACCGCACCCGTGTGCTCACGGCGTCGTCGATCATGCAGGACACGAACGCGGTCGTGCGCCACACTGCGGGGCCTCGCTCCGCGATGCGGCTGTTCGAGCGCGAACGCGTGTCCGGCCTCTTCGTCATCGACAGCACGCGCCACCTGCTCGGAACGGTGTCGGACCGCGATGCGGTCCGTGCCGCCCGTGAGGGTGCGACGGTGCTGAGCGACCACATCGAGACCGACGGGATCCTCACTGTCGGACCCGAAACACCGCTGTCGGAGCTGTTCGCCCCGTCCTCGACGGCACGCGTCCCGCTGGCGGTCGTCGACGACGAGAACCGCCTGCTGGGGGTCATCCCCCGCATCGCAGTCCTCAACTCGATGTCGCAGGTGGGTCCGTCGACCTCGGAGATGCCCGCGGTGACGCCGCTGCCGGCGACCGTGGAACCGCAGGACGATGTGGAACCGGGCCAGGACGATCCCGACGCTCCCGTGCCCAAGCCGGGTATCGCCGCTGCCGGCAACGGCGCGGACGAATCCGACGACGCCGAGGCAGCAGTCGGCGAGTCCACAGCAGAGGCGGGTGGCCCCACCTCCGAAGGCCCGGCCGACGACACGATGGGAGCTGACCGATGAGTTTCCTCGACTTCCTGTACCCGCGGGTTCCGCTCGGCAAGTGGGCATCCGACTTCATCGACTGGTTCGGCAACGTCTTCGGCTGGCTGCTCGACGGGTTCTCGTGGCTCATGCAGACCACGTATCAGCTCCTCTTCAACATCCTGGCCTTCCCCAAGTTCCTCGTCGACAACGGGACGATCGCGGACTCCAGCGTCCTGCGCGCGCTCCTCATCTTCGTGATGATCCTCATCTTCGCCGGGATCGCGTGGCTCGCGGCGAACTGGAAGGTCGCACTGTTCACGGTGCTGGGCTTCTACGCGATCTGGGCGCTGGACCAGTGGGAGAACTCGATGTCCACGCTGGCGCTCGTCATCGTGGCCGTCGTCGTCGCTCTCGTCCTCGCGCTTCCGCTGGGCGTGCTGGCGTCGAAGTCGCAGACGGTGTCGACGATCCTGAAGCCGATCCTCGACTTCATGCAGGCGATGCCCGCACTGGCCTACCTGGTCCCCGCGATCGTCATGTTCAGCGTGGGCATCGTCCCAGGCGCCTTCGCCACGATCATCTTCGCGATGCCCCCGGGTGTCCGCCTCACCGAACTGGCGATCCGCCAGGTCGACGGCGAGAAGGTCGAGGCGGGTCAGGCGTTCGGCGCCACGTCCACGCACATCCTCTTCAAGATCCAGCTGCCCCTCGCCATGGCCACGATCATGGCAGGCATCAACCAGGTCATCATGCTCGCGCTGTCGATGGTCGTCCTCGCCGGTATGGCCGGCTCCGGCGGCCTCGGTGGCGAAGTCGTGGGCGCGATCAGCCGCCTCAACGTGGGCATCGGTGTGGAGGCCGGCCTCGCGGTCGTCATCCTCGCCGTGTTCCTGGACCGCATGACTGCGGGGCTGGGGCAGAAGACTCCGCTCGAGCGCGCCAAGCGCGCAGCGGCCTGAACGAACAAGACAACTACACTACGAAAGGGAGTTCAGACATGAAGGCTACAAAGCTCATGCCTCTGACCGGGGCACTGGCCGCCGGTCTCCTCGCTCTCACCGCTTGCGGTGCCACGGATGCCGGCGAGTCCGATAGCGCGGGCGCCGGCGATCCCGCGGCGGAAGGCGACGTCGATTGGGCGGACTGCACGCCCGGCTCGGAGTCCGCTGAGACGGATCTCGGATCGGACGACAACACGGACATCACGATCGGTGCGTTCAACGGCTGGGACGAGTCCTTCGCCGCCTCGCACCTCACGAAGCACGTCCTCGAGGAGGACGGCTACACGGTGAACATCGAGTCGTTCGACGCGGGACCGGCGTTCACTGCCGTGGCGGGGGGCGACATCGACTTCGTCATGGACGGCTGGATGCCGATCACGCACACCGACTACATCGAGCAGTACGGCGATGACCTCGAGACGGCCGGCTGCTGGTACGACAACGCGAAGCTCACGATCGCCGTGAACGAGGACTCGCCCGCGCAGTCCATCGCGGACCTCGCGGACATGAGCGATGAGTACGACGGCACGATCTACGGCATCGAAGCGGGTGCGGGTCTCACACGCGTGACCGAGGACGAAGCAATTCCGACCTACGGCCTCGACGACTGGGACTTCAAGGTCTCGTCGACCCCGGCGATGCTCGCGCAGCTGCAGAAGTCGACGGATGACGGTGAGAACGTCGCCGTCACGCTGTGGCGTCCGCACTGGGCCTACGACGCGTTCCCGGTCCGCGACCTCGAGGATCCGGAAGGCGCGATGGGCGAAGCGGAGGTCATCTACAACTTCGCACGTCCTGGCTTCGCGGATGACAACCCGCAGGTCACACAGCTGCTGAAGAACCTCGTCATCGACGATGACAACCTCGCGAGCCTGGAGAACGTCATGTTCTCCGACGACAACTACGGCGGCGAGGACCTCGACGGCGCGGTGGACGAATGGGTTGGCGACAACCAGGAGTTCGTCGACGACTGGAAGGCAGGCGCTCTGGGCTGACGCTCAGCGCTCCACCTGATGGCCCGGCCCCGGAAGGGGGCCGGGCCATCGTCGTCTGCCCACGCTCCCCCTTCAAGCGAACATCCGACGTCCCACGAGATTCGCAGAGAAATCTGGAGGATCTTCACAACGATTTTCGCGCGATCTCACAGAGTCGCTACGGTGGCCCGACCGAGCCGCCGCCCGGCGCTCATCGACCCGTCAACACTGTTGATGCGACCACCGTTCACAAGGAGCACGATTGTCACCTGATCAGATCGGATTCGCCATCCTCATCCTGGGGCTGGCGCTTCTCATCGGAAAAGCGATCCGCGCCAATGTGCGCTGGGTGCAGAAACTCTTCCTCCCCAGTTCGATCCTCGCGGGAGTGATCCTGCTGCTGTTCGGGCCGCAGGTGCTCGGGCAGCTGGCCGGAGGCCCGCTCGCAGAAGCCGGTCTCTACACACCGGGGATCCTCGAGACCTGGGGAACCCTCCCCGGCCTGCTCATCAGCGTCGTCTTCGCCACGATGTTCCTCGGGCAGGACCTCCCACGCATCGGGCACGCCGCGAAGCTCGCCGGCCCCCAGGTGAGCTTCGGTCTGGCACTCGGGTCCGGTCAGTACGTCATCGGTCTGCTCCTCGCCATCGTGGTCCTCATCCCCCTCTTCAGCGCGAGCCCGATGGTGGGCGCCCTCATCGAGATCGGCTTCGAAGGAGGCCATGGCACCGCCGCAGGCATGAGTCAGGTCTTCATCGACCTCGGCTTCGAATCCGGGGCGGATCTCGCCGTGGGTCTTGCGACCGTGGGCATCGTCGGCGGCATCGTGCTCGGCATCTTCCTCATCAACTGGGCAGTGCGGAAGGGGCACACGGAACTCCTCGACGGCCAGGCCGACACCTCGGTCGAGGAGCAGCGCGGGCTCTTCCGGAAGGACGAGCACTACCCTGCCGGCCAGATGACGTCGCGCCCCTCGTCCGTGGAGCCGTTCTCCCTGCACATCGCGTTCGTCTCCGTCGCGATCCTCATCGGATGGCTCATCCTCCAAGGGCTCACGTGGATCGAATCCGTCACCTACGGCCAGACGGAGGTGCAGGACGGCGTGACGCTCGAGCTCATGGGCAACGTGCCGCTCTTCCCGCTCGCTCTGATCGGTGGCGTGATCCTGCAGGCGATCGCGAAGGCGCTGAAGTTCGACAGCCTCATCGACGCCCAGATCATGCTGCGGATCCAGGGGCTCGCGCTCGACTTCCTCATCGTCGCAGCGATCGCCAACCTGTCGCTCGAAGCGATCGGCGAGAACCTGGGCGTCTTCGTGATCCTCTCGATCGCCGGGATCGTCTTCAACGTCGTCATGCTGCTGGTCTTCGCGCCCAAGGTCATCGGCCGCTTCTGGTTCGAGCGCGGCATCGGCGACTTCGGCCAGTCGATGGGTGTGACGGCGACCGGCCTCATCCTCATGCGGATCACGGATCCCGAGGGCGAGAGCCCCGCGTTCGAAGCCTTCGGCTACAAGCAGCTGGTGTTCGAGCCGTTCTTCGGCGGCGGCTTCGTCACCGCCATGGCCGTGCCGCTCATCTTCTTCTTCGGGCCGTGGCCACTGTTCATCGGAATGGTCGCCCTCTTCCTCATCGCAGTCGTCGGCGGCATGCTGGCCTTCGGACCGCAGGCCAAGAGGGAACATGCGGAACGCGCCGCAGGGGACGCTCCGTACACGACGTCACTGCAGAAGACCTGAGTCCGATGCCCTCCGGGGGGGCACGCGGCAGTCACATCTTGAGCCACACGTCGGCGCCGTTCTTCACCACGGCGCCGGCGGCCTCGGCATCCGTGATCCACGCGCTGCTGTCGCGGGACGCAGTCTCCGACGGACGCGCGGAGGCCGCTGCCCCTTCGGAAGATCGGTCGGCAACACCGTCCGCGACGACGATGAGCTCGAACCCGATCGCGAGCGCAGCGAACGACGACTGGGTCAGCGCGTCGCGCGCATTCGAACCCGCGACGATGATCCGATCCACCCCCAGGTCGTCCAGCCCCTCCGCCAGGTCGTCGATGCCTTCGAACACATCCGGCACGTCGGAGACGAGGACGAGTTCGTCGTCTCGGGTCCCGAGCGCCGAATCGATCCGCAGCCGGGGCTCCTCCGGGGCGTCGTCATCGTCCCCGTCGATGTGCCGGACCGGGAGCTGCTCCGGTCGCCCAGCGGCTTCTGAGCCCGGTCCTCCCTCAGCCGTCTCGCGCGGTCCACCCCCGGCCGCGCGGTCTTCCCCGCCCTCGGTTCCTTCGGGGGCCTCGGTCAGCTCTTCGGGGGCGACGTGCACGATGACCCCGCCGACGCCTCGGGCGCGGTCGACCAGGTCGGCGAGCGGCTGCGGAGGCGACGACGGGAACTGATCGGGTGTCGCGTCGATGATGAGAAGTGCGTCCATGCCACCAGGATCCCACGCACGGCTGAGCGACGGCGAGCGGGCTCCCCGCGCGCAAGGAGCGGGAGGCTTCAGGGGCCGACCACGGGCGCCCGGCTCCCGACTGCAGGGGGCTCTGTCCGATACTGTGACGGTATGACGACGACGACATTCAAAGAGGCACTCCAGACCGGTGCGCCCCAGGTGGGCATGTTCACCCTCGAATTCGCGACGACGGGGATCGGAGTGCTGGCGGCGCAGGGCGGTGTCGACTGGATCCTGTACGACCTGGAGCACACCGGGTGGTCGCTCGACGACGTGCGCACCTCCCTCGCGGTGTCGCGCCGCACCGACATCGCGTCCTTCGTGCGCGTCGCCGGCCACCGCAAGGACCTGGTGAGCACCGCACTGGACGCGGGCGCAGAAGGCATCATGATGCCGTGGGTCGAAACCGCCGAGCAGGCTGCCCAGATGGTGTCCTGGATCAAGTACCCGCCGGTCGGCCAGCGCGGTTCCGCGTTCGGACTGCCGCACGACCTCTACAAGGGCGGCGACCCGGCAGTCAGCCAGGCGGACGCGAACGCGTCCACCGTGTTCCTGCCCCAGCTGGAGACTCCCACCGCCATCGACAACGCCCGTGCGATCGGCGAGGTGGAGGGCGTCGACGTGCTGTTCGTCGGTCCGCTCGACCTGTCGACCAACCTGGGTGTGCCCGGCCGCTGGGACGAGCCCGTCTTCCTCGACGCACTGGACGAGGTCGTGCGCGCCGGCAAGGAGACCGGCACCGCCGTCGGGATCTTCTGCCCCTCCGTCGACTTCGCGCAGATGGCGTGGGACAAGGGCTTCACGGTGCTGTCGGACGGCGCCGACCTATCCGTGTTCGCGCGAGGACTGGCGCAGGGAGTCTCCTCGATCCGCGCACACGCCACCGGGGACACCGCAGGGGCGCCCGCCGCACCGCGACAGGGGTACTGAGACGGTGCGGAGGAGACGCGCGGTGCCGTCAGCCGTCGTCGTCTGAGGCGTCGTCAGCTGCCGTGCTGCCATCCGACCACGTGGGAGCACCGATGGACGCACCTTCCACGGTGATGTTCTCGATCGACGCGGCGGCGAGGTCTCTCGTGGCACTGTCACCGGTCGAGAAGTAGTAGACGAATCGGATCTCGTAGACCTTCCCGGCGATCGGGTAGGCCACATTGCTGCCGATCGCCGACATCCCGCTCTCACCGTTCGCACCCAGGGTCTCGTCCGCGCCCAAGTCCGCCTGGAAGGTCCAGAAATAGCCGGGCCCGGCCTGCCCCGTGTGCTCTGCCACGACCGTCGTGTCGGGATCGGTGAACTGATAGCGCTGAGAACCCGCGACCGCGTCCGACGCCGAACTCCCGTACGTATCCGAGCAGGAGACGGAGAGGCGGGGACCGTCGAGGCCCCCCTCTGCGGGAAGGGCGTTGAACGACGTCGCCGCCGCGTTGCCCGTCCAGCCCTGCGGCACGTGGATCGTCGCACGAGCCGGGCAGCTGCCCGAGAACCTCAGGTGCTCCAGAGTCTGGTCCGCCAGAGCCGGATCCTGCGTCTGAGTCGGTTCCGGCTCTGGGCCCATCGTCGGCTGCGCGTCCACTCGCAGCGGAGCCCCCGCTTCATCCGACAGGCGCACCCCCACGAGGCCGCAGCCGCTCACCGCGATGATCAGTGCCGCAACCGCCGCCGCGCGGACCGGTCGACTCCACACACGCACAGGAGGAGTGCTCACGAGGGGGTCTCCCCGTCACGGTGAACCTCCGGCTGCTGCTCCGATCGCTGCGCTCGTCGCGTGGGATAGTCACCGGATGGCGGGTGCCCGGGCTGCTGCTGGGGGCCAGATTGCTGCTGGGGGCCGGGCTGCTGCTGGGGACCAGATTGCTGCTGGACGGGGTACTGATGTCCCGGATGCTGAGGGCCAGGGGGCGGCTGGGCGGGTGCAGCACCGCCCGTGGCGAGCGAGAGACCCTGGGGACTCCCCTGCTGCCCACCGTGGGGCTGCGAGCCGACAGGCTGTCCGCCGCTGGGCTGAGAACCCACAGGTCCGTGGGGTCCCGGCACAGGAGGCTGAGCGTGCGGCGGCTTGAACCGCCTGTACGGTCCCGAATCATGGCCCGGCGCACCCTGCGGAACCGCGCCGCCGGATGAGCTGGGCGGCACATCGCCACCTGTCGGGCCGAACGTCTCGCCGGTGCTCGTGTCGACCAGGGCACCGTTGACGGTCTGCATCCGCCGTTTCGAGGTCCGGCGGGGCGTACCCATGATGCGCTGCTCCTCGGAGTTGGGCTCCCGAGGCGGCAGCAACTGGCCGGCGCCCGAACCGGAATGCACCTTCTGGTCCTGGAACGGCTGGACGGGACGGGATGCCGCAGCCGCTCGCGCACCGTATCCGTCCAGCTCCTCAGGGGGCGGAGCGTCTCCCAGCACCGGGATCACGAGGCGCACGGACGTACCGACCCCCTCCTGGCTGAACAGCTCGACGGAGCCCCCGTGCCGCGTGACGATCGCGCGCACCAGGGACAGCCCCATGCCCGAACCGGAGACGGAACGGACACGCGACCCGCGATGCAGCTCATCCCAGACCGACTGCTGCTCGTCGACCGGAATACCCGAACCCGTGTCCGCCACCTCGACGACGACCCATCGGTGCTTGTCGATGATCTGCTCGTTCGCGCGCAGCTCCACGGTGTCCGTGTCCGACGAGTACTTGATCGCATTGCCCAGCAGGTTGAGGATCGCCGACAGCAGCAGGTCCTCCTCCCCCAGCACCTCGGGCAGCTTCCACGGCGCCCGCGCGACGGTCGCGACGATCATGCGGTCCTCCGCGCCCGGGGCGGTGCGCGCATCCTCCACTGCCTGGTGGATGAGCGCATCCATGTCGACCCGGCGGAAGTCGATCGACCGCGACTCCACGTCCGCGAGCTTCCTCAGGTCGGCCAGCAGGCGGGCGACGCGGCGCGCGGAATTGTCGATCTGCCGCGCGGAGGCAGAGATGACCGGTCCGTCGGGAGTGTCCTCCTCGGCGGCCGACCGCACGGTCGCGACAGAGGTGCGCAGCGCCGTGAGCGGGTTCTTCAGTTCATGATCCAGCCGGATCAGCATGCGGTTGCGCCGCTGCAGCGCGTCCGCGTCCGCCGCCGCCTGGGTCTGGGCGACAGCGGCCTCGCGCGTGGTGCGGATCCACCGGAGCAGGAACCACACACCGATCGCGACGACTGCGACGACGACGAGCAGGAAGATGAGGAGCAGCCAGACGCGGACCTCGAGGACCAGGTAGGAATTCATCGCGTCACCTCAGGGAGTCGGCGCCGGTCACAGACGCGACGAAACGGTAGCCGCGCCCCTGCACCGTGGCGATCCACCGCGGGTCCGCCGCGTCCTCGCCCAGCACTCTCCGCAGCTCGGCGACGCGCGAGTCGACGGCTCGGGTGCCCACCGCGTCGTCGAAGCCCCACAGGACCTCCAGCAGACGGGACCGTTCGACGAGCTCATCGGCGTGCACCATCAGATACTCGAGGAGGGTGAACCCCTTCGGGGTGATGACGAGTTCCCGCTCCCCCAGCCACGCGCGGCGCCCCACGCGGTCGAGCGCGAGCCCGAACGTCGACACGAGCACGGGTGCGTTCGCGATCGGCGGACCGTCGCTGTGCGTCCGGCGCAGCACCGCACGGACCCGCGCGACGAGCTCGTGGGGGTCGAAGGGCTTGTTGAGGTAGTCGTCCGCGCCCTCTTCGAGCGCCATCGCCCGTTCGACCGCTTCTCCGACCTGGGTGAGCAGTACCACCGGCACCCAGTTCTCCTCACGACGGAGCGTCCTCAGGACCTCACGTCCGTCCGCTCCCGGCATGAGGACGTCGAGGACGCACGCATCAGGTCTGTGGCGTCGGATCTCGTCGAGAGCGAGCATGCCGTCGTTCGCGGAGATCACGCGGAATCCCGAACGCTCCATGAACGGGACGACTGCCCCGAGGACGTCCGGTTCGTCGTCCGCGACGAGAACCAGCGGGGTGGTGGGCTCAGCGCCCCGTGTCGGACTCGTCATGATCGTTCGCTGTCCTGTCTTCTCCACTCGCCGACCCGCTTGCGGGGCCTGCGGAATCCGTGTCCCGGTCCTTCTCCGCCAGCTCTCTGCGTTCCCGCTCCGCCACTTCGCGCGCGTGGGCACGCGCGACGGCGTCGTCCAGTTCGTCACGGTACAGCATGGAGCGCCTCAGGTGCTTCGTCCTGTAGCCCGCCCTGCCGATCATGTGGGCGGCGACGGGGACCGTGAAGAGCTGGAAGAACACGATGATGAACATGGTCGAGACCGGCCCCCAGTGACGGATCTGCAGACCCACCGCGAACATCACCATGACCAGCCCGAACAACTGGGGCTTGGAGGACGCGTGCATGCGCGACAGCAGGTCGGGGAAGCGCAGGGAGCCGATGCCCGCAGCCAACGACAGGAGCGCCGCACCGGCGATGAAGACCGTGGACACGATGTCGAGGATCATGCCCCGTCACCTCCCCGGAAGTCGTCTTCGCGATGGTCCGCGTCGGACGACTGCGAATCGGAGTCCGCAACCGCCTCGTGCGGTCTGCTGTTCTTCTGCGGGTTCGCGGACGACCCTCCCGAGCTGCTCGGGGAAGATCCGTCCGGAGGATCCTCAGCACGGGTGACCTCCTGGCGGGTGCCGTTCTCGTCGAAGTAGACCCGCAGGGACGACGCCTCCAGCTCCGTCTCACGGCCCTCCATGCGGGCGGCCCTGTCGGGATCCACGAGCCGTGCTTCTTCGAGTTCCACTGCGAGTTCCGGGACGGACGGCTCGATCCCTTCGACCGTGCCGATCAGACCGGTGTCGTTGTCACGGCGGTGCATCCGCCGGTACCGCGCCGTGGTCCGCAGGTCCGCGCGGGACACGTAGCGCGAGACACCGACGGCACCCACGAAGCCGAACATCGAGATGACGAGCATGACTGGGAGCAGATCGGTCCGCCCGCTGAACGCGACGACGCCGCCCACACCGCACATGATCGTGGCGAGCAGCGCGTCCGTCGCGATCATGCGATCGAGGATCGACGGGCCCTTGACGATGCGGATGATGGCGACCACCGCGGCCGCGAGGAAGATCAGCCCGATCACCAGCCCGACGACTGTGCCCGGTCCGCCGTCGAGGTTCACGAGCGGGATGCCCTGCTGCCCATTCATCGCCGTGCCCTCGCTTCCTTCGCCAGGCGTGCCCGCCGTGCGCGCTCCCGGATGGTGAGGTTCTCGAGACGCGGCTTCTGCCCGCGCTCCCGTCGTGCGTCGTTGAGCACCTCGATGTCGTGGGGTGACCCGATCGCGTAGATGAGCAGGGTCTCGATCTGATGGGTCTTGGCCCGCACCTTCTCGAGCTCCTCGTCGTCGGCGCAGTTGAGGCCGTGGACGAAGACCACGGCCCGCGCGCGATCGATCTCGATGACGAGCGAACCGGGGATGAGCCCGTTCGTCATGGTCACGAGCGTGATGAGCAGGTCCGAGCGGGTGGAGAGGTCCACCGCCATGACGGACCCGGCGTCCACCGGTCGACGCCGCACGGTCAGCCACGCCACTTCTACCGACGCCAGGAGCACGTTGAGCATGAACCAGAGGATGAACAGCGTCGCGTAATAGAAGTTGACCCGCCCCGCCAGTTGGATGGGCGGCAGGTAGAAGGCCCGCACCACAGTGAACGCGACGACGACACCGCTCACGATGACCATCCCGCTGGCGGAATCCCACAGGAAGATCCAGACGATGATGAGCACGAGCATGTAGAGGACCTGTTCGACGAGGCTCTGCCGCCTCCTTCTGCGTGCACCCATCACCCGGCCTCCCCTTCGCCGTTCGGCGGCACCGGCGCGTAGCGCCCGTCGCCCACACCGTCCGCTTCGTCGTTGTCCAGGACGAAGGCGGTGTACGAATCCGCCCCGGTCAGACCCTGAGCTGCGCGTGAGGACACCTGCCAGAGCGGCTGGGCCAGCACCGTGAGCATGCAGGAGACGACTACCATCGCCGCGGTCGCGACGATCATGAGCGACGGCGGACGCAGAGTGGACGTCCACGTACCGGTCCGCGCGAGGGACTCCCGCCGCTCCTTCGCCTCCTCCACCAGCGCCGGGGTCGGCTCGTCCGCGTCGGCGGGATCCCGCCAGAACGCCAGGTTCCAGGACTTGCCGATGACGTAGAGGGTGAGCAGAGAGGTGAGCGTCCCGACTCCCACGAGCACTCCGACGAGCCAGTCGGAGGAATGGAAGCCCGCATCGAACAGGGCGACCTTGCCGATGAATCCCGAGAACGGGGGGATGCCGGCGAGGTTGAGCGCGGGGATGAGGTACAGACCGCTCACGACGGGCGCGAGCGTCGCCAGACCGCCGACCTTCCGGAGCGACGTCGATCCGGCCCGCAGCTCGAGGAGGCCGATCGCGAGGAACATCGCGGTCTGCGCCACGATGTGGTGCAGCGTGTAGTAGATCGCGGCGGTGAGGCCCAGGTGCGTCCCCATCGCCACGCCGAACAGCATGTAGCCGATGTGGGACACGAGCGTGAAGGACAGGATTCGCTTGATGTCCGACTGCGCGATCGCGCCGAGGATGCCGATGATGAGCGTGAGACCCGCGACGATGAGCAGCGGGGCGCGCAGATCCGACGTGGCGAAGAGCACGGTCTCCGTGCGGATGATCGCGTAGATCCCCACCTTCGTGAGCAGACCGGCGAAGACGGCGGTGACCGGCGCGGGCGCGGTCGGGTAGGAGTCCGGCAGCCAGAACGACAGCGGGAAGACCGCGGCCTTGATCCCGAAGCCGATCAGCAGCGCGACGTGGAGGATCAGCTGAATGTCGATCGGCAGCTCCGACAGCCGCTGCGACAGCTGCGCCATGTTGACCGTGCCCGTCGCGCCGTAGATGAGCGCGATGGCCGCCAGGAAGATGAGCGAGGACACGAGGGAGATGACGATGTAGGTGACGCCGGCGCGGATCCGCTGGGTCGTGGCGCCCAGCGTGAGGAGCACGTACGAGGCTGCCAGCAGCATCTCGAAGCCGACGTAGAGGTTGAAGAGATCACCCGCGAGGAACGCGTTCGACACGCCCGCGCAGAGGATGAGGTACGCGGGGTTGAAGATCGAGACCGGTGTGTCGTCGCTCTTCTCCGTCTGTGAGGAGTCCTGTCCCAGCGCGTAGAAGTAGACGCCCAGCGTGACGATGCTCGACACGACGAGCATGAGCGCAGCGAGACGGTCTGCGACGAGTCCGATGCCGAACGGGAGGGCCCAGCCTCCCACTGCCAGGACGTGCGGGCCGTGCTGGTCGACCTGCACGAGCAGGATGATCGACAGGATCGTCGTGGCGCTGAGCGTCACCACGGTGATGGCGCTCTGTGCCCGCGAGCTGCGGAGGGTGATGAGAGTGGCCCCCGCGGCCAGCAGGGGGAGGATGATCGGCAGTGCGAGCATGAGTCCCGCGTACTCGCTCATCGCGCACCCCCCGCCCCATCATCGTCTTCCGTCGCCGCTCCGGACCGCCTCAGCGCGGCGCGCTCCGCCGGCGTGCCGTCCTCATCGAGGTCGGGAGCGTCCTCGTCGATCGGCGTGAGTGCCTCGTCGCCGAACTCCGTGTCGTCGTATTCGCCGCTGGTGCCGGCCTCGTCCCTCGAATCACCCGTGGTCTCGAGTGCGACCCGCATGTCCTCGAGGTCGTCCTGGAGCGATTCGTCCCGCACGAATCGCCAGGACCGGTAGACCATCGCGAGGAGGAACGCGGTGAGCCCGAAGGAGATGACGATGGCTGTGAGGATGAGGGCCTGCGGCAGCGGGTCGAGCATCCCGTCCGTGGAGAGGTTCTCTCCGTCGGTGAGCGGGGGACGCCCCGGCACCCCGCCCGTGAGCATGAGGAGCAGGTTCGTCGCATTGCCCATGAGGAGGAAGCCCAGGAGCACGCGCGTGAGTGACCGGTCGAGCATGAGGTAGATGCCGGAGGCATACATCGCACCCATCGCGATGATCATGATGAGGGGGACGGTCACAGTCGGCCTCCCGCGCTCATGCCGTCCACGTCGAGCCGGTCCGTGCGGCCCAGGAGTTCGCGGATGCGGTCGTATTCCGCGGTGTCCACGTCGTCCGGGAGCTCCTCCGCGATCCGGTCCTCGTCCTCGACGAGCTGGATGTCGACCTCGGCCGCGAGGCTGCGGATGATGCCCACGATCAGGCCGATGACGATGAAGTAGACGCCCACGTCGAAGACGACGGACGACCCGAAGCTCACGTACCCCAGGACCGGCAGTTCGGTCGACACGTAGAACGACTGGAGCGCGGCATCGCCCCAGAGGAAGCCGCCGGCCGCTGTCCCCGCTGCCAGCAGCATGCCGATGCCCATGAGCAGACCCGACGGCAGGCGCACCGCTTCTGCGAACTCATAGCGTCCGCCCGCCAGGTAGCGGGTGATGAATGCGAGGCCGGCGACCAGTCCTGCCGCGAACCCGCCGCCGGGGTTGTTGTGGCCGGCGAAGAGGAGGTAGATGGAGAACACGAGGAACGCGTGGAACATCAGCCGCACGGCGACTTCCAGCACGATCGACCTGTTGTGGGGGGCCAGCGTGCGCCCCGCGAGCAGCCAGGCATTGCGCTTCTCCTCCGCCGTCGGCTCGTCCCACGCGAGATCCGCGTGCGCCGGCCCCTCCGGTGATCCGCTCATGTCGAGGCGGCGGGGACGCACCGTCTCCGTGACCGGGACGAAGCGGGCCCTGCCCCGCTTGGGGGCGCCCAGGGTCGAGATCCGCTCACCCTGGCCCGTGACGAACACGAGGCTCGCCACACCGATCGCGCACGCGATGACCACGGCGAGCTCGCCCATCGTGTCCCACGCACGGATGTCGACGAGCGTGACGTTGACGATGTTCAGGCCGTGTCCGCCCTCATAGGCGAGCCGGGGGAAGCTGTCGGAGATCGGCAGGTGCTGGCGCGCCCCCATCACCACGACGGCGAGCACCATCATGACGACGGCGAAGAGGATGGCGATGACAGTGCGCAGGGCGGGGGTCACCTTGCTGTCGCCCTTGCCGATCCGTGCCGGCAGACGCCGCAGCACGAACACGAAGACCACGATCGTGATCGTCTCGACGAGGATCTGGGTGAGGGCGAGGTCGGGTGCGCCCTGGAGTGCGAAGAAGACGACCATCGCATAGCCGGTGAGCCCGGAGACGACGACTGCGGCGAAGCGCTTCGTCATGCGGGTCACCATGATCGCCGCCATCACCATGATGGTCGCCGGGAAGACCTGCACGACGCTGTCCGCCCAGACGAGGTCCTCCGGCCACACGTCATTCATGAGCAGTGTGATGCCGAGAGCCCCGATCGCGAAGACGTAGATCACGCCCTGGTAGAACGGCATCGAACCGCGCTGTGTGCGGGCCGTGACGAAAGCGGCGAGCCGCTCCAGTCCGATGATCGTGTCGCGGTAGGCGCGGTGGAAGTCGATCCCGTTCGGCAGCGCCGACTGGAAGTGACCCACCTGCCGACGGAAGGCGAACATCGTGATCCCCGCCGCGATCGTGAGCACCGACAGGAGCAGTGCCGGTTCGAATCCGTGCCAGAGGGCGACGTGGAACGGCACCGCCGGATCCGCACCGGGGTCGACGGCCAGCGGAGCCGTCCAGCTGGTCGCGATCCGGTCGATGACACCTGCGGCGAACGCCCCGGCGATCGTCATGAGGGTGAGCACTGCCGGGGCCGCGGTGAAGAGCGGGCCGTCCGGCGCTGACCGGACCGTCGGCTCCACTCCCGGCTTGGAGGCGAACGCTCCCCAGACGAAGCGTGCGGAGTAGGCGACGGTGAGCACTGAGCCCAGGAACGCGCCGATGAGGGCGAGGAACGCGAGTTTCGTCCCGTGGTCCATGAGCGTGCCGTAGACCGCTTCCTTCGCGACGAAGCCCAGCGTGGGAGGGAGTCCTGCCATCGACGCGGCGGACACCGTGCCGAACACGGCGATGAGCGGGTAGGCGCGGCCGTAGCCGGAGAGCTTCCGCAGGTCACGGGTGCCGACCCGGTGGTCGATGATCCCCACGGTGAGGAAGAGCGTCGCCTTGAACATCGAGTGCCCCAGCAGCAGTGCGATCGCCGCTGTCGTGATGTCACGATGGCCGAACGACGCCATCATCGTCATGAAGCCCAGCTGGGACACGGTGCCGTAGGCGAGGATGAGCTTGAGGTCCGTCTCCTTGAGGGCCTGCCAGCCGCCCAGCAGCATCGTGAGGAGGCCGACCGCCACGAGGCCCTCGCGCCAGTACGGCATGTCCGCGAATCCGGGGGCAAGCCGGAGGATGAGGTAGATGCCGGCCTTGACCATCGCCGCTGCGTGGAGGTAGGCGCTCACGGGGGTCGGCGCCGCCATGGCCCCCGGCAGCCAGAAGTGGAACGGGATGAGGGCGGACTTCGACACTGCGCCGATGAGGATGAGGACGATCGCCGCCACGGTGAGCGGGTTGCCGTCGAACCCTGCCGCGACGATCTCCGTGATGCGTCCGGTGCCGTAGTGGACGCCCAGGAGGATCATCCCGACGAACATCGCCAGGCCGCCGAAGGTCGTCACGATGAGTGCCTGGAGCGCGGCGCGGCGCGCCTGCTGCCGGGCCGCGTACTGACCGATCAGCAGGTAGGAGAACACGGTCGTGCCCTCCCAGAAGATGAAGAGGGTCAGGAGCTCGTCCGCGACGACGAGGCCGTACATCATGGCGACGAACGCCATGAGCACACCCGCGAACCGACCCAGACGCACCTCGTCGGCGTCGAAGTAGCGGCTGCAGTAGATGAACACGAGGCCGCCCACGCCCGTCACCAGCAGCGACAGGATCCATGACAGCGCGTCCATGCGCAGCACGATCGACAGCGAGAGCTGAGGCATCCAGCCGAGCACTTCCACGACGGGCTCCGGTGCGTCGGAGAAGATCGTCGGGATGAGGGTGAGCGAATACACGAGCCCCGCGAACGGGACCAGGGCCAGGGCGACGAACGCGGTGCGGCCCAACGTCCGGGACATGAGGGGTGCGAAGACTGCTGCGAGGAACAGAGCTCCCAGCAGCACACCCATCGGCTCACCCCTCGTCGCTCATCCGTCGTCCGCGCTCGACGATTCTCCCACAGGGGAGGGAAGCCGACCGAATCCCCGTCTCACATTCTGGTAGTCGGCTTGCGATCCATTCAGGAGTGGAGGACTATGCCCCGCCTCCCCATGACGCTCGTCACAGGCGCGGGGGCCGCGTCAGTCGCGCAGCTGCTGGGCGGATACGAGGAAGCCGCTCTCGTCGACCCCCGCGCCGCCGCTCGCGGTCATGATCTCCGCCGCGCACTGCTCGAGCACGCGGATCGCCTGGGGGCGGATGACGCGCAGCTCGTCGTCGACGTCGGGGAACCGTCCGATGTTGTCCGTGTCGACCCAGCGCAGCGAATAGGCGATCTGGGGACCCGACACGTGTTCGGCGAGCGTCGTGGGGAGGTACTCGTCCAACTCCACGCGGATCTCGATGAACCCCGCGCGGGGGCCCAGCTGGTCCGTGAGGGGGACCTCGACGGCGTAGCCGTCGAGCTCGTCGGGCACATCGGGGCCCGCGAGCGCTCGTCCCCGCTCCGCCTCCTCCGGCTTCGGGGGGCGCGGCCACCGCACCTGCGGGGCGACGCGGGCGACGTGGGCGAGCAGTCTTTCCGGCGGCAGCCAGTTGGCGGAGTAGATGAAGAGGTTCGGAGTGACTTCCGTGTCCGGCCTCAGCAGTCTGAGGCCCCGCCCGGGCTCGTCCGCGAGCCGGACGACGAGCCGGAGCCTGCGGGCGATCGCGACGACCTCGTCGAGCACGCGCCCCTCCTCCCGGCAGGGCAGGCCCTCCGGGAACGCCGCGATGAGCCCGTCGATGTCCGGCAGCCACTCCGGCGGCGGCACCGGTTCCCGGTCGCGCGGGCATTCGAGAGCGAAGACGGCCGTGACATCGGTCGGGAACTGGAGCGCGTCGGCCATCGCGGCGTCGACTGCGAACGGGCCCACAAGCTGAGAGTGCCGCGACAGGCGATAGGCCCGCGCGCCGCCTTCGCCCGGGATGAGGTCTCCGACGGGCAGCTGGGGACGGAGGTTCCGCAGGAGGCTCACGACGTCGAACGGCTCGAGGTCGGGGTCCAGCAGGAGCAGGTGGGAACCGGCGAAGGCCGCGGTCCGGGGGTCGACACTCACCGGGATCACGCCTCGGCGGAGGGGGTGAACGCGGAGGACACGTAGAAGTCGCGGTGGGCGCGCGAGGCGGTGGGGCCCCGCTGTCCCTGGTAGCGGTTGAGGTTCCCGTCAGCGCCGTACGGCGAATCCGACGCCGACGACATGCGGAAGAAGCACAGCTGGCCGATCTTCATACCGGGCCACAGCGTGATGGGAAGCGTCGCCACGTTCGACAGCTCCAGTGTCACGTGTCCGGAGAAGCCGGGGTCGATGAAGCCGGCCGTGGAGTGCGTGAGGAGGCCCAGGCGCCCCAGCGACGACTTGCCCTCCAGCCGCGCGGCGACGTCGTCCGGGAGCGTGACCAGCTCGAGCGTCGACGCGAGGACGAATTCGCCCGGATGGAGCACGAACGGCTCCGACGGGTCGACCTCGACGAGCCGCGTCAGGTCCGGCTGATCCGTCGCCGGGTCGATCACGGAGTACTTGTGGTTGTCGAACAGGCGGTAGTAGCGGTCCAGGCAGACGTCGATGCTCGCGGGCTGGATGAGCGACGGGTCGAACGGGTCCAGTCGCACGCGTCCGGCAGCGATCTCTGCCCTGATGTCACGATCGGAAAGGAGGCTCACCCGGCCAATGTACCGCGCACGCGGACGACACGCCCCCTCCGTCACGAACTGCATTCCATTCGCACCGGACGCGCGCGGAACCTCGTCACGAGAGCCGCATATGCTATACAGTGGCTGGTTGAGTACGCCCGCGCACGTTGGTGCCTTCCCCTTTCAGCCAGAGGGTGCCGGGAGGATTTGCCGACTGCGCGGTCGTGTGCCACACCGACCGAAAGGCAACACTGTGAAGACTTCGAAAAGTCTTGTTCTTGCCCCCGCAGTAGCCGCCGCGGTTTCCGGCCTCATCGCCGTTCCCGCTTTCGCTTCCACTGCATCCGCTCCGTCGGAGAGCTCTGACTCGATCGAGCTGCCCGACCAGATCCCCACCGGCGGTCCCGCGACGGTGCATCCGTCCGCATCGCCCGACAGCTCCAGCAGGTCCGCCGAAGAGGCCGACCCTGAAGCGATCATCGACGCCGACCAGGTGTCGCAGAAGGACATCGCCGACAAGAACGTCGGCATCCGCTTCTCCGGCACAGGCTTCACCGAGGAAGGCAAGGCGACGGTCACCGTCGTCGGCACCGACGGCACGGAGTACACCCCCGACTCCGAACTCACCGTGACCGAGGACGGCGAGGTGAACGGCCGCTACTTCTTCACGACGACGAAGAACGCGAAGGTGCCGGTCGGGAGCTACGACCTCTACCTCACGGACCTCGAGACCGAGACGAAGACGGACACCGTCGAGTTCGAGGTCGTCGAGAAGGTCGACGAGACGGCACCGCCGACGGAGACCGCGGACCCGACGGAGTCGGCTGACCCGACCGAGACCGCCGAAGCGACTGAGACCGCGGAAGCGACCGCGACGGCTGATCCGACCGAGTCCGCAGACCCGACGGCGACGGCATCCCCCACGGAGACCGCAGACCCGACCGAGACGGCCGACCCGTCCGAGTCGGCCTCGCCTGAGCCCACCAAGACCGCGGAGCCCACCAAGACGGCAGAGCCGACGAAGACGGCTGAACCGGCACCGACCCAGACGCGGGACCCGCGGAAGAGCCCGGATCCGACTGCAACGGCCTCCCCCACGGAGACCGCAGACCCGACCGAGACGGCAGAGCCCACGGAGACGGCGACGCCCGATCCGACGGCGACCGCCACGGGGGATCCGGACGAGGTCTTCGAGCCGGAGATCGCGATCGATCCGACCGAGGTCACCTCTGACGAGTTCTCGGCACGCGACGGTGGCGTGACGATCACGCTCACGGACGCGAAGCCCGGTTCCGAGGTCACGCTCGCCGTGTCCCACAACCAGGGCAAGGTCTCCCGGTTCGAGACCTCGAAATCCGCGAACGACGAGGGCAGCGCGGTCTTCCAGCTGCACCCCGACGGCAAGGCCGTGCTGGGCGACTACACCGTCGCCGTGTCCGGCGACGGGTTCGACGACCTCGGCGGCGAATTCACCGTGGTGACGAACGGGACCGAGGTCGAACGCGACGACGATGACTCTCAGGGCGGCGCGGACGACTCGGACGACGGCGACAAGGGTTCAGGAGACGACGGCTCCGGTGACGGCGGTTCGGACGGCAGCGGTTCCGGCGACGCCGGGAACGGTCGCTCGGGCGGCTCGTCCGACGGATCCCGCTCCGGCAGTGCAGCTGATCTCCCGCGGACGGGCACCGAACTGACCGGCCTCGCGCTGGGCGCCGGTCTGCTCGTCGTCGGAGGCGCGGCAGTCGTCATCACCCGCCGTCGCGCCGCACAGGCCGACCCCGCGGAGTACTGACCCCATGGCCAGTGGCGGGGAGCCCTCGCGCCGCACTTCGTCCGTCATGGACCTGAGCGGCCTGCGGCTCTCCGGTGAACCGCTGACCACCGCACCGCTGCACGGCGGTGACGACCTCGTGCTCATGGGGCGTGAGGAGGACGTCACCGCCGTGCAGCGTGCTGTGGCGGAGCTCCCGGGAGCCCGCGCGGTCCCGGCCCCGCCGGGACCGGATCGGAGTCCTCAGGATGCGCGGAGACCTCGCGACTCGTGGGGGCCTCGGCGCCTGTGGGGGTCTCGGGACCGGCTGGGGCGCTGGCTCCGGGACCACACGGGGGTCGCGGATCCCGCGCAGCAGCAGAAGGCCCTCACACGTGTGGGGCTCGCCTCCGATGTGGGCCCGCGCACCCGTCTCGCAGAGCTCGACGCCGCAGCGCGGGTGAGGGCGCGCATCGCAGCGATCGTGCTCGTGGGCGAGAACGTGCCGGACGTGTCGCACGTCGTCCTCGACTCGCCGCTGGCGGGTGTGCCAGGCCATCAGCGCTCCGGGCTGCGCGCCACACTCGTCCGCGAACTGCGGGCCCACGGCCTGGGCGCCGTCCTGTCGACCGATTCGCCGGTCGACGCGCTGGTACTGGGTGCGCGGACGATCGAACTGGACGCGGAGCAGGTCGCGCAGGAGGGCGACCCGACCACGATCCTCGGAAAGCCTCGCGGCGGCCTCACCGCCTCGCTGTCCGGTGCCAACGTCATGTCGGGGCTGGCCCGCCGCGGGTGGCTGAGCATCGGCCACTCCCAGGTGAGGCGGCGCACCGACCTCGACGGCAAGGTGTACCTCGCGATCCCCACGGACGCGGTGATGCTGTCCGTCGACGAATTCGACCCCGCGTTCCGCGGCGAGTTCGTCTTCGAGGTGATCGTCATCGGCATCCGCGACGACGGCAGCGTCCTGCAGGTGCGCCTCTCCCCCGTGGACAACGAGGCGGGCCTCCCCCTCGTCGTCGACGTCCTCGACGCCTCTCCCCGCCGCGCCTGGACCGCGATCACCCCTGAACTGGGCGGCGAGGACTCATCGGGTGGAGGGGACACACCGGGTGGTGGCGATCCCGCGGCCTCTCCGGGGTCGTGGGCGCTCCTCCAGCCGGGGCTGGGTGACGTTCTGGAGACCCAGCTGGGACGGATCAGGATGGGTTCGAGGCTCTGGGCGGAGGTGGACACCCGCCGGATCCACGTATGGTCGGTCGAAGTGTGACCGACACGAGGGGATCCGCGGGTGTGAAAGAACACGGAGGGCCGAATCGGGCCCGGCAGCTGGCGATCGCCGGCCTGCTGGTCGTCGTGCTCACCGTCGCGAGTGTGCCCGTGCTCGGGATGGTCGCGTACGGTCCCGCCCAGACGGTGAGCGCGTACTTCGACGCCCTGGACCGTCGCGACGCGGAAGCGGCCGTCGGCAGGCTTCTCACCGGCGAGATCACCGACGGCTGGGCACTCACCGATGAAGCGCTCGACGGGGCTCCGTCGCTGCCCACCCGCGTGTCCGTCACGCATGCGGAGACCGACGGCGACCGCGCGACCGCCACGGTGGAGTACGACCTCGACGGCACGACCCGCACACAGGACTTCTCCCTCGTCCGCACCCCCGGCACCTGGGGCCTGTTCCCCGTGTGGCTCATCGATCCGGGGACGCTGCCCCGCATGGACCTCGTCGTGGACGGCGCGTCGACGGTCCGCATCAACAGCGCGGACGTCCCCGCTCCGCGCGACGGCCTTCCGGTCCTCTACCCCGTCGAGTACAGCGTGGGGTTCGCCGAACACTACTTCCGCTCCGGTGTGCAGAACACCGTGGTCGACGGGTCCGCGCCCGAGGTCGAGGTGCGGTTGGCAGCGGAGCCCACCGAAGACCTCCGCGACGAGGTCGACGACCTGGTGCGTGCGCACCTGGACGGGTGCGCCACCGCGACGACCCTCATGCCGGCGGGTTGCACGTTCGGCTTTGACTCCGTGAACCAGATCCTGGGCGACGTCTCATGGGAGATCGTCGAATACCCGGAGGTGCGCCTGTCGACGGAGCGGCGCCGTCTCGTCACCGCGCCCACGGAAGGCGTCGCCCGGGTGTCGGGCCGCTACCGCGACATCGTCACCGCGACGGAATCGGACTTCGACGAACCCATCACCTTCACGTTCACCGCGGTGGTGTCCGTCGTCGATGGCGAACCGCGCGTCGAACCGCTCGAGGCGGGGCTTGCGAGCGGCGACGGGCTGGGGTCGGACTCCGACGAGGAGCCCGACGACCAGCCGGTCGACGACGAAGGACCCGTCGACGACGCGCCCGTGGCCGACGGGCCGTAGGCGGTCACACTGCGCGGTTCAGTTCGTGCCGCGCAGGTCCAGGCGCAGGACGGACTCCCCACCGCTCACCAGGTCGACGGGGATGCCCCAGTCCTGCTGGTACAGGTGGCACGCCGCGTGCGGCGGGATCTCACCGCCCGGTTCGCCGTCGCAGGCGGCCGCGCGCGCGGTGATGTGCAGGACACCGGAGCGGATGTCCGGATTGAGCGTCAGCGACCGGGACATGCCCTCCGCGCTCCCCGCACCCGTCCTGATGAGTTCCGGCGGGGTCGACGACACCTGCAGGTGCGTCGGGTCCCCCCACCGGTCGTCCAGCTTCTGCCCCGACGGGACCGTGAAGCCGATCTCGAGCTCCAGGGTGTCCTCGCCGATCGTCGTCGACGGCCGCTTCGTCTGCTGCGCACCCTCCGCGACGACGAGCGCCTCCTTCGGGATCGCGATCGCCGTGAGCTGGTGGGCCGCAGACTCCGCGACGAGCAGGTGGGGGTCCCGGTCCTCGGCGGCCGTGTCCGCGGTGTGCTCGGGGAGCACGACGAGGATGTCGGACGGCTCCGCGAGCCCGCGCGCCAGGGTGCTCACCGTCTCCGACACCGGATCGAAGCGGCGGATCGCGCCGTTGTACGTGTCCGCGATGGCGACGGAGCCGTCGGGCAGTTCGGCGACGCCCAACGGGTGCTGGAGACGGGCCTCGGCGGCGGGTCCGTCCTGGAAGCCGAAGTCGAACAGACCGATCCCCACCTGGGTGCTGACGGTGCCGTCGCGGGGATCCAGTCGGCGCAGCGCGGACGTCTCCGAGTCCGCGACCCAGACGGTGCCGTCCGCCGAGGGCGCCAGGCCTGACGTCTGCGCGTACCAGGCGGGTTCGTCCGCGGACGCGGAGTCGCGCAGGCCCTCGTTCATCGTGCCGGACAGCTGGCGGACCACACCGGTGGCGGGATCGAAGTCCCAGATCGTGTGGTTGCCGGCCATCGCGATGACGACACGCTCCGATGCGGGCGCCCAGAGGACGTCCCACGGGCTCGACAGCTTGATCGACGTGCCCGCGCCTTCGAACGGGGCCTGCGCACCCGGGACGTCCACGACGTTGTCGTTCGCTCCGACCATGAACTGCTCACCGGTCCCGGCCAGTGTCGTGACTGTCGCGGCGGGAGCGTCGAGGCGCACTCCTCGCAGCAGGTGGTTGACCGTGTCCGCGACGACCAGGTCGTAGCCGACCGCGTCCGCGACCTGACGCGGCAGTTCGGTGATGCCACCGGGCTCGGAGAACAGCGCCTTGTCGCCTGCCCCGTCCGCGTGCCCGCGCACGCCCGTGCCGATGCGTTGGAGGATGCGCGTGCCGGACGGGTCGAACTCGACGAGCGAGTGGTGGCCGGAATCCGCGACGAGCAGGTTCCCCTCGTGCCCGGGGACATCCGTGAGACGGATGACCTTGCCGGGGTAGGACAGGTCGCGCTCCACCGGGGCCGGCGGGACGTACGGACCGCTGCCGCGGTGCAGGGTGCCCTGCGCGGCGTGCTCCTCGACGAGCTCCTCGATGAGGGACGCCAGCCCGGACGAGTGCCCCTCACCGGACATCGAGGCGACGATGTACCCCTCCGGGTCGATGAGGACGAGCGTCGGCCAGGCACGGGCGGTGTAGGCCTGCCACGTGACGAGGTCCGGGTCGTCCAGCACGATGTGCTCCACGCCGTAGCGCTCGACCGCCTGGTCGACGGCCTCGACCGTCCGCTCGAACTCGAACTTGGGGCTGTGCACACCGATCGTCACGAGCACGTCGCTGTACTTCTCCTTGAGGGGACGCAGCTCGTCCAGCACGTGGAGGCAGTTGATGCAGCAGAACGTCCAGAAGTCCAGCAGCACGATCTTGCCTCGCAGGTCCGCGAGCGACAGGTCATCGCCGCCGGTGTTGATCCAGCGCCGGCCCGTGAGTTCGGGGGCGCGCAGTCGAATGCTGTTGCGGGGGGCTGCTGCGGAGTTCTGCTGAGCGGTCATGCCTGTGATTCTCCCATCTGCGGGCGGTGCCGTGATGCGCCACTGTCACACGCAGTGCCGCTGTCATACGGAAGAACCCACCGGCTCGCGCCGATGTTCCCGAGGCCGCTTCGGGCCGGTCCACAGTGCGCCTGCTCTTCCCGCCCCACCAAGCACCCGTTCGTCGGCCCGCAGTGCCACCTGGAGCCTCCCGCGGCGTCCCCCTTTGAGACAATCACGGCATGACTGACCAGACTGCCTCCGCCTCTCACTCCTCCACGGGACCGCAGAGTTCGCAGGGTGACCACGACTCGCAGGATGCGCAGGCGATCCGCGAACGCCTCGCGCAGGTCTCCGACACCGTGCGCAGCGCGTCCCAGGCCGCTCACGGGTCCGCCGACGCCGTGCGCATCATGCTGGCGACGAAGACGCAGCCGGCCTCCCGGATCCGCGTCGCGCTGGAAGCGGGCTGCACCCTCATCGGCGAGAACCGTGTGCAGGAACTCCAGACGAAGGCCCCCGACCTGGCCGACATCCCCCACGAGCCCCACCTCATCGGCCCTCTCCAGCGCAACAAGGTGAACCACACCCTGCGGGCGGGTGCGGTGTGCGTGCAGTCGATCGACAACCTCGCGGTCGCGCAGAGGCTGTCCAACCGCATCGCGACGCTCCTGGCCGAAGGACACGACTCACTCGTCGCCGAGGCCCCGGGCACCCTCCGCGCGCACGGAACCGAGGCGTCCGGCACGGACGGCTCCGCAGCCGCCTCGGGCACGGCAGCCGCCTCGGACACGGCATCTCCCCTGCTGGACGTGTTCCTGCAGGTGAACACGTCGCGTGAGGAGTCGAAGTTCGGGGTCGACCCGGCCGCGGCAGAGGAGCTCGCCACCCAGGTGCGGGATCTGTCGCACCTGAGGATCCGCGGGCTCATGACGATCGGTCTGCCGGGTTCCAGCGACGACGAGATCCGGCCGTCCTACGCAGAACTGCGCGAACTGTCCGCACGCCTCCGCGACACGGGCGCCCTCCCCGCGGACGCGACTGAGCTGTCGATGGGGATGAGCGCGGACTTCGGGCTGGCGATCGAGGAGGGCGCAACGATCGTCCGCATCGGTTCGACCGTCTTCGGGGCACGCAGCTGAGACCGCAGAGGCGCAGCTGAATGAGCGGAGGCGCAGCTGATCCAGCTGCGCTTCCGCTCACCCGTCTCCACCCGCACCGCTGACGACGATCCCGCCCGGACACCAGGCAGGACGCGTCCTGTCAGGGCACCTGTAACATCAGAACTCCTGGAGGATCAGGGGGTCTTGGGAAGGCCCTTCGACTCGGGGTCCACGTTGCGGATGAGGATCGACGTGTCGTGGTTGCCCCAGCCGTCGTCGATGAGCTGCTGCAGCTTCTCGTAGACGAGCGAAGCCGCGGGCAGTTCGACGTCCTGCGTCTGGGCACCTGCGAGCGCCAGCCCCAGGTCCTTGTGCATGAGCATCGTGGAGAAGCCCGGCGCGAATTCGCGTTCGGAGGGAGAGGTCTCGACGACACCCGGCACGGGATACCAGCTGCGCAGCGGCCACGAATCGCCCGAGGACACCGATGTGATGTCGAAGAAGACCTTCGGGTCCAGGCCGAAGCGCTGCGCGAGCACCGCGCCCTCGACGACGCCCTGCAGGCTGATCGCCAGCTGCATGTTGTTGACGATCTTCGCCGCCTGCCCGGCCGCTTCGCCACCGGCGTGGAAGATGTTGCCCGCCATCGCCTCGATGACCGGCCTGGCTTCCGCGATCACATCGTCCGCGCCGCCCAGCATGAAGGTGAGGGTGCCTGCCTGCGCACCGCCCACTCCCCCGGACACGGGACCGTCGATGAAGCGGAAGCCGCGCTCGTGCGCTGCGGCGTGCAGGGCGCGCGCGGAATCGAAGTCGATCGTGGAGGAGTCCACCAGCAGCGTCGACGTCGAAGCCGACGCGAAGACACCGCCCTCGTCGAGGTAGACGGCGCGCGCGTGCTCGCCCTTGGGCAGCATGGTGAAGACGATGTCGGCACCGGCCACGGCCTCGGCGATGGAGCCTGCCGGGGTGACGCCGTCCTCCGCGGCCGCGGTCACGGCGGCCTCGACGACGTCGAAGCCGGTCACCGTGTGGCCCGCTGCGACAAGATTCTTCGTCATGGGCCGGCCCATATTCCCGAGCCCGATCCAACCGATTGTTGCCATGATGCCTCCTTGCATGATGTGTCCGTGATGCGGCGTACGTGTCTCCAGCCTATTCCGATGAGCGCGATCTCGGGAGGGTGCGCCTGCGCGGGTTCCGCACCGGTGGTGTGCGTGCGTGCAGATACCATGCGGTCATGTCGAGTCCTCACGCACAGCCGTCGCCCTCCCCCGCAGCGGGTCGACCAGCCGGGGCAGGGCAGCCTTCCGCGGCGGGGCCCGCTCCCGGGGCGGGTCTGCGGATCGCGCCGGACGATCTGCTCGCTCTGCTCGCGGTGGCGCGGCTGGGGAAGTACACGGCGGCAGCGACGAGCATGGGCGTGAACCACACGACGGTGTCCCGCCGCATCGCCGCGCTGGAGAAGGCGGTGGGCGAACGCGTGCTCACCGCGTCCCCGGACGGCTGGGAGCTCACCGGCCGCGGCCGTCGCCTGCTGCCCGCCGCCGAGGCCGTGGAGGCCGCCCTCACCGCGGCCTCCCAGCCCGAACAGCCGGGTACGAAGGGCGCCGTCGTGGGCACTGTGCGGATCGCGACTCCGTCGGGGTTCGCCAACTGGGTCGCACTGCCGGCGATCGCGGAACTGCAGCACAGGCACCCGGGGCTGCAGATCGAGGTGCTGACGGTCACCCAACCAGCGCGCCGCTACAGGTCCGGGGTGGACATCGAGGTCGTGGTCGAGCAGCCGGACGCTCCGCAGTCCATCGTCCACTTCCTGTGCCCGTACGCGTTGGGCCTCTTCGCGACGGAGGAGTACATCGAGAGGAACGGCGCGCCGGAAACCCGTGCGGACATCGCGGACCATCGGCTCATCTACTACCCGGAGCACTCGATCGGGGTGCAGGGGCTGGCGCATGCGACGGAGGGGCTGCCGGAACCGGCGGGGTTCCTCCGGTCGAACTCCGTGCAAGTGCACGTCCACGCGACCCTGTTGGGTACGGGGATCGGGCTGCTGCCGACCTACATGAGTGAGACGCGCGGGAGTGGATCCGGTCTGGCCGGTTCCGATGCGCGGGACGACGACGGGCCGCGGCTGGTCCGCGTCCTGCCGGAGTTCGAGAGGCAGATGGAGTACTGGGCGGCGGTCCGCCCCGAAGCGCTCCGCAGCCCCGCCGTCGAACACGTACTCCACGCCCTGCGGCGCAGCGCACGGATGACGTGAGCGGCGGATGACGTGAGGGCGACGTGACGGGCAGTGGCCGCTGAGCCGCCCACACCCTGCGCCCCGCGCTCAGCCTTCGAGGAGCACGAAGACGATCGACATGATGCCGACCAGTGTGACGACTGCCGCGAGCGAGCAGATCGACCTGACGTTCGGCCGCAGCTCCCCGGCCACGATGCCTTCGACGCCTCGCCGGTACCGCCGCTCCTGCGTGACCTGCAGTGCGAGGGCGGCGATCCACAGGACACCGACGGCGGGCAGGATCCAGATGCCGTAGAACGGGATCCAACGGAGCAGGATCGCGGATGCGACGAAGAGCGACACGACCGACCGCGCCCAGGCGAGGCTGGTCCGCTCCGGCTGCAGTCCCAGGTCGACGTGGCCCCGAGTGGGCGCCTGCACGCCCGTCCGCTGTCGCGCGCGCATCACATCACGAGGTACAGCACGGTGCCGACACACGTGGCACTGGCGACGACCGCCATGAACGGGACGATGAGGGGAAGCGGAAGCGGACGGTCATGCCGCATCGCGCGTTCGACCCGCACCCACCGCACTGCGGACCCGATCGCAAGCAGCGTGCCGATGCACAGGAGCACGATCGCGAGGAGGCGCTTGAAGTCCTGCGGCATGTCCGCGAGCGGCAGTGCGGCGAGGGCGATGCCGCCCGCCAGGAACGCGAGCGATGTCCTCGTCCACGCGAGGAACGTGCGCTCGTTGGCGAGGGTGAATCGCGGATCCGGTTCCCGGCCGCCCGGCAGGAGGGTGCGGGTGAGCCACTCCCTCTCAGTGGGCTCGTGCTCGTCGTCCGATGCGCTCACGCCGCGTTCCAGCCTCCGTCGATCGAGTAGCCGGAGCCGTTGATGGCCCGACCGGCTTCGGAGGCGAGCAGGACGATGATCGCGGCGACGTCCTCGGGAACGGGCAGTCCCGGCACCGCGGAGTGCTCGAGGAACACCTCGTCCAGCACGGCGTCCTCGCTGATGCCGCGGTTCTTCGCCAGTTCGGTGACCTGCGCTTCGATGAGCGGGGTCATGACGTAGCCGGGGTTGATCGCGTTGCAGGTGACGCCGTGGGGTCCGCCCTCCAGCGCCGTGGTCTTCGTGAGCCCCATGAGTCCGTGCTTCGCGGCGACGTAGGCGGATTTGTTCGCAGAGGCCCGGATGCCGTGGACGGACGACAGGTTGATGACCCTGCCCCACCCGCGTTCGTACATCGCCGGCAGGGCCGCCTTGGTGAGCACGAACGGCGATTCGAGCATGAGGGTGTGGATGAACCGCCATTCGTCGAGCGGGAACTCCTCGATCGGGTGGATCCGCTGGATGCCCGCGTTGTTCACGAGGATGTCGACGTCGAGCGGCACCTCGCGGAACCGCTCCTCCAGCGCCGAGGTGTCGGCCAGGTCCACCTCCCACGTCTCCGCGGTGCCCGCAGCTTCTATTTCTGCGGCCACGGCACGCGCACCGTCCCCGTCACGATCCGCGATGATGACGTGGGCGCCTTCCCGGGCGAACGCGAGCGCGGTCGCCCGCCCGATTCCGGAGGCTCCACCGGTGACGAGGGCGCGACGATTCTTCAGCAGTTCAGACATGTGACACACGATACTCGCAGCCTCGTAGCGGCGGCACACGTCGGGTGCACGGCCGGTCGGGTGCATGGCTCGGCAGAGACCAGTGCCCGGTCGCACTACGCGTCGGCGGAGCCTTCCCGGTAGATCTTCGCGCTACGGATCGTCCCGGGATCACTGATGAAGACACCGGGCGCGAGGTCGAAGACCGCGATGAGCGCTGCGGTCTTCGTCGTCCCGTCGTGCGTCCACTGCTCAGTCATCTCTGCGGCGACCGCGTCACCGCCGTCGATCACCCGCCGCAGCGTGAGGTGGGGGACGAGCGAGCCGAACGCGTCCGTGAAGAAATCGCGCAGGCCGCCGGGCGGGACGGTGTAGTCACCGGTCACCCACGTCGCGTCGTCGGTGAAGTCCGCCAGCAGCGCGTCCACGTCCCTGTCGTTGAACGCCCTCACGTGGCGCTTCACCAGGTCCTCGCGGGGAGTCGGCCCTTTACGACGAGTCATCGAAGCTTCTCTTTCGGGCAGGTGCGTACGTTTCGGTACCTCATACGCATTTCCTCCGTGTTTTTCGGGATATTCCACGTTGGGTGCCCGCCGTAGGATCCAGACCCCATCAACCTCTAATTCCGTAAGAATGAGTTGCACTAATGGAGCTTCCGGGACACTCTCTTCCTGCTCAGAGTACGAGGTCGGTCAAACGCCGCGCGCTGCTCACAACCGCATGGGCGGCTCCGGTCGCTATCGCTACGACGGCGGCTCCCGCTATAGCCGCCTCTCCTTCCGTCTGCCCGGAGCTGCAGGTAGAACGAGGAGCCTGGCTAGAAATTCGTTTTTTGTCGGTCGACTCCAAGGGACGATGGCAGAAAAAGAAGAGCAAAGCAGAAATGCGACTCTCCGTGGGGAAGGTTAAGGACTACGCGTGGGGAGCACTCGCGTTCATGTCGGACCAGGAAGATGTCTACGTCACGGCGTATACGTACGTTTACTCACTCACCTGGGAGATCGACATGAAATTCACCAAGGTGCCCTCGAACTGGAAGACCTCCAAGACGAAAAGCGGATCCCGGTACACCTACACGATGACCTACACGGGGAACCCGATCACGAAGGAGGCCTCCACCCCGTTGGGCAACGAGCCCCGCGGAGACTCTCCTCGCACCTTCATCCCTCCCGTCGAGTTCGGGATAGAGATCAACCAAAGTCAGTTCAAAGACGGGGAGACCGTGAGCGACGGGCGGAGAGGGTACGACTACGACACCTCCTTCCATATCGAATACAACGTGGATGTTCCTGGCGCCCGGTGCGACCTCAATCAGCAGGTCTATACGCGAGAGAACTCGCTCGACATTTGGCCTGACTGAGACATCACTCAATCGCGCGTGAAGCGTATCGACCCATACTGGCTCTCTCCCGCTCCATGTGCAGGCCCGCTCAGTCGTCCAGCAGTGCGGCGGCGTACATGGGGCGGGCGGCGTCCTCGCTGGGCGGGTGGAAGAGGCCGGCGGTGGCGTCGCGGAACAGTCGGCTGAGTTCGTGAGAGTTGCCGAACCCGCTGCCGCCGGAACACAGCAGCGCGGCCTCCGCTGTGCGCCGGGCCACCTTCGACGCGTTGATCCGTGCGCTCACCAGACGCAGCGGCCAGCCGGATCCGTGGTCCGCCAGTTCGTCGAAGTCCCGGGTGTAGGCGTCCAGCTGGGCGGGCACCGGCATATAATCCAGGTGCGCATCCGCCAGGCGCATGCGGAATTCCGGCGCCTCGGCCAGGGATACGCCCTTCTTCGCGGACTTCCGCTTCTTCAGTGCCTCGGCTCCCAGCTCCAGCGCCCGCCGAGCCACACCGGCGTACACGGAGGCGATGAGCAGCTGGAAGTTGCTGGTGATCGCGAACGTGAGCAGGTCCGGCACGGGTCCCGGCTCGATCCGCCGCGCCACGCGCGCGGGTTCCATCCGCACACCGTCGAGGATTGTCGCCCTGCTGTGCGAGGCCCGCATCCCCATGACGTCCCAGTCATCGGAGACCGTGATGCCCTCCGCACCGCGTTCGACGAACCCGTACACCAGGCGCGGGTCGTCCGCGTCTGATTCGTCGAGTCCGTGCACGATGAGTCGCGTCCACACGGGCGACAGCGACGTGAAGATCTTGACCCCGCTCAGCAGGTAGCCGCCGTCGTCCTGCCGCACCGCCTGCGTGTTCGACCCCTGCAGCACCCAGTCGTTCGCGGGTTCGCTGATGCCGAACGCGAAGATCTCGCCGTCGCGCGCCTCTTCGAGCACCCAGTCGAGCGACCTGTCGCCGCGGGCGCGCATCGCGTGGACGACCCCGGTGCACATGAGGTGCATGTTGATGGCGAGTGCAGTGCCCGGTGCTGCCCCCGCCAGTCGCTGCTGCAGCCGGGACACCTCGTGCAGGGACAAACCAGGCCCGTCCAGTTCGGTCGGCACGAAGAGCGTGAGGTACCCGCGCTCCTTCAGGTCCTCGAGGTCCTCGTAGAAGAACGCGTTGTCGCGGTCGTAGACGGCGGCACGCTCCCGGAATCGCACCAGGAGGTCGTCCGGCAGATACCGCTCCGCGAGCTCCGCATGCCGCGCTTCCCGGTCCGTCGAATCAGTCATCGTGCCTCCCTGGCGTGGTGTGGATCTTCCGTTCTCGTCTGTGTGGTGTCATCTGTGTGCGAACAGCACTGCGGCGTTGTGGCCTCCGAACCCGAACGAGGTCGACAGGACCGTCCCGATGTCCGCTTCCCGCGCAGCACCGGTCACGATGTCCCACCCGTCGAACTCCTGGTCGTCGAGGTTGAGCGTGGGTGGCAGGAAGCCGTCAGTGAGGCTGCGCACCGCGAGGACCGCCTCGACGACACCCGCCGCCCCCAGCAGGTGTCCCGTCGCCGACTTCGTCGCCGTGAGCGGCACGTCCCGCGCCCGAGGCCCCAGCACGTCCGCGAGCGCCGTCACCTCCGCAGCGTCCCCCGCGGGGGTCCCGGTGCCGTGGGTGTTCACGTGGTCGACGGCGTCCGGCCCCAGCCCGGCGTCCGCGAGGCACACGCGCATGGCCTGCGCCGCTCCCCGGCCCTCCGGGTGCGGAGCGGTGGGATGGTGGGCGTCGCTCGAGGCGCCGAATCCCACGAGCTCGGCCAGCACCTCGGCGTCGCGACTGCGGGCGGTGTCCTCTGCTTCGAGCAGCACGGCAGCGGCACCGGACGACATGACGAAACCCGCGCGGGCACGGTCGAACGGGCGGCAGGCCGCAGCCGGGTCGTCCTCGTAGCCCGCAGCGAGCGCCCGCATGTTCGCGTTCGACGCGAGGTTCACGGGTCCCAGGCAGTCCTCCATGCCGACGACCAGGACGGCGTCCGCGTACCCGTGGCGGATGAGCCGCAGCCCGTCCCCCAGGCCGATGGCGCCGGAGGCGCAGGTGGCGTTCACCGCGTGCGCGGTGCCGAGGGTTCCATAGCGCTGGCTCAGCAGAGCCGCGGCCGCATCTGCAGCGCCGTGGATCGCGAGGGTGAGCGGCACCGACCGGGGGCCTCCTTCGTCGAGCGCCCGCGTCGCCGCCTGCATCGCGTCGACGGGTCCCGACCCGGTGGCCGCGATGACGACGACGCGCTGCGGATCCCACGGCAAGTCGTCGGGGCCCGGGACCGCCGAAGCCGAGGCCGCCGAGGCTGGGGCCGCTGCGTCTGGGATCTCCACGGTCGTAGCCGCGTTCGGTCCGGAGGTCTCAGCCGTATTCGACTGCATCGTCGCCTGTGCGACCGCCTGGTCCGCTGCGGCGATCGCCCACTGCTGGACTGGGCTCAACCTGCGGGCGAGCGTGCGCGGGAGGTATGCGGAGGGATCGAAGTCGCGCACCTGTCCCCCGATGCGCACGGGGAGGTCGTCGAATTCCTCACCCTCGAGGACGCGGATGGCACTGTGTCCGTCCCGCACCGACTGCCAGAGCGTGGCCACGCTGTTGCCGCTGGGCGTGATCGCTCCCATCCCGGTGACGACAACCCGGCGGCCGGACGATTCCCGCCGCAGGTGATCCCCTCGTGCGTCCACGGAATCGCTCACAATCTCTCCGCCTTCCCGTCAACGACGAGCTCCGCGGTCGCTTCCCTGCGGATCTTCCCGCCCACCGTCCGCGGCAGCCGGGCCACGCGGTACCAGCGGCGCGGAACGAACTGCGGTGCAAGGCGCCGCTCCGCGTGCCTGCGCAGCGCTTCCTTGGTCGCACCTCCCGCGGCACCGGCAGCGGCTCTCCCTGCTTCGGTGCTCGCTCCGCCGACTTCGGCACTCGCTCCCCCGCCATCCCTGGCGACACCCGGTGCGGCCTCACCCTCCACGACGAGCGCGACCGCGCTTCCCAGCGAGGCGTCCGGGACAGCGACCGCACACACCGCGGTGAGGCGGGGGAAGCCGTCGAAGGCGCGTTCGACCTCGGTGAGAGCCACCTTGTGTCCACCTGTCACGGCGATGTCCCCGGCCCGGCCGACGAGTTCGAGCTGCCCGTCGACCAACCGACCCTGATCGTGGACGGTGGCCCATCCGTCGGAGCCGACGAGCACCTCGTCGGTCGTGCCTGCGAGGTACCCGTCGGAGCAGGCCGCGGCCCGGATCCAGAGGGTGCCGAGGTCGCCGGCCGGGACCTCGGCCCCGGAATCGTCCCGGATCGACGCGCCGATCCCGTCGTAGACGCTGATGAGGGTCCCATCGCCCGCACGGCTGTCACCGATGAATCCGATCTCCGCAGCTCCGTAGTAGCTGATGAGGCGCACGGTGGGCAGGATCGCCGCAAGACCGTCACGGATCGACGCCGGCAGGTTCGCACCACCGGTGACGACGAGGTCCAGGGACCCGAACCGGTCGTGGTCCCGTCGTGCGGCATCCGTGAGCGCCTTCACGAAGGCGGGGACCGCGACGACGCGGGTGATGTGCTCCGCCTCGACCCGGCGGGCGAGCGCCAGTGCGTCGAACGCGTCCGCCACGTGCACGCTGCCGCCGGTCACCATGCATTCGATGACCGCGTAGAGGGTGAGGCTGTAGGAGACGGGGCCGGGCGCTAGCGTCGCGACGCCGGGGAACGGTTCGAGGTGCGCGGTGGAGACGGCGGCGTTCTCCCGGTACTGGCGGCGGGTCTTGAGGAACGCCTTCGGGTTGCTCGTCGTGCCGGAGGAGAACAGCATGAGGAACGCTTCGTCGCCGTCCCGCACTGTCGGGGGTTCCAGCGCCGCAGACGATTGTTCATGCGGCGCTTGCGCGGCGGATGGTTGCGTCCTCCGGGCACTGGGAAGGGTTTCGAGGAGTGCGAGGAACTCGTCGAGACCCACGACGGTGCCGGTCCAGTCCCTCTCCTGCAGCGCGGGCGCCAGGTCCTCCGCATCCGTGATGACGACGCCGATCCCGGTGCTGAGGATGACGTCCACACGATGGTCGAGGGGCCAGCGCGGATCGATCGTCGCGGACACAGCTCGGAAGCCCGCCAGCCCCGCGATGAAGCGTGCGGTCTGGTAGGCCGATCCGACACTCATCGCGGTGATGGGGATGCCGCGGGTCTCCGGGGCGGGGACCGGCGGCCGGGACTGAGCAGCATGCAGACCGTCAATGGCGGCGAACAGCCGGGCGGAGTCGTCGATGAGCTCCCCGTACGTGAGACGGCCCTCCGCGCCGACGATCGCCGGCCGCTGCGGGTGCTGCGATGCCGTCTCCAGCATCGCCTGTGTCATCGGCACGTGCGAACCTCCTGCTCTCGGACTCCACCCAGTCTAAGGAGCACGACGGACACGAGCCGACGCCGTGCGTCACAGAGGGACTCGTCACGCGCGCCACCGGGCAGGTGACGGGCAGACGGGCAGGTGGCCGGCTGACGCAGGCGCCGAACCTCGGCCGGCCAGGTCCGCCGCGTACTGTGGAGTGATGACGACCGCAGCGAAGCGGGCGGGCGCCCTGTTCGCGGGGTGGCTCCTCCACGACATCGAAGAGGCCTTCGCCTTCCCCTCCACGACCGCGATGCTGGCCCAGCGCACAGGGAACACAGCGCTTGCGATGAATCATCGCCAGTCCGTCGTGTCGATCGGGCTCGTCGGGGTGCTGGTCGGCGTCTCCTGTTGGCGAGGAGCCCGGACCGGCGGCGAATCACGGCTCTTCCGCGCCGTCACTGCTGGTCTGGAAGGGCATGTGTTCACGCACGTCGCCGCGAGCATCGCCGCGCGCGGCTATACGGCAGGTGTGATCACGGCCCCCACGATCATGCTGCCTGCCGCGCGCTTCGCCCGCGGCGGGGCCCCTGCCAGCACGCGCAGCACCGTCGCAGGCGCGGTACTCCTCGTCGGTGCTGCGGCGTGCGCGCACGTCATCGCGCGGAAGCTGGTCCGCTGACAGGTGAGGCCGGTCAGAACGCGGGCGTCGACTCGAAGTCGTCGAGGACCGCCTGCACCTGCTCGCTCGTGAACGCCTCCTTGAGGGCTGCGACCTCGGGCGAATCCGCGTTGTCCTCGCGGGACACGAGTGTCACCGCGAACTGGGCGTCCTCCTCGAAGGTGAGCCCGTCCTCGAACGGGCTGAGGTCGATCTGGTTCGCGAAGGCCGGCAGGTTGAACACCGCGTCGGACTCCTCGTACGCCGCGTTGGCCTGCAGCAGCTCGACCTCGACGAACTCCAGGTCCCGGGGGTTGTCCGTGATGTCGTCCATGGTCGCTGCGAAGCGGTCGACTGCAGGATCGAGGGTGAGGATCTCCTCGTCGGCGAGCATCTGCAGGGCACGTCCCAGGTTGGCGCTGTCCGCTGGCAGGGTGACGTGCCCGCCGTCCGGCAGGTCGTCGATCGAGTCGAGGTCCTGCGAGTAGAACGCGACCGCCGTGAGATACACCGGCTGCACTCCCACCAGAGACGCGTCGTTGGACTCGTTGAACTGCTCCATGAACGGCACATGCTGGACGAAGTTCGCGTCGATCTCACCCGCTTCGAGCATCACGTTGGGCTGCACATAGTCGGCGACCTCGACCATCTCGATCTCGTACCCGTCGCCGATCGCCTCACTGGCGGCTTCGACGATGTTCGTCATCGGTGGCGTCGCGGCCGCGACCTGGAGCGTCGTCGTGTCATCCGCGCCTCCACCCCCGCATCCGGTGAGTGCCAGCGCGGCGACGGCGAGCGAGGAGACGGGAAGAAGGAAGCGGCGAGTGATCATGCATGTCCTTTGTGAGTGGTGATCCGGATGGGTGGTGGTAGAGCTGATTGATGGTCCGAGTGAGTGAAGGTCCGGGTGAGTGGTCAGCTGGCTGTCGGGTTCGTCTGGTGAAGTCGATTCCGGTTGCTTTTCATCCCGTCAGCGCTTGTCGAGGGCTCGTGAGACCAGGTGACCGGTCATCTGGAGAAGGAGGACGCAGACGATGATGAGGACGATCGTCACGTACATGAGCGCGAACTTGTACTCCTGGTAGCCGTAGCGCAGGGCGAAGTCGCCCACACCGCCACCGCCCACCACACCCAGCACGGTCGAATAGGAGACGAAGCTGATCGTCGCGGAGGTGAGGGCGTAGACGAGCCCGGATCTCGCCTCGACGTAGAGGAACTTCGTGACCGTCTGCCAGACGCTCGCCCCCATCGAGCGCGCTGCCTTGAGGATGCCGCTGGGGATCTCCAGCAGGATCTGCTCCACCAGGCGGGCGTAGATGGCGACCGCGACGAACGCCAGAGGGAAGGACGCGGCGGTCGTGCCGAACGTCGTCCCGAACACGAACCTCGTCACCGGGATCATGAAGACGACGAACAGCAGGAACGGGAAGGACCGGACGATCGTGACGTAGAGGTCTGCGAGCGCCCAGACGACGCGGTGCTCCAGCGGACCGCCCCGCCGGGTCAAGTAGATGAGTGTGCCCAGGGGCAGACCCAGCAGGACCGCGGCGATGATCGCGATGACCACCATGTAGCCGGTCTCGATGAGGGCCTGGGCGATCTTGTCGCCGTAGTCGACGAAGACGTCCCGGATCGCGCTCACCAGCCCACCCCGTCCTGCATCGACTCGTCTTCCCGCCGTTCACGCATCATTCCTGCAGTGCCCTCCGCGCGTGCTCGAGGTACGTCCCGACCGACCCACCGCGCCCGCTCGTCACCTCGAGGATCTCTCGCAGGCGGCCCCGTTCGAACACGGCGGCACGACGGCAGACGGTCTTCACGACGTCGAGTTCGTGGGTGACGATGACGATGGTCGCGCCGAATTCGTCGCGGGCGTTCTCCAGCAGGCGGAGGATGTCCGCAGTCGTGTGCGTGTCGAGCGCGGAGGTGGGCTCGTCGCACAGCAGCACGGTCGGACGCGTCGCAAGGGCCCGTGCGATCGCGACCCGCTGCTTCTCCCCACCGGACAGCTGCGCGGGGTGATGGTCCGCGCGGTGCTCCAGACCCACGAATCCCAGCAGCGATTCGACGAACTCCGGGTCACGTCGGCGCTGGATCGTGAGCGGCAGTTCGATGTTGTCGCGCACCGTGCGGTTGCCCAGCAGGTTGAAGCCCTGGAACACGGTGCCGATCCGATGCCGGAGCCTGTTGAGCTTGCGTGCGGACAGCGTCGAAGGGTCCACTCCGTCGACGACCACGGTCCCGTCGGTGGGATGGTCGAGGCACCCCAGGAGCTCCAGCAGCGTCGACTTCCCCGCGCCGCTCTCACCGAGGACTCCGAAGATCTCCCCTCGCTCGATCGCGAGTGACACGTCGTCGAGTGCCGTGACGACGCCGAATCGCTTCGTGACCGCGCTGAGTTCGACAGCGGGGCGCGAACGCCTTTCGGGTGAAGGCTCCTCGACGGAGCGCTCCTCGGACGACGCGGGGTGCACGGTGATGGCGATCATTCTCCACGGTGGGGTGACAGGATGCTGCGCGGATGTCGGGAGCATCCGTCCCTCACCCGCACCGAGTAAGTGCACCCTCATCCTAGTGCGGTCCCTTCGCGGAAACCGTGGTGAGAGCATTGCGTAGAGCACACTCCGGCCAGAGTGAGCGATGCGACCACGGGTGGCGCTCGGACCCCGGGAAGCACACGTCGACCAGGTCCAGGAGGCCACGATGAATCGCGAGAAAACCGACGGCCGCGCCCTCTACACCGCGACGGCGCACAACCACACGGGGCCGGACGGCGAGAGCTGGGCTGACGGTGGACTGCGCATCGCGGTCAGGTCTCCGCTGGCACCCGCGCGGTCTTCCCCGCCACCCGCGCGGTCGCCCCTGGACCCTGCACAGCCACCGCTGTTGCCCGCGCAGCCACCGCTTGCACCCACGCAGCCGCCCCTCACCCCAGCTCACACCACAGGCGACGCCGACGCCGGGGACGGACCACCGGCTGATTCCCCGGAGACCAACCCCGAGGAGCTGCTGGCACTGGCGTGGGCCACATGTCTGTCTGCCAGCGCGCGCATCGTCGCCGGCGATGAGCGGAAGGTGTCGGTGCGTGTGGAGGTGGAACTGCGGGAGGACACGACCGGCCCCGGGTACGCGTTCGCGCCCACGGCCTACATCGCGTTCTCCGACACGACACCGGGCGAGGCGGATGCGCTCGCTGCGGCGGCACACGCACGGTGCCCGATGTCGAAGCTGCTCACAGGCAAGGGCACAGCGAACATCGTCGCAGTGCCCTATCCGCCCGCCTGATACACGTCGACACCCGTCCGATCGCACCCACTGCGAGATCCGCACGCGGCTGACGCGGAGCCCCACCCCAGGAGGTCCGGGGAGACGAAACTACGTCCGCGTACAGGACCGGCGCATTCGCGAAAATGGTCCTGTACGCGGACGTAGGTGATGAGCAAGACGAGTGTGCTCGCGTGCCGTGTCAGGCGCCCCGGCGGTCACCCGTCACGTGGCGTGTCAGGCGCCGCGGCGGGTACCCGTCACGTGCCTGTCAGGCGCCCCGTCACGCCCCTTGTCACGCGCCGGGGATGTCGTCGAGCTTCCCGTGGCGGCGTGCCACCCGGGATTCTGCGTCCGTGCGGTCGACGTCCGCGAGGTCGACTCCGCGCGTCTCCTTCGTGAAGTAGAGCGCGACGAGTGAGATCGCGCTGGCGATCGCCAGATAGATGGCGATCGGGACGGAGGATCCCGTGTTCCGCAGGAGTGTGGTGGCGATGATCGGCGCGAAGGAACCCGCGACGATCGCCGTCACCTGGTAGCCGATGGAGACACCCGAGTACCGCATGCGGGTCGGGAACATCTCGGACATGATCGCCGGCTGCGGTGCGTACATGAGCCCGTGGAACAGCAGGCCCGCAAGGATGCCGATGAAGATCATGAGGGCGTCGCCCGTGTCGTACAGGGGGAAGGCGAAGAAGCCCCATGTGGCGGTGAGCAGGATGCCGACGAGGTACGGCGGCTTGCGGCCGATGATGTCGGTGGCCTTCCCGATGAACGGCACGATGATCGCATGGATCGCGTGGGCGCCCAGCAGGAGCCCGAGGATCTCTTCGCTCTCGACCCCCACCTGGAGCGACAGGTACGTGATCGTGAACGTGACGACGATGTAGTAGTGGATGTTCTCCACCAGCCGCAGGCCCATCGCGCAGAACACGCCGCGCGGGTAGCGCTTGAAGACCTCGATGACGCCGTAGCCCGCGTCGTCCTCGATGACCTCCTGCTTCGCCTCCTGGAAGATCGGCGCATCGGACACGCGCGTGCGGATGTAGTAGCCGATGAGCACGATGACGGCCGACAGCCAGAACGCGACCCTCCAGCCCCACGACAGGAACGCCTCGTCGGAGAGCACCGCGGTGAGGACGAAGAGGACGCCGGTGGCCAGCAGGTTGCCCAGCGGCACGCCGGACTGCGGCCAGGACGCCCAGAACCCGCGGGACTCCTTGGGCGAGTGCTCGGCGACGAGCAGCACGGCTCCGCCCCACTCACCGCCCACCGCGAAGCCCTGGAAGAACCGGAGGATGACGAGGATGACCGGCGCGGCATAGCCGATCTGGTCGAACGTCGGCAGACAGCCCATGAGGAAGGTCGCGACACCGACGAGCACGATCGAGAACTGCAGCAGGGTCTTGCGCCCGTACTTGTCCCCGAAGTGGCCGAACACGATGCCGCCGATGGGACGGGCGATGAAGCCCACCGCGTACGTCCCGAACGCCGCGATGACCGCGTCGAAGGGGTTGTCGGACGGCGGGAAGAGGATGTGGTTGAAGACGAGCGTCGCCGCGGATGCGTAGAGGAAGAACTCGTACCATTCGACGACGGTGCCGGCCATGGACGCGGCGACGACACGCTGCAGCTGCTTCCTCATCGACGGCTGCTCGGCGTTCGTCGCTCCTGGTGTGGTGGACATTCTCACTCCCGGAGGAACTGTGGAGGCCGCGCGTCCTGAGCTCTCGCTGCGACATCGCCGCGAGTCTCCGGGAACGCGCCGACCCCGGCGCGGAGTGCGTCAGAGGGCGTCGATGCCCTCAGCGCACATATCGCCCCCAGCATGGAGGCAACGGGCCCCGGTTTCAAGGCACACTGTGCGTTTCCGGTGTCTCAGCTCACTGCATTCGCGCACAGGCAGTGTGCGGCGAACACCACGGGGGCCTCCCGTCACCCGCCTTCGCGCCGCTGGTCCTCCGCCGCGAGTCCCGCCAGCATCCGGTTGTACGCGGTCAGCTCCGCGTCACCGGTCCTGGCCTCCGTCCGGTCGGCCCGCTTCGCCTCGCGGGACGAGGCGCCGTACCACTCGACCGCCATGAGGATCGCGAGTGCCAGGGTGGGGAACTCGCCGATGGCCCAGGCGATCTCGCCTCCGGTCCCCTGGTCGTCCAGTGCGCTCGCCCAGCCGTGGCCCATGTTGCCGTACCAGTCACCTGCGATGAGCGAGGTCGCGGACATGATCGAGATCCCGAAGAACGCGTGGAACGCCATCGTCGCGAGCAGGATGAGGAGGCGCAGCGGGTACGCGAACCGCTTCACGCCGGGGTCGACGCCCATGATCGACTGGGCGAAGAAGTACCCGGCGGCCAGGAAGTGCAGGATCATGAGTTCGTGCCCGATGTGGGTGTCGAGCGCGTACCACATGATGCCGGAGTAGTAGAAGACGATGAGGGAGCCCGCGAAGTTCATCGCGGCGACGATCGGATGCGACCAGAACGATGCGTACCGGGAATGGACGATGATGAGCACCCATTCGCGCACGCCGCGAGAACCGTCGCGCCGTGCGGGGATCCCGCGCATCAGCAGTGTGATCGGTGCGCCGAGCACCAGAGGGATCGGTGCGATCATGACGAGCACCATGTGCTGGATCATGTGCGAGGAGAACAGGACGCGCCCGTAGATGGCTGCGCCGCCGCAGGTGACGTAGAACAGCACCGTGAGTCCGAACAGCCAGCAGATCGTCCGATGGAGCGGCCACGAGTCGCCGCGGTCCCGCAGGCGCTTGACGGCGAGCAGGTAGAACACGGCGGCGCCCACGGTGACGACCGCCCACAGCGGGTCGATGCGCCATTCGGTGAAGAAGGTTCCCCACGTGGGCTCCGGCGGGAGCGGTTCACCGGAGAGCACTTCGGAGGCCGTGGGCCGCGACGGCGGGTCGTCGGGGACAGGGGGTGCGGTCCGCGACAGGACGACGCCCAGCGAGGTCGCCGCTGCGAAGAGGACGATCTCGCCCAGCACCAGTCGCCAGAACAGCAGAGCAGCGCTCACCGCGCCCGAGGTGGTCGTCGCCGCCCCGTCAGCGTCCGCCTTCCCCCTGGTCGCCGGGGGTGCGAGGGCGGCGCCGGGCAGCCTCGCGACGACGGAGCGGCGGTGGGTCCAGCCGATGACACCCAGGAGGACCGTGAGTGCGAGCTTGGTGAGGAGCACGAGGCCGTACGGCGTCGCCCAGTCGGAGATGCCGCCCATGCGCAGCAGCGCGTTGGTGAGCCCGGAGTACATGACCAGTGCGTAGGCGATGAGCGCGATGGTGGAGTACCGGGCGACGAGCACGCCCAGGTCCGCACGGCGGGTGAGGCCGGGCGAGATGAAGGCCAGGCAGAGGAGCCCACCCACCCAGATGACGACGCCCACGAGGTGGATCGACAGGCTGCCGACGGCTTCGATGTGCCCCTTCGCCTCGGCGGAGTGCCCGAGGATCGACAGGAAGAGGATGGGCAGGGCCGACAGGACGAGCGCTACCGCGACCCCTCCGTAGGACCGCAGACCGAATACCAGCATCGAGCCCACCGCGATGAGGCAGACGATCACCAGCCAGACGCGGCCCAGGTCGATGTCGGTGATGAAGGACCACAGCTGGGCGGAGAAGTCCCCCTGGAACGCCTGCGCGCCGGCCGTGTCGATGTACGTGAGGATGAGCACGGCGACGGAGCTGACGGTCCAGATCGCCGACGACACCTGTGCGATGCCCAGAAGCCGCTCCCATTCGGGGTCGATCCGCGAGGATTTGCGACCCGTGGTGCGGGGGAAGACGACGACGGCGAGCAGCAGCGCGCCGATGGTCACGGCCATCGCCGTGTTGAAGAGGAATTCCGCGGTGGGCAGGCCCCAGCGGCCCAGGGGCCCCGAATCGGCGAGCACAGTGGGGGCGGCGGCGCCGGTCCCGATGAGTCCGATCGATCCGACGATCGATCCGATGAGGACGTACAGCGGCAGGGCGGCGACGCGGACCTGTGGCTCGATCCCGGTCGTCGCGTCAATGGTCGGGGGTGTCCGGGACGCCGCAGAGCCCCGTGCACCAGTGGTTGGCCGCGAGCCCTTCGGCGGTGGGCCCGCGGCCGTAGACCCTCCAGTGCCCTTCGCGCTCCGTGCGGTCACAGGCGGCGGTCGCCCAGCGCGGGGAAGGACGTCCTGCGCGTGTGGATCGTCTCGATGTCGAGGTCCGCGGTGATGATCGTCTCGTCCGGGCCCGCTTCGGCGAGCACGTTCGCGGACGCGTCGAGGACCACGGAGTGTCCTCCCATCTGCGTCCTGGAGTGGAAGCCCGCGGTGTTGACGGCGACCATCGCGCAGAAGTCCTCTGCGGCACGGGCACGTGCCAGCAGGCTCCAGTGGTCCACACGCGGAGCCGGCCAGGCGGCCGGGACGACGAACACCTCGGCACCGGCGTCCAGCAGGGCCCGGAACTGCTCCGGGAAGCGGAGGTCGTAGCAGGTCGCCAGCCCCAGGGTGACTGTGCGCCCGTCGACCTCGATAGACGCCGTGACGACGTCCTCACCGGCCTCGAGCAGCTTCGGCTCGCCGTTGCCGAACCCGAACCGGTGGATCTTCCGGTAGGAGGCGATCACCTCACCCGCAGGGTCGATGAGGACCGAGGTGTTCCACAGTCCGCGCTCACCGTCCGGGATCGCGGGCAGCCGGGTGACGTCGTGGTCGACGGACTCCAGACGCGTGAGCGCCTCCGGCGTCGCCTCGATGAGCGAGCCCATGTGGAGGTAGGCGCCGATGTCCCGTGCGGCCTCGCGCATCGCGGACACGACCGTGCCGTCGAGCGTCTGCGCGGCCGCACCCCAGCGGCGGTAGTCGAAGCCGGTGGACGGCCACAGCTCCGGCAGGACGACGAGGTCCGCCGCGTGCTGCGTGCGGACGAGGTCGCCCACACGGGCCACCCGGTCGTCGAGCGTTTCGTCGTCGTCATAGCCCAGCTGGATTCCGGAGATGCGCATGACTCCAGGGTATCGCCGCGCCGCAGCCCCGCGCGAGCCGGTCGCTTCCCCGTTCCGAGGGGCGACGCCTCCCGTCCCAGTCTGTGAACGCCGAGCGGCCCGTGCACACGAAAGAGCGGCCGGACCCTCTGGGGATCCGGCCGCTCGTCAACGGTCATGCGCGTGAGCGCATCCGTTCACTTCTTCGTGCCAGCAGCAGCCTTCAGCTTCGAACCAGCGGACAGCTTGACGGAGTAGCCCGCCGGGATCTCGATCTCAGCGCCGGTCTGCGGGTTGCGGCCCTTGCGAGCGGCACGCTCGGTGCGCTCGACGGACAGCCAGCCCGGGATCGTGAGCTTCTCGCCGGCTTCAACGGCGTCCGTGAAGGACTCGAAGACGCCGTCGAGCACGTCGGAGACCTGCTTCTGGGTCAGTCCGGACTTCTCTGCAACCTCTGCGACGAGTTCGCTGCGGTTCTTAGCCATGGATGTGTCCTCCTTCAGGACTGTGTGCACGTGAGTTTCGGTGTACGGGTTTCCGACTGGTCCGAAACTACCAGACGAAGCACCCGGTTGAGCGGATCCGGCACGCAGATCCTCAGGAGATCACCAGCTGGACTTGGTGACGCCGGGCAGTTCGCCCTTGTGTGCCATGTCGCGGAAGCGGACACGGGACAGTCCGAACTTGCGGAGGTGCCCGCGAGGACGACCATCGACCTGGTCGCGGTTGCGCAGGCGCACCGGCGACGCGTCCCGAGGCAGCTTCTGGAGGCCCAGACGGGCCTCTTCGCGCTGCTCATCGGTGCTGTCAGGGCTGACGAGCTGACGCTTCAGGGTGGCGCGGCGCTCTGCATAGCGCTCCACGATCACCTGACGCTGCTTCTCGCGTGCGATCTTCGACTTCTTGGCCATGTGCGCTCAGCGCTCCTCTCGGAAATCGACGTGCTTGCGGACCACCGGGTCGTACTTCTTGAGCACGATGCGGTCCGGGTTGTTGCGGCGGTTCTTGCGGGTCACGTAGGTGAACCCGGTGCCGGCAGTCGACTTCAGCTTGATGATGGGGCGAATGTCCTGGGCCTTTGCCATCAGAGCTTCACTCCCTTCGAGACGAGGTCGGCCACAACCGCGTCGATGCCGCGGACGTCGATCACCTTGATGCCCTTGACGGACACGTTGAGGGTGACGTTCTTGCGCAGAGACGGCACGTAGTAGCGCTTCTTCTGAATGTTCGGGTCGAAACGACGCTTGGTGCGGCGGTTCGAGTGGGACACGTTGTGTCCGAAACCGGGGACAGCCCCGGTCACCTGGCAGATCGCTGCCATGTCTTCCTCCAGTTCACAGTTGGCGGCGGTGAAGCACCGGCCGGATCGAGCGAGTGTTGACGCATCCATCCAGCCGCCTGCCTGCATCCATCGCAGACATCAGCACAGCTTTCACCGGGTGCAGCTCCTGCGTGTGCGGACACACGCCTGTGGAGCCGCGATCGGTGAAGTTGCAGGCACCCGGTGAGGGTGTGCGTACATGGCCCGCCATGGGACGGACCACGTGATGTCTCACCAGCGCTGTAGCCGAAGCCTGTGAGAGAGGGCCTAGCGTACGTGCAGCGCTCAATGAGCACATGCGGCGAGCCGTGTCCACAGCTTCCCCGCTTCCGCGCCGGGCATCCGGGCGACCGCAAGGGGTTCTGCGGCGACACGCCGCTTTCACAACAGTCCACAATCTTATGCGAGGCGGGAGCGGACCGGCAAGTCGGGGATCGGCGCGGACGGGTCCGCGAGGACGGCGTCAGATGTTGCCGCACCCGTAGCCGCGTGTCAGAGTGACTGCATGCACTTCCTGCCACCTGCGCCCGTGAGGATCGGGTGCCGCACGAACGGAGACCGATGAGCTCCGACGGTCGGCCTCCGTCGTCGCGCCCGCGCATCCGCAAGGCGCACAGTGCGGAGCAGGAGTACTCGGGCCCTGTCGGCTCGGACAGCGCTCCCGCGCAGTACACCGGCGGCGTCCACTGGTACGGGGGCGACGGGGTGCTCTACTACCGCGGTGACGACGGCACCGAATACTATCTCGCGTCCGACGGGGCCTACTATCCGCGCGGGCTGCTCGCGGAGGCGCTCTCGTCTGCGTCCGGCTCGTCGGCGTCCGGCTCGTCGGCGTCCTTCGGCTCCGCAGGAACCGGCGGCTCCTCAGCGCTCCGCGGTTCGTCGGCAGCCGATGACCGGTCGACGTACTACGAGTACATCGCGCGGCACTCGGGTGAACTCCCGGCCCACCCGGGCTCCGGGTCGGGGCGACCGCAGGGCCACGCCGGCCACGCGCAGGGAAGTCCTCACGCGGGCCCCCACAGCGCCCTCGCCGAGGCCCCGGCCGGCTACCCGCCCGCGCCCCCCATGCCGTCTGCGCCACCGTTCGCTCCCGGGGCGGGCAGCTCACTGCCCACGAAGCCCCCTCACACGGAGCCCGTCGGGTCGCCCGGGTCCGCAGCCGTCGGCCACGTGGCGGGCAGTGGCTCAACCTCCGGGGCTGCCGCCAGTGCCGCACCCCATGCCACCAGTGCCGCCGCTGTCGCCGCGGGCCCCGGCACCGACAACGGGAACGGAGGCACCCGCCCGCGCCGCAGGTGGGTGCCCGCAGCGGTCGGGACCGTCGCGCTGCTGGCGGTCGTCGCCCTGGGCGTCACGCTGGGCTTCGTCTTCCTCGGACCCGACCGTGGCGTGCAGGCCACCGACATCGAAACGCCGGCCACCGATCCGACCGACCGCACAGCCGATGACACCCCCGAAGCCTCGGAGGGTGCCCCTCCGCCGGCGGAGGACCTGTTGAACGAGCACGTCGCAGACGGCACGCGCATCGCCCACGAGCAGCTGGAGGGCCAGTGGGTCGTCCAGCTGAGCGCCAAGAAGGAGGACCTGGAGGCCAACGGGCGCACGTGGGACGACGAGGCGATCCTCGAGGAGTTCGAGGAGAACCAGCGGCGGCACCCGGAGGCCGTGCTCCTGTGGAGCGGCGACTGGAGCAGCTTCCGGCTGGGCGACTTCTGGGTGACCGTGCTCGCGGAGCCTTACGACGACCCTGCGGACGCGCTCGCGACGTGCCGGAACCTGGGGCTGGACCGCGACAACTGCTTCGCGAAGAAGCTGTCGACGTCGGAAGGTCCCGACGGCACGACCGAGCTCAACGACTGAGCCGCACGCAGAAGGCCCTGAGCGACGGGCGGGAGCCGGAGCTCCCACACACACGCTCAGGGCCTTCTGCCGCGACGGGTGGGGCGTCAGACCGCCCGCACACCTCCGTCGTCTTCGCGGCAGCCGGAGCACATGCCCACGAGCTCGATCGTGAACTCGACGTCGCCGTACCCCAGCACCGAGGCCGACTGCGACAGAGATTCCTGCTCCGCCTCTGCGGCGATCTCCTCCGTGCGTCCGCAGTGGCTGCAGCGGAGGTGGTGGTGCGGGGTGTCGCTGCAGCGCCGGTAGAGCGCTTCACCGTCGCGACCGTAGGCCGCATGGATCTCACCCGCTTCGCTGAGGTTCTGCAGATGGCGGTAGACGGTCGCCAGCGAGATCTCCGCGCCGGCGGAGCGCAGGTTCATGTAGATGTCCTGCGCGGAGATCAACCTGCGGTCACGATCCATGATCGCGCGCAGGGAGTCACGCTGTGCGGAGCGTCGTTGACGACGCAGCGGTGCATTCTGATGTGGCGACATCGGCCACCCCTCTTTTGTTTACCCGTTCGTGCCTCCGTCATCCACGGTGAAGCGGCGCACGGAGCATGCTTTTCTGATGTCCGAGACCGGCAGGCCTTCACCAATCTCGGGATATTGCGTGTTTCAGAGTAACACTCGCAGTAGCCATAAGCATCTTGAAACAACATTAGTTTTAGTGACGGTCGCTACTGTCTCGCATTTCAAGAACTCCCGGGCGGGACGCACCCCCTGAGGCTCTGGCCTGCCGTTCCTCCGATTTTGACGTACCAGCCGACCGGTATTCGTCCGCCATTCTTTAGCCGCTTCGATCGCATTCCCGAGAGGTGCCAAACCTGAATGAAAATACTACTGGCCAGTATGCGGAGAATGAGGAAATGCTACCGAAGAGTAAACAAAGAAATGCGCACTCGAGTTCACTATCAATGCGTACAGATACGTAGGCGGGGCGGTGCGCTGCGACACATTGTCGCTGCGCACCGCCCCGCCGCGGGAACCGCAGGATCAGAAGAGCAGGCGGACCGGATCTTCCAATGCGTCGGCCACGTCGCGCAGGAAACGCGAGATCGTCTCGCCGTCGACGACGCGGTGATCCGCGGAGACCGTCACCGTCATCACTTCACGCGGAACTACTGACCCGTCAACAACCCAGGGCTTCGTCTGGACGCGTCCCACGGCCACGATCGCACTCTCGCCCGGGTTGATGATGGGGGTGCCCCAGTCGACCCCGAACACGCCCACGTTGGTGATCGTGATGGTCCCGCCGGACTGAGCTGCAGGCGACGTGCGACCCGAGCGCGCGACCTCGACGAGTTCGCCGATGCCCTCACCGAGCTCCCGCAGACCCATCCGATCCGCGTCCTTGATGTTCGGCACGATGAGCCCGCGGTCCGTCGCCGCAGCGATCCCCAGGTTCACGTAGCGGCGCAGGACCACGTCGTCCCCGTCCATGCGCGCATTCATGTAGGGGTAGCGCATCGCAGTCTGCGTCACCGCCTTCGCCATGATGAGCAGCGGGGACACGCGGACGGTCTCGCCCAGCGCGCGGTCCGCCCTGAGGCGCCGCACGAGGTCCATGGTGCCGGTGACGTCGACCTCCACGCCGATCGTCACGTGCGGAGAGGTGAACGCGGAGGCGACCATCGCGTTCGCCATCGCCTTCTTCACGCCCTTGACCGGGATGCGCTCCTCACGCTCCGCGGCCGAGGCGGCAGTGCCGGTCGTGCCCGCGGCACCCGCCGTTGCGGCCGGCTGCCCCGCCTCACTCGCGACGGGTGACGCAGCAGCCGCCCCCGCCTCGGCACCGGAGCCTTCGAGGTGCTGGAGGAGGTCCGCGCGTGTCACTTCACCGCTGGGCCCGGTCGCCGCGACGTCGCGGAGGTCGACACCGCTGTCCTTCGCGAGCTTCCGCACGGGCGGCTTCGCCAGAGGTCGTCCACCGGCCTCCGCGGCGGGAGCCTCGCCCCCGGGCGCAGGAGCGTCCGGGACGGCCGGTGCGGAGCCCTGCGCGCCAGCTGCAGCGGAGGCGGCGGCCGGGGTCTCAGGTGCGGGGGCCGCACCCGCGCCGGACGGTGCGCTCTTGCGAGGGCGGCGCTTCGAGGAGGAGGCGACGGCCCCGTATCCCACAAGGGTCGCGCCCGAGGTCTCCTCGGACGGAGCAGCGGGCGGGGCCTCGGCGGTGGAGGCAGTGCTGTCAGCACCGGTGGTCGCACCACCGGCGTCTGCTGCGGCAGGTTGCGCGGGCGGCTCCCCGCCCACGGGGCCGAACCGGACGATGGGTGTCCCCACCTCGACGGTCTGACCCTCCTCGACGAGGAGTTCCGCGATGGTCCCCGCGTGGGGGCTGGGCAGCTCGACGAGAGACTTCGCGGTCTCGATCTCGACGAGGATCTGGTTCACCGTCACCGGGTCGCCGGCGGCGACCTTCCACGAGACGATGTCAGCTTCTGTGAGTCCCTCTCCCGGATCGGGGAGGAGGAAGACGTCAGACATGGTGTCCTTTCGGTGACGCGGTCGTGCTCCGCTCAGAACGCGAGCGAGCGGTCGACGGCGTCGAGGATGCGATCGAGGTCCGGCAGGTAGTGCTCTTCGAGCTTCGACGGCGGGTACGGGGTGTGGAACCCCCCGACCCGCAGAGCCGGTGCCTCGAGGTGGAAGAAGCAGCGCTCTGTGATCCGCGCGGCGATCTCGGAGCTCAGCCCCAGGAACACGGGGGCCTCGTGGGCGACGACCAGACGGCCCGTGCGCTTCACGGACGCCTCGATCGTGTCGAAGTCGATCGGGCTCAGGCTGCGGAGGTCGATGAGTTCGACGCTCGCGCCCTCCTCTGCCTTCGCGTTCACGACATCCAGTGCGGTCGGCATGAGCGGCCCGTAGGAGACGAGCGTGAGGTCCGTCCCCTCGCGCACGACCTGCGCCGCGTGCGTGTCCGCACCGCGGGCAGCCGTGTCGACGTCGCCCCGCATCCAGTAGCGGCGCTTGGGTTCGAAGAACATCACGGGGTCGTCGCTGCGGATCGCATCCTGGATCATCCAGTACGCGTCATGCGCGGTCGACGGGGAGATGACCCGCAGACCGGCATGGTGGGCGAAGACCGCTTCCGGGCTCTCCGAGTGATGCTCCGGAGACCCGATCCCGCCGCCGTAGGGCACCCGGATGACCATGGGGATCGATTCGTGCCCGTGGGTGCGGGCGTGGAGCTTGGCGACCTGTGTGACGATCTGGTCGTAGGCGGGGAAGATGAAGGCGTCGAACTGGATCTCCACGACGGGCCGGTATCCGCGGATCGCCATCCCGATGGAGGTGCCGACGATTCCGGACTCCGCGAGCGGCGCGTCGATGACCCGCTGCTCACCGAAGTCCTTCTGCAGCCCCTCCGTCACCCGGAACACACCGCCGAGCTTCCCGATGTCCTCACCGATGAGCACGACTTTGTCGTCGTCCTCCATCGCCTTCCGCAGACCCGCAGTGATCGCCTTCGACAGAGGCATGGTGGTCGTCATGTCAGGCGTTCGCCTCCGCATCCGCGAACGAGTCGAGATAGGCGAGGTACGTCTCACGCTCCTCGTCGACCAGCGCGTGCGGCTCCGAGTAGACGTTCTCCCACATCGCCTCGGGAGACGGCGGGGTCATGTCGACGCACGTCTTGCGGATGCGGGCGGCCAGCTGGTCCGCCTCCGCGTCCACGCTCGCGAATTCGTCGGAGGTGATGCCCTCCTTCTCGAGGAAGCGGCGCAGGCGCAGGATCGGATCCTTCGCGGCCCACGCCTCCGTCTCCGCGTCGCTGCGGTACTTCGAGGGGTCGTCCGCGGTCGTGTGAGCGCCCATCCGGTACGTGTACGCCTCGATGAGCAGCGGGCCGTTGCCCGCGCGGATCGAGTCCGCACTGGCGCGCGCCACCGCGTAGGTCGCCAGCACGTCGTTGCCGTCGACCCGGATCCCCGGGACGCCGAAGCCCCTGCCGCGCTGATTGAGCGGAACCGGTGTCTGGACGCTCGTGGGCTCCGAGATCGCCCACTGGTTGTTCTGACAGTAGAAGAGGACGGGTGCGTTGAACGCGCCCGCGAACGTGAGTCCCTCCGACACGTCGCCCTGCGAGCTGGCCCCGTCGCCGAAGCAGGCGACTGCGATGGCGTCGCGATCGACGTCACCGGTGCCCACGTCGCCGTCCATCTGGATGCCCATGGCGTAGCCGGTCGCATGGAGGACCTGCGAGCCGATGACGATCGTGTACGTGTGGAAGCGGTTGGCCTGAGGGTCCCACCCTCCGTGGCTCTGACCGCGGAACATGCCCAGCAGCTCCGTGGGGTCGATCCCGCGCGTCCACGCGACGCCGTGCTCCCGGTACGTCGGGAAGACGAAGTCCTGCGAACGCAGCGCGCGTCCCAGACCGATCTGTGCGGCTTCCTGCCCCAGCAATGGGGCCCACAGGCCCAGCTGGCCCTGACGCTGCAGGGCGTTGCCCTCCGCGTCGACACGGCGCACCAGCACCATGTCGCGGTAGAAGCCGAAGAGGTCCTTCGTGTCGAGCTCTGCGGCGAACACGTCGTATTCGCCGGAGCTGACCCGATCGCCCTCCGGGGTGAGCATTTGAATCATGTGCGGTCCCGCCTGCCTCTTCGCACGCGCTCCCGCTGAAAGGTCGGATGTCATCGTTCTCTCCTCTCCTGGGCGCTGACTCCCGGGTGTGGGTGTCGCGCTCGGATGGTGGAGTGCCTGCGGTTGTGCGGGCACTCTCATCGTGATGCGTTTCACATCGTGGGATTCACGATACCCGAGCGCGCGAGCCGTGCCAAGCCGAGTTGCACGCCTGACGTGCGTTCTCCTGTGGGTCGCCCGACGGTTGTCCAGCGACACGGGAGCCGCTCCCGGCAGTGCCGTTCGCGTCTCCTCGCACCTCCAACGTACGGCCGTCGTCCGTGCGTTAGAGGTTGGGAACAGCGCTGGGCCGAACCCTGTGCGGCACCCCACAATCGCTTCGACGTCATAGTTTGACGTCCGAGTAAGTGCAGGTGAGGGGCCCAGGGGAAGCCGTAGTGAGCGGTGTCGCGGGCGGTGTCGCGGGCAGGTCATCGCCGGGTGGCGTCGAAGCTCTGGCTGTCGACGTTCTCTCCGTCGAAGAACTGGGGGTTCCGCTTCACCCACGCGGCGAGGGCGGGGTCCCGGCCCTCTTCCAGACCCGTGATCGTGTTGTCGTAGAGGTCGCCGTCGTGTGCATAGAGCGGCTTCTCCATCGTCGCGTCGATCCTTTCCGGGGACCAGCCCTTCTGCGCGAGTGCGTCCCTCTGCTGACCCTCATCCAGGTCGACCGTGATCGTGGCCCAGTGGGGCTGATCGCCGTTGCGCCCTCCGTCGAGGTCAGGGACGAGGTCCTGTTCATGCTCGATGGACAGCATGTCGACCCCTTCCGGCGGCGTGAAGTCGGTGACGGGCGAACCCACCGTGAAGGCGGACGTGACGCTCACCCTGTCGCGGAAGTCGTCGTCCGCCAGCAGCGACGCCGCGACGAGGCCGCCCTGCGAGTACCCGACCAGCAGCACGTCCTCGTCCGGATCGATCCCCGCCTCCTCGATGGCGGTCTTCACCGCCACGTGCTGCGCGGATTCGTGGCCTGCCGCCGTTTCGAGGTTGGTCGTGTGGTCCGTGGTCTCGTCACCCGCGACAGCAGTGTTCTTCGTGGTCGCGGGGATGTAGACGATGTGCCGCTTGCGCCCGTCCTCCCCCATGATCGACTCGACGCGCACCTGACCGTTCTCCAGGCCGCGGGACTGCCTCCACTGCCTCTCCCACAGCTGCCGCACGTTCCGGGGCGCGCGCACCTCGGGGACGCGACCGGTCACCGGGTCGACGCGGGCCCCTCGCGGTCCCTCCATGACCGGGCGGACGTCGACAGTCCCGTGGTAGCCGGGTCCGCGGCGCAGCGGCTGATCACCGAACAGTCCGAACGGGGAGAGGCCCACGAGCGCGAACGCGGTGAGCGTCTGAGAGTCCCGGGGGATCAGCCCCCACTCGAACGGCGTGTAGACGAGACCTCCCGGAACACCCATGAAACCGGCGACGAACCCGGGAAGCGCGTGCTCGAGGAGCACCCCCGTGACATCCGAGTGCGCGCCCGCCTGCCGCACGGCCCAGCCGGCACCACTCTGCAGCGCATCCAGCACCGACTCCGCCCCCCGTCCGGCCAGCTCTTCCACGTCGATCCCGCACACGTCGTCGATGCGGTCGAAGACGCCCGCGTCCTTCGCCGTGTCCCACACGAACGCGACCCCCTTGCCCACCACCAGCACCTCGGTCGCGGCGATGCCGATGGCCATCACCGTGAGGGGATGGAACAGCACGATCCTGGCGACGTGCCCCGCAGCGTTCGACACGGTGTTGACGACGAAGCCGAACGAACCGGCGATGATCGCGTCCGCAGTCTCGTAGGCCTCAGCGCTTCCCCGCAGCGCGATCGCGATCGCACGGATCCGCAGATCCGCTCCGACCGCCCTCGTGAAGAACGCCACGCACGCCGCTTCCAGAGCGATCCCCGTCACGGGGGACGCCGCGGCCGCCAGGATCGACGGATCGAGCTCCGCCCGGGCGAGGACCGCGAGCACACCCTCGAACTCGTCCGCGAGCGCGGCGAGGACGTCGGCCTGCGCCAGCATGTCGTCCAGGCGGGCGGTGATGCCCCCGGCTCCTCCTGTGACAGTGACGTCCTGGTCCGCCCCCGTACTGCCCCGAATGGTCCCTGCATAGCCCTGATCACGCCGCACCGTCATCGGGAGGCCTCCGGCCCTTCCGCACGACCGTCCGTGTCGAGCCGGTCCGCGGCGTGCGCCTGCACGCGGCAGAGCGCCTCAGTCAGTTGAGCGACCAGCTCCCGTCGCAGCACTCCGGGCTGCGGATGGACGACGGACCGCACCGCCATCGGCGGGCAGCCTTCAGGCAGCGACCACCTGCCGACGACGACGGTGTCAGCGGGCGCGGTCGACTCACCGACGAGTTCCGCGAGACGGCCGGCCACGAGTCCCGTGTCGAAGATCCCCAGGAGCAGTGCACCCGGCAGCGTTCTCACCTCGCCGCTCAGACCTGGGTCGTAGGGCGCCCACCCCACGAGCACCACGGACGTCTCCGGACCGCACGCGGTCTCTGCGATGACGGTGCCTTTCACACCCCGGTACCAGTGGACCGCCCGCACCTGGGTGGATTCCGCGATCGGGAGGGCGAGCGCGCAGAGCCGCTCCCCACTTCCCGACGAACCGCCACCGATGCGCTCCCCTCCGGAGTCCCCGTCGCCGGTGGGCATCCCGCCAGACGCTCCCTCGCTGGAAGCCCGCGGCCGCTGCGCCGCCCTGAGCCCGTCCTCCAGCCGCTGTGCCACGGATGCGGGGCGCAGCACCGTCGGCCAGGTGGACTCCCCTCGCAGCGAGGCGGTGAACACGTCGAAGGCGCTCACCACCCCCCAGGCCGGCGTCCCTCCCGGTCGCTCGCTCCGCGCCGCGGCACCCGTCACAGCCCACCTCCGAACGGCACCGGGTTCGGCAGTCCCGGGAAGGGACCCGTCCACGGGTCGCCCAGGGCCGATTCGGCGGCGGTGAGAGCGTCGGCCGCCTCCCGCAGGGCTTCGACGTGCGCGATGATCGCGACGACGACGTCGTCGGCCAGCCCGATGAGGTCGTGCGCGTCGCGCACCCAGGCGTCCAGAGCGCCCTGGAAGGCGCGACCCGCCTGCGCGTTCCAGTCGACCTGCCCCGCCTGCTGGCCCCGGACGACGAGGGCGCCCATCTCCTGGATCTGAGCAGCCCACACCGTCCTGTCCGCTTCGAGCGCTTCGATCGCAGCACCCACCACCGCCGCCGCGATTCCCGCCATGGCGGCCTCCCTTCCACTCGGTCCGCGTGTCCTCCGGCCCACCCGGCGCTCTGCCTCGATGCACCCTGCGACCCAGAGTCGGCGACACCTTCCGGCCCCGCGACAGGACCGGAGACCTGTGGACGGAGACGCCGCACTCCCCACCCCGCGGCACGCAGCGAGCGACAACCGCGCCGGACCCTGTGACCGGAGGAGGGTGAACGGGCGCACGCCTGCGACACGCCGCCGCGCGTGCGCGCCCCCGTGAGAGGATCGCGGTATGACGAACCGTGTGCAGCTCGCCCAGCTCGACCCCGCCCTCACGCTCGGTCCCCTCGACGGCCGGTACCGCGCAGACACCGCCCCCCTCATCGACTACCTCTCCGAAGCCGCGCTCAACCGTGACCGCCTCCACGTCGAGGCCGAATGGTTCATCCACCTCGCGGAATCCGGTGCCGTGCGCGGGACGCGGGAGCTCCTCGAGGACGAGAAGACGCAGCTGCGCGCATGGGCGGCGGGCTTCGACGGGGAGACGATCGACCAGCTGAAGACCTTCGAGGCGGTGACCGTCCACGACGTCAAGGCCGTCGAGTACTCGATCAAGGAGTTCCTCGACCAGATCGGTGCGGGCGACCTGTCGGAGCTCGTCCACTTCTGCTGCACGTCGGAAGACGTCAACAACCTGTCGTACGCACTGGGGGTCAAGGGTGCGGTGCAGGACGTGTGGCTGCCGGCCGCACGGACGCTCATCGACGCGCTGTCGGACATGGCGGAGCAGCTGGCGGACGTCCCACTGCTGTCGCACACCCACGGGCAGCCGGCGACGCCGTCGACCATGGGCAAGGAGATCGCGGTGTTCGTGCACCGGCTCCGCCGCCAGCTGACACGCATCGAGGGGACGGAGTTCCTCGGAAAGATCAACGGCGCGACCGGCACTTACGCCGCCCACGTCGTCGCCTCCCCGGGGGTCGACTGGCCCGTCGTCGCACAGAAGTTCGTCGAGCACCTGGGTCTCACCTTCAACCCGGTGACCACCCAGATCGAATCGCACGACTGGCAGGCGGAGCTGTTCGCGGACATGAGCCGCTTCAACCGCATCTGCCACAACCTCGCCACCGACATGTGGACGTACATCTCGATGGAGTACTTCACGCAGATCCCCGTCGAAGGTGCCACCGGGTCATCGACGATGCCCCACAAGGTGAACCCCATCCGATTCGAGAACGCGGAGGCGAACCTCGAGATCTCCAACGCGCTGCTCGATTCGCTGGGCGCGACGCTCACGACGTCACGCCTCCAGCGCGACCTCACGGATTCGACGACGCAGCGCAACATCGGTGTCGCGTTCGGCCATTCGCTGCTGGCGCTCAACAACCTCATCAAGGGCCTGGGCCGACTCGAGTGCAACACGGAAGCGCTCGACGCCGATCTGGATCGCAACTGGGAGGTCCTGGCGGAGGCGATCCAGTCGGTCATGCGCGCCGCGTTCCTCCGCGGCATCCCCGGCATGGACAACCCCTACGAGAAGCTCAAGGAACTGACCCGCGGCCACCGCGTCGACGGGCCGGCGCTCCGGGAGTTCGTGGGCACCCTGGGGCTGCCCGACGAGGACGCCGCCCGTCTCGCGGACCTCTCCCCCGCCGCCTACGTGGGCCTCGCCGCGCAGCTGGCGCGCACCGAGGTCACCGCCTGGCGCGCCACTCGCTGATCCGCCGCCGAGGCCCCGGTCGCCACGGCCGGGGCCGACACCATCCCAGCCACGGCCTCGGGCGCCGGGTCAGGTGCCCAGCCCCAGCCACGGCCTCCGTCCCGGTGTCAGCTGCCGAAGAGGTGCGTGAGGTACCGGCTGCCGAACAGACGGCCCGGGTCCACCGCGTCCCGTACGCGCACGAAATCGTCGAAGCGCGGGTAGAGGGCTGACAGGTCCTCCGCACCCAGCGAGTGGATCTTGCCCCAGTGCGGGCGACCGGCAGCAGCCCGGAGGACCCGCTCGACGGAGCGGAAGTACCCGGCCTCTTCGACTGCGTGGTACTGGTGCACGGCGATGTACACGGAGTCCCGGCCGGTCGCGGTCGACAGCGGGACGTCGTCCGCGCCTGCGGTCCGCACCTCGAGCGGGAAGGCGACGGCACGTCCGCTCGACTCGATGGCCGCCCTCACCTCGCGCAGCACCTCCGCCCCGTCCGCGAACGGGACGGCGTACTCCATCTCGCGGAACCGCACGCGGCGGGGCGACACGAACACCTCGTGCGCCGGTCCCCGGTAACGACGGTTCGACGCGAGCACGGTCGCGAACCGGTTGATCCGGGGCGTCGCAGCAGGAACCGCCCGGCTCAGCTCATTCACGAGCCCCAGACCGGCGTTGTCGAGCATCTCCTCCGCGAGCAGCCGCTGCAGCCGGGGCCGCCTGCGCACGTCCGGATACGGCCCGGCAGCGCCCGGCGGCACCCGCGTGTTCGACTTCGCGAGCGCCTCGTCCGCGTAGGGGAACCAGTAGTAGTCGACGTGATCGCAGGTGCGCGCACGGTCCTCGAGCGTCTCGACCATCTCGTCGAACGGGATCCGGGCCTCGTCCGCGACGAGGTCGAAGGCGTCCACACACTGCAGCTCGATCTCCGTGAGGACGCCCAGGGCGCCCACGCTCAGCCGCGCGTGGTCGAAGAGCTCCGGTTCACGCGTGGGGTCCAGCTCCCGGACCCGGCCGTCCGCGGTGACGAGCTGCAGTGCCGTCACGAGGCCGGCGAAACCTGTGAACCCGAGCCCCGTCCCGTGCGTGCCGGTCGAGAGCGCCCCGGCGAGGGACTGCTCGTCGATGTCGCCCTGGTTCGGCAGCGACAGCCCGTACGGCTCCAGCAGGGCGGGGATGTCGCGCAGGCGGGTGCCCGCACGGAACCGCACCGTCTTCGCAGCGGCGTCGACCGCGACGATCCCGGCGAGGGCGTCGAGGCTCACCAGGTGGCCGTCCGTCGCCGCGACCGGCGAGAACGAATGGCCCGCCCCCACGACCCGCAGCGTCTCCCCGTCGGCAGCAGCGTCCGCGACGAGACCGGCCACGGCCCCGGCGGTCGTGGGCCGGCGGAACGAGCGAGGGTGCGCGACGACGCTGCCGCTCCAGTTCTCGAACCGCGGGAGGGCACTCCCCGCGGCACCCCTGAGAAATCGCATTCCGCTCCGCCCGATCAGAAGGTCCACCCGAGTCCCCGGTAGGTCGGCCACGTGTCGACGACCCTCCCGTCCGAGACTACAGCGAAATGCGCAAGTCTCTCCGCGACCTCGCCCGCCTTGACGTGGCGGAAGAAGACGAAGTCCCCCGGCCGCAGACGGTCCGCGCTCTTCCCCCGCAGCGGGGTCTGGACCTCGCCGGGCCCCTCCGTGGCGGAGAACTCGAGGTCGGACGGCCAGGACACCACCGGCAGCCGGTCGTCCGCGATGGGCCCGGACGCCGTCCACCCGCCCTGGAAGACCACGCACCAGCCCGGCGCGGGCCTGCGGACGACGGGCAGCGCGAAGTACGCCGCCGGCTCGTGGAGGAAGTCCGTGTAGTGGTCGAACTGGACGGGCGAGTAGAAGCCGGAGCCCGCACCGATCTCCGTGAGTGAGCCCTCCGCCTCGCTGAGCTCGAGCGACCCCGTCCCGCCCCCGTTGACGAACTCGAGGGGCGCCACTTCCCGCACCGCGCGCACCGCCCGGGTGCGGCGCTCCGCGAGGTCCGCGATGCTCCGGACCTTCAGGTGGCGGATGAGGGGACCCTTGAGCCCCACACCACGGTCCGGCAGCCCTGCGATCTGAGCTTCGTAGGCGAGGATCCCGACCAGCCGGAAACCTGGGCGCCGCACCACGTGCTGCGCGAACTCCTTCGCCTGCTCGGGCGTGTGCAGGGGCGACCGCCGCACACCGAACAGGAAGCTCGGCCCGGTCTCGAACGGCCCGATCCGCGTCCCCGCGTCGAACTCGAGCGCGATCCGCACCGGTGAGTCGACTGCCTGCCGCGACGGGAGGGTGCGGCGCACACCGTCGATCATCTGCAGCTGCTCCGGCGAGTCCGCGACGAGTGTGATCGTCCGGAGGAGCTCCTCGTCCTCGAGCAGCTCCCGCAGAGCGCCGCGCTCCACCGTCGGGTAGCCGACGACGATGTCGTCGATCCCGCGCTCGCGGGCGAGGCAGACGGCTTCGGCGAGGCTGTACGCGAGGACGCCGGTGAACCCGTCGTAGGCGAGGATGTGGTCGACTGCCGCCGGCACGCGCAGCGACTTCGAGGCGACCCGGATCGCGAGGCCCCCCGCGCGTTCCCGCATCTTCACCGTGTTGCGGTCCATCGCGTCGAGATCGATCACGCCCAGGGGGCCGTCGAGCCCCTCGATCGCCGACCTCACCGATACCGGGGGATACTCGCCCCCGCTCGGGACTTCGCGCCTCTTCATGAGTGGGAGTCTAGGGCGGAACCCTACCGATCGGTACTCGCCGTTCGCTTTTCGGTCTTCTCAGGGGCCCCCCTCCACGCCGGGGTGGCCGCGGCGCCTGCATCGTCGCTGATCACAAGCTGCTTTGCGGTTAACTGCAAGCTGGACTCACTGTCGCTCGCAAGAGGATTTCACGTCCGCCCGCCCCGGTCAGGCGGTCGTCGCGTACTCGAGGACCGGGCGGCCCGCACTGCCGTAGCGGGGACGGCGCTCCAAGAGGCCCACGTCCGCCATGGCCTCGAGGTACCGGCGCGCGGTGACGCGAGAGACCCCGATCCGGTCGGCGGCCTCGGCGGCGGAGTACCCCTTCTCCGCCAGCAGTTCGAGGATGTGCTCCTGCACCGCGTCGGGCACGCCCTTGGCCCGCTGCGGGCCGCTTCCTGCGCGCAGGCCGTCGACCGCCGCGTCCACCTGCGACTGGGTGATCTGCCCGTTCCCGCACTGCTCCGCGTCCAGCGACAGGCGGAAGCTGCGGAACGCCTCGAGCTTCGTCTTGAACACGGGGAACGTGAAGGGCTTGAGTATGTAGTGGACGACGCCCAGGGACAGCGCCTCCTGGACGACCTGCATGTCGCGGGCCGCGGTCACCGCGATCACGTCGACGGGCACCTTCCGCGCGCGGAGGTTCCGCACCAGCATGAGCCCGTGGCCGTCGGGGAGGTTCATGTCGAGGAGGACGAGGTCGACCCGCGAGGAGTCGATGCCGATGATCCTGTCGGTCAGCGCCGCCAGCGCGTGCTGCGCATTCCGTGCGACGCCCACGAGGTGGAAGCCGTCCACCCGGTCGATGTACGCCGCATGCGCCTTCGCCGCGATCTCCTCGTCCTCCACGACGAGCACGCCGAAGGACTGTGAAGCCTCATGCGTCGATCCGGTCACGTTCGCCATGCGATCACCGTAGATCCCCCCGCGGCTGTGCGCCAGTGCCGTCGCTTCCCCGTCATCGCGCGGATCCCGGGGTCGTCTGTGCGGAGGAGCCGCCCACCTCGCGCACCGACCGGTCCGGGCCCGGACCCTCTGCTCCCGGCACCCACACCGTGAAGAGCGCTCCCCGCAGAGGCGGGACCATGTCCGCGAGCTCCGCTTCGTCGCACAGCTCCGCGCCGGAGCCCTGGACGTCGATCGCCCCGTGCATCCGGCGCACCGCCTGCACCGCGAGGGACAGCCCCACCCCGCGCGACGCGTGCTCCAGCCGGCCTGCGCCGGCGCCCGCCGTGGCCCCGTCGTGCTTCGTCGACCACCCGCGCTCGAACACGCTCTCCAGCGCGTCGTCGGGGATTCCGGGTCCGTCGTCGCTCACCTCGATGACGAGGCCCGAGGCGCCGGCCCCGGAGAACCGCACCCGCACCGTCCTGCGGTCGGCCGGGACGGCTTCCGCGCTCACGGCGTCGAACGCGTTGTCGACGAGGTTCCCGACGATGGTGACGAGATCCCGATCGTCCGCCGTGATGGAACCGCGGAGCTCCTCCGTGTCGAGCTCCATGCGAATGCCGCTCTCTGCCGCCTGCGACATCTTCGTGAGCAGGAGCGCAGAGAGGACGGGGTGGTCGAACCCGTCCAGCAGGTTGTCCGCCGGTCGCTCCGCCTGCTCGATCTCCCGGGTGGCGAACGCGACGGCCTCGTCGAACGACCCCGTCTCCACGAGCGACACGATCATGTGGAGACGATTCGCGTACTCGTGGGTCTGCGATCGGAGGGATTCGGAGAACGACCGCACGGAGACGAGCTCCCCGATGAGCTCCTGGAGCTCCGTGTGGTCCCGCATCGTCATGACCCACGTGTCCGGCGACATGGACGCGGGCTGCTGGTTGACGACGAGGATGCGCCGTGTCGTGTAGTGGATCTCGTCGCGGGCGTAGCGCCCCTCCGACAGGAGCGCCTTGAGCGAGTAGTCGAGGTCGAGCTCCTGCAGCGGCACAGGGGTGCGGGCGCGCTGATCGGGCATTCCCAGCAGCTCCGCCGCCTCCGAGTTGAAGAAGACGACCCCCTGGCTGCGGTCGACGAGCACGAGCCCCTCCGACACCGCGCGCAGGACCGACGAGTAGTAGTCGAGGACGGCGCCCAGCTCCTTCGTCCCGTAGTCGCCGGTGACGCGACGCAGTCCGCGCAGCGTCACCCAGTTCGCGGTGACCCCCAGCAGGACGGTGAGTCCGCCCATGAGCCAGATCGTGCGCGCCTGGGGTGCGAAGTCCGCGCGGATGCCGTCCGGGCTGAGGCCGACGACCGCCGCACCGACGACGCGGGCCTCCTCGTCCGCAGTCACCTCGCTGCTCGCCGCGTCCGCTGTCGCCGAGGCGCCCGACCGCGTCCGAGGCGCGCGCGACGAGGAGGTCCCCGCGTCTCCGCTGAGCGCGCCAGCCGCGTCTGCCGCCCCGTCTGAGTCTGTGCCTGAGTCTGAGCCTGCAGCACCGTCCGCATCGGAAGGGTACGCCACGATCGGTGCGACGGCGAAGAGCAGGTCGACGCTGCCGTCGATGTACCGCACGGACGTTCCGTTCGCGGCGATCTCGTCGATGTCGAGGCGCGACGCCGCCGCCCGAGCACGCGAGTTCACCTCGTTGTCGGATGTGACGACGACAGGGCGTTCGCGCGGGGTGTCCACTCCCCCCACGGAGGCGCTGCCCAGCCCCTCACCCGCCTCCAGCTGGGAGGCGGGGATGACCTCGACGACGTCGACGCCGTAGTCCGCGCGGATGTCCTCCAGCCGGTCGACGAGGACTGCGTTCTCCTGGGAGTCGGCGAGGAAGACCGGCAGCGGAGCCGGATCGGCGTCGTCCCTGTCAGCTTCGACCGCGACGATGTGATCGAGGACCAGCGTCGACCGCGCGAGCGATTCGGCGGTGCTCACGAGCTGCCGCTCCGCGCGCCGGTCGTTCTGCTCGCTGAGCAGGAAGTAGAGGAGTGTGCTGACGAGGAGGACGATGCCCACGAGCATCACCCCGTTGGCTGCCACGATGCGGCCGGCGACCCCTGCGTCCGCGAAGGGCAGGCGCCTGCGCTTCTCCCCGTTGGGCGGGGCGGCGCCGGGCATGCCGGGCACCCGGGGGCCGGTGGACCGGGCCGGTTCCGTGCGTCCGGAGGACGATCGTCTCAGAGGGGGCATTTCCTCAATTGTGCACGAGATGCCGCAGTCCGAGATGCCGGAGGTGTGCCGATTCGGCGACAACACGGGCATCGGACCACTGGCGAATATACCCCAAGGGGGTATACGCTGACGGGGTCGAACGATGAGAAGAGCTTGGCGCACCAGGAGGAACCTGATGCGCCGGGAGAGGGAGAGCGATCACGATGGAGACCACCACACTCACCGTCCAGGGAATGACCTGCGGACACTGCGTCTCAGCGGTGAAGGAGGAGATCGGTGCGATCGCGGGTGTTGCGGAGGTGCAGGTGGATCTCGTCGAGGGCGGCGACTCCCCCGTCACCGTCACGTCCGAGTCGCAGCTGAATCGCGAGGACCTCGCCGCCGCTGTGGACGAGGCGGGCTACACACTCGTCTGAGCGAGCGGTCCCGGTCGCCTGCGGACTGTCAGTGGAGGACGGGGCCGTCGATCTCGGAGTCGAGTTCCTTGCGGGACACGACCCAGTTGAGGATGAACGCGACGAGGGTGGCGACGACGAACGCGATCCCGCCGTACAGGGCGGGCATGCCCATGCGGAGGACGACGGCGAACCCCTCTTCGGAGAGCTTGCTGCCTTCGGTCGCGACGGCGGACACGAGGAACGTGACGATCCCCGCGATGAGGCCGAAGCGCACGGCGTCGCCATAGGGAACGCTCTTCCGGTTCTTGTGGCGGTCGCGGCGCTGAGAGTTCTTCTTTTCCATGTCCGGCCCAGTCTACCGCCGGCGCCTGCGCCTGTGCCGCCCCCGTCCGCGACCGGGTGTCCGACTGCAGGGCACATGGCACACTGTTTCTGTGTCCCGACCACAGCTCACGCTGCCCGGATGGGTCGCGGTGATCGCCGCGGCCATCCTCGTCGTGCTCCTCGCCTTCGCGTTCCTCATCAGTCCCGACCGGGGCCTGCGGGTGGAGGCGAAGGTGCAGCCCACGGGCGCGGCCCTCGTCCAGGACTCCGCCGTCCCTCCGTCCGACCTGCGGTTCGACATCGATCAGATCCGCACCCACCTGCTGGATCGCACCGCCGACGACGCCGCGACGATCGACGCGCAGGCGACGGAGGCGCTGCTCTACTGCGATGAGTGCATCAGCCACGGCACCCCCCTGGAGGTCGACGGCACCACGTTCCAGGTCGCGCTCCTCACCGCGCCGGGCACGGACACAGTCTTCTCCGCCGCCGTCATCGGCGAGCAGGCCGGTGAACCGGTCGTCCAACTGATAGTTTCAGGGCAGGATCTCACTCTCACACCGGGACGCGGCGGCACCCTGGTCGCGCAGGAGTCGCGCTACACGTCCACGGACGAGCCCTGCTGCCCGTCCGGGTGGTCGGTGCAGGTCTACAGGTTCCACGACGGACGGTTCGAAGCCGGCCAGAGGATCTCCAGCGCGGGGAACGCCTGACGTTCATCGCGCCGGGGCGTGAGCACCGCAGAGGTGAGGCCCGCACGGGGGTTCAGCAGGGGGGGGAGAGGCACCATGCACATCGTCCTTGTGGAGGACGACGAGGTGATCCGCGAGACGACGCAGATCAGCCTCGAGCGGTTCGGCTACACGGTGACCGCGTTCGAGGACGGCCGCGAAGGCTACGAGTTCGTCGCCGCACACGGCGCGGACGCCGTCCTCCTCGACCTCATGCTGCCCACGATGAATGGCGCCTCGATCACGCGGGCGATCCGCGAGCGGTCGACGGTACCGATCATCATCGTCTCCGCGCGGTCCGAACCCATCGACATCGTCCAGTCGCTCGAAGCGGGTGCGGACGACTACCTCACGAAGCCGTTCGACATGCAGGTGCTCAACGCGCGCATCCGCGCGGTCGTGCGCCGCTTCATCACGGCCGGCACCGGGTCGATGGGCTATTCCCCCGCTCCCGTCGCCGGACACACAGTGCGGGAGACCGCGATCGGCCCCGGCGGCCGCATCATCAGCGGTGGGGAGCTGCCGGAGGTGCTGGGCCCCACCCCCGGGTTCGATTCACCCCACCGGTTCGGCACATCCGGCACAGCAGAGCCGGAGCAGGTGCAGACCGGCCCCCTGCCCATCCAGCCCGTCCCCTCGCACGCCGGCTGGAAACGGCCGGCTGAACCCACTCCCGTTGCCGCCCCACCGCCCGCAGAGGCGTCGCCCGAGGTGGGAGCGGCTGGGGAGCCCGCAGGCGCCTCGGCCCCGGTTCCGACTCCCGAGGTCCCGTGGTCGTCCCCGGACCCGTCCGCAGTCCCCTGGTCGTCGCCCGAGCAGAGCGCGGTCCCGGCGGCGATGCCCGCAGCGCCGCAGTCGCCTCCACCTGCACAATCGGCCCCCTCGCCCCCACCGTCCGCCGCGCAGGCACCTCCTTCGCCTCCGCCGTCCGCCGCGGCGCCGGCCACCCCGCTCGATGCTGTGGGAAACCGCCGCCTGCAGCTGGGATCGCTCATGATCGACACCGGCCGGCTCACCGTCGAGATCGACAGCGAGGAAGTCCACCTCACCCCCACCGAGCTGCGGATCCTCATGCTCCTGACGGAGGAGCCCGGCCACGTGTACTCGCGGGAGAAGATCGCCTACACCGTGTGGGGGTACCAGTGGGCGGGCGACTCACGCGTCGTCGACGTCCACATCCAGCGGCTGCGGAAGAAGATCGGTGCGTCGCGGATCGAGACCGTCCGCGGCTTCGGCTACCGGTTCGCCGGCTGACGGAAGCGGAGCACCCCTGTGTCACTGCGCTGGAAGATCGTCCTCCTCGTCATCACGTCGGTCGTCATCGCCGCGCTCAGCTGCGGTGTCGTCGTCCGGCAGTCCGCAGCGCGGGCGGAGGCGGAACGACAGCGCGCGGACGTGACGGAACAGCTCAACCACGCCGTGTCCGTGTACTCCGACACCGGCGTTCTCACCCTCAACACGATGATCAACGACCCCGACCTGCCGGCGGAAGCCCGCGACTCCGCACTGGCCGGGCACTCCGTCACGACCATGCACCCGGTCGACGGCGAGGACTACCTGTGGGCCGCCGCCCCCATCCGGGTCGGCTCGCACGAAGCCGTCATCTCCGTGCGGCAGTCGACCGCGGAGTCGGAGCGGCTGCTCGCGGGGATCGACCGGGCGGTGCTCCTGGGCATGCTGGGGTCGGCGCTGCTGATCGGCGGGATCTCGACGTTCGCGGCGGGGCAGATCTCGCGCAGGCTCACCCTGGGTGCGCAGGCGGCACGGCGGATCGCCCACGGCGACACGTCCGCGCGGGTGTCCGACGTCATCGACTACGGCGACGACGAAGTGGCCGACTTCGCACAGGCCGTCGACTTCGCCGTCGAGAGGCTCACGGAGAAGATCGAGTCGGAGCAGCGGTTCACGGCGGACCTCGCGCACGAGATGCGGACTCCGCTCACCGGACTGGTGAACGCGGCGAACCTCCTGGAGGAGGAGTCCCGGCCGGCCGAACTCGTGAAGGAGCGGGTCGCACGCATGCAGGTGCTCGTCGAAGACCTGCTCGAGGTGTCACGACTGGACGCCGGACGCGCGGAGACGATGATGTCCTCCGTCGTCGTCGACGCGAGCATGCATTCGCTCATGAGCACTCTCGAGGGCTCCGGCGTCCTCGCGGGGCATGCCGTCGACGTCGAGTACGGCGCAGGCGACACCCGGATCGTCACGGACCAGAGGCGGTTCGAGCGCATCATCACGAACCTGCTGGTCAACGCCGTGAAACACGGCGGGGACCCCATCCGCGTCGACATCCGCCCCGACGCCGTCGTCGTCATGGACTCGGGTCCCGGCTACCCGCCCGACATCGTCGCGACCGGGCCCACCCGGTTCGTGTCCGCGGGCGGCGGGGGCATGGGCCTGGGCCTCGTCATCGCGCAGGGCCAGGCACGCCTGCTGGGCATGTCGATCGAGTTCGCGAACGGGGAGAACGGCGGCGCCCACACGACAGTGCGGTTCCCACCCGTGCCGGAACCGGCCTCACCGTCCGCCGCAGCCCCGGAGCCGCAGACCCCGACGGCCGGGTGATGCCGGGAGCACTGGCGGTGGGTTGGCGGCTGGGCGGTCCGCAGGGCACAGGCGGCCGTGGCGCACGGCACAGAACGTTCATTGCGCGTTTTCGTTTTTGAGTGCATCGTTTTCAACACCGTACTGGCTCAGTGCACTGTCTGTGATGTCTCAGGACTTGAGTGACAGTTCTGCCTCAGGACATCGGTGACACTGTCCACTCAGCCGCGCAAAAGCGCACTCAGTTGAGAAGATGCGCACTCAGCCGTGAAGGCGGGCGCTCGGCCGTGAAGGCGGGTGCCCGGTCGTGAAGATTCGCGCTCAGGTGCGCAGGGCACGGGCGTAGCGTCGGCGGTACACGACCTGCGCGATGCGCACCAGCGGGTCCGCGAAGCGCCAGATCCCAGCTCCCGGCCGCGATGCCGAACGCAGCACGAGGAAGACCCTGTCATCAGCCTCCCCCTCCGTCCCCGTCACGAGGAGGAACGACTCCTCACCCGTCACCGGATGGCCGGGCTCCGTGGCGTACGTGAAGCCGCGACGCGACCGAGACTCGACCACCGCAACGATCCGCGCCGGCTCCGGCAGCCGGAACGGCCCCAGGCGGACGTGGATCGTCGGCCGCTGTCCCGCAGCGACCTTCACGGGCCTCGCATCCCGACCCACCAGACCTGCCTGCCCCGTCCGGTCCGACCGACCCGCCTGACCCGGGTCCTCCACCTCGATGTCGAAGCCGCTGCGGATCTTCACCTGCCAGTGGAGGAGCTCATCCGCGGCCCGCTCGAACACATCGCGACCGTGCCCCACGAAGAACGCCGCTTCGAAGCAGCGGTACCCCGCGGGCCGGTCGATCCACCGCCCCCGCAGCGGCTGGGTGAGTGCAGCGTCAGCAGCCGCTCGGGCCGGCGGCCCAGCGTCAGCCGTCACTCGAGCGAGCAGCCCATCTCCTGCGCGAGCTTCACGACGCGGATGTAGCCCAGGTGGGAGTATGCCTGCGGGTGGTTGCCCAAGTGCTGCTCGGCGAGCGGGTCGTACTCCTCCGCCAGCAGTCCCGTGGGTCCGCGCAGCTTGTCGAGCTGTCGGAACAGCGTCCGCGCCTCCTCGTTCCTGCCCGTGAGCAGGAACGCCTCGATGAGCCACGTCGTGCAGATGTGGAAGCCGCCCTCGAGTCCCGGCAGGCCGTCGTCGTAGCGGTAACGGAAGACCGTGGGCCCCTCCCGCAGTTCGCGTTCGACGGCGTCCACCGTCGCGAGGAAGCGCGGGTCGTCAGCCGGGAGCATCCCGGACAGGCCCACGAACAGGCACGCGGCGTCGAGGTCGTCGTCATCGTAGGCGACGGTGTACGACTGCGACGTCTCACTCCAGCCGCGTGCGACGACCTCCTCCGCGATCTCCTCGCGCAGCCCGCGCCATGCGCCCGGCAGCGTCAGACCGAACCGGTCCGCGACCTCGATCGCACGGTCCAGGGTGACCCAGCACATCACCTTCGTGTACACGTTGTGCTTGGGTGGGCGCCTGGCCTCCCAGATCCCGTGGTCCTCTTCGTCCCAGCGCGCTTCGACGGCGCTGCCCATCGCGACGAGCAGCTCCCATTCGTCGTCGGCGATCTCCCCGCGGACGGTGACGATGTCGCGCAGCAGTTCCGCGACAGGGCCGAACACGTCGAGCTGGACCTGGTGCTCCGCCGCGTTGCCGACGCGGACGGGGCGGGAACCGGCGTAGCCCGGCAGGTGTTCCAGCACGGCTTCGGATGTGAGTGCGGAGCCGTCGACCGCGTAGAGGGGGTGGAGGAACTCCGGGCCCGGGGCCTCGGCGAGGATCCCGCGCAGCCACTGGATGAATCCTTCGGCCTCCGCCGTCGACCCCAGGTCGAGCAGGGCGCGGACCGTCATGGAGCCGTCGCGCAGCCAGGTGTAGCGGTAGTCCCAGTTGCGGACGCCGCCGATCCCCTCCGGCAGCGAGGTCGTCGGGGCGGCCAGCACACCGCCGGTGGGTGCGTGGCAGAGGGCGCGCAGCGTGAGCGCGGAGCGCAGCACCCCTTCTCGGACCTGCCCGGGCAGTTCGAGGGTCCGCGCCCAGTTCTCCCAGAAGCCCTCGGCGAGCACGCGCACCTGGTGCTCGTCACCTGCGAGCACGGAGTCGAGGAAGTCAGACGCGCCGCCGCACGCGAACGCCAGCACCAGCTCGCCGCCCGGCAGGTCCGCCGGGACGACGCGGGCGACCGCGGTGTGGGAGCCGTTCTCCTCGATGATCTCGAAGTCGACGCCGGGGGCGTGCAGCGCCATCGGCTCGGACGTGTTGTCGACGCGGACGACCCCGTCCTCGAGGTCGAGCGCAGTGGGTGCCGCGCCGTAGTCCAGGCGCGGCGCGAAACGGATCTCCGCGGGTGCCCTGCCGGTGAGGACGCGCACCAGCACCGTGTCCTGTGAATCGTCCGGCACGGGCGCCAGGTAGTCGGCGACCTCGAGACCCGCCCACCGGGTCACGACCGTCATCGTGTCGCCCCGGTACCGCTGGGTCAGCGGCCGGGTGCGGGCGACCTCGGCGTCTGTTGCGGTGCCCGTGTCGACCGGTACGGGGCCGACGGAGAAGTACCCCGCCGCCGAGGTGCCCAAGACCTCCGAGAACACGCTCGCCGAATGCGGCAGCGGGTGCGGCATCCAGCAGATCCGGCCGTTCGGGTCGACGAGAGCGGTCGAGTGACCGTTGCCCAGGAGGCTGTGGCGTTCGATCGGGATCGACGAGCGGCCGAACAGCCAGGACCTGCGCAGCTCGAAGAGTGATGCGAGGACGACGCCCACCGTGTACGGGTCCGGGATGCGCATCTCTGCGCGGGTGCCACCGTCCGTGCCCACCCGCAGGCCCAGGTCGCCGTCGCGCAGTGTGGCGAGTGCGGCCTCGTCGGCCACGTCGTCGCCGATGTAGACGACGGTGTCTGCGCCCAGCCGCTCGCGCAGCGCCTCCAGCGCGTCGCCCTTGGAGCCGGGGATGACCGTGAGGTCGTAGACGTCGCGGCCCTGGACCGGTTCGATGCCGATCTCCTCGCACGTCGCCGCGACCCACGCGGCGACGGCTTCCCGCTCCTGCGGGGTCCGGCCCCGCAGGTGCACGGCGGCACCCAGCGGCTTGGACTCGAGGAACACGTCCGGCAGGTCGCGGTGGAGTTCCAGCAGCGCCGACCGCAGGGCGGTGAGGCGGTCCTCCGTCTCCGGGGCGATGTCGTCGAAGTCGTCGATGCCGAATTCGCCGCCGTGCGACCCGACGAGGTGCACTTCGCGCGGCAGCCGCGACATCGCGGCGAGGTCACGCAGCGAACGGCCGGAGATGACGGCCGACTGTGTGGACGGGATCGACGACAGGGCACGCATCGTCGCGACGTTGAGGTCCAGCGGGAACGCGCGGGAGGGACGGTCGACGAGCGGGGCGATCGTCCCGTCGTAGTCCGTCGCGACGAGCAGCTGCGGGCTGCGCGCCACCTGCACGAGGCGGGAGAACAGCTCGTCGCCCAGCTCCCGGGCCGCGGCGGCCAGGTCGACGAGGAGCCCGTCGTGGCGCAGCAGGCCGTCGTCGATCCGCTGCGCGTCGAAGGGTCCGGGGGAGGTGCGGAGAGTCGCAGGGGGCGTCATGATTCTTCGGCCTCCGCGCCGGCCACCGTGCCCGCGCGACCGCAGGATCGACGGGAGTAGCCGCCCACCAGGGAGAAGACGCCGGCGATCATCGCGGCGGCCCCGGTGAAGCCGAGCACGCTCAGGGCGTTCATCTCCGTGCCCGCGAGCACGACGACACCCAGGAGCACGTGGATGCCTCCGACGATGAGGAAGTCTGAGCTCATGCGCTCATCGCGGTGGGTCCGCCAGATCCACAGCTCGATGAGTCCGTGGAGGACCGCCCACACGGCGATCGCGGCGCGCAGCTGGCCCGTCGCGTCCGCCAGCAGGAGGAACACGATGCCGGGGACGACCACGACGGCCTGTCCCAGCAGCGGCATGCGCATGTCCGTCTGGGTGCGCAGTCCCTGCGCGAGGACGAGGACGCCGTGCAGGGCGAGGTAGGCGAGCAGGAGCACGTCGACGGTCGTCACTGCGATGTTGAGGTTCGTGGGCGAGCCGATCTGCTCGCGCGGCCAGAAGACCGTGACGAGCCCGAAGACGACGGCGAGGCCGCCACGGAGCACCATCCAGGTGCCGAGCGAGCGCTGGGGCGAAGAATCCGAGGTCGAGATCACTGGGCCAAGTCTAGCGATGTCGTTCTGGGCGCGGGCTGAGGACCGGAAGAACGGCCGCTCTCACGCTCCCGACAGCGTGGAGACTGCAGGCGTTCACCCCGCGGCAACCGTCACGGCATTCGCACCTTCTACGGTGCGACCATGGCTCGTCCGCACAGCGTGCCCCGCTACGTCGACGCGGCCCGCGAGGTCCCCGTGGGTCGCACCGCCCTGTGGTTGTGCCTGGGGCTGGGCACGGGAATGGTGATGGGTGAACTCGCGAATCTGATTCTGCGCGGGACGCTCGGACTCCCCGACGCGGCGGGCGCTTCTCCCCCGGTGGCTGCCGCCCTCGCGCTGTGGCCGTGGGGGCTGGCCCTGGCGGCGAAAGCACTGCTGCTGGCGGGCATGCGACCGGCGGCCCGGATCGCGCTCGATCGCAGGACCGCCGCCCACCTGCGCCGCACCGGCGCCCCGGCGATCGCCACCGTGCTGCACGCGTCGGCGCCGAGCCCTGGACCGCAGGCGGCGGTCGACGTCACACTGCTGGTCGTCACGCACGCCGGGCGGATGTTCGCCACGGACGTCCACTGGACGCTCGACCCCGTCGACGCCGGGACGCTGCGGAGGAGGACCGTCGTGCCCGTGCGGATCGACCCGTCCGCGCCCCACCGCACCGTGCTCGACACCCTGGCGGATTCACGCGGCTCCGTCGTGGGGGCCAACTCAGTCACAGGGGAGGATTCACGCGTACCTGCCGTGGGAGTGGACCCGGCCGCGGCGTTCTCCGCGCGCCGTCGCCTCCGGCAGGCTGTCGGGCGCTTGCGACGGTCGTCGCGCGTGGCGGTGGTCGCGGGAGCGCTCGCGGGCCTGCTGCTCGTCGTGCTCTGAGGGGCACGGGCACGCGTGGGGTCCGCTCAGATCAGTCGATGTCGTCGAATCGACGGGTCCGGCGAGGAGCGAAGACTCCGCGATCGCGTTCGGGCGGCCTGCGGAACACGGACAGGTTCCGGCCGAGGACCGCACGGTACGACCACCCGCGCATGGGTGACGGGACCCGCCATTCGAGGCGCCACGCGAGCATGCGGAACGTGAAGACCAGGACGGCGATCACCAGCGCCCACCACGGCTCGAACCAGCCCAGTTCCTCGATGAGCGCCATGAGGCTCGCGCCGACGATCCCGGGGAGGATGTACAGGTCGGAACCATTGAAGACGGCCGGGATCTCGTTCGCCAGGACGTCGCGGATCATGCCGCCGCCCACACCGGTGAGGACGCCCAGGAGGATCGCCGAGGCGACGGGGACGCCCGCCTCCCACGCGATCGTCGTGCCGGTCGTGACGAAGACTCCCAGGCCCAGCGCGTCGAACGCGATGATGGGGACGCGTGCATGGAGCGCCCGCCGACCCAGCAGGTACACCGTGAGGGCGGAGATGACCGGCGGGATGAGGTAGATGGGCTCCTGGAGGGAGTTCGGGACCCGCCCCAGCATCACATCCCGCATGATGCCGCCTCCCAGACCCACCGCGAGTCCGAGCACCAGGCTGCCCATGATGTCGATGTTCTTCCGCGCGGCCAGCAGATTGCCGGAGGCGGCGAAGGCGAGGACCCCCAGGAGGTCGAGCGCGAGCATGAGCGGTTCCACGCGTCCAGGATATCCGGGCGAGTCATCCCAGTTTCCTCATACCAATGAGAACCCATGGGACGAGCGGAAAGGAAGCCAGTTCATACCTTTTACGACGCGACTTTCCGTGCGCCGGCTCGTAGCCTGGATGCGACCCGGACGACCACCTCGGCGTCCAAGAATCTTCCCCGAAGGGATGAACGTGTTCTCGCAGTCCTCCAAACTCGCCAACGTGCTCTACGACATCCGGGGCCCGGTCCTCGAAGAGGCGGACCGCATGGAGGCGGCAGGCCACCGCATCCTCAAGCTCAACATCGGGAACCCGGCCCCGTTCGGGTTCGAAGCACCCGACTCGATCCTCGTCGACATGATCAAGCACCTGCCGGAAGCGCAGGGGTACAGCGATTCGCGCGGCATCCTCTCCGCCCGGCGCGCCGTCGTCCAGTACTACGAGACGAAGGGGATCCGCTCGCTCGACGCGGACGACGTCTACCTGGGAAACGGGGTGAGCGAACTCATCACCCTCGCGCTGCAGGCCCTGTGCGACCCGGGTGACGAGATCCTCGTGCCGATGCCGGACTACCCGCTGTGGACGGCCTCGGTCGCGCTGTCCGGCGGCACGCCGGTCCACTACCGGTGCGCGGAGGACGCGGGCTGGGTGCCCGACCTCGAGGACATCGCCGCGAAGATCACCCCCCGCACCCGCGCGATCGTCGTCATCAACCCGAACAACCCGACGGGTGCCGTGTACTCGCGGGAGACGCTCGAAGGGCTCGTGAAGCTCGCCCGGGAGAACGACCTCCTAGTGTTCGCGGACGAGATCTACGAGAAGATCACCTACGGCGACGCGAAGATGATCAACCTCGCGACGATCACCGGGGACGACGTCCTCTGCCTCACGTTCTCCGGCCTGTCGAAGGCGTACCGCATCGCCGGGTACCGGTCCGGCTGGCTCGCGATCACGGGACCCCTGCACGCGGCCGGCAGCTACCTCGAGGGGATCAGACTGCTCGCGAACATGCGGATGTGCTCGAACGTCCCCGCGCAGCACGCGATCCAGGCGGCACTGGGCGGACACCAGTCGATCGAGGACCTCGTCCTGCCCACGGGCCGGCTGGGCGCACAGATGGATCTCGCCGCCGGGAAGCTCAATGCGATCGACGGGGTGAGCGCCCAACCGGCGGACGGTGCGCTGTACCTGTTCGCGAAGCTGGACGTGGAGAGGTTCGGGATCGTCGACGACGAACGGTTCGCGCTCGACCTGCTGCGGGAGCAGAAGATCCTCGTCTCCCACGGCCGCGCCTTCAACTGGGACAAGCCCGACCACTTCCGGCTCGTCACCCTGCCAGGTGTCGAAGTGCTCGATGAAGCGCTGGACCGGCTGGCGGAATTCCTCGACGGCTACGAGCAGAGGATGGACCTCGCGGCGTGAGGGGCGACCTCACCGCGTGAGGGCGCGCGTCAAAGCGCAGTCCCACTCACTGCGCGGTGTATCCCCCGTCAATCGTGAGCTGCGTACCAGTGACAAAGCGCGCCTCGTCCGAACACAGGTACAAGTACCCGTCTGCGATGTCCCGCGGTTCACCCAGGTGACCAAGGGGGTGCCTGTCTGCGAATTCCCGCGTGTACTCCTCCACTGTCTGCCCGTTCTGCGCGGCGTCGACTGCCGCCATCGGTGACTGGACGTAGCCAGGGTGGACGGAGTTCACGCGGATCGGCAGGTTCTGCTCAGCGCAGTACAGGGCGGCAGCCTTGGTCATGAGCGTCACCGCGCCCTTCGCGGCACAATAGGCGAAGAACCGCGATTCGCCGACGAGGCCGTCTACTGAAGAAGCATTGGCGATCGCGCACGGCTCACCGGTCCGCGCCATCGCCTCGATAGCGAGCTGCATCCCGTAGTAGACACTCGTCTGGTTCGTCGCGATCACCCGGTCCCAGTGTTCGGCTGTCGTCTCTGCGATGGAGAGGCTGCAGGAAATCCCGGCGTTGTTCACGAGAATGTTGAGCTTGCCGAACCTCTTCTCGGTGAAGGAGATGCAGTCCTTCCACTCATCGAGGTCGGTTACATCAAGTCTCAAGAACTCCGCACTGCCGCCTGCCGCTCGGATCGACTCGGCCTGTGCCCCGCCGAGATCCTCGTTCACATCCGCGACGACGACGTGTGCGCCCTCTGCGGCGAACAGCTCCGAAGTCGCCGCACCGATGCCCCGTGCGGCACCGGTGATGATGGCGGTCTTGTCTGCTAGGCGTAGTCCCATCAGCTAGCTTCCTCCACCGCACCCCGCCGACTGGACCGCGTAGGAAGGAACCGCTTCATGAGCTTTGTGCTTATGACGTAGACGAGCCCTCCCACGATCACCGACGGGATCGCTGCGGTGGTGTATTGGAAGAACGCCGCATTCGGAACGTACGTGTTCGGATTGAGGATGGCCGCATACGTCAGGGTGCCCAGAATCAGGCCGAGGATCCCCGCCGGGTTGAAGCCGCCGAAGTACCAGTAGGCCGATTCCCGTCCGGGCTGGTAGAGGGCAGCGACGGACAGCGTCTTCCGGCGGCCCAGGATGTACCAGTCGGCGATCTGCACACCGATCATGGGGCCGAGCATCATCCCCAGATAGGCCATGAAGACGGGAACGTTGTCGAAGATCAGGTGTGGTATCAGGACGATGCACAAAAGCATGGGTGTCGAGACGAACACGACGATCGTGTTCCAGGAGACCTTCCGACCGAGCCCGCGCGTCTGCTTGATCGCAAGTGTGGAGACGAAGATTCCGACCAGGGTAGAACCCAAGTTGGCCAGAGCAATGAAGATCAGGACGACGATCGCAGTGAAGTCGCCCGCGATCATCGGTGCCCAGATGGTGGGATCCGGTTCCCCAGTCATGAGCGCCCCGAAAAGACTGACCGAAGCCACCACTGCCCAGGCCAGGCCCAAACCGACCATGGTCGGCAGAATCGTCTTTCCCGCCTTCGACACCATACGGACCATTCCACCCATGTAGCCCCACCAGCCGAAGGTGCCCGCGACCAGCAGCTCGAAGACGCTCGTGTAGTTCACGCCGAAGCTGTCCGTAGGGTCGAGCGGCGCGGCGGTGGCGATAGCAGACCAGCCGAACTGGTCCAGGAGCAGATACAGCAGCCAGCCGGTCAGGATGACGATGCAGATAGCGATTGTCGGACCGGTCTTACTCAGCGACCTCGCCCCGCGAGTCACGAGGAAGGCGAGAACCACCAGGCCTCCGGCCGAGAAGAGGGTCGCGACAAGGCCCCGGGATCCTTCGCCGGCGACGCCGAGCACGATCATCGCCGAAGCCGCAGCACGGCCGAAAAAGATCATGAGGACCGTATTCCAGCCGATCGACGTGAACAGGAGGAGGCCAAGCCCGATCACCGCCCCACGGCTGCCCAACTGGGGCTTCGTTGACGTCGTAGTCTCGATGCCGTGCTTCGTGGCAGCCGGCACAGTGGCCAAGTTCACCAGCATCTGGCCGAGGAGAGCCCCTGCTGTCATGGCGATCATTCCGGCGACTGCGCCGACGTAGAGTGCCGCGGATCCGCCGATGACGAAGGACCACGTGGCGACGCCGGTGCTCGTGCAGACGGCGGCGAGGACGAGCGGCTTCCAGTTCCGCTCGCCGAGCGGGAGTGGCAAGCTGCTGCGAGCGATGCGCGTAGTTCTTGGCTGCATATTCACATCGCCCCTAAGGCGAGCAGGACAGCGGGTACGGCAATCCCGAGGATCGCCAGGAGAACGTAGTCGCCCCTGGAGTACTCCTCTCCGGTTGGAGCGCTGTCCAACGACACCAGATCGATCTCGATTTCCTCGTCGAGCACAATTCCTCTTCCACCCAACGACTACGCGACGCGTAGTCAATCAGGATTTGAGTGCCTGTTTGAGCAATTCGCAACACATTCGATTACGCATTGCGGCGTATCCGTGGCCAGGCTCACATCGTCGCGGGGGAAAGTCAACCCTCACCTGGAGCGCCGCCGACCGCGGGGAGGGTGACGACGGTCACCGCGGAACCTGGCCACGAAACACGCCCCTATTTTGCACCTATGGTTGACTTTGCGTAGCTCGCAGGGGGAGCCTATATGCACTGCGTTGCCAAAAGGGCATCCATCTACGCAATACGCACCCTGATAAGCAAAGCGGCTGTTGCAGAGGTGACTGGCACACGCGTCGATATCGCATGCACCCAACGGAAGTCTCTGAGAAGGAGCCACATGAGTGAGAGAAAGCCCTTGGTCCTGGGGATCGATGCCGGCGGCACGATGACCGACACCCTCCTCGTCGATGCAGACGGACACTTCTCCGTCGGCAAGGCCGCGACCACGCCCCACAACGAGTCCGAAGGATTCGTCGAATCGGCTATCGACGCGGTCGGCAACTGGGATATGGACCTGCAGAAGACGTTCGAACAGCTGTCCGTCGTCCTGTACTCCGGGACGGGCATGCTCAACACTCTGCTGTCACGCACCGGACGACGCATCGGTCTCATTGTCACCCGCGGTATGGAAGATGCGGTCCTCATGGGCCGTGGCCTGCAGACTTGGACGGACTACTCGTACCCTGACAGGCTGCACGCGGTCACGCACCAGGCCCCGGACCCGCTCATCCCACGCGATCGGGTGTTCGGGGTCACCGAACGCATCGACCAGTTCGGAAACGTCGTCATACCCTTCTACCCGGACGAGGCTGAAGAGGCCGCGAACGCACTCATCGCACAGGGCGTCGAAGGCATCTGCATCGTCTGCATGAATTCCTATGTCGATGACGCACACGAGCAGGGGATCGCTGATCTCGTCCAGAACGTGCTGGACAAGCACGAGGTCGACATCCCGATCCATCTGTCGTCTTCGGTTCGCCCGGTCATCCGCGAACAGTCGCGCCTCAACAGCACGGCGATCGAAGCGTACGCCGCTGCCGCAGGCAGGGATCAGCTCATCGGAGTGGAGGAAGCAGCACACGGACAGGGGTTCCGCTACGGCGTTCAGACCGTGCTGTCGTACGGCGGCCTTGCCGGGATCCGATACCCGCGACTGCACGAGACGATGATTTCCGGGCCGGTCGGCGGCATTCTTGGCGCGAAGTACGTCGGAGACATGATCGGGTCCGACTCCGTGATCGTCAGTGACATGGGTGGCACGAGCTTCGACATCGCAGCCATCACCCGTGGAACGATCCCGATCGAGAACGAGCCAACACTGGCTCGGTTCAAGCTCAACCTGCCCACCATCTCGATGGAGAGCATCGGCGCCGGCGCCGGAACGATCATCAAGGTCGACCCATTGACCAAGAAGGTCAGCCTGGGCCCGGAGAGTGCCGGATCGTGGCCCGGACCCGTCGCGTTCGACCAGGGAGGGACGGAACCGACCGTGTGCGACTGCGATGTCATCATGGGGCGTCTCAACCCCGACTACTTCCTCGGCGGCAAGGTCAAGCTCAATGTTGAGAAGGCTAAGCAGGTCTTCAAGGAGAAAGTCGCCGACCCTCTGGGAGTCGACATCTACGAGGCTGCCGAAGGCATGGCGAATCTCCTCGAGATGGACGCCAAGGACTCCATGAGTCAGATGATCTCTGCACGTGCAGTCGATCCACACGACTACTCGCTCATGGCCTATGGCGGTTCCGGACCGCTCCACATGGCGGAGTACAGCCGCGGGTTCGGCTTCAAGAGCGTTCTGACGTTCCCGTTCGCTGCGGCATTCTCTGCCTTCGGCTGCACCACCGCCGACTACTTGCGGCGCTACAGCCGGTCAGTGCAGCTCACACTGCCCCCGGACGCGGATGCGAACCACCGTGCGTCGGTCATCGCGTCGCTCAACGACGTGTGGGACGGACTGCGCACCAAGGCCATCCGCGAGATGGGCGAAGAAGGACACGACAAGGCCGATGTCGAGCTGCAGCTGTTCGCCATGATGCGCTACACCGGTCAGCTCGAAGACGTCGAGGTGCCGCTCACGATCTCCCGAGTGTCCGCTGACGCCGACCTCGACTACCTCGTCGAGGCGTTCGACGACCTCTACGCGGCCATCAACCGTCCCGTCGCGCAGTACAGGGAGGCTGGCCACTCGATCACCGAACTGGGGCTCATCGCCAAGGTAGACAAGATCAAGCCCACCCTCAAACGTCGTCCGCTGGAGGGGCAGAAGCCCAGCAGCGAGGCCTTCAAGGGCACCCGCGAGATGTACTACGGGGGCACCTGGCACGAAGCGAAGTTGTGGGAGATGGATCTGCTGAGGCCCGGCAACCACGTGGAGGGCCCTGCCGTCGTCGAACATCCGGCCACCACCCTTGTCATCCCTGCCGGCGACCACGTGTGGGTCGACGAATGGACGATCATCCACTACGAACACGCCGCCCCGGCCGACTCGAACAGCAAGTAGGAGGACCCGTTGACTGTCACAGACACCGCTTCCCCGCACACCACAAGCGCACATCCGTCGCTTCTGGACCAGCTTCTGGAAAGCGAACGCGTCATGCGCGAGACCGGCCACTACGCGGGGCTGGATCGTCTTTCCCTCCGGGAAGCCGATCCACTGGCGTATGAGGGCCTGCACACGAAGCTCCGCTCGATGGTGGTCTCCGCCCGCGAACTGGCGCGACGGATCTCTGCATCGCCGGGCGTCCGCGAAGTGGGCGAGAGCGTCGTCGCGCTCTATACCCCGGAAGGCGACGCGATCGCGCTGTCGACCGGGATCATGGTCCACGTCCACACTGCCAGCCGGTTCATCAAGTGGATGATCCAGAACGGCTATGAGGAGGACCCCAAGATCCGTCCGGGCGACATCTTCGCCAACAACGACGCCTTCATCGGCACGGTGCAGGCTCCCGACGTCATCGACGTGATGCCCATCCACCACGGCGATGAGCTGATCGGTTGGGTCGCCGCCGTGGCACACGAGCTCGAGGTCGGCGGGATCACTCCCGGCGGCGACGTGGCACTCGCCCAGGAGCGCTACACCGAGGGTCTGTTCGTGTGCGCGGAGAAGGTGGGCGAGAACGACGAGCTGCGTCGGGACTACCTGATCCGGTTGGAGCGCAACCTCCGCATGCCCATCTACTGGGTTCTCGATGAGAAGGCTAAGGTCGCCGCGTGCCTGGAGGTCCGCGAAGCCGTCAAGGCCCTCATCGACGACATTGGCCTCGACTACTACAAGCAGGCCACACGCGAATTCATCGAGGAAGGACGCCGGTCGCAGCTGGCTCGAGTCCAACAGCTCACCGTGCCGGGCACGTACCGCGGGCACACCTTCTTCGGGCATGTCACGGAGGGCAAGCAGGGTGTGCTGCCGCTTGGCAATCGCAATTGGCTGTATGCCATCCCGCTGGAGATGGACATCACTCCCGAAGGACGACTGGCACTCGACTTCGACGGTACGAACTCCTGGGGCTACCACTCGATGAACTGCACCCCGGCGGGCATGGACGGCGGCCTATTCGTCACACTCACCCAACACATGAACTTCGACGGCAAGGTCAACGACGGTGCGTGGATGGCGACGGACATGAACCTGCCCGAAGGGACCTGGACGAACCCGGGACGCGAAGACGTGGCGACCGCCACCTCGTGGGCCCTGCTCCTGCCCGCCTTCGGCCTGTTCCAGCGGCTGTTGAGCCGCGGGTTCCTGGGCCGAGGCTTCCAGGAGGAGGTCTTCGTCGGCCAGGTGAACAGCCCGATGATCGAGATGGGCGGAGAGAGTCAGTACGGCGACCGTTTCGGCATCGCACTGTTCGAGTGCGCTGCCGCCGGCAGCGGGGCACTGGCCATCAAGGACGGTATCGACACCGGCTACGTCGGCTGGAACCCAGAATCCGACATGGGCAACATGGAGGTCTGGGAGCAGGACATGCCGATGCTCTACCTCGGCAGGTCGATCAGTGCCGACTCCGGCGGTTCCGGGCAGTACCGGGGAGGGACCGGCTTCGAATCGGTGTGGACTGTGGCGAACACTCCGCAGCTCATCATTGCGACCTCGGAGCACTCGAGTCGCGTCTTCGACAACGCGGGGATGTGCGGTGGCTACCCCGCCCCCACAGTCCAGCTGCATCACGCGGTGCACGACGCCGGGATCTCGGAGCGCGGCCGCCGCGGTGAGCCGCTGCCGCACCGGATCGGGAACGACCCACACGAATCGGACATCCATCGTTACACCGACGGTGAGACGCATGTGATCGAAGGGCCCTACCTCGCCGAACCACTGCGGTCCGGCGACGTCTTCTCCCACTCGTACAACGGTGGCGGTGGTTACGGCGACGTCCTCGACCGGGATCCGGGTTCCGTCGCGCGCGACCTTGCGAACGGCTATGTCACCCGCGACTCCGCTCGCAACGTGTACGGCGTCGTTGTCGACCAGACGACGGGTGACACCGTCGTAGACGCCGAGGCCACGCAGGCCCGGCGTGACGAGATCCGCGAGGAACGCCGGACGAAGTCCATGCCGGTGTCGGAGTGGATCGCATCATCCCGATCGCGCATCGCCGAGCAGGAGCTGGCACCGGAGGTCAGGGAGATGTACCGCGACAGCATGGCGCTGTCAGAGCGGTTTGCCGGAGAGTTCCGTGAGTTCTGGAGCCTACCGGCAGATTTCGTCTTCGCCGAGCGCGAAGGCCGCTGATCCACGCAGGCACCGGGCGGCAGCGGGGCCCACGCTCGCTGCCGCCCGCACGCCGGTGCTCATGCCGGCGCACGGACACGAACAGGAGAGTGCAATGACGAGCTACCAGAAGTCAGAGATCGCCGAACTCATCGATGGGAAGCTGCCCTGGCACAAGACCAAGGCGATGATGAGCGCCCACAAGGATGACACTCGTTTCGACACCTACATCGCGGTCTTCCAGGACCGCGTCGCGTGGGACGATCCGATCCTGCTGCCCATCGGTGAGAACCTCTTCATCGTCCAGGGTGCCGATGGTCGTGTGGTGAAGTGCTCCTGCGGACAAGAGTACGGATCGTACAAGCAGAACTGGAAGCTCAAGGCACACATCCGAGTGCGTGATGACGCTCAGAGCCTGGGTGAGATCTATCCGGGCCGTCACATGTGCGACCCCGAATGGATGGAGATCCGGGAATTCATCTGTCCCGGTTGCGCCAGGCTGCTCGAGGTCGAAGCAGCTCCCCCCGGGTTCCCCATCGTCTTCGATTTCGAACCGGACCTGGAGACCTTCTACCGCGACTGGCTGGGCAAGCCGATGCCGGAGCGCGCAGAAGTTTGAACAGCCCGAGGCCGGGGTGAGAAAGGACGAAATGGCACCGATAACGAAACTGGCAGCTGTCACCGGCGCCGGACAGGGGCTCGGCAGGGGCATCGCCCTTCGACTCGCGGACGCCGGCTACGAGCTGGCGCTGCTCGACAGGCAGGACTGCGATGAGACGGCCGCGCAGGTCTCCGAGACTGGAGGGACCGCGGAGTCCTACAGGATCGATGTCGCCGACGAAGCGAGCGTTGCCCATGCCTTCACGCAGATCGATGAGCGTCAAGGGGCCCCGACCGCGCTGGTGAACGCCGCCGGAGTGTTCCTCGATACGCCCTACCTCGAGACGACCGCTGAGGACTGGGACCGTGTGATGGCGGTGAACGCACGGGGCCCGTTCCTCGTCGGTAAGGAGGCGGCGCGGCGGATGTCGGACGGTGGCGGGTCGATCGTCAATATCCTGTCGAACGCCTCGGTGCAGGGCTTCGCGGGGGAGAGCGCCTACTGCGCGTCAAAGGGCGGTGTCCTCCTGCTGACCCGCACGATGGCCGTCGAACTCGCACGGTATGGCATCAGCGTAAACGGGGTGGGGCCGGGGACCAGCCAAACGCCGATGGGTGCCGACTATCTGGGGGACGGTCCAATCGCGGCGCACGAATTGTCTCGCACGCCGCTTGGAAGGTGGGGCAGGCCCGAGGACATCGCCGAAGCCGTAGCATTCTTCATCGACCGCGCCACCTGGGTCACGGGTCAGGCCCTCTACGTGGACGGCGGCTTCCTCGCCACGGGCCTGCCGCACTTCGATACAGCTTGATCGAGCCGAGCAGTCACAGTCTGGCCTGGCAGCGTCCCGCAATCGCAGAGATCTGATCGACTACAGTGCCATTATGCGAGTGACCAGGCGTGACGCCAGCGATGGCCGGGGCGGGCGGAGCCTCGACACCCTTGACAGCAAGATCCTCGAGATCCTTCAGCGGGACGGCAGGATCTCGTACCGGGAAGTCGGCCGACGCCTCGGGGTTTCCGAAGGAACGATACGCAGTCGGGCCAACAGGATGCAGAGCGACGGTGTCGTGACGTTCGCCGCGATCGCCGACCCCATGAAGATGGGCTATCGAGTCATGGCGTTCTTCCTGCTGCAGGTGAAGGTCGGCTATCAGCAGTCCGCGATCGATGCCCTCACCGAATGGCCGGAGATCACCTACATTTCAGCCTGCATCGGTCGAGCGGATCTCTATGTCCAGGTGGTCTGCACGGATCATGATCAGCTCTGGTCCCTTCTCTCGGAGCGCTTCGCCGATGTTGAGGGTGTGGAGCACGTGGAGACGTTTCAGGAGATCAAGATGCACAAGGTCTCGTACGTCTACCCAGTCACGGGAATGAGCAGCGAGGCCGCGGGTCCCACCCAAGAGTGAGTGCGTCCCTCACCGCGTGAGGGCGCGCGCCTCCTCGAGCAGCTCCGGCACACCGGTCTCCAGCATCGGGGCGAAGTCGTCCCCGGGGCGCTCCCCCGCGTTCCATCGCGTGAACATGTCCTCGAGGAACACGGACGACTTCCACAGCGCGAGCACCCGGTACCAGTCCAGGCTGCTCACATCGAGGCCGGACCGCTGCGCGTACCGGTCCACGATCTCCTCCCGCGTGAAGTACCCCGGCTGTCGGGTCGCCGGGCTGAGGTCCGTGACGGAGTTCCCCGTCGTCCCCGCGTCGGCGTACATGGCCACGAGGTAGCCGAGGTCTGCCAGCGGGTCCCCCAGCGTCGCCATCTCCCAGTCGAGCACCGCCTCCACCCGGGCGGGCGCGCCGGGCGCGAACATGACGTTTCCGAAGCGGTAGTCGCCGTGCACCAGCGCCGCCCGCTGGGATGCCGGTCGATGGGTCCGCAGCCACTCGGCCAGTTCCGCGACCAGCGGCAGGTCCCGTTCGGTCACCAGCGGAGCAAGCCGCGTGAAGGTGTCGATCTGGCGCTCCAGGTACCCGTCGGGGCGCCCGAACGTCGTGAGTCCGGCAGCCTCGAGGTCCACCGCGTGGAGGTCCACGAGGGTGTCGACGAGCACCTCCGACGCCTCACGGCGGCCGTCCACCGTGTTGAGGGCCGGCGGGGTCTCGTCGATGATCACGTCGCCGGTGAGGAGCTCCATGACGTAGAACGGCACGCCCAGCACGGACTCGTCGTCGCAGACGGCGAAGATCTCCGGCACGGGCAGACCCACCTGCGCGACACCCTTCTGCACACGGGCTTCCCGCAGCATGTCGTGGGTGGACTTCGCGATCGGCGGACGGGGCCCCCGACGCAGCACGAACTCCCGATCGCCGCGACGCATGAGGTAGGTGATGTTCGACTGGCCGTCACCGATCCGCTTCCACGCGAGCGGCCCCTCCCCCAGCGACTCGGAATCCAGGAACTCCTCGACTCGGTCCAGCACCAGGAGGGGAGCCAGCGCGGACCCGGCGGCGTCCGCTGCGGTGCGGACGACCTCGGCGCCGTCCGGCTCTGTGTGCATTCCTGCTGTCATGGTTCCCCTTCGACGCTGCAGGCGAACGACCGTTCACCTGGGCCTCAGTGTCGCCGGGCCTGTGACCTGCGTCAAGTTGCCGGGGGTGCTCCCGGGCAGGGGTTCACCCCACCGCGCGGGTGAGCGCCCGGTCGAGGTCCTCCACGATGTCGTCGACGTCCTCGATGCCCACGGACACTCGCACCAGGTCGCGCGGTGGCGCCTGATCCGTGCCGGCCGCAGCGGCGTGCGTCATGGTCGCCGAGTGGCAGATGAGCGATTCCACCCCGCCCAGGCTCACGGACAGCCCGCACAGTTCGGTGCCTTCCGCGACCGCCCGAGCCTTCTCCTCGGTGCCCACGCGGAAGCTCACGATCCCGCCGAACCCCGCCATCTGGGTCTTCGCGATGTCGTGGCCGGCGTTCCCCGGCAGTCCGGGGTAGTAGACCTGTTCGACGCCCGCACGGTCGGTCAGCCATTCCGCGACGGTCTGCGCGTTCTCGCAGTGCTGGCGGATCCGCACGCCCAGGGTCTTGAGTCCGCGTGACGTGAGGTAGGCGTCCTGGGGTCCGGCGACGGCACCGCCGGCGAACTGCTGGAACCGCAGCAGCTCGGTAAGCGGCTCGCCCTCCCACAGTGCGTCGCCGGTGACGACGGCTCCGCCCAGCACGTCGGAGTGCCCGCCGATGTACTTCGTCGTCGAGTGCACCACCGCGTCCGCACCCAGTGCGATCGGCGTCTGCAGCGCGGGGGACGCGAACGTGTTGTCGACGACCAGCAGCGCCCCGTAGGCGTGCGCGACCTCCGCCCACGCCGCGATGTCCGCGACGGTGAGCAGCGGGTTGGTGGGGGTCTCGAGCCAGACGATGCGGGCCTCGGGGGCGGAGACTGCGGCTTCGAGTGCCGCGAAGTCGCCGGGGGCCACGAACTCGGTCGTGACGCCCCAGCGGGAGTACAGCTGGGTGAGCAGTCGGTGGGTGCCGCCGTAGCATTCGGCGGCGGCCACGACGGTGTCGCCGGGGCGCAGCGTGGCCCGCAGCAGCGCGTCCTCGGCTGCGACGCCGGAGGCGAATGCGAACCCCGCCGTCCCGCCTTCCAGCGCGGCGAGCTGTGTCTCCAGCCCGTTCCGGGTGGGGTTGCCGCCGCGAGAGTACTCGTACCCGTTCTTGAGGGTCTCGACCCCGGTCTGAGTGAAGGTCGACGTCTGGTAGATCGGCGGGATGACGGCCCCGGTGAGCGGGTCCGGCTCTTGGCCGGCGTGCACCGCGGACGTTGCGAACCCGCGACGGATGGGGCTCGGCACGGCCGGTGCGGCCTGTGCGTCGGACACCGCCGCCGAGGCGGCCGACGAGTCCGTGGTCGCGGCACCCGGGGCGCCCGGTCCGGTGGGCGCCGGGGCCGAGGTGGTGGCCGGGGCCTCGGGGGCTGGGGCCGTCGTCTGGTGCTGGGTGGTGCGGTACGCGATGCTCATGCCGACACCTCCTCGAGGTCGCGGGCGAACGCTTCGGAGGTGAGGGTGACCTCCCTGGTGACGGTCGCCTCGGCGGTGGCGGTGACCGTGTCGGTGACGGCGGCCTCGGCGGGGTCCGAGCCCAGGCCAGCGGCCTCGAAGGCCTGCACGAGGTCGGCCCAGAGGTCCTCGACGCACTCGCGGCCCACGGACAGGCGGATCGTCTGCGGGGTGATCTGCCCGGCGGCCAGCAGCTCCGGTGACAGGCGGCAGTGTGTCATCGAGGCGGGGTGGGCGACCATCGAGCGGGAGTCACCGATGTTCGCGGCCAGCTGGAAGAGCCGCAGCGAGTCGACGAACCGTTCGACGGTGGCGAGGTCGCCGTCGACCTCGAAGGACAGGACCGCGCCGGTGCCGCGGGGGAAGTCCCGGCGGGCGATCGCGGCGTTCGGGGAGCCGGGGACGCTGGGATGGCGGACGATCCGGGCGCCCGGGTGGTCGTGCAGGCGGGCGGCGAGTGCCTCTGCGGTGCGACAGTGCCTCTCGACGCGGATATCGAGTGTTTCGATCCCGTCGAGTGCCTGCTGCGCGTTGAAGGCGGACAGGGTCGGGCCCAGGTCGTGCAGGTACTTCGCGCGGACCAGATGGAGGTACGCCCCGTGCTCGCCGTACCGGTCGACGAGCGACTCACCGCCGAAGCGGGGTGTGGGCGCGGTGAACTGCGGCCATGTCGCGGGGGCGTCGGAGGGGCGGAAGCGGCCCGTGTCGACGATGGCGCCGGCGATCGCGGTGCCGTTGCCGGTGAGGTACTTCGTGACGGAGTGGACGACGATGTCGGCACCCAGGCGGCCCGGCTGCAGGAGGTGCGGAGTGGCGAGCGTGTTGTCGACGATCAGGGGGACGCCGGCGGTGTGCGCGGCGTCCGCGAGTGCCGGGATGTCCGGCAGGTCCGCGTGCGGGTTGCCGATGGATTCGACGAGGAACGCCCGCGTGCGGGGTGTGACGGCCTGCGACCAGGACGCGGGGTCGTGCGGATCCGCCCAGGTGACGGTGATGCCGAGTTCCGCGAAGAGGTCGGTGAGCAGGTCCGCCGTCCCGCCGTAGATGCGGTGGGAGGCGACGAGGTGGCCGGCCGGGACGTCCTCGCGGGCGACGACGTCGGGAGTCTGCCCGGAGCGGGCGAGCAGCGGCAGGAGGGCGAGCGCGACCGCCGCCTGACCGGACCCGGTCGCGACGGCGCCCACTCCGCCTTCGAGTTCCGCGATCCGGCGCTCCAGCAGGGCGACCGTGGGGCTGCCCGTGCGGGCGTAGGTGAAGGCGGATTCGCGCTGGGCGAAGGCCTCGCGGGCGTCACGCAGGCTGTCGAAGCCGAACGCCGCGGACAGGTGCAGCGGCGGACGCACCGAACGCACCGGGCCGGACGCCTGCGTCCCCCCGTGGATCTGCGTGGTGGAGCAGTCTGAGGCGGTGAGTGATTCTGTCATCGTTCCCCCTGGTGACGGGGCGCTCCGGAACGGATCGGAGTGCCGTGCTTGCAGATGGGAGGTCCTCCACCTGCCGGATCGTCATCTGGGGCACCCCGTCACAGCGGAAGGGTTGCCGATCGGCCGGCCAGAGCCTTGGAGCCGATTCTCGTGATCCTGGTGACGACCGTAGGGGACGCACGATGCCTATGACCGAAGGTGCGTCATATTCGCGACACGAAGCGTCATACAGTGACATGTGGGGCGGCGGCTGTGGTGCTCTCCTCAGCCACCCATCACCCAGCGATCCGACCCTCACTCCCGCGGCCTGGCCCGCACCCGGATCCGCTGCCCTTCCTTCCCGTGGACGTTGAGGACGTGGACCGCACCCTCTGCGGCGGGCCCGATCCAGTGGGGCACACGGGTGTCGAACTCCGCTGCCTCGCCGGGGCCGATGACGAGGTCGTGATCGCCGACCACCAGCCTCAGCGACCCTTCGAGGACGAGCATCCACACGTAGCCGCGGTGCGTGCGCAGGCTGTCGGGTTCAAAGGCGTGCGAGTCTCCGTGCGTCCCGTCCCCATCCGCAGCATCGTTCGGCCCGTGCACGTGCACGTCCGGAGTCACCGCGCCCTGCGCGGGCGGCCGGATGATCGCGTGTTCCACCCGCAGCCCGCCTGCCACCGGCGCCAACGGCATGATGATCCGCCCGTACTCCTCGACGGTCTCGAATCGCAGCCTGGGGTCGCGCGAGAACCGCACGCCCACCAGGTCGTCCAGGCTCACTCCGTATGCACGGGCGAGCGCCACCAGGTGCCCGAGCCCCGGGGTCCGCGCCCCCGTCTCCAGCCGCGACAGCGTGCTGACGGAGACCCCGGTCTGCCCCGAGAGGTCCGCAAGACTCAGCCCGCGTGCCTCCCGCAGATCCCGCAGCCGAGGCCCCACCACCACCTCGTGACCGGCCCCGTTCGCACTCCCACTCATGCGCGCCCCCTCCCTGCGCACCGCCTCCACGACGCGCGGTTTGCCAACCTGGCAAAGATTCTCGCGCAGCGGTACGCCTCGGGTCCACAGTTGCATCCTGTCGCACACGGAAAGGACACCTGATGAGCCCCTCGATGACCACCACGTCCACCCCTGCTGCCCCGGAGACCTACGATGTCGTCGTGATCGGCGGTGGAGCCGCTGGCCTCAGCGCCGCTCTCACGCTGGGACGCGCACTGCGCAGCGTCCTCGTCATCGACGCCGGCCATCCGCGCAATGCACCGGCCGCCGGTGCCCACAACCTGCTGGGCAATGAGGGGATCACCCCCCTCGAGCTCATCGCCCGCGGCCAGGACGAGGCCCGCTCCTACGGTGCCCACATCACGACCGGCACCGTCACGGACGTCACCGGGACGGTGGAGGACGGCTTCACCGTCTCACTCGACGCCGAGGCCCCCCGCACTTCCCGTCGCGGTGCGCCGACCCCTGCCCTCGCCGAGGCCCCCGCCACTGTCCGCGCCCGCCGCATCGTGCTGGCCAGCGGCGCGGTCGACACCCTTCCCCCGATCCCCGGCCTCCTCGAGAGGTGGGGCAAGGACGTCATCCACTGCCCGTACTGCCACGGGTACGAAGTGCGCGGCCAGCAGATCGGAGTGCTGGCGACCAGCCCCATGTGGCTGCACCAGGCGAAGCTCATCCGCCAGTGGTCCGACGACGTCACCGTCCTGCTGGATTCCCAGCCCGCGCCTTCTGCGGAGGACCGCGCCGCGCTCGAATCCCGCGGCATCCGCATCGTCGAAGGAACCGTGGGACGCGTCCTGAGCGCGGACGACCGGCTCACCGGTGTGGAGGTCGCAGGCATCGACGGACCGCTGCCGCTCGAGGCGATCCTCGTGGGGACGCAGATGAGCATCGACTCCGCACTCGTCACCTCATTGGGGCTGCACACGGAGGAGAACCCGATGGGCGAGTTCGTACCCGTCGACATGCGGAAGGCGACGAACGTCCCCGGAGTGTTCGCCGCGGGGAACGTCACCAGCGTCGGATCGATGGTCGCAGCCTCAATGGCCGACGGAGTCATGGCCGGCGCCGCCCTGAACATGGACCTCGTCGAAGAGGATTTCGCACACGCACTCATCCCCGCGTGACCAGGGACGAACCGCCCGCGATCGAGTGAGTGCGATTCGGCCCCCGAACTCGTAGCTCCGGGCCGAATCGCACTCACTCGAATTCACTGCGGCACCGCAACAGCACGCGCCGCACGAGCCCGCCCCGCGCGGTCAGCCGGCCCGCGGTCAGCCGCCCCGCGGTTAGCCTTCCGCGTCGAGGTCCGCGAGCACCTGCGCTGCGATCTTGAACGCGGTATTCGCGCTGGGGACGGAGCAGTATACGGCGGTCTGCAGGAGGATCTCCTTGATCTCGTCGCGGGTGAGTCCGTTGCGCACCGCGGCGCGCACGTGCATCGCAAGCTCCTCGTCGTGCCCGCCGGCGACCATCGCGGTGAGCGTCACTGCGGACCGCATCCGCCGGTCGATCCCGGGCCGCGTCCAGATCTCGCCCCACGCGTAGCGCGAGATGTAGTCCTGGAAGTCCCGGGTGAAGTCCGTGATCGCGGCATTCGCGCGGTCGACGTGCTCATCCGACAGCACTTCGCGCCGCACCGTCATGCCCGCGTCGTGCACCTGCGAACGAGTGAGGTCCGGCAGCCCCGCCGCCGTGACCCCCACTCCCGCCGAGGCCGCAGCCCCACCCGCTGCACCGGTGGTCCCAGCCGCCTCGGCGAGGAACCCGGACAGCAGTCGCCCGGTCACCTCCGGTGCTTCCGCAGGCACCAGGTGTGCGGCGTCGATGACGACTTCGAACCGTCCGTTCGGCACTCCGTCCACGATGGCCTGCAGGCTCGCAGGAGGGGTCGGCTGGTCGTGCTCACCGGCGACGGCGAGCACCGGTACCTGCAGGGACGCGAGCTGGTCGCGCACGTCGAACGCGGCGAGCGCCCGGCAGACGGCCGCGTAGGAGAACCGGTCCGCGTCCTGCAGCGAGTGCAGCAGCTCTGTCGTCACGACCGGGTTGGCCTCGATGAACCCGGGCGCGAACCAGCGTTCGGCGGATCCGGACACCATGGTCGGCGTCCCCGCCTTCTCGACGAGAGCGGCACGCTCCTCCCATGATTCGGCAGTCCCGATCTTCGCGCCGGTGCAGAACACGGCGGCGGCATCGACGACCTCGGGGTGGGCGAGCGCCAGCTGCAGAGCGATCGCGCCGCCCACGGAATCTCCGGCGACGGAGAACGTCTGGACGTCGGGCAGGACGCCCCGCACAGCGCTGAGGACGGAGTCCGCCAGTTCGTCGATCGTCACCGCGACACCCTCACGCGGCTCGACCGGTGCCGAGCGGCCGTGACCCGGCAGATCGACGCCCACCACCGTCCAGTCGCCGGGCAGCTGAGCGGCCGCGTACTGCCAGAGGGGCTGCACCGCGGTCCCCAGGGACGGCAGGACGACCAGCACGCGGGAGCCGGCGCCGGCACTACGGGTGGACAGGAGTGATGCGGTGAGAGTCGTCATCGTTCGGGTCCTTTCAGGGGTCATCCACAGCTCGGATGTCGTCGGAAGTGTCTCAGGCGGCGTCGCACCCCGCCATCGTCGTCGGCTTCTCAGTCGGTTTCCGCGTGTCCACCGTCGTCGGCCGCCTTTCCGAGGCGGGCGTCGATCGTCGCGAGGATCGTGTCGACCAGCTCTCCGGCGTCCCCGGTGTAGCCCGCGGGGTCGAGGAGCGCGTCGAGCCGGCCGCGCGTGTCGTCCGGCAGCAGACCCGCGAGCCGCTCACGCGCGTCCCACGCGTCGGTCGCCCCGCTCAGGGCGTCGCTGACCTGCGTCTTCGTCACCTCCGGCCCAAGAGCGTGGACGAGCCGTTCGGACACCACTCCCGGTCCGGCGGCCACGAGGTTCTGCCGCATCGCCTGGACGTCGACCTCGAGGCGCTCGGTGAGGTCGCCCAGCAGTCGCGCACTCGTGAGGGCACCCAGCTGCAGCCGGGCGAGCGCGGACCATTCCGCGTGCCACGCGCCGTCAGGCCGTTCGTCGACTGCCGACCCGACCGCCTGCGCGACGGTCGCCAACAGTCCGGGTGTCTCCTGCCCCGTCCTCGACAGCAGCACGGAGACCGTCGGGTTGGACTTCTGCGGCATCGCGGACGAGCCTCCGCCGCCCGCCTCCCGCAGCTCGCCGACCTCGGTCCGCGCACCGGTGAGCACGTCGCGGGCGATCCGCTGTCCCACGAGGCTCACGCCCGCAAGAGCCTGCGCCCACGTGAGCACCCGCACCCGGTCGACGTGCCACGGGTAGCCGGCCGGGGCGAGCCCCAGCCGTCGTGCCCACGCCTCTTCGAGGTCGCCCGGAGTCACACTCGGGTCGCTGTTCCCCGCCGCCGAGGCCCCGGTCCCGGACCCAGCTTCGGCCCCGGTCCCGACGATCTCCCGCAGCGCGGCCCGCGTTCCCGCGGCACCGCCCAGCTGGACCGTGAGGGACTGGGGTGCGGGCAGGGCGTCCCGCACATCGGCGACGCTGCGCGCCCAGTGCGCGAACCGCAGACCCGCCGTCGTCGGCAGGGCGGCCTGCGTGAGGGTGTGTGCGAGCGCCGGCGTGTCCCGATGCTCGCGCGCCAGTTCCGCGAGTGCGTCCACGACTCCGTCCAAACGTTCCCGCAGTGCGGTCACGGTCCGGGCGAGCACCGTGACGATCGCGGTGTCCATGACGTCCTGGCTGGTGAGCCCCCGGTGCAGCCCGGAGGCACCCGGCACGTCCGCGAGACGCGCCCGCAGGTGCGCCAGCAGCGGGATGACGGGATTCCCACCGGCGGCGGCCTCGGCGGCGATGTCTCCGACAGGGTGGTCGGCGGGCCCGCCCAGGGCGGCGACGGCCTCGGCGGCGGTGCCCCCGTCCACCAGACCGAGGTCCGCCTGGGCAGTCACCCACGCGGCCTCGGCACCTATGAGGGCACCCAGCAGCGCGTCGTCACCGACCGCCGCGACATCGCCCGAGGTCCCGGGCGCGTACAGCAGCAGGCTCGTCTGACCGTCTGTGCCGGCGGAGCGGGCCGTGCCGCTGCCGGCGGTGGTCCCGCCGGCAGCACCGGCTGGGGTCCTGGGCGTCGTCGTGGGGCGGTCGGATCCGGTCATGCGATCAAGCCTGCCTCAGAAGTCGTCGTTCCGGGGGAACTTGAGGAACACCGTCTCGTCGTCGCCCTGCAGGCGGACGTCGAAGCGGAGGCTCCCGTCGTCCTCACGGGTCGCGATGAGCGTCTTCCTGCGGTCGGCCGGCAGCTTCGACAGCAGCGGGTCGGCGGCGAGGGCGGCTTCGTCCTCGGGCAGGTAGATGCGGGTGAAGACGCGGTTGAGCAGCCCGCGCGCGAACACGCACAGCGAGATGAACGGCACCGCACCCGCCTCTGTGGGGCCCGGATCCACCGTCGAGAACGTGTAGTGACCCGCCCCGTCGGTCGACGCGCGACCGAAACCGGTGAAGGTGAAGCCGTCGCGGTCGAGCGATCCCGCCTCCTGCGGGATGACACCGTGCTCATCGGCCTGCCAGATCTCCAGCATCGAGTCCGGGACCGGAACACCTTCCCCGTCGAGCACGTCCCCGTGCAGTCGGACGGAACGGGCGCTGCCGGCGAGGACCAGCTCCGGGCCGCCCTCGTACGGCAGCGCGAACCCGTAGAACGGGCCGATCGTCTGGCCGGGCGTGGGGACGAGGTCCCCGGTCGTCAGGTCCGCGCCGGTGTAGGTCGTCTTCTCACTCATCGCCCTCGTCCTCCATCCAGGTCCGGTTGCTGCCGCTCAGCACGATGTCCCACCGGTAGCCCAGGAGGTACTCGTGCTCCGAGCTGTCGTGGTCGTACGCCGCGACGAGACGGTCGCGGGCCTTCTGGTCCGTGATCGACTGGTAGATCGGGTCGAGCGCGAACAGCGGATCGTTCGGGAAGTACATCTGCGTGATCATCCGCTGCGTGAAGTCCGTGCCGAACAGGCTGAAGTGGATGTGGGCGGGACGCCACGCGTTGTAGTGGTTCTTCCACGGGTACGGCGCAGGCCGGATCGTCTTGAACGAGTACGACCCGTCCGGACCGGTGATCGCACGCCCCACACCCGTGAAGTTCGGGTCGATGGGCGCCGGATGCTGATCGCGCTTGTGGATGTACCGGCCCGCGGCGTTCGCCTGCCAGATCTCCACGAGCTGACCGGCGACAGGACGACCGTCGCCGTCGACGACCTTCCCGTGCACGCGGATGCGCTCACCGATCGGCTCGCCGTTCGCCTGGATCGTGAGATCCGACTCCAGTTCGCCCACGTCTCGGTGGCCGAACGCCGGCGAGAACGTCTCGATCGTCTCCGGGTCCGTGTGGAACGGGTCCTTCGTGGGATGACGCAGGATGGACGACCGGTACGGCGCGTAGTCGAGCCTGGGCTGCGTCTCCACGGAGCCCTGGCCCTTCAATCGTTCGTACTCGTCGTGGATGCGCTTGATCTCCGCATCCATCTGCTGCTGCGTCGCCTGTGCGGCGTCCGGACCCAGCGTCGCTGGCTCCTCCTGCGATCCCTGTGTCGTGGGTTCCGCGCTCATGCAGACCTCCTCATTGCTTCGACGGCGTGTAGGTAAGGGTGTGTAGGTAGGTGGATCGTGTGGGACGGACGGGCTGGCATGGGGTGGGCCGGTCGGGATCGTGAACCGGGTGTGTGGCGCTGTCAGATGGTCAGGGTGCTCTCGCCGGGCCAGCCGGTGTAGGCCTCGGCGAGGTAGGCGCGGCCGTGCGCGGACTCCAGCAGCCCCCGCAGCTCGCCCTGCCGGCGGCGGAACTCGAAGTCGCTCGCCTGCGGGTCGAGGTGCAGGAGGGACGTCATCCAGGAGGAGAAGTTCTGGGCCTTCCACACGCGGGCGAGCGCACGGTCGGAGTACCCGTCGATCCCGGACTCGTCACCCCGGGTCACCGCGTCGCGCAGTGCTTCGAAGAGGACCCGCACGTCCTGGAGAGCGAGGTTGAGGCCCTTCGCGCCCGTGGGCGGGACCGTGTGGGCAGCGTCGCCGGCCAGCAGGAGGCGGCCGTGCCGCATGGGTTCGGTGACGTAGGAGCGGAACGGCAGGACCGTCTTGTCGAAGATGGTGCCCGTCGTGAGCCGGTAGCCGTCCGGCCCGTCGACGCGTGCCTGCAGCTCCGACCAGATCCGGTCCTCCGACCAGTCGTCCGGGTCCTCGTCGGGGCTGCACTGGAAATACATGCGCTGCACGGTGTCGCTGCGCTGGGAGACGAGGGCGAAACCGCGCTCCGAGCGTGCGTAGATGAGTTCCGGTGCGCTGGGCGGTGCCTCGCAGAGGATCCCGAACCAGGCGAAGGGGTACTGGTGGGCGTACCGCTGGCGGGTCGTCTCCGGGACCGTGGTCCGGCAGACGCTGCGGGACCCGTCCGCGCCGACGATCCAGTCGCAGATGATCCGGCGGGCGGTCCCGTCCGCATCCGTGAAGTCGATCGTGGGGCGGTCCGTGTCGAACCCGCCGGGCTGGGTGTCGCTCACTCCGTAGAAGACCGCCCCGCCGTCCGCGTCCCGCGTCTTCGCGAGGTCGACGAACACCTCGTTCTGCGGGTACAGCCACACGGACGCGCCCACCAGGCCCTGGAAGTCGATCCGGTGGTCGACGCCGTCGACGCGGAAGACGGTCCCCTCGTGCTGGTGCCCCTCCGTGTGGGCGCGGGACACAGCGCCGGTCCGGGTGAGGAGTTCGACGGAGCCCTGCTCGAGGATCCCGGCCCTGTGGGTGTGCGCGATCGTGTCGCGGTCGCGGTTGTCGACGACGACGCTGTCGATGCCCGCGGTGTGCAGGAGGTGGGCAAGCATGAGACCGGCCGGCCCCGCACCCACGATGCCGACGGTTGTGCGCAGCTCTTCCACCATGGGCTTCCTTGCTCCTTCAGGGACGACAGTTCATTCGATGACCGCAGGGGTGCCGTCAGTGTTCCAGTTCACGTCGTCGCCGTCCTCCGCGTTCCCATTGAATGAGAATCAAGGCGGCCCGTCGTCGTATCCTGGCCTCATGGCCAACTCGCGCAGCGGTGATTCGATGCTGAGCCGGATCGTGCGGATCCTGTCCGCCTTCGACCCCGAGCACCCCGCGCTGACCGTGGACTCCCTCGCCGACCGCGCGGAACTGCCCGCCTCCACCGCGTACCGGATCGTCGGGGAGATGATCGACCACGACCTCCTCCACCGGGACCCGGACGGGCGCATCCGTGTGGGCGTGGGCATGTGGGAGCTCGCGAACCGCGCCTCGGACACGATGACGATGGGGCGGATCGCACGGCCGCACATGCTGGCGGTCAACGCCCGCATCCGCGAGCACGTGCAGCTGGCGATCATGCGGGAGAGCGACGTCCTCTTCCTCGAGCGGGTGTCGTCACCGCAGGCGGGGCCGAACATCGCGCACGTGGGTGGGCGTCTGCCCACGCATGCGTCCGCGTCCGGCATCATCCTGCTCGCCCAGCAGCCGCCCCACGTCCGCGAGGCGTACCTCCGCGGGCCGCTCGCCCGGATGACGCAGCACACGATCACCGATCCCGAGGCCGTCCGCCGCCTGCTCGAATCCGCCCTCCGCGACGGGTTCGCGAAGCTGCCGGGGCACATGGTCGCGTCGTCGACGAGCTTCGCCGTCCCCGTCACCGGCCCCTCCGGCGAGGTCGTCGCCGCCCTGGGCTCGGTCGTCGATTCCGGCACGGCGCTGCCGGACCACCGCATCCGCGAGGTCCTCACGGCTGGGGCGAGCGCGATCCGCCGCGCCCTGCGGGAAGCACGCGACGGCAACGCGGGGTGATGCCGGTCGGCACAGGGCGCGCCGGTCGGCGTGACGGGGGCACACCGACCGGCGTGACGGGTGCACGCCCACCGGCGTGACGGGACCACACCGCCCGGCACGACGGCGTGGCGCCGGATGTCAGTGCAGAGCCGTCAGAAGGGGTAGCCGGCGATCGTCGAGCGCAGCGTGACCCACTGGGTCTCCGTGAACGATTCGATGTTAGCCGCTGCTCCGCCCACGCGGGATCCGTTGCCGGAGGACTTGGTGCCGCCGAACGGGGCCTGCGATTCGTCCGACACGGTCTGCTCGTTGATGTGGACCTTCCCGGAGTCCAGGCGGTCCGCGATGTCCATGGCGGTGCCGACGTCGCCCAGCACGCCGATCGACAGGCCGAACTCGCAGTCGTTCGCCAGCGCGACCGCCTCGTCGATCGTGTCGTACCGCATGACGGGTGCGACGGGCCCGAAGATCTCCTCCGCCCAGGCCCGATTGTCACGGTCGAGGTCGGTGAGCACGGTCGGACGGACGAACCGCCCGTCGCGGGTGCCTCCCGCCGCGACCGTCGCCCCGGCCTCGACGGCGGCCGTGATGATGTCCTCGCAGTGCTGTGCCTGCTTGTCGTCGATGAGGGGCCCCACGGCGACCTGTTCCGTGTGCGGGTCGCCCACGGGCAGCGCCGCGGCCTTCGCGGCGAGCTTCTCGACGTACTCGTCGTAGAGCGAGGAGTGCACCAGGTGCCGGCCCGTCGTCATGCAGATCTGTCCCGCGTGCATGAACGAGCCGAACGCCGCAGCGGACACCGCGGCGTCGACGTCCGCACCCGGCAGGACGAGGAGCGCGTTGTTGCCTCCCAGTTCCAGGTGTGCCCGCTTGAGCAGCTTCCCGCACGTCTCACCGATCGCCCGCCCCGCCCCGGTCGACCCTGTGAAGGCGACGACGGCGACCTCGGGCGCGGCGACCACGGCCTCGCCCACATCAGCGCCGCCCGGCAGCAGGTGGAGGAGGCCCGTGGGCAGCCCCGCCTCCTCGAAGACGCGCGCCAGGACGACGCCGCCGCTCACCGCGGTGCGCGGGTCCGGCTTCAGCAGCACCGCGTTGCCCAGCGCGAGTGCGGGGGCAACAGCGCGGATCGACAGGATGAGCGGGAAATTGAAGGGTGCGATGACGGAGACGACGCCCACAGGGCGGCGCCGCGCAAGCGACCAGCGGTCCTCGTTCGTCGCGAGCACGTCGCCCGTCGGGTGGTGCGGCAGTGCGGCCGCGTCGAAGCATTCGTTGGCGGCGATGTGGGTCTCCAGCCCCGCCTTCGGGGGGATCGAGCCGGCTTCGCGGACGATCCACTCCTGGATCTCCTCCGCCCGGTCCTCGAACAGCTGGCCGGCGCGGCGCAGCACGGCGGCGCGCTCCTCGGGCTTCCGCGCCGCCCATTCCTTCTGGGCCTCCGCCGCGATCGTCGCGGCGCTCCGCACGTCGTCGCCGGTCGCCAGCCCGACCGTGCCGAGGTTCTCCCCCGTCGCCGGTTCGACCACGTCCTGCGTCCCGGCGGACCCCTGCGTCCAGCCGTCGCCGTCGGTCCGTCCCGAACCGATCAGCCCGTCCCACACCGCGGTGTCCATGAGTGTCATCGTCGTGCCCTTCTCTCGATCGTCGATCCGTCCGGGCCGCTGCGCGCGGCCCCGTCTGCCTGCCAACGTACGTCAGCCCTCGCGTGTCACTCCCCCGCCACCCGCACGTCGATGAGCACGGGACCGGTGGCTGCGAGGGCGTCCGCGTATGCGGCTTCGAACTCCGCCCGGGTCGTCGCCCGTGTTCCGGGGACCCCGTATCCGTGGGCGAGCGCCACGACGTCCACGCCCGGCACGTCGAGGCCCGGCGAGTCGAGGGCGTCGAGCGCCTTCGCGAAACGGCGCAGCGCTCCGTACGTCCCGTTGTTCACGATGACGAAGACGGTGCGGGTCCGTCGCTGTGCCGCGGTGTGGAGCGCGGACAGGCCGTAGTGGGCGGACCCGTCGCCGACGACCGCGACCACCGTCGCATCCGGATCCCCCAGCGCGAAGCCCACGGCCGCGGGGAGGCCGAAGCCCAGGCCGCCGGAGGCCGGGAAGTGGTACATGTTCGGCCGGTCGACCGTGACGGTCTCGAGGAATGTGAGGTCCAGCGTCGTCGTCTCGTTCACGTACACGACGTCGTCGGTCCGCTGCGCGTCCAGCACCTCGAGCACCTCCTCCCCGCGCATGAGACCCTCCCGGGCATCCGCCGCCGAGGTGCCGGTCGCCGAGGTCTCCGTCGCCGCCGAGGTGGCACTCACCTCGGCGGTCGTTGCCTCAGTCGACTTCCCTGCCGGCTTCGTCGCCGTCCGGTACTCGAGGCGCGTCCCGCGGTCGGTGACCTCGGCCGCCAGAGCCGCGAGCGCCTGCCCCACCGCGGCCACGATCGCGTCGCCGTAGGGGGCGCGGGCGGCCTCGGCGACATCAGAGGTGAGGTGGAGGACCTGAGTACCGGCCGGAAGGTAGGAGTCCGGCTCCCAGCGGTGGTAGCGCAGGATCGGGGCGCCCACGACGAGCACCCCGTCGTGGTCTTCGAGGCGTTCCCGCACGGACGCGATGCCGGGAGGGAGCACGCCGCGGAAGTGCGGATGCGACGTGGGGAACGGGCAGCGGGTGGGCGACGGCGCGATCCACACGGGCGCACCCAGCCGCTCGGCGAGCTCGACGGCCGCGTCCTGCGCCCCGTTCGCGTCCACGTCCGGACCCAGCACGAGCACCGGCGCATCGAACCCCGCCAGGCGCTGCGCGACCTCCTCGACCAGCTCCTGCGACAGTCCGCCTGCCGTCCGCACCCGGCGGCCCGCCAGCAGTGCGTCGTCCGGCAGCGCGGGAGTGCGCCAGTCGTCGTAGGGGACGGACAGGTAGACGGGGCCGCGGGGCTCCGTCGCCGCCTCCAGCACGGCGTGGCTCACGGCCCGCGGGACGTCCTGAGCGGCGAGCGGTTCGTGGGAGTGCTTGACGAGCGGACGCGGCAGCAGCGCCGCGTCGACGTTCGCGAGCATGACCTCCTGCCCCACCGTGCCCCGGATCTGCTGGCCGGCCAGCACCACGAGCGGGGCGTGCGAGTAGTGGGCGTTCGTGAGGGCGCCCATCGCATTGCCCGTGCCGGACGCCGCGTGCAGGTTCACGAGCACCGGAAGACCCGTCGCGCGAGCGAACCCCTCCGCCATCCCCGTCGCCGCCCCCTCGTGGAGACCCAGGACGTAGTCGAAGTCGTCCGGCATCCCCGCGAGGAACGGCAGCTCGTTGGAGCCCGGATTGCCGAAGATCGTCGTGAGGCCGTGCGCACTGAGGATCTCGTACGTGCGCTCCAGGACCGTCGGCGTGTTCGCCGACACGTTCTCAGCTGTCATGGGGCCACGCTATCGAGGAAGGTCCATGCAGACTAATGAATTCGGCGGCACCCGCCCATAGATCGCCTCTATGGCTGCGGGTAGTCTGCTGCCGTGGATCTCGACCTCAACCTGCTCCGGACATTCCTCCTGATCCTCGATCACGGCTCCGTGACCGCGGCGGCAGAAGAGCTCCGGCTCACGCAGCCCACCGTCTCCCACTCCCTGCGGCGCCTGCGGCGCGCGGTGGGCGATCCGCTGTTCGTCCGCCAGGGCTCCCGCCTCTCGCCCACAGCGCGGGCGCTGGAGCTCGAACCGGTCGTCCGCGCCAGCCTGGGCGCACTGGACGACGCCCTGGACGCGGACACCCGCTTCGACCCCGCGACGACGACACGACGTTTCCACATCGCACTGTCGGACGTCGGCGAACAGCTCTTCCTCGGCAGGATCGTCGGCGCGCTCACTGCACAGGCACCGGAATCGCGCCTCACCGCCGTGCCGATGGACATCGACGACGTGACGGACTGGCTGCGCCGCGGCGAAGTCGATGCGGCGATCGCGACCGTGCCGATCGACGTGAGCGGACGGACGACCATCGTCGACGACGACCGCTACGTCGCGATCCTCCCTCAGGACTGGGGTCCGCAGTCACGCCCGCTCACGATCGAGGAGCTGCGCTCACGCCCCCAAGCCGTCATCACCCGGGAGGCGGGCCACGACCTGCTCGCCCGGGCCCTCGACGGCCTGGGGCTCGACACGGACGCGATGGTCCGCGTGCGCCACTTCTCCGTCATGCCCCAACTGGTGCGCGATGCGGGACTCATCGGATTCGTCCCGGCGTACATGGCGGCATACATGACCCTCGACCAGCCTGCGGAGTGGGGAGTCCGCGTCGCCGAACTGCCTCGCACCACCCCGCACTTCGACGTCACCCTCTACTGGAACGAGGGCATGACGGGCAGCGTCGGACCGCGCCGATGGTTCGTCGAGCTGGTGCGGCACGCGCTCGCGGGGAGCACGGTCCCGGGGCCGTTCTCCTGACCGGCCGCCGGCCTCAGGCCTCGGCCTGCTCCAGTGCGTAGAGCTCCTTCGCGGTGGACGCGCGCGGTCGGGGGATCATGAGGATCGCACCGAAGCCGATGAGGGCCGCGCCGGCGAACATGTAGAAGCCGCCGGGGTAGGCGAGGCCGAGGGTGACGAGGACACCGGTGGCCAGCGGCCCGAGGATCGCTCCCAGCCGACCGACCCCGGAGGTGAAGCCCATCCCCGTCGCGACGAGGGTCTTCGGGTACAGGTAGCCGACGAACGCGTAGATCAGCACCTGCGCGGAGAACACGAACACACCCGTCACGAGGACGACGCCGTTGAGCACCAGCGAATCGGAGATCCGGATGCTGAGCGCGGCGAGGAGGACCGCTGCGGCGCCGAACCACACGAGGATCGTCCCCTTGATGCCGCGGGCGTCGGCCACACGGCCGCCCAGCAGCAGGCCGATGATGCCGCCGGCGTTGAGGACGAAGAGCATGACGAGTGAGCTCGACACGTTGTACCCGGCGAGCTCCATGATCTTCGGCAGCCACGTGTTGAGCCCGTACACGAGCATGAGGCCCATGAAGGTCGCGACCCACAGCCCCAGCGTGACCCGCGACCGCCCGTCGCGGAACAGGTCGCGCACGCCGGACGGAGCGCTCGTCCCGCCTCCCGCAGCGGGCGACGCGGAGCCCGGGGTCTGGACCGGCGCCTCGGCTCCGGCTGCGACGAGGATGGGACGCGGCGCCGTCTCCGGGAGCCTCAGCCACATGGGGATGAGCGACAGCAGACCCAGCACTCCGCCCAGGTAGAAGAGCCAGTGCCAGTGCTCGTGGAAGGCCAGGGCGGCGAGCGATGCGAGGACCGCGCCCGCGTGGTAGCCGGTCATCGTCACGGTGGACGCGTTCGCCTTGCGGCCCTGTGGCGCCGATTCCTGCATCATCGTGACGGCCACGGGCATGCACGCGCCCAGTCCGAAACCTGCGATCAGGCGGGTGATCCCCATGAGTGCGACGTTCGGCATGAGGGGGAAGAGGAGCGTGAAGACCGAGAACAGCGCGACGCACCCCATGAGGGGGATCCGGCGGCCGTGGCGGTCGGCGATCGGGCCGATGCTCACGGCTCCGACCGCGACGCCCACCAGCGAGATCGTCGACACGAAGGTCATGTCCGCCGCGGTGACGCCCATGTGCCCGATCTCCGGATGAGTGAGGATCGGGATGGTCGCACCGAGCGCGACGATGTCGAAGCCCTCGAACATGACGGTCAACCAGCAGAGGACCACGATCCACCCGCGTGACGACTTGTGCATAGCTCTCCCTTGAGTGCCCTGTGTGTGAGTGACCTGTGTAACTGAAAGGAGTCTGCGCGGGCCGGCGGCATCGGTCCAATCGATTCCGTCACTGTCGGCATGCGGCTGCGTCTATGGAGGCGCGAAGGTGCAGGTGGGGCAGGGTTGTCTCACCTCACATCCAGAGTGTGGGACAGAATCTGTCAGGAACTTAGGTGAGCCTTGCCCTGCGTGTCGACGGGTCCGTACCGTCGATGACAGGCGCTCCGGCACTCTGACCGCAGCCCGACGACGACCCCCTTTGGAGGGCTCTTCTCATGCAGGCCACACGCACACCGGCCACCACCCCTGCGAACCCGGCCACGGCCTCGGGCCCGGCGATCTCTCCCCCGCCCACCACCGCCGAGGCGCCCCGCACCACCGCGGCCCGCGAACGGCAGATCTCGACCTCCGTCCTCGTCGTGGGGACGGGCGGATCAGGGCTGCGGGCCGCTATCGAGCTGCGGGAGCAGGGCATCGACGTGCTCGCGGTCGGGAAGCGGCCCCGCGACGACGCCCACACGACGCTCGCAGCAGGCGGGATCAACGCGGCACTCGCCACCCTCGACGCGCAGGACACGTGGCAGCAGCACGCCGCGGACACGCTGCAGGAGAGCTACGGCCTGGCGGACCCTCGCACCGTCGAGATCGTGACGGCCGGCGGTGCGCGCGGCATCGAGGACCTCGACCGCTACGGGATGCAGTTCGCCCGCGAGGAGGACGGTCGCATCTCCCAGCGGTTCTTCGGCGCCCACACGTGGCGGCGCACCGCGTTCTCCGGCGACTACACGGGGCTGGAGATCCAGAAGACCCTGGTCCGGCGCGCGGAGCAGGTGGGCGTCCCGATCCTCGAGCACGTCTACATCACGAAGGTGCTCACGAACGACGACGGGGCCGTGTTCGGCGCCTACGGCTTCCACGAGCACACCGGGGAGCGGTACCTCGTGTACGCGGACGCCGTGATCCTGGCGTGCGGCGGACACAACCGCATCTGGCGCAGGACGTCGTCGAGGCGGAACGAGAACACGGGCGACTCGTTCCGCCTCGCCCACGAGGCCGGCGGTCGGATCCGCGACGCGGAGCTCGTCCAGTTCCACCCGTCCGGCATCCTCGAACCGGAGGCGGACGCCGGCACCCTCGTGTCCGAGGCGGCCCGCGGCGAGGGCGGCATCCTCCGCAACGCCCTGGGCGAGCGCTTCATGTCGGTCTACGACCCGGAGCGCATGGAACTGTCGACCCGCGACCGGGTGGCGCTGGCGTCGTACACGGAGATCAAGGAGGGGCGGGGCACCCCGAACGGCGGCGTCTGGCTGGACGTGTCCCACCTGCCGCGGAAGCAGATCATGGAGCGCCTCCCCCGCGTCTACCAGACGCTCATGGAGCTGCAGATGCTCGACATCACGCGGGAGCCGATCGAGATCGCGCCCACCGCCCACTATTCGATGGGCGGCGTGTGGGTGCGGCCGGAGGACCACAGCACGGACGTGCCGGGACTGTTCGCGATCGGCGAGGCCGCCTCCGGCCTGCACGGCGCGAACCGGCTGGGCGGCAACTCGCTCATCGAGCTGCTGGTGTTCGGTCGGATCACCGGTGAGGCCGCCGCCGCGCACTGCCGCGGCACGGTCGTGCAGAAGCGGTCGCCCGAGGCGGTCCAGGCCGCCCGCGCCGAGGTCGTGGACCTGCTGGCCGCCGACGGCACGGAGAACATCCGCGCCTTCCAGCGCGCGGTCCGCGACACGATGACGGAGCACTGCGGGGTCGTCCGCGACGAGGCGGGGCTACGGGCCGGGCTGGCGGAGCTCGACGTGCTCGATGTGCGCGCCGCGGACATCGGCGTGCACCCCGACCAGGCCGGATACCAGGACCTCGCTCACGCGTTCGACCTGAAGTCGTCGCTGCTGGCGGCGCGTGCGACGCTCGACTGCGCGCTGGAGCGGCGCGAGACCCGCGGATGCCACAACCGGGCGGACTTCCCGCAGCAGGATCCTGACATGCGCGTGAACCTCGTGTGGTCCGGCCCCGGGCGGGTCGACCGTGAGCCCCTTCCCGAGGTCCCGGCGGAGATCGCGTCCCTCATGCGGGACGTGTCCCAGGACGGCAAGCTCGTGGAGTGAGAGGGGTGCTCCTCTCACTCCACGATGGTCCAGCGCCTACACCATGATCCAGCGCACCACGAGGTCGCCGAGCATCGTCCGGGCACGGCTCGCCGTCGGCTCCTCGAGCAGCTCGCGCTGGAAGAGGTGGCCGAAGGTGTGCTGGTTCGCGACCTGGAACACGCAGTACGAGCTGATGAGCATGTGGAGGTCGAACGGGGTGAGGTCGTCGCGGAAGATCCCCTCCGCGCGACCCCGCGCCATGATGTCCTCGAGCACGTCGACGGCCGGCTGGCCGAGCTCCTCCAGGGTGTCGAGCTTCTTCAGCACCTCGGCGCGGTGGATGTTCTCGATCATGACGAGCCGGATGAAGTCGCTGTGCTGCACGTGGTGGTCGTACGTCGCCTCCGCGAGCGCCCGCAGCGCGTCCGCCGGGCCCAGGTCCGCCACATCGATCGTGCGCTCGGCCTCGCGGATGCCGCGGTACGCATTCTGGAGCACGGCAGCGTACAGCTGCTCCTTGCCACCGAAGTAGTAGTAGATCATCCGCTTCGTCGTGCTGGTGCGCGCAGCGATGTCGTCGACGCGAGCGCCCGCGAGGCCCTCCTCGGCGAAGACCGTGGTCGCCACCTCGAGCAGCTCCCGCTTCGTGCGCTCTGCATCGCGCTGACGCGCCCGCACATCCGCGGAGTCGGTCGTGGTCATCTGCCCTCGTTCCCTGGTCCCATCAACACATGACGGGGATTGTCCCTCATCATCGTACGGATCTCATCGTCGCCGACCCCCTTCTCCCGCAGCAGGGGAAGGATCCGGTCGTGCAGATGGTGCATGGTCCACCGCGGTGCGTGTGCGCGCCTCCACGACGGCGGGGTCATGCGGCTGTGGATCGCCGCGTCGTGCGACAGGACGATCCGCTCCGCGAGCCCCTGCTCGAGCAGCGCGAGCAGCACCGCGACCCGCTGCGCGTCCGGTGCCGCGTGCTCCATACCGAAGCGGTCGAACCCGAGGAAGGCTCCCCGTGCCGCCAGCTCCTCGAGGTAGTCGAGGTCCCCGGAGTCACCGGCGTGCCCGATCACGATGCGATGCGGCTCCACACCGGCACGCTCGAGCACGTCGAGCTGCTCGAGCCCCCCGCGTGACGGGGAGTGCGAGTGCGTGAACACCGGGGCGCCCGTCTCCTGATGCGCGACGGCGGCCGCCGCGAACACACGAGCCACGTCGTCGGTGATGCCGTCGACGTCCGAGACGACCTTGAGCACGCCTGCCCGCACGCCTGTGCCGTGGATGCCGCGGGTGAGGTCTCCGATGAACAGCTCGATGAGCGGTTCCGGTCCGTCGACGAGTCGTCCCGGCCCGTTCAGCCGGAAGTAGGCCGGCAGCACGTCGTGCGTGTACCACCCGGTCGCGGCGATCAGGCGCATCCGGGTGCGCTCTGCGACGCGGGCCACCAGAACGGCATCGCGGCCGAGGCCGGGGACGGTGAGATCGACGACCGTGCGCACGCCCCTGTCATGGAGGGCGTCGAGGTGGGCGACGGCCTCGTGCACCGCACGGTCCTCGTCCCACTCGACGTCCGGGAGTGCCCGATCGACTTCCGGCTGCCGCACGAACAGATGCTCGTGCAGCAGCGTCTCGCCGATCGCCTCCCCACCGATGTCACCCGTGTATGTGGGGAGGGTGCGCACGGTCGCCGTCGACCTCACGATGCGGAAGCGCGGATCGCCTCGAAGACAGTGAGCGAGTCGTCGTCGAGGTTCTCCTGGAACCAGCTGACCGCCTGCTCACGGAACGCGTCGACATCGACGTCCGAGTGCACGTTCCAGTCGTCCCCGGACTCCCACTCCTCGATCGTGGCGCCGTCCTCCTCGTCGACACAGCTCGTGACCTCGTCGACCGCCTTCGCGACCGCATCGGACACGACCTGCTGCTGGTCCTCGTCGAACTCGTCCCAGACCTCGCCGATGAGTACGAGGTTCGTGTTGAGCTGGTGCTCCGTCAGGCTGAGGTCGCTCTGCACCTCCTGCAGGTTCTGCGAGGCGATGTTGGTGATCGGGTTCTCCTGGCCGTCGACGGTGCCCTGCTGCAGCGCGAGGTAGAGCTCCTCGTAGGCCACCTCGGTCGCGCTGGCGCCGAGCGCCTGCGCGTTGAGGAGGTACTGCGGCGATCCGGGGAAGCGGATGCGCAGGCCCTCGAGGTCCTCCGGCGAGAGGATCGGCTTGTTCGCGGTGAAGTGCCGGGCGCCTGCCGACCACACGCCGAGCGTGTTCACCCCGGTCTCGTCCGCGAAGTCGGTGAAGACCTGCTGCCCGTCGTCACTCGCGGCGAACGCGGCGAGGTGGTCGGCGTCGTCGAACACGTAGGCCGCGTCGAGCACGGAGACGGGTTCGTACACGGCGCCCAGGGCAGAGGCGCCCTGGATGTCCATGTCGATGTCGCCCGAGGCCAGGGCCGCGATGCGGTCCGCGTCACCGCCCAGCTGGCTCGACGGGTAGATCTCGACCGAGATGCCCACGTCGGCGCTCTCGACCTCGTCCTTGATGACGGCGGCCCCGCATTCGTGCTGCGGCTGGTCCTCGTTGTAGCTCGTCGCGAAGGTGAGCTCGAAGTCGCCGCCGCCGCCGCTGTCGCCGCTGTCCGTGTCACCGCCGCCGCAGCCGGTCAGCACCAGCGCCGGTGCGGCGACCAGAGCGACCCACGCTGCTCGCTTGGTTCGTGCATTCATGTCGGGTATTCCTCTCCTCGGTTTCCGGTCACGCCGGGGTCGCCGCCGCTTCAGCGGCGACCAATTCCTTCAGGTCCTGCGTCATGGCGGCCCGATCCGCGGGTTCGCCGGTGAAGATCTCGAATGCGTCTGCCGCCTGTCCCATCGCCATCCCGAGTCCGGACATCGTCTTCAGCCCCCGCCCCCGCGCAGCCAGGAGCAGGGCGGTGTCGGTGGGGCGGTAGACGATGTCGCCCACCCACGACCCGGCGGGCAGCAGCGCGGGGTCGAACGCCGTGCCGGGATGAGCGGCCATGCCGAAGGGCGTGGCATTCACCACCCCGTCCGCCGCAGCGAGCAGCTGCGGCATCTCGGACGACGACGCACCACGGACCGTGCCGTTCGTGAGCGGTGCCGTCTGCGCGGCCAGCTGCTCCGCGCGGTCGCGCGCAACGTCGACGACCACGATCTCCTCGATGTCACGCTCTGCGAGTCCGGTCGCGACGGCGGAGCCCGCCCCTCCCGCGCCGACGATCACGATGCGCCCGTACTGCGTGCCGCCGAAGGACGCGTCGAAAGCGGAGCCGAACCCCGTCACGTCGGTGTTGTGGCCGATCGTGCGGTCGCCGTCGAAGACGACCGTGTTGCAGGCGCCCACTCGGCTTGCGCTGGGGGCGAGTTCGTCGAGCAGCGGCATGACCGCCTGCTTGACGGGATGCGTCACGTTGAGCCCGTCGTATCCCATCCTGCGGGCGGCCCACAGCAGCCGGGCGATGTCGGAGGGGCCGGCCTCGTCTGGGTCGACCTCGATCGTCCGATACACGTAGCTCATGCCGTGGCGCGCGCCCTCCAGTTCGTGCATGGGCGGGGTGAGCGATGGCGCGACTCCCTGTCCCACGAGGCCCACGAGCACGGCCCGGCGCGATGTCGGGAGAGACGGTGCGGCGATCACAGGCCGAACACCCCCGGCATCCACATGATCGCCCCGGGGAACGCGATCGCGAGCGCGATGATGATGAGGAACGGGATGATGAACGGCAGCGTTCCCAGGAACACATCGCCGATCCGCGAGCGGGAGACGGACGCCGTCACGAACAGGACGGTGCCCACAGGCGGGGTGAGCAGGCCGATCATGAGCGCGATGATCGTGATGACGCCCAGTGTGATGGGGTCGACGCCGTACGTGTTCGCGATCGGCACGAGGATCGGCACGATGAGCACGAGGATGGCGGTCGCGTCGATGACGGTGCCCAGGATGAGGCACAGGACGACGACGAGGATGAGGAACACCGTCGGGCTGTCGCTCACCGCGAACATCGCCTCGGTCAGCATCTGCGGCAAGCGCTCACGGGCGAGGATGTATCCCAGCAGTGAAGCCGACGCGACGATGATCATGATGGAGGCGGTCGTGACGGCCGATTCCTTGAGTGCCTCGAGGAATCCCTTCCAGGACAGCGACCGGCGGAGCACGCCGATGAGGATGATGTAGGCGACGGCGACGGCCGCGGCCTCCGTGGGCGTGAAGTACCCGCCCAGGATCCCGCCGAGGATGATGACCGGGGTGAGCATCGGGAGGATGACGCCCTTGATCGAGGCGCGCACCTCGACCATGTCGAAGTCGCCCTTCTGGATCTTCGGGTTGCGCGACACGAGCACCGCCACGACGATGCACAGCCCGATCGCCATCGCGACCGCGGGGATGACCGAGGCTGCGAACAGTGCCCCGGTCGACACCGCGGCGAGCCCCGAATAGATGACGGCGGGGATCGAGGGCGGCATGACGGGCGCGATGAGGGACGAGGCGGACGAGACACCCGTCGCGAAGCGCCGCCCGTAGCCCTCACGGATCATGGCGGGGATCTGCACCTTGCCGAGCGCCGCGGCGTCTGCGACGGCGGAACCGCTCATCCAGCTGAAGCCGACGCTCGTGCCGATCGAGACGTAGCCCAGGGACCCTCGCACTCGTGCGAGGACGGCGAGCGCGAACCGGAAGAGGCTGTCGGCGATGCCGGCGCGGTTCGCAAGCGAGCCGAGGAGGACGAAGAGCGGCACGGCGAGCAGCGGGAAGCTGTCCGCGGCGCTGGTGACCTCACGCAGCGCGTTGCCGATCGAATTGCCGTTGGCCCACATGTAGACGACCGACGGGCCGAGGAACGCGAACGCCACGGGCACGCGCAGGACGAGCAGCACCGCGATCGCGAGGACGAGCAGGGTGAGCATCATGGCGCCACCTCCGCATCCTCGTCGAACTCACTGAAGATCGGTCCGGTGAGCGCGATCTGGACAGCCTGGATGAGCGAGCGGATCGCGGTGGAGACGACGCCGATGAGCACGGGGATGTACACCCACGACATGGGGATGCGCAGCACGGCGGACTTGAGGATGCCCTGCGAGTCGATCAGCTCGATCGCCTCGACGACCAGCATGCAGGCGACAGCCGCCACGACGAGCATCGCGAAGGCCTGCACGACGCGCACGAACAGCTGGCTGCGCGCGGCGTCGACGATCTCGAGTGCGATGTGTCCGCGTGTCGTGATGAGGATCCCCGCTGCCGAGAACGTGAGCCAGACGAGCCCGAAGCGGGAGACCTCACCCGTCCAGGCGACCTGCGCGATCGGCAGGTAGCGCTGCAGGGCCTGGAAGAGGACGAGCACGAAGATCGTGAAGAGGCAGAGGACGCCGATCGTCATCTCGAGAGCGGTGAGGACGCGCACGAGCGGTTGCCAGAACCGCCTCGCGGGGCGTGTCGGGGAGTCAGTCATGGGACGTCCTTGTCGGTCCATGGGAGCTGTCAGATGTGAACGTACCGGGTAGTTCATTAGCGGATCAAGCAGGTTCGGTACGGTGCGGCCCTTCGTTATGCGACTGCAATACGCGTGAGATCCGCGACGAGGCGGCGGACCGCGAAGTCGTACCCCTGCAGGCCCGCCCCGACGATGACGCAGTCGGCGACGTCGGACAGCAGGGAACGGTGCCGGAACTCTTCACGGGCGTGCACGTTGGTGATGTGCACCTCCGCGAAGGGGAGCGCGATACCCAGCAGGGCGTCGCGCAGCGCGACCGAGGTGTGGGTCAGCGCTCCTGCGTTGATGACGACGGCGTCGCAGTCGAGTCGTGCCGCATGGATCGCATCGATGAGCTCACCCTCGTGGTTCGACTGCACGGCGCGGATATCGAAGCCGGACTCCCCTGCCGCGTCCACCGCGATCCGCTCGACGTCCGCAAGCGTCCCCGGGCCGTACCTGTCCGGCTCACGTGTGCCGAGCAGGTTCAGATTGGGTCCGTTGACCACGAGGATGCGCCGGTTCACGAGGAGGACCCTTCCGCGCCGGGACCCTTCGCGTCCGTCCACGTGCTCACCTGTCGCTGCGCCGACAGGCGCACAGGAGCGTTGGGGGCGCCGTACCCGTCGTACTCGCCACGGCGCTCCACGAGCTCGAGGAAGACCCCGCCGAAGGTCGGCGTGTAGAAGTGGATGAACTCGCCGTGCTCGTCACGGTCGTAGAGCAGGTCGAGGCCCTGCAGGGTCTCCAGCAGTGCGGCGTCAAGCGCGAACCGCGCCTGCAGGTCGTCGTAGTAGTTGTCCGGTACGGGGAGGAAGTCGAGCCCCTTCTCCCGTGCGGCCCGCGCCACCGCGACGACGTCGTCGACACGCACGGCGACGTGCCGGTGCGGTACGGGCGCGGTCGGCGGCGCGAGGTTCATGGGGAGCCGGACGACGCGGTCGGGCGACCGCATGACCTGGCTGCGGACCAGACCCCGCGGGCCCGGCACCTCGGCGACCGGTTCCGCGTCGAGCGCGACGACACTGCGCATGAAGAGCACCGCCTCGTCGAAGTCCTGCCACGCGTAGCTCACGTTGATGTGGTCGACGTCGCCGTGGAAGGCGGCGTCGGTGTCCCCGCCCTCGAACTCGGGGACCCAGCTCGCGTCGGGGTCGTCGTCGTTCCAGTAGACCTCCGTGCCATCAGGTGATGCGACGGCGCGGAGCTCGACCTCGCCACGATACGTGCGGCGGTAGACCGGGTCCGCGCCGAGCGCCGCAGCACGCTCCGAGGCAGCGGCCGCGTCGTCGACGATGAGGCCGAACGCGGTGAGTCGCGGCGATTCGAGGCGCAGCTGCTCGTTGAGGATGATGCGGGCGCTGCCCGCCGTCCAGAGGCGCACGGGCTTCGACCGGTGGCGGCCTCGGAACGCGAATCCGAGTCGGTCGAGCAGCTGGTCGAGGTCGTGCAGGTCGTCGCCGGACACCTCGACGAAATCGATGCCGTGCGCGTGCTGCGGGGCGATGAGCCGTTCGGCGTGCGGTGCACGCCCGGCATCCTCCGTGCGGTCGGCGAGCCACGTCAGCGAGCGACGCGCGTGTGCGGCCGTGCGGAAGACGGCGGTCTGGCGGAAGGTGTCGTTGAATACTTCGAGCGACAGGGGGCCCGTGTACCCGGCGCGCAGGACGTGGCCCAGGAAGCCTGTGAGGTCGAAGTCCCCCTCCCCGGGGAACAGGCGGTGATGGCGGCTCCACTGCAGGACGTCCATGTCGAGCGCGGGGGCGTCCGCCAGCTGCAGGAAGAAGATCTTCTCGCCGGGGATCGTCTCGATCGCTGCCGGGTCGTGTCCGCGGCTCAGGATGTGGAAGCTGTCGAGGCAGACGCCGAGGTTGGGGCGGTCGGCCTTCTCGACGATGCGCCAGGCGCGCCGGTAGTCGTCGACGTAGCGCCCCCAGGCGAGAGCCTCGTAGGCGATGCGGATCCCGCGTGCAGCGGCGAGGTCAGCGAGCCTGCCGAGCTGCTCCGCGGCGAGGTCGTCGTCATCGATCGTGGCGGTGCCGGCGTTGCTGCACAGCAGCATCAGGTCGGTGCCCAGGCGCTCCATGACGTCGAACTTCGCGTCCGCGCGCCGCAGGTTGTCCGTGAACGTCTGCTCGTCGACACCCTCCACGTCACGGAAGGGCTGGAACATGTCGATGGTGAGGCCCAGACGCTCGCAGAGCGTGCGGATCTCCTCGGGAGACTCGTAGGCACCGACCAGGTCGGCGTCCATGATCTCCACACCGTCGAAGCCTGCGGATGCGCAGGCATGGAGCTTCTCTACCAGGCCACCTGAGAGGCAGACCGTCGCCACTGACGTTCGCATATTATTAACGTACCAGATAGTTCATTACGGGAACAGGGGCTCAGGACGCCCCTTTCCGATGTCACCCGGCGACGACGAGGTCGCGGCAGATCTCCATGTGTCCCAGGTGCTGAGCGCACTCGTGGAGGATGTGCTGGAGGACCCACGCGGCGGAGGCACCGGCCGCATCGGTGCGGCTGGTGCCGGAGGCGTGCGGGTCGCGGACCCCCTCCGCGGCCGCGACCTCGACCCAGCCCGGCAGCCGGGTGCGGAGATCCGCGAGAAGGGCTGCGGCCTCGGCGACGGTGCCGTGCGCGTGGAACTCCGCGTCACGGTCGCGGGGGTTCCGCTCCCCCGCGATGAGCGAGCCGCCCCAGAAGCCCGCCATCCCGTGCAGGTGCGCGACGAGCGCGAAGACGGTGTTCACGACCCCCGGCTGAGGTGTCCTGTTCACCGAGTCGTCGTCGAGCGCTGCGAGCACCGCGTCGATGCCGTCGAAGACCTCGTTCACGACGGCGAGGTAGGCGGTCGCGTCGATCGTGGCGGGGGTTGGGCGGGCTGCGGCGTTCATGTCCCCAGGATCGCAGAGGCAAAGCCGCACCGTCCGCCGACGCCAGCAGCGATCGTCCGACTGTGACCTCGAGTGCGCCGCCCTGAACAGCACCGATACCGGCTGAGGGTCACCAGCAGCCACGACAAGGAGGCTCTATCCACAACGAACGCCACCCTCTTCAGGCGATCTCACAGACGCGATATTTTTGCATGACGAATTCGAGTTCGGCATCGAACGCAGACCCGGGAGCCACCGGCAGACGGCACATCCTCGCAAAGGAGCGATCATGACGACACGTGCAGCTTCACCCTCCCCCGCGGCGGAATCCGGTCCGGCGCGCTCCCCCGCGGATTTCCCCGACCCGCCCGCGGCCCTGGTGGATCTCCTATCCGCGCCGTTCACGCCTCAGAAGAGATTCAGAGTGCCCAGGGCCGCGTGGCTGCGTCGGTTCGATTCCGTGCCCCATGCTGCTGAAGCGATCAGTGCGCTCCCCTCGTGGATCAACCGGGACGACGCCGTTGCCGCCTTCCGCTCCCATTGGCCGGACAACGTGACGGGCGCGTTCGCCACGACGATGGTGTGGGCCTACGGCGAGAAGGCCGGCTACGCCCCCTACCGCGTCCTGCGGGTTCTCACGGCGAGCCCGGAACCGGACGGCATGCCGGAGAACCCGCGCGTGAGGGACGTGCTGCGTCGCGCCATCGAACTGACCTGCACGGAAGGTGCGGCAGAGGGGTTCAGCTACCTCAACGACTGCACGCACAAGGTGAGGAGCCATCAGCGGGACGACGCGGACCTCCTGGTCGGAGTCGACTGCGGCCGCATCTACGGGCTGGGCCCGTCGTTCTTCACGAAATGGCTCCACATCGGCGCACTGGCACTCGGCGACGGGGCTGCGCCCACACCGATGCTCGACAACCAGGCCCTCACGTGGCTCGACGAGCACGCACGCACCGTCGACCGCGCATGCCTGACACAGGACCACCGACGGAAGGTCGAACTCCTCCACAGGAAGTGGCACGCCGAATCCGTCTTCTCCTCCTGCGACGACGACTGCCCGTTCACAACAGGTGACGCATCGAAGAGCTGCACCGGTCTGCTCCCCGGTGGTTCGGACGAGACCGGATGGTCGCCCACCACTCCGGAGGGAGACCTTCTGCGCCTGCGGTCCGGCCGCACGGATCACTACGCCCGGTACATCGAGCTCCTCACGGCGTGGGGTGCGCCCTTCCGGCTGGACGCCTCGCAGGTCGGCGACCGGATCTACCGCCTCATCCGTGACGACGGGGAGCAGAGGACGATCGCGGCCTGAGTGCGTACGAGTGACCCGTCGTCGGCCTGTCGCCCACGAGGTCGGCTCAGCGGATTTCCTTCCTGCCGACACGCCCCCATTCCCCATAGAATGGAAGTGGACAACGCCCCTTCCTCCACACCGTGGGGGCGGCCCCACGAGGCAGTGAGGACGAGAGTGAGCGATCACCGAGGAAACCCGAACCCCGTTGACGGCGGCGGGCCCGACGACCACTCCGCGTTCTGGGAGGACCGACTCGACGACGACTGGACGGAGAGCGGAGTCGGGTACAAAGCTCTGGGCCTCTCGTTCAACTCGTGGATGTACAAGGCGCGAGAAGAGGTGTTCCTCCGCGAAGCAGGACGCACCGGAGTCGACAGGTCCTCACGGATCCTCGACGTGGGCTCCGGCACCGGCCTGTACCTGCGGTGGTGGGAGCGGATGAGACCCGCCGAAGTCGTCGGCAGCGACCTGACCTCGTCCGCCGTGCGGAACCTGCGGGAGCACTTTCCCGACAAGCGGGTCGAGCAGCTCGACATCGCCGCGGGCACCGGCCCCTTCGAACCCGCCTCGTTCGACGTGGTGTCGTGCATGGACGTCCTGTTCCACATCACCGACGACGACAAGTACCGCTCCGCACTCGCGAACATCTCACGACTCCTCGCGGCAGGTGGCCGCTTCGTCTTCACCGAGAACTTCGTCCACCGCACCCATGAACGGAGCGCGCACCAGACGAACCGCAGCCTCGCGTGGATCACAGGCGCCCTGGACGACGTCGGACTCACCATCGAGCACCGCGTCCCCCACCTGGTGCTGATGAACGCGCAGGTCGACGCACCGTGGGTGTGGCGGAAGGCGTGGGGAGGCATGCTGCGGGCCGCAGCACTCACCGAATTCACCGGCAACCTCGCGGGTGCGACCCTGTACCCCGTCGAACGGATGCTGGCCCGCAGGCTCACTGAGAGCCCCACGACGGAACTCGCGATCGCGACGCGCGCCTGATGGGTGTCAGCCCACGAGGAGCCGCACGACCTCGTCGAAATGCTCTGCATGAGGATCGACGAGGTCGAAATGGTCCGCGCCGTCCAGCTCCCACAGCCTCGCGGGGAAACCACGGGGGAAGTCGATACTCACGGTCTGATCCTCCGTGCCGTGGAGGAGCTGCACGTCCATCCGCGCGGGAATGAGCGCCGCCCGCGAACGCGGGTCCTCTTCGAGATAACGCCCAGGATCCTCCTCCGGGCGGACACCCATGTACTCGAGGATGGCGCCCTCACCCAGGTGGTCGCGCACTTCCGCGACGAGGTCCGTGACCGCCGCGAGGGGCCGGACCCTCACGGCGGGCCCGTCCTCGGGCTGACGCGACGCCCACGACAGGGCGAGACTGCCGCCCGCGGAGTGCCCCGCGACCACCAGCTCCACGTCACGCGACCGCTCACCGGCCGCCGCGTCGTACACAAACGCCACCGCGGCCTCGACGTCTTCGAGGGTGTGGGGATGACCGCCCTCTCCCCCGACCCGCCGGTACTCGACGAGGGCGACAGCGACACTCCGGTTCCGGCTCGACCCGCGGTCGGTGAGCGCCGCCGCCATCGGACGCATGTACGACAGGGTGTACTGCTCGCGGAAATACCCGCCGTGGATCAGGGCGACGACTGTGTCCGCCGTGTGCGGATCGCCGAACCATTCGACGAACTGGTCCGGACGCGGACCGTACTGTGCACGGGCACCGGGGGCGGCCTCGGCGGCGAGTATCCGATCGAAATGCGCGTCCTCCGCGTCACCCTCCTCCATGCTGGTCATCCCCACAGTCGACTCCTCACCCACGGGTGTCTTCACCTGGCCCTCTCCCTGTTCACCATGACGTTCACTGCGACCGTCTCACGCTCGACTATCGCGCATCCGGTTCCGCCGCTGCTCCCACGACGTCCTCCACGTACGCGGTCGCCCGCTCGGACACCTGCGCGACGACCGTCGCGAACAGATCCGCGGCGGCGTCACCAGGCCAGTCCGAGGGCAGCGCTTCCAGTGCCAGGCCGGGGTCGCGATACGGGATGGGCCGCCACGCGTCGACGACGCGCAACTGCGTCACGAACGCCTCCCGCCTCGAGAAGGTGGGCGAACCCGCCTCTCGTGCGACGTCACCGAAGCGGTCGAGGAACTGCCGGTGCAGGTCCGCCGTCGCCCCGAGGTCCCACCAGGTGCCGCACACTGCGGCGAGGTCCTCCCCGGGCCGCAGCAGGGCGGAGTCGAACACGGTGACCCAGTCGCGCAGCCCGGCTTCGGCGAGCAGCGCCTCGAGCCTGGGCGCCAGGGAGTGCGGAGCGACGCAGAGGCCGTCCGCGACCGTGCCGCACCCCAACTGTGTGAGGAGTCTGCGGATCCGGTACCGGTCGGGGCGTCGTCCTTCCGGGACGGAGTACGACAGCAGACACCAGCCGTCCTCCACAGCGTGCCTTCGCCGGGAGAAGATCACCGCATCACCGCGCTCCAGCATCCCCACCACCTGCGGAGTGAGGCCGTACCCCTGTGTGTCGCCCCGGGTCTCCGGCTCGAAGAGCCCCTTCGCCTTCGCCCGCGACACGGCCGATCGCACGCCGGTCGCCGTGAGCCCCGCGTCCTCGAGCAGGCGCACGAGGTCGGCCACCGCGATCCACCCACCCAACCGCCGCACGTGGAGACCCACGAACGTGCGCAGCAGCGACGTGATACTCCCGGGGCGGGCCTCGAAGTCGTCGAGCCCGTAGAACTGCCGAGCCCCGCCGTCCCCTACCCGGACGGACTCGTCACTCACCGGCACCGGCGTCCAGCAGCGCGTCGCGGATCCCGGCGACCCCGGCATACACCTCGGCGAACCCCGTCGAGAGCGGCGACGGCCCCAGCCGCAGGCCGTTGGGCCGGCGGAAGTCGGGGATGATCCCGCGCTCCCACAGCAGCGGCAGTGCGGCCTCGCACAACTCGTGGTGGATCGTCACGTGACCACCGCGGACCGCCGCGTCCCGGGGCGACCCGAGCGTCACGCCCAGGGGCGCGAGCAGCGCGTCGGACAGCTCCACCACGAAATCGGTGAGAGCCACGGACTTGCCGCGCACTGCTTCCATGCCCGCCGCCTCGACCTGGTCGAGCATCGCTTCGAGCGGCACCATCGCGAGGACCGACGGGGTTCCGCTCACGAACCGACGGATCCCGGGGTGCGGTTCGTACGCGGGACCCATCTCGAAGGCGTTCGCGACGCCCATCCACCCGCGGATCGGCTGCGTCGCCGACGGGATGTGGCGGGCGGCGACGTAACCGAAGGCCGGCGATCCCGGGCCGCCGTTCAGGTACTTGTACGTGCACCCCGCGGCGAAGTCGACGTCCCATTCATCGAGCGTGAGCGGGAGCGCTCCCACCGAATGGCAGAGGTCCCAGACGACCAATGCACCCGCCCGATGCGCGATGTCCGTGATCGCCGGCAGATCCGCGATGTACCCGGTCCGGTAATCGATGTGGCTCAGCAGGACGAGTGCGGTCTGCGCGGTGGCCGCCTTCTCGACCTGTGCCGGCAGCACCCCGGTGACGCCACTGTCCGCATCATGCACGGGATCCAACCAGCGGACCGTGAGACCGCGGGCGTCCGCGATCCCCTGGACGAGGTAGCGGTCCGTGGGGAAGTTCGCGGAGTCCGCGATGATCTCGGTGCGGTCCGGCCGCGCGTCGAGTGCTGCGTGGATGAGCTTGTAGAGGACGACCGTCGTCGACTCGCCGATGAACGTCTGCCCCGGTTCCGCACCCAGTGCTGCGCGGCCCACCCGGTCGCCGACCGTGAGCGGCTTCTCGAACCAGCCTTCGTCCCATCCGCGGATGAGGCGGCCGCCCCACTGGTCTGCGGTGAAGTCGCGCAGGCGGTTCGCGGCGTCACGCGTGGGTCGCCCCAAGGAGTTCCCGTCCAGGTAGGACAGCACCTCGGGAGCGGGTTCGAAGGCATCGCGGAAAGCCGCGAGCGGATCGTCCGCGTCCAGACGGCGGGCCCGCTCCTCCAGGTGTACGGAGGTGTCGGTGCCGGATGAGGGGGTGTCGGACGGGCGACTGTGCGTCATCGTGAGGCTCCTGCTGACGGGTCGGGGGTGTGGGCGACGGGGCAGCCCGTGCCGACGGAGGAATCGGGGGTGCCGATCTCCGTGCGGACGGAGAACAGCTCCGGGAAGAACGTGAGGTCGAGGGCCTTCTGGAGGAAATTCACGCCGCTGGAGCCTCCGGTCCCGCGCTTCCACCCGATGATGCGCTGGACGGTGGCGAGGTGGCGGAAGCGCCACAGCTGGAAGTTCTCCTCGAGGTCGACCAGCTCTTCGCAGGTCTCGTAGACGGTCCAGTCGGTGTCAGGCGCTTCGTAGATGCCGGCGAACACACTGACCAGGTCCTCGTCGAACGTGTGGGCGACGGTGAGGTCCCGCGTCAGCAGATGCTGGGGGATCGCGTAGCCCCGGCGGGACAGGAGGCGCAGGAACTCGTCGTACAGGCTGGGGGCTTCGAGCTTCTCCTCGAGGACGGCGCGGGCGTGCGGGTCTGCGTCGAAGACGTCGAGCATCCCGCGGTTCTTGTTGCCCAGCATGAATTCGACGACGCGGTACTGCCACGACTGGAAGCCGGAGGAGCTTCCGAGGAACCCGCGGAACTCGACGTACTCGGACGGGGTGAGAGTCGCGAGGACCGACCACTGCTCTGTGAGCGTGCGCTGGATGTGCTTGACCCGGGCAACGCGCTTGAGGGCCTGCTGGAGCTTGTCCGCCGCGATGAGACGGCAGGCGGATTCGAGTTCGTGGATGACCAGCTTGAACCACAGCTCCGTGGTCTGGTGCTGGACGATGAACAGCAGTTCGTCGTGGTGCTCGGGTTCGCTCACCGGGTGCTGCGCCCCCAGCAGGCGGTCGAGGTCGAGGTAGGACCCGTATGACATCCGGTCGCGGAAGTCCTTCTCGATCCCCGCTTCGATCTGCCGCTCGTTCTGCGCGGCCGTGGTGTCTGTCGCAGGCGCGGATTCGGTCGTGTGCTGGGCTGCTCTGTCCATGGCCACACTGTATTGCACTTCCCTTCCGAGCGGAAGAATGAAGCAACATCACTGCTGTGGGGCGGCCCCCGGTGGTTAACTGGTCTCATCGCCGCAGGCGAATGCCTCCGGCATCATCGACGAACGGAGCACACCATGCCCGCCGCACTCCACCCCTACCTCCGGTTCCCCGGCAACGCGCGGGAGGCCTTCGAGTTCTACGGCGACGCATTGGGAGCACAGCCGCAGTTCGCCACATTCGGCGAGGTCGGCGCCGTCCCGCCTGACCACCCGGAGTCCGGCGCTGTCATGCACGGCTCACTCGAGGTCACCGACCTCATCCGCCTCTACGTCTCCGATGACATCGAGGGGATGTCACCGGAGCCGCACTCGCCCGGCAACAACATCACGCTCGCGATCATGGGTGACGACGACGCCCGCATCCGCAGTGCGTTCGATGCGCTGTCCGTCGACGGCACCATCCACGTCCCGCTCCAGAAGCAGATGTGGGGCGACGTGTACGGCGCGTTCCAGGACAAGTTCGGCATCAACTGGCAGATGAATATCGCTGCCACGGATCCCGAATCGTGAACGGGTGAACTCGCCATCACCCGCCACCCCTCAGTCGTCGACCGTCACACCCGCACCCCGCAGCTCTGAGGGGCTCTTCACGGTGAACAGCCAGTCGCGGACACCGGCCTCCGGCACGATGCGCGGCCGCTCCCGAACGCTGTCGGATCCCACGTGGTAGTAGCGGTACCCGTGCGCACCCAACAGCTCCTCGAGCTGTGGACCGTCCGCGTCGGTGAGGACTTCGCAGAGGACGTCGGGGCGGTGGGAGGAGAGGAAACCGGCCCCGTGCGCGAAGACGCTCGTCTCACCGCCTTCGACGTCGACCTTCATGACGACGGGGCCGTCGACGGCATCGGTGAGCGAGTCGAGGGACACGAACCCCACGTCCTCGCCGTCGTCGAACGTCATGTCGGATGACAGGAACGACGGGAGCGCGGACCCGCTGTCGATGGACGGCATGCGGGCCGTGAGCGCTGGGTCCCCCACACCCGTCTGGTGGACGACCGCACGATCGGTGAAGCCGTTGCGCATCATGTTCGCGCGCAGCATCCGGACGACCGGCGGCACCATGTCAAAGGCGTGGGCGCGCAGATCCGGGTGCGCTGCCAGGGTCGCGAGGGAGAAGATGCCCGTGTAGGCGCCGATGTCGAGGAAAGTCCGGGCGTCGGTGGCCAAGCGGACCACCAGGTCGACGGCGTACGCGTCTTCGGGCTCTGGCCGCCGGCCTCCGCCCCAGTAGAGCTCCTTCGCGATCTCGCAGCGGTCGGGCCGCAGCATGATGAAGTCCCCGCCGTCCGCCGTCGCCCTCACCTCGATGAGCTCGCGCGGCGCGGGCAGCCTCCCGTGACGGATACCGGGGATCCGCGGTGCCGCTGCCCGCAGCAGGGGGTGGAGGAGGGGGTGGCTCAGTGCCGTCTTCACATGTCTCTTCGCGCCGAACCAGCTCTGGCGGCGCGCACGGTCCGCGAAGCTTTCACGGGCACGTTCGGTCCCCTCGGATTCTGTTCCTGCCGCGGTGTTCATCATCGAAAGCCTTGGTCGGGGACGGGGGCTGCCTCCAGCCTATGCGGTCGGCTGGGGCGCATGGCACGCGGGCCCACTCGTTGACAACATGCCTTGCGTACGACAGCGTTGGGTCACCGGCACCTCTGCGGGAAGCGGAGGGCATCTGCGCTTCGCAGCGACACCCGGAGCTCCGCACAGACAAGGAGACAGGACATGGCTCATACGACACCGTCACAGGACTCCACCGCGACAGGCGGACCCGATGCCGCAACTTCCGACTCGGACGGCACGGACCAGCTGACCCTTCAGAATCCCGTCACCCGCTTCCCCGACATCACGCCGCCCAAGCAGGATCAGCCCGAACCGGGGCTCGACCAGGAGCTGGTCCCGCAGACGGACCGCGGACAGCACTCCTATCGCGGGACGGGCCGCCTGGAAGGGCGCAGAGCTCTCATCACCGGCGCGGATTCGGGGATCGGTGCTGCCATCGCGATCGCCTTCGCCCGGGAGGGTGCGGATGTCGCCCTGTCCTACCTGCCGGACGAAGAGGAGGACGCGCAGGAGATCCGGTCGTTCGTCGAAGAGGCAGGGCGGCGCGCGTTCCTGTTCCCGGGTGACCTCACGGACGCGGGCTTCTGCGAGTCGCTCATCGCCGATGCCGTGGACGCCCTGGGAGGGCTCGACGCGCTGGTGAACAATGCGGGCAGGCAGATCGCGGTCGAGGACATCGCCGACCTGTCGGACGAGCAGTGGCAGCACACGTTCGACACGAACATCCGGGCGATCTTCCGCCTGTCGAAGGCCGCGATCCCTCATCTGCCGCCCGGCGCCACGATCGTGAATTCGACGTCCGTCCAGGCGTACAAGCCGTCCCCGCACCTCGTGGACTACGCGGCGACGAAGGCGGCGATCGACAACTTCACGAAGAGCCTCGCACAGCAGGTCGCGCCCACGGGGATCCGCGTGAACGCGGTGGCGCCGGGCCCCATCTGGACGCCCCTGCAGGTGTCCGACGGACAGCCGAAGGACGCGCTCCCCCAGTTCGGCAAGAACACGTCGATCGGTCGTGCCGGCCAGCCCACCGAACTCGCACCGGCATACGTCTTCCTCACCTCACCGGAATCCAGCTACGTCATCGGAGAGGTGCTCCACGTGAACGGCGGCACCCCCATCACGTGACGCGAGGTGAGAGGGACACGCACACCGCTGGAGGCGCAGACCCGCAGGCACTGCATGTGCCGGTCAGCACCGTGGGCGTCGGCACAATGCCCGTCGCCGCGCACGCGCGTAGAGTGACCGCGTGACTCCGACTGATCCCACCTCACGCACGCACCGCGCCCCCGCCGTCACCCCTGTGTCCGCGCCGGACCTGGCACGGGCCTTCTCCCTGATCTCGACGACACCGGACTTCCCGGCACCCGGAGTGCTGTTCCGCGATGTGTCCCCGATCCTCGCGGACCCGCAGGCGTACGCAGACGTCCTCACTGCGGCGGCGGAACCGTTCCGCGACAGCGACGGATCGCCCGCCTTCGACCTGGTCGCCGGGATCGAGGCGCGCGGCTTCGTCATGGCAGGCGGGCTCGCCGCGCTGTGCGGAACGGGCGTCCTTCCCATCCGGAAAGCCGGGAAGCTGCCGGATCCGCAGGTGCACGTCGAGTACGGCCTCGAGTACGCCGATGCCGCGATCGAGGCCTCCGGAGACCTCACCGGGGCACGGGTCCTGGTCGTGGACGACGTGCTCGCGACCGGCGGGACGCTGCAGGCAGCGCACACGGTGGTCGAGAGACTGGGCGGAACCGTGGCGGGGTCCGCCGTGCTCCTCGAACTGGCTGCGCTCGAGGGACGCGCACTGGTCCCGAACTGCCACGCCGTCTTCACACTCTGACGAGGCAGCCGGACGCGTCGGTTCCGACCCCCGGCGCAGCTCACGGCTGACGGGGCAGCGTGAGGTACCGGCGCATCGCCTGGTCCCGTTCGCGCTCGACCTGTCGGTCCACGTGGTACTGGCGAATGGCCTTGGCGCGAGCGTCTGCCTGCAGCGCGGCCCCGGGAGCCGTCGCGGCAGAGGCGATCGACGAGTGTGCGACGTCTGTCGACGGCGCCTCTGCGGGTGCCCGCGAGGTCGCGCGGGCGGTTCCGCGAGCCCAGCGGATGAGTGCGATTCCGACGTTCAGCGCTACGCGACGAGGCATCGGATATGTGCGTGAAATGGACATGACTATTCCTCAGAGTTTGTTTTCGGGCACAATGAATAGCCCGATGGGAAAATCAGGGAGATGGCTTCAACGCCGACTGGAATGGGCGCTGACCTCTCAGCGGGGTCCCATTCTGCGCACGCTCATTGGACGCATGAGAGACGAGGATGAAGACTGCCGGATCGTCAGGCACAGGGGCCGAGCGCAGATGGTGCGAAGACGTCCCGTTCGGAATCCCACAGTCATACCCATGAGGGGTGCCCGGCAGGGTTTCACCTCAGGCGCATGACAGCACACGGGACTCGTCGTGGAGCTTCACCGCCTGCGGGTGCGGGTCAATGAGCCTGGAGCGTGCGTGTGGAGAGACGCCGGTCCAGGCGCGGGAGGGAGCCTCCGAGCGCACCAAGGGGCGATCCGCTGTACGCGACTGCGAGCTTCATTGCTGCTTCTGTCATCATCTTCGCCCCCTTCCGGCCGAATCGATGCCGCATCAGCGGCATCACACACGTGGATGTGGAGCTGTGAACTCCACGAGATCGTTATTCCCGACTTTCCGGCTCCGGCTCTCGCAAAGAATGCAATGCGCAAGCGAGAAAGCGCCGGTGAGAAAGTTCACGTTCACGCTAACACGATATTCAGGAATCAGACAAGGCCTCTGAAAGAAAAATTCAGCGAGCCCCGTCAGTCCGTCACTTCACATTCTTGAGCGTCGGCACCACGAGCACTGGAGAGGCGCTGCGATTGAGCACGGACTGGCTCACCGAACCCATGAGCAGACCTGTGAAGCCACCGTGTCCGCGAGTGCCGAGCGCCACGACGGACGCGGACCGCGTCGCCTCAGACAGCACGCCGGCGGGTGAGCCGTCGAAGAACTGCCAGTGGACCTCCAGGTCAGGGTGCGCCTCCTTCACCTGGGCCACGAGGGACGCGAGGTGTTCGGTGAAGCGCTTCCTGATGTTCGGGATCTCGAAGTTGTGGTCCACCGGGTTCGGGTACCAGGCGTCTGCATTGAGCGGTGTCGCGGCCACGAGCGTCAGCGGCCTGCCGAACAGCTCTGCGAATTCCGCGGCGGCCAGCGCGATGCGCAGTGCAGGATCGCCCAGATCCACACCCACAACGATCTCCTGCCGGAAGTTCAGTTCGTCCGCGACGTTGTGGAACGGACTCCTGCGCGGTTTGGACGGACTGGATTCGGACAGGAGCTCCGTCGGTTCGGGCGCCGCGTGCTCCCCACCCGGCTGGTCCTGCCCGGGTGCGAACAGCTTGCCGGGGTCAGGCGTCTCCCACCTCTCCGGGATGACGAGGGTCGGGCAGTGTCCGTGCGCGGCGAGCGCTGCGGACACACTGCCGAGGAAGCGTCCGGCGAACCGGTTCCGCCCCCTCTTGCCGACGACTGCCAGCCGGGACGACGCGCTCTCCCGGACCAGGGCGTCCGCTGCATGCTCTTCGTACGTGCTGACCGTCACCGCAGCGCCCGCAGCGTCGGCCTGTTCCGCGAACGCGTCGAGCGGCGAGCGCGCGTTGGACTCCATGATCTTGCGGTAGCTCTCTGTGATGGTGAGCCCGGATTCGTGGTCCGCGTACGCCACGCTGTAGCAGCCGACCAGCCGCAGCCCCCAGCCTCGCCTCTTTGCGATGGCCAGTGCGATGTCGAATGCGCGTGCGCTGTTGGCCGAACCGTCGACGCCCACCAGCACCTGATCGTTGACCTTGGATTCGCGAGTGTCATTCATGTCACGATTTTACTCCTGCTGACAACAGAACTGGCGCTTCGTGACAAGACTGATACGGATCGTCCCGCTGGCTGGCCTCCCATCGGCACACTTGCGCAACTGGAGGGTTGCACGTCCGTCAAAGCACGCGCACACTGGACAGCACGTCGCGCACGACGCATCCGCCAACGGCCACTGCGGCCGGAATACACGCAGGAGTCGATGATGACCCCCTCCGACCTCCCCGACACCCCCTCCCCGGCATCCCCGCATCCGGCGGCCCAGGACGTACCGGATGAGATCGTCCGCTCGATCCGCATCGCCGCTGGTCCGGAGACGGTCTTCGCAATCGTGAGTGAACCCGGCTGGTTCATCAACGACGGGACGTACCGCGAGCACTCGGTCGAATCCGACGGGAGGACCGCGCGGGTCACGGACCCCGTCCACGGCACCTTCGAGATCGGGATCGTGGAGCTCGAGGCTCCCCATCGCGCGGTCTTCCGGTGGCTGGGAGGCGATGCCGGCACCCTGGAGGACGCACCTCAGAACACGGTCACCTTCACGATCGTGCCCGACGACGACGGGGTCGTCCTCACCGTCACGGAGACGGGCTTCGCATCCTTGGACGCCGACGCCGTGGACAGAAGGCGACGCTTCGAGGAGAACTCCGCCGGGTGGGAGGAGGAGCTCACCGTCGCGCGGGACCGAGCGCGGGAGTTGCAGGAGCAGAAGCACCACACCACGGGCCGCAGACGATGACACCGACCCACCTGCTCACGGGCCCGGAGGCGGACGCCCTCTTCAGCGCCCTCGCAGACCCCACGCGTCGTCGGATCCTCCAGCGGCTGGGCGCCCAGCCGGACGACGCGGGCTCGGTGGGTCGCGGGCTCGGTATCAGTCGGCAGGCCGCAGCGAAGCACCTGCGGGTCCTCGAGGACGCCGGTCTCGTGTCCGCGTCCCGCTCCTCCCGGCGCCGGATCCACACGACGGACCCGGAACGGATCCGTGCGGTCTCCGAACTCTTCGGCGCAGTTGCACGCGGCTGGGAGAAGCGACTGGACAGGATCGCCGCACACGCGTAGGCAGTGCAGGCGGAGGGGACGACGCCATGAGCGCGGACACCGCCCCTCTCACCCGTGACCCGCTGCCGCTGCGCGGACGGAACATCCTCGTCACCGGGGTGAGCCGCCGTGCCGGAATCGGCTTCGCGCTGGCCTGCCGCCTCGCCGCGTACGGCGCGAGCGTCTTCTGCCACCACTACTCCCCGCACGACGAGCACCAGCCGTGGGGAGCGGACGACCCCGAGGCGGTGCTGACCGAGGTGCGCACTCACCTCGTCGGGGACGCGCGGGCGGTGGGGGTGGAAGCGGATCTGGCCAAGGCCTCGGGCCCGGAAGCAGTTCGTCGATGCGGCAGTCGCGCAGTTCGGCCGGGTCGACGGGCTCGTGTGCAACCAGGCCCTCAGCGGATCCGACGGTGCGCTGGGCGAGCTCACGGCGGACGACCTCGACCGGCACTGGGCGGTCGACGCCCGCGCGTCGCTGCTGCTCGCGCAGGCGCTCCTCCGGCACCACACGGACGGCGACCCGGCGGGGATCGTGTTCCTCACCTCGGGACAGGGGCAGGGGCCCCTGCCCGGGGAGGTCGCCTACGCCGCCGCGAAGGCGGCGCTCGCGGGGGTGACACTCACGCTCGCGGACCAGCTGGCTGACCGCGGGATCCGCGTCAACACCCTGAACCCGGGGCCGGTGGACACCGGCTACCTCACGCCCGAGGCGTGGGAGTCGGTCGCCCAGAAGTTCCCGCTGGGACGCTTCGGGGAACCCGACGACGCCGCACGGACCCTCGCCTGGCTGCTCACCGACGAAGCCCGCTGGATCACCGGGCAGGTCATCGACTCCGAAGGCGGGTTCGCACGCTGGCGGTAGCTGCGTACGTACCCGCGGGGCACCGCTCCCTGCGGCTCAGCAGCCACCGGCGACACGAAGGCCAGGCCAGAAGAGCAGCTGCTCACAGGGGTTGCTCGTGGGCGAGTAGTTCCAGATTCGCTGAGTCTTGCTATCGTATCCATCAGCAGAGACTGTCAGCGTGCCGTGCGTCGAATCGTCCTCACCCTTGCGCAGGTAGCCCCATTGGCCCCCGTCGCAGGCTGCGTTGTAGCCGATGAGCTTCTCGTCGCAGGAGTACGCGGACCCGACTCCACCATCCAGCCGGATGACGCCGTTCTCGTCAGTCGTCAACGTGAGCTCCTTCACGCGACGCGGGCTGCCGTCCTTCCACGCGTCGCTCGACGACATCGTGGGGTCCTCGACGAGCCAGAACTGCTTCTCATCAGCTTTCACCTTGAAGGTGACGCTCACTCCCGCCAACGGCTGGCCGCTCTCGTCACCGAGGGTGATCGAGATGCCGTCCGCGATCCACCCGTTGTACTGCTTCTGGTCACCGCTCAAGGAGCACTTCGGCGCACTCACAGAGTCTCCGCTGCACCCCTTGATGAGTCCGCTGTAATCCTCGCAGTTGTTGCTGTGGTACTCCGAGCAGTCCTGCTCGTCACTCTGTGACGGCGTGCCGCTCCCGCGGCAGTTCCCGTCAGGATCGACGTAGTGGTTCCACTCGCTGTTCCACCGACACCGGGATGCATTGATCGTGACCCCTGGTGGCACCGTCGGTGGATGACTCGCAGCCAACGCAGGTGCCCCACTCACGACAGTGGCGGCGGGCACCGCCCATGCGACGCCCGAGATGAGCGACCGTCGCCGCAACCCGTTTTCAGACATCCCCTACTCCCTCACTTCATGCACGACTGCGGCCCTTTCCGCTTTTCCTCTATTCCGTGCACCGTAAGGATATCAGCGGTGTACCTGCCGGTACGACGCCGGGGCTCCGCTCTCACCAGCGGCGTCTCCCGGTTCCGCGTGATCCCACAGCGGCAGTGAGCGCGCCTGAGCGGCCCACCACGCGAAAGGGGGCACCGGGACCACAGGCTTGGCCCACCACTAGGCGCTCCGCATCGTTCCAGGCGAGGACCGTGACCGCGACAAATACAGAAGATCGAGGAGCTGGGTGATCCCGACGGTCGCGGTGTGCTGCATTCTGCTTGTCACGCTGTACGCGTTTCCGTATACCGCAGTCGCCGGATGATAGCTTCACTGGATGGCTTGCGTTCTGCAACGACGCGTCCTAGGAACAGGCGGACCCGAGAGCGCGGCGTGACCACCAGCACAATCGGTCAAGCGGCCAAGCCCTCTGATCTGCGCGCGGCGGTCACGCCACGCTAGTCTTTGAGGGGACACAACCGTCACTCTGCGCTGGTCAACTCGCCCCGGCTACCAGACCCCCGGCAGCGCGCAGTCCTCGCGCACGCCGCGTCAGTGCTCGGGCGGCGGGCCGACCACGACCAGGTCGAGCTCCTCGCGGGCCCTCGCGAAGCCTTCTGCGGGGAACCACGGCGTCCCGCCCTCGACCTGGACATAGTCGTTCGTGGGAGTGTTCATGTACTCGAAGAACTTCTCGAACAGGTTCGTCGTCGGGAGGCCGAGCATCTGGGTGTTGTTCGCCCCGAACGCGAAGCTGTGGATCGTCCCCGCCGGAGCATGCACATAGTCACCGGGACGCAGGGCGAACTGCTCACCGTTGATGTGCACGCGCACCTCTCCCCCGATGCAGAGGAAGTTCTCTGCGTGCCGCCCGTGGAAGTGGAGCGGGATGTATGGTGCCTTCGCCCCTCGGGTCGACATCCCGAAGAACCGCTGCCCCGTGTGCCGAGGCCGGTTCACGTACGTGTTGACCTGCTCGAAGCTCTCGAACCGGTCACCTCGGCCCGCTTTCATGACGAACGCCTCCTCATCCTCCGGCAGCGCGTCGAGGACGTCCGCCCGCACGTCGGCGTGCTGCAGATCCGTGTGGACGGATATCCCGAAGCGCTCATCGAGTTCTGCTGAGAGCTCGTCGACCGTGTTGTGGGTTGTGCTGCGGAAGAACACGTGAGATCCCGTGACGGTCCCGGCGGATGCCGCGAGTGCCTGGAGCCCGTCGTCCGTCGTGTAGAGGAGGAACGTGTTCACGAGCGCCTCCGGGCGCAGGGAGAACGGGGTCCCCACGGGGATAGTCGCGGAGTCCCCGGCGACGAGGCGGGTGAGACCGTTCGGCAGCCACAGGGTGAGCTCGCCCTCGAGCGTCTGCAGGAACGTGTATCCGGTCGTCGACAGGAAGGGAGTGGCCGGGCCCGCCGGGGCCATGACCCGGGTGAGCGCGAAGTCGTTGTTCGTGTCGACGTGCCTCGCCATCGCGGTGATGTGCCAGGAGCCGAACGCGTAGCGCGGTCCCTCTCCGGCGCTCAGCGCGAACGGAGCGGGTTCTCCGGGGAGCTCGTCGACCACGGCCTTACGTGAGTGCATCGTCTCCAGGTCTGTCACGGGTTCCATCGGTGCGTTCTCCTGTGTGGTGGTGGGCGCGTGAGTAGTGGCCGCGACGGTTGTTGTCCCGCCGAGGTGGGTGTCGGGACGGCGAATGGTCACGACCGCTCCTCGAGGTGAAAAGCGAAGAAGTCGCAGATGAGGTCGAAGGAGGCATGCCTCCCCTGCGGGTCGAACGACCCGCGGTCGTACGCGCTGAAGGGCGCGTTCGGTTCCGCTTCGAGCCGACCGTTGTCCAGCCGGACTCCCGGCCCCAGCTCCATGACATCGCCCGGGTTGAGGAACCCGTGGCTGAAGTCCTCGATGAGGTACAGCAGCGACTGTCCGCCCGACGCCACGAGGTGCGTGTGGAGCGCCTCCGATTGCGACGGGGGTACAGCGGCGTCCGCCGTGCCGTGCAGGAGCAGGAACGGTGGAGGCGCCGGCGATGCGAGGTGCGCGGGGCTGGCCTCCCGTGCGCGCCGCATCAGCTCGTCGTGCTCCGCTGCCGAGGTCGCAGGGCCTCCCAGCAGGTCTTCCTCGGATGTGGGCCGGGATGGGTCCGCGTCCTGCCAGGGTGACAGCAGCGCCTCGATCGCGGAGGGCGGGTAGCCGCCCACCACGCATGACACGCGGGTTTCGACACCCGCATAGTGTTCGGTCGTGCTTTCCCCCGGCAGCACGTCCACGTGCGAGCTGAGCGCCGTGACCGCGGCTATGTGGGCACCCGCCGACGAACCCCAGAGTCCGATCCGCTCCGGATCGATACCCAGCTCCTCCGCATGGACTCGCAACCACCGGAGCGCCTGCCGCAGATCGCACACCTGCGCGGGATGGCGCGCTGAGGGGGCCAGCCGGTAGTCGATGCTCGCCATCGCGAAGCCCCGCCGTGCGAAGTGCTTCGCGAAGTCCGGCCGCGCCGAACGGTCCTGCAGCCGCCAGCCGCCGCCGTGCAGCCATACGATGACTGGCCAACCACGTCCGGAGCCGACCGGCGCTGCGTCGGGGACCACCAGGTCGATGAGCAGATCCGGTTGTGCGGGGGAGAAGGAGTCCGTGCGCATCATGCGGTTGCCGCCGTCACACAGGAGGCACCATCCGGGGCAGCACTGTCCCGGCCCGGTGCCTCCGCCGCGGGACCGACGGCACACAGCAGCGCGTCGGCCAATGCCCCGGACGGGTCTCCGCCCCGGTGCACTGCGGTGATGTGGTGGTCGGGGCGCACGAGGACCGCGTCCACGTCGCCCCACAGCGCACGTGCGGAGTCCGCGTCCGCACCGTCGAGCTCGGTTCTTCTCAGCGGAACGCCCGCGTCCTCTGCCGCTTCTTCTGCGCGGGCTGCAGCGTTACTCGACGTCGTTCCGTCGACGTTCTGCGGTGCGAGAACAAAAAGTGTGAAGGTGTCCATCCGCGGGTAGATGCTCGTGCCGTCCTCCCGCCAGAGGTGCGGGAGCAGACAGCCCGGGACCGCCTGGGGGCGGTACTCGACCGGGTCGACGAAGGGCACCTCGCCCTGCTGGACCCTCGACGTCCCCGCATACTCGTAGCCGACGACGAGTCCCTCGGAATGGAACTCACTCGTCTTGACGGCGAGTGCCTCGTGGACGCGCCTGCGTGCGGCGTCGCCCTCGACACCCGGCCGTGCGAGCGCCGGGTCGAGGAAGTCGTAGGCGAGCGCCTTGCCGTTCGCAGCGGCATCCCGGATCATGCGTGCGGCCACCGGACGGCGCTCCTCCTCGTAGCTTGCGAGCAGCGACTCGTCCGCCCACCCGCTGTGCACGGCGGCGAGCTTCCACGCGAGGTTCGCGGCGTCGGAGATGCACGTGTTGAAACCGTGGCCGCCCCAGGGCGGGTTGAGGTGCGCCGCATCGCCCACGAGAATGACTCGGCCCTCGGACTCCGCGTGCCCGTAAGAATCGGCGAGCAGCATCCTCGCGGTCCAGGAATCGGTCGCGAGGATCTCGATATCGACTTCGGGACCGACTCCCGCCATCTTCCTGAGCTCGTCCGCGAGCACGGCCTCGTCGTCGATCGGGTCGCAGCCCTGCAGGATCGTCCACCACGTTCCGTCGCGGTCGAGCTCTCCGATCATCCCCGCCCTGTCGCCCACGACCCACCACTGCACCGCTGGATCGAGCGTGACTGCATCGCGAAGCGCGCGTGACCGGAAGACCACGTTGAAATTGGGGCGCGGCGCGGTCATGCCCGCGAACGCGATGCCCAGCGATTTCCGCACCGACGAGGCACCCCCATCCGCGCCGATGACCCAGCGGGCCCTGAGACGACGCTCCGCAGAAGTGCGCTCGTCCTGCACGACCAGTTCCGGGTCGTCGTCCGAAAGGTCCGCGCGGACGGCTCGCACCCCCGTGACGAACGTGACGAGCGGCTCCCGTGACGCGGCCTCCCGCAGCACCTCCTCCACCTGGGGCTGAGGGATCTGCTGGCCGGCCTCGGGCTGGATGTCGTACCGGCCGTCCACCAGCTGGAAGGCGCCGTGGAAGCGTCGCAGTTCGTAGCCGGTGAGCCCCGTGCAGAAGAGGACGTCCTGCGAATAGGAGACGGGCAGCGCGGCCGCACGGCGGACCTCGTCCGCCAGACTCAGATCGGCCAGGAGTGACATCGTGCGGGCGTTCGTCGTCTTGGCTCGCGGTCGGAGGCGGTCGACCCCCTCCCGCGGGTCAACCACCACGGAATCGATACCGTGACGGGCGAGCGCCAGGGCGAGGTAGAGACCGCTCGGGCCGCCACCTGCGATCGCGACAGCGGTCGAGTGCGGAATGTTCTCCCATCCGTGTGCGCGTGTCACGCGGGTGCTCCCTTCAGCCGTGCGGCACCGTCGACGGAGCCGCCTTCCACGATCCGTGCTCGGATAGGCAGGACGATCGCGACGATCATCCCCAGCGCCGCCGGGATCGCGAACCACATCGCCGCTGCCGATGCTGAACCGCCGACGGAGGCCGCAAGACCACCGTACGTGGGCCCGAGGATCATGCCGATCCGTCCGATCGCCAGCGTCCAGCCCAGACCCGTCGCCCGGATCGCGGCCGGGTAGTACTGGGCGACGTGGTCGTTGATCATGTTCTGCGTGGCCATGCCGCCCACTCCCGCGACGAAGATCGCGATGACGAGCAGAGTGTGGTCCTGTGTGAGTGAGACGCCCACGAGCGCCAGTGCCGCAGCGGCGAACCCGGAGATCACCATGTACTTGGGGGCGGACATCTGTGCGCCCACCGCCAGCACGATCGTGCCGACGATGCAACCGACGGAGTAGATCGACAGGAATGCGATGGACGAACCGGTCGCGAAGCCTGCCCCCTGCATGATCACGGGAAGCCACGTCGTGATGCCCGTGATGGTGAGGAGACTGAGCAGGCAGGCGGCCCACATGAGCAGTGTTGCCCGGCCGCGGCCTTCAGCGAACAGTCGGGACACTCCACCGGGGCGGGCGGAGGCGCTTCCGGGTGCCGCGGCCTTGACGGCGGCGCGCGCCGTCCTGAACTCCTGCGACTCCGGGAGGAAGAGGAGCACGAGCAGGAAGACCACAGCGGACAGGCCGCCCAGGGCGTAGACGGGGCGGACTCCCACCGTCGGCACGAGGGCGCCGGCGGTGAGCGCACCGATGAGTGAGCCCACAGGCGGGCCCAGCAGCACAGCACCCACCGCAAGGGAGCTCCACCCCTTGGGGGCTGACTCGTTCGCAACGGCCACCGCGGTGGGCAGCAGCCCGCCCACCCCCAGGCACGTGAGGAAGCGGAAGACCGCGAAGAGCACGAACGACGGGGCGACAGCACAGAGCAGCATGCCGATCGTGAACGTCGCGAGCGTCACGAGCAGGAGGCGTCTGCGGCCCCACCTGTCCGTGAGCATCCCCGCGGCGAGGGATCCGATGAGCATGCCGACGAGCGCGAAGCTGCCGACGGTGCCCGCCAGCCCCTTCGTCACACCCCATGCGGGGTCCGCGAGGAAGCCCGGGAGGGTCGCGCCGTACACGTAGAGGTCGTAGCCGTCGCAGACCAGCGCCAGCCAGCAAATGGCGAGGATCGCCCACGCCGGAGTGTTCTTGTTCATGATCTTCGCCTTTGAAGAGAGGAGTCCGTCAGGAGTGGTGTGTGCGGATCAGACCGTCGCGACGACGGGGGCCGCCGCACGTCCGCTCTGCGCGTGCCGTGCGTCGTTCGCGACGACGGAGTTGGTGAGGGTGCCGAGGCGCTCGACCTCGACCTCGACGACGTCGCCCGGGTGCAGCAGCCATTCCGGTGACCGCGAGTAGCCGACGCCCTCCGGGGTGCCTGTCGCCAGCAGATCGCCCGGCTGCAGTGTGAATGTCCGGGAGATGTGCGCGAGGGTCGAACCCACGGTGTACACGATGTCCGCCGTGCTCGCGTCCTGCACGATCTCCCCGTTGACCCGAGTCTGGACGCGGAGGCCATCCCGCAGGTCCCCCACCTCGTCCGCGGGGACAAGAGGCCCGAGCGGGCCGGAGCCGTCCCCGTTCTTGCCGAGTATCCACTGGCTCGTGAGCTTCTGCGCGAGGCGGCTCGTCACGTCGTTGAATGTCGAGTAACCGACTACGGCGTTCAGTGCCTCGTCCTCCGTCGCATCGACGAGTTCGGAGCCGATGTAGGCGACGACCTCGCCTTCCCAGTCGAGTCCCCTCTCCGTCGCAGGGACGGGGATCTCCGCGCCGTCCACCGTGAGGCTGTGGGTCCAGCGGGCGAACAGCGTCGGGTGCTCCGGGAAGTCCTCCGCACCGTAGCTGCCCTCCGCGTGATGCTTGCGGTAGTTGAGGCCGATGCAGATCACCCTCGCCTCCGGCAGCACCGGCGGGACGACGGTGACGTCCGCGAGATCGACGACCGTCCCCGCGCACACTCGAGCCCGGCCGAGGTGGCCGGCGGCGTCAGACCAGAACTCCCGCAACTCCGCGACGACGGCGGCCTGCGTCTGCGAGATCTGCTCTGCGACATGGACGGTACGGGTGCCGGCTTCGTCTAAGGACGCGAGTCCGATCAGCTTCATCGCTGCTCCTCCTGGAGGTCGAAAGGATTCTGGGTGCGAGCGGCCCGGCTCCCCGAGTCCCTCGAAACCAGTTAAACATATGTATGTTTATGTGGTTAGAATGGGACTATGGCACACGTCACCGGAGATGTAAAGCACGTCGATCTCGGGCACACAGCCCAGGGCTCCCTGCTGGGCGCACAGACTCGGCCGAAGTCCCGCGGCGAGCAGCTGGCCGACGCGATCCGCGCCGCCATCCGCGAGCGCGGGCTGGACGCGGGGGACTTCTTCGGAACCCTCGAATCCATCCGCGAGGAGACGGGCCTTGCCCGCACCACGGTGAGCGATGCCGTCAACCTCCTGCGCGACCGCGGTGTCCTCGTCGTCCGGCCGGGCCGGAACGGCGGGCTCTTCGTCGCGAAGACCACCCCGTTCATCCGGCTCCGGCACACCCTCATGCGGTTCGACGAGGACCCGACGACGGTGGCGGATGCGATCGAGCTGCGCGAATCCCTTGAGGAGCTCATCGCGGTGAAGGCGGCCCATCATCGTTCGGAGAAGGACGTCGCGGACATGGAAGCGGTCCTCGAAGAGATGCGCCATGCCCCCACTTGGGACGACTTCATGCAGCTCAACTGGGCGCTCCACCGCCGCATCGCAGAGGTCTGCCCGAACTCCATGGCCCGCGCGGTGTACGAGAGCACCCTGGGTTTCCTCACCGGCGGACATGCGGAACAGGATGACGAGGTCGACTCGACCTACCGCCAGACCCGTCAGCAGGTGCACGACGACCTGGTCGCCGCGATCGCATCGGGCGACACCCGTGCCACCATCGCCGCGGTCGCGGCGCATCGCTCCTGAAGCGCACGACCCCTCCGCCTCCCTCCGCCCCCGTTTCGAAGGAGAAGCACATGGCCTCGTCTCACGACGCCCGCACACCCGCACAGAGCTCCCCGTTCCGGCAATTCCTGTACCCGCTGGGCCACCCGCGGATCGAGGAGCTCAAGGGCCTCGATGCCTACGAGTACGGCGACGTCGCCACGCGTCCCGGGACCTTCACCGGTGGTCTCATCGAAGGGTGGAAGCCGCTGTACCTCGAGGAGTTCCGCGGTGTGACTGCAGACGGAAGCCTCCTCGAGGGCCTCTTCCCGCTCTCCCCCGCACTCCCGGGCGAGGAAGCACCGGTGACGGCGATGGTGCAGGCCGCGCATGCACTGCTCGATGCGTGCACCGACGATGAGAGGGAGGCGCTGCGCCACGACGTCGACGCCCCGGAATGGCAGACGTGGGCCAATCCGGAGTTCATGCAGTTCGACACCGGGATCCGCCTCGAGTACTCCACCGACGAGGTGCGCGCGGCAGCGCTCGAACTCGTACGGGCGAGTCTGAGCCCCGAAGGGTACGAGCTGACACACGGCATGATGCGCATCAACGGGTTCCTGGGTGAGGTCGTCGGCCTGCCGAACATCCTCAACGACTACTCCTACAACGTGGCGATCTATGGGACACCCGACCTGGAGGCGCCGTGGGGATGGCAGCTGTACGGGCATCACTGCGCGGTCAACTGCCTCGTCGTCGATGGGCGGATGTCCCTCGCTCCGGTCTTCCACGGTGCGGAACCCAATGAGATCGACGAGGGGCCCGACGCAGGACTGCGCGCGTTCGACGACCGCGTCGACGCCGGCACGGACCTCATGCGCCTCCTCACTCCGGAGCAACGGGAGCAGGCGATCACGTACGAGAGGATCGTCGACCCCGCGATGCCGGAAGGGAGGGTGCATCCTGGCGACGAACGCCACCTCGCGGGTGCGTTCCAGGACAATCGGGTCATTCCGTACGAGGGTGTCCGGGCTGCGGACCTCGCCGACGATGCCCGGACCGCCCTCATGCGGCTCGTCGAGACGTTCCTCGTGATCCTGCCGGAAGGGCCGCGGGCGGCGAAGCTCCGCGAGGTCCACGAGCAACTCGACGAGGCACACTTCAGCTGGATCGGCGGGCACCGACCGGGAGACGTGTTCTACTACCGCTTCCAGTCGCCCGTCCTCATCGTGGAGCTGGACCACCACTGCGGTGTGTTCCTCGACTACGACCATCCGCAGCGGTTCCACGTCCACACCGTCCTGCGGGTGCCCAACGGCAACGACTACGGACGGTCGTGGGTGCGACAGTGGCAGGCGGCTCGCGCAGCAGCCTCAGCCGACTGACGGGCAGCGGCCGGTGGCAGCCTCCCACGCCGCCACCGCGTCGGCGTCCGTCTCCGCCTTCTCCGTCCGCAGCTTCGCGTCGACGATGGCCGTGAACTGCCGCACCTCATCGGCCACCCGCGCCTCGTCCCACCCGAGCTCCGGAGCCACGAGCGCCGCCGCGGCCGCGGCTGCGGCGACCCCGCGGTCCGGCACCTCGAACTCGAGGCGCAGGCGCCGGTGGAGGACGTCCTCCAGATGCAGGGCGCCCTCCGCGCGGGCGGCGTAGACGACCTCGGCTGCGGTGACGTGGGGAGCCCCGGGCAGCGGGGCGGCCAGCGCGGGTTCGGAGTCGATGAGCCCCAGCAGGTCCGCCAGCCTGCCCCCGTACCGGCCCAGCAGCCGGTCCAGACGCGCCTCGTCCCAGCCGTGGGCCCGCAGATCGCGGTTCGCGAGCAGCACCGACCGGCGGGAGGCGGAGAGGTCCGCGCCGTCCGCACCCAGCAGCGGCAGGTCCTCCGTGCGGGAACGGGACCGGGGGAAGCGGCCGCGCACCGCGAAGTCCACAGCATCGGCCGCCATGACGCGATACGTCGTGAACTTCCCACCGGCGATCGCGCTGAGACCCGGCGCGATCTCCATGACCGCGTGCTCCCGGGACACCTTCGTGCTGTCGTCCGCACCGTCGACCGGCTGCAGCAGCGGCCGCAGCCCCGCGAACGTGCCGATGACGTCGTCCCTGGTGAGGGGCCGTTCCAGGACGGCGTTCGCGTGCTCGAGCACCCGGTCGATGTCCGTCGCGGTCACCAGCGGATGGTCCACGGGCTCCGTCCACGGCGTGTCCGTCGTCCCCACGAGCCACAGATCGCCCCACGGGATGATGAAGAGGACGGACGTCTCCGTCCGCGTGATGACGCCCAGCCCGGGCGGCGCGTCGATCCGGTCGCGCGGCACCGTCACGTGGATGCCCTTCGACGCGAGCACCTCCAGCCCCGTGTCCGCACCCGCCGTCTCCTGCTGCTGCCCCGTCCACACCCCGGTCGCCAGGATCGTCGCGTGCGCGTGGACGTCGAATTCGTCGCCGGTCTCCTCGTCGCGGACCCGAGCGCCGGTCACCGGGGCGACGCCGCCCCCGTCGGCCGGGCCTTCCCCGTCGGCCGGGTCCTCCCCGGCCTCCCGCAGGTAGTCGACCACCCGCGCGTAGTTCGCCGCCGAGCCGCCCAAGCCTGCCGCCGACCGCACCAGCGCCTGCGTGAACCGGGCGTCGTCGACCTGCGCGTCGTAGTACTCGATCCCGCCGTGGGGTGTGAAGAGGCCGGGGAACCGCTCCGCCGCCTGCCCGGGGCCCAGATGCCGATGGGCCGGCACCGCCCGCTTCTGCCCCAGTCGTGCGGACATGACGTCGTAGAGGGTCACTCCCGATCCCACGTACACGCGGTCCGTGAGCGCACTCTCGAACGGGAGGAGGAACGACACCGGCCTCACGAGGTGCGGGGCGATCCGGGTGAGGAGGAGATCGCGCTCCCGGAGCGCCTCCGCCACCAGCGGGAAGTCGAGCATCTCGAGGTAGCGCAGCCCGCCGTGGATGAGCTTCGAGGACCGCGACGAGGTGCCGGTCGCCCAGTCGGAGGCCTCGACGAGGCCCACACTCAGCCCTCGCGAGGCCGCGTCGAGCGCGATGCCTGCACCGGTGACGCCCCCTCCGACGACGAGCACGTCCAGCGGGGTGGCGGGTGTCGTGCGGGCGAGCGCACGCAGTGCCGCGGCGCGGGTGGTCGGGTTGAGCGGTGCGGGGCGCACGGAGTACCTCGTTCGGACCGGGGGTCTGGTCCCTCAGCCTATCGGGGGCGCTGTGCCGGCGGACAGGACAAAGCAGGACAGGATCAGGGCAGGATATGTTGCCGTCCCCCAGGACATGCCGCATTCGCCGGAAACCGTCCGAACGTGCTCGCCGTGGCTAGATTGTGCATGTGACCGCGTCCGCGGTCCTCCCCTGCAGCGACCACCACGGAGGCCTTCGATGAGCCACAGCGCCGATACCGACGGCCGTGCGGCGCGCGCGCCCTCGCGGATCACGAAGCCGTCGTGGCGGTACGTCTTCCGCACCGCCGCGCGCGGCTTCGTCGCGGACGAATGCGTCGACCTCGCATCGGGCCTCACGTTCCGCATGCTGCTGTCCGTCTTCCCCGGCCTCGTCGCACTCGTGTCGATCCTCAGCCTGCTGGGGCAGAGCGGTTCGGTGGTCACACAGGTCCTCGACGAAGCAGAGCGGGTCGCCCCCACGGACACGTGGAGCACCCTCCGCCCGATGCTCGACACGGTCCTCGACACCCCGGCGCCCGGGTGGGGCCTCATCGTGGGTCTCGCGATCGCACTGTGGTCGGCGTCCGGCTATGTGAAGGCGTTCGGGCGGGCGATGAACACGGTCGTCGGAGTGCCGGAGGGCCGCGGCGTCGTCTTCTTCAACCTCGTCATGTACCTGCTCACCCTGCTCATCCTCATCATGGGAGCGCTCGCGCTGCTCGTGTTCGTCCTGTCCGGCCCGATCGCCGAGGCCGTGGGCGGCCTGCTCGGCATGAGCGGCGTCGCGCTGGCCGTCTGGAACGTCGCGAGGTGGTTCCTGCTCGCCGGCATCGTCGTCCTCGTCGTCGCGTTCCTCTACCACGCGACGCCCAACATCAAGCAGCCCCGCTTCCGCTGGCTGAGCATCGGTGCGCTCATCGCGATCGTCGTGTCGATCCTCGCGTCGCTGGGCCTGAGCTTCTACGTCTCCCGGTTCGGCACGTTCAACGCGACCTACGGCGCGCTCGCCGGTGTCATCGTCCTCATGCTGTGGGTGTTCATCGTCAACGCGATCCTGCTGTTCGGCGCGCAGCTGGACTGTGCGATCGAGAGGGTGCGGGAGCTGCAGGCCGGGCTGCCTGCGGAGGAGCACCTGCAGCTGCCGGTGCGCAGCACGAAGGCGAGCGACAAGCAGGCCGAGCAGGCCGCCGAGGACGTCCGCCGCGGCCGCAACCTCCGCCTCACCGCCGGTGCCAGCCAGGACGACCCGACTGTCCCTCCCCCGCCCAAGCACTGACCTCCCCTCCCGGCCCATACTGGTGTCCGTACGCAGGATCGTCTGACGCGTCGTCGTCAGATGCGTCGTCCGGAACGGAGCCCCTCCTTGCAACCACTGCGCGGCATCACCGTCGTCTCCCTCGAGCAGGCCATCGCGGCGCCCTACGCCACGCGGCAGCTCGCCGATCTGGGCGCACGCGTCATCAAGGTCGAACGTCCCGGCCCCGGGGACTTCGCACGGGCCTACGACTCCCGGGTGGACGGAATGTCCAGCCACTTCGTCTGGACCAACCGCAACAAGGAGTCGCTCACCCTCGACTTCAAGGCTCCGGAAGGTCGGGCGATCCTCGATGGGCTGCTGGCGAGCGCCGATGTGCTCGTCCAGAACCTCGCGCCCGGGGCGACACAGCGGGCGGGGCTGGGGTTCGACGATCTCCACGAGAAGCATCCGCGGCTGATCGTCTGCGACATCTCCGGTTACGGCCTGGGTGGTCCCTACGAGGACATGAAGGCCTACGACCTCATGGTGCAGAGCGAAGCGGGCCTGCTGTCTGTGACGGGCACGGACACGGACGTCGCGAAGGTCGGCATCTCCGTGTCGGACATCGCTGCGGGCATGTACGCCTATTCCTCCGTCCTGGCCGCACTCCTGGAGCGCGGCCGCACGGGAGAAGGGGTGCACCTGGACGTCTCCATGCTCGAAGCCACGGTCGAATGGATGGGGTTCCCCCTCTACTACAGCTACGACGGTGCTGCGCCTCCCCCACGGGCGGGAGCCGCACACGCGACGATCTACCCCTACGGCCCGTTCACCGCGGGCGACGGCACGGTCGTCATGATGGCGATCCAGAACGAGCGGGAGTGGCGCGCGTTCTGCGAGCGGTTCATGGACGACCCGGGGCTCGCGGAGGATCCCCGGTTCGACGCGAATGCGGTCCGCAACGAGAACCGGGACTCACTCGGAGCGCTCATCGCCGCGAGGTTCCAGGACCTCACCGGTGACGACGCCGCCGCACGTCTGGCAGCCGTCCCTCTCGCCCACGCGCACGTGAACGAGATGAGCGACGTGTGGGCCCACCCGCAGCTGTCCGCGCGGGGCAGGTGGTCATCCGTGGACACTCCGACCGGTCGTGTCCCCGCACTCCTGCCGCCCGCCTTCACGAACCCGTCACCGCGCATGGATCCCGTGCCGGCGGCGGGTGAGCACACCGATGCGATCCTCGGCGAGCTCGGGTGGGACGACGACGCGATCCGCGAGCTCCGGACGCGGCACATCGTCTGACCCCCGGTCGATCAGTGGGGCCCTGCGCCTCCGCCCAGGTGCACTGCGACGTTGTCGAGCAGCCGCGTCGTGCCGATGCGGGCGGCGACCAGCATCCGCCCCTCCTCACCGGGCCTCGGCTCACCCAGGTGCGGGTCGGTGACGACGAGGTAGTCCGGTTCGATCCCGCGCCCTGTCAGCACGCTGCGGGCCGCGGCGAGCGCAGCATCCGCACCGTTCGCGGCTCCGGCCGCCCCCGCGTTCAGGGCATCGGAGACCGCAGTGGCGAGTGCTCGCTCCTCCGACGACAGGTACGTGTTGCGGGAGCTCATCGCCAGCCCGTCCGCCTCACGGACCGTCGCACCGCCCAGCACCTGGACCCCCAAACACAGTTCCTCGGCCATGAGGCGGATGAGGGTGAGCTGCTGGTAGTCCTTCTCCCCGAAGATCGCGAAGTCCGGGCGGACCAGCCCGAACAGCTTCGCCACGACGGTGAGGACGCCCTGGAACATGATGGGCCTCGTCTCACCCTCGAGGATCCGGCCCATCGGGCCGGGGTCCACCCGTACGGTGCCGTCCAGTCCCGACGGGTACATGACGTCGACGGTGGGGGCGAAGACCACGTCGACCCCCACCTCGGCGCACTTCGCGACATCCGTGTCGAAGGTGCGGGGGTATTCGTCGAAGTCCTCGCCCGGCGCGAACTGCGTGGGATTCACGAAGATCGAGGTGACGACCGTGTCCGCCAGCGGGCGGACGTGCTCCATGAGCGACAGGTGGCCCGCGTGCAGGGCACCCATCGTGGGGACGAGTGCGACGGTCCCCGAGGTCGCCGCGGCGAGCTCCTCACGGGTGCGGACGATGATCGGTCGACCTGCCGTGGCCGTGTCGGCTGTGCCCACGCCGAGCGTGGGCCCTTCCGCCACCTTCAGGCGTCCTTCGTCGGGACGATGAGGACAGGGGCCACCGTGCGGCTGAGCACCGACTGGCTCACCGACCCCAGGAGCAGGCCGCTGAAGCCGCCGTGCCCGCGGGTGCCCAGGACGACGAGCGCCGCCGTGCGGGTCGCCTCCGACAGGACACCGGCGGGCGATCCGTCGAACAGCCGCCACTGCACGTCCAGCTCCGGGTGCTTCTCGCGCACCGTGTCCGTCATCCACGAGAGGTGCTCCGCACGGTACTCGTGCATCGAACGGACCTCCATCGCGCCCTGGCCCGGATACGGGAACCGCGTGCCGACGGTGATGGGGACGGCGGAGACGAGCGTGAGCGACCGTCCGGTGAGTTCCGCGTACTCCGCCGCCTGTGCGACCACGACGGGGGAGCTGTTCCCCAGATCGACTGCCGCGACGACGTCGCCGTCGAAGTTGAGCACGTCCGCCACGTTGTCGAAGGAGCGCCGCCGCTTCTTCTCCTCATCGGAGACCTCCGCGTCGGAGGCGGAGACGAGCTCCGCGGGCTCCGTCGCCGCCGCCTCTCCTCCCGGCAGATCCTGGCGCGGGGCGAAGAGGACCTCGACGTCGTCGGCGTCCCACTTGGCGGGGATGACGAGCGTGGGGCACAGGGAGTGCGACGCGAGGGCTCCGGACACGCTGCCGAGGAACCGGCCGGCGAACCGATTGCGGCCGCGCTTGCCGACGACTGCCAGGCCCGCCGTCTCGCTCTCCCGGATGAGCAGCTGAGCGGCGTTGCCCTCCTGCAGGTCCGTCGTCACGGTCACGCCCGCCGCTTCCGCCTGCGCGACGAAATCGTCGAGGGGCTTCTGCGCCTCGTTCGACACGGCCTCCCGGAACCTCTCGACCGCTTCTTCGCTCGCACCGTAGTCGTGGTGGGGGATCTCGTAGGTGGCGACGAGGTGCAGCGACCAGCCCCGCCGCTGGGCCAGCGTCAGGGCGATGTCGAACGCGCGGGCGCAGTGCTCCGAGTCGTCGACACCCACCAGGACGCGGTCGGTCGCGGCAGGCCCGCCGGCCGTGCGGCCTGCGGCGGTGGGGTCAGAGGCTGTGGCATCAGTCTTGTCCGTCATGGCCTCACGGTAGCGGGAGACGCAGATCACTGTGTAGTCCCCACAAGGTCCCGCGCCCTCTCCTGGCCCGCCCGACAGCGGGACCGGGACTTGAAAATGAGGTCGGACTCAAATATGAATGGGGGTGCGCCAGCTCACAGTGACGTCCCGGCCCGCTCCTCGCCCGCCCTCACGTCACTGGCACAGGACCACCGGCTCGAAGGAGAGCAACGAGATCATGCCTGAGGCTTCATCGAAGACACTGTCGTGGAACACCGCTGCGGAAGAGCTGGCCGCCCTGCGAAGGCTCTGGCCGGATGAGGTCCCCCGCCATCCGGCGGAGCTGCCGGCAGGTCCGGGGCTCGCGGAGACGATCCGCCACTGGGCGAGCACCCGACCCGAGTCCGTCGCCCTGAGCTACTACGGGTGGCAGGCGACCTGGTCGACACTGGAGCGGCGCATCGCGGCGACCGCCGGCTGGCTCGCCTCCCGGGGCGTGGGTGCGGGCGACCGCGTGGGTGTCTTCATGGGCAACAGCCCCCAGTACGTGGACGCCTTCGTCGCGATCGCGTGGCTGGGGGCGGTCTATGTGCCCATCAACCCCATGTACAAGACCGAAGAGCTGCGCCACCAGCTCGAGGACTCCGGCGCGATGCACCTCATCGCCCAGACCCAGATGCGGGAGACGGTGGAAGCGGCCGTCGCGCAGGTCGACCGGGATGTGACGGTCACGTGGACCGACCCCGCCGCGGTCTTCGCGGAACCGGACGCCCCCGCACCCTCCTCCGGGCTGCCGCTGCCCGTCCCGTCCCCCGCCGAGGCCGGGGACTGGGCGCAGGTCCTCGCCGCGTCACCCGTCCCACCGGTCCCCGTCGACCCCGACCGGCTGGCGGCTCTCAACTACACCGGTGGCACGACCGGCCGTCCGAAGGGGTGCGAGCACACCCTGGGGCACATGGCCTACACCGCGGCGGCGGCGATGGCCGGCACCGGCACGGCGGTCGCCGGAGCCACGCCGGACGTGACGCTCGGGTTCCTCCCCATGTTCTGGATCGCAGGCCAGAACCTCAGCCTCCTGCTGCCGCTCTACTCCGGCGGGGAGGTCGCGATCCTCAACCGGTGGCACCCCCGGGTGGCGCTGGAGACCGTCGTGGACCGTGCCGTGACCCGCATCGTGTCCCCCGCCGACGGGTATGTCGAGATGCTGGAGCTGCTCGACACCGACGATTTCGCGAACGCGGACCTCGCGTCGCTCACGCAGTGCCAGGCGGTGTCCTTCGTCCGCAAGCTCGACACCGAACTGCGGGAGCAGTGGCGGGGCCTCACCGGCATCACCCTGCGGGAGGCGTCGTACGGCATGACGGAGACCCACACCTCGGACACGTTCACCCTGGGCCTTCAGGACGGGGACCGCGATCTGACCGCGGAACCGGTGTACTGCGGGTTCCCCGTCCCCGGCACGCGCATCGTCACCGTCGACCCCGATCTCGAGCCTGTCCCCGTCGGTGAGGAGGGGGAGATCCTCGTGAACTCACCGTCGGTCATGACCGGCTACTGGCAGAATCCCCGCGCCACGGCCGAGGTGCTGATCGACGGGTGGCTGCGCACGGGCGACACGGGACGGTTCGACGAGGTCGGCGCACTCACGTACCTGGCGCGCACGAAGGAGATGATCAAGGTCAAGGGGATGAGCGTGTTCCCCTCCGAACTGGAGTCGCTCCTGCGCAGGCACCCGGACGTGGGCACCGTCGCGGTGGCGCCGCGTGAGGACGAGGCGAAGGGGCAGGTGCCCGTCGCGTTCGTCGTCCCCGCACCGGGCGCTCACCCGGATGCGGAGGCGCTCACCGCGTGGGCGCTGGAGAACATGGCCGTATTCAAGGTCCCGGAGTTCGTGTTCGTCGACGCGATGCCGATGACCGCGACGGGCAAGATCCGCAAGACCGAACTCATCGACGAACTCATCGAGCAGACAGATTTCAAGGGAGCCTGACCATCACGATGGACGCGACGCGCACACTCCTCATCGCCAACCGGGGCGAGATCGCCGTGCGGATCATCCGCTCCGCACGGGCGAAGGGCATGAAGACGATCGCCGTGCGCTCCGCGGACGAGGAGGCTCTGGGCGCGGCCGCCGGCCTGCACGTGCAGCTGGCGGACGAGGTCGTCACCCTGCCGGGCCGCGGTGCGTCCGCCTACCTCGACGCGCCCGAGGTCGTCCGCGCCGCCCGCAGCAGCGGCGCCGGGCTCGTCCACCCCGGCTACGGCTTCCTCGCGGAGTCCGCGCAGCTGGCACTCCTCTGCGCCGAGGCCGGTCTCACCTGGGTGGGTCCGTCCGCGGACGCGCTCACCCTGTTCGGCGACAAGCGCGCCACCCAGGACCGCGCGGAGTCGCTGGGCATCCCCATCCCCGCCGCCACCGGTCTGCTGACCACCGCGGAGGACGACGGCGAGACGGCACTCGCGGCGGCGTCGCAGCTGCTGGCCGCGCACCCGGACGGGATCGCCGTCAAGGCTGTCGCCGGTGGAGGGGGACGGGGGATCCGCCTCGTCCACGACCCTGCGGACCTGCCTGCCGCACTCACCTCCTGCGCCGCCGAGGCGCGGGCCGGGTTCGGGGACGACCGCGTCTTCGCGGAGGCGCTGGTCGTCGGAGCCCGCCACATCGAGGTGCAGGTGCTGGGCACACCCGAGGGCGTGCACGTGCTGGGCGATCGCGACTGCTCGATCCAGCGCAGGCGCCAGAAGCTCGTCGAGATCGCGCCCGCACCGGGTCTGAGCGATGAGATGCGGGCGCGCCTGCACGCGGACGCAGCACGTCTCACCGGCTCTGCAGAATACGCGTCGCTCGCGACCGTCGAATTCCTCGTCACGCACGACGACTACGTCCTCCTCGAAGTGAACCCCCGCATCCAGGTCGAGCACACCGTCACGGAAGCCGTCACCGGACTCGACCTCGTCGCCTGCCAGCTGGATGTGGCGACTGGAGAGGTTCCCGAGGCGCTTGCCGGACGAGCGCCGGAGGCACCCGCCCACACGGAGACCGAAGCCGTACGGGACTCCCCCACGACCTCGGCCGACCTGCTCGCACCGCGCGGCACCGCCGTGCAGCTGCGGGTGACGGCGGAGACGGTGATGGAGACCGGTGAACCCGCGCCCAGCGTCGGCACGGCCACGGCCGTGCGGTGGCCCACCGGCCCCGGCGTGCGGGTCGACACGTGGGTCGAGTCGGGCAGCACCGTCAGCGGTGCGTTCGATTCCCTGCTGGGCAAGATCATCGTGCACGGGCCCACCCTCGAGGCCGCGCTGAGCGCCGGGAACCAGGCGCTGCGCGAAGTCCGGATCGCAGGCCTCGACACGAACACGGGCCTGCTGCGGGCGATCGGCGAGGTGCTCGACCCCGGCGAGGAGACGACCACCTCCTACGACGCGCAGGCCAAACGGATCATCGACCGCGCCCGTGAGATCGACGCGGCCGCACGTGCCGCGGACACCGCCGCCGGTGCCGACGGCCCGGGCGGGCACGACGCGGAAGGGCAGGGTGCGGGAGGCGAGGCGGACACGGTAGGGGACCAGGACCTCGGCGACGGTGAGGAACTCCTGCGGGCACCGCTGGCGGGGACCGTGGTCGGGACCGGCGACGATCCCCGCGAATACGTGCTGCTCGAGGCGATGAAGATGCACCATCCCGTGAAGGGACCGGCCGCGGGCCACGTCCGTCATCTCGTGGCTGTGGGCGACTACGTGTCCGCGGGGACGCCGCTCGCCGTGCTGGGCGCGGTCGACGACTCACACGCGGAGGTCGCGCAGGAGGCGGAGCCGCACCCCGGTGTGGCCGAGGTCCAGGAGCGGCATGCTGCCGTGCTGGACGAGGCGCGGGAGGACCAGCTCACGAAGATCCGCGAGCGCGGGCGGCGGACCGCGCGGGAGAACATCGCGGACCTCGTCGATCCCGGCAGCTTCGTGGAGTACGGGCCGCTCGTCATCGCGGCGCAGACGCAGAGGCGCAGCGTCGAGGACCTCATCCGGCGCACCTCCGGCGACGGTCTGCTGGGCGGCACGGCGACCGTCGACGGGCGGGAAGTCGTCGTCATCAGCTACGACTACTCGGTGCTCGCCGGGACGCAGGGCACCCGCAACCATGCGAAGACGGACCGCCTCATCCAGGTGGCGGAACAGCGTGAGGTGCCGCTGATCCTCTTCGCGGAAGGAGGCGGCGGACGGCCCGGCGACACGGATCGTGCGCCCACCATCGGGTTGGGTGTACCGACGTTCGGCGCGCTCGCGAAGCTGCGGGGACGCGTGCCGCTCATCTCCGTGGTGTCCGGCCGCACGTTCGCGGGCAATGCCGCACTCGCGGGAGTGTGCGACCTCATCATCGCAACGCCGGAGGTCAACCTGGGCATGGGCGGGCCGGCCATGATCGAGGGAGGCGGGCTGGGCAGGCACCGCCCCGAGGACATCGGCCCCGCCCCCGTCCACCTGGCCAACGGCGTCATCGACATCCTCGCCGACGACGAGGCGGACGCGGTGGAGCACGTGAAGGAGGCGCTGTCGGCGCTGACACGCACGCGACGGGCGAGCGCGGATGCGGAAAGAGCCTTCGTCAGCGCGACGAACGGGTCGGCAGGCGGTACGACGGGTGGCACACCGAGCGGTGCGGTGGACGAGGACCTGGCCGAGGCCTCGCGGACGGTGGTTCCGGCGGACCGGCTGCGCGCGTTCTCGATGCGTGCGGCGATCGAGGCGGTCGTCGACCCCGGCAGCCTCACGGAGGTGCGGCGCGACTTCGGCAAGGGCGCCGTCACCGGGTTCGGCAGGGTGGACGGGCACCCGTTCGCGTTCATCGCGAACGACAACCACCACCTGGGTGGTGCGATCGACGTCGATGCGGCACGCACCATGACACAGCACCTCACGCTGGCGCAGGACCACGGGTTGCCCGTCGTGTCGTTCGTCGACACCCCCGGCTTCATCGTGGGCCCGGAGTCGGAGTACGAGCCGGGGGTGCGCGCGTTCGGCGACCTGTTCGTGGCGGGCGCGTCCCTCACGGTGCCGATCGGCGCGGTCGTCATCCGCAAGGGCTACGGGCTGGGCGCGATGGCGATGATGGCGGGCGGCACCCGGGCCACCCAGTTCACGGTGGCGTGGCCCAGCGGGGAGATGGGGCCAATGGGTCTCGAGGGCGCCGTGCGCCTGGGATACGCGAAGGAGCTCGCCGCGATCGAGGACCCGGACGCCCGGAACGCACGCGAATCCGCCCTGATCGACGAGCTGTACGAGCAGGGCAAGGCGATGAGCACGGCGATGCTGTTCGACATCGACGATGTCATCGACCCCGCCCTCACCCGGACGTGGATCCGCACGCTCCTGTGATTCTCCCGGCGCTCACCCGAGCGCCGGGAACACACCGCCCACACCGAGTACGAAGGAGTACCACGTGAGGACACGTTCACAGCACAAGAAGGAGCGGCGGCTCGCTCCCCGATGGTCGGCAGCAGGTGCCATCGCCGTATCCCTCAGCCTCGTCGGTGGTTGCGCCGGCGGAGTGGGAGCAGGCGGAGGGTCGGGCTCCGACGATGACAGTGCCGGGCTCGCACCCGGAGCAACCAAGGAGGAGTACGCGGAAGCGCTCGCCGGGATGGACCCGGTGACGCTCACATTGCAGAGCACAGCGTCGTCTGCCGACGACGTGGCAGCGTACCGCTCGAATGAACTGAAGAGGAGCGTCGAGGACCTCTCCGACGGGAAGATCACGATCGACGTCGTCTACGGCCCCTCGATCGCCGCCTACACGGAAGTGGATTCGGCACTCGCCGACGGGAGGATCGACCTCGCGTACATGATCCCGATCTATCAGCCTCAGGACTACCCTGCGTTCTCCATGCTCGCAGCAGGGACGGGCCTGGTGGGAACCTCCCCGCTCACCGAAGAGCTGACGATCAACGCGGCGATGCTCGAAGTCGCGTATGGAACCGACGCACTGTTCGAGGAATACGAAGCACGGGGCGTCACTCCGCTCATCCCCTTCAACGCGACGAGTTCTGTGATGGCGATGTGCACGGACGCGCACGAATCGCTTGAGGACTGGCAGGGAAGCGTCGTGTCGATCGGTTCGCAGTCGACCCTGGCCCAAGCTGAAGCGCTGGGTGCTACCGCGACGTCTCTCGAGTACACGGAGACCTTCGAGGCACTGCAGCGCCATGTGGTCGACTGTTCACTCGCGACGACGCTGTCCGCCACGATGACGGGCCTGTCCGAGGTCGCGCCCCACGTCGCATACTCGTCGACGGCCGGTTTTGCGCGAGGCGCGGGGGCTTTCGTCGCGGGTGTCGACTATGAGAACCTCCCCCTGGCCGCACGACAGCTGATCTTCGACCAGATGGGTGAAGCCTTCAAGAACTCGCGGAGGGCTGATCTCGAAGGCACCCATCGACTCATGGAAGCACTTGCCGAGGACGGCGGGTCCATGCACGAACTCGACGAAGCGTCCAGCGACGCCATGGTGGATTCGATCCACGACATCGTCGATCCCGCACTCGCGGAGGAGATCGATACGAGCATGGAGAGATGGCGGACCATCGTCGAAGAACTGGGCTATGTCGACGACGGCGACTTCGACACCTTCCCTGAGTGGCACGACAACACCGAGGAGGCTCTCGATGCCTACGCGGAACGCGTCTACGAGGAGCTGATGCTCTCGCACCGTCCGGAATGAGGGGAAGGTTCTCGTGCCGGACCAGAGGCTGGGACTCCCCGCCTGCCCCTGTCACTCGTGGCATTCTTGAAGACAGCGAGGAGCGAGGTCGGGGACGGAGCAATCATGAAGAACGTGAACGCTGAGCATTACACCTAGCACGTGCGTTGGTCGGCCGAAGACGCAGCGTTCATCGGCACGGTCGCAGAACTGCCGTCGCTGTCGTGGTTCGCGGACGAGCAGGCTGCGGCGTCTTCCGGCATACGGGCGCTCGTTGCCGATGTGCTTGACAACATGGAAGCGCACGGAGAAAGGTCCCCGCTCGCGCACAAGGAAACCGTGAACAGGCAGGCCGCCACTCCCCCTGCGTGACCACCCGTGAAGCCTGAGCGCGGGCTGATGACGTCCCGCGATCACTTCTCGGGTAGGGTGGTGATCACTTGCGAACCTGGCAACGGGTTCCCTGCGTCGTTTGGACGCCTCGTCATTCGAACCGTGTGTACTGCCGGTTCTAGTTTCCGAAGCACCTCCCTTGCGGCGAACGAGCCCACCAGCCGGTGTGCCCGCCCCTGCCACTGCATGGTCCTTCGGCATCCTTGATGCACTGCACCGTGCCCCGGCACGTTGAAAGGCTTTTCCATCAACGCTTCTCAGTCCTCCTCTGCTCCGTCCACGTTCGCGGATCTGGGTGTTCCCGCCCCGCTGGCACGTGCGCTCGCAGCAGACGGCAAGATCGATGCCTTCCCCATCCAGCAGGACACCCTGCCCGACACTCTTCAGGGCCGCGACGTCCTGGGCCGCGGCAAGACCGGGTCAGGCAAGACGCTCGCCTTCTCCATCCCCATGGTCGCCAGCCTGGGTGCCCAGCGGGATGCGGCGAACTTGCCGCAGCGCCCCCGCGGCCTCATCCTCGCCCCCACCCGTGAGCTCGCCACGCAGATCGACGCGGTCATCAGCCCGCTCGCGCAGGCGTACGGCATGCGGACCACCACGATCTTCGGCGGCGTGAGCGCCAACAAGCAGATCTCCGCTCTGCGGCGCGGCGTCGACATCGTCGTCGCGTGCCCCGGCCGGCTCGAAGACCTGCTCCAGCAGCGCGCCCTCACTCTGGACGCCGTGGAGATCTCGATCCTCGACGAAGCAGACCACATGGCCGACTTGGGCTTCCTCCCGGGCGTCACGCGGATCCTGCAGAAGACACCCACCGACGGGCAGCGGATGTTCTTCTCAGCCACCCTGGACAACGGTGTCGACAAGCTGGTGCGCCGGTTCCTCCACAACGAGGTCATGCACTCCGTCGACGCACCGGAATCGCACGTCTCCGCGATGACCCACCACGTGTTCGAGGTGTCGAACGACGACAAGAAGGACCTCGTCGCCATGCTGGCGTCCGGCACCGGTCGTCGCATCCTCTTCACCCGCACGAAGCACCAGGCGAAGCGGTACGCCAAGCAGCTGACGAAGCAGGGCATCCCCGCCGTCGACCTGCACGGCGACCTGTCGCAGCCGCAGCGCGACCGCAACCTCGCGGCGTTCGGTGGGGGCAAGACCCGCGTGCTCGTCGCGACCGACGTCGCCGCCCGCGGTGTGCACGTCGACGACGTCGAACTCGTCGTCCACGTCGATCCGCCGGCCGAGCACAAGGCATACCTGCACCGTTCGGGCCGCACGGCGCGCGCCGGCAGTGCCGGTGACGTCGTCACCGTCATGCTGCCGGAGCAGCGCAAGGACACCCAGGTGCTCCTGCGCAAGGCGAAGGTCAAGGTCACCCCGGTCAGGGTGACACCCGATTCCCCCGAGGTCGCCCGCCTCGTCGGTGAGATCGCCCCCCACGTCGAGCCCGCACCTCCCGCACCGCCACAGCAGCAGGGCGGCCGCGGCGGCCAGGGCGCAGGGTCCGGGCGCCGAGGCGGTGGTCGCTCACGCGGCGGCCGTGGCGGTGCCGGTGCGCCTCGCGGTGGCAGCGGTGAGCGCACCGGTGCGGGTCGCGGGTCCGGCGGGCGGGGTCGCGGCTCCGGTCGCGGAGCCTCGTACAGCACGTCGTCCGGCTCGTCCTCCAGCACGTCGACCGGCGGCGGCCGTTCCGGCGGCGGACGGTCACGCAGCCAGAGCCGCTGAGACCGATCGTCCTCTGATCCGTGCGGGTGGGCACTGACTCACCTGCGCAGCGACACCCCCCACCTGCTGCACAGCGACACCTGAATGAGCGAGACCCGCACCTGTCGAGGTGCGGGTCTCGCTCTGTCATTGCGAAGGCGGGGGACGGAAGCTCGGGGGCCGGTCGCCAACCGGACGGGCCGCTGCCCTGCGTCGGGTCGAGCTCAGCCCGGTACTCGTCGTCCGCGCTGCGCACCGCGCAGAATCCTCACCACAGTGCGGTCTGGTCCGACGCCCGGAGCGTGACGTCCGGCCCTTCCGCGAACGACACCTGGACGAGGTTCCCCTCCTCATGCTGGCGCGACGCGGAACCGTCGCCCCGGTAGACGAGGACCGAACGGACGTCCTGGTCCGCCTCCGCACCCGAGGCCTCGCGCGCCTCCTCGATCAGTGCGTCCAGGTCGATGTCGAGGTCGTCCTCGTCGAGGTAGACACCGCGGTTCCCCCGCGCGTCTGCCAGGAGTCCCGCGTCGTCCGCCTCGAAGAGGATCTGCCGGAAGGCCTCGTCCTCCTCACCGTCGGCGTCCGCGATCAGCCCGGTCACGGTGGTGAGGTCCGGCGACAGCGACACCTGCTCGATGTCCGTGAAGCCCGCCTCGTGCGCCCGTTCCACGGCGGCGGTCACGGTCGTGTCGCCCATGGGCACGACCGCGTCGAGCTCCGTCGCGACGGACGGCGGCTCCCACCCGTCCGGCGGGCGGACCTCCTGGGCGACCGGGGCCTCGGCTGCGGTCCCGTCCTCACGAGGGTCGTCTCCCCCTTCCACCACCATCGCGTACATCGCGCCTGCGGCGAGAAGCCCGGCGACGAACGGCATCACGAACCGTCGCCCGGGTGGGCCGGGAGCCGTGCTCTCCTCGACGCGGACCGGTCGCGGCGGCGGATCGAACGGGAGATCCGCGACCAGGGCGTCGAGCTCGTCGCAGGACACAGCCTTCTCCACCGCGGTCATCCGCTCCTCGTAGAGCGTATGGGTGAGGCGCCCCTCCGCCACACCCTCCGCGAGCGCCTCCGTATACGGAATGCGCTCCTTCCGCGACGGGCGCAGAGCCTTCCGCCTGCGCGCGGCGGGCTGACGGCGGGACGTCATTCGATCACCTCGAGGATGCGGGTCCCGTCGGTGGACCAGACGACGGTGCCCCCGCCGCTCCCGTACTCGTCGACCCCGAGCTGCACACTGACGACGGGATCCCCCGGTTCGACACCGGCGTACTCGAGGCCTGCAACCGGTACGTGGAGGTCCAATCTCGCCGCGGCGAGCGCAGTGCTCCCCGTCGTCTGCGCGTACACGTCCGGTGCCGCGAGGACCATCGCCGCGAAGAGGTCCGGGTCGACGACGGAGGCGTCGAAGCGTCCGTTCTCCGACTCCCCGTAGGTGCCGCCGGGGTCCGTGCTCACGCTGCCGTCCTCGTCGATGCTGACGATGTCGTAGGTCGTGCCCGCTGCCGTCGGCACGTGCGCGGAGGCGCTGGAATCGGAGAGGGTGAGCCGCGACATCTCGTCCTGGCCTGCTGCGAGCTCAGCTGCGCGCATGGCATCGCCGTACCCGATGTCGCCGTGGGCCCCGGCACGCGGGTTCCCCTCGTCCGTGTCGGCTTCAGCGCCGTCAGCGTCGGTGTCCGCTTCACGACCGTCCGCCTCGCCGGTGCCCACAGCGCGGGTGTCCGTGTCGACGGTGTCGGCGGCACGGGCGTGCAGAGCAGCCGAACCCGCAAGGAACCCTCCCAGACTGCCCACCAGCAGGGCTGCGACGAGCAGGAGCATGCGACGCGCCGCGGAGGTCTGCTCAGCCGTCGCTGCGTTTCGTCGCGCGGGTCCGCGGATCTGCGCGGCGGGGACGGGGAGATCCCCGCGCGGCAGATCCGCGATGAGCTCTTCGAGACGCCTGAGCGACGTCGCAGCGGCCGCCTCGTCGGAGCGCCTGCGGAACTCCTCGTCGTTCAGGCGGCCTTGGGCATATCCCTCGGAGAGGACATCGCGATAGGCGTCCCGCTGCCCGAAGGAGGGCCGTTCGGAGGGACGCGGGATCGACATGCCACCATTGTGGCCCACCGTCCTACCCGCCCGTCACTCGCGAGTGCCAGCCTCGCTCCCCACCCGGTAGCCCGCACCCTGATGGTCGTCCGCCAGCCACGGCCCGTGGCCGGTGATCCGTTCGCGCACGGTCTGACCCACCTGGGCCTCGGCGAGGACACCCCGGCGACGCAGCTCCGGGGTGACGTAGCGGCCGAACCGCTCGAGATCCGCAGGCCTTACCGCGGCGGACACGTTGAAGCCGTCGATATCGGCTTCGTCCATCCACCGCTCCAGCTCGTCGACGACCGTCGCAGGCGACCCGACGATGACCGGACCGCGCCCACCGATCGCCACGAACTCCGCGAGGTCCCGCACCGTCCACGTCTTCCCGCCCGCCAGGGTCGTGAACGCCGCAAGAGCCGAATGGTTGGCCTCCGTCTTGACGTACTCGAGTGGCGAATCCGGGTCCGCACCGGACAGGTCGACCCCAGTCCAGCCGCCGAACAGGGCGAGCGCGGACTCCGTGTCCACGTACGGGCGGTAGTCGTCCAGCCGCGCCTGCGCCTCCTCGTCCGTGTCCGCCACGACGATCGTGGCGAGCGTGAAGATCTTCACCGCGTCGCGGGGCCGCCCGCGCTCCTCCAGTCCGTCGCGGATCCCGTCGACCCACCCGCGCACCAGCTGCGGGGTGCCGCCGGACAGGAAGATCGCCTCTGCGTGGTCGAGCGCGAACCGCTGGCCCCTGCTGGAGGATCCTGCCTGGAACAGCAGCGGTGTCCGCTGGGGGCCCGGGGAGGCGAGCGCCTGCCCGGGGACGGAGAAGTACTGCCCTTCGTGCCCGATGTCGTGCACCTTCTCCGGGTCGACGAACACGTTCGCCTCCGCGTCCGCACGGACCGCGTCCGGCTCGAAGGAGCCCTCGAACAGCTTGTACATGACCTCCATGTACTCGTCCGCCCGGTCGTACCGCTCGTCGTGCGGGATCTGCCCTGCCATCCCCAGGTTGCGGGCCGCCGAATCCTGGTAGCTCGTCACGATGTTCCATGCGACGCGGCCGTCGGTGAAGTGGTCGAGCGTGCTGAAGGTGCGTGCCAGGAGGTACGGCTGCTCGTAGGTGACGGACGCCGTCACACCGAAGCCCAGGGATTCTGTCACCGCAGCCATCGCCGGCACGACGACCAGCGGGTCGAGCAGAGGGACCTGCACGCCGCCCTTGTTCGCCGCGGCACCGCTGCCCCCGTACACGTCGTAGACACCCGGCACGTCGGCCAGGAAGAGGGAGGCGAAACCGGCGTCCTCGAGGGTCCGTGCGACGTCCGTCCAGTAGGAGAGCCGGGTGTAGTCGGCGACCCGGGACTCCGGGTGCCGCCACAGGCCCGGCGTCTGGTGGACGGGGACCAGCATGTCGAAGGCGTTGAGCAGGATCGGCTTCTGGGTCATCGGGGTGCGTTCTCCTTGACGGAAGGGGTGCGGGGTGTCGTGCGGGCCTCGGCGCGGGCGGGGTCGTGGGCCGCGAGCGCGGCGAGTCCGGAGAGCACGCAGAGCAGCGTGAGGTAGCCGCAGATCAGCCAGGGGGTGTTCCCGCCGGCGACGAACAGGAGGGCGGCGATCATCGGCATGATCCCACCGCCGATCACGGTCCCCAGCTGGTAGCCCATGTTCACGCCGGAGTACCGGACCTCGATGGGGAACTGCTCTGCGAACCAGGCGGCCTGCGGGCCGTACACCGCGTCGTGGGCGAGGTTCATGCCCAGCACGACGACGATCGGCAGCAGGATGAGGGGCCCCGCATCGAGGAACGCGAAGAAGAGCCACCCGAAGACGCCGATGCCGATGATCCCGCCCAGTGTGACGGCCTTGCGGCCCACCCTGTCGGACATCCACCCCCAGAACGGGCCGGTCACCAGGCCGATGGCGGAGGCGATCATGACGGCGGTGATCCCGGAGGTGGAGTCCCCGCGCTGGCTGGCGAGGTACGTGAGCATGTAGACGGTGATGAGGTAGTAGACGCTGTTCTGCGCCAGCCGCAGCCCGATCGTCACGAGGAGGACGCGGGGGTGCCTGGTGACGACCTCCCACAGCGGCCGCTTCGGGACGTTCCCGGACTCCTTGTGCGCGAGGAACTCCGGTGCGTCGGACACGCCCAGCCGGATCCACAGGCCCAGGACGATGAGCAGCGCGGAGGCGACGAAGGGGATCCGCCAGCCGAACTGCGCGAACTGCTCGTCGGTGAGGACCGCCTGGACCGTGAAGAACGCGCTGGTCGCCAGCAGCATGCCGGCTGCCGATCCGATCTGGGTGAAGGAGCCGAAGAGGCCGCGGCTGCCCGCCGGTGCGTGTTCGACCGACAGGAGTGCGGAACCGCCCCATTCCGCGCCGGCGGACAGGCCCTGGAGGATCCGCAGGACCACGAGCCCGACCGCCGCCCACCACCCGATCGATTCGAAGGTGGGCATGAGGCCGATGAGGGTCGAGGCGACGCCCATCGTCACGAGAGAGGCGACCAGCAGTGCCTTCCGTCCGATCCGGTCACCCAGGTGACCTGCGACGATGCCACCCAGTGGGCGAGCGAAGAACCCGACTGCGAGCGTCGCGAACGAGGCGAGCAGACTCCCCAGCTCACTGCCGGTGGGGAAGAACTGGACGTTGAAGATGAGGGCGGCCGCGGTGCCGTAGAGGTAGAAGTCGTACCACTCGATCGTGGTCCCCACGAACGCGGACGCCAGCACCCGCTCCTTGCCGCGCCACGGCTTCGCACCGGTCGCAGCCGCTGGAACGGGCCCCGGCGGGGTGGCCGTCGCGGTGCGGCTCATGCGCCGGCTCCCGGTCCGGACGTCTCCGCCGCCGAGGCCGTGGTCGGTTGTCCGTGGACCGCACCTGCCGGTGTCGTGCCGTGGGCCGAGGCCGCATCGGTCTTCGACACCGCGTCGCCGATCGCGTTGAGGCCTTCCGGGAGGGTCCCGTTGATCCAGTAGTCGCCGATCGCCCGCGCACGGAACGCGATCGGGTTGTGGGTGGCGACCGTCTGCGCGTTGCGCCAGTGACGGTCGAGCCCCTTCGACGTGGACGTGGCGGACGCACCGACCGTGAGGAAGAGGTCCTGGGCGGCACCCAGGGCGAGTTCGGGGACGGTGATCTGCGCGTGCTCGACGGCGACCTCGGAGGCGTGGACCGCCTCGGGCGCGGGGACCGCGTGGTCGGGACCGTCCGCACCTGCGGCGATCGCAGCGGCGATCCCGTCGTCCAGGACGCGAGCGGTGTGGAGGACCGTGGCCTCCGCGGAGTACGCCTTCGCCGCGATGCGACCGGTGGCCTCCTGGATGAGCGGATCCTCGCGGAACGGCAGCCCCAGGCCGGTGTTGAAGGTGCGGGTGCGGCCGGCGATGGTCGCAGCGGCGTCCCGGCGGGCGGCGCGCGCGATCCCGGCGAGCACCGCGAGCAGGACGAGTTGGAAGAACGCGGCTTCGTGGATGGCCTCGACGGTGCCGACGACACGCTCGAACACCGCGTCGTCGTCGACTGCGACCTGGTCGAACGTCGTCGTGCCGGTGCCGGTGAGCTTCTGCCCGAACCCGTCCCAGTCGTCGGCGACGTGCACGCCCGGGGCGTCCGTGGCGACGGCGGCGAAGCAGCGGCCGTCCTCGCCGGCGACGGAGGCGGACACGCGAGTCCAGTCGCAGAAGATCGTCGCCGTGGAGTAGAACTTCTCGCCGGTGAGCTGCCACCCGCTCGCCGTGCGGGTGAGGACCGTGTTGAGGGTGCCCAGGCGGTTGCCGGCCTTCTCCGTCGACGCGTTGCCGACCGTCTGACCCGCGAGGACACGCGGGTACCAGGCGCGCTGGATGTGTTCGGGCTGGAAGCGGAGCGCCTCGACGAAGCCCGCGTGGGACCGGTAGAGGTGCGCGATGTTGGAATCGGCCTCGGCGAGGTCGATGAGGAGGCGGGTGAAGGTCTCGATGCTCGCACCCGGGCCGCCGTGCTCCGTGGGGACGCGCAGCGTGCCGAAGCCGGCCTCGTCCAGCGCGCGGACCTCCGCGAACGGCAGGTCGCGCTCCAGTTCGCGGGCGAGCGCGCCTGCGGCGATGCGGTCGAAGTGCGGCTGGAAGTGTGCGCGCAGGGACGCGTAGTCGCCGGGGAGGGACGCAGGTCCGGTGACCGGGGCCTCGGGCGCGGGAGCCTCAGAGGTGGGGGTCGCGGAAGTGGAGGCCGCAGAGGTGGGGGCCTCTCGCGTGGCGGCGGCTGCGGGAGCTGTGCCCGCTGCGGCTTCAGTGCTGGTCGACATCCGTGCTGCGCCTCCTGGAACGGCGGGCGGTGTGCCGCGCCTCGAGTGAACCGACGTGAGCGAACGTATCGACGGCCCCTGTCACGCAGCGTCATCCCCGTCACGCGATTTCACGGGACGTCACATGACGACGCACGGATTGACAGCGACGTGCCCACCCCGCTTCCCGGGCAGGCCCCTCGGGCGCGGGAAGAGCGACACGTAGTGTGGGGGCATGACGACGTCTCGCTTCACGCTCGCACCCGTCGATGTGCTGGTCGGGGTGGATGGGTCGGAGAACAGCGAACTGGCGCTCCACACAGCACTGTCGATCGCCCGGGAGCACGGCCTGTCCGTGCGGTTGGTGGGCGCCTACAACGTTCCCGTGATCCCTCATCGCCATGCCCCGGTGATCTCGCATGATCACCACCGCGGGGTCGCACACGCAACGCAGGACCGCCTCGAGGAGTACGCCGCTGCGGCGCGGAGCACCGGCGTCGACGCGGTGGCACAGGCCATCGAGGGGGATGCTTCCGGAGTACTCGTCGACGCGAGCCGCTTCGCACGGCTCACCGTGGTGGGCAGGCGTGGACGCAACAACACTCCGGGGCGACTGATCGGCACCGTGTCCGGCAGGCTCGTCGCGCACGCACACTCCCCCGTGCTCGTCGTTCCCCTGGGACGCGAAGACGACACGCACCCGGCTGTTGTGAGCGAATCCGATAAGGACATCGTCGCCGGAGTCGACCTGGGATCAACCGCTCAGCCGGTTGCAGAGGCGGCGGCCACAGCCGCCGAACTGACCGGAAGCCGCCTCACACTGCTCTCCGTCGCTCCCGCCGGAACACGCTGGCCCCTGTCCGAGGAGCGACGCGACGAAGCCGATGCCGAGCTGCGAGCTGCGCACTCCCAGCACTTGGACGAGCTCACGGCCACGGTCGCCGCAGCACACCCTCAGCTCGAGGTGCGTTCCCGTGTGGAGGACGGTTCACCGGCGGAGGCGCTCGTCGCGGCGGCTCGGACTGCGCATGCGGTGGTCGTGGGCACTCGAGGCCGCGGAGGGTTCGCGAGCCTGCTGCTGGGGTCGGTGAGCCGGGACGTGTTGAACGAGGCGGCCGCTCCCGTACTGGTCGTCCCCACGAACCGCCGCCGGTGACAGTGACCGCAGCGTCCTCAGAAGGTAGCCTGGATCCAACAAGCCCCCTTGCTTAGGAGGATCCTGATGAGTGAAGACGCTCAGGCCAAGGCCCAAACCGTTCAGCGCGTGTTCGAGACGGTACTCAGCTGGGAGGAGTCGGCACCGCGGGAGAAGATCCGCGACAAGTTCGACGAAGGGCTCGCAGAAGCGGGCGTCTCCCTGCCTGATGAGCAGATCGAGGCCCTCGTCGACCACGTGGCCGACCGGAGGGGCCCGGCACAGGTGACGGATCTGATCGATCTGCCGAGTTCCTGACCCGCAGAGACCGTGAGGGTCGTCCTACCGCGGCATGTCGACGAAGCGGGAGCGTGCGCCCTGGAACGCGACCGGGATGTCGCCGGTCGGGCCGTTCCTGTGCTTCGCGACGATGATGTCGGCCTCACCCGCGCGCGGGTGCTCCTTGTCGTACATGTCCTCGCGGTGGATCAGCAGCACCATGTCCGCGTCCTGCTCGATCGAACCGGACTCACGCAGATCGGAGATCATCGGACGCTTGTCCGTACGCTGCTCCGAAGAGCGGTTCAGCTGCGACAGTGCGATGACCGGCACCTGCAGCTCCTTCGCCAGCAGCTTGAGCGAACGGGAGAACTCCGACACCTCCTGCTGACGCGACTCCACGCGCTTGCCCGACGACATGAGCTGCAGGTAGTCGATGACGACCATCTGCAGGTTGTGCTGCTGCTTGAGGCGGCGGCACTTCGCGCGGATCTCCGGCAGCGCCATGTTGGGCGAGTCGTCGAGGAACAGCGGCGCCTCGTGAATGCGCCCCATCGTTGTCGCGACTGTCGTCCAGTCCGACGAGTCGAGCTCTCCGCGACGCAGGTTCTGCAGGGGGATCGCCGTCTCCGCGCTCAGCAGGCGTAGCCCCAGTTCGTCCGCGGACATCTCGAGCGAGAAGAACACGGTCGCCCGCGAGTTCTGGATCGCCGCAGAGCGCACGAAGTCCAGCGCCAGCGTCGACTTCCCCACACCGGGACGTGCGGCGATGACGACCATCTGCCCCTCGTGCAGACCGTTCGTCAGGTGGTCGAACTCCTCGAAGCCGGTCGGCACACCCGCAGGGCCGTCCACGTTGTCGCTGAGCTTCTCGATGTTGTCGACGACCCGGTCGATGACGGGGCCCAGTGCCTGGTAGTCCTCCGTCGTGCGCCGTTCGGTGACCTGGTAGATCTCCGCCTGAGCACTGTTGACGAGTTCTTCCGCATCACCTTCCGCGTCGAACCCCATCTGGACGATCCGGGTGCCCGCTTCGACGAGCTTGCGCAGCAGTGAGGTCTCACCGACGATCCGCGCATAGTAGCCGGCGTTCGCCGCTGTCGGGACGGATGCGATGAGGGTGTGGAGGTATGCCGCACCGCCGACCCGCGCCAGGTCGCCCGACTTCGTGAGGGAGGCCGCCACCGTCACCGCATCCGCGGGCTCACCCTTCGCGTAGAGGTCGAGGACTGCTTCGTGGATCGTTTCGTGCGCCGGCTTGTAGAAGTCTTCCGGACGCAGCACCTCGATGACGTCCGCAATCGCGTCCTTGGACAGCAGCATGCCGCCCAGCACGCTCTGCTCCGCCTCGACGTCCTGCGGTGGCGTCCGCAGCCCTGCGTCCGACCTCTGCCACTCGCCCGATTCGCTCACTCACACGTCCTTCACTCAACACACACTGCTTGCCGTCAGCGCATCTCAGGCTATCGTGCCCGGGCCCTCCGCGATGACCACGCGGAGGCCGTCCGAGGCCGTCCTCACCACTCCATGACGAAGATGCAGAACGGGTGCCCGGCCGGATCAGCGTAGACGCAGATCGGTTCTGCCGGATCGTCGGATTCGTCACGGATGAGTGTGGCCCCGAGGGCGAGCGCCCGATCGTGGCACTCCTCCAGTTCCGCCTCCGTCGCGACCGTGAAGTCCAGGTGCAGCTGCTGCGGCACCTCTGTGTCCGGCCACGTGGACCGCGGAACCCGCGCCGCGTACTGGAACGCCAGCATCTGCCCGGCGGCACGGGGGCTGGCGCTCTGCCTAAGACCCTGCCGTGAGCCAGGACTGCGGATGATCTGCCACTCGTCCGCGTCGTCGTCCTCCGGCCCGTTGCCGGGTGCATACTCCCACCCCAGCAGCCGCCGGTAGAAGTCCGCCAGCCCGTGCACATCCACGGTGTCGAGCACCGTGGACCTCAACCGCGGATACGTGGTGTGGGAGCCATCGTCGTCTCTCATGCACCCCAGTATGGGCACCGCCACGGACACGGGGAAGGCGCCGGAGGCCGGGGACCGGGGGCCGGGCGTCTGGAACCGGGCGCACGAGAACAGGGGCCGGAACGCGGCGGAGGCACGGGACCCAGCCGGGACCTCGGGCACGGGATGTCTTCGCGGCCCCATCAGCGAGTGAGTGCGATTCGGCCACCCCGCCGCAAGAAATTGGCCGAATCGCACTCACTCGCTGTACCCGGAGGAGACCGCGCACCCGGGCCCCGGCTCCCGGTACAGCAGCACCTGCTGGATGCGTGCGCTGTCGTCCGCCGAGTACACGCGGTAGTCCGGCCACGGCCCCGCGACGATCGGACCCCGCGACAAGAGCACTGAACGCGGGCGGGATCCCGTTCAGCGCTCTTGTCGCGCACCCTGGAGCGCCCTACCGTTATGACCACCTGGCTTAATGCACGTTCAGCAGCGTCGCTGGAGCAGTCAGCTGCACCGCCTGAGCGCGCGGCCACGACCAGGGGAGGTGACAGCGTGACCTACGAGTACCGCGGGCAAGACCGGGACGTGACGGGCACGGAGCCCGGGGGTGCCGAAAGGATCCGCACCGCCGCGATCGATCTCTACGGGCGGCACGGGTTCGACCATGTGACCCTCAAGGACATCGCCGCAGCGGCGGGCGTCTCCGCGCCGCTCGTCATACACCACTTCGGGTCCTCCGCAGGACTGCGGGAAGCATGCGACGAACACGTGGCGGAGTCGGTGAACCGGTCGAAGACGGCGTCCGTCCAGCGGGGGCACCTGCCGCGCAACTACGTGCTGGAGCTCATGCACTCGCAGAAGCACCTGCTGCTGTACCTCTTCCGCGCCTTCGCCGCCGGCGGTGAGGAAACGGACCGCCTCTTCGATCAGCTCGTCGACGACTCGCTCGTCTACACCGCGGCCGGCGAGGAGCTGGGCCTCGTGCACCCGTCGTCGCACCCGCACCGCCGTGCGGTCGTCATGCTCGTCCAGTCGTTCGGCGCTCTGCTGCTGCACCGGCAGATCAAGCGGCACTTGGGTGTCGATCCAGTCGACGGGCCGCCGGAGGACCTCGCTCCCTATATGGCGGCGCTCGTGGAGCTGTACACCCAGCCGCTCCTCAACGCTGATGTCTACCGGAACCTCATGGATATGAACGTCTCCTCAGCCGCACACACCGAGGCGACGCGCCCTTCGCCACAGCGCACGGAAGGACCACCCTCATGACCACGACGCACCCGTCCCTGTCGCGGCCCACCGCCACGCACCCGGTGATCAGCGCTCGGGCACTCACGAAGACCTTCGGCACCGTCCGGGCACTGGACGGACTCGACCTCACGATCGGGCACGGGGAGGTCCACGGCTTCCTGGGGCCCAACGGTGCGGGGAAGTCCACCACCATCCGTGTGCTGCTGGGGCTCCTGCGCCCCGATTCCGGCACCGTCCAGATGTTCCGGCGCGACCCGTGGAAGGACGCCGTCGAACTGCACCGCCGGTTGGCCTACGTCCCCGGTGACGTCGAGATCTGGCCGCACCTGACCGGCGGCGAGGTCATCGACATGTTCCTCCGGTTGCGGGGAAACTACAGCGCCCGTCGCCGCAACGCCCTCATCGACCGGTTCGAACTGGACCCGCGGAAGAAGGCCCGCACGTACTCGAAGGGGAACCGGCAGAAAGTCGCCCTCATCGCAGCACTCGCCGCGGACGTCGACCTGCTGCTCCTCGACGAGCCCACCGCCGGGCTCGATCCCCTCATGGAGGCCGTGTTCCAGGAGGTCATCCGGGAGAAGAAGGAGGACGGGACGTCAGTCCTCCTGTCCAGTCACATCCTGTCGCAGGTCGAGGCGCTGTCCGACCGGGTGTCGATCATCCGGGCCGGCAGGATCGTCGAATCCGGGTCGCTGACGGACCTGAGGCACATGACCCGGACGACTGTCGAGGTCGAAACCGCGCAGCCTGCCGACGCCATCGCGCAGCTGGACGGCGTCCACAGCTTCCGGACGGAGGCGGGCCGCACGGTCTTCGACGTCGACGGCGACCGGGTCTCCCAGGTCATGAGCGCGCTCGCACCGCTGGGAGTGCGCTCACTCATCGCTCACCCGCCCACGCTCGAGCAGCTGCTCATGCGCCACTACGGCGACGCGCCCGCCGCCCGGCACTGAGTGCAGAACCGCGAGGAGCCACGCCATGTCCCTCACCACACACCCTCCCCGCCGCGGCAGTCCCCTCACCGCCGCTGGCACGCTCGTGCGGTTCCTGCTGCGCGTCGACCGCATCCGTGCGCTCGTCTGGGTGCTGGGGATCGGGGCGATGGGCTTCTACTTCGCCCACGCCGTCCAGGTGGTCGCGAGTGACGACGCCGCACTCGCGGAGCTGGCGGGCCTCTACGCGGATCCTGTCGGCCGGATGATGGTGGGTCCCGGCTTCGGAATGGACGACCCGACGTACGAACGGTTCTATGCCGCCGGATACGCCTTCGTCCTGTACATCTTCCTCGCGCTCATGAGCGTCTTCACGATGATCCGCCACACCCGTGCGGACGAGCAGGCCGGCCGCGCGGAGCTCATGCGCGCGAACGTGGTCGGCCGTCACGCCACCCTCACCTCGGCGTTCGTCGTCACGATGCTCATGGTGCTCGCCGCCTCCGTCCTCATCGCAGGCGGCGCGCTGTCCGCAGGTTTCGCGTGGGAGGGCTCCCTCCTCATCGCGGTGACCGGGACAGCGGTCGGCTTCTTCTTCGCGGGTGCCGCGGCCGTGTCGGCGCAGCTGAGCGAATCGGCGCGTGGGGCCTCGGCGATGGCCGGCGGACTCATCGGCCTGGCCTACCTCGTCCGGATGGCCGGGGACGCGCCCGAGGTCGGGGGCACCGCCCTGTCGTGGGCCTCCCCACTGGGGTGGGCGCAGCAGACCGCTCCCTACGTCGACGACCTGTGGTGGCCCGTCCTGCTGCTGGCAGGCGGTGGGCTGGTGCTGTCCGCGCTGGGGTTCTGGCTGTCGACGAGGCGCGACGTGGGCGCCGGGATCCTGCCGGCACGGCTGGGGCGCGCCGAGGCCCGGCCGGCCCTCGGCACCCCGCTGGGACTGGCCGCCCGGTCCCTGTGGGGGACGCTGCGCGGGTGGGGCATCGCGCTGGTGCTCGCCGCGCTCATGTTCGGCGCCTACGCGCAGACGATGATGGACGCCGCGGATTCCCTCCCGGCGGAGATCGCGGACGTCTTCGCCGGTGAGGACATCATGCTGGGCTACCTTGCGTACATCGCCCTCTTCATGGGGGTCTTCGCCCTGGCCGCCGGGGTGAGCAGCATCCAGCAGATCCGCGGCGAGGAGGCGCACCACCGCGCCGAATACGGCCTGTCCGCCCCGATGAGCCGCACCACCTGGCTGGGTGCGCACCTCACCGTCGTCGTGGTGGGGGTCCTCGTCATCCTCGCCGGCGTCGGGGCGGCGATGGGTCTGGGTGCCGCAATGGTCCTCGAGAACGACGGCGGCGCCTACGTGGGCGACCTGTTCCTGGCGGCGTTCCTGCAGGCCCCGGCCGTACTCTGTGTCGTCGGGGTCGTCACGGCGCTGTTCGGCTGGCTGCCCCGGGCCGCCGCACCCGTCGGGTGGGTGATCGTGGGCTTCACCGGGCTCATGAGCACGTTCGGCGGGCTGCTGGACCCGCCGGAGTTCGTGCTGGACCTCGATCCCTTCCACCACCTCGCGGATTTCCCCGTCGAACCGATCGCGTGGGAGCCCATTGCGTGGCTCACCGCGATCGGGGCCGCGGGCATCGTGGTCGGGCTGCTGGGCTGGCAGCGCCGCGAAATCGGCCGGATCTGAGGCTCCCCGCCGCCGAGGCCCCGGTTCCGGTTCCGGTTCCGGTTCCGGTCGCAGTTCCGGTCGCAGTTCCGGTTCCAGTTCCGGGACCTGTCCCCGGAACGACCGGGGCGCCCAGGTGTCAGACCGCCAGGACCGTCAGCGGTCGTCGGCTGCGATCGTGAGGACGAGCTTCCCGGTGGTGCGGTTGGTCTCGCCGGCTTCGTGGGCGCGGGCCGCCTCGGTCAGCGGGAAGGTCTGTGCGATCGTCGCACGCAGCTTCCCCTCCTCGACGAGTGAGGCGATCGCCTGCATCCCGGCGTGGTCGGCCTCGACGAGCATGCACTGCGCGCGCACGCCCAGTTCCGCCGCCTTCTCCTGCAGGCCCTCCGCGGGGACGGGCACCGTCGAGACCATGATCCCGCCGGGCCGCAGCGTCTCCAGGGAACGCAGCTGGTTATCGCCGCCGATCGTGTCCAGCACGACGTCCATGTCCTTCGCGGCCTCCACGAAATCGGTCTCGCGGTAGTCGATCGTCTCGTCCGCACCCAGCTCCCGGAGGAAGTCGTGCTTGGGGGCGCTGGCGGTGCCGATGACGTACGCACCGCGCGCCTTCGCGATCTGGACGGCGGCGTGACCGACCCCGCCGGCCGCCGCGTGGATGAGGACCCGGTCGCCCTCCCCCAGCCCCGACGCGTCGACCAGGCACTGCCACGCGGTGAGCGAGACCAGCGGGATCGCCCCCGCCTGCACGTGATCGATCGCGTCCGGCTTCGGGACGAACGCCCGGGCACGCCCGACGACGTATTCCGCGTGGGATCCTGCCCCGTACGGGTACGGCAGCATGCCGAACACCTCGTCGCCGGGCGCGAAGAGGGTGACGCCCAGGCCGACCTCCTCGACGACGCCGGACAAGTCCCAGCCCAGCGTGTAGGGAGGGTCGTCCAGGAACCTGCGGCCGCTGCGGTGCTTCCAGTCCGTCGGATTCACACCTGCCGCGTGGACGCGGACGAGGATCTCGCTGATGCCGGGCTTGGGGCGCGGCACCTCCACCTCGTGGAGGACGTCGGGACCGCCGAACTCCTCCTGCCGCATAGCCTTCATCGTCGGCTGATCCTTCTGACGTGCGTCTTCGGACATGTGTGCCCCCTCGTGTTCTGACTCGTCGAGTTCCTACTGATCCGTGCAACCGGGCCGTAGCCCGTGCACTCTCTTCTACGGAGAAGGCTACGCGGCATCAACACGGGTGTCCCAGGGGACGGGCGAATCCAGCGGTTGCCTGAGAGGGCCCGGGTCGCTGATCCGGGCACTCGTGCACGTTCACAGGAAGGAACAGCGGTGAGCCTTCGAAGTGCCATGCTCGCGCTTCTTCGGATCGGACCGATGTCCGGCGCGTGAAGACCTGACCCTCACGCGGGTTCGGCCAATGTCACCCTCCGCACGGTGGGGCGGGTGAGCTGGAGGCCGCCACGCAGCACCAGCATTCCGATGCCGACCGTCGACAGCATGACGAGGAAAGTCACCGGTGACATGACCAGTGCGAACCCTGCCAGCGGGAGGACGAGCAGCAGCCCCAGGCCCGCGGACAGGGCGGACACCCACACGACCGGCATCATGGTGGCCCGCACGGTCATCGCAGCCACCGTGGATTCGTCCATGCCCGCCGCGTGCAGCTCGCGATACGTGTCCGCGCGGTCGTGCACCTGCGCCGTCTGGTTCACGACGGCGGACACGGTGATGAACAGCAGCGCGATGCCCAGAGTGAGCAGGATGCCCGTCCGCATGTCGCCGGCCAGGAACGTCTCCGGCCCGCTCATCCCGTCCATGTCGTCGATCCGCACGAGCATCGACACACCTGTGCCGGTCACGACCGCGATGAACGACGTCATCGCCAGCCCGGACACCTGCCGCCAGTACTGCTTGGGGGCGTCCGACACCAGCCGTGCGGCGATGAGCCTGTCCGCGGTCCTCGCCCGCTGCCCGCCCCAGTGCGCGACGAGCCTGACGAACAGCACGCCCAGCAGGTCGACGACGACGAGTGCGGTGACGAGGGCGAGCAGCAGGCAGACGACGACCATCGCGAGCCCCTGCGACGACTGCAGCAGGTTCACCAGCGCGTACGCGACACCCAGCCCCACGACGCCTGCGATCAGCCGCACCCACGGGAACCTGCGCTCGAGCGACCGTGTGCGGACTCCCAGCGGCGACACGACCAGCCGTCGCAGGCCCACCACCGCCGAGGCCGCACTCACCACCACGAGCACGCCCACCGCCGCGAGCAGTGCCCACCACGGGAGGATCATCTGCGTGTAGCCGAGCCCTTCCCCCTGGAACGGGATCATGCTGACGGGCAGCAGGAGCACGAAGTAGCCCACGACGCCTGCAAGCGCACCGACGACCGCGACGGTCACGGGACGTGAGACCGCGAGCACCGTGATCGTCCGCGGTGAGGCCCCCAGGAGGGACAGCCCGGACAGGCGGTCGGTCTCGCTGCGGGCGGCGAGGTTGGCGGCGGCCTGTCCCAGCGTCATCGCCGGGACGAGGAGCAGTGCGGTCGCGATCCCGGCGAGCACCTTGTAGGTCGCGAGGATCCCCGATTCGTCGGCGGCCGTGTCCCATTGGAGGAACGCCCACAGGCCTCCGGCCACCGTGAGGAACAGCGCGGAGCACGCGGCGAAGGCGACGGCCATGAGGATGCCCTGCGCGGACAGCACGGTGCGGGCACGGATGAACAGGGGCAGCAGACGGAGTGCCTCCCTCATCGGGCACCCCCTGCAGCGGCGCCCGGTGCAGCTGTTCCCGGTGTGGAACCGCCGACGGTGGCACCCGGCGCGACACCGCGCGTGCTCCCACCTGCGGTGTCGGCCACGATCAGGCCATCGGACAGGCGGACCGTGCGCGCACAGGTGGCGGCCACGTTCTCGTCGTGGGTGACCATGACGAGGGTGCGGCCGCGTCCCACGGTCGTATCGAGGAGGATCCGCAGGACCTCTGCGGAGGTGCGGGAGTCGAGGGCGCCGGTGGGTTCGTCGGCGAAGACGACCTCGGGTTCGGTGATCTGGGCGCGTGCCACGGCGACGCGCTGCGCCTGGCCGCCGGACAGCTGGCCGATCCGCTTGTGGGCGTGCTCCGCGAGTCCCAGGCTCGCCAGCCATTCCCGCGCCCTGCCGGTCGCCTGCGCCCGATTGGCTCCTGCGAGCATCGCGGCGACGGCGACGTTCTCCTCCGCGCTGAGCTCCGGCAGCAGGAGGCCCTGCTGGAAGACGAAGCCGAACCGCTCCCGGCGCAGGCGCGTGCGCTGGTCCGGGCTCAGGGAGGTGACGACGGCCTCGGCGGTGGTGCCCGGCTGCAGGGAGACTGTCCCCGCGTCGGGCAGGATCATGCCGGCGAGCACGTGCAGCAGAGTCGTCTTGCCGGACCCGGACGGGCCCATGATCGCGAGCGACTGCCCGCGGGGCACCGCGAGGTCGACCCCGGCGAGCGCGCGGGTGGGCCCGTACTCCTTGACGAGGCCGCGAGCGGCGAGCGCGGGCATCCCCGAGGCCGGGTCATGTCCGCCTGCGGGCGGCGGTGCCGTGGGGGTCGGAGGAAGGTCTGCGGGGAGGTGAGAGGCGTCGGTCATGACCCCATCCTCCGACGGCGGAGGCCGTCACCGCACGGGTGACGGCCTCCGGACCGGGTGGGGAAATCCTCAGGTGACGCGGTGATCCGCTCACGTGGTCAGGGGGTCATCCTCCGAACGCGGCGAGGATGCCGGGGACGGACAGGACGGCGACGTAGTAGCCCATGAAGAGGACTCCCGCGTGCACCTTCACCGTGCGGATGAGCATGCCGCCCACCAGTCCCACGGCGGTGACGACCATGAGTCCCAGCAGGCCGCCCTCCCACAGGCTCACGACCACGACGAGTCCCACGAACGCGGCGATGATCGCTTCGTGGCTCACCTTCGTGACGACGAACTTCGCCGCCGCGTGCGCGTACCGCATGGCGAACGGGTAGGCGATCGCCGTCGCGCACACCGCACCCAGGAGGGCGAAGATGAAGAAGTCGAACGTCGTGAGATGGTTCGAGATGTTGTTGACGATCCCGGCATCCGGGTTGGTCTCGAACACCGGCGGCGCGTTGAACAGCGGAGCCGCAGGTCCCGCGGCAACCGGGCTGAGCGGCAGGCCGAACGCGATGAGCGGGATGAGGGTCTCTGCGATGTACGTCGACTCCGTCGTGCCGTTCTTCGCGGTGATGACGCTGGTGACCCGCTGGTAGCCCTGCTTGATGCGGGCACCGACGATCTCACCCATGAGCACCGTGACGGCGACGGGTGAGAAGACGAAGGTCGCGCTGGAGACGACGGAGGTCGCGGCGGTCGCCGTCACCTGCGTCTTATCGAGCACCTTGAACGGGTTGGGGAAGGTGCGTCCCGCCTGCTTCGCGCCACCGGCAGACGCGCCGCCAGCTGACCCGATACCCGCCGAACCGCCGGCAGCCGCAGCACTCCGGGAGCCTCCCGCCGCGGGGCGGACGTCCGGTGCGAGGAACACGTGGGAGGGCCCCTTGCGGCGCATCTCCTTGCGGTTCTGCGGCACGAGCACGGTGACGAGGTCGTAGATCATGGGGCCGATCGCGACGCCCAGGAAGTAGCTGATCGACAGGGAGACCTCGAAGCTGCCGGTCCACGCCTGGAGGCCCAGGATGAATGCGACGAAGGGCACGAGCGCGACGACGCCGCCCAGTTTCGCCGGCGACGAATAGGCGATGCCGGCGGCGGCGATGAGGAAGATCCAGGGTGCGAACGAGGTGATGAGGTCACCGAACGGCGACAGGATCCACGCGAAGAGCACCGCGCACGGGATCGCGATGAACGCGGAGATGACGGCACCGGAGATCGCCTTGCGCAGCGCCAGGTGGGGAAGCCCCAGCGCTCTCATCTTCGCGGCGTCCTCGAGGATGGGGACGGCCAAGGTGTCGCCGGGTATGCCCAGCAGCATGGTCGGCACCGCGTGCGTCATGTGCTTGGAGATCGCCGCGGCCATGAAGAACGTGAAGACGCCCGCCGGCGGCACCCCGATGAGGATGACGACGAGCGTGAGGGGGGCGATCGTCGCTGTCTCGTCCGTGCCGGACACGACGCCGATGAGCGTGAAGACGATCGCGCCGATGAGGCCCATGAGGACCGCGATCGGCAGATCCTGGAGGAGCAGTTCCATCAGTGGTCTCCTCCTGCTCGGCCGTGCTGGGCGGCGCGGGATTCGGCGTCGCGGAAGGCGTCCGTGAGGCCTGCGGCCTCCAGTTCCCGGCGGGACAGGTTCGTGGCGTCCTCGAGGGTGCCGAGTCCGCGCGGGCCCTCACCCAGGTCGTCGATCGCCTGGGCGAGCTCACCGGATTCGTCCGCGTCCTCGCTGATGATGCGGGCAGGGGATGTGAACTTCGCGGTGATGACTCCGGCGAGCAGGCAGCCCAGGATGCCGGTGATGAGGGACCACACGTCGACGAGGTGCTCTTCGACGCCCAGGAGGTCGACGACCCAGCGGCCGCCGTACAGTCCCAGCAGCCCGCAGGCCACACCCACGACGACCCCGACCAGGAGGCGTTTCCCGCGGACGGTGTCACCCCATACGTGCAGGTACTCGCCCTGCTGCTCCGCAGTCTTCGCTGCGTCCCCTTCTGGTGCGCGCGACATTGCGTCCCCTCTCATCGAAAATGCGTGCCGGGCCCCGGCGGGGCCCAGTGCACGTCGGACCCCGCGGACGGGGTCCAGTGTCTGTCAGACCCCGCAGGGTCACGAGCGTGTCTCACCCCTTGCGCAGGGTGATCTCGCCACGGGCAGGCCGCCGGGTCAGTTCCCGCCGGTCTGCCGGGTCAGTGCGCGCTTCACCGACGATGCGGACGTCCGTCCGATCGCCTGGTCCACCGCGTCCGAGGCCCCCATGAGCTTCGTGAGGTCGATGCCCGTCTCGTAGCCCATGCCGTGGAGCATCCACAGCAGGTCCTCGGTCGCGAGGTTGCCGGTCGCCCCGGGGGCGAAGGGACAGCGTCCCAGTCCGCTCGCCGAGGCGTCGAATTCGCGGACGCCCGCGTCCAGAGCCGTCCGGACGTTGGCGAGTGCCTGACCGTACGTGTCGTGGAAGTGCAGTGCGATCCTATCCGCACCGATACCCGCACGGTCCATGTCTGTGAGCAGGGCCTCGGTCTGGCCTGCGTGGGCGACGCCGATCGTGTCGGACACGACCACCTGCCCGCACCCTGCTTCGAGGAGCCGCAGGGAGGCGTCGATGACGGCGGCGGGGTCGACGGGGCCCTCCCACGGGTCGCCGAAGCACATCGACAGGTAGCCGCGCGCCCTCACGCCCTGCTCCACTGCGGCCTGCGCTGTCTCGACCGCGAGGTCGATCGATCCCTGCAGGGTGGTCCCCATGTTGGCGCGGGCGAAGGATTCCGTCGCGGAGGCGAACACGCCGATGTCCCGCACACCGGCCTCCAGCGCGCGGTCCAGGCCCCGCAGGTTGGGGACGAGGCTCAGCAGGCGCAGTCCGTCGCGGGCGGGGAAGGCCCCGGCCACGGCCTCGGCGTCGGCCATCTGCGGCACCCGGTCCGGGTGCACGAAGGAGGCGACCTCGAGGGAGGTGACGCCCGCGTCCAGCAGGGCAGAGGCGAGGTCGATCTTGAGGAGGGCGGGCAGGGCCTGGGGCTCCGCCTGGAGGCCGTCGCGGGGGCCCACCTCGTGGACGGTGACCCAGCGGTCCGCGGAGTCCGCGGGCCGGGAGGTGCCCGCGTCGAGCGGTCCGGTGAGGACGTATCGGTCGTCGGGCATGTCGCTCAGCCCTGCTCGGAGCGGAGGATCGCGAGGATCTCCTCCGCCTTGTCGCTGCGGACCGTTCCTGAGGCCACCAGCCGGGCCGCGACCTCGCTCACCTCGTCAGCCTGGGCACCTGCGGCGACGGCGACCGTGCGGGCGTGGAGGGTCATGTGGCCGCGCTGGATGCCTTCGGTGGCGAGCGCGCGGACGGCGGCGGCGTTCTGGGCGAGGCCCACGGCCGTGATGACGCGGGCGAGCCGGTCCGCGGATTCCGCGCCGATGATCTTGACGTTCGACTGCGCGACCGGGTGCGATCGGGTCGCGCCGCCCACCAGTCCCACGGGCATCGGCACTTCGAGCGTGGCCTCGAGGTCGCCGTCCGCGTTCTTCTCGAAGTGGCTGAGCGCGGTGTAGCGGCCGGTGGCGGAGGCGTAGGCGTGGCAGCCGGCCTCCACGGCGCGGGTGTCGTTGCCGGTGGCGAGCACGACGGCGCTGATGCCGTTCATGATGCCCTTGTTGTGGGTGGCCGCGCGGTACGCGTCAGCCTCCGCGAAGGCGGCGCCCTCGATCATGCGGTCGGCGACCTCTGGCCCGCCCAGCGATTCCGCGGTGAAGACGGCTCGGGCGCGGACGAGGCGGCGGTCGGCGAGGTTCGTGAGGATCCGCAGGCGCGCTGTGCCGCCGGCGATGTCCGAGATGAGCTCCGACGTCCGCTCGGCCATCGAGTTGACGGCGTTCGCGCCCATCGCGTCGCGGACGTCGACGACGAGGTGGACGACCACGTGGATGCCGTCGGCCGTGTCGACCAGGCGAGGCAGGATGTCGACGCAGCCGCCGCCCAGCTTCACGAGGAGGGGGTCGACCTCGTTCGCGGAGGCGATGAGCTCGTCCCGGCGTTCGAGGATGCGGGACTTCGCAGCCTGCGGATCCTCGACATCCACGATCTGGACCTGCGCCTGCATGATGGGCCCCGTGGAGGAGGTGTGGAAGCCGCCCGAGGCGTGGGCCCAGCGGGCCGCGTTGCTCGCCGCGGCGACGACGGAGGGTTCCTCGGTGGCCATCGGCACGAACACGCCCTCGCCGTCGACGATGAAGTTCGTCGCGAGTCCCACGGGCACACCCAGGACGCCGATGACGTTCTCGATGAGCACGTCCGCAGCGTCGACGGTCAGGCCGTCCGTGGGTTCGAGCGCCTGCAGGTCAGCGGCGTCGAGGCCCGTCCGCTCGACGAGTCCCTCCCGGCGCTGCGCGGGGGTCAGATCCTTCGTTCCGGACCAGCGTGACTGGGTCACAGTGCACCTCATTCGATGAGTCGGCGAACATCCTCGTTCGCAGGCGACCGGCGGATCGGGGTGGGTGTCCGCACGGCACGCCTGCTGATGTCGCCAGACTAGGGGCCGGGGGCCACCCGGGATATGTGGATCCCACACATGAACGTGAGACGTAAACGTGGTTATCGCACTGTGAAGTACTCCGATCCCGCGAAGCTGCTCCGTGTCCTTGTGAAGACCTTCCTGGAATGGACACGCCACACAGCGAACAGCTACAGTTGTGACATCACGACTGGCTCGTCATCCCCGGCAAGGGGAGGCGGCCAGTTTTCTTTATAGGCTACGGACATGTCCAGCACGTACGCCAAGCGGTTCCTTTCGCTCGAAGAGCAACTCGAACGCCTCGTCGAACGCGGCATGTATGTGCGTGATGCCGAATGGGCGCTCAGAAGACTTCAAGCGATCGGGTACTACCGCCTATCCGGGTACTGGTATCCCTTCCGAGAGCGATCCGACAGCCCCTCCCAACCCAGGCCTTCGACGTTCTCCGACGGGACGACGCTCGATGAGGTCGTCGACATCTATTGCTTCGACGAGCGTCTCCGCGCCATGATGCTCACCGCAATCGCGCGGATCGAAATCGCTTTGCGCTTCTGGGTGGGGCATCGACTGGGTCGACGAGGACCATTTGCTCATACGGACGCGGAACTGCTTGATCCGTCATGGAGCAAACGGGAGGAGAGAGCCTGCAGTCGCCCCGATGCGTCTGGGTGTTCTTGGCAAGTCAGCGCACACAGTGAGTGGCTGGCGAAGCAGCAACGAGTAGAAGAGATCTCGAACGAAGCGTTCGTCGCGCATATCCACAACAACTACGGCAAGCCACTTCCGATCTGGACCGCGACAGAGACGATGACATTCGAGTCGCTCAACCGGCTGTACACGAATATGACGCCTCAGGACCGAGAGCAGATCGCGGTTGAGTTCGACGTGCTCCGGGAGGATGGCAACGGAGATGTCTCGACATTCGCCAACTGGATAGAGCATCTGCGACAGAGCCGGAACATCTGTGCGCACCATGCCAGGCTGTGGAATCGCAACCATTCCGCACCGCTTGCAGTACCTCATTCATCGCCGGAACTTCAGCATCTCCTGTCACCTCACGTGCACGAGGACGGTACGCGCGATATATCGCTGGGTGTACGTCGTGTCTACGGGACCATCACTCTCGTGGCGTATCTACTGGCTCGAATCGACTACTCGAACCAGATGCGAGACGAGCTGTTGGAACTCGTGTTGAAATTCGCGGCCGATCATCCCAGGAGGATGTCGGCTATGGGATTTCCCGCGAACTGGCGCGATGAAGCGATCTGGAGCAAAGACTACGGAATGTCCTCAGAGATGCGGACCCAGGCTCGACTGCTCCGACAAGTCGATTTGCTGTACACGAAGGACGCCGCGAACCAGCTGCGGAAGAAGGAAACTGAGGGAGGTCGTAGATCCCTGCTCAACTACTATCGCAAGAAGGGAGCTCTCTTGTCGGTACCTGGTGCGAGCGCCCACCGTTACCCTGCCTTCCAGTTCGACCCTTCGACAGGCGACGCCAAAGAGATCGTCGTCCTCGCCAATCGCCGTCTTCAGGAGGGGAAGCAGGGCACCGACGGTTCGCGCTGGGGCACGTTGGCATGGTGGCTCACACCTCTCCATTCTCTAGGTGAGAACACAAGCCCTCTCTACGCACTGGAATCGAACTTCTTGACGAAAGAGGTCCTCGACCGAGCCCTCGCGCCGCGGAATGACGAACGGTCGAGACTCTGAGGTCTCTATCTCACCGCATCCCGTATGAGGCTCATCCGCGGGGAGCCCGGAGTCTGCGGTCCAGACAGACGAGCCGCACCGCGGCCTCCGTGAGGAAGGCGCGGTCGGGGCTGCGCCACGACGGGCCCAGCAGCCCGTCCACTCGCCGCAGCCGCTGCGAGACCGTGTTGACATGGAAGCTCGTCGCCTCCGCCGTGGCCCGCAGATTCCGGCCGGAGCGGAAGTACGCCTCCAGCAGGGGCAGATCGTCCGTGTCGACCAACGGCCCGATGACAGCTTCGACGAACGCGTCGAGCGCACGGCGATCCGGGCCGAACAGCGTCGCGTATGGCTGGAGTTCCGCCGCCTCGACCACGTGCCCCGACCATTCCAGGGCCTCCACGACCGCCAGCAGGTCCGCAGCCGAACGGTGTGCGCGCCGCACGTCCGCGAGTACGGTCTCCTCACGACGTGTGCCAGTATCCGTGCCCGACCGACCCTCGGAAGGAAGTGAGGGGTCGACGCGTGGGGCCGTGTCAGGAGGTGCGGTCGCCTCGGACGAGGAGGCCGCCTCGGCGACCAGCGTCGCGTGGATCGCGGTGAGGTCCGCGACCTCCGCCATCCTCCGGTCGAGGACTGCGAGGACCGGCTGCGCCGACTGCTCGTCGGTGAGCGCACAGAGCTCCCCCGCGTGCATGCCGAAGACGACGCCCCGCAGCCCGGATGCGCTGCGCGCGTGGAAGGATGCTGCGACCCCGCGCAGGTCCGGTGCCGCGCCTCGGACCACGATGAGATGGCGTGCCTCCGCGAGGGGAAGCCCCGCGGCCGCCATCTGGTTCGCCGTGACCGCGGATGATGCGCCTGTCCCGCTCAGCAGTGCGGAGAGCAGACGGTCACGATGGCGGTCCTCCCGCAACCTGGTCGCCGTTGCGAGCAGGTGCGCGAACGCGCAGACCTGCGCGCCCCTCACAACGGTCTCCGGATTGAGCAGCGGCGATCCGTGCGGTGCGCGCAGCACGTGCAGACGCAGCTTTCCTGCGGTACGGGTCTCGACAGTGACGACCGCCTCGGTCCCGGCGGAATCGGGGGTGGGGACGAAACGAGCTCCGGCGGCCGGCGGCGGGAGGGAAGACGAAGCTCCTGCGTCGAAGGTCTGCGAGCCGGACGCAGCGACCACCTCACCCGCCTCGTCGACGACCACGAGACCTCGTGCCACAGCCTCCGCCAGCGCGGCGATCACCTCGTGGACGTCCTCACCGGACAGTACCGCGTCGAACAGCTCGTCCACGACGTCCAGTACCCGCCGCTGATCGCGGAAGTACTGCTCCCACGCAGCGGCCTCCGCGACCGCTTCATCACCCGACCTCTCGAGGTCACCGAACCGCAGAGCGCGCAGGAGCGCGATCGCCGCATGGTCGGCGAGCGCGGACAGGACGGCGACCTCGTCCGCGGAGTACTCGTGCCGTGACCGGGTACCCACGAACAGGACGCCCAGGACCGTCGAATTCGCCACCAGCGGCACCCCCAGCAGGGAGACGACTCCCTCGTCGCGGACCACGGCGTCCATCGTCTCCGATCGGGTGAGACCGTCCTCGTCGAAGTAGTCGACCACGGCCTGCGGCTGGCGGGTCTGCGCGATCCGAGAAGCGAGGCCGATCCCCGTGGGGACGGGGAGTGCGGCGAAGTCCGACCGCGTCACGCCCCGCGTCGCACGGACCTTGAGCTCAGCCGTGTCCGGGTAGTACTCGGACAGGTACGCGAGGTCGGCGACGACCAGTCCGTGGGCTGCGCGCACCAGATGGTCGAGGGTCTCGTCGACACTCGTCGCATTCGCCAGCCGGCGCGCACTCTCTGCGACCGCGACCAGTTCGCGGCTGCGCCTGCGCAGCCCGGCGACCTCGTCACGTGCACGGCTGAGGCTTCCCGTGAGAGCCCCGGCCCCGTCATCGGGCAGGCCGAGCCGGTGGACGATGTCCGCAAGTTCGTCGGTATCCGGCCCCTCGGGCCGCACGACGGCGCCGATGAGGGCCTCGGCCGCGCGAAGTGCCGTCATGGCCCGGTCGTCGCGCTCCCGGTCATCGCCCTGCAAGGCATCGTCGTTCCGGTCATCGTCCTGGGACGCGTCGTCCCGGTCCCCGTCACCCAGCCGTGTCACCGCTCACCCGCCGGGCAGGACGAGCGTGAGCGCGTGGATCGCGATGCCCACGAGCGCACCGATCACGGTGCCGTTGATCCGGATGTACTGGAGATCGCGGCCCACGTACAGCTCGATGCGGTCGGAGGCCTCCTTCGCGTCCCAGTCCGCGATCGTGTCGGAGATGACCGACGCGATCTCCGGACCGAACGATTCGACGAGGTCACCCACGACGGTCGCGATCCGATCGTCCATCTCCGACGCGAAGGCACGGTCCGTGCGCATGCGGTCCGCGGCCTCGGCCAGCAGTGCCCGCACACGGGCGTGGACGGCCCCGCCCTCGTCGAGGACGGCCGCCCGCAGCAGGCGCTTGAGCGACGTCCAGATCTCCAGCACCGCGTCGACGACACCCTGCTGGGTGAGGAGGTCGTCGATGACCTTCTCCGCACGGGCCGACAGAGGGGTGCTGCCACGGAGATCCGCCGACAGTTCGATGAGCCAGGCATCCAGCGCCTGCCGTGCCCGGTGGAACCGGTCGTCCCGGACGTCCACCGTCCACTCGAGGACCTCGCGGCGCAGCCGGTTCGACACGACGTCGTTGACGAAGCGGGGAGCCCAGTCCGGGGACTTCTGCTGGACGATGTCGTCGATGACCTGCGGGTTCTGCGACAGCCACGCGTGCGCCTCACCGACCACCAGGTCGACGAGGTGGTGGTGCGCGCCCTCGTCCACGACCTCCCGGATGAGCATGCCCAGAGCCGGCGACTTCCGCGTCGACACAAGCTTGGGGACCAGCACGTTGCGTGTGAGATCCGCGATGGCCTCATCGTCCACCCGCGCCAGCACGTACTCGAGCCCCTGCCCCGCCCGCTGCACGACGATGTCCTGGTTGCGGGGGGACGCCAACCACTCCCCGGCCCTGCGAGTGAGCTCCGCGCTGCGGATCTTCGCAGACACCGTCGACGACTGCAGGAAGTTCACCGCGACGAAGTGGGAGAGGCTCGCGCCCAGCGTGTCCTTCTTCCGCGGGATGATCGCGGTGTGCGGGATCGGTATCCCCAGCGGGTGGCGGAACAGCGCCGTCACCGCGAACCAGTCCGCGATCGCACCGATCATCGCCGCTTCCGACGCGCGGGCGACGAAGCCCCACACCCCCGTCATGTCCGTGAAGAGGTGCACGACGAGGAAGATGAGCGCCGCGAGGACCAGCAGCGACGTCGCGAGCGTGCGCATCTTGCGCAGCGCGACGGCTCGTGCCGCGTCCTCTGCTTCGGTTCCCGCGCGGGCGGGAACCGGTGGCGATCCCAGAGGGCTCTGATCTGACGGTTCGATGGTCACGACCCAACGCTACCGCGCGAACGTGTGACGGAGGGCGGGAACAGCCCTGTCAGTCGAGCCCCGTGATGCGGAAGCCGGAGTGCGTCTTGTAGCGGATGTTGATGCCGATCAGGATCGGGGTGATCCCTTCGACCATCCGGCTCATCTCGAGCCGCCCCGCGTCGACCACCCGCAATCCCTCGATCGTGCTGAGGAGTGCGGTGACGGCGTCCTTGTCCGCCTTGCTGTTCCCGCAGATGAGCGTGTCCTGCTCCAGAGTCAGCTCCGGGTTCGCGAGGTCGTCCGCACTGAGCGTGTGCAGACCGGAGACCACGCGGACGCCGTCGGGGACCAGCGCGGCGGCCTGCTGCGCAGCGGATCCGTGCCAGACCCCTGTCAGCTGGGTCGGCCTGCCCCCGATCGCCGTGCCCAGCGGCACGCACGCGTCGAGGACGATCTGGCCCTCACGCAGCCGGTCCTTCACCGACTTGAGCGTCCCGGCCTGGCTGGCGAAGGGGACCGCGACGAGGACGAAGTCGGCACCGTCCGCGGCATCACCGTTGTCCGCGCCGCTGAGTGTCCCCGACGGGACGAGCTCCGACACCCGCTCCGCCGCGGCCCGGGCCCGCTCCGCATCCCGAGAGCCGATCACCACCCTGTGCCCGGCTCCGGCCAGCCGGACGGCCATGCCGTGACCCAGGTTCCCGGTACCGCCCAGGATCGCAACGCTCTTCGCCTCTGCCATCTCGTCTCCTTCTCCTTCGTCTCTCTGTGCGTGCGCGCGGGTGCAGCGCTGTCCGTCGTGCACGTGCGCTTGCGGCACGTGCACGACGGATCAGACCTGTGCGCTCACTCGCGGTCGGTGCGCCGCGCGTCCGTGCCGCTCTCGTCGGACAGGCCGACATGGACGTCGTACGCGGTGCGTCCGCCGTCGTCCCCCGGATCGGTCGGGACGTCGTGCGGGGTCTCCTCGACTATGAGGGCACCCGACTCCGTCCGCCCGAGCACGCGGTGCCCGTACAGCCCGTAATTCTCGCGCAGGCGCAGCGATTCGAGGCTGTCGTGCCCCGTCCCGCCCACGGAGATCGTCGTGCCGCCCACCGCACTGTCGGCCACGTCCTCCGCGGGCGCGAAGAGTCGGCAGACGTGGTACATCACGAGGACGACGATCGTGCCGAACGCGATGCCGGACAGCGTGAAGGTCTCCGTCACGACCAGGCTCACGTCACCGATCGCGATGATGATGCCCGCAGCGATCGGGACGATGTTGATGGGCTTCGAGAAGTCCACCCGGTTCTCGTTCCAGATCTTCGCGCCCAGCAGCCCGATCATGCCGTAGAGCACGACCGTGATGCCGGCGAGCACGCCGCCCGGTGTCGCGGAGATGATCGCACCGAACTTGGGTGAGAAGCCGAACACGATCGCCACGAGACCGGCGACGTAGTAGGCCGCGGTGGAATAGACCCGCGTGTTCGCCATGACGCCGATGTTCTCCGCGTAGGTGGTGGTCGGCGAACCACCGATGGAGGTCGCCAGGACCGTGGCCACACCGTCGGCCGCGACTGCGCGCCCCATGTAGGGGTCGAGGTGATCGCCGGTCATCTCCTCCACCGCCTTCACGTGCCCCACGTTCTCCGCGACGAGCGCGATGACCGCAGGCAGCATGAGGATGATGAAGGCGGCGTTGAACTCCGGCAGGTGCCAGCCGACGACTCCGGCTGCAGCATCCGTGGCCGGCGGGAAGCCGATCCACGGCGCGTCCACCACCCCGGACCAGTCCACCCGGAAGTGGGTGTCCACGACGTCCGTGCCCGCGTTGTACGCGGTGATCTGACCGAACACACGGTCGAAGACCCACGACAGCGCATAGCCGAAAGCCAGGCCCAGCAGAATGGCGATCCGCCCCAGGAATCCGCGCAGAGCAACGGACATGAGGATGATGACCACCATGACGATGACCGCGATCCACTGGTCCTGCGGCCAGTACACACCTGCGACGACCGGTGCGAGGTTGAACCCGATGAGCAGGACGACCGCACCCGTCACCACCGGCGGCAGCACCTTGACGAGGATGCCCGCGCCCAGGATGTGGATGAAGACACCCACGAGGGCGAGGACGATGCCGGCGATGAGGATCGCACCTGTGATCTGCTGCGGGGTGCCTCCTTGTGCGCTCACCGCCGCGACGCCACCCACGAATGCCGCTGATGTGCCCAGATAGCTGGGCACCTTTCCGTTCACCATGAGCAGGAAGATGATCGTCGCGAAACCGCTCATCATCACTGCGAGCTGGGGGTTGAGCCCCATGACGATCGGGAAGACGAACGTCGCCCCGAACATCGCCACGACGTGCTGGGCGCCCAACCCGAAGGTCCGCGGCCAACTCAGCCGCTCACCGGGTGCCACCGCGCGGCCCGGGAGGACGCTCTTCCCATCCCCGTGCAGCTTCCATCCGAATGCTGACATGTCTCACTCCTCGTCCGGCACACCTTCGGGCCGTCTCAGGTGCAGTCGGCGTCGGTGCCGGGCTGCACGTCCATCACTTCTGTGACGCTGTGGATGCCTTCACGGCGTGCGGGGTGTTCCCGCACGCCGGGGCATCGGATAGGAGCTGATGCGTGTGGTCAGGGAATGGGCGTTGTTACGACTTCGCCTGCAGCCGCTTCGTGAACGCCGGAATCAGGGTCTCCCCGTACACCCGCAGGGTCTCCTCCTTGTTGTCGTGGTCCAGGTACCCCGCGAACTGCGTGACACCCAGCTCTTCGTACTGCCGCAGCTTCTCCGCGTGCTGCTCCGCCGTGCCGATCACGCAGAACCGCTCGACGATCTCGTCGGGGACGAAATCGACGTGGGTGTTCCCGGAGCGGCCGTGGTCGTTGTAGTCGTAGCCTTCCCGACCCTCGATGTAATCGGTGAGCGCCCTCGGTACGGTTCCGTCGGATCCGTACCGCGTGACGATGTCCGCGACGTGGTTGCCCACCATGCCCCCGAACCAGCGGCACTGGTCGATCGCGTGCCGATAGCCCTCCTCCGTGCCGTCCGTGACGTAGAACGGTGCGGCCACGCAGAACGACACCTCGTCGGGGTCGCGCCCTGCCGCTGAGGCGGCGTCGCGCACGGTCTTGATCATCCACTCCGCGATCTCGATGTCGCCGCACTGCAGGATGAAGCCGTCGCCCGTCTCACCGGCGATCGCCAGCGCCTTGGGCCCGTAGGCGGCGACCCACACGTCCAGCTCGGAATCCTCCGACCAGGGCAGGCGGATCTCCGCGTCGTTGATTGTGACGGACCGGGAGTTCGCCAGTTCGCGGATCACGCCGATCGACTCCCTGAATTCCCGCAGGGTGACCGGCTTCTTGTTCATGACGCGCAGCGAGGAGTCGCCACGGCCGATCCCACAGATCGTGCGGTTGCCGAAGTGGTGGTTGAGAGTCGCATACGTCGACGCCGTCACCGTGAGGTCCCTCGTCGCGGGGTTCGTGACCATCGGGCCGACGGTGATCCGCTTCGTGTGCTCGAGGATCAGGGAGTACAGGACGTACGGCTCCTGCCACAGGATGTGGGAGTCATAGGTCCAGAAGTGGCTGAATTTGTGCTCCTCCGCCTTCTTCGCGAGCGAGACGGTTCTCGATGCGGGCGGGTTGGCTTGGATGACGACACCGAAATCCATTGCTGAATCTCCTTCGATTCGATGGGATCCCTCGTGACGACCGGCCGTCTTCGCCGGCACGGCGTCACAGGGGCTGTTCAGGGGGCGGTGATCGCGTCGTACGTGTCGGGGCGACGATCGCGGTAGAACTGGAAGCCGTCTCGCGTCTCCCGCACCTGGCTCAGATCGAGGTCCCGGATGAGGATCTCCTCCTGCGCAGACGAGGCGACCTCCCCCACGTAGTTGCCCTTGGGGTCCGCGAAGTAGGAGGAGCCGTAGAACTCGACGGCCTGCTCGCCGTATTCGTTGTCCTCCCGTCCCACACGGTTGGAGACCGCGACGAAGTACTGGTTCGCCCCGGCGGCGGACGTCTGCTCCAGCTCCCACAGCCTGTTCGACAGGCCGGGCTTGGACGCGTTCGGGTTGAAGACGATCTGGGCGCCGGCCAGGCCGAGCATCCGCCACCCCTCCGGGAAGTGCCGGTCGTAGCAGATCGACACGCCGATCCTCCCGATCGCGGTGTCGAAGACCGGCCATCCCAGGTTCCCGGGGCGGAAGTAGAACTTCTCCCAGAAGCTCTCGACGTGGGGAAGGTGGTTCTTCCGATACGTGCCGAGGTTCGTCCCGTCCGCGTCGACGACGACCGCGGAGTTGTAGTAGACGCCGGGCATCTCCTCCTCGTACATCGGGAGGATCGTGACGATGCCCAACTCCTTGGCGAGGGCAGAGAACCGCTGGACGATCGGTCCGTCCGCGGCTTCCGCGAACGCGTAGTACTTCCGGTCCTGGGTGATGCCGAAGTACGGCCCGTAGAAGAGCTCCTGGAAGCAGATGGCCTCTGCCCCCTGCGCCGCGGCGTCCCGGACGAACTGCTCGTGCTTGTCGAGCATGGATTCCTTGTCGCCGGTCCAGGTGGTCTGCGTGACTGCGACGCGAACCATGGTCGCCTCCTCAGCTGTGGGGAAAGTGATCGGGTTCCTGGCGGACACCCACGGTCCGCAGGATGAGCAGGTCGGTTTCCGCGGGAGTCTTCGTCGGCTCCACGGGGCCTGTGTGTCCTTCCATCTTCGAGCCAGCCGTGTGATGTGTCTAACATTCAGTTCCGGACAGGCTCGCCACTGAAATCGATGAGGCGCTTTCCGTAGGACACGACAAGCCTCCTTCACACCTCTCCGGCATAGACTCCGTGACGGTGCACGCATGGGGGCGAGCGCGATCGGAAGGGGCAGCAGCGATGGAGGATGCAGGCGTCGACGCACTGCGGCAGCATGCGGACCCCGCTGCGCCACAGAGGATCACGGTGCTGTCCGGCGGGGTGGGCGGTGCGAAGTTCGCCCGCGGTCTGCGGCACTACGTGCAGCGGGTGGGCGCCGACCGTGCCGGCGACACCCCCGCACCGGCCACCGTCACCTGCGTCGTGAACACCGGCGACGACATGTGGCTGAACGGGCTGCGTGTCTGCCCCGACCTCGATTCGGTGATGTACGGGCTCGCAGGTGTCAACGACCGTGAGCGCGGCTGGGGACGTGCGGGGGAATCGGAGCGGGTGAGCGCGGAGCTCCTCGCGTACGGCGTGGGCGCCGACTGGTTCACACTGGGCGACCTCGACCTCGCGACGCACATCGCCCGGACCCAGATGCTGCGCGAGGGGACGGGGCTGGTGGAGGCCACCCGCGTCCTCGCGTCGCGGTGGGACCTGGGTGCCACGCTGCTGCCAGCGACGGAGCACGAGGTGGAGACCCGGGTCCAGGTGGGCGACCACCCGGGCGACACTCTCCACTTCGAGGAGTGGTGGGTGCGTCATCGTGCGGCCCTGCCCGCCCGGCGGTTCCTCCACGACGGCGCCCCGTCCGCGGTGCCCGCTCCGGGTGTCCTGGACGCCATCGCGGGCGCAGACCTCCTCATCCTCGCCCCGTCCAATCCCATCGTGTCGATCGGGGCGATCCTCGCGATCCCGGGCATCCGGGAGGCGCTGCGCGCAGCAGGCGCGCCCGTCATCGGGGTCTCACCGATCATCGGCGGTGCGCACGTGCTGGGCATGGCCGCGCAGTGCCTGCGTGCCGTGGGCGCCGAGGTCTCCGCAGCAGGGGTCGCAGAGCATCTGGGCAGTGCTGGGGAACCGGAGGGTCTGCTGGACGGCTGGCTCATGGACACCACCGATGCGGGATCCGTCGCCCGGGTGGAGGCCCACGGGATCCGTGCCGCCGCAGTGCCGCTGCTCATGACGACGGACGCGCTCACCGCGGACATCGTGCACGCCGTGCACCAGCTGGCCGCCCGTGTGGTGGCGGACCGCTGACCCTACGCGGTCACCAGCCCGCTGAGCGCTGCCTCCGTCATGGGCCCCACGCCCAGGCGGCGGGCCGCTTCGAGGTCCGCGCGCGTGTCGACGTCGCGGCGCAGGCCCGGATGGTCACCGGTGAGCGCGACGTGACCGGCGCGCACGTGCCGGGCGAACGACCCCTCCCCGAAGAGGGGGTGCAGTCGGACCGGACGGGACACCTCCTGCCCGACCACGGGGTTCGCGGTGAGGAGCACCGTGCCGGTGCCCTCGGCATCCGCGAGGACGGTCAGGCGGTGGTCCTCGGCTGCTGCGAGCACCCGGTCGATGCCCGCGCCCGAGGCGGCCGGCAGGTCCCCGGTCATCGCGGCCACCCGCCGCAGCGGCTCCTGCTGCCGGACGACGGCGACTCCGGCCTCGATCGCGGGGTTGAGTCCCGGACCGCGGGTCTCGTCGACGATCACGGCGCCCCGCAGCCCCAGCTCCGCGGCGGCACGCGGGTCCGCTGTCACGACGAGGACCCGTCTCACGCGGGTGGCTGAGAGCGCAGCGGCGACCGCGTCGAGTGCGAACGACAGCGCCAGTCGCCGCCTGCAGGCGCTGTCCACGCCGTCCAGGCGGCTCTTCGCGCTGTCCAGCCGTTTGACCGGGATGACGAGGTCCCACGACAGCGCGTCCGATCCCACCCGCCCACGGGCCGCCCGCCCACCGGCCGGCGCCCCGGCGACCGTTCCGTGCATCACGGCTCGATCCCGTGGTCGCGCAGCGCCGCCGCGTAGCCGGCGCTCCAGGATTCGGCGGCCCCGGTGTGGAACATGTCCTCGTCGGTCGCGCGCAGGAGCGATCGTGCGGTCCTCGTCTCCGCAGGATCCTCCCGATCGACCAGGTCGCCCAGACCGCGGACGACCGCCACGGGACACCCGGTCGCCTTGCCCTTGACGAGGTCCGCCGCCGCCGCGATCTCGTCCGCGACCGCGGTCACGGTCACGTTCATCTCCTGCCCGTACTCGTCGCGCTCGCCGCGCAGGTCGAGGACCTCCGTCATCCCCGCGACCCCGATGGCCGCGTCCGTCTGCCCGACCCTCCAGGCGCGCCCCAGCGTGTCGGTGACGACGACCCCCACGGCGATGCCCAGCCGGTCGCGCACCGCGGACACGATCGTCCGTGCCGACCGGTCGGGGTCCAGCGGCAGGAGCAGGACGGTGCCGACCGGGACGTTGCTGTTGTCGACGCCGGCGGCGGCCGCGATGATCCCCAGACGGTTCTCGACGATGCGGACCGTCCCACCGGGGGTGGGGCGGCTCGCGACCATGCGGACCGTCTCCTCGGTGATCGCCTGTTCACGGTCCGCGGCCTCGACGAAGCGGTCCTCCGCCTTGGAGACGATCTTCGAGGTCACCGCCAGGACGTCCCCGTCGCGCAGCCGCCCGTCTGCTGCTGCGATGATGAGGTCGGCCAGATCGTCCCCCGCCCGGATCTCACCGATGCCCTCGAGTGCGAAGATCTGTAGGCTCATGGACTGCTCCTCTCGTACTGCTACTGATGTTCAGGAACCGCTGCTGTCGTAGGAGGTCTGCATGGTGTCGATCGGTCTGTCGCTGCGTCTCGAGCACACGCACCCCCGCACCGCGGTCGACGTGGCGGTGCGTGCGGAGGCGCACGGCTTCTCCGGTGTGATGGCCGCGGACCACTTCCAGCCGTGGACCCCGGAGCAGGGGCAGTCCCCGTTCGTCTGGAGCGTCCTCGCGGCGATCGGCGAGCACACGACGGGCGATCTGGGTCCGGGGGTGACGACACCCAGCTTCCGCTGGCACCCCGCCGTCGTCGCCCAGGCGTCCGCGACGACCGCGGCGATGTTCCCCGGCCGGCACTGGCTGGGGATCGGGTCCGGGGAGGCGATCAACGAGCACGTGGTCGCCCAGTACTGGCCGGAGGCCCCGGAGCGGATCGACCGCATGTTCGAGGCGACGGATCTCATCCGGAAGCTGTTCGCGGGGTCGCTCCAGCACCGGGACATCCGCTACTCCGGTCGGTTCTTCTCGATGGAGTCGACCCGGCTGTGGACGATGCCGGACACCGCTCCCGAGGTCCTGGTCGCCGCATCCGGCCCCGTCACCGCGAAGCGTGTGGGCCGGTCCGCGGACGGGATCATCACGGTGGGGGCTCCGGGTGACAAGGTGCCCCAGCTGCTCACGCGCTTCGCGGAGGGCGCTCGTGAAGCGGGCCGGGACCCGCGCACGATGACGAAGGCGATCCAGCTGCACCTGTCGTGGGCGGGCAGTGCGGAGGAGGCGGAGCGGCAGGCGCTCGAGCGGTGGCCGATCGGTGCGATGCCGTTCCGCAAGTCCGACATCCGCTCGCCGTACGACTTCAAGCAGCTCGCCCGGAACGTGAGGACCGAGGACTTCGCCGGTCACGTCCTCATCTCCCCCGACCTCGACGAGCACCGGGACTACATCCAGGCGCACATCGACATGGGCTTCGACCGCATCTACCTCCATCATGTCGGGGAGGACCAGCGGGCGTGGGTCGAGGCGTTCGGGACGAGGGTCCTGCCCGGGCTGCGACTCTCCTGACGGAGGCTGCCGTCGGGCTCGTCCTCGGGGAGGCTCAGGGCGAAGACCGGGTCGAGGGTCCGCGGGTGGCGGAGGATTTCCGCGTCGACCCCGTAGACCTCCCGAATAGTGTCCGGGACGAGGACGCTTCCCGGATGTCCGGTCGCGTGGAGGGCCCCGTCGCGCAGCACGACGACCTCGTCGCAGACGCTGCCGGCGTGGGACAGGTCGTGCAGGGCGGTGACGATGGTGATCCCCTCGTCCGCGAGTGCGCGCAGCAGGTGCAGGATGCTCAGCTGCGCGTGCGGGTCCAGGTGGTTCGTCGGTTCGTCGAGCAGGAGCAGCTCCGGCTCCTGCGCGAGCGCCCGAGCCAGCCCGACCCGCTGCCGCTGGCCCCCCGACAGCGTCGTGTAGGTGCGGTCGGCGAACCGCGCGCAATCCGCGACCTCCATCGCGTACTCGACGCGCGCCGCGTCATCCGGGGTCGGTCCGCCGAACCGGAAGGTCGGCTGGTGCGGGACCCGCCCCAGTTCGACGACGTCGCGGACGGTCAGCGGTTCCGCGGTGTGGGCGTTCTGCTCGACGAGGGCGAGCAGGCGTGCGCGCCTCCGGGCGGAGAGTCGGAGCAGGTCGTGTCCGCCCCAGCGGACGGTGCCGGACGCTGCGGGCACCACCCCCGCGAGCGCCCGGAGGAACGTGGACTTCCCCGCCCCGTTGGGGCCGATCACGCCGGTCACGGATCCTCGGGGCAGCGAGACGCTCACCCCCTGGACGATCGGCGCGCCGCCCAGTTCGATCGTGAGTCCCTCGACGGCGAGTCCGTGGCCGGTGAGTCCTTCGCCGGTGAGTCCCATCAGGACCCTCCCTTCCGCCGTGCCAGCAGCAGCGCGAAGACGGGGGCGCCGATGACGGCCGTCACGATGCCCACCGGCAGCTCCCGCGGGTCGAACGCGGTCCGGGCCGCGGTGTCCGCCCAGATGAGCAGGACCGCGCCGGTGAGTGCGGACACCGGCAGGAGTGTGCGGTAGCCGGGGCCCACGAGGAGTCGTGCCGCATGGGGGATCACGAGGCCGATGAAGCCGATCGCCCCGCTCATCGACACGAGGACCCCGGTGAGCACGGCGGTGCCTGAGAGCATGAGCCAGCGCACGGCTGTGACCCGCACTCCCAGCGCTGCGGCGGCCGCATCCCCGAACGCGAAGGCGTCGAGCAGCCGGGCCGATGCGGCGATGGGCACCCCGACGACGACGAGCGCGGCGGCGGCGAGCGCGGTCTGGTTCCACTGCACTCCGCTGAGGGAGCCCATGAGCCAGCTCAGGATGTCGCGGTAGGAGTCCCCCTGCGCGTGCCAGAAGATGAGCAGGCTCGTGAGGGCGCCGCCCAGCGAGGACACGGCCACCCCGGCGAGGATCGTGCGCGCCGGGGTGAGTCCTCCGGCCAGGTGTGCGAGTCCCAGCGTCGCGAGCAGTGCGGCCATCGCGCCGATGAAGGCGGCGGCGGGCAGCAGCGCCTGCGTGCCGATGAGGAGTGCGACGACGGCACCGACCGAGGCGCCCGACGACAGGCCCAGGAGGTACGGGTCGGCGAGCGGGTTGCGGGTCGTCGCCTGCATGACGGCGCCGCAGAGCGCCAGCCCCGCCCCCACTGCGGCTGCCGCGAGCACCCGCGGCAGCCGGAGGCTCCAGATGATGCCCTCCTCGATCGGGGTCAGTCCCGGGTCCGCCCCGCCCCACCGGGACAGGACACTCGCCACGACGTCGCCCACCGTGAGGTCCGCAGGCCCCATCGTCACGGCGACGCCGATCGACAGGGCGAGCGCGACGACCAGGAGCACCCCGATGGCGATCGGGCGGAGGGAGCCCCCGGCGGGCGGCAGGTCGCCGGCCCCGCGGACGGTGACCGCGGGGCGCAGTCGGGGCGGCCTCGTCGCAGTCATCCGCGCTGCGCCTCGAGCTGGCCCGCCAGCTCCGTCACCGCGTCGGCACTGCGCACGCCGGCCTCACTCGCGGCGAACGGCAGGCGGAGGTAGCTGCCCGACCGGACCGCGCGCAGCTCGGAGGTCACCGGGCTGCTCTCCAGCCGGGCGATCTTGTCCTCAGCGGTGTTCCAGTCGGCGTCGATGAGGACGATGACCTCCGGGTCCGCCTCCGCGATGACCTCCCAGCTCAGGCTGGTCCACGTGTCGTCGACGTCCGCCGCGATGTTCTCGAGCCCCAGCTCCTCCATGATCATCGCCGGCGCACCGCTGCCGGCACCCACGTACGGGGTGTCCGTGCCGGACGAGTACCAGAGGGCCGTGGGCGCAACGTCCGCGGGCACGACCGCGTCGACGATGTCGCGCTGCTCTGCGACGAGATCCTCCGCGGCCTGCTCAGCTCCGAAGATCGCACCGGCTTCGAGGATGTCGTCGAAGACGTCCTCGAACTCCAGCTTCTCCGGCTTGTACCCCTTCTCCTGACACGCGGAAGGTGCCACGTACGTGGAGACTCCGAACGAGTGGAGTGAGTCCCGGTCCCCCGCACCGTCGGCGGAGAACGCGGATTCCCACCCCGCGAAGACGAAGTCCGGCTCCAGGTCGAGCACCACCTCCTGCGAGGGGACGTCGTCGGACACCTCCGGCACGCCGTCCGCCGCAGCCGCGAGCGCTTGCGGGAGCGGGCCGTCCGCGAAGGCGGAGCCCACGAGCCGGTCCCCGAGTCCCAGGGAGAGGACGAGTTCCGTCGCGGTCGACTTGATGGTGAGGATCCGTTCGGGAGGCTGGGCGACCTCGACGGCGGTGCCGCAGTTGTCGAGCTCGAGCGGATAGCCGGAGTCCCCGGTGCCCGAGGCTGCATCATCGGTGGCGGGGGCACCCTCTGCCGCGGACGGGCCGGGAGCCTCACCGCCGCAGGCGGTGAGCAGGAGCGCGGCGGCCAGGAATGCAGGGGCAGAGCGGAATGAGCGCATGAGTCCTCGTTGACACATCGGTGAGAGGGAAGACGGGTCGAAGTGCGCGACCGCAGTTCCAACGGCGAAGACTGCCGCTCGCCACCCGCTGTCGGGGTGGAATCCGTGGGCAGAGCGTCCCACTGCCGTGGATACTACGCGATGAGTGCGATCTCGAGAAGGCCCCCACGCCTGACAATGTGTCCTGCACCATCCCTCCGTGGCACTATCGACACATGGAGTTCCCGTTCACGCTCAACCAGCTTCGCTACTTCAACGAGGTGGCGCGCCACGAGAGCATGAGGATCGCAGCGGAGGAACTCCACGTGTCCCAATCGGCGGTGTCGACCGCCATCGCGCAGCTGGAGCGGGGGCTGCACGTGCAGCTCTTCATCCGCCAGCGGAACCGCAGCGTGACGCTCTCGTCTGCCGGCCGTCGCTTCGCAGCCCAGACCCGCGTCTTCCTCGCCCGGGCGGAGGCCCTGAGCGAGCAGGGATCCCTGCTGGGCGGGACTCTGAGCGGCCGTCTGACGGTGGGCGTGTACGCGCCCATCGCCCCGTTCCGCTTCCCCCGCGTGCTCACCTCGTTCGAGCAGCAGTACCCCGGAGTGGACGTCGACCTGGTCGCGGGTGACCTGGAGGTGGTCCGCAGCGCGCTCGTCGGCGGCGAGTGCGAGGTCGCGCTCATGTACGGGCACGGGCTGGGCCCGGGCTTCGAGACGCGGGTCCTCGAGAAGGTCCGCCCCCATGTCTTCGTCTCCACCGACCACCCGCTGGCGGAGAGCGGTGCCGTGCACCTGGCCGAATTCTCCGACGAGCCGTTCATCCAGCTCGACCTGCCCTATTCGCGCGACTACTACGATCAGCTGTTCCGCCTCGTGGGCGTCGCCCCGCAAGTGCGGTACCGCTTCAACGACTACGAGACGGTCCGGTCGTTCGCGGCGATGGGGCACGGGTACGCGGTCCTCAACCAGCACCCCACGCGTGCCACGTACTCCGGTGCGGAGCTCGTCGCCCTCGACCTGCTCGACGAGCTGCCCGGCATCGAGGTGATGGCCGTCTGGCCGGAGCACACGCGCCTGACCCGCCGGGCCGACGCCTTCGTCCGTGCGTGCCTCGAGAACTACCTCCCCTCAGCGGACTGACGGTCCGCGGGAGGGGCAGCCGGTTCCACGACGATGGGCGTCCCGACAACCCCGCTTCCCGACGGCTCATCGATTTCGGTGGCGAGCCTGTCCACAACTGTTCGTTAGACACGTCACATTCCAGCCGACACGATGGAGGAACTCCGGCCGGACCTGGCGGAGGCGGAAACGGATCCCGGCATCCAGGCCGATGCAGAGTCGCATCCCCCCGTCCCCCTCCGAAGACCTCAGGGCCGACCCCATCCCGGAAAGAGGCCGATGATGTCCGCTGTGCTTGCCCGCTCCACCAGGCTCTACAACAAGGAGCTCACGCCCGAATCGGCGACGAACACGTGGAAGACCCTGAATCTCTTCAACTGGTGGATGGCCGGTTGGCACTCGATGGCCGGCTACACGATGGCGATCGGGCTGTTCGCGTTCGGGCTCTCCGGCTGGCAGGCGATCATCGCGTTCATCGCCGGTGCGATCATCCTCTACGGCCTCAACAACCTCACCGGGGTGGCCGGCCAGCGGGAGAAGGTGCCGTTCCCCGTGTTCGCCCGCGCGAGCTTCGGGGTGTTCGGTGCGAACATCCCCGCCGTGCTCCGCGCGATCGTCGCCGTGTTCTGGTACGGCATCCAGACCTACCTCGCGTCGGCCGCTGTCATGATCCTCGTCCTCAAGATCGCGCCGGGGACCGCCCCGCTGACGGAGAGCACGTTCCTGGGGCTGTCCTCGCTCGGCTGGATCTGCTTCCTGGCCCTGTCCCTGCTGCAGTGGGCGGTGCTCCTGGCCGGCCTGGAGACGGTCCGTCGCCTCACCGACTTCGCGGGCCCCACCATCTGGGTCGCGGTGCTCGCACTCGCGGTGTGGATGCTGGCCCGCGCGGGCTGGACGATCGACCTGTCCGCGGTCACCACCCCGGAGACCCCGTCGGCGGGACGACAGGTGCTGGGCGTCGCCTCTGCCGCGTTCATCGTCGCCGCCTACATGGCGGGCCCGTCGCTCAACTTCGCCGACTTCACCCGGAACGCTCCGTCCGAGCAGTCGGTGCGTCGCGGGAATGCGCTGGGACTCCTCATCAACGCGTCCCTCTTCGGCATCGTCTCCGTCATCATCGCGCTGTCCGCGCACACCGTGTACGGGGACGAGTCGCGGGACCTGGTCGACCTCGTCCGCGACATCGACAACGTGACGGTCCTCCTCGTGACGATCATCGCGGTGTCCGTCGCGACGGCGGGCGTCAACATCATCTGCAACTTCGTGGCGCCGGTGTACGACCTCATCAACATCCGGCCGGAATGGTTCACCTTCCGCCGCGCGGGCACCCTCGTCGCCGTGCTGTCGGTCGCCGTCACCCCCTGGAACCTCTTCTCCAGCCCGGTGATCGTGAATCAGCTCATCGGCGGCATCGGTGCCTTCATGGGGCCGCTCTTCGGCATCATCACCGTCGACTACTACATCCTGCGCGCACGGCGCCTCCACGCGGAGTCGCTGTTCAGCGACGATCCGAACGGCGTCTACTTCTACCGCCGCGGGTACAACCCGCGGGCGATCATCGCGCTCATCGCCGGGGGTTCGATCTCCCTGCTGCTCACCTTCGTGCCCGCGTGGTCGGACGCCGTGCCGTTCGCGTGGCCGGCCGGGATCGTCGTGGGCGGCCTCGCCTATGCGCTGCTCTGCCGCTGGGCACCGCTGCCCGCCCACCCCGAACCGTCGGCTTCGCAGGCCGACCCTCCCGCCGAGGCCCCGGTCCGGGCGCGATGACACTCTCACCATCCATCCCCACCCCACACAGGAGGTCACGATGACTACCACACTCATCACCGGCGGAACCGTGGTCAACACGACCGGCAGGGTCGAAGCGGACGTCCTCATCGACGGCGAGACGATCGCCGCCGTGCTGCCCCCGGGTTCCCAGCTGCTCGGCTCGGATCTGAAGCGGACCGTCGACAAGGTCATCGACGCGAGCGGGAAGTACGTGCTGCCGGGCGGCGTCGACGCCCACACGCACATGGAGATGCCGTTCGGCGGGACGTTCGCCGCGGACACCTTCGAGACCGGCACGCGTGCGGCCGCCTACGGCGGGACCACGACGATCATCGACTTCATCACGCAGTATCCGGAGCAGCGGGTCATGGACCAGTACAACCTGTGGCACGAGAAGGCCGCGGGCAACTGTGCGATCGACTACGGGTTCCACCAGATCCTCTCCGACATCCAGCCCGAATCGCTCACCGCGATGGACGAGCTCGTCGACGAGGGCGTCACGAGCTTCAAGCTGTTCATGGCGTACAAGGGGGTCTTCCTGTCCGACGACGGCCAGATCTTCCGCGCGTTCCAGAAGGGCGCGGACAACGGCGCGCTCATGATGATGCACGCGGAGAACGGCTCCGTCATCGACGTCCTGGTCCAGCAGGCGATCGAGCGCGGGGAGACGGGCCCCATCAACCACGGCCTCACCCGGCCGTGGCAGATGGAGGAGGAGGCGACGCACCGGGCGATCATGATCGCGGACGTCGCGAACTGCCCGCTGTACTTCGTCCATGTGACGGCGAAGCAGGCGGCCACGCAGATCGCCGAGGCCCGGGGCCGCGGCGCGAACGTGTTCGGCGAGACCTGCCCCCAGTACCTGTACTTCAGCCTCGAGGACCAGCTGGGTGCCCACAGTGAGGAGTGGGGTGAGTTCGAGGGCGCCAAGTGGGTCGCCTCGCCTCCGCTGCGGTCGAAGCACGAGGGCCACCAGGAGTTCCTGTGGAAGGCTCTGCGGACGGACGAGCTGCAGATGGTGTCGACCGACCACTGCCCGTTCTGCATGAAGGAGCAGAAGGAGCTGGGCGCGAACGACTTCTCGAAGATCCCCAACGGGTTCGGCACCGTCGAGCACCGCCTCGACCTCCTGTACCAGGGTGTCGTCGACGGGAAGATCACCCTGGAGAGGTTCGTCGAGATCACGTCGACGACTCCGGCCCGCATGTTCGGCCTCTACGGCCGCAAGGGCGTCATCCAGCCGGGTGCCGACGGCGACGTCGTCGTGTACGACCCGGCCGGGCACACGACGATCAGCGCGGACACCGCGCACATGGCCATCGACTACTCCGCGTGGGAGGGCTTCGAGATCGACGGCAAGGTCGACACCGTCATCAGCCGTGGCAAGGTCGTCGTGCAGAACGACGAGTACCTGGGCCGCAAGGGCGATGGCCAGTACCTCAAGCGCGACACGTCGCAGTACCTCGTCTGAACTAGGAGACATGACAGTGACCACTACCCCTGAAGACGCCTTCCTCTCCGACTTCCACGAGGTCGCGACGATCGGTGCGACGGACGCCGGCGGTGTCGAGCGGCAGGCGGCGACGCCGATGGACATGGAGACCCGCAACTGGTTCAAGGCTTTCGCCCAGGAGCGGGGGTGGGAGACCGGCGTCGACGGGATCGGGAACCTCTTCGCCCGCGTGCCGCTGGTCGCAGGCGGCGACGGTCCGGCCGACGTGATCCTCGCCGGCTCCCACCTCGATTCGCAGCCGAAGGGCGGGCGGTTCGACGGCGCCTACGGTGTGATCGCCGCACTGCACGCGGCCGCGCAGATCGAACGCCGGGTGCGCGACGGTGAGATCGCGGCGAAGTACGACCTCGTCGTCGTCGACTGGTTCAACGAGGAGGGCGGGCGGTTCCCCCCGTCCATCATGGGAAGCTCCGTCTACGCGGGCCTCATGGACAGGGACCAGATGCTGCAGGTGAAGGACCTCGAGGGGGTGAGCGTCCGCGACGCACTCGAGGGGATCGGCTACCTCGGTTCGGATGAGGATCCGGGCGTGCCCCGCGTCGACACCGTGCGGGGATACGCGGAGATCCACATCGAGCAGGGGCGGATCCTCGAGCGCGAAGGGCTGCCGCTGGGGGCGGTGGACTCGTCCTGGTACACCCAGAAGCTCGACATCGAGGTGCTGGGCGAGCAGTCCCACACGGGGGCCACCGCCATGGCGGACCGACACGACGCCCTCGTGGGGGCGTCCCACGTCATCCTCCTGTTCCAGGAGATCTGCGAGCGGTTCCCGGAGGAGACGCTCGTGTCCTCCGTCGGGCAGGTGACGGTCGAACCCAACTCGCCCATCGTCGTGAACTCCCGTGTGCACCTCGTGGGCGATCTGCGCGCGAACGACCCGCAGATCGTGAAGGACGCGCGGGACTGGATGCTCGACGAGTTCAAGAAGGTGGAGGAGAAGACGGGGCTGAAGGTCGTGGCGCGCGATTTCGACATCCGCCCCAATCGCTACTACCCGATCGAAGGCGTCGAGCTGCAGGAGAAGGTCGCGGCGGACCGGGGTCTGGACATCCGTCGGATGCAGACGATGGCGGGCCACGACTCGGTCGCGATGAACACGGCCACTCCGTCCGTCATGATGTTCATCCCGTCGTTCGAAGGCGTCTCCCACTGCGAGCGGGAGTTCACCAGCGACGAGGACATGGTGACCGGTGTCCAGGCCCTCACCGATGTGCTGGTGCGCATGCTCGACGGTGCGCTCGACGACGTGGCCTACCCGGGGACACCGCCCGCCTGAGCCGGAACGTCGGGAGGCGGGTGCCTCGGCATATCCTCGTGAAGAACCGATAACGATTCTAAGGAAGCCCCATGCCGGACGACGTCACCCGAGCCCACGACGCAGCAGACCAGGACTTCTCGTTCGAAGCGGTGCCGCTCACGGAGCGACGGAGCTTCTGGCGGGTCGGCTTCGTCATGCTGGGCTTCACGTTCTTCTCCGCGTCGATGAGTGTGGGGGCCGGGCTGGGGAACGGCGTGGACCTCACCGGGTTCATCTGGGCGGTCGTCATCGGCGGCATCATCCTCGGCGCCTACACGGGTGCGCTCGGCTTCATCGGTGCGAAGACGGGTGAGGGGCTCGACCTGCTCGCCCAGCGGACGTTCGGCACACGCGGCTCCTACCTCCCCTCTGCGCTGATCGCCTTCACGCAGATGGGGTGGTTCGGGGTCGGTGTGGCGATGTTCGCCAACCCCACCGGTGAGCTGCTGGGGACCGGGCCGTGGCCGATCGTGATCGTCGCGGGCGCGCTCATGACGGCCTCGGCCTACTACGGCATCAACGCGATCGAGATCGTGAGCTTCATATCGGTGCCGCTCATCGCGGTCCTCGGCACGTGGTCGATGATCTCGGCGACCGAAGAGGGCGGTGGGCTCGAGGCGATCTTCGGGCAGTCGACGGGGATGCCGCTGACCGTCGCCATCGGCATGGTCATCGGCTCCTTCGTCTCCGGTGGGACGGCGACGCCCAACTTCACGCGGTTCGCGAAGAGCGCGAACAGTGCGGTCATCACCACTGTCATCGCCTTCTTCCTCGGCAACACCCTCATGTTCAGCTTCGGCGCGGTCGGCGGTGCCTTCAGCGGTGAGGACGACATCTTCTACGTCATGATCGCGCAGGGACTCATGATCCCGGCGCTCATCGTCCTGGGCGCCAACATCTGGACCACCAACAACAATGCGCTCTACACGACCGGGCTGGGCCTTGCGAACATCACGAAGGTCCGCAAGCGCCCGCTGGTCCTCATCTCCGGCGTCCTCGGGACGCTCACGTCGCTGTGGCTCTACGACAACTTCATCGGGTGGCTGAACTTCCTCAATGCCGCACTCCCGCCCATCGGTGCGATCATCGTGGTCGACTTCCTCTGGCGGAGGAAGGCGTACGCGATGCCGGACCGGGCGGGTCGACCCGTCGTCTGGGGAGCCGTCGTGGGCGTCGTCGCCGGAGGACTGGCCGGCTGGTTCGTGGACTGGGGCATCGGTTCGATCAACGCGATCGTCGTCGGAGTGGTCTGCTACGTGATCGGCGCGCTCATCCAGCGCGCCGGGAAGAAGGGGGAAGGGCATCATGCTGTTCAAGAATCTGCGGATTGAGGATGCGGAGTCGACCAGCGACGTCCGTGTCACCGACGGTGTCTTCACCGCGATCGAACCGCAGCTGGAACCGCAGGACGGCGAAGAGGTCGTCGATGCGGGCGGCCGTCTGGGCCTGCCCCCGATCATCGAATCGCACGTGCACCTCGATTCGGCCCTCACCGCCGGGGAACCGCGGTGGAACGAATCCGGCACACTGTTCGAGGGCATCGAGGTGTGGAGTGAGCGGAAGCGCTCCCTCACCGTCGAGGATGTGAAGGAGCGCGTGAACCGCGCCGTGCGCCAGCAGGCCCGGTTCGGCATCCAGTACGTGCGCACGCATGTCGATGTCACCGACCCCGAGCTCACGGCGCTGCACGCGATGCTGGAGCTGCGGGAGGAGCTGAAGGACGTCATCACGCTGCAGATCGTGGCGTTCCCACAGGAGGGCATCCAGTCCTTCCCCGACGGCGAAGGACTCATGCGGCGCGCCGCCGGAATGGGGGTCGACGTGATCGGTGCGATCCCGCACTTCGAGTTCACCCGCGAGTACTCCGTCGCCTCGCTCGACTTCGCGTGTGCGCTGGCGGACGAATTCGGCCTGCTCGTCGATGTGCACTGCGACGAGATCGACGACGAGGCGTCCCGCGGCTTGGAGACGCTCGCGACGCGTGCGCTGGAGAGGGGCCTGCACGATCGTGTGACGGCCAGCCACACGACCGCGACGCACTCCTACAACAACGCGTACTTCACGAAGCTGCTGCGCCTGCTCACGATGAGCGGCATCAATTTCGTGTCGAACCCCCTGGTGAACACCCACCTGCAGGCCCGCATGGACACGTACCCGAAGCGTCGGGGTGTCACGCGGGTGAAGGAGCTGACGGAGGCCGGACTCAATGTGAGCTTCGGTCAGGACGACATCGTCGATCCGTGGAACCCGCTGGGCACGGGGAATCTGCGGGACGTCGTCTTCAACGGGCTGCACGTCACGCAGATGATGGGCAAGCAGGAGATCGACCAGAGCTACCGGTTCATCACGCACAACGCGGCGCGCACACTGCATCTGGGGGCGGAGGACTACGGCTTCGGGGTGGGCCGTCCGGCGAGCTTCATCATCCTCGATGCGCCCACCTGGTACGAAGCGCTGAGCTTCAACGCTCCGGTCATCGCCTCCTACCGTGCCGGAAGGCAGATCGTGAGGACGGAGCCGACGACGACGGAGATCCTCTTCTGAACCGCTGACCCGGTGGCCCGCCAGCCCACCGGCCCACCGGGTCAGCGTCGTCTCCACCCCTGGAATGCGCCGAGGCCCCGGGAACCTGTGCAGGTTCCCGGGGCCTCGGCGTGGTCCGGCCGGTGGCCGATCCCTCATCGTGGTGACGAGCGGATCAGGCCTTGCCGACGACCTCGAACTTGGCGTTCGCGGTGATCTCGTCGTGGACGCGGACGGTCGCGGTGTGCAGACCGGCCGACTTCACGTGACCCGGCAGGGCCACCTGACGACGATCGAACTCTGAACCGACGGCTGTGCCGAGCGCTTCCGCGACGAGAGCCGGTGTGACGGCGCCGAACAGGCGTCCACCCTTGCCGGCCTTCATCTCGATGCGAGCGGTCGCCGCCTCGATCTTGCCCTTGAGAGCCAGTGCCTCGTCGCGGTCGGCGATCTGGCGGCTCTGGCGGGCCTTCTTGAGGGCGTCGATCTGCTTCTGCGCACCAGCGGTCCACGGCGTCGCCCATCCACGGGGGATGAGCAGGTTGCGGGCGTAGCCCGCCTTCACCTCGACGACGTCACCGGCTGCGCCCAGACGGTCGACTTCCTGATTGAGGATGAGCTTCCTGGTTGCCATTCTTCTCTCCTCCTATCAGCGAGTCGCGGCGGTGTACGGGAGAAGCGCCATTTCGCGAGCGTTCTTCACGGCCTTCGCGATGATGCGCTGTTCCTGCACGGAGACACCGGTGACGCGGCGGGCGCGGATCTTGCCGCGGTCCGAGATGAACTTGCGCAGCGTCGCGGTGTCCTTGTAGGTGATGGTTGCGGCTTCGCCGCGCTTGAGCGGGTTCGCCTTCTTCTTGATGGGCTTCCGGGGATCCGGCTTCGCCATGATGTGCTCCTGTGTGAGTGTGAGAAGTATCGATCAGAACGGTGGTTCGTCGTTGGCCGGGTTGCCCCAGCCGCCACCGCTCTGCGGGTTCGACGATGCCCACGGGTCCTCCTGGGCAGGGCGTCCGCCCTGCTGCGGGTTGGCACCCCACTGTCCACCCTGCTGGCTTCCCTGAGGTGCGCCCTGCTGGGGACCACGGCCTCCGCCGAAGCCGCCCTGCTGGCCGCCGCCCTGGTTGCCGCCACCGAAACCGCCGCCCTGCTGCTGGCCGCCGAAGTTCCCGCCGCCACCGCCGAAGCCGCCGCGCTCGTTCTTCGTGACCGTCGCGGATGCGTAGCGGAGGCTGGGGCCGACTTCGTCGACGTCCAGCTCGAACACGGTGCGGCGTTCGCCTTCCTTCGTGTCGAAGGTGCGTGACCGCAGGCGACCCTGAGCGACGACGCGGGTGCCGCGAGACAGCGTCTCTGCGACGTTCTCCGCCATGTCGCGCCAGGCACTGCAGCGCAGGAAGAGAGTCTCCCCGTCCTTCCATTCATTGGACTGACGGTCGAAGTTCCGCGGCGTGGACGCCACGGTGAAGTTCGCGACGGCTGCGCCGTTCGCGGTGAACCTCAACTCCGGGTCGGCAGTGACGTTTCCGACGACGGTGATGACTGTCTCGCCTGCCATGGTGACTCCTCTGCTGCGCAGGTCTTCGCTGCGGCTCGAGTGGATGGATGTGAATGGGGTTGAAGATCCGTGCGGACCTTCACCGTGGGATCAGATCGCGGATGCGATCACTTGGTGTCGGGGCGCATGATCTTCGTGCGCAGGACGGACTCGTTGAGTCCGAGCTGGCGATCGAGTTCCTTCACGGTGTCGGGCTGCGCGTTCAGATCGATCACCACGTAGAAGCCTTCCGACTTCTTGTTGATCTCGTACGCGAAGCGGCGACGGCCCCAGACATCCACGTTGTCGACGGTCCCACCCTGTGCGGGCACGACCTTGATGAGCTTCTCGACAGTGGTGCTCACAGAGCGCTCGTCCAATTCTGGATCGAGGATGAGCATGAGCTCGTACTTACGCATGTGTCACCCACCTCCTCTGGTCTCAGCGGCCACGGTCCATCCGTGGCAGGAGGGTAATTGCGTTGCGCTGTCCAGTGGTTCTGCGCACAGGGGCGCACAGGACAGCCGTTCGAGTGTACCGCATGGGCGAGACCGAGGGACGCGGCGCTGGACTGAGTCGTATGCTCGCGTCTCAACAGCTGACAGACTGGTGGCATGGACGCACAGCGCACGGAGTTCGACCCAGTCGCCCTGGGTGACCGCGAGACCACCCTGCTCGTGAAGTCGATCCTCATCCCGCGCCCCATCGCGTGGGTGGGCACCGTTGACGCCTCCGGCGTCGCGAATCTCGCGCCGCACTCGTTCTTCACCATGGTGTCAGAGGAACCGCCGGTCGTCATGTTCTCGTCGACCACACGCAAGGACTCCCTCAACAACGCCGAGGCCACTGGCGAGTTCACGGTCTCGCTCGTCTCCCGACCCCAGTTCGAGGACGCCAACCAGACGTCAGCACCCTACGATCCGGACGTGAGCGAGTTCGCGGCGGCCGGGGTCGCCGAGGAGCCCTCCGCAGTCGTCACCGCGCCGCGCGTCGCTTCGTCTCCCGCCGTCATGGAGTGCACCGTCGAGCGGATCATCCCGGTCGGAGGCAACTTCATGGTCCTGGGCCGGGTGGTCCACGTCGCAGTGAACACGCACACCCTCCGCACCGATGCGCGAGGGCGATCGCTTCCGTCCGCATCTGATCTGGACCCGCTCACCCGTCTGGGTCGGAACGAATGGGGCACGCTGGGCGAGGTCCTGGCGATCAGACGTCCGAACGCGCAGTAGCGGCACACCCGCAACACCCCTACTGGCCCGTATCTCATGTCGTCACAGATCGTCACCATTTCCTGAAACAACGCTCCTTGTTCGACCATGCGGCGCTGACCGCGGTATGAACGGCCTCGAACACTCCCAAGCGCTCCGTTCCGCATCATGCCGGGCCTCCAAGACTCTCAGCCAACTACCAGCCAGTGACTTTTCATGCGAGACTCACAGTGTCCATTTTCGCCTTCCCAAGGTTTCGTTTCTGGAGTTGAGAGTGATCACATCCCCCACACGGCTCGGTGCGCTCACAGCAGCATCGGCTCTCGCACTCGCGTGCGTCGGTCCCACCACGGCCCTCGCGTCGCCCACGACGGCCGACCGAGAGGCCGCCGCCGCAGCATCTGCGACCGGCAGCAAGACCTATTCCGCCGGCCAGTCAGCCACTGACCTCACAGAGGACCTGACTGCCGAAGACCTCGTCGCGTCGCTCGTGGGCTCGGGCATCGAGTACAGCAACGTCACCTACACGGGTGCCGATGAGGCTGCGGGCACCGTCAGCGGCATGAGTGCCATCGGACTGGAGTCCGGGGTCGCCCTGTCCTCCGGCAGTGTCGCCGGGAGCGACCGCGGGCCCTCTGCGATCCTCGGACCGAACGACAGCAGCTCGACCACGTCGAACTTCGACACACCGGGGGACGCCGATCTCGACGAGATCGTGTCGCCGGAGAGCACGAACGACGCGAGCGTCCTCGAATTCGACTTCGTGCCGGACACGGATCAGCTCACCTTCACGTACGTCTTCGGGTCCGAGGAGTACAACGAGTTCGTCGACTCGAGCTTCAACGACGTGTTCGCGTTCTTCGTCAACGGTGAGAACTGCGCGGTCGTCGACACGGGCGACGGCGAAGCGCCGGTCACGGTCAACACGATCAACAACGACCTGAACCCGGCCCTCTACAACGACAACGACATGGTGGCCGGACACCCCTTCGACACGGAGCTCGACGGGTTCACCGTCCCGCTCACCTGCGTGGCCAACGTGAATGCCGGTGAGTCGAACCACGTGAAGCTCGCGATCGCGGACACCGCGGACTGGTCCTACGACTCCGCTGTCGTCATCGGAACCGGGTCCTTCCAGGCGAACAACCCGCCAGTCGCCGAGGACGCGGTGTTCACCACACCGGTCGACACCCCCGTGGACACCCCGCTCACCGCGACGGATTCCGAAGGCGACGAGCTGACGTACACCGTGGTCGACGGTCCGGAGACCGGCGCACTCAGCGGTGACGCCCCGGACCTCACGTACACCCCGGAAGAGGGTTTCCTCGGTGAGGAGACGTTCACGTTCCAGGCCAACGACGGCGCGGAGGATTCCAACGTCGCGACGGTGACCGTCGTCGTCGAGGAGCCTGCGGCCACGCCGGACCCCACGACGGATCCGACGACTGAGCCGCCGGCCGATCCGACGACGGAGCCCACGGACAAGCCGTCTCCGGCACCGTCGGATGACCCGAAGCCGGGCGAGGATCTCCCGCGCACGGGCACGAACGTCGGTTTCGCAGCAGGTCTCGGCGCGCTGCTCACCGCAGGAGGCGGCGCACTGCTGTTCCTCGCACGCCGACGCAAGCTGCAGGGCTGACGGCCACGGTGGGGCTGTCGATGAGTGACAGCATCCGCTGACCGCCAGGCGGCACACGGAGGGCGGGAGAGTTTCGACTCTCCCGCCCTCCGTGCATTCATTCACTGCAGTGCCGGGTCCGCGCAGCGTCCCGCACCCGCGTGAGCGGTCAAAGCGGTCTCGCGCCAGTGGCGTCGGCGACCGGACGCGCTTACGCCTCCGCGTCGTGCAGTGTCTTCTCCCGGCGTGCCGCACGGCGGCGGCCCGTCCGGAACAGTTCATCGAGTGCGAAGGCCATGACGAGGGTGAGGGAGAAGAATCGCAGCAGGGTCAGCAGGCCCATCCACGTCGGTGCCAAACCGATCGACGAGTCGAGTTCTGCGACATCGGTCAGCGGCACCGCGATCGCAAAGCCCAGCTCCGCGAAGAACCACAGCCCCATGACGGGCAGCTGCCGCACCGCGAGTGCGGCGAACGGCAGCAGCCACAGCGACATCGAGGTCGAAGAGCTGGGTGCCAGCACGACGGACAGCGCAAGGAGCGCCGCGATCGTGAGCACCATCTGGCGCAGATGGGCGACGCCATCGGCTCTCTCCAACCGCCGGAGCACCGCGACAGGGCTCTCAGATGAGGAGGGATCCGCAGAGCCGCCGGAGACGGCGTCCTGGTCCACGGCCTCGGCGACAGTGGGTTTGAGCATCATCGTCGACGTCGCCATCGCGGCGATCGCGACGATGCCCAGGGTCCACACGACCAGCAGCCCTGTTGCGAAGGTGGGCTCGTCCCCCCAATTCTGTGTGAGGACGACGGACGCGATCGACCCGCGGTCCACCGCGTCGTCCAACCACACGGTGAGACGCGAGGGGAGCCGACCGTCCGCCAGCGTGAGCACGCCCGTCGTGAGGGCGAACCCGGCGAGGACCAGGACGGCGTGGCCCCGGTCCCGTGCGGCACCGATGAGCACGCCCACCAGCACGATGAGAGCCAGTGGTCCCGCGAACGCGGCGGTGGCGAGCATGCCGCCTGCAGACAGCAGCGCCGCCGTCGAACGGTCGCCGCTCAGCAGCACACACGCCCACACCGCCAGCGCCACGCCCACCGGGTCCAGGGACTGGCCGATGCTGAAGACGACGACCGGCGACACTAAGGCGACGGCGACCCACGACAGGCTCACCGCGCGGGGGCGGGGGGAGCCGAAGCCGATCGCTCGGGCGAGTGCGATGACACCCGTGCCCATCGCTGCGAAGGCGAGGGTGTTGAGGACGAGGAGGAGACCCATCGCCTCGGCTGCTGTTGCGCCCATGCCGGACATGAGGACGACGAACCAGTAGGTGAGCGGCGCGAAGCCGGAGAGGCCTGAGGTGATGCGGCCTGCGGAGTCCGGCAGCGTGTCACCGGTCATCGCCAGCGCCACGGGCGACTGGCACATGCGGAAGCCGGCGCGCGGCAGTTCGTACCCGCCGGTCTGGCACGGCACCTGCAGCAGCACACCGATGACGACGGACACACCCAGCAGGCCCATGAGCACCCAGCCGATGCTCGCGAAGGTGCGGCGATCGGGGCGTGCGAACCGCGCCCCCTCGCCTCCCCGCAGCGGTGAGGCGACGTCTGCGGGCGACACCGGGCGCGGTCTGCTTTCGGAGGTCCTTTCCATGGTGCTCAGCCTATGCGACGGGGCCCTGCGAGCAGGTGCCTGCAGGCGGCTGTGGGGAGTCCGGCCGGGGGTGCGTTCTCCTCAGACGACAAGATGCGGCCCGGGGGTGGATGAACCACCCTCGGACCGCATCTCCACGGGCTGGACGCTCAGGCGTCAGTCCTCGGAATTGTTACCCGAGTCGCCGCCGCCGTCACCGCCGCCACCGGAGTCGCCGCCGTCACCGTTTCCGCCGCCACCGGAGTCGCCGCCATCGCCGCCGTCACCGTTTCCGCCGCCACCGGAGTCGCCGCCGTCACCGCCGTCACCGTTTCCGCCGCCACCGGAGTCGCCGCCGTTGTCGTTGTCCTCGTTGTCATCGTCACCTGGAGGCTCGATACCGCCGGAGTCGTCTTCCTCTTCCTCCGGAGGTTCCTCTTCGCGTGCGTCGTCGCCGGAGTCGGAGTCCTCATCCGACGAATTGCCACCGGACCCGCCACCGGAATCACCGGAGTTGTCGCGACGGGGAGGAGCGGGTGCCTGCTCCGGCACGCCGGAATCGTTGTTCGGCTTGTCGACCTGTGGCAGCTCGCCACGTTCGGGGAACTGCTCGACCGGCAGGTCCATCGCCTCGACCGCACCGCGCATGTAGTCGGTCCACACCATCGTCGGGTACGAACCACCGGTGATCTCACCCCGGCCGCCATAGGGACCGATCTCGATCGGGTTGCCCTCCTCGTCGGCGCGGAAGATCGACACCGCGGTCGCCAGGTTGGGGGTGTAGCCGGCGAACCATGCGGAGTACGCGTTCTGCGACGTACCCGTCTTGCCCGCCGCAGGGCGACCCAGATTGTTCGCGTAGGAGCCGGACCCGCCGGTCACGACGTTGCGCAGGGCGTAGGACGTCTCCGCGGCGACCGCCGGGTCGAACGCCTCGTCACCCTCAGGGTCGGCTTCGTGCACGACCGTGTCTTCCGCGTCGGTGACCTTGTCGACGAAGTGGACCTGGTGGTGCACGCCCTCCTCCGCGAACGTCGCGAACGCTCCCGCCATCTGCGTGACAGTGGGGCTCGAGGTGCCCAGCACGTTCGACGCGTTGTTCTCCAGCCCCACCGTGTCGTCGGGGAAGCCGGCGCGCTTCGCCACGTCCACCGTCTTCTCCGGGCCCACTTCGATGTTCAGCTGCGCGTACGCCGTGTTGATCGACGACTGCGTCGCCTTCAGCAGGCTCACCGGTCCATAGTTCGAACCGCCGTAGTTGCGGACGACCCAGGGGGTGCCGTCGTAGTTGAACGTCGTGCCGCTCGTCCCGGTGAAATGATCCGTCAGCCGATAGCCGTTCTCCAGACCGGCCACCAGGGTGAACACCTTGAAGGTCGACCCCGCCTGCGCCGTGTCCTGGGTCGCGGAGTTCTGCGCGCGCTCTAGATAGTCCTTCCCGCCGTAGATCGCGACGACACCGCCGGTGGCGGGATCCACCGACGACAGTCCCACGTGCATGCCGTCCTTCATCTCCGGCAGCGCCTCGACCGTCTCCACCGCGACCTCCATCGCGCCTTCGTCGAAGGTCGACACGATGTCGTAGCCGCCGCGATTCAGCTGGTCCTCGGTGTACCCGATCGACTTCAGCTCAGACAGGACTGTCGACAGCAGGTACCCGTTCTGGCCCTTGTACTGGTTGTCCTCGGGCTTCGAGTTGACCTCCGGCATCTCCGTCGACGCCGCTTCGTCCTCGGTGAGGTAGCCCAGCTTCACCATGCTGCGCAGCACGTACCGGAACCGGTCCTCGTACGTGTCCGGGTCATCCGCGGGGTCCGCGGCACCGGGTCGCTGGATCATCGCGGCCAGCAGGGCGCTCTCGGGCACATCGAGTTCGCTCGCCGGCTTGTCGAAGTAGTTGTTGGCCGCCACCTCGATGCCGTAGCTCTGGCGGCCCAGGTAGATCGTGTTGAGATAGTTCGCGAGGACTTCGTCCTTCGTGAGCTCCTGGTCGATCTTGAGCGAGATGAACATCTCCCGGACCTTGCGGTCGATGGAGCGCTCGTTCGTCAGGTAGAAGTTCTTCACGTACTGCTGGGTGATCGTCGACCCGCCGCCCGCGTAGTCGTCGGTGACGACGCCCCACACCGCGCGGCTCAGTCCCTTGAAGGAGATGCCGCGGTTCTCGTAGAACGACTGGTCCTCCGCCGCGACCGCGGCGTGCTGCATCGATTCGGAGATCTCGTCGATCGACACGTTGGTGCGATCCTCCGCGGAGTACGACCCGAGCTCCGTCTCCCCGTCGTTGTAGTAGACGGTCGAGGTCTGTCCTGACGCCTCCGCGTTGGGTTCCGGGATGTCGGTGACCGCGTAGCCGATGCCGAAGGCTCCCAGCCCCAGCGCGACGAACAGCAGCACCGCGACAGCCCAGTGGCGGAATGCGGGGACCCACCGGCGCCATCCGGTCTTCCCGGGGCGGGGGTAGCCCGCCCAGCGCGACATCCGCGCGAACAGACCCCCCTTGGCACCGCCTGCGCCTGCGGCAGCGCCGGATTTCGCGGCGGTGCCGCCGCTGCGATGACGGCCCTGCGAACCGGCGTGCCGGGGAGTTTCGGATGGGGTCACGGAGTCCTCCGCTGTCGAGGTGTGGGACAGGTCGCCACACGCGCGGACCCTGCCGTCAGAGGTTCACTCCAACAGCCGACGACACGCGCACCGTGCAGACAACCCGTCGATTCAACCATGCGTTCATGGTAGGAGGCTGAACGTCGACGAGTTCCCCGTCACCCCTTGAGTGACGGGAAGTCCGTGTCCGCCCACTCGAGGATCCGTGTGCCTTCCGCCCCCGGGCCCTTCGCATCCGTCGCCGAGGCCGCGGTCCGGGCCCCGCCCGCACCCACCACGGCGTCGGGTGCGGGGATGCCGCCCGCCTCGCCGTGCAGCTCACGTTCGCGGGCGCGCAGCTCGACCCGTCGGATCTTTCCGGAGATCGTCTTCGGCAGGTCGGAGAACTCGATGCGCCGGATCCGCTTGTAGGGGGCGAGGTTCTCACGGCAGAACCGGAGGATGTCCTCGGCGGTCTCCGCGTTCGGCTCGAAGCCGCCTCGCAGGACGACGTACGCCTTGGGCACCGCGAGCCGCACCGGGTCCGGCGAGGGCACGACAGCGGCTTCCGCCACGGCCTCGTGCTCGATGAGGACGCTCTCCAGCTCGAACGGGGACAGCCGGTAGTCGCTGGCCTTGAACACGTCGTCGGCACGGCCCACGTACGTGTAGACGCCGTCGTCGTCCTTCGTCGCGACGTCACCCGTATGGTAGACGCCGTTCATGAACGCGTCGTCGGTCCGTGCCTCGTCGCCCCAGTAGCCGCTCATGAGGGCCAGGGGGCGGGGGTCCATGCGGAGGCAGATCTCTCCCTCCACGGTCTCCTCGCCGGTGGCCGGGTCGATGAGGACCGGGTCGAATCCCGGCATCGCGACACCCATGGCTCCCGGCTTCATCTGATGGCCGGGCGGGTTGCCGATCTGCAGTGTGGTCTCCGTCTGACCGAAGCCGTCGCGGATGGAGACGCCCCATTCGCGTTCGACGATCGCGATGACCTCCGGGTTGAGCGGCTCACCCGCACCCAGCGCCTTCTGCGGCGGACTCGCGAGCTTCGACAGGTCGGCCTGGATGAGCATGCGCCAGACGGTGGGCGGTGCGCAGAAGCTCGTGACGCCCACGCGGTCCATGACGCTCATGAGCTGTGCGGCGTCGAAGCGCGCGTAGTTGACGATGACGACGCAGGCGCCGGCGATCCACGGGGTGAAGAAGTTCGACCACGCGTGCTTCGCCCAGCCGGGGGACGCGATGTTGAGGTGGCGGTCGCCGGGCTCCAGACCCATCCAGTACATGGTGGACAGGTGGCCCACCGGGTACGAGGCGTGGCTGTGGGCGACCATCTTCGCCTTCGACGTGGTGCCGGAGGTGAAGTAGAGGAGGAGCAGCTCGTCCGCGCGAGTGGGAGCGTCGACTGTGAAGTCCTCGGATTCTTCCGCCGCGTCCGCGTAGGACACCGAGCCCTCGCCGACTCCTTCTGCGGGCGCATCGATGACGATGCGCGTGACCTGCCGGTCCACGTCGTCGAACTTCGCGGCGTCCTCGGCTGCGGCGACGACGAAGTCGGCTTCACCGCGGACGGCGCGGTCCTCGAGGTCCTTCGGGCCCAGCTGCACGGTGGTGGGCAGCAGGACCGCACCCAGGCGGATCCCTGCGAGCATCGTCTCCCACAGCTCCACGCGGTTGCCCAGCATCACCATGACGCGGCTGCCCCGGCGCACACCGGCCTTCCGCAGGAGGTTGCCGACCTGGTTGGACCGGCGGCGCAGCTGGTCGAACGACCACGTCTGCTCGCTGCCGTCGCCCTCGATGATCCAGAGAGCAGGATCGTCGTTGCCCTGGGCGAGGGGGTCGAACCAGTCGGTGGCGAAGTTGAAGTGCTCGAACTGCGGCCACTCGAAAGCGCTGCGTGCGGCCTCGATGTCCAGCCGGTGTGTGAGGAGGGAGTCACGGACGGCACGAAACTGCTCCGTGACGGTCTGCGCTGCTCCGGTCTCCTGCGTACTGCTGTCACCGGACTGGACAGTGGCCATGAGTTCTCCTTCGAATCCTTGGTCCGCCATGTGCGGGTTGTTCGCACGACGTCTTCGCAAATGTATCAGCCGCGGTATCACCCCTGGTCGGAGTACCAGTCGCGCAGACGGCGCTCCGCTTCCTCGGGTCCGATGACGCCGTCTTCCATCCGGATGTCCAGCAAGTGGCGGTATGCCCGGCCCACCAGCGGGCCGGGTGGGATGCCCAGGATCTCCATGATCTGCTGCCCGTCCAGCTCCGGACGGATCGCGTCGAGCTTCTCCTGTTCCGCGAGCGCTGCGATCCTGCGTTCGAGGTCGTCGTAGTTCCGTGCCAGCCGCTGCGCCTTGCGCCTGTTGCGGGTCGTCACGTCGGAGCGCGTGAGGATGTGGAGGCGGGTGAGCTGGTCACCGGCGTCGGTCACGTACCGGCGCACCGCGGAATCCGACCAGCCGGCGTCCCCGTAGCCGTAGAACCTGAGGTGCAGTTCCACGAGCTTCGCGACCTTCTTCGTCGTGTCCTTGTCGAACGTGAGCGCCTTCATCCGCTTCGCGGTGAGCTTCGCACCGACCACGTCGTGGTGGTGGAACGTCACCCCGCCGTTCTCGTCGAAGCGCCGGGTCTTCGGCTTCCCGATGTCGTGGAGGAGCGCGGCGAACCGGACGATGAAGTCCGGGGAGGTGAAGGGCGCGGGACCGTCCGCGGCGTAGGCCGGCTCGAGTGCGACGGCCTGGTCGAGGACGGTGAGGGAGTGCTCGTACACGTCCTTGTGCCGGTTGTGCTCGTCCTGCTGGTCTCGCAGCGCGGCGAATTCGGGGAGGACGCGTTCGCAGATCCCGGTGTCGACGAGCAGTTCGATGCCGGTCCGCGGGCGCTTCCCGGTGACGAGCTTGACGAGTTCCTCGCGGACGCGTTCGGCGGAGATGATGTCGATCCGCTCGCTCATGCGCGTCATGGCGTCGCGGACTTCGGGGGCGACCGCGAAGTCCAGCTGGGAGGAGAAGCGGGCGCCGCGCATCATGCGCAGCGGGTCGTCGGAGAAGGAGTCCTCCGGCGTGCCGGGGGTGCGGATGAGGCCGGCGGCGAGGTCACCCAGACCTCCGTGCGGGTCGACGAACACCCGGCCGGGGAGGCGGACGGCCATCGCGCCGATCGTGAAGTCGCGCCGGACGAGGTCCGCGTCGAGGGTGTCGCCGAAAGCGACGACCGGCTTCCGCGAGTCCGGGTCGTACTGCTCCGCACGGTACGTGGTGATCTCGATGAGGCGGTCGCCCTTGCGCAGGCCGATCGTCCCGAACCGCTTGCCGATGTCCCAGTGCGCGTCCGCCCATCCCTTGATGACGGCGAGGATGTCGTCCGGCCGCGCGTCCGTCGTGAAGTCGAGGTCGGGCATGTCGCGGCCCAGCAGCGCGTCGCGGACGGAGCCGCCCACCAGGGCGAACTCGAAGCCGCGGGCGGCGAACCTCTCCGCCAGCGGGTCGAGGATGTGTGCCAGCCCGTCGAGGGCCTCGAACATCCTCGCGTGCGCCTGTGCTGCGTCCACGCGGTCTCCTCCTGGTGCTCTCTGGTCGGTCACGATGCGGCTCTGGTCGGAGCGCGCACAAGCCTACCGCGCGGGCACCGTGTGGCACCGCCGGATGAGCCTGTCCGGGGCGCGGTGGTCTGCGCGGTGCGGACGCCGGCAACCGGAGGTGCAGGGTGTCGGCGGTCAGGTGTCGGCGGTCAGGTCGGTGGCTGCTCGGCAGCGCGGTGTGCGAGGTAGGTCGCGATGCGGGCGACGTCCGGGTCCTCGTCGTCAGTGAATGGTGCCACGACTGCCTGGACCACCGCGTCCGGTTGCTCACCCAGCGCCTGCACGAGGCGCACGCGGCCCGCCGATGGTGTCGACGGGTCCCGGAGCCGGTCGAGGATCGCATCGACCGCCGCCGAGGCCGCAGCGGCATCCGCTGTCCGGTTCCCCTCCGCAGCCCGTCCCCGGGCCGCAAACCGTCCCCGGGCCGCAAACCGTCCTCGGTCAGCTGTCCGTTCTCGGTCAGCAGCCCGTTCCTGGGCCGTGGCACGTCCCCCTTCCACTGTGAGCCGGGCGAGTGCTTCCGCCGCCTCCACGTCCTTCGTCCCGTCGACCACCATCTGCACGAGGACGTCGCGCAGAAGTGCCGCGGAAAGCACGTGGGAGTCGGTGGTCAGACGGGGGCCCGAGATCGGGTGGGCGTCGGTGGCGCCGTCCCGCGACGCGGCTGGAGAACCCTCCCTCCACTGGGAGGCGAGGGTGAGAGCGACGCGGGCCCGGACCTCGGCGTTGTCGTCGGTGAGGACGGAGGCGAGGAGGACAGCCGCCTCGGGCTCCTCGAGATCACCCAGGAGCGCGACCGCTCGCAGGCGGACGGCAGGATCGTCCGCACTGAGCGCCTCCGCGGCGGCAGCGACGACCGCGCTCGCGCTTCCCGCAGCGTGTCCGGCAGCCCATCGCAGTGCTCCGGCGACGTTGAGCTCGTCTTCGGTGAGTGCGGCCTCGGCGAAGGCGGCGGCGGGCAGCGCGTCCGGGGTGAGTGCGGCATCGTGACGCGTCCGAGGGTCGTCCGAGCGGACGGCGCGCAGAAGCGCGATCGTGATGAGGACGTCCTCCCAGTCGTCGGGCGAGCGTGCGCGGGTGTGCTCGAGGCGAGTGAGGAGCTCCTGCTCGGCCACGATACGGGAGCGTGTCCGCTCGATGAGAGCGTCCAGGGTGGGCGACGGCCCGAACGCGCCGTGCACGGACCCGCTGAGTGCATCACCCGCCTCGGCGAGGCTCATCCCGAGGGATCGCAGCGCCTCCACATGGAGGATCCGCCGGAGGTCCGCATCCGCGTACTCGCGGTATCCCGCGGCGGTCCGCTCGCTGGGGCTCACAAGGCCCAGCGCATCGTAGTGGCGCAGCATCCGCACACTCACGCCGGAGCGCCGCGACACCTCACCGATCCGCACGCGGTTCCTCCTCGCCACCGGCTCCGTCGCCGACATCAGCCTCTACCTCGCCGCGTTCGATGCCGAGGGTCGCCAGGAGATCCTCGTACAGCTGGAACCACACGCGGTGGCAGGAGTCGAGGGACGTCCGGTCGACCCACTCCGGCGCTCCTGCACGCGCACGGACGACAGCAGCGTCGAAGCGTTCGTCGTACCCGCCGAATCGCGGGAGGACGGCGGTGAGCCGCGTGATGAGGGGAGCGAGTGCGCGGCTGAGGTCCTCGAGTTCGTCGAGGATCCGCGCATCCCGGACGAGGTCGCTGTGATCATTCGTCGTGAGACGCCCATCCGTCCCGGGGAGGATCTGCCAGTCGGTCACCGCGCGCAGCAGCCGTGCGTTGAGGGGACGGAAGTCCCAGTGGACAGCGGGGACGACGCCGTGGGGATCCGCGATGCGGAGCTCATCCGACAGCTGGCGCTCGTTCTCCTCCTTCCCGGCGTCCGTGAGCGTCCACCCCGCCGCATGCGCGAAGGCGACGTGCTGGAGGAGGCCGTCCCCTTCCGCCCCGTGGAGGAAGGTCGACGTCGCGTCCCTGGTCGCATCTGCTCGCTCCGCGATCTCGTCGGTGCCGGCGAACCCCAGCAGGCGCACGGCGTGGAGGAGCCTCAGCGGTTCGGGAGAGGCCGTCATGACCGTCCTCCCACTCGGCCGGTGAGCCGGGTGAAGTGCTGCTGGCAGGCCTGAGGGGAGCGGAATCCCATCGCGTCCGCGATCTGCGCCCACGTGAGGCCCGCACCGCGAGCGGAGAAGAGGAGGCCCGCCTCCAGGCCATCGACCTCCGCGCGCGCTGCGGACAGCAGGGCGAGGCCGTTCAGCAGGGTGCCGGCGTCCTGACCACTCGCTTCCTGCGCGGCGCGCCACAGCGCGAAGTGGGCGAGGTCGACGGCGGACGGCGGGGCGGGTGCGGGCCGCCAAGGACGGGGCGACAGACCCTCTGCTCCGGCGGCACGCAGCTGCTGCGCTGCCGTGCTCTCCTGGGCGGCACCCGCTCGATCAGCTGTCGCCCGGTCGGCTGTTGCCCGGTCAGCGCCTACCCGGTCGACACCTGTCCGTTCGGACTCGTGCTTGCGTTCCATGCCCCCACCCTCCACAATCAACATAACGTTGTCAATGATTCGTTGAAAGAGTGTGTGCACGCGCGGCTTCTGGACTCATCGACCACGCCCCCTTCGTGCTGCAGATCCGGGACATCCCAACCCGCGCGTCCCGTTCTTCGACGGGTACGACCTTGAGGCACCGCTCCTCTCATCCGTCCGAATCATCCGTCGAGACCGAGCGCTCCCAGCGCGACGACGCGCTTCGCCTCCTCGATCACACCCGCGAAGCCGGCGTCCGGGTCCTCGAGGAGCCGCCGGGTGGCCTCGGCGTGGACCCGCACGGATACGTGCGGTGAGGCGGCCGCGCGGGTGAGTGGTGCCTCCGCGGCGTCGTCCAGGGCGACCAGCGCGCGGCTGAGGCTCTTCTGCACCTCTGCATCACCGCGACCCAGCTGTGTCGTGAGGACGTCGGCCAGCCACGGCTCGGCGGCGTCGGGCACGAGGACGACAGCGGCACGCCAGGCAGCCCGCGCCGCCTCGTCGTCCTCATCGCACAGCAGCGCTTCCGACAGGTGGGACCACGCCGCAGGATCACCGATCTTCGACAGGGTGTGGAGCGCCTGGCTGCGCGCCTGCGGCACCGCCGAACCCAGCGCGTCGAGGAGCAGCGGCACCGTCGCGGCCGCCTGGTGCCGGGTGAGCGCCCACGTGAGCATGTCGCGGACGAAGAAGTCTGGCTCCACCGCGCATCGGTCGACCAGCAGCGCCACCGCGTCCGGATCCGGCCGAGTACCGGCATCCAGGGCAGCCCGCAGTCGCGCCGACGGATCCGTGGCGGCGAGCGCGATGAGCCGCGACTGTCCGGGCAGGTCTTCCCGTGCCGCGCTCTGCTCGTCCCGCATCTTCCGACTCCCCATCATCCGATCACCGTCTGATCACCAGAGAAGTCCCTCACACCGTGTGAGGGTCAAGCCGACCTGATCAGCGGCTCGGTCGCGTCGTGCGCCCACCGTGGCATCAGCGGTTATCCAGAGCGCTTCGTTAGAGTGTGGGCATGTCACGACCCATGCCCACGCCGAGGATGCCGAAACCGGGGCCGTTCCCGGTGCGCTCCTCCACGACGGAGGAGACCTCCGCCGGCGGCATCGTCGTGGACTTCGACTCTCCCTCCCTCAATGTCGCGATCATCGCCCGCATCAACCGCGCCGGACGACTCGAGTGGTGTCTGCCGAAGGGCCACCTCGAGGGAGGGGAGACATCGGCTGAGGCCGCCCGCCGTGAGATCGCGGAGGAGACCGGCATCATCGGCAGCGTCATCGCACCGCTGGGGTCCGTCGACTACTGGTTCTCCGTGTCCGGGAACCGCATCCACAAGGTCGTCCACCACTTCCTGCTGCGCGCCACCGGCGGCTCGATCACGGTGGAGAACGACCCGGACCATGAAGCGATCGATGCGGCGTGGGTGCCGCTCGACCGCCTGGGCGCGACCCTGTCCTTCGCGAACGAGCGGCGCATCGTCGCTGCCGCCCGCTCGCTCATCTCCACCCTGCAGACCGACCGGCGCTGATTCCCTCCGTGTCGCGCGCTTCCCGCTCCCGCACACCCCGCTCCCTCCTCGCACGGTGGGCTGCGGGGGCCTCTGCGTGTGTGCTGGCGCTGGGGGCGCAGCTGGGGGCGTCCGGCCCGGTGGCCGTCGCGCAGCAGGCAGACGCCCCCGCCCCGGACAGCGCCGCCGAGGCCCCCACCACTGACCCGACCGCCTCACCCCACGTCGTCCTCGATGAGGTGACCCCGTGGCTGGATCAGGAGGGAGCCCTCACCGTCACCGGTCGGATCGTCAACCCCACTGCGGACGATTTCGCCCCGGCCAGCGTGTCTGTGGTCCGATCGTCGACGCGGATGTCGATGCGCGATGACGTGAACCGGTGGGTCGACCGGCAGCGATCGACCCTTCTGCTCGCGAGCTCGGACGACGAACCGGCAGACCCGCCCGCTGACGGCACCAGCGGTGCCGATGACGCCGACGACGGCCCGAGCCTCGCGGTGCCGAACCTGCCGGCTTCCGTCGCCCCCGGCGACCAGGTGGAATTCAGCTTCACGATCCCCGCAGACGTGTTCGGCCCCGGCGGGTCCGCCGTCAGCTCGTGGGGTGCTTACGGCCTGGGCGTGACGCTGAACGGCACCACCGCCGATGCCGGTGGCGAGGACGACACCGCCGGCAGTGGCGCGGGGTCCGCAGACGACGCCAGCACTGTGCAGACGACCGCACCGGCGTTCACCGTCTGGCACCCGGACCCCGGGATCGATCCGACGGAGATCACGACCGTCATCCCCGTCACTCTCGATGCGGTTCCGGACAGCGGTGCCCCCTTCATCGATCCCGACCTGCTGGAGCAGGCGGCGGATCCGGACGCCACGGGCGACTACTCGGGGGCGCTCCATCGGGTCACCGCGAGTGCGCGCGCTCTGCCGGACTCCGTCCTCGCCGTGGACCCCCGGCTGCTCGCCTCCGTCGGAGCCGCACTGGAGGTCCCCACGGAGCCGGACACGGGAACCGACGAGGGAACAGAGGCCGACGACAGTGCGTCGGACGATCCGAGCCCCCCTGCGGACACGGATGCCCCTTCCGAAACCGGTGCTCCGGACGACGCCGGCGCGCCCGCCGGTTCCGGTTCACCCGATGGCGCAGAACCGTCCGACGCTGCGGATCCGCCCGATGACCGTGCGACCGCGGACGAGCCCGAGGACGCGAATGCGCCCCGCCCGGGCGGGGACGTCCAGCCCACGGACGAGCCCCCCGACAGTGCGGGCGAGGCGGAGGACGGCTCCGACGAGCAGCCCACAGCGCCCAGCGAGTCCGCGCAGCAGACCTACCCTCACCTCGCCGCGTGGTACGAGGACCTCACGAAACTGAGCGGTGACCACGACGTCATGGCCCTGCCCTGGGCGGACGCACACCTCACCTCCCTGTGGCATGCGGACATGGGCGACCTCGCTGAGTCCGCGCTGGCAGACCGGGAGATCGTCGGGTCCCTGCTGGGCGGTCGGACCGGGGTGCTGTGGCCGGCGGACGGAACGGTCCGGACCGACGACCTCGGCGCGATGGCGGACACCGGCGCAGACACCGTCATCCTGTCGGACATCCAGCAGCCGGCCCTCACGTCGTACACGTCGTCCGCGAACTCCGCGATCGCGGCGGACGGCGCCCGTCCGCACGTCGGGGTGTCCTCCAACAGCGGTGACTCCCCGGTGGACGGCGGCAGCACTGCGGGTGACACGGCCGCAGAGGACGAGATGACGACGCTGAGGACGCTCGTTGCGGATTCGGGGCTCGCCGAGGCCGCCGCCGGACACACGTCCGCGTCCACGACGAGCGCTCCCGGCCAGTTCCTCGCGCTGTCCGCCGCCATCACGGCGGAGAGGCCCTTCGACTCCCGCTCCCTGCTCCTCACCCTCCCGCGCACCGCGGCGGGCAGCGGACTGACCGACTTCGCCCACGACGTGGCCGACGCACCGTGGATCGACGACACATCGCTCGACGCACTCTTGGACACGGAACCCGTGGCGCGCGCACCGCTCGTCGACCCCTCCACCACCGCGGGCGATGGCACGGGCGGTCCGGGCACGGGAGGCGCAGGCGACCAGCAGGGCAGTCCAGGCGGCGGACAGGACGGCACGCGGACTGCCCTCGCGGGTCTCCAGACCCGCTACGCATCCGGAGCGGACGCCTCGGACGCATTCGTCGACGCGGACGGGACACGCCGGGACATGGCACGCGCCCTGCTCGCCTGCACCTCCACCGGTGTGGTCGACGGCGGACGGATCGACAGCTGCGCCGATTCAGCGAGCGGCTGGGTCGGTGGACTGGCCGACGGGGTCCGCCCCGAGCCGGGTTCGTCCGTCCTCCTCGTCACCGGCGAACAGGCGATGATCCCGGTGCGCGTCGACAATTCGACGGACCGCACCGCCCGCGTCCGACTGCGCGTCGAATCACCCACACCCCAGCTCAACACCGAACTGTCCGACATCGTCACCCTGGGACCCGGCGAAGCGCGCAGCGTCGACGTGCCGGTACGCGGCCTCGCGAACGCGGATGTCCGATCGACCGTCCGCCTCCTCACCGTCGACGGCGACGTCCTGCCGCAGAACACCGAGTTGCTCGTGCGGGTGCGCGCGGATTGGGAGAACACCGCGACCATCGCGATCGGCTCCGCTCTCATCATCGTGCTGGTGGTGGGTCTGGTCGCGACGATCCGCCGCGGGCGGCGTAAGATCCCCAAGAATCAGCTCGATGCGGCGTTGGCCCGCGCACAGGACGGCTGACCACACCCGCCCGTCCGGACCTTCGACTCTGCTCAGACCTGCACCCCATGCGGAAGGACGTCAGTGGCCGCCAGGCTCTCATCCCTCGCCCGATCCTCTGCGGTCATGACCGCGGGCACCCTCATCTCGCGCATCCTCGGCTTCGTCAAGGCGACGCTGCTGGCCACCGCGATCGGTGTCACGGTGGGCGGCGCGGCAGACGCCTTCGACGTCGCCAACAAGGTCCCGAACAACCTCTACATGCTGCTGGCCGGCGGTGTGCTCAACGCGGTGCTGGTCCCGCAGATCATTCGCGCGGCAAAACGGCCGGACGGGGGGCAGGACTTCGTCAACCGGCTCCTCACCCTCGCGGTCATGGTGCTGGCGGGGGTCACCGTCCTCGCCACCCTCGCGGCCCCGCTGCTGGTCCGGCTGTACTCGTCACCCGCCTGGAGCGAGGACAAGCGGGCACTCGCGATCGCGTTCGCGTACTGGTGCCTGCCCCAGATCTTCTTCTACGGGCTCTACACGATGCTCGGGCAGGTGCTCAACGCCCACTCGAACTTCGGTCCCTACATGTGGGCACCCGTCCTCAACAACGTCGTCGCGATCGCGGGACTGGGCGCCTTCATCGCACTGTTCGGCGCTGGCGGCGTCCAGAACGCCGTCGGCACCTGGGACGTCACGAAGATCGCGGTGCTCGCGGGCACCGCAACACTGGGCGTCGTCGCGCAGGCGTTCATCCTGCTGTGGCCCCTCCGGCGGATCGGATTCCGCTTCCGTCCGACCTTCGGCTTCCGCGGGGTGGGACTGGGGACCGCGGGAGGCATCGCCACCTGGACGTTCAGCGCGGTCCTCGTCGGCCAGCTGGGCTTCATCGTCACGTCCCGCGTCGCGGCGTCGGCCTCGTCGGAATCGGGTGAGCCGCAGGCATCGCTCGCGGCGTACACACTCGCCTACCTCATCTTCATGCTGCCGCACTCGCTCATCGCGGTATCGCTCGCGACGGCTCTCTTCACGTCGCTCAGCACCTACGCCGCGGACGACGACACGGCCTCCGTCCGGTCCTCGCTGGGTCTGGGACTGCGACTCGTCGGACTCGTGAACGTGTTCGCAACCGCAGTCCTCATCACCCTGTCAACGCCGGCGGCGATGCTGATCGGCGGTGCCCTGGATGCCGAGAGCGGCCTCGACCCCCTCGACCAGGCCCGTGCGATCGGTCCGGTCATCGCGACGATGGTGGCCGGCCTGGTGCCGTTCAGCGCGAACTACCTCCTCCAGCGCGTCTACTACGCGTACGAGGACGCGAAGACCCCGTTCTGGGTGCAGGTCCCACAGGTCGTCCTCACCGCGATCGGGGTGGTGGCGTCCGGGACGCTGCTGCCGGGAGCCTGGATCGTCGCGGGCATCGGCGCGTCGATGAGCATCGGGTACGTCTTCGCCGCACTCGTGTCCGCGTTCCTGCTGCGGCGGAAGCTGGCGCGGCTGGGTGCGAAGGACCTCATCGTGTCGCATCTGAAGTTCACCGTTGCCGCACTCGTGTCTGCCGGGGTGGGAGCGGTGGGCATGCACTACCTCGACGACGGCCTCTATTCGAGCAGGCTCGGCGCGTTCGTCGTCTGCGCGGTCGGTGGCTCCATCATGCTCGCGGTGTACCTGGGCGTCTGCTACGTCCTCCGGGTGCGCGAGCTGCACCAGACGATCGCGACCGTCCGCACGAAGATCGGACTCTGAACCGCCACAGACCCCCGTCCTGAGGCCGGCTCGTTTCACACCTGAGATCCACTCGTGGCGGATTCGTGACATCGAGCTCCCAGACGACGCACATCGGTCGGGATAAACTGTGGGGACGCCTGTGATGATCGCCCATCGCGGCGAGAGCTTTTTTCGGGAGGACATCAGGTGCGGATCGAGCGCGGTACTGTCATTGCCGACAGGTACGTCGTCTCCGCTATCGAAAAGCCCTGGCTCGCCGATGCACCCGACGCGGGTGTCGTATGCCTGGCGCTCGATGCGATTCTCGACGTCCCCGTCATCCTCTACGCCGCTGATGAAGACCTCGCCGGTGATCTCAAGGACGCCGGCAGACGACTCGCCCTCGTCAACGATCCTCGTGTTCCGTCCGTCCTCGACGTGGGGGCCGCGGAACTCGAAGAGGACCGGTCGATCGTCTACGTCGTGTGCGAGCGGACCGCCGCCACGTCGTTGGCAGAAGTCCTGTCAGCCGGCCCGATCGGTCCGGAGGAAGCACGTGCGATCACGGGCGAGGTCTCCGAAGTCCTGGTGCATGCAGGGCGGCGCGGGTTGCACCACCGCTGCCTGGGACCGGAATCGATCGGGATCATGGCGGACGGCGATGTCGTGGTGCACGGCATCGCGATCGACGCGGCACTGTCCGAAGTGGCCCTGGGCCTCGAAGTCCAGACCGATACGACGGCGCTGCGCGAAGACGCTCTTGCGGTCGTCGACATCCTCTACGCCTGCCTGTCAGGACAGTGGCCCAAGCCGGAATCCCGTGCCGGGCTCGCTGCCGCTCCGCGGAAGAACCAGCGTGTCGTCGCGATCGAGGCGTTCCGCAGGGACCTGCCGGAGGACCTCACCGCTTTCCTGACGGGCATCACGTCGAACAGCGACCCCGGTCCCCGTTCTCCGGGCGAGATCGTCCGCTATCTTCGCGAGTGGAAGCGGGACACACTCGCCGACCTCGAGGGTTCCCCACTTCCGGACGAAGAACTCTTCACCACGGAATCATCGCGTGCTGACGACACCGCTGACGAAGACGATCCTGAGGCAGCGGCATCAGCCGCTTCCAGCGGCACTGCCGACGATGCCGTCAGTGGCTCGATCTCCGCAGCGGCCGCGAATACCTCAACGGCTCCGAGCACCGCAGAGCGGGAGCCGACCAGCACCATCAGCACCTCAGCGGGTGCTGGGGCTGTCGGCGCCAAACCGACTGCGAACACCGCGCCCCCTGTGAAGAAGCCCGCGGCGGCGACGAGCACCGGCGCAGCATCGTCGACGATCGGCATGGGCAAGACGGGCGCGCGCCCCACGACGACCCCGGCACGTCCTGTCACCCCGGCCGCTCCACCGCAACGGCAGGCGACGCCGGATCAGATCCAGGCTGCTCTCGCACGCATCGGGATGACCCGACCGGGCACCTCGGGCTACTCCGCCGGCAGGTCGGACGGCGTCGCGACGAAGCTCGATGACCAGCTGCAGATGCGTGAGGCGAGCGTCTTCCCGCTCAGCGCGGACGACCTCGCGTCCTCCGATGTGGAGGAGTGGACGCCCGAACAGACGTATTCCCAGTACGAAGACCTCTCCGCCTGGGAGTACGACAGCAACGTCACTGCTCCCATCGTCGACCGGGACGCTCTGTGGGGCGAATCGGAGGATGTCTCGACCCAGCAGATGCCGATCATCCCTGACCTGTCGGAGTATTCGGGAGGAGCAGACGGTGCCGCCGCGGCGAACGGCGCCGCGTCCGACGACACCGGCGAGGCCCCGGGTGCCACTGCGGACACCGTCACGTCGCCGGCCGTGCAGGACGACTCCGCTTCCGACGACGACAGTTCGTGGTTCCTCGGGGGCGTTTTCACCACCCGTGAGGAAGAAGTCGAACAGCAGCGCGTCGCCTTCGAGCGTGAACGTGCGTTGGAGAGGCGACGGGCGGAGGCTGCTCGACGCCGTGTCCTCGAAGCGGAGGCACGGACGTCACGCCAGCGCGAGACATCGAAGCGAGAAGCGGCGAATCGTGAGGCTGCACAGGGCACCGCGGCCTCCGCTGGAAGCAGTTCTCGGGCGACGACGGCGACGAGGCCCGTGCAGAAGGAGTCCAGCGCAGCGAAAGCGGCTGCGGCCGGTTCCGCCACCGGCGGCGGCTCGTCATCGCAGGGCACGGCGCCCGCAACACCGGCTGTCACGACATCCACGAACGGATCGTCCGCCGCCGCGTCAAGCTCTGGAGGAGCTGCTGCGTCCGCACATGCGACGAGCGGCGGGTCCGCCGCCACCGGATCAGCGGCTGGAGGGGGCTCGTCGCCCGGAAGCGGGCCGGGCACCGGATCCCGCAGCGCCCGGGAGAGGCGCCGCATCACGTTCCTCGTGCTCGCTCTGCTTCTCGTGGTCGCGGTCGTCGTCATCGGGATCTTCGCTTTCGGCGGTTCAGCGGACGACGAGGTTCAACCCGAAGCAGAACCCACACAGGAAGCACCCGTGGACGAGCAGGAGCCATCGGAGGAAGCAGAGCCCGAAGGCCCGGAACCCGTCATCGTGGGGGTCGAGGCGATCGATCCGGAAGGCGACGACGAGGAGAACTCGGACGAGGCGGAGAACGTGCTGCCCGGAGTGCAGGGCGGTTGGCGCAGCGAGAGGTACAACTCCGCGGCCTTCGGCGGTCTCAAGTCGGGGCTGGGCCTGGCCATCGAGCTGGAGGAGGAATCACTCGTCAGTCAGCTGGACCTGCTGGCCCCCGAAGGGACCACTCTCCTCGACGTGCGCGTGGGAGACTCCGATGACGTCGACGACGCGACGACTGTGGCGTCGGTGGAGCTCGATGGGAACACCACGGTCGAACTCAATGAGCCGGCCACTGCGCGGTACGTCTTCATCTGGTTCACGGAAGCGACAGCGGAAGGCGACGGGTACCGGGTCATGATCGACGAGGTCGACATCAGCTGAGCAGGGGTCGCCCCACCCCAGGCGATCGAGTCCGGTGGCGGACGTGGAATATCGCAGACGAACATCGTGTTTGCCTGCGTGACAAGTGTAGGAGGGACATGACAACCCATCATCGTCTAGTGATCGTCGGATCCGGACCCGCCGGATACACCGCAGCGATCTACGCCGCTCGAGCGAACCTGGAGCCCGTTGTGATCGCCGGTTCCGTGACCGCCGGCGGAGAACTCATGAATACGACGGACGTGGAGAACTTCCCCGGTTTCCCCGAGGGTGTGCAGGGTCCCGACCTCATGGAGGAGATGCGCAAGCAGGCCGAACGCTTCGGTGCCACCGTCGTGTACGACGACGTCACGGAACTGACGTTCGAGCCGGGAGCGCACTCCCTCGTCACCGGCCTCGGGAGCCGGTACACGGCCGAAGCGGTAATCCTCGCGACGGGTTCTGCCTACCGCGAACTCGGCATCCCGAACGAGAAGGCCCTTTCCGGTCACGGGGTGAGCTGGTGTGCCACCTGCGACGGGTTCTTCTTCCGTGACCATCACATCGCCGTCATCGGCGGTGGCGATTCCGCCATGGAGGAAGCCACGTTCCTCAGCCGCTTCGCGTCGAAGGTCACGGTCGTCCACCGCCGCCAGGAACTGCGCGCGTCGCAGACGATGCAGGATCGGGCGAAGGCCGATCCGAAGATCGAGTTCCTCTTCGACTCGGAGGTGGCCGAAGTCCATGGCGAGGATTCGCTCACAGGGCTGACGATCCGCAACGTCATCACAGGCGAGACGAGCGAACTTCCCGTCACGGGCATGTTCGTGGCGATCGGATCCGATCCGCGCACCTCACTCTTCGCGGATGCCCTCACGATCCGCGACGACGGGTACCTCCACGTCGAGGGACGCGGCTCCCACACCAGCATGGAGGGCGTCTTCGGAGCTGGCGACCTCATCGACCCCGTCTACCGCCAGGCCATCACCTCTGCCGGCTCCGGCTGCTCCGCTGCACTGGATGCGGAACACTACCTCGCGTCCCGGCCCCAGGCGGCCCCCGCACCCGCGGAGGCCGCGACGGCTCCTGCCAACGCCTGATCCATCACCACCTGGATGATCCACTGACCATCCCGTTCGCCCGGCAAGTGACCGGGCATTGAGGAGGACGATATGTCCCTGGAAGTCACTGACGCGACATTCTCTGACGAGGTCCTGAAGTCCGACAAGCCTGTGCTCGTCGACTTCTGGGCGCCCTGGTGCGGACCGTGCCGGATGGTCTCGCCGATCGTCGACGAGATCGGCGACGAACTCGCTGACCAGCTCAAGGTCGTGAAGGTCAACACCGACGACAACATGCAGACGGCCGGCCAGTACGGCATCACGTCGATTCCGGCTCTGTACGTCTTCAAGGACGGAGAAGTCGTCAAGCAGATCATCGGTGCACGGCCCAAGCCGGCACTGCTGGAGGAGATCCAGCCGCTGTTGGGCTGAACGAGTTTCGTCCTCAGCAAGACATCAGGCGTCCGTTGTACTATCAACGGGCGCCTGATGTGCGAGAGCCGCTGATACCCGTGAGGGAGCGCATTCCACCCCTCCAGAGACGAGATCGATGACACCCCACAACGCCACCTACCAGCTCGGAGCCTCCGACACGGTCCTCCTGACCGTGAAGGCACAGCTCGCTCGCCTGGGATACTCCGTGGGTGATGCCTCCAGCCCTGATTTCGACGCAGCACTGGACGCGACGATTCGACACTTCCAGCAGCGCAGGGGCCTCTTCTCAGACGGGATCCTCGGCCAGCAGACCTTCGACCAGATCGAACTTGCACGCCATCAGTTGGGCGATCGTGTCCTGCGCTTCGACCCCGTGCGGAACTTCCGAGGCGATGATGTGGCAGCGCTGCAGGAGAAGCTGTCCGGCCTGGGACTGTATGCCGCACGGATCGATTTCATCTTCGCCGAGACCACTGACGCCGCTGTGCGCGAGCTGCAGAAGAACCTCGGCCTCAATGTGGACGGCGTCGCCGGCCCCCGCACCCTGCGCGGCCTGGATGCAGTGACACGCGGGAGCGCGTCCGGCAGCATCTTCGCACTCCAAGAGAAGGTGAGGCTGCAATCGTCAGGCCCCTCGCTGGCCGGCCGCACGTTCGTCATCGACGCAGCGCCCCAGTTGCCGATGACTGATGACGCGACGCTCATCGAAACCTACGAATCGCAGTCGAGCGACTATTCGGCCGACATCGCGCAGCGCATCGCTGGACGCCTGGCCGCGGTAGGAGCATCCCCGTTCGTTCTGGACGGCACCAAGCAGGGTGCATCCGACCTCCTCGATTCCCGAGCCTCAACGCTCATCAGCGTGTCGCAGGACATGCACACCAACTCTTCTGCCAACGGGCTCGCCACTTTCTACTTCGGCACCGCGAACGGGCAGCCGTCGCCGGTGGGGAAGCGTTTGGCAGACCTCGTTCAGCGCGAAATCCTGTCACGAACCGACTTCAGGGACTGCGGCACACATGCGCGGTCCTGGAAGTCATTGCATGAATACTCCACGCCCACAGTCCACATTGTCGTGGGGTACATCACACACGAAGGCGATCGCGACCGTCTCCACTCTGCCCGAGTGCGAGATTCGATTGCAGAATCGGTCGCCGTGTCGCTTCAGCGGCTTTATCTGACGGAGGCCGTCGATCCGGACACTGGCGCCGTTGATCTTATCGCCCTCCGTGAGATGCTCGATCGCAAATCGTCGTAATCCTCACCGGCGCTCCGCGTGTTCCACGTGAAACACGCCGTCCGGATCCAAGGCGCTCGGCCTCAATAGTTCCCTCCCACCTATTAGTGTCGCGCGTCTATCAGAGTCTCTCGCGAGAAGAAGACACCAGGTAGCGAGCCACGCAGCGCTTAAGTATCCGCTCTTCTCAGCGTTGAAAGCACGACGGCTCCGCTCAACGTGTACACCAGCAGACAGCAATCATTACATGGGGGCGGTGGCGGAGCGTGCAGCTCGCATACTCCTCGAGCCGCCACCGGTCGAGCGAACGCTCCCGGCCAAAGTTTCACGTGGAACACAGACAGCAGCATTTCAGCACCGTCGCGTTGCTGAACGTGCCACGGCCAACGCGACACGAAGAGCCACCCAACGCGATAGCCAACGGATTGCAGCTTCGATCGTCAGGTGTGCGGGATCCACTACGTGCGACGCACTCAGTCAAGCGTCGACCTGAACAAACCAATACCTGGGTGATTGAAGCACGGTGTGTCAAAGAGCTCGACGTCGCGTTCCATGTGGGACTCGATGTTTCACGTGAAACTCAATGCGCCTATGAAGTAGTTCGCGAGTCAAACCGCCGACGAGTGATATCGATGTCTCCAATGCGCCCAGCTTAGAGGATTTGAAGTCCACTCAGCTCTCAACGCGCGAGAATGCCGGATCGAGATTGCGGTAGGAGAGAGCTGTACACACCGCTGAAAGAGAAGCTCAAAGATCCCTAACGGGCTTCTGCGACAGTGGCATAGACTTCCGGTCGACAGATTCGACGGTAAGAGCGGACACCGGTGCCGGGCCGTGTATAGCCTTTAGCCACTTACACTCAGAAGCACGCACGTCCGGAAAAAAGAATACTGAAGACGTCATTGAGCCGTCCGGAGGCGATGTTTTACGTGAAACCCGGGGTAGATGTTTCACATGAAACGGTCTGCACGAGCGTAAGCGTCTCCTTGGGTGACAAGCGTTCACACGATGGCGGCGCCGCATAACCCATCTACTTTCCCCGTCGCGACAGCGCAACAGTCCCCATCCAAAATCACACGATCGGCAACGGCAACACGAGGCGGGCCACGTCGTTCGGACCGCACAAGGACCCCACCGCGGGCGCCTCGAGAAAACCAGCCGGTCACCATCACCATGGCAGCTGACGTATTCGCCCGTGCCGGTGGCCATCGCAGACCCTTCATGGGAACTTGTTTACTATGTTTCACGTGAAACGCCTTCCGAGCACATGCTTGTTGCGGGAACAACGCCGGGGGAAGACGAAGGGCCGTACCAATCGGTCTGTATCGTAGGAGACTAGTCGGGACGCGGGCTTGGTTCACCGTACCTATGGTTGACCAAACACCACGCGGCAAGCCAACTTTGCAGTACTCTCTCAGTGACGCCTTCAACGCCCGTCTATCAAAACACGCGTTTCAACTAAGTACTAAAAACCCTCGACGTACCTTTGATCTTCTTGTTTCACGTGAAACACCACTCGAGCGTTGCGCTCGCGGACCGAATAATCCGGCGACGCGCGTTCTGCTCTTCAACCGGCGACGACCGGGCTTTACCGATGGCGAGCCCTACAGACGACTCGTGAAATTCTGGCGAAAAGCAGGTCGAAGGGTTTTGAACCCCTGATTGTTTCACGTGAAACGAGCGTACTCGGGGGCAGAATATGTTCCTCCATCTCCCGGGGGCCCCAACACAACGGGTACTCCGGACACACATGTGGCGATCGGTGCTCTCACTAGGCTTACCCACAGTGCCGGTGTCATGCAGCAAACGATTTCTTACAGATGCGATTGTCCGTGGTCTACACGATCCCCAGGCCCTTCAATAAGCATGCTATGGAACAGAGGGAGAATGTTTCATGTGAAACACACGAACCGTGCGCGTGGGGAAGCCTCGTCCTCAGGACGAAGAACTATCTGCGTCCCAACGTCCAAGCGTCGTCCTCGGCAACAGGAAGCATTGCAAACCGACTGTGATATTCGCGAGAGGGACGCTGTTCAGCTGATGGAGCCAAAGAAAAAGGCGGCTATCGACGTTTTGTCGATAGCCGCCTTACCGCGAGCGGTGCTACTCAGGCTGTGATGAAGAATCGAGGCCAAGCAGCATGAGAATCCGTGACAGATCATCACCGTTCGCAAACTCGACAGACAGCTTGCCCTTACGTTTGCCCATCACGACGTTCACCCGTGTGTCCAGGCGATCACCGAGGGAACGAGCCAGCTCAGCTAATTCTGGGTGCGTGTCCCGTGTTCCACGTGAAACGGTCACGCGGTCGCCGCGGTTCAGAAGAATGACCGCTTCTTCCGTGGCCCTTACCGACAAACCCTCCGCCACGACTCTTTGCGCGAGCACTTCCATATTTGCACCGTCACTCAATCCCAGAAGAGCACGGGCATGTCCGCTGGACAGAACACCAGCCGCCACACGTCTCTGAACCATCGCGGGAAGCCTCAGAAGTCGGATCGTGTTCGAGATTTGAGGACGAGAGCGTCCGATACGAGCGGACAGCTCCTCCTGAGTGCAGTTGAAATCTTCAAGGAGCTGAGCGTACGCGGCTGCCTCTTCCAGCGGGTTCAGGTCTACACGATGAAGGTTCTCGAGGAGCGCGTCTCGAAGAAGATCATCGTCGGCGGTAGCACGGACGATCGCGGGAATGGTCTTCTTGCCGGCCTCCTTAGAGGCTCGGAAGCGACGCTCACCCATGATCAGTTCGTAATGACCCGGCAGTTCCGGCCGCCGGCGCACCACAACCGGTTGCAGGACGCCGATCTCTCTGATGCTGGTGATGAGTTCGTCGAGGGCGTCCTCGTCGAAGACATCACGCGGCTGACGGGGATTCGGACGGATCAGATCAAGATCGATCTCTCCGAACGTCGTCCCCGGCACAGGAACCAGATCGTCGAAGCCATCGTCTTCATCAGTTTCACGTGAAACGGCGGTCTGGGAGGCTTCAGCTCCTTCCGGAGCGGGACCCCCGGACTCCGTCGACGCAGTATCGCCGCTTTGGAGATCGCGAACTGCTACACCTGCAGCGGGTTCTGACGAGGAGTGGGTCTGCACGGTTTCACGTGAAACGTAGACCCCGTCGACGCTTGGCTCGGTGGCTTCTTCAGTACCGGACCGCTCCTCGTTTACCGGCGGCGCCGCTACTTCTTTGTTTGAATTATTATTCGTATCTTGATCGTCTTTATGTTCGGTTGTTGCGTCGGACGAGTGATCGTTCGACAGATCAGCAGTAGGATCACGGGTAAGACCATCAGATTCAGCGACAACGCTGCTACCGGCAGCGCCGACAGGTTCCGCATTCCCTGTTGAAGAATCCTTCGCATTCGAAGGCTCGCCATCAGGAGCTCGACTCGCTGCCTTCGATCCGGCCGGCTTCTTCGTGGCGGCAACCTTGCCGCCCGCGCCGCTGCTGGCAGGGGACTTGCTGGCTGTGGACTTCGTGCCAGTGGCCGTGCTGGAGGTGGTCTTGCTGCCGGTGGTCTTGTTGGCCGTCGACTTGTTGGCCGTCGACTTGCTGGCTGTGGACTTACCAGCAGTGGTCTTACCAGCCGTTGCCTTGCTACCGGCCTTCCCGGTAGTGGTCTTTTCGGCAGTGGTCTCCGTGGCCGCCGTTGTCGTTGCCGACCCGGTCGATCGGGTGGTGCGCTTCGTCGCAGCAGAGCGACGCCCTGCCTGTGCACGCCTCATCGACTCTGCTGGATCGGACGAGCGACGTTCCTTCGCTGTTTCCTCAGGCCCGTCTACAGCGGCATCGGTCGAACGCTCGCCGCGAGGGAAGAAGACATCGGATGGCCGGCCGGGTTCCTGGCTGGGGATGAGTGAGCCCAAACCCCTGCCCAGTCCACGACGCTTCTCAGCCATTCCTGACTCCTCTCACAGAGATCTCCTCAGCCGCCTCGCGGTACGACAGTGCACCGGAGGAATTCGGTTCGTATGCGATGACGGTCTTCCCGTAGCTGGGTGCCTCAGAGATCCTCACCGACCGGGGGATCACGGTGTCCAGTACCTGGTGAGCGAAATGGGTGCGCACTTCCTCAGCGACCTGGGCACTCAACCGCGTACGTCCGTCGTACATGGTGAGCAGCACCGTCGAGATCCACAACTCCGGATTCAAGTGCTCCTGGATCATCTGAATGCTCTTGAGCAGCTGGCTGACACCTTCCAATGCGTAGTACTCGCACTGGATCGGGATGAAGACCTCCTGCGCAGCGACGAACGCATTCACTGTCAGAAGGCCCAAGCTGGGCGGGCAATCGATGAGTACGTAGTCCACACGGCGTCCGGCGGCATCCCGCGCTTCCAGATACTTCGTCAGCGCACGGTGCAGCCTCATCTCCCTTGCGACCTTCGAGACGAGATCGATCTCCGCACCCGCCAGATCGATCGTCGCAGGCACACAGGTGAGGGATTCGAACTCCGGAGACTGCTTCACGACATCCGCGATGTCGTAATCGTCGATGAGGACCTCGTAGATCCCGTCCACACCCACCGAATGGTCAATGCTCAAGGCAGTACTGGCGTTTCCCTGGGGATCGATATCCACGACCAGGACTTCCAGCCCGTGCGAAGCCAACGACGCTGCGATGTTGACGGTTGTCGTCGTCTTGCCGACGCCACCCTTCTGGTTCGCAACCGTCAGGATTCGCGTGTGTTCGGGCTTGGGAAAGGAAGTCGACGCAAGTCGCTCCGCACGTCGATGATCACGTGCGATCTGAGCTCCGAGCGGAGTCGACTCGTCCATAAGAGGCATGTGGATCACTCCGCGTTCGCTAAAGCAGGGTACGTCGTCATTCTACGTCGAGCCACGGACTTAGAGGCGCAGGACGTGCGCGTGAAGGGGTCCGTCTCATACCAGCACACTGGCCGCCACGTCACCCGGCCAGCGTTTCACGTGAAACAAGCGGCGGGCGCTGATCCCTGTCAGCACCCACCTATAGAACTCACGTTCTATTTGTGGTGCTGACGGTCGAGACTCATCGCCGCTGCAGCTCCACCACGGTCGTTGGTGTCTCGATCATTCCCTCGCCCAGAGAATGAAGAGTCGGGCCCACGAGCTTGCGCTTGCGGATCAGGCGCGCGGCCTTATCGAGCTCTCCCTGGACCGACGCCCCCTTGATGGCAAGGATCCGTCCCTCCGGCCCCAGAACAGGCACCGACCATTCGATGAGAGTCGTCATCGCCTTCACCGCACGCGCCGTCACGACGGTGAAGATTTCCTCGTCGACGAGGTCTTCGACACGTGCGCGTACGATGCGCACGTTCTCCAGCCCCAGGTCGTCCACGACCATGCGCAGCCACTCGACCCGGCGCTCCATGATCTCGATGAGCACGATCCGGGTGTCGGGTCGCGCGATCGCCCACGGGATACCGGGCAGCCCCGCACCGGAACCGATGTCGCCGACCACGTCGCCCTCTTCGAGCAGAGACGCGGCGACAGCGCAGTTGATGATGTGGCGGCTCCACAGGCGCGGGAGTTCTCGAGGACCCAGAAGGCCCCATTCGACTCCCGTCGTGGCCAGATGTTCCGCGTACCTGTCCGCCAGGCGGATGCGATCACCGAACAGCGTCTCTGCGTAATCCGGTCGCTCCTCGATCTGTGCGTCGGGAAGCTCTGCCGCCTCCGATTCGTGAGCCATGTCAGCGTCGCTCACGCAGGATGGACGATCACGTGACGGCGATCGCCTTCGCCTTCGGATTCTGACCGCAGGCCGGCTTTCGCCACAACATCGTGGACGACCTTGCGCTCGAAGCTGTTCATCGGGCGGAGAGCCACGGATTCCTGGTCGCTCTGCACCGATTCCACGGCCTCCTGCGCGACACGGCGCAGCTCGTTCTTCCGCTGGTCCCGGTAGCCGTCGATGTCGAGCATGAGCCAGGACCGCTGTCCAGTCTGTGCCTGCACGGTGAGGCGTGTGAGCTCCTGGAGTGCAGTCAGCACCTGACCGTCACGACCGACGAGGACGCGGAGCCCGTCGCCGCCCTCCTCGTTGACGACGGCAAGCTGCGCCCGACCATCGGCCACGTCGATGTCGATGTCTCCGTCGAGATCCGCGATGTCGAGGAGCTCTTCAAGGTAGTCGGCCGCGATGTCGCCCTCCTCCTCCAGCAGCTCCGTACGGCTGGGGCGCTGACCGCCGGTGTCCCCGGCGTCGGCCGCCCCGCCTGCGGACTCCGCAGCCGTGTCCGCGGACTCCGCTGACAGGTCGGTGTGCTCTGACGCTGCGTCGCTGTCGTTCGGGAGTGAGGAATGCTCAGTCGTATCCGTCGAGTCGCTCATCGTCGTTCCTCCATGTCGTGTCGAATCGCCGCTGCGGATTCGTTCGTCGTCACTTCTTGCGCTTCTTCCGCTTCTTCTTGCGATTGGCGCTGACAGGCTGTGGACGCTGACCGCTGACCTTCTTCTCCGGTTCGGGCTCAGGCGTCTCCGTCTGCTCCTTCATCGCGATGGGCGAAGCACCGGGGAGCGGCGACTTCCCCTTGCGCGCACGGCGCTCCATGAGATCGCGCTCCGCCTGGGAGCCGGGTGTCGGCATGTTGTGGATGATGAACATCTGCTGGAACATGGTCCACGAGTTGGAGACGAGCCAGTACATGAGGACACCCAGCGGGAAGTAGATGCCACCGATGCCGAACACCACGGGCATGAAGTACAGCATCATCTTCTGCTGCTGCATGAACGGGTTGTCCAGAGCCGCTTCGGACATGTTCTTCGTCATCATCTGACGCTGGGTCCAGAACTGGGTGCCCGCCATGATGACGATGAGGATCGCGGTGAGAATCTTCGTCCCGATGTCACCGGTGAGGAACGTCGACGACAGCGGGATACCGAGGACATCGGCACCATCCATCTGCTGCGCCAGCTCCACCGTCATGCCACCCACGGGGCTGATCTCGCCGGAGGCGATCTGAGGAATGTGGTTGATCACCCTGAAGAGGCTCAGGAAGATCGGCATCTGGATGAGCAGCGGCAGACACGAGGCGAACGGGCTGGTGCCGTGCTTCTTGAAGAGCGCCTGCTGCTCCTCGACCATCGCCTGTCGGGAGAACTGGTCCTTCTTGCCCTTGTACTTCTTCTGCAGGCGCTGGAGTTCGGGCTGGATCATCTGCATCTTGCGCTGCGACTTGATCTGACGCACGAACAGCGGCACGAGCGCACCGCGCACGACGATGGTGAGGCCCGCAATCGACAGGACCCACGTCCAACCCAGTGAGGGCTCCATGCCCAAGAAGGTCAGAAGTTCGTGGAACAGCGCGAGGATCCACGCGACCACCCACTGCAAGGGGTAGAGCAGCGTATCGAAGAAGCCCATTCACTCTCCTCGGTCCTGGCACGGTCCCCGCGACCACGACCCTCTGAAGTCTTTACCGCTTATACATTCTGCCATTGTTCGCAGGTCCGCCCTGCGCCCAGATCTGTGTGCTGCGCCTTTCGAGCACCGATCCCGTCACATGATCAACACCGCCCCGCGAGAACGGGTTGCACCGCAGCACACGCCAGCCCGCCATGAGCGTCCCGCGCAGGGCGCCCTTCACCTCGTAGGCGTCCAGCGCATACTTCGAGCAGCTGGGGTAGTACCTGCAGACATCCCCGTAGAGCGGGGAGATGATCGTGCGGTACAGCTTCATGAACCAGACGAACGGCATCCGCGGCGCGATGCGCAGCACATGAACAGCACGTGCGCGGCGCCCGGTCGGCCATGCCGGCAGTGACGATTCAGTGTCCTCACCGGCGCGCATCAGCAGCCTCGTCCCGCTTGCGCTGGCGGCGCTCCGCTGCGCGCAGCGCACGGTCCAGCGACCGGGTGAGCGCAGAGAAGTCCGCTTCCGCGGATGCCGGCAGCGCCCGGATGACGAGCAGATCGCCCGCTTCCAGTTCCGGCACGTGCTGTGCAGCCCAGGCGCGGGCGCGCCGCTTCACACGATTCCGTGTCACAGCGTTCCCCACAGCTTTGGAAACGACGAATCCCACGCGCGGAGCGTGGGATTCGCGGGTGCGCGCCAGGTGAGCCAGGGCATGACCGCTGGTCCCCTTCACGCCTGCCCGGAAGGCAGTGCGGAAGTCGACCGACGTACGGAGCCTGTTGTCACGAGGCAACACGAGGGTGACGCCTCAGCCTGATGATCAGGCGGACAGAGCGCGGCGTCCCTTGCGGCGGCGCGATGCGAGGATCGCACGGCCGGCACGGGTGCTCATGCGCTGGCGGAAGCCATGCGTCTTGGCGCGCTTGCGGTTGTTCGGCTGAAAAGTATGCTTGCTCACTTCTTACTCCATCGATCGTCGCCAGACACAGCTGACGTGCGGTTCCACTTGAGGCGGGATGCAGGCCGAATCCTTCGCGCTGATGAGATCTGCGCACTGACGAGTCGTCCGGCCGCCCACTCCTGCGTCGAGGGGAACACGGGGAAGTGCGCACACACCGGGGTTTAGACCCGCAACACAGGACACTCCATCGTAGGGGTGTGCTGGTACAGCGGTCAAACCGCCTGTCGAAGGCGACGTTCGGGCGACGGCGACATGTGCAGCGGGCAACGTGGAAGCGAACGTCGGGTCATGTGCTCTCGCACACAAGGTCGACTGATTCGCAGCATCAGCCGCACACAGGGTTGTTCACAGACGCCGTGAACAACCACGTCCACAAACGACACGGGTGTGATTTCCACACGGTTGTCCACCGATGTGGATGAATCCGGGACTCTCGTGGTTCGTATGCACAATCTGTGGAAAACTATGTGGACGTCATCGAGCCCTCCGTCCACACCTGTGGGCGGACCGGGCTGGGGAATCACAAGACGCCATGGACTTCGGAAGGACGAGGGTGGACACCACGCAGAACGATCCTGAGCAGATCTGGACCCAGGTCCTCACCAATCTGCTGAACGATCCCACCATCCTCAACCAGCACAAGGGCTTCCTCGCCGGCACGATGCCGAAGGGCATGATCGGCGATTCCATCTACGTGCTCGCTGTGCCGTCCGAGCTGCACCGCCGGAACCTCGAGACCGATCTGCGAGAGCCACTCGCCCGCGAGATCGGCAGGCTCGTCGGTCATGAGGTCACCCTCGCCATCGCCGTCGGCACCGCACACACGGAAGTCCCCGCCGAACCCGGTCCACCTCCCGCAGAGATCCCTGCCCCAGCTGCGGCGCACCCTGCACACGGTGAGACAACGCACGTGACCGACCCGCAGGAGGCCACCGCATACGGATCGCCCGCGCAGGGATCCGACGGTTCGGACCCCACCGGCTCCGCTCCGGCACACACCGGCGGAGCCACCGGCTTGCCCTCCCCCCTGAGTGGGATCACGGAACCTCCGATGCCCGCGCCCCGGACGGGATCCGCGCCGGCTCCTGTCGCCACCGCGCCGCCATCGCAGCACCCGGCCTCCTCATCGGTCGATCACGGCATCGGCAGCGCACCCCAGCGGTGGGTGACGTCGGAGCACGCGGAGCGCAGCGCCTCGGCGAGGGGGTCATCGGCACCCTTCTCCCACACAGGCACCCCTGCCCCCCACGGACCGGACGGTGAGAGCTCCTCCAGCCTGCTCAACCCCAAGTACACGTTCGACGCATTCGTCGTGGGCGCCTCGAACCGCTTCGCACACGCGGCCGCCTTCGCCGTGGCGGAATCGCCGGCGAAGGCGTACAACCCGCTCTTCATCTACGGCGACTCGGGGCTCGGGAAGACCCACCTGCTCCACGCGATCGGCCACTACTCCCAGCAGCTCTATCCGGAGATCCGGGTGCGCTACGTGTCCAGTGAGGAGTTCGTCAACGACTTCATCAACACGGTGGGATCGCAGACGACGTCGAACACCCTGCGGCCCGCGTTCCAGCGCCGCTACCGCGAAGTCGACATCCTCATGATCGACGACATCCAGTTCCTCCAGGGCAAGGACGCGACGATCGAGGAGTTCTTCCACACATTCAACGCGCTGCACAACGAGGACAAGCAGGTCGTCATCACCGCCGACCACCCTCCGAAGATGCTCAAGGGCTTCGAGGAGCGGCTCCGGTCGCGGTTCGAATGGGGGCTGCTCACCGACGTCCAGCCGCCGGACCTCGAGACACGCTTCGCGATCCTGAGGAACAAGGCGTTCACCGACAAACTCGACGTGCCGTCGGAGGTACTCGAGTACATCGCGAGCAGGGTGTCCTCGAACATCCGCGAACTCGAAGGCGCACTCATCCGCGTCACCGCGTTCGCGAACCTCAACGACCAGGTCATCGACGTGGGCCTGGCGGAGACTGTCCTCAAGGACTTCATCACCCAGGACGACACCCCGGAGATCACCGCCGCGGACATCATGGGGCAGACCGCCGCCTACTTCACCCTGTCCATCGAGGATCTGCAGAGCGGCAGCCGGTCACGCACCCTCACAACCGCTCGTCAGATCGCGATGTACCTCTGCCGCGAACTCACCGATCTCTCCCTGCCGAAGATCGGCCAGGAGTTCGGCGGCCGCGACCACACGACGGTCATGCACGCGAATAAGAAGATCAAGACGCAGATGGCGGAACGACGGGCGCTCTACACTCAGGTCACCGAACTCACGAACCGCATCAAACAACAGCATCGACTATGAAGCGTGTAATACACAGTTGTGGAAAACTCTGTGGGAAACGCCGCTCGGGACGTGGACCGAGCGGGGGACGGTTCCGCGTCGGCCTGGTGATGCCTGTGGGTCACATCGATGTGATTACACAGGCATGCACCGGCGAAGGCTCATGCGTGCACAGTCCGTCCACCAGCGATCGACACCGCCGATGCCCGGTCTCGCAACGATCTCGGGCGTCTGTCCACAGTTTCCACAGTGCCTACTACTGACTACCTATTCAACTCATCGCGATCCATCCTGCTGACCGCCCACTGCACGACAACCCATACACCCATACGAAAAACGCAGGGTCCTGTCTCTGCGAATCTGCACAGCGTGACGTGAGCGTATTCGAACAGCTCCCGCGAACAGACGTGCAGAAGCGCAGGTGACAGACCCGCAGGGATGAACCACGGATCCTCGCTGAAGTCAACGACCCACGCCGCAGACCGGTCCGACCTCTGCACGAGCAGGGCCTCGGGTGAGGTAGAGTGCATTCCTGCCCGTCCGCATGTCAGCGGGTGTGGCCGCAAGGCTTTCGCCCACCGTCAGAAGTCAGCAGTGCGAACCGCAGGAGTGTCGTGAACGCAGCATCCGAGCAAGTGAAGTTCCGAGTCGAGCGCGATGTGCTCGCAGAGGCTGTCACGTGGACGACGAAGGCACTCCCGCAGCGCCCGTCCTCCCCGGTCCTCACGGGTGTGCTCATCACTGCGGAAGCCGATGGCACGGTCCGCCTGGCCGTCTTCGACTACGAGGTCTCGTCGCGCACCGAGATCAGCGCCGAGGTGGAGGCTGCGGGGACGTTCCTCGTGTCCGGCCGTCTGCTCGCGGACATCTCCAAGGCTCTGCCGAACCAGCAGGTCACACTCGAGCTCAACGGCGGGAAGGTCGATCTGACCTGTGGCTCGTCGCGGTTCTCCCTCATGACGATGCCCGTCGACGAATACCCCGCTCTGCCGGAGATCCCCGAAGCGACAGGACTCGTCGCGGCCTCCGACTTCCAGCACGCCGTGTCCCAGGTGTCGATCGCGACGTCGAAGGACGACACGGTCCCGATCCTCACGAGTGTCCGTGTGGAGATCGAGGGCGACCGCGTCGCTCTGCTCGCCACCGACCGCTACCGCCTGGCTGTTCGCGAATTCACCTGGTCACCGTCGACTCCCGACATCGCCCGCAATGCGCTGATCCGCGGCAAGACGCTGTCCGACGCCGCGAAGTCGATGGGCGGCGACATCCGCATCAGCCTGTCGGAGTCCGGCGGCAAGGACATGCTCGCTTTCGCGGCGAACGGCCGTGAGACGACGTCGCTGCTGGTGGAGGGCGATTACCCCAAGGTCCGTTCGCTGTTCCCCAAGGACGCTCCCATCGCCGCAGTCGTGGAGACCTCCGCGCTGCGCGAAGCCGTCCGTCGTGTCGCCCTCGTCGCAGAGCGCAACACCCCGATCCGCTTCGAGTTCGCCGACGGTGCGATCACGCTGCGCGCCGGGGCCGGCGACGACGCGCAGGCGTCCGAGTCGCTGCCCGCATCCATCACCGGAGGGGACATCACGACGGGCTTCAACCCGCTCTTCATCTCCGAAGGACTCGCGCAGATCGAGCACCCGTTCGTGCGGTTCTCCATGACGGAGCCCAAGAAGTCCGTCGTCATCACGGGACAGAAGGAGCAGGACGGCGAGCACGACGATTCGTACCGCTACCTGCTCATGCCCATCATCCGTTTCTGAAGCACCGGAATCCGAGGTGGTCGCTGCGTGTGGGTGAGCAGACTCGCCCTGCGTGACTTCCGGTCCTACGACACACTCGATCTGGACCTGGACCGCGGGGTGACGACGTTCGTCGCTCCGAACGGCTGGGGGAAGACGAACCTCGTCGAGGCGATCGGGTACCTGTCGCGACTGCAGTCCCACCGGGTGCCCCACGACCTGCCGCTGGTGAGGGCAGGTCAGGAGCAGGCCATCGTGTCCGCCCGCGTCCACCGGGGCGAACGGCACGTGACGGCAGAGGTGACGATCAAGGCGAAGGGCGCCAACCGCGCCCGGGTCAACCGCACCCCCGTCCGTGTGCGTGAGATCCTCGGCCTGGTCCCCTGCGTCGTCTTCGCTCCGGAGGACCTCGACCTGGTGAAGGGCGATCCGGGTGAACGTCGGGGCTGGCTCGATTCGCTGCTGGTGGCCCGCAACCCCCGGTTCGCGGGAGTGCTCGCGGACACGGAGAAGGCGCTGCGGCAGCGCAATGCGCTGCTGAAGAACCTCAAGAACGCACCGAACCCGGGGCTGGCCTCGACACTGGACATCTGGGACCGGGCGTACGCCGAGGCCGCAGCCGCCCTGGTGGTAGGCCGTCGCCGGCTGCTCGCAGACCTCGCACCCCATATCGACACGCACTTCTCCGCACTGGCTGCGGACGCCCGCGAATCACGGCGAGCGGCTTCGGCACAGTACCGGTCACGGATCGACTACACGGCCGTCGACCTGTCCGCCGACGACGCGGTACTGCGCACGGTCGATGTGATCGTCGACGCCGTGCTGTCGCGCAGGAACAAGGAGATCGACCGGGGTCTCACCCTGGTCGGGCCGCAGCGGGACGACGTCGAACTGCTGATCGGAGATGTGCCGGCGAAGGGCTACGCGTCCCACGGCGAGAGCTGGTCCCTGGCCCTCGCACTCCAACTGGCCGGGTGGGACCTGCTCCGGGCGGACTCCGGCGACCCGGACGACCAGCCCGTCCTCGTCCTCGACGACGTCTTCGCAGAACTGGACTCCGGGCGCCGCGCCCGTCTCGCCCACATGGTCACGCAGGCGGAACAGGTCCTCATCACGGCGGCCGTCGGTTCGGAGATCCCCGCTGACCTCGTGGGACGGACGGTCGACCTCACCGCAGTGGCGAGCCCCCGATGACGCCGCGGCAGAGCCACAGCTCACCGGGGGGCCTCCCCAGCGAGCCGTCGCCCGGAACGGGTGGGGGCCTCGGCGCCGTGGACCGGACGCGGGCACCGCTGTCGGGAGCTGCGCTGGAAGCACTCGACCGCGCACGGCGGATGGCGGATGTCGCACCTCGGCCGGGGGCCGGGTACTGGCATGGCGGGCCCCGTTCCGGTGACGGGCGCATGGACGCCGCGGACCGGGACAGTGGCAGGCACGGTGGCCTCGGCGAAGTCGCCTACACCGGCGCGGGGAAGGACCCTCGGGACCCGCGACCGCTCGCAGGACTGTTCTCGAAGCTGGCGAGCAAGCGCGGATGGGAGACCAGCCTCGACGTCGCACAGGTGACGAGCAGATGGCCGGACCTCGTCGGCCACGAGGTCGCCGCCCACTGCACGGTGGAGCGGTTCGACCCGCCCACGCTGGTCGTGCGGACCTCGTCGACGACGTGGGCGACGCAGCTGCGGATCCTCAAGGACGGACTCCTCGACAAGATCGAGCGGGAGATGGGCCGCCGGGTCGTGGAGGACATCGAGATCCACGGTCCCGCTCAGCGTTCCTTCACCCGCGGCAGGAAGAGTGTGAAGGGACGCGGACCGAGGGACACGTGGGGGTGACGATGGACGGCTTGGGCGCCGCACTGCTCGAACGGCTCGACGGCCACGAACTGCTGAGCGTCGTGGCGATCGCCGTCCTCATCGCCGGCGTGCTCGTGGTGCCGAACGGGATCTGGCGGATCACCGGTGTCTGGGTCACGATGGTCCATGAACTGGGTCACGCACTTGCGGGAGCGGTGCGCGGCCGGACGGGGATGCGGATCCGGGTGAACACAGACCACTCCGGGCTCACCACCTCGACGGGCCGGTCGGACTCCGTCGCCTGGACGAGCTTCTGGGGATACCCGGCACCTCCCCTCGTCGGCGCGCTCATGGTGTGTGCGGCCGCCGCCGCGTGGACCACCGGCTCCCAGGTCTGGACGACCGCGGCAGTGGGCATCGTGCTGGGCGTGTCCGCAGCCGCCCTGCTCTTCATGCGCGGTCTCATCGCGGTCGGATCAACGCTCGCGGGCATCGCCGGCGCCGCAGCCCTGCTGCTGTGGGCACCGGAACCCGTCACCGTCCTCGTCCTCCTCGCCGCGGGACTCTTCGAATGGGCAGGGGGCGTTCGCGCGCTGGCCAATCTCACCCGCCTCCACCTCCGTCGGCGGGCGCGCGATTCCGACGCCTCCGTCCTGGGCCGCCTCACCCCATTCCCCTCTGTGATCTGGATCGGGGTCTTCTGGGTGATCGCGCTGGCACCGGTGGCACTGCTGGTCTGGGCCACCCGATGAAGAGACCCGTTCCTGCCAGACGCTCCGGCGACAGTGCGCGGTCTCCCTCACCCGCCTATGCTCGGGTATGACGATCTATGACGAGGAGCTCCATGCGTTTTGCCAGCACCGTCACCGACCTCATCGGTGACACCCCGCTCGTCCGCCTCAATCGGGTGACGGAGGGCATCGGCGCGACGATCCTCGCGAAGGTCGAGTACTTCAATCCCGGCGGGTCCGTGAAGGACCGCATCGCCGTGAATATCATCAATGCGGCAGAAGAAGCCGGAGCACTGCAGCCCGGTGGCACGATCGTGGAGCCCACCAGCGGCAACACGGGTGTGGGCCTGGCGATCGTCGCCCAGCAGCGGGGCTACCGGTGCATCTTCGTCTGCCCCGACAAGGTCTCCGAGGACAAGCGGGCGACACTGCGGGCCTACGGAGCGGAGGTCGTCGTCGTCCCCTCCGGTGTGGCACCCGACGACCCCCAGTCCTACTACTCGGTGTCCGACAGGATGGCGCGTGAGATCCCCGGCGGGTACAAGCCGGACCAGTTCTCCAACCAGAACGGACCACGCAGCCACTACGAGTCGACGGGCCCGGAGGTCTGGCGCGACACCGACGGCAGGCTCACCCACTTCGTCGTGGGTGCCGGCACCGGCGGCACCGTGAGCGGTACCGGCCGCTACCTCAAAGAGGTGTCGGACGGGGCGGTCCGTGTGATCGTCGCAGACCCCGACGGGTCGATCTACGCCGGTGGAGACGCCTTCGGCTACGACGTCGAGGGCGTGGGCGAGGACTACATCCCTGACACGTACGACCCCGCGATCCCGGACGGGTTCGAGACCGTCACGGACGCGGAATCCTTCGCGATGACCAGACGTCTGGCTCGTGAAGAGGGCCTGCTGGTGGGCGGATCCAGCGGCATGGCGGTCGTCGCCGCGCTGCGCACCGCGAAGGATCTGCCGGACGACGCGGTGGTCGTCGTCCTCCTGCCGGATTCCGGCCGCGGATACATGGGGAAGGTCTTCGACGACGACTGGATGGTGGAGCGCGGCCACATGACCGCGGACGACGTTGCGGCACAGACCGAGAATGGCGCGGTGGCAGACACCGCAGGAGGAGGAGCACAGTGACCGATCAGCCCGAGGCAGTGGACCGGCCCGACACCGCGCACCTGGGGTTCGACACCCTGGCGATCCGGGCGGGACAGGACCACGACCCGACGACGGGCGCGGTCATCCCGCCGCTCCACGTGTCCTCGACCTACGCGCAGGACGGGATCGGGGGCCTGCGGAACGGCTACGAGTACGGTCGCAGCGCGAATCCCACCCGCACCGCTCTCCAGACGCAGCTCGCCGTGCTGGAAGGCGGACGGTTCGGCCTGTCCTTCGCATCCGGACTGGCCGCCGAGGACGCGCTGCTGCGCGCTGCGCTCACCCCCGGTGACACCGTGCTCATGGGCAACGACGTGTACGGGGGCACCCACCGCCTGGTCGATCGGATCCTGGGGCCGTGGGGTGTGAACCTGCGGATCGTGGACATGACCGACGCCGAGGCCGTCCGCACCTCCCTGCAGGAGGCACCCGCGCGGGTGCTCTGGGTCGAGACCCCGTCGAACCCGCTCATGGGGGTCGCCGACATCGCCGCGCTCGTCCGGATCGGGCACGAGGCGGGTGCCCTGGTCGTCGTCGACAACACCTTCGCATCCCCCGCACTGCAGCGACCCCTGCTCCTGGGTGCGGACGTCGTCGTCCATTCGACGACGAAGTATCTGGGCGGCCACTCCGACGTGGTGGGCGGAGCGATCGTCACGAGCGACGCGGCCCTGGCGGAGAAGGTCGAGTTCCAGCAGTTCGCTGCCGGAGCGATCAGCGGTCCGCACGACGCGTTCCTCACGACCCGCGGACTCAAGACCCTCGCGATCCGCATGGAGCGCCACAGTGCCAACGCCGGGATCATCGCGGGGTTCCTCGATCGTCACGCGGCGGTGAAGACCGTCTACTACCCGGGGCTCGAATCGCACCCGGGTCACGACATCGCACGCTCCCAGATGAGCGGGTACGGCGGCATGGTGTCACTGGCGCTGGCCGACGGCCCCACCGCGCGGAGGTTCGCCGAATCCCTCGAGCTGTTCACACTCGCGGAATCGCTGGGCGGCGTCGAATCGCTGGTGAACTACCCGGAGGCGATGACCCACGCTTCCGTCCGCGGCACAGAGCTTGCGGTGCCCGAGGACGTAGTGCGCCTGTCCGTGGGCATCGAGACCGTCGACGACCTCCTGTCCGATCTGGAGAGGACCCTCGACTCGCTCTGACGGGAGTCGCGATGGACAGCTCCTCGACCTGTTCCGAGTGGAGGCCGCACAAGCGTTTCTGACGCGATCGGACCCCCTCCGCTGAGATTCACCTCGAATGCGGGTGGTTGATTCCGGAAAAACGGCCTTCCCGGGCCTCTGGGTACCCCCTGCGCGCCGTTGGACGCGGTAGAATGAGGCACAAGTGCCCATTTCACCACAGCGCGCGTGCGCGCACGCGATGAGGAGTTCCATGGCAGTCGACGAGACACCGCACTACGAAGCAGGGGACATCACCGTCCTCGAAGGCCTCGAGGCGGTGCGCAAGAGGCCCGGCATGTACATCGGGTCGACCTCGGAACGAGGGCTCCACCACCTCGTCCAGGAGATCGTCGACAACTCTGTCGATGAAGCGATGGCCGGCTACGCCTCCCACATCGAGGTGACGATCCTCGAGGACGGCGGAGTGAGGGTCGTCGACGACGGCCGCGGCATCCCCGTCGCGATGCACCCGACGGAAGGTGTGCCCACCCTGCAGGTCGTGCTCACGATCCTGCACGCCGGTGGCAAGTTCGGCGGTGGCGGCTACGCGGTGTCCGGCGGACTCCACGGCGTGGGCTCCTCCGTCGTCAACGCGCTCTCCATCCGCCTGGACGCGGAAGTCCACCGCGATGGCCGCGTCTGGCGACAGGACTACCGCCGCGGTGAACCGACGGGTGAGATCGTCGAAGGCGAGGAGACGGACCGGACCGGCACGGTCATCACGTTCTGGCCGGACGAGGCGATCTTCGAGACGACGGACTTCTCCTTCGAAGTGCTGCGGGCGCGCTTCCAGCAGATGGCGTTCCTCAACAAGGGGATGCGGATCTCGCTCGAGGACCTGCGGACGCAGGAGGTGGACCCCGACGACGTCCACCTCGACGAAGCGGTGCTGGACGGCGAGGAGCAGTCGGCCGACGCGAAGCCCAAGAAGGTGTCCTACTGCTACCAGGACGGCCTGCTGGACTATGTCGCGCACATCAACAAGATGAAGAAGTCGGACAACGTCAACGACGAGATCATCGCCTTCGAATCCGAGGACACGCAGCAGCAGATCTCGCTCGAGGTCGCGATGCAGTGGACGACGTCCTATTCGGAGTCCGTCCACACGTTCGCGAACACGATCTCCACGCACGAGGGCGGTACCCACGAAGAGGGGTTCCGCACGGCGCTCACGTCTCTCGTGAACCAGTACGCGCGCGAGCAGAAGATCCTGCGGGAGAAGGACCCCAACCTCACGGGTGACGACATCCGTGAAGGGCTCACCGCCGTGGTGTCCATCAAGCTGGGCGAACCGCAGTTCGAGGGGCAGACGAAGACGAAGCTCGGCAACTCGGAGGCGAAGACGTTCGTCCAGCGCGTCGTCCGTGACGAGTTCGGCCACTGGATGGAGGCGAACCCCCACCAGGCGAGGGAGGTCGTGCGGAAGGCGTCGCAGGCCGCCCAGGCACGGCTGGCCGCGCGCAAGGCGCGTGAGGCGACCCGCCGCAAGGGGCTGCTGGAGGCCGGCGGCATGCCGGGCAAGCTGAAGGACTGCCAGTCGAAGGATCCCTCGATCTCCGAGGTGTTCATCGTCGAGGGCGACTCCGCTGGCGGCTCCGCAACACAGGGCCGCAACCCCCACACGCAGGCGATCCTCCCCCTGCGCGGCAAGATCCTCAACGTGGAGAAGGCGCGCCTGGACCGGGCGCTGGGCAACGCGGAGATCCAGGCCATGATCACGGCGTTCGGCACCGGGATCGGCGAGGACTTCGAGATCGAGAAGCTCCGCTACCACAAGATCGTCCTCATGGCGGATGCGGACGTCGACGGCCAGCACATCACGACGCTGCTGCTCACGTTCATCTTCCGCTACATGAAGCCGCTGGTGGAGGGCGGGTACGTGTACCTCGCGACCCCTCCCCTCTACCGTCTCAAGTGGTCGAACGCCACCCACGAATACGCCTACTCGGACCGTGAGCGCGACGGACTGCTGGAAGCCGGCCGTGCGGCGGGCAAGCGACTGCCCAAGGAACTGGCGATCCAGCGGTACAAGGGCCTGGGCGAGATGAACTACCAGGAGCTGTGGGAGACGACGATGAATCCCGACCACCGCCTCCTCAAGCAGGTGAGCCTCGACGACGCAGCGCAGTCGGACGAGATCTTCACCGTTCTCATGGGCGACGACGTCGATTCCCGACGTCGCTTCATCCAGGAGAACGCGAAGGACGTCCGCTTCCTCGACATCTGAGGTGAGTGCTCCCGAGGTCCCGGCCGGGACCTCGGGCCCGCCTCCTTCCCAGCCCGTGACAGAAGAGAGATGAGCCCCTGTGGCAGACGAGCAGAATCCCACGCCGGAGCAGGATCCGGAAGAGACGACGACCCCGGAGGTCGACGTCGCGACTGTGACCGACCGCGTCGATTCGGTCGACCTCAACATGGAGATGCAGCGCTCCTACCTCGACTACGCGATGAGCGTCATCGTCGGACGTGCGCTGCCGGACGTCCGTGACGGCCTCAAGCCGGTCCACCGTCGCATCCTCTACGCGATGTACGACGGCGGGTACCGGCCCGACCGCAACTTCTCGAAGTGCTCCCGCGTCGTGGGCGACGTCATGGGCCAGTACCACCCGCACGGCGACACCGCTATCTACGACGCGATGGTCCGCCTGGTGCAGAGCTGGGTCATGCGCTACCCGATGGTCGCCGGCCAGGGAAACTTCGGCTCCCCCGGCGACGACGGTGCGGCGGCTCCTCGGTACACGGAGTGCAAGATGGCTCCGCTCGCGCTGGAGATGGTGCGGGACATCGAAGAGGAGACCGTCGACTTCCAGGACAACTACGACGGCCGCAACCAGGAACCGATGTACATGCCGTCCCGGTTCCCCAACCTCCTGGTGAACGGGTCGTCGGGCATCGCCGTGGGCATGGCGACGAACATCCCGCCGCACAACCTGCGCGAGGTGGCAGAGGGCGCCCAGTGGCTGCTGGCCCACCCGGAGGCGACGAACGAAGAGGCGCTCGAAGCGCTCATGGGGATCATCAAGGGCCCGGACTTCCCGTCCGGCGCGACGATCCTGGGCCGCAAGGGCATCGAGGACACCTACCGGACGGGACGCGGTTCGATCACGCAGCGCGCCGTCGTCGAGGTCGAGGAGATCCAGGGGCGCACCTGCCTCGTCGTCACCGAACTGCCGTACATGGTGAACCCGGACACGCTCGCGTCGAAGATCGCCTCCTACGTGCGCGACGGCAAGGTCGCGGGCATCGCGGACCTGCGCGACGAGTCGTCGGGACGTACTGGGCAGCGGCTGGTCATCGTCCTCAAGCGGGACGCCGTGGCGAAGGTCGTGCTCAACAACCTGTACAAGCACACCCAGCTGCAGGACAACTTCTCTGCGAACATGCTCGCCCTGGTCGACAACGTGCCGCGCACCCTGTCGATCGACGCGTTCCTGCGGCTCTGGGTGAAGCACCAGATCGACGTCATCGTCCGCCGCACCCGCTACCGGCTGCGGAAGGCCGAGGAGCGCGCCCACATCCTGCGCGGCTACCTCAAGGCGCTCAACGCCCTGGACGCCGTCATCGCCCTCATCCGGCGCTCCCCCAACTCCGACGAGGCCCGGACGGGCCTCATGGAGCTGCTGGACGTCGACGAGATCCAGGCGAACGCCATCCTCGACCTCCAGCTGCGCCGCCTGGCCGCTCTGGAGCGCCTGCGGATCGAGGAGGAGGCACAGAAGATCGAGGAGCAGATCAAGGATTACAAGGACATCCTCGACACTCCCGCGCGTCAGCGCAGCATCGTCTCCGACGAGCTGGCTGAGATCGTCGACCGCTACGGCGACGACCGCCGCACCCGCATCCTCGCGGGCTTCGACGGCGATGTGAGCATGGAAGACCTCATCCCCGAGGAAGAGGTCGTCGTCACGATCACGCGCGGCGGGTACGTGAAGCGCACGCAGACCGCCCTCTACCGCGCACAGCACCGCGGTGGCAAGGGCGTCGCGGGGGCGCGGCTGCGGGTCGATGACGTCGTCGACCAGTTCTTCGTCACCTCCACCCACAACTGGCTCCTGTTCTTCACGAACACCGGCCGTGTCTACCGGGCGAAGGGCTACGAGCTGCCGGAAGGCTCACGGGACGCGAAGGGCCAGCACGTCGCGAACCTGCTGGCGCTGCAGCCGGGCGAATCGATCGCGCAGGTGCTGTCCATCAAGGACTACGACGAAGCGCAGTACCTGGCACTCGCGACGAAGTCCGGCCTCGTGAAGAAGACCCGCCTGGCGGAGTACGATTCGAACCGCACCGGCGGTGTCATCGCCGTGAACCTGCGGGAGATGGCCGACGGGAAGCCGGACGAACTCGTCTCCGCACGCCTGGTCGACGGGGAGGACCACCTCCTCCTCATCTCCCGCAAGGGCATGTCGATCCGGTTCTCCGCGGACGACGACACGATCCGGGCGACGGGCCGTGCCACCTCGGGAGTCACCGGCATGCGGTTCCGCGGGGAGGACGAACTCCTCACCATGGACACCATCACCCCGGGCACCTATGTGTTCGTGATGACGGAGGCCGGATTCGCCAAGCGCACGCCCGTCGAGGAGTACCGACTGCAGGGCCGCGGCGGCATGGGCATCAAGGTCGCGAAGATCACCGATCAGCGCGGCGACCTGGTGGGCGGACTCATCGTCTCCGAAGGCGAAGAGGTCCTCGTCGTGATGGAGCGCGGTAAGGTGGTCCGGTCGAGTATCGACGAAGTGCCGGCCAAGGGCCGGAACACCATGGGTGTCGTCTTCGCGAAACCCGGCAAGAAGGATCGCATCATCGCGGTCACCCGCGGCCCGGAGGAAGCCGTCGAGGAAGAGGCCGAAGAGGCCCCTCTCTCCGACGCTGAAGCCGAAGCCGTCGTGGCGAACCTTTCCGAGCCGGCTCCAGAAGAGTCGGATGCCGACACTGAAGGTGAAGAGCAGCAGTGAGCGACAACGAGCAGAAGCCGGCGAAGGTGCTCCGCACCTCCAGCGGCAAGACGCGACTGACCGCACGTGACGATGCTGACGCGCCCGCGGTGCCAGCGGACGCGCCTGCGGTGCCAGCGGACGCGCCCGGCGACAGTGCGGGACCCGGTGGCGGAAAGCCTGCAAGCGGAAAGCCGGCCAGTGGCTCTCAGCGGGGTGCGGAGACCGACTGGTCGGCACCGACGGTGGGCACACCCCAAGCATCCGGTGGGCAGACGCGAGTGAGCTCCGCATCCAAGGGGATGCGCCTCACCGCTGGCGGCGGCGACACGAAGGCGCAGCCTGCTGCGGCCTCGGGACCGGATCACAGCCCGCTGGGCGGCGTGGGGTCGAGCGGTGCCGGCACAGGCAGCGGGGTGAAGGCCTCTTCCAGCGGCGTGAAGATGAGCGGGAAGTCCAAGAAGAAGGGCCCCCGCACCGTCCGGCTCACGATCGCGAGCATCGACCCGTGGTCCGTCATGAAGATGTCGTTCCTCCTGTCGCTGGCGATCGCCATCGCGATGCTGGTGGCCACCCTCGTGCTGTGGCTGGTGCTGCAGGCGACGGGCGTCATGGGCAACATCGAATCGACGCTGTCGGAGATCGCGGGCGCGGAGAGCGCAGACCAGCTGCTGGCCCTCGTGAGCCTGGGACGGGTCATGGCGACGGCCTTCGTGCTGGCCCTCGTCAACATCGTGCTCATGACCGCACTGTCGACGCTGTTCGCGTTCCTCTACAACATCGGTGCGTCCATCGTCGGTGGGTTCCACCTCACACTCACGGACGACTGACACACCAAGGACACCGTCCTTCTCAGCCGCGCGTCGCAACTGGTGAGATCGGCCGGAGCATGCGCCAGACGGCGGGCTCCGGCCGATTTTGTTTTGGGGCCTGCGTGTCGGTATAGTGGCTTCTCGGTTCGCAAGAACTCGGGGGCCTATAGCTCAGGCGGTTAGAGCGCTTCGCTGATAACGAAGAGGTCAGAGGTTCAAGTCCTCTTAGGCCCACGCATCCGGAAGGGAGAACATCATGAAGAGATGGTTCGCCCTTCTGGGATCCGCAGCACTGGCGGTCGGAACCCTGGGGTTCCTCCGCAGCCGCAATCGCGGCAGGCAGGAGCAGTGGTCGCAGCACACCGATCCGGTGTAGTCTGAATGCACCTTTCGGGGGTATGGCGCAATTGGTAGCGCACCTGCTTTGCAAGCAGGGGGTTAGGGGTTCGAGTCCCCTTACCTCCACTCGAGAAACTCGTGAGACAGTGGCTCGTGGTAGAAGATGGCCTCGGCCCGGGAAACCGGCCGGGGCCTTTCTTTGTCCGCCTGCCGGTTTGGTCTCAGTCCGCTCCTGCCGGGTGGCCTCAGCACGCCTGTCGGGGCGCCCGGCGTCCATCTACAAGAATTCTTTCCACCTACGCAGTTATATCCTTGTAGATGGAGAAGTTTCAGGTAGGTGGTGGGCTGGGGCGCCGGTGCCGGTGCCGGTGAGCGGGCCTGGGCAGTGAAGATCTGCTCTCGGCACGCTTGGTCTCGGCACGCTTGGTCTCGGCATAGGTGGGAAGGAGCACTCCGGGTGGAGGACCCTCAGGACATCGCCACGGGTTTCGTCGATGCCTGGAACCGCAAGGACGCGGAGGGGATCGCAGAACTGTTCGTGGAGGACGCGGACTTCGTCAACGTGGTCGGCCTGTGGTGGCGCACCCGCGAACACATCCGCCGCGCCCACCACGAGGGGTTCACCCGCATCTTCCGTCACTCCATCATGGAGGCGCGTGAAGTGACGGTGCGGAACCTGGGACAGGAAGTCGCCGTGGTCCACTGCGCATGGACGCTCACGGGCCAGGACTCGCTGGAGGGGCGCGACGCGGGACGCCGCAGAGGGATCATCAGCTTCACCACTGTCCGCACCCCTGATCAGGGGTGGCGAGCTGTCGCCGCCCAGAACACGGACCGCATCAACGGCGCAGAGACGCTCATCGCGACGGGTGACTCGCTCCAAGGGGCGGACTACAGGCAGAGGGGTTGAACACAGGTCCGTTCCATCTATGTCCACGGAGGCAAGCTAGCCTGAGTCGGCATCATGCAAGTCACACAGATGAGAGGTGTTCGGCGTGAGCGATGTGGAGATCAGTAACGTCCGCCCGTGGGGCGGGGATCCGGTGGACATCCGTGTGTCCGGAGGTGTCATCAGGGAAATCGTCCCTCACGACTCCCCGTCTGCTGAGGGTGCGGCTGCCCGTGACGATGCCCGCGATGCCGAGCACGACCTCGTCCGTCTTGACGGAGCGGGTCGACTCGTCTTCCCGTCGTTCTCCGACGTCCACGTGCACCTCGATTCCACGCGGGTGGGGCTGCCGTTCGAACCGAACGAGGTCGAGCGCCGCAACCTCTGGTCGTTCATCCAGAACGATCGGGACAACTGGCGGAACGCGGGGGCCTCCGTGACGGATCGAGCCACCCACACACTCGGGCGCGCGGTGGCGAACGGCATGACACGCGCTCGGAGCTACGCCCAGATCGACGCGGACTGCGGCCTGGAGCGGCTCGAAGGGGTCCTTGCCGCACGTGAAGCGCATGAGGACCGTTCCAGCGTCGAAGTGGTGGCCTTCCCACAGGCAGGGCTGCTGCTGGAACCCGGCGTCCCCGCACTCATCGAGGAAGGCCTGAGGAACGGGGTCGACCTCGTGGGCGGCATAGACCCCTGCGCACTGGACGAGGATCCCCGCCAACACCTCGACATCGTCTTCGATCTTGCTGATCGCTACGGCGTCGGCATCGACATCCACCTCCACGAACCGGGCGAGCTGGGCCTCTTCAGCGCCCAGCAGATCATCAAGCGGGTCCGCGCACTCGACATGCGGGGCCAGGTGACGATCGCACACGCCTTCTTCCTCGTCGGCCTGGCCGAGAGCCAGCGTGCGCAGGTGCTCGCCGAACTCGCGGAGCTCGACATCGCTCTTGCCACCGTCGCCCCCAGCAGCCGAGGCACTCTTCCCCTGCTGGAGATCCTCGAGGCGGGTGTGCGGATCGGCCTGGGTCAGGACGGGCAGCGCGACTACTGGTCGCCGTACGGCAATACCGACATGCTCGACCGGACGTGGCAGCTCGCCTTCACGAACAACCTGCGTCGCGATTCCGACATCGAGCGTGCGCTCGAGACGGCGACCCTGGGTGGAGCCCGCGTCATCGATCCGACCACGGATCATGGGGCCTCGCGTGGCGTGGGTGTGGGCGATGCGGCGGACCTGGTGCTCCTCCCGGGTGAGTATCCCGCGTCCGCGGTGATGGATCGGCCTGGCGGCCGCACGGTGGTCCATGCCGGCCGCATCGTGGCGGAGGACGGAGAACTCCTCTGAGCCAAGCTCTTCAGGAGAATTGAGCTCCTTACAGGCTGATCAGTGTGGGACTGCTCAGAACGAGTGCTCCTCCGCAGGGAACGTGCCCTGCGCGACGTCCGCTGCGAACGCGTGGGCGGCATCGGTCATCACCGTCGCGAGGTCCGCGTACTGCTTGACGAACCGCGGCATCTTCCCGGTACGCAATCCCATCATGTCCTGCCACACGAGTACCTGGGCGTCGCAGTCCTTCCCCGCCCCGATGCCGACCGTGGGGATGGAGACCTCTTCCGTGATGCGCCGTGCGGCATCTGCCGGCACCATCTCCAGGACGACGCCGAATGCCCCCGCGGCTTCCAGAGCCGTCGCTTCATCGACCAGAGTGCCCGCCGCCTCATCGCGTCCCTGCACGCGGTACCCGCCCAGCTGGTGTTCCGACTGCGGCGTGAACCCGATATGTGCCATGACGGGGATGCCGTTCCGCGTGAGCTTCTCCACCTGTGGGACCATCTCCAGCCCGCCCTCCAGTTTCACCGCGTGCGCACCCGCCTCCTTCATGAAGCGCGCGGCCGTCCGGAAAGCCTGCTCCGGCGACTCCTGATACGACCCGAATGGCAGGTCTGCCAGCACGAGCGAACGTGACACGGACCGACTCACCGCACGCACCAGCGGAAGGAGCTCATCGACCGTCACCGGCAACGACGATTCGTACCCGTAGACATTGTTCGACGCGGAGTCGCCCACCAGCAGCACCGGAATACCGGCCTCGTCGAAGATCTGAGCCGTGTACATGTCGTAGCTCGTGAGCATCGACCACGTCTCTTTGCGGTCCTTCATCGCCTGCAGGTGCGGGATGCGCACCCTGCCCTTGCGTGGGGGAGCCGTTGCTCCGCCGGATCCGTAGGGTGCCGTCTGCTCCGTCATCGTGGTCCTCCCGGTCGCGTCCGCTGGTGTCCGCGATCAGCCTAGGGAGAGATCTTCATGCAGTGTGATGTGTGTCATCCTCCGGACTCCGATGCGTGACTGGACGACCAGAGGAGCGGTCGCAGCACCACCCCCGGGTAACGCGGACAAGAGTCGTATGCGAAAGACTGTGGTCGAGAGCACGGGGGACCGGCCCGCGCTTGCCGATCGCGAAGGGACATGATGAGCACACAGAATCCGTCCGTCGAACAGAACGTGGACGCGTGGCTCGCCGCGTACGACGTCCCGGACGCCGATGTCGCGCACCTGGTCTGCGACCGGCACGACCCGGATGCCGTCGCATTCACCTACATCAGCGACGATCTGAGCGCCGAAGACGTCACCTACGGCCAGCTGAGGGAGCGGTCGCGCAGGCTCGCGACCGTGCTCGCGGAGCACGGGGTGGGCCCCGGTGATCGCGTGCCCGTCCTCATGGGCAAGCGCCGTGAACTCGTCGAGACACTGCTTGCAATCTGGCGGCTGGGAGCCGTCCAGGTCCCGCTCTTCACGGCCTTCGCGACCGGAGCGATCCAGATGCGCGTCGAAGGCTCCGCCGCGACGCTCGTGGTGACGGAAGCCTCCCAGCGGTCGAAGCTCGACCCGATCGAGGGCATCGAGGTCCTCGAAGTGGGCGAGGGCCTCGACGCACGCATCGATGCCGCAGCGCCACTGGCAGACAATGTCGCCGTCGGCGGGGCCGCACCCATGCTGCAGCTGTTCACCAGCGGCACGACCGGCAGGCCCAAGGGTGTGCCCGTGCCGACGCGCGCCCTGGCCGCCTTCCACTGCTACATGCATTACACGCTCGACGTGACAGCGGACGACGTCTTCTGGAACGCCGCGGATCCGGGCTGGGCCTACGGGCTGTACTACGGCATCCTCGGGCCGATGATCGCCGGTCGTCGCAGCCTCCAGCTGACGGCAGGCTTCTCCGTGGAGTCGACCGTCGCGGTCCTCAAGGAGTTCGGGGTGACGAACTTCGCCGCCGCCCCCACCGTGTACCGGACCCTGTCGAAGTCCGACCTGGTCACCGGCATCGACCTGCGCCGTGCATCGTCGGCTGGTGAGCCCCTCACACCGGACGTCGTCGCCTGGGCGCAGGAATCGCTGGGCACGGAAGTGCGCGACCACTACGGCCAGACCGAACTGGGCATGGTCATCAACAACAACTGGCACCCGGACATCGCGGAGCCGGTCCGCACGGGTTCGATGGGACAGCCGATGCCCGGCTACTCCGCCGGCATCGTCGACGGTCAGATCGCGATAGACGTCGACAACAGCCCCCTCCTCTGGTTCACCGGCTACCACGGCGCCCTGGAGAAGACCGCGGAGCGGTTCACCGACGACGGACGCTGGTACCTCACGGCCGACACGGGGAAGGTCGACGCGGACGGCTTCTTCTACTTCACCGCCCGCGACGACGATGTCATCCTCGCGGCGGGCTACCGGATCGGCCCGTTCGACGTGGAGAGCGTGCTCATCACCCACCCCGCGGTGGCGGATGTGGCGGTCGTGGGCCGGCCTGATCCGGAGGGGATCCGCGGCGAGGTCGTCGAAGCGTTCGTGGTGCTGGCCGATGGGGTGGAGGAATCGGACGACCTGCGCGCGGAGATGCAGAAGCACGTGCGCGACGGCTACTCCAAGCACGCCTACCCCCGCAGTGTGCACTTCGTCGATGCACTGCCCAAGACCCCCAGCGGCAAGGTGCAGCGGTACCTCCTCCGGGAGGGCTGAAGCACAGAGATCGGATGTGCATCACACCGCAGAGGTCTGTCGGCAGGGCCTCTGCGGTGCTAGTGTTGTCTCCTCACCTGCGCCGGACTGATGCCCGAACCCAGCCGCTCCGGACGCTGACGATCACATCCGCACCCCTGAGCACCACCGTGGCTGACCTGCCACCCGTGTGCCGGGACATCACACAGAGACTCGGAGCACAGCCGTGACCACCGATACCGGAAGCATGCCCGCCGTGAAGCGCAACGACGACATAGACCCTGCGGGCATGCGGGTCATCTGGCTCCTGCTCATCGCCGCGTTCGTCGCGATCCTGAATGAGACGACGATGGCGATCGCCATCCCGGAGCTCAACATCTCCCTGGGCATCCCGCCGGAACAGGGTCAGTGGCTCACGAGCGCCTTCATGCTCACGATGGCAGTCGTCATCCCCACCACGGGCTTCATCGTCCAGCGGTTCACCACCCGGCAGGTCTTCCTGGCGGCGATCGCCACGTTCTCGCTGGGAACCCTGCTGTGTCTCGTGTCCTCCGGTTTCCTCCCGCTCCTCCTGGGGCGCGTCGTGCAGGCGGCGGGCACCGGCATCATGCTGCCGCTGCTCATGACGACCATGATGAACGTGGTGCCACCGCACTCCCGTGGACGGATGATGGGCCGGGTGGGCCTCGTCATCTCGCTGGCCCCCGCGATCGGCCCGACGATGTCCGGCATCGTGCTCGACAACCTGGGATGGCGCTGGCTGTTCGGGATCGTCCTGCCGATCGCGCTCATCGCGATGGCCCTGGGCGCGAAGTGGATGACGAACCTCGGTGAGACATCCGGGGCACCCTTCGACGCGATGTCCGTGCCGCTGTCCGCCCTCGCCTTCGGCGGCATCGTGTTCGGCCTCAGCCAGTTCGGCGGCGCGGGTGGCGGTGACGCCGGCGGTTCCGCCGTGCTCGTGTACGGCTGGGGTGCGATCGGCGGCGGCGTCGTGTTCCTCGTGCTGTTCATCTGGCGTCAGCTGGCGCTGCAGAAGCGGGACGCCCCGTTCCTTGACCTGCGGGTCTTCGTGTCGCGGAACTACGTGCTGTCGGTCATCATCATGGCCGTCGTCGCACTGTCGATGTTCGGCACCTTCTCGCTCCTTCCGCTGTTCCTCCAGACCGTCGGCGGCCTGTCCGCGGCGCAGTCGGGCATGGTGCTGCTGCCCGGTTCGCTCCTCATGGGGCTTCTGGGACCGCTCATGGGACGGATCTACGACGCGAGCGGACCCCGTGTGCTGCTGATCCCGGGCACGATCATGATCGCCTCGGCGATGTTCGTGTACTCGACGGTGGGTCCGGAGACACCGGTGTGGTTGCTCGTGGTCGTGCAGTCTGTCATGTCTCTGGGGCTTGCCGGGTCGTTCACCCCGCTGTTCTCCGCGTCGCTGGGATCGCTCGAACGTCACCTCTACTCGCACGGTTCCGCAGTCCTCAACACCCTCCAGCAGGTGGCGGGTGCGGCGGGCACTGCGATGCTCGTCGCGATCTACTCCGCCGCCCTGCACTCGGGGCAGGCGGCGGGCCTGTCACCCGCTGACTCCGGTGCTCCCGGCGCACGCGCGGCATTCCTCCTCGCCGCGTTCATCGCGCTCGTGCCGGTCGTCCTCTCCTTCTTCATCCGGAAGCCCGAGGACCAGGAGGAGCAGGAACAGGTCCCCGCCTGACCGTGCAGCCCCTCGTCGCGTGGTGGGAGCGGCACCAGGTGCCGCTCTACCTGCTCGCCATGGTGGTCGCGGCCGCCGTGGGCCTCACGGTCCCTCCGGTCGCTGCCCCCGCCGAGGCCGCGATCACCCCGGTGCTGGGCCTGCTCCTCTATGCGACGTTCCTGGGTGTGCCCTTCGGCTCACTCACCGCCGCACTGCGTGAGGGGCGGTTCCTCGCGACCGTCCTCGTCGTGAACTTCGCGGTCGTGCCGGGCATCGTGCTCGTGCTGTCGCGGATCGTCGCACACGACGAGGCCCTGCTGGTGGGAGTGCTGTTCGTCCTGCTCACACCCTGCATCGACTACGTCCTCGCATTCACGCGGCTGGCGGGAGGTGCGCACGCTCGTCTGCTGGCGATGACACCCCTCCTCATGCTCGTCCAGATCGCTCTCCTGCCCGCCTACCTCGTGCTGTTCGTGGGGTCCGAGGTCGTGGGGGCAGTGGAGTTCGCCCCCTTCGCCGAGGCGTTCGTCCTCCTCATCGTGATCCCGCTGCTGGCCGCTGCCCTCACGCAGGCGGTCGCGGCACGCTCCGAGGCCGGCCTCCGCTGGGAGCAGGGCGTCGCGGGGGCGATGGTGCCGCTCATGATGCTCACGCTCGCGGTCGTCGTCGCCTCCCAGATCGCGGGCGTAGGGGCACGGGTCGGTTCGCTCCTGCTCGCGGTCCCCGTCTACGTCCTCTTCGCCGTGGTCATGGTTCCCATCGGGATCATCGCGGGACGAGTCGCGCGGCTCGACGTCCCCGGCACCCGTGCCGTCGTCTTCAGCGCTGCCACGCGGAACTCGCTGGTCGTCCTGCCGCTGGTCCTGGCGCTGCCCGCCCGCTACGACCTGGCACCCCTGGTGGTCGTCACCCAGACACTCGTCGAGCTCATCGCGATGGTCGTGTTCGTGCGTCTCGTCCCGCGCCTGGTGCGAGCCTGAGACACTGAGGGGAGCAGTGACCGGGGCGAGAGCCCGGGCACGGATCCGTCAGCGTGACCGGCAGCGGCCGGTCGGAGGGGGAGGTCGCACATGAGCGTCCAGGTCATCAGCGAAGACGTCTCGCAGGCACTCGTCGATGAGGCGCTCGCGCTGGAATCGGCCAGGGAGGCGTTCATCGCCTCCGTCACGGACGGCACCGTCTACCCGGTCGTCGTCGCGCCGGTCACCGACGAAGGCCATCGCTTCACCGTGAAGTCCGGTGCGAGCGGCACCTCCGCGGTCATCAAGGTCGGCAGCTACTGGCCGGGCAACGAGGCTCACGGGCTGGCCAACCACGGCTCGTCGGTCATCCTCCTCCACCCGGACACGGGACGCCTGCGTGCGGTCGTCGAAGCGGCGGCCGGCAACGCCTTCCGCACTGCGGCAGCCGACGCACTCGCCGTGCAGACCCTCGCCCGCGAGGATTCCCGTGTGCTCACGGTGATCGGCACCGGCCACCAGGCCCGCTACGAGGCCCGCGCCGCCTTCCGTGTGCGCGACTTCGACCGCGTGATCGTCGCGGGCCGCCGGCCCGAGGCCGCACAGACGATGGCGGGCGAGCTGCGGGAGCTGCTGGGGGCCTCGGGCGCGGGATCCTTCACCGTCGAGGCCGCAGGCATCGAAGAGGCCGTCCGGCAGGCCGACGTCGTTGTCACCGCGACGAACGCGATGGCACCCGTCATCGACGCGGACTGGGTGCGCCCGGGCACACACGTCTCCGCCATGGGCGCCGACGGTTCCGGTAAGCAGGAGCTCGGCCCGGCGCTCTACGAGCGCGCCGCACTCTTCTGCGACCTGCCGGACCAGTCGCGGGCGATCGGCGAGTTCTCGCACGCCGCGCCCGAGGTCCCGGTCACCGCACTGGGATCCGTCCTCACCGGGGACGCCCCCGGCCGCACGGACCCGGAGCAGATCACCGTCTTCGACAGCTCCGGCTTCGCACTGCAGGACCTCACGTTCGCGGAGGCGATCCTGCGCGCTGCCGCTGCCTGAGACTCCGTGTGAAGACGGCGATGTCGCGCGCGATCTCATCGGGGTGCTCACCGTTGATCGCGTGCGACGCGTCGGGATACACGTGGACGGACTCCGCACCGAATGCCGCGCGTGCGGTGGAGGCGGCGACCGCCGTGTCATTCATGACCGACCGTCCCGCGAGCAGAGCGAGGACCGGCACGTCGATGTCTGCCAGGTCGTCCTCCGGGATGCGGGTGGGCGCGGGCAGACGCAGCCGATAGTGCTGCATCCCCGCCTCGATCATGCGGGCCACCGGTACGTCCTCGACGGGTGCACCGCCTGCGGTGTAGGACGAGAACGCATCCCGCCACGATCGGGGCGTCCACGGCACACTCACCGGGATCGTCCGCAGGATCGTGGCGAGAGGGATGTCCGAGAAGACGAACGGTGGGTCGAGGAGGGTGAGCGCTGCGACGTGCTCGGTGGAGTGGAGCGCGAGGTTCACCGCCGACCAGCCGCCGATCGACAGACCGACGAGGTGGAACCGGTCCTCCGGGAGCCCCGCGAGGGTCTGATCGAGCCACGCGGCCTGATCCGCCTCCGTCTCGAGGGGCTTCTCCTGGATGCTCCTGCCCGGCTCACCCAGCAGGTCGAGCGCGTAGACGTCGCCGATGACCTGCAGCGACGGCAGGTTGTCCGCCCACACCGGCACTCCGGAGCTGCGTCCGGGGATGAGTACGAGGGGGTCGACCGGTGCTGCCGGGGTGTCTTCGGAGCGGGTGCCGGTGGGTTCGGTCGGTTCGGGATCGTCCCCGTCGGTGCGCGTCGACGCGAAGCGGTAGACCCGCACCAGCCCGTAGTCGGTGCGCACGTCGAGGGTCTCGTCAGGTTCCGGCAGATCCGTGAACGCGGAGTCGTATGCCCGGAGGTAGCGGTCGTGGCCCTCCGGGCTGTCCCAGTGCCCCACGGGTGAAGGGGTGCGCAGTGCGCAGATCGTCGCGACTGTGAGGACGGCAAGGACGGTGAGCGCGGCGGCCGCCTTCCTGCGGCGGGACCACGGCGTCCGGTGCGTCCACTGCTTCATGGCTCCTCATCTAACCGATCGGTCAGTGATTCAACCGTAAGGTAAGATGCGCAGTCATGACAAGGGAGAACGGGCAGGATGCCCTCCGCGCTGAGGGACGACGTTCGCGCACTTTCACGGAGCAGGCCCGCCGGGAGCAGCTGCTGGAAGCTACCGTCGACCAGATCGCGACGCGTGGATACGGGGGCGCATCGCTCGCACGGATCGCGGAGGCCGCAGGCATCACGAAGGCCGCAGTCCTCTACCACGTCGGTTCGAAGGACGCGCTGGTGAGCGCGGCGTACGCGCACGTGCTCGACGCCCTCGTGTCGTCCGTGGGCGCCGCGGTCGAACAGGCGACCGTCGTCGACCGGCCCGCCACCTACATCCGCGCGATGATCGCCCATCTGCGGGACCACCCTCAGCACACCGGCGTCCTCACGGAGGTGGGGATGGAGAAGGGCTTCGACCACGCCCGTGAAGAGCGGTGGGAGCCGCTCGCGGGTCTCCTCGGAGCCGCCGCGTCCGCCCGCCCGTCCGATGGGACCACTCTGCCCGCGGGCGATGTACGTGGGGGAGGGGACTCCCGTGCGCTCGCCGTCATCATCGGCGGGGCGATCGACGGCATCGTGGCGGAGCGACTCGACGACGACTTCGACGTGGACGCCGCTGCGGATCTGCTCGTCTCCATGCTGCCGACCTGAGAGAGGCACCCTTAGCTCACCCGCAGCGTCATCCCGGAGGATGACGCCGGAGGATGACGCAAGGCCACGCCACACCGCGATGATTCGTACGGGAGCCGGACGACAGGCCGCGGGTGATGGTGGAGACTTGAGTCGCTTCACACGCCTCGCCCTATGACACGCCCCGCCCGATCACACGAAAGCACCTCGATGACCGCTGCCCGCTCCACCGCCGCCTCCACCTCCCGCCGCTTCACCGAACTCGTCCGTGCGGAGGAGCTGCCCACCCGTCTCACCTGGCATGCGCGCGACACGATCGCCGTGCTCGTGATCCCCGCGACGTTCTTCGCGTACTACATCGCCCGCATGATGAGTGCTGAGGCGGAGGTGATCGGCACGATCGACGTCTCGCTGCGGATCCTCTTCTTCGTCGTCCTGGTCGTCGCGAACGCAGAGATGCTCGCCCGGCACTGGCGGGCGTTCTGGACGGCGAAGTGGCGCAGCCTCGGACTCGTCGCAGTGGGCCTCGTGGTCGTTCAGGCTGTCATCAGCGTGCTGAGTGCGCTGCTGCGTCCCCTCACGGAAGGTGTTCCGGATGCCGCCTCCCGGATCACCGTCGATCCGGACGCGGCCCTTTTGCTGCTGCTGTTCCTGTCGCTGGGGCCCACCGTCACCGCCCTCATCGAGGACTTCGTCTTCCGGCACACCCTGCTGCTCGGGCTGCCGGTGTGGTCGAACAAGACGCTCGCTGCCTGCGCCATCCTCATCAACGCCCTGCTGTTCGGGGCGATCCACTACGAGAACTTCGGCGGGCACCTCCTCCTCACCCTGTCCTACGCGGGGGCGGGCCTTGTCATGAACCTCGTCTACCTGTGGACGCGCAACATCTGGCACGTGCTACTCATGCACGGGCTCAACAACTTCCTTCTGGGCGGACCGCTCATCGTCCTGTTCGTGCACTGGCTGGGTGCCGCGGTGGGGTCGGGAATCTGACCCTGGCTGGAGGCGGTCGCTCCGGAGCCAGGGCGCTTGCCCGTCTGCATGCGCCTGGCCACCGGACGGCTACCGGGCGGTGGCGGAGATCGTCTCCCGGGCCTCGGCGGAAGCCTGGGACCGGCGGCGGGCCAGCAGGGCGAAGACGATGTTGACGAGCAGGACGACGGCGGCGAGGACATTGATGAGGAAGAATCCGCCCAGCTGGAGGGCGGTGCCCGCGAACGCGGCCATGAGTGCCCCACCCAGGTTCATCGCAGAGTCCGACATCCCCTGCAGGGGGACCCGCATGCGGTCGTTCACGCTCTTCACCAGCAGCGACGACCCGCCGATGAGGAACATCGACCAGCCGACCCCCAGCAGGAAGAGCGCGACGTTGAGGATGGCGAAGTTCGAGGTGGGCAGCAGCGAATCGTAGATTCCCAGCGCGACCGTCACGGTGTAGACCACCGCGCCCGCGGTGATGACGGCCCGGGGCCCCCACTTGTCCGACATCCAGCCGAACACGGGGGAGAACACGTACATGCCGAGGATGTGGATGCTCACGACGATGCCCACCGCTGTGAGGTCGAACTCCTGATGGTCCATGTGGACCGGTGTCATGACCATTACGTTCGTCATGATCATCTGCCCTGTGATGACCGTGATGACGGCGTAGCGGGCGAGGGGCTGGCTCAGGAGGTAGCGCAGCGCCTCGCCGAACCGGGGGCGGTCCTGCGGAGCGGAGCGTGCCGTCGTCTCCTGGTCCCCGGTGGGATGCGTGAGGGCGTGGCGCTCAGGGGTGAGGGTGAACGCGGCGGCGGCCGCGAGCGCGAAGCAGCCCATCGAGATGAGGTACGGACCGGCGAGCGGGTTCATGCCCAGGGCGTCGCCCATGCGTGAGCCCGGCTCCGTGAAGTTCGGTCCCAGCACGGACCCGACCGTCGTCGCCCAGATGACGATCGACATGGCCTGTCCCGGCTTCGCGGGGTTCGCCGTGTCCGAGGCGGCATAGCGGGCCTGCAGACCGGCTGCGGTCGACGACCCGCACAGCATCATGCCGAACATGAAGAGGGGGAGGAAGCCCACCGCGACACCGGTGAGGACGATGGCCGCTCCCAGTGTGCCCGTGCCGAACCCCAGGGTCAGCGCGGTCCTGCGGCCGTACCGCGAGGCGAGGGTGGACAGCGGGTAGGCGACGAGCCCGGCACCCAGGATGACGCTCATCTGGGCGAAGCCCGCCATCGCGGTCTTCCCGGAGATCTGCTCCGCGAGCAGGCCGCCCACCGCGTAGCCGGATGCGATCCCCGCACCGGAGAACAGCTGCGCCGTGAACAGCTTGGCGAGGGTGAGTTTCTGTGATGACACGAGGGGAGGTCCTTCAGCGGGGCAGACGGGCGGGCTTCTGGGATACAAGATGGATCCTACATCGCGTCGCACTGTTGCGGAAAGGCCAGGGGCGTCCCGATGTGTGGAGGCAGGATGGTCGGGTGATACTGGGTGGACGATCCCGCGGGACGAGCCGACGGGTCGAGCGAAGGGGAGTGGACTGGTGAAGGCCGAAGTTCCGTCCGCGCCGGGCGATTCGTCCGCCGCGGGACGCGCGTATCGGAACCTTCGCGACGCGATCCTCGAAGGCGAGTTCGCGGCGGGGGAGATGCTGGGCGAGAGCGGGCTCGCGGAGCGACTGGGCATGAGCCGCACACCCGTGCGCGCCGCGCTGGTGCGTCTGCAGGAAGAGCAGTGGGTGACGATCTACCCCAAGCGCGGCGCACTGGTGAACGGCCTGAGCGAACGGGACATCGAGGAGATCGCGGACGCCCGCTACGTCCTCGAGGCCGCCGCCGTGCAGCGTGCCACCCCCGGGATGATCGAGAAGCTGCTGCCGCGGCTGGAGGAATCGCTCGTGGACCAGGCGGACGCGCTGGCCGCCGGTGACCTGCGGCGGTTCATCGACTGCACGACCGGCTTCCACCGGATGTTCGTGGAGGCGAGCGGCAACGTCATCCTGCAGGAGATGAGCGATCGGCTGGCCGACCGCCGCCGGTACATGCTGTTCCGACAGGGCGAGCGGCTCATCGAGCGCCGCGAGGAGATGCTCGCGGAGCACCGGGCGCTCATCGACGCACTGCGGGCGGAGGACGTCGCACTGTTCGCGGAGACCCTCCGCACACACCTGCGCGACACCCACGACGCGGCGGTCGAACGCCTCACGTTCGTGCCGTGAGGCGTTCGACGCACTGAGGAACGACCCGGCGACGCGTGTGGTCTGATCCTGCAGCAGCGGTGCGGCGGGGTACCACCTCACGTAGCAAGGAGGATGCCGCCCAGCGCGAGTCCCGCAACGAGCAGTGTCGACAGGGCGGCGAGGACGAACGGTCGCGGCCCCACCGCGACGAGCGCCTTCACCTTCACCCCCAGGCCCAGCGCGAACATCGCGGTGGACAGGAGCAGGGTCTGGGCGATGCCCGCGGTGGTGAGCACCGCCTCGGGCACGGGGACGAACGACCGCACGACGACCATCGCGAGGAAGCCCGCGACGAACAGCGGCACCAGCGGCGGGAGCGAGGCCCTGCGGTCCTCACTCGCCGTGCGGCGGGCCTGCAAGCTGAGCACCGCGATGACGGGGGCGAGCATGAGGACGCGCGCCAGCTTGACGATCACCGCGACAGCGAGCGCACCGCCGCCCAGCACACCACCGGCCGCGACGACCTGCGCGACCTCGTGGATGGAGCCTCCCGCCCACAGGCCGGCCGTCGTGGAGTCGAAGCCGATGAGCCCGGCGGTGAGGGGCAGGAGCGGGATCATGAGGGTGCCGAAGAGGACGACGAGCGCGACGGCCGTGACGACGTCCTCGTCGTTCTTCTGCTCCGGGTCGACGACACCCGCGACCGCGCCGACGGCGGCGGCACCGCAGATCGAGAACCCGCACGCGACGAGGACGGTGAGCACCCGGGACATGCCGAGCGCCCGGCCGATCGCGATGGTCCCCAGGATGCCGAGCGCCACGATCGCCACGACGACCGCGATCATGCCCGCACCCAGACCCACGATGTCACCCAGCACGACCTGCAGCCCCAGCAGCACGATGCCCGCCCGCAGGACCGTCTTCGCGCTGAACGTGATGCCCGGGGCCGTCGACTGCGGCAGCGGCACGAGGTTGCCGACGACGATGCCCACGACGATCGCGATGAGGAGCGGGCTCACCCCCGGCAGGAAGGTCCCGACGACGGTGGCGGCGATACCTGCAGCCGTGCAGAGCGCCAGCCCCGGGAGCCGCATGCGGAAGGCGCCGGCGGTCTGAGCGCGGCGGGTGCGGGGTGCGGTTGCGGGATCGTGTGTCGCGGGGAGGGGTGTGCTCATGGGGTCGACTCTTCCAACTGGGAGGGGGCGCCGGTAGACGGCAGAATCGCACCGGGGCATATCATTCTGATATGTCATCTGAGCATGGGGTCGACGGCGGGCATCCTCGACCGGTCGATCTGCCGAACCTGCAGGCGCTCGCCCTCTTCGTCGCTGTCGTCGACGAGGGGAGTCTGGGCGCGGGTGCGCGCAGGATGTCGATCCATCAGCCGAATGCGAGCCGCCTCATCTCCCGGCTCGAGGCCGATGCCGCGACCCCGTTGCTCGACCGCCATCCGCGTGGCTCCCGACCGACACCGGCGGGACTCGTCTACGCTGCGCACGCGCGGGAACTGCTCGAAGCAGCCGACCATTTCACGGAATGGCTGAGCATCGCCCGCAACGACGAGGCTCCGGAACTGCGGGTGGGGGCGAGCATGACGATCGCGGAGCACCTGGTGCCCGTCTGGCTGACCGAACTGCGGAAGCGCACGCCGGGCACCCGTGTCCACCTGGAGGTGGAGAACTCGACGCAGGTCATCGATGACGTGCGGGCGGGCCGCCTGCGACTGGGGTTCGTCGAGACGCCGCACGTCCCGCACGACGTCCACGCCCACGTCGTCGCGGAGGACGAGCTGATGCTCGTGATCGCTCCCCACCATCCGTGGGCAGAGCGGACCGACCCTGTCGGGATGGAGGAGCTGGCGGCGACCCCGCTGGTCGTGCGCGAAGACGGTTCGGGGACGCGGGAGGCGCTCGAGGCGGTGGTCGGCGAAGGTGCACAGGCACCGCCCGCTCTGGTGCTGGGCAGCAACGCGGCGGTTCGCATCGCGGTGGCGTCCGGGGCGGGCCCCGCGGTGCTGAGCGCGCGCGCCGTGCAGGCGCAGCTGAACACGGGTGAGCTGCTGCGGGTCCCGCTGGCGGGCGCCGGCCTGCGCAGGTCCTTCACCGCCGTGTGGAAGGGTCCCCGGCGTCTCACCGGAGCGGCTGCGGATCTTGTCGCAGTAGCCGAGGCGTGACGGACCCGACCGGTCGGGTCCGGGCCGGGAGGTAGCCTTGTGCTGTGCGTCACAGAGTCGTGGCGCCTGTGGACGGGCACGGACGCCCGGAGGAGGTCAGACATGGTCGCGGTGCAGACGGTGAAGGGTCCGATCGACAGCGCGCAGCTGGGACGCACGTACGCGCACGAGCACGTGTTCGTCCTGGGGGAGGAGCACAGGCTCAACTACCAGGACTGGGACGAGGACGCGATGGTCGAGCAGGCGGTCGCGGACCTCACGGAGCTCAAGCGGCTGGGGATCGACACGATCATGGACCCCACCGTGCTGGGGCTGGGACGGTACATCCCCCGCATCCAGCAGATCGCGGATCGGGTCGACCTCACCATCGTCGTCGCGACGGGCCTGTACACGTACAACGAGATCCCGTTCCAGTTCCACTACACCGGTCCCGGCCTGCTCTTCGACCAGCCGGAACCGCTCACGGAGCTGTTCGTGAAAGACCTCACGGAGGGCATCGCGGACACCGGGGTGCGTGCGGCGTTCCTCAAGTGCGCGATCGAGGAACAGGGGATGACGCCCGGTGTCGAGCGGGTCATGCGGGCCGTCGGGCAGGCGCACGTGCGCACCGGTGCGCCCATCACCGTCCACACGAATCCGCACACGCGCTCCGGGCTGGATGCGCAGCGGGTGCTTCGTGAGGAGGGCGTCGACCTCACGAAGGTCGTCATCGGGCATTCGGGGGATTCGACGGACGTCGACTACCTCAAGGAGGTCGCGGACGCGGGGTCGATCCTGGGGATGGACCGGTTCGGCCTGGACGTCCTCCTGCCGTTCGAGCAGCGGGTCGACACCGTGGCACGGCTGGCGGCTGAAGGGTACACGGATCGGATGGTGCTCGCCCACGACGCCGCGTGCTTCATCGACTGGTTCGATCCGGAGGCGAAGCGGCAGGCGGTGCCGCAGTGGAACTACCGCCACATCACGGAGGACGTCCTGCCGGCGCTGCGGGAGCGCGGCGTAACGGAGGAGCAGATCGACACGATGCTGGTGGACAACATCCGCCGGTACTTCGAGTAGGGGCCGGTGAGCACAGGGAGGGGTGACCGCTGGTCCGTCGCTGAGCGACAGGCCCTCCAGGGTATTCTCCTCCCGCACCTGACGTCGGATGGGTTCCCGCCCATTCCTTGAAGTGAGGTATCACTGTGGGGAGTGTTCGGTGCGATGAAGGGGTGGTCATGGTGGGTGGGAACGACACGGGCGGGCGCAGCATGCCGAGCGGAGTGCCCTCGATCGATGAGGTGCTCACGGTCCTCGAGGACCGGTCCGTGGGCCTCAACGCGATCACCGTCACGACGGAGGACCGCGCGCGGACCCTCGCTGCGCGGAGTGCGGACCGTGTCGCAGCTGGCAAGCCGAGCCGCCCGCTCGAGGGCGTCGCCGTCGCAGTGAAGGACGTCATCGACATCGAGAGGTATCCGACGTCGATGGGCTCCGCCGTCGACACGGGCCGCGGGGAGCTCACGACCGCCCCCGTCGTCACCGCGCTCGAAGAGGCCGGCGCGCTCACCGTCGCGAAGACCAACTGTCAGGAGTTCTCCTACGGGATCCTGGGCGAGGAGAGCGTGTTCGGCCCGGTCGTCAACCCCCGGGGCGCGGACCTGTGCACTGCCGGTTCCAGCTCCGGTTCGACAGCGCTCGTGGCTGCGGGTGCGGTCCCCCTGGCCGTCGGGACTGACACCGCCGGCTCCGTCCGGATCCCCGCCGCGTGCACCGGCACCATCGGGTTCAAGCCGACCTTCGGTCTGGTTCCCGTCTACGGCGTGTTCCCCCTGGCGCACTCGTGCGACACCGTCGGCTTCTTCGCGCTCGACATCGACCTCATCCGTCAGGCCTTCCTCACGACCCGGATCGAGGGAGGCTGTCCCGTCGCCGTGGCCGGAGTCGGGGTGCCGCCGGGTCGTTCCGCCCACTCCGACGGATCTGCTCGCCGGATCCTCACGGCGGGCGACGATTCCGCGGCGGGCCGGCTCCTGGCATCCGTCATCGACGAATCCCTGCGCCTGTACGAGGTGCTCCGGAAGTACGAGGCCTACCAGGTGCACCGTGAGTTCCTCGAGACTCAAGGTGACCGGTACCAGCCTGTCGTCCGTCAGCGGGCGCTCCTGGGCGAGGACATCACCACCGCACAGTACGAGGAGGCCCGCGCGGGGCAGACCGCACTGCGGGAATCCGCGCTGCGACTCTTCGACGACGCGGACGTCATCCGCACTCCTGCGATGGAGGTGGCAGTCCCCACGTGGGCCGAGGTCGGATCCGAGCACCGCGACGCCTTCACCCGGTACTCCACACCGTTCAACGTGCTGGGGTGGCCCGCGATCACCGTGCCGGTCGCGGGAGACGCGGTCGACGCAGACGGCGCACTCACGACGACCGGAGGGGCGGGGGTCGAGAAGGCCGGTACCCTTCCGGAGTCCGTCCAGTTCGCCGCAGCACCGGGCGAGGACCTCGAACTCCTCGCGTTCGCGGAGGAGTTCCTCCGGGGCGCCTGACGACTCGTACGTTTTCTGAATCGTCTTGCCCCAACCTCTTGACGCCGCGCGTGAACTCATGTTCACTTAATGTGAACATAGATTCACTCAGCGTCGCGGATCACCCGCATCCGTGACAGAGGGAGGCGACGATGCCCACCGACACACCACAGGTCCCCGATTTCGAGGATGTCCTCTACGAGGTCGAGGAGACTTTCGCGGTCATCACGATCAACCGTCCGGAGGCGTTCAACGCGTTCCGCTCGCAGACGATCGACGAGCTGATCGAAGCGTTCACGTTCGCGTGGGGCGACACCCGCGTCCGCTCGATCATCCTGACCGGATCAGGCGAGAAGGCGTTCTGCGCGGGCGGCGACGTCAAGCAGAAGGCGGCCACCGGCGACTACGGTCCCAGTCGGTACGGCATGTTCCGCGTGTCCGAGCTCCACAAGCTCATCCGCGACGTGCCCAAGCCCGTCATCGCCGCCGTCAACGGTGTCGCGGTGGGCGGCGGGCACGTCCTCCATGTCCTCTGCGACATCAGCTATGCGGCCGAACACGCTCGCTTCGGCCAGGCCGGGCCCAAGGTTGGGTCGTTCGACGCCGGGTTCGGCACCGCGTTCCTCGCCCGCGTCGTCGGGGAGAAGCGAGCGCGGGAGATCTGGTACTTCACGGAGCTCATGGACGCGCAGAAGGCGGAGCGCTGGGGCCTCGTCAACGACATCGTCCCCGGTGAGGAGCTGCTGGACTTCGCGAAGGAACGCGCCCGTGCGCTGGGCCGTCAGGCCCCCACCGCCCTGCGCTTCCTCAAGCAGTCCTTCAACGCGGACTCCGACCACCAGACGGGCTTCACCCACCTGGCCATGAGTGCGCTGGACCTCTACCAGCACTCACCGGAGTCGCACGAGGGTGCCGCCGCCTTCTCAGAGAAGCGCGCCGCGGACTTCACCCCCTACGTCAACGGGTTCTGACCCTCAGGAGCACCACCATGGACTTCAGCATCACTCCCGAGGCGCAGGCGCTCGTCGACACCGCCGCCGGGTTCGAGGAGCGGCTCATCACGGAGGCCCGCGACCGGGAGGCCGCAGGCCGGATCGGGGCGGACCTCACCCGGGAGATGGGCCGGGCAGGCCTCATCGCACCGGAACTGGACCGGGACCTCGGCGGTGGTGGCCTCACGAAGGTGACGGCCGGCCTCATCACCGAGGCCGTCGCCCGGGGCGACCTCACGGTCGCGTACCTGCAGGTGGTCGGCTCGCTGCTGGGGCAGATCATCGCGCGGAACGCCGCACCCGAGGTCGCAGCCCACTACTGCGGGCTCATCACGTCCGGGGAGGGCACCGTCGCGATCGGCCTGTCGGAACCCGGTGCCGGCTCCGATGCCGGCAACCCGTCCGTCACGGCCCGCCGCGACGGGGACGACTGGATCGTCAACGGCACGAAGTCGATGTCGTTGGCACTCACCTCGACCGCCACCGTCATCTTCGCCCGCACCGACCCGGATGCGGGCAGGGGCAAGGGGATCTCCGCGTTCCTCGTCGACCTCGACGCGCGGGGCGTCACCCGAACGGCGGTGACCGACATGGGGCAGGCGGCCGTCGCCCGCGGCCTCGTCGACTTCCAGGACGTCCGCGTGCCTGCTGACCACCTGCTGGGCGCGGAGGGCGCCGCGTTCACCGAGGTCATGCAGGGGTTCGACTTCTCCCGCGCACTCATCGGCCTGCAGTGCACCGGCACCGCGGCACGCGCGATCGAGGACACGTGGGAGTACGTGAAGAACCGGGAGGCGTTCGACCAGCCGCTGTCGAAGTTCCAGGGAGTCGCGTTCCCCCTGGCGGAAGCGGAGACGAAGATGGCCGCCGCCCGCATGCTCTGCCTCAACACGCTGTGGCTGGGCGACGAGGACTTCCCGCACACGTCCCAGGCGGCGATGTGCAAGTGGTGGGCACCGCTCGAGGCCTACCACGCAGTCCACCAGTGCCTGCTGCTCCATGGCCAGAACGGCTACATGACCAGCAGAGACGTCGAGAAGCGGATGCGCGACGTGCTGGGCATGCAGATAGGCGACGGCACCGCCCAGATCATGAAGCTCGTCATCGCCCGGCAGTCCGCCGGCCGCGCCTACGCCCCCTGACACATCCACACTCGCCCGCACAGTGACCCACCCCGACGCGGGCCCGCACCCCGACCACACATCACCGTCCGAGGAGGACACCATGTCCGCACTGCAGAACCGCATCATCATCGTCACCGGCGCCGCGTCCGGGATCGGCAGGGGCATCGCGACCCGCCTGGCAGCCGACGGCGCGACCGTCGTCGTCGCCGACCTCGACGAGACGAAGTCGCAGGAGACCGCCGCGGAACTGGGCAACGACTCGATCGGCATCGCCACCGACGTGACGGACCGCGCCGCCGTCGACGCGATGACGGCGGCCGTCGTCAAACGGTTCGGCCGCATCGACACGCTCGTGAACAACGCCGGCTGGGACAAGGTCGAGCCGTTCATGGAATCGACCCCGCAGACGTGGGACCGCGTCCTCGCGATCAATCTCATCGGCACGCTGCACTGCACGCAGTCGGCCGCCGCCCACATGATCGAGGCCGGATCCGGCAGTGTCGTGAGCATCGGCTCCGACGCGGGACGCGTGGGCTCGACCGGTGAAGCGGTGTACTCCGCGGCGAAGGGCGGCATCATCTCCTTCACGAAGACGTTCGCCCGTGAGGTCGCCCGGAACGGGATCAGCGCGAACTGCGTCTGCCCCGGACCTGCGGACACACCGCTGTTCGCGGAGATCTCCGCGGACAATCCCAAGCTGCGCACCGCGCTGGAGCGGGCGATCCCGATGCGCCGCCTCGCCCAGCCGGAGGACCTCGCGAACGCCGTCGCGTTCTTCGCCCGCCCCGATTCCGCCTACATCACCGGTCAGACCCTGTCCGTCTCCGGCGGACTCACGATGGCCTGACCCGGCCCTCCCACCGCCGCCGAGGCCCCGGTCCCCTCCCGGGACCGGGCCGACCGGCCGGATGGGGCTCCACAGGACCCCTCACACGAGCAGATCGCAGCGCAAAGGAGCACTGAGACCATGCCCACCACCTTCGACACCCGACTCACAGCAGAACTCATCGACCAGCACACCTCCACCGGAGCCTGGGAGAACCGCCTCCTCCTCGACCACCTCGAGGAATGGGCGCAGAAGACCCCGGGCACCGCCGTGATCCACGACCCCTACGGATCCCACACCTACGCGCAGCTCCACGATGACGTGGACACGTGCGCACGCGCGTTCGTCGCAGCCGGAGTGCAGGCGGGCGACGTCATCGGGATCCAGCTGCCCAACTGGTACGAATGGGTGGTCATCCACCTCGCCGCGCAGAAGGCCGGCGCCGTGACGAACGGACTCATCCCCATCTACCGCGACCGGGAGATCGGGTACATGGCGAAGAAGGCGCAGGTCAGCGTCCTCGTCGTGCCCGGCACGTTCCGCAGGTTCGACTACACCGCGATGATCGATCGCCTGAGACCAAACCTGCCCGACCTGCGCCTCACCGTCGTCCTCGACGCACCCGGAGAGGAACCGTTCACGGCCCGCGACGGATTCGTGCGGTGGGACGACTTCCTGGCCGGCACCTCGGGCGCGGTGGCGGAAGGGGACGTGGAGCTGGGAGGCTCCGGCACCTCGACGGCGGACGTGGACTGGGCCGCACGGCGGCCGGAGCCGAACGACGTGGGCCTCATCCTCTTCACCTCCGGCACCACCGGGGACCCGAAGGGGGTCATGCACACGCACAACTCGGTGCTGTCCGCCGCACTGCCGTGGCCGGATGGGCTGGGACTGGGGGAGGGGTCGGTCATCCACATGGCATCGACCTTCGGCCACCTCACCGGCTACATGTACGGGGTGTGCCTGCCGCTGCTGGTGGGCGGGACCGGTGTCTACCAGGACGTGTGGGACGGGGAGGAATTCGTGCGGCTCGTCGGCGAGCACGGGATCCAGCACACCTCCGGAGCGACACCCTTCCTCCACGACCTCCTCGAAGCGGCGAAGACGACCAGCGGGGACCTGTCCAGCCTCCGGCACTTCTGCTGCATGGGCGCACCCATCCCCCGCCTCATGGTGCACGAGGCGACGCAGCTGATCCCCAGCATGAGCGTGTTCGGCGGATGGGGGCAGACGGAGTGCGGGCTCGTGACGATGACCGCGCCCACGGACTCCGCGGACAAGGTGACGTCGACGGACGGCCGGGCGCTGGGGGACATGGAGGTGCGGACCGTCGACCCGCTGGGTGAGGTCGTACCCGCCGGGACGGAAGGAGCCGTGCAGGTGAGAGGCCCGTTCCTGTTCGTCGGATACCTGGGCGAACCGGATCTCACCGCGGAGACGTTCGTCGGGGACTGGCTGGACACCGGCGACCTCGCGATCATGGACGAGGACGGCTTCATCAGACTGAGCGGGCGGACGAAGGACATCATCATCCGCGGAGGCGAGAACATCCCCGTCGCCTACGTGGAGAACGTCCTCTACGAGCACCCGGCGATCGAGACGGTCGCCGTGGTGGGCGTCCCGCACCCACGGCTGCAGGAGATCGCGTGCGCTGCCGTGACGGTGAAGGCCGGCCAGGAGCTCACGTTCGACGGGATGAAGGAATTCCTCGAGAGCAAGGGCGTGGCGAAGCAGTACTGGCCGGAGGAGCTGCGCATCCTCGAGGAGTTCCCCCGCACACCCAGCGGGAAGATCCAGAAGTTCAAGATCCGCGACGAGGTAACGTCCCGTACGGGGGAGTGACTCACGCTTCCCCACACGCGAACGGCCGAAGGGAGACCACGTGAGCATCGGTGGAGCGGACGTGTCCGCGGCCGTGCAGGGCGCCCGCGCGGAGCTGCGCGGTAGGCAGATCGTCGACGCCGCGATCGGCCTCATGCAGGAGAAGGGGTCGAACGCCGTCTCCATGCAGGCGATCGCCCGCGCCGCAGGAGTGAGCGTGGGACTGCTCTACAAGTACTTCTCCGACAAGGAGCAGATCCTCCTGGCCGTCATCACCCGCGTGCTGGGCGCGTTCCGCACGCGGGTGCCCCGGGCTGTCGAAGGTGTGCAGGATCCGGTGGTGGCGGTCGTGGAGGCGTTCGCGGAGTTCTGCCGGGCGGTCGACGACCACCGTCACGCAGTGGTGCTCACGTACAGGGAGTCGCGGTCGCTGTCACGGGACGGGCTCACGGAGGTGCAGCGGCAGGAGATCGAGACGCTGGAACCGCTGGTGAGCGCTGTCCGCGGTGCGGTGGATGCGGGAGACCTGCGGGACGTGCCGCCCGAACTGTTCGCCTATGACCTGCTGGTGCTCGCGCACACGTGGGCTCTCAAGAACTGGTACTTCCAGGCGCAGGGCGTCGGACTCGACGAGTATGTGGACATGCAGGTGCGGACCGTCGTGCTGGGTGCACTCACGGACGAGGCACGGGCGCGATGGCTGCGCCATGCGCAGTCGACGCGGTGAGGTGCCTGAACTGGAGCAGGATCAGTAAGGCTGGGCCATGGTGATGGGCTGAGTCAACCCAGCTGGTGGCAGGAGCCCATGTCATGTCCGGGACCGCATCACCACTGATCGCCGGGTCAACCAGCGCACGAATCTTTCGCAGAGCGTCTGACATGTCTGCGACATCGCGGATCGCCGGTACCTGACCCTTCATCGTGATGAAGTCCGCCTCCCACGTTTGCGGAGGTAAGCACGTAGTGGACGACCGGAGTCCGGGCTGGTGCAGCCGGTATTGGAAATCGGTTCGAAGAGGAGCAAGATCCGTCGTTCGTAGCACCTGCTCAGCCACGTGACACTTGGAGGGCTGACCGCGGTCACAGACAGCGGAGCAGTTGTGTCGTCCGACGACATGGAAAGCTGCAGTCGTACTGTCGAAGTCGATATCACTCCAACCTCAGACGGGCGATACACCTGGACCACGAAAGGCAACACAACTACACCGAACCGACTCTGACGCCCAGCCGTCTCCTAGCTGTGGACGAAGCGCGGTGTTGACCATATGCCACGACGCGCTGAGAACCACAGCGACCTGGGCGATAGGCCAGCAGGTCGATAACGATCGACTTCAATGCCCACAGAACCCCCAGCTGAGAGAACTTCGCTCGAGGATCCGCTGTCTGAAACATGTCTTGGAGCTACAAGCAGCGGCAGTAGGGCACCGATTTCTACGCACACCCGCGTTGGGATGGAGGGCTGTCACCACCGGCAGTTGCGCGAGCGGGCGATCGTCCCTCGCGGCGCGCCTACGAAATCGAAGGCGTGGCAGAAATCGTCCGGCTCGATCACCCGGCATTCGAAGAGAGCGTAAGGCGCGGTGGCGTCCTGCCCGGTGGCGGTGAGATCAAGCCTATTCAGGAGGCAGAAGGTATAAGGATCGGGCGTGGCGAAGTTCGGCTTCGAAACCTTCCACGTGGTGAGTGTCAGCACTTCTATCTTCAGGGAGACTTCAACGTCTATCCAGACAACGACGCGCCGACGCGTGATGGGCCGCCGGCTAAACCCTCAATTACGAAGAGCCGCTTTAGTGCGTCAAAGTTCGCCGTCAGATCCAGTCAACGACAACACAAACTTTCTTGGCGCAAAGTAGCAGACTGTCAACGAACTTCTGACATATCACAGTGACCCCGGTGGTTTCGGCAGTCACTAATTCGATGGGCGGGGGTCTTTTGCCCGGCTTGATGTCAGGAGTAGTGCGTGGGTGGTGCGGATCATGATTGCGGTTGCTTCTCGAACCGTAAGTGCCAAGTCGTCCCGACTCCCCATCCACGTTGGCCAAGTGCATGCGACAAGCAGAGCAGTGACCAGCAAATCCGCATCCTCGGAAGCTTCGGCGATTTCAGGGGCGAAGGTCAATCCAAGATCAGTGCGCAACCGGGCATTGTGCCGCGCCCGGTTCTGGCGGAGCTGAGGCGAGAATGGTAGCCGTGCTTGAGCAGCGCGAGAGGCGCCTGCGATCGATTCGAGCATTTGTGCGCGCTGCTGACAAAACCGTTCGACTCTTTCGTCGAGCGGTAGGTCTGCTGGCACCGGCTCGTATTCTGCGTACTGGATGGCTAATGTCTGCTCGCCAGTAGCTGCGAAGAGATTCTCCAGGTCAGGAAAGTGGGTGAAGAGTGCCCGCGTCGAAATGCCGGCACGGCGGGCAATCTCGACGGCAGTCGGCCTGAGATTGCCTTCTAGCATCAGATCCATGTTTGCATCGACGATCGCTTGCCGGGTCCGCTGCGACCGCAGCGTACGACCATCAATTCGCGATGCGGCCATATCACTACTGGTCCCCAATGTTAACCTCTTTTTCCTTCAAGTCTTGTCATAAGGCAGTCCTATCTGTTTGCTTGTGCGACCGTAGGGAGACGAGCCATCCAACTCTAAACCACGATGACTTCTTTCTCGGTACGGGTGTCGAGTGCTGAGGCCGTGCTCATTCGGTCCCGTAGCGCATCGCCGAGGTGGTAGACGCATAGCACCACGATGCCCAGAAGGATGCCAGGAGGAAGGATTAACAGCGGTGCGCTGAGAATGTTCCCGTAGGCCTCGTTAAGATCGCTTCCCCAGCTCGGGGTCGGGCGTTGGGGGCCGAGGCCGAGGAATGCCATAGCGCCTTGGATGACGAAGGTCAAGCCGGTATAGATAGTCAGCTGGATCACGACCGGCCGCAGGGCTTCGGGCAGGACATGCCGCACGATAAGGATCGGAGTGGGAACGCCGGATAACCGGGAACTTGCGACGAAGTCTTTGTCCCGGACGACGAGAACTCCGGCTCGAGTCAGCACCGCCGTATTGGGGGCAAGTACCAGCCCAACAGCGATCATTGAAGTGACGAGACCGGAACCAAGTGATCCGGTGATCGCAATAGCAAGGACCAGTAGGGGGAACGCTATCATTATGTCGCTGAGACGCATCAGCACACTACCGACGTATCGCGGCCAGAATCCCGCAATGGTACCCCACGGAATACCGAGGATCATGGCGACGCCAACGGCGATAGCGACTCCTCCGAACGCGTTCCGTCCACCCCATATCAGGCGACTGAGTACGTCCCGACCGAGATTGTCAGTACCGAGCGGGTGCGCCCAACTCGGTGCCTGATGTGTGCCCGCTAGGTCCTGCGCGATCGGGTCATATGGGGCTATCCAGGGGGCGAGCAGCGAGCCAGCTAGTAGAACGATGATTGTGGTGAGGGCAACCCACACTCCGGCAGGTAGTCGGAGACTCCGGTTGGGAAGTAGACGGAAGCTCATGAAATGCCCTTTCGGACAGTCGGATCGACGACCCCGGAGAGCAAGTCGACGGCGAGGTTTACTAGCAGTGCGATTAGGACGTAGACCAAGACAATCCCGATGATCACCGGGAAGTCGAGCAAATTAATAGCATTGAGAAGCGTTCGTCCAAGGCCTGGCAAAACAAAGATCTGCTCGAGAATCAAAGTTGATCCCAGTTGGCCTAGTGACAGTAGGCCCACCACGCTCAGCACCACGGGGAGTACTGAACGGAAGGCATAGCGCCAGGTAATGGTTCGCTCGGAGAGCCCCATGGCACGAGCCGTCCGGACATAATCGCTTGACATCGCGTCCGCCATAGCTGCCCCTACCTGACGAATAACGATGGCACTACCACCCATAATCATCGCCAGTGAAGGTAGTAACAAATGGTAGAGATTCTGTGCCGGATTCTCGGTGAAAGGTACGAATCCTAGTTGCGGCAGCAGGCTGAGCCAAACGGAGAAGAATGTTATGAGTACTAGTGCTAGGAAGAAATCTGGTATCGCCAGCCCAACGCCCGATACACTTCGAATCAAGCGACCCGGCCGCCTAGCAGCCCGCTTACCAGCGAAGACTCCGAGTGGGATTGCCACGATACAAGTCCCGAAGATCGCTAGAAAGGTGAGTTGAAGGGTCACCGGCAGGGTCTCGGAGACCATCTCTGAAATTGGGAACCCTGTCTGGAAGGACTGGCCGAAGTCTCCGGTTAGTGCTTTTCCTAGCCAGGAGAGGAATTGCTCGATAAAAGGCCGGTCGAGGCCAAGCTGTTCCTCGATCCGTGCCACCTGCTCTGGCGTTGCTTCCTCGCCCAAGCGGGCGTATGCCGGGCCTCCCGGGATGATTTTGACAAGCAGAAATGTGAGGAGACTGGCACCGATCGCAGTCAGCGGAAATACTAGAATTCGCTTGAGCGCGAACCTGCCAAGTGAGCCGCGGGCAAGAAACTCGCGTGAGCTCTGCTTGGTGCTGGCCTCGACGGGAACGTGAGGTGGTATCGAAGGTGTTGTCGCGGGGCCATCGTCCATAACTTTCCGGCGTCGCAGATTGCTGGCGGTCATAGAGACTCCTCCCTATAATTCGCTTTACCGTCTCGGATCTCTCGCCAGAAATGACAAGCGGTTACATGCCGACGTCCGTCAACCGTGCGATCGTCGAGGACTTCGTTTTGGGGCTTCTCCTGAGCACAAATTTCCTGCGCAAACGGGCACCTCGTTCGGAATCGACACCCCGAGGGTGGCCGCCGTGCGTCCGGGATCTCGCCCTCGAGCGGCACCATGCGAGCAGCGTTGGCACGGATTCTTGGCACAGCGCGAATGAGAGCTTGCGTATAGGGATGCCGAGGACGCTTCAGAACCTCGTTCACCGGACCAACCTCGACCAGTTGGCCGAGATACATTACGCCCACATCGTGAGCGATCCTGGCGATAGACGTCATGTCGTGAGAGATGAAAACGTAGGTGAGCTTGAGTTTGGTCCTTAGGTCGTCGAGCAGTTTCAGTACGCCAGCCTGCAAGGAGATGTCGAGCGCTGCGACGGGTTCGTCACACATCACGAGCGGTGCCCTGGACGCTACTGCTCTCGCGATCGTCACCCGCTGACGCTGGCCGCCTGACATATGGGTCGGGCGGCGGTCTGCAATCTCCGGCCCGAGGCCGACTTGGCCGAGCAGTTCAACCGCATCAGCCCGTAGGCGACGAGGAGTGATCAGTCTGCCTGGTTCCATCGGCTCGGCAACGCTTTGCCAGACCGGCCGTAGAGCATTGAGCGCGAGGACGGGGTCCTGGAAGATCATCTGAACTTGACCTCCTCGTCCAATGGAGGAGCTCGCGGGTCGTAAAGTTCCCGAGTTGGAAATTATTTCGATGGTGCCCTCGGAGACCGGTGCCAGCCCCGAAATAGCTTTGACGAGTGTCGACTTCCCGGACCCTGATTCGCCGATGATTCCTAAAGTACGTCCGCGCGAGACGTCTACATCGACTCGGTCGACAGCGTGTATCGCATCTTTGCCACGACCGTACCGGACGACGAGATTGCGCACTCGTAGGGCCGGCGAGGGGTCAGCCCCGGTGATAGAGAACGTCGGAATAGTCTGTGTGGTCATGCCACTCCGTCCAACGTGAGTTCGTCAATCCTGAGGCAGCGACTACGACCGCCATTCGGTGCGTCCTCAAGTATCGGTGAGTTTTCCGAACACCGCAGTTCGGCGTATGGGCACCTCGGGTGGAAACGACAACCGGCAGGAGGCCGTGCCGGGTTTGCTGGACTGCCAGCGATGCTAGTCCAGTCGTCGGGGCTTTCGAGATGGACGTCAGAAGCCTTGAGGAGGGCTGCTGGATAGGGGTGCTGAGGTGCCGTCAGTAGCCGGTCTGTGGCGTCATCGTTGACTATCTGACCGCAGTACATCGTGACGATACGCGAGCACAGTGAGGCCACTACACCGAGATTGTGGGTGATGAGCAAGACCGCGAGGTCAAACTCTTCCGCGAGCCGCCGCAGCAGTTCAATCACCTGAGCTTGAATAGTGACGTCAAGTGCTGTGGTGGGCTCGTCAGCGATTAGAAGCCGAGGGTTGCATAGGAGTGCCATTGCGATGAGGATTCGCTGACACATCCCACCAGAGAGGGCATGCGTGTATACGTTCATCGTGCGCCGAGGGTTGGGCAAACCAACCAGATCGAGCAGCTCCATGGCTCGGGCTTGGGCTTGTTTACGGGTAATTGTTTCATGAGCCAGTAGCACATCTATCATTTGCCTGCCAACAGTTCGCGAGGGATGCAGGGATGCTCGTGGCTCCTGGAATATCATGCTTATATGGTCTCCACGAAGGTCGCGGAGGGCGGCGGCGTCGAGTGTCAGAAGGTCACTCCCGTCGTAACGGACGGTGCCCGTCACGGTTGCGGTGTTCGGCAGTAACCCCATGATACCCAGCCCCGTCAGCGTCTTACCCGACCCCGATTCTCCTACGAGGCCGACTAGCTCACCTGGTTTTAGCGATAGAGAGACATTCTGCAATAACTGAGTGCCACCTAAGGACACGTTCAGATCCTCGATCGCCAAAAGCGACCTCGTTGAGCTCTCAAAGTGAGAGCTTCTCCCATTGAACGTTGCTGAGTCCATTTTTCCACCCTTCCGACGAATATCTTTCTCGCCCACGAAAAAACGATGTTGCACATCACGTCTCTCAGGGGGCGTGAGCCATAAAACCATGTCGACGACTCACGGCCGGCACGAGCGGCGTGCTGAGTGAAGGACGTCGGCGTCCTCGAACATGTAGAGAATTAGCGGACCACGGTGGCTGAGCGCAGCTCGTTAAGAACCCCGCCCACGCTGTATTTTTGAAGAATGCGCTGCTGTACGAGATGGAAGACCCTCTTCTTCCTACTCGCTGGGAGTCATGTCATCACCGCGGTCATCAAAGAGGTGCGTCGGGAAGTCCCGGGTCTTCGACAGCGTCCATTGTGGAGCCCGCTTCTCCCGGAAAGCTGATACTCCCTCGGGCGCGTCGGCGTGTTGCCCCGCCCAGCGGAAGAGCCGACGCTCCAGATCCAGCGCTGCCTCGCGTTCATTGGTTTCGAGGAAGGCCCTGGCAACGAGTTTGGTAATAGCCATCGACACCGGGGCTACGTTTTCTGCGAGGTCGTGGGCGATTCGCATCGCCGTACTGAGCACTTCATCGGCCGGCACAGCAGTGGTAGCGAGTCCGAGTTGAACGGCTTCCTTCCCGTCGAAGATCCTGCCGGTAAGCAGGAGGTCCATGGCGCGTTGGTAGCCGATTCGTCGCGGCAGGCTCCACAGTAGGTCCGCATCCGGGATGACGCCGCGACGGTTGAATACGAATCCGATTTTGGCTTCCTCAGCGGCGACGATGATGTCGGCCCGCAGCGCCATAGTGATTCCTGCCCCGACGGCCGAACCGTTTACAGCCGCGATCACGGGCGTTCGGATGCGGTCGGCGCTGGCTGGCTGGCCGGGGAATCGCCGCTGAGCCTCTTCTTTCGTTAGCGAGCCATCAAAAGTGCGACCTGCTGGTAGGAGTCCCGCTCCGGCACAGAATGCTCGTCCAGCACCGGTAAGGACGATGCACCGGATGGAATCGTCACTGTCGAACCCCGCTAAAGCGTGCCCGATCTCGGCTGACATGAGCCAGTCCCAACTATTGAGCTGTTCCGGGCGGTTGAGTGTGATCAGGCCAACTGGCCCTTTCCTATCGACGAGGATTGCCTCGTATCCTGGAAGTTCCGAATGCCTGATGCCCTGAGTGTTTTCTGTCGTCATTGCCTCTCCTTCGTTGTGTTCCGGCCAGTGTTGTCTGTTTAGATGCCGATTAGGTCGGCCAAGCGTCGGCGGTCGGCTCCCACGTTGCCGAACATTGACTGTGAGGCTTGGGCGCGCTTTAAATACAGATGTGCATCGTGCTCCCAGGTGGCACCAATGCCGCCATGAATCTGGACATTTTCGGCTGCCGCACGAAAAAACGCCTTCGCAGCAGAAGCCTTAGCGACAGTTGCGGCTGTGGGCAGCGTTGCGGGATCCTCCACCGCGCACCAAGCGGCGTACCGGGCAGCTGCGCGAGCTCCTTCGATGTCGACCAAGACCTCGGCACACTTGTGCTTGATCGCTTGGAACGAGCCGATTGGACGACCGAATTGATGCCGGACCTTGGCGTACGCGACGCTCATGTCAAGACATGCCTGTGCTCCACCTATCATCTCAGCGGCGAGTAGCACTGCGGCGACATCGAGTGTGGCTGCCAAGAGCTCTGCTCCTTGACCAACGTGGCCGACGAGCGTGCCAGGCGCCGAATGGAGGCTTACGCGTCCAAGGCCTCGTGTCTGATCGAAATTCGGTAGGATATTTCGGGTCACTCCGACTTCCGTGCCATCGACCGCGACGACCGCCTGGCCATTGTCTGTGTCTGCTATCACGAAGAGTATGTCCGCCACGCCGCCATCGAGCACGGGCGATAACTCGCCAGTTAGGTACCATCGGCGGGCCGAATTCGGGTTGGGGACAGCTTTCACCACGGAAGGCCTCAGTTTCCAGTCTCTACTCGGCAACTGCTGCCACGCGACAGTCCCGATCTCTCCGGACACAAGTCGAGGTAACCAGGTGCGTCGGGCCTCCTCATCGCCGCTGGCCAACAGCAAAGGCACTGCTAGACCACAAGTCGAAATCAGGGGACCCGGTGCCAGAACGCGGCCGCATTCTTCGGCGACGTATGACAGATCCTGAAGGCTGAGACCGGCACCACCGTCTTCCTCAGGCACTGCAAGCCCAGGTAGGCCAAGGTCCTGTGTGAGCTGACGCCACAGGACTTCGTCAAACGCCGTCGGTGAGGTCATCGTCTCGCGCACGCGTGTGATTGGGGTCGTGGCGGCGAGGAACCGCCGCGTGGTGTCGCGCAGATCTGTCTGATCTGAAGTAATCGCTAGACTCATCGGGAGCCTTCCTGATTGGCGGGACGGGGTTCCTTGGGAAGTCCGAGCACGCGTTCCCCGATGATGTTGCGTTGCACTTCGGCGGTGCCGCCCCAGATTGTGTGCGAACGGGTCGCGAGGAACTCCTCCTGCCACTCGCTTAGGGCGTAATCTTCACCGGTGACGAGAGCCTCATGGCCAACAAGCTCGAGTGCGATCTCTAGGAACTGTTGTTGGAACTCCGACCACCGCACCTTGCTCGTAGAACCGTTCGCAACGCTGGTTGCTGGCCGCCCAGAGGCGAGCTCCGCCACGAGTCCTAGTCCAGTTGCTTTGATGACCTGAATACGTTCGTAGGCCCAAGCGAGCTGCTCGCGGACTCTGACGTCTTCGTGCAAGCCGCGAGTGCGGACCTTTTCCACCAACCGCCAGAACTGCCTTTCGAAGGCGACGTGTTGTGTGGTCGCACTTCCTCCACGTTCGTTGCCTAGAGTCGTCATCGCGACGGGCCACCCTTGGTGGAGATCCCCGATGACGTTTTCGAGAGGCGCCCGCGCTTCTGTGAGAAAGGTCTCCGCGAACAGCGCCTTGCCTGTCATACGGGTGATTGGTCGGAACTCGACACCGTTCGGATGTCCCTCGACCTCCAGCGGCAGGAGCACGTACGAGATACCTCGATGCCTTGACATGTTCGGGTCGGTACGTACCAGGCAGAACATCCAATTTGCTTCGTAGTAGCCAGAGGTCCAAACCTTCTGACCGGTGATTATGAGCTCGCCGTCCACCACGTCGCCCCGGGTGCGGAGCCCGGCAAGGTCGGATCCAGCGTCAGGTTCAGAAAATCCTTGGCAGTAAACGTGTTCGCCGTTGATAATCGGTGGGAGGATCCGACTTTTCTGATCTTTACTCGCGTGCGCGATGACTGCGGGACCGACCAATGACTCACCCATGCCTCGCGTGAGGCGGGGGACGCGGGCTCGAGCGAATTCCTCGTTCATGATCGCAACCTCGACGCCTGTCAGCCCACGGCCGCCATACTCTTCGGGCCAGGCCACGCACATGTAGCGGGCCTCAGTGAGTTTTGCTGCCCAGTCGTCGAGCAGTGGTTTGAGCTCAGGCGATGGACCGCGTGGCACATCGACATCGCGAAGCGCCACCGGAGCGTTGTTAGCGAGCCAGTCTCGCAACTCAGCTCGGAAGTCTATAGATCTTGCGCTGTACTCGATTGGATCAGATGCGTCTTGGTGTTCCGGCTTACGTAGAGTCAGGTTCCTCACAAGTTCCTCCGAGGGGTGTCGGTGTCAGCAGTGGGATCGTCGGCGATGACACCGGTCTCGCGTAGGTGGCTGATGCGCGCGTCGTCGTATTTGAGCAGGTCCCGTAAAATCTCGTCGTTGTGTTCGCCGAATGTGGGCGCGGCGTTGCGGTGTGAACCTGGGGTACGGGAGTGGCGGAACGCTAGCGAGCTATACTCCCGCCGTCCGACTACTGGGTGGTCAAGAGACACAATCATGTTGGCCTGTTGCATCGCCGTTGACTGCGCGATTTCTGCGCCGTTGAGTACGGGGGCGGCCGTGACCCCACGCGCCTGTAGCCGAGCAGTGAGATCGCACTTGTCGTGATTGCGCGTGCGTTGGCCGATCAAAGCGTCGAGCTCTACTTGAGCGGTTTGACGAGCCTCTACGGTCGCGAACCGAGGGTCATCGACGATGTCCGCTAGCGACAGCACTTCACATAATGATGCCCAGGCCGTCTCGTCGCGCACGGAGATCGTGATCCAGTCTTCGTCTCCGCGACAGGGATATGCCGCGTGGGGCGCTGCGTCGCAGATGTGGTTGCCATCAGGTGCCCAGGTGTTCCCGGTCTCGGTCTGCTCGAGGATATATTCGCCGATCCAGGATGCCGCTGCTTCGACCTGTGGCACCAGCACACGCGTTCCGGTGCCAGTGCGTTCACGGAGTTCGAGGGCGGTAACGACTGCGGCCACTGCATGCAGCCCGCCCGCGGGGTCCATGAGGGCAGGTCCTGTGAGCACAGGCGTCCCGTCGGAGTATCCCATCAGTGCTGTCATACCCGACGCTGGTTCCATTGTCTTCCCCATCCCTTGGTGACTCGAGGCTGGGCCGCCAGGACCGAATGCCGGCATTTCGACCAAGATAATGCGTGGGTTGATTTGGCTTAAGGCGTGGTGGCCGACGCCCAACCGGTCCATTACTCCGGGAGCAAAGTTTGCGAGTACGACGTCGGCGTCTTCGGCAAGATCGCGCATAACAGCGTCTGCGCCGTTGGCCTTCAAATTAAGCGCGATCGAACGCTTGTCGATGTTTTGAGAGTTGAATAGGACGCTTTGGTTCTGTGCGTCGATTCCGGGTTTCAGGTCGGGGTAGTAGATCGGCGCTCCACCTACCCTGGGCCCACGCCAGGAATCCGGATGATTCGGTGCCTCTACCTTAATCACATCTGCCCCGAGATAGGCCAAACATCGTCCAGCAAATGGTCCGGACCAGGCTGTGGTGAACTCTAGCACCCGAATTCCGCTCAAGGGGCCTTTCATTGGAACACCTCGCTGAACATTGAACCGACACCGGCGGGAGCCAGTGGCGGACTTGCGGTGTTGATCTCGCTCTTCGCCGCACTGAAGTCGAAGAGGCGTCGCACAGTGGTCTGAGAGGCCGCTCCGGCAGCGGCCGATGCTGTTCCTAGTACGCGCCGGACCTGCCATTGATCGGAATTTATGAGTTCGTCGAGTCCGACTACCTTCTCGGCACTTACACGTCCTCGCTGGCAAGCTTCGACGACGTCGTCGGCTCGTAACGTCAATGACTTCTCCTGGACAATAGACACAATCTCCGGCCATCGTTCTAAACGGTCGCCTGAAGTGCGGTACCGACGATCAGTCAATAGTTCGGGGAGCTCGAAGACATCACATAGGGTGGGCCAGTTGCGTATTACGAACAGGACAACCCAGGCGTCGGCGCACCGCAACAGTGCCAAAAAGCCTGGATAGCGGGCACGGCTTTCAGCCGTCCCGTTGTAGCTGAACTGGCTGACAAGGTTCTGCCCCATGGCCGCTATGGACTCGAACACAGTGGCATCGACGCGTTGTCCTTGGTTTGATGTCCGACGCTCGTACAGTGCCGACACTACCGAGATGTACGCAGTGGTCCCAGCGGCATAAGAAGCCCGTTCACCGACCCCGTAGATTGGCTCACGGTCGGAGACTCCAGTCATGTTCATTACGCCACTGAGCGCCTGGTGGCTCATCTCGTCGAACGACCACTCGCTGTACTCACCGTCGCGAGGCGCCTCGGCGACGACACACTCGATGACCGATGAGCGGAGGTCGGACGTCGAGCGGATATACGATTGTTCGTCGCGCAGTATGACGTCTGCCCGGGACAACAGGTCATTGAGAGTAGCTGCGTGCGCCATCAAGTCAAGGTCGAGGCTAATGGAACGTTTGCCCTGGTTGAGGTGGCGGAACAGAAACGTCTCACCTCCCTCGGGGACCGGCCGACCACGAGTCCTCATTGGGCTGCCTTCTGGCGGTTCAACTAGGACTACTTTCGCGCCGTTCATCGCGAGCAACCGACCGGTATACTGTCCGGCGACACTCGTGGTTAGATCAACGGCGACGATGCCATCGAGAGCAAAGCTCGAGTTGTGCGCCTCCGTGCCTGTTGTATTCCCAGCTTGCCACATTGGATGACTCCGATTTCCTTCTCAATTCGCTCGCCGCGTGCCCCGCAGACAGTGGGAGTAGTAGCTTGACGGCTCTTATCAACTCAGCCCGAGGGGGGTGAAGTCCGCTTCACCGTTGATGGCGAACGAGTCCTCTCCACCACTTACGTCGGAAGACCAGGCTGAAACGAACGGGCTGAAGTGCAGGGGTATGATCGGGAGTTGTTCCTGAAATACTTCTGTCGCCGAATGGAGCGCTTCTAGCACCTCGTCCTCAGTCTGTGCTGCGTTTAGCTTCGAGAGTGACTCGTCACCACCGGGCACAGGTTCGTTACCGGCATTGCCGGACGAATCAGTATCAAGATGTCTACGATAGATTGTGATCCAGTCGGGCCCAGAATTCATTCCTGTGGAGAACAGGTCATACTCGTGATTGGTGTAAAAACTACTCGTCGCATCAGGCAAAGCTTTGGACTCGAAGGTGACCTCAATGCCTACTGCGGCGAGCTGTTGAGAGACAATCACTCCAGCATCCACGAAGCCCGATCCGTCCAGGGAAACGCCTCGTAATTCGAGGCCGTCTGCGTACCCAGCCTCGGACAGTAGATCTTTCGCCTTCTCTGGATTGTAGGCGTATGCCTCGTTGAGGTCCTCAAAGTGGAACGGGTGACCGGGCGGATAGGGTTGGACTGCCGGGACGTCACTGAGCCCGGACGTCACACTTTTGGCTAGCGCTTCTCTGTCGATGGCGTAACTAACCGCCTGCCTCACGCGAACGTCCTGCATCGGGCCTTGACTTCGGTCGATATTGAGGTCGGCCATTGAAACGCCAATTCCAGTATTCACCGCGATGTCACCAGCTTCTAGGTTGTCGACCACACTGGAGTGCAGGCGGTACCCGAAGTCCGCCTGACCGCTGGTGAGTGCAGCGGCTTGCGCCGACGGTTCGGTAATGATGGAGATCTCGATCGTGTCGATCTTTGGGGCCAGCGGCCCTGCCTCCTGGTAGTCCTCCCAGGCGGCGAGAGTCGCGGAGTTGCCGGGGACAAAGTCTGTCATCCGGTACGGGCCGGCGCCGACTGGCGCCGCACCATAGTTGTCGCCCGCGCCCTCGCGCGCTGCAGGTGAGGCCACAAGGCCGAGTCGAGAGCCGAGGAGGTCCACGAGCCCTGCGGTGGGAGCTCCCAGAGAGAACACCAGCGTGCTCTCGCCTTCGGCCTCGATGCTCTCGAGGCTTGGGACGTCCTGGTGCCCTATCGCAAGGCACTGCTCCAGGCTCTGTGTAACAGTTTCAGCGTTAAGCGGGGTCCCATCTTGGAAGGTCAGCCCTTCTTGAAGTTCCAGAGTCAGAGCTAGACCGTCCTCCGAAGTTTCCCACTCCGTGGCGATCCCTGGCGACAACTCACCCGTGGCTGGGTCGGTGCGGATCAGCGGCGCGTATACCGCTGACATGTACGCGAGCTCGCTGCCGTTGGGGGTGCCGCACGGGTCGAACTGATTTGGAGTGCTTCCATGTACAACGCGGAGGGTACCCCCTGAAGATTCTGCGCCTGAGGCTTCTGCATTGTTAGCCGAACCGGACGTGCATGCGCTTAGGATCATCACTGTGGCCAAAACGCTGCCAATGGTGACGCCCCTACGGTGCCGTGCTGTGCTGCGTGCTTTTCTCATGATCACCCTTCGTCATTGAGGAGCTGTTGCCGCAGTGGTCGGCCACGGCGACATTCGATCATCTATTTGCATCGGTACTGCAGTAAGCATATGTGACCTTCGCCATACTCTGTCAAGGGCTTGCCTCCAGCTTTCTGCCGGAATGTTCGCGCAAAGTGGGCCGCGACCGGCTGGGGGGTGCTGGCGGCCTGGCGGTCGCTTGAGTAATATGCAGTGATGGTGAAAGATTCGTTTGAGGTTTCTTCCGGGGTCCTCGACAGCGATGGCGCGAGTAGCGAGCTGCCCACGGACTGTATTGTCAGCGGCGGCGTGAGTGTCTGCCCGGTAGAGGTCGAGGCTGCGCTCGCGGCGCTGCCTGGGGTGAACGCTGCCGCCGTCATTGGACTACCTGATAATGACTTGGATCAGCGCGTCGTTGCCATCGTTGAGCCTGCGAAGGGAGCCGCACTCACTGCGGACAAGCTGGATGGTTACCTCCAGAAGACCCTCTCCGGGCGTCGTCGTCCGCGGGCGTACGAATTCGTTGACGGCCAACTGCGCGACGCTGATGGAGTGATTCGGCGGTCAACGCTAAGGGACGCGCGACTTCCTGGGGGGCCCAATGAGATCGAGGCGGTGTTGCCCAGTGCCGCCCGGTGGCGGGATCTGCGTACGGGGGCTACCGCGGTCGATGCAATTCTAGGAGTCCTCGATATCGAGCCCACCGGCGCGAACCATTTCGTCGGAATGAGTTTGGGGCAGCCATCGTTTCGGGTCTTCGGTGGTCAGCTCTTGGCACAGTCTTTCGTGGCAGCCGCGCGGACATTGACGGGAACAGAGTTCACTCTGCACTCGCTTCACGGGCACTTTCTGCGAGCCGGCGATCCCTTCGTTCCAAATCGCTTCGAAGTCACTCGCTTGCGGGACGGTCGATCCTTCCGCCTCCGTCGAGTCGATGTATGGCAGGCAGGGGCGCTCACTGCGACTGTAACCGTTTCCTTTCACAGAGCCGAACACACTGACTTAGACCATCAGCTTGAGCAGCCGTCTGTTGTTGGACCGGCCGAACTCCAGTCTCGCTATCCGTTCCCGCTTGATGAGTCCATTATTCCTGCCGGGCCCTTTGAATTGCGTGAGTCACCCGCCGGGCCAGGCTCTGAAGCGGAACCGGTCGATACCTGGATTCGAGTGGCGGCTTCGCTGCCTGACGATCCGCTGCTGCATCAGGTGTTGGTCATCTACCTCAGTGATTATTCGGTGGTGCGACAAGCATTCCGTCGGCACCAGTTACCCCCAGGTAGTACGAAGGCTGCCAGTTTGGACCACGTCATTTGGATGCACCGTCCTGCTCGAGCGGATCGATGGTTGCACTATCGGACGACTAGTCCAAGCGGCGGTAGCCACCGAGCGCTCGGCGCTGGTCTTATCTTTACGCATAACGGGCAGCTCTCCGCCTCGACGGGCCAAGAGATGCTCATCCGTCCACTCAAATGAGAAATCGCTTTGGCCCCTTGTTGAATCGTCGGGATCCTACCAGTTGGAGTAGTCATGATAGAAGATACAATTTTGTCCCCCGTCCATTCAATCACCATTGTTGACGGATGGCCGCTTTTTCACGATCGGTTCGATCGCGCTGCGATCATACCTCGGGAAGCGCCTGACAAGCTCCCGGAAAATAGCATTGGAAGCCGCAAGAGTGGCCCCGCGCAACCATGCCAGATGAGGGGTCTGTTCGTCCCGGGGAATGTGGTGAAGTTGGTATCTTTCCGTCAATTTGATGGGGCCCAAAAGACGATCGGGCAGTCGGTTGAAGCCTCAGGTTGTATAGCTGAGGAGCTACTCGCATGACCAACATTGCGATCCCGAGTTCTGCAACCCCCGGTCTCGACCTCGAGCGGTTCGGACGGTGGCACGCCGACGAGGGGTTCGGGCCACTCGTGGGTGAGTTGCGCGCTGAGCTAATCACCGGCGGGAAATCTAACCTCACCTACCGCGTGTACGACGATTTCTCGTCTTGGGTTGTTCGCCGACCTCCACTCGGGCACGTGCAGGAGACGGCCCACGACATGGGCCGTGAGTTCAGGGTCATGTCTTCCCTGGGGGCGAGCGAAGTCCCAGTCCCCGGCACATACGCTCTATGCACAGATCTTTCAGTTCTTGGAGCAAACTTCTACGTGATGGAGTATGTGCGGGGAATCTCCTACCGTAATGCTGAGCAGCTTCGGCCACTGGGCCCCGAAACTACGACCGCTGTCGTCGACTCGATGATCGACGTGCTCGCGGCTCTGCATTCTGTTCGTCCGCCTGATGTGGGCCTATCCAGCCTTGGGCGGCCGGAAGGCTTTTTGGGCCGACAGGTGCGACGATGGGGTCGTCAACTCGAAGGGTCGCGGAGCCGTGACCTTCCCGATGCCGATCGGCTTCTGCACAAGCTAAACGAGCGGGCCGACACTCATGCGGATGGCGAAACGTCGATTGTGCACGGCGATTATCGACTGGACAATTTGCTGGTCCGGGACGGCGCTGTGCACGCCGTCATCGACTGGGAGATGGCGACTCTCGGCGATCCACTAACGGACCTTGCCTTATTATTCGTGTACCACCGGTTAAACCAGATTTCGAACGCTCGAGGAGTGGCGACCGCAAGTATGGCGCCAGGTTATCCTGGTATCGAGCACCAACTCTTGCGTTACCAGGCCGCGAGCGGTCGCCGGGTCAATGACATGTCCTTCCACCTCGGCCTCGCGCACTTTAAACTCGCGGTGATCCTAGAGGGTATCCATTACAGGCACGTCCGGGGAGGGACCGTGGGAGACGGGTTCGCCGACGTGGGCGCGTCGGTTCAGCCACTCCTCGCCGCTGGCTTGCGTGCTATTCGCCGATCGACGCCAGGAGAATGATAAGCGGTGCTGCACTTCAACGTGTCGCGCCCGAAGCGTTTTGCGGATACGCCTCGACATGCGGGCGCGTATCGATTGCCGTATTGGGTTATTAGTCACGGGTGACGGGCCGAATGTGTGTCAAGCGGCCGAGATCCAACTTCTGTGTCAGTGGCGATGACATCCTGGTGGATATGGCCGTACTCGAGCACCGCGCGCCCGTTCACGTTCGCTCATTGACGAACCTCAGCGAGGCGCGCGTCTGCTCTTCGACTAACGATCGTTCCGCCCCTTGCGGTAGCGCTCCCTTGCTGGCGGCGGACAGCGGTCTGAGGTTCCTTGCGCTCGAACGAAACATAATCTTGAAACTGCAGTTGGAAGTCTTCGATTTCTTCCTCGGTTAGGCTGTTGCCGTACGTCTGGTTATTCAGGGAGGGCTTCAGTGTCTGGACCTATTCGCTATCCCCGTTGGTGAAGTCAAAGGTCAGAATCTCGATGCGCTTTGCTATGTTTGACTCCGGCAAAGAGTCCTGCAGAGCTTCAATAGTATTGCACAACGGATTTGAGTAGTTCTTATACTGGCCTGCGGTCGTGCACTTGCCGAGGGTTTTCCGGCGAATGCGATCTCGCTGAGCGTCTAACGTCGCGAATTGCTTCGAGTTCGACGATTTCTATCGACTGGCATGGTGTATTCTTTGTGTGAAACGTTACCGGGATTCGTGAACATAATTGCTTCGGCTCTCTTTTCGTCGGATTTATCGTTGTTTGTCGATGACGGATAGGCAGTTCCGGTTTCTAGGCTCAGTGCTCGGTAGAGAGTGGTGCCGATTGACTCCCGGGGCCTCGCCGATCTGGGCGACAGTCATGTCTTGCTAGCTCATAGAGCTTCTGCGTGGCGCGGAGCTTGTCTCTTGTAAGGAAGGGCAGATGCTTGCCGGTCTGCACTCGAGCTCGGGAAGCTTTCAGACCAGCGTTCGGTCGTCGATGGGGTCGCGCTCGAGCTCGGCCTGAGAGTCGAAGAGTAAAACACGAGCCAGCCGTCTGAGTAGCTGGTCAGAGACTGCAACACTCACCCTCCGCTTCTGCAAGGCCGTTAATTGATCGATCAGGTGCCGAATCGACCTTCCGAGGCGGCCTAGCCGCCCCACCACCAACGTGTCCCGGCCGCAGCTGATCTAAGGCGTGTCTGACAAAGTTTCGAGGCGTTCGCTGAGAACGTGTTCCTATGTCGCGTTTCCAGCTACTTTCGGATGCCCAGTGGTCTCTGATCGAGGACATGCTCCCTCACCCGACCGGACACAGAGGCCGGCCGTTCTCTGATGCCCGCAGGATGATCGAAGCGATCATCTACAGGTACCGCGCTGGCATTGCCTGGCGCGATCTCCCAGAGGTCTTCGGTCCATGGCAGTCGGTCTGGACCTGGCACCGCAGGATGGCAGCCGAAGGGACCTGGGACGAGGTCCTCGACACCCTCACCGCCGCCGCTGACGCGGAGGGGCTGATCGACTGGTCGGTGTCGGTGGATGCGACCATCGCGCGTGCGCATCAGCATGCAACGAACGCCACCCGCCTCACAGGGGGATCCATCGAGTTACAAGAATCTGGGCGTCGAGCCGCCTGATCACGCCGTCGGTCGCTCACGTGGTGGCTTGTCCACGAAGATCCATCAACTCGTCGATGGTCACGGGCTGCCACTGGTCACGCTGGTGAGTCCAGGGCAGGCAGGTGACTCCCCGATGTTCCTGCCGCTGATGCAGCACCTGCGAGTATCCAGGACTGTCGGGCGTCCACGAACACGTCCCGATGCGGTCCGCGCGGACAAGGCGTACTCCTCCGCGATCCGCAAGCATCTGCGCACGCGCGGGATCAAGGCCGTCATCCCCGAACCCGACGATCAGAAGGGACACCGGAAACGTCGCGGGTCCCGCGGTGGACGCCCTGTCGGGCTGGATGTTGCTGACTATAAGAACCGCAACGTCATCGAACATCGCTACAGCCACATCAAGCAGTGGCGCGGACTCGCCACCCAATATGACAAATACGCCCTCACGTATCGTGCTGCGGTCGTCCTCCACACAGTCATCGCATGGACCCGACATTTATCAGACACGCCCTAGGAGCTTGTTTAGCTCGGCACGTATTTCAGCGACCCCTAGGCCGTATCAGTGAAGACGGTTTTCGCCTGTGCGATCACGACATGATCCGCCAGGTCCGTCGTCGGGTCGCTGTTCCGTCGAGAATACGACGGCACCCAGTGATGATCCTGTCCGTGATCTGATCAGCTAGCGGGTAGAGCCGGTAATGCACACACTGCAGCCCCTCCCGCCGGTGGAGCCGATAGCTCAGCTCGACCGTGTGACTCGATCCGAACAGTGAGTGTTGCTCGATCACGAGTTCGATCGGGAAGCGGAGCAGGACTTTCGAACGGCTATCATCAGCGCGCACCTTGACGCGGAACTTTCGCCGAGTCACGTCTGCTCGTCGTTAGTAGCGATCGACCGATCCTCTGACAGGGGGACGACGAGTGGGTCGGTGTAGGTGTCTCTTGCTCATTCAACTGCTATTGACTTCAGCGCCTTCTTGACCGCCCGCCACGAACCGTAGCCAGAGCTGAGTGTCATGCCGCCTCATAAAGATGTCGGTGCAGCTCCAGGACTTCGAGTAGATCATCAGAAGAGGCGAAGAGCCGCTGGCGCGCATTCTCTTCGTGGAGATGACGAAGGTGGCCTGTGCTTGTGACGACATCGAGTCTTCGTGCGTCAGCGAGCGCTGTAGCGGCAAGTGCCAGATCGCCACTGGTTGCGAGGATGTCCGCGATCGTGGCTTCGCCGGTGAGGACTGGGACCGCATCGACGAAGGTAATGTAATCGCGCGGGAGCCGCGTGGTCCGCAGCGCCACGCCGGAGTGGGAAGTCGACAACGGGTTCGCAGTACGTTGTCGACGTCGGTCTGATCCTCGTGGGTTCCGGCCACATCTCCGATGCGGTGGAGAAGGCGCTCTTCAGCGGCGAGTGAGGGTTCGCGCCGTCCTTCCTTTCCGCCTCCCGCCGCTGTGTCCGCAGCAGTCAGTCGTTGATCAGACGGAGGAAGTCCTCGGCCAGGGGCACCGCTGCTTCCGCACCGAACCCGCCGTCCTCCACGAGGACCGCCACCGCGAGGTCGTCCTGGTAGCCGATGAACCACGCGTGCGTCCGCGGCGGGTCCTCATCCCCGTATTCGGCCGTGCCGGTCTTGCCGTGCACCGGGTCGCCGGGCACATCCGCCAGAGCGGAGGCCGTACCCTCTTCCACCGTCGCTTCCATGAGGTCCTGGAGGGCTTCGATGTGCTCCGGTTCGAGCTCACCGGTGCCGACAGCTGGCTCCGTGGTGCCGGCAGCGGCCTCGGGTGCGGTGTCTGCGGAATCCTCCGCGTCAGTCCCCGCGTCCGTCACCAGCACCGGTGCGACGCGTTCACCGCGGGCGACGCTCGCGGCCATGACGGCCGCGCCCAGGGGGCTGGCCTCGGCGAGGCCTTGCCCGATCATCATCGCGGCGTGCGTGACGGAGTCGTCGGAGGACGGCGCCTCACCCAGGAAGACGCTGTAGTCCGGGGTCTCGTCGGAGTCCGCGAGATCCGGCGACAGGAGCGTGGACTCGCTCCCGTCGAGCCCCAGATCAGCGGCTGCCGCGGCGAGCTGATCCCCGTCGACCAGGGATCCGGCGTCGACGAAGGCCGTGTTGCACGACTCCGTGAAGATCTCCTCGAAGGTCGTCTCGCCCAGGACGAGGTCACCCGCGTTCGTGAAGGTCCTGCCGTCCACAGTGGTCGACTCCGGGCAGGTGAGCACGTCATCGACCCCCTTGCCCTCCCGCAGCATCGCGAGAGCGGAGGCCACCTTGAAGACGGAACCCGGCGGATAGCGCCCGGTCAGTGCACGATCGAAGGCCCCGCCGTCGGGGTCGTGATTGGCGGCAGCGAGGACGTGGCCATCGCTGGGGCGGAGGGCGACGAGCGCGGCCGGCTCGTCCACATCGGCGAGCACGTCATCCGCGGCGTCCTGCACCTGCACGTCGAGTGTCGTCGTGATGGTCTCCCCGTCCTGTCCCTCGAGGCGGGTGAGTTCCACGGGGTCGTCCTCGGCGTCGGATGTCACTCGCTGGATGACGAGGGTGTCCTCCCCGCGCAGGAGGTCGTCGAAGGCCCGGTTGAGCCCACTGCGGCCCAGGACATCCCCCGCCGCGTACTTCCCGTCGGCCTTCTCGATGTCCTCCGCAGTGGCTTCGCCGACGCTGCCCAGCGTCGCCGCCGCGAACTCCCGCGAGCGATTGAGCGGCTGCGTGTCCTCCTGGAAGACAGTCCCCGGCAGCAGGCGGATGGAGCCGCTCACCTCGTCGTAGTCGTCCCGCCGCAGGGTGATGACGGGGACGAATACGTCATCATCGGCATCCTCGAGGCGTGCGGCCAGAGCATCCGCGTCGATGTCGAGGTGCTCGCTGAGGTCCGCGGTCAGCTCGTCGATCTCGTCCGGATCCTCAGGGTCCTCCATCCGGCGGGGCTCGATACCCACGCGCACGACCGGCATCTCGTCGCTGAGGACCTCGTCATCGGCACCCAGGATCTTCCCGCGAGTGGCGCTGCTGCGGTGAGCACGCAGCGCGTCGTCCGGTTCCAGATCGGGGTGGACGACTGAGGGTTCGTACGACGCCGTCCACTCCCCGTCGTCGCGGTTCAGCCGCATCGTCGTCGAATAGTCCCAGGTGCGCTCGCCCTGCGGCCAGCTCCAGTCGAGCACCGCGGAGGCGGAGTCACCGTCCTCGTCCACGGAGGCGACGGTGACGGTCGGCGCGCCCAGGGGCCCTGAGTCGTCGGGTCCTCCGAGGCCTTCCACTGTCTGCCGGTAGTCGTCGTCGATTCCGGCAGGGGTCCATCCCGCGGACTCGAGGTCACCGGTGGAGAGCGCATCGGCGAAATCCTGGGCGACGTCGTCAGCGGAGGTCCGGGGGAGCAGGACCACGGCTGCGACCACAACCAGGACGACGACAAGAGCTCCGGCACCGATCAGCATCCACGCGCGGGTGGACAGATTACGCATGCGCTGCACCGGAGCACACTCCTCGGTCATTCAGGTCATTCGCCAATGAATCAGCCCCTTCTGAGGCTGCCTCCATCGTAATCTGCTCACGATGACGGACTGAGAGAGGCCGCGTGAGTCGACTGGTGGGTGCCGCGCGGGTCATGAGGTTGGGGTTCCCTACGTCCGCGTACAGGACACATCGTCACCTACGTGTGCGTACAGGACCGTTTCAGCGTCGGGAACGGTCCTGTACGCGGACGTAGGGGCCAGGTGGCCGGGATTCGTCCTCTCGACTGAAGGGTCCGGGCTCCGTAGCGTGGGAGCAGCCCGTGTGTCCCACTCAGGAGGAAGCCGATGACCCCGCCCACTCACCCGCCGTCAGCTCACCAAACCCCGCCCGCCGCCCAGGCCCCCACCACGTCCGCGGTCCTCTCCCGTCCCGCAGTCCGTGCGTGGACGACCGATCCGGCGCCGCAGCTGCTCGACTTCCACCGGTCGATCCCCGGCTACGCGGCCACCCGGCTGGTGGAGCTGCCGGCGCTCGCTCGTGAACTGGGTGCTGCACGCGTGTGGGTGAAGGAGGAGTCGGCCCGCTACGGCCTGCCGGCCTTCAAGATGCTGGGTGCCGCGCACGCGATCGCCCGCGTCCTGTCCGTGCGACTGGGGGCGGAGGAGGCGGTGCTGCCCTTCGACGAGATCGCCGCCCGATCCGGCGACACGGGTATCCGTGAACTCGTCGCCGCGACGGACGGCAATCACGGCCGCGCGGTCGCGCACACGGCGGCGCTCGTCGGTCTGCCTGCCCGCATCTTCCTGCCGGAGGGTGTCTCCGACGAGGCGATCGCGGGCATCCGTTCCGAGGGTGCGGAGGCGACGGTGCTGGCACTGCCGTACGACGACGTCGTCGCTCACGCCGCGCAGCAGGGGCAGGCGGAGGGGTCGCTGCTCGTCCAGGACACGTCGTGGGACGGCTACGAGGAGATCCCCGCGTGGATCGTCGAGGGCTACGGGACGGTCCTCGCCGAGGCCGCCGCCCAGCTCGCCGAGCTCGATGCTCCCGCTCCCACCCTGGTGACCGCCCCCACGGGTGTGGGCGCTTTCGCCGAGGCCGTGGTGCGGTTCTCCCGCTCCGGCGGGTTCGCGGGGGGCGACGGCACAGAGGGCGGAACAGTCGCTGACGGCACGGTCGATGCGGGCAGCGGGGCCACCGTTGGGGAGGCCCCGCAGGTCGTGACCGTCGAGCCGGTCGCCGCGCCCAGCCTCATCGCATCCCTGCTGGCGGACCAGCCGGTGTCCGTGAACACCGGGCACACGATCATGGCCGGGCTGAACTGCGGGACGGTGGCGTCCTCGTCGTGGCCGGTGCTGCGTGCGGGTGCGGACCTCAACGCCGTCGTCACCGACGAGCAGGCGGCTGCGGCCGTGCGGGATCTGGAGGCGCTCGGCGTGGACTCGGGCCCGTGCGGCGCGTCATCGCTGGCAGCGGTGCGTGTGCTGCGGGAGCGAGGCCTCCTGCCCGAGGGCTCACACATCCTGATCATCAGCACGGAGGGCCGGGCGGCGAACCCGCTGCCGGAAGCGCTGCGAGCAGGCGGCTCGGACTACGAAAGGGCGCAATCGTGAGCGAGAGGACAGAACTGCGCGACGAGGTCGTGGCACTGACGGCGGACCTCCTCCGCATCGATTCGGTGAATCCGGGACTGGTCCCCGGAGGAGCGGGCGAAGCGCGGATCGCGGACTTCGTGATGCAGTGGCTGCGCGCACGCGGGTTCGAGTGCACGCGTGTCGAGCCGACACCCGGGCGTCCTTCCGTGCTGGCAGTCGCGCGGGGGACGGGAAGTGAAGACGGCCTCGGCGGCGGGATCATGCTGAACGGCCACCTCGACACGGTGTCGCTCGACAGCTATGACGGCGACGGGCTCGATCCGCGGATCGGGGACGGCAGGATCCACGGGCGCGGCACCTACGACATGAAGGCGGGGGTGGCCGCGATGATGGTGGCCGCAGCGCGGGTGGCGGCCGAGCCGCATGCGCGCGACATCGTGCTGGCGCTCGTCGCGGACGAAGAGGACGTGAGCGCGGGGACGGAAGAGGTGCTCGCGCACATGCGGGAGCGGGGTCTGCGGGTGGCGACGGCGCTCGTCGCGGAACCGACGAACGAGGACATCGTCGTCGCGCACCGAGGGTTCGCGTGGGCGACGGTGCGGGTCGACGGGGTGGCGGCGCACGGGTCGCGGCCGGACCTCGGGGTCGACCCGATCGTCAAGGCGGGGCGGCTGCTCACGGGGATCGGTGAGCTGGGCGACCGGTTGGCGGCGGGGGACGCGGATCCCCTGGTGGGCACGGGGAGTGTGCACGCGTCGATCATCACCGGCGGCGTCGAGGCCTCCAGCTACGCGGATTCGTGCACCGTCACGATCGAACGGCGCACCAGGCCGGGGGAGGACGCCGCGACGTTCGAGGCGGAGTTGCGGGAGATCCTCGACCCGATCGCAGCGGACGACGGGGCCTTCTCGTATGAGCTGGACGTGTACTTCGAGCGGCCGCCCTTCGCGACAGCGGACGGGTCTGCGGTGGTCGCGGCGCTGCGGGACGCGTACGCGGAGGTCGTGGGTGCCGTTCAGGGTGCAGGGACGAGCGGTGCTGTGGACGCTGGGACGAGCGGTGCTGTGAGTGCGGAACGCGCTGGGGCCGAGGCGACCGTGCGGGGTGAGCAGTTCTGGACGGACTGCGCCCTGCTCGCGGCGGAGGGGATCGACGCGGTGCTGTTCGGTCCGGCCGGCGAAGGAGCGCACGCCGCAGTCGAATGGGTCGACCTCGACTCGCTGGAGCGGACGACCCGGGCGATCGAGGGGACAGTGGCCAGGCTGGTGGTGTGAGCGGCGCCTACGTCCGCGTACAGGACGCATCGTCACCTACGTGTGCGTACAGGACCGTTTCAGCGCCGGGAACGGTCCTGTACGCGGACGTAGGGTTCAACGGGCGGGGGCGGTGGAGGTGAGGTGCTCCGCGTAGAACTTCTGCGCCACGTTGGGGTGTGAGCGCAGCCGGGATGCGAAGGCGTTCTCGCCGTAGACCGCGTGGAGCACGTCCAACTCGTCCTGGGAGACACCGCGTGTCTTCTCCTTGAGCTCCGCCGGAAGTTCGACCGTGGGCAGCTGGGAGCGCAGCGCAGGGTTGTAGAAGAAGGGGATGGAGATCCGGTCCTGCCCGGGCTTCGTCGGCAGGACACGGTGAACCGTCGCCTTGAGGTAGCCGTCGGTCGCGACCTCGAGCAGCTTGCCGATGTTCACCACGAACGTGTTCGGGATCGGATCCGCATCGATCCAGCGCTCGCCGGCCTCACCGTTCCCGGCCTCACCGTTCCCACCGTCACCGTCTGCCACCTTCACCTGGAGGCCCGTCGTCCCCGGCTGCGGGTACAGCAGTGTGAGGGTTCCCCCGTCGCGATGTTCGCCCACGCCCTGTGTGATCGCCCCGTCATCGGTCGCCGGGTAGCGGACGATCTTGATGAACGACGCCGGGTCGTCAGCGAACGCGCTCGCGAAGAAGTCGGCCGGCTGTCCCAGGCTCTGCGCCCATGCGGACAGCAGGCGATCGCCCACAGCCGACAGCTGCGAGTGCCAGCGGTCGGTCGCCTCCTTGAGCTCCGGCAGGCTCTCCGGGTACTGGTTGGGGCCGGTGAGCCGGTCGAACGGGAATTCGATGTCCTCATCCCGGATCGGGGCGCGGTCCAACCCGATGTCGATCTGCTCCCGCCAGTCCACCTCTCCGCGGGTCCGTTCGCCGCCGGTGCGCGTGTACCCGCGGAAGTGCGGGGAATTGTCGTTCTCGATCGCCAGCTTCTCCGCCGACGGAAGAGCGAAGAAGCGCTGCGCGACCTCGATGATCCGCGTGAAGTCCTCGTCCGGGATGCCGTGTCCCGTGAGGTAGAAGAAGCCGACCGTGTGGGTGACCTCCCGGAGCCTCTCCCGGAACTCCTGTGCAGTCGCGGGGTCGTCGGCCTGTGACAGGTCCAGGATGGGCAGGGTCTCGATGCTCATGGGTTTCTCCTCCATGTCGTCTCTTCGTGTGCTGCGGTGCTGTGGTCGCCCACTGCGCTCAGCCCGAGGCGCCCTCACCGGACGCTGCGACCTTCTCCTCCGATGCGAGCAGCTCCCGCAGCTCCTCTGCGGTCCAGTCCTGCTTGAACTCGAGGTTCCCGTTGTTGAGCTCCGACACCGCCTCCTGCACGTTCGGCGAGTGGTACGCGTCGACGATCGTCTGGAACCGCGGATCGTCCGCGTTGTCCTCCTTCGCGACGAACACGTTGATGTAGGGATCGTTCGTGCCGGAGTCCAGGTCGTCCTTGTAGATGATGTCCTCGTCGCCCAGGCCTCCTCGTGTCGCCTGGGTGTTGTTCACGACTGCGGCGTCCGCGGAACCGTTGAGCGCGTTGACGGTCTGGTTCGTGTCGACCGTCGTGATCGTGACGTCCCCGGATTCGATCTCCGCCGGGGTGGACAGGGAATCCCCACCGTCCACCAGTGTGAGTAGACCCGCGTCCTGGAGGTTCAGCAGCGCTCGTGCCTGGTTGGTGGGGTTGCTGGGGATCGCGATCTCCGCATCGGGGGGAAGGTCCTCGAGCGTCTCGTGCTCCGTCGAGAACAGCGCCAACGGGTAGACGGCGGTCGCCGCCACCGGTGTCAGATCGCCGTCCGAATTGACGTTGAACTGGGCGAGGAACGCGACGTGCTGGAAGAGGTTGAGGTCGACATCGCCGTTCTGGGTGGCCGAGTTGATCTGGGGGCCGTCGGTGAAGCTCTGCACCTCGAGGTCGATCCCCTCGGCAGCGACGATGTCGCGGATGAGCTGCCAGTGGGACTCCTGCCCGTCGTCCACGGCGATGGTGATAGTGCCGTCGTCTTCCTCTCCGGCAGAGGCGGTGCCCCCGCCGCAGGCGGACACCGCGGTGAGGGCGAGTGCTGCCGGAACGGCGATGAGCGCCCGCCCGAAGGGGAGGCGGCTGGGGGTGCGGGTCATGAGTTCTCCTCGTCTGGTCCTGCGCTGTGCCGTGTCGCGGCGACTGCGGGGGCCGCATGCGAACCGTGCGGACGGGGCCACAGTAGGAAGAAGACGACTCATCGCATTCCGCTGATCGTCACGGTGCTACCCGGGCCGTCGCATTCGAGGGAAGATGTCGCCGCATGTGACGAAAACGGTCGTTCTGCGTCGTGCCCGGCTCAGCGCCCCACGGTGGAGTGCTGTCCTGGTCCGGTCCATACAGTCCGCCCACCCTGTCCGCCCACCCTGTCCGCCCGCAGCAGTCCGCCTGCGCCTGCGCACGACTGGAGTACCCGCATGACCAGCGATATTCCGCACCCTCACGTCCGCTTCGTCGACGTCGTCAAGGAGTACCCGGGCCGTCGCAGGCTGTTCGGGCTCCGCGCGGGGTCCCCGGACACTGCTCACCGCGCCCTCGACACCGTCACCTTCGACATTCCGAGGGGTTCGGTCCTGGGGGTCGTCGGGTACTCGGGTGCGGGGAAGTCGACCCTGGTGCGGCTCATCAACGCACTCGAGACCCCGACGTCGGGCAGCGTCGTCGTAGACGGCACCGATCTCACGCGACTCGGTGAAGCCCGCCTGCAGAAGGTGCGTCGCGGCAGCGGCATGGTCTTCCAGCACTTCAACCTGTTCGCCTCCCGCACCGTCGCGGGGAACGTCGCCTATCCGCTGCGTGTCGCGGGGCGACCGCGCGCAGAGGTCGAGGCGAGAGTCGCTGAACTCCTCGAATTCGTGGGCTTGGCCGACAAAGCGCGGTCCTACCCGTCACAGCTGTCCGGCGGGCAGAAGCAGCGCGTGGGCATCGCACGTGCGCTGGCGGGCGCACCGACACTCCTCCTCGCCGACGAGGCGACGTCCGCGCTCGACCCGGAGACGACGGCGGAGATCCTTCGACTCCTCACCCGGATCAACGAAGAGTTCGGCACCACGGTTGTGGTGATCACCCACGAGATGGCGGTCGTGAGGGAGATCTGCGATTCCGTCGTCGTGATGGACGGCGGGCGGGTCGTGGAGCACAGCAGCGCCTACGACGTGTTCGCGGCACCGAAGACGGACGCCGGTCGCTCCTTCGTGGCGACCGCCAGCAAGGGTGCGCCCACGCCGGAAGCGCTCCAGCGGCTCCGGGAGCGGTACCCGGGCACGATCGTCACCGTCCGCATCGACGACAGCTTCGGCTCTCCCGACGTCACGCGGATCCTCGATCGCCACGGCGTCACCGGAACCGTGGTCTACGGCGATGTCGCCGAGGTGCAGAACAGGCCGCTGGGAACCCTCACCTACGAGTTGACGGGCGAGTCCGAGGCGGTTGCGGCCGCCGCAGCGGCACTCGCTGACGGCGGCCGCGCCACGACGCTCGCCGTGGCCGGAGCGGACGAGGTGGCCGCCTGATGGACACGAACTGGGACCTGCTGCGGCCGGTGCTGTTCACCAGCGTCCAGGAGACGCTCGTGATGGTGACCGTGACCGTCCTGATCGCCGGAGTCGTCGGACTCCTGCTGGGTGCTGCACTGTATGCGGCCCGCCCCGGCAATCTGTTGGAGCAGCCGGTCGTCTTCGCTGTGCTCAACATCGTCGTCAACATCGTGCGGCCCGTGCCGTTCATCATCTTCATCACCGCGGTCGGCCCGGTGACACTCGCTCTGGTCGGGACGACGATCGGTACCGGGGCGGCGGTATTCCCGATGGTCCTCATGGCATCGGTCGTGATCGGTCGTGTCGTCGAGCAGAACCTCGTCGGGGTGGACCCGGGCGTGGTCGAAGCGGCGCGGTCCGCCGGGGCGGGCCGTCTGCGCACGCTGTTCGGCATCGTCGTGCCGGAGGCGCTGGGGCCGCTGATCCTCGGCTACACCTTCATGTTCATCGCGATCGTCGACATGTCCGCGATGGTCGGTGTGGTGGGCGGCGGTGGTCTGGGCAACTTCGCGATCATGTACGGCTACCAGCAGTTCGACTGGGCCGTCACCCTCGTGACGGTCGTCGTCATCATCGTGTTCGTCCAGGTGGCACAGGCGGTGGGGAACTGGCTCGCCGCCCGGGTGCTGCGCCGCTGAATCCGTCCCCGCTGGGTCTGCGCGCTGAGCCGGTCCCCAGGCCGACGCGACTGCTCCCGCTCAGCTAGAAGTCCCAGTCGGCGTCGCTCGTGTCCTCAGCCTTCCCGATGACGTAGGAGGATCCGGATCCGCTGAAGAAGTCGTGGTTCTCGTCCGATCCGGGAGCGAGCGCTGCGAGGATCTCCGGGTTCACCTCTGTCTCTTCCGGCCCGAACCGGGCGGGATATCCCAGGTTCATGAGCGCCTTGTTCGCGTTGTAGCGGACGAAGACGGCGACATCGTCCATCAGCCCGAGCGGCTCGTACAGTTCCGATGAGTAGCGCATCTCCAATGCGTAGAGCTCGTCGAGCAGCTCGAGCGTGAAGGAGTGCATGCGGCTCTTCTCAGCACTGTCGGCAGCGTCGAGGCCGCGCTGGTACTTGTAGCCGGAGTAGTAGCCGTGCACGGCCTTGTCGCGCAGGATCAGCCGGATCATATCGGCCGTGTTGGTGAGCGTCGCGCGCACGGAGAAGTGAAGCGGAAGGTAGAAGCCGGCGTAGAGCAGCAGCGAGGACAGCAGAGTGGAGGCGACCTTCCGTTTGAGGGGATCCTCTCCGTAGTAGTGGACCATCACCGCCTTCGCCCGCGCCTGCAGGAGATCGTTCCCGATCGCCCACTCGTAGGCCGCATCGATCTCCGGGGTGCTGGTGAGAGTGCTGAAGACAGAGGAATAGGACCTGGCGTGCACGGATTGCATGAACGCGATGTTCGTGTAGACAGCTTCTTCGTGCTCAGTGCGTGCGTCCTGGATCTGGCTGACCTCGCCCACCGTCGCCTGGACGGTGTCGAGCATCGTCAACCCTGTGAAGACTCGCATCGTGAGAGTGCGCTCATGCGGGTCGAGCGTGTGCCACGCGGGCAGGTCATTGGACAGGGGCACTTTCTCCGGCAGCCAGAAGTTGGCGGTGAGACGGCTCCAGACCTCCAGGTCCTTCTCATCGGTGACGCGGTTCCAGTTGATCGGGCGCAGCCGCGCCCCCGGGTCGTGCCGAAAGGATGGTGGGGTGACTGATCGCTCCAGGATCGTCTGGGACGCATCGACGGTCTTCATGGATCTCCTCGTGGGTATGGGCGGGGGGGCAGGCAGCGGAACGAGAGGGCGAGTGCGGATCGCTCACCCGGACCAGAAGCGCGCGAGACCTCGCGTGACCTGTTCGGTGTCGGAGCGGGTCCCCAGCAGTTCGAATCTGTAGAGCTCCGGGACGCCGCACTTCCGCGAGATCACCGGCCCGGCAAGGCAGTAGTGCTCGCCGAAGTTCGTGTTCCCCGCTGTGATCACGCCGCGCAGCAGTGACCTGTTGTGCGGGTCGTTGAGGAAGGCGGCGACCTGCTTCGGCACAGCGTCTGAGGGCTCGCCGCCTCCGTACGTGGGGACCACGAGCACGAACGGCCGCGCAACGCGGATCATCCCCTCGAGGCGGGGCCGCAGTGGGATCCGGACAGCCGGTCGCTCCAGGCCCTCCACGAAGCGACGAGTGTTCTCGGACACGCTGGAGAAGAACACCAGGTCCGGGGAGTCCTCCGCGTCGAGCTCGTGGACGGGCACGTGCGTGCTCGTGGCAGCAGACCGTGACGACATCGATTCCTCCTCCGCAGTCCGGATCGCCTGACGCTTTCTGACGGAGCCGATCAGCCGGCCCGCCTACTTCTGAGCCGGAGCGAGCCGACTGATCGGCGTGGCACCAAGCGTATGTTTGCTAGACCAAACATTCAACTTGTGGCTATCGAAACATATAGAGAGTGCCCTATTCACGTCGTCAGTGACGGTCGACTCCCGCCCGTTTCGCGCCCCACCCCCGTGCCACGGCAGAATGGTGCGCATGTCCGCACTCGCCCAGGCCCTCGCGTTCAAGCGACTCGTCACGGACAGTGCGACCCTGCGGATGCTGCGGGCGGATCACGTCGCCGTCATCGCCGCGGTCCTGGGTGAGCACCTGGGTGCGCCGGGCACTCGTCTCGACACGGACGAGGTCCACGAGCGGATCGACGAGGACCTCGTCGACCTGCGCGACCACTTCGACCTGTCCGACCGCCGCGCCAAGGCGTACTGCGACGACTGGCGCAATGCGGGTCTGCTCATCCGTCGGCCCGCCACCGATGCGCGCGGCGAGACCTACGAACTGTCCGCCGCCGGTTTCGACGCGCTGCGCATCCTCGAGCAGCTGGAGACCCCGCAGGCCACCGTCACGGAGTCCCGCCTCGTCACCCTCGCGACCGCGCTGCGTCAGCTGGCGATCGAGACGGACCCGGACACCGGGCGCCGCCTGCGTGCCCTCGAGGCGGACCGCCGCCGCATCGACCGGGAGATCGAACGCGTCCGCAAGGGCGACGCGAAGACGCGGGTCCTCGACCCCAAGCGGGCGAACGAGCGTGTGACGGACATCCTCCACCAGGCGCAGGGGATGCCGGCGGACTTCGCCCGTGTCCGCGCACGCTTCGCGGAGCTCAACCACGCGCTGCGCACCAGCATCCTCGAAGCGGACGACGGCGACGAATCCGTCCTCGACGAGATCTTCCGAGGCGTCGACCTCATCGAATCCTCCACGGAGGGCCGCACGTTCACCGCGTTCTCCTCCTTCGTCCGCGACCCGGAGCAGTCGGCGGCGTTCGAGGAGGACGTGTCCGCGATCCTCGACCGTGACTTCGCGGGCCAGCTGACACCTCGGGCACGGCGAGCCCTGCGCGGCCTCATGCGCGACATGAAGGACGGCAGCCGGGAGGTCCACGGCAGCCTCACGGACTTCGCCCGCGGCCTGCGCCGCTACGTCTACTCCCACGAGTTCCTCACCGACCGCGCCCTGCGCACCCTCCTCCAGGAGGCGCTCGCCCAGGCGGTGCCCGCCCGCACCCACGTGAAGCCGTACGCGGACGTGGGTGTCGAGCTCGAGCTGTCTTCCCTGCGCATGTCGAGCGTCGGCTCGCTCGTCCTCCACGACCCGACGGAGTTCGACACGGGCGAGGCGCTGGACGAAGCGGACACCGTCACCGTCGACTTCGCGGCGCTCGCCTCCATCGCGCGGGAGAGCGAGATCGACTTCGACGAACTCGTCACGAACGTCAACGCGGTCCTCGACGATGCGGACGGCGCACCCGTGAGTGTCGCCCAGGTCCTCGTCCACCACCCCGCCACTCAGGGTGTCGCGAGCGTCATCGGGCTCGTGTCGCTGGCCGCCTCGCACGGTACGGTCGAGCCCGGCCGCACCGAGGAAGTCGCCTGGGAGGGTCTGGACGGCGTCCCCCGCAGGGCGGCCGTCGACCGCTACGTGTTCGAGAGGAACGTGGACCTATGAGTGAGACAACCGCCGCCGAGGCCGCGGTCGCCGAAGCCGTCGAGGAGGACTCGTCCGCGCTGTGGCGCGGGGACACGGGCACGCTCCAGGAGACCACGCGCCGCGTGCTCCTGGAACTCCTCAAGGGCCCCTACGTGTCCGGCGCCCAGAACCCGGGTCTGTGGGCGGCCCTGGTGGCGGACCAGGAGACGATCCGCTCCCGCCTCCACGACCTGTTCCTCGATCTGGTGCTCGATCCGTACGACGAGTTCGCGTTCACCCGGAAGGTGGAGACCCACGACCTCCAGGTGCCCAGCGCTCTGCGTGCGGAGCGCCTCACGTTCCTCGACACCGCGATGCTGCTGGTGCTGCGCCAGTTCCTGCTGGCAGCCCCCGGTGAGGAGCGCGTCATCATCGGCCAGGACGAGGTGTACGAGCAGCTGAGCGTCTACCGCGACGGCGACGAATCGACGTTCCTCCGCAACCTCAACGGCTCCTGGGGCCGCATGATCAACCGGCTGCGCGTCCTCCACTCCGCCGGTGAGGACCGCTTCCAGATCTCGCCCATGGTCCGCTTCCTCATCGACGAGGACCGGGTCCGCGAGCTCACCGCCGTCTACCGCCGCATCGCCGGAACCGACGGCACCGAGTACACCCACGACACCGACGACACCGAGTACACCGACGGGCAGGAGACGGACGCATGACGACGGGTGCTCTCTTCGACCTCGGGCCCGAGGTCACGGGTGTGTCGGCAGGCGACGGATCCGCGACCCAGAGCCAGTGGCGACTCGCGGAGATCCAGGTGGCGAACTGGGGGACCTTCGACAAGGAGATCCACCGGCTGCCGATCGCGCGGCAGGGCCACCTCATCACCGGGCCGTCCGGTTCGGGGAAGTCGTCGCTGCTCGATGCGATCGCCGCCGTGCTGACCCCGGACAAGTGGCTGCGGTTCAACGTCGCCGCCCAGTCCGCGGGTGCCCGGGCGGACCAGCGCAGCATCGTCTCCTACGTGCGCGGCGCGTGGTCGCGGACCACCGACGCCGACGAGGACCGCGTCGTGAGCCGATACCTGCGACCGAACGCCACGTGGAGCGGCATCGTCCTGCGCTACGAAGCGGCAGGTCAGAAGCCCGTTTCCCTGGTGCGGCTGTTCTTCCTGCGGGGCACCGGCACGTCGAACGCGGACGTCGCGGACCTCTGCCTGCTCGACCGGTCCGCGATCGACCTGGCCGACGTGCAGGAGTTCGCCCGCGGCGGGATCGAGGCGCGCAGGGTGAAGGCCGCGTTCCCCGAGGCCTTCATCACGACCAACGGAACCCACGGCAAGTTCTACGCCCGCCTGCGCAGCGTGTTCGGCATCGCGCACGAATCCGCGCTGCAGCTGCTGCACAAGACGCAGTCCGCGAAGAGCCTCGACAGCCTCGATCAGCTGTTCCGCGAGCACATGCTGGAGCGCCCCGGCACGTTCGAGTTGGCGGACACGGCCGTCGAGCAGTTCGAGGAGCTCAACGACGCCCACGCTCACGTCGTCCAGCTGCGGCTGCAGCGCGACCTCCTGGGGCAGCTGCGGGGTGCCGCGACGGAGTACGAATCGGCACGGGAGAAGGCGGACCGGGCGCGAGAACTGGCCGCCGCCGTGCGTCCGTACACCCACCGCCGCGCGCTGGACCTGGCCCGGATCGAACGGACAGCGCTCACGGAGAAGCAGTCCGGGCTGGCGACGGACGCGGAACAGGCCGAAGAAGCGGCCCGCAGCGCGGAGAACGACTTCGAGGCGGCACAGCGCCGCAGCCTCGAAGCCGGTGGTGCGGACGCGGAAGCGCTCCAGGACCGCATCCGCGACGCACGCGACGCGGCGCAGCAGACGGAGGCGCGCTGGGAGTCGCTGCGCCGCCAGCTCGCCCAGGCCGGCATCGACCGGGCCCCTCAGACCGCTGCGGAGTTCGCGGAGCTGCAGACCGGCATCGCGCGCACACTCGACGCGGCAGAGGGACCGGCCGGCCCCACCCACGAGCAGAACGAGCGCTACTTCGCCGCACTGCGGGAGCTGCGGCGCATCGACGAGGCGATCGCGGAGCTGCGCCGCAGCGGGTCAACCGTGCCCGGCAACCTCCTGGCCGTCCGCCGGGAGATCAGTGCGGGCACCGGGCTGCCCGAATCCGCGCTGCCCTTCGCCGCGGAGCTCATCGAGGTCCGCCGCGACTACGCCGACTGGACGGGCGCGATCGAGCGGGTGCTGCGCCCGCTGGCACTCACCCTGCTGGTCCGCAGCGAGCACATCCGCACCGTGCGGAAGTGGGTCGACCCCCACCGGATCCGCGCCCGCCTGGTGTTCGAGGAGGTTGCCGCGGAGCAGCCGCCGCCCCGCCCCGTGCGCAGCGACCTGTCCCTGGTCCATCGCGTGGAGGTGAAGGAGGACCGGTTCGGCGACTGGGTGCGGTCCACACTGGCGGAGCGCTTCGACGTCGCCTGCGTCGACTCGCCGGACGCACTGGACGACCACGTCCGCGCCGTCACGATCAACGGCCAGCTCAAGTCGTCGCGCACTCGCTACGAGAAGGACGACCGCTCCCGCATCGACGACCGCAGCCAGTGGGTCCTGGGTGACCGGGAGGCGAAGATCGAGGCCTACATCGGGCTGCGCAAGGACGCGGAGGCGGAGTACGAGGCGGCGAAGCAGGTGGTGGATGCGGCCTCGGCGGCCCGTGACCAGGCACAGCACCGGTCCGGTGTGCTCGCGAGCATCCGCGAGCAGTCGTGGAGCGCGGTCGACCGTGACGCCGCCCGGCGCACCGTGACGGACCTCGAGCTCAGACTCACGGAGCTCACCGCCGACGACGGGGATCTCCAGGCCGCAGTCGAAGCCGCGGACGACGCCCGTCACCTGCGCGACGTCACCCGCAAGGAGGCGGAGGAGGCCCGCCACCTGCTGCGCTCCACCCAGCACGAACGCGACGACGTCGATGCGGAGATCACCCGGCTGGAGCGGGGGATCGGTGACGGCACCATCCCCGAGGTCTCCGCCGAGGCCGCAAGCACCCTCGAGGACCGCTTCCGGACAGTGCAGCGCAGCCTCACCCGGCAGACACTGCCGGACGTGGGGCAGCAGGTCGCGACCCGCCTGCACGAGGAGCAGGACGCGGCACGATCCGCGGCCGGCCGCGCGGAGTCCGCGGTGACCCGGCTGGCAGTGCAGTTCAAGGAGAGGTGGCCTGCGGCCTCGGCGAACCTCACCTCCGACGTGTCGGACCGGGCGGGCTTCCTCGAGATCCTCGAGGGGATCGAGGCGCACGGCCTGCCGGAGTACGAGGCGCGGTTCCTCACGATGCTGCAGGAGAGGTCCCGGGACCTCATCGGGGAGCTGCTGAGCGACATCCTGGGCTCGTTCCGGGAGATCGAGGACCGGGTCGACCGGGTGAATGAGTCGCTGGGGAAGTCGAAGTTCGACGAGGGCCGGTTCCTCCGGATCAAGCCCAAGCTGCGGCGGACGGATACCGTCAAGCGGTTCATCGACGACCTCAGGGCGATCACGGCCGGCAGCTGGGACGAGCCGGACCTGGAGGCCGCGGAGACGACGTTCGACACACTTGCGGAGCTCATGCGCCGCTTCGCGTCCAGCGAGCACGTCGACCGGGTGTGGAAGAACCAGTGCCTGGACACGCGCCTGCACGTCACGTTCCTCGCGGAGGAGGTCGACGAGTTCGGCTGCGCGCACACGGCCTACGATTCCGGGGCGGCGCTGTCCGGCGGGCAGCAGCAGAAGCTCGTCGTGTTCTGCCTGGCAGCGGCGCTGCGCTACCAGCTGGCGGAACCCGACGAGGACGTGTCCCGCTACGGCACGATCGTGCTGGACGAGGCGTTCGACAAGGCCGACACCCGGTACACGCGCATGGCGCTGGACGTGTTCGTCGCCTTCGGGTTCCACCTGGTGCTCGCCACCCCGCAGAAGCTGCTGCAGACCATCGAACCGTACGTGGGTGCCGCGACGTCCGTGGAGAACCCGTCCCGCCAGAAGTCGGTCGTGTCGACGATGGAGTGGGCGGAGGAACCCGGTGAGTCGGAGGATCTCGGTGAGTCGGGGGATCCCGGTGAGTCGGGGGATCCCGGTGAGTCGGGGACCGGGGACGGATGATCACCGTCGTCGAGGCCCGGGCCGCCGCTGAGCGCTCAGCCTCGCCTGCTCACCCCTCGTCGGCGAGCACCCGCCCGTCCCGCGCACTCACCCCTTCACGTTGAGTGCGGGGTGGCCGCTGGCGATGGAGATGCGGTTGAACGCGTTGATGAGTGTGGTCGTCCACTGGACGGCGGCGATCTGCTGGGCCGTCAGGTGCTCCGACGCCTCGGCCGCGACGTCGTCGAGGTCGACCTCCGGATCCAGGACCGTGAGTGCTTCCGCGAGCGCCAGCGACGCCCGCTGCACCCCCGTGTAGACGGCCTTCCCTGCGTCCCGCCAGGCCGGCAGCACGTCGAGCTGGCGCTGGCTGATGCCGGCGGTGCGGGCGCGGGGCGCGTGGAGGCTCAGGCACGTGAGGCACCGGTTGATCTGGGAGACCCTCACGTTCACGAGTTCGATCGTGTCGTCGCCCAGGCCGGCGTCGTTCGATGCGGTCCGGGAGGCGACGGATGCCTTCGTCATCGCCTTGTAGACGTCCGGCAGCTCCTTGTCGATGAAGGGACGACGCATGCGGGTCATGCCTCCTTCGATGCCGCTTTGGCGGTGTCGAGGTCCGCGGGCCTGGCCTTGCGGACGGTCCCGCCGCTGCTCGCGAACTCCTCGCCGTTCTTCTCCACCCACTTCGCGACGAACGGGCACACCGGGACGACGGTCTTGTCGCGGCGGGCGGCGTCGGTCACAGCCTCGCCCACGAGGATGCCGCCCAGCCCGCGGCCCCCATAGGTTTCATCGACCTCCGTGTGGAAGAAGATCCAATCGTCCTCCGCGCCCGAGGCCGGGGTGAAGAACGCGCGCCCCGCCACTTCTCCGTCCGCGAGGGTGATCGCGTACGCGTTGCGCTCCTCGTCGAGTGTCACCGTGACGGCGGCACCGGTCTTGTCGGTGAGCTGCTGGTCGGTCATGAGACTCTCCTTCAGTTGGTCGTGTCGTTCTGGACGCGTGGTGGTGGATTCTTGCGGGCACGCATCCGCACCTTCGGCAGTGCGGGTGCGGGGAGTCGGCCCAGCCCGTCCCTGTTCTTTCCGGGACCGCCGTGGCCCACGTAGCCGTCGACCCGGCCGAACCGGTCGCCCTCTGCCTCCCATTCCTCGCGGTAGCGGGCGATCTCGTCGGAGTCGCGGCCGATGAAGTTCCACCACATGACGATCTCCTCCTCGAACGGCTTGCCGCCGATGAGGATGAGGCGGGCCGGTGTGGTGCCCTGATTCGCGATGCGGAGGCGCTCGCTGCCGACCCCGGTGTACCCGAGTACGTGCGTGAGGACGGGAACGCCCTCCAGTGTCACGTCGCCGGAATCGACCAGCAGGCCGTGTTCGAACGCGGCGTCGACCGGCAGGTCGAGGACCGCACCGGGCTCCACGTGGAGTTCCGCTCCCACGAGAGGCGTGTGGACGGTGACGGGCGACTCCGCACCGACGAGGCTGCCGATGAAGACGAGCGCGCTGCCGCCTTCCAGTGGAACGGGTTGCGGGACGAAGTGCTCGAAAGCACGGTCCAGCGTGTTCCGCACCGCATCCGGCAGAGCGAGCCACAGCTGGACCCCGTGCAGCACGGTGGTGTCCGGCAGGGACACCTCCGAGTGGCAGATCCCGGTGCCGCCGGTCATGAGGTTGATCTCGCCCGGCAGCACGGTCCCCTCCCCGCCGCCGGAGTCGATGTGGGCGATCGCCCCTTCGAAGAGCCAGCTGACGGTCTGCAGCCCGGTGTGGGGGTGAGGGGCCACGTCCATGCCGCGGGTGACGGAGACGTCGTTGGGGCCGTAGTGGTCGACGAAGCACCAGGCGCCGATGAGGGAGCGCTGCCGTTGGGGAAGGGTGCGCCGCACCGTCATGGACCGGGGTCCTCCGAGGGGGACGTCGCGGGCTGTGATGATCTCGACGGAGGCGCCGTCGGCGCACGCGGATTCGGGGCCCGGCAGGCCTTCGCTGCGGCAGAGGACCTCCGCCGGGTGTGTTTCGACGTTGCTCATGTTCAGCTCCTGGGTTCGACTCCTCCGGGGAGAGGGCTTCCACACCACCATATAGTTAAAGCCTGAACCATCAAGGGGTGCTCGAGGTCTTCCACCGCTCCCGCCATCGTCGCACGTTCCACCATGACCGGGGTCACGTCCGGCCGGGTCCTGTCTGTACCCTGCAGACATGGAGAACCGACAGGACATCGCGACGGCAGACCTCTACGACGAACGCGGCGACACCCTGGATTCCTGCGCCCAGCAGTTCCACGACGTGGGCGGACGCACGACGTTCGCGGGCCCCATCCGCACGGTCCGGTGCCTGCGCGACAACGCCCTCATCAAGGCGCTCCTCGCCACGCCGGGCGACGGCGCCGTGCTCGTCATCGACGGCCGGGGGTCGCTCGAGTCCGCGCTCATGGGAGACATGATCGCGGCCTCGGCGGTGGAGAACGGATGGGCGGGCGTCGTCATCCACGGGGCCGTCCGGGACCGGGCGGCACTGCGCGGCCTCGACCTCGGCGTGAAGGCGCTGGGCTCCAATCCGCGGAAGTCCGCGAAGGACGGCACCGGTGAGCAGGACGTCCCCGTCGAGTTCGGCGGGGTGACCTTCACTCCGGGCAGGATGCTGTGGGCCGACGACGACGGGATCCTGGTCGAACCGTGAGTTCAGAGGACCTCACAGCCGTCTTCGTCCCAGGCACACATGTGAGTCCCGACTCCTTCGGCGATGTCCCGGTGCCCGCACGGTGCACCGGGATCGGAGCCGCGTGGATGGAGCACGCGCGCCCGTGCACGCTGCTGAACGCGGCGCAGTACGCGGTGGACCTGGCGCAGGGGGAGCCGTGCGTGGTCGTGGGGCATTCGACCGGCGGTGCGATCGCGGCGACCGCGGCATTCGCGTTCCCCGACCAGGTGCGGGGGCTGCTTCTGATCGATTCCGGCCCGGACATGCGGGGTCACACGGCAGTCGCATCGATGCTCGAGGAGCTGAGCGACCCGGTGCAGGACGAGGTGCTCATCCGGCACGCGCGACGGAACGTGCCCGCGGGCAGTCCGGAGGCGTGGATCGACGCGATGGTCGACTACGCCCGGCGCGTGGGCGGTGACGTGGCGGCCGAGGTGCTCGCGGACCAGGCGGCGACGGACCTGCGGACCCACGGCACTCTGCCGCGGCTCCCCGTCGAGGTGTTCCACGGCGGCCTGGACCCCAAGCGGTCGCCGGACGACGCCGCCGCGTGGCGCGACGTGTTCCCCCGCGCACGGGTGGTCGTCGACGAGGCGGTGGGCCACACCCCGCAGCTGGAGGCCCCGCTCGCGGTCGGGGCGGCACTGGACCGGCTCATCGAGCGGGTGCGGTCGGCCGGGCTGCCCGGGTGAGCAACGGAGACGCAGGGGCACCCCGCGAGCCCGACGCGCCCCGCGACCCCGAATGGAAGCGGCTGCTGACCCCTGTGGTCCGGTCCGCGCTGCAGGGACAGGAGACCACGCGGTACGCCCTGTCCTTCGAGCTCTTCGCGGACGAGGCCCGTGGCTGGTTCTACTCCTCCACGCTGGAACCGCTGGAGCGCGGGCGGCTCGAGGCGGGCGATGCCTGGTTCGTGGGCGTGCGTCCGATGGAGGAGGGCAACCGGCCCGGCACCTACCGTCGCGGCGGTCTCACGTGGCGCTCCTTCGCCCAGCGGGGACGGGGCCCCGATGAACCGGTGCGGGCGCTCCTCGACCAGATCCATCGCCTGTCCCGCGACGACCGGAACCTCAATCCCGGCGACGCGGGCGTCCTGCGGCTGGACCGCTATCCCAGCCCGCTGCTGTGGACACTGCTGGAGCGTCTCACCACCGCCGGGGTCGCCCTGGTGGGCGGCGGCCTCCTCACCGGCGTGACCCTGGGGGCCGAGGCGCTCAAGCGGTTCGACCTGCGCCGCGACCGCCGGGGCCGCGTCCACGTCGAACCGGAGGTCGCGGTCGACGGCAGACGGGCCGACTCCTTCAGTCTCATCGGGTCCCACGGCTTCGCCGCTCTGCACGGGGACCTGTCGACCCCCGGCGCGGCGCTGGAGCTCACCCTCGCGCCCCTCGACCGACCCATCGCGCCGCACGAGGTCGACCTCATGCGCAGGCGCGACCCCCTCGTCGTCGACGCACGCGACGAAGCCGAATTCACGGACGAGTTCTTCCCCGTCCTCCGCTCCGTTGCGCCCGTCACCAGCGATGACGCGACGGTGGAGCTGCCGGAGGCGCAGCCGCCCCGTCTGTGCCTGCTCGTCGTGTTCGGCGCGGACGACGACGCGGAGCTCCACTGGTCGTGGCAGTACTCCGGGCCGCGCCGCGAGCTGCCGGTCCTCCCAGCCGGCGCGACGAGTCGGACCGATGACAGCGGGCTGCGGGGACGGGACACCGTCGCCGAGGCCGCAGTCCGTGACCGTGTCGCTCCCGTCTGGCCCGGGGCCGGCACGAAGGAGCGGGAGGATCTCGCGGGTGTGGACACGGCGGAGTTCACCGTCCGCGTGCTCCCGCACCTGGAGGCGATGGACTGCATCCACGTCGAGGTGAGCGGTGCGCGGCCGGACTACCGCGAGCTCACGGAACCGCCCACCGTCACGGTGACGAGTGAGGAGACGGAGTCCCGCGACTGGTTCGACCTGGGATTCCAGGTGACGGTCGCCGGCCGGACCGTCCCGTTCGCGAACGTGTTCAAGGCGATCGCGCAGGGGCGGAAGAAGATCCTCCTGCCGGACAAGTCGTACCTGTCGCTCGACCACCCCGCCTTCGACCGGCTCAAAGAGCTCATCGCGCGTGCGGAGGAGGTGGGGGAGTGGGACCCGCAGGCTCCGAAGATCTCACGCTTCCAGGTGAGCCTCTGGGAGGACTTCGTCGACGTCGCGGACGAATCCGAGGCGGCCGTCACCTGGCGGCAGACGGTGGGTGCGCTGCGGGACCTCGAGGACATCCCCCGTCCGGACCCGCCCGCCGGCCTCACCGCCCAGCTGCGCGGCTACCAGGAGGAGGGCTACGCGTGGCTCAGCTTCCTCCACGACCACGGGCTGGGCGGGATCCTCGCCGACGACATGGGACTGGGCAAGACCGTCCAGACCCTCGCGCTCATGGTGCGGGCGCGCGAGCAGGAACCTTCTGCCCCGTTCCTGGTCGTCGCTCCGTCGTCCGTCGTGGGGGTGTGGAAGGCGGAGGCCGCGCGGTTCGCCCCGGGCCTGAACGTGCGCGTCATCGACGCGACCCGCGCGAAGAGGGCGACGGCACTCGCGGACGAGGTGCAGGGGGCCGATGTCGTCGTGACCTCATACGCGCTGCTCCGGCTCGACGCGGACGACTACGCCGGGCTTCGCTGGGCGGGGCTGGTCGTCGACGAAGCGCAGTTCGCGAAGAACCGGACGACACTCGTCTACGACGCGCTCGCCCGCCTCCGCGCACCGTTCCGCCTGGCGATCACGGGGACACCCGTGGAGAACTCGCTCGATGATCTGTGGGCGCTCCTGTCGCTCACCGCACCCGGGCTCTTCCCCTCCCCGGTCGCGTTCCGGGAGAACTTCACGAAGCCCATCGCACGGGGTGTCGCGCCCCACCGGCTGGAGCTGCTCAAGCGGCGGATCCGCCCCTTCGTGCTGCGCCGGACGAAGGAGCAGGTGGTCGAGGAGCTGCCGCCCAAGCAGGAGCAGATCCGCACGGTCGACCTGCTGCCGGAGCACCGGAAGGTGTACGACGCGGTCCTGCAGCGGGAGCGCAAGAAGGTGCTGGGCCTGCTGGACGACGTGCGCACGCCGGGCATGGACCGTGGCAGGTTCATCGTCTTCCGGTCCCTCACGCTGCTGCGGATGCTGGCGCTCGACCCCGCGATCGTCGACGACGACCAGCATGCCGGGGTCATGTCCTCGAAGCTGCACGCGCTCATGGAGGACCTCGACCGCGTGCTCGGGGACGATCACCGTGTGCTGGTGTTCAGCCAGTTCACGTCGTTCCTCGACCGGATCGGTGAGGCACTCACGGACAGGGGGATCGGCCACGTCCGGCTCGACGGGTCGACGCGGAACCGGGACGACGTCGTCTCCCGCTTCCGGAACGGCGGGGCCGGAGTGTTCCTCCTGAGCCTCAAGGCCGGCGGCTTCGGGCTCACGCTCACGGAGGCGGACTACGTCTTCCTCGTGGACCCCTGGTGGAACCCCGCGGCGGAGACGCAGGCGATCGACCGCGTCCACCGGATCGGCCAGGACTCGTCCGTCATGGTCTACCGGATGGTCGCCGCCGGCACGATCGAGGAGAAGGTGCTAGATCTGCAGCGGAAGAAGACCGTGCTCACGGACGCGCTCTGGGGCGACGGGGAGGACGGCGCGTTCTCCGCGGCGCTCACCGCGGACGACGTGCGCGACCTCCTGGAGGGGTGACAGGGCAGCTCAGACCAGCAGGCCGATCCGCAGAGCGTCGAGGATCGCGGCGTGGACGTTGCGGCTGGTCGTCGCGTCGCCCACACGGAACAGCGCGTACCCGTCGCGCAGCTCAGGAGCCTCTGCGCGCTCGCCCTCCACCAGCGTGAGCACCGAACCTCCCGCAGCCTCTGGCCCGGCAGCAGCAGCCTCCGACCCTGCAACCGCAGCGGCAGTGGCCTCCTGGGGCCCCGCTGTGCCCACTGTGTCCTGCCGCGCAGACGCCCCGCTGAGCTCCCCGACCCGCAGAGCGCCCAGCGGGTCGACGAACGCGTCGTGATCGATCGCACCGTGGTTGCGGGAACCGTCGCGCAGTCCCCAGTACAGCTCGTCGTTGGGGGTCGTCCCGTGATCGACGACCACCGCGTCGACCTCCAGGACCGCGTCCGTGTCCGCGTACTCGCTGCGCAGCGTCGCCTGCAGGCCGCTGTCCGTCTCCTCGACCGCGAGGAGCCGCTCCGTCAGACGGGTCTGCACACCGTGCTCCGCCATCACCGTGAGATACGCAGGCGAATTCATCGAACCCACGTCCACCGCGAGGGTGCGCTCCGGCGTCGCGTAGACGACCTCGGCACCACCCCTCACCAGGCGTTCCACCGCGTCGACCGCCGGGTAGAATCCGTGGTCGTCGTACACGAGGACCCGCTGACCCGCCGTGACCGGTGATGTCATGACGTCCCACACGTCGAGCACGTGCTCGCTGCCCTCACAGATCTCCGTATCCGGCATGCCACCCGTGGCGACGATGACGACGTCCGGCGCGTACGACAGCACCGTCTCCTCGTCGGCGAGGACGTTGAACCGCACGTCGACCCCGTTCTTGCGGACCTGCTGCAGCCGCCAGTCGACGATCCCGATGAGGTCCCGCCGCCGGTCCGACCGGGCCGCGATCGCGACCTGACCCCCGTGGGTGTCCGAGGCCTCGAGCAGGGTGACGTCGTGACCGCGCACGCCGCACACGCGGGCGGCCTCGAGACCGGCAGGGCCGGCGCCCACGACGACGACCCGCCGCGACCTCGGCGCCGGTCCCAGCGAGCGGACGCTCTGCGGCAGCGTCGCCTCCCTGCCGGTCGCGGGATTGTGGATGCAGTGGGCGGACCCGGACACGTAGATCGCGTCCAGGCAGGCGTTCGCACCCACGCAGGGGCGGATGTCGTCCTCCCGCCCCTCGGCCATCTTCTTCACGAGATACGGGTCTGCGATCTGGGCGCGGGTCATGCCGATGAGGTCGACACAGCCGTCGTCGACGGCGTATCGGGCGGTGGGGACGTCCGCGATGCGGGTGGCGTGGAGGACGGGGATCGACACCTCCGACCGCACCTTCCGGCACAGCTCGAGGAACGGTGCGGACGGCGTGCCCATGCCGGGGATCGACTGCGCCAGCGCCCGATCGGACTCGATCCGCCCACCGGTGATGGAGACGAATGCGACGCCGTGCTCCACGTACTCCTGCAGGATCGCGATCGCATCATCGGAGGAGAGCCCGTCCTCCCGCAGCTGGTCCATGCTCATGCGCACGCCTACCACGAAGTCCTCGGGCACCGCCGCCCGCACCGCGTCGATGAGGCGCAGTGGGAAGCGCAGACGGTTCTCGAGCGACCCGCCGTACTCGTCGTCGCGGTGGTTGAGCCACGGGGAGACGAACGCGTCCATGAGGTGGCCCCAGTGCTGGAGCTCCAGGCCGTCCAGACCGGCGTCGGCGACCCTGCGGGCGGCGTCCGCGTAGTCGGCGATGATGCGGTCGATGTCCCAGTCCTCCGCCTCCTTCGCGAAGGAGCGGTGGGCAGGCTCCCGGTAGCGGCTGGAGGACACGAGTGGCAGCCAGTCGCCCGTGAAGTTCGACGACCGGGCGCCCAGGTGGGTCACCTGGATCATCACCTTCGTGTCGAGGGCGTGGACCTCGTCGGACAGTTTCCGCAGCCAGGGGACGACGTCGTCCGTGCTCAGGTCGATGTTGCCGAACGCGGCGGGGGAGTCGCGGGCGACGATCGCGGATCCGCCGATCATCGTGAGTCCCAGCCCGCCCTTCGCCTTCTCCACGTGGTAGCGGCGGTACCGGTCCGCGGGCATGCCGTCGTCGGTGTACGCCGGTTCGTGCGACGTCGACACGATCCTGTTGCGCAGCCGCAGGGGACCGATCGAGAACGGCGTGAGCAGCGGGTCCGAGGCGGGGGATGTCATGAGGGGGAACCTCCAGCGCATCGCGTGTCCGGCTCGCGGCGTTGCGAGACGGGTGATCGGTAATCGATTACCGAGTACATGTACTGTAGTGACACGGACCACACGAGCGCAAGGGGTGCGGATCAGCGCATCCCGGTGCAGGACGATGACCTGACGAGGAGGAGGTGGCGCATGTCGCTGCGGGAGCAGGCCCTCGAGGAGATCCGCTCGGCCATCAGCGTGGGTGACCTGGGGGAGGACCGGATCTTCTCCGCCGCGGGACTCGCGAAGACGCTGGGCATGTCGCTCAGCCCGGTGCGGGAGGCGATGATGTCGCTCGTCGCAGAGGGCACGGTCGAGGCGGTCCCCAACCGCGGATACAGGCTGGTCCCCGTCGCGCGGGCAGACCTCGACGAGATCCTGCGCCTCCGCCTCATCCTCGCGGAGCCTGCCGTGCAGGCGCTCTGCGCCTCCCGGGATCCCGCGACCGTGGCGGACCTCCGCACCGCCGCAGACGATGCCGTCACCGCCGCCGAGGCCGCAGACCGGAAGGGCTTCTTCGCTGCGGACCGCAGATTCCACTACCTCGTCCTCAGCAGGGGGCTGGGCGGCCGTGCCGCCTCGATCGGCCTGCGGCTGCGCGACCAGAGCCGGGTCGCCCACGACGAGGAGAAGCCGCAGCAGGCGGATCAGGAGAGTGCCGTGCAGCTGCACCGGCTCATCGACCTCATCGCGGAGGGGGATGCCGCGGGAGCGGTGGAACTCGTCGATGACAACCTGCGGTACTTCCTGAAATGACGGGCGCGGCCATGACGGTGCGCGGAGACCAGGACGGGTGCGGACCATGGCGGTCCGTGCACAGGGGAGGGTGACATGTCGATGATGCCGGTGCCGCCGCTGCACCTCACGGAGGAGCAGGAAGCGCAGCTGAAGGGTGCACACGGACCGGCGGTCGCGATGGCGATGCGTGTGGTCGTCGGGATCGCGCAGGTCAAGGGCGCGACGAGACTCATCGACGTGGAGGGTGTGCACATCGATTCATGTCTGTTCCACGGGCAGAGCGGCATCGACTTCGTGGGGAAGCTGGTGGACGCGGGGGCGCGGGTCCGGGTGCCGACGACGACGAACGTGGGTTCGGTGAACCTCCTCCACCCCGAGCTTCCCGCCCGCACCCCGGACATTGAGGCCGACGGCACGGAGCTCATGCGGCTCTACGGTGAGCTGGGGGTCGAGCAGACCTGGACGTGCGCGCCGTACCAGCTGCCGGATCGACCCGGCTTCGGTGCGCATGTCGCGTGGGCGGAGTCGAACGCGATCGTGTTCGCCAACTCCGTGCTGGGGGCGCGCACCGACAGGTACGGGGACTTCCTCGACGTCTGTGCCGCCATCACCGGTTGCGCCCCGCTCGCCGGGCTGCACCTCGACGAGGAGCGGCGCGCCACCCACCACATCGACGTGACCAGCATCTCGATCGACGGGGAGCACGTCTACCCGCTGCTGGGCTACCTCGTGGGGCAGGTCGTGGGGACTGGTGTTCCTGTGCTGACCGGCCTGGCGGGGGAGCCGACAGAGGACGACCTCAGAGCGCTGGGCGCCGCTGCGGCCTGCTCCGGCGGGGTGGCCCTCTTCCACATCGAGGGCGTGACGCCCGAATGCGGCCAGCTCAGCGACGTCTGCGACCCGACGCTCATCCCGACGACGGTGCTCACGGCCGATGACCTGACCCGTGCCCAGGACGAGCTGACGACTGCGACGCCCCACGCCTCCGTCGATGCGATCTGTCTGGGGACTCCGCACGCGTCATTGGCACAGCTGCGGCGGGTCGCCCACCTGCTGCGGCACCACGACCGGACTCCCCGGATCCCGATCTGGGTGAACACCGGCCGGTTCACGGCGGACGCGCTCGCCGTCGACCACCCTGAGGACCACGCGGCGCTCGTATACGCGGGCGTCCGTGTCGTCACGGACACCTGCACCTATCTGCTGCCGCGCCTGCACGACGACTGGCGGACCGTCATGACCGATTCCGCGAAGTGGGCGTATTACGGGCCGGCGAACGTGGGAGCACAGGTCGTCTTCGCGTCCCTCGAGCAGTGCGTGACGGCAGCGATGGCCGGCGGCGCCGGTGACGGGGGGCTCCGATGACCGGCGACCAGACGGACCTCGTCGTCGCGCGAGTGCTGCATCCCGGATCCGGGTCGGGCCGCACGTTTTCGATCGCACCGGTGTCCTTCTGGGGAGGGGTGGACGCGGACGGGACCGTGGCGGACGTCCACCATCCGGCGCACGGGGAGTCGTTGACGGGCAGGGCACTCGTCCTCGAGACGTCGAAGGGATCGTCGTCAGGATCGAGCGTGCTGGCCGAACTCATCGTGACCGGCCAGGCGCCGGCGCTCATCGTGGTGAGCGAACCGGACGCCGTCATCGTGTCCGGCTGTCTCGCGGCAGCGGAGATCTCCGGGATCCGACTGCCGGTCGTGCAGGTGACCCGCGGGGATCTCGTGCGACTGGGTGAGACGCGCGCACTCACCGTCGACTGCGCGGAGACGCCGATCGGGCAGCTCACGCGTGTGGGGGCCGACAGGTCCCCCTGAGGGGCCGCCCGTTGGGTCTGCTGCTGAGCCGGTCTCAGCCCTCCACGGTGAAGATGAGGTCGTGCCACTCCTTGTGGGGGTGCGGCGGTGTTCTCCATGAGCACGTGCTTGATCTGGGTGTACTCGTCCAGCGAGTACTGCGACATGTCGTTGCCGAACCCGGAGGCCTTGTAGCCGCCGTGGGGCATCTCGCTGATGATCGGGATGTGGTCGTTGATCCACACGCAGCCGGCCTGGATCTCTCGTGACGCACGCTGCGCGCGGAAGACCGAGTTCGTCCACGCGCACCCACGCCCCCACACACGCTGAAGGGGGACCGGCGCGATGGCCGATCCCCCTTCGACGCCGCGCCGCGCTCAGGCGGTGCGGGGCCCGCCACCGCACGGAGCACGCGCCTGAGTCGGAGCACGCACACCGGGCGGGAACGGGACATCTGTGGTGGGGGCGGGAGCGGCGGTGGCGGACGTTCGACCCTGCCTCACGCCAGTCGCGCCCCCATGACGGTCACTCCACGTACGTGTCCGCGATGTCCAGTGCGCGGTCGATGACGTCGAGGCCCGCCAGCACGTCCTCGTCGGAGATGTTGAGCGGCGGGACGACGTGGATGCGGTTGAAGTTGGCGAACGGGAGGACGCCGCCCTCCTTGATCGCACCGAGCACGCGGTTGAGGGCCTCGGACGAGCCGCCGTACGGTGCGAGCGGCTCCTTCGTCTCCCTGTTCTTCACGAGCTCGATCGCCCAGAAGCAGCCCAGCCCGCGCACGTCGCCCACGGACGGGTGCTTGGCCTTGATCTCCTCGAGGCGCGGGCCGATGACGTCGGTGCCCAGGCGCTTCGCGTTCTCCACCATGCCCTCGTCGCGCATCGCGCCGATCGTCGCGACCGCCGCAGCGCACGCCAGCGGATGGCCGGAGTAGGTGAGGCCGCCGGGGAACTGCCGGTCGACGAACGTCTGGTAGATCGGCTCGGAGATGATGACGCCGCCCAGGGGCACGTAGCCGGAGTTCACGCCCTTCGCGAAGGTGATGAGGTCCGGGGTGATGCCCCAGTTGTCGATGGCGAGCCATTCGCCGGTGCGGCCGAACCCGGCCATCACCTCGTCCGTGATGAACATGATGCCGTGCTGCTTCGTGAGCTCCCGCACGCCCTCGAGGTACCCGGCCGGCGGCGCGTAGATCCCCGCGGTGCCCGGGACGGTCTCGAGGATGAGCGCAGCGATGTTCTGCGCGCCCTCGAGCAGGATCATGTCCTCGAGGTGGCGCAGCGCCCGCTCCGTCTCCTCCGCCTCGGTCGTCGACCCGAAGTGCGACCGGTAGGTGTAGGCCGGCATGAAGTGGACGACGCCGTCGCCGGGCGTGTCGTTGGGGAACCGCCGGGGGTCTCCGGTCACGTTGACCGCGAGGTTCGTGCCGCCGTGATAGCTGCGGTAGGCGGACAGCACCTTCGCTCGTCCCGTGTGGAGGCGGGCCATGCGGATCGCGTGCTCGTTCGCATCGGCGCCGCCGTTCGTGAAGAACACGTGCTCCATGCCTTCGGGGGCGATCTCCGCGATGAGGCGGGCTGCTTCCGAGCGTGCGTCGTTGACGTGCTGCGGCGCGATCGTGCAGATGTCCGCCGCCTGCTCCTGGATGGCACGGATGACGGCCGGGTGCTGGTGGCCGATGTTCGTGTTGACGAGCTGCGAGGAGAGGTCGAGCATCTCCTTGCCCTCGCCGTCCCAGATCCGGGATCCCTCCGCCTTGACGATCGTCATGGGGGAGAAGGGGCCCTGTGCCTGCCACGAGTGGAACACGTGCTTGCGGTCCAGTTCGTGGGCCGTCCGGCCACGGGCCAGCATGTCCTCCGTCACCTGCGGTGAGGTGGAGTCCGTCGCCGAGGCGGCTGCGGCCTGCGCGGTCGTGTCACCGGCGACTGCGGCCGGGTTGGTCCTGTCTGTGATGGTCATCGTCGACTCCTTGATGTGAGGTGTGGGAAGAGTCAGCTGTTGGTGGGGAACCCGAGGTTGATGCCGCCGTGGCTGGGGTCCAGCCAGCGCTTCGTGACGACCTTGCCGCGGGTGTAGAAGTGGACGCCTTCCGCACCGTAGGCGTGGGTGTCGCCGAACAGCGAGTTCTTCCAGCCGCCGAAGCTGAAGTAGGACATGGGGACGGGGATCGGCACGTTGACGCCGATCATGCCGACCTGGACCTCGTTCTCGAACTTGCGGGCTGCGCCGCCGTCGTTGGTGAAGATGGCGACGCCGTTGCCGTACGGGTTCGCGTTGATGAGGTCGAGGCCCTCGTCGTACGACGGCACGCGGACCACGCAGAGGACGGGGCCGAAGATCTCGTCGGTGTAGATCGACATGTCCCGGGTGACCCGGTCGAAGAGTGTCGGGTTGAGGAACGCCGCGTCGCTGTCTGCGTCCGGGCTGGTGGTGCGGCCGTCGAGGACGAGTTCCGCACCGGCCTCGATGCCGGCGTCGATGTAGCCTGCGACCTTGTCGCGGTGGGCCACGGTGATGAGCGGGCCCATGTCCGATTCGCGCGTGCCGTCGCCGATCTTCAGGCCCTTCGTGCGCTCCGCGATCTTCGCGACCAGCTCATCCGCGATCGAATCGACGGCGACGACGACGGAGATCGCCATGCAGCGTTCGCCCGCAGCGCCGTAGCCGGCGTTGACGGCGGAGTCCGCCGTGATGTCGAGGTCCGCATCGGGGAGGACCAGCATGTGGTTCTTCGCCCCGCCCAGTGCCTGGACGCGCTTGCCATGGGCGCTCGCCGTCTCGTAGATGTACTTCGCGATGGGGGTGGATCCCACGAAGGACACAGCGTCGACCTGCTCGTCCGTCAGCAGCGTGTCGACTGCTTCCTTGTCGCCGTGGATGACGTTGAAGACGCCGTCCGGCAGACCCGCTTCCTTCCAGAGCTCCGCCAGCCAGTTCGCGGCGGACGGGTCCTTCTCCGACGGCTTGAGGACGACCGTGTTGCCTGCGGCGATCGCGACGGGGAAGAACCACAGGGGCACCATCGCGGGGAAGTTGAAGGGGGAGATGATCGCGGCGACGCCCACCGGCTGGCGGACGGAGTGGACGTCCACTCCGGTCGACGCGTTCTCTGTGTGCCCTCCCTTGAGGAGGTAGGGCATGTTGCAGGCGAGTTCGACGACCTCGAGCCCGCGGCTCACCTCGCCCATCGCGTCGGACAGCACCTTGCCGTGCTCCGCCGTGATGATCGCGGCGAGTTCTTCCTTGCGCGCGTTGAGGAGCTCGCGGAAGTTGAAGAGGATCGATGTGCGCTTGGTGAGCGACGTGTCGCGCCAGGCGGGGAACGCGTCCGCGGCGGCCTTGATGCCCTCACGGGTGCGGTCGGCGGAGGCGAGCTCCACCTTGCCGGATGTCACGCCGGTCGCCGGGTTCACGATGTCGCCGAAGCGTGCGTCGTCCGATGCGCTGACTGTCTGTCCGTTGATCCAGTGCTGAATGGTGTTCACGGTGACTCCCTCCGAAGCGAGTGATCTTCTGCTGCGTTGCGAATGATCGGGTGATGCTGGGTGATGCGGTGCAACTGGTGCTGTGCGATGTGTGCGGCACCCGGAGCGAGGAGTGGGGTTTTCATCGAAGAAGGGGGCCGCTGTGTTCTGCCGGTGGGCGGTGTCGCCTGCCGACGTGGTGTCGACGAACGACACCGTTCGCGCGACAACACCTCTATTATGTGCGTTTCCCTCGCCGCGGACCAGGTGCAGAGTGTCAACTTCATGCGAGCGAACATGACGGTCTGTAACATTGTGGAATGGCATCACACAACACCCCGAACGGTTCGGAGCCGGTGACGGTCCGGTCGATCCTCCACCTCGACGAGATCCGGGGCGCGCGCCCGCAGGTGCTGAACGGTTCCACGCGTCTGGACCGTCCGGTGCGCTGGGTGCACATCGCGGAGACGGAGGAGGTGCCGTCGCTGCTGGAGGGCGGGGAGCTGATCCTCAGCAGCGGCACGATGTTCCGGCAGTCCGCGGAGCGCACTCGGGCCTTCCTCACGCGCTTGGACGCTGCGGGTGCGGCGGGGTTCGTCATCGAGATCGTCGACGATTCCGGTCGTCCGTCGGCAGTGGACCGCGCAGTCCTCCTCGAGGCGGTCGAGGGACTCGACTTCCCGGTCATCGTGCTCGCGTCCCGTGCCCGCTACGTGCGGGTCACGCAGGCGGCGCACCGGCTGCTCATCGGCGAGCAGCTGGCCCGGGTGGAGCGCGCCCGCCGCGTGCACGACGTCTTCACCGACCTCAGTCTGCGCGGCGCGGACGAGCAGCTCATCGTCGATACGACGGCGGATCTGATCGGCAGCGGCGTAGTCCTGGAGGACGCGATCCACCGTGTGCTGGCCTTCAACACCGCATCGTCGTCGCCTGCGGCGCTGCTGGACGGGTGGCCGCTGCGCAGCCGGCAGCAGGTGACCGTCGGGATGAGGGGGCGGCGGTGGGGCAGGCTCGTGGCCCCTTTCGCAGACGCCGCGGACGACCATGCGAGCGAGGTGCTGGAGCGAGCCGGGCAGGCGATCACGCTCGTGCGGATGGCGACTCAGAACGAGCGCGACCTGCTGCAGCACGCGACGGACGCCCTCGTCCACGAACTCATGGGCCCCACCGACATGTCGGAGGACGAGGCCCGCGTCCGTGCGCGCGGGCTGGGTCTCGAGGATGCCTCGGTATTCGTTCCCGTGGCGGTGAAGATCACCGCGCCCGAGGCCGTGGACGGGGAGGAGGTCACCTCCCTCCAGCTGCGGGAGCAGGCAGTGCGCACGGAACTGCGGGCTGCCGCGAAGGAGGCGGGCACCTCGGCCATCGTGGGCGGACGGCGGGCGGGGATGCTCGTGGGCATCGTGGGCTGCCGTGGCTCTCGGTCGGTCGACGACGTGCTCACGACGCTGTTCCGCCACCTGGCGGAGGAGTCGACCGTCCCGCACAGCGTGGGCGCCGGTGATGAAGTGGCGTCACTCCTGGAAGCGGGGGCGCATCTGGAGAACGCGGTGCAGGTCGCGGGGATCGTCGCGACGATGTCGGTGCGCAGCCGGCCGTTCTACCGCTTCGCGGACGTGCGGCTGCGAGGGCTGGTGGCCGCGCTCCGGGACGACTCTCGGATGCGTGCCTTCGCGGAGTCCGAACTCGCCGGACTCGTGGTCGATCGTGCGGAGGCGGACGGGGGACGATCGCGGTGGTCTGACATCGACTTCCTCGAACTGCTCCTGCGGATGGGCGGCAACAAGTCCGCGATCGCGCAGGAGATGGGGCTCAGCAGGCCGGCGGTGTACGCACGGGCCGAACGGCTGGAGCGGCGGCTGGGGGTCTCGCTCGACGACGCGGAGTCCCGTGCGGCCCTCCATACGGCCGTGCTCTGGCAGCGGGCGCAGAAGTAGCCGGGAGTGGCGAGGCGGGTTCGGCGGTGCGCACACATGCGCCGGGAGCAGGAAGCTCCCGGCGCATGTGTGTGTCTGCCGTCGTGTGGCCGAATCCTGGTGGGGCTGGGCATCACGCCTGCGTGGGGCGATCAGCTGAGCCGTGTCGGTTCAGCCGTGCCGCATCAGCGGTCCTGCGACTCGTCGCCTGATTCGTCGTCGTTCGAACCGTCCACGTCCACACCCTCTGCCTTCGCTGCTGCGACTGCGGCGGCAGGTGCAGGCACCTGGCTGGTGACGGACGGGTTCGAGGTCTGGGCCGAACGCGGCGTGGAACCGACTGGACGAGCGTCTGCGGGACGGTTGCCCGGCAGCGGTGTCGACCACGGGTCCTCGACCGGACGCAGGCGACGTGCGACGGCGAAGGCAATCGCACCCGCGCCCACGACGCCCAGTCCGATCCACACCCACTTGCCGCCGCTGGACGTCTTCTGCGCCGTGCGCTTCTCGATGTCCCTGCCCGCCTTCTTGAGCGCCTTGCGCGCGTGCTTCACGGCCTTCTTGTCGCCCGTGAGGCGGCCGACCGCGTCGTCGAAGCCCTTCGAGGTCTCCGTCGAGGCGAGGAGTCCTGCCACGGACGAGGCCTTCACCCCGGCCTTCTCCGCCACGTCACGGACACGCTTCTCCGCCACGTCGCCCTGTTCGCGCAGCGCCGGTGCGACACGTGCCTCGTACTCCTTCTCCGCCGTCGCGCGGGCGTCGTCGAACTTCGACTTCGCGTCGCTCAGCACGTCCTCGACATGGGGGCGCACCGATTCCGCAGCGGACTGCAGACGGTCGCTCGCATCCTGGATGTGCGGGGCGGCGGCGTCGGACGCGTCGTGCAACCACGCGTTCGCGCGTTCGAGGTAGGGGCCGGACGCCTCCAGGGCCTGGGCCGATGATTCGCGGACGACATCGCCCACGGTGTGCAGCTTCTCGCCGACCTCGTCGATGAAAGTCTTCGGCTTGGACCTCTTCTTGAACATCTCACCCTCCGCGGTGTCGGCTGCTCGTCGATCCGGACGCCGGTTGGGACGTCCGGAGAACTTGTCGTCCGCATCAGTCTATGGGGTCGCACGGACTCGGCGCTTGTCGGATATCGCCTTCTGACGACACTGTGGGCGTACTGCCATGTTTCGAGGAGTCGAGTCCACGCGCCGTGAGTCCGCGGCTCGTGGAACAATGACGGCATGACTGTTTCAACTGGCAAGGCCATCCTGCACACCAACAAGGGCGATATCACGATCGAGCTCTTCGGGCACCACGCTCCGAAGACCGTCGCGAACTTCACGGGACTCGCGAAGGGCGACAAGGAGTACGTCGACGCGGAGACCGGGCAGGCGAAGACGGGCCCGTTCTACGACGGTGTGGGCTTCCACCGCATCATCAAGGACTTCATGATCCAGGGCGGTGACCCGCTGGGCACCGGCACCGGCGGTCCGGGCTACACGTTCGATGACGAGATCCACCCGGAGCTCCAGTTCGACCGCCCCTACCTTCTGGCGATGGCGAACGCCGGGACGCGCGGGGGCAAGGGCACCAACGGCTCGCAGTTCTTCATCTCGACGATCGCCACGCCGTGGCTCAACGGCAAGCACACGATCTTCGGCGAGGTCGTCGACGAGGAGTCGAAGAAGGTCGTCGACGCGATCGAAGCGGCACCGACCGGCGCGATGGACCGTCCCAAGGATCCCATCGTCATGGAGTCCGTGGAGATCATCGAGGCGTGACCCACCCGTCCCCGCCTCCGGCCAGACGGCCCCGTCCCGGGCTGCTGGCCGGAGCACGTGTCACACAGGCCATCGTCATCGTGACGGTGGCCTGTTGGCTTGTCGACCTCGTTCCCGGAGTCGAGCTGGGCATGCTGCTGGGGTTCTCCCCGCTGCTGGCCGCCGCAGAGCCGTGGCGGGCACTCACGGTGATGGTCGTCCATGCGGACGCACTCCACCTCCTCTTCAACATGGTGGGCGTCCTGCTGTTCGGCACGTTCGTCGAGAGGGCGCTGGGGCCTCTGCGCTGCCTCGCGGTGTATTTGCTGTCTGGCCTGGGCGGGTCCGCCGCGGTCCTGCTGCTGGCGGCTCCCTACGAACCCGGGTGGTTCTCCCTCCACGTGGGCGCGTCCGGCGCGCTCTTCGGGCTGCTGGGAGTCGTGCTCACCCCCACACGGTCGCTGGACCGCAACTGGGGCGGCGCGGTCGTGTTCCTCGTCATCAACGTCCTCTACAGCGTGGTGGCGCCCGGCATCTCGTGGCAGTCGCACGCGGGAGGGCTCGTCGTGGGCTTCGCGCTGGGCTGCGCCGCACTGCTGCCGCGCGCACGCGACCGTGACACGAGTGCATGGTTCTGGGTGGCGGCCGCGATCCTCGTCGCGACGATGGTCGTCGCCGTCCTGCCGGCGCTGCGCGCCTCCGCACTCATGACCGGGTCGCTCACCTGAGGCGCAGGACGGCCTCGTTCTCCGGAGGGATCCGTTCGTCTGAGCGCGACGTTGTCGTGACCGGCTGAGTGTTGCGGCTCCACCGGCTGCCGCGCGGCCCCTATCGTGAGCGGCAAGGGTCCTGTTCCGGCCCGCCGCCCCGATGAAGGAGATTCGACGATGAATGCCACCCCCTCCGCCTCGCAGATGGCACAGGACTACCCGGCCAGCGCCATCCGGAAGGTGTTCGAACGGGTCGCGAGCTTCGACGACGTCGCATCGCTCACAGTCGGTGAACCGGACTTCGACACCCCGGACCACGTCATCGAGGCAGCCGTGGAGTCGATGCAGGCCGGCGACACCCGGTACACCCCCAACGCCGGGATCCCGGAGCTGCGGGACGTCCTCGCCCGCATGTACACGGAGCAGTGGGGGCGCGACATCGGGCGGGCCGACGTGATGGTGACCGTGGGCGGCCAGGAGGGGATGTTCCTCGCGCTGCGCACGGCCGTCGACCCGGGGGACGACGTGCTCGTCACCGACCCGTCGTACGCGAACTATCAGGGGCAGATCCACCTCATGGGAGCCCGCGCCGTCGACGTCCCGCTCACGGAGGACAACGGCTTCATCGTGACCGCGGACCAGGTCGAAGCGGCGCTCACACCCCGGACCAGGGCGCTGATCCTCAACTCCCCAGCCAACCCGCTGGGTGCGGTCGTGCCGGAGGTGGAGCTGGTGAAGATCGCCGCGCTCGCCCGCGCACACGACTTCCTCGTCGTCTCCGACGAGGTGTACGAGCGCATCGTCTACGACGACGTCCGCCACGTGTCGATCGCCCAGGCGGTGCCCGATTTCCAGCACTTCCTCATGATCGGGTCCCTGTCGAAGTCCTACGCGATGACCGGCTGGCGGGTCGGGTACATCATCGGCCCCCGGCAGCTGCTCGCCACCACGATCCACATGAAGGAGGGCGTCACGTCGTGTTCGCCCGCCTTCGTGCAGAAGGCGGCGGTCGCGGCGCTCACCGGGCCCCAGGACGTCCTGCACGAGATGGTCGCGTCGTACCGCTCTCGCCGCGACGTCATCGTCGAAGGGCTGTCGGCCATCCCCGGGGTGAGCTGCACGGGAGCTAACGGAGCCTTCTACGTGTTCGCGGACATCAGCGCCTCCGGCCTGTCCAGCGATGAGTTCGTGGAGCGCCTGCTGGTCGACCACCGGGTGGCCGTGATTCCCGGGACAGCGTTCGGCGCGCAGGGTGAGGGATTCATCAGACTGTCGTATGCCGCGGACGTCGCAACGATCCGCAAGGGTATCGAAGGAATCGCCGCGTTGATGACCGCGATGCGTTGAGGTTCGTCAGGTCTGGAAGACGGCGGTTTCTCGCGGATCCTGATGGTTGTCCACACAGTTCTCCACAGCCGTGGATAGAACGACACAGGTGTGTTTCCACTGGTGACGGCGGTGCTACGAAATACGGTGAAAAACGTCACACAGGATGTCCACCGTTCCTGTGGACGGGCGGGCATGTGTGGACAGCGGGGGAGGCGCAGGTCAGAACGGGTGTGTGCGGCTCACGGTGACAAGGCGCCTAGTTTCCGGTCAGTAACATGCGGATTCGCGTCCGGCGGGGGTCAGTCGGCGTCGGTCATGAGGGGGTCGGCGGGCCCCAGCAGCCGCTCTGCCACACCCAGGAAGAACTGGGTGATGTAGCCGATCCCCAGCGCGTAGGCGATCGTGCCCACGCCGAACGTGCCGCCCAGCAGCACGCCGCTCACGAGGACCGCGATCTCCACCGCGAGTCGCATCGCCCACACGGGCTTCCCTGTCCGCTGGACGAGGCCCGTCATGAGCCCGTCACGGGGACCGGGGCCGAAGTTCGGGATGATGTAGAGGACTGTGGCGACGCCGTTGAGCACGATCCCCAGCACGAGCAGGACGATGCGGAACGCGAGCGAATCCTGATCCGGTACGAGCGCCATCGTGATGTCCATGAAGATTCCCACGAGGATCGCGTTCGACACGGTGCCGAGCCCCGGCCGCTGGCGCAGCGGGATCCACAGGATCAGGATCACGAAGGACGCGATGATCGCCACGACGCCCACGGACACCGTGACGCCCAGCGCGCCCAGCCGCAGGGAGACGCCCTCGTGCAGGACATCCCATGGGAAGTTGCCCAGGCGGGACTCGATGACGAGACCGGCGGACACGCCGAAGAGGACCAGCCCCCCGTAGAGGGTGACCAGGCGGATCCAGAGCGGATGTCCTCCCAGGAGTCGGAAGTTGCCGGAAGACTTCACCGGCTAGCGCCAGCGGGTCGACATCACGAGTCCGGCGACGAGGATCGCGAACCCGACTCCGAGGTTCCAGTAGCCCCACGCTCCGACGGGGTACGCGCCGCTGGAGATGTAGAACACGACGAGCCATGCGAGGCCCAGCAGCAGGACCGTCACCATCGTGGGGACGAACCAGCGGCCGTTCGGCTTGATGGTCTGCGTGCCGGGCGTGCTGGTGTACGAGGCGGTCTTGCGGTTCGCTGCGCGCTTCGCCGGGTTGCCGGACTTCGCGGAGCTCTTCGCGTCCGTCGTGGCGGTCTTCTTGGATGAGGAGGACTTCGTCGAGGTGCTTCTGCCGCCGGCCGTGGAAGCTCCACCCGCGGCCTTGCGGTTGCGACCCGCCGGCTTCGCCGCAGGCGTCACGGTGTCCTTCGACGTCTTCTCGCCGTCCGCGTCCGCAGCGTCCTCATCCGCCGGGGACTCCTTGTCCGTCGAGGCGGAATCGTCGAGCGGAGAGGGCCCTGCGTCGTCATCGGCATCGTCCGGCGCGGAATCCGCAGCGCCCGTGTCCTCTGACGCGGACTCCGCGGCGCCTGTCGCGTCGCCGCTGTCCGCAGTGATGTCGTCGTTGCCGGGAAGGCTGTCGAGATCGGTGACGAGGTCGTCGTCCAACGGCAGATCGGCGGCATCCGTGCCGGGTGCGTCCGGCTGGATGTCCGCGGAGTCGTCTGTCGGGCGGTCCCGGTTCGTGCGGTTCGACTTGGCCACGGCTCTCCTCGGGCGGTCGGCTGCAGTCCGACCGTTGTGCTGTCTCAGGCTGATGATCGTTGGCCAGTCTAGTCTTCTCACGCCCGTGGTGCGCGCATCCGGTGGGTGCGCAAACGTCTATCATGGGCGGGGTGTGACCGGTGAGACGGGAATCGGGCCGGGAAGGCACCGCGCAGGACCACTGAATGCGAGAGCCGGAGGGGCGACGTTGGACCAGCCTATGACGAGGCGTGAGCGCCGCGAGCGCGAGCGCGCCGCCGCGGAGGCTGCGGAACGTGCCCGGACTGCCGGCCCCCAGCAGGCACCCGCGCCCCAGCAGCCCGCCGGCTCCCCGCAGCCATCCGCACCCCAGCCACCCGTCGGATCCCCGCGGCCGCCTGTTGACCCCCCGCCGCCGACATCCGACTCATGGAGCCCTCGGCCCACGCCGTCACAGCAGAGCACATGGCATTCCGGTGCTTCGCAGGCTGCCGGCGGCCGCCCCGTCATCAAGCCCGCCTCCCGTTCCGCCGTGCGCACCGGCTCCGGTCCCGTGCACCAGGCGGCGGCCCACACACAGGCCCTGCCCGCGTCCCCTGCGGGTCCCGGCGGTTTCGGATCGGGACCACGGCACGCCGGACCGGGAACCGGGCTCGTCGGCTCAGCCCCCGGCCACTCCGCCCCTACAGCGGGCGGTGCCACGGCCCAGTCCGTTTTCGCGGCCTCGGCGGCCTCGCAGACCGCCTACGGAAACCCGCCCCCCGGAGGCGGACAGACGGCTGGGGGTGCGGCAGCGGCCTCGGCGGCGGGGTCGAAGCGCACCGACCGGAAGCGGCAGACCGAATACGAGCCGCTGGGACCCGTCCGGGGGACGATCCGTGCGTTCGGCGAACTGTGCATCACCGCCGGCATGGTGCTCATCCTGTTCGTCGTGTGGCAGCTGTGGTGGACGGACATCGCCGCGAACAAGGACAACGAGGTGCTCGCGGACCAGCTCATCACCGAATGGCGCGACAACCCGGACAACGAACTGCCCGACGACCCGGACACCCCGTACGTCGCGGAACCCGTCGACGAGAACTCCGGGTTCGGCATCATGTACGTCCCCCGGTTCGGGGACGACTACTACCGCACCGTCGCGGAAGGTGTGTCGCTGGAACCGGTCCTCAACAGGATGGGCGTGGGCCGCTACCCCAGTTCGGCGATGCCCGGCGAGGTCGGCAACTTCGCGATCGCCGGCCACCGCGTCACGTACGGAAAGCCGCTCAACCAGATCCACCAGCTGCGGCCCGGCGACGACATCGTCGTGCAGACCGCGGACGGCTACTATACGTACACGTTCCGCAACTTCGAGATCGTCCTGCCGGACGCCACCGAAGTGCTGTCCGCCGTGCCGATGCTGCCCGACTACAAGGGCAAGGACCGCATCATGACGCTGACCGCCTGCAACCCGATGTTCTCCGCCCGCGAACGATACGTCGCGTACGCGGAGCTCACCGACTGGACCCCTGCGGGCGACGGGGCTCCCGAATCGATTGCGGACTCGCCCGCCTATGACAAGGTCGGAGGGGAGGCCTGATGTACGGACTGCTGTGGCGTGCCCTGCCGGGGCCGTGGATCGTGAAGCTGCTCATCTGCCTCGTGCTCATCGCGGCAGCCGTGTACGTGCTCATGGAGTACGTGTTCCCTGTCATCGCCCCGCACATGCCGTTCAACGACGCGACGATCGAGGAGGGCGGATGACCGCGAGGATCCTCGTCATCGACAACTACGACAGCTTCGTCTACACGCTGGTGAGCTACGTGGAGGAGCTGGGTGCCGTCACGACTGTCGTGCGCAACGACGCGGTGACCGACGCCGAGGCCGCCGCCCTGCTGGCAGACCACGATGGGGTCCTGCTGTCGCCGGGCCCCGGCGTGCCGGCCGACGCCGGGGTGTGCCCGGGACTCGTCCGTGAGGCGGAGCGCACGCAGACACCGCTGTTCGGCGTGTGCCTGGGCCATCAGGCGCTGGGTGAGGCGTTCGGGGCGACGGTGGCGCATTCGCCGGTGCTCATGCACGGGAAGACCTCTCAGGTGGAGCACCGGGGGACCAGCGTGTTCTCAGGCTGCCGCAACCCGCTCGTCGCCACCCGCTACCACTCGCTGTCGCTCGTCGACGACACGATCGACACGGACGTCTTCGAGGTCACCGCCCAGACCCCGGACGGGGTCGTCATGGGCATCCAGCACCGCAGCGCACCGCTGGCCGGCGTCCAGTTCCACCCGGAGTCGGTCCTCACGGAGGACGGCTACGTCATGATCGGCAACTTCCTCGCGATGGCGGGGACGCCGGACGCGGTCGAGGCGGCACGCGGCCGCTCCCCGCTGGTGTCCGCCAAGCGCTGAAGCGTCAGCGCACGCGGTCCATCAGCGGTCCAGCAGGCGTCAGCGCACCTGCTCCAGCAGGCGGCTCCACTCGCTGAAGAGGCTGCCGAACCCGCGGTTCTCGCCATCGCTGTCACCGTCGTCGCCCGGTCCGGGGAACTGCGGGGGATCAGCGGTGAAGCTGGGCTCCGGGATGGTCGGTGACGGTGACGGCGGTTCGGTGGCGACCGTGATCGTCACCGTCGAACCCTGGTCGACGTCCGTCCCCGCAGCGGCCTGCTGCTCGAAGACCTCGCCCTCGGTGTGGTCGTCGGTCTCCTCCTCCTGCACGGAGCAGCTGAGCATGTAGGAGTCGCTCTCGAGCGTCTCGCACGCCTCGTCCTCGGACATGCCGGTGACGTCCGGGACCTCGACCTGACCGGAGGACAGCACGAGGTCGACGGTCGAGTCCATCGCGACCTCGGTCCCGGCGCCCGGTCGGGTCTCCATGACCTCGCCCCCGGGGACGTCGGGGGAGTTCTCCTCGATGTTCGATCCCGCGGTGAGCCCCGCGTCGCCGATCTTCTGCCGCGCGAGGGATTCCGTGTCACCGGCGACGTCCGGCACTTCGACACTGTCCGGCCCCGAGGAGACGAACATCGTGACCCGGTCGCCTTCGGACACCTCCGAGCCCGCGGCCGGATCCGTCTCCACGACGTTGCCGGATTCGATGTCGTCGTCCGCCTGCATCTCCCTGCCGACGACCAGTCCCAGACCCTCGAGATACGTCTCCGCCTCGTTGGCTTCACGGTCTGACATGTCCTCGAGCGCGAAGGTCGTGACCTCCGGCTCCGCGTTCATCGTGTAGATCCACAGTCCCAGGCCGGCCAGCACCAGGGCCAGGAGGGCACCGCCCACCCACAGCCAGGTGCGGCTCTTCTTCTCCTCCTCCTGGTTCTCCTCGATCTCGCCCAGCATGCCGGTGTGCGCGCCGACGGGCTGCATCGCCTGCTGGTCGACCGCCTGCGTGGGCGGCGCATCCCACCCCGCAGCGGGCGCGGAGGCCAGGAGCTGGGTCGCGGCGCCTTCCCCGTCGAGGCTGAGCGGACGACCGTCGCGCGCGGCCAGGGCGTCCTCACGGAACGTGTGGGCGTCCTGGTACCGGGCGTCGCGCCCCTTGTCGAGGGCGTGCAGGACGAGCCGGTCGACGGACGGGGGGATCGACGGCACGAGCGTCGACGGGGCGGCAGGCTGCTCGCCCACGTGCTGGTATGCGACCGCGAGCTGTGAGTCGCCCACGAACGGCGGGCGCCCGGTGAGCAGTTCGTACAGCAGGCACGCCGTCGAGTAGAGGTCGGAGCGGGCGTCGACGACCTCGCCGCGCGCCTGCTCCGGTGACAGGTACTGGGCGGTGCCCACGACGGACTGCGTCTGCGTGAGCGAACCGGTGTCCTCGAGGGCGCGGGCGATGCCGAAGTCCATCACCTTGATGTCGCCGTCCGGCGTGAGCATGACGTTCGCCGGTTTGATGTCGCGGTGGACGATGCCGTTGCGGTGGCTGTATTCCAGGGGGGCGAGCACGCCCGCGGCGACGTCGAGGGCCTCCTGCACCGTGAGCGGACCGTGCTCGGCCAGCACCTGGCGCAGCGTCTGCCCCTCGACGTACTCCATGACGATGAACGGGACGGTGATGACGCCGCCGCCGGGCTCCGTGAACTGCTCCTCGCCGGAGTCGTACACGGACACGATGCCCGGATGGTTGAGGCTCGCGGCGGACTGCGCCTCCCGCTCCAGACGCGTGTGGAAGCTGGGATCGCGGGCCAGATCGGAACGCAGCAGCTTGATCGCGACGCGCCGGCCCAGCCGGGTGTCGACGCCTTCGTGCACCTCGGCCATGCCGCCGCGGCCGATCACCCGGCGGATCTCATACCGATCGGACAGCTTGCGCACCTGATCCATCAGTAGCCTCCGTTCACAGAGCCCATGTCGTAGCTCGAGCTGCCGAAGTCCTGGCCGTCGGAAGCATCGTTGCCCTCCTGGGCTCCGCCGTCTTCGTCTGGGTCTGGCTCTGGTTCCGGCTGATCGTCTCCGTTGTTGCTGTCATCGGAGCCGTTGCCGTTGCCTCCGCCGGAGCCGCCCTCGTCGCTGCCTCCGCCGTTGTTGCCGCCGGAGTCGCCGTTGTTCCCGCCGTTGTTGCCGGAGTTGCTCCCGCTGTCGCCGGAACCGCTGCCGTCATCCGAGCCGCTGCCGGAGTCGCTGTCCGACCCGGAGTCGCTGCCGGAGTCCTCTTCCGGCACCTCGGCCGGTCCGGAGGACACCTCGATGGTGACGGTGTCGCCCTCTTCGAAGACGTAGCCGTTGTTGCCGGAGCGCACGTTGACGACGGTGCCCTCGGACTGCTGAGATTCGACCTCGACGGCGCTGACCTTGAGGCCCAGCTGCTCGAGGTTCCGCGTCGCGGTCGCCTCCGACTGGCCGATGTAGGCGTTGGGGTCGATCTCGACGGTCGTGTCCTCCTCCGTCACCTCGGCCGTGGGTGTGCCGGTCTCCACCGGCGCGGGCTCGCCCGGGCTGCCCAGGAAGATCCACAGCACCCAGAGGAGGCCGGCCACCACGAGCGCGATGAGCACGCCGATGGTCACCTTCATCCCGGTGCCCATCTTCTCCTTGTCCTCGTCGAGCTCCCCCTCCGGGTCGCCCTGCTGGGGGAGCGTCGCGGTCACCGCGGTGGGTGCCGGGGCAGGAGCAGCCGCCGCCGAGGCGTGGGCCGGGTCCATGACCCGGGTCCCGTCGTCGGCCGGCTGGTTGAAGGCACGGGTGACCGCTTCCGACGCGGCCGCAGCGGATGCGGCACCGGGAAGCATCTGGGGGACCGCGGCCTCGGCGGCGGCGACGTCCCCGTCACGCAGTGCACGAGCCGCCTTCGCGAGGGCCTCACCGGAATCGGGGCGCTCGTCCTGCTTCTTGCTGAGCAGACTCGTGACGAGCCGGCGGATGGGCTCCGACACCGTGTCCGGGAGCTCCGGAGGCGCCGTGTTGACCTGCGCGATCGCGATCGCGACCTGCGAATCGCCCGTGAACGGGCGGCGACCGGCCAGCGCTTCGTACATGATGATGCCCAGCGAATACAGGTCCGATTTGGGGGTGGACCCCTTGCCGGTGGCCTGCTCCGGTGCCAGGTACTGGGCGGTGCCCATCACCTGTCCCGTCTTCGTGAGCGGGGCCTGGTCCGCGACACGTGCGATCCCGAAGTCCGTGAGCTTCACCCGGAAGTCCGGGGTCACGAGGATGTTGCCGGGCTTCACATCGCGGTGGACGACCCCGGCGCGGTGTGCGGAGCCCAGCGCCTCCGCGGACTGCGCGGTGAGCTCGAGGACGTCCGCCTCCGGCAGCACGACGTTGCGGTCGATGAGCGCCGACAGGGGCTCCCCGGGCACGTACTCCATGACGAGGTACGGTGAGCCCGTCTCCTCGCCGTAGTCGAACACGGAGGCGATCCCCGGATGCGACACAGCGCCCATGCTGCGCGCCTCCGCACGGAACCTGTCGAGGAAGCCCTGGTCGGACAGGTACTCCTCCTTGAGGATCTTCGCGGCGACGTCACGGTCGATGACGTTGTCACGCCCCCGCCAGACCTCTCCCATACCGCCCACGGCGATGCGGCCGGTCAGCTCGTAGCGCCCTCCCAGCACGGTTCCAGGCTGTGGCCTCATCCGTTGATCACCGCTTCCATGACCTGCTTCGCAATGGGCCCGGCGACGCGGGCACCTGACGCTTCGCTGCCGGCGTTGCCGCCGTTCTCCACCACGACGGCGACCGCGATGTCCCTGTCGTCCGTCTTCGCGAAGGACGTGAACCACGCGTGCGGGGCAGCGCCCTCCGCGTGCTGGGCCGTCCCCGTCTTGGCGCCCACTTCGACGCCGGGGATCTGGGCCACCTGGCCGGTTCCACTGTTCACCTGTTCCACCATCATGTCTGTGAGCTGACCTGCGGAGTCGGAGCTGACGGCACGCGACAGCTCCTGGGGCTTCATCTCCGAGATCGTGTCGAGCGTCCGCGAATTGCGGACGTTGTCGATGAGCTGGGGCGTCATGACGACGCCGTCGTTGGCGACCCCCGCGGACACCATCGCCATCTGCAGCGGTGTCGCCCGGACCTCGTACTGGCCCAGCGAGGACTGCGCGGTCTGCGGTGCGTTGAGATCACTGGGGAACGTCGACGGGGTCACCTGGAGCGGGATCGACAGGTCTGTGCCGAACCCGAACTTGCGGGCCTGCTCGTCGAGGGCGTCGCCGCCCAGGTCCATGCCGAGCTTCGCGAACGACGTGTTGCAGGAGACGACGAGCGACTGCTGGAGCGTCACCGTGTCGGTGGAGCCGCACGCGCCCCCACCGGAGTTGCGGATCTTCGCGCTGGTCTCCGGAAGGTCGAGCTCCGCCGGACCCTGCAGTTCGGAGTCCTTCGTGTAATCGCCGGATTCCAGTGCCGCAGCCGCCGTGATGATCTTGAACGTGGAGCCGGGCGGGTAGAGGTTGCCGCCGATCGCCCGGTTGTACGCCGGGTTGTCCTCGTCCGCGATGAGGGAGTCGTAGGCCGCCTGCGCCTCCTTCGAGTCGTGGGTGGCCAGGTTGTTCGGGTTCCAGCCGGGAGTCGACGCGAGCGCGAGCACGCGCCCGGTCTTCGCATCGAGCGCGGCGACGGCGCCCTTCTGCCCGCCCAGGCCCTGGAACGCGGCGTTCTGCGCTGCCGGGTCGATCGTGAGCTCCACGGCGGCGCCCATCGGCTGCTCACCCGTGAAGACCGAACGGATCTTGTCGTAGAACAGTGCGTCGTCGGAACCGGACAGCAGCCCGTTCTCCGAGCGCTCCAGACCGCTCGCACCCGACACGATGGAGAAGAAGCCCGTCATGTCCGCATACTGCTCCGCGGGCAGCGAGTCCGCCCCGTAGGTGCGCTGGAACTTGTACGTCGAATCGGTGGGCACGGAGTAGGCGACGGGTGTGCCGTCGACGAGGATCGGACCCCGCTCGCGGGAGATCTCGTTGATGAACGTCCGGTTGTTGAGGGAGTGCTCATTCAGCGTCTGGGCGCTGAAGAACTGGATGTTGCTCGTGGAGCCGAACAGCAGTGCGAACATCACGAAGCCCACGACGGCGACGTGGCGGAGTGCCTTGTTCATGTGCGGCCCCCTTCCGGCTGGGTGCCGTGCGCTTCCTGCTGTCTGTCCTGCGGCGCGGTTTCCGGCTCGTCGTCCGTCACGAAGGTCGGGAGGACGCCCGTGGCGAACTCCTCCTGGGGACGGCGGGCGTTGTCGCTGATGCGCAGGAGCAGGCCGATGATGATCCAGTTCGCGATGAGCGAGCTGCCGCCGGCGGCGAGGAACGGCGTCGTGAGGCCCGTGAGTGGGATGAGGCGGGTGACGCCGCCGATCACGATGAAGCACTGGAGCGCGATCGTGAAGCTGATCCCCGCGGCGAAGAGCGTGCCGAACCCGTCACGGGAGGTGGACGCGATCTTCATGCCCCGTTCGAAGAGGAGCACGTAGAGGAGGATGATCGCGAACAGCCCGATCATGCCGAGCTCCTCACCCAGTGACGCGAAGATGAAGTCCGAGTCCGCGTAGGGGACGACGTGGGGTCGCCCCTCGCCCAGTCCGCTGCCCACCAGTCCGCCGTCGGACATGCCGAACATGCCCTGCACCAGCTGGTAGGAACCGCCGGGGGACTTGTTGTACTCCTCCGAGGTGAGGGCGTTCAGCCAGCCGTCGACGCGCTGCTGGACGTGGGCGAACAGCTGGGCGGCGACGACGGCGCCGACGGCGAACATGCCGAGTCCCAGGACGATCCACGTCTTCTTCGCCGTCGCGACGTAGAGCATCGCGACGAACAGGCCGAAGTACAGGAGGGAGGTGCCGAGGTCGCTCTGGAACACCAGGATGCCGACGCTGGCCGCCCACGCGATGAGGATCGGGCCCATGTCGCGCAGGCGGGGGAACTGGAGGCCCAGGAACTTGGGGCCGGCGAGCACCATCTGGTCGCGGTAGGCGACGAGGTAGCCGGCGAAGAACACCGCGAGGAGGATCTTCGCGATCTCGCCCGGCTGGAACGACATGGGGCCGATGAAGATCCAGATGCGCGCGCCGTTGATCGTGCGGCCCAGGCCGGGGACGAGCGGCAGGAGCAGCAGGATGAGCGCGGCGAGCCCGGCCGTGTACGTGTACCGGCGCAGCAGGCGGTGGTCGCGGAGGAACACGATGACGAGTGCGGCGAGCACGGTGCCCAGCGTCATCCAGATGAGCTGGGAGTTCGCGGCGGACCGTTCGAGCGCCATGTCGATCCGGTAGATCATCGCGAGCCCGATCCCGTTGAGCAGGACGGCGATCGGGATGAGGACCGGGTCCGCGTAGGACGCCCGCCACCACACGAAGACGTGGAGCGCGATCCCGAGGACGGCCAGCCAGATCGTGTACGAGTAGACGTTCGCGGGCACCTCGTCGGTCGTCCCCACGCCCACCAGCGCGTAAGCGCCGGCAGAGATGACGACCGCGAGGAGGATCAGCAGGAGTTCTGAGACACGGTGCTTCCTCGGTCCGCGGACTGCGCTGGACGGGGAAGGCGTGGTCATCCGTCCGCCTCTCCCCGGTCGATCGTGGCGCCGCCCCGGGTCGTCGAGGTGGTCGATTCGTCCGCGACGCCCCCGGTCACGTCTCCTTCGGAGGGCGACGGTGCGGGGTCCACGCCGTTCTGTTCGGCGGTCTCACCCGCCATGGATCCGGAGTTCCGGGTGGCTTCCGCGCGGAGGGTGTCGACGACGTCGAGTGCGGCGTCGTGGGAATCCGCGGGGATCGTCGCGTCGAGGCGCTGCTGCGAGAACGTCGACAGGTCCGTGACCGCGACGTCGGTGGTCTCCTCGAGGGAGGAGAGGCTGATGGGGCCCAGCGACTGGGGGAGGCCCTGGTAGACCGCGACCGTCCCGTCGGACGCCGCGACGTAGTACTGCGACTGCACGTAGCGCCAGCCGGACAGTGCGGCGACGACGATCGCGATGACTACGGCGACCGTCACCAGCACGGGGATCCACGGTCGACGCTTGGGGCGGGGGTCCTCGCCCCAGTCCGCGAGGTCCGCGTCCTCGTCCCAGTGGTCGTCGTCGCGCACGGCGGACCGTGCGGGACGCGGTGCGCTCACTCCGTCGTCGTCCGCGGGGACCTCGGTGTCCTCGGCCCCGTCGACCGCGCCCGAGGTGCCGGTCGCCTCCGTCGCGGACGTCGCCTCGGCGGTGCCGGTCTCTGCGGGGGAGGCGTCCGACCCGGGATTGCCCGCGACCGTCGGTGAGGCGGCTGCGGCCGCACTCGCGGTCGTCCCGGCTGCCCCGGTGTGCGTGGGGATCGTGTCCGCGTCGCCCGATTCGGCGATCGGGTGCGCGTTGATCGGCTGGGTGCTGAGGTCCTCGATGGGGGCGGTCGGGACGTCGACCTCGTCGAAGATGACGTCCATCTGCCCCGTGTCCGCGTTCTCCTCCTGCGCGCCGCCCAGCAGGGCGTACGACGGGTTGATGCGGACGGAGCCGACGGCCTCGCCGAAGTCGTCGATGTCGACGTCCGATTCAGGGTCCAGCACGTCGCCGATCACCACGGTGACGTTGTCGCCGCCACCGCCGGCCAGGGCGAGCTCGATGAGCTTCTCGCAGCAGTCGCCCGGATCCGCGATCGTCGTGAGGGCGTCGTGGATGTCCTGGATCGAGGCGAAGCCGGTGAGTCCGTCGGAGCACAGCATCCAGCGGTCGCCGGGCACCGCATCGTGGAACGACAGGTCGAGTTCGGGTGGAGTGCCGACATCCCCCAGCACGCGCATGACGACGCTGCGCTGCGGGTGCGTGTCCGCTTCCTCGAGGGTGATGCGGCCTTCGTCGACCAGCATCTGGACGAACGTGTGGTCCTGCGTCACCTGGGTGATCTCGCCCTTGTGCACGACATAGGCGCGGGAGTCGCCGATGTGCGCGAGGGCCAGGCGGTCGCCCGACTGGAGCAGCGCTGTGACGGTGGTGCCCATCCCGGCGAGCTCGCTCTGCTCGATGACGGCACGGGTGATCTGATCGTTCGCGGACAGGATCGCGGACTTCAGGTCGTCGAGCACCCGACCGTCGTGGTCCGCTTCGTCCAGTGAGGTGAGACGGCTGACGGCGATCGCGGACGCGACGTCACCACCGGCGTGGCCGCCCATGCCGTCCGCGATGAGGAGGAAGTGCGCACCCGCGTACCCGGAGTCCTGGTTGTTCTTCCGGACCTGACCGGTGTCCGAACGCGCCGCGAACCTGAAGGTCGGCACGCCGGAGTGCGGGGAAGTGGTGCTCGAAGCGTTCACGCGCGCAGCTCCATCGTCGTGTGACCGATCGTGATCGGCATGCCGGGTTCGATGCGGGTGGGCTGGCTGAGCCGCGCACTTCCCACGAACGTTCCGTTGGTCGAACCCGTGTCCTCGACCACCCAGGCGCCCGCCTGGGGGTAGATCCGCGCGTGATGGGAGGACGCGAAGTCGTCCTCGATGACGAAGCCGCAGTCGTCCGCTCTGCCGATCGTCAACTGGCCGGCGGACAGGAGCAGGGAGAACCCGCTCTGGCGCCCGGAGGTGACGACGAGCGTGGGGGAGGACCCGAAGGCGGACTGCTGCGGGGTCGGGGAGGCGGCGCCCATGCCTGCGGCGACCGGGGCCTCGGCGGCGGCACGGCCGCGTCTGCGGTCCCGGCGGTTGCGTGCCACGCGGGGTCCGAACAGATCCTGGCGGAGGACTCCTGCGATGAGGAAGACGAAGAGCCAGAGCAGTCCGAAGAGGGCGAACCGCAGCACGGTGACGGTGAACTCACTCACTGAAGCGGCCTGCCTCGGAGTAGGTGACGGGGGTGTCCCCCGCGGTGAGCACGGAGCCCTCCGACAGGGAGATGGAGTCGATGGGGCGGCCGCTCATGAGCGTGCCGTTCGTCGAGCCGAGGTCCGTGGCGATCGCCTGGTCTCCGGACACGGTGATCTCGAAGTGGCGGCGGGACATGCCCGGGTCGTCGATGACGACGTCCGCGCTGTTCGCGGACCGGCCGAACACGGTGCTGCCCTGCGGCAGGTGGTGGACCTGACCCTGCACGAGCACGGCGGGTGCGAACGCGGGACGGGCCGCAGGCTGGGGTGCTGACGGCTGCGACGCTGACGGCGGGGGCGCGCCGCGACGGCGGCTGCCGGGGGCGTCCGGGGACGACGCGGGAGCCGGGTGCGCCTGGGCGACATGCGGAGCGGCCGGGGCCGCCACGGGTGCGTGGGGCTGCGACGCACGGGCCGCGTGCTGCGAGGCGACATGCTGGGAGGAGTGGTGCTGGGAGGAGACCGGGCCGGACTGTGCCTCGTAGGTCTCCGGGACGACCGGGTTGGAGCGCGACGGCGGGTCGTAGCCGCCGCGGGCCGCGGGCTGGGCGGCCGGGGAGCCGTCCGGACGGCGCGTCGTCGCGCGGACGCGGTACATGCCGGTGTCCAGGTCGTCTGCGACCTCGAACGTGACGGAGACGGGGCCGACGAAGCTGTAGCCCTGTTCGATCGCGTGGTCGCCCACGACCTGGCGCAGGTCCTGACGGAGCTCACTGGAGATCGGACCCAGCCGGTCGAGGTCCCCGCTGGACAGTTCGACGGCATAGGAGTTGGCGGTGAGGGTGCGGCCCCGGGACACGACGGCGGCGCGGTTGTCTGCTTCACGACGCAGCGCGGACGCGAGTTCCACCGGTTCCACCTGCGAACGGAAGGCACGCGCGAAGGCGCCGTTGACCACACGGTCGATCCCGCGTTCGAAGCGGTCGAGGACTCCCATGACGCCTCCCTTCATCCTCCGTCTGCATGCCTGTCCCACGGTCGGCGGGCACAGATGAGCCCTGGGGCGCACGGCACATCAGCACTCCATGCTAACGCGCCGATCCTGAGTCCTCACCTTCTGCGCGCGGACCGGTCGCCGAACGGTTCAGGGTGCGTCGCGGGGGATCCGCATGTGCGCGCGGAAGCCCAGGGGTTCGCGGACATCGTAGGAAAGGGTGACTCGGAGGCGACGAGGAGGTGGATATCAGCCCGTGAGGAGGTCACGAAGGGGTCTGACGGGCTCAATTGGCGCTGGTGGGTTTTCTGCTGGTAGAGTCACGTGCTGTTGTGATTCGCGCGAGTGGCGGAATTGGTAGACGCGCTGGCTTCAGGTGCCAGTGTCCGCAAGGACGTGGGGGTTCAAGTCCCCCCTCGCGCACAACAGGGACAGGCCCCGGAACCGAAAAGGTTCCGGGGCCTTTCTCGTGTCCGCGGCTTCGTGCATGCGGCTTCGTGCACCGGGCCAGGGGCCTCATCCGCTCCTCAGAGTCGGCCCGTCAGAGGCGATCCCTCAGTGGCGATCCCTCAGAGGCGAGGGTCCACCGGGTCCGACTCCAGTGCGAGCACCGCGAACACGGGCAGATGGACACGATGCAGGGGCTCGCCTGCGACCGCCCGGTCCAGCGACTCCAGCCCCAGGGCGTACTCGCGCAGCGCGAGGGACTGCTTGTGCTTGAGGTTGCGGGACCTCAGCCCGGTGAGCCTCTCCGGTCGGTCGTAGTCCGGTCCGTAGATCATGCGCAGATACTCCTTCCCGCGCACCTTCAGCCCCGGCTGGACTCTTCCGGGGTCCCTTCCGGCGCGGGAGTTCTCCAGAGGTTTGACGACCATGCCCTCACCACCCGATGAGGTGAGGTCGACCCACCAGTCGACGGCCTGCTCCACCTGCGTGGCATCGGCCGGGTCGAGGACGACGCGTCGTGTCTTGAGGAAGAGAGGAGTGCACGGGCCTGCGGCCGTTGCGGACGCTCCCGTGGCCGGCGGGTGCGCGGCCAACCCGGAAGACACCGATCGACCGGCAGCGGCCACCAGTGAATCCGCGACCTCCAGGTGCCAGTCGTGCGGCTCCTCGTGCCACGTCCTTCCCGCGGAGGCCAGGACCTGGAAGACCGCGAACTGCGGTTCTCCCGCTTCGTCCACGTAGCGTTCCACCGCTGCACGGAAGGCGCTGAGCTCCTCCCACTGCTCGCGTGTCCACGATGCGGCGGGTGAGGCGACGTCGGTGGGGTCCGGGGTCTTCTCCCTTTCCAGCACCCGCACGCCGCGGGCCTCTGCCCGGCGCAGCGCGTCGCCCACGGCCTGCGTCTCCGCGAGTCCCGCAGCGGCAGCGGGCCGGTACAGCTCGTCGATCAGACCCTGCGCCTTGAGGTTCCACGGCAGGATCTCGCCGTCCAGCAGCACCCAGTCCGAATCCAGACGGTCGAACAGACCCGCCACCTCAGCGATCACGGCGGCACCGTGCGCGAACCGGGCGCTCGCCTCCTCATCGGCGAAGAAGGCGCGTCCCGTGCGCGTGTACACGTACGAGGAGAGCACGCCGCCTGTGTCAGCTTCTGCCTCCGTGACCGCGCTCGTGTCCGGGTACGGTGCCGCGCCCGGCCTCGTGTCCGCCTCCGTGTGCTGCGGCGCCCAGGCTGGCGCGGTCACGTGCGCACCCGGCCTCACGAGCAGGGCGACCGCCCGCGACCCCATGTGCTTCTCCTCGCAGATGACCCGCAGACCCCGCTTCGCGTAGTAGCCGAAGGCGGTGCGGGGATGCTCGAGGTACCCCTCCTCGTGCGAAGTGGGGGCCGGGGCCATGGTGGGCGGCAGGTACGGCAGCAGCTCCGGCGGCATCGCGAACCGGCTCATCGTCGCCAGTGCGGCGGCCGCGCGCTCCGGGGCGACCCGGATTCTCCCGCCACGGCTCGTCTCCACCGCGTCGGCACCCAGCACGTCGTCGATCCGCAGCGGCCGGTTCGCCTCACCGGTCGCAGAGGAGTCCAGCGGTCTGACCGGCGGATACCACTCCTTCTGCGCGGGAACGGCCACGATCTCCTTCTCCGGATACCGGAGGGCGCTCAGCTGCCCGCCGAATACGCAGCCGGTGTCCAGACACAGCGTGTTGTTCACCCATTCCGCGCGGGGTGAGGGCACATGCCCGTAGACGACCATCGCGTCGCCCCGGTAGTCCGCCGCCCAGTCCAGGCGCACCGGAAGACCGAACTCGTCCGTCTCACCGGTCGTGTCGCCGTAGAGCGCGAACTCGCGGACCCGGCCCGACGCCCGGTTGTGGAACTCCTCCTTGAGCCCCGCGTGCGCGACGACGAGGCGCCCCTCATCCAGGACCAGGTGGGCGACGAGTGAGTCCGCGAAGTCCCGGACCTCGCGCCGGAACGCTTCGGTCCCCCGCTGCAGCTGCGCCATCGTCGCCTCGAGACCGTGCGACAGTGTGACGTTCCGCCCGTCGAGGGCACGCACCAGCTTCGCCTCGTGATTGCCCGGGACGCACAGGGCGTCGCCGGCTGCATGCATGCCCATGACCAGCCGCAGGACACCGGCGCTGTCCGGACCACGGTCCACCAGATCGCCCACGAACACGGCGGTGCGCCCCTCCGGGTGCCGGGCACCCGTGCCGTCCGCGCTGACGCGATAGCCCAGCTCAGTCAGCAGCTGCTCGAGCTCCGGCAGACAGCCGTGGACGTCGCCGATGATGTCGAACGGGCCCGTACGGTCCCGCAGGTCCGATCGCAATGGCGTGCGCTCGATGCGGGCATCCGCGATCGCCTCGTCGCTGTCCAGAACCGTGACCCCGCGGAACTTCTCCCGGCCGATCCGGGAGAGCCCCTTCCGCAGCTGAGCGTGCTGCTTCCGCAGCACGGACTCGTCGAAGGGACGGTCCGTGCGCGTCCGGTGACGTTCCAGCGCGGTCTGCAGCGGCACGTCGAGGACGATCGCACACGGCAGCACATCGTTCTCGCGGGCCAGCCGGACGAGTGCGGCGCGGTCCTCCGGCCTGAGCGAGGTCGCATCGACCACGGTGAGCAGGCCCACCCGCAGCCTGCGCGACACGATGTCCGTCAGCAGGTCGAAAGCCGCCGCCGTGGCCTGCTGATCGTTCGGATCATTGGCGACCATGCCTCGGCAGAAGTCGGAGGACACAGTCTCGAAGGGACCGAAGTGCCGGGCGGCGAACGTCGACTTGCCCGAACCGGAGATGCCCACGAGGACCACGAGCGATAGGTCGGGGACGTGGATGGCGCTCATGCGGCTCCCTCCGTCTGTGTGTCGTCCCGCAGTGCTTCGTCGAATCGTCGCGAGAAGACGGCCATCTGCGTGGGTGGGCCGACATCCGGGTGCGCGTCCCCTACGTCGTGGAAGTCGACGACGTAGCCGTGCTCCACGCAGATCCGCTCCGCCCAGGCGGCGAAGCCCGCGCGGCTCAGCTCGAACCGGTGGTCCGGGTGGCGCATGCCGTCCAGGTCCGGATAGAGGACGTTGTAGTCGGAGTTCGGAGTGGTGACGACGACGTGGTCGGGTGCGGCATGGCGGAAGACGGTCGTCTCCGCCGTCGTGAGGTCTGCGGGGTCGAGGTGCTCGATGACCTCCATGAGGACCGCGACATCGACGCCGGCGATGCGGTCGTCGACGTAGCCGAGCGACGACTGGAACAGTTCCAGCCGGGCCGCCTTGCGTGCGGGCATGCGGTCGAGCCCCAACCGTCGGCGCGCCCGCTCGAGCTCGCTCGGGGACACATCGGTGCCGAGGACGCGTGCCATCCGGGGGTCGTCCAGCAGCGGTCCCAGCAGGGCGCCTTCTCCGCAGCCGAGGTCGACGACGGTGCGCGGCCGCAGCCGCCGGATCGCGTCGAGCACCGCCGCGAGACGCCGGGCGCGGAGCGGCGCGGGAGTCGGAGGCTCGCCGTCCGAATCCGGTGTGCCGGTTCCTTCGCTCCGCGGTGCGGCCGCCTCGGACCGCTCTGTCACCCGCGCGTCCAACCGGGTGCGGGCCGTCCGGACGTAGGAGCGCTGTTCGGCCAGGTAGCGGCGCATGATCGGCTCCCGCTGCGGGTGTGATCCCAGCCACGACCCGGCCCGATCGAGGAGCTTGTCGATCTCCGATTCGTCCACCCAGTAGTGCTTGCCGCCGTCGAGCACCGGGATGAGCACGTAGAGCTGGTTGAGCAGTGCCTGCACGGTGCTGCGACCGCGGAGAGTGACCTGCGGGGTCACGGTGTCAGCGGTGGCGGGCTCCGAGTCGCAGTCCACCTCCCACCCCAGCGGTTCGAAGAGCGCGGCGATCTCGGGCTGCGCGGCCGGGACAGCGGCGATCGTGGCCTCGAGCGCGAACTCCTGCCGCGGCAGCGCCGGACGTGACGTGAGCGTGCCGGCCATCGCGGTGGAAAAGACACGGCGCAGAGCCACCGCGAGGAGGGACGAGGCCGCCCACTTCCGGTCGTTGATGTACCCGCTCAGGCTGAAGGAGTCCCTACGGAAGCTCGACAGCTGGGAGAGCTTGACGGGATCGACCTCGACCCACAGGGCTGCCGTGCAGCTGTCGTGGTCGGCCTCCGGGTAGAACACCCGTGCCGTGCCGAAGGCGAGCTTCTGCTCGTGCACCCGGTCGGGGTGCTTGTGGAGCAGATGGCCCAGGTCGCGGGCGTCCGGGGTGGGGACGGCCTCGGCGGCAGCGGCGTCGGCTGCGGCGGCAGCGGGGACCTCGGCGGCATCGGTCGCGACGGCATCGGTGCCGGCTGCCGCGGGGTCAGCTGCCGCGGGGTCGGCTACCGCGGGGTCGGTGCGCAGCGTGAGCGAGAAGAACATCGCCTCAGTATGCCGGACCACCAGTCGTCCGGCCGGTGATTCAGCGCGTCGCTTTCTCGCACTTCCAGCCGTCGGGCATCCGGCCGTCGGCGAGGAAATCGTGCAGGCGTGCGGTCGCCTCGTCCGACAGCTGCGCGTCGGCCTGGGGGTAGATGACCGGCTCCTCCTTGGAGTTGTGGGCATCCAGCCGCAACAGCAGATCCTGACACGCGGTCTGGATCACCGAAGCGTTGGCACCGGTTGCAAGGAGGTCGTCGAGGCCGCTCATCGCATCCCACAGTTCGCCGTGCTCGCGCAGCATCACGAACACCGGCATCATCAGCCCGGACGCCTTCAGCGGTGGGAAGATGAACTCCTCTTCGAGGTAGATGTGCCGCCGCAGGCCCTCCATGGCCCGCCGCAGCGGCGCCGGGTCGGCGGCGTCGTGGTCAGGTTCCGCGCCGGCCTCCAGCCCCGCGGCGTACTCCTCGATACCGCCGTCGATCTCCCGATGCTCCCGCTCCAAGGCGGCGGACAGAGTTTCTGTGGACATGTTCCTTCCTCCAGTCTCCGTGCTCCGCCGCTGAGTTGCCGGCGGTCACACGACGAACGTCTCCGGTCGTCCGCCGTTCAGCCCGCAGCCGGCGGTGCGATGCTCAGTTCCTCGGCGAGCTTCTGCGCAGCTTCCCACGCGTGCCTCTGCACGTGGGTGCCGTCCCGCTTCCGCTCGACCGTGGTCGCCGCCGAGCTCTCACCCGGGATGCGCGTCTTCGGGAAGCCGTCGGCGACCGGCGTGTCCTTGATGTACTCGAGGAACGTGTCCGTCTCCGCCGTGAACTCGTCCAGGGGCCGCAGCCCGTTGATGTCGATCGCGATGACGAGGACGCCCTGCTCCTCCTTCGCGTCCTCAGCCGAGGGGGTGCCAGCGGTCGACAGGGCTCCTCCCAGTGCTTCCGCGAGCATCGCGAGGCCGAAGCCCTTGTGCCCGCCGAACGGCTGCAGGTGACCCGACGGGGTCACCCAGTCGGAGGGGATCTCCTCACCGCGGTCGCGCCACTCCGACAGCCGCCCCATTGCCACGGCGCTCGTCGCGAAGTCCAGGACGAAGTGCGGGGACGACGACCTCGGGACGCCCGCACCGATCGGATTGGTCGAGAACCGCGTCTCTGTGCCCCCGGGGACGGAGACCACGCGGTGGGCGCCTCCGGTGTTCACGAAGAGGAGCGTCGCGACGCCCTGGTCCGCCGCCTCCTCGGAGAAGTCCGCCAGGCGGCCGGCGAAGTCGGAGTTGTAGACGGAGACGGCCGCGATGCCGTGCTTCTTCGCCCGCTCGACGGCGAGCTGCGTGGCTTCCCGCACCACGAGGTGGCCGAACCCCCTCTTGCCGTCGATCCTGGCGAGCCCCCCGCGGTCGATGTCGACCTCGGGCCGAGCCGCCGGGTCGGTCTCCCCGCTGCGCGCCCGGCCGATGTATTCGGGGAGGCGTCGGAGGCCGTGCGATTCGTGACCGGCGAGCTCCGAGCCGACGATCTGCCCGGCCATGACGGCGGCGTCGTCTTCGCGCATGCCGACTGCCGTGAGTGCGTCCGTCGTGAAGCGCAGGAGTTCCTCCCCGCGTGCAAGGACCGTGTCGTCAGCCATCGTGCTGCTCCCCTTCGTGCAGGCAAAGGGACTGGCGGCGTGCCGTCCCACTTGGAAGGTTGGCAGAAACCGGTCGAGAGGGCCAGTCCTCATGGGCCCTTTGTCCGGTTGTCCTCGTGGCCGGCTGTGCCTTTGTCCCCTTGTCCTGGTGGCCGGTCACGGATCCGGGGTGTGGTGCGCGGCGCCCAGGTCCTGGAGCAGTGCGAGCAGCCGTTCCGCCGCCGCCTGCTGACGGATGGAGTCGCGGACGTGCGCGACGATGATCCGTTCCGCGTCGGGCCGCACGATCGGCAGCGCGACGACGGAGTCCGGCAGGGCCGTCGCCGCGAGGGCGGGCATCGCACTCACGCCGACCCCGGCTGCGACGAACGCGATCGTCCCGTGATGGTCAGCGGCCTGGATGATGGAGCGCGGTGCGATCCCGGCGGCCCGCCAGATGTCCTCGACGATCCGCGCGGCCTCACCGTCACCCACGAACTCATGGATCCACGGGTCGTTCCCCAGGTCGGCCGCCGCCACTTCGCGGAGGCCCGCGTACGGGTGGTCCCGCGGGAGGATGACGACGAACGGGTCGCGGGCGAGCACGATCCGCGTGACACCGGCCGGTGCGTGCGGCGGGGCGCCGCGTCGCTCCGTGCGGATGTCGATGTCCGGCCGCACGGACGACACGGGCGGATCGGTGAGCTCGATGACGAGCGTCGTGGTGGGGAACTCGCGCCGCAGCTGCGCGGCCACTGACGGCAGCCAGTGCTCACCGGCGGAGGCGAACGTGCCGATCGTGAGGGAACCGGTGCGCCCGATCCGCAGATCGTCGATGAACTGATCGACCCGGGTGACCGCTGCCAGCGCCTCCTCGCCCTTCTCCGCCAGACGTCTGCCGTGGGCGGTGGGCACCACGCCGCGTCCGGACCTCTCGAAGAGGGTGAGTCCCGTCTCCCGCTGCAGGGCGCTGAGGTGCTGGCTCACCGCGCTGGGAGTGAAGCTCAGGGCGTCGGCGGTGGCCTTGAGAGAGCCCGTCGCGACGACCGAGCAGAGGATCCGCAGGCGGTGGATGTCGACCATCCACCAAGCTTAAGCGCGACTGAACTGATCACAAGGCAACATCGCTTGTCCTCACCGGTGAAACGGCGGATGATGGGTGTATCAAATACGCGTCCGACTAGTGAGAACCCGCAGGCTGGCTGCTGTGGGGCCACCGCTGTCGGACTTCTGTGAGGGGAGGGACCATGCTGGCAGGAGTTCTTGTCATGACAGGGATGATTCTGGGGCTGTACTACTTCGCGCGAGGGCGTGCCGTCTGTCCTCCGCAGGACCGCCTGCCGTGGGATCAGCTGAACACCGACGCGGTCGTCCACACGATCAGCCGCGGCTGGTCCGCACCCGGACTCCAGCTGTACCGGAGGAACCCCGGCGACAGCTGAGCCCCGGCGCGCGTCCGGCCGACGGCCGCCTGTGCTCCGGGCAGGCCCCTGCAGGTCCACCCGAAAGCGCCGGTCGGGCCACCCGCAGGGCCCCCGCAAGCCCCGGGCAAGGGGCGTTGCTATTCGCCCCCTTGCCTCCGGGCGCCCGCGGGGGGATGCTTGAAGGAGAGGGTGGCCGCTCGTCGGCCCTACACCCGCGAGGTGCGAGGCCGACGGGCCCGTGAGGGTGGGAGGCGTCATGCTGATGGGGATGCTCGTCGTGACCGGATCGATCCTGGTGCTCTACTACTTCGTGCGAGGTCGGATGGTGTGCCCGCGACACGATCGCCTTCCGCTGGGCGACCTCGGGGTCAGCGGGTGGATCCACACGATCAGCCGCGGATGGGCTGCCGATTCGCCCCGCGATCGCTACATGACGGGGATGGCGTAGCTCCCGGTGTCGGTCCGCGGCCACCAGCTGAACAAGCCGCATTCACATCCTGTGCGCACTCTGAGCGTGACTCTCTCACCTGCATTGACACAGGCTCAGGTCCACAACGATGAGCAGCTGATCTCGAAGTGAGAGACCGTTGTGTGGGTATGGTGTCCTCGTGAGGCAGGCGCCGCAGCCGGACCGACCCTCTGGCCGTACAGCAACCCAGCGCCTGGGACATCATGGGAACAGAGCCGTTCCATCATTCGCCCTCTGTCATTGAGGGCGCTGGCGGCACCGTCGCACCGCACTCCGAGTCCGGCCTCCTCGCGGCGGCGGAGCCCGTCGGCGGTCTCGACGGTGCGATCGAGGCCGTGTTCGGCCCCATCGCGGACCTCCTGTCCGCGATCGTGTTCTTCGAGATCCCCGTCTTCGGCGGCATTCCGGTCATCGTCCTGTGGCTCATGGCCGCAGCGGTGTTCATCACCGTGTACCTCCGCTTCCAGCCGATCACTGGGCTCAAGCACTCCTTCCGCGTGATCCGCGGCAAGGCCACCCGCAAGACGGATCCCGGCGAGGTGTCTTCGTTCCAGGCCCTCGCCACGGAGCTGTCCGGCACCGTCGGTCTGGGGAACATCGCCGGTGTCGCCGTGGCCATCACGGTGGGCGGACCCGGCGCGGCACTCTGGATCATCATCTTCGGCTTCTTCGCGATGACCGTGAAGATGGCGGAGGCGACGCTGGGCGTGAAGTACCGGCAGATCGCGGAGGACGGCACGACGGCCGGCGGCCCCATGTACTACCTGCGGGACGGGCTCGCAGCGATCGGCCGCCCCAAGACAGGGCGGTTCCTCGCGGTGTTCTACTCCATCGCGACCCTCGTGGGCGTGTTCGGCGCCGGCAATCTGTTCCAGTCCAACCAGGCCGCAGCGGTCCTCGTCAACGCGACCGGCGGCGACGAGAGCTGGCTCGCGGACAAGCTGTGGCTCATCGGCCTCGTCATGGCGGCCGTCTGCGCGCTCGTCGTGCTGGGCGGCATCAAGAAGATCGCCGAATGGACCTCTGCGATCACGCCGCTCATGGCGATCCTCTACTTCATCGGGACGGTCGCGGTCATCGGTGTGAACTTCGCGAACATCCCCTCCGCGATCGCCCTCATGTTCCAGGGAGCGTTCACGGGTCAGGGCGTGACGGGCGGCATCATCGGCGTCGCGGTCGTCGGCATCCAGCGTGCGCTCTTCTCCAACGCTGCGGGCGTGGGCTCCGCCGGCATGGCGCACTCCGCGTCGAAGACGACCGACCCCGCGACGGAGGGCTTCACCGCCCTGTGGGAGCCGCTCGTCGACTCGATCATCATCTGTACCCTCACCTCGCTCGCGATCATCACGACCGGGCTGTACGACCGCGAGACCGACGGTTCGGACATGGCGGGCGTCGAGCTCACTGCGCAGGCGTTCGGCACCGTCACCCCGTGGTTCCCTGTCCTGCTGACGATCTGCGTCGTCCTCTTCGGCTTCTCCACGATCCTCGCGTACTCCTACTACGGCCAGAAGGCGATCGGGTACCTCTTCAAGGAGAACCGGTCCGTCGAGAAGGGCTACCAGATCGCGTGGGTCATCGCGGTGGTCGTGGGCGCGTCGATCTCCCTGGATTCCGTCATCGCGTTCTCCGACGCGATGTTCTTCCTCATGAGCATCCCCAACCTGCTGGGCGTCTACTTCCTGTCGCGCGTGCTCCGTCTGGAGATCCTCCGGTTCCGCACGAAGTCCGTGCTGAAGGCGCATGACGAGATCCCGCTCGAGCTGCAGGTGGGCCTGCGCGACCACGAGCCGACGAGGGCGCAGGTGAGGGCTGAGAAGCAGCGGCTGGAGCTCGCGAAGGAGAAGCGTCGTGCGATCCGCCGGGAGTTCCGCGCCGCCCAGCGTGCGCGGACCACGAAGGACTGAGTCGGCACGGAGCGCGGCGGGGCATGTTCTCAGCGTCGGGCATGCGCGTGCTGGAGCAGCCCGAAGCGAGTGAGCACCGCTGGGTCGGCCTCGACCCAGCGGTGCTGGCTCAGTTCAGCCCCAGCACCGTCGTCGCGATCGTGAAGTAGAGGATGAGGCCGGTGGCGTCGCAGAACGTGGAGATGAACGGGTTGGAGAACACCGCCGGGTCCGCCCCCACCTTCTTCGCGACGATCGGCATGAGTCCGCCCACCGTCGCGGCCATGATGCAGATCGACAGGAGCGTCAGGCCGATGACGGTGCCGATCGCCCACCCGTAGACGATCCCGGCGACGCCGAGCCCGAGGACGCCCAGGACGGAACCGAGCACCGCGCCCACACGCAGCTCACGCCAGATGACGCGCCAGAGGTCTCGGATCCGCACCTCACCCACCGCCAGTGCGCGCGTGACCGTCGTCGCCGCCTGGTTGCCGGTGTTTCCGCCGGTTCCTGTGAGCAGGGGGATGAAGAGCGCGAGGACGACGACCTGATCCAGTCGGTCCTCGTACACCTCGAGCACCTGGACGGTGAGGATCGCGGACACGGCGAGCACCAGCAGCCACACGATGCGGCTGCGGACGATGCGGAGGATCGTGCTCGACAGGTAGGAGCGGTCCAGGGGTTCCGAACCGGCACCGCGGGCCACGTCCTCTGCGTCCTCCTCGTCGACGATGTCGAGGACGTCGTCCATCGTGAGGATGCCGACAAGGCGGTCCTCCTCGTCGACGACGGGCATCGCGATGAGGCGGTGGGAGAGGAACTCGCGGGACGCCTCTTCACGATCGGTGAGCGCGTGCACGCTGATGGCGTCGCGCCCGATCTCGCCGACGAGGGTGTCCGGGGCGGACGCCTCCACCGCGAGGAGGTTGCGGAGGGAGACGACGCCGGACATGACGCGGCCGGTGCCCACGACGGGCAGCAGGTAGATGGTCTCCGGGCCGTCGATGCGGGCGCGGACGATCTCCATCGCCTCGGCGGCAGTCCAGTCGTCGTGGAGGCTCAGCACCTCCGGGGACATGTAGCGGCCGATCGCGTTCTTCGGGTATCCGAGGACGGCGACGGTCATCTCCCGTTCCCGGGCCTCCAGACCGCTCATGAGCCGCTTGACGACCCCGGCGGGCAGTTCGCCGAACAGCTCCGCGCGGTCGTCGGGGTCGAGCCCTTCGATGATCTCCGCGACTTCCGGTTCGCGCAGGTTCTGCAGCAGCTCGGCCTGATACGCCGGGGGCAGCGCCTCGAACACCGCGAGCGCGTCGTCCTTGCTCAGTACACGGAAGAGCACAGCCGACTGCAGCGGCATCGTCGTGTGCACGAGTCGGGTGAGTTCAGTGCGGTCGACGTGCGGGGCCAGATGCGCGATCGCATCGACGTCGCCGGGCTCCATCCTGCCGGACAGTGCCCTCTCCAGCTCTTCAGCTGCGGTCTCAGCCGTCACGTCTGCCATATCGCCCTCCTCAGTCGTCGCCGCCCCTCACCATACTGGGGACCGGAGCTCATTGCGGAAGGCGTCCGGCACTGCCGGTGTTCGCCTCCCTCAGTGCTCCGCTCCGCGTGCGACCGGCGGCTCAGGCGCGGTCGAGGCGGATGACCCGCTGGGCCAGTGCGTCGACTTCCGTGGGGTCGTGGCTCACCAGCACACACGTGCGGCCCGCGAGAAGTGCGGCGAGCAGCGCGCGGATCGCGGGTGCCGATTCCGCGTCGAGGGCTGCGCTGGGCTCATCGAGGAGCACGACCTGTGGATCCGTCGCGAGCGCCCGGGCCAGCGCCACCCGAGCCCGCTGGCCGCCGGACAGGGAGCGCGGTCTCGCCTTTGCAAGGTGCCCGATCCCCAGGTCGTCGAGCATCCGGTGCGCCCGTTCCGTCGCCTGCCCGCCCGTGGTCCCCGCGGTGCGCAGGCCGAACGCGATGTTGCCGACCGCGGTCATGTGCGGGAACAGGCGCGGGTCCTGCAGGAGGAGGGTGACGCCCCGCCGGTGCGGCGGAACGTCGCCGTTGCCGAGGCCGTGGCCGGTCTGCGTGAGCGTCCGGTCATCCACCCTCACGTGGGCTGCGGGAGGCACGAGCAGGCCCGCGGTCACGGCGAGCGCCGTTGACTTGCCCGCCCCGTTGGGGCCGGTGAGTGCGAGGGTCTCGCCCGGCTCCACCGTGAACGACTGCGCGATGCCCCGATCCGGGGCGTCGAAGGCGACGGTGAGGCGGGGCGGCGATGGGTGGCGCGAGGCGGGAAGGGCCACGGTGGTGAGGTCGGCGAGGTCGGGGGAGGGGGCCTCGGCGGCGGGTGCGGTGGGTGCTGCGGGACGGGACCCGGAGCGGGGCAGCGAGTACACCACGAGGACGACGATCAGTGCGATGGCGACGAGCAGCATGGACACGGCGACGGCGGCGTCCGGGTCGGTCTCCCGGCGGAGGTAGATCTCCAGCGGCAGCGTGCGGGTCGTGCCCGCCAGCGACCCGGCGAACGTGAGAGTGGCGCCGAACTCGCCCAGCGACCGGGCGAACGACAGGACGGCCGACGACGCGATCGCGGGCAGCAGCAGCGGCAGCGTCACGACCGCGAAGGCGCGCCCGGGGGAGGCTCCCAGCACCGCTGCCGCGGTCTCGAAATCGGTGCCGTGGGTGCGCATCGCCGCTTCGACGCCCATGACGACGAACGGGAGGGACACGAACACCTGCGCGCAGATGACCGCGGTCGTCGTGAACGCGACGTCGATGCCGGTCGCCTCCAGCGGCGCCGCGAGGATCCCCCGCCTGCCGAACGTCGCCAGCAGCGCCAGGCCGCCCACCACCGGCGGCAGCACCACCGGCAGGAGGACGAACGCGCGGACCGTGCGCAGGAGCGGCGAGTCACTGCGGGCCAGCACCATGCCCAACGGGACCCCCAGCAGGACGCACACGGACGCGGACACCAGCGCCGTCACGAGCGACAGCTGCAGCGCCGTGAGCGAATCATCGGCCGTGACGAGCCGCCAGAAGTCCGACCACGGGACCCGCAGCGCGAGCCCCGCGACCGGGAGGACGACGACGGCCGCGCCCACCAGCGCCAACGGCAGGAGCGCTGCCGGGACCCCTGGCGTGTGCTCGCGGGAGGGCCGTGTCATGGTGCGGCGAATCCGGCGTCTGCGAAGACGTCCTGTGCGTCGTCCGACAGGACGAACTCGATGAACTGCTGGGAGAGTTCGGGGTGGCCCGCGCCTGCGACCGGGGCGATCGGGTAGAGGTTCACCGCGTCCGTCGATGCGGGGAACTCGACCGCGTCGACGGCGTCCGATCCGGCGGCGTCCGTGCGGTAGACCAGACCCGCGTCCGCCTGGCCGTTTGCGATCTTGCCGAGGACGTCCGTGACGGCGGGCTCCTCACTCACCGGCTGGAGATCGACCCCAGCGGACTGCTCGACGGTCGTGGTCGCTGCCCCGCAGGGCACCTGGGGTGCGCAGACGACGACGTCCAGATCCGGCTGCGCGAGGTCGTCGAGCTCGTCGATCCCCTGCGGGTTGCCTGCGGGCACGGCGACGACGAGGGTGTTCGACACGAAGGTCAGCGGCTCCGTCGCGACGTCGCCCGCATCGACCAGCTGCTGCATCGTCTGTTCGTCCGCGGTGGCGATGACGTCTGCGGGCGCACCTTCCTGGACCTGTGTGACGAGGTCGGAGGAACCGGCGAAGCTCAGCTGCACGTCCACCTCGTCGTGGTCATCCGAGAACCGGTCCGCCAGCTGCTCGAACGTGTCCGTGAGCGATGCGGCGGCGAAGACCGTGAGCGTCGACGACTCTGCATCGCCCTCGGCTGGAGAATCCGTGGACGAGGATCCGCACGCGGATAACGCGAGGGCGACAGCGGACGCCCCGGCAGCAGTAGCGAGAAACCTCTTCACGGTCGATCCCTTTCAGCGGCCCGTCTGGCACGTCGAATCGGCTGCTGGGGCACGCGCCGATTGTCATCGTCCACTGTACGCGGCAGACCGCAGATGCGGATATGAAAGTGTAGTTCGCCCGCACATGCGTCTCCAGCGTGCGTGAAGGGCGGTATGTACGGTCGCCCGCGATGGTTCAAGTCTGGGGCCACCCTTCCACCGGAATGCGGGTCACCCATCCATCAGTCGAGTGGTCAGCTATCCACCAGTGGAGCTGTCACCAGTCCAGGGGGAGGAAGCGGTCACCAATCCAGGGGGAGGAACGAGATGCGCTCGCCTCCAGCGACTGGGCGGGTGGGCAGCACGAGCCACCCCTGTGCCGCCGTGAGCCCCCGCATCATGCTGGAGCCGACGTGGGGGCGGGGCAGCCAGCGCGCCTCCGGGCTGTCAGGGGCAGCGCCGTGACCCGCAGCCGTGCCGCCGCCCTGCACGGCGTCCGCGCCTGTTCGGTCGTGCGCGTCATCCGCGACCGGCTCGTCTGCCACGTGTGCCGGGGCGGCGGGCGTGAGGCGGTCGACCTTCTCCGCCGGAAGGCTCTGGGCCACCGGGACGGTGAGGGGGACCTCGGGATCGTCACCGCGCAGGCCGCGCAGCAGAGCGCTGCCGACGACCCTCATCGCCGCCATCGCCGCCAGCGGGTTCCCGGGCAGCGCGAGCACCGGAATGTGCCGCTCCGGCCGCTCGAGCACGGACAGCATGGTGGGGTGGCCGGGCCGCATCGCCAGTTCCGAGATGACCATTCGCCCGGAGGTCTCCAGCTGCGCACGCACGTGGTCGGCCGCGGACCGCGCGGTGCCACCCGTCGTCATGACGACATCCGCGGTGTCCGCGAGCTCCGCCAGGGCCTCCGCCGTTGTCTGCGGATCGTCACCGATGCGGCGCACCCGGACTACCTGCACTCCCGCCGCGCGCAGCACGTGCGGAAGCTGCACCTCGAACGCGTCGCGCACCTCGCCGGGACCGGGGATGCCGGAGGTGCGGACCTCGTCACCGGTGAGCAGCAGCGCCGCGGTGACGGCGGGGCGGACCTGCACGTCGTCGTGCCCGCAGATCGCCGCCATCGCGAGGAGGGGCGGGGTGAGCGGCCGGCCGGCCGTGGCGATGAGGTCGCCGGCGACCGCCTCCCGCCCGGCGAGCCTGACGTGCCGCCCCGGCTCGAGTTCCGACGCGGGTGCCCCGGCGGCCAGGTGGACGACGGATCTCTGGTCGTCGCGGGTCGTGTACTCGACCCGCACCACGCCCGAGGCGCCGTCCGGCATCGGACCACCCGTCACGATCGTGCGCGCCCGGCCGGGCAGGAGGGGGGTCGGGGAGCCTGTGGGGGCGGGGCCATCCAGGTGCCACGGGGGATCCCCCGCGACCGCGTAGCCGTCCATCGCGGACGAATCATAGTGGGGCACATCGACAACGGCGCGCAGGTCTGCGGCGAGCGTGCGTCCGGCGGCATCCGCCAGGGGGAGCCACGCCGCGCCAGACTCGACCGTATCCGGCGCCGTCGTGCGCGCTGAGGCCTCCGCACCCGTCGTGTACGCGAGGTGCATCGCCTCGGACCACTGTGGGACCCGACCGTGGTGACGCTCCTCGGCTTCCGGTTTCCGCGACACGGTCACCCTCCCGCGAAAGGGGGCAGCACGTCGACGCGCATGCCGGGCGCCGCCGTGTCCTCATCCCGCATCACGACCCCGTTGACCAGGATGCTCGACTGGCCCAGCACCTGCTCCAGCGACGGCTCGCCTGCCGGTGGCTCCGGGTGGAGGGAGACGAGCAGCACCACGAGCTGCTCCCGCGTGAGCGCATCGATGCGCTCCGGGACGACGACGGCTTCTTCTGCCAGATGCCCGGCAGCCGCCCGCGCAGCAGCGAAGTAGCGGACCTGCAGGGTGCGCTCCGGCGTCGGATCAGGACTCATCGTCGTCTCCCTTCACATGGGCGACCACGTCACGTGGGCAACCACTCCCACTCAACCACTCATCACGGGTCCGCGGCGAGCAGGCTCACCTGCTGAACCGGACTCACCTGACGGATGAGACCCCTCGGCTGAACCAGACTCATCCGGCGGACGAGATCCGCCCCGGGACGGGGTTCAGCCGCCGATGGCGCTCATCGTGCGGTCGGGCTGCACGTAGTCGTCGCTGTCGAGTCCGGGCGCGTCCATGCCGTGCGCGGCGGGCTTGAGCCACATCGCCTGCTGCCACATGCGGGCGATCACGTCATCGGACTCTCCGGAGCGCAGCGCGGCCGCGAGGTCGAACTCCTCGTGCGAGAACAGGCAGGACCGCACCTTGCCGTCGGCAGTGACGCGGGTCCGGGTGCATGCGGAGCAGAACGGTTCCGTCACCGAGGCGATGACACCCACCCGGCCCAGCACCTGCGGGGGATCATCGGGATCCTCTGCACAAGCGTCGAGTGGCAGCACCTTCCAGAGCTCTGCCGGAGCCCCGTTGCGCGGGGCATCGTCCGGTACGAGCCGCCAGTGCTGACCGAGGAGACCGCGGACTTCCGCAGCAGTGACCATCCCTTCGCGGGTCCACCCGTGGTCGCCGTCCAACGGCATCTGCTCGATGAACCGCAGGAAGACGCCGCGCTCCAGCGCGTAGGCGAGCAGTTCCGGAGCCTGTTCGTCGTTGGCGCCCCGCATGAGCACCGCGTTGAGCTTCACCGGATGCAGACCCGCATCCAGCGCCGCGTCGATCCCCGCGAGCACATCGGCAAGCCGGTCGCGCCGGGCAAGGGTGCGGAACGTCTCCGCGTCGATCGTGTCGAGGGAGACGTTCAGCCGGGTGAGGCCGGCCTCCGCCAGCGACGCAGCCCGCCGCACGAGCCCGATCCCGTTCGTCGTGAGCGCGATCGGCAGATCCGGATGGTGGGCGCGGACGCCCGCGATGATCTCCTCCAGGTCCGGCCGGATGAGCGGCTCCCCACCCGTGAGGCGGAGATCCCGCACCCCGTGGACGGAGACGGCGATGTCGACGAGGCGGACGACCTCGGCGGGGGTGAGCAGTGACGGCTTCGGCATCCAGTCCATGCCCTCAGCAGGCATGCAGTACGTGCATCGGAGGTTGCACTTGTCCGTGAGCGAGACCCGCAGGTCCGTGCCCCTGCGACCGAACCGGTCGAGCAGACCGGGTTCCGTCGGGGCGTCGTGGGCGCGGCGGTCCAGCTCTTCCTTCGTGGAATCGAGCGCACGAGCCCGCAGCACCGCAGCTGTGTCCGGAGAGTCCCCGTCCGTGGCCGTGCGCACGACGGGAATGCCGAGGCTCACGTTCATACCCTCACAGTGTACGGGCCCCGGCTCCGCGTTCCCATCCCCTCGGGCTGACCGTTGCCTCCCCGCGGGCTGACCGGCGCGATAGCCTGCGGACATGCCTCTTCTCCCCGATCGCACACCCACGCCTGCGGACCGGCCTGATTCCTGATGAGGGGATCGGTCCTGCGCGAACCGGGCATGCCGCTGCTGGTGCTCATGACGGTGCTCGGCTTCTCCGGTTTTGCGGCCCTGCTGCCGGTCGCCCCGCTGTGGGCGGTCCACGGGGGCGCCGGCTCCGTGGGCGCCGGGCTGGTCAACGGCGTGCTCATGCTCTTCACCGTCCTCACCCAGCTGGTGGTGCCGGCGTCCCTGCGCCGGTTCGGCTGGGCGCCGGTGCTCACCGCGGGGATGCTGCTGCTGGGCCTGCCGGCGGCGGTCTTCGCCGTCAGCGACGACCTCGGGGTCGTGCTCGCGCTGTCCGCGGTGCGCGGGCTGGGCTTCGGGGTGCTCACCGTGACGGGCAGCGCCCTGGTCGCGGAGCTGGTCGAACCGGCCCGCCGCGGTCAGGCGATCGGCGTGTACGGGCTGGCGATCGCCGGGCCGCAGGTGCTGTTCGTGTCCGCCGGGCCGTGGATCGTCGAGAACGTGGGCTTCGGGATCATCTTCGCGCTGGGCGTGCTGCCGGCCGTGGGAGTGATCCCGGCGGTCATCCTGGGACGTCGGGTCGACCACGTCCCCGACTCGCAGGAGCGGCCCCCGTACGTGCGGCTGCTGCGGCCCATGGCCCTCCTGCTGGCGGTCACGCTGGCAGGCGGCGCCCTCATCACCTTCATGGCACCGATGAGCGACAGTGCCGCCCTCAGCACGCTCGCCCTGCTGTGCCTCACGGTCGCCGCAGCGCTCGCCCGATGGCAGGCGGGCGCCTTCTCCGACCGGTACGGGCCGCAGGCGTTCATCTGGCCGCTGGTCCTGCTCACCACCGTCGGCATGTCCGTGCTGGCGTGGGGCGTGCGAGACCCCCTGGACACCGGTGTGGTGGCCCTGCTGCTGGGCGCGACGCTCGTGGGCATCAGCTACGGGGCCCTGCAGAACCTCACGCTCGTCGTCGCGTTCCAGGCCGTCAGTCGGCCCCACTACGGATCAGCCAGCGCGGTGTGGAACGTCGGCTTCGACGCGGGCACCGGCCTGGGATCGGTCATCATCGGCATGATCGCGGGCGGCTCGTCGTTCAGCACCGCCCTGCTGGTGGGCGGCGCCTTCTCCCTCCTGACGCTGCCGCTCGCGCTCCGACGACCCCAGCCCCTCAGGTGACCGGGTAGGAGACCACCCGAAGCTCCGCGTCCCCGCACCAAAAAGCGACTGACCGGTAATACTTCGCCCCGGTAGAGTCGCGGGCATGACCGAAACCGGCGCGCAGGCGTCCACCTCCACCTTCCGGGGCCCCTTCCACGACTGGTCGGAACCACGCAGCCTCGAGGCGCACGTGAGTGCTCTCGTCGCGGCGCTGAGCGTCCGCACGATCGGCGCGGAGACCGTCCGCGCGTCCGACGCCCTGGACCGCGCACTCGTGGACGACCTGCACGCCCCTTTCGACCTGCCCCGGTTCGACAACTCCCAGATGGACGGGTTCGCCCTCGACGCGACGTCCACTCCCGGATCGTTCGACGTGGGCGCGATGATCCCGGCGGGGCACACCGGTGAACCGGTGCCGCAGGGGATGGCCGTACCGATCATGACGGGCGCCCCGATCCCGCCCGGCGCCAACGCCGTCGTCCCCGTCGAGGCGACCGAGGGGTACGACTCGCCGTTCATCCGCGTCGACGAGACGCGTGCGGGGGAGTTCGTCCGCCCCCGCGGCAGCGACATCACGGCGGGGGACACCGCCTTCCCGGCGGGGACCGCGCTGCGGTCGGCGGGGCTGGGGGTGCTCGCGGCGTTCGGCCTCACGGAGATCGCGGTGCGCGCCCGCCCCCGCGTGCTCATCGTCACCGGTGGGGACGAAGTGGCGGCACCGGGCGAGCGGCTGCGCTCCGACCAGGTGTTCGACACGAACTCCGCGCTGCTGAGCGCCGTCCTGCGCCGCTGCGGGGCCGTGGTCGTCGAGGCGATCGTCGTCGACGACTCCGTGGATGACTTCCGTGCCGCACTGGGGGAGCGCGTGCGGGCGGTCGACCCGGACCTCGTCGTCACGAGCGGCGGCATCAGCGCCGGCCGGTTCGAGGTGGTCCAGCAGGGGCTCGCGCCCGGCGGCGATCTCGACGGCTTCACTCCCGTCGTGGGCTTCGGGCCGGTCGCGATGCAGCCGGGCGGTCCGCAGGGCATGGGCGTTCTGCGCGACGAGGACGGCGACTCCATCCCGATCGTCTGCTTCCCCGGCAACCCCGTGAGCACGTGGGTGAGCGCCCACGTGCTGCTGCGGGACGCGCTGGCGCGGGCGTGGCACACGGGACGGCCGTCGCGGAAGGTGACCGCCGCACTCGTCGACCCGGTCACGTCGCTGCCCACCCGCACGCAGCTGCGCCGGGCCGACCTGGACGTGGGCCTCCTGTCCGACGGTTCGATCGACTCGGAATCGACCCAGCTGCGGGTGCGCGCGTTCGCCGGCACCGGCTCCCACCTGCTCGCGACCGCTGCTCGCGCGGACTCCCTCATCGTCGTCCCGCCCGGCAGCGGAGAACTGCCCGCCGGCACCCCCGTCGAGGTGGTGCTCCTGTGACCGGCCACGACGACGCCCGCACCGCCGGCAGGCTCACCCACGTCCGCGCGGACGGCAGCGCGCACATGGTCGACGTGTCCGCGAAGGCCGTGACCACACGGATCGCCGTCGCCTCCTCCCGGCTCACGACCGCCGCCGAGGTCGTCGACCAGATGCTCGACGGCACCCTCCCGAAGGGCGACGCCCTGGCGGTGGCACGTGTCGCAGGCATCATGGCGGCGAAGCGCACCCCCGAACTGGTGCCCCTGTGCCACCCGCTGCCGCTCACCGGGGTCTCCGTCGACCTGGAGCGTGCGGCGGACGATCCGGGTGCGATCGACATCCGTGCGCGGGTGAAGACGACCGGGGTGACCGGGGTGGAGATGGAGGCGCTCACCGCGGCCTCCGTCGCAGCCCTCACCCTCTACGACATGGTGAAGGCGCTCGATCGCGATGCCATCATCGGCCCCACGCGTGTCGAGCAGAAGTCGGGAGGGGCCTCGGGCGACTGGGGCAGGGGACCCGGCGGCGGCCTCGGTGCCGGGGACAATGACGGGGACATCGAAGGGGAAGACGGCCTCGGTGACGGGGGCGGCGCAGGGAATGGCGGCCTCGGTGACGCGGGTGGGGAACAGGATGACGACCTCGTCGAGGGGAAGGGTCAGGCATGACGCGGGTGACGCGACCGGACGCGGACCGGCGGCCGCGACGGGCGACGCGCGGCGGTGACCGGTCGGCGACGTTCGGTGAGGGGCGGCGGGCCGTCGTGCTCGTCGTGTCGTCGTCTGCCGCGGCGGGGACGGCGGAGGACTACGCCGGGCCGCTGCTGGTGGGCTGGCTGGCCGAACGCGGCTACCTGGTCGACGGCACGCACGTCGTCGCCGACGGGCCCGCAGTGGGCGCCGCGCTGCGCCACCACCTGCACGAACGGCCGGAAGCCGAGCGTCCCCGCGTCCTCGTGACGACCGGAGGGACGGGGCTCGCACCCGACGACTGGACGCCCGAGGAGACCCGGAAGATCCTCGACAAGGAGGCGAGCGGGCTCGTGCAGGCGCTCATCGACCACGGGATGGCGAAGCTGCCGGAAGCCGCCATGAGCCGCGGCACCGCCGGATCCAGCGGCCGCACGTTCGTCGTCAACCTGCCCGGATCCGTAGGCGGTGTGAAGGACGGGATCACCGTCCTCGACCCGATCCTCCACCACATCCAGGCGCAGCTCGAAGGTGGCGCCGACAACGGCGTCCACCCGCCCCGCGACGCCGCAGCGGCGGAGGTGGCGGAGCTGGTCGGTGCGGCTGGAGTGGGCGGTGTGCATGCGAGCGGTGCGCACGGGACGGGGACCGGCGGTGCGCATGTGAGTGGCGACGGCAACCGCGGTGACGACGTGGGCGCGGGCCACGAGGACGTGGTGGGCGCGGGGCCGGACGTCGGAGCGCAGTCACGGGGCAGTGCGGAGTCTCAGTCCGGTGCGGTGAGCGGGGACGGGGAGTCGGGTGGGGACTCGGGGTCGGTGCTCCGCCCTTTCGCGTCGGGACTCATCACGGACAAGACGCTGTGCCTGGCGGCCGCCGAAGCGCGGGTGAAGACCCCGCACACCGGCGCCGTCGCCGTGTTCCGCGGGGTCGTGCGCGACCATGACAGCGGCCGCGGGGACGTCGTGGGGCTCGAGTACACGGCGCACCCGGCGGCGCAGAGCGTGCTCGACGAGGTGCTCGCGGATGCGTTGGTCGACTTCCCGCGGGTGAGGCTGTGGGCTGAGCACCGGATCGGCGAACTGGTGATCGGTGACGACGCCCTGCTGGTCGTCGCGGCATCCGCGCACCGGAAGGAGGCCTTCACGGCGTGCGCGGAACTCGTCGACCGCATCAAGGACCGCGTGCCGATCTGGAAGCGGCAGGACTACGCGAACGGCGACCACGACTGGGTGGGCATCGAGTGAGCTGGGTTGGCGTGAGATGAGCCGACGTGTGGCGGGCATGCTGAGCCGGACAGGAGTGCGGTGAGCGCAGACGGTCGGTACGCGCGGCAGCTGCAGGTCCCCGGAGTGGGCGCGGAGGGCCAGGCGCGACTGGGGGCCGCGCGTGTGCTGCTGGTGGGCGCCGGCGGCCTGGGCAGCCCGGCGGGTCTGTACCTCGCGGCAGCGGGGATCGGGACGATCGGGATCGTCGACGACGACCGTGTCGAGCGCAGCAACCTCCACCGGCAGATCGTCCACAGGACGGACGACGAGGGCAGGCTCAAGGTCGAGTCCGCCGCCGATGCCCTGCGCGCGCTCAACCCCGAGGTGACGGTCGTGACCCACACCGTGCGGCTCACCGCGGACACGGTCATGGACGTGGTCGACGGGTACGACGTGGTGGTCGACGGTGCGGATTCGTTCGCCACCCGCTACGTGGTGTCCGACGCGTGCACCCTCCTGGACATCCCCCACGTGTGGGCCGCCGTCCTCACCGACGGCGGGCAGCTGAGCGTCTTCCACGGGTCGAAGGGCCCCGTGTACCGCGACCTCCTGCCGGTCATGCCACCAGCGGGTTCGGTGCCCAGCTGCGCGGTGGCCGGAGTGCTGGGCACAGTGCCGGGCGTGCTGGGGACAGCGATGGCCGGGGAGGTGCTCAAGCTGGTGCTGGGCATCGGGCGGCCAGCGATCGGACGAGTGCTCGTCTACGACATGCTCACCGCCGAATGGGAGACCGTGCCGCTCGCGCGCTCGCCCCACGTGGAGCGGCCGCGCGTCGCTGCCGATGTGGGGCGCGGCGTGCCGCAGCAGGTGAACGTGGCGGAACTGGCGCGCGTGGTGGGCGTGGAGGGGGGCACGGCCGGTGGCGATCGCGCGGCCGGTGTCAGCAGCGCCGATGCCGCTGCGGGTGCCGATGCCGATGCGGGTGCCGCTGCGGGTGCCGATCGACGAGACACCGCACTCCGGTCCGAAACACCGGCGCAGACCGCGGTGTCTCGAACCAGTGGACGGTCTCTCGCGGAACGGTCTGCCGTGCGCTCACTCGTCGTGGACGTCCGCACCCCCGCCGAGGCCGCCGCGGGGATGATTCCCGGCGCTCGCCTCCTGCCGATCGACCGGATCGAGGAGGAGCCCGAGGCCGCACTTTCGGTGTTGCGGGAGTGGTCACAGGAATCGACGGAGCCGGTCGATGTGTACCTGCATTGCCAGGCAGGATCGCGGTCGGCGAGGGCGCAGGAAGTGCTCGGTCGATTCGTCGATCATGACGCTGGGCTGCGGCTGCATGATCTTGCCGGTGGCTACGAAGCGTGGATCCGAGAGTTCCCGAACGACGTCACCCACGAGGGGGAGGACGGCAGCACCTCCGGACGCTGATGCAGCGCCATCCCGGAACGGGGGGTCGTACTGCTTACTTGCAGACGGGGTGGCCCGCGCCGGGGGTGATGCTGCTGCCCTCGTCGCGAGGAGTGCGAGACACTGGAGGGACAGCAGGAACCGGAGAGTAGGGGGCGGCGATGCGCAGGACGGTGCGGACCCGGGTGCGTCGGTTCGACGAGAACGGGCTCGTGGACGCTCGTGCGGACTCGTTGGCGGGTGAGGAACCCTTGGAGGTGCGGCTCGACGGGGAGCAGTTCACCGTGACGATGCGGACGCCGGGTGATGACGTCGAACTCATCGCCGGTTTCCTTCTGAGCGAAGGCATCGTGACGGACTGGGAACAGATCTTGCGCGTTGATTTCTCGGCGGGGATCGACCCGGACGGGACCCGGAACCTCAATGTGGCGCGCGTGAACCTGGAACCGGGGACGTGGGATCGGGACCTGTACCAGGCGCGGCAGATCTACACGTCGTCTGCGTGCGGCATCTGTGGAACGGCGTCGATCGAGGCGGTGCAGCGGACGACGACCCACCCGATCGTGCTGGACGCGATGAGTGACGACGGGCCGGTCGCGGGACCCGTCATCACCGCGAAGGCGCTGTTGCAGCTGCCGGATCTGCTGCGCGAGGAGCAGAAGCTCTTCGGATCGACTGGGGGAGTGCACGCAGCCGGGCTGTTCCGGATGGTGCGCGACACCGAGGACAGAGCGGACGAGACTGGACCTGTGGGGGTCGCTGATCGTGTGGAGATGCTTGCGGTGCGTGAGGACGTGGGCCGTCACAATGCGGTCGACAAGGTGATCGGATGGGCTATGCAGGAGGGACTGCTTCCGCTGTCCGACACGGTCCTGCAGGTGTCTGGGCGCGCGAGTTTCGAGCTCGTCCAGAAGGCGGCGATGGCGGGTATCCCGGTCCTGTCAGCGGTGAGTGCGCCCTCGGGTCTGGCGGTCGACCTGGGCAGGGAGCAGGGCATCACCGTCGTGGGCTTCAACCGCGGGAAGGGTCTCAACGCGTACTCCCACCACGAACGGGTCGTGTAACGATGACAGGTCGAACAGGTCGGGACATCTGAGCAGATGTCCCGACCTGTTCGCGGCGTTGGAGATGTCCTCCGGTAGGGAAGTATGTGGAGGTGCCAGTTGAGTACTAGTTCGGAAGAGTGTTTTCGCCGACGGATCCGCGCCCAAGTGAGAGGTTGAGTAGGTCGGCTCCTTCGAGGACCGCGAGGTGCAGCGCGGCGACGTCGAAACGGCCCGGGGGGAGCCCCTGGTAGAAAGCCGGGGCAGTTCCAGTCGAATTGTTCTGGGCATTCACAGTGAGGCTGAGAATCCCAGGGTCGGACAGGACCGTGAACAGAGATTCCACGAGCCCATTGACCCCCTGAAGCGCAACGGCAATGAGGCCGTCTCCGTCAAGCAATGTTGACAGTGCATCCCTAACGAGTTCACCGATTGCCTCAAGGGTGGATCCAGGGACGTTTCCGGTTAGTCCGCCCATGAGCTGAACGTTACCTTCTCCCGAAAGGAGCTCGTTGAGTGTTCCAGTGATTTTCAGTGCCCGAACTCGCAGTCCGAGCACTACCATCGATACGTCAATTTGCACCGAGACGAACTCGCCGAGCCGTTCAATGAGCGTGTCTTTCAGACCCTCGGTCAGAGCGCGTACTCCGCCAGCGGGAAGTCCGACGTCAACGAACAAGCGTGAGTTTGGCGCAAGACCATTCAGCGATCCGTCGATGCCACCAAAGGCGTGTCCGAGTAGAGGTGCTACGTCGATATCGATCGTGCCCTCTTCGAGATTCAGGATGAGCGCCTGGTCGTCCCCTTCGGGAATCTGGCCAGTCACCTGGCTGCTATCGAGGGTTGCTTCGACTTGGATATTGGCGCTCACCAGCTTGCCTAGTGCGCCCTCAAGGAGGTCAAGAATCGGGCCAGCATCCACGCCGATAGTCACGGGTGAAGTAGTGCTCAAAGCTGTTCCGAGCGCGCTCACGAGCTCCGATTCCACGAGAAGGTGCAAGTACGCGAGTAGGTACTCGCGTGTCACTTCACTCGGATCGGGCACTTCAACGATCGAGTCCATCTGTGCGCGCCCAGCAACCACTCCGATATCGAGTGTGAGATCAGTAATGTTCGAGACAAGCGCGGCAGCGGCGGGTACACCGGTCAGTTGCGCAAGCACGTGGCGCAGATGAAGCTGGCCTAATGAGGGGGCTGAACTCCCGTTGTGCTGTAGGTCGAGGGTGCCGTTGTCTGTAATGGCGCCTGCGCCCCCAATCTCTGCGACGCCCGCGGCGTTCGTAGCCTGATCGGCGAATGCATACTGGTTGATTGCGCCCACAGGCGTATCCGTGGCTGCAGAAAGCAGAGTGGAGAGAGTCCCCGTCAGCCCAGTGAGGTTGAGGTTGATGGCTTCCAGGACCGAGAGGTCAAGGGAATTGGAATCTTCGTCGGTATCCACCGTGCCAGCGGCAATTGCATGGGCCCCGTTGAGCGCAAGCAGTTCTGGACTGGTCTGTCCGCCGAGACCGATGCCCCCCAAGGCGCCACTGAGCAGCCAAGCGCGAGCTTGTGAGTCAAACGAGAACGACGCCGCCACTGCTGGTGCTGTCGTCGCGACCAGGAGGGTGGGTGCCGCCCACGCTGCGCCCTTCACCAGGGTGCGCCGGTTGGGGAGGGTCCGGAGCGGGCCGTCGAGGCCATGAGGTGTTACCGAGTCCATGGAGGCTTCCTTCATTGCAAGCGCGAGGTAGGTTCGCGACCTAATAAGGGCAGAAGTGGCGGTGCGGCGCCGAGTGGAGCGGTCGGGAGGGTCGCTCCGTGTCGCGGGCCTCAGATTCGGTGATACTGAGAATCACTCTGCATTGCCGTAAGTATTCCATACAGATGTGGAAGCGAGTACGCGGCGTCGATTTCCACCCGCAGGTTTACGCAGCTGTTCCCGCGGGCACCACCAGGTGAGATGCTGAGAACGCCACCCACACCGCGACGAAGGAGTGCCACCATGGATCTCGGGATTGCAGGGAAGCGCGCGGTCGTCTGCGCCTCGAGCGCGGGACTGGGCCGTGCCTGCGCGGAGGAGCTCGCCCGTGCCGGCGCCATCGTCGTCCTGAACGGCCGTCGCGCCGACGCCCTCGAGGCCACCGCGCAGAGCATCCGCGACGAGACCGGCGCAGACGTCCGCACCGTCACCGGCAGCGTTGCCGACGTCGACGTGCAGGAAGCACTCATCGCCGCAGCGGACGGTGCCGTCGACATCCTCGTCAACAACAACGGCGGCCCACCCTTCCGCGATTTCGCGGCCGTGGACGACGACGCCATCCGCGAGGGCGTGGAGAACAACATGGTCACCCCCATCGCGCTGGTCCGCCGCGTCCTCGACGGGATGGTCGAACGGAGGTTCGGCCGCATCGTCAACATCACCTCCGCCTCGGTGAAGACCCCGCTGGCCGGGCTGGACGTGTCCTCCGGGGCCCGCGCCGGCCTCACCGGGTTCCTCGCCGGCATCGCCCGGGAGGTCGCTCACGCGAACGTGACCATCAACTTCCTGCTCCCCGGGTCGTTCGACACGGACCGCCTGCAGTCCGGCCAGACTCTGTCTGCCGAAGCCTCCGGCAGAACCGTCGCCGAGGTGCGGGAGACCGCCGCTGCCACCATCCCCGCCCAGCGCTTCGGGTTCCCCGAGGAGTTCGGCGCCGCCTGCGCCTTCCTCGCCTCCGATCGCGCCGGCTACATCACCGGCCAGAGCCTTCTCATCGACGGGGGCGCCTACCGCGGCATCCTCTGAACCGCACTCGAGGATCGAGGCTGAACCGCGCGGGCGAGCCTCAGCCTGGCTCGTGCGAGTGAGTCGGCGCTGACTCGCGTGCGGAGAGCCAAGGGGCAGCCGTGGTTCTCACGGTGCGAACCCTCTCGCGCACTCGTCGAACGATCGTTAGATTAGAGGGTGATGGTCCGGCGTCGCACTGTCGTCGGACGAGGCAAACCGACTTTCAACGAGGAGAGTGGACATGACGGCAGACAATGCCGCAACAGCAGACGACTCTGCAGCCGCAGGCGCCACGGAGCGCGCATCCCGTGACTACGCGACGCTCGACTACGAGGTCGCCGACAGGATCGCGACCATCACGATCGACAACCCGCCCAGCCGGAACGGCTTCAACGGCACGATGCGGGACGAGCTCATCGCCGCGGCGAAGCGCGCGGACGGCGACGACGGCGTGCGCGCAGTCATCCTCACCGGCCGCGGGCGGTTCTTCTGCCCCGGCGCGGACCTGAGCGGCGGGGAGTCCACATTCGACTTCACCTCGAAGAGGCACGCAGAGGCCGACGAGGGGGACTCACGACCCACCGTCGACGGGGTCCGCCGCGACGGGGGCGGCCAGGTCGCACTCGCCTTCGCCTCCCTGCGCAAGCCCATCATCAGTGCGATCAACGGCGCGGCGGTGGGCATCGGCGCCACGATGACACTGCCCACAGACATCCGGATCGCCTCCACCGACGCCCGCTTCGGGTTCGTCTTCGCGCACCGCGGACTGGTTCCCGAAGCCGCCTCGAGCTGGTTCCTGCCCCGCATCGTCGGCATCACCCAAGCCCTCGACTGGGTCTACACGGGCCGCGTGTTCGACGCGGAGGAGGCGCGCACTGCCGGCCTTGTCTCCCGCGTCGTCGCACCCGACGAACTGCTCGACACCGCACGGGACATGGCCCGCGCCATCGTCGACCGTGCCTCCGCCGTGTCCCTGGGCGCCAGCCGTCAGCTGCTGTGGAGCATGCTCGGCGCGTCGTCCCCCTGGGACGCCCACAAGGAGGACTCGCGGCTGATCTTCGAACTTGGGCAGGCCGCGGACGCACGCGAAGGAGTCCAGTCCTTCCTCGAGAAGCGCGCGCCGGACTTCCAGGCGACGGTCCCGCAGGACTACCCCCACTTCCTGCCGCACTTCCCCGACAAGGACCGCATCGACTGACCGGGCGGACGCCGTGGTTGCACGCCCGACAGCGTGAAGGGTAGCCTCGCCTTACCTGATGGCGAGTGCGCTCGATCCGAGGACAGTGAGACGAAGTCGGAGAGGGCCGATCAGGGCCGGACCCCGGTGAGCGTTCGGTCGACGTGTCGACAGCCTCAGGGCTGATGGCCGATCGCCGGGGGAGCGACGGGGACGCGCCTGGGATGCAGCAGGCGCTCCCGTCAGAGCGAAGGGGCGGCGGAGACTGATGAGGGAGTCTCCGCCGCCTCGTTCTGTGCTCAGCCGACGAACAGTGCCGCCGCGCGCACGGCCGTCTCGCCCAGGCCGTAGAGGAGGCTTGCGACCACGACGACCGTGAGCACGATCGCCACGGCCCTGTGGACCGCACCGGCACCCCCGGCAGCGGTCTGCTGGTGGGTGTCTGCGGCCTCGGTCGCGGCCCGCCGGTCGGATTCGTGCCGCTGGGAGACCATGTCGCGGTCAGCGAAGTGCTTCTGGGACACCAGGCGGATGAGGATGTTCGACACGAGACCCACGCCGAGGATGCCCGCCATGATGAACAGCGACACGCGGTACAGCTCGAAGCCCTCCCCGCCTCCCGCACGGGAGCTCTCGACGATCGAGTTGACGAGCAGCGGACCCGCGACGCCGGCCGCGGACCACGCGGTGAGCAGACGGCCGTGGATCGCCCCCACCTGATACACGCCGAACAGGTCCTTGAGGTAGGCGGGCACCGTCGAGAACCCGCCGCCGTAGAACGACAGGATGATGAGCGTCGACACGACGAACAGGGCCAGAGACTGGGAACCCAGGCTCGCGATGAGGATGTAGAGCCCCGCACCCACACCCAGGTACACGAGGTAGATGTTCTTGCGGCCGATGTAGTCCGACACCGTCGACCAGATGAACCGGCCGCCCATGTTCGTGAGCGACAGCAGACCCACATAGCCGCCGGCTGCCACCGCGGTGATCCCGAACGACGACTGCACCATGGGCGACGCGCTCTCGAGGATCCCGATCCCCGCGGTCACGTTCGTGAAGAGCACGACCCAGAGGAACCAGAACTGCGGCGTCTTGAGCGCCTGATTCGCGGACACGGACCCGGTCGTCTGCATGGGCTTGTCGGTCTCCCGGTCCGGATCGAAGCCCTTCGGCCTCCAATCCGGGTGCGGCAGCCGGATCACGAAAGCGCCCATCGCGATGACGACGAGGTAGAGGACCGCAAGCGTGAGGAACGTGAGCATGAGCCCGCCCGCCATCGAATCGGGCCCGCCGCCGTAGAAGACCATGAGGGCGTTCGACGCGGGGCTCGCGATGAGCGCACCACCGCCGAACCCCATGATCGCGAGCCCCGTCGCCAGCCCCGGCCGGTCCGGGAACCACTTCATGAGAGTCGACACGGGCGAGATGTACCCGATCCCCAGGCCGATCCCGCCGATCACCCCGTAGCCCAGGTACACGAGCCACAGCTGACCGGTCGCGATCCCGATCGTCGACACGAAGAAGCCCGCCACCCAGAAGGCGCCCGCGACGACCATGGACTTCCGGGGGCCCGCGCGCTCCACCCACGTGCCGCCGATCGCGGAGGAGATGCCGAGCATCGCGATCGCGAGCGAGAAGATCCAGCCGATCGCGACGTCGCCGCCCTCGCCCATGCCGAAGTGCTCGGCCAACGGGTTCTTGAAGACGGAGAACGCGTACGCCTGGCCGATGCTCAGGTGGATCGCGAGCGCCGCCGGAGGGATGAGCCACCGGTTGAACGTCACGGGGGCGATGATCGCTTCCCGGTCGAGGATGGACATGTGAGCTCCTTCGCTCTCGGATGACCGAATCACCAGCGCATTCCGAGGACATCCTTCCCTGTCACACGGGTATCTGTCGATGCCTGGACGCGCGCGTCCGGACCAGTGCTGACCTGTGCGTTCGCTGGTATCGTGGCCGTATGGCGAGGTTCAGTCCACTCGAGTGGCCGGTCTTCCGGCAGTTTCGGTCCGGTGACACGACCGGCCGCGGCCCCTCTGTGACGTCCGCCAAGACCCGTGCGACGAAGCCGCGCACCGTCACCTCCGACGCCGTCGTGAAATCCGTCTGCCCCTACTGCGCTGTGGGCTGCGGTCAGAATGTCTTCGTCCGCGACAACAAGGTCGTCCAGATCGAGGGCGACCCGGACTCCCCGATCTCACGCGGACGCCTCTGCCCCAAGGGCGCCGCCAGTGAGCAGCTGGTGAACTCGTCCACCCGCATCACGGAGGTCCTCTACCGCGCGCCGCGCGCCAAGGACTGGCAGACCCTCGACCTCGAGACCGCGACGGACATGATCGCCGACCGGTTCCTCGAAGCGCGCCGGAAGCACTGGCAGGACACGGACGAGTTCGGCAGCCCGCTGCGCCGCACGATGGGTATCGCCAGCCTGGGCGGTGCGACCATCGACAATGAGGAGAACTACCTCATCAAGAAGCTGTTCACGGCGGCCGGCGCCATCCAGATCGAGAACCAGGCGCGCATATGACACTCCGCCACGGTTCCCAGTCTGGGATCCTCGTTCGGTAGGGGCGGCGCCACCCAGCCCATCCAGGACATGGCGAATGCCGACTGCATCGTCATCCAGGGCTCCAACATGGCCGAATGCCACCCCGTGGGCTACCAGTGGGTCGTCGAAGCGCGCCTGCGCGGCGCCAAGGTCATCCACGTCGACCCCCGGTTCACCCGGACGACCGCGAACGCGGACAAGCACGTCCCCATCCGGGCGGGCTCCGACATCGTGCTCCTGGGCGCGCTCATCCACAGCGTCCTGGAGCAGGACCTGTTCTTCGACGAGTACGTCCGCCACTACACGAACGCCGCGAACCTCATCAGCCCGGACTACCAGGGCCCGGAGGACCTCGAAGGCCTGTTCTCCGGCTACGACCCGACGACGCACACGTACGACAACGCGACGTGGCAGTACGAGCTGGGCGACGACGGGGAGCCGATCGTCGACCCGACGCTCGAGCACCCGCGCACGGTCTTCCAGATCCTCAAGCGCCACTACGCCCGCTACACGCCCGAGGCGGTGGAGACGACCTGCGGCATCAAGCCGGAGGACTTCGACTACCTCCTGCGCTCCGTGACGGAGAACTCCGGCCGTGACCGCACCACCTGCTTCGCGTACGCGGTGGGCTGGACCCAGCACTCGCTGGGCGCCCAGTTCATCCGCACCGCGTCGATCCTCCAGCTGCTGCTGGGGAACATGGGCAGACCCGGCGGCGGCATCATGGCGCTGCGCGGTCACGCGACGATCCAGGGGTCCACGGACATCCCGACGCTCTTCAACCTGCTGCCCGGCTACCTGCCGATGCCGTCGGCCGTCGTGCACGACGACTTCCAGGACTACGTGCGGGGCGTGGGCAGCCCGGACACGCAGAAGGGCTTCTGGTCGAACGGCAACGCCTACACGGTGAGCCTGCTCAAGGCGTGGTGGGGCGACGCGGCCACGGAGGACAACGACTTCGCCTACCACTACCTGCCCCGCATCAACGGGGCGCACGGCACCTACCAGTCGGCGGTGCGGATGCTCGAGGGCGGCGTCGACGGCTTCTTCATCCTGGGCCAGAACCCCGCCGTGGGATCCGCGAACGGCAGGATGCAGAGGATGGCGATGAGCCACCTCAAGTGGCTGGTGGTGCGCGACTTCTCCCTCATCGAATCCGCGACGTGGTGGAAGGACGGACCGGAGATCGAGTCCGGTGAGCTCAGCCCGGAGGAGATCGACACGGAGGTCTTCTTCCTGCCCGCCGCCAACCACACGGAGAAGGCCGGCAGCTTCACCCAGACGCAGCGGCTGGTCCAGTGGCGGTTCAAGGCGGTCGACTCGCCGGGGCAGGCGCAGAGCGAGCTCGACTTCTTCCACGCGCTGGGCGTGAAGCTCCGCGAGCGGCTCAAGGACTCCGACGACCCGCGGGACCGTCCGCTGCTGGACCTCACCTGGGACTACCCGATCGACGAGCACGGGGAGGTCGACGTCAGCGCGGTGGTCCGTGAGATCAACGGCTTCCACATAGGCGGCGACCGTGACGGCGAGGCCGTGGACGGCTTCAACGAACTGCGTGCCGACGGGACGACGGCCAGCGGCTGCTGGATCTATGCCGGCGTGTACGCGGGTGGGGAGAACCAGGCCGCGCGCAAGAAGCCGCGTGACCAGCAGGACGAGACAGCGCTGGACTGGGGCTGGGCCTGGCCGGCGAACCGTCGGATCCTCTACAACCGCGCTTCCGCGGATCCGGCGGGCGTGCCGTGGTCGGAGCGCAAGCGCCACGTGTGGTGGGACGCTGACGCCGGCCGATGGACGGGCCGCGACGTGCCGGACTTCCCGGCGGACCGCGCCCCGGACTCCACGAGTGAATCCGCGTACGGCGGTACGGGGTCACTGCGCGGCGACGACCCGTTCGTCATGCAGGCCGACGGCAAGGGTTGGCTGTTCGCGCCCACCGGGATGATCGACGGGCCGCTGCCCACGCACTTCGAACCGCAGGAATCGACCGTCCGCAACCCGCTGTACAGCCAGCAGAACAACCCCACACGCGTGACGATGCCGCGTGAGGACAACCTGTCCGCACCCGGCGCGGGCCTGCCCGGGTCCGAGGTCTACCCGTACGTCTTCACGACCTACCGCCTCACGGAGCACCACACGGCCGGCGGCATGTCGCGCTGGCTGCCGTACCTGTCGGAGCTGCAGCCGGAGATGTTCTGCGAGGTGTCGCCGGAGCTGGCGGAAGAGGTGGGTCTTGAGCCGTACGGCTGGGCGACGATCGTCTCCCCGCGCGCCGCGATCGAAACCCGCGTGCTCGTGACGAAGCGCATGAAGCCGCTCACGATCGCGGGACGGACGATCCACCAGATCGGCCTGCCCTACCACTGGGGTGCCGGTGGTGACGGCGCCGTGGTGCAGGGTGACTCCGCGAACGACCTGCTGGGCATCACGATGGACCCGAACGTCTTCATCCAGGCGTCGAAGTCCGTCGCCGGCGCGATCGTCCCGGGTCGCCGTCCGCGCGGTCCCGAACGGCAGGACCTCGTCGACAAGTTCCGTGCGGAAGCAGGTCTCACGGAGGAGTCCGGCAACCAGCACGCGACTGTGCCGGTCGAGGCGATCGTCGCTTCGGTGGGCGCGGGAAAGCTCGCGGAGCCGCTGGCGGCCGACGACCTCGCGGTCGCCTACGGCCCGCACGGGCCGGACTGCTCGTGCGACACGCCGATGGTCGACGGCGCGGACTTCCGCCGGGCGGAGCAGAAGGCGTACACGACGGTCACGACGACCGATGACCGCACGGGCCGGGTCGACATCCTGCCCGGAGCGGAAGCCGTCGCGGAAGGACCTGCGGGACAGTCCGAGGACGGCCCGGCGGGTGAGACCACGTCCGGCGGGACGGAAGAGGCCGCAGGCACGGAAGGCTCCGACGACGGGTCATCCGACCCGAGCAAGGCTGGGCACGTCCGGGACGGCGCCGGGGACGGCACCCGTGACGAGGCCCCGGAAGATGCCGGGAACGATTCCAGGAACGACGAGAGGGAGGACGATCGATGACGACGATGGACGAGCCCCTCGTCACGGACCGCCTGGGGGAGTCGACCGAATACGCGAGCTGGGGTGCGCAGGCGCACAGCCGCAAGGGCTTCTTCACCGACACGTCGATCTGCATCGGCTGCAAGGCGTGCGAGGTCGCCTGCAAGGAGTGGAACCGCAACCCGCAGGACGGGACGTACGAACTCCTCGAGTCGTCCTACGACAACACGGGAGGGCTGGGCGCGAACACATGGCGTCACGTCGCGTTCATCGAGCAGGACGGCGACCGCATCGCGAAGGCGCGGGAATCGGGCAGGAAGCTGGTGGGCCTCGGCATGCCCACGGTGGGCCCTCCGACGGGGGCGGCGACGACCTCGGGCGCGGCGGCATCGAACGTGGACGGCGGGCGCTCCGGCGGCTGCTCCCGCTGCGGGCCGTCCGGGTGCGGCCCGTCGGGATGCGGACCGTCCCACGGCGGCTCCGGTGCGGCCGGCCAGCCTGTGGGGGCCGGTCAGCCGGCCGGCGCCTCGGTGACGACGGACGTGCTGGGCGGGCTGCTGGACGGTGAGGGCGGCCCGGGCCTCAACGAACCCGCCGACCTCACGGGCGTCGACACGACCCCGCCGGACACCGCGGACTTCCGGTGGCTCATGTCATCGGACGTCTGCAAGCACTGCACGCACGCCGGCTGCCTGGACGTGTGCCCCACCGGCGCGCTGTTCCGCACCGAGTTCGGCACCGTCGTCGTCCAGAACGACGTGTGCAACGGGTGCGGCACGTGCGTCGCCGGATGCCCGTTCGGTGTCATCGAGCGCCGTGACGACGGCACGATCAACACGCCCACGGACCGCGAGGACCGCAAGGCGACGCCGATGGACGTCCACGACGAGGGCACCGCGAACAAGTGCACCCTCTGCTATGACCGGCTGCTCGAAGGACAGGAGCCGGCCTGCTCGCAGACGTGCCCCACGCAGTCCATCCGGTTCGGCGACCGCGAGGACATGGTCGCCCGCGCGGAGGACCGCGTCCGCGACCTGCACGCGAAGGGCCTCACGGAGGCCCGCCTGTACGGTGCCAACCCCCACGACGGGGTGGGCGGCACCGGCTCCGTCTTCCTGCTGCTGGACGAGCCGGAGGTCTACGGGCTGCCGCCGGACCCCCGCGTCCCGACGAAGGACCTGCCGGGGATGTGGGCGACCGCGGGAGCCGCTGCGCTCGGGATGATCGGCGTCGCCGCCCTGTCGTTCCTGGGAGGCCGCCGATGACGACCTCCCCCTACGACGCGTATCGCCCGCCGGACGGCGACCGGAGACGCAAGCGCCGCCGAGGCGGTGGTCGCCGGGGTGGCCGTGGTGGTCGCGGGTGGATGAACCGGGGTGCCGACGGTGGGCGTGAGATGCCCATGGTCGAGGACGTCGAATTCACCTCCTACTACGGTCGGCCGATCGTCAAGGCCCCGCCGTGGGGCGACGAGATCGGCGCCTACCTCTTCCTGGGCGGTCTAGCCGGCGGCTCCGCGCTGCTGGGGCTGGGCGGGCAGCTGACGGACCGGCCGGCGCTGCGCCGGAACACCCGGCTCACGTCTCTGGTGGCGCTGGGTGCGGGGACGCTGGCGCTCGTCGAGGACCTCGGCAGGCCCGAACGGTTCCTCAACATGATGCGCACCGTGAAGATCACCTCGCCGATGAGCCTGGGGTCGTGGATCCTGGGCGGGTTCGGCTCCGGAGCCGGTGTCGTCGCCGTGCTGGAGGTCGACCGGCTCACGGGGGAGCGGATCCCCCTGGGCCCGCTGGAGCCGCTGCGGCGGGTCCTCGAAGCGGTGGAGACGCCCCTGGCGCTCACCTCCGTCCTCTTCGCGACCCCGCTCGCCTCGTACACCGGCGTGCTGCTGGGTGCCACGGCCGTGCCCACCTGGAACGCAGCGGGACGGAACGGTCTGCCGGTCGTCTTCGCGGCCTCGGCGTGCGTGGCGGCAGGCGGGACCGCGATGGTGACGACCCCCGTCGCGCAGGCGGGACCGGCACGACTGTTCGCGCTGGCCGGCACAGCGGCAGAGCTCGTCGCGATGAAGGCGATGAAGGACCGGATGCACCCCGTCGAGGTCGAACCGATGGAGACCGGCGAGCCCGGCCGCAAACTGCACCGCGCGGAGGTGCTGACGATCGCCGGCGGTGTCGCGACGGCGGCGCTCGAAGTGGGCGTGCGCCTGCTGGACCGGAAGGGTCGCGGCGGTGCGGGGAGGACAGCCCTGCGGGTGGGCCTGCAGGTCGCGTCCGCGGCGGCGGGAGCGGCGCTGGCGGCGGCCTCGGCGTACACGCGGTTCGGCATGCTGGAAGCCGGCATCGAATCGACGAAGGACCCCAGGCACGTCGTCGAACCCCAGCGGGATCGACTCGCCGCCCGGCAGGCGGCCGGCATCACGCACGACTCGATCACGACGATCGGGTAGGTGGGAGGCCGCGGGGACGATGCCGCGGGTCCGGTGGGTGTCGCCGACCGTGTCATCGATGCCTCGACAGAGTCTCCCGCTGTGTCGCTCACTGGCCACTTCCCGTGTTCTCGAGGGACGGACGGGCGGCGGCGGGACTGTTGGCGGCGCACGTAGTCTGGCGGCGAATCCGCTCGACGAATGACCGAATCCGCTCGACGAAGGAGACGCACGATGGCGACATGGCTGATCACCGGATGCTCCAGTGGACTGGGGCGGGCAATCGCGATCGCAGTGCTCGAAGCGGGCCACAACGCCGTGGTCACGGCCCGCGATCCGGAGACACTCGCGGAGCTGGGCGATTCGTTCCCCACAACAGCAGCGGTCGTGCCGTTGGACGTGCGGGATCACGCGCAGGTCGTCGCAGCGGTCGCAGTGGCCGATGAACGTTTCGGAGGCGTCGACGTACTCGTCAACAACGCGGGCTACGGCTACCGATCCGCGCTGGAAGAGGGCGATCCGGAGGAGGTCGAGCAGCTCTTCGCGACGAACTTCTTCGGGGCCGTCGACGTCATGAAGCAGGCGCTGCCAGGGATGCGGAAGCGTGGCGCGGGCACGATCGTCAACGTCTCCTCGATCGCGGGACGGACCTCGCAGCCGGGCTCCGGGTACTACTCCGCGACCAAGTTCGCGCTCGAGGGTGCATCAGTCGCACTCGCGAAGGAAGTGGGGCCACTGGGAGTGCGAGTCGTCATCGTGGAACCCGGTGGCTTCCGGACGGACTTCGCCGGCCGATCGCTCACGCAGTCGGCGCACCCGATCAGGGACTACGCGGACACCGCAGGTCTGCGCCGCAAGGAGAACGACACGATCGACGGCCGCCAGCCCGGCGACCCGAAGCGCGCCGCGGAAGCCATCCTGCAGGTGGCCGCGTCCGACGACCCGCCGCTGCGCCTGCTCCTGGGAAGCGACGCACTGCGAAGGGCCGAAGGCGAGCTGGTCGCTCAGCGCGCAGAGATCGACACATGGATCGACCTCACCCAGAGCACCGACTACCCGGAGTGACGCGTGAGCCGGGCGCGTGGAATGGCGTGGGTGCCCCGGCGCGGACGGTGTGGTGCGCGGCTGTCGGTCGGAAGAACATCGAGTGAGTGGGATTCGGCCTCCCCAGCACAGTTCGGGGACGAATGGCACTCACTCGATCGAGGGAGGATCGCTACGAGGCGCTGGGTCACTGCACCCGGGCGTCCGCACCCACGTCTCTGCACCCGGATCTCCGCCAGTGACTGCACCGGGGTCACTGCACCCGGGCCTCTGCACCGGAGCTGCTGCACCCACGCCTCCGCACCGACGTCTCCGCCAGTCACCGCAAGTCGATGCCGCAGCCCGTCACCGCACGGTGATGCCGTCGCCTGCGACCGTCTCGCCGATCACCGGGTAGCCGGGGACCTCGCCGACGACCAGCAGACCACCTGACGTCTGCGCGTCCGCGAGCACCAGCAGGTCGTCCTCGCTGATCCCGGCGCCGGCACTGACGTGCGGACGCACCCAGTCGAGGTTCCTTCGCGTCCCCCCGGACACGTACCCGTCCTGCAGTGCTTCCGCCGCCCCGTCGATGAGGGGCACGGCCGACCGGTCGATCACCGCGCCCACACCGGACGCCCGCGCCATCTTGTGCAGGTGACCCAGCAGGCCGAACCCGGTGACGTCGGTGGCGGCCTTGGCCCCCGCCTCGAGCGCGGCGACGGAAGCGTCGTGGTTGAGGGCCGTCATCGACGCGATCGCGGCGTCGAAGACCTCGCCCGTCGTCTTGTGGCGGTTGTTGAGCAGGCCCACGCCGATCGGCTTCGTGAGTGTGAGGGGCAGGCCCGCGACCGCGGCGTCGTTCCGCAGGAGGCGGTCCGGGTGGGCGGTGCCGGTGACCGCCATGCCGTACTTGGGCTCCGGGTCGTCGACGGAGTGGCCGCCGATCACCGGTGTGCCCGCCGCGTTCGCCACCGCCATGCCGCCGCGCAGCACCTCACTCATGAGCTCCATCGGCAGGACGTCGCGCGGCCACCCCACGAGGTTGATCGCGACGACGGGAGTGCCGCCCATCGCGTAGATGTCCGACAGCGCATTCGCGGCGGCGATCCGTCCCCAGTCGTAGGCATCGTCGACGACGGGGGTGAAGAAGTCGGCGGTCGACAGGACCGCGAGGCCGTCCTGCACGCGCACCGCCGCGGCGTCGTCACCGTCGTCCAGCCCCACGATCACGTGGTCGAAGTGCTGGCCGCTCAGGGAGGAGAGCGCCGTCTCGAGCTCGCCGGGCGGGATCTTGCACGCACAGCCCCCGCCGTGCGCCATGGACGTGAGTCGGATCTCTGGTGTCTGGATCTGCGGAAGCTGCTGGCCAACGGCATCGGTACCCATGGACGTGAGTCTACGGATGGGCGCGGGTGCACGGAGTCGTGAGTCCGTGGAGAGTCGGTGGATTGACTGCGCGATTTCGCTGCTGAGTGCATCGTTTTCAGCAGTGAAACACTGCTGAAAACGATGCAGTCAAAAACGAAAACGATGCAGTCAACCGGATCGCACGGGGCAGTGGCTGAGCTCTGGCACGCGCGCCATCATGGGGCGCCATGACGAGTTGCCGCCACGGCCCGGACCGCCCGTGTCCGCCCCTGATAGATTCGCGATCGGAGGCGTCCGCGTCCTGGTGGTCGCCCCGGTCTTCAAAACCGGTGAAGCTCAGTATCTGGGCTTGGCGGGTTCGATTCCCGTCCGCCTCCGCCACACTTCCCGCGGCCGCAACAGTGTGAAGGAGTGCCAGTGGTCGACGACAACGACGACGCGTCGGGTCATGCTGCGCCTGAACCGGAGGGTGTGTCGGATCCGCGTGGCTCGTCCGAACCTGCGGGGGAGCCCGGCCCTCCACGTCCACACGAAACGACCGAGGGCTCCGACCCCCGCCGCCGCATCCCGCGCACGGACGCCCTCCTCGCCCTCCCGCAGGTCGCAGACGCCATCGCCTCCCTGGGGGAGGCCGTCGTCAAGGGGCTCATCCGAGCCACCCAGGACCGTGCCCGGACCGGCGCGATCACGCCCGAGGCCGTCGAGGCGGAGCTGCTCACCGCTCTGGGCACCGAGCGGGCCTCGTCCCTCACCCCGGTCCTCAACGCGACCGGCGTCCTCGTCCACACGAACCTGGGACGCGCGCCCCTGTCGGACGCGGCCCGGGACGCCGTCGTCGATGCCGCGGGGTACACGGACCTCGAGTTCGACCTGGTCACCGGAACCCGCGCCCGCCGAGGTGCCGGTGCCCGCGCCGCCCTCCTCACCGCCTGCCCCGCGGCCGAGGACGCCCTGGTCGTCAACAACGGCGCCGCCGCGCTCATGCTCGCGACGACCGCGTTCGCGAAGGACTCCACTGTCCTCATCAGCCGGGGTGAGTTCGTGGAGATCGGCGCGGGCTTCCGCCTGTCCGACCTCATCGAATCCACCGGCGTGAGCCTCACGGAGGTGGGCACGACGAACCGGACCCACCTGGCCGACTACGCCCGCGAGTTCGAGGCGGGCCCCGCTGCTGTCCTCAAGGTCCACCGGTCGAACTTCCGGATCGACGGCTTCACCGCGGAGGCGGACCTCACCGAACTCGCGGATCTCTGCCACTCCCGCGGCGTCCCTCTCATCGTCGACCTGGGCAGCGGGCTCCTCGAACCGGAACCCCTCCTCCCCGAGGAGCCCGACGCGGCGACCGCGCTCGCCGCCGGCGCGGACGTCGTCATCGCGTCCGGCGACAAGCTGCTGGGCGGTCCTCAGGCGGGGATCCTGCTGGGCCGCGGGGACGTCATCGCGATGCTGTCCCGCCACCCGATGGCCCGCGCCGTCCGTGCGGACAAGCTCACCCTCGCCGCACTCGAAGCCACCCTCACCACCGGCAACCCGCCCGTCCACCAGGCACTCCACGCGGATCCCGACGACCTGCGCGTGCGCACGGAGGAACTGGCCTACGCCGTCCGCAAGGGCGCGATGGACCGCCTCGACGTGGTCGCGCCGGTCGCCGCACTCGTCGTCCCGCACGTCGGCAGGGTGGGGGGCGGGGGCGGCACGGGTGTCGACCTCCCCGGCTGGGCGCTTGCCGTCCCCGACGAGGCCGCCCCGCTGCTGCGCGCCCGCACCCCCGCGGTCGTCGGCCGCATCCACGACGGCCGCTGCCTGGTCGACCTCCGTTGCATCCCACCCACCCAGGACGAAGCCGTCGCCACCGCCGTCGTCGACGTCCTCACGGACCTCACCCGCCGCCGAGGCCCCCGCCCCACCGCAGGGCCCCACTCTGCCGCAGGCCCCCGCCCGTCCCCGGAGCCTCCACCTCAGACGTCGGGCGTCGACGAGGAGGGCACCGGGACCTCGACGACGGATCCGTCGGAGGAGCCGTGACCGGAGCGTTCGTCGTCGCGACGGCCGGACATGTCGACCATGGCAAATCGACGCTGGTGAGAGCGCTGACGGGGACGGAACCGGACCGGTGGGACGAGGAGCGGCGGCGCGGCCTCACGATCGATCTGGGTTTCGCGTGGACGACGCTGCCGAGCGGCCGCGAGGTGTCCTTCGTCGACGTGCCGGGGCACGAACGGTTCCTCGGCAACATGCTCGCCGGTGTGGGCCCCGCCCCGATCGTCCTCTTCGTCGTCGCCGCGGACGAAGGGTGGATGCCGCAGTCGGACGACCACCGCGACGCGATCGCGGCACTGGGGATCCGGCGCGGCCTGCTGGTCGTCACGCGCGCGGACCTGGCGCCGGAAGCCGTGCCGCAGGTGATCGCCCGCGCTCGCACGGAACTCGCGGTGACCGGCCTGGCCGACGCACCCGCGGTCGCGGTCTCCGGCGTGACGGGGGAGGGCCTGGATGCGCTGAGGTCCGGTCTCGACGACGTCCTCGCCGCCGCGCCACCCCCGGAGCCCCATGCGCGCATCCGTCTGTGGATCGACCGCGGTTTCACGATCTCCGGGGCCGGTGCGGTGGTGACCGGGACGCTGGGCGCGGGCACGCTGCGGACGGATGACACGCTGGTCGTGGTGGGCGAGCGGGGCGCGCAGGACGTGACGGTGCGTGGTCTGCAGAGCCACGACGCTGCCGCAGACGTCCTCACACCGGTGACGCGGGCCGCGGTGAATCTGCGCGGGATCGCCGCGGATTCCCTGAGCCGCGGCGACGTCCTCCTCACCCCGGGAGCCTGGACGCTCACCGACACCGTCGACGTCCGCGGGCTCACCGGCGAGCCCCTCGATGCGGCGCCGCAGGAGCTCACGGTGCACGTGGGGACCGCGGCGATTCCCGCGCGGGTGCGGCCGCTGGGCGTCCGCCACGCCCGCCTCACGCTGACCCGCGCGCTGCCACTCACGCTGGGCGACCGGATGCTGCTGCGCTCGCCCGGCAGCCGCGCGGTCTTCGCGGGCGTGCAGGTGCTCGACGTGGACCCGCCCGCGCTCACCCGCCGGGGCGACGGCCGACGCCGCGGCGAGGCGCTCGCCCACATGAGTCCGGGCGGCGACGTGCTCACGGAAGTCCGCCGCCGAGGTGCCGTGCCGGTTCCCGTCCTCACCTCCCTGGGCCTGCCGGTGCCGGAGGGAAGCGGGACCCCGAACGGCGGGACGCCTGCAGGTGCGGGCACGGACGGAGTTGCCCGGGCGAGTGCTGGTTCGACTGGGGCAGCGCCGGCTGGTGATAGCGCGGACGCTGCGGCTCCGGACGACGGTCTCCCCGCTGGTGTCGTCCGCGTGCGCGACCTGCTCGTCGACGACGAGCGCCTCACCGCCTGGGCGAAGGCACTCACGGAGATGGTCGCCGCAGAGCTCGCCGCGGACCCGCTCTCGCCCGGACTCACGGGCAAGGCAGCAGTCGACCGCCTGGGCCTGCCGGAGCTGACCGGCCCGGGAGGGGACGGGCAGCAGGCGGCGCGGGCGACCTCGGCGCTCTTGAGCGCGATCGTGCGAGAAGCGGGTCTCGTCGTTGAGGACGGGCGGATCCGGTCGGCGGTCGCGGTGCGGAGTATGGGCGCGGCCGAACCAGCGGTCCGCGCACTGGAGGAGGAGTGGGGCCGGACGCCGTTCCGCGCGCCGGAAGCCCGCGAGCTGGAACGGCTGAAGCTTGGGGCGCGGGAGATCGCAGCGGCGGAGAAGCAGGGAAGGCTCATCCGGTTGGGTGGACTGGACGCCCGCGGCGGGGCAGGTGTGCACGGCGGCACAGCGGGTCAGGGTGGCAGTGTCGTGCTGGGCCCGGGTGCTCCCGCGCAGGCGATGCGTGTGCTGTCCGGGCTGACGCAGCCGTTCACGACGAGCGAGGCGAGGAGGGCGCTCGACACGACACGGCGGACCGTCATCCCGCTGCTCGAGCATCTCGATGCGCGCGGCTGGACCAGGCGACTGGACGCGGGCCACCGTGAGATCGTGCGATAGGCCCGTCGTAGCTGGTGGATCCATGTGAGGGGTGTGTCGCGCCGCTCACACGCCGCGGGACAGTCGCTGGTCAGGAGGCTGCGACCCGCGGCCGCTATCAGTGTGTCGCCAGCTTGGAGCCCGCACCTTCAGTCTCCACCGATCTGGACCCGCGAAGATGTGAGGACCAGGAACACGGGAGGCGCAGTGGCTGAAGACGAGCACGAGTCCCAGGATTCGAGGACACACATCCACCCTCGAGGAGGACAGACGGTTCGACCGCGCACGACGGACGGCTTCTCCGCCAGCGGGTCGAGTGCTCACAGCGACCCCACGCCGTCGACCGTGCAGACGCTTCCACTGATCACGGAGGAGCTTGCGGGTGCCTCCGTCTATGACAGCGGCCCGCAACCGGCCACGACCTCAGGCTCTGGCCGCATCACCTCGACGCCACCGGGTGACGAGTCGCGCTATGTCGCGCAGACCGCGGTACATCACGACGCGGGGGCTCATGCGCGCTATGTCGCGCACACCGCTGTGCGCGACGAGGCGGACAACCAGGCGGGCGCCAGTGGGCGTGGTGAGACGCGCGACGACGCGGATGCGGAGAAGGACAAGAAGTCCGGCGGGATCTCGGCCACCCAACTCATGGCGGGTGCGGGGGCGGCAGCGACGTCCTCCGTCATCGGTGGGCAGCTGGGCGTCGCCGGAACGGTCGTGGGCGCGGGTGTCGCCAGTATCGTCACCGCGCTGGCCGTGACCCTCTACAGCCGGAGCCTCGACAAGGGCAAGGAGAAGATCAAGCAGGTCGGCGCGAAGCTCGCGACCGCGGACGGCGCAAAAGCCGCCGCCGGGAGAGCTGTGCCTCAGAGTGGCGAACGGCAGGACCGGAAGCAGCTGGATCGAAAGCAGCAGGGGAGCCAGCCGCAGGATCGAAAGCAGCAGGACGACGAGGAACCGAAGACGTGGCTGCAGAAGCTGCGTCGCAAGCGTGTCCTCTACCCCGTGGCCATCGGCGGGGCGACGTTCGTGATCGGGATCGGGGCAGTCGTCGTCGCCGAATCGTTCACGGACGTCGACATCTCTCCCGGTACGTCGCAGATCTCCCGGTCGGTCTCCGGGGGCTCTGACGGGAGCGAGGACTCGTCGGGCTCGGGCGACACCGGCAGAGGATCGGGATCACCGGCGGGTGGCACCGGGCAGCAGGGCACAGACGGAGGGCAGGGCACCTCGGGCGACGGCTCATCGGCAGACGACGGCTCCGGTGACGGCACAGACAGCGAGGTCCCCGGGCAGGGTTCCGAGCAGGACGGCTCGTCGGACAGCGGTGGTGCTGACGGATCGGGCAGCGGCTCCGACTCGCAGAGCGGGACAGGCTCCCAGGACGGAACCGGCTCGCAGGGCGGCTCCGGCTCCCAGAGCGGCTCGGGCTCTCAGGGAGGATCAGGCTCCCAGGGTGGCGCAGGCTCGGAGGGTGCCGGCAGCGACGGCTGAATCGGTCGTCGCCGGCACACCCTCGCTTCTTCGCTTGACGGAACACTTCCCAGTGCTACCGTTCATGACATGGTGGCTTGTCGGATCTTGGGGCATCGTCTTCGCTTCCGCTCGCAGGGGCGCACGATGACGTGGGACTGCACGCGGGGCTGCGGGGCGGGTGGCAGCAAGACCTACCCCACGGCCGAGGCCGCAGCTCGGTACGCCCACGCCCTCAGCGACGAGGGTCGGGAGTCCCTGGGTCGTCGAGCCCCTCTCATCGGTCTGCTGCCGTTGCGCCTGTGGCGGATGGCGAAGGACCGTCGGCGCCCTTAGGGCTGTACGGGAGGTCGGATGATGACGAAACGCGAACTCGGCACGATCACGACGCAGGTGCCGGCACGGCTCGACAGACTGCCCTGGTCCCGCTTCCACTGGCGCGTCGTCATCGGCCTGGGGGCGGTGTGGATCCTCGACGGCCTCGAAGTCACGATCGTCGGCAGTGTCGCGGCCCGGCTGACGGAGGACGGCAGCGGCATCGACATCGGTGCGGCTCAGATCGGCATCGCCGCGGCGGTCTACATCCTGGGCGCCTGTCTGGGGGCGCTGGTGTTCGGTCAGCTGACCGACCGCTTCGGCCGCAAGAAGCTCTTCATCCTCACCCTGGGCGTGTACGTGCTCGCGACGGTCGCGACCGCGTTCTCCTTCTCCCCGTGGTACTTCTATCTGGCCCGCTTCGTCACGGGCGCAGGAGTGGGCGGTGAGTACGCGGCGATCAACTCCGCGATCGACGAACTCATCCCCGCTCGTGTGCGCGGCCGCGTCGACCTCATCATCAACGGCTCCTACTGGCTGGGTGCCGCCCTGGGGTCGGCGCTCGCGATCGTCCTGGGGTCGGCGCTCGCGATCGTCCTGCTGAACGAGAACATCTTCGCGAAGGACATCGGCTGGCGGTGGGCGTTCGGGATCGGCGCCGTGCTCGGCCTGCTGATCTTCGTCGTCCGCCGGCATGTGCCGGAGAGCCCGCGGTGGCTGTTCATCCACGGTCGGGAGGACGAGGCGGAATCCATCATCGATTCGATCGAGCGCGAGGTCGAGGAGGCATTCGGGGCGGAAGCGCTCGAGGCGGTCGACGAATCGGACGAGCTGACGATCCACCAGCGGCACACGATCCCCTTCTCGGAGATCGCGAAGGTCGCCTTCACCCAGTATCCGAAGAGGGCTGTCCTGTGCCTGGCGCTGTTCGTGGGTCAGGCCTTCCTCTACAACGGCATCACGTTCAACCTGGGCACGCTCATGAGCACCTACTTCGACGTGGCATCGAACATCGTGCCCGTCTTCCTGGTGTTCTGGGCCATCTCGAACTTCCTGGGGCCGGTGACCCTGGGCCGCCTGTTCGACACGGTCGGACGCAAGCCGATGATCAGCTTGAGCTACATCGGTTCGGCCGCCGTCGCCGTCGCGCTCGCGTTCATCCTGCTGGGCAGCGACAACGAGTGGCTCTTCCTCATCGTGCTCATGGTCTGCTTCTTCCTCGCCTCTTCCGGCGCGAGTGCGGCGTACCTGACCGTGAGCGAGATCTTCCCGATGGAGACCCGCGCGCTCGCGATCGCGTTCTTCTACGCGATCGGCACCGGACTGGGCGGGATCATCGGCCCGCTCATGTTCGGCCGGTTCATCGAGTCCGGCGACACAGGGCTGGTCGCGACCGGCTTCTTCATCAGCGCGGCGGTGATGGCGCTCGCCGGTGTGGCGGAGATCTTCCTGGGGGTGAAGGCCGAGCAGGAGAATCTCGAGGACATCGCCGAACCGCTCACGGCCGGCGACGACGACAGTGACCCGGACGAATCCCGATGAGCAGTCGTCTTCGTGCCCGGTGCCGCAGCTGAGGACCCCCGCCGAGGCGTCGGCGGAGCAGTCCGGCCGCTGTGCCGGTCAGTGCGTGAGGAGGTCACTCCCGACCGCCGTGCGGCGCCGGTCGGTCCGCGCGCTCCAGCGTCCGTCCTCGTGGCGGACCGCGATCGGGTGGTCGAAGACGGCGGTGACGTTCTTCGTTGTCAGCACGTCGTGGGCAGGGCCATGGGCAAGAGGCGCGCCGTCGCGCAGGAGGAGTGCGTGCGTGACGGAGGTGGGGATCTCCTCGAGGTGATGCGTGACGAGCACGGTCGTGAGCTCGGGGTGCTCCGCGGGGAGGATCTCCAGTGTCTCCATGAGCTGCTCGCGCGCGGCGACGTCCAGCCCTGTCGCCGGTTCGTCGAGCAGGAGCAGTTCCGGATCGGCCAGCAGCGCCCGCGCGATGAGGGTGCGGCCGCGCTCGCCCTGCGACAGGGTGGGCCACGGGGCGTCGATCCGGTCGGCCAGGCCGAAGCGTGCGAGGAGGCCCAGCGCCCGGTCCCGCTGTTCTGCGGTGGGCTCCCACCGCAGCATGGTCTCGACGGTGCCGGTGAGACCGGTGAGTGCGACGTGGAGGGCGGTGAGCTTCGATCGCAGGGGGTGGCGCGGGTTCACGTGTCCGATCCGCTCGCGCAGTGCGCGCAGCTCCACGCGGCCCACCCGGTGCCCCAGAACGTCGACGGTCCCGCTCGTGGGGTGCCCCATCCCGCCGGCCAGGCTGAGGATCGTGCTCTTCCCCGCGCCGTTGGGGCCCAGCATGACCCAGTGCTCGCCGCGCCCCACGGTGAAGGACACGTCGGGCAGGATCATGGTGGATCCTCGGCGGAACGTCACCTCGGTGAAGTCCAGGGCGGGTGAGGCGAATGCGGTGCGGGTCGTGGTCATGGGGTCCCTTGGTCGTGGGTCTGCGGAGGTCGTGCGGTTCAGAGCGGTCTGACTCATTCTGTCCGTCCCGCCCCGCTCATGCGGCCCGGTCCGGCTCATGGCGTCCCGCCCCTCCATCCAGTCCGGCTCATGCGGTTGCGGACGGGGGTTCCCGAAGCCCGGCGAGTGCCACCCATGCGATCGCCGGGAGGGCGATGAGGGGCAGGAGTGCGTACTCGAGGCCCACCCGGTCGCCCAGTGCACCGATCACAGGTGCCGCGAGCCCACCGACGGAGACCGCAAGGCCCAGTGTGACACCGCTGGCGGTGCCCATGTGTCTGGGGAGGTAGTCCTGGCCCAGGCTCACGTGTAGCGAGAACGGGACGTAGAGCACGATCGAGGCGAGGGCGACGAAGAGGTAGGCGACGGGCCCGGGGATGAGGAGCATCCCCGCGATGACGGGCACTGCGAGGACATATGCCCAGCGGAGGATGGTGGTGCGCGGCCACCGGCGGGCCAGGTGGCCTCCGATCGCGGTGCCGAACGCCCCGCCGATGTAGAAGACGAACAGGGAGGCGCTGGCAAGCGCGTCGCCCACGCCCCGGTACTGGCTCATGAAGAGCACGATGAACGAGCCGATGCTCACGAACACGATCGACCGGCAGATGATCGCCACGGACATGCGGGAGAAGGCGCCCCAGTCGTCGCGTCCCCGACTGCTTCCGCGTGACGTTCCCGCGGTGAGGGGTGCGGGAGTGTGGACGCGGCGGATGAGAGCGACCGCTGCGAGGCCGGTGACGGCGGGGATCGCCAGGAGCGGAGCGACGCGCAGTCCGAACAGGGCGACCGTCGCGCCGACGACCAGTGGAGCGCACGCGAAGCCGATGTTGCCGCCCAGGGAGAACCACGCCATGAGGACGTGGTCGTCGCGCCCGATCTCGCGGGCGCGGCTGGCGGCCGCCGGGTGGAACGCGGCGACACCGGCCCCGGAGACGGCGGCGACGGCCGCGGTGACCCAGAACGAGGTGACGAGGCCGATCGAGGCGATCCCCGCCCCCGCGATGATGATGCTCACCGGGATGAGCCATCGCATCCGCCACCGGTCTCCGAGCGCACCGAAGAGGGGCTGGATGATCGACGAGGAGAGGGAGAATGCGAGCACGATGCCGGCGGCCGCGGCGTACGTGTACCCGCGCTCGAGGACGAGGAACGGCACGAGTGCGGCGATCGCACCCTGGTAGAAGTCCACCGTCGCGTGGGAGTACGCGAGCAGACGCGCGGCATGGCGGGCACCGCGCGGAGCGACTGACGTGCTTGGCGCCGAAGAGCGAGCGGGCGCCGCCGCAGAAGCCTCAGGCGGCGCGGACTTCCCAGCCTGCGCGGAGGCGCCAGCGTGCACGCGGGCCCCGGACGGATCGGACGGATCGGACGGGTCGGACGGGTCGGACGGGTCGGACGACATGTCTCCAGCCTGTCGGAGTTCTGCGCGGCGGACTCCCACTAGACTGCCACGTGATGTCAGGAATCCGCCATCTTGCCGAGGCCCCCACGGAGACGCGCGCACTGTCACCCGGTGGGGAGGTCGATCTGCACCGGCACGACGACGCGCAGCTCATCTATGCGAGCACGGGGGTCCTGGAGCTCATCGTCGAGGACGGCACGTGGTTCACCCCGCCCACGCGCGCGGTCTGGGTGTCGGCGGGCACCGCGCATCGCTGGCAGGTGCACGGTGCGACGACCGTCCACCTCGTGGGGGTGCCTCGCCGCGGCCGTATGTGGCGGGGCGATCCAACGCTGGTGCTGGTGCCGCCGCTCGTGCGGGAGCTCGTCATCGCGTGTGCACAGCAGGGGCCGGCGCGGTCGCCTGCCGCCCGGCGGATGCTCGAGGTGCTCGTCGACCAGCTGCGGTTGGCGCCGGAACCCGCCACGATGGTCCCGCTCCTGCACGACGGTCGTCTGCGCGACGTGCAGGCCGCCCTGGAAGCGGACATGACGGTGAACCCGACGCTGGCGGAGCTGGGCCGTGCCGTGGGCGCGAGCGAGCGGACCCTGTCGCGTCTCTTCCGGCAGGAGGTGGGGATGGGCTTCACGGTCTGGCGGGCGCAGCTGCGGCTGCACCGGGCGAACCTCATGCTGGCGGAGGGCGAGTCGGTGACGCGGACCGCAGCCGCCTGCGGCTATTCGTCGGCCAGTGCCTTCATCCAGGCATTCCGCACCGTGTTCGGTCGCACCCCGGGCTCCGTCTACCGCTAGGGCCCGTCTTGCCCGTCCTGCCCGTCCTGCCCGTCCTGCCCGTCCTGCACGGACCGCCCCCTCGTCCGTCGTGACCTCCCGTTCCGGAGGGGATCAGCTTCCGGTACGAGGTCCTTCCCGGTTTCGACCAGGGTCGACTTCCGCCACGGTCTCCGGTATCCCCGCGGACCGGCTTCCGTCGCCGGTCAGGGACCCAGCTCCTCCACGAGGCAGTCGCCGAGGCCGGGGTGGGCGAAGTCGAAGCCCGCACTTTCCAGCGCGGACGGCACTGCGTGCTGGCCTGCCAGCGCGAGCTCGTCCGCGCCCTCGCCGCCCAGCAGCAGGGCGGGGCCGATGCGCGGGACCGGGAGGAAGGCGGGCCGGTGCACGTGCTTCCCCACCGTCTTCGCGAACTCCTTCTGCCGGACGATCCCGGGTGCCACGGCGTTGACGGGCCCGGAGATCGACGCGTCGACGATCGCCCGGGCGTAGACGCGCACGAGGTCGTCGTGGCTGATCCACGGGAACCACTGGTCGCCGGAGCCCAGCGGGCCGCCCGCACCGGCGAGGTAGAGCGGGACCTGCAGGGCGAGCAGCCCGCCCAACCCGCTCATGACGAGGCCCGTGCGCACGGACACCCTGCGGACACCGGCGGATTCGACAGCGGCGGCCTCAGCCTCCCAGGCGCGGCACACCTCGGCGAGGAAGCCGTCTCCCGGTGATGCGGATTCGTCCGCGGGGGTGCGGCGGTCCGTGCCGTAGATGCCGACGGCGGAGGCGCAGAGGAAGGCCTCGGGCCGGTCCTCGGGCGGCAGGGCGGCGATCGTCGTCGCGAGCAGCCGGGTCGAATCGATCCGGGAGGAGAGGATCTCCTGCTTCGCGGCGGCGGTGAGGCGACCGCCGATGCTGCGGCCGGACAGGCAGACGACGACGTCCGCCCACACGAGGTCGTCGCGCAGCAGATAACCGGCTTTCGGATCCCAGCGGGACTCCTGGTCGGGGTCCTCGCCGGTGCCGGAGAGTGGGCGGGCGGGTGCGGCCTCGGCGTCCGTGGGGGACTCGCCCCCGTCCGCGGCCCGGGCGTCGGGTTCGTGGCGGACGAGGCGGCGCACGGTGTGGCCCGCCGTCGTGAGCAGCGCGCACAGCTGGGTGCCCACGAGCCCTGACGCCCCGGAGATGAGGACGCGCAGCGGCCGGTCGCCGCCCGTTGTCGGCGCGTCGATGCTGCGGAGGAACGCGAGGTCGCGGGTGAGGCGGGTGGTGCGCGCGGCGAAGGTGGTGCGCAGCGTGCTGAGGAGGGCGGACTCCGGCAGCCGCGCGCCGGGCAGCCGGGAGAGCCGCGAGGTGACGCGGGATCCCAGGTCGGAGTCCGTGAGAAACGCAGCGCGGGGAAGTTCGACGGACACTGCGTCCTCGACCGAGGTCGCGCTCGCCTCCGCGAGGGTCTCCCCGGAGAGGGGGCGGGGCCGGAAGACGTGCCGGTGCTCCCACGACCGCAGAGGTGCCAGCGGTGAGTCGACCATGCGGTCGCCGAACCCGAACGCCTGGCCGGGTGCGGTGAGCGGGGCGGGGTGCTGGTCGGAGGGGTCTCCTGACGGGCCGCTGGACCGGTGGTTGGACTGCGGAGCGTCGGAGAGTGGGGCGATGCCCGGATCCTCGAGCGCGAAGTGCTCCGACTGCCAGGGCACGCGCACCGACCCGCGCGTGCCGGGAGCCGCGACCTTCATCCGCGTGCGCGTGCCGGGAACGTTCGGGTCGCCCTCCTCCACGACGGTCTGCGCCCAGTGCGGGGACAGGCGGGTGACCGCGCCGGGCAGCGCGTGCCAGCGGACCACCTGGTCGACGGGTGCGGGGATCGTCTCCTGCGTGTGGAACCGTGTCATGGTGCGTCCCTTCCGAGTGGGGTGGACGGTCTGGTGGTTCTCTGGTCGTGGCGGCGCGGTTCGTATCGGTGGCTCGGTTCGGGTTGGTGTGTGGCCGGGGCCGTGGTTCGAGACTACGGGCGGGTGGGCGCGGCGGCCAGGGACACGGACGTATCGGCTGGGAATACAGGGTCACCTGTCAGCGTCCCGGTCGCTTCAGGCGGGTCGCAGACTCTGACAACCCACAGTGGAACGATGCTCTCACTTCTAAAGTCTGCAAGTGTGGATCAGAGTTTCAGAGTGTGACTCCGACATCAGCCGCTTCGGGTTCCGGCCCCACGAAGTGGACGAAGTGGATGCCCTGCCGTGTCCTCAGCGGATGCGGAGACGCGGGGCGTATCCGTCGAGGTGCTGTCCGACGCGACCGGCGCCATCAATTTCACGAACGCACAGGGGGATGTTCCGGCCCAGCAGGTGCACGAGACGATCATGACCCTGCTGAACTCCAACTTCGCGTCAGTCGCCGACACCGCCACCTGGCTGGCGGCCGTGACGGCCGGCGAAGCACTGGAGGGCAGCAACCTCGTCGCTTCCGCGTTGGGCGCCTGAGCACCTCCGGCAGTCGATCGTTCCGCCCGCCGAGGGGCGATCACGAGACACCGCGCTCCGGTTCGAGACCACCCCGCAGGCAGCGTGGTGTCGAACCTGAGAGCGGTGTCTCGTGGCGGTGGGGCGTGACAGGATCGGGGAGGTCGGTCGGGCGCCACCCGGGCGACGTGGGGGTCGGCACTGGATGTAGGTGCTGGCCCTGAAATGTGAGGAATCGGCCTCCGGGGTGAGGGAGGAACCATGAGCACACGCATCATCGTCATCGAGCACGAGGACGGGACGGACGTCCGCCGGCTGGGGCGCTGGCTGGAGGCCGCCGGGGCGCAGCTCGACGTCCGTCGTCCCTACCGCGAGGCGAAAGCCTGTGGCGCTGTCGATGCAGACGCGGCGCTCGCCCACATCCCCACACTGGACGAGCTGCGCGAGCCGGGTGTGGGGCTCATCGTGCTGGGTGGTCAGGACGGGCCCGTCGACGATGAGCGGAACCCCTGGTTCCCGGCAGTGCGCGAACTGCTGGCCGCATCCGCCGCCGGTGAGTTCACGAGCCTCAACGTGTGCCTGGGTGGCGAGATGCTCGCCGAGGCCCTGGGGCGCCCCGTCGTCCACCGCGACGTCCCGCAGGTGGGCCTCATGACCGGGCATCGGCGAGCCGAGGCGGCGGACGACCCGCTCTTCTCGCGTGCCCCCGCGGAGTTCCCCGTGGTCCTGTGGCACGGCCTGCAGATGGAGCTGCCGGAGGGCGCGGTGCACCTGGTCGACGGGACGGATGCCCCTGTGCAGGCGTTCCGGGTGGGCCGTGCGTGGGGCACGCAGTTCCACCTCGAGGCCGACGGAGCGCTGGTGCGCGGGTGGGCGAAGAAGGGCGAATCGCTGCCGGACGGCCTCACCGTGGACGAGGTCGTGGCCCCGGTCGTGGAGGCGGAGCCGGAACTCGAGACCGCGATGACACCCGTCGCCCACGCGTTCGCGGAACTGCTGGCCGCGGAGCACTGACGGACGCGCTGGCGGATCGCGCTCCGCCATGAAGTAAGGTTCCCCTTGGTATGGCAAACCTGACTGCAGTCGGGTGCGAGTCTCAAGGAGAGCAATGGCGAACATCGAACGCGGTCTCATGCGCCTCATGCGCATCACCAATCACCCCCTCGAGGTGGTGTCGGTGCGCGACTTCACTCCGCTCTACAGGCGGATCCGCTTCCACAGCCCGGAGCTCGTGGACGCCCTTGAAGTGTCGCCCACCCTGTGGATGCGCCTCTGGGTGCCGAACGAGCGCACGGGTGACGTGAGCCAGCGCGGCTACACGTTCGTCGAGGCCGACGCGAACGCGGGCACGTTCGACGTCGACTTCGTCCTCCACGACGAGCCGGGGCCCGCGGGCGACTGGGCGAAGCAGGCCGAGCCCGGGCAGCAGCTCGAACTCGCGCTCACCCCGGCGAACCTGTCCATCCCTGAAGATGCCACTCACTGGGTGGTCGTCGGAGACCTCACGGCGCTCCCGGCGATCAACTCGCTCATCGAGGTCGCCCCCGCCCACGTGCGTGTGAGTGCCGCCATCGAGGATGCGCACGTCGACCACCATGCGCGGCTGCCGGTGTCGTCGCACCCGCAGCTCGAAGCCGCGTGGGTCGTTCCGGCAGTACGCGATCACGGGGGTGAGCTCGCGGCGTGGATGCGGCGCCTGGATGTCGACCCTGCGGACCTGTGGGTGTGGGGTGCTGGGGAGCGCGGCCTCGTCAAAGCTGTCCGCAGCGTCTGCAAGGACGTCTGGCGTCTGGACCGCACTCGCCACTTCACGCAGGCTTACTGGATCAAGGGGAAGGCCGGCAGGTGACACTCGCCGATGTGGGCGTCATCCCGCCGACACTCCACGGAGACGTCAGCCCAGAGAGAGCCAGTTCTCCCGGGTGAGCGCGGCCGCGCGGTCCGCGTCGCCCGCGAGGAGTGCGTCGATGATCGCATCGTGCTGGCGGGCAGAGGATGCGACCGTCTCCGCGTCGAAGTGGAGGTATTCGGCGCGCAGCAGCACGGGGACCAGCGTGTCGAGCTGGCCGGGCAGCAGCGGGTTGCCCGACAGGCGGACCACCACGTCGTGGACGTCCGTGTCAGCGGTGATCGCGGCCTCGGGGTCGGTCGCTCCGCGGAGCCGTTTGTTCGCGGATCTGAGACGCGCGATCGCGGCCTCATCCGCTGACGCGTGCGGTGCCGCCAGGCGTGCCGCCAGCGCGTGCAGCTCTGCAGCGATGGTGCGGGCGTGGTCGAGGACGACAGGGTCCTCCGGCGCGACGATCGTCTCCCTGCCCGGCTTCGCCGTCACGAGCCCCGCCTCCGAGAGCTTCAGGAGGGCCTCCCGCACAGGGGTGCGGGACACTCCCAGCCACTCGCCCAGCTCCCCGTCGCGCAGCTTCTCACCCGGCTGCAGCTCCCCGCGGACGATCGCATCGCGGATCCTGCGATGCACGTCGTCGCGCAGCAGGGTGCGCGGGGTGAGGCCCGGGGTGGCGGGGATGGGCACGGCAGCTCCTTCGTAGTGGGCGAGGCGGTGAAGTCCTCGGGGCAGCTGGCGTTCGGGCAGAAGGCCGGAAATCCAGATCCCGGCCTGTCGGGATCTCTCTGGCCTGCCGAACTCTGGACCGCTGAGGCCGAGGCCGCTGAACTCCCGAGGCCGCCGCACTCTGGGGCCGCCGGCCTCTGGACACCACCCTGAACGTGTGCCAGTGTATGACATGCAGGATGCAATATATCGCATATCGCGACTATCGAATGGATAGCCGGGCAATTCCCGGCCGCCGATTCCGTGCACACGCTGCACCTTCCCGGCGCAGCACTTCCCCGACACCGCACTTGACCGACGATGTACTCCCCCGATGACGAGAGAGGCACTCATGGCCACCGCAGACCTGCCCCGCTACCCGCTCACCTTCGGCCCCAGCCCCGTGCACGAACTGCCACGGCTCGCACGCCATCTGGGCGGCGAGAACGCCCCGCGGATCTTCGCGAAGCGCGAGGATGTGAACTCCGGCCTGGCCTTCGGCGGCAACAAGACCCGCAAGATGGAGTACATCGTCCCGGACATCCTGGAGTCCGGTGCGGACACGCTCGTGTCGATCGGCGGCTACCAGTCGAACCACACCCGTCAGGTCGCGGCCGTCGCCTCCCACCTGGGGCTCAAGGCGCGCCTGGTGCAGGAGCGCTGGGTCGACTGGGACGACCCGGTCAACGACAAGGTCGGCAACATCGAGCTGTCCCGCATCATGGGCGCGGACGTCCAGCTGGACGACGCCGGGTTCGACATCGGCATCCGCGACTCCTGGAAGCAGGCGCTCGCAGAGATCGAGGAATCCGGCGGCAAGCCCTACCCCATCCCCGCCGGCGCGTCCGAGCATCCGCTGGGCGGTGTGGGCTTCGCGAACTGGGCGCACGAGGTCGTCACCCAGGAGCAGGAGCTGGGCGTCTTCTTCGACACGATCATCGTCTGCGTCGTCACCGGCTCCACGCACGCCGGCATGATCGCGGGCTTCGCGGAGATCGAGGATGCGGGAGGCCGGCCGCGCCGCGTCATCGGCATCGACGCCTCGGCGACACTCGACAAGACGATCGACCAGGTCACCCGCATCGCGAACACGACAGCGGAGAAGATCGGCCTGGGCCGCGCGATCCGCGACGACGAGGTCGTCATCCGGTCGGGTTGGGAGGGCCCCGCCTACGGCATCCCCGACGACTCCACGGTCGAAGCGATCCGCACGACCGGTGAGCAGGAGGGCGTCATCCTCGACCCCGTGTACGAGGGGAAGTCGATGGCGGGTCTCTTCGGCCTCATCCGGGCGGGCGAGCTCACGGCGGACAACACCGTCCTCTACGCTCACCTGGGAGGGCAGCTGGCGCTCAACGCGTACAGCAGCATCTTCGAGGACTGAGCACCGACACGGGCGGTGGCCGCTCCCCTCGTGCGGCCGCCGCCCAGGTTCACCACCCAGCTCCGCACCGCCCACCACCTGACCTCCCGGAGGGGACGATGACCGACCACCCCGCGCACGATGCCCACCCCGTCCACGACGACGAGCGCGTCCAGTTCGAGACGTCCATGCAGGTCGACCCGCCCACGGCGAACGATCGGCCGCTGCGGGCCTCGGCCAGCACTGAGGTGCTCGACGAGATCGCGCAGCGGGTGCTGTGGCTCGCGACGTCGATCATCGACGCTGCGAACCGGGGCCGGGAGAACACGGACGGGGTGAAGGTGGGCGGCCATCAGTCGTCGTCCGCGTCGATGGTGGGCATCATGACGGCGCTCTACCTCACGCAGCTGACCGCCCACGACCGCGTGTCGGTGAAGCCCCACGCCTCTCCGGTCCTCCACGCGCTCAACTACCTCCTGGGCGACCTCGACGAGACATGGCTCACGACCCTGCGCGCGAAGGGCGGGCTGCAGCCCTACCCGTCGCGCACGAAGGACCCGGACACCGTCGACTTCTCGACCGGGTCCGTGGGCATCGGGGCGACCGCACCGCTGTGGGCGGCGCTGTCCCACCGCTACCTCCAGGACCGCTTCCCCGATTCCACGCCTCCTGCCGGCCGCTTCTATTCGCTGCTGGGAGACGCGGAGCTGGACGAGGGCGCCGTCTGGGAGGCGATCATCGACCCGGAGGTCCGCAGTCTGGGCGAGGCCGTCTGGGTCGTCGACCTCAACCGGCAGTCGTTGGACCGCGTCATCCCCGACGTGCAGATCCAGCGCCTGCAGGGCATGTTCGCCGCCGCGGACTGGCAGGTCATCACTCTCACGTGGGGCCAGCGCATCAGCGCCCTCTTCGCCCAGACCGGCGGCGACGTCTTCGAGCAGCGCATGCGCGACATGCCGAACGAGGAGTACCAGCGGCTGCTGCGCTCCCACCCGGACGAGGTGCGCGACCGCCTGCTCGCCGGCCTCGACGGCAAGGATCGCGACACCCTCGCGGAGCTGCTGCGGCCCCACACCGGCGCGGACCTCGCGGAGATCGTCCGCGACCTCGCCGGCCACGACCTCGCGCAACTGGTCGACGCGTTCGGCCGCATCGACGACACCCGGCCCACCGTGATCTTCGCGTACACGATCAAGGGCCGCGGCCTCGCGACGGAGGGGCACCCCGGCAACCACGCAGCCCAGCTGACAGGTGAGCAGATGGCGGAACTGGCGGAGGCCTCGGGCGCGGATCCTTCCGACCCCTGGCGCCGGTTCGAGGACGGGACCCCCGCCGCCGAGGCCCTGGCCACCGCTGCGGCCCGCCTCCGCCGCGATGCTGTGGAGACGCAGGCGGCTCCCGCGTTCCCGGTGGAGCTGGGCTACTCGCCGAAGGCGACGACCTCGACCCAGGCGGCGCTGGGCCGGTTCCTGTCCGACCTGCACCGCGCACAGCCGGAGGTCGCGGACCACGTGGTGACGCTCAGCCCGGACGTCGCGACCTCGACGAACCTGGGCGGATGGATCAACAAGACCGGCGTCTGGTCGATCGCGGGGCGGGCGGACTGGTTCGCCGACGACCGCGAGCGCGTCATGCGGTGGCGGGAGACCGCGGCCGGCCAGCACATCGAGCTGGGCATCGCGGAGGTCAACCTCGTCTCACTCGCGGGTGAGCTCGGGTCGACCGGCCAGCGGTGGGGGAGGAACCTGCTGCCGATCGCGACGATCTACGACCCCTTCATCAACCGGGCGCTGGAGCCGTGGACGTTCAGCCTGTACGCGGGTGGCCGGTCGATCGTCGTCGGAACGCCGTCGGGCGTGACGCTCGCACCGGAGGGCGGTGCACACCAGTCGTTCAACACCCCGTCGGTCACCCTCGAGGTGCCGGGGCTCACCAGCTGGGAGCCCGCGTTCGCGCAGGACCTCGAGTGGACGCTGCTCGAGGCGATGCGCCGGCTGGGTCTGCCGGAGTCCGACGGGGGCGAGGCCGCGTACTTCCGGCTGAGCACGCGACCCGTCGACCAGTCGCTCGCCCGAGTGCCCGACGACCCGGTCCTGCGGGAGCGCCGCCGCCGCGGCGTCCTGGCGGGCGGCTACCGGCTGAGCGAGCATCCGGCGTCGGAGGACGCGGTGACGCTCGTGGGTGCGGGCGCGATCATGACCGAGGTGCTCGCAGCGGCCGCACGGCTGGAAGGGCTGGGCGTGCGCGCGGGGGTCGTCTGCGTGACGAGCCCGTCCCTCCTGTTCCGCTCGATGCAGGACCGCACCGACGTGGCGGTGTCCCGCCGGAGCGCGATCGTCGACGAACTGTTCCCCTCCGACGCGCCGGCACCGCTGGTGACGGTCATGGACGGACACCCGCACACACTCGCCTTCCTCGCGGGGGTCCGCGGCGACCGCACGCGTAACCTGGGGGTGACCCGGTTCGGCGAGGCCTCGTCCGTGGCGGAGGCTCATCGGCTGCACGGCATCGATGCGGACTCCGTCACAGGGGCGGCGCTGGACCTCACCGGGCGGTGACGTGCGGCGCACCGAGGGGTGCGCCGGGCGACCGCTGACTGTGGACGGAAGAGTGACGGCAGAAGAATGACGACGGAGGACGCGAGCGTCTACGACCTCATCCGCGCGAAGATCGTGCGGAACGAGATTCCACCGGGCGAGAAGATCACGATCGACTCGCTCGTGCAGGAACTGGGGGTCTCGCAGACCCCCGTGCGGGAGGCGCTCCACCATCTCGAGGGGGACGGGCTCGTCGAACGCGCGAAAGGGCGCGGGTACTCGACGACCGCGCTGCTGGACGAGACGGAGTTCCGGCACATGTTCGAAGTGCGGATGCTCCTGGAGCCGTGGTCCGCACGCGTCCTGTCCGTCGACCGGATGACGAACCCGGGGGACCGGCTGGGTCGCCTGGTCGGCGACTTCCGCGGCGCGGGCGCGACCACCCGCACGGACCTCGCCGCCCACGACGAGGAGTTCCACGCGCTCGTCCAGCGGTCCACGGGCAACGCGTTCCTCGCCTCCGCATTCGGGAGCCTCCACGCGCAGCTGCACCTGTTCCGCCTCTACGGGGACGACATCGAGGGCACGCAGATGCTCACGGACCACGCGGACGCGACACTCGAGGAGCACGCTGCGATCGCCGCGGCGATCGCAGCGTGCCGCCCGGAGGAGGCGGAGCAGGCGATGCGCCTGCACCTGGCGAACTCGCTGGAGCGGTTCGTCCCCCAGATCGAAGGGCGCACATCCGGCCGCCCGGGCCTGGACCGTGTGCCCACGGGCCGGATCCTGCCGGCAGATCGCACGGGGGCGGCAGATCGCACGGGGGCGGCACGACGGACCCTCCCGCTAGCGGAGAGATGAGCGCCCGCGCCACCAGGCGATCTATACAAAATCTCGCTTTCCTATACAGTTGTGGGGAAGGCTCGCGTGCCGTGGCGTGGTCGCGGATCCTCCTGGGCCTGCACCTCATCAGCCTGCATCCCATCCGGCCTGCATCTCGTACCCGGTGAAAGGAAACATCTCATGAAGCTGTGGACATCAGGACCCAAGGGCGCGGAGACGCCCGTCGTCACGATCGACGGCAAGGACTTCGACGCCTCGCCTGTCACCGGTGCGTTCGATCCGGCGTTCTTCGCCGGCGGCGGGCCGGACAAGCTCCGCGCAGCGGTGGAAGCGGGCGACCTCACGGCATTCTCGGCGGAGGACGGCGCGCGGATCGGATCCCCGCTGGCGCGGCCACAGGCGGTCATCTGCATCGGTCAGAACTACGCGGCCCACGCTGCGGAGTCCGGCTCGGAGCCGCCGGAGAACCCCATCGTCTTCTTCAAGCACCCCAACACCCTCGCGGGCCCCTACGACGAGGCGTTCATCCCGAAGAACGCGCAGAAGACCGACTGGGAGGTGGAGCTGGGCGTCGTCATCGGCAAGCAGGTCTCCTACCTCGAGTCGAAGGACCAGGCGGCAGAGGCGATCGCCGGCTACGTCGTGGCGAACGACCTGTCGGAGCGCGCCTTCCAGGCCGAGGTGTCAGGCGGCCAGTGGTCCAAGGGCAAGAGTGCTCCGGGCTTCTCCCCGCTGGGACCCTGGATCGTCACGGCGGACGACATCGATCCGCACGCGCTGGGGATCCGCAGCTGGGTCAACGGCGAGGTCCGCCAGGACTCCAACACGCGCGACATGATCTTCGACGTCGAGGCGATCGTCCTCGACCTCAGCCAGTACATGCAGCTGGAGCCCGGAGACGTCATCCTCACCGGCACCCCGGAGGGCGTCGCGCTCTCCGGTCGCTTCCCGTACCTGAAGGCGGGCGACGTCGTCGAGGTCGAGATCGAGGGGCTGGGCCGCCAGCGCCAGGTCTTCTCCCAGGCCTGAGCCGTCTCCGACACCCCACCACTCCACACTCCCGAGGAGAACTCCATGGCATTCGACATGACCGGCCTGACCGCCGTCGTCACCGGCGGCGCGTCCGGGATCGGCGCGGCCACTGCGGCGGAACTCGCGCAGCTGGGCGCGAACGTCGCCGTCTTCGACCTCAACACGGCGGGCGTGACCGAACACTTCGCGCAGACGGTCGACATCACCGACGACGCGTCCGTGCGGGCGGGCGTCGACGCGGTCGTCGCCCAGTTCGGCGGCATCGACGTGGTCGTCAACAACGCCGGGATCGGCGCGCAGGGATCCGTCGAGGACAACGCCGACGAGGAGTGGCACCGCGTCCTCGACGTGAACGTGCTGGGCATCGTCCGCGTCACACGCGCCGCGCTGCCGCACCTGCGGAAGTCCGCGCACGCCGCGGTCGTCAACACCTGCTCGGTCGCCGCCACCGCAGGGCTCCCGCAGCGCGCGCTGTACTCGGCGTCGAAGGGCGCCGTCTACTCGCTCACGCTCGCGATGGCGGCGGACCACCTGCGTGAGGGCATCCGCGTCAACTGCGTGAACCCCGGCACCGCGGACACCCCGTGGGTGGGGCGCCTGCTCGATTCCGCGCCGGATCCCGCCGCGGAGCGGGCTGCGCTGAGCGCACGCCAGCCCAGCGGTCGCCTGGTGACCGCGGACGAGGTCGCGGCGGCCATCGCGTACCTGGCGTCGCCTGCCGCTTCTGCCGTGTCCGGCACGTCGATCGCGGTCGACGGCGGGATGCAGGGGCTGCGCCTCCGGGCCGAATGAGGCACCACCGCCCCGTGCGGTGAGCTTGCGGCCCGATGGGGCCGTGCAGCGGCGGCGATCTGGCCGTCCGGTGAGCTGTGCAACGGCGGTGATCTGACGGTCCGCTGGGCCGTGCGACGGGCGGCTCCCGACATCGGGAGGCGCCCGTCGTCGTTCTCTGACAGGTGAAGCGGGTCACTTTGACGGCGTAGACATCCTATGTTTAACTGCGAACTGAGTCACTCCGGTGCGTTTCGACACTGAAAGCGCCGTAGACATGGGATGTGTGCGGAAATCGCACGAACGCTGAAAGCAGAGGCGCATGAGCTACATCGTCGACATCGACGTCCACGACGTCCGATTCCCCACTTCGCGCGAACTCGACGGTTCCGACGCGATGAACCCGGACCCGGACTACTCCGCCGCGTACCTGGTCGTCCGCACGGACGCGGGTGACGGCCATGACGGCCACGGGTTCGTCTTCACGATCGGCCGCGGCAACGACGTGGAGTGCGCGGCGATCTCCGCGCTCGCGACCACGCTCGTGGGGCGTGAGGTCGAACCGATCCTCGACGACATGGGCGCCTTCTGGCGCGAACTCGTCCACGACTCGCAGCTGCGCTGGCTGGGCCCGGAGAAGGGCGTCATGCACATGGCGATCGGGGCCGTCGTCAACGCGTTCTGGGACATCAAGGCCAAGCGCGCGGGTCTGCCCCTGTGGGAGCTGCTCGCCCGCATGTCTCCCGAGGAGCTGCTGGGTCTCACGGACCTGCGCTACCTGTCCGATGTCATGACGGAGGAGGACGCGCTCGCCATCCTGCGGCGCGGCGCGGAGGGGCGCGAGGAGCGCATCGCCCGCCTGCGCGCGGAGGGCTACGCCGCCTACACGACCACCCCCGGGTGGCTGGGCTACAGCGACGAGAAGCTCGCGCGCCTGTGCCGTGAGGCGATCGACGCGGGCTTCCCCCAGATCAAGCTCAAGGTGGGTGCGGACCGCGACGACGACATCCGACGTCTGCGCATCGCCCGCGAGGTGTGTGGCGACGGCTTCCCCATCGCCGTCGACGCGAACCAGCGGTGGGACGTGGCGGAGGCGATCGACTGGATCAACGACCTCGCGGAGTTCGACATCCACTGGGTGGAGGAGCCGACCAGCCCGGACGACGTGCTCGCGCACGCGAAGATCCAGCGTGGCATCGACCCCATTCCCGTCGCGACCGGCGAGCACTGCCAGAGCCGGATCATGTTCAAGCAGTTCCTCGACGCGGAGGCGCTGCGTGTCCTCCAGATCGACGCGTGCCGTGTCGCAGGCGTGAATGAGAACATCGCCATCCTGCTGCTCGCCGCGCACAAGGGCGTCCCGGTCTGCCCCCACGCCGGCGGTGTGGGACTGTGCGAGATCGTGCAGCACCTGTCGATGTTCGACTTCATCGCGGTCTCCGGGGAGTCCGACGGCCGGGTCATCGAATTCGTCGACCACCTCCACGAGCACTTCGTCGAACCCGTCGACGTGCGCGACGGCCGCTACTGGCCGCCCGCGCTGCCCGGCAGCGGCGCCCAGATGCACGAGGAGAGCATCACGACCCACCTCTACCCCACGGGCGAGGTCTGGGCCGAAGCCCACTGACCCACCCGGTCACACCCGCCCAGCAGGGCACTCCCCTTCAGGAAGGAATCGCTGATGCGCGACGACGCCAGCGGCGAGGCGGCCACACAGGCGCCCACCCTCGTCCGTGACCACTCCCAGGAGCCCATCCCGCGGAAGGTCTACTTCATCGCGGTGCTCGCAGGCTTCTCCGGTCTGCTCTACGGTTACGACTCCGGGGCGATCTCCGGAGCGCTGCCGCCGCTGACCGACCAGTTCGGGCTGACCTCCCAGCAGCAGGGGCTCATCACCTCCCTGCTGCTGTGGGGTGCTCTGCCGGCGATCGTCGGAGGCACGTTGGCGTCCCGGCGGTTCGACCGTCGTCACATCCTCATCGTGGGCGCCGTCATCTTCGTCGTCGGGTCGATCGCGAACGCGCTGGCCCCCACACCGGAGTTCCTCATGGGGGCACGCTTCTTCCTGGGGCTCGCCGTCGGCATCGCGAACATGTTCGGGCTCATCTACCTGTCCGAACTGGCGCCCACCCGCATCCGGGGCATGCTCACCGGCATGTACCAGCTCACCGTCAACGTGGGCATCCTGTGCGCCTACATCGTGGGCGACGTGTTCCAGGAGTCGGGTTCGTGGCAGTGGATGCTGGGCATCGGCGCGTTCCCCGCGATCGTGTTCCTCATCGGCATGATCATCGCCCCCGCCTCGCCGCGCTGGCTCATGACCCGGGGCCGTGACGCGGACGCACTCGCGATCCTCAAGTCGCTGCGCGGCGGTGACGACTACGCGGAGGCGGAGGCGGCGGAGATCCGCAGCAGCCTGCGCCAGCAGGACGCCGGGGTCTCGGCGCTCGTCACCTCTGCGCGGAAGCCGCTCATCGTGCTGGTCGTGCTCACGTTCTTCCAGGTGTTCACCGGCATCAACGCGGTCGTCTACTATGCACCGATCATCTTCCAGAACGTCGACTCCATGGGCGCGAACGCGGGCATGATCGCGAACTACGGTGTGGGCACCGCGCTGGTGGTCTCGACCGCGATCGCGCTGCCCATCATCGACAAGCTGGGGCGCGTGAAGCTGCTGGCGATCTCCCTGGGCGGCCAGGCGATCGCGATGGCGGCACTGTGGCTCTTCCCCGATGCCGGGACGATCTCGATCGCCGCGGTGTTCTTCTACACGTTCGCGTTCGGGATCGGTCTGGGGCCGGTGTTCTGGCTCTACGTCCCGGAGGTCCTGCCTCTGCGGGTCCGCGCGATCGGAATGGGCGTGATCACGTTCCTCCAGTACACGATGAACGCGATCTTCGCCGCGGCGTTCCCGGTCGCACTGGAGCGCTACGGACCGGTGGTGTTCTGCGTGTTCGCCGTCCTGTCCGCGGTCGGACTCTTCTACGTGATGACCCGCGTGCCGGAGACCAGCGGACGCTCCCTCGAGGAGATCGAGGCCCACTGGCGGGAAGGCTGACGACCGTGCTGCACACCGACATCGTCCACCCCGATCTGCTGCGGGCGCTGGCCCGCAGCGGGCACGGGACGAAGATCCTCCTGGCGGACGGCAACTACCCGCACAACACGGGTGCGCCGGCCGGCGCGGAGCGGATCCACCTCAACCTCACGCCGGGGGTCCTCACGGTCACGCAGGTGCTCGAACCGCTCGTGCGCACGGTGCCGGTCGAGGCGGCGGAGATCATGCTGACGGCGGAGTCCGCCGAGGCCTCTGTCGTCGCCGACTACCGCGCCCTCCTGCCGGGCGCCGCCTTCGCAGGCCACGAGCGGTTCGCGTTCTACGACGCGGCGCGCGGTGCCGACGTGGCCGTCGTCGTGGCGACCGCCGACCAGCGGCAGTACGCGAACCTGCTGCTCACGATCGGGGTGCGCACGGCATGAGCGGCGACTCCCCGGCCACTGCACCCACGGACGACGCGGCACTCCTGGTCGATGCGCACCTGCACCTGTGGGACCGGTCCGCCCTCGCGTACCCGTGGATGGAGGGACGCGACCTGCCAGCGACCTCCCTGCCCGACGACCCGTGGGAGCAGACCCCCACGCCCGGGGCCCTTGCCCCTGAGCACGTCGGGTCCCAGCCCGCCGCCCCCACGCCCGAGGCCGCCCCACCTGTGCGTCCGGCTGCCGTCGTCGTCGAGGCCGGGGCTCGGCCCGACCAGTGGGACGACGAGATCGGGTGGGTGCGAGCGCTGGCCGCGGATCACCCGCACCTGCGGGCGATGGTCGCGGCCGTCGACTACACGGATGCAGATCTGCTCCCGCGCTTGGACGCCTATGCCGCCGATGACTTCGTCTGCGGTGTGCGCGACAATTTCGAGGGGCTCCCCGCCGGGGCGATCGGCGCCCCGGAGAGGCTCGCGGGCATCCTGGCCGCCCGGGAACGCGGGCTCACCGTCGATCTGTGCGTCCGGGCTTCCCAGCTCGACGAGCTCGTCAGTCTGCTCACGGCAGTGGCGGAGGTCCGCGGTGATGCCGCGGGCATCGTCCTCGACCACGTCGGCAAGCCCGACCTGGGCGATCACGTCGGGAGCCTGAACCCGGGCGATCACGTCGGGCACCCGAATCCGGGTGACCAGGCGGGCACATCGGACCAGGGCGACCAGGTGGGCAAGCCGGGTGTGGGCAGTGAGGTGGGTGCGGCCTCGGGCGCGGATGCGACCTGGAGGGACGGGCTGGCGGCCCTCGCAGCGATCCCCGGCGTCCACGTCAAGGTGTCCGGCCTGCCCGGCCAGATGAGCGGGCCGGTGGACGCGGACGACCTCGCGCGGATGGTGCGCGACTACGCGACGCCGGCGATCGAGGAGTTCGGGCCGGAACGCAGCATGTTCGGGACGGACCACCCCGTGTCCACCCTGCCCCGCGGAGTGACGCGGGCGGACTGGGCGCGCGCCGTCGTCGCGCACGCACCCGGGGCCGCACAGGTCCTGGGTGCCACCGCACAGCGGTTCTACGGAATCTGAGAGCGCCCGGACCGCCGGGCACCACAGCGAGGACACGAGGAGTACCGATGAAGACGAACGAGACGGTGGAGAGGCTGCGCTCGATCGGCTTGGGGTTCGGCGGCGCGCCCGTCGGCAACCTCTACCGCGCGATCGACGACGACACGGCGACCGCGGCGATCGACGCGGCCTGGGAGGGCGGCCTGCGGTACTTCGACACCGCGCCGCACTACGGCCTCGGGCTGTCGGAGCGTCGACTGGGCGCGGTCCTGTGCGACAAGCCGCGGGACGAATACCTGCTGTCGACGAAGGTGGGACGTCTCATCCGGCCCGCGGACGCGCCACAGGACACGGACGACGAGGGCTTCGCGGTGCCCGGCGATCGCATGCGCGTGCGTGACTACTCGGCGGACGGTGTGCGGCGGTCGCTCGAGGAATCACTCGAGCGGCTGGGCCTGGACCGGGTCGACATCGTCTACATCCACGACCCGGACGACCACTGGCGCGAAGCCGTCGACGGTGCCGTCCCGGAGCTCGAGCGGATGCGGGACGAGGGGATCATCGGCGCGTGGGGCGCGGGCATGAACCAGTGGGAGATGCTCCACCGGTTCGTCACGGAGACGGACATCGACGTCATCATGCTGGCGGGACGCTACACACTGCTCGACCAGAGCGCGCGCGAAGACCTCATCCCGGCCTGCGAATCGCGGGGCGTGGGGATAGTCGATGTGGGCGTGTACAACTCCGGGATCCTCGCGAACCGGGATCCGGCGGTCCACGCCACCTACAACTACGAGCCGGCGGAGAAGGCGATCCTCGACCGCGCGCAGGCGCTGGCCGATCTGGCGGAGAAGTGGGGCACGACGCTGCCGGCCGCAGCGATCGCGTTCGTCGAACGGGACCCCGCGATCACGAACGTGACCCTGGGCATGCGCACCCGCGAACAGGTCGAGAGCAACCTCGCACACACCGCGGCGCAGATCCCGGAAGGATTCTGGTCCGCCGCGGTGGAGCAGGGGCTGGTGGCGTTCGATCCCGCGGCGCTGGGGTGAGGAAGAGCGGCTGAGCCGCTTCACGCATCGCCGGCGTGGCTCACCCACTGCTCGAGGCCGGCCAGGTGCACCGTCATCGCCGCGCGTGCGGTGTCCGGGTCACGCGACTCCAGAGCACGGATGATCGTTCGGTGTTCCTGCATCGTCGCGTCGATCGCACCCGTCTGCGTGATGCCGCGCCACGTGCGAGCCCGCCGGGTGTTGACGGAGACGGCATCGAGGATGCCCGCCAGATAGCTGTTGCCGGACGCGTCCGCGATCGTCCGGTGGAAGTCGACGTCGTGGGCGACGAGTGAGTCGATGTCGTCCTCGTTCGTGTCCTCGATCGTCTGCCACAGGGTGGCGATCTGCTCGTCCGTGATGCGGGTCGCTGCGAGGTACGCCGACTGCGCTTCGAGGATGCGGCGGACGGCGAGGATCTCCTCGATCGCGTTCGACGCGTGGAATTCGACGACGAAGCCGATAGCCTCGCGCAGCTGCTGGCCCGTGAGCTCCGCGACGAACGTTCCGTTGCCGCGCTTCACCTCGAGGACGTTGATGAATTCGAGCGCCTTCACCGCCTCGCGCAGAGAGTTCCGGGACAGCCCCAGCATCGCGGACAGCTCGTTCTCCGGAGGCAGGCGCTGGCCCGGCGACAGCTCACCGGAGGAGATGAGGTCCTTGATCTTCGTGAGTGCTGCATCCGTCAGGGCCATGGGCTGATCATACGATCCGGGGCGGTCCGTCACTGATCCACGTGGGACGGGTGGTGACGGGGCTCAGCACAGCGTGGGGTGGTTCCGGAGGGCCTCCGTGCAGCGCGGGACCAGTTACCGGTCCGGAGGGAACCCGAACTCGCCTGTCCTCCGGACCGGTAACTGGTCCCTGGGTAAAACATCGTTCGAGACGGTGGCCTTCTCGACGGCTGAACCTTCGTGGCGGCCCACCCCTCGTGGTCACTCGCTGCGAGCGACGCGCACCTTTCTGGCGACTCACCCCATGGGGCACCGCGAAGGGGCAGTGCGAGGGGGCAGTGCGAGGGGGGCACTGCGAGGGGGGCACTGCGAGGGGGCGCTGCGAGGGGGCGCTGCGAGGGGGCAGTGCGAGGGGGCGCTGCGAGGGGGCGCTGCGAGGGGGCACCGCGAAGGGGCACTGCGAGGGGCCACAGCGAGAGGCCACCGCGAGGGGTGCTCTCCTCTCACGCGGTGACATCACCGATCGCGATGTCGAGCGGACACGGCACGCCTGATCTCGGTGAATGCTTCGGTCTTGAAGAGGTCTGGCCATCCAAGCTGAAAGACCCGATAGTCGAGGTTCCGCAGCCTGTAGTCCCGCCGCCTCTCGCGCCGAGCGCGTTGTGCCCCCGCGTCGCCATCCACATATTTGATCTCTCCGTTGACCTCGACGATCACCCGCGCCTCACGGTGTGCGAAGTCGACTCGTGCGATGAATACTCCTGTCTCGTCTCGAAACTCCACTTGGGCGATGAAACCCTCCATCCCGAGTTCGTGGAAGCGGACCGCACAGATCGATTCCGCAGGGGATTCGCGGACGGCATCGGAGAGTGCGAACGCCGTCCGGGCACGGGGCGCGCCTTTGCGAGAAGAGAATGCATCACTGATCTCGGCGACTTCCGGCGAGCTGACGAGACCCGCCCGCAACGCGTGGTCGATCATCGGCACGGAGATGTCGAGCGGGTAGTCGTGCGCGACATCGATGAGCGTTCTTCTCACCGTGGTCACGCGGGCACCGTCGAGCGTGGTCACGTCGTCGTCGGGCAGCGTGCGCTTACGCAACCTGAGCTGTCTGTACTCACGTGATCGAGAAGGGTGTATCGCCTCGGCCCGATGCTGGATCGGCCGAGTGACGGGTAGACCCCAGAGCAATGCCGCCGATAGATGAGAGAACGCACTGCCTTCGGGGAGTGACCTGGAGTAGGACTGGACGACGACTCGGAGCTTCGCTGTATGCCCACGGAGTCCGGGCCGGTCGATGTCCGATTCGGCACCGTTCATCGGCGGTTCCGCGATCGTCCGGAGCCGCTTGTGCTCCTCGGACGGACACTCGCGCCGGATGACGTACACGCCGCGACGTATTCGTGTCATGCAGCACCGGAGCACCGCCTCGAGCTCTGGACGGGTGAGTCCCGCCCGGTCGATCGCGGTCCGGGTGAGTAGAGCAGTCATGGGCAGACGGTCCCAGGCCGTCGACGCCGCGACAAGACTGCTCGCGTCTCTGTGGAGACAGCGTCGCGACAGCCGCTTCCTGTGACCTCAAGTGGGGGCGCAGAGAGGGGAGTGCGCGATGAGTGGGGGGTGTGCAAGGAGGGGGTGTGGGTAGGGAGTGGAAGTGCGCGGGGAGTGGGTGCGGGCAGGGGGTGAGGCAGTCCGATTCCCACGGGACCAGTTACCGGTTCGGAGGGCATGCGAGTTCGGGTGTCCTCCGGACCAGTAACTGGTCCCGCGAGCGCGGAGCGCCAATGGGGGCACCCGGGGGCCCCACCCGCGAGCGCGGAGCGCCGATGGGGCGCCCGGGGAGCGCCGTGGCGTACGTCCCGCTTCGCGCCTACGATGCGGACCGTGCGCGGAGATTCTCGGAGAAGCTCTCCGCCAGCGCATCGCCGGCGCGCTGGTGGAAGTCGCGTGTGACGGCTCTGGCGGCCTCGGCGTCCTGGGTGTCGATCGCTTCGAGGACATCGCGTTGACCGCCCACGGTGATGTCCGGCCAGCCCGGGACGTCGGAGTACAGGGAGCGCGGGACGTAGCGGATGCAGAGACCGGCGGTCCACCGCAGCTTCGGTGACTCCGACGCGTGGTTGATGATCGAGTAGAACTCCCTGTTCCGCGCATCCAGGCCGTGGGCCGCATCCCGGTGGAGCATCGCGATCGACTCGTGGTGGAGCGCGCGCAGCTCCGCCCGCTGGGCATCCGTGAGCACCCCGACCGCGCGGGCCGCCAGCTCACCGCTCACGAATCCCAGAGTGAGGAACACGTCGCGGATGTCGTCCGCCGTCAGCGGGGCCACGGCGAACCCCACCCCGGGGCTGCGGGCGACGAGCCCTTCCGTGACGAGCCGCTGCATCGCCTCCCGCACGGGGGTCAGCGACATCTCGTACTGCGAGGCCAGCTGATGGACCCGCAGGGAGCTTCCCGGGGGCAGGTGCCCGGAGATGATGTTCTCTCCGACGTCGGACGCGACGATCGACGCCGAGGTGCCATAGCGCCTGTCCTGTTCGGTCGCCCGGTCGTTCTCGGAGATGTCGCTGATTCGTTCCACTTCTCGTCCGTTCTCTCCGTCCGCGACACCCGCGCTCCCGCACCTCAGCAGGATGCGGGGCGGTCGACGTGTCCGCCGACCGCCCCGCATCCCACTGTCACAGGCTCACGAGCACCGTCTTCGTCGCCGTGTAGGCGTCGAGTGATTCGTAGCCCTTCTCCCGACCGTAGCCGGATTTCCCGAAGCCGCCGAACGGGTATTCGACCCCTCCGCCGGCCCCGTACGCGTTCGCGTAGACCTGACCTGCGCGGACACGTGCTGCCAGCCGGTGCACCCGGGAGGAGTCGCGTGTCCACACGGCCGCCATGAGTGCGTAGTCCGTGCTGTTGGCGAGTTCGACCGCCTCGTCCTCCGTGTCGAACGTCCGCGCCACGAGGACGGGGCCGAACACCTCTTCGCGGAAGATCTCCGCGTCCGGTTCGACTCCCGCGATGAGTGTGGGGCTGAAGTACGCGCCCTGCCCCAACGCGCCTCCCTCAGGTGCCGCCCCGCCCGTGATCACCTGGCCCGAGGCCCGTTCCACCATCCCCGTCACCCGATCCTGCTGCTTCCGGGAGATGAGCGGTCCCAGGTCCGGGTCCGCGGAACCCGGCCCCAGCGAGGTCTCCTCGAACGACGCCCGCAGCTTGCCCAGCAGCTCGTCCTCGATGGAGCTGTGCACGAGCAGCCGCGATCCGGCGGAGCAGGTCTGTCCCGCGTTCTGCAGGATCCCCTTCGTCGCGAAGGTGACGACCCGGTCGAGGTCCGCGTCGGGGAAGACGACGTGCGGGGACTTCCCGCCCAGCTCGAGGGTGGTCGGCACGATGTTCTCCGCTGCTGCGCCGGCGATGAGCTTCCCCACCGGGTTGGAGCCGACGAAGCCCATGTGATCGATGTCGGGGTGGGCTGCCAGGGCGGCCCCGGCCTCGGCGCCGATCCCGGGAACCACGTTGATGATCCCGGGCGGGAACCCCGCCTCGATGGCCAGTTCGGCCAGGTGGACGGCGGACCGAGGGGTCTCGTCCGCGGGTTTGAGGACCACCGCGTTCCCGGTGACGACGGCGGGCGCGACCGCACGGCCGAACAGTTGCAGCGGGTAGTTCCACGCGATGACGCTGCCGCACACGCCCAGGGGTTCGCGGCGGGTGTACACGTGGAACGCCGGATCGACCGGCAGCTGCAGACCGTAGTAGGAGTCGATCGCACGACCGTAGAACGTGAAGTACCGTGCGGTCACCTGCGCGTCGGTGCGCGCCTGCGAGATCGGCTTCCCCGTGTCCTCCGAGTCGAGCGTCGCCAGTTCGTCGACGTGCTCGAGCACCAGTGCGGCGAACGCCTGTGCGACGTCCGCGCGGTGCTCCGGCTTCGTGCCCGCCCACGCCGGCTGCGCGCGGCGGGCCGCGGCGACGGCTGCGTCGATGTGGTCCGCGGTTCCCCGCAGCACCTCACCGATGACGCGTCCGTCCGCCGGGTCCACGTTCTCGTACGTCTCCGCACCGGTCACTGACTCACCGTCGATGAACGCGGGTGTCTGGGTCATCGTCGTGACGCACCTCCCTGTGTCGCCCCGGATCCCTTCGCCGAGGCGCCCGCCGGCTTTCCCGACCCCCTCGCCGAGGTCCCGGCGGGATTCGCGGTCTTCGTCGCCGAGCCGCCGTCGGGCCTCCCCTCTGCGGCCGCCGCCTTCTGCGCCGAGTCCGCCTTCACAGCGGCCTCCACGGAGGCGCCGATGTCGTCACCGGCACGCAGCGGCCTGCCCTGGAAGATCCCTTCGTGCGCGAGGATCGGCCGGCGATCGCCGCCCAACTCCGGGTAGCGCTCCTCGAGCTTCTCCCGCTTCTCCATCGAACGGCGCCAGTAGTCCACGGCGCCCGGATCGCCGCCGGACATGCCCTTCCAGCTCTTGGGCATCTCCTCACGGCTGCGCCCGGCGGACGCGAACCCGCTGGTCCTCACCGTCGTGAGGATGCGGCGCGAGGACTGCCCGCAGTCCGGGCAGTCCGGGGCGGGGGAGGACATCGAGGCGACGCCCGCCTCGAAGCGATGGTCACTGTCGCATCGGAAGTCGTAGAGGATCATGAGTAGTACTCGTCCGGTCCCATCTTGAACGTCTGACGCTGGGCCTCGTCGTGGCCGAAGATCATCTCCGCACCTGTCTCCTGCTCGATGCGGCGCAGCTTCTCCACGGACGCGAGCCAGTCGAGGCTGCTCCACACGATCGCGGCGCCGATCGCCGGCGGGCCGTACGACTCCTCCATGTACACCGCGTCCGAGGTGAAGATCTTCGTCCCCTCGTTCGGCAGGTCCACGCGCAGCGACATCGTCCCCCACGTGTGTCCGGGGGTCTGGATGACGGAGACGCCGGGGACGATCTCGTCGTCTCCCGTGATCCCGCCGATGTTCAGCCCCTTGTAGTCGTCAGGGATGTGTGCGCCCTGGTTGTAGCCGGTGATGCCTGCGACCCCGTCGAGCTCCGCCTGACTCGTGACGATCCGCGTCTTGCCGTTGTCGAACATCTTCGCGTTCGCGGCGTGGTCGAAGTGCAGGTGCGACAGGACGAGCAGGTCGATGTCGTCGGGTGCGAGCCCCATCTGCGACAGGCTCGAATCCAGGTAGCCGGAGTCGCCGTCCGGGTCGTCGAGCACGGGGAAGAATTCGTGGAAGCCGGTGGGCTCCCAGTGCTGTCGCCAGTTCCGGGGGACCCCGGTGTCCCACAGGATCTTCCCGTCGGGGTGGTCGATGAGGACCGCGTGTGTGGGGACCTGCCCCCAGGCGCGCGGATCGTTCTTGTGCTCGCGGGTCTTGATGACGGAGTGCGGAGCCAGCAGCAGCCATGTGCGGTCGGCTTCCATCGTCCCCGTGTCGAGGATGTGGACTTTCATATCAGGAGCGGCCATCGGAATCTCCCTCGCTCTGCTTCGTCGTTGAAGGTGTGGCGTTCCGTGCGCGGAGGGCGTTCTGGAGGCGTGCTGGACGCCTCGGGGCACCCTTCCGTGCCTTCAAATATATTTGCTTTCGGCGAAAGGTCAAGGGGTGAGGGAAGTCCTTGACCGGATAAATATATTTGAGTAGCGTCGCAAGGGAGGGTGTGAGGATATCTCTGCCCGGAAGCGCAGGCACAGTTGACGTCCACGATGACGTGGGCGCCCACAGCGAGGTGAGAGTGCATGGTCACTGGACGGAATCTTGTTCTCGAAGACGTGGGGAGCACCGCCGGCCGTAGCTACGACGTGCCGGATCCACCGGCGGGCGGACTCGTGCTCGCGATGATCCGGGCGAACGTGTGCGGGTCGGACGTGCACATCCTGAACGGCGGGCACCCCCTCGTGGGACCCGGCTGCGTCATGGGTCATGAGGGGGTCGGTCGCGTCCACGCCCTGGGTGAAGGGGTCACCGCGGATTTCGCGGGTGAGCCGCTCGCGGTGGGGGACCGGGTCGTGTCGACCTACTTCCAGGCGTGCCGACGGTGCCCCGAATGCAACAACGGACACCTGAACATCTGCCGCAACGCGTACGCCGGCTGGTCGAAGCAGGCGGACGAGTCGCCGCACTTCCACGGGACGTTCGGCACGCACTACGTCGTGGGCCCGAACTTCGCCGTCTACAAGGTGCCGGACAGCGTCAGCAGCAAGGCCGCCTCGAGCGTCAACTGCGCGCTGTCGCAGGTGTACTACGGCTGCCTGCTGGGCGAGGTGTCCTACGACGACAAGGTCGTCATCCTGGGTGCCGGAGGGCTGGGCGTGTGCGCGTCGGCCGTCGCGAGCACCTTCGGCGCGACCGTCTGGGTGGCGGAGATGGCGCCGCAGCGTCTGGTGAAGGTGAAGGAGTTCGGCGCTCACCACACGGTCGACCTCACGCAGGCGGAGGATGCGGACGGCCGCGTGGATCTGGTGCGGGACATGACGGACGGCGGCGCGGACGTCGTCATCGACCTCACCGGTGTGCCGTCCGCGTTCTCGGACGGTGCGCGGATGACGCGGTCCGGCGGGATCTTCGTGGAGATCGGCAACATCACGCCGAACAAGTACACGGAGTTCGATCCGGGCCTCTTCACCCGCACCGGTGTGCAGATCCGTGCGGCGATCCGCTACCCGCAGACCGTGCTGGGTCGCGCGATCCGGTTCGTCGCGGACACACCCCATTTCCCGTGGGAGTCCCTGGTCGACGCGGACTTCACGCTGGACGAGGTGGACGAGGCACTCGCCCAGGCCGCCGCCCGGAAGGTCACCCGGGCAGGCATCGTCATCGACGACTGATCCCGGCGGCGAGTGTCGGGGGCCCGTCGGTCGACGGTTCGCCGATGGCCGGCCCGTCGATGGCCTGTGGCTGGTCCACCGGTCGCTGTCCCACCGGTGGCTGGTTCGCCGGCCGACGGTTCGCCGGTCGATTGGATCGTGGGACACGGGCCGTGCATCCGGTGCACGCCTGGTATTGATGGAACACGACTGTGAGGAGACGACGATGAAGATCACCGGAGCTGTACTCGATTCCGTGGGGACGGCGGAGCGGCCGTACGCGGACAGCAAACCTCTGCGGATCGCGAACCTGGAGCTCGACGATCCGGGCCCGGACGAGGTGCGCATCAGGATCCGTGCGGCAGGCCTCTGCCATTCGGACCTGTCCGTCGTGGACGGCAACCGGCCGCGGCCCACACCGATGCTCCTGGGGCACGAGGCCTCGGGCGTGGTGGAGGAAGTCGGTGCCGACGTCACCGACCTGACGGTGGGCCAGCAGGTGAGCACCGTCTTCCTGCCGCGCTGCGGGGAGTGCGCCAACTGCCTCACCAACGGCAAGCTTCCCTGCATCCCTGGCACCGCGGTCAACAACGCGGGCACGCTGGTGGGCGACCACATGCGCCTCCACGAAGGCGGTGAGGACGTCTACCACCACGTGGGCGTGTCCGGTTTCGCGACGCACGCGGTCCTGCACCGCAGCTCGGTCGTCCCCGTGGGTGATGACGTGCCCCCGGAGATCGCGGCAGTGCTGGGGTGCGCCGTGCTCACCGGCGGCGGTGCGGTCATCAACGCGGGCGACCCGCAGGACGGCGACGCGATCATGATCGTCGGCATGGGCGGGGTCGGCATGGCCGCGCTCATCACCGCGGTGTCGCTGAAGAAGGGCAGGGTCATCGGCGTCGACGCGAACGAATCGAAGCTCACCCGAGCGAAGGAACTGGGCGCCGACGAGGTCTACACGCCCGCGCAGCTCGAGGAGAACGGGGTGAAGGCCCCCATCGTCATCGAGGCGGCCGGCCACCCGAAGGCGTTCGAGACGGCGTTCAAGGCGACGGGCGTGGGCGGCAAGACGGTGACGATCGGCCTGCCGTCGCCCACGGCCGAATCGACGATCACGCCGCTCACCCTCACCGCGGAAGCGCGGACCGTCGTGGGCTCCTACCTGGGCTCCGCGGTCCCGTCGAAGGACATCCCCGTCTACGAGAGGCTCTGGCGCGACGAGGGCCTGCCGGTCGACGAACTCATCTCCTCGACGATCACGCTGGACGAGATCAACGAGGCACTCGACAAGCTGGCCGACGGCGAAGCCGTGCGACAGGTCATCCTCTTCGAGGACTGACGCACGGACGAGGGCTGAAACGCGGACGAGGGCGACGTACGGGCGAGGATCGAGACGGTCGACGGCCGCAGCGCCCAGTGGCCCGGCCCTCGACCGCGTCGGCCCTCGGCGTTCGTCGCCGGGTCGTCGTCCGCCTCGGTCGTCGGCTCAGCGTCCTGCCCAGGTGTACTCCGTTTTCGCGGTGAAGGACTTCACCGCGTTGTGGAAGTCCTCCGAGCCGTAGACGCGGGACACGATGTCCTCGTCATCGACCGGGGCGCGGTCGTTGAGCCGTCGCACGCCTTCCTTCACGGACCACATCGTGAGGGGTGCGTGGTTCAGCAGGCGTTGGGCGATCTCGTGCGCTGTCGCATCAGGGTCGTCCGTCACCTGCGAGACGAACCCGGCCGTGTGGGCTTCCTCCGCCGACAGGAACCGTGCCTGCAGCAGCATGTCGACGACCCGGGACTGTCCCAGGAGTGTGATGAGCAGGTCCAGGGTGTCGGTCGACAGGCAGTTGCCCAGTGTGCGGGCGATCGGAACACCGAACCGGGATCCGGGTGAGCAGACTCGGATGTCCGCGCTCGCGGCGATGCCGATGCCGCCGCCCACGCAGTACCCTTCGATCGCGGCGATGACGGGCACGTCGACACTGCGCAGCCGGCCCAGGACCGAACCGATCTGCTTCTCGTACTCCACGCCCCGCGGTCCGTCGAAGGTCTCGAACTGAGCGATGTCCGTTCCCGCGACGAACGCCTTGTCGCCTGCCCCGCGAAGGACCATGACCCGCACTGATGCGTCCTCCGACAGCTCGCAGGCCTCCACGAGTCCCTCGTACATGCTCCAGGTCATCGCATTGCGCTGTTCAGGACGGTTGAACGTGACGGTGAGGACACCGTCCGACGATTCGATGAGGAGGTCGTCGCGCGATGTGGACGTTGCGGATGTCATGTCAGGATTCTCCCTTGCCGGCGTTCTTGAGTGCCGTGAGCTGCTCGTCGGTGAAGCCCAGGCCGTCGAGGTGGTCATTGTGCTGGCCCAGGAGCGGGCCCGCCGCCCCTCGCGCGGCAGGTGTCCGCGACATGCGCATGGGCGACCCGATCTGGCGCACCGTTCCCGCCGTCGGGTGCTCTGAGTCCCAGAAGAACGAGCGGGCATTGAGGTGGTCGTCCGTGAACACCTCCCCGAAGTCATTGATGGGGGCGCACGGGACGCCCGCCTCGTTGAGCACCTCGGAGATCTCGTCCGTGGTCATCGTCGTCGTCTTCGCCTCGATGAGCTCGATGAGCGCATCGCGGTTCTGCATCCGTGCGGGACCGGTGGCGAACCGCTCGTCCTCGGTGAGCGGCAGGAGGTCGAGCGATTCGCAGAGCCGCTGCCAGTTCCGAGGGGTGTTCGCGCCGATCGTCGCGTAACCGTCCGAGGAGCGGACCGCCTGGTAGGGAGCCTGGTTCTGGTGGGCGGATCCGTTGGGCCCACCCACCTTCCCGTCGACGAAGTACGCGGCGGCCTCCCAGACTGCGTACGACACTCCACTCTCGAGCAGCGAGACGTCGATGTGCTGGCCCTCGCCGGACCGCTGACGTTCGTGCAGGGCCGCCGTCACGGCGAGGGCGACATACATCGCGGTCGTGAGATCGCAGATCGGCACGCCCACCTTGGCCGGCGGGCTGTCCGGGTGGCCCGTGATGCTCATGAGGCCACTCCGCGCCTGCGCCATGATGTCGAGTCCCGCGAGCTGCGAGAGCGGACCGTCCTGCCCCCAACCGGACGCGGACGCGTAGACGATCCCGGGGTTGCGCTCCCGGACCGCGTCGTAGTCCGCGCCCAGCCGCGCGACCACTCCGGGTCGCATGTTCTCGACGACCACGTCGGCCTTCTCCGCGAGGCGCAGGAAGGCCTCCTTCCCCAGAGGCGTCTTGAGGTCGAGGCTGACCGACTCCTTGTTCCGGTTGAGGAGCATGAATGGCGTGCTCTCACCGCTGACGAAGGGGCCGGTGCCTCTGGTCTGATCGCCGCCTTCCGGGTTCTCGATCTTGATGACGCGGGCTCCGAGGTCGGCGAGCTGCATGGTGGCGAAAGGGCCTGCCATGAAGACACCGACCTCGAGCACTGTGAATCCCGCGAGGGGGCCGGGGGGCTGAGTTGTCATGGGGACTCCTTCGTCGCCGTCGATCGCAGATAAATCTATTGAAACTGAGGTGTGATGTAGGTTACTGTATTCCCACTACTGTATACAGAAGACGGCGGTTTTGTACATGGAGAGCACACTTCCCCAGCAGTCGCGGCCACAGCTGGAGCGTCCGGGGAGCCTGGCCGACTTCGCGCGTCGCGCGATCGAAAGGGCGATCCTCGCGGGCGAGTACCGACCCGGCGAGCGACTGGTCGAAGAGCGGCTGTGCGAGGAGCTGGGCGTCTCTCGTCCACCCCTGCGGGAGGCGCTGCAGCAGTTGAGCTTCTCCGGCATCATCGAGCACCGCCCGCGCCGGGGGGTGTGGGTGAAGGACATGACCCAGCAGGACGTGTACGAGATCGTCAGCTTCCGCCGCGAGCTCGAGCGCATGGCGCTCCGCCTGGCGATCCCGGGACTGGACCCGTTCAAGGTCGCGGAATGCGAGAGAGCTCTCGACGCCATGCGGGACATCGCGAACAGTGACGACGAAGGCGGGCTCGTGGCTGCGGGTTTCGCATTCCACGTCTCCGTGATCCGCCTGGCCGGGCACGGTCGCATCGAGCAGGCCTACCGTTCGATGGCCCTGCAGCTCCAGCTGTGCATGGCCATGAACAACCGGGCCCGCAGACGCATCGAGGACCTGCAGGGGAACGTCCGACGCCACGAGGAGCTGCTGTCGACGATCCTCACCGAAGACCTCACGGCGATCGAGACCGCGCTGGATCAGCATGGCGAATCGACGTTCGTGGTGGATTCCCTCGCAGAGCTCCGGGAGGGGTCGGCACAGGCGACGGAATGGCTTTCGGGCTACGTGCGGAAGATCTGACAACTCACGTCGATGCGGCGTAGGGGGCCGCAGCACAGGAGCGCACAGCCGCGCTCGGATACACGCGAAGAGACCACACGGTTCAACAGAACTCTGTCAAGGGAGACGGACATGAAGAAGTCGATGAAGACGATCAGTGGCCTGGCTGCGGTGGGAGCGCTCACGCTCGCCGGATGCGGAGGCGGCGGTGATGCGGAGGGGTACTCCGCGTCGGGCAACGTCACGATGATCGTGCCTTTCGCTGCCGGCGGCGGCAGCGACATCGCGGGTCGCGCGACCGCGGCGGGCCTGGAGGACGCGACCGGCAGGACCATCACAGTGCAGAACATCGATGGCGGGTCCGGGGCCGTCGGCTACTCCGAGTTCCTGGGGAGGAACGGCGACGGGAACTACCTGCTCGCGACGGAGACCGCCATGGTCGCCCTGCCGCTCACCCAGGACGTCGAGTTCACCTACGAGGACTTCACCCCCATCATGAAGCTCGCGGAGGATTTCACGATCATCGCTGCGGCGGGGGACTCCGACCTCGAGTCGTGCTCCGACCTCGTGGAGCAGGCGAAGTCCGAGCGCACCGTGGTCGCCATCGCTGGTGCGACGGGTCTGGACAACATCACGTTCTCACTCATGGAGGACCAGACCGGCGCCGAATTCGATCGCGTGCCGTTCGAGTCCGGCAGCGAGGTCCTCACCGCTCTCATGGGCGGCCAGGTCGAAGCGGTGTCCGTGAATCCGAGCGAAGTGTCGGGTCAGATCGAATCCGGTGATGTGAAGCCGCTGTGCGCCGCATCGGAGGAGCGCTACGACTACGAGGGCTTCGAGGACGTCGAGACCGCCGCAGAGCAGGGGATCGATGTGGCCTTCGCGCAGTTCCGCGGCTTCATCGCACCAGGAGGGATCTCCGACGAAGCGCGTGACTACTGGATCGAGCAGGCACAGGCGTACGCGGAGACCGACGAATTCGCGGCCTACATCGAGGACAACCTCCTCCAGCCGACGGTCGAGTACGGCGACGACTTCACGGCGTACCTCGCGGAGAACGAGCAGGAGATCCGAGAGGCGCTCGACCTGTGAACCCTGACGGGAGAGGAGGAGGTCTCGCATGAGAACTCTCGTTTCTTCGCGCCGAAAGGCATGGTGGAAGGAAAAGCGGAGCGATATCGTCGGCACCCTGATCATGGGCGCTCTGGGCGCGGCGGCCACTCTCATGGGCCTCGGGTACGGGGTCTTCGTCGAGGGGAACCACGTGGGCCCAGGCTTCATGCCGATGGCCATCGGCATCTTCATCTTCGGGGCGTCGATGCTGGAGCTCGGACGGATCCTGATCGCCAGTGATTCCCTCAAGGAGAATTCCGTGATGGCCGTCGTCGAGACGACCCAGCAGGACGCTGCGGAGCAGATCGCGGAAGTGCAGGGCGAACTCGACACCTTCGGTCGTACCCAGAAGCAGCGCAATCGTGCGCCCTTCTACATCTTCCTCGTGCTGGCGGTCGCGCTCCTTCTCGTCGATCTGCTCGGGCTCGTCGTGTCGTTCGCGCTCGCCGTGGCATTCATGGTCATCGTCATCGAGCGTCGACCGTGGTGGGTGGGCATCATCGCAACCTCCTCCGCAGTCGCGTTCATCTACGTGATCTTCAAGCTCATCCTCAACATCCCTCTGCCCACCGGGTACCTGGGTCTGATCTAGGGAGCCTCCATGCTCGAGAATCTTCAGCTCGGTTTCGAGACCGCCCTGACGACAGAGAACCTTCTGTGGTGCTTCATCGGTGTTCTCCTGGGCACCGTCATCGGACTGCTCCCGGGACTCGGATCCGCGACGGGTGTGGCGATCCTGCTGCCCGTCACCCTCGCGTTCGAACCCGTCACGGCGCTCATCATGCTGGCCGGTATCTATTACGGCTCGCAGTACGGCGCGTCCACCGCGTCCATCCTCATCTCCACGCCCGGCGACTCGTCGAGTGTGGTCCTCACGCTCGACGGCTATCAGATGGCGAGGAAGGGAAGAGCGGGCGCAGCCCTTGCACTCTCAGCGATCGCCTCGTTCGTGGCGGCGATCCTGTCGCTCATCGGCCTCATCGCTCTGGCGGGTCCCATTGCGGCCTTCGCCCTGAACTTCGGGCCGGCGGAGAACATGGCCGTCATGCTCCTGGGTCTCGCGACGATCGTGTCGTTCGCGGGGTCCAATGTTCTGCGCGGCATCACCATGGCTGCGGTGGGGATCCTCGTGTCCCTCGTCGGAGTCGCGTCGGGGTTCTCGACCGCACGCTTCACGTTCGGCAGCACGAATCTGCTGAGCGGCCTGGATTTCGTGGCCGTCATGATCGGGATCTTCGCCGTGGGCGAGGTCCTCTACCAGATCCGCCGGGGCGGCGAGAAGCCGATCCGGGCGGGTTTCCGCGATCTCCTCGTGACGAAGGAGGAGCTCACGCGGTCTGTGACGCCGGCGTTGCGCGGTACCGGTCTGGGCTTCTTCCTGGGTGTCCTGCCGGGCGCGGGCGCGACGCTCGCCTCCTTCGTCGCGTACGGCGTGGAGAAACAGGTCAGCAGATTCCGCAAGCAGATCGGGACGGGCGCACCCGAAGGCGTCGCGGCGCCGGAAGCGGCGAACAACGCTGCGGCGAACGCGAGCTTCATCCCGACGCTCGCGCTGGGCATCCCCGGAAGCGGCACGACAGCGGTCCTGCTGGGTGCCTTCGTCATCTTCGGCCTGCAGCCGGGCCCCCTGCTCTTCGAGCAGGAGCCCGCGCTCGTCTGGGGTCTCCTGGTCTCCTTCTTCATCGGAAACCTCATTCTCCTGGTCCTGAATCTGCCGATGGCTCCGGTCTTCGCGCAGCTGCTGCGGATCCCCTATCAGTACCTGTACCCGTTCGTGCTGCTCATGAGCTTCATCGGCGCGTTCGCGCTGGGCAACAACACGTTCACCATGACGGTCGTGTTCGCGGCAGGGCTGGTGGGCTACTTCATGAAGCGATACGACTTCCCAGCCGCCCCGTTCGTGCTGGGGATGGTGCTGGGGCCGCTGCTGGAGAAGTCGCTGGTGCAGACCTCTGCTCTGGGCGATGGCAACCTGCTCATCGTGTTCGACTCGCCGCTGTCCGCGATCCTCATGTGTGCCGCGATCCTCGCTTTCGCGTACCCGCTGGTCAGTGGGATGGTCCGAGGTATGCGGAACCGCAAGAGGGCGGCGGTTCCGGCGGAGGCGTGACGGGCGGCGCCTCTCCCGCGAGCACGGGAGAGGCGCCCGTCCCTTACTTCTCTGTGATCCCCAGGCCGGAGCCGGTGTCGAAGCGTTCGGCCGGCTGTGCACCCATCGCTGTCAGTTGATCTGGCACCGAAGGTCGTCGCCCCGCAGCGCTCGCCCCATTTCCTCGGCGGCAAACCTCTGGAGGTTCGCCAGTGATCGCGCTGAGTAGAACGCGGCATGAGGAGTGAGAAGGGTGCGCGGTGCCGTTCGCAGTGGATGTCCCGCTTCGAGCGGTTCCGACTCCATGACGTCCAGAGCGAGTGCTCCGATGCGGTCGGCGGCCACAGCCTCAGCCGCCGCCCGAGTGTCGACGAGCGCGCCGCGAGCGGTATTGACAAGGACCGCCGTGTCCTTCATCGCTTCCAACGCTGCCCGATCGACGATGTGGTGCGTCTCCGGTGTGAGTGGAGCGTGGACGGAGACAATGTCGGCGTTCGCGATGACGACGTCGAATTCGACGAGTTCAATGTCATCTGCTGCGACCTCGTCAGAATCCGCGTAGGGATCGTACGCGATGATCTCTGCACCGAATGCTGCCATTCTGCGGGCTACTTTCCGGCCGATCTGTCCCGTACCGATGAGGCCGTAGACGACGTCCGACACTGCGGGGATCTCGCCGATCTCCGCAGCGGATATCCACCCGTCGTCGTGAGCGATAGCGGCGTGATAGTCGGCTATGCGCCGCAACGAGGCGAGCGCAAGCGCCACCGTGTGGTCAGCGACCGTGTCTGCCCCGTAGTCGGGGACGTTGCACACGCGGACCCCTCGCCGAGTGGCGGCCTCGACGTCGATGGTCTCGAATCCGATGCCGTAGCGAATCACGGTGGCCCCTGGTGAGAGTCCGTCCAACACTCGCTCCGTGATGGGGGCGTACGCGAGCATGACGACGTCTGCGCCTTCGGTGAGCTCCACGACGGCGTCTTCGTCAACGACGTTGTCCCCGACGACGAGTGCGGCGCCCGCAGACCTCGCGACGGCCGTTTCCTGGTCGAGGTCCGGGAACGACTGGTCGGTGATGACGACGCGCTTCCCCATCAGGAGCTCTCCGTTCCCGCTGCCAGGTCTTCGCGATAGGCGCGTCGCGCGGCAGCGACGTCCGACGACGTCGTGATGAACGTGAACCCTTGTGATCGTCGCTTCGATGCCTCCGCACCGTCGCCGCAGTGGATGGCTGCGATCTTGCCGTTCTTCTGTGCGACCGCCAGGATGCGCGCGATCGCCTCTGTCGTCACCGCTTCTTCGGGCCCCGGCTGCGAACCCAGCGAGAATGCGAGATCAGAGGGCCCGATATAGATTCCATCGATACCGTCGAGCGCAGCGATCTCTTCGACTGCGTCGAGTCCGGGTCGGTTCTCGATCATGGCCAAGAGGAGCGGCCGGCGATTGAGTTGATCAGGATCGTCTGTGTGCATGAGGGCGCCTGCCGGCCCCCATGAGCGGGTCCCGCCCGCGTCGGGGTATGCGAGCGACTCGACAGCCCGACGTGCTTCATCAACGGATGACACGAGCGGAACTATGATCGCTTCCACTCCGGCATCGGCGAGCATGCCGATCTCGGCAAACCGATTGTCCGGTACTCGCGCGACGACGAGTGCGTCGCCGCCTGAGCGGATCGCGTCGCTGAGACGAACGACAGAGTCCGCGCGGGCAAAGCCGTGCTGCAGGTCGATACAGACGTATCCATAACCCACGGACGAAGCGATGCGTGCGACATCTGCGCTGTCGGTCATCATCCACATGCCGTGGACGACCTCTCCCTCGCGAACTGATTCGGTGCGCGACGTGCGGAACAAACCCATGGGATTCCTTTCGATTCTACTGGGTGAAACGAGTTTCATGGTCAGTTTGGAAACGGCTGACTCAGTCGATGAACACCATCGAGAGAACGGGAACGAAGCTCACGAGTAGTCCGACGGCGACGAGGAGTATGAATCCCGGCGCGACGGAGACGATCGCTTCGCCGGTCTTCACCTTGGCTACGTTCGCCGCGATGAAGAGGTTGACGCCCAGCGGAGGTGTGATGAAGCCGAATGAGAGGACGACGACGATGATCACGCCGATGTGGACCGGGTCCAGCCCCGCGAGTGAAAGCACTGGGACGAGGATCGGCGCGGTGATCGTGACGGCAGCGATCGTTTCCATGAAGGTGCCGAGCAGGAGCAGAAGGAGATTGACGAGCAGAATGATGACGAACGGGTTTGTCGAGACTGCAGACAATGCGGAGATGATCGCTTCCGGCGCGTTCTCGATTGTGAGGACTCGGCCGAAGATTGCTGCCGCGGCCACGATGAACATGAGCGCACTGGTCGTGAGAGTCGCGCTGACGAATGTCTCCACCAACGGCTGAAAGGGCAGCTCACGATAGATGAGAGCCGCAAGCACGACGCCATAGACGACCGCGACCACTGCGGCTTCGGTGGGGGTGAAGATGCCGCCGTAGATGCCACCGAGGATGATGACCGGCAGCATGATGCCGCCTTTCGCGCTGTTGAGCGCGCGCAATCGCTTTCGCCACGTAGCTTTCGGCGCGCTCGGAATGCTGTTGCGCTTGGCGTGGACGACCGCCCAGGCGATGAGCACCAGGCCCATGAGGATTCCGGGGACCACGGCGGCGAGGAAGAGGTCGCCGATGCTGGTCCCCGTGACGACGCCGTAGATGACGAGCGGGATGCTTGGCGGTATGACGACACCAATGGTTCCCGACGCGGCGATGAGTGCCGCGGAGAAACGGCGTGAGTAGCCGAGCCGCACCATCTCCGGGATCATGATCCCGCCGACGGCCGCGACGGTGGCAGGGCCAGATCCTGAGATTGCGGAGAAGAACATGGCGGTGAGCACCGCTGCAACGCCGACCCCGCCGGGTATGTGCCCCACGAGCGAGTTCGCGATCTCGAACAACCGGCGGGAGATTCCTCCTCGACCCATGACAAGGCCGGCGAGGATGAAGAAGGGGACGGCCATGATGGGGAACGAGTCGTTGGCCGTGGTGAGAGTCTGAGCGGCCATGCCGACGGAGATCCCGGGATTGAAGAGGACGATGACGGCCAGTACCGATGCGAGCAGCCCGTAGGCGATCGGAAGACCGAATGCCAGAGTGACGATGAGGATGAGAAGGAGCGCGGTGAGCGTCATGTCATGCCACCTGTCCGTTCGCGGAGCTGCCGGAGCCCGGAGTGAGAGGGCGACGCCACAGCGCGACACTCGACTGGACGCCTCGTACCAGTGCGAGCGTCATACCGATCGGGAGTGCCGCGTAGACGACCCACATCGGAAGAGTGAGCGCAGCAGACGTCTGGCCGAGATCGAGCAGTACGAACGCGATCTGGAATCCCGCGATGAGGATCACCGCATTGATCACGAATGCAACGGCCAGGCATACCTGCTCCGTGACTCGACGGGCGCGCGGCGGCATCCGGTCCGTGACGATGTCGATCGCAACATGTTCGCCCCGAAGTGTGACGGTGCCGATGCAGAGGAAGATCAGCCAGATGAAGAGATACCGCGCGAGTTCCTCGCTCCATGACAGTGAGTTCGCGAACACGAAGCGTGAGACCACCTGTGCGAACAGGATGAGCACCATCGCGAACATGAGGGAGGCCCCCAGCACCTCCTCCGCCGTGAACCGACGCGTACCGAGATCGTCCGTGCTCCAGCTCATCGTGCCGCCTCCACTGCTGTGTCGAGGTCGTCGACCTGCTCATCGCCCAACAGCCCGCGTACGAAGGGGACTGCGGCCCCCTTCATGAGGTCGCCGAACTCCGCTCGCTGGTCATCGTCGAGTTCGGTGATCTCCAGGCCGGCATCCTCGATAGTGCGGAAGGCCTCCTCTTCGTCGATCACCGATTGTTCGCGGCAGTAGGCGACCGATTCCGCCCCCACCGCTTCGACCAGGTCCTGCAGGTCGTGGGGGAGTCGATCGAAGAATGCCTTCGAGAGGATGAGGGGTGAGGGGGTGTAGACGTGGTTCGACATCACGAGCGCCTCCTGCACCTCGTAGAACTTCTGGGCGACGATCAGGGGGAGTGGATTCTCCTGAGCGTCGATGGTTCCCTGCTGAAGGCCTGTGTAGACCTCTGTGAATGCCATCGGGGTCGCGCTGGCACCCACGGCTCTCCAGGCGCGAATCTGTGTCGTGTTCTCCAGCGTGCGGATCTTGACTCCCCGCACGTCCTCCGGAGAGGTGATGCCGGTGCGGTGAGAGGTCAGATTGCGAAAGCCGTTCTCCCAGTAGCCGAGTCCTTTGAGCCGCACGTCCTCGAGCCGGGTGAGCAGTGCGGTGCCGTACTCGCCGTCGAGGACGTTGTATGCATGTTCGCGGTCATCGAACAGGTACGGGATGTCCCAGACATTCATCGAGGGGGAGAAAGCGGCCAGAGGTGATGACGACGGCGCCGAGAGCTGGATGTTGTCGAGCTGGATCGCCTCGGTGAGTTCACGATCCCCTCCGAACACCCCGTTGGGGAAGAGCTTCATCGCGATGCGTCCGTCGCTGCCCTCCTCGATGCGCTCCTTGAAGAGTTCGAATGAGCGGTGCATGAAGTGGTCGGTCGATGTCGCATGCGCTGCGACGAGGGTGAATTCAGCGGAATCCGGATCGGCCACACCGCACCCGACCAGTCCGGCCGCCGCAGATGCAGAGAACAGCCCGAGTGCGGACCTGCGCGAGAAGGAACGACGCACCATCGGGTGCGGAAGTCCACGGCACGGCATCCCGCTTGTAGAAGCAGACATCATTATCTCCTTGCGTTCGTTAACGGTTAACCGTGAACGATGTGAGAGAATCGAATCACGCCTGGGCTGTGACGTCAAGCACTGGCGCTGGATGGTGGGAGGCGGTATGACGGACACGATGCAGATTCGCAATGAGCCCTTGGGTGATCAGGTCGCCCGTGTGCTGAGGCGCCGGATCCTCTCACGTGAGATCGGCTCCGGTCTGCTGCTCATCGAACAGGCGCTCTCGGAAGAGTTCGGGGTGAGCCGGGGGCCGATTCGGGACGCGCTCTCGCAGCTGCGTGACGAGGGACTGGTGGCGCCTGCAGGCCGCAGCCACCGGGTTCTCGAGCTCACGGCGGGTGATATCACGGAGGTGTACGACATCCGCCACATGCTTGAGCGGCACGCCATCGCTCGATCTCTTCGTGCCGGCGCTGACTTGAGCGCGGCGTCGGCGGCGATCGTGTCGATGCGCGCGGCGGCGGAAAAGGACGATGCCCTGGCCTTCGGAGTCGCAGATCTCGCCTTCCACCGGTCGTTCCAGGAGGTGAGTGGGCAGAGGCGGCTGTTGGGCGTGTGGTCGCAGTTCGAGCGGACCATGGAAGCACTGCTTCAGATCAACCCTCATCCGGCTGATGACCTCAGGAGGGCCGCAAGCGAGCACGCCGATCTTCTTGCGGCTGTGCAGGAGGATGATCCCGCGTGGCCGGAGCTGCTCGAGGTTCATCTGATGGGCGCGGCCAACCGTTTCATCGGGATGTACATGAGCGCGGACTCATGAGCGGTGCGCGGATCGTTGTTCTGGGGTCGATCAATGTCGACCTGGGGGTGAGGGTACATGCGTTCCCCGACCCTGGAGAGACCGTCCGCGGTGACGACCTCAGTATCAGTCCCGGCGGGAAGGGGGCCAACCAAGCGGTTGCTGCTGCACTCGCCGGAGCGGAGGTCTCACTCGTGGGCGCCGTCGGCGCGGATCATCTCGCAGAAGTCGCACTGTCAGGGCTCAGGCGTGCGGGTGTCGACGTGGGCCAGGTGCGAGAGGTGGAGGGCGTCACCGGCACTGCGCTCATCACGATCGATGAAGGGGGAGAGAACACGATCATCGTGTCCCCGGGCGGGAACGGGTTCGTCGACTGCGAGGATGCTGATGTCGCGTGTGATCTCCTGGGTGCCGCAGGGATCCTTCTGCTGCAAGGAGAAATTGCCCCTCGGGTGGTGGACCATGCCTGTGTTCGTGCCCGGAGCGCTCCCGGATGCCGGATCGTTCTGAATGCCGCTCCCGTCACGGGTGTCTCGCCCGCGACGCTGAAGGCTGCAGACCCTCTGGTCGTCAATGAGACGGAAGCTCACGCGATCGTGGAGCGCATGCGGTCGGGAGCTGGCACGGAGGGCGGGGCCCGGCACGGGGGCGGCACGGGGTCGGTGCGAGCCGACAGCGCGCAGTCGACGAACGCTGACTCCACTGTGAGCGGTTTGGGCATGCTGGCATCCGACATCGTCGAGTGGGGCGTGCCGAGCGTTGTGCTGACTCTTGGGGCACGGGGCAGTCTGGTAGCGGAGCGTACGTCAGACGGAGTCGTTCTCCGTCGCGTCGAATCGGCGTCGGCTGAGGTCGTCGACACGACGGGAGCGGGAGACATGTTCGTCGGCGCGCTCGCCGCCCGCCTCTTGGCCGGCAGCGACCTCACGGCCGCGGCGCGGGAGGCCTCAGTGCGAGCGGCAGCGACTGTGCGGTTCCGTGGAGCGCAGCCTTCGTACTTCGAAGCAGAGGCCACGCGGATCTGTTCCGGATCTTCGCAGTTTCCGTGACGCGCAGGGAGACGCGCCCGTCCCCTACTTCTCCGTGATCCCCAGGCCGGAGCCGGTGTCGAAGCGTTCGGCCAGCTGCGCCCGCAGTCGCTTCGCCTCGGCCTGACGGTCGGCCTCCGCCTTCTCCTCCTCGCCCGGCTGGGAGGGGCCGTCGGCTGCGCCGCTGGCCACGGCCTCGGCGAGTGTGCGGAACGCCTCCGTGAGCAGCTGGTCCGGGATCTCCGGGCCCGAGGCGAACGCCGGCCTCCCCGTCGCCGCCGCCTCCGCGTAGGCGGGGGTGGCCTTCGCCGTGTTGATGAGTGCGCTCGAGTGGACGGTCCCGCGCTGGCCGGGCTTCCCGCCCAGCCCCCAGCTCACGACCGCTTCGACCTGCAACTCCATCATCTGGTCGTCGGGCAGGCGCAGGCGCTTCGGCAGGGTCTCCGCGAAACGGTTGTGCGCCGCAGGGTCGGTGGGGCCGTGCTGCCACGCCTCGAACCGCGCGTCGACCACCCGGCGACCGTTCCAGGTTTCCAGCCAGCCCGTCACGAAGAACAGAAGCATCATGGCGCTCGACTTGTCGATCCCCGGCTCACTGAAGCGGGCGTGGGCGACGACCTGCGCGGCCGTGAGCGTGGTGGGAGTGGAAGGGTCGGCGGGGCCGGGGCGGGGGCCAGCGGGTGCGGTGCCGGTGGGCGTGCCGTCGCCAGCGGATGCGGATTCGGTGGGGGAGTGCGGAGACGTCATGCGCCCATTGTCCCCCGCGGGCGGTCCCGGTCCGGGCCCGGCCTGTGCCCTCGGCCCCTGCCCCGGCCTGTGGCCCCGGATCGTCCGGTCGGCCTCTATCCTGGGGTGCTGTGAGCCCCAAGCCGTGGACACCCGCCGTGCCCGTCATCCTCCTGACGGGATTCCTGGGCGCCGGAAAGACGAGCGTCCTCAACCATCTGCTGCGCGACCCCGATTCCCGGGTGGGCGTCGTCGTCAACGACTTCGGCGACCTCAACGTCGACGCGGGACTGGTCGCCGGTCAGGTCGACGAACCGGTGTCGATCGCCGGTGGCTGCGTGTGCTGTCTCAGCGACACCAGCGCACTGGAGGGCGCACTCGTGTCTCTGGCCGACCCCCGTCTGGAGCTGGATGCGATCATCGTCGAGGCGAGCGGCATCGCCGAACCCCTCACGCTCGCGCGGATGGTGAGCCAGTGGGGGCGGCACCGCTTCCACCTCGCGGGAGTCGTCGACGTCGTCGACGTGCTCATGCACGGAGAGACCGTCGACACCGACTCCCTGCCGCCCGTCCGCTACGCGGCGACGACCCTCGTGGTCGTCAACAAGCTCGACGCGCTGCCCGTGGACCAGCGTGCCGCCGCCGTCGATGCGATCCGCCGGCGCGTCCACCAGCGCAATCCGCGTGTGCTCGTGACGGGGACGGTGTTCGGTCGACTCGACCCGTCCCTCCTCCTCGACACGGGTGACCGCAGGCGGACTCCGCAGGCGCCCGCAGTCCCGGACGGGTCGACCGCCGCCGAGGTCGTGGAGGGCGAAGCCTCCCGCGCCGGGGCCGACGACGGCGAAGCCGCCTACGACGGGGTGGCCGAACCCGACTCTTCCCCGGGGGAGGTCGTCCAGGGTGAGCTGCCCGTCTGGGACCTGCTGCGGCAGGAGTACTCCGAGCGGGAGGCCGCCGCACTCGCGTCGCTCGACCTCGAGGGGGTCCCGCATCGGCACGCCCTGTCCGTCACCGTGCGCCGACCCGGTCTCGTCGACGCGGACGGCGTCATGGACTTCGTCGAGGACCTCCCGGGCGGCGTCTACCGGGTCAAGGGGACGATCGCGGTGGCCGACGGGAACCGCACCCGCAGGTTCGTCGTGCAGGTGGTGGGCCCCAGCGTGTACGTGTCCGCCGTGCCGCGTCGCGCTGCCGCCCAGGACGACGGTGCGGAGAGCGCACTCGTGGTGATCGGTGAGGACTTCGACGAGGCCGTGGTGCGGGCGCGCCTCGCGGCGGCGATGACCGGCACCTCCGCGGGCGACGGCCTGCGCCGACTGGAGAGGTACGTGCACCTCCACAGCTGAAACCCGCACCGCACGCCCTGCGGAACCCCGCATTTCTGCGGAACGGACCAACCGGGGGACCAAAGGACGAAGAGCGAAGAAGGCACGTCAGGGCTTGTGTCCAGAATGTGCAACGATCGTGACTGATCCAGAATTCCGACAATGCACCTTTCGTGTGTAGTCCGCTCGGGAATAGAACGTCTGTTGTCATCATCGCAGATGCCCTGCGGCAATCGCCCTTTCCTCCGTGACCTATCCCGTACGTGTTTTTACGTAGAGTGCGTGTCTCGGCGCGGCCGGCGGTCGTCCCAGCATCCGGACCCGACGGGTGATTGTGGTCGTCCGCAGGGGCACTGCGGCTTCCCACGGCCGATTGAGGCCCTCCCACCTCTGGGATACAACTGCGGACATGAGTGCAGAGTTCGGTCGAAGTCTGCAGGGTGCGCTCGCCTCGGGAATCCCGGGACCGTGCGTCTCCGCACTGCCGGAGCCCGGCCCGCCCCGCGAACGGCTGCGGGAGCCGAGTCATCCTTCCGGCCGGCTCATCCGATGGTGGAGGTACAGAGATGTACACAGGTGTACGGCGTCACGAACTGGCGCGCCTGCAGTCGATGATCGAGCAGCGACTCAACGTCGCGGTGACCGGTGGTCCCGGCATGGGGAAGTCGACCGTGGTGAACGCGCTGGCCCGGCGTATCGACGCGCAGGTGATCCGTGTTCCGTGCAGTCGTGCGGACTCCCACGTGCCGAGGTCCGGCGTGTGGGGCGCGATCGCGGCCTTACGGGTCCTGGGCGACGGGGAGTTCATCCGGGCGCTCGAGGAGATCGCGGCTTCCGGGGAGTCCGCGGCCCAGTCCGCCGATGCCGCAGTGGAAGTCGTCCGCTCCACCCCCGTGCCCCGCAGGGTGCTCGTGATCTTCGACGGGTTCGACCTGCTGGACACGGAGTCGCAGGAGCTGTTCGGCCACATGCTCCGACGCATGACCTACTCGCACCTGACTGCACTCGTCACGGCCCGCCGCGTGCGCGACGACGGTCCCCTCACCGGTGTTCCCACCATCGAACTGGGTCCCCTGGACCGGGTGACGACCATCGCGCTCGCCCACGACATGGTGCAGGAGTCCATCAGTGACGACGCTGCGGCGACCGCTGCGGTGGCCTCCGGCGGGAACCCGCTGGTGCTGCGGCACATCCTGTCGTCGATGACCGCGCGGCAGCGGCGCGGGGAGGCGCCGTTCCCCCGCCCGGTCCGCACGAGCGAAGCCGCGGCGCGCACGGCACTGGAGGACCTCCCGGATGTCTCCGAGGACACCCTCGAGATGCTCCGCATCGTCGCGCTGTCGCCGCTCACCCCCGTCGTGACGGTCCAGCGCCGGTACGCCCACGTGTGGGAGGAGGTCCTCGAACTCATGAGCCGCGGGACGATCGACCAGGAGGGCCCCTACCTCTGCATGGACGACATCCTCCTGCGGTGCGCTCTGCACTGGGGGATGACCGCGTCGCAGCGCAGCGCCCTGCGGGTGACCCTCGTCTCCGACGCCGCACGCCACCGGACGGCACGCGGAGCGACGGCGGCTGCCTCGGAGGCGGAGGCATCGGCGACGGCTGCCTCGGAACCGACGGGTCCAGCGTCGCCTGCCAGCGCGGAGGCGACGACCACCGCCGAGGTGCCGGCCAGCTCGGCGACGGCACCCACCTCCGCGGGAACACCCGGAACGGAGGACAGGGAGTCGACCATCGACGGGGCGATCACGCGCTGGCACCGGTCGTTCACGGAGTTCGACGAGGATGCGCCGATGGTGCTGCTGCGCGACGCCCGCAGCCTCGTCGTCGCGGGCTACCCCGACGCCGGGGTGTCCTTCGCGGAACGCGCCCTCATGCTGGCACCGGACCCCGCCAGGCTCGCGCGCCGTCTGCTCAGCCTGGCGGAGACCCTCCTGCTCAACGGGGACGTCGTGTTCGCGGAGAGGTACGTCCGCTTCGCACGCACCGCGGACGACGCGGCCCTCCAGCTGCGTGCCCTCACCATCACCACCCAGGCGGACTTCTTCCACCGTGAAGCGGTCCCCGCCGGCGTGCGCCACCTGTGGGGACCCCATCAGGTCGCCGAGGTCCCGGAGGCCGTCGCCCGCCTCCAGCTCACACTGGTGCTGTGCCACGCGGAGCGGTTCGAGCTCAGCGAAGCGCAGGAGCTGCTCACCGCCGCAGGCGACCTGCTCGCCGCAGCGAAAGCGCGCGGGCGCACGCCGATCCCGGGCGTGGAGATGCTGTTCGAATGCGCGAAGGTCATGGTCGACGGATACCGGGGCAAGGGCGACCGCGCACTCGTCGTCTACCGGACGCTGCTGGCCCCGCGCCGGTCCCTCATGGCGGGCTTCACCGCGATCACCGCAGGCCGCGCGCTCACGATGACCGAGCACTACACGGAGGCGCGGGAGATCTTCGAACTCCTCGAACGCCGCCTGCGGGACACCTCCGTCTGGTACCCGATCGTGCCGCTCCTGCGTGCCGAACTGGAGATCCGCGTGGGCAACCTCCACCTGGTCCCCGGCCTCCTCAACCAGGCGAACAGGCGACGGATCCCCGGCCAGCCGATGCGCGAGGACCAGCGGCTCCTCCTCGAATGCTGGACGCTGTACGCGCAGGGGAAGCCCAGCGACGCGGAGGCGGTCGAGCAGGATCTGGTGCGCAGAGCCTCGGCGACCGGGAACCGGGGCGCACTCGCACTGCTCAGCTCGCTCCAGGGCAGCCATCTGCTGGCCATCGGGCTGCCCGCGGAAGCGGTGCGCCACCTGCAGCGCTGCGACGAACTGGCACCGGGCGACATCGCCCCGACCGTCATCCGCCACGAACCGGAACTCATCGAGGCACTCCTGAGCGTGGGGCGCCGGGAGCACGCGGCCCTGGTCCTCCAGCGGTTCCGCACCCGGCTCACCCGGTTCCCGTCGCGGTGGGGCGAGCTCGCAGCGCAGCGGTGCGAGGCGATGCTGGCCACCGGCGAACAGTCGCTCGACCTGTTCCGCAGGCTGCTGCGCGGCTGGCGGCACACGGACTCCGACCACGAGAAGGCGCGGACACTCGCCGCCTACGCGCAGCGCCTGCGCGACCTGGGCGCCCGGTCCGAGGCCGCCGACCCGCTTCTCCTGGCCCGCACCCTCTACGAGCGCACCGGCGACCGCGTGAGGGAGCACTCACTCACCCCGACCGAGGTCCGTGACGTCCCCGCGAAGCCGTCCCACCCCATGCTCACGCAGCTGAGCGAGGAGGAGCTGAGGGTCGTCGAACTCGTGCAGGAGGGGCTGCGCAACCGGGAGATCGCGGAACGCATCTTCGTGTCCCTCCGCACCGTCGAGATCCGACTCACCGGCATCTACCGGCGGTTCGGCGTCCGATCGCGCACCGAACTCATCGCGAAGATCAGCGGCGCCGCCGAACCCGTCTCCGGGTGACGCGCCTGCGGCGGACCGTGCCGGAAGTTGGGGCGTCAGCGCGTACCTGGGAAGCAGGGTGCACGCCGTCGTGACCCGGTGGGCGCGTGGGCGCGTGGAGGTGTGGGCGCGTGAACCGGTGACCGCGTGACCCGCGTGACACCTACGTCCGCGTACAGGACAAATCGCCACCTACGTCCGCGTACAGGACCGATCCATCGTGGAAAAGGGTCCGGAACGCGGACGTAGGTGGAAGGGCAGTCGGCAAGCGCCCCAACGAGCGCCGCCACGCCACACCTGCCACACCTGCCACACCTGCCACACCTGCCACACCTGCCACACCCGCCACACCTGCCACACACTCACCCCACCCCCACCCCACCCCCACTCCCTCGCGGGTCCCCGCATCGTCGGTGTGGGCCCCCGCAGAGCCCGCCGCTGACGGCACTTCCGCGCCCTGTTCCCTGCCTACCGTGGCGTGACCTCCCGGTGCTGCGACTGCTTACTGCGGCCTGCAGACGTTCGCCGGGAGGGCCACACACGGAAGTTCTTGGGGGAGGGACCATGACGGTCGTCGGAGAGCCGATGTCTGCAGGGACGTTCACGGCATCGTGGACCGGGTTCGGGCAGCGCCTGGCGAAGGGGACGTGGGCCCGAAGATACATGCTGCAGGCGGTGGTGGACTGCACGGCGTGGGCGGTGGCGCTGCTGAGCGCGTGGGCGCTCGTCGGGGTGGACACCGTCTCCTGGCAGCGGGTCGGCCTCCTCGTCGTCGTGGCGTGTGCCCTGCAGGTGCTGGTGGGGTGGGGGCTGCGCCTCTACAGCCGCCGGTACCTGTTCGGCAGCTTCTCGGAGCTGGGGGCCGCGGCGACGACGGTGTTCGCGGTCGGCGTGGTGCTGCTCATCGCGACGACGAACATTCCGGTGATCTCGCTGCTCGGTTCGTTCGCGGCGCTCACCCTCATGGGCGGCAGCCGCTACGTCATCCGCCTCGCCCACGACACGACGCTGCGTCCTTCCGGCGGGGAACCGGTGATCGTCGTGGGTGCCGGGGATGCGGGGGTGTCGCTGGTGCGGCAGATGCTCGCGGATCCGGACAGCCCCTACAACCCGGTGGGGTTCGTCGACGACGACCCGTACAAGCGGTTCCTCCGCACGTCGGGGATCCGGGTGCTCGGGACGACGGATCGTCTCGCGGAGGTCGCCGCCCTGTCGCACGCCCGCGGTGTCATCGTCGCGATCGCACAGTCGGACGCCGCGTTCCTGCGTGTCTGCCGCGACCGGCTGTCCGGCAGCGGGGTGTGGATGCGGACGATTCCGCCGATCAGCGAGCTGGTCACCCGCGGCGTCGACCTGGGCGACATCCGCAATCTGCGGGTGGAGGACCTCATAGGCCGCAGCCCGCTCATGACCGACCTCACGGAGATCAGGAAGGCGATCACGGGCAAGCGGGTGCTCGTCACCGGTGCCGGCGGGTCGATCGGCAGCGAGCTGTGCCGGCAGCTGCACGCGCTCGCCCCGGACACCCTCGTCATGCTCGACCGGGACGAGACCGCGCTGCACGGGGTCGAGCTGTCGATCCGCGGGTCCGCACTGCTCACCTCGCAGGACACGGTGCTGGCGGACATCCGGGACGTCGACGCCCTCACGGAGATCTTCGCGGAGGCGCGGCCGGACATCGTGTTCCACGCCGCCGCGCTCAAGCACCTGCCGATGCTGCAGCGCTTCCCGCTGGAGGGCTGGAAGACGAACGTCCACGGCACTCTCAATGTGCTCACCGCCGCGCGGCGGGCCGGGGTGTCCACGTTCGTCAACATCTCGACGGACAAGGCGGCGGCGCCCACGAGCGAACTGGGTCGCAGCAAGCGCCTGGGGGAGCGGCTGGTCGCGGAGTACGCGCGCCGGCATCCGGGGACGTACCTGTCCGTCCGCTTCGGCAATGTGCTGGGTTCGCGCGGGTCGGTGCTCCACTCGTTCCGCGAGCAGCTGCGCTCCGGCGGGCCGCTCACCGTCACGGATCCGGCGGTCACCCGCTACTTCATGACGATCCCGGAGGCCTGCCAGCTGGTCCTCCAGGCCGCGGTCATCGGGGAGGACGGCTGCGTCATGGTGCTCGACATGGGCGAACCGGTGAGGATCGTCGATCTGGCGAAGAACCTCATCGCGCTGGCGGACGCGGACGCGGAGATCGTGTTCACGGGCCTGCGGCCGGGCGAGAAGCTCGACGAGGAGCTGTTCGGCGACTACGAGAGCAGTGACGTCCAGGTCCACGACAAGATCAGCCGCGTGCGGGTGCCGGCGCTGGACGTCGCGCGCGTGCCCGCCCCGGAAGCGTCGCTCGCGACCGTCACGGAATTCGTCGACGAGGCCTGCGCCTTCCGCACGGAGGAGATCCCGACCGTCCCGGTCGCAGAGCACACCGCGCCCGAGGCGCCGGTCACCTCATCTGCCGCGTCACCGGTCACGTCATCTGCCGAGGCCCGGGTCGCCTCATCCGCCGAGTCGCCCGTCCCTGCGACCGGTCCGGCCGCCACCACGGTGACGGGCACCCCGCCCGGTTCTGAGGGGCCGGGCGTGCGGGAGCGGAGGGCGGCCTCGGCGACAGAGGCCCGGCCACGACCGGCCCGTGCGGTCGAGCCGGTCCTCGCCGTGGAAGGGGTGTCCGAGCATGTCGGGTGACGGGCTGCCGCTGGGCCAGCTGCGTGTGTGGGACGCACGCGTTCCCGCGGACCGGGAGGCGTGGATCGCGGCGTGGGAGCGGATCGCGGACGGCGATCCCTTCAGCCACCCGGACTACCTCACCGCGTTCGCGGCGGACGGCGAGACCGCCCTGTGCGCGCACCTGGACGGGCCGGACGACGAGGAGCTGCTCCACGCGTTCCTCCGGCGGCCGATCCGTGAGGACGCGTGCGGCAACGCGGTGGGTGGCGGGCTGTGGGACGCGTACACGGTGCTGCTGTACGGCGGTCCGCTCGCCAAGCGGTCCTCGGAGTCGCTGCTGGCTGCGTTCCGGCGGAGCTTCCGGGCGTGGGCGCGGGAGACGGGGCTCGTGAGCGAGTTCGTCCGGATGAGCCCGGTGGCCGCTCGCCGTCTGCCGTACCCGGGCGTCGTCCGCGAGCAGGCACCGCACGTGGTGCGCGACCTGCGGGTGGGCGAGCTCGACGAGGTGTGGGCGGACGTGCGCTCGAACGTGCGCCGGGGCGTGACGAAGGCGCGAGCCGCAGGGTTGACCGTCGCGATCGACGAAACGGGCGAGAGGCTCGACGACTTCCTCCGCATCTACGAGGAGACGATGGACCGGGTGGGCTCCGCGGACCGGTTCCGGTTCCCCGCCTCCGCGTTCCGGCGCATCCACGAGTCCCTGCCCGGTCGCTACGCCTACGTGTACGCGGAGCACGAAGGCCGGGCCGTCGCGGTCGAGCTGGTGCTGCGCGGCGAGCACACCGGGTACTTCTACCTGGGCGGGACGGAGACCGCCGCCCTGCCGCTGTACGCGAGCGTGTTCGTCCACTGGGAGGCGATCGCCTACGCGTGGCGGGAGGGTCTCACCGACTACGTGCTGACCGGGGGCGTGACGAACACGACCGACGACAGCCTGCTGCGGTTCAAACGCGGATTCGCCCCGCGCGGGGAGGCGCTCTACCTCACGGGGGAGCAGGTGTTCGACGAGGACGCGTACGCACGCTTGCGTTGCTGCACGACCAGCGGCGAGCAGACGACGTTCTTCCCCGCCTACCGTGCCCCGCGCGGTGAGCGCACCTGCGCGCGGCGTGACGGGGACGCGGTCGCGCCGAACGGTTCGGATCTCCACACGGACCCCATGCTCACGCCCACTCCCGCTCCCACGACCCCCACTCCTACCCCCGCGGACACCACCACCTCCACCCCCACTCCTACCCCGGCAGACTCTCCTACCCCCACTCCGGTGTCCGGCGTGCGCACGACCGCTGGGGTGGCATCGTGAGGACGGGCATCAGGGGACTCGAGGCGGGTTTCCGCGTGTTCGACGCGAGCGTCCCGGCCGAGCGGGCCGCCTGGGTGCGGCTGTGGGAGTCCTCGCCCATGCGCCTGCCCTTCGCGCACCCGGCGTTCAGCGAACCGATGCTGGAGCCGGGCGACCGCCTCGTCGCGGCGGTCTGGGACGGGGGCGACCCGGCCACCGCCCCGGCGGCCACCGCCCCGGTCACCGCCCCGTCCGCTCGCACGGCGGATCCTGCCACGACGGCCCCGCACGCTCAGACCGGCAGCGTCCTTCACGCCCTCGTCGTCCGGCGTCTGCCCGGGAACAGCACGGATCTCATCTCCTCGTACGGGTACGCGGGTCCGCTCGTGTGGGACGCGGACGACGTGCCTGCGCTCGCCCGCAGCTTCTGGGCGGCGTTCGCACAGTGGGCTGCACGGATGCGCGCGGTGAGCGAGTTCGTGCGCTTCCCGCTCGTCGACGAGGTCCTGCCGTTCCCCGGGACGACCACCCCGCGGCTCGTCAACTATGTCGCCGCCCTGCCGGGTTCGGCTGAGGACCTGTGGGCGTCGTACGCACCCAAGGTCCGGCAGAACACGCGGCGTGCCCTCCGTTCGGGGGTCACGGTGGAGTTCGACACGACGGGGGAGCGGCTGGAGCAGTTCCTCGCGCTCTACCACTCGACGATGGTGCGGCACGAGAGTGACGCCTGGTACCGGTTCGACGCCTCCTGCTTCGAGCGGCTCCACCGCGAGCTGCCCGGCGGCTTCGTCTACGTCTACGCGATGCACGAGTCCCGGCCGGTGTCCGTCGACCTGGTGCTGCTGGGGTCGCAGACCGCGTACTACTACCTGGGCGGCACGGACGCGGGTGCGTTCCGGCTGCGCCCCAACGAGCTCGTGAAGACCGCCGCCATCGAGCACGCGCGGAGCACGGGTCGCACCCACTACGTCCTGGGCGGGGGTCTGGAGACCGGCGACGGGCTGGAGCGCTACAAACGCGGCTTCGCGCCCGAGGGCGCGCAGATGTTCTGCTCCGGCGAGCGCATCCTCGACGACGCCGCGTACGCATCCCTCACCTGCGCGCTCGACCACCGTGTCGAGGACGTCCGCGCGTCCGGCAGGTTCCCCGACTGGGTCGACGGGCCCGACTACTTCCCGGCCTACCGCCGTCGTTTCGCCGTCCCTTCGACATCCCCGCGAGCGCACAGCTCACGAGCCGAGGAGCGTGTCCGATGACCACCACCCGCCCCCTTCTCACGACCGTCCCTCCCGCCGCCGAGGCGGTGCCCGCCACCCGGGTCGCGGTCACCTGGACGCCGGAGGATGCCACGAAAGGCGGGGGTGAGGACTCCGTGGTGGCTCCGACCCGCGGCCCAGGCTTTCCCGCCGCCGAGGCCGAGGCCAGCCCTGCGTCCCGGCCCGGCACTGCGTTCCAGCTCGGCCCCGAGTCCCGGTCCGGCACAGCCCCGCCCCGTGTCGCAGCGGCGGCGACGAGGGGTGCGGGACCGGCGCCTCGGCCGCGGTCCGGGATGCAGGTGTCGCGGCCCAGGCGGTACCCGCCGATCAAGCGGGCGGTCGACGCGGTGGTGGCGGGTACGGCGCTGGTCGTGCTCGCGCCGGTGATCGGTGCCGTGTGGGCGGCCGTGCGGGTGCGCCTGGGGAAACCGGCGTTCTTCTTCCAGGAGCGGGTGACGGTGGGCGGGCGCAGGTTCCGGCTGCGGAAGTTCCGCACGATGCTGCCCGTCGACCCGGACCGCGGGTGGGTGACGGACGACGACCGCCTCACGCCGTTCGGGACGTGGCTGCGGGCCTCGAGCCTCGACGAGCTGCCGAGCCTCTGGAACATCCTCGTGGGCGACATGAGCATCGTCGGCCCCCGTCCGCTTCCCACCCGGTACCTGTCGATCTACAGCCCCGCCCAGCTGGGGCGGCATGCGGTGCGGGCCGGTCTGACCGGGCTCGCGCAGGTGAGCGGGCGCAACAACGTGCCGTGGGACGAGCGGTTCGACCTGGACCTGCGGTACGTCCGGCTCATGGGGCCGCTGCTCGACCTCACGATCGTGGCCCGCACCGTGCGCACGGTGCTGAGCGGTGACGGGGTCGCGGAAGGGGACCTTGCGACGTCGACGGAGTTCCCCGGTCCGCTGAGGACCCCGAGGCTGCGGTTCGTCCCCAGCGCGGACGCTCGGGGATGCGGGTCGGGTCGGAGCAGCCCGGCAGGCGCGACCGGCGCGGAGGCCGTGCACGGTGGTGGGCCGGACGGCGGAGCACATCCCGGCAGTGAGGTCGCCGGCCTGTTCTGGGAGGCGCGCACACCGGAGGACACCAGGGTCGCCACCTGCGGTCTCGTCCCGCAGACGGGAGCCGGCATGGGGGCAGGAGCCGGTCCGGAGGAGGTCCTCGCGGACCTCACCGTCACCGGGTTCGACCGCACCACCGGCCCCGACATGGCTGAGGACGTCGCGATGCTCCTGGTGAACCGGGCGCGGGCGGCGGACTGCACGCACGCCCGCATCGCGCTCGGCCCCGAGGATGCGGGCCTGCGGAGCGCATTCCTCGCGCTGGGCTTCGAACCCACTGTCAGCTCCGACGGTCCCTGTGCTGGGCCTGCCGATCACTCCTATGCGGGACCCGCTGATCCCGCCGGTGCCGGGCGTGCTGACCACACCGATGCGGGACCAGCCGACTACGCCGGTGCCGGGCCTGCTGACCACCGCACCGACCCCTCACTCCTCACGGCAGACATCCGCTGCCTGGACGACCCCCTCACCGCAGGAGCAGGACGATGAATCCCCTGACCGCAGAAACCACCACGGCCACGGCCACGACCACAGGCACGACCACGGCCACGACCACAGCCACGACCGCGACCGCGGTGGGCCCGACCTCCGAGCCACCGTCCCGCACCACCGATCGTCCGGCCCGGAACGCCCCACTCCACCCCCAGCCCCCCACGCACCCGCTGACCCCGGTTCTCCTGTCGGCCCCGGACGTGGGTCCGCTGGAGGAGGAGTACGTCCTCGCGGCGATGCGGGGCGGCTGGATCGCACCGGCCGGTCCGGACCTCGACGCATTCGAAGCGGAGGTCGCCGACCGGGTGGGCGTCGATCACGCGGTCGGTCTGGCCTCGGGGACGGCGGCACTGCACCTGGGCCTCCTGGGGCTGGGGGTGCGTCCCGGCGACGTGGTCGTCACCTCGACATTCACGTTCGCCGCGACCGTCAACGCGATCATGTACTGCGGGGCCCGCCCGGTGTTCGTCGACTGCGACCCCGCGACGGGCAACATGGACCCGACGATCCTCTGCCACACCCTGCGGGACCTCGAGGAGGAGTGGGAGCACGTGGGCGCCGTGGTCCCCGTGGACCTCTTCGGGAAGGCCGCCGACTACAGCCGGCTCGTCCCGATCGCCCAGCACCACGGCGTCCCGATCCTCGCCGACGCAGCGGAATCGCTGGGCGCGACACACGCCGGCCGTGCCGCTGGGGCGTGGGGTGAGGCCGCCGCGATCTCCTTCAACGGCAACAAGATCATGACGACCTCCGGCGGGGGGATGCTGCTGACGGACGACGGGGACGTGGCGGCCAGGGCCCGGCACCTGTCGACCCAGGCGCGCGAACCGGTCGCCCACTACGAGCACCGGGACATCGGCTACAACTACCGGCTCAGCAACCTGCTCGCCGCGCTGGGCCGCGCCCAGCTGCTGCGGCTGGACGAGATGATCGCCCGTCGCCACGCGATCCGCCGCCGGTACCAGGAGCTGTTCGCCGAGGTTCCGGGCACCCGCATCCTGGGCGCCGCCGCTGCCAGCGGTGTCGCCGACGGGACTCCCGGTGCCGACTCCCACGACAACGCGTGGCTCGCCCCGCTCGTCGTCGACCCGGACGTGACCGGGTGGGACGCGCACGAACTGGGTGCGTGGCTGGCACGGACCGCCATCGAGACCCGCCCCCTGTGGAAGCCGATGCACCTGCAGCCGGTGTTCGCCCACGCGAGGGCGGAACTCACCGGCGCAGCGGAGTCCCTCTTCGGCCACGGGATCGCACTGCCCAGCGGTTCCGCGCTCACCGACGACGACGTGACCCGCGTGTGCGAGGGGATCCAGGGTTTCCTCCGCGTCCGGACACGCAGCTGATACGCGGTGAGGACTGTTCGGTTCCCGACCAGGGCGAGTATGGTGGGGCTCACAGGAGATCCTGCCGGCCCTGGAATCAGGGCAACTGTTCGGATGCCGTAGGTGTGGCTGGGCAGGTACGGCGGAATCGGGTCGATATGCGTCAGAGGGACGACCACCAGGAGGACGGCGGATTCGCAGAGGAGCAGCGTCGCGTGCTGGCGCCGCTGCGGTTGCAGGCGCCGCGGGTCTCCCGGCCTTCACTCCTGCGCAGACTCGACCGCCTCACACCCCTCATGCGGGTGAGCGCACTGCCGGGGAGCGGTCGCACGACGCTGCTGGCGGACTGGGCGCTGCATCGCATGGAGCAGGGCGACCACGTGTTGTGGGTGAGCGCGCACCGGGGCCTCGATTCCTACGAGGCGTTCAACGCGCACCTCGCACAGATCGCGCGTCACGTCGTTCCCGCCGGCGCCACGGATGTGCTTCCGCTCATCTGCGACGCACACCCGCAGAGCCGGGTCATCGTCGTCGTCGACGACGGCCACCTGCTCCGGGACGCGCAGCTGCGGGCCCGGCTGGTGGACCTCTGCCGCCGCATCCCCACCCTGCACATGGTCGGGGCCTCGGACGATGTCGCGCCCCTGCCGCCGGACACGGACGGCACCCACCTGCCCGTCACCGTCGTCACCGGCCGCGACCTCATGATCACGGCCGCCGAGGCCCCCGCCTTCGCCCGCGCATGGGACCTCCCGCTGACCGAGGAGGACGCGGGCCCCTGCATCGAGGCGACAGGGGGGTGGCTGGGCCTCCTGCGCGAAGTGCTCGACGCCCGCCATGGTGCGATGACCCGTGCGTCGGCGGACTCCTCGTCCGCTGACCGGGTCGCCCCTGCCCGGGTCACCGCCGCCCGGATCCCGCCGGTCGTGTCGTCCGCGGTGCGCCGGTTCCGGGCGACGCTTCCGTCCTCCGAATCCACGGCCGCCCTGTTCTCCGCCGCCGGTGCCGCCGCGCAGCTGGGGTCCGTGACCCACGGGCTGCTCGAGCACCTCGAGCGGACACGTCCGGAGATCTGGCAGGAGATCGGGGCGGACAGACACACCCCCGTCGCCGAGGTGCTGGTCGACTCCGGTCTGCTCCGCACCCTCCCGGATCCCACCGAAGGTAAGGACGCGGACGCGCAGCGGGCGGAGACGGACCTGGGCGTGCTGATCGGTGTCGGCCCGCATGACAGCGGGCGGAGCCGACAGGAGGACTTCCTCACCGTCCCGTCCGTCCTGCGCGCTGCGCTCGCCCACGAGTTCGCGTCCACCCATCCGGTGCGCAGCCGGCAGCTCCACGACACGGCCGCCGCCTACTTCGAGGACACGGGGTGCCCGAAGAACGTCATCCGCAGCGCCCTCCACGCGCGGCGGGCACACGACTGGGCGCGGCTCGCCCGCCTGGCGGCGAGCCACGGCTGGTGGCTGGGTGCGCGGTACGGGAAGGAGATGGTCGACGCGTACGGGGGCATTCCGGACGACGCGGCCCGCACGCGCCCGGTGCTGCACATGACGCGGGCGCTGGCGCTCGCCCTGCAGCCCGCGACGATCGAGCCGGACCCGCGGTCGCCGATGGTGCAGCGGGTGTTCGCGCGTGCGGCGGATTCGCCGGTGCAGCACGCGCTGGCGGCCTCCGACCCGGACGAGCGCGCCTTCCTCATCGTCGCGATGGTCAACGCGCTGCGCCAGCGCGGGGAAGCGGAGAGGGCCCTGCGGATGAGTGAGGAGCTGAGGCCCTCGCTCACCCCGCGCTGGGACGAGGTGAGTGCCCTCAACCGTGCGTTCTTCTACCTGCAGGCGGGGCTCGCGGCGATGGATGCGGGCGACCTGCCGCGTGCGGTCCGCCGCTTCACTCGCTCCTACGAGGAGAGCACCGGGCTGCAGGCGCAGTTCGTCGCCTGCTCCGCCGCAGGGCACATCGCTCTCATCCTCGCGTTCGAGGGCAGGCCCGCTGCCGCCCTGCGGTGGGCGGAGCGCGCCGAGGACGGTGCGGCGGACGAACCGTGGATGCAGCGGGTCGTGAGCACTCCCGTCCTCCTCGCGCACGCACACGTCGCGCTCGACGAATCCGACATCGGCAGAGCGCGCGCACTGCTGCACAGGGCCGGTCCGCTCACCGCGGTCGTGGAGGCGTGGCCGCTGCTCATCGACGTGCACGCGCGGCTGGGACTCGCGACCGGCACCGCTGTGTCCACCCTCGACGCGATCGAGCACGCCGCACAGACCCGCCTGGCCGGCAGACTGCCGGGAGTGCTCGCGACCGCGCTCGTCACCCGTGCCCGCTGCGCCCTGCTCATCGCCGACGGCGAACTCACACGGGCGAAGCGACTCATCGACCGGACGCTCAGCGCAGGAACCGACGCCGGGGCCGCCGACGGACATGAGGTGGGGGCCTCCCCAGAGCCGGCCCCGGCGGTCGGATCCGGGAGCGAGCCGCGATCCGGGGCCGGCGGCGGTGAGGCGACCGGGGCCTCGGGCGCCTCACCGGGCGTGGCCGAGGACGGGACCGGCCGGGCCGAGGTGCCGGCGCTGGTGAGGGGCATGCTGTCGATCGTCGAGGCCCGGGTGTGGCTGGTCGCGGGCCGGTACGCGCAGGCGCGGCACGTGGTGGGCGCGTCGTTGGCACGGGCACCCACGCGCCGGCAGGTGCTCGACATGCTCGTCGTCGACGCGGCAGCCGCCCTTGCGCTGGGGCAGCGACAGGACGCGGCCCGCAGCATCCGCCGTGTCGTGACGATGACCCCACCCGACGAACTCGCCGCGACGATGCGGGCGATCGACCCGGACACGCGACGCGACCTCCTGGCGCTGGTGGACGGACCCCGCGGGGAGGCCCTCCCGGGACCCGACGACCAGCTCTACACCGACTCCGCCATGTACCCCGCGAGCGCTCCCCTCATCGAGCTCACGGAGCGGGAGGCGTCCGTGCTGCGCGGCCTCGCGGACGGAGCGTCGCTCGCACAGATCGCCCGCAGCGACGTCCTCTCCGTCAACACCGTGAAGAAGCAGGCGGTGAGCCTGTACCGGAAGCTCGGCGCGGACAACCGGGCGGACGCGCTGCGGACCGCCTACGAACAGGGACTCCTGGGTTGAGCTGCGGGAGTGGCCTCTTGGACTGAGCCTCTTGGGCTGAGCCTCTTGGGCTGGGCTGCGAGCGGGGTCTGCCGGGCTGAGGTGCGGGTCGCCGCAGGGCGGTGCGGGATGCCGCGCGAGGTCCCGCACGCCCGGTCATCCGCGCCCCGCGCGTGCCTAGCATCGACCTCACGCTCCCGGCTCGTCCTCGACCGCCGGCCTCATCCGAGGCCGCCTCACGAGACGCACGGGCCCTCGACGGAGCCTGTGAGGAGATCGGACATGGAGAGCAGCGCGGGTGCGTCGAGGGCGCGCCGGTTCGCTCCCCTGCGGGCGGACGGACACGACGCGGACTTCATGACGCGGGTCGATGAGGACCCCCGTCGTGAGGCCGGCGCGCGTCGCCGCGGCCGCAGGTCGCGCGGATCACGTCGCCTGCTGACGTCCCGCCCCGATGGGACGTCTCACGCGGGTGTGACCTCTCGTGCGGGTGCTCGCCCGGCGGCCGGCGCGGGAACCGTGGGGTCCGCGTCCGCAGCGGCGAACCCCATGTACCGGGTCGCCGCACTGCTGGTGAGCGCCAGCGGCATCCGGTACGCCGGCCAGCTGGTGCTCCTCGTCCTCATCGCCCGCGCCGCCGGTGCGACCGGGGTCGGCACGTACACCGTCGCGCTCGCCGTCTGCGCGCCCGTGTTCATCATCGCCGGATTCGGGATCCGCACCGTCCGACTCACACTGCGCCGCGACGTCCCGACCCGCTCCTACGAGCGTTTCCTCCTCACCTCTCTCGTCTGCGCGTGCGCGCTGGTCACCCTCATCGGGCTGTTCCTCCCCGCGAAGATCGGGATCGTCGTCCTCCTCATCGCGATCCTCCGGATCGGTGAGACGTTCATGGAGCTCTACGGGGCGATGCTGCAGCGCGGCGGACGTCCCGGCGCGATCGTCGTCGTCATCGGCACGGGCACATCCCTGCAGGTCGCGTCCGTCGCCTTCGTCTTCGCGGTGGGCGGTGGACTCGTCGCCGCACTCGCCGCGTCCGCCGCCGCCTACCTCCTGGTGCTCGTCCTCGCGACCCGCCCGCTGGCACTTGCCGCGACGACAGAGGACGGCACATCGGCCCGGCGGGCGTCAGCCGGGGGCGCTGCCCCCAGGGCTCGCACAGGTGCCGCCACCGGGTCGACCACTGCCGCCGGTACCGCCGGGGCCGCCACCGGGGCCACCGGGGACTGGCGTGTGCTCTTCGCCGCCGGCCTGCCCACGGGCATCGCGATCGGCATGATCACGCTCCTGTCCACCGTCCCCCAGTACCTGCTGGGATGGGTGGGCGGAGTCGCGGACGCGGGACGGTTCGCGGTCCTCCTCTACGTCGTCGTCGCCGTCGAAGTGCTCCTCCACGCGCTCGCCCAATCGTGGATCCCGCAGGCCCGCCGTCTGCTCGACCGCACGCAGCTCACCCCCGCCGCGGTCGCGAGGACCGCACTGCGGTGGACGTTCCTCACCGGTGTGCCGGGGCTCACGGGGCTCGCCGCTGCGGCATTCCTGCTGCCCCGCGTGCTGGGCCCGGAGTTCGCGATCACACCCGCTCTTGCCGTCCCGCTGGCCGTCACGGTCCTGCTGGTGCCGGCGTCCTTCGCGGCTGACACCGCGGTCGTCGTCCGCAACCGCTACGCGCTGTCGCTCACCGTGAGCGTCACCGCGCTCGTCATCGGCACGGCCGTCGGGGCGGTGCTGGTCGCCCTGGGGCTCTTCGATCTGCCCGCGGCGTTGTGGACGTTCGCGGTGACGATGGCCGTGCGCGCCGCCGCCGGCTTCGCGGCCGTCACTCTGTCCTCGGACCCTCGCTGGGCCGACCGGGGCGGTCGCCGCCGCCGGAGCTCACGGGGAAGTGGCCGGAACCCACGGGGGACCGGCCAGACCCCACGGGGGAGGGACCGGAGCCCATGGGGGCGCGGCTGGCGACGGTGGGGACGCGGACCGGGCCGTCCGCGTGGCCGCCTTCCGTCGCCCGGCGAGCGCGCCTCGCCCGGAACGGTGTCGCGCTCCTGGATGCCGTGGTGGTCACGTCGCCCGGTGTTCCCCGGGGGCACGCGACTCGCGGTGTCCCGCTACTGGCCCGTCCTGCCGATCGGCGTCGCAGCGGTCGCGCTCGTGGCCGCGGGCCCCCGGTGGGTGTTCGCGACGACGGCCGCCGTGCTGCTGATCCTCCTGCTCACCGTGCTGCGCGTGGGAGTCCCCCAGCTGCTGGTGATGACGGTGCCGCTCGCCTTCTACGTGACGGCCGGCGGGATGCTCGTGAACCTCGCGGTGAGCGACGTGCTCCTCCTGCTGCTCCTCGTCCGGGTCCTCGTCGACCCCGACTGCGTCCGCGCCGCGGCCCACGTGTCCGGCCCGGTGCGGGCCGCGCTCTGCGTGCTCGCGCTGCTGCTGGCCCTCACCGCTGGCACCATCCTCGTCCGCAGCAGCCTGGGCGCACCCGCGGAGTGGACGGCGTTCGCCGCGGACGCCGTCAAGCTCGTCGTCGTCATCGGCTACTTCGTCATCTGCGCCGCCGTGTTCCGCGACCTCCTGCTGCGCCGCGACTACCGCTTCCTCACGGTGTGGGCGTTCACGGCGGCAGTCGTGGGCGCACTGGGAACCGTCGGCGCGATCCTCTTCGCGCAGGGGCGTCCCACGGACCTCACGATGGACTTCCGGGCGACCGGCACGTTCGAGGACCCCAACGCGTTCGCCACCTACCTCATCATGTCCATCCCGCTGGTTCTGCTCGCCCGCCACGTCACGGGGAAGAGCCTGCTGAGCTGGCACCAGGTGCCGATCCTCGCGGGAATCGTCGCGTCGTTCTCCCGCGGGGCGCTGGTGGGGCTCGCCGCGGTGCTCGTCGTCCTCTGCGTCTTCGCGTTCCGCGACCCCGCGCTGCGGGCCCTGCGGATCGTCGCGATCCTCGCGGTGGGTGCCGCAGCCCTCTTCATCCTCGACGGGGCCGTCAGCAGCGCGTTCGAGGGCAGCCGTGGCGTGAGCTTCGACGAGGACGTCCGCTTCCGCCTCTGGGCCGCCGCGATCGACGTCTGGCTCCACGCCCCGATCGTCGGGGTGGGACTGGGCCAGTTCGTCGTGAGCTCCGAGGACCTCCTGGGCTCCGCGGGCGGGGTGCTCGCCCACAACACGTACCTGTCGGTGCTCGCGGAAGGCGGCATCGTCGGCTCCGCCCTCTACGCCGCGCTGCCGGCGCTCGCGGTCGTCGGCCTGCTGCGTCGCGGCGACACGATCGCCCGGCTGCTCCTGTCCTCCGGGGTGGGGATCGCGGTGATGGCCGTGAGTCTCAACCTCCAGAACTTCCGCCCCATCTGGCTCTTCATCGCCCTGGCGGTCGCCTGGACCGTCACCCCGCGCGACGACGAGCCTCCCTCCGCCCCGCCCAGCGCGCAACGGCTCAGCGCACACCCACCCGCCACCCACCCACGCAGAGCTGGTCCGCTCCGAGCAGGCTCGACCACCACCCACCCGCTCGTCCATCCGACCGCCACACCCTCACGAACGGAACGATCATGGAACTGAAGTCCTACCTCCGAGTCCTCAGGCAGAACATCGCGCTGCTGATCGCGGCTGCCGTCGTGGGCGGATTGGGCGGCCTGGGCGTGGGGCTGCTCGCTCCCACGATGTACACGACGCAGACGCAGCTGTTCGTGTCCATCTCGAACACCGGATCCGCGACGGAGATGCAGCAGGGGTCCACCTTCACGCAGGAGCGGATGCAGACCTACGTCGACATGGCCGACAGTCGCGCGGTCCTCAACCCGGTCATCGACCAGCTGAACCTCGACGAGACGCCCGGGAAGCTCGCGAAGCGGGTGCACGCGCAGTCGGACCCGAACACTGTCCTCATCGGGATCGAGGTCACCGACCGGTCGCCCGAGCAGGCGTCCCGCATCGCCGAGGCCGTCGCCACGAGCCTCGTCGACGTCGTCACCGCGCTCGAGGACCCCGCCGGCGCCGGCGCCTCCCCGGTGGTCCTCTCCGTCGCCGAGGCCGCAGAGGCTCCCGCTGAGCCCAGCAGCATCAGCCCCTGGGTCGCGGTCGTCCTGGGCGTCGTCGTGGGCATCGTGTTCGGGGTGGGGGCCGCACTGCTGCGGTCCGCGCTCGACACGCGACTGCGCGGCAAGGAGGCGCTGCGGAGGATCACCCGCGCACCCGTCCTCACCGCGGTGCCCGCGGATCCGTCGACCGCGCGCACACCCCTGGTGACGGACCTGCCGCCGCATTCGGCCCGCGGGGAGGCGTTCCGCCGGCTGCGGACGAACCTCAAGTACGCGCAGGTGGGGGACTCCAGCGCCTCCGTCCTCATCACCTCGTCGATCGCCGGCGAGGGGAAGACGACGACGAGCCTCAACCTCGCGATCGTCATGGCGAAGGCAGGCAAGCGGGTCGCGCTGGTCGATGCGGACCTGCGCAGGCCCCGCGTCGCCGCGATGCTGGGGCTGGAGAATGCCGCCGGGATCACGACCGCCCTCGTGGGGGCGGCAGAGGTCTCCGAACTGCTCCAGGCGTGGGGTGACGACGAGCTGTACGTCCTCACAGCCGGGGAGATCCCGCCCAACCCCACGGAGCTGCTGGAGTCCCGCCAGATGGCGCGGATCATCGCCCAGCTGACGGCGGAGTTCGACCTCGTCCTCATCGACGGCCCGCCGCTGCTGCCGGTGGCGGACGGACTGGTCCTCGCACAGCAGGTGGGACGCGTCATCGTCGTCGCCGGTGTGGGGCAGGTGCGAGTGGGCGAGGTGCAGGAGGCGTTCGGCGCCCTGTCACTGGTCGACGCGGACCGCGTGGGCGTCGTCCTCAACAAGGTGTCCGGCTCCACGCACGACGGCGGGTCGTACGCCCGGTCGTACGCCGCCTACGCGCCGGACGCGGACGCAGGTGGCACCATGACCGCCACAGGCGACGGCCCGGACGGGGGCGGCGGGAACGGGGCCCGCCGCGGCCTCGGCAGCGGGAGGACGGATGCCGGTGACCACGACCGCAGCTTCGGCGACCACGAGCGGGGCGGCGTGCGAGGCGGAGGTGACGACGACCTCGGCGACGGGGGCGGACTCCGGGAGACGGAGGACCATCTCATCGACGCTGTCGATGGGAACCTGATGAGGAGGGGACGGGTATGAGGATCGGGCTGCTCACGAGCGTCGGGCCGATGCTCGACCAGTTCTTCCCGGAGATCGTCCGCGAGTGGGAGGCGGCCGGACACACGGTGCGCACCGCGGCCGGAGACCCGGCGGAGACGCTGCCCGGCACCGTGATCGACGGGCTCACGCGCAGGCCGGCGCTCACCACGCGGCGGGCGCAGCGAGCACTGCGGGCGTGGAGCGAGGCGGAGGAGCTGGACGTCGTCGTGACCAATTCGGCGACCGCATCCGCGCTGGTGAGAACGGCGGGACTGCAGACACCGATCGTGTACTTCTGCCACGGCCTGCACTGGAACCGGCTGCGGGGGCCGCAGGACCGGGTGTGGGAGACCGTCGAGCACCAGCTGCTGGCGCGGACCACCGGCGTGCTCACGCTGAACTCCGACGACGAGGCGTGGTTCCGGCAGAGGATGCCCGCCCACACGGTGCACCGGCTGCACGCGGGAGTGGGGCTGGACCTCGCGAAGTACCCGCGCAGACCGCTGCCCGGCCACGGAGCCCTGCAGCTCGTGTGGATCGGCGAGCACACGAAGCGGAAGCGCCCCTGGCACGCACTCGACGTCGTCGCGGAGCTGGAGGCCCTCGGGATCGACGTGCGACTCACGATGGTGGGGGACGGTGCTCTGCTGGATGCGACGCGGACGGACGTGTCGCGGAAGGGACTGGAGCGGTCGGTGCGGGTGCCAGGGTGGGGTGATGCCTCGGCGGAACTGGCCGGTGCGCACGCCCTCATCCACACGGCGACGTGGGAAGGGCTGCCGCGTGTCATGCTCGAAGCGGTCGCGGTGGGCAGGCGCACGTACGCCTTCGACGTGAAGGGTGTGCGGGACGTGCCGTACGCAAGACTCCTGGACGACGGGGACACCGCGGGCATGGCGGCGGCGATCGCGGCGGACTGGGAATCGGGAGAGCTGTGGCGACCCGTCGACGCGGACGCGTCAGGGCTGTGCTCGAAGGGCGTCGCGGCGGAGATGCTCGGTTTCCTGCGCGGGGTGATCGTCCCGGCGGGCGTGGGTGAGATCCGCGGCGGGGCTGCGGGTGGGCGACGCGGCGCGGATGCGAGTGGGCGACGCGGTGCGAGTGCGAGTGGCTCGCCGGGTGGTGCCGTGGCCGGTTCGCCCCGTGGTGCCGCTGGTGGTGCCGTGGACGGCCCTCCGGACCGAGGAGGGACGGCAGCGGCATGAGCGCGACGTGGGCGGTGGGTGGGGACGTCATGCGGGTGCTGGCGGTGTGTACCGGCAACGTGTGCCGGTCGCCGCTGGTCGAACGGGTGCTGCAGGCGGGATTCGACGACATCGCGCCGGGAGCGTTCGCGGTGCGCAGTGCGGGAGTGGAGGCGCTCGTGGGGTCGCGGACGACCTCGGAGATCGCGGCGCTGGCGGAGAGGATGGGCGTGCCGATCGACGATTTCCGCGCCCGCGCGCTGGACGTCGACGAGGTGAAGGAGGCGGACCTCGTGCTCGCCCTGGACCGGGGGCATCGCGCGGCCATCGTCGAACGGGTGCCGCAGGCGCTCAAGAAGACGTTCACCCTGCGGGAGCTCGCCCGCCTGCTGCCGCAGGTTCCGGTGGAGCGGAACGCGTGGCCGCATCAGCGCTGGCAGTCGGCGGTCGTGTGGGCGGCCCGGCGGCGCCGCGCTGTGGCGGGAGATCCCTACGCGGACGATGTGGTCGACCCGTTCCACCAGCCCGAATCAGTCCTCTGGGAGATGGCCGGCCAGCTGGTGCCCGCCGTCGACGCGATCCTCCAGTGGGAGCGCCGCGCGGTGGGGATGATCGGGATGGGGGTGGATTAGGGGGCTGTGCCACAGTGCGGTGTCTCGCGACCGGCCGTCTACTGGTTCGACGTCTCGCGACCGGCCGCTCACTGGTTCGACGTCTCGCGACCGGCCGCTCACTGGTTCGACACACCGTTGCCTGCGGCGGTGGCTCGAACCAGTCGACGGTGTTTCGGCGGAGAGCCACTCAGTCCGCTGTGACCCACACGGGAATTTCTCCCGCACGCGCCCCACGCGGTGCGTCTCACGCGTGCGACGACCTGCGGGTCGTGCCTCGTTGGTACGGGATGAAGGAGGCGATCGTGACGGCGATGAGTGCCACGCTGCCTCCGATGAGGTAGGAGATGCGGAAGCCGGCCTCGGACATGACGGCCTCTCCGCCGATGGTGAGTGTGACCGCTGCCAGCACCGCGCCCACGACTGCGGATCCGGTGGAGCTGCCGATCTGGCGCATGAGCGTGTTGAAGCTGTTCGCAGAACCGGTGGCCGCGGGATCCACGGATCGCATGATGAGAGCCGGCATCGCGCCGTACGCGATGCCGATCCCGCCCTTGATGATCATGTGACCGATCATCAGCCCGACCGCGCTGGAGAGGACGACCTGCATGGTGCCGTAGCCGGACGCGATGATGAGGATGCCGGTGATGAGGGCGACCTTGGGTCCCTTCGCGTTTATGAGGCGACCGCCCACGGGCGCCAGCAGCATCTGGATGACACCGCCGGGCAGCAGGAGGAGACCCGCGGCGAGCAGGGAGATTCCCAGTCCCGGTCCGTCGCCCACCGGCAGCTGGAGCAGCTGCGGCGTCGCGACGAGTGTGATGTACATGGCCATGCCGGTGAAGATCGACGCGATGTTGGTCAGCAGGACGACGGGTGTGAGCGCTGCCCGGAGGTCGACCAGGGGCTGGGCGGTCCGCAGCTCCCACGCGGCCCAGGTGACGAGGGACGAGGCGGCGAGTGCGAACGCGCTGATCGTCACCCAGGCGGTCCACCCCCACACGGATCCCTGCGACACGGCGATGAGGAACGAGACGAGCCCGACCGCCAGGAGCAGTGCCCCCAGGGCGTCGAAGCGCTGGCCAGGGGCCGGAGGCATACCTGCGGGCACGAAGAGTGCGATGAGAAGGACCATGATCGCGCTGAGTCCGACGAAGATCCAGAACAGCGCGCGCCAGTCGAAGAACTGCGCGAAGCCTGCGGACAGGGGCAGCGCGATGCCCCCGCCGATCCCCATCGACGCGCTGGCCAGGGCGATCGCGGTCGCACGGCGGTGCGGTGGGACGACGTCCTGGAGCAGTGCGATGGCGACGGGGATCGCACCGATCGACATGCCCTGGAGGGCCCTGCCGACCAGCATGACCGGCAGGTTCGTCGCGACTGCGGAGATCGCACAGCCGAGCAGCATGGGGATCAGGAGTCCGACGATGACGGTCTTCTTCCCGAGCATGTCGCCCAGGCGTCCGGCGATCGGGGTGGTCACTGCTCCGGCGAGCAGGGTCGCGGTGACCGCCCAGGTGAAGGCAGCGGGTGTGGTGCCCAGCTGCGGCGGGAGGATCGTGAGGAGGGGTGCGATGAGCGACTGCATCATCGCGACGAGTGTGCACATGAACGCGAGGAGTGCGATCACGCGTACGGGTGACTGGGCGCGCGGGGGAGCCGTGTGAGGACTGGATGAGTCGAGGTCGGTGGGGGACGAGGTGGCCGCAGCCGCGCGCATGGGTCTCCAGACGATCACGCATTTGTAGGATGCAATTTCATTGCAGTATACAAACCTCCCGGTGGGGCCGGAAGGGGCGGGTCGGGATGTGTGCGGCGAGCGCGACCCTGCGACAATGGCGTGATGCAGGACGATGTGCTCGAGACGCTCGTGCGGGAGCAGATGCTCTTCACACGGTTCGTTCTCCACGGGGTGGCCCCCAAGGACAGGGACGTGCCACTGGACCGCAGTGCTGTCATCCTCCTGTCGCGGCTGCAGGCGCAGGGGGCGATGACCGTGGCGGAACTCGCGGAGGCGTTCGATCTGGACGTCTCGACCATCCACCGTCAGACCGCTGCGGCGATGAAGGCGGGGCTGCTGGAGCGGATCGCGGATCCGGACGGCGGGATCGCGCGCAAGCTGCGACCGACCGATGAGGGGCGACGGCGCCTGTCGGCGGAGCTGGAAGCGCGGAAGTCGGGCTTCGGCCGGATCCTCGACGACTGGTCGGACGAGGAGGCCCGGGACTTCGTGCAGTATCTGCAGCGGTACAACGAGGCGGTGGAGCGGCGCCGCGGCAAGGGCTGGCCGCGCGACTGACGGTCGGATCAGGGAACCCGCGGCCAGCCGCCCACCCTCAGATTCCTGTAGCGCCTCACGCCCTCAGCGCGTAGTGCCGTCCCGTCAGTCCGTCGAGGATGATCTCGACCGGTTTGTCCTCCCGCGTGCCGGTGAGCCACCAGTTGGGCTTGCCGAACAGGAACGGCTCCCGCAGCGGGTGGAGCTTCCCGGGCGCCCCGAGTCGCCGCCCCCGCAGGAGGAAGCTGCGGACCAGGTCGCGTGCGGCCCGCTCCGCCCGCGCGTCGTCCAGCACGCGCACCGGATCGGTCACGGTCCCGGCAGCCGGTGATTCCGAACCAACCGTGCCCGAGGCGCCCGCCCCACCCGCGTGGGTCGCACCGTTCGTGGCCCTCGCGGTGGCTTTCGCCTCGGCGATCGGGACGAAGGTGATGTGGTCCCACGGTTCCGCGCCGTACGCGCGTCCGCCCACCAGGTCGACGATCGCGTGGGCGGTGGCGGACTCGTCGCGCTTCCGCACCTCGTACGCGGCGGCGAGCATCGGGTGGTGGTAGAGCTGTGCGCGCGCGTCCTCGATGCCGGACTGCCGCTTGCGCAGCCATGCGAGAGCACGCGTTTCGTCGATGCGGGTCGGCCAGGCCAGGGTGGGCGCCGGAGCACCCACCCTGGCCTGCTGCGGTGAGAACGTCACGCGGGGTCACCGGGACGCTGCGTGGCGAGCTTCGCGTCCTCCCCGATCGCCAGGTGCTTCGGGATGGGCGCGACCCGCATCGTCTCCTCGACGGCTGCGAGGACCTCGGGCGGGACCGGGTGCGACTTCTGGGTCGCCAGCGATCCGATGATGATGCCCAGCACGGAGGCGACGATGCCGGCCATCATCGGATCGATGCCGTACGCGTCGCCGGTGCCCAGCAGCTGGGCGCCCACGGCACCGGCGGCACCCGCGAGCATCGAGATGATGGCGCCCGGCGTGTTCGCCTTCTTCCACCACACGGCGCACACGTATGCCGGGACGAACGCGGATCCCATCGTGGAGGTCGCGAAGACGACCAGGTCGAAGACTCCCGGCGGCTGGATCATCGCGAGGATGAGTCCCACGATCGCGATGACGAAGATGACGATGCGGGAGATGTTGACCGCGGCCTTCTCGCTGAGGTTCTTGATGAGCGTCCCACCCAGATCCTGCGAGGCGATCGTGCCGGCCTGCAGGAGGATCGAATCCGCTGTCGACATGATCGCAGCCATGATCGCCGCCATCACCAGTCCCACCGCGAACGGCGGGAGGACGACCTGCGCGACCTCGAAGATCGCGAGCTCCGGGTTGTCGAGGTTCGGCACGATGAGCAGGGCGAACATGCCGATGAGGTAGGCGCCCGGGATGAAGAGCAGGTTGAACCCGGTCGACCAGAGGCCGGCCTTGCGGGCGATCGACGGACGCTTCATCGACATGTGACCCACGTTCACGTGCGGGTAGCCCATGTAGCCGATCGAGAAGATGAGCAGCGCGCCCAGGATGACGCCCCACTCGCCGAAGTACTGGTTGTCCGCGCCCCACATGGTGAGCAGGTTCGCGTTGAGCTCCCCGACACCTTCGTGGCCGGCGGTCAGTCCGCCCACGTGCTGGACGGTGGAGATGAGGATCCACAGCATGCCGATCACCATGATGATGGCCTGCAGGAACCCGGTGTAGGCGACGGCGAGGTAGCCGCCCAGGAACGTGTAGATGAGGATGATCGACACGGAGAGGATGAGCGAGGTGTTGAGGCCCAGACCGGTGACTGAGGACAGCCCCTGCCCACCGGCCAGCAGCTGCGCCAGCACGTAGAGGAAGAGGCAGATCAGTGCGATCGGTCCGGCGATGAGCTTCGTCCAGATGGACGGGTAGCGGCGCTCCAGGTAGCCGATCGAGGTGATCGACCCCAGCAGGTGTGACAGCTTGCGCATCCGCCTGCCGATGATCGACAGGTTGAGGACGCCGCCGCCCAGGTCGCCCAGCGCGAACCACATGCCGTAGTAGCCCTGGCTGTAGCCCAGGCCACCGGCGCCCAGGAACATGTAGCCGGACATCGATGTGGACTGCATGCGCAGCGCGGTGACGGGGGCGCCCAGGCTGCGGCCGCCCAGCAGGTAGCCCGTGCGGTCCTTCGAGCTGCGACGGCTCACGGCGATGCCGATGCCGATGACCGCGACGAAGTAGATGAGGATGAAGACGATCTCGACACTCATCAGATCCGCCCTCCTTCCGCAGCGGGCCCGTCGAGCGGACCGGCGGTGCCGGGCTGTGGGGCGGTGCCCTGTGCCCGGTCGGACGCGTCGTAGTCCGCGTCTTCGATCGCCCAGTTCGATGTCCTCACGTAGAAGACGATCGTGTAGGCGACCCAGAACAGCATGACGCCGCCCATGATCAGTGTGGTGCTCATCGGGAGCCCGAACATATCGGGGGTCCTCCTTCGACTTCGTTGTCTGTGAATATTCACAACATCACCTCACAGGAGGATGATGCGCGTCAACCGCGTCTCATGAGTGGCAGCGCCGTTGCTTCGTGCAGGTCGGGTTGTGATCGACGTGAACGGTTCCATCCCATCTGATGTCGCCCGCACACGGTCGGGTCAGCCGATCGGTCCCCTGGTCGGGCCCTCGTCCGGTCAGCTGATGGCGTTCGGGTCGTCGGTGATCTTGCCGAGGTCGTGCTCGGCACGCCAGTCGATCCAGAGCGCCAGCTCCTCGTCTTCGGGCGGGTCGGTCTTCTGGAAGGCCGCCCACTGCTCGTCGAGCTGCTCACCGCGCTCCAGGAGCTCGTCCTGCTTCTCCTGCGCCTCCGGCGTCCACCGGTCGTGCTCCTCCAGCCACCGGATGAGGCCGGGGTGGAACGGTGCCTCCCGCGGCACGTCCTCGACGTCCTCGGGGTTCCACCGGGGGGTGTTGATCGTCGTGTCCTCGTACAGCGGGAACCCTTCGGCCATCGCGGACACCAGGGCGTACACCTCGTCGTCGGGGGTGTCGTCGTACGCCGTGATGGGGAGGGTGTAGACGAAGCCGTAGGTCTCCTCGTCCTCCTCCTGCGCGGGCGCGTCCTCGAACGGGAGGATGTTGACGGACGGGGCGAGCTCGTCGACCCGCTCGACAGCCTCCTCGTCGTCCGGGTCGAGGCCGACCCATGACACGTCCACCTGGGATTCGAGCTCGTAGAGCGTCGCGCCGTACACCTGCTGGTAGAGGACGTCGATCTGGCCCTGCTGGAGAGCCTCGGGCTGCTCGCCGTAGGCGATGTTCACCTCGGTGACGTCGTCCCGCGTGAGCCCGCCGTAGGCGAGGTACGCGTCGATCTTGCCGTTCACCGACGGGTTCGCGGTCACCTTGGGGATCTTCTTGCCCTTGAGGTCCGCGGGCGACTCGATGCCGTCCGCGGTGCGCGTCAGCAGGGAGTGCGGGGACAGCGGCGCCCACACGACACGGGTGTCCTGGGGTCCCCAGTCCTCGTTCGCGAACTCGTTGAGGCCCTCGAATCCGAAGATGTACTCGTCGCCCAGACGGCCCATCGCCGCGGCACCGGACTTCATCGCCGCCATGCGGCCGATCGCCGTGTCCGAGGTGATGATGCGAACGCGTGCGCCCGTCTCCCGGGAGACGGCGTCAGACACCGCCGCAGTGTCCGCGTACGTGGACGTGCCCGTGCCGTAGGTGGAGATGACGAAGGGGTCGCGGATGCCGCCGATCATCGTCGTCTCGCTGGTTCCGCAGCCGGACAGCAGCAGCGCCGAGGCCGCGGTCGCCGCGGCGAGGATGCGCAGTCGTCTCATGCGTCAGCCTTCTTCCTGGAGTTCGTGGTGAGGTTCTTCGCTGCCGGGGTGATGTGCGGTCCGCGCGTGCCCATGACGATGGCGAGGATGATCGCGACGACTCCCAGCCCCACCCCGATGAGGTGCGAGGTCATCTGCGGCCACAGCAGGAACGCACCGGCTGCGGCGGCCACGATGCGGACCAGGATGCCGATCCTGCGGCTGCCGATCGTGAGGTAGCCCTCGAACGCACTCGCGAGGAAGTAGATGCCGATCATCGCGGTCACCAGCGACAGCAGGATCTCGCCCACGGAGGACTCCTGTGCGACCAGGGCCGGGTTGACGGCGAACGCGAACGGGATGATGTACTTCACCGCCCCCAATCGCATCGCGGTGATCGAGGTCGACATGGCGGGAGTCCCCGCGATGTTCGCCGCGGCGAACGACGCCAGCGCCACCGGTGGGGTGATGTAGGAGACCGTCGCCCAGTAGATGACGAACAGGTGGGCCGCGATCGGGTTGACGCCCAGGGCGACGAGTGCCGGCGCCATGACGATTGCCAGCAGGACGTACACCGCGGACACGGTCATGCCCATGCCCAGCACGAAGCTCGTGAGCGCACCGGCGATGAGGATGAGGGCGAGGTTGTCGCCCACGAGGTTGACCAGCTCACGGGCCAGCGACAGCGAGACACCGGTCATGGACAGGCCACCCACGATGAGGCCCACACCCGCGATGATCCCGATGATCTCCGCGATCGTCTTGCCGGAGGCGTAGACGAAGTTGAGGAACGAGGTCGGGGTCAGCCGGAAGCGCTTCATGAACAGCATGCAGACGAGCAGGAACGCGATCGTCCAGAACGGCGCCTGCGATTCGTTGTTCATGACGACCAGCAGGAAGATCAGCCCGACGAGCGCCACGATGTAGGGCAGGCCGAAGACGACGGTGCGCCCGATCTTGGGCAGTTCCGCCTTGGGCATGCCCCGCAGCCCGGACTTCGCGGAGTACGCGTCGACCTGGAGGAAGATGCCCCAGTAGTAGAGGAAAGCGGGGATCGCGGCGGCCAGCGCGATCTGTGCGTAGGGCACACCGACGAAGGAGACCATGAGGAACGCGGCGGTGCCCATGATCGGGGGCGTGATCGTGCCGCCCGTCGCGGCGGTCGCCTCGATGCCCGCGGCGTACTTCGGGGGGAACCCGGAGCGCTTCATCGCGGGGATCGTCATGGGCCCGGTGGTGAGCACGTTGGACACGGCCGAACCGGACATCATGCCCATCGCGGCCGACGACACGACGGAGACCTTCGCGGAGCCGCCGCGGTAGCGGCCGAAGGCGCTCATCGCGAGGTCGTAGAAGAACAGGGCGCCGCCGGAGAACTGCAGGGCGACACCGAACATGAGGAAGCCCACGAGGATGCTGGCGGCGGTCTGCAGGGGCAGGCCCAGGATGGAGTCGACGCCCATCGCGTGGATCTGCGCGGTGAGGTCCATGCGGAAGGGGATGCCCTGGAGGAAGCTCACGGGGATACCGGCCGCGAAGACGGGGTAGAGGGAGAACACGAGCGCGATGCCGGTGACGATGAGGCCCGCGGTGCGGCGGAGGGTCTCCAGCACGAGCACCCACAGGAGGAAGGCGAACACGGTCGCGGTCGGGGGCGCGACGTAGTCCCAGCCGCGCTCGAAGATCCGCTGGCCGTTCATCCCGTAGTAGATCGTGGTGATCATGATGAGGACGGCTAGTGCGATGTCGTACCAGGGCACGGAGGTGCGTGCGGTCTTCCCGCCGGGCAGCTTCTTGATCGGGTAGATGATGAACACGATCGGCAGGAACGCGGCCAGCAGGTAGTACAGGAAGCTGTTGGTGAGGATGTTCGTGCCGCCAAGGTTCCAGAAGAACACCTGGTTGAGGACGAGGACGACGCCCACGACGGTGAGGACCATGACCGTGACGCGCCAGAAGAGGGGCAGGTGCGTCCCGGTGTTCGCCGGGTCCCGGTCGAAGTCCAGCTGCTCGTCCACGTCGACCGTCGCGTCGGCAGGCGCGCCTGCGGGGGCGGTGGCGGTCGCTACTGCGCCGGGGTCGGTGTCGGGCGCCGGGTGCTCCGTGCCGCCGTCGGATCTGTTGTCTGCTGTGCTCATGAGCACCTCTCCGTCGAGGACGTGTCCGGGATGGTCGATATCACACGGGAAGGCGAGGAAGAAGGGGGTTCGGTGTTCCTCGTCACCCGTGAAGAACGTCGGCAATGCTACCCAAGATGTGAGGTGGCTCAATGGCGTCTCAGCGGCCCGACCGGTCAGGCGTGAACCGTCATATTCACGATGGAGAGCACTCATGACGGACGCTCGACCAATGAGTGGTCTTATGACCGAAGTGGATCGAATATGCTGTCATTAGATTCACACCCACATAATTGCGTGTGAATTCACCCACAGTTTCAGTGAGAGGGAGTTCACACCCGAACGGAGGCGCGATGTCGCTCAGTGAGGGAACCGCCGCGCGCGGTCTTCCGGACGACCAGGTGAAGGCGATTGCAGACGAACTGGCGGATGCCGCCCGCACGGGCACGCGCATCGATCCGCCAAGCCGGCGCTTCCCGGCGATGACGGTCGCCGACTCCTACGCTGTGCAGCGCCTGTGGCGGGATCGGCGGGAAGCGGAGGGCGGAACGGTCGCAGGCTTCAAGATCGGCCTCACGTCCGTCGCGATGCAGCAGGCTTTCGGTCTGGACGAGCCGGACTACGGCGTGATCTTCGAGGATCAGGTGCTGGCCGCAGGCGTCACCGTGCCGGCAGCGACCTGGAACCACGCGCGCGTGGAGGTGGAGCTGTCCTTCGTCCTGGACTCGCCTCTGGTCCCGGGGGCCGGTTCGGATGCGGGTGGGACGTTCACCGCGGCGGATGTCCTCGCGGCCACACGCTGCGTCGTGCCGTCGTTGGAGGTGCTCGACTGCCATGTCGTCGAGGACGGGATGACCGTCGTGGACACCATCAGCGACAACGCGGCACTGGGCGCGGTGATCCTGGGAGACGAGGAGTTCGATGCGACGGTGTTCGACCTGTCGTGGATCGGCGCCAAGCTGTTCGTCAACGGTCTGATCGTGGAGACCGGGGTGTCCGGCGCGGTGCTGGGCCACCCGGCGGCCAGTGCGGCGTGGATGGCGAATCGTTTCGCGGAGCGCGGCGAGGAGATCCCCGCCGGCGCACTCCTGCTGTCCGGATCCTTCACACGCCCCGTCCCCGTCGCGGCCGGAGACACGGTGATCGCGGAATACCAGGGGATGGGCGAGGTGCGCGTGCAGTTCACCTGACCGGTCACCTGACCGGAGCAGCGCCTCAGGGGCGCGGTGAGGTCGTCCCCGCGATGACGGCTGCCGCACCTGCCGCGGCCACAGCGGCGGCGGTCTGGAGGACGGCGGTGCCCAGCGCCTCGGCGCCCCATTCGCCCTTCTCGAACTCCTTGCCGCGGCTGTGGATGGTACCGGACCAGCGGGGCTGCGGGTGCAGCGACGGGAGGGTGCCGCTCGCAGAGACGAGCCCGATGAGCGCGGCGGTGCGCGCGTCCGCCTCGTGCCCCAGTTCCAGGATGTCGGCCACCCGCTTCCGCAGGGCCGGTTCGTAGGGGTCGTCCGTGGCGGGGTAGGTCGTCGTCGGGATGATGCCCAGGAAGCGCCCCTTCTCCTGGGACACCAGCCCGCGGTCCGCCAGGCGGTGGAGGAGCGTCGTCCACAGGTCCGCGCCGATCGTCATGAGGAGCGATGTGACCGGCTGCGGCTCCGCCGCGATCGCGTCGTAGGCCTCCTGCAGGAGCGGATCCGGAAGCGGACCGTCACCGGTCGCATGGACGACGACCCCGGACAGCCACGACTTCTGCCGCGTCTCGACGCGACCCAGCAGCGCCAGTTCGACCAGCACGGCGGCGCCCAGCGAGCAGTGCAGAGTGCTCGCGCCCGCGGGTGTGCCGGTGCTGTCATCGGCCAGCAGCAGCGCGAGGTCCTCGACGAGGAGGAGCGGCCCGTCCGGATCCGGAGGATGTTCGTCGGTCATCGGGGGGACTCCTCAGCAGGCAGCACGGGTCGTAGGGTGGCGCCTCGTCCCGCGGCAGCGTCGCCGGGCGGCAAGGTGTGAGGGCGACGATACCGGCAGCGGCGGCCCCGCGCGCCCGCCGGCGGGGAGAAGCAGGGAAATCCCCCGACCGATGGTCAGCCCCGTCACGAGCACGGTCGGTCTTCAGCCTACTCAGGGTCATCGGCATCCCGGGCGGTCGTCGTCACCGGAGGGCTGACGTCGTCGACTCTGCTGACGCAGGTGCTCGTTCCGGTGCTGCACACGCTCGCGCAGCGCTGGAAGCTCCGCCGGTCCGCGCGGGCGCAGGCGCCGAAGGAGCGGACGAGTCGTCGGGCGCCCTTCCCGACGATTGCGGAACCGACGACTGCGGAGCCGACGACTGCGGAGCTGGCGAGGGGAGTGACGGCGCCCCTCGGAGAGAACCTGGGATCACGAAGCGGCGGAACAGACTGAGGCTCATGGACGGCGACTGCTCGAGGTGGTCGAACCGCGCGACCGCACCACATGTCACGGGCATGAGGGAGGTGAACGGTGCGATGCGCTGAGCGGGCGAGTCCTTCTCCCACCGCCCGTCGCCGCGGAACTCCATCCCGGTGTCCGTGAGTCGCAGCAGCGCGAGCACCGGTTCGCCGTCCATCGGGTCGATGACGAGCCCCAGGTCGCCGGGCCGCTGCAGACCGAACCGGTGGCGCGTGTGCCTGCCCGCCGCGGTCGCCGCCGTGAGGCGGTGGACGATGTGGGCGGCTTCGCCGAGGTCCGCGAACTCCACGCCGGGCAGGCGCGTGCGCTGGTCGTCCGCCGTCGCCGGCATGAGGACCGTGACTGCGGGATGGTCCGTCCCGTCCACCTGCGTCCCCAGGATCCACACGATCGTGCCGTCCGGTGACATCTCCACGGTGAAGCGGTCCGGGGAGAACCGCTGGTGCCCGGTTGGGGTGGTGAGCCCCAGTCCGGCGTCCTCGACCCGGAGGTCGATGCCGACGGTCCAGTCCGTCGCGTCCGGGGAGTAGACCTTGAACGGACCGGTGGCGACGACCTCGGCGGCGGTCGCCACGACCGGGGTGGCGGTCGCAGACCGGACAGGGGCCTCGGCGGCGGTGGGGGCGGCGGGGCTGAGATCGGGATGGACGGCGCGGGGAAGGCCGAACGGTGTCTGCGACGTAGCCATGACTGCTCCTGCGGTGGTGCTGAGGACCAGCGGATGCCGATCCATGTGCACACAGTAGGAAGAGGCACGGACGCGGCGACTCGTGCTGCCGCGGTGGAGCGTCGCATCTCGTCATGGAGTGGCCGTGGCGTGTGTGGCGGGCCGATGATGGCGGGGAACGGACCATGGCACCGGCGCCACCCGGGGAGGAGAGAGATGAAGTTCGGCTACTGGACCCCTGTCTACGGAGGGTTCCTCCGCAACGTCGAGGACGAGGGGATGCCCGCCACCTGGGACTACATCAGGCAGGTGAGCACCCTGGCGGACGGGCTGGGCTTCGATCTCACGCTGGTCCCGGAGCTCTACCTCAACGACCGCAAGGGGCCGGAGGCTCCCAGTCTCGAGGCGTGGTCGCTGGCCACCGCGATCGCGGCCGTGACTGACCGGCTGGAGATCCTCACCGCGATCCGCCCCGGCTACCACAACCCGCAGGTGACGGCGAAGCGGCTGTCGACGCTCGCGGACATCAGCAGCGACCGCGTCTCCCTCAACGTCGTCGCCGCTTGGTGGGCGGAGGAGGCGAAGCAGTTCGGGGGAGTGTTCCCGTCGCACGACGACCGGTACGTGCACTGCACCGAATTCGTCGACGCGCTGCGCGGCCTGTGGACGCAGACCCCCTACAGCCAGCACGGCGAGTACTTCGACTTCACCGGCACCGTCGTCGAACCGAAGCCCGCTCGGCTGCCCCGGATCTACGCGGGAGGGGAGTCGGAAGGAGGGCGCGAGGCGATCGCGCGGTTCGCGGATTCCTACGTCACCCACGGCGGGACGGTCGCCGAGCTCACGGAGAAGACCGCAGACGTGAACGCGCGACGGCAGCGGCTGCAGGGTGCGCCGTTCGACACGATCGGGATGAGCGCCTACGTGATCATCCGCGACACGGAGGCGCAGGCACGGGCGGAGCTGGAACGCATCACGACGATCGACCCGCACTCGCCGGGCTACGCGTCGTTCGAGGAGTTCACGAAGCACTCGAAGCTGGACGTCGAGGTGTCCGCCCGCGAGTACTCGGTGGGCACGCGGGCGCTGCGGCCGGAACTGGTGGGCACAGCGGAGCAGGTCGCGGAGAAGATCCGCGCGTACGAGGCCGCCGGCGTGAATCTTCTGCTCATCCAGGCGTCGCCGCTCCACGAGGAGCTCGAACGGATCGCCACGGACCTCATCCCGCTGATCCGCGACGGGTCCGGTGAGGCAGTCGTAGACTCGGTGCAGATGGAAGCGTGACCGTCGACACACAGGGTCGCTCGGACGGACGGTGTCCTGTGGTCGTCAGGCGACGGAAGGGGCTGCACCATGATCGACTTCAAAGCAGGGGGACAGGAACTGCTGCCGGGGCTCAAGGAGCTGCGGCGCGACCTGCACGCTCATCCGGAGGTGGGTCTCGACCTGCCACGGACCCAGGGGAAGGTGCTGGCGGCACTCGAGGGGCTCCCGCTGGAGGTGACGACGGGGGTGGAGACGACCTCGGTCGTGGCGGTCCTGCGGGGCACCGGGCAGGGGCGGCCGGCGGAGGGCGCACCGGCGGTGCTGCTGCGCGGCGACATGGACGCCCTGTCGATCGAGGAGCGGACGGACGAGCCGTTCCGGTCGGAGAACGGGAACATGCACGCGTGCGGCCACGACCTCCACACCGCCGGTCTGGTGGGGGCGGCCCGGATCCTGTCCGCGCACCACGACCAGCTGGACGGGGACGTCGTCTTCATGTTCCAGCCCGGCGAGGAGGGCTTCAACGGGGCCTCCGTCATGATCCGGGAGGGAGTGCTCGACGCGGCCGGTGTGCGGGTGAGCGCGGCATACGGCGTGCACGTGCACATCGACGACGCGGGTGTCGTGTCGACGAAGCCGGGCACCCTGCAGGCCGGGTCCAACGTCCTCACCGTCACGGTCCACGGGGAGGGCGGGCACGGGTCGCAGCCGTTCGCGGCGGTCGACCCTGTGCCGGCGCTCGCGGAGATCGTCGTCGCCCTGCAGACGATGGTGACCCGCAAGTTCGACGTGTTCGACCCCGTCGTCCTGTCCGTCACCCAGCTGAGCGCGGGCGACATGGTGAACGTCATCCCTCCCAGCGCGACCCTGGGTGCGACCGTGCGGACGCTGTCCGATGAATCGGTCGCGCGCTTCCGTGCGGAGGCCACCCGCATCGCGGACGGCATCGCGTCCGCACACGGCTGCACCGCCGAGGTCGTGTTCGAGGAGCAGTACCCGGTCACCGTGAACGACACGGACGAGACGGCGTGGGTGGCCGACGAGATCCTCGAGTTCTTCGGTGAGGACCGGCTGAAGATCGTCGAGGACCCGATCATGCCCAGCGAGGACTTCTCGTTCGTGCTGCGGGAGGTGCCGGGCACCTACCTCATGCTGGGTGCCAAGCGGGCGGACGTCCCGGAGGAGGAGCAGGCGGACAACCACTCGCCGCACGTCGTGTTCGACGATGCGGTGCTGGGGGATCAGGCGGCGCTGCTCGCGCACCTGGCGGTGCGGAGGCTGCGGCGCGGTTCTGCGGCGGGTGGTGGTGACAGTGGGGCCTCGGGACGGACGCCGCGTCACTGACGGGCTGGCGGTGCGGCCTCGGGCGCATTGACGGAAGCGCCAACAGAGTGACGGCAGCGCCAACAGACTGACGGAAGAAGCAACGGACGACGAAGGGAGATTCCATGACGGACACACGCGTCATCACGGGTGCTCAGCTGTTCGACGGCGAGGAGTTCCGGGGGCGGCACGACGTCCTCGTCCGGGACGGGGTGATCGCAGAGCTGCGGGCATCGGGGACCGGTGGGACACCGCTGGCGGCGGAGGCGTCGACGGACGGGCGGATCGTCGATGTCGTCGATGCGACGGGGAAGACGCTCACCCCGGGTCTCATCGACTGCCACGTGCACGTGGCGACGGACGGGGCGGGCAGTCTGGACGCGTTTGTGGAACCGTTCTCCCTGCAGTTCTTCCGGGCTGCGCGGAACCTCGAGCGGACACTGCAGGCGGGTGTGACGACGGCGCGGGACGCCGGTGGTGCGGATGCGGGTGTGAAGGCTGCGCTGTCGGACGGGTTCGTCGATGGGCCCACCCTCTACGCGGCGATCTCCATCATGAGCCAGACCGGTGGGCACGGCGACGGCCGGATGGCTTCCGGGGCGCACATGCCGATGCTGACGGGACACCCGGGCCGGCCCGATGGTGTGGCGGACGGTGTGGACGCGGTGCGTGCGAAGACGCGGGAGATCCTGCGTGCGGGTGCTGACCACATCAAGATCTGCTCGACGGGTGGAGTGCTGTCGCCCACGGACGATCCCCGGCACAGCCAGTTCACGGTCGCGGAGATCGAGGCGATCGTGGAGGAGGCTGCGGCACAGGGCACGTACGTCATGTCTCACGCGCAGGGTGCGGAGGGGATCCGCAACGCGCTGCGGGCGGGGGCTCGTTCGATCGAGCACGGGATCTTCCTTGACGAGGAGACGATCGAGCTGTTCCTCGAGAAGGACGCGTTCCTGGTCCCCACGCTGCAGGCGCCGTTGGCGGTCATCGCTGCGGCGGATGCGGGGGCGGCGCTGCCGACGTCCGTCGTCGCGAAGGCGCGGATGGTCGCGGAGACGCACCGGGAGTCGATAGCGCAGGCGTATGACGCGGGCGTGAAGATCGCGATGGGCACGGACGCCGGTGTGGGTCCGCACGGGGAGAACCTCGAGGAGCTGGAGCTGATGGCCGCGGTGGGGCTGTCGACGCGGGATGCGCTGCGGGCGGGCACGACCGTGGCGGCGTCCCTGCTGGACCTGCCGACGGTGGGGCGGGTGGCGACCGGGTATGCGGCGGACCTGGTCCTGTTCGACGGCGACCTGGAGCAGGCGGGTCTGTCGGAAGCCAGGCGGCGCGTGTCGCAGGTGTATCAGGGCGGCATGCGGAAGCGGTGACGCCGGGACGCAGAGAGAACCCGTCGACCCACGGTGTGGGCCGACGGGTTCTCTCGTGTGTTCTTGAGGGCTATGCGGCGGAGACGCCCGTCAGAGGAAGCTCACCAGCACGCTCGCGATGACGACGGAGCCGGCGCTCACCGAGGTGAACCCGCCCACCAGCATGGCGGGGAGCATCGCGTTCGTGAGTTGGTCACGCTCCTCCGGAGTGCGTCCCACGGAGCGGGCGACTTCGTTGGTCAGCAGGTAGTCCGCTGGGAAGCCGTACATGGCGGTGAGCGCGACGGACATGCCGAGGGTGGGCTTCCACCGCAGCAGCTTCGTCGCGATGAAGCCGCCCAGCATGATGCCGATCCCGCCGACCACCAGGATGACGACCATCGGCAGGAGTGCGGCGATGACGTCCGACAGCGATGCTTCGACGAGCGGTGCCATGACGATCGCGATGACACCGGCCATGGCGATGCCGAAGGAGCTCGACTTCTCCAGAGCGCGCTCCGGGGTGAGGCCGATGGCGGTCGAGACGATGCCCAGGAGCAGCGCCAGGATGGACGAGGGGATGTGCGTCGGGACCGCCAGCAGTGTCGCGACCGAGCCGCCCACCAGCACGGCGAAGAGGTTGAAGAGCTCGTTGTCCACGAGGAACTGCGGCAGGGTCACGAGCTTCTTCTTCGAAGCTGACTCGTCTACGGCCTGGGCCTCTGCGGCGAGCTTCTCCAGCTCACCGCTGTCGCGCAGGCCGATCGCGAACCGGCGCAGCAGGAAGTTGGTCATGGGCATCGACGGCAGTGACTGCATCATGAGCACCAGTGCCGGCAAGACGACGATGACGGAGGACACGCCCGCGGCGGTGAGACCTTCCGTCGTGAGACTCGTCGCGACGATGCCTCCCGCCAGCGGCCCTGCACCTGCGACGAAGAACTCGAAGCCGAAGAGCGGTGCGACAGTGACTGCCAGGAGCCCGACCGCGACGACCATTCCGGCCACTGCGATGATGACGGACCGCCATTGCTGCAGCAGCGTGGGCAGTGGGATGAGCGAGCCCATGTGGAAGAGGATCGGAGCCACGAGGATCGTGTAGACCTGCGGCATGAGCGAGTCGTCCACGACGGTGGTGGGCACCAGACCCAACTGCGCGAAGATGAAGATGCCGAGCATCGCGACGAGCAGGCTGGGCACGCGTGCCTTCGACCAGATGGAGGCGAGCTCGCCGACCGCGATGAACGCGAGCACGATGGCGGCGCTGTAGATGGGTTCCATGTGTCAGCCCTTCCGTGAGTTGTGGTGCCAGGCCAGTGCTGCGAGCGACGCCGCCTGGTCGGCCAGCACCGCGTCGTCGAACTGCACCAGCGGCGAATGGTTCATCGCCGCTGTGGCCGGATCGATGCCGGCAGGGGTCGCCTGCAGGAAGTAGAAGGCGCCGGGCACCTCGTTGAGGACGAAGGAGAAGTCCTCCGATCCCATGAGCGGGTCGTCTGCTTCGACGACGCGGTCGGTACCGAAGAGATCGGTGAGTGTGGAGAGCGCGAACGCGGCCTCGTCCGTGTCGTTCACGGTGGGCGGGTAGAGGGCTTCCCAGGTCACCTCGGCGGTGCAGCCGAACCCGGCGGCGGTCGATTCGGCGAGCTCCTGCGCATAGCGCGGGAAGTCGCGGGTGGTGGCCTCGGAAAGCGTGCGCACGGAGGCGCCCATCGACGCCTCGACGGGGATGACGTTGACGGCTTCACCGGCGGACAGGTTCGTGATCGCCGCGACGACGGGGTCGAACACGCTGAACCGGCGGGTGACCATCACCTGGAGGGCCTGGCAGAACTCGACGAGCGGGGCGACGGGGTCCAGCGCGTTCTCCGGCTGTGAGCCATGGCCGCCTGCACCGTGGAACGTCACGCGCAGCACGTTGGACCCGGCCATGATCGGGCCGGGGCGGCTCACGAAGACGCCCTGTTCGCCGGGTAGGACGTGGACCGCATAGGCGGCGTCCACTCTGGTGCCCGCGGCGTCGAGCAGGCCTTCGGCGAGCATGGGCGCTGCGCCTCCTGGCCCTTCTTCGCCGGGTTGGAACATGAAGACGACAGTGCCGGGGAGCTCGTCGCGGTGTGCGGAGAGCAGTCGCGCTGCACCGACGAGGCCCGCAGTGTGGAGGTCGTGGCCGCACGCGTGCATGTTGCCGTTCGCCGAGGCGTAGGAGAGGTCGTTGTCCTCCTCCACCGGCAGCCCGTCCATGTCCCCGCGCAGCAGGACCGTGGGGCCGGGGTGTGCACCGCGGAGCACTGCGACGACGGAGGACAGGGAGTCTCCGGTCGTGATCTCCAGCGGCAGTCTTTCGAGGGCGACGAGAACGCGGGACTGGGTCCAGGGGAGATCGTTGCCCAGTTCCGGGTTGCGGTGCAGTTCGCGCCGTAGCGCGATGAGGTCTGCGGAGAGGGCCTGGGCCTCACGGACGAAGTCGATGATCAAGCTGGTGTGCCCCTTTCAGAAGTGGTCGGAGGGGGCGTGGACCTGGCATGTGACTGCGTGACTCACCTCACGCTAGCGCGATCACGGCTTTCCGTCACTCACTACGTCGCAGTAGGTCAGCTCCATGGAGGTGTTCAGGGCGTTCTCGTGGTGTTGCGGATGTTCCGCTGTCAGTCGACGCAAGACGGTGGTCACATCTTCAGGCACTTCCTCCCAAGGTTGCTGAGCAGTGCCAAGCGCTTTGCGGCACCCGGGCGACGCAGCACTTGTCGATCGATCACTCACTTTTCTATTGACACCTATGACGGACATCACTAATTTGAGACGAGGCGACCGACGCGGGGCACATTCAACGACGAGTGCTCATGAGCCCGATGGGTAGTGATGACGATGAGTTTCAGCGGATCCGTGATGCGAGCAAAGGGGGTGCGAGTAACTCGCACTGCGCTGGCCATGTGTGCCACCACTGCACTGCTCGCCACTGCTGGATGCGTTTCTTCAGGTGGTTCCGGCAGTGATGGTGACGCTGTGACGATGCGGATCAATACAGGAGTGCCTCCCAGTCATCACTACGTGAAGAATGTCTGGGACCCGTGGACGGAGAAGGTCGACGAGGAGACCGACGGGGCGGTCACCATCGAGATCTATGACGGTGACACTCTTGGGTCTTTCGGCACAGCCTTGTCCGATATTCAGGGAAACGTGTACGACGGCACCTTCATTATTCCGGAGTACTTTGAGGATAGTGACCTCTTTCCGTACACGATCGGACCGATGCCTTACGCGTACCCGGATATCGACACCGGTAACGAAGTGCTGGAGAAGTTCGTCGACAAGTATGAGGACGAGATGACCGCAGACGGAGTCGTGCTGCCGGCTGCGACTGTTTCGGATCTCTACAACATCTACTCGACTAAGCCAGTCGAGAAGCTCGATGACCTGGCGGGCATGCAATTCCGTGCGTCCTCTGAGTCGAATGCGGATCTGATCAAGGCATGGGGTGCTGCGCCTGTGCAGACGACCACCGGCGAGGTCTACCAGGGTCTGGAACGAGGCACCATCGACGCGACTGCATACACGAACGTTGGCGCGCTGGGATTCAAATTCTATGAAGTCGCTCCGCACATCTCGGCGGTTGAAGCATATGGAACCCTCGTCGCGCCCGCGATCAGCCAGCAGTTCCTCGATGGTCTGCCAGACGATACGCGGCAGGTCTTCGAAGACTCCTTGTTGCCGGAGCTCGGAGAGCTTGCACGCGCCACCTACGGCATGGAAGTCGACGATGCGAATGACACTCTCGCGTCGGAGGACGGTGTCGACATCATCGAGATGTCAGACGAGGACCTGAGCGAGTTCAAGGAAGCTTCGGAGCCCGTCTGGGAAGACTGGATCGAAGAAGCCGACGAGCGCGGGCATGACGGGCAGGAGATGGTCGATACGTGGATGGACCTGCTTGAGGAGGCAGGCGGCGAACGGCCGTTCTGATCCTCATCCGATCCTCTTCTCACCGCCGCCGACACCCGATCGGTCGTGTCGGCGGCGCCCCTCCTGCTGACTGGAGAGAGCAATGACGACCCTATGGTCAGGTATCGATCGAACCGCCGGATGGATGTCGAGGCTCTGTGGCTGGGGAGCAGTGCTCCTCACTTTGACGGTAGCGGCGCTGCTCGTGTCCAACGTCGTGCTTCGGATTGTCGCGCAACCCATCTACGGTGTCGTTGACTACACCAAGTACGGAATGCTCGCCATCGTGATGCTCGCGTTGCCGTATACCCACCGTGAGCATGCGCATATTGCGATCCGATTGGTGACAGATCGGTTCCCGCCACGGGCTCGGCACGGCTTCGAACTTCTCGCACAACTGCTCACCGCCGGAACCACCGCCTATATTTCATATCTCTATCTCGCCAGAACATTGATGGGGGCGAAGAGCTTCTCCGGAGGACTCATCACTCTGCCAGAGATGCCGTTTCGCGTACTCATCATCGTGGGGTTCGGGCTGTGGGCAGTCGAAGCTCTCATTGACGCGGTGAACGCCGCACGTCGTTTGGCGGGATCAGAAACTGCAGAGACCGACAGCCCGGAGATAGACCCTGACGACCCACTAGCTGCAGACGACAGCCTCGTAGCGGGGAAGGGCCCGGCAGGACTACGGGACGCAGTCACGGATGCTGATCACGCTGGCAACTCAGAGCGCGGAACGAGGGGGCAGTCATGACTGAGATCGTCCTGGTCGGGACCATCGCGATCGTCGCGATGCTCGTCCTCATGGCGCTATCAGTCCCCGTGGCGGTGGCGATGGCTCTTCCAGCGCTTGTGGGTGTCATTTACGTTCTTGATCCGAATGTGTTGGCCGCGAGTATCGACAGCATCTTCGTGAATCATGCGGCAAGTTACCCGCTCGTCACTATCCCGCTCTTCGTGCTCATGGGCGAGATTCTGTATGAATCCGGACTCACGGCGAAGCTCTATGACGCAGTCCGAGTGTGGTTCGGGCGGGTTCGAGGAGGACTTGCGTTCTCTTCGATCGGAGCGTCCGCGATGTTCGCCGCGTCGTCGGGGTCCAGCGTTGCGACGACCTCGACGATGGGTGTCGTTGCGTCCAAGGAGATGCTCAACGCGAAGTACGATCAGAGGCTCATCTCCGGTGCGATCGTCGCTGGCGGTGGCCTCGGGATCCTCATCCCGCCATCGACCATCATGATCGTCTACGGGACGATCGCTGAAGAATCGATCGGAAAGCTGCTCATCGCCGGTCTTGTCCCGGGCATCCTCCTTGCCCTTCTGCTGATGGTGACGGTTGCAGTGATCGTGGCGATCCGCCCCTCGTTCGGGCCCGGGGGTGATCCGGCGACCTATGCGGAGAAGTTCCGAAGCATCACTCCGATCTTTGCGATCGGCATCCTGTTCGTGCTGGTCGTCGGCGCGATGTACTCCGGCTTCGCCTCTCCGACAGAGTCGGCCGCAGTCGGAGTCGCTGGGGCGATCATCATTGCCGCAGTGCGTCGGAGCCTTTCTCTTGCGAATCTCCTCAGTGCGGTCGCTCGCGCCGTTCGCACGACGGGCTTCATCTTTGCGATCATCCTCGGCTCGTTCATGCTCAACTATCTGCTTGCGATCACGCGGATCGCGAACAATCTGGCGAGTTTCATCAGTGGGATCGCTGCCCCGACGGCTGTGATCTTCGCAGCGATCGTGGTCCTTTATCTCATCCTGGGTGCTTTCATGGACGCCTTTGCGATGGTCGTCATCACTGTGCCGATCATGCTTCCGATCGTCGATGCGTTGAACCTCGATCCCATCTGGTTCGGAGTCATCGTGGTGCTCATGGTGGAGATGGCTCTTATAACTCCGCCAGTGGGCATGAACAACTTCATCCTGCACGGTGTGGCGCCCCAGTTGAAGCTTGGAAACATCATGAAGGGTGCTGTTGTCTTCTGCATCCCAATCCTGGCCACCGTCGTGCTGCTTTACATCTTCCCGGAGATCGCTCTGTTCCTGCCGTCGCGGATGTAGTGCAGGTGCGATTGACGGTCGAGCTTCCGGACGAAGGCTCTCAACTTTAACCCTTAAAGTTGAAGCGCTGGCTCGGCGCACACGACTTAAGCGCTATCTCAGTGCCCCATCGGCACGGCCCGCGTTACCCAGCAGCGAACAGACGGATCGTGAGGGGCATGGTCGAAGAGGATGAGCGGTTCCTCGTCGTGAACGGCCGGCGGTGGCGTCGTGCGGATCCTTCGCTGCCGGACGATGTCGTAAGTGCCCTCACTTCCCATCTGGGCCGTGCCCGCAACGCCGTCAAGCAGGCGAAGCGGGCTGGCGACGAGGACGCCCTGGCCAGTGCTCGAGGTCGTGTCCAGGTGGCGAAGGTGGGGTTGGGGGAGCGCTCCGATCCCTGGTGGGAGCTGAGCGAGGAGGCCAGGCAGGAGCGCGCACGTGAAGCCGTGGAGCAGCTGGAAGAGTCCGGAGGATGATCCGGGAGGCCATCTTCACGCCATGGAGTGTTCCGCGCGAAGTTCGTCGATGAGTGCGACTTTGCGGATCTTTCCTGTTGCTGTCATTGGCATCGCATCGACGATCACGACGTCGGGCACCTTGTAGCCAGCCATCTGCTGTGCCGACCACTCGCGGATGTCATCGCCGGTGGCCGATGCCTCCGCCCGCAGTTCGACGAAGGCGACGGGTTTCTGGCCGGTGTCCGCATCCTCGCGTGGGGCCACCGCGACGCGTTCGATTGCAGGGTGCGCACGAAGGAAGCTCTCCACTTCGGAAGGGAAGACGCTCATGCCGTTCACCTTGATCATCTCCTTCGTCCGCGCGAGATAGGTGAGGGCGCCGTGCTCGTCGAAGCGTCCGGTGTCGCCGGTGAGCAGCCAGCCGTCGACAAGAGTGTCCCGGGTGGCGTCCGGCTTGTTGTAGTAGCCGGTCAGCAGGGAAGGTGAGTGCACGAGTATCTGACCTGTCTCGCCGACGGGAACGGGGTCGAGGTTCGCATCGACCACGATGATCGACGTCCCAGGAACGGGGTAGCCGCAGTACACCGGATCCGCGCGCAGATCCTGATCGTCGAATCCCAGCCCGAAGGTGAAGGTGTCGGATGTGTGTGACTCCGTCATGCCGTACGAGGCTTCGCGGAGTGTCACGCCCGTCGCCTCCTTCCACTGGGCGCGCAGCTCGACGTCTAGTTTCCGTACGAACGAGACGGCGTTGCAGGTGTGCAGCGACGCTACGGCGGCCGGCGTGAACTCCGGCAGCTCCATGAGTTCCATGTAGTTCTCCGCAGGGCCGACCATGAATGTCACCTTCTGGGACGTGATGAGGTCCAATGCCGCGCGGGCGTTCCAGCGATTCATGATGACGACGGTCGAGCCGTCGACGATCGGCAGCAACAGGGAGAGGTTCTCGCCGGCGATCCAGAACATCGGGAGGAAGCCTAGGGAGGCGTTGTCGCCCACACCAGGAGCTCGCCCCTGGCCGGCGAGGGACGCGAGAGCTGTGTAGACCATGTGGCCCTGGGTGTGCTCGCACCCCTTCGGCATGCCGGTCGTGCCTCCGGTGTAATTCAGTGCGGCGAGCGAATCGGCATCGATGTCGACGACCGGCGCCGGCGCATGCGCGAGGATCTCGGCCCAATCCGTCGGGAGGTCTGCGTCCGCGGGCCCGAATGGGGCAGGTGGCGTCGCTGGTCCTTCGAGCATGTCGGCCAGCTGCGTGTAGCCGACTATGAGGTCGATGCCCAGTTCGCTGCGGACCTCCTCGATCTGTGGCGCGAAATCGGGAAGCGCCAGCAGGGCAGTGATGCCGGCATCGCGGACCTCGTGCGAAAGCTCCTGGGTGCGGAACATCGGGTTGACGGGAACATGCACAGCGCCCGCGCGGAGGATCCCCAGGAAGGCGATCATGAACTGGGGGCAGTTCGGAAGGTAGACGCCCACCCGGTCGCCCCGGTCGACTCCCTGAGAGTGGAGCCATCCTGCGAAGGCCGCGGAGCAGCGGTCGAGCTCTGCGAACGTGATGTCGCGACCGTAGAAGTGGATCGCTACGGTCTCGGGTCGCTCGCTCGCCCACTTCTGCAGGTAGTCGATGAGGCTTCCGCCCGGGATCGGCTCTTCCAGAGTGCGTGGCACCTCGGCTGGCCAGAGATCGCGTAGGCCCGCCAATTCGGCCGCGGCTGCTTCCCATGTGTGCGTCTTCGACATCATTGTCTCCGTTCGTTCGTCGGGCGTCTCTGCCCAGGGCGCCGGCAGGTCTCGCTGTCGCTCCACTGGCTGGTGGCATCGACCGCGGTCAGGAGGCGCACGTGCCGCCCGCACAGCGTAGGGCACTGTTCCGCAACCGATCATCGCGCTGATTGACAGGTGAGTCAACCGGTGATTGACTTGTGAATTGACATAGGTGTCAATCGGTGGAGGGTCCTGATGTCGACTGTTCTCGTGGCTAATCGCGGAGAGATCGCGGTACGCATCATCGATGCTGTGCATGCAGTGGGGATGTCTGCGGCGGTGATCCACACGTCTGACGACGACGCGCATATTCGCCACGCGGACGAAGCGATCCTGCTCAACGGAGTGGGTGTCGCCCCGTATCTGGACATTGACCAGGTTGTGGCAGCGGCGCGCGCGGCCGGAGCGACCCACCTCCACCCCGGTTACGGGTTCCTGTCTGAGAACGCCGGACTGGCCCGCGCCTGCGCGGAAGCGGGGGTCGTCTTCATCGGCCCGTCGCCGGACGCTCTTGACGCGTTCGGGGACAAGTCCCGCGCCCGGCGCCTCGCGGAGTCCGTCGGTGTGCCAGTCGTACCGGCGACTGATCTCAAGCCGTCGGTCGATGAGGCCGAGGCGTTCCTCCGTGAGCACGGCGCGGTCATGGTCAAGGCGACCGCAGGGGGCGGTGGGCGCGGCCTGCGTCGTGTCACCGACCCAGCAGACCTCGCTTCCGCCATGAAGGACTGCGCGCGTGAGGCGCAGCTGTACTTCGGGTCCGACGATTTCTTCATCGAGAAGCTCGTCACGCGTCCGCGTCACGTCGAGGTCCAGGTGATCGGTGACGGTCGGACGCAGCAGCACCTGTGGGAGCGGGACTGCTCCGTGCAGCGCCGCAACCAGAAGATCGTCGAAATCGCACCGAGCCCATCCTTGTCGCCCGAACTGCGGGCCGGAATGACGGAGGCGGCTCTGAAGATCGCAGCCGCCGTGGACCTGTCGTCGCTGGCAACGGTCGAATTCCTCGTCTCCGAGGATGCCTTCTATTTCATGGAGGTCAATCCGCGGCTGCAGGTCGAGCACACAGTGACGGAGGAGATCACGGGTATCGACCTCGTCGCCGCTCAGCTGCGTGTCGGAACGGGGAGCTCACTGGCTGACCTGTGCCTTGCAGCCCCTCCGGAGACCCACGGGTTCGCCGTACAGGTGAGGCTGAACGCGGAGACGATCCAAGAGGACAGCGAGATCACGCCGAACGCGGGGCCGGTCAACGACCTGGTGCTCCCCGCTGGTCGTTACGTCCGTGTCGATACCGCGCTGCGGGGCGGAGGCCGCGTCAGCCCGCGGTTCGATTCCCTTGTTGCCAAGATCATCGGCCGGTCGGAGACTTTCGCCGGCGCTGCGGCCGTGACGGCGCGGGCGCTGGAAGACCTGACGATCGCTCCCGTGCAGACGAACAGGTCGCTCCTCCATGCGGTCCTCACGGATGAGACGTTCCTCCGGGGGGATATCGACACCGGCTACCTGGAGGCGGAGCTCCCGTCGCTGGTCGACCATTCGCTGGCCGGCGACAGCATCGAGACCGCACCGTCGGAATCTACTGCGGTCGACGTGCCGGAAGGGGCCCAGACCATCGAGGCGAAGCTCGCCGGTGTGGTCGTCTCCCTCCACGCCGATGCGGGTGACTCGGTATCCTCGGGGTCCGTTCTCCTCGTCGTCGAATCGATGAAGATGGAACACCCCGTGTCCGTGAGCAGCGGGTTGACGATCGACAAGATCTTCGTCGCTCCGGGAGACGTCGTCGAGGCTGGGCAGGTGCTGGCGTACGGGCAGAAGGCCGACGTCGCGCAGGTAGTCGCGACGGAAGACGAGAGCATGCCGCGCGATGAGGGTTGGGGCGCAGAGGTCGAGGAGATTCAGCGCAGGCTGGATGACGCGCACGCGCACGGCGGCCCGGACAAGGTCGCGCGTCAGCACGACACGGGCAGGCTCACGGCGCGCGAGCGGATCGCGGCGATCGCGGATGAGGAGACGTTCGAGGAGATCGGCCCGCTCGCCGGCTACGGCGACTACGACGAGGACGGCAATCTGGTGCGTGTCCAGCCGTCCAACTACCTGTCCGGCACCGCGCGGGTCCGCGGGAGGCGCGCTCTGCTGGGTGTGGACGACTTCAGCATCCGCGGGGGGTCAGGCGATGCCGCTGTCCACGGGAAGCAGATCTTCACTGAACAGCTCGCCGGGGAGATGCGTGTGCCCATGATCCGGGTGCTCGACGGGGCGAGTGGCGGAGGCAGTGTGAAGAAGGTCCTCACTGCGAAAGCGATGTATCTGCCGGTTAACCCCGGCTGGAACCATGTGGTCGAGAACATGTCTCGTGTGCCTGTGGTCTCCGTGTGTGCGGGCCCCACTGTCGGGTTGGGAGCTGCGCGCTTCGTCATGTCGCACTTCGGTGTGATGGTGCAGGGCATCGGACAGCTCTTCACTGCCGGCCCTCCCGTGGTCCGTGCAGCGACGGGCGAAGACGTCGACAAGGACGGTCTGGGCGGCGAGGACATCCACCGCACGAACGGCACGGTCGAAAGGTTCGTCCCGGACGAGGCGACCGCGTACGAGGTCGTCGCTGACTTCCTGTCCTATCTCCCGCAGTCTGTGGACGGGCTGCCTCCCGTGGTGGAGAACTCGGACCCCGTGGACCGCTCGGAAGAGCACCTCATTCGCGCAGTACCTCGCAACCCTCGCCAGATCTATGCGATCGAACCGATCCTCGAAGCGGTCTTCGACCGCAACTCCGTGTTCCGCTTCGCGGAGTACGGCGATGGCACATACACGGCTCTTGCACGGTTGGACGGCCATCCCGTCGGAGTGGTGACGGCCGACCCCTCGAAGGGCGCGACACTGTCACGGGAGGGAGCCCAGGCCGTCGAACGACTCGTGGACATCTGCGAAGCCTTCAACCTGCCGCTGGTGAGCCTCACCGATCAGGCGGGGATGACGATCGGCGTGCAGGCGGAACGGGATGCCACCATCCGCACGGGGGCACGCGCGATCGCCGCGATCTATCAGGCCCGGATCCCTCAGGCGGAGATCATCTTGCGGCGGGTCTACGGTGTGGGCGGCGCAGGGATCGTCAACCGCCACCGTGCGGTGCGCAGCTGGGCCTGGCCGTCAGGGGACTGGGGCTCTCTTCCGCCACAGGGCGGGATCGAAGCGGCCTTCCGTGCCGAACTCGCTGCGCACGATGACCCTGACGCACGGCTTGCGGAGATCACGCGTGAGCTCGAGCAGGTGTCGTCGCGCTTCCGCACAGCGGAGACGTTCAGCGTCCAGGACATCATCGATCCGCGGACGACCCGGCGGCGGCTGTGTGAGTGGGTCGTCGATGCGTATGCGGTTCTTCCCCGGCTGGTCGGTGAGCCGTGCTTCGGCGTCCGGCCGTGACAGGCGACTGACCACCGGAACATCTCACACACGAAGGAGTGTCGACATGGAGACAGATTCTGCAGCTCAGCTGGAAGCCCTTCTGACTGCCGATGGCAGCACGCTGCCCGAACGACTCGATCACTGGGTGGACCGCAGTCCGCACGCGGTCTGCGTATACGACGGCGAGACGGACACCGAATACACGTATGAGGAATTCGGCGCGATTACCGACAGGATCGCGGGGAACCTCGCCCAGTGGGGGATCGTCCCGGGGGACAGGATCTCGGTCTTCACGACGAACAGCCTGTTCGCTGCAGAGATGATGTTCGCATGCTGGAAGTCCGGCGCCGTCTACAGCCCCGTCAACTTCTCGTATCGAGGACGGCTCCTGTCGTATCAGTTGAAAGACACCTCGCCGCGGCTCCTCCTCACCGACGCGGACCTCGTCGAGAGGATCCCGGAGATCTGGGAGGACGTCAGTGACGCCACGCAGATCCAGGTCATGGTGTTCGACGACGATGCAGAGGGAACGGTGGACGGGGTGCCGCGCCTGCCATGGTCATCCATGACCAGGAAGGCGGCGCGTCCCTCGATCGACATCGCTCCCGGCGACGCCGCGAACATCGTCTACACCTCGGGCACCACGGGTCCGGCAAAGGGAGTTCTGCAGCCTCACCTGTGGATCAACCAGTACTCGTATGGGTTGCGGTCGTACATCAACGCCGACGATGTCGTCTACAACGACCTCCCGATGTACCACGTCGGTGGTGCGTTCGCGAACGTCGGACGAGCGATCTGGAAGGGCGCCGAGGCAGCGATCTGGAACAAGTTCTCGCCCTCCGAGTTCTGGGATCGGATCAATCGCAGAGGAGCTACCTCTGCGATTCTGCTCGATGTGATGATCCCGTGGCTCATGAAGGCTCCAGAATCCGAAGCAGACCGGGCGAACACCCTGAATAAGGTCCACATGCAGCCGCTCCCGCTGCAGCATTCGGCCGTCGCACAGCGATTCGGGATCGACATCGTGAGCGCCGGCTTCGGCCAGACGGAGTCCGGTGGACCTCTCAAGATCGTCATGCGGGAGACGGAAGAGGGCGAAGGGACGCCGGACGATCTTCGCAAGGGGCTGATGGGGGCCGACCTCGAGGCTGCATGCGTGGAGCGCGGATTCAGCGTCGTCGACGGAGCCTCTGTCACAGAGAAGGGCGCGATGGGGTATCCCAGCCACTTCGTCGACGCCATGATCGTCGACGAGAACGACGACGAATGCCCACGTGGCGTGCCCGGCGAACTCGTTGTCCGGCCCAAGATCGACCACATCATGATGACGGAGTACATCGGGAAGCCCGAGGCGACAGCAAAGGCCTGGCGCGGCGGTTGGTTCCACACCGGGGACTCGGCTCTCCAGAACCCTGACGGGTCGTTCCGCTTCGTCGATCGGATGGGCGACCGCATCCGTGTGAAGGGTGAGAACCTGTCTTCCTTCCAGGTGGAGGATCTGCTCCACGGACATCCGGACGTCCAGATGACGGCGGTGTTCGCGGTCCCGAGCGAGGAAGGAGATGAAGACGACATCGTCGCGTTCGTGGTGCCGACTGACGGGTCTGAAGTCTCGGAGGAGGGCCTTCGCGATTTTGCGCAGAAGGCGATGCCGAAGTTCATGCGTCCCGCGCATTACAGGGTCGTCAGCGACATTCCTCGGACTCCCACGAATAAGATAGAGAAGTACAAACTGAGGAAGCAGTTCACAGCCGCCAGCGCGACGACGGGAACACCGTGAACGCGCGCGGTATGAGACCGCCCGTCTAGACAGGACGCGCGCGATCGAAGGAGGTCCCTTGAAGGCACAGCCGATTCGTGACGTGAATTGGACGGCGGCGCGGGATATCCGCAGGGAGCTCGAATCGGAGACGAAGGACGCCCTCATCGCAGCTGCACGATCGGTGTTCCTGTCCAAGGGCTTCGACGGGGCGACGATCGGGGAGATCGCTGCAGTCGCTGAAGTCTCGCGACCGACCTTCTACGTGTACTTCGCCACGAAGTCAGAGATGTTCCGCGTCGTTGCGTCGCGGTTGCGCGATGAACTGCTCGATGCGCACCATCACCCCCGATCCGTTGCAGATGATCCTGTCGTTCTTTCTCGCGCTTCCGTCGAGGCTTTCGTCGGTCTCTACGTTGAGAACATCGAGCTGTTGGACGAAGTAGCGAAGCAGTCGACGTCCGATCCGGTGGTCGCGACGCTGCTTGATGAGATGGTCGGCAAGCCGTTCCGGAGGACGCATCGGCACATCATCCGACTGCGTGAAGCGGGGGACGCGCACCCGATCGTCAACGAGCAGTACGTCGCACACCTCATGCGCGCGGTGAACATCGACGCTGCCGGCGAGGTCCGGAAGCACCCAGAGCTCAAGGAGTTCTACATCGACCAGGCGACCCGCGCCTACCTAGCGATGATCGGATACACGGGTGACATGTCGAAGTTGCGCATTTCACCGGATGAGAGCCGCATCGTTGAGGAAGATGCGCGCGAGGATGCTGGATCGGAACTGGTCGTCGACTGACCCTGCCCGATCGATACGTCATCCAGATGAATGGCTGTCACCGACGTGAATATGTGAGGGGCCGGAACACCACACGGTGTCCCGGCCCCTCACCCTTTCAGCGACGGCGCTTGGGATCGAGCCAGTCCTGCGCTTCGTCAGCCATGATGTTCGCCGCGAAGACCATGAGCGCGATGGCGATACCCGGGATGAGGATGGCCATCGGTGCCTGGCTCATGAACGAGTACGAACGGGAGAGCACTGCGCCCCACGAAGAACCGGGTGCCTGCACACCCAGCTGGAGGAAGCTCAGGCTCGCTTCCGCCAACATGGCGTGGCCGAAGATCACGGAGGTCTGGACGATGACCGGCTGGATCATGTTGGGCACGATGTGAGGAAGGATCAGCCCACTGAATCCCTTGGCACCGAAGGAGCGGGCGGCCTCGACGTAGGTCATCTCCTTGACGCTCAGCGTCTGTGCTCGTGCCAGTCGTGCGATGGCGGGAGCGAGCACGATGCCGACGGCGAGCATGGCGTTCACGAGGCCGATACCCATGGATGCGGTCACGCCGATGGCCAGAACGATCGCGGGGAAGGCGAGGAAGGTGTCCACGACCCGCATGAGAGCCGTGTCGACCCAGCCGCCGAAGTATCCGGCGGCGATCCCGACGGGCAGTCCCAGGACAAGGGCGACGAAGACCGCGAAGAGAGAGGCCGCGATGGTTGCCTGCCCGCCGGCGATCATGCGGGAAAAGATGTCGCGGCCCAGGTCGTCGGTGCCCAGCCAGTGCTGCCAGGAAGGGCTGGCGAACACGGACGTCAGGTCTTGAGCTGTGGGGTCGTAGGGGGTGAGCCAGCGTCCTGCGGCGAGGAGGACCAGCGCGGCGAGGAGGATGATGATGCTCGCCCAGCGGACGATCGGCAGCCTGCGTGCCTTCGGTCGTGTCGTGGTCAGCGCTGCCGCTGCGGCGGAGCTGGGCGGTAGCGTCGTAGCAGTTGCACTCATCACTTGATCCTGGGGTCGATGACGCGGTAGAGGACGTCCACCACGAGATTGGTGAAGATGACGAGCAGGGCCATGATGAGGACCACTCCCTGCACGATGAGGTACTCGCGCTGATTCGTCGCGGTGACGATGAGCGTGCCGAGCCCCGAGAGGCCGAACACTGTCTCGACGACGACCGCTCCGGAGAGAAGGCGGGAGATCTGCAGGCCCACGATTGTGAGGAAGGGCAGGCTCGAGTTCTTCAGGGAGTGGACCCAGAGGATCCGGCTCCAGGGAATGCCCTTCGCCTTGTGTGTGCGGACGTGGTCACTCGAGAGGTCTTCGACCATCGCACTGCGGACTTGCCGGCAGATCTCTGCACCGCCGACCATCCCCAGTGCGATGGCCGGCAGGACGGTCGCCCGAATGGACCCGACTGGATCGGCGAGGAAGAGCGGACCGCCTGGCCCGGGCAACCAGCCCAAGGAGATGCTGAAGACCAGGATGAGGACCATGCCCAGCCAGAAATTCGGCATAGCGAGTCCTAGCGTGGCCGCGGTGGTGAGGAACCGGTCGAGTCGGCCGCCGGACCTCGACGCGGACAGGATGCCGGTGGGGAGGCCGATGAGGACGGCGACGAGCAGCCCCATGGTCGTGAGGGTGATCGTGACCGGGAGGCGCTCGAGGATGAGCCCCAGAACGCTCTGGCCCGTCATGAACGACGTGCCGAGGTCCCCGGTGAAGAGGCCACCCAACCAGCCCAGGTACTGGAGTACCAAGGGCTTGTCGAGGCCCAGCTGCGACCGGATCTCCGCCAGACGTTCGGGTGTCGCATACTCACCGGCGATCGCGTTCGCAGGATCGCCCGGGATGAGCCGGATGAGCATGAACACGATGAGAGTGGCGAGGATGAGCGTGGGGATCATCGACAGGAGGCGTCCTGTCACAACGGAGCCGACTTTCATGAGTGGACCTCCGCCTCGGCAGCGCTGTCTTCTCTGGCCGTCTGCGCACCGTCGACGGTGAGCTGAGACGCGAGCAGCTTCTTGGTGTATTCGTGTTCAGGTGCGGACGTGATCTGCTCCATCGAGCCCTCTTCGACGGTTTCACCCAGATACATCACGTGCATGCGGTCGCTGATGTGGGCCACGACTGAAAGGTCGTGGCTGATGAAGACGAGCGCCAGATCGAGTGAGTCGCGCAGGTCGCTGAGCAGGTTGAGTATCTCTGCCTGCAGTGCGACGTCCAGTGCGGCGACCGATTCGTCGCACACGAGGATCTTCGGTTCGACGATGAGCGCTCGCGCAATGCACGCACGCTGCTTCTGACCTCCACTCAGCTGATGGGGAAATCGATTGGCCTGGTCCATGCGGAGCCCGACCAGTGAGAGCATTTCTTCCGCGCGGTTCTGGCGGTCGGCCTTGGTCCCGATGCCCAGGACTTTCAGGGGCTCGATGATGCTGGTGAGGATGCGTCGTCGGGGATCGAGAGCGCTGTGGGGATCCTGGAACACCATTTGTGCGGTGGTGCGGAATCTGCGCATCTGTGCGGCAGAGAGCTTGCTGATGTCGTGGCCCTCCCACTCGACGGACCCGGACGTGACGGGGACGAGTCCCAGGAGTGCCCGGGCCAGAGTCGACTTGCCGGACCCGGATTCGCCGATCAGTCCGATGGAGGAGCGGGGGGTGACATCGATACTCACGTCCGAAACGGCTGTGACGGTCTTGTTTCGCTTGATCTTGAAGTCGACCGACACGTTGCGTGCCCGGATGATCGGTTCTGCTCCGTTCGTCTTCACGTCGGCAGGGGCGGTAGGGGCAACAGACATCAGTGGCCTCCTGTCGTGTGAGCGCTCTGTATGTCCCTGCGAGGGCCGGTGGTCGCGGCGAGGGCGGGTGCGATCTCGTCGATCCGCGCGCATCGGGTGAGGGTTCCGGCGGGCCCCGTTTCGAGCGAAGGATGCGATTGGCGGCACTCATCAGCGACGAAGGCGCAGCGGTCTGCGAACCAGCATCCTTCCGGTTCTGTGCCGGGGATCGGCACACGTCCGGGAATGGTCGTGAGCTTCTGTCCGCGCGTTTCTGGCCGTGGCAGCGCACCCAGAAGTGCTGCGGTGTACGGGTGCTGCGGTGCAGACAGAACGCGGGAGACTTCTCCTGTCTCGACGATCTCTCCTGCATACATCGTTGCCATGCGGTCGCAGACGTGGCTGACGACGCCGAGGTCGTGGGTGATGAAGAGCACCGACGTGCCGGTTGCTTCGCACGCGTTCTTGATGAGGTCGAGGAGCTGCAGTTGGACTGTCGCGTCGACGGCGGTGGTGGGTTCGTCTGCGATGAGCAGTTCCGGACCGCAGAGGAGGGCGATGGCGATCACCACGCGCTGGCGCATGCCTCCGGATAGCTCGTGCGGATAGGAGTAGAAGCGAGCTTCCGGGTCGACGATGCCGACGGAATCGAGCATCTCGATCGACTTCCGCTTCGCCTCTTTCGCTGAGATCCGTGTGTGTGCACGCAGGGTCTCCGTCAACTGGCTTCCGACTGTGAAGACAGGGTCGAGAGCCGTCATCGGCTCCTGGAACACCATGGAGACGCGAGACCCGCGCAGTGCACGTGATGTTCCGGGACCATGACCCAGCAGTTCGTCCCCTTGAAGGCGGATGGAACCGTCGATGAGGGCGGACCGGGGGTCGAGGAGCCCCATGATCGACAGTGCGGTGACCGATTTTCCGCTGCCGCTCTCACCGACCAGCCCGACGATCTCTCCGGGCTCAATGGTCAGATCGATGTTCTTGACGATCGGAATCTTCGTATCGGGGTTCTTCGGATCGGAGAAGGACACACTCAAGTCAGAGACGCTGAGCACGCTCATATGCTTTTCACCCGGCTTCGATGACGTTGGTGAACTTCGGCTTGCCGAGCAGGTTCGGCTCATAGCCCTGGACATGGTTCGCGTACGCGACGATCGCGTCTTCGAAGACGAGAGGTACGAATGTGGAGAACTCACGGTCGAGTCGACCAGCTTCCTTGAGGCTCTCTGCGCGAGCGTCGTTGTCCGTGTACTCGTTGGATTCGTTGACTGCTTCCTCGAGGCCGGGCGGCGGCACGCTGCCTGCGTTGTAGTAGCCGCTTTCGGCGAGCAACTGGGCGTAGGTCTGGGCAGGGTCCGGGCGTCCCGTCCATGCTGAGAGCAGTGCAGGGTCGCGATGCTCGTCGAAGTACTCCGTCGTGGACTGCACGAGTTCTCGCGGCTTCATCGTTACGGACAGCCCAACTTCGTTGAAGGAGTAGCGGAGGATCTCCGCGATCCGCACGGTGTTCGCATCATTGGGGAGCAGGATGGAGATCTGCTCTCCTTCTGCACCCGCTTCACTGATGAGTTCACGCGCCCGTTCAGGGTCGTACGGGTACGCGGACTCTTCTTCGACCGACGCCCAATGGGTTGTCGGGAAGTACGTGGACGCCGGCTGCGCATACCCGAAGAAGCCGACGTTCGCGAGCTGTTCCCGGTCCACCGCGAGATTGAGGGCTTCGCGGATCCGCTCATCCGCCATCACGTCATCGGAGAGGTCCAGGTACACCATCCGTACGCGCATGCTGGGGTCGGATCGGACGGTGATCGCTTCGTTGAGAGCGAGTCCTTCCGCATCCGCCGGGCCCACCTGGTAGGAGAAGTCAACCTGGTTGGTGATGAGCGAGTCGACGCGGGTCTTGGGGTCGGTGAGCACCCGGAACGTGAGGTTCGGGGCGACTTCGACGTCGTCATTCCAATAGTCGGCGTTGGCCGTGTACTTCACCGCGCTGCCGCGGTTCCAGTCGACAAACTTCCACGGACCGGTGCCGACGGGAGTCGATGCGAGGGTGTCTGGGTCCTCAAGCGCCGCGGGGGAGACCATCATGCCGGAGCGGTCGGAGAGGATGAGGGGTAGTGCCGAATCCGGTTCTGACAGTCGGATTTCGACGGTGTAGTCGTCTGTCGCGACGACATCGCTGATGGAGCCCAGCTCGGATTGGAGGTTGGAACCTTCATCCCGTGACCGGTTGAGGTTGGCGACCACGGCGTCTGCGTCGAACTCTTCACCGTCGTGGAACGTGACGTCTTCGCGAAGCTTCAGTTCGAGTGTGAGGGAGTCGGTGTAGTCCCAACTCGTTGCCAAGCCCGGGATGGGTTCCGTCGTCTCCGGTTCGAAGTCGATGAGGGTGTCATAGACCGGGTAGAGGAACACGTGGTCTGTACCAGCGTTCCCGGTGGCGGGGTCGAAGGACGACAGATCGGACGGCATCGCGACGGTCAGCTCGTCGAGCTGTGATTGGGCGGATCCGAATGACCCGCAAGCGACGAGCAGCAGACAACTCAGTAGGGCTGTGCTCCGTGAGAGCCATGATCGCATGCATCCTCCTAGGCGTCTTTGCCGTGGCACGGTTCACATTAACGGCGGTTGACACCCCCGTCAACCGTAAATTGACGAGAGCGTCAACCGCCTTGGCTGTATCCGTGGATCAGCTGAGGCGGCTATGAGCGGATCGTTAGTGTTGTTGCCCTGGAGCCCGCATGTTGGGCGAAGGTGAGGAAGCTCCACTTGCTGGTGCTGCCGCGCGCGACTTTGCGGAACTGGAAGCGGTGACCGCGGGCGTGGGCAGGTGCATCACCGAGCGTTCGGGATTCGCAGTCCTGGCGAGATCTGCTTAGGTGACGGACTGTAGCCCGATCCCTCGCGCTTAAAGTGGCTTATCGTCTGAGTCGAATTACGCCCGTATCTTTGCGAATTAGCGATCGATGGTTGCGGCGTCCTGTTCACTGGGTAAGAAGGAGGCGGTGATTGAGTCCGCGCAATGCGGGTGTGTAAGGCGCCACAAATGAGTGCGCGGGCGGAGGCGTCGGGGAGCGTAGCCTCGGTTATTACATCTCCTAAGGTCCGCGATTCCGTTGAGCCTTGGTTAGTATCGGGAAGGCCCGTCAGGCAGAATCGTCGTTCGAGGCGAGAATTTTTCTCGCTTCTTCATCAGGGGAAGAGGAGAGCGGGTTGAAATCGAAGAAGTATTCCCCAGTTGAGTTCTTACTGGCTGTGACGTACGTGCGGCCGTATTCGACCAACGTCTTGAGGTCGATGCGGGAGCCCGGCGGCACCCCGAGGCGCCTACGCAAGTAGGTTCCCAACTCAGAATTGGAGGGAAGTGTCGAGAGGTCCTTCCCTGAGCGGTCAGTGCCGCTTGCGCCGCGCATGACCATGGAGGTCCCATCGTCCCAGACCACGGTGAACGGAGTGTTCTTCTGTGGGAAAAAGTCGCCGCGTCCGATATCAGCAGGAATCGCAACATACGCTTCGTCTTGAGAACTGCGCGAGTCACGTCTGCCCCAGTTGACCCCTGCTCCATCCCCGTAAGCCTGCATCCGCGTCCGGCTATACAGGTAGAAGTTCTCCGATGCAGTGAAGGAGGCGCCATCCGCTGCCTCATACTCGCGCGCGAAGTTCGAGTCTGCGATTTCAGGGAACGAGATATACTCGTCAACTTCAGAGTCGTTGCAGTTGACGGATGTGACAGCGCGAATGTCTGCATACTGGCTGGCTGATATCGGATCCACAGGATGCATGACGTTCTCCTGGGTGTGCCCGCCGATTCCTAGCCCGGGGTTCGTAAAGTTCGCAGAACCTGAGAACGCGTGGATGGGCGCTCCTGCGTGATCGCGCCACACGTACACCTTCGAATGGATTGGACGCTGTGCAGAGCGCGAGGGGTACCGGATGTCGAGCTGAGCGCCTAGCCGAGCGGCCCAGGTCCGGAAGCTGTCATGCTGCCCCTGCGAGACGCCACCCGCGGTGGCCATGCCCACAATGACTCGCACGGAGATGTTGGAAGGTCCATAGGGCGTCGTCCCCTGCGGCATTGAACTCGGCACTTGCCCTTGGTGCAGACACCAGAGCGCGGCACTGACTGAGAGGTACCCGGTGACGACATCCAGATGTGTTGCGCCTTGGGGCGGTGTGAGGATCACCGGTGCGAGGTCTTCGATTAGCACTGAGAGCTCCCTTCGCGTCGGGGCGGCGTCTGCATCGCTGCCGGGGTAGTGCTTTCAGGCTACTTGAGCGGCGTCACACTGTGGCGAAGGAAGGGTCGATCCACTCGTACTCTTCTTCGGCGAAGGACTTCAAAACGGCTTCGAGGATAACTTGTGCGCCGCGGACTGGGACAGCCATGCCGATCTGCTTCCGGACAGACTCTTTCGACCCGCAGAACTCGAATGAATCGGGGAATGTTTGCAGCCGTGCGCGTTCACGGTTTGTGAGTGCTCGTGGCTCGCTCCAGTGATAGACATGTGTACCGCCTCCGCCGGATCCTGTGACGGTGTAGCTGGGCCTTGCTGGGTCAAGTCGCCTGTAGATCTGGGAGATCCGTGTTCGCGTATTAATTTGCAACCGCTGAGGTAAGTCGGCGGTGAACGCATTTTGGCCCGGTTCGATGAGCTTGAGTCGCTCGACGACTCTTGCGGACTGTCGTGTGAGTTCCTGGTTGGAGGCTTCGGCGGGGATCCCTGCCAGTGCAGACCGCGCTGATACGTCCAACTCGGCGTATGGGGCAGGGGAGGGGACTCTGAATCGAGTGCTCAGGTCGTCCCGTATACCGATAATGATGATTCGGTGGCGTGCTTGGGGAACGCCGTACTTCTCGAACTTGTATAGATGAGGCGTAAGACGATATCCGACGGCGCGCATGTCTTTCAGGATCTGTTTGAAAGCTTCTCCCTCCTTGTTGGAGGAAAGGCCGCCAACATTCTCCGCGATGAAGAAAGCAGGCTGGAAGCGCTTGAGCGCCTTGATGCCATACATATACAGAGGGCCGTACTCCCCGTCAAACCCCTTCCGCTCACCGACTTGTGAGAAATCGTTGCAGGGAAAGCCGAAAGCGAGGGAATCGATGTCCCCGTGCGCCGCGAACTCGTCATAGTTTAGGGCCCGGATATCACCATGAATCACGCTTGGTGCATCGTCTCGACCGACGATGTTTCGAGCGTAAGTGTGACAGGTGTCGAGGTCGAAGTCGTTGGACCACTGGTGGACGAATCGATAGTCCGTATCTTTGATCCGTGCTTGAAGTGCGCCCATCCCAAGGCCTCCGGGGCCGCTGAAGAGCTCGCCGAGTCTGAAAACACGACGTTGTGTATCCGCGGCCGTCCGTTCGTCGGGTACGCCGCGAGCAGTGACAGCTTGCTCCGCGGCTACGAGGCTGGCCTCAAGTGCCAGTTGCTTCTCCCGGAGCTCATCTGACTGCGTATCGTCATGTGTAGTCACCTGTCGCGTGCTCCTTGCTTGTGTCGTCGGCGTACGCGCTGTCGCTCGTAGCGGCCGTGCGTCGCGATCGCGACCCTACACGAAGGGTCAGACACGAGCAGCTCGGATGACTGGGCCGTCACCCGCGGTCCAGAGTGGTTCACGACGGCTGTACGTTCTGCCAAGCTCTTCGTGCGATTGTCGAAGGGCGCGTTGGGGGCCACGTCAGTCGAAGCCGCGATATGGAGTGGACGATGCGGCCTCGGTCGATGGTGGCTAACCCGAAAGTTGGAACTTGTGATGGAATCGACCCTGTTGCGGGTCTGTCTTGGTTAGCATGGCAGGGACAGTCGAGCGGAAGAGGGATTGTGGGCGTTTATTCGGAATCAGTCCGGGCGATGATCGATAATGCTCGGCGGGCCAACAGGCTCTCGTTCGACGAGGCGGTTCTGCAGATCAGAGAGCAGTTGGTCGCGCTGCAGCCGGCCGCGATCGACGACCTCGATCTTCTCGTTTCTGAACATCAGGCTGAAGTCGCCCATGCGACGAAGCTTTCAGAGAAGTCGACGTCTTTCGTCAAGGATGACATCGCGCGGGGGTGGTATACCCCGCACACACGACCCGGCGGGATCTGGCAGAAGCTCCGCGATCGGATGTCGAGAGGCAGCTTGGCGGATGCCGTTGAGTCAATCGATGAATCGAGTAATGCGATCGTCGCGCACCTAGCTGAGCCGAACGTTTCGGATGATAAGCGCAAGGGCCTTGTGATTGGGAACGTCCAATCAGGGAAGACCGCTAACTATGCGGCGGTGATCGCCAAGGCGTTTGACGAGGGCTACAAGCTGGTGATTGTAATGTCCGGCGTACATTCCAACCTCCGGCGGCAGACTCAGCGTCGGCTAGAGAAGGATCTCCGGACGGTCGAAGACAGTGCGGAGTGGTTCCGCCTCACGTCTACAGACGGTGATATCGGTCGAGCAGATATCAAGAACGCCGCGAATATCGTCGACACGAACAGCCGGACGCTCGCCGTGGTCAAGAAGAATTCCCGCCGGCTGAGCAACCTGCGGGACTTCCTCCGCGCGGTCGATCCGGGCACGATGCGCGACACTCCGACGCTCATTATTGACGACGAGTCCGATCAGGCGACTCCTGATTCGTCGGCTGACGGTGCAGACACGCCGACTGCGATCAATAGGCGAATGCGAGAGATCTGGGACGAGGTAAGTAACGCCACATATGTTGGATATACAGCGACGCCGTTCGCGAACGTCTTCATGAATCCTGCGGAGTCAACCGATCTCTATCCCTCGAATTTCCTCTCGGTGATGCCAACTCCAGACAACTATTTCGGTGCGGAGCGCCTTTTCGGGCTCTCCGATGCGTCGACGGAGGCCCCCGACGTTCTCCGGTACATCGATGATGCTGAACTCGAGCACCTATTGCCGAAGACGGCAAAGGATGCCGCGGACTTCGATCCACAAGTGACGGAGTCGCTCGAATCGGCGATTCGCTGGTTCATTATCGCGGCCGCGGTACGGAGGTTGCGGGGGCATGCGGGCAAGCACTCGACGATGCTCATTCACACCACTCACAGGGTCGAACCGCACTTCCTCATGCGAGACGAGGTTAACCGATTCCTCAAGCCCCTTCAGGATGAAGCTCTCGACGGAGATACCGACTCGTTCTACGACGTCTTCCACGCTGAGATGAACCGCGCCGCTGAACTGTACACGGGAGATGGCCCAGCCCCGACGTGGCCCAGTGTGAAGGCAGAGATACTGAATGTGCTGCGCACGCTGAGAGTCGCGGTCGACAACGGGTCTGCGGACGAGTCGGAACGACTGGACTACGAGACCGAGACGGCCCAGACGGTTATTGTCATCGGCGGCGGGACACTGTCGCGGGGGCTGACGCTTGAGGGTCTGTTCGTGTCGTTCTTCACGCGTACCTCGAATACCTACGACACACTCCTTCAGATGGGACGTTGGTTTGGCTATCGTACTGGTTATGAGGATCTCCAACGTATCTGGGTCAGTCCCGGACTCGACAGCAATTATCGGTTCCTCGCGACGGTCGAGTCAGACCTCCGCATAGAGGTCGAGCGAATGGCGGCTGCAGGGCTCACGCCCGATCAGATAGGCCTCCGCATTCGACAACATCCCGGTCGTCTACAGATCACGTCTAAGAACAAGATGAAGCATGTCGATGAAGTGGAGGTCGACTTCGAAGGGCAGCAGTTCCAGACGACGAAGTTCGACGTTTCGGACCCGGACGCACTTCTCGATGCTGAAGCTTCTGTACGCGCGTTCCTTTCTGGTCTTCAACCCTACGGCTTTGGTGCACCCGAAAAGACGGGCGGTCTGCTCTTCGACCAAGTGCAAGCCTCGAAGGTCCTTGACTTCCTGGAAGGTTTCGAAGTGCACGAAGACCTTAAGGGTCTTCTAGCCGGAGCGATCCAGTGGACCCGAGAGAAGCTCCCGGAGAGGCCTTGGAACGTCGTGGTGGCGGGCAACAGATTGACTGATGATCCCTACACGGTTGGAGACGTGACCGTCAATGCAGTGAATCGCGCTCCATTAGCGACGAGTACCCACAAGGCGGACGATCCAACGATCAACATCCGTGCGCTTATGAGTGCGGGTGATCTCGTATCGGACCTCTCGATCCTAGACCGACTGCCTGATGTGGATCGCCAGGTTTTAACCAATGAGAAGCAGAAGAATCTTCGATCCCTCAAGGGGTGCGGGGACGGCGTTGGGTTGCTCGTGCTGTATCCGATCAGCCGGACATCCCGCTCGACTACTAAGACGAGGCGCCACATGTCAGAGATGCTCGAGTCAATCGACTCGCGTCTCGTTGCTCCAGGGGCGCCGCCGATTTTTGGGATCGGCCTCATGACGCCGTTCGATGTCGACGGTGTTATTCGGAACAAGGGCAGTTACGTAGCTGTGCGCCCTCCCTATACTGATGACGTGGAGGAGCCGATGACCGAGGCTATTGTCGACGACGAACGCGATTTCGATGGCGGTTCCGCATGAGCGTCAGGTCGACAATGGAGCGAGCGCACACGTTGGGTTCCGTATTGGGTGAGCGCGAGGCCCGCGTTGCGCCGGCTCCTGGGCTTCAAGATGGACGCCGTGCTTGGTTCGGCACCGACTTCCATAGCCGTCCCGTTGCATACTTTGAGATCGGTAAGCAGAAGCTCGCCCCTTTCGCGGTCAGTCAAGTTATCGATGTACTGCCAGTGGAGACAGTCGTCGGAGGCGTTCCAGAAGACGTCCGTGCCGCAAAGGTCACCTGCCGTGATTCGCGGTTGGACGACGTATTCATCGCGTTCATGGATGACGTGACGTCGCAACTGGACAAGCAGAATGCCGTCGAAGTTCTAGTGAGTTCTGCCGCAGCGTGGCGAAACCTGCTGCGAGTGGTGAGCCATGGCCTCAGTGATAGTGCTGCCGCGGGGTTGTACGGCGAGCTCCGTTTCCTGGAAGAGCTGATACATAGCGGCGGGCCGAAGCTGATCGAAACGTGGCAGATAGACGGTCACGATGTCCACGATTTCATTGCGGATCGCATCCGTGTGGAGGTTAAGACCTCCTCATTCCAGAACCGGCAGGCAGTGACCATCCATGGGCTGAAGCAGCTCGAAGTGCCTGCGACGGCGAGGCTCGTGCTCGCTGTGGCCGAGATCGAGAAGCACGGCGACGGCGAGACGATCGATGATGTCGTTGACCGCGTTCTCGAAGTCGGGGCCCCGATCGACGTTCTATCGCAGAAATTGGAAGCCGGCGGGTTCGTGCGAGGGATGAGTTCATTCGAGTCCGCTCCGACCTTCTCTCTGAAGTCGTGGCGGTATTGGGAGATGACCCCGGACTCGCCAGTGCTCTCGACGCAGAAGGTCGGCCCTGATGTGTCGACCGCAATCAGCGATGTGCAGTACTCGCTCAACTTATCGTCTCTCGCCGGGGGCGAGTCTGAATTCGACTGGAGTTTGTTCCAGCCCGAAGCAGACCACCGATCCTGAGGAGGACTCTTTGACACGGCTCAAGATCTATTCGAAGCCGCGAGGGGCCGGTGATCAGACCAGCGGCGGTCGCGGCAAGTTGTTGCGGTCTGCGTCGGATCTCACGCGTGTTCAGGTCCTCGTACGCGAGACGCTGCAGAATTCGTGGGACGCCAAGCTCGACGAGTGGGTTCCCGCTTACGGAGTCTATGTCCACAAGCCCTCGGCGGAGGCGAAGCGAACACTCTCCGAAGACGTCTTTACGGACGTACCTCCGTCCCTGGAAGTTCTCCGAAAAAGTCTCGAGCACCCAGAAACCCGTGTCATGGAGATCTATGATCGCGGCACAACGGGGCTTGACGGTCCTTTTCGTGCAGGTGAAGCCGCGGATCCGGGTGCCCCGAACAACTTCAATTCCTTCGTCTTTGATATAGGAACGACGAAGGCGGGTGGAAACTCTGGCGGGACGTTCGGCTTCGGCAAGACAGCTACATTCGAGGTCTCCCATGCTCATAGCGTTGTGTACTGGTCCGTCTGCAGGAATGATGAGGGGGAGCTCGAGAACCGACTGATCGCGGCCGCTCTGCATGATCCGTATGACGATGGTGGTGCCCGGTACACCGGCGCCCATTGGTGGGGTGATCCGGGTGAGGATGAGATCGTCCCGCTTCGAGGTGACGCGGCGCGTGAGCTCGGAGAACGGCTCTTCCGGACACCATTCAGTGAGGAAGACGAGGAGACGGGGACTTCAATTCTGGTCATCGATCCCGAGGTCCGGGTGCGGTTGGAAGAAGAATCCGCAAACGAGCGCGTGCAGGTGCATGATGAAGTGCTTGAGGATCTCCTCGTCGACGAGGTAGTGAAGTCACTTGCGGAGAACGCGTGGCCGAAGGCAATCAGTAAGGGCGGCGACTATCCACCCATGATCTTTCATGTCTACAGGAGGGGTGAAGAGGTCGAGGTCTCAGAGTTGATTCGCGTGGCATTTGAGCGCTACGCGAACTCCCTGACGACGGTGCGCAGCTATCTCGGGCAACTGGAGGGCGATGCACCTCCGCAGACGATCCAGGTGCTGAAGGAGAAGCTTGAGCCGATCGTACTCCGACCTGCTCGTTCATTCCCCGATTCGCATGAGACGTTCTTCGGCGAGCGAACCGACAACATCGCCGGTTATCTCCATCTCATGCTCACACTGGATAACCCCACCGATCGAACTGCGGAGGGTTCCAAAGGCTTGTCCGCGCCTAAGGATCGACTCTGTCTCATGCGTTCGGGGCCGGAGCTGGTTGTCTATTACGATCCGGTCGTCGATGTCGAGTTCTCGGGTCTGCAGTGGACCGGAGTCTTCAAGCCGACACCGGAATGCGACTTCCACTTCGCGTCCTCCGAGCCGCCGACCCACGACACATGGATGCCTAATACTTCAGATACAGAGACATCGGCGTACATGGTTCGCAAAACGTTGGACCAAATCAAGCGAAAGACTAGGTCGTTCCTCGAGATGCAGAGGGTCGGCCAGGCCGCGGAGAGCCGATCAGTTCGTGATGTTGCGAATGCGCTCAGGGGTTTCGTGCCGCTCGGAACAGAGGAGCCCGAAATGCAGGAGGAACCTGCAAGCCGGAAGCGCTCCGCGCGGAGAGCGAGAACGATCAGTGACCGGCCTCGCGTGGAAGTCATTGATTATCATGCCGCTCCGACAGGAGACGGCTTCATCATTCAGTTCCATGTTGAGGGGTCTGAAGAAGACGAGTACGTCGTCCGAGCGAGCCCGTCTGCGCAAACCGCGGATGGGTCAATGTTGCTCGAAGAGAGAGAATTTTCAGTAGCTTGGGAGGGTGGCGGATGTCTGAGTGAGCATCGCGACGAAGCTGTTTACCGAGGCGGCTCACGCGGCGAGCTGACGGTCCAGACTGCATCTACCGTCGCCCTCGATATGAAGATCGATATCGAGGAGCGCGCATGAGCAGCATCAAGCTCTATCCGTACCCTCGGATCGATCGGTCGGTGGAGTGGTCTGAGACCGCAATTGCAGTCGATGGTCGTGCAGTTGACCGCGCTGAACTTGCAGATCGCTGGGACCCGCATTCGACCATCTCTCTGTCAGTGACCGCCGGAGTGCCGCTTGACGAATTCGAGAGGTATCAGGTCGCACCAGTTCTCACACTCACTGCCGGTTGCTACAGCACGGCAGAAACGGTGTCTTCGCGAGCTCAGTTCGTACGCGGAGCGCAGCGAGCGAGCGCGTCTGCACAGATTTCAATTGACGGTAGTCGAATTGCTCAGGAACTCGACGTCAAAGCCTCGCTCACAGCTCCGTTTGGGGATGAGGCATGGCTTGGCCGGCGCATAATCGCGCAACGGCGACCGGAGAAGATCAACGTTGATTCCGAGCTGTCTGGCTTCCCGACCTCGGCGGTCTCCTTCTCGGAGAATAATTTTAGACAAGCGCCCTGGATGATCAGCATCAGCGCCGTCGACCTCACGGATCCATTCATGCACTCGGTCCGCCTAACCTTAAATCTCGACTACCCGAGAGTCGTCGAGCTAATTGATGGCCGAGCGGAGCGGCACGTGGAAACGATGCTCGACGCCGCAATCATCCGGACACTGTTGCAAACTGCCCGGAGGCTGGCTGACGATTCGGACCGCGACGATTCCGTCCATCGAGCGGTTGAAGAGTTCCCAGACTCAATCGGGGCGGCCGCGGATAAGACCAGCCGGCATTACCTGAAGCGGCCTCTTAACTCGATCATCACATTGATGCGCTCAAAGCCCGAGGAGGTCGAGATGCTGATACTCAGCGCAACGTTGGCGCTCCAGGAGAAGCGATGAGACCCTACAGACTTTACCCTCGACTCTCAGCCGAGCATGCTGTGTCACTGCGAGAGCGAGCCCTAGTAGGAGGCCTCGAGTTCGACTTGTCGTTGTTTGAAGACTCGCTCTCCGAGACTTCGGCGTTCCCGCCCACTGGCGGACGGCGACTGACTGAAGACGACCTCCTCGGGTTCCGTGAGAGGTGTGTGACTGCGCTCGGACGCTCTTTGTCGAATGAAGCTTGTACCGACCAGGCGTTCGATCTGCGGGTTGGTCGGATTCTCTTCAATGAATCGCAGGGCAGCGAGGGCGAGTTCGGAAGTGCGCAGGTGTGGGACTTCCTCACGCTGATCGTGTTGCCAGATCTCGCACTTGAGCGCTTTCCGCCGAGTGGGAGGGGCGGTGTTGCACGCCTGACAGGCGGCAACAGGCGGCATGTGTTCCAGCGCCTGTGGCGTCGTTGGAATGTCTTCGGTGAGGACATTGTTGAAGCTCAAGAACTCACGGAGGACGATTATGTCGCGTTGCTGGAGCGTAGGCTGACCGGTCAGAACCGGGCGCTGGCAACTAAGACGGTTGCGGAGATTCGACGCACAAGCAGGACTGGTCAGTCGCGGCGTGACTTCACCAGAGTCTTCATGCGACAGCTCGTGCAGATGTCCGGTCTAGTAGAGATCGGCGACGAGGATCCGGAGCACCTCAAGGCGCTCTTCGCACACGTCACTGACGTGACGGAGCGTGCTCTCTCGGATGCCTGAGTCATGGGCGTCATCAGTCGGCGCACGTCTCACAATGCAAGCCAACCGACGTCGCGATACGGCACCCGAATTGAAAATTCGGCGTATCCTCCACGCCCGTGGGCTCCGGTATCGAGTTGATTTCGCGCCCGGGGAAGACCGCCGGAGGAAGGCGGACATCGTCTTCACTCGTGCGCGGATCGTAGTATTTGTCGATGGGTGTTTTTGGCATGGTTGTCCAAAGCATTTCATAGCGCCGAAGTCGAATCCCGAATATTGGGGACCTAAGATCGGGGCCAATCGCCGACGTGACGCGGAGACTACCGAACGGTTGCAAGTGGCGGGATGGACCGTGCTGAGGTTCTGGGAGCATGAGGATCCGGACGAAGCGTCGAAGGCGATTATCGCCGCTTGGTCGCAGCAACGTCACTGATGAGACCCGCGACCGGTGTGTTTCGAGAACCCGCGGGGCCCACGCTACGTGTCGTTGTCGCAAGACTTGGCAATTGAACCACTTTCGCGACGGTAGGCATTCCACGCAGCCTCCAGCTCGCGCACTCGTGTGGCATAGAGTCCCACCGTGTAGTGATCAAGCGCGGGGTCTGCGGGAACGGCCCGATCCTCCTGGGCGGCGTCGAGGGCGTCCAACAGTTGCTTCTGCACGGCGGGATAGAGGGCACGTCCTGGCTGGGTGTGGGCTCCACCTCTGGCAGCGGTCTCGATCTGCTCGTCCTGCAAATGTGCCACCCACTCCTCGAGAATCCGATCGTGAGACCGCATTGCGGCTTCCGCGGTGGTCCGCAGGCGGACTCTCGTGAGCTGTCGCTGCTCCTCTTGTTCCTCGTAGATGGGGGAGGGGTCATCGACGTGCGGGGCGGCCTCGGTACCATCGTGGCGGGCCAGCTCGTTACGAATTCGTGCCACCAGGACTACCGGCACGACCACGACCATGGCGACGGCCAACACCGCATAGACGAGGAACATCGTGCTGATGATCGCCCCGAACATGTGAGCCTCCCGGTCCCTCCGACCGTCATACCCGTTGTCTCCTCCCGAGCATACGGAAGCGAGGCAGGGCAGGGAAGGCCGCAGGCTACTCTGCCGAACTTGCCGTCGACTCGGCAGTTTTGACTGTGGAACAGGCTGTGGCTGTGGTTCTCACGAACTTGTTGCTCATGTGCGCCTCTCGGACTGTGCCGCCCGCTAATGCGGGTTTGTTCGGCACCTGGGTAGTTCATAAGTATTGACGGCGCCCCCGTATTATCCTCTGTCTACGTGAGAACGACGATGGTGACGGTCTGAGCCTCCCAGACGCTGACGCTGGCGAGGTGGCTGCACAGTGATGCTCGTTATGGGAGTCTGCCATTCGACGGGCATTTTCCTTGCGTCAGTCACCAGGTCCCCGGCGATGATAGCGCCCGAGTCCAGATGAAGATGACCCGGAGAGTTCCGTCGGAGTCGAAGACTAGAGCTTCGACCTCGGGGCGGGACCCGAAAAGCTCCATCCGTGGTTTTGGCGAAGGCTGGCAGTGCGGCGCAAATCGTCCTGTTCGACAGTGACCTGGTGAGCCGGCCTGAGTCATGTCCGTCGAAGCGCGTGGTGCAGACCTACTAGGGCGGTGCGCGTAAGCGGTGAGCTGAGCATTCACGCAATAGATCAGATCACCCGGTTGAGTAGCGGCTCCCCCTGGGAGAAGCGGCCAAGGTTTGCCTCGAACAAGAGGGCATATCGTTCGTGTCTATCCGGCGTGTCACCTGCCATGTGTGGGCTGATCACCAGGTTTGGGAGACCCCAGAGCGGATGCCCTGACGGCAGTGGCTCCGGCTCCGTGACGTCTAGAACCGCGGCCGACCGAGTGTGCTTGCTGAGCATCCTGGCTAACGCATGGTGATCCACACTCGCGCCTCGTCCCACATTGACGAAAACACAAGGGTCCGCGAATCCTGCAATCACGGTACTGCTAAACATGTTGGCGGTCGCAGGGGAGGACGGCAGCGAAGCCACGAGCACGTTGAAGTTCCCTACGTGTGACAGGAGGGCGTTGCTGTCCACATACTCGTCGAAGACAGGATCCAGTGCTGCGGGGTCTCGCCGCGCGCCGGCCAGGTGGGCGACCCCCATGCCGCGAAGCATTCGGGCAGCCGCGGTGCCGATTCCGCCTGCTCCCACAACGAGAACACGCAGTTGATCGTTGCTCAGTGGCTCGCGGTGCACCCGAAGTGCTTGAGAAGTGTCGTGCGCAGAGCGCAGGAGACCCTTCGACCAAAGAAGAACCGACCCTGCGACGTATTCGCCGATAGCCTGATCGAGTACGCCAGCAGAATTTGTCAGGATGATGCCCCGCTCCCGGAACACTTTCTTCGGTAGATGTTCAGTACCTGCCATCGAAATATGAATCCAGCGAAGGCGCGGAAGCCGACGCGCCACCTCCCCGAGTTCGCCAAAATACGCGGCTCGGATGAACAGAACTTCAGTGTTGGGTCGAATGTCGTGAACGTGGTGAGGAGAGATCCTCTGCACGTCGAATGATGAGGACACACGTTGCAATGGGGCGACGTCATGCCCCTTCCCGTCGACACGGTCGATCACACAGATCTGCATCGGGACCACAGTCAGCTCACTTTGGTGGGAGAAGAGAACACAAAAACAACACCGGACGGTTCCCGAGATGTTGCGAAGAAAGCAGCCCATTTCGTTCGGTGCACCCGTGGAGGCAACCTGTGGCACGACTTAAGACCATCCACCGCTTCCAGCGGTTGGCCGACATAGGCCCTTGGCGCCCAGGTGCTAGAACGGCCGTTGCACGCGACACTCCGCTGACAGCCCACTGACACCCGTGGGGTGGGACGGAACACTGCCGCTTCCTTCATTGAACACGTCGCTGACCGCCGGCCCGGGCAGATCACGATCACGTAACAGCCATTGACAGCGAGAACACCACGTTCAATCATGTGATCATGATCACATCTTCTGTTCACGGCTGTCAACACAGCCCGTACTTATGACCAGCGGTAGCGGGGGCGCGTCCAACAGCGCGATTGCGGGGCGAGTGCGGACGCTCCGTCGATTGAGGCAGTTCACTGTCCGCGACCTCGCGGCCATGACCGGTGTGAGCGCTGGGATGATCAGCAATATCGAAAACGATCGGACAAGCCCATCGATTGCAGTCGTTGCTTCGATATGTCACGCGTTGGAGGTCGAGGTGGCGGATCTGTTTTCTACGAAAAGTCTCACTGACCGTGCAACGAAAAAAGAAGACCGCGAAGTCCTGCACGCGGCGGACGGAATCGAGAAGACAGTACTCCTCAGGGAGCCGTCTAGGGGTGTGAGCTTTTACGAGGTCGATATACCGCCTGGCGCGACCACCGGAACGGTGAATAGCCACAAAGGCGCAATCGAGCTAATTATCGTTCTTTCAGGGAAAGTGTCCGTATTTCTCGACGATGTGCGGATTTCAGTGCAAGCTAGCGAGTCAGTGAAATTCAAATCTGAGATGAACCACTACATCGCGAATGAGACGACCGACAGCGCAACATTTCAATGGCTCATAACAAAGCGAGAAAGAAGTGAAAATGTCGAGAACCCGTAAGATTGCACAGATCACAGCACTCAGCGCGACCATGTTCCTCTTCGCAAGCGCGTGCTCGCCTCAGCCGGTGGAAGAGCCAGTTGAAGAGACTGATGCTAGCTTTACGGCTGGAGAGCGTCCAGTGAATGAGCAGGTGCAACAGATCCACGATGCGCTGCCTGAAGAGATCAAAGAACGAGGGTCACTGAACGTGGCAATGTCGCCCGGGATGGCGCCCTTGAACTACCCTGATGAGGCTAGTGGCGACTTGATTGGCTTCAACCCCGACATCGCGCACCAGCTTGGTGAAATCATGGGCCTCGAAGTCAAGCTCCACGCGGCGGACAACAGTCAGATGCTACCCGGCATGGAGGCCGGGCGTTACGACATCAATGTCAGTAATCAGGCTGTTACTGAAGAGCGGCTAGAGGTCGTGGACTTCGTCGAATACTACTTTTCCGATAGTCGCCTCGCGGTTCAGGCGGGAAACCCGAATGACCTGAGTGTCGACAATTTCTGCGGCATGACGATCGGCGTATCTATCGGCTCATTTCAGCAGACGGAAGTCTTGCCAGGCAGATCTGACGAATGCGAAGAAAATGGCGAAGAACCTATTACCCCTGAAAGCTTTCCGAACCAGCAGGACGGGATCTTCGCTCTCACTAGCGGTCGGATCGACGGGCTGGCAGGTGACGGCCCCGTGATTCTATATGCAGTCGACCAGGAGTCCGGGATCGAGGAGTTGGGAAGCCTGACGTCAGGCTCGAACCTTGGAATCGGCGTTACCAAAGACAGCGGTCTGCTGGATCCGGTGCAGATGGCCATGCAGGAGCTGATGGACAACGGGAACTACGCATCGACGTTGGATCAGTACGGAATGTCGGACGTGTCGCTGGATGAGGCGAAGGTGCAGACCGAATGAGCGCGCAGCCTGAAAGCAACATTCAAAATGGAGAGCCCTCCCGCGACGCGCCGAGCCAAGCGTATGTAAAAAAAGTCCTACCGCCCCGGAACAGAAAAACGACTATCTTTGGCGTACTCGTCACAATAATTGTGACCCTGTTCCTTGTCTCGATCGCAGTGAACGAGAACTTCCGCTGGCCGATTGTGGCGGAGTACCTGTTCCACCCTAACATCCTCATTGGAATCGGCAATACGATCGCGCTCACCGCAATATCAATGTTCCTCGGGACAATCCTTGGCGCGATCTTGGCCCTGATGAAGCTCGCGCCGACAAAGACGCTTCGCTGGATATCGGAAGGTTATGTCTGGTTCTTTCGGGGAGTGCCGCTACTCGTTCAGTTGCTCTTCTGGTACAACCTCGCGGCGCTGTTCCCCCAGATAGGATTGGTTCTCCCAGATGTGGGTCTTGACCTGACGCTGAACACAAATGCTCTCATCACGCCCTTTACGGCTGCGATAATATCTTTGACTCTACATGAATCTGCATACATGGCGGAGATTATCCGCAGTGGAATCCTGTCGGTGAACAAGGGGCAAAAGGAGGCGGCAGAAGCTCTGGCGATCACACCGTTCCGGGCTATGACCAGGATCGTGCTCCCGCAGGCTATGCGCATCATTATTCCGCCCACCGGAAATCAGATTATCTCAATGCTGAAAACGACATCGCTTGTCAGCGTTATTGCGCTGAATGATCTTCTTTACTCCGCGCAAATAATCTATTCCGTTAACTATCGAGTCATTCAACTACTACTTGTGGCCTCGATCTGGTACATCGTGATGGTCACCGTCCTGACTTGGGTGCAGAGCAAGGTCGAAAGCCATTACGGAAAGGGATACGTTCCGAGGAAGGTGCGGAAAAAAATTGGACGCTGAAAACGACGGTGCTGAAATTGTCTCCGTGCGAGATGTCACGAAATCGTTTAGCGACAACGTTGTTCTGTCTGATATTAACTTGTCGGTTCGTGAAGGTGAGGCTGTCGCTGTTGTAGGGCCATCCGGGTCAGGTAAATCGACCCTGTTGCGTTGCATCAACCGACTTGAAGTCATTGACAGTGGTGAGGTTCTAGTCAAGGGCGAGCTGGTCGGCTATGAACGGAGTGGTGACGACCTCCGAGTTGCGTCAGGGAAATTGACGTCTCGTCAGAGGTTGAACATAGGGATGGTCTTCCAGCAGTTTAATCTATTCCCACACAAGAGTGCCCTGCAGAACGTGATCGAAGCTCCGATACTGTCTCGACGGATGTCAAAGGCTGACGCCATTGGAAACGGAAAGGATTTGTTGACGAGGGTTGGCTTGGCAGAAAGGGTCGACTATTATCCGGCTGAGCTGTCCGGTGGTCAACAACAACGCGTAGCGATCGCTCGAGCACTGGCGATGAAGCCTGATGTCATGCTTTTCGATGAACCGACGTCCGCGTTGGATCCTGAGCTTGTCGGTGAAGTGCTGGCCGTCATCAAAGATCTTGCTGAAGGCGGCATGACGATGATGATTGTTACGCACGAGATGCAGTTTGCGGCGGATGTAGCCGACAGGACGATTTTTATGGACGAAGGGCGAATTGTTGAAGAGGGTCCTTCTCGACAAGTGATTAACTCACCGTCTTCACAGCGCGCAAGAGAGTTCTTCACTCGAGTGAAGATGGTCGACATCTGATCTCCAAGGCTCGACTCGAAGGAGGCGTTTGCTTAATGCATGATTACGATTACGGAGTGATCGGGGTCGGTTCTACCGGATCAATGGCGCTGCGTAAGATTGCAAGTGCATCGTCGTCAGTCCTCGGAATAGAGGGTGGAATGATCGGGCACGACAATAGCGCCGTGGGGGGTGACACTCGTTTATTCAGGCGTGTGTACCGCGAGGGGGCGCAGTTCGAGTCATTGTTGGAGAGTTCTCTCAAGGGTTGGAGCGATCTACAGGCTCGTTCCGGACAGAGGATCTTCACGGAGACAGGCATGCTTAGCATCTTTGACGACTCCAGTCGTGACAAGGACGTCCTGTTAGGGCATGCTGCAGCTGCCGGGCTGAGGCATGAGTATTTGACTCCTGACGACATCAACTCGCGGTTTCCGCAGTTTCGTGTCGGAGCTCATCAAGCGGGTATTTATGACCCTCAAGGCGGGTTTATAAGAACTGATGTTGCAGTCCGTGCCGCAGTCGATCTGGCTACTGAGGATGGTGCTGAGGTTAAGGAGTGTTCGATCGTAGCAGCTGTAGAGTCGACCCGATCCGGGGTTGTCGTGACGCTCTCGTCTGGTGAAACCATCTCGTTCGGGAAAGTGGTGTTGACGTGCGGCGCCCGGACTGTCCCGCTCGTCGCTCCACAGCTTGCTCAGCATCTCGCGCCAAAGCGCGTGGTGATGACGTGGTTCGGTATGGATGCCCCCGATGACTATAGGATCGGCAATTTTCCCATTTTCGGGTATCGGAACTCTGATTCTGAACAGGGCGTCTACGGCGCCCCTTCCATTGACGGAATCTCTGTGAAGGTCTCAGGGTTCATTCCTAACGGTCCTTTGGAGCTCCCTCAGTTCCAGTTTGATCAGACTGTGAGTATGGAGGAGAGGTGTTGGGCGGGTGCGGGTGCAAACAAGGTTTTGCAAGGCCTGTCGGACGGTCCCACCCGGGCAACAGCCTACGCAGACCTGTACTCAAGCGATCACCTGCCGATTATCGATTGGGTCGACGATTACCAGCGGATATGTCTGTGTAGCGGCTTCTCCGGTAAGGGCTTCAAGATGGCTGTAGGCGTTGGTGAAGTTGTTGCCGACGCTCTGTTGGACAGTGTGCCGCTAGATCCAGCGTTCAACTCTGTCCGATTCTGCCGCCAGTGAGCTGGTCGTGGTGCGCTGCGCGATTGGCAGTCGACTCTCACTCAGGATCACGGTAACGCCACGGAACTGGTCTCCACGCTTGAATCGATCGACGACGTTCGCGTGGTCAATAGTTCTGTGGCGATCTACATTCTCAATGTGGCGGAGTCATAGACACCGACGGTAGTACCGACGGCTTCGTTGAACGCCTGCGTATGAGCGGAGCGGTGGCGAAGCCAATCGGTCCGGCGGCGGTTCGTCTGGTGACCCATCGAGAGGTTGAAGAGTCGATTTGGAGCGCTTTGTGCACGCGATATCCGCCGCCGTGTGAGGAGGCGTGTGTTGGCGGCGCGTGTGTTAGCCGACACAGCCGCGTGCAGAAGATGAAGGCTCTGGTCTAATTTGCCGTGGAGATTCGGCTACGGTAATTCGTTGCTACTGCTTGCCAGGATTCAGGTTACCCACCGCGACGCTCGCGATGTCAACACAGCCCGCACTCACGGACGTGTAGCCATTGAAGACGTATTGGCGTGGGTATGGAAATGCGAAGCCACCAAGCATGATGTCGGCGTCGTTTTTTGCACAAGAAGACGATAGCTGGATCAGTGGTCGAGTGTCGCGCCGTCGCCGTGTTCATGTGTTGCTTCGCTCACCGCTCCGCTCGCGACAGAGATCTCATTCGGCACCTGAGGCAGTTCGTAGGTGGTGACCACGGCCTCGGCGCCGTCCTCCGTCTTCGTGAGATCCACGATGCTGACGGTCCGAGTCTCCGGGTCCGTGATGAAGGCGAGGTCGTCGCTCACGGTGAGGTTCGGCATGGGAGTCTGCCATTCGGCGGGCTCCTCCCATGCGTCGGTGACCGGGACCTCGGCGGCGGTGTCGCCCGAGTCCGGGTCGATGACCCGGAGCGTCCCGTCGGTGCCGAAGACCAGGGCTTCGCCTTCGGGGCCTCGGGCCAGGGAGCAGAACGAGTAGCTGGCGGGCAGGTCGACGATCCGGATCTCACCGGAGTCTGTGTCCGTCAGGCTGACCTGTGTGGGGTGCTCCTGCTCCGCGTCGGGGTCAGTCTTGTAGTCGCCCAGCACGACCGGCGACTCTTCCGAGCCGGCCTGATTGCCGATGCGGGCGTAATCCTGAGCTGCGTCGATGTGCTCGATCGTGTCGCCGTCGACGACCACGATGCCGTTCTCGCAGCCAAGTGTGATGACGCCATCGGCGGCGACGGCCTCCCCGTGGACGCCCGGGCAGTCGTCGGTGCGGGCGATCTCCTCACCATCCGCGTCCTGGAGGAGAACGGTGCTGCGGGATTCCTCGGTGCCCTCCGTGAGCACCACGCTTCCGTCCTCGCGGGGGACCGCGACGCCGTGGTGGGGGTCGGGGAGCGCCTGGTCGTCGGTACTGATGGGGGTGCTCGCGTCCAGAGCGGTGGGGTCGAACGTCTTCACCGCCCCGTCACCGTCGAAGAACGCGGCCGCGATTCCGTCGTGTACGACCAGGTGGCCGGGGTGACTGCCCTCGACGCGCTGATCACTCAGCACCGGATCCGTCGTGTACGAGTGGCTGTGGTCGCCGTGCGGCTCCGACCACGTGCCGGTGTCCAGCAGCCGGAAGGAGTCGCCTTCGGTGAGGAAGAGGTGACGGTCGTCGCCGGCTTGGTTGAGGCGGGTGAACCCGTTTGCGGGAAGGTCCGCGAGTGGGTCGCCGGTGAGCGCGTCGACGACAAGCACCCCGCCGTCGTACGTGACGGCGAGGCGGGGGTTGGCGCCGGCGGCTTCGTGCGTCTCCCTGTCAGAGGGGTCGACGGCGGGTGCGCCCTCTGCGTGGCTTCCTGAGGCGGTCGATCCGGGAGATGCGGGCTGGCCGCAGCCGGCCAGGAGGGCCACTGCTGTGATGGCCGCGAGCGATCCGAAGATGCGGGCGGACCGGGGCGTGGCGCGTAGGGACTGGGCGTCTGGGTGTGCGGTGGGGTGTGAAGGAGTCATGGGGGAATGAAAGCCGCCCCCAAGGGTCATTGTCATAGGTGGATATGTAGATGGGTGCATGTGACAGGCCGCGCCACTCGACGCCCGGCGAGATGCGGAGCATCGCGTACCATTCGGATCGAGCGCAGGGAGCGCAAACGACGAGCGCAGGGAGCGCAAACGACGAGCGCAGGGAGCGCACACGACGAGTGGGAGGTACCGTGACACGGACCCGACGCCTGACGATGACCGCGATCGCAATAGGAGTGGCAGCGATCCTCACCGCATGCACGGGAGGCACCGATGAGGGCGGCGGTGCGCAGGATCCGACGTCGGCAGCCGGCGCAGAAGCCGGTGGCGACGAAGTCGAGGGTTCGGCGAAGGCGGCGGGCCTCGACCCCGAGAATCTTCCGGACCCTGTCCACACGGTGGACGTTCCCGCGACCGTCGACGACGATCCCGACGCAACCATGACCGTCGACTTCTACGGTCTGACACGCGACGAGAAGACCGTCATCGCGCAGTTCGGTTTCACCGTCAACAGTGATGCCGACGTGAACAAGGACCTGTGGACCTACCTGGATGGCGTCGCGTGGAGCCCGCACCTCATCGACACCACCAACCTCACGAAGCACACCGTGCTGACCAACGTCCGCGAAAGAGCGCAGAGCGCGTATCAGTCGGTCAAGTTCGAGCCTGGCGAAACGTACTACGCGTTCGCCGTCTTCGCCGCTCCGCCGAACGACGTGAAGACCGTCGCCGTGAACGCCGTCGACGGAGCACCGCTCATCCGAGATGTGGTCATCCAGTGACTCCACACGCCGCAGATTCCACGGGTACCCGCACGCGCCACCTGCCTGCGCGCAGCATTGCTGTGGCGACGGCACTCATGCTGGTGTGCGGGGTGTTCGGGACGAGCACCGCGTTCGGTGCGGGGGATCGGGACGTGACGGCGGCTTCGGCGACGTCGACCGACCTGGAGCAGGTGAGCGACTACGTGAACCCGGATTCGGTGAGTCTGCAGGAGAGCGTCGTCGACCTGAAGGAGGGCCGCGTGGCCCTGAACGACGGAGTCGTGGACCTCACGGAATCCGGCGACGCGATCGAGCCCGTCGAGACCGTCGAGGAGAGCGCCAGCGGATCGATGATCACGCTCGACACCGACATCCTCTTCGACTTCGACTCCGCCGATCTGAGCGACGACGCGCAGAAGAAGATCGAAGAACTCACCGAGGACATCCCCACCGGCGCGACCGTCACCGTCGCGGGGCACACGGACTCCCGCGGCGAAGACGACTACAACCAAGACCTCTCCGAGCGACGCGCGGAAGCAGTCGCCCAGGTGCTGACCGACGCGGAAGGGAGCCTCACGGTCGAGACCGAAGGCCACGGGGCGAAGGACCCCGTCGCGTCAGAGACGACCGACGGTGAGGACGACCCGGACGGACGAGCTCAGAACCGGCGGGTGGAGATCACCTTCGACGACTGAGGCGGGGCCGTCTGCGGGGCTCGTCTCGACTGATGACGGGCACCTGACGCCGTCCGAAGGTGAGGCGCGCAGAAGTGCGACGCGAATCACCCCGCGGGACCGCACTTTTCGTCAAGAGTGCGAACGGTTCTCACCCATACTTCTTCCAGGTAGCAAGTCTTCTTGGGAGTTGGCAGTGGTAGGTCCTCGTTCTCGTCGTCGCGGGCTCAGCGTGCTGGGCGTGGCGTTCGTCTTCCTCACCGGGTGTGTCAGCACCGACCCCGCCGAGGTGGCGGAGGATGCGATCGCCACGGCCAATGAGATCCCCACCGCGTCGATCGATCCCATGCCGACGCCCCCGGCGGAGGATGACGAGGACGATCGCGAACGCGACGCCTCCGACGCGGAATCGGACAGCGCACTGCGCATGCTCTACGAGCTGGACGTCAAGGGACGCGCCCCGAAGACCGGGTACGACCGGGACCTGTTCGGCTGGCGCGACGACGTCGACCGCAACGGCTGCGACACCCGCAACGACGTGCTGCGCCGCGACCTCGCGGACATCACCCTGCAGTCCGGCGGGTGCGTGGTGCTCGCCGGATCCCTCACGTCCGACTACACCGGCGACACCTTCGACTTCATCCGCGGGAGCGGGAACAACATCGACATCGACCACGTCGTGGCCCTGTCGAACGCGTGGCAGACGGGCGCGCAGGAGCTGTCCTACAGCGAGCGCGTCGAGCTGGGCAACGACCCGGTCAACCTGCTGGCCGTGGAATCGAGCGTCAACCGCTCCAAGGGCGCCAGCGACGCAGCCACCTGGCTGCCGCCTCGCAAGAGCTACCGCTGCGAGTACGTGGCCCGCCAGATCCAGGTGAAGCACGACTACGACCTCTGGGTCACCCCGCCGGAGTTCGACGCGATGGAGGGCCTGCTGCTGGACTGCGACCAGGACTCCTTCGGGGACGACGTCTGGCCGGGACGCGGCGGCGGCGACGTGACGTCCGAGCCGCTGTATGAACCCGAAGAGGAGCCGGTGTCGAGGGCTGAGTCCGGGTCGTCCGGTGGCGGCGTCTACTACAAGAACTGCACCGCCGCCCGCAACGCGGGAGCAGCGCCCGTGCACGCCGGTGACCCGGGATACGGGAAGCACCTCGACCGCGATGGCGACGGAATCGGCTGCGAGTGAATCAGCCCACGAGGGCGTTCGCGGCAGGGGCCTCTCCATGCGGCGGCTCCGCACGGGTGGATGCGGATCGTCAGCTCACCTCCCGGGTGACGGGCGCGGCGAGCCGACTCCGCGCAGGAGCTCAGCGGGTGGAACCCCCAGCCCGTCCGCCAGCCGCACGATGACATCCAGGGTGGGGTTCCGCCGTCCGCGCTCGATTCCCCCGATGTAGGTCCGGTCCATCCCGATGTCGTCCGCGAACCGCTCCTGCGAACGCGGGCGCTTTCCGGTCGACCGCCTGGGGTGCATTCTCAGCTCACGCACGCGCAGACCGAACTGGACACGATGGTCAGTGCTCTCCATGGAGACAGCCTCTCCTGCATGATGACTATGAGTCAACGGATTATAAGCACCTGATAGGGTGGCGGCGAGTTCGATACATCTGCTCTTCATGAACTCGTTCTCGCGGCGGCAGCGCAGCCCCCGTCGAATAACCTCTCACCTCGATTGATCGGTGCATTGCGCCTTGTCACGATGGCCCGGAACTACAGCTTCCGAGCAGACGAGGTCCACCGATGAACTCCACAGCACACTCCCTGAGCCGCACCACTGCGTTCCGCACGGTCGCAGTCGTGCTCAGCTCACTCACACTGGCCCTGGGCCTCACCGCATGCGGCGGAAACCCCGGCGTCGAGGGGACGTACACCGGCAGCGCGGGAACCACGATGCTGGTCCTCAAAGGCGACGGATCGGCCCTGTACTCCCAGCAGAAGCGCGCGGGCCTGGAGACGGGGGCCGGGACATGGTCGGTCGATGACGGCGTCCTCCGCGTGGATGTCGATTCGCTCTCCTACGAGATCTTCGCGAACGCCGATGGGTTCGACGGGACGCTGCTGGTCGAATCGGACAGCAGTTCCTGGAACGAGGAGATCTACACGCGGCAGGAGTGACACCCCGCCTGGTCCGGGCCACACGTGCCCGCACCTCGAAGGCAAGACACACACCATCACGTCCGCAGCCCCTCTCGTAGGATGATCGCGGACTCCCGCTACGCCGTCCGCGCTTCGCGGCGACGTCCCCCACCAGGAGAATCGATATGGCAGAACGGACAGCCCCCGCGGCGCACCTGACGGACGACGACCTTGCGATCATGACCTCAGGCCGCCCCTACCTGGGTGGCTGGGGCACGGGAGCGCCGTGGATCCTCACCCCCGAAGCACTGACCGAGTTCCGCGGCCGCATGCTGGCGATGGCGACGCACGAGCACGCGCACTGCTTCGATGCGGAGCAGGAGGAACTGGGCTACGTCGACTCGGTCCCCCCGCTCGTGCAGCTGACGGCGTACCTGTTCGAAGCTCTCCAGGGACCTTTCGTCGTGCTGGACGACACGGCGTACAACACTGTGATGGAGGGTTTCAAGCCGGGTGGCGCGGGGAACGGGCGCAGCCTGGCCATCATGTTGTGGCCGGCGTCGTTCAACGGGATAACGTCCGTGTGGCGGATACTGCGCAGGTACAACGACATCGAGACGACTGCCACGATCATCGTGGAGATGCTTGACGTGCTGGGCGATCTTCCGCCCTTGGCGACTGCTGCGCACGCCGCAGCGAAGGCGGTGAGTGCGGCGACGAGCATTCCGCAAGCTCAGCTCGACGCCGCAGACGATGCGCAGCTCGCACTGCACTTCGCAGGGTCTCTCGACGTCGACGAACTTGCCGCAATACCGTGGCTGCGTGGCCCCGAACACGCGCTGGCGACACTCTCCGGGGAACTCGCCGCGTCTGCGAAGGCGCTCGCAGACGCAGACATCCACCTGCCTGCTCTTGAAGAACTGCTTGTGAGCGAGCTGGTGGCAGTGGAGGGCAGCGTCGCGCCCGAGTTCAGGACGATGTTGGGCGGAGCAACGTTCAGGCGCGTGAGGGAACGAGTCTCTGCAGGGGAACCCACCGAGGTCGACCGGTCCACGCTCTCGAACCTCTTGGTCCGAGCGATCCGGGGTGGCAACGCTGGGCCGGCTCACCAGTGGACGACAGCGGCCCACTGGATACTCCTCGCCGCGCGGGACCTGAGCGGTGCGGACCTGGCCCTTTCCTCGATCGACCTCCCGGACTTCGCGGACGACCTCAGCGATCTCCTCAGAGACCAGGGCCAGAGCGTGCCCGACTCTGGCGACTCAGTGGAGCACGGCAAGGCTCCGGTGCCTGGTGGACCTTCGGAGCAAGATGAAACAGGCGCGGATACGGACGATCCCTGGACACGCCTCGACGGCATGGTGGGCCTCAGCGGTGTGAAGTCGACAGTGCGCAGGGCGCTGCGCGGCGCGGAGCTCGCGCAGCGGCGCCGGGAAGCGGGCATCACCCTCAAGCCCCCGGCACGGCACCTGCTCTTCCTGGGCAACCCGGGGACGGGGAAGACCGAAGTCGCGCGCCTCATCGGCCAGATCTACCGCGACAGGGGAGTGCTGCGGACCGGAAAGCTCGTCGAGGCCTCACGCGCAGACCTTGTAGGCGAAGGCATCGGTGAGACAGCGCCGAAAGTGCGGAAGAAGTTCGCCGCTGCGATGGGCGGAGTGCTCTTCATCGACGAGGCGTACACCCTCAACGTCGAAGGGCACACCGATTACGGGAAGGAAGCCGTCAACGAGCTCATGACGCTCATGGACAACCACCGCGACGACGTCCTCGTCATCGCTGCCGGCTATCGCGAACAGATGCAGACGCTGCTGCGGGCCAACCCGGGACTGGAATCGCGATTCGGCAACCGGGTGATCTTCGACGACTTCTCCGACGACGAGCTGGTGGAGATCTTCGAGGGGATGGTGCGGGACGCACACCTGGAGCTGGAGGACGGAGTCGTGAAGGAGGTCCGCTCCACGCTGCCGCGCAAGCGAACTCCGCGCTACGGCAACGCCCGCGAGATGCGACGACTCTTCGAAGCGACCGTCGAGCGGCAGGGGATGCGGCTGAGCGGCCGCCTGGACGACCTCACGGATGAAGAGGTCCGCACCCTCACCGTCGCGGACGTGAGGGAGGACCGGCAGGACGACGAGCAGCGACGCCGCATCTTCGTCTCCGCGGAACGTGACCTCAACAGCCTCGTGGGCCTGGAGCAGATCAAACGGGAGGTCGGCGGGCTGGTCGACGAGGTGCGGATGGAGGAGACGCTGCGAGCGGCGGGTGTGAGCGCAAACGACGACGCACGACACATGCTGTTCCTCGGGAACCCCGGAACCGGCAAGACGGAGGTTGCGAGGATCCTCGCACGGATCTACCACGGACTGGGCCTGCTGTCGCAGGGGCATCTCGTCGAAGTCCACCGATCCGACCTGGTCGCCGGATACATCGGCCAGACGGCGCTCAAGACGGAGGCGAAGATCGAATCCGCGATCGGCGGGGTGCTCTTCATCGACGAGGCCTACAGCCTCGTGAACGATACGGAGAACGACTTCGGTCAGGAGGCGGTCGCCAAGCTGCTGACCTTCATGGAGGACTACCGGGACGACCTCGTCGTCATCGCCGCCGGCTATGGAGACGAGATGGACGACTTCCTCGCCTCCAACAGCGGACTGCCGTCCCGGTTCCCCGTCCACTTCACATTTCCCGACTATTCCGACGACGAGCTGGTCGACGTCCTCGTCCGCTTCGCCCATGCGGACAACCGCAACGTGGGGCCCGAGGCCCTGGCCGAGGCCCGATCCATCCTGGCGACAAAGCGGAATATGCCGGGATTCGGCAACGCCCGCGACGTCCGCACCCTCTACGCCTCCGCGAAACGGCACCAGATCAGCCGTCTGGCAGACGAGCTCTCCTTCCAGGAAGTCACTCCCGAACGCGTGCGGACGCTGCTGCCGGTCGACCTGGCGCGGGCACTGGTCTGACGGGTGCGAGTAGTCTCGTCGGGACGAGTCCAGAGCAGGAGAGGGTGCGGGGATTGAAGATTCTGATCGTGGGCGCAGGCGCCACAGGTGGCGCGTACGGTGCCAGGCTCCTCGACGCGGGGCGCGATGTGACGTTCCTCGTGAGGGAGCGCCGCGCACAGCAGCTCCAGCGTGACGGGCTGCGCTTCCGCGACCCGGAAGGGGAGCGCCGGTACGACGTGCGGGCGATCACGGCTGTCGATGACGCGTACGACCTCGTCGTCGTAGCAGTGAAGGCGCCCGCTCTGCCAGCGGTCATCGAACAGATCCGCCCCGCCGTGGGCCCTGCGACCCGCATCCTGCCGCTGCTCAACGGGATGCGGCACATCGACCAGCTGGCGGATGCGTACCCCGGCCATGCGATCGGCGGGCTCGTGAAGATCATCGGCACGATCGACGACACGGGGACCGTCCTGCAGATGACACCTATGAGCGCGATGATCATCGGAGCACTGGACGGGAGCACACTCCCCGACGACGTGCGCACCGTGTTCGACGTCCCCGGCGTGAAGCTCGCCGTGGTCGACGACATCCTCGACCGTCTCTGGGAGAAGTGGGCGTTCATCGCCTCCGCTGGAGTCGTCACGTGCCTGTTCCGCGGCGAGGTGGGCGACATCATCGCTGCCGGGGGAGAGCCCCTGGTGCTCCAGGCGATCGCGGAGGCCGAAAGCGTTGCCGCCGCAGCAGGCCACCCCGTCAGCGACGAAACCCACGCGCAGGGCGTGCAGACACTCACGGCAGCAGGCTCGCGCTTCACCTCATCGCTGTACCGCGACCTGCAGCAGGGTGACCCGCAGGAGGCGGAGCACATCCTGGGCGACCTGGCGGAGCGGGCACGCACTCACGGGGTGGCGACCCCGCTGCTGGACGCGACCGTGGTCCAGGTGCGCGCCCACGAGCAGGCCCGGCTCCGGCGGGAGCGCGAAGCCGAAAGCGCTGTGTGACCGCGAGCTGATCGTCGCGGCGCTCACCCCATGAGTGTCATACCCGATGTCCAGCCCCAGAACGCGTGCGTCGGCGGAAGGAACCGGCAGAGGACTGCGAGCAGCGCGGGCGCGGACCCGGTGACGACGGCGACGGCAGTGAGTGCGGCGACCGATCACGATGATGAACGGCGCGAGCACGGGGAGGATCCACCGACCGGACTCCGTAGGGTTCCGCGCTGTCATGGCGGAGTGCTGGAGCGCGTCTGTGTCGAGGCCCGTCGCCCCCGCGCACACGTCATGACTGTTCTGCGAGCGCCTTGAGTGCGTGCTGGACCGTGCTGAATCCCGTGAGGTCGGCATTCCCCGGGTCGCCCCACACGACGATGACGCGCAGCGGTTCCTCTCCAGTGTTCACGAGGTCGTGGTCGGTCCCTGCCTTGCTGAGCATCGCGTCGCCAGGGCCCAGCCGGTGCACCTCGCCGTCCAGAGTGAGGGTCGCGGTGCCGGAGACCACCAGGTAGACCTCCTCCAACGGCGGGTCGTCATGCGTGTGCATCCCTTCGCTGGCGCCCGGGTCCAGTGTCCACATCTGCACCGATACGGGGAGATCCGATTCCTTGACGAAGTAATGCTTGATCGTGGTTCGCCCCTCCCCGCCATGCAGGGTGAGGTCGAATGCGTAGTCACCGTCTCGCTCGATCATGTCCTTCAAGCCTCCTTGCATGAGGAACGTGGTGGGGCAATCGTGTCATCGAAGCACCCCGCGTCGCATCGTCGTTCCTCGGCTCATGGAGCAGACTGGCGGCTCACGGCGTCGGCTGGCGGCTCAGCTCGATCTGGCGGGCCGCCTCATTCAGCGCCGTGAGCGCCGCCTCCACCATCGGGCGGCGGCCACTGCCGCGACGGATGCCGGTGAGGATGCGGCGTGACGGTACGGGGTCGCCGGTCAGGGGGATGCGCACCACGGCGTGACCCGCAGGCAGGCGGGCCAGTCGAGGGACCAGGGACACTCCCAGCCCTGCGCCCACCAGCGCCGCGCCCGTCTCCCATTCCCGGGACAGGTGCGCCGCGGTGGGGTGGAATCCTGCAGCGGAGCACGCGACCATGACCAGCCGGTGGTAGGTGCTGCCGGGCTTGTCGACGATCCAGTCCTCCTCCGCCGCTTCGATGAGCGCGACGGAGGTGCGGCCCGCCAGGCGGTGGTCTGCCGGCACCAGCAGGTCCAGCGGGTCCTTGAGGAGGTCGTGCTGGACGAACCGCGGATCGTTGCGTGCGGGCAGCGGCTCTGTCGCGACGACCACTGCGACGTCCGCCCGTTCCGCCAGCAGCAGCTCGAAGCACTCCTCCGGGTCCGCCTCGATGATCGTGATCGCGCCCTCCGGGAACGCCTCCGTCACGGCGTATGCGGCTGCCGGGAGCAGGGAGCCCGCCGCCGTCGAAAAGCCGCACAGCGTCAGGCTGTCATCCTGGTGGTCCTCGTCGGCCCGCAGCAGATCGCCCCGCATCTCCTCCCACCGCGCACTCAGTTCGTGCGCGTGCTCGAGCAGGATCCGCCCGGCCGCAGTGAAGCGCAGGTTGCGGCCCTGTTGCTCCACGACCGCCACGCCCAGGTCCTCCGACAGCGTCTTGAGCTGGTGCGACACAGCGGACGGGGTGTACGAGAGGGCCTGCGCGGTGGCCGTCACCGTGCCCTTCTCCGCCAGCATCCTCAGCACCGTGAGCCGTCGATCGATCATGCGCTCATTGTGCCCTGTGCGTTGAAGGCGGTCACCGGCGATCCAGGCCACTGAAGACCATGCAGATATTCTGCATGGTCTCATCGAATTCCATTCGCTTTTCTTTCCGCTGATCTCGCCGGACACTGGGGGTACAGCCCGGGCATCCGTCGGCAGAGTCGCCGACGCCCCCACTCCGGGCGGATCCACTGCATCGACGCAAGGAGGGACCGACAATGACGACGATCCCACGGGGCTCGACCAGCGCACAGGACGCGACCACCCTGGCGACGGAGTACACCCGGGGCACCTGGGAGCATGCGGTCGCGCACCGGCGGCCGGGCTACTCGCTGGAAGCCCCGTTCTACACGGACCCGGACTACTACCAGAAGGACCTCGAGGCGGTATTCCAGAAGACGTGGATCTTCGCCGCCTCCGTTGCGGAAATCCCTGAGCCCGGCGACTACATCACCCTCGACGTGGGGCGGGCCTCCGTCATCATCATCCGTGACGACGACGAGCAGGTCCGCGCCCACCACAACGTGTGCCGCCACCGCGGCGCCCGCCTGCTGACCGACACCACGGGCTCCGTCGGCAACATCGTGTGCGGCTACCACCAGTGGACGTATTCGCCGGAAGGCGACCTCATCCACGCGGGCGTGCAGGCGCCGGACTTCAACCCGGCCTGCTTCTCCCTGCTGTCCGTCCACGTCAAGGTCATCGCGGGCCTCATCTTCCTCTGCCTCGCGAAGGACGCGCCCGACGACATCGACGACGTCGCCGACCGCATCAGCCCCTACATCGCCCCGCACGCCCTGGAGCGCACGAAGGTCGCGTTCCAGGAGGACCTCGTCGAGCACGCCAACTGGAAGCTCGTCATGGAGAACAACCGGGAGTGCTACCACTGCGAGGCCGGCCACCCGGAGCTCACCTGCACCTTCTTCCCCACCTACGGCTACAAGGTGGAGGAGATCCCCAAGCGGCTGCTGCCCGCCCACGACCGGTACCTCGCCGCAGAGCAGCTGCTGAGCGTCAACGCGGACCGCAACGGGCTGCTCACGGAGGCGATCGAGGAGCTGAGCGGTCGTCCCACCGGGTTCCGCATCCAGCGGGAAGCCCTGGACGGGGCGGGGGAGTCGTACACGAAGGACGGGGCGTCCGCCTCGAAGAGGCTGCTGGGGTCGTTCGACACCCCCGTGCTGGGGCGCCTGTCGCTGCACGTCCAGCCCAACACGTGGTTCCACTTCCTGGGCGACCACGTCGTCACCTTCACCCTCGTGCCGCTGGGCGTGGACCGCACCCTGGTCCGCACCACCTGGCTGGTCCACGAGGACGCGGTCGAAGGCGTCGACTACGACCTGCCGACCCTCACGGAGGTGTGGCACATGACGAACGCCCAGGACGCGGAGCTGTGCGCCCGCGCCCAGGTGGGCATCAGCAGCCCCGCCTACCTGCCGGGGCCCTACGCCCCGCACGAATACCAGGTCGAGGAGTTCGTCACCTGGTACATCGAACGGCTGCGGGAGCACGCGGGCATCGAGGCCGCGCCGGCAGCATCAACACTGGCAGCGCCGGCGGGCACGGAGGAGGCGGCACCATGACGACGTACTACGACGGCGGAGGGGCACCTGTCACCGGTGCCGCGACCGGATCCTGGTCGCCCTCGCTCCCCGCCGGGTTTCCCCGCGACGAGTTCACCGGCGACCTCGTCTGCTCGGGCGTCACCCCGGTCAGCCACGACGTCGTCGACCTGAGCTTCCGTGCGTGCGACGGCGGGACCCTGCCGTTCTCGCCCGGCCAGTACTACACGTTCACGTTCCCGCAGCTGGGCGTGGACCGGTGCTACTCGGTGAGTTCCGCGCCGGCGCTGGACGGCGGTGGGGTCGAGGAGTTCACGATCACGGTCAAGCGGGTGCCGGGCGGGCCGGTCTCCACGTTCCTCCACGAGCACTTCCGGGTGGGCGACACGGTGCGCGCGGACGGCCCGTACGGCGTGTTCGGATCCGACGTGCGGCCCGGCGCGGGTGCCCTCTACCTGTCCGCCGGCAGCGGCATCACCCCGTTCCTGTCGATGATGCGGGCCCGCCGCGCGCTGCTGGAGCAGGGTGAGCGGACCCTGCCGCTGTGGTCTTCCGTCGTGCACGTCCACGCCGCGCACACGCCGGCGGACCTCGTCCACCGCGCCGAGGTCATGGCCATGTCCGACCGCCACGCCACCACCGTCATCCCGGTCTGCTCGGCAGACTCCGCCGCCGAGGCCTGGGCCGGCGTCCGCGGCCGCCTCACCTCCCAGAAGCTCGTGGTGCTGGTCCCGGACCTCGCGGATCGCGAGGTGTTCATCTGCGGGCCCACCCCCTACATGGAGGCGGTGCTCGCGATGGTCGTCGACCTGGGAGTGCCGCACGATCGGATCCACCTCGAGTCCTACGTGTTCGGGGAGACGCCCCGCGTGCCGCAGCCGGTGCTCGAACCGCCGGGGGAGAGCGGCACCCCGGATTCCGCGGCGGCATCGAATCTCGCAGTGACATCGGGCCCAGCAGCGGCGCCGGCTCCCGCGGCGGCGTCAGACTCAGCTGCGGCGTCGGACCCCGCTGCGGCGTCGGACCCAGCCGCAGCATCGACGCCGGCAGTCGCTCCCGTGGCACTCGCCGACCCTCAGGTGCGGCCCGACGAAGGGGACGCGGGCGGGGGAGGTGAGGGGACCTCGGCGGCGGTGTTCTCCATCGAGTTCCGCGGTGCCGGCTGCAAGGTCGAGTGCCCACGGGGGATGACGATCCTGGAAGCCGCGCGGCAGGCGGGTGTCGCCCACCCGTCGTCGTGCGCGGAGGGAGTGTGCGGCACGTGCAAGGCGACGAAGGTGAGCGGTGAGGTGGACATGGACCACGCCGGCGGCATCCGGCCCCGGGAGATCCGGGAGGGCAAGATCCTGCCGTGCTGCTCCGTGCCGCTCACGGATGTCGTCATGGAGTGACGGCGATGGTGAAGCATCCCTGGTCAGAGGAGACGCGTGTCATCTATGAGGCCGCCGCCACTGCGCGCGGGGCGGAGGGGGACGCGCGGGCGATGCTCGGGGCGAAGCTCGCACACATGCGGGTGCAGCGCCGACTCTCCCAGCTGGCGCTGTCCCTGGCGAGCGGCGTGCAGCAGGCAGAGATCAGTCGCATCGAGAACGGTCGGGGCAACCCCACCCTGGCGACGCTCGAAAGGCTCGCAACCGTGCTCGGTGCGAGGCTCGATCTCGTGGACGTCGACGAGCCCGACACCGCGCGGTGCCTCGTCGACGCGGGTGACGGGAGCACAGTGGCCGACCTCGTGTGACGACCCTCCCGGTGACGTGAGGGCCCCAGTCCTACCCAAGAGACGTTTTGTGACGTTTAGACTCGAGATATGACGATGCTGCCCGGATCGCCGCTGGCCCGTGTGGTGATGTGTGTCTACCCGCACTGCGGCCGCACCCGCTCCGGGACAGCTGCGACGCGGCACACCCAAGACACCTAGCCGGGTAACCGGGTTCACAGGAGAGAATCATGTCCGACGCCATCCGCACCTCGCATGCAGGTTCGCTGCCGCGCACCCCTGCACTCATCGAGGCCAACGCCGCGAAGGCCAACGGCACTGCCGGTGCCGACTACGAAGCGCTTCTCACGGAGAGCGTGGTCGACCTGCTCCAGAAGCAGAAGGACCTCGGTATCACAGAGCCGAACGATGGCGAATACGGTCACGCGATGGCGTCCCAGTTCGACTACGGGGCGTGGTGGCACTACTCGTTCAACCGCACGAACGGCCTCGAGATCTCCGGTGAGGGCCTGTGGAACCTCCCGGCGCAGGTGAGCGAACCGGGCAACATCAAGCTCACGAGCTTCGCGGACCGCCGCGACCGCAACCTCTTCCCCGCCGCCTACAGCGACCCGGACGCAGGCACGGACACCGGCTCGCAGCCCGGATTCCCCATCGCGGTCGGCCCCATCTCCTACGCGGGTCAGGACGCGGTCGCCCGCGACATCGCGAACGTGAAGAAGGGTCTCGAGGCCGCGGGCTACGAGACGTCGCGCGGATTCCTCAACTCCCTGTCCCCGGCATCGGCCGCGCGCATCGAGAACGAGCACTACGGGTCCTACGAGGAGTTCGTGTGGGCGTGGGCGGACGTGCTGCGCGAGGAGTACCTCGCCATCACGCAGGCGGGCCTCACGGTGCAGATCGACGACCCGTCGCTCGCGGAGAACTTCGACCAGATCAACCCGGAGCCGTCCTACGAGGACTACCGTGCCTTCACCCAGCTGAGCATTGACGCGCTCAACCACGCGCTGCGCGGCATCGACCCGCAGCAGGTGCGCGTCCACACCTGTTGGGGATCCTGGCACGGCCCGCACGTCACGGATCTGCCGTTCTCCGTCATCGTCGACCAGGTCCTCACGATCAACGCCGCCGGCATCACCTTCGAGGCGGCGAACGTGCGCCACGAGCACGAATGGAAGATCTGGAAGGACGTCACCCTGCCGGACGACAAGTACATCATCCCCGGCATCGTCTCCCACTCGACGAACGTCGTCGAGCACCCGGAGCTCGTCGCGGACCGTGTGAAGCGCTTCGCGGAGCTCGTGGGCGCCGACCGGGTCGTCGCGTCGACGGACTGCGGCCTGGGCGGCCGCGTGCACCCGGAGATCGCGATCGCGAAGCTGCAGTCCCTGGTCCAGGGCACTGAGATCGCATCCGAATCCTTCAAGAAGACAGTGCTCGTCTGAGTCGACGAGGACACGAGGACTGGAGAACACACGACGGGGTCGCTCCGCGAGGACAGACGGAGCGGCCCCGTTGTGCGTCGGCCCTCATCCCGGGACCTCCGGCTCAGCAGGTTCCTCGGCCCCGAACACACACCTCCCACTCGACCACAGAGACGTGCACGTCAAGGAGACAGCCATGACCACTTCCGCACCCACCCCCGCCTCCGGCATCGCGCCGGCCACCGCACCCACCCTCACGGAACGCCTGGACGACGGCCCCGTCATCATCGCGGAGGGCTTCCTCTTCGAACTCGAGCGCCGCGGCTACCTCACTGCCGGTGAGTTCGTGCCCGAGGTCGCACTCGAGTTCCCGGAGGCGCTGCGCGCCCTCCACGTCGACTTCCAGCGTGCGGGCTCCGACATCGTCGAAGCGTTCACCTACAACGGCCACCGCGAGAAGATGCGGGTGATCGGCAAGGAGGACCTGCTGGAGCCCCTCAACCGGTCCGCCCTGCGCATCGCCCGCGAGGTCGCGGATTCCCGCCCGGGCGACCTGGTCGCCGGCAACATCTCGAACTCCAACATCTGGGATCCGGCGAACCCGCAGAGCCAGGCCGAGGTCCGCTCGATGTTCGAGGAGATGGTCGGCTGGGCCGTCGAGGAAGGTGCCGACATCATCGTCGGCGAGACCTTCTACTACGCAGGTGAGGCGCTCGCCGCACTGGAGATCGCCAAGGCCAGCGGCCTGCAGGTCGTTCTCACGCTCGCCCCGATGGCGTTCGAGGAGATGGCGGACGGTGTGAGCGTCGTGGAGACGGCGCAGCGCCTCGAGCAGGCGGGTGCGGACGTGGTCGGCATGAACTGCTTCCGCGGGCCGGACACCCTCCTGCCGTACATCCGGCAGATCCGCGAGGCGGTGTCCTGTCATGTGGGCGCGCTGCCCATCCCGTACCGGACGACGCAGGAAGAGCCGACCTTCTTCAACCTGAGCGACCCGCACGCGCGCGTGCCCGCACCGCAGGGTCGGACGTTCCCCACGGCGCTCGACCCGCTGTACTCCAACCGCTACGAGATCAGGCGGTTCGCAGAGGAGGCGTACGAGATCGGCGTCAACTACCTGGGTGTCTGCTGCGGTGCGTCCCCCGCGCACATCCGCGAGGTCGCCGAGGCCGTGGGCCGTGTGACCGACGCCAGCCGGTTCTCCGAGAAGATGGCGAACCACTTCATGTACGGCAGCAACGAGCGGCTGCCGGAGCACATCGTCGCACTGGGCGACCGCGCCTGAACCTGCCCGCCCTGAGCTGACGCACCGGGAACTCCGGCTCACCCGGAGCCGAGCCGGACGCATTCTGAGCCGGAGCCACTCGGAGGCGGCTCACCCGGAGGTGCGCTGTGCCCTCCCCGCGTCATCGGCCCCCACCTGTGTTGACAGGTGGGGGCCGATGCGTGATCGTAGGGTCCGGCGCAGATCCACCGCCCAGCCCGCGCACCGGCCCCAGCCCGGACGCACAGGTGAAGGGGAGCAGATCCTCGGATCGCCGCACGATGATCGTGCAGCACGGTACACCGGTGAACAGGACATGAGTCACGCGCCGTGCAGGCTGGGGATGCTCGTGGCGCGGGAAGACTGCACATGACTGCTCACAGCGACTTCAAGAAGCTCGTCCGCGCACGGATGGATCGCACGGGTGAGAACTACACGACCGCGCGCGCCGCGCTGGAACTCGACCGCGATGCCGCGCGTGCACAGCACGAACGACTCGTCCGCTCCCATTTCGAAGACGGCCGTTTCGAGGATGGTCGGCTCCTGCGCATCCCCGCCCGCCGCCGCGCACGGTTCGCGGTGCTTCTCGAGCTGCTCAGCCGCTTCACGCCGGGGCGCACCTACACGGAGACCCAGGTCAACGGCATCCTGCGCCCCGCCCATGACGACGTCGCCTACCTCCGCCGCGAGCTCGTCGACTACCGGCTGCTGGAGCGCGACGGGCTGGGCACCTACTGGGTGACGACGACACCTCCTGTGCGCGATGCCAACGAAGCACAGGAATCCGGCGACTGGGAGAAGATCTGGCTGCCCGAGTTCCTGGGTGCGGGCGCGGCGTGACCCGCCGGGGCGTCAGTAGTCGTACGACTCTTCGGGGGCGGCTCCCGGTGCGATCCGCTGCAGGTGGAGGTGCCGGGCGAAGCGGATCACGGGGCGCAGGAGCATCTCCGCGCTGCCGATGACGAAGAGGACGGTGCCCGCCGTCTGCGTCGTCTCGGAGAAGAACATGAAGCTGCCCACGAGGAACCACAGTCCGATGAGGACGTCGTTCGCGATGCTCAGCGCCTCGTAGCGCTTGCGGATGACCAGCTGCTCGTGTCCGAAGTGGAGGACGAAGTCGTTCCTCCCCTTCGCATCGTCTGATCGGGCCATCTTCGGCATCATCCTTCTTCTGCTCAGTACCGGGGGCGGACCCACACTTCGCTGATGAGTGCGTCCTCGGGTGCGTCGACGACATGGCGGACGGTGCGTGCGACGCTCGCCGCATCCAGCCGGAAGTCCCTCTCCGTCACCGGGTAGTCGTGCGGCGCTTTCGCCGTGGCCATGGGCGTGTGGGTGGGTCCCGGCGCGACAGTCGACACCCGCACGCCGTCGGCGGACACCTGCTGGCGCAGCCCGTCCGTCATCGCCTGCAGCGCGTGCTTCGACGCCGAGTACACCGTGTGGAACGGCACGGACGTGCGCGAGGCGCCGGAACCGATGAACACGACCGTCCCCTTCACGGGCCGCAGCCACGGCAGCAGGGCCCGCGAGATCTCCGCGGGGGAGATGACGTTCGTCGCGAAGGACTCCCGCCAGTCGTCCGGGGTCGCGTCCTCGACCGTGAACCGCGGTGCGATCGCCGCGCAGTGCACCAGCACGTCGACCCTGCCCAGCGGGGTGATCTCCTCCACGAGGATCTCCGCCGCCGTCTCCGGATCCTCCAGATCCGCGAACACGGGGATCACCAGCGCCCCGTTGCTGGGAGGCGCGGCGGCGTGTGCGGTGGCGGCGGCCTCGGGCGCGGAGCCGGAGGCCCGGTCCACGACGGCGTGCAGCCGCTCCATGTTGCGCCCCACCGCCACGACCGTGTGGTCACGCGCCAGGTCCAGGACGATCTCCGCACCGATCCCACTGGAGCCCCCGGTGACGACGGCGACCGGTGCCGCAGACTTCGACCGCCTGCTCGACAGGTCGAGGACATCGGCGTCGAGGTTGGAGGGAGCGGGCGTGAGCGGCCCGCCGGAACGTGTGAACGGGGAGTGCGGCATAGACCCCATTGTCGCGCACGAATCGACCGAGCGGTACGTGATCTGAACGGCATCCGTCTCAGGGAAGGGCTCAGTCGAGAACGCACCCCGGACATCGGCGACGGCGGAGGCCCCGCACAGTTAATGTGGATACTGGACAGTTCTCAAATGGAACGGCGGTGCACTCATGCTGCGGTGGACACGGGCAGCGACGGCTGTCGCGATGATCGGGGCTCTCACGATCAGCGGAATCACCCCCGGCGCGATCGGCGCCGATGCCCAGACGAACACGCCCATCGGGGACTTCACCGCGGCTCCGTCACCGTCCCTCGACTTCACCGGCGCACCCTCGCCGTCACCGGACTACACGGGGGCGCCCTCACCGGACCCCGACTTCACGGGGGCGCCGTCGCCCACACCCACGGACCCGGCGCCTACCTCGCCGGCTCCCGCCCCCACTTCACCTGCTCCCAGTCCGACCACCGACCCCACGCCGGACCCGGATCCGAGCGAACCCGAGCCAGGCCCGAGCGAACCTGCGATGACCGCCTACGAGGCGCTCGTCGCCCTGGATGCGCGCAGCGAGACCTGGACGGGACCGGACGTCCTCACGACCCTCGCCCGGGTGCGCGTCGACTCCGACGCCGCACACGCCGTGGACACGACCGTCGCGACCGCGCACGTCGTGCTCCCGGCAGATGCGCAGGGCACCGTCGAGGTGTCGCGCGGCGGACGCGACCTCACCGTCACCCTGCCCCACCCGACGACGGGGGACGCAGCGGAGGAAGCGGCCGTCGGCGTGGTGGAGTACCGCAACAGCGAAGGGTTCAGCTCGTTCCCGATCGTCCGCGACGACGCCTCGATCAGGCTCACCACCGTCGTCGTGGAACCCGACGCTCCGACCGACTACTCCTACACGATGGGCGGCGACGCCTCCCACGTCATGCCGACGTCCGACGGCTACGCCCTCTTCGACGACGGGACCGGCATCTACACCGGCGCGGTCGTGCCCAGCTGGGCCTTCGACGCCGACGGCAACGCGGTGCCCAGCCACTACGAATCCCGCGGTGGAGTGCTCACCCACGTCATCGAGCACACCGGCGAGGGCGTCGTCTACCCCGTCGTGGCCGACGCCCACATGGGTGAAGGGCTCATCAACCTGGTCGAGAGGACCACGGCGGAAGGCGCTCCCCGGTATAAAGTGCGCCCGTCCTCGTGGGGGATCGCGGTCGCCCGGGACTTCGGCGACGGAGTGCTCGACCGGCCGCTGCGCGGCTCCTACATGATGCGCACGGAGATGTGGGACGAGGCCGTCGCGAAGGGATCCGGCGACTCCGTCTCCCTCAAGCAGCAGTTCGACTGCCACGCGGTGTTCGCGCCCCTCAAGCACACGTGGAACCTCGAAGCGTTCCGGCCGCCCAACGACGACTGGTACGAGGAGAAGTCCGGCTGCAACTGGTGGTGAGGACGACCGGACGACCGGACGACCGGACGTCCGCGGGGTCGACGGGGCGGTCGGACGATCGGGCAGACAGCCGGTCGGACGACTGCGCGGTGGACAGGTCCACCAGTCTGCGCAATGGTGGGAAGCAGGTGGCCGCGCTGCGGGGTACCTTGCTCGACCACCCGTTCCGATCCATTCGACGATGAGGAGACGACATGAACACCCCGGAGAACATCGCTTACACGGCACGCGCAGAAGTCACGGGAGGTCGTGACGGGCACGGCGCCACGGACGACAAGACGCTCGAGGTCGACCTCCGCGCACCCAAGGAGATGGGCGGCGCGGGCGGCGGCACGAACCCGGAGCAGCTCTTCGCGATCGGCTACGGCGCCTGCTTCCAGGGAGCCCTGGGCCTGGCGGGCAAGGAGATGGGCGTCGACACGTCCGACTCCGTCGTCAACGCAGAGGTGGGCATCGGCAAGGAGGGCGAGAGCTTCGGTCTGAGCGTCAAGCTCTCCGTCAGCCTGCCGGGCGTCGACAAGGACCAGGCGCAGAAGCTCGTCGACCGCACTCACGAGCTGTGCCCCTACTCGAAGGCCACCCGCGGGAACATCCCCGTCGAGGTCGTCGCAGTCTGAGCCGTGCGACACGTGGTCCCCGGTCGAATGCTTCGACCGGGGACCTTCTTGTGGGGCCGCGAGCGCCGCTTGCTCAGATCGCCAGCGTCTGGAGGTCCAGCACCTGCGTGTCGAGCGGACGGGGGATCGCTGCGAGCAGCCGCTTCGTGTACGGGTCCTCCGGCCGCGCGAACACCTGGTCCACCGGCCCGGACTCCACCTGCCGCCCCCGCGACATGACGGTGACGGAATGCGCGATCTGCCGCACCACCGCCAGGTCGTGCGAGATGAACAGGTACGTGAGCCCCAGCTCCTCCTGCAGCCCCTGGATGAGGTCGAGGATCTGCGACTGCACCGTCACGTCCAGCGCGGACACGGCCTCGTCGAACACGACCAGCCGCGGTTCGATGACCAGCGCGCGGGCGATCGCGATGCGCTGCAGCTGCCCGCCGGACAGCTCCCGCGGACGCCGCGACGCCAGCGCCGGATCCAGCGCGACCGTCTCCATCGCCTGCGCCACCCGGTCCGTACGCTCCGCCTTCGACCCGATCCGGAAGTTCCGCAGCGGCTCCGCGATCGACGCCCCCACCGCATGTGCAGGATCCAGCGCGCTCGCCGGGTTCTGATGCACCAGCTGCACCGTCTTCCGGAACTCCCGCAGCTGCTTCTTCGTGAGGGCCTCCGCCTGGTAGTCGCCTACCCGGATCGTGCCGGACTGCGGCGTGTAGAACCCCGCGAGCGCTCGCCCGATCGTCGACTTCCCCGACCCCGATTCGCCCACCAGGCCCAGGGTCGTCCCCTCCGGCACGGTGAAGCCCACGTCCTCGATGCCGATGATCGCGGACCCTGCGGCCTCGCCCTCGTGCACCTCGTCCGTCTCCTCCCGCGGCACCCGCGCGAACACCTGCGTGAGTCCGCGGACCTCGACGAGGTCGGCAGCGGGAGATGAGGGCACCTCGGCGGTGGTGCCGGTCGAGGTCGGGGCGGCACCTGCGGCGCCGGGCACTGCCGGCCCGGCACCTGCGGAACCGGACACTGCGGGCCCGGCACCCGTCGACGGTCCTGCTGTGGCGGCCTCGCCGGCCCCGGGCGCACTCCGCACCGCCCCGCGCAGCGTCTGCATCGACGGCGCGTCGGCCAGGAGCCGGCGCGTGTAGTCGCTCTCCGGCCTGCCCAGCAGGCGGCGCGCAGGGCCGCGCTCCTCGACGATCCCGTTGCGCACGACGACCAGGTCGTTCGCCCGCTCCGCCGCGACCGCCAGGTCATGGGTGATGAAGAGGATGCCGGTGCCGGCGTCGCGGCGCAGATCGTCCAGCAGGTCGAGGATCCGCTTCTGCACCGTCACGTCCAGTGCGGACGTCGGCTCGTCGGCGATGAGCAGCTGCGGGTCCAGGCTGATCGCCGCCGCGATGAGTGCGCGCTGCCGCATGCCGCCGGACAGCTCGTGCGGGTACTGCTCCGCCCGCATCTGCGGCCGGTCGATCCCCACCCGGTCCAGCAGCTCGTGGACGCGGGCCCGCCGAGCATCCGCCCCCAGCCCGGTGTGCAGCCGCAGCGACTCCGCGACGTTCGCCCCCACCGTCTTGAGCGGGTTGAGGGACGTGCCCGGGTCCTGAGGGATGTATCCGATCCGTGCCCCGCGCACCCGCTGCCACTGGGTGGGTGACAGTGTCCGCAGATCCAGCTCCGGGTCGTCACCGTGGGCCCCCAGCTGGATGTCACCGCTGGTGACCTGCGCGTTCGCCGCGAGCAGCCCGATGACCGCACCCGCCGTCGTCGACTTCCCCGACCCGGATTCGCCCACGACCGCGGTCACGGCGCCGGCCCGGATGTCCAGGTCAATGTCCCTGATCGCCGCGGTCGGCTCCCCGGACCGCGTCGCATACGACACTCCCAGCCCGCGGACAGTGAGCACGGAGGCCGCGCCCGAGGCCCCGGTCGCCTCCGCGAACGACTCCGGGTACTCGATGGAGTAGTCGATGCCGATCCGGCTCTGGTACTTGGCGGGCGTGCCGGTGCCGATGCCGCGGGAACCGGGTTTGACGGGTGGGAGGTGGGGGGAGGGCTGCGGGAGGTGGGAAGACTGCGGGGAGTGGGGAGAAGACCGAGGGGGGTGGGACCTCGACTGCGGGGGGTGGGACGAGTTCGGCTGCTCGGGGAGGTCGCTGCTCATTCGGCTGCCTTTCTCAGTGCGGTGCCCAGGCGGTGCGTGGAGACCACGACGGCCATGACGATGAGGCCCGGGAGGACGGTGAGCCACCAGGCGGTGGCGACGAAGTTGCGGCCTTCCGCGATGATGAGGCCCCATTCGGGGGTGGGAGCGGGTGCGCCGTAGCCCAGGAAGCCCAGGGTGGAGATCTGGAGGATCGCGCTGCCGACCTGCAGGACTGCAAGAGCGAGCACCGACGACACCGCGTTCGGCACGACGTGGCGCAGCAGCACCGACCAGTAGGTGCCGCCGGATCCGTAGGCGGCCTGCACGTAGTCCGCCTGCATGATCGTGACGGCCTGCGACCGGGACAGGCGGGCGAACTGGGCGATGGCTGTGATGCCCACCGCGATGGCGACGTTGACGATGCCGAAGCCCAGCACGATGACGATCGTGAGGCTCAGCAGCAGTGCGGGGATCGACAGGAGCACGTCGACGATCCGCATGAGCACTTCGCCGACCCAGCCGCCGCGCGAACCGGCGATGAGTCCGATCGCGGAGCCCACGACGAGCCCCACCCCCACCGCGATGAGCGCGGCGAGCAGCGAGCGGGACGCCCCGTGGACGACGCGCGAGTAGACGTCGCGGCCGATCTGATCGGTGCCGAACCAGTGCTCCGCCGACGGGCCGAGCAGTGCAGCGGTGTCCCCGCCGTCCACCGGATCGTGGCCGGTGAAGAGGCCGGGGACCAGTGCCCAGATGATCGTGACGCCCAGGATGACCGCGGCGATGATTGTGCCCGGCGTGAAGAAGCTGCGCACGGTGGAGGGGCGGCCGCTGCGTCCCCGGCCCCGGCCCAGGCGCCCCGGACCGCTCTGATCGGTCGATGTCTGTGCGGTGGTGGAGCGGGCATCGGCGCCCGCGAGTTCGACGGTGCTCATGACGTGGCTCCCTTCAGCTGTCTGCGTGCCGCCTTCCCCACCCGACCGCGGTGGCGCAGGCGCGGGTCGATGAGCGGGTAGAGCAGGTCGACGACGAGGTTGACGATCACGAACCCGACCGTCGCGATGACGACGATCGCCAGCAGCACCGGGTTGTCCCGGTTCGCGACGGCCTGCGCGGTGAGGCTGCCCAGGCCGTTGCGGCCGAACACCGTCTCCGTGACGACGGCACCGGCGACCAGCTCACCGAACAGCAGACCCGCGATCGTGAGGGCCGGCAGCGTCGCGTTGCGGATGACCGCGTTGACCAGCAGCCATCCCTCGGAGGCCCCCTTCGCGCGGGTGACGTGGACGAAGGACTGGGCCCGCACCTCGGCGACGGCCCGGATGAGCACCTGCGCCAGCGGTGCCGACAGCGGGATCGCAAGGGTGAGCGTCGGCAGGATGAGTGCCTCGACGGGCCCCGGGTCGACGACGTTCACCCAGCCCAGCTGGAAGCTGAGCACCTGGATGATGACGATGCCCAGCCAGAACACCGGCACGGACACGAAGAGGCTGGGAGCGGAGTCGATCGCGGTCGCAAGCCACGCCGGCTTGCCGTAGGAGGCGAGCACCGTGACGATCAGCGCCAGCAGGACCGCGGCGACGAACCCGCACAGTGCGAGCACCGCGGTGGACGGCAGGGCTGCGGCGATGAGTGTGGCGACCGCGGCACCCGAATTCACGGAGAAGCCGAAATCGCCCCGCAGGAACCCGGTGAACGACTGCCAGTACTGGATGTACCAGGGGGCATCCGCACCGTAGGAGTCGCGGATCGCCTCGACCTGATCCGCGGACAGTCCCAGGGCGGGGTTCGCGAACCGGGCGAGCACGCCGTCGCCGGGCAGGATCATGAGCAGCAGGGCGGCGAGCGTGTACGCGAGGAACAGGACGAGCACGGCCTGCCCCAGGCGGGACGCCACATAGCGGAGTGTGGGGGACAAGATCAGGCGCTCCTCTCCTGGTCCGCGAGCCAGACGGAGTAGAACCGGGGGCGGCCCACCGGCTCCGTCGCGAAGCCCTGCACGGCGCGGCGGAAGCCGAACACCTGCGGCTCCTCGAACAGCGGCACCACCTGGGCCTGGTCGACGAAGTGGTCCTGGAGCTCCGCGACGGCGGCCTCACGGTCCTCTGCGCGGGCGGAGCCGGTGACCTTCGCGAGGATCCGCTCGACCTCCTCATCACCCCACTCGCCGGTCTCCGCGTCCTCGTTGAGGAACGCGTTGCGGTTGTCGACCGACCACTGGCTGGCGACCACGTCGTAGTCCGCGCGCGCCACCATCGAGTGGTAGATCTGCACGCGGTCCAGGTTGGCGGAGTCGATCGTCTGCTGCGCCTGGTCGCCCTCGTTGATGAGGAGCCGCACGCCCACGCGGCGGAAGTCCTCCTGGACGAGGCTCTGCACCTCCCGCGACCGCGGCTGGGGCAGGGCGATGTTCACCCGCACGCTCAGCATGGTGCCGTCCTTCACGCGGTAGCCGCCGTCCGCGGGTCGCTGCCAGCCGGCCTCGTCGAGCAGCGCGTTCGCCGCCTCCGGGTCGTACGCCCACGCTCCGGGCGCTTCGACGTAGCCTGCCGCACCGCGGGCCAGGATGCCGGTGGCGACGGGGTAGTTGTCGGTGAAGAGTTTGCTGACGATGCGCTCCCGGTCGATCGCGGCGGTGAGCGCTCGGCGCACCCGGAGGTCGGACAGGACCGGGTCGCGCTGGCGGAGCGTCATGCAGTTGTTGATGCCGTTGGTGGGCTGCGCGAACAGCTGGATGCCCTTCTCCACGATGCGGGCCTCGTCCGGCGCCTGGACGTCGCGCACACCGTCGGCCTGTCCGGACACCAGCGCGCCGATCCGCACGGAGTACTCCGCGTTCACCAGGTAGTCGAGCCCGTCGAGGTACGCGCGGCCCTGGTGCTCGAAGTGGGGCGGGGCCCAGTCGTAGTCCTCGCGGACGCGGATGGACAGGCGGGTGCCGACGACCTCCTCCGCGATGTAGAACGGGCCGGACGTCGCGACCCCGGTCGCCCGCCCGGGGCCGAACCCCTCCGAGTCGAGGTCGAGAGTCGCGGATGACAGGAGCCCCTGATTCATCGTCGACGTGGCCTGCGGGAAGCCGGGCGACGGCGCGTCGAACCGGAAGACGACGGTGCGGTCGTCGAGGACGTCGCTGCCCGCGTAGTTCGTGATCTGCTCCGAGATCGGCAGCCCGCGCGCGTTGTCGCCCAGCCCGAACAGGTCGAAGTTCTGCGCGACGTTCTCCGCGTCCAGCGGGGACCCATCGGAGTAGGTGACCCCCTCGCGGATGCGGAAGGTGAACTCCGTGGCGTCGTCGTTGACCTCCGGCAGCTCCTCCGCGATCCACGGGTGCAGCTCGAGGGTCTCCTCGTCCTGGTACAGCAGCCGGTCGGTGATGTTGTTGACGATGCCGCCGTTCGGGTAGAACCCGGCCTGCGGCGGGAACAGCGTCGTCCACGTGAGCGGCTCGAAGTACCGCAGGACGCCACCCGGCACCGGTTCCCCCGTCACGTCGAGAGGCGACGTGTCCGTGGGCGTGCAGGCGGCCAGCGTGAGCAGGGCGCCGAGGCCCAGGCCGCCTCCCAGCACCGCTCGCCGGGAAACGGGCTGGGCGGGAGTGGAAAGGGCGGGAGCGGAAAGGGCGGAGCCGGGACGAGCGGGGATGAAGCGGGCGGGGGTGGATCGGGCTGGGATGGAGCGGTGGTTCAGAGGAGGCACGGAGGTCTTTTCGTCCGAAGAGCGCGGGAAGCCCAAGCGTGGTGAGCACGCGAAGGTACAGGAGTCACGCGAGGTGCGGTCGCACGCGGGCAGGGGCACAGGAGGCCGGATGCGGGTGCGTGAGGGGGCTGACGGCCGGGGCCGGCAGGTCAGCTCAACAAGACGACGTGGTGACGACCATGTTGTCGATGTGCCGGCGGCGCCAGCACAGCAGGGTGTCGAGTCGTGTCATCACGTAGGAGATCACACCACCGATCGCTTGAAGTGTCAACTGATCGCTGACCTGTCACTTCTCCTGTGCGTTCTGCCGAATCTGTGGCCACCCGCCACTTCCCGCGATAAAATCAGGGGAGCTTGCATCTTCAATGAAGGAGGCCAGCGTGACCGACGGATCAAGCACACGAGGCGGAGTCGGCGGAACCGGGCATCCGGGCCGCCCCGGCGATGTGGAGGACCTCAACGGGTACGACGGCATGACGGCCGACCACAACAAGCAGCGGATCGAGGAGGCGGACGAGAAAGTGGCACCCGCACCAGACGAATCCAGCGGTGTCGAGTCGATCGACAAACTGAACGAAGGGGTGCGCCAGGTCTTGGGCGACGCCCAAGTCGACTACAGCGAAGCCGAGCTCTACATGGAGTCGGACGAGGCAGCGATCGACGCCGCCGCCGCAGTGCATGGCGACCGCGTCGAACGGTTGCCCGACGGCACACACGAAGTGCAGTCCGTCGCGAAGGGCCCCGCCGACGACCCAGCGGGCGGCTGGGCCGACAAGCCCGTCGGGCGCAAGGGAGACCGGGTGTTCAAACAGAATGCTGACGAAGCGGACGAGCAGAGAAGCCACTGGGGCGAATGACGCTGAACCCGGGTGGGCAATGCCGGACCGGGGTTCAGCGGCGCTGAACCGGGACGGTAGAAGCTGAACCGGGAGAAGGGGCCGAGTGCGCAAGCGCTCGGCCCCTTCTCGTGCCCCGCGTCGCTGTGCTGGCGCCGTGCCGCCGTGCGCCGCGCCATACGCGATGCTCTTTGACTTGCGCACATGGTGAGTTGTGCGGGCCAAACACCTGGAATACCGTCGGAGGAAATCAAGCGGTGGGCGTGCCCCACCGCGGTCTCGGAGCGGTGGAGGTGCGTGATGGCGGTTTCGCCTCGGCGGAATGCGTGGAAGACGGTGAGTGCGGCAGCTGGTGCGGCGACGCTGCTGGCGCTCACCGGGTGTGCGGGCGACGCGGCAGGCCAGGGCTCCGATGGTGGTGACCCCGCCGGTGAGGGCCTGCCGGTCGTGCTCACGACCTTCACGGTGCTCGCGGACATCGCGCAGAACGTCGCGGGGGAGCAGCTGGAGGTCGTCTCCCTCACGAAGCCGGGCGCGGAGATCCACGGCTACGAGCCCACCCCGGCGGATCTGCGCCGCGCGCAGGACGCGGACCTCGTTATCGACAACGGCATGGGTCTGGAGGCATGGTTCGACCGGTTCTTCGCGGACGTCGACGCCCCGCGCGTGGTGGCCTCCGACGGCATCGACCCCCTCGACATCGCGGAAGACGCATACGCGGGCGCACCCAACCCCCACGCGTGGATGAGCCCCCTGAACGTCCAGACCTACGTCGACAACATGGAGGACGCCTTCGCGGAGCTGGCCCCGGAATCAGCCGACGAGTTCGCAGCGAACGCGGAGGCCTACAAGAGCAGCCTGCAGGACGTCCACGACGAACTCATGAGCGACCTGGAGGAGGTTCCCGCCGGTCAGCGGGCGCTCGTCACCTGTGAAGGGGCCTTCAGCTACCTCGCGCAGGACGCGGGGCTCGACGAGGCGTATCTCTGGGCAGTGAACGCGGAGGGCGAGGGCACTCCGCAGCAGGTCCGCGACGTCATCGAGTACGTCGACGGGAACAGCATCCCGGCGGTGTTCTGCGAATCGACCGTGTCGGACGCCGGCATGCAGCAGGTGGTTGCCGCGACGGACGCGGAATTCGGCGGGACGCTCTACGTCGACTCCCTCTCCGAACCCGGTGGCGAGGTCCCCACCTACCTCGACCTCATCCGCTACGACGCGGAGACCATCACCGCCGCTCTCACCGGAGGCGCCCAGTGACCGCGCGGCGACCGGCAGGCACCCCGGAGCCCGCGACCACCCGGGAACCCGCGACCACGCCGGAGTCGGCCCCACCGGAGTCGGCCCTGCCGGAGTCGGCGCCACCGGTGCCCGCGCCGGGCCTCGAAGTGGTCGACGCCACCGTGCGGTACGGCAGCCTCCTGGCGCTCGACGACGTGAGCCTGCGGGTGGACTTCGGTCGGGTCTGCGGCCTCATCGGGGTCAACGGGTCCGGGAAGTCGACGCTGTTCAAGACGATCATGGGGCTCGTCGCCGCGGACGCCGGCAGCGTGCGTATCGCGGGGGAGTCGATCGCGCGTGCCCGCACCAGGGCGACCGTGTCCTACGTCCCGCAGCACGAGGACGTGGACTGGGGCTTTCCCGTCTCCGTCCGCGACGTCGTCATGATGGGCCGCTACCCGCATCAGGGCTTCACGCGGCGACCGCGCGCCGCGGACCGTGCGGCGGTCGCCGACGCGATCGAGCGGGTCGGCCTGTCCGACCTCGCAGGTCGGCAGATCGGGCGACTGTCCGGCGGGCAGAAGCGGCGGGTGTTCGTCGCCCGCGGCATCGCCCAGGGGGCGCGGGTGCTCCTCCTCGACGAGCCGTTCGCCGGCGTCGACACGACCTCCCAGTCCCTCATCACGGACCTCCTGCGGGAGCTCGCCGCAGACGGCGCGGCGGTGCTCGTGTCCACGCACGACCTCACGACGCTGCCGGACCTCGCGGACGAGGCGGCACTGCTCCTGCGCCGGCTCGTCGCCCAAGGACCACCCGCGGACGTCCTCAGGCCGGACGTGCTCTCCCAGGCCTTCGGCCTCTCGATCCAGGACGGTACCCCGTGATCCCCGCTCTCCTCACCACGACCATGACCCCTCTCGCCACCCTCACGGCCCCTCTCACCACCACCTCTCCCGCAGCCGTCACCACCGTCCTCAGCACGGTGACGACCTGGCTGACGGAGCCCCTCACGTACGACTTCATGCTGCGGGCGATGGCGATCACGGCGGTGGCGGCGTTCGTCTGCGCACTGCTGTCGTGCTGGCTGATCCTCATCGGCTGGTCGCTCATGGGCGATGCCGTGTCGCACGCCGTGCTGCCCGGTGTGGTCCTCGCCTACATCGTGGACCTGCCGTTCGCGGTGGGTGCGGTGGCGTTCGGCCTCATCGCGGTCCTGCTCATCGGCATCGTGCGGGACACCAGTCGGATCAAGGAGGACGCCGTCATCGGCATCGTCTTCACCGCGCTCTTCGCGCTGGGCATCGTCCTCGTGTCCGTCACTCCCAGCCACGTCGATCTGGGGCACATCGTGTTCGGCAACCTCCTGGGGGTGTCGCCCTCCGTGCTCGTCCAGGTCGCTCTGCTGGCGGGGATCGTGTCCACGGTCCTTCTCCTCAAGCGCCGGGACCTCATGCTCATGGCGTTCGACCCGGTCCACGCCCACGCGATCGGTCTGAGCCCCCGTGTGCTGAGCGGCCTTCTGCTCGTGATGCTGGCGCTCACCTCGGTGGCGGCGCTGCAGGCGGTGGGGGTCGTGCTCGTCGTCGCGATGCTCATCATCCCCGGCGCCACCGCGCACCTGCTCACGGACCGATTCAGTCGGATGCTCGTCATCGCGGCGACGGTCGCGGTCGTCTCCTCGCTGGCAGGTGCGTACCTGAGCTACTGGTGGGACACCTCGGCGGGAGGGATGGTCGTGCTCGCGCAGGCGGCCGTGTTCGCGCTCGTCTACCTCTTCGCACCCCGCGAAGGTGTGGTGACCGGGCGGATCCGTGCGCGTCGCAGAGCCGCCGCGCCCGCATGATGTGTCAGCATGGCGGGTGGACAGACGCACCCCTGTGAGTTCGGGTGCGGCCTCCGCGGATCGATGTCGCGGGCCGCACTCCACTTCCCCACGAACAGAGGTTCACTACATGCATTCGCGACCCCTGGGCGCGCTGGTCGGCGGAACGACCGCGCTCCTCTCCCTGCTCACGCTCTCCGCCGGACCCTCGCTCGCCGCGATCGACGAGCAGCCGGAGACCTCCGAATCGGACCTCCTGGGCGTCGACGAGGAAGGCCTGGGGCTGCCCGGCGCCCGCTCCTCGTCGACCGCGACCTCCGCCGCCACCCGGACCCTCACAACGAACCTGCCGTCCCTGCTGCGGGCACCCGCCGCACAGACACAGGCGTCGGCGGCGTTCACCCAGGCGATCGCCCACCACGTGCGAAATTCCGGTGCCGCAAGTGCCGCAAGTGCCGCAAGTGCCGCGGGTGATCGAGGGCCGGCGCCGGCTGCTGCGGTCGGTGGTGCTGCTGCGGGCGGTGCGCACGCGGCGCCCACCGGGGGTGCGACCGGTGGTGGGAGCGCGGTCGGTGGTGCGCAAGCGGCGCCCGCCGGGGCATCCCCGAGTGAGTTCGAATCGTCCCCAAATCTGTCATCCACGGACGAATTGCACTCACTCGGTGGTGGTGCGGCGGCGACGACCGCCTCGGACACGGCGATCGAATCGGCCGAGCCCCAGCCGTACGGCTCGGTCGCCGAGACGACGGAGGACGGCATCGCGATCGCCGCGCTGTCGCAGGAGATGGTGCTGCCGGACGATGCGCCGGCGGTCGTCGGCCTCGTCTACGACGAGCAGTCCGACGTCGAATTCGAGGTCCGCACCCAGCAGGACGGTGAGTGGTCCGACTGGAACCACATCCACGTCGAGGATGCGGACGACGGCAATCCGGGCACGGACCCCTACTACGTGGTCGGGGCGGAGAGTCTGCAGGTGAGGATCCTCGGCGACGACTGGGACCCCAGCGGCACCCGGATCCTCCTCGTCGACCCCAAGACGAAGGAATCCGACGCCGAGGCGGTCCGCGACAACCAGCCCATCGCCCCTCCCACGGAGGTGCCCGCTGAAGCTCCCACTGAGGCTCCCACTGAGCCGCCCACAGAGGTGCCCGTCGAGGACGGGACGCAGGCGGAGCAGGCGGCGGCGCACCCCGGCCACAGGACGAACGGCGCCGCGTGCACTGGCGCAGGCTGCTCCTGCCCGCAGTGCGCGGGGGCCGCCGTGGCGAACGCGGGGATGACGGTCAACGCGGGACTGGCCGTGGAGACCGGGCACACGGCCGGGCGCTCAATGACAGCCAAGAACTCTGAGACGGCCGGAAGCACTGCGACAGCCGGGACCACCGCGCAAACCGGAAGCACTGCGACAGCCGGGACCACCGCGCAAGCCGGGACCGCCGCACGTGTTGTGAACACCTCGGCGTCCGTGAAGAAGGTCGACAAGCCGACGGTCCGCAGCCGGAAGGACTGGGGTGCGGACGAGAAGCTCGGCAGCACGGACCCGGCGATCGCCTCGGAGGCGACCGCCGCGGTCGTCCATCACACCGACGGGCAGAACGACTACGACGCAGAGGACGTGCCCGCGATCCTGCGCGGCATCCACACCTTCCACGTGGACGGCCGCGGCTGGGACGACGTGGGCTACAACATGTTCGCGGACTCCTACGGGCGGCTGTGGGAGGGCCGGGCCGGTGGCCTGGACAAGGCGGTCGTGGGCGCGCACGCGGCCGGCTACAACACAGGCACCTTCGGGATCTCCGTCCTGGGCTCCTACGGGTCGAAGGCCCCGCCGCAGAAGACGCTCGACGCCGTGAGCGGTGCGATCGCCTGGAAGCTGTCGCTCAGCGGGACGTCCGCGGACGCGAAGACGACCGTGTCCGGCGACACGATCCGCACCGTCGTGGGCCACCGCGACGTGGGAGAGACGAGCTGCCCGGGCGGGGCGTTCTACGAGAAGCTCGGCGGCGTGCGGTCCACGGCCGTGGAGATCCAGGAGGGGAAGCGCAGCGTCGACCCCCAGGACGACAAGGCCGAAGACAAGAAGGCCGACGACAAGAAGAAGGACGAGAAGGCCAAGGACGAGAAGTCCGGCGAGGCCGGGGACGACAAGGCGAAGGCCGAAGACAAGAAGGGCGGGGACGGGTCGGGTGACGACGACCTCGGCGGTGGGGTCCAGGACCTCATGCCGGGCGTCGAAGAGGACTGAGGGGCCGCCCGATCCCGGCGGATAGGCTGAGGCCATGTCCGTCTCCCAGCTGTCGATCAGCACGCAGAACTACCTCAAGGTGATCTGGAGCCTGCAGGAATGGTCGGACGCACCCGCGTCGCCCGGGCGGATCGCGGAGAAGACGGGGCTGCACCTGTCGACGGTGTCCGGGGCGATGCCCAAGCTCGCGGAGCAGGGACTCGTCGAGCACGTGCCGTACAGCGGGGTGAGGCTCACCGACGCCGGTCGCGCGATCGCCGTCGCGATGGTGCGGAGGCACCGGCTCATCGAGACGTTCCTCGTCCGCACGCTGGGGTACGGCTGGGAGCAGGTGCACGACGAGGCCGAACACCTGGAGCACGCGGTGTCCGACTTCATGATCGACCGGATCGACGCCGTGCTGGGCCACCCCGCGCGGGACCCCCACGGCGACCCGATCCCCGCGGCGGACGGGACGGTGGACCGGCCGGAGGCGACACCCCTGTCCGAGGTCGCCGCGCGCCTCACCGATGCGGCCGAGCGGGCGCGGGTGCGGGTGGAGCGGATCTCCGACGAGGATTCGGGCCTCCTGCTGCACCTGGCCTCCCGCGGCATCACCGTGGGCGCGAGCCTGGAAGTGGGAGGCGGGGACCCGTACTCGGGAACTCTCCTCGTCGAGGTCGTCGCATCGGCAGGCACTGCGGAGGGAGGCGCCCAGGTGGACGCTGCCGGCGACGGGGGCCCGATGGATGTTGAGGACGGTGCGTCGCAGGCGACCCCCTCGGGCGTGGTGCCGGCCACGGTCGCGGAGCCGACGAGCCTGAGCGTCGACGCCGCCTCGCACGTCTACGTCTCACCCCTATAGGGCTCAGCCTTCCCTCCTCTCTGGTCCCACCCCTGTGAACACGCGCTCTTCCCACGCCTCACCAGCCCTTCCCACCCCTGTGAGCGTGCAACGTTCCCTGCGGATGTGACGTCAGCACCACCACACGGCGCCGAGGGTCGGTAGGGTCGCACCATGGCGATCACGACAGCATTCGACCACCTCGTCTACGTCGTCCCGGATCTAGCGGCGGGAGTCGAGCAGTTCGCGCAGACCACCGGGGTGCAGCCCGTCTACGGCGGTGCGCACGTGGGGAAGGGGACGGCCAACTACCTGGTGCGCCTGCAGCCCGCCGGGTGGGAGGAGACTCCGCGGCCGCTCACCTACCTCGAGATCCTCGGGCCGGACCCGGAGCAGGACCTCGACGACGGTGTCGAGCGTCCGCTGGGTGTCGACGACGTCGACGCGCCGCGGCTGCAGACGTGGGCGATCCACCCGGACGGGTTCGACGCCGTGCTCCAGCGTGCGGAGGCGGAAGGCGTGGACTTCGGCGAAGCGCGCGACATGTCACGTCGGACCCCCGAGGGCGACCTCCTGGAGTGGCGCCTCACGACCCGGGGTGCCCTGCCGTTCCACGGACTCCAGCCGTTCCTCATCGACTGGGGCGACTCCCCGCACCCGGCCTCACGCGACCTGCCCGTCCTCACCCTCGAATCGCTCACCCTCACCCATCCGGACGCCACCGGGCTGCGGCCCCACCTGGGTGTCCTGGGTGCGAGCGGCACCGAGGTCGAAGAAGGCCCCGCACCCGCGATGCACGCCCGGCTGGGGACCCCGAACGGCACGGTGACGATCTGAATGGCCAGTGACGCCGCGCGTCCGCCAGTGGATGATTCTGGTCCGGCAGCCGGTTCCGCTCCAGTTGACAGTTCTGGTCCGGCCTCCGGAGAACCTCCGGGGTCCGGTTCCCCCACGGCACCCGGCGTCGTCCGCACCTTCGATCACCTGGTCGTCGCGGTGCCGGACCTCGCCGCGGGTGTCCGCGAGTTCGAGCTGCTCACCGGGGCCCGCACCGTCCCCGGCGGCAGCCATCCCGGCCGCGGCACCGCGAACCACCTCGTGCCGCTCATCCCGCGTGGCTGGGAGGGCGCGCCGCTCACCTACCTCGAGATCCTCGGCCCCGATCCCGCGCAGGACCCCGCGCTCGCCGCTCGCTCCCTGCCGGGCGTGACGGGACTGTGCGCGCAGCGGTGGGCCGCCCACCCCACCGGCTTCGACGCGGCCGTCGCCCGCGCGGACCAGGCCGGGGTCGACTACGGCGACGTGTTCGACATGAGCAGGCACACCCCGGACGGCGGCCTGCTCGCGTGGCGGCTCACCCGCCGGACACCCCTGGCGCACGGCGGCGCGCAGCCGTTCCTCATCGACTGGGGCAGTTCGCCGCACCCGGCGCACGGACTGCGCCCGCAGCCCACCTCGTCACAGTTCACGACTGCAGACCCCGCCGCCTCCGACCCCGCCGCCTCCGACCCCGCCGCCTCTGACCCCGCCGCCCCCGCTCCTGCCGCCGAGGCGCCGGTCACCCTCCTCCTCGAGCGTCTCGAGTTCTTCGGTCCGGATCCGGAGCGGCTGTCCGACGCGATCCGCGTGCTCACGGAGGAGCAGGTCAGCGTCGAAGCTGCCGCGGAGTCGGGGTTCCGCGCGACCATCAGTGGACCGCGAGGGGAGCTGACGCTCACGAGTGTGGGCGTCCACCCCTGAGAGAGGTGTTCGTCAGTCCTCCGGGAGGCAGCCCTCCGGAAGGAGGCCCCCGGTGGCGCCAGGCCACCGGTGTGTCCGGGAACGCGGAGGCCCGCCGCTCCCCACAGGGGAGCAGCGGGCCTGCGTGACACGAGTGCGGCGGAAGCGCCGCCTGCATCAGTCGGGGCCGGCCGGGGTCAGTCGGAGCTGGCCCGCATCGGTCGGAGCCGGTCGGCGTCAGTGGGAGCCGCCCGGGATCAGTCGAGCTTGAGTTCGCCCATCTCGTCCCAGCCGTTGCCGTCGACCTGACGGGAGATGATGCGGGGCGTCTTCGTGAGGTGGGGCCGGATCGCCTCGAGCCCCTTCTTGAAGTGGTCGCTGTTCACGTGGGGGCCTGCGCCCTCATCGGTGAAGCCTTCGACGAGGATGAACTCCTGGTCGTTCTCCAGGCTCTTCGACCAGTCGAAGAAGAGGTTGCCCTCCTCCGCACGCGTGGCCTCGGTGAACTCGCGGACCGCTTCCGGGAATTCGGCGACGCTCTCCGGCTTGACCTCGAAGCGGACGACGATGAAGTACACGATTCCTCCTGGGGTGTCGGCTGTCTGAGTGTTCCGGACCAGCTGATCATGGATCGCCGGGTCCGTCACCGCCATCCTCTCACTGGCTGAGAAGCCGACGCACGGCACGGCGTGCTGAGAGCCCACACGCCCCGTGCGGTGCGTGTCCGGACCGGGCAGTGCCGGTCAGACGCGGTCAGGCCCGGTCGGGCCGGTCCCGCCTCACGCGTGTTCGGGGTGCAGCGGGGAGTGCGGTGCCGACACGTGGTGGAGCAGCGCGTGCACGGTCGCATCCGTGAGCCGCCACCGCCGGTGCCTGCCGTCCCGGCGGGGGACAGCGATCTCCAGGTCCTCCAGCTTCCGCAGGGCCTGCGTGACGGCGTTCGGGCTGACGCCCACCGCATGCGCCAGGTCGGACACGGACGCCTCCGGTGCTGCATGCAGGGCGACGAGCAGCTTCAGCCGTGTGGGGTGGGCGCACACGGTGAACGCACGCTCCCATTGCCCCAGCTGCGGCTCGAGGCTCGTGACCGCCTCGACCGCGATGTCGCGGTGCTGATCGGAGCCCTCCGTCACCGGCGCCTTGACGCCCGTGATGACGTGCTGGAGCTGGACGTGATGGCCCGGCACCGCTCCGCGGGCCGTATCGATCTCCAGGATCTCCGTGAGCGGAGTCGCCGTCACGTGCAGGAATCCGGCCTGCCGCACGACCGCCACCGTGTCCTCGATGCTGGAGGACTCCGCCAGCGGCAGCTCGCGCGCAACGCCCGCGCTGTAGTGTTCGGCGAACCTCTCCGTCTGGTTCGCCTCGATGCCGTACGGGAACCACGGTGCGTCGACGACCGCGATCGTCCCTCCCGGCCGCAGCAGCCGCTTCCAGTTCGTGAGCGCCGCCAGCGGATCCCGGAGGGTCCACATGACGTAGCGGTTCACGATCGCGTCGAAGCTGCCGGGCGCGAACGACGGTTCGACGGCGTCGTCCTGACGGAAGTCCGGAGCCGGACGCCCCTCGCCTGCGCGATCCGCAGCCCTTGCCCGGGCGATGTCGAGCATGCTCTCCGACAGGTCTGTGCCGACGACCCGCTTCCCGAGGTCCGCGAGGAGGAACGCGAGGTACCCGGAACCGGTGCCGACGTCGAGCACGTCGACCGCGGCCTCGGGCAGCGCCTCCGTGAAGCCCCGCCCCCACGCGGCGTGGTCCACACGGAGGCGGTCACGACTCTGCTGGTGTGCGTCGTACTCCCGGGCACGACCGTCCCAGTAGTGGGTGAGGGTCGGCTGGACGGTGCGGTCCGTGCTGACAGGGCGGGTCATGGGACTCCTTCCGCGGGTGCTCACGGCACGTGCGCAGTGAGAGGGGAGAACAGCAGATTGGGTGTGCCGTGGACGTCGACGCGTAGACGTGCCGGATGAGCTCCGGCTCAAGGCCCTCCTGCGGCGTGCCTGCTGGTCCTCGTCCGCCATGAACTCCTCATCGGTGGCCGACGAGTTCTTCACGGGGGACACGGTCTCCGTCTGCTCGCCCTCGATCTTCTGGGAGGGTGCCGCCTTCTGACGGTAATCCTCGTGGCGCTCCGCCAGATCCGGGTCGCGGGCGATGTCGTAGCCGGCGCTGCCGCCGATCGCCTCCGTGGAGAACATGGAGACGGTGGAGCCCACTGGCCCGTTCACCTCGTCGCGGAGGCCGTACACCTCACGCGCACCGCCCAGCTCCACGAGGTGGACGCTGCGGGCGTCGCCCGGTTCGAAGCGCACGGCGGTGCCGGCGGGGGAGTCCAGGCGCATCCCGCGGGCTGCGAGGCGGTCGAACTGTAGCTGAGGGTTCGCTTCGGAGAAATGGTAGTGGGAACCCACCTGGATCGGCCTGTCGCCGCGATTGACGACATTGATGATCCGGGTCTTCTCGTCCGCGTTGCAGGTGATGGGTTCTTTGCTCAGGATGTATTCGCCGGGAATCACGACAGCCTCCGCTCAGCGTATGGGTTTGTGGACGGTGACGAGCTTCGTGCCGTCGGGGAACGTGGCCTCCACCTGGACGTCCGGGATCATCTCCGCCACCCCGTCCATGACGTCCTCGCGGGACAGGAGCGTGGTGCCCCAGTTCATGAGATCGGAGACGGTGCGGCCGTCGCGAGCGCCTTCCAACAGCTCCGCGGTGATGAGCGCCACCGCCTCCGGGTGGTTGAGCCTCAGGCCGCGTTCACGTCGCCTCCGGGCCAGATCAGCTGCGACGACGATGAGCAGCTTCTCCTGTTCGCGCGGTGTGAGGTGCATGCCACTCCTTCAGTTCAGGCTGCAGCTGAAGGGCCGTCCCCCGGGCGGTGGTGCCACCCGCTCCGGGTGACAGGAACCTTGCCGCGAAGAGTCTGCGGGGCAGGCCGGCTCCTCCAGCGATCACAACTCCTTCGACAGTAGCGAACCGATCGGCGAAAAGATGTTCGGGAACCTTCCGGGAATACTCCGAACAATGCGGGGACCAGCATGGGCGCGTGCTTTCAGGGAAAAGCCCGGTAGTCCATGTTTCGAAAAGAGGAATCGCTTCCTTCGTTAGGTGAGGCGCGACTGCGCAGGATGTTTCCCCCTCCCTGTGTGAGAATCGGTGCATGTCGCAGTCAGGCGTGGTGTCCGGCGGAGACCCGAACGCGGAGCGGGGGCCGGACGGCTTCGGACCTCCTCCGCGGGACCCCAAGCCCGGTCCCCTCAAGCGGGCGGTCGCGGTGATTGACGCGATCGCCGCTCACGGCAGCTCCACTGCGAAGGAGCTCTCCGAGCACACAGGCCTGCCGCTGCCCACGGTCTACCGCATCGCGAACGAGCTCTGCGGCGTCGACTACCTCGTCCACCTCCGCAGCGAGAAGCGGTTCGCGCTGGGCTATGCCCTCCACGACCTGGCTGTCCGCCTCCATGATGACTTGGGGGTCGTCCCCCAGGTGCGGCGTGAGATCGCGGCACTCCAGCAGACTACGGGCATGGCCACCTATCTCGCGATCCATCGCGGCATGGACTTCGTCATCGTCCACGTCGTCGACTCACCCGCCTGTCGCCGTCTCCGTCCCATGACCTTCGGCTTCCGCGAGAACCCTCACGCAACGGCGTTCGGGAAGCTGGGTCTGTCTGACCTCGATCCGGCTGCCCGCCGTGAGCTGCTGGGCGACGGCCCATTCCCCGCCCTCACCCCGCACACCCTCACGGACCCGGACGAGCTGGCCGCGGAACTCGACTCGATCGGGGCAGATGGTGTCGCATGGGAGACGGAGGAATTCACCGTCGGCACCCGCTGTGCGGCTGTCCCGCTGCGCACGGAGCTGGGGACCCTCATCGGCTCCGTCGCGCTGTCCGCCCCGGTTGCGGCCTATGCGGGCCGAACCACGCACGTCGAACACCTCCTGCGCGCCACCGCCGCCCGCGTGAGCCGGTTCTACCGGCTGGGCACCCCCTGAGCCTCCTGTCGAACCGCTGCTGGAGCGTGATTCTCATCCAGCGATATAAGCCCCTTCTGCGGCGTGAGGCACGCGCCTAGCCTGACGTCAGCACGCAGGCACCATGCCGGCACGCCGGATCGCTCCGGCCCGTCAACGACGACGAAGGAGACACCATGGCCTTCCCCGGCCCGTACCCCTCGAAGTATCCGCAGCTCAACGAGATGGCGTTTACGGACGAAGCACGCGGTGTGCTCGTCCACATCATCCGCGCCGCCTTTCCGCATGAGGCGATCCCGCTGGGTCCCTACGAGCGCATGGCCGACCGCATCATCGAGATGGCCGACGAGTCGACCTGGTTCCGCATCAAGCTCCTCCAAGGGGTCCAGACCCTCAACGACCTGGCGGGCGGCGCGTTCGCCCAGTTGGGCCTCGAGGACGCGGGCAAGGTGCTCCTCCACGTCGAGAAGACCGACTTCTTCGGGTTCATCCGCCGCTCCACGGTCCTCGAGATGTACGAGGACGAAGAGGTGTGGGAGGTGCTCGGCTACGAAGGCCCTTCCTTCGACCAGGGCGGCTACCTGCACCGCGGGTTCGACGACCTCGACTGGCTGCCCGACCCGCGGATCGACGAATACGACGGCGAACCCCTTGTCGAGGTGCCGGCCGGCCCCGCCGCGGCACTCGCCTCCGCGACCCCACCGGTGGGCGACGGGGGAGGCGGCGGCGACGGCGACCTCGGGCGCGGTGACGACCCCGGCCGCAGCCGGGACCTGAGTGACATTGGAACGGACAGCGGCGTCGAGACGGCGGCGAACACGGCAGGGACCCAGGTGGAGCCCGGCCGCACGACGGAAGGTGCGTGAGAGCAGTGGCGCGAATCGATCACAACGACGAGGCGATCGTCATCATCGGATCCGGTGCCGGCGGCGGCACCCTCGCCTACGAGCTCACGGCGAAGGGACTGCCCGTCGTCGTGCTCGAGGCCGGGCCGTACCTGCGCAACGAGGACTATGTGAACCTCGAATGGGAGGCGTTCAACCAGATGGCGTGGCTCGACCCGCGCACCACGTCCGGGTCCTGGCGCGTCTCCCGCGACTTCCCCAACCTGCCAGCGTGGATCGTCAAGGCGGTCGGCGGGACGACGACGCACTGGTCCGGGGCGACCCCGCGGTTCAAGGCCCACGAATTCAAGGCCCGCAGCACGTACGGCCGGGTGGACGGCGCGAACCTGCTGGACTGGCCGCTCACGCTCGAAGACCTCGCACCGTACTACGACCGCGCGGAGAAGGCGATGGGCTCGACCCACCGCCACGGCCGCCCCGCCCTGCCGGCGAATAACAACTACAAGGTCTTCGCGGGAGGCGCGGAGCGCGCCGGCTACAGGCACTACGCGACGGGCCCCTACGCGACGAACGCGGAACCGTACGACGGGCGCCCCGCCTCCGTCCAGGACGGCTTCAACTTCCAGGGCGACAAGAACGGTTCCAAGTGGTCGACGATGGTGCGGGAGATTCCGCGGGCGGAGAAGACGGGTCTGCTCGACCTGCGACCGGAATCGCAGGCGGTGCAGATCACCCACGACTCGAACGGGCGCGCGGACGCCGTCGTCTACCTCGACGCGGACGGCAACCTGCACCGGCAGGCGGCGAAGGTCGTCTGCGTCGCGGGCAACTCGATCGAGACGCCGCGGCTGCTGCTCATGAGCGCGAGCGCGCAGTACCCTGACGGGCTCGCGAACTCGTCCGGGCAGGTGGGCCGCAACTACATGCGCCACCTCACCGGCAGCGTGTACGGGCAGTTCGAGAAGCCCGTGCGCATGTATCGAGGCGAGACGATGGCCGGGCTCATCGCGGACGAATCGGTCCACGACCCGTCCCGCGGGTTCGTCGGAGGCTTCTACATGGAGACGATCTCCCTGGGCCCCGCGTTCCTCGCGAGCTTCATCGACCCCGGCGCGTGGGGGAAGGAATTCGCACAGAGGATCGATGCCTACGCGAGGACGGCGGGCATGTGGATCGTCGGCGAGGACATGCCGCAGGAGTCCAACCGCGTCACCCTCAATACGTCCGTGGAGGACGCGTTCGGGCTGCCCGTGCCGAACGTCCACGTGGACGACCACGCAAACGACGAGGCGATGCGGGAGTACGCGTATGCCGCCGGTGAGCGTGTGTACCGGGAAGTGGGCGCGGTCGGCACACACCGGACACCGCCGTATCCGTCCACGCACAACCTTGGCACTTGCCGCATGAGCGAACGGCCCGAGGACGGCGTCGTCGACCGCTGGGGACGCGCCCACGACGTGCCGAACCTCTTCGTGTCTGACGGATCGCAGTTCACGACCGGCGCGGCCGCCAACCCGACGCTCACGATCGTGGCGCTTGCGATCCGCCAGGCGGAGTACCTGGCCGACCAGCTCGCGACCGGCGGTGTGTGAGGCGCGGGTCGTGGAGTCCCGTACGGGATGAGCCGGGCGTAGGCGGGGCGGGAGCGTGAGGTGGGCCGGGTCAGGTGCCGGCGGCCTCGGCGGAAGACCGCGACTGGGCGTGGAGCGTGATCGCGACGGCGAGTGCGGCGCGTTCGTGCCCGTCGTCCAGGTCGACGGCCAGCAGCTCCTCGATGCGGGTGCGCAGCGTCTGCATCGTGTTCCTGTGCACGCCCATGCGGGCGGAGGCGGCCGTGACGGACACGGTGGCCACGAGCGCCTCGAGCGCCGTGACCAGCTTCGCCGCGTCAGGAGCCGTGAGCAGCGGGTCCAGGATCGCCGAGGTGACGGCGTTCTGCAGACCCATGGGAATGAGGTTGACGATGTCGGTGAGGTCCGGCGAGTTCGCGTATCGGAGGCCGACGGGCGGTTCGGCCCGGACGAGGAGGGCGGTGGACAGCGCCGCCCGGTCCTCGCCGGACAGGGGTTCGCCGATGAGGATCCCGTCGCGCGTGCCGGGCGCCAGGGCGCCGCGCAGTTCGGCATCCGCCGGCAGTTCCGCAGTGCGGCCGTCGTCCAGCGGGGACACGGACGCGAGGATGATCGTCCGGCCCTCGACGTTGAGCGTGAGGGTGTGGAAGGCGTCGCCGATGAGGGCCGCGAACCGGCGGGCGAGCAGCTGCTGACGCAGCGGTGTCCGCGCACTCACCCGGATGGGCTGGATGAAGCCGGACGGGGGGACCCCGCTGGCACCCACCTCCGCCTTGACCTTCTCCGACGCGCCGAAAGGATCGGACAGCAGCTGGGCCAGATCGATGCCGAGCGAGGCGCCGACCGTCGTGAGATGCCGGGCGAGCACCATCGCGATGACCGTCGCGGCGGGGGACAGGAGCAGCCTGGCCTCCACCGGGTGCTGCACCCGGGCCCGCAGGGTCCACGTCGCCTCGCCCGCCAGCGCGAGAGGGATCTCCAGGAGGGTCGTGTCAGGGTCCGGCGGCTCCGCAGCGGTGGGTTCGGCCACGTGCGGGTCGTCCAGGAGGTGGAGGTCCGCAGCGCGGGTGCGCGCGGTGACGAACTCCTCCCCGACGTCGTCGACGATCGTGAGGTCGATCCCCGTGTGCGCGCGGATGATCTCGAGCAGACCCTGCACGTCGTCGTCGATCGCCGCCTGCCGCGTGCACTGCTCCGCGATCTCCCACGCCCTGCGTGTGTTGCGGTAGCGGGCTTCGGCGATCGTCTGCATGACCGTCTGCTGCATGCGGAGGAAGGGGAGGTCCTCGGGCACGACGAGGACGGGCAGCCCCCGCACGTTCGCCGCGTTGCGCAGGGCGGGCGGCACGCGCATGTGGTGGCGGCTCACACCGAACGCCAGTGCTGCGGCGCGGGCGCTCACGAGTCCGTCGACGTACAGCTCCAGCGCCCATTCGTCCGAGGCCTCGAACGCCATGCCGGTCGTGAGGACGAGTGTGTCCGGTTCCAGGTACGCGGCCGGTGCGAGGGATTCGGTGGCGACGACTGCGCGGACGGGCCGGTCCAGCATCTCCGGTGACGACGGAGTCAGGAGTTCCACGTCCAGGGACGTGTCGATGATGAGATCTCGAATCTTCATCGTTCTGCCGTCCTTCTGCTGGCGGGGACCCGCGAACGGCGGTGGGTGCGGCATCGGTCGCGGAGCGTGACCTCCATTGTGCACTACGCACTGGTAACAGGCGGAAGTTCAGCATTCTGTCCAAAGTCCACGGCCTCGTGGGTCCTAGGCTCAGGGACACCACGGAGGCGCCGAGCGAACGGAGGGAACGCAATGCAGATCGTGAGTGACGCGGCGCATGCTGCGAGGAATCCGTCCGAACCGGCGCTCACACCGCTCTGGATGGCGGACGGACCCCCGGTGTGCACGACGATCGACGGCGAGCACTTCCCGTTCGTCACCCCCGTCCGGGACGGATGGTCCCACCTGCTGCTGCCCGTGCGCCGGTCCTACCGCGCGCAGCTGGAGATCGAGCAGGCGCACGTGGTGCTCTGCCACCTCCTGCCGGGCGTGGACTCCGTGGGGCTCGCCTTCTGGCCGGACCTGGCGCGGAAGCGCGCTTCCGCGTTCACACTGGACAGGCGCGACGGCGACGGCGTCGTCGACCCCCACGATCCCGGACTGGTGACCGTCCGCGACGACCGGTACCTCGTGGACACGTTCACGGGCAACGGCGCGGACCTGCTGCTGCGGCTGGACGACGGTGCGGGCGGCTTCGAATGGCCGGGCCTCATCTGGAACCGCGACCGCACGTGGGTCGTGGATTCGGGGCCGGGGCGCGCCTTCTCCCTGCTGTCCGCGCCTCCTCGGATCTGCGAGGAGATCGCATCGGATCCCAGGTCCGGAGGAGTCTCCTCCCTCTGACACGCAGCCGGGCCGGAACCGGGTCCTCAGAAGCCCGTGTGGAACCTGTCCCTGACGACGCGCAGCCGGGCCGCGCCCCGGTCGTGACGACCCGGTTGCAGCCCGGCTGCTGCCCTGTTCCTACGAGTCGAAGCCCATTCCGACCGCGTCGAGGAGCTTGAGCAGGGGCCCCCGCTTGCCGCCGTTCTCGTCGGAGCGGATCATCGCCTTCGTCGTGAGTGTCACCCCGGCCCACGCGAATGGCTCCGGTGGGAAGGGTAGGGGCATCTTCCGCACCATCTCCAGCTGTGTCAGCTCCGTCTCCTCACCGGAGAGCAGGTCGAGCATGACGCGACCGCCGAACCGGGACGCGCCCACCCCCAGCCCGGTGTACCCGGCGGAGTAGGCGACCCTGCCGCCGTGCGCGGTCGTGAAGAACGGGAAGAACCGCGAACACGTGTCGATCGCCCCGCCCCACTTGTGGGTGAAGCCCAGTCCCTCCAGCTGCGGGAACGTCTCGAAGAAGTGGCGGGCGAGGGTGTCGAACGTCTCCGGCCGCTGGTCGTACTTCCAGCTCACCTGCTTGCCGTAGTGGTAGACGGCGTCCCACCCGCCCCACAGGATGCGGTTGTCCGCGGTGAGCCGGAAGTAGTGGAAGCGGTTGGCGGCGTCCGACAGCCCCTCACGGTGCTTCCAGCCGATCGCCTCCATCTGCGCGTCGCTGAGCGGCTCCGTCATGAGCGCGTAGTCGTAGACGGGCACGGTGTGCAGCCGGGTCCGCTTGAGCAGCGACGGGAAGACGTTCGTGCCCAGGGCCACGTGGTCCGCGGTGACACTCCCGTCGTCGGTCGTGAGGAGGATGCGGGACCCGTCGCGGTCCAGCGACCGGACGATCGAGTTCTCGTACACCTCGACGCCCAGGTCCTGTATGACCCGCTGCAGACCCCAGCACAGCTTCGCGGGGTCGATGATCGACGCCGTCCGCGTCTCCCGCAGCCCGCCCAGGTACTGCGGGGAGCGGATGTGGTCGCGCAGGGCCTCCGCGTCCAGCCAGTACCGGCCGCCTGCGGGATCGTGGTCCGGCGCCATCGCATCCACCTGGTACTGCTCGGTGGCGACGTTGATGATGCCGGTGCGCTCGAAGTCGCAGTCGATGCCGTAGCGGTGGACCGCCTCTTCGATCGCGTCGAGGTTCTCGATGCCCAGCTCGATGAGGCGGTCGTTCTCCCTCGGCAGGTGCTGCTTCCCGTTGTCCGGGCCGTGCGTGAGGCTCGACTCGCAGAACCCGCCGTTGCGCCCGGACGCGGCCCAGCCGATCCGGCCGCCCTCCAGCAGGATCACGCGCCTGCCGGGGTCCGCCTCCTTCGCGAGGAGTGCGGTCCACAGCCCCACGAAGCCGCCGCCCACCACGGCCAGGTCGGTCGACCTCGGGCCCGTGAGCGCGGGCAGGCGAGCGGGACGGTCCGGGGTGTCCAGCCAGTACGGGATGGTCGAGGCGGAAGCCAGCGATGCAGTCGGTTCCATGGTGTCCTTCCGGCGGGGGATCACCCCGCCATGGTCTTGATGATCTCTGTGGACGACGATCCGGAGCGCCGCAGCACGTACCCGACGACACCCAGGGCGAACAGGGTGAGCAGGAGCATGATCGTCGACATCGCCGCGACCTCCGGCCGCAGTGCGACGCGGACGGACGCGAAGATGTAGACCGGCCACGGGGTGTAGCCGGGCTGCTGGACGAAGCTGGACAGGATCGTGTTGTCGAGGCTGAGTGTGAACGACATGAGTGCTCCGGCGAGCACCCCGGGTGCGGCGATCGGCAGGGTCACGTCGCGGAACGCCTGCCAGGGGCTCGCCCCCAGGTCACCGGCGGCCTCCTCGAGGGACGTGTCCACGCCCGCCATCCGCGCACGGACGATGAACGTGACGATCGCCATCGAGAACATCGCGTGCGACACGACGAGCCGGACCATGCCGTTGCTGAACGGGGTGAGGCCCGCGTCGACCCCCAGGGTGACGAACCAGGGGAGGAACGCGATGCCGTCGACGATCTCCGGGGTGACGAGCGTGAAGACGAGGACCCCGGTGAGGCCCAGCGCCCACCACGCGCCGCCGCGTGCCCGGGCCAGCGCGATGCCGCCCACGGTGCCGAGGATCGTCGACAGGAGCGCCGCCCCCACCGCCGCCTGCAGCGACGTGACGACGGAGGACACGATGATGTCGTTGTTGACCGCGTTGACGTACGCGCCGAACCCGAATCCGGACCAGCGGGCCAGGACTCGTCCGCTGTTGAACGAATAGGCGACGATGACCGCGATGGGGGTGAAGAGGAAGACGAAGACGATCGCTCCCCACACCGCGAACAGGGTGTTGCGCAGCCGTGCGCGCTTCTGGCCTCCGTAGGAGCGGGTCCGCCCGCCCGTGTGCGTCGTGCTCATGCCGGCACTCCTTCCAGCTGGACGCGGGTGAGTCGGTGGAACAGGGCGCGGCCGGCCCACAGCAGCAGTCCTGCCACGGCGACCACCAGGAGGGTGACGGCCATGAGGGAGACCGCCATCGCGGAGCCCAGCGCCCAGTTCTGGGCCGTGTTGAACTGGTTCGCGATGATCTGGCCGATCATCGAGCCGCTCGCACCGCCCAGGACGGACGCGGTGATGTAGTCACCGGTGAGCGGGACGAACACCAGCACGCAGCCGCTGATGACGCCGGGCATCGCCAGCGGCATCGTCACGCGGAAGAACGTGGAGATGCGGCCTGCGCCCAGGTCGTAGCTGGCCTCCCGCAGCCTGACCCCCGCGGTGTCCATCGCGACGAACAGCGGGAGGATCATGAGCGGCAGGTAGTTGTAGACGACGCCGATCTGGACGGCGGAGCGCGTGTAGAGGATGTCCAGCGGTGCGGCGAGGACGCCCAGCGCCTGCATCCAGTCGGACAGGAACCCGTCGGGCGACAGCATGATCTGCCAGCCCAGGGTGCGGACGAGGAAGTTCGTCCAGAACGGCACCATGACGAGCGCGAGCATGAGGCCCCGCCGCTCCGGTGACACCTTCGTCGCCAGCCAGTAGGTGAAGGGGATGGAGATGGCCAGGCACAGGAGCGTGCCGACGATCGAGATCCGCAGGCTGGCGAGCAGCGTGGAGAGGACCGCCCCGGAGAACACCTCCCCGTACCGGTCGAAGCTCAGCTGGTCGGTGGCGACCGTCGTGTACTCGTCCGGCTTGTGGCCGAAGCTGTAGAAGAGGACGAGCGACACGGGGACGACGAAGAAGAACACGACGTACGCCCATGTAGGGAAGGCCAGTGCTCCCGGCCCCAGGACTCTTGCAGCCAGTCGTCTCATGCTCCGCTCCTCGCCTGGGCGTCGGTGAAGATCTCCACGCGACGCTGCTGTCCGCTGTTGAATTCGCTCGCGACCAGCCGGTCGAGCACCTCCTGCGGTGGGAAGACGATCTCCGGGTAGTCGAACTCGTCCTCGACCGCCGGGTCGGCGAGCACGCTCGATCCCGTGTGGTAGCCGATGTAGTCGACCTGTGCCAGGGCCTGGTCCGGTCCGATGATGTAGTCGATGAACGCGTGTGCCGCGTCCGGGTTGGGCGCCCCGGTGGCCAGGCACCAGTTGTCCATCCAGAGGTTGGCGGTCGGGGTGGGGAACACGAACTTCCAGCGGTCGGGGTCCTCGGCCTCCATGATCCCCTGGCGGGCGTCGCCGTTGTACGCCTGCATGAGGACGAACCCGCCCTGCGCCATCGCCGTGTTCGCGTTGCCCAGGTAGGCGCGTGCGGTGGGCGCCAGCTGCTCGACGACGATCTCCGCGGCTTCGTCGAGCTCCTTCTCGTCGACCGTGTTGAGGTCGTAGCCGAGGGCCCCCAGCGCGATCGAGACGAGCTCCCACGGGTCCTCCAGCAGCATCGTCGTGCCGTCGGCCTCCGCCTGTGCGACGTCGATGAAGTCCTGCCAGCTGGTGAGCTCCCGGTCGACGACGGTCGTGTCGTAGACGAACCCGGTCGTGCCCCACGCCTTGCAGACGGAGTAGTCGTTGTGGGGGTCGAAGTCCTGCCCCAGGAAGTTCGGGTCCATGTGCTCGATGTTGGGGATGAGGGACAGGTCGAGCTTCTGGATGAGTCCGTGCTCCGCCATGTCCGGGACCCGCAGCCCGGTCGGGACGACGACGTCGTAGCCGGAGGTGCCGCGTGCGGCGGCGAGCTTCGCGATGAGCTCTTCGTTGGAGCCGTACGCGTCGACCTGCAGCTTCACGCCATGCGCGCCGGACCACGCGTCGAGCACGTCCGGGTCGTCGTAGTCGCCCCACGAGTACACGTTGAGCATCGATTCGAGCCGTCCGTCCGCCTGCGGGCTGGTCGCGACGCGGTCGCCCGTCTGGCAGCCGGCCAGCAGTCCCAGCCCCGCGGCACCCGCTCCCGCGAGCAGTCCGCGTCGACTGAAACCGCCGCCGAGGCCGCCGCCGGCTCCCAGCCTGCGGATCACCTGCCGTGGTGCCAGGATCGACATGCGCTCACTCATCGCGGAACACCTGCACTGCCTCGGGCGCCCAGCTCAGCTGCGCGCGATCGCCTTCGTGGACCCCCGCCGTCGTCGTGAAGGGGACGCGGGCCAGCACCTCCGGGCCGTGGTCCAGCCGGACGAGGTACTGGACGACGTCGCCCAGGAAGGATTCTCCGACCACCACGCCGGAGGACGTGTTCGGAGCCGTCGCCGCCCCCGCGAAGGGGACCACGCTGATGGATTCGGGACGGATGGCAGCGCGAACGCGCGTGCCGGACGCCATCCCGGCCACGGCCTCGGCGGTGGTCTCCAGGGGAGTGTGGTCCGTGGTGAGGGGGACGGCCCGCCCGTCTGCGGCCGGGCTGCCCACCTGCGCGTCGACGAAGTTCTGCTTGCCGATGAAGCCCGCGACGAACGAGTTGGCGGGGCGCTGGTAGATCTCCTCCGCACCGCCCACCTGCTGGATCTCCCCGTCGCTCATGACGACGATGCGGTCGCTCATCGCGAGCGCCTCCTCCTGGTCGTGCGTGACGAACACGAAGGTGAGGCCCAGATCCGTGTGGAGACGGATGAGCTCCAGCTGCGTCTCCTCCCGCAGCTTCCGGTCGAGCGCGGACATCGGCTCGTCGAGCAGGAGGACGCGCGGCCTGTTCACCAGGGCGCGGGCCAGCGCGACACGCTGCTGCTGACCGCCGGACATCATGGTGGGCTTCCGCTCCGCGAACCCGCGCATGCGGACCATCTCCAGCGCCTCCGCCACGCGGGTCGCGATGTCCGCCTTCGGCACCTTCGCCCGCTTGAGGCCGTACGCCACGTTCTCCGCCACCGTGAGGTGAGGGAAGAGCGCGTACGACTGGAAGACCGTGTTGACGGGGCGGCGGAACGGCGGCAGCGCCGTGAGGTCCTCGCCGTCCAGCTCGATCTCCCCGTCCGTGGGGTGCTCGAAGCCCGCGATCATGCGCAGGAGCGTCGTCTTCCCGCAGCCGGACGGGCCCAGGAGCGAGAGGAACTCGCCGGCCCGGACCTCGAGGTCGACGCTGCGGATCGCGGTGTGCTCGCCGAACTGCTTCCGCACTCCGCGCAGCGAGAGCGCTCCGCCTGTGGGCGATGCTGCTCTGTCGGTGTGGGTGAGTGCCCTGTCGGCACTGGCCTCATGTGTCGTCACTGTCGTGTCCTTCCGGGGAAGCGTGCTCCGGTGGTCGAGTGGCGGCTCGCAGTCACACAGCTCCGTGTGACCCACGCCATGTCGGTGACGTCACGCTAGCATGTCCCGGCCGAGCGGACAACGGTTTGCGTTTCGATAACTGTTCTTGGAAGCGGGATCCGTCGTGGTCTGGGGGTTGCAAGGACGGAATCCGTGAGCGATAGTGTGTGGAGGGAGGTGCGCAGTGAGCGACAACGGACAGGGCGCGGGCGGACGTCCCGGCGGACCCGCAGAGTTGCGGGCGGCGGGGTCACCCGTCCGGGCAGTGGGATCGGACCGGCATGCGCGGTTCGGCGATGTCGACCTCGACGAGAAGTCGAAGGCGATCATCGAGGTCCTGCAGCATGACGGCCGCAGACCCTATGCGGAGATCGGCAGAGAGGTCGGGCTGTCGGAGACGGCGGTCCGCCAGCGGGTCGCGCGGCTCGTGGAGAACGGGACGATGCAGATCGTCGCCGTGACGAACCCGCTCCAGCTGGGATTCCAGCGTCAGGCGATGATCGGCGTGACCGCGACCGGCGATCTGAGGGAGACCGCGCGAGCACTGGAGGAGCTGCCGCAGGTCGACTACATCGTCCTCACCGCGGGCCGTCACGACCTCCTCGTCGAAGTCGTGTGCGCCGACGACGACGAACTGCTCGACGTGCTGGGGAGCGTCCGCGCCCTGCCGCACGTCCAGCGCACGGAGACGATGACCTACCTCAAGGTCTGGGACCAGATCTACAACTGGGGGACACGATGAGTACGGACACGATGAGAACGGGCACGATGAGAACGGGCACGATGAGTACAGACATGCAGGCCGGCATCCGCGATCACCTGTGGATGCACATGGCCAATCAGAAGCACCTCTACGAGGGCGGGCGCACCCCCGTCATGACGCACGGAGAGGGCGTGTACCTCTTCGACGACGAGGGGAACCGCGTCCTCGACGGACTCGCGGGGCTGTTCACCGTCCAGGTGGGCCACGGCCGTGAGGAGATCGCGCAGGCGGCGTACGAGCAGACGAAGAAGCTCGCCTTCATGCCGCTGTGGTCGTACGCGCACGAACCGGCGATCGAGTTGGCGGAGCGGCTGGCACGGTACGCGCCGGGAGACCTCAACCGCGTCTTCTTCACCTCCGGCGGCGGAGATTCCGTCGAATCCGCTCTCAAGCTCGCGAAGAACTACTTCCAGCTGCAGGGGAAGGCCGGCAAGCACAAGGTGATCTCGCGGGCCACCGCCTACCACGGCACTCCGCACGGCGCGCTGTCCGTCACGAGCCTGCCGGGGCTGCGCAACCAGTTCGCGCCGCTGGTGCCGGGTGCCCACAAGGTGCCCAACACGAACTTCTACCGCGCGGACGACCGGTTCGCGGGCGACGAGAAGGCGTTCGGCCGCTGGGCGGCGGACCGGATCGCAGAGGCGATCGAATTCGAGGGCGCGGATTCCGTCGCCGCGGTGTTCGTCGAGCCCGTCCAGAACTCCGGCGGATGCTTCCCGCCGCCGCCCGGCTACTTCGAGCGGGTGCGGGAGATCTGCGACGAGTACGACGTTCTGCTCGTGTCGGACGAGACGATCTGTGCGTTCGGGCGGGTCGGTTCGATGTTCGCGTGCGACGACTTCGACTACGTCCCGGACATCATCACGTGCGCGAAGGGGATCACGAGCGGGTATGCGCCGCTGGGCGCGATGATCGCCTCCGACCGACTGTTCGAGCCTTTCGGCCGCGGCGGGGAGACCTTCTACCACGGCTACACGTTCGGCGGACACCCCGTCGCCTGCGCCGTGGCGATGGCGAACCTCGACATCTTCGAGAAGGAGGGGCTGAACGCCCGGGTCCACGAGAAGGCGGGCGCGTTCCGCACGACGCTGGAGAAGCTGCACGACCTCCCGATCGTGGGCGACGTGCGCGGAGCCGGCTACTTCTACGGCATCGAGCTCGTGAAGGACAAGGACACGAAGGAGACGTTCACGGAGGAGGAGTCGGAACGGATCCTCAAGGGCTTCGTGTCGCAGGCGCTCTACGAGGGCGGGCTGTACTGCCGTGCGGACGACCGGGGCGACCCGGTCATCCAGCTGTCGCCGCCGCTCACGTGCGGTGAAGAGGAGTTCGACGAGATGGAGCGGATCCTCCGGTCCGTCCTCACGCAGGCGTGGGACAGGATCTGAGGATGCCGACGGCCCGAGTTGTGACGGTACGAGGAGGGATCATTCGATGAGCCAGGGATATCGCGTACAGGATCCGACGACCGGGGAGGTCGTCGAGGAGTTCGACACGATCGCGGATGCGCAGCTCGACACGGTGCTCGCGACCGCCGTCGACGCTCAGACGGAATGGGCGGCGAAGACGATCGAGGAGCGTGCGGAGGTGGTCCGCGCGATCGCGGACCTCTTCGAGGAGCGCAAGGACCGGCTCGCCGCGATCATCGGCGAGGAGATGGGCAAGCGGGCGTCGGAGGGCGTCGAGGAGGCGGAGTTCTCCGCGGAGATCTTCCGCTACTACGCGGACAACGCGGCGACGCTCGCGGCGGAGCAGCCGATCGAGACGCCCAGCGGTTCCGCTGTGCTGCAGCGGCTGCCCGTGGGCGTGCTGCTGGGGATCATGCCGTGGAACTTCCCCTACTACCAGGTGGCACGGTTCGCGGCGCCCAACCTCATGCTGGGCAACGGGATCATCCTCAAGCACGCGGAGATCTGCCCGCGGTCCGCTGCCGCGGTGCAGGACATCCTCACGACCGCGGGGGTGCCGGAAGGCGTCTACACGACGGTCTACGCGAGCCACGACCAGGTGTCCACGCTCATCGCGGACCCGCGGATCGCCGGCGTCTCGCTCACCGGTTCGGAGCGGGCAGGTGCGCAGGTTGCCGCGCAGGCGGGACAGCACCTCAAGAAGGCCGTGCTGGAGCTGGGCGGGTCCGATCCGTACGTCGTGCTCGACACGGACGACGTGGCGGAAGCGGCGGCCACGGCGTGGGGCACCCGCATGTACAACACGGGGCAGGCCTGCAACTCGAACAAGCGGATGATCGTCATGGACGACATCTACGACGACTTCGTCGCTGAGCTCACGAAGCTCGCGGAGCGGATGCGTCCGGGCACGTGGAAGGAGGACGACGAGGACGTCTACCAGCCTCTGTCGTCCCGGCCCGCGGCAGAGAAGCTCGCCGAGCAGCTGGAGCGGGCGAAGGCCGCAGGTGCGCAGGTGCGCACCGGTGGTGAGCTGTCCGCGGACGGCGCGTACGTGTCGCCTGCCGTGCTCACGGACGTGCCGCGCGGTACGGAGATCTACTACGAGGAGCTGTTCGGCCCGGTCGCGACGGTGTTCCGGGTGGCCAGCGACGAGGAGGCACTCCAGCTCGCCAACGATTCCCAGTTCGGTCTGGGAGGGGCGGTCTTCTCCACGGATGAGGCACGTGCGAAGCGTGTGGCATCCGGGTTGGAGGTCGGCATGGCGAACGTCAACACCCCGGCGGGTGAGGGCGCGGAGCTCCCGTTCGGTGGGGTGAAGCGGTCCGGCTACGGCCGCGAGCTGGGCCCCGTCGGCATGGACGAGTTCGTCAACAAGCGCCTGTACTACGTGGAGGGGTGAGCTCGTCCGGCGTCGTGGGGTGACCCTGTAGGTACCGGAGGGGTGACGGCGGGAGGGCTGCGGGTCAGCCCTCCCGCCCGATCGTCTCCGCGATCCATGCGGGCGCGTAGGGCGACGTGCAGCTCGGGGGAGTGGGGTAGTCCTCGAGAACCTCCTGCTGCCCGACAACGCGGGCAGGTCCAAGCCTTCCGGGTCCTTCACGACACGGTTCGCCGTGAACGCCCACGCAGCGCTCTCCACATCGGGATCCGTATCGCGGTGCCATGCCAGGCGCAGAGGCTCCGCGTGCCTGCTCTTCTGCACGACGTAGCTCACGAACCAGTCGTGCGCCTTGGGAGTGCGGGTCTGCCGGATCATGGCGGGAGGGTGACCCGGCCCCGCAGGCCCGCACGAGGCGCAGCGGGAACCGGCTCAGAGGAGTGCGCGTACTCGCTGCACGATGCTGCGACTGCTGACTCCGTAGCGCTCCTGCAGCGTGGGCAGCGCCCCTGCGTCGAGGAACTCGTCCGGAAGTGCGACAGGAGTGACCTTCTTGAACGTTCCACTGAGAGCCAGTTCGTGTGCGACCGCGTCGAAGAGCCCTCCGATCACCGTATGGTTCTCCGCAGTGAGTACGAGCCTGTCCTTCGCGATCTCCGCGAGGACCGTGTCCGTATCGAAGGGTTTGAGAGTGGGGGAGTGGAGGACGGCGACCTCGACTCCGTCGACCTCGAGCTGCTTCGCCGCCTCGAGCGCGTTCTCCGTCATCAGTCCGGTCGAGATGATGAGGACGTCGTTCCCGTCCCGCAGGAGCTTTGCCTTCCCGAGCTCGAATTCGTAGTCGTACTCGTCGAGAACAGTGGGAACCCTGCCCCGGAGGATCCGCGTGTAGGTCGGTCCGGGGTGCGCGGCGAGCTGCGGCACTGCTTGCCGGATGTCGACGGAGTCGCACGGGTCGACGATGGTCAACCCGGGGATCGACCGGAGGAGCGAGACGTCTTCCGTGGCCTGGTGTGAGGGGCCGTAACCGGTCGTGAGCCCCGGCAGCGCGCACACCATGTTCACGTTGAGCCCGGGTTCAGCGATGTCGAGGAGCAGGAAGTCGTACGCCCGGCGGGTCGCGAAGACGGAGTAGGTCGACGCGAATGGCGTGAATCCCTCCATCGCCAGGCCGGCCGCGGCTCCGAGCAGGGCCTGTTCCGCCATGCCCACCTGGTAGAAGCGATCAGGCATCTCATCACGGAAGATGTGGAGGTCCGTGTATTTCGCGAGGTCCGCGGAGAGGCCGACGATGCTGTCGTCCGTCCGGGCGAGGTCGATGAGGGCGTGGCCGAGCGGAGCGCTGTCCGTGCGCTGCCCCTCCTTCGCAATCGAGGCGTCCATGGCGCCGGACGTGAGCTTTGTGGTTGCGCTCATGCTTCGAAGTCCTCCTTGAGCTGTACGCGTGCCAGGTCCCATTCGTCGGCCGACACCTTCATGAAATGGAGCTTCTCCCTCTGTTCGAGGAACTTCACGCCGCGACCCAGTTGGGTGTCCGCGATGAGGACACGGGGGCGCGGCGCATCGAGAGAGCGCAGCTCCTCGAGGTGGGTGAGCACCTCCGCGACAGAGTTGCCGTCGCAGCGGCGAACCTCCCATCCGAACGCCGTGAACTTGTCGGTGACGGATTCCATCGACAGCATGTCGGTGCTCTTCCCGTCGGCCTGCTGGTCGTTGAAGTCGACGATCGCGATGAGGTTGTCGAGGCGGTGGTGAGTGGCGACTGCGGCGGCCTCCCAGGTAGACCCCTCACCGAGCTCCCCGTCGGACAGCAGGTTGTAGACGAAGGAGCCCGATCGCTTGCGCTTGAGGCCCAGGGCCACCCCATTGGCGATGACGAGTCCGTGGCCGAGGGACCCTCCGGAGATCTCCACGCCCGGGGTGTACGTCCGCATCGACGACATCGGGAACCGCGAATCGTCGGCGGCGTAAGTCTCGAGCTCTTCCTGAGGGAAGAACTTGGCCTCGACGAGCGCAGCGTACAGCGCGATGGCGTAATGACCGATCGACAGCAGGAACCGGTCGCGTCCCTCCCACTCCGGGTGCTGTGGGTCGAGGGTCAGCTGATCGGAGTAGAGCACGGCGAGGACATCCGCGATGTCGAGCGCCTGGCCGATGTACCCCTGTCCCTGGACTTCCGCCTGGGTCAGAGCGTTCTGCCTGATCCGATAAGCGGCCTCCCTGATGCGGGTGACGCGCTCCTCCGCGATCGGCGTGGCGTCGTGCTGTGCTGTCATCGGTGTCCTCTCTGAGAATGAGTGCGGTGGAAGAGGGCTTGCAGGTGTCCCGGTGTTCTTGCACGACACGCGGTACGTGCTCTCACGCGAAGATCCAGGCGACACCCACGACGAGTCCTCCTGCGACGCCGAGTGCGGTGACGAGAACCGACCACGTGCGGAGGCCATCGAGAACGGACAGGCCGAGGTAGCGGGTGACGATCCAGAACCCGGAGTCGTTGATGTGGGACAGGGTGATGGCGCCGCAGCCGATCGCCAGATTCAACAGCGCGACCTGGTAGCTCGAGTAGTCTCCGGCTGCGATGGGAGCTGCGAGCAGGCCAGCTGTCGTGATCGCGGAGACGGTCGCTGATCCTTGCGCGGCACGGAGGACCGCCGCGAGGACGAAAGCGAGGAGGATGAGGGGGAAGCCGAGGGCCGTGAACAGGTCGGCCACAGCCTCGCCGATGCCGGTTTCGTTGAGCACCGCGGCGAAGACTCCTCCGGCGCCGGTCACGAAGACGACGATGGCGGCGGGGCCGAGCGCGCCGTCCATGAGCTCACCCATGCGCGAGACGCTGTAGCCACTCGGGATCGCGAGGACGATGAGCCCCACGAGCGCGGAGACGAGGAGTGCGAAGGCCGGCGCGCCGATGAGTGACAGCATGGCTGCCGCAGTCGTTCCCTCGTCGACGAACGAATTCCCGATGGTGCCCGTTCCGATCATGAGGACGGGGAGGACGATCACGAAGAGCACGGCAGCGGCCGAAGGCTTCCTGGTCTGCTCGCGTGCGCGGGTGCGGACGAAGTCCCCGTCCTCGGGCCCGTGCAGATGATTCGCGGCCGATACGGCGGCTCCCTCCGCGCCGGCGCCTTCCGTTCCGAAGGTGTCGTAATTGTGCTTGGTGTCCGGGAGCATCTCGAAGTCGTGCGCCGTCAGCCTGCGTGAGACGAGATACCCGACGATCCCCACGGGGACGCACAGTGCAAGACCGAGCAGGGTGATGAGACCCATGTCTCCGTTCGTGATCTGCGCGCTGCCGACGATGCCGGGGTGCGGCGGCACCGTGACGTGGACGAAGAGCATGAGGGCGAGCGGCAGGCCGAACGCCAGAGGCGACTTCATCCCTGCGGCGCGCGCGAAGCTGTAGACGATCGGCACCAGGATGATGAACGCGACGTCGAAGAAGATCGGAATCGAGATGATGCAGCTCGCGATGGTCAGTGCGGGTGCGACGCGAGTGGGTCCCAATGCGCGTGTGAAGGTGCGTGCGAGGACTTCGGCTCCGCCGGTCTTCTCGACGATCGCGCCGAGCATCGCGCCGAGGCCGACGAGGAGCGCGACATTGCCGAGAGTGCTCCCCAGGCCTTCCATGACGAGGGGGATGACATCCGCAGGGCCGATCCCGGCCACGAGTGCGGTCGCGATGGACACGATGAGCAGCGAGAGGAACGCCGGCAGCTGCACCCGGATGACCATGACGAGCAGGAGCAGCACGGCGACGACGGCCGTGACGATGAGGAACAGCGGTGACATGGGGCTCACTCCTCGTCGAGGTAGGTGCGGATGACCTGGGAGTCGTCCCTCGCGGTGAGCCCGGCGTCGGCGGCCCTCACGAAGCGGTCCCGGGCTGCGCGCACGAGGGACGCGTCGAAATCGAGTGACTCCGCGATGTCCGCCACAAGGCCGGAATCCTTCACGAAGATGCTGACCGCGCTCGTGACTTCTGCGTCGAGCCCTTCGAGCATGCGGGGTCCGCGGTCGCCGAGCATCCACGAGCCGCCCGCCCCGGTCTGCACAGCGTCGAGGGCGGCGTGGGGGTCGAGGCCGAGCTTCTCGGCGAATGCGAGCGCTTCTGCGGCAGCTGCGAGGTGCACCGAGCAGAGCAGCTGGTTGACGGCCTTGAAGGACTGGCCGTCACCGATCCGAGTTCCTGCGGATACGACACGGCCGAAGGCGGACAGGAGCTCTTCGTGCTCGGCGATGAGGTCAGCAGGTCCCGACGCGAAGAGTGTGAGTGCGCTGCGCTTGGCGCCCGCAACGCCACCTGTGACCGGCACGTCGAGGATGCGAACAGCGGCCTTCTCGGCGATCCCGGCCGTGGCGACGACGGCTTCGGGTCCCACCGTGCTCATCACGATGAGGGTTGACCCCGGGCGCATCCGGGCGATCAGCCCGGAGTCGCCTTCGACTGCGGTGCGCAGCTGTTCCGGCGTCGCGACCATGACGACGACGACGTCCGCCTCCGCAGCGGATGTCGGGGTGGCTTCGACGTCGAGTCCCGCAGCGGATGCGCGTTCGCGGGACGCCTCGAACGGATCGACACCGGTCACTGAGGCGCCGAAGGATTTCAGCTGGAGCGCCATCGGCAGTCCGATCGCGCCGATACCGACGAAGGACACTCGCGGGGGAGTGCTGAACGACATTGTTCCTCCTGGGGTTCGCGTCCACCCGCAAGGCGAAGCGGGATCGTGGTCAGACCATATTGGTCTGACCAATCAGGATCAGTAAAGCACTTCGTGAGAATGAGCGCAATGATCGATTCCGGCGGGGAGGGTGTCCGTGATGATCAGGCGAGGAGGCCGCGATGGACGTCGAAGTGAAGGCGGATCGCCGCCGAGATCGCGGTCGGGTGGCCGGATTCGAGAGCGGTGACGATCTCTTCGTGCACGCTGTCGGTCCGGAATACTTCGGGTTTCGAGCCGCCGTTCGCGGCCGTTTCCGCGGCAAGCGCGTGTCTGCGACGGTCGAGGATGTCGGAGCGCAGCGCGCCGTCGAGGCTGTCGATGACGAAGGTGAGGAGAGCGTTGTCCGCCTGCCGGAGGAGGAGGCGGTGGAACGCGAGATCGGCCTCGCACCCAGCGGCCGCGTCTCCGTTCGCGGAGGCGGCGTGCATGTCGTCGATGAGTGCTCGCAGCTGTGCGGCGATGCCCTCTTCCAGGGGGGTGCTCAGCTGAGGGAGGACCCCGATCTCCAGCATCTCGCGGAATCTCTCGATGTCGTCGATCGGCAGCTGGCCCGACTTCTCCATGAGTGTGAAGACGTTGGACTTCTCGTCGGCGTCCGGCACGCGGAGGACTGTGCCGGAGCCCTGGACGCGCGAGAGGAGGCCGACGGTCTGCAGGCCGGCCAGATACTCGCGCACCCGGGGTCGGCTGAGATTGGTGAGCGCTGCGATCTCCCGTTCGGTGGCGACGCGAATGCCGTCCTCCGTGGGGCGTCCCGTGGCCGCGAGCACTTCGACGAAGTCCGCTGCGGACTCGATCTGCCTGGGTTCCATCGTCCTTCCGTTCGTCTGGGCGCGGAAGCGGCAGAGCGGAGCCCGGTCGGCGTTCCCGTCCTGCGGCATCCGAGCCGGTGCCAAGGTCGACCAATGGTCTCATGCGGGTGAGCCGACCGCGGCTTCACGTCATGTGCAGCCCGCCGTTGATGTGCACGGTCTGACCGGTGATGAGCGCGGCCTCCTCGCTCACGAGGTGGCGGATCGTGGCGGCGACGTCCTGCGGCGTCGCGATCGCGTCGAGCACGGAATCCGCGGCCATGCCCTCCTTGCGCTCGGGTGTGAGCGTCCCTCCCATGAGGTCCGTGTCGACCGGGCCGGGGGCGATCGCATTCGCGGTGACGCCGCGGCGTCCGAGCTCGCGAGCGATTCCGCGCATGAGGGCTTCGACGGCCGCTTTGGAGGCGGAGTACGGGGTCTTCGAGTACGTCCCGCCCCCACGATGCGATGAGACCGAGGACAGTGAGACGATCCTTCCGACCCCGTTGTCCGTGAGCGTGCGTGCGACGCGTTGGGTGACCCAGTGGACGGCGTCGAGGTTGGCGGTGAGCACGTGCCGCCACTCTTCCGGCTCGACTTCGAGGTACGGGGTCGGGGACGAGACGCCCGCGCAATTCACCAGTGCGACGATCTGTGGTGCGGAGGCTTCGATCGTGTCGATCGCCCTGCTCGCTTCGGCGCGATTCGCGAGGTCCGCGCCGGCTCCGACCGCTCGGACCGCGTGCGCTGCTGAGATCTCCGCCGCGAGCCGCTCGGCCTGGTCTGCGTGACGGGCGATGAGCCCGAGGTTCCACCCTGCCTGTGCGAGCACCCACGCGGTGCGGCGTCCTATGCCGCGTTCGGACCCCACTCCCGTGATGATGGCGGTTCGTCGGGCGGGGAAAGCGGACGGCATGGCGGTCTCCTCGGGGTTGGTGGGCAGCACAGTGGACGGAAGCGACAGTACATCTCAGCGTCCGCAGGGCACGAGCGACCGGGGGCGCCGCCGTGCTCATGTTTGCAAGACATGCAAGATCATGTGAATGCATCCGCCCTGTGCTCGCGTCTCCTCAGTGTTTCATCACAGGGTTCCCATTGCTGTGACCGAAAACAGGCGTGACTCCAGTTCCAAGGGCTGCATCATGAAGGGTCAAGACATGGCCATCTCGCACCTGTGATGCTGAAGAGGGGGCGCGTGTTCCCACTGAGGGCGGAATCACCGAGGAGGCACTCGACAGCATTGCCTTCACTGCAGAGGGGCCGGTGTCGGTCTTCACGAGGGTCCCCTGTGACCGTGATCATCTGGGGAGTCTGCTTGATCGCTCCGACCAAGAAATGCCCGAACTGGTATCGCGAGAAGGACAAATCCGATCATCAGTAATACGTTGAACGGGCTGTCGAAATAGAAGAATACCGATGCGGACAGGGCGAACGCCAGGGGGAACGAGCAGAGAAACAATATGATCTTCTTGTTCATTGCGGGCGACCTCCATTCTCGACTCGACGCTACGCCTGGCGCGCCCCGCGCGTCGACGGGCGCATTCGCCTATTCGGGTGAATGCAGGTAGATCCGCCACGGCACCACTCGATCATGCTCTGGCTCAGCGTCACCGTTGAGGGCCCCACCAGGGCTGAGCCGCATCGCGCAGAGGCAGGCACAGCAGCTGACCCTGCCGCATCGCAACGAAAACCCCACGACCATCCCACTCTGCAAGAAGGCCTTCACGCCGCGCACTCAGAAGATGTATACAAAACATGCACGATCATGTGAATGTATCCAATCCACTCGAGTGAGGACCGCATGGGCGACCGAACACGTCGCAGGATCCGGTGGCGCGCGCTGCTGCCGACCGCAGGGATGACGGCCGTGGCCGTGGCGCTGTCCGCCTGCGTGCCGCTGCAGGAACTGGGCGAGCCGCCCCAGCGGGAGGACGTCCTCTCCGTCGACTTCGGCGATCGTGCGCCGCAGGACGGCGGCACGCTCGTCATGGCGCTGTCGTCGGAGCCGGACCGGCTCGACCCGACCACCTCGACCTCGCTCTACACGCGCTACGTCATGCAGACGATGTGCGAGAAGCTCTACGACATCGACGAGGACGGCGACGTCGTGCCGATGCTCGCCTCCGACCTGCCGCGGATCTCCGACGACGGCCTCACGGTCGACATCCCGCTGCGCGACGACGAGGTGCTCTTCGCGGACGGCACGGACTTCGACGCGGACGCGGTCGTCACGACGCTCACCCGGAACGTGTTCGACGAGGACTCGATGCGGACGTCGGAGATGGGCCCGGTCGACGACATCACGGCGCTCGACGAGGACACGGTCCGCGTCACCTTCGAGACCCCCTTCGCCCCCTTCACCGCCGCGCTCGCGGACCGTGCGGGCATGATCATGTCGCCCACGGCGCTCGAGGAGAAGGGCGACGGGTTCGGCGACGCACCCGTCTGCGTGGGCGCGTTCGCCTTCGAGGAGCGCATCCCGCAGACGTCCATCAGCGTCGTGGCGGACCCCCACTACTACGCGCGGGAGGACGTCCACCTGGACCGCATCGAGTACCGGATCATGACGGACGCGAACATCCGCGCCGCGAACATCCGGTCCGGCGACGTGCACATCGCGGACAAGATCTCCCCGCAGGACTTCGACGCGCTCGAGCAGGAAGCGGACATCGGCACACTGCAGGTCCCCTCGCTGGGCTACCAGGGACTCACGATCAACCTCGAGAACCAGAACGAGGGCGTCGAGCCCACACCGCTGGCAGAAGAGAGCGAGATCCGCCGAGCGCTGTCGATGGCGGTCGACCGGGAGGCCCTCGTCAACACGGTCTTCAACGGCTGGTACCTCCCCGCCTGCTCGGGGGTCCCCGACACGTCCCCGTACACGTCCGAGGCCAGCCAGGCCTGCCCGGAGTACGACCCGGAGCAGGCGCAGCAGATCCTCGAGGACCTAGGTGTGGAGACGCCCTTCCCGATCAGCATGAAGGTGACGAACACGCAGGACTCACTCCGCTACGCGCAGGCGCTGCAGGCGCAGCTCGCGGAATCCGGCTTCTCCCTGTCGATCACCCCCGTCGAGTACACCGCGATCCTCGACGCGCAGGACCGCGGCGACTTCGAGGCGATCCAGCTGGGCTGGTCGGGTCGCGTCGACCCCCACGGCAACCTCTACTCGTTCCTCTACACGGGTGGCGGCAACAACTACACCGGTCTGGACGACGAGGAGATGAACGGCCTGCTCGACGAGGCCGCGGAGCTCACGGACACGGACGACCGCGCGCAGGCGTACGGGGAGGTCGCCCGTCGCTCCCACGAGACGAACTCGATCATCTACCTGTACCGCGAGCGGTATCTCACCGCGTACACGGAGGACCTCGCCGGCGTGCAGGTGTACGCGGACGGTGTCGTCCACCTGTCCCATGCCGGGTTCGTCGCAGAGGAGGACGACCGATGATCCGCTTCACGGCCGTGAAGATCGGCGAGGCGCTCATCACGTTCTTCCTCGCGTCGATCGTGATCTTCGTGGGTGTCCGCTCCCTGCCGGGCGATCCCGCGCTCGCGATGGCGGGGGAGGAAGCCACCCCGGAGAAGGTCGCGCAGATCCGCGCTGACCTGGGCCTCGACGAACCGCTCATCGTCCAGTTCTTCCGCTTCCTCACGAGCCTCGTCACCGGGGATCTGGGCGAGTCGACGCGGACGGGGCAGGCGGTGACGGAGATGATCGCGTCGACGCTGCCGGTCACCCTGTGGCTGTCCGTCTACGCGATCGTCGTCGCGGTCGTCGCCGGCATCGTGCTGGGCATGCTCGCGGAGAGGTTCCGGGGGCGCCTGCCGGAGGCGTTCGCGAACGCGGTCGCGCTCATCGGCCTGTCCGTCCCGAACTTCTGGCTGGGGCTGCTCGCGATCCTGTTCCTCGCGGTGGGGCTGGGCTGGTTCCCGGCGTCCGGCTACGTGGACGTGCTGTCCGATCCGCTGCGCGGGATGTACTACCTCACGCTGCCGGCCGTCATCCTGGGCACCAGCCTCGCTGCGGTCATCACGCGGCAGACGCGAGCGTCGATGATCGAGACGATGGGCACCGACTACGTGCGGACCGCCCGGGCGAAGGGCCTGTCCCGTCCCCGGATCCTCGTCCGCTACGGACTGCGGAACTCCCTCATCGTGCTCGTCACGATCATCGGTCTGCAGCTGGGCGGACTCATTTCCGGCGCGGTCGTGACGGAGCGGATCTTCGCGCTGCCGGGTCTGGGCAAGCTCACCCTGGACGCGGTGTTCGCCCGCGACTACCCGGTGATCCAGGCGGTCGTCCTCGTCATCACTGTGGCGTACATCGTCATCAACCTGGCCGTCGACCTCCTCTACTCGGTCATCAACCCGACGATCCGGACAGGAGCACAGACCTCATGACTGCGCCCATCGTCACCGCCGAAGCCGGCACACGGTCCGCTGCGCGGTCCCGCCGCCGAGGCGCCCTCGCCTCCGTCGTCCGCACTCCCCTGGGGCTGGTGGGCACCGTCCTCCTCGTCCTCACGGTCGTCGTCGCGGTCTTCGCGCCCCTGCTGGCGCCATCCGGCTTCTCCGAGACGCGGTTCGCGTACCCGTACCAGGTCCCCGGCACCGTCGGTCACCTGCTGGGCACCGACGATCTGGGCCGTGACGTGCTGTCGAGGCTCCTCTTCGGCATCCGCGCCTCCATGCAGGTGGGGCTGCTGGCGGTGGGCCTCGCCGTCGTGGTCGGCACTCCGCTGGGACTGCTGGCCGGCTACTGGAAGGCGTGCGACCGGGTCATCTCCCGGCTCACGGACGTGGCTCTCGCGTTCCCGTTCCTCATCCTCGCGGTGGGCTTCGTCGCGATCGCCGGCGCCAGCCTCACGAGTGCGGCGATGGCGCTGGGGATCGCGCAGATCCCCACGATGATCCGCGTGGTCCGGGGCGAGACGATGCGGCTGAAGAGCGCCGACTTCGTCAAGGCCGCGATCGCGATGGACTCGAGCGTGCCCCAGATCCTCGTGACGCACATCCTGCCGAACGCGGTGAGCGCGATCATCGTCCAGGCGACCGTCATCATGCCGACGGCGGTGATCGGCGAATCGATGCTGTCGTTCCTGGGGCTGGGCATCCAGCCGCCCAACCCCAGCCTGGGCATCATGCTGTCCGACGCGCAGCAGTACATCTACCGGGCACCCGCGGCCGCCGTGTTCCCCGGCCTCGCGATCCTCGTCATCTGCCTCGCGTTCAACCTGTTCGGCGACGCGCTGCGGGACGCGCTGGATCCCGGCTCCGCCCGGACCCGCACGGGCAGGCGGAAGCGGAAGAGGGCTGCCGCTGCGGGAACGGCGGTGGTGTCCCACACTGGAAGCACAGCAGCAGCGCCGCGCACGAGCCCGGACACCGCGCCCGCACACACGACCCGGGACGCAGTCACGGGTGCAGACACGGATCACTCCGCAGACCACTCCACGGACCACGACACAGAGGGAGACCACCGATGACGGCATTCGTCACACCCGATGAGTTCACCACCCGACCGACCCTCGAGGGCACCTTCGGGATGTCCGCCTCGACCCACTGGATCGCGACAGCGGCGTCGCAGGCGGTGCTGGAGCGCGGCGGCAACGCGTTCGACGCGGCGACCGCCGCCGCGTTCGTGCTGCACGTGGTGGAACCCCACCTCAACGGACCGGCCGGCGACATGACCGGCCTCTTCGCGACAGCGGAGGACCCCGGCACGCCCGTCGTCATGATGGGCCAGGGTTCCGCCCCCGCCGGCGCGACGATCGAGCACTACACGTCCCTGGGCCTCGAGCTGGTGCCCGGTGCCGGTGCGCTCGCCTCCGCGATCCCGGCCGCCGTCGACGCGTGGCTGCTGCTCCTCCAGGAGCACGGCACGTGGGAGCTGGCCGACGTCCTGGAATTCGCAATCGCGTACGCGGACGAGGGTCACCCGGTCCTCGCCCGCACGTGCGGCCAGATCGCCGCGGTGAAGGACCTCTTCACGGAGCACTGGCCCACGAGCGCGGCGCTCTGGATGCCGGAGGGGCGCGTGCCGGAGCCGGGCGAGATCATCCGCAACCCCGAATACGCCCAGGTGCTGCGCGACCTGCTGGCGGCCGGGGACGGTCGCGACAGCCGGGAGGACCGGATCGCCGCCGCGCGCGAGGAGTGGCGCACCGGACGGGTCGCGCGCCTCGCATCCGAGTTCGTCCGCACACCCCACCGGCACTCGGACGGCGGGGACTACGCGGGCGTCCTCACGGAGGAGGACTTCGCCGGGTCGTCCGCACGCTTCGACGAGGCCGCGACGATCGAGTTCCGCGGGTACACGATCGCGAAGGTCGGCACGTGGAGCCAGGGACCGGTCCTCCTCGAGGCCCTGCGCATCCTCGACGGGTTCGAGGACGAGCGCCTGGACCCGTCGACGGAGATCGGCGCCCACACGATCATCGAGGCGCTCAAGCTGGCGCTGTCGGACCGCGACGTGCACTTCGGGGACAACGACCTCGACCTCGCGGAGCTGCTGTCCGAGGAGTACATCGCGCAGCGGCGTGCGCTCATCGGCGACACCGCCTCGGCCGAATTCCGGCCCGGCACACCCGGTGGTCGCGAGGGCCACCTGCCTCCGCTCGTCACCGCAGACGAATTCGCCGCGCGGTTCGGCGGTGACACGACCGCAGCGGGCGGCGGCGAGCCCACCGTGCCCGGAGCCTCCGGCGGCGCATCCGCCGTGGCGAAGGCGTTCGCCGGCGGTTCGGGACACATGTTCGCCGTCACGGAGGCGGAGCCGGGTGCCGACGGCAGCGGCGCGGTCCGCGGCGACACGTGCCACATCGACGTCGTCGACCGCTGGGGCAACATGATCTCCGCGACGCCGTCCGGCGGCTGGCTGCAGTCCTCCCCGGCGGTCCCCGGACTGGGCTTCTGCCTGGGCACCCGCCTGCAGATGACGTGGCTCGACGAGGATTCGGCGCAGCCGCTCACACCGGGCCGCCGCCCCCGCACCACCCTGTCGCCCACCCTCATCCTCAAGGACGGGAAGCCGGTCATCGCGCTGGGCACCCCCGGCGGTGACCAGCAGGACCAGTGGCAGCTGCTGCTCGTCCTCCGCCTGATCGTGGGCGGGTACGCACCGCAGGAGGCGATCGACGCTCCCGCACTCCACACGACGTCGATGGCCGGGTCCTTCTGGCCGCGCACGTGGACGCCGGGCGGAGTGGTCGTCGAGGACCGGCTGGGCGACGACGTCATCGCGGGCCTCGAGAAGCGCGGCCACGTGGTGACCCGCGCGGGCGACTGGGCGCTGGGCCGCCTGTCGTGCGTGACGCGTGATCCGGAGACGGGACTCATGACGGCCGGAGCGAACCCCCGCGGCGCCCAGGGCTACGCGGTGGGACGGTGACACCGGTGAGCGGTGACTCGGTGCCCGCCGGTGAGCAGGGCCCCGGCGACGGCCCAGGGGATGGTGGCCGGGGCCTCGGCGGTTCCCGACACGTCGATGGTGACCGGGACCTCGGCGGCGGTGAGCCCGTGCTGGACGTCCGCGGGCTCACGGTCGCATACGGGCGGACGGAGGTGCTGCGGGACGTGTCGTTCCGCCTCGCGGCGGGGGAACGGATCGGGATCGTCGGGCAGTCCGGGTCCGGCAAGTCGACGACCGTCGGCGCGGTGCTGGGGCTGCTCCCCGGCATGGGGCGCGTGACGCGCGGGACGATCGCCTACCGCGGTGAGGACATCACGGACGCGTCGGAATCCCGGATGCGGCAGCTGCGGGGCAGATCCATCGCGCTCGTGCCGCAGGACCCCATGACCAACCTCAACCCGTCGATGCGGGTGGGCGATCAGATCGCGGACGCGCTGCGGACCTACGGTGTCCGCGGCGCGGAGGTCACCGCCTCCGTCGTCCGCCTCATGGAGGAAGCGGGGATCGGCGACGCGGAACGGCGGCGCAAGCAGTTCCCCCACGAGTTCTCCGGCGGCATGCGGCAGCGCGTCCTCATCGCGATCGCGCTGGCCGGGGACCCGGACCTCATCATCGCGGACGAACCGACCTCCGCGCTGGACGTCACCGTCCAGAAGCAGATCCTCGACCACCTGCAGCGGCTGGTCGACGACCGGGGGATGTCGCTCCTCTTCATCACCCACGACCTGGGGGTCGCCTCCGACCGCACGGACCGGATCCTCGTCATGCACGACGGCGAGGTCGTCGAGGACGGCCCGCCCGCCCAGGTGCTGTTCCACCCGCAGGACGACTACACGGCCCGCCTCATCGCGGCCTCGCTCACCCTCGCGGTCCCGCCGCAGGACGAGGGCGCGGCGGTGACCGGGGCCTCGGGCGCGGGAGGCGGAGACGGGGCCTCGGGAGCGGTACCGGACGATGCGGTGCTCGTCGTAAGCGACCTCACGAAGCTCTACCGGATCCGGGGACGCAAGGAGGACCTGCGGGCGCTGGACGGGGTGAGCTTCACCGCCGCGCGGGGGAAGACCACCGCGATCATCGGCGAATCCGGGTCCGGGAAATCGACGACGGCGAAGATCGTGCTGGGGCTGGAGACGGCGACGTCCGGCACCGTCGTGCTCGACGGGACGGCCGCGGACAGCGGGTCGCGAGCGGACCGCTCCCGGCTGCGCCGCTTCACGCAGCCCGTCTTCCAGGACCCCTACTCGTCGCTCAACCCCACGAAGACGATCGAGCGCATCGTCGCGGAACCGCTGGACGTGTTCCGGATCGGGACGCGGGCGCAGCGGCGCGGGCGGGTGAGCGAGCTGCTCGACCAGGTCGCCCTGCCGCAGTCCGCACTGCAGGCGAAGCCGGGCGAACTGTCCGGCGGCCAGAGGCAGCGGGTCGCGATCGCCCGGGCCATCGCGAGCAGCCCCGAACTGCTCGTGTGCGACGAGGCGGTGTCCGCCCTGGACGTGCTCGTGCAGGAGCAGATCCTCGACCTCCTGCGCTCCCTGCAGGCCGACCTGGGCCTGTCCTGCCTGTTCATCACCCACGACCTGGCGGTCGTCGCGGACTTCGCGCACGACGTCGTCGTCATGCGGGCCGGGCAGGTCGTGGAGCGCGGGGACGTGCGGACGGTCATCGAGGAACCGGCGCACGAGTACACTCAGAGCCTCATCGCCGCCGTCCCAGGAGAGCAGCTCACCCGTGTCTGATCCCGTCGCCGTCCGTGTCACCCAGCGGGTGCGTGCGGACATCATCTTCGGGGTCATCCCGCCCGGCACTCGGCTGACGGAGAAGCTGCTGTCCGAGCAGTACGAGGTGTCGCGGGTGCCCGTGCGGGAATGCCTGCGCGCACTCGAGGCGGAGGGTCTCATCGACGTCCGCCCCTACGCAGGTGCGACGGTCGTCGAACCGCAGCCGCAGGACCTCGACGCGCTGTTCGACGTGCGGCTCACGCTCGAGGGCGAGATGGTGCGCCGCACCGCGCGGCGCGCGAAGGCGCAGCTGGAGCAGAACGGGCCGGACGAGGAGTGGTGGGCGCTGCGGCGGGAGATCGGGCGCGTCCTCGACGAGGGCGACGCCGTCCTGCGGGACGGCCGCCCCGACGAGCTGCCCGGACTCAACCAGCGCTTCCACTCGCTGCTGGCGGACATGAGCGCCTCCCCGTCCCTGTCGGGGATCCTCCGCCAGGTGTCGGGGAAGATCGAGCGACTCTTCGCCGCGACCCGGACCTACCGCGGCGATTCCGCGTGGAGCGAGCACAAGGAGATCCTGGCGGCGGTCGACGCGGGCCGTGACGAGGAGGCGGGAGAGCTCATGACCGCGCACCTCGAACGGTCCCGGACCGGGCTGCGCAGGGGTGTGCCGCAGCCGGAGTGAGGTTCAGTCCAGGTGGCGTCACCCAGGCGAGTGGTCGGCGCCGGGACGAGGGCCCGGGGCAGTGACGACCGCATCGGGCGCGGGTCAGTCGAGGTGGCGGGTGCGGTGACCGATCACGGCGACCGCCAGGATGATGACGGCGGTGACGAGGACTCCCAGCCAGAGGTTCGCCTGGAGCGTGACAGCACCCACGAGCGCTCCCACGAGGATGCCCGCGACAGCGAGGAGGCGGCGGGGCCACTTGTCGCCCGTACCGCCGGCGAGCCGCGACTCCGACGCCAGCCCCACCATGGTCGAGGTGACGACGACGGTCGTGACGTCCGTGACGCCGATCTTCCGGGCCGCCGCCGCCTGCATGCCCATGACGAGCGCGAGGACGGACGTCGTGATCGTGCCGATGACGTGGTTCACTTCCGGGTCCCCCACGAGGACGAGGCCCGTGAGCGCGAAGCAGCCGATCGCCACGGCGACCATGACACCGGTCGTGCGGGTGGTCCACTCGCCCTTGGGGGAGGGTACGAGGATCCGGCCCGCGATGACCGCGCCGATGAGGAACGCGAAGAACGCGAGCGCGGGGCGCAGGACGGGGATGCCCGGAGCACCCGCCAGACCCATGCCGAGGATGACGACGTTGCCGGTCATGTTCCCGGTGAACACCTTGTCGTAGCCCAGATAGCCCACCGCATCGACGATTCCCGTCGAGAACGTGAGGGTGAGCATGAGGATGAGGTGCATGCGCGACTTCGTCATGCGGGAATTGTATACAAACAAGTCTTGCTGTCTGTGGGGCTGTCCGCATGCTGGTGAGGCGGGGTGGAAGGGAGCCTCGGTGGACGTATGGGGTAATGCTCATTGCGTATGGGACGGGTAGTCGTCGCTGGTTAGGCTCAGCGCAGTGACAGCGATTCTTCAGCCCCGCATGGACGGCGAAACCCTCCCAGCAAGACAGGTGTGCAATGGCATTCGACCAATCAGAACTGAGAAGCGCGAGATGGTTCGACCGGGGGGATCTGAAGACGTTCGGCCACGTGTCGCGACTCAAGCAGATGGGGTACGACGAGGAGGACTTCCGTGGTCGACCGATCATCGCGATCCTCAACACGTGGAGTGACATCAACCCGTGCCACTCACACTTCCGAGACCGGACCGAACACATCAAGCGAGGAGTCGTCCAGGCGGGAGGATTCCCCCTCGAGCTGCCCGCGATCGCACTCGCGGAGAACTTCCAGAAGCCGACGACGATGATGTACCGGAACATGCTCGCGATGGAGGCCGAAGAGCTCCTCCGCTCGTACCCCGTGGACGGCGCGGTGCTCATGGGCGGTTGTGACAAGACGACGCCCGGTCTGCTCATGGGTGCCATCAGCATGGACCTGCCGGCGGTCTTCTTCCCCGCAGGCCCCATGATGAAGGGCTGCTGGAAAGGCGAAGCCCTCGGCAGCGGATCCGACGCGTGGAAGTTCTGGGACGAGTACCGCGCGGGGAACATCGGCGAATGCGACCTGCGCGGCGTCGAGTCGGGGATCGCCCGCACGCCCGGACACTGCATGACGATGGGCACCGCATCGACGATGACCTCGATCGCAGAAGCCCTGGGCTTCTCGCTCCCCGGGGCGGCGTCGATCCCCGCAGTCATGGCCGACCATTCGCGTATGGCGACCCAGTGCGGACGCGCGGCAGTGGATGCTGTCACCGCGAACCGGCGACCCTCGGACATCCTCACCGACGACTCCGTCCACAACGCCGCGATCACCGCACTCGCGCTGGGCGGTTCGACGAACGTCGTCATCCACCTCATCGCGATCGCACGACGGGCGGGCCTGAACACCAGCACGGAACTGTTCGACGCGCTCGCGGCACAGGTGCCGCTGCTTGCGAACATTCGACCCGCAGGAGCGCACCTGATGGAGGACTTCTACGACGCGGGAGGCCTCACCGCGCTCCTGGAATCCCTGCGCGACCTGCTCCGGCCACACGCCCTCACCGTCAACGGGAAGACGCTGGGGGAGAACATCGCAGGTGCCGAGGTCCACGCACCCGACGTGATCCGCGACCGGACGAACCCCGTGTCGACGACTCCGGCGCTCAGGGTCCTCACCGGCAACCTGTGCCCTGACGGTGCACTCATCAAGCCCTCCGCGATGGACCCGGACAAGATGCACCACGTGGGGCCGGCACTGGTCTTCGACGACTACGCGGAGCTCAAGGAGCGCATCGAGGACCCGACGATCGAGATCACCGAGGACACCGTCCTCGTCCTGCGGGGCGCGGGACCGGTGGGTGGGCCCGGAATGCCCGAATGGGGGATGCTGCCGCTGCCCACACGACTGCTGGAGCAGGGGATCAGAGATCTCGTGCGGATCTCCGACGCGCGGATGTCGGGGACCAGCTACGGGACGTGCGTCCTCCACGTCACGCCGGAATCCGCCGTGGGTGGTCCCCTCGCCGCTCTGCGAACCGGGGACCAGGTCCGGCTCGACGTGACCGCCGGCACGCTTGACGCACTCGTGACGGACGACGAGTGGGAGAAGAGACTCGCCGCGGTGGCCCCCGGCGTCTTCGACGGGGACCGTGGATATCTGCGCCTCTACCGCGCACACGTCGGACAGGCCGACGCCGGATGCGACTTCGACTTCCTCGCGGGTGTGGGGAACCCGGAACCCGACATCCACTGACGCGGGTGGTCCGAGTGCGGCGTGGCCAGGCAGAATCAGGTGCCGCTCGGGCCTCCCGCATCGCCCCGTGAGACCGCGAGATGATGCGCGGCAGCCGCGCACAGGTGGTTCAGATCGTTGGCGATCGTCACATGGCGGAATCCGACTGCCCGTCGGGCCCGGGCGACCTCCCCGCCGGCGGTGTGGATGACGACAGTGATGCCGGCGGCATCCGCGGCGTGCAGGATCCTCTGCAGCGCCGCATCGAACTCCTCGGCGATCGCAGGGTCTCCCAGGCCGTAGCCACCGAGTCCGATCGAGAGGTCGTTCGGCCCGATGTAGAGCCCGTCGAGTCCGGGAGTGGATGCGATCGACTCAACCTCCTCGAGACCGTGGCGGGTCTCGATCATGCAGAGGACGACGGTGCTCTCGTTGATCTCCTCGAGTGTCCCCGTGAGGAACTCCGAGGTGCGAGCGACACCGCGTGACCGCAGACCCAGGGGAGGGTACTTCGACGCGGCCACAGCGGCCTCGGCCTCGGTCCTCTCGTTGACCAGCGGAACGATCACGCCCGCTGCACCCGTGTCCAGCGCGCGACCGATCTCCCCGATCGTGCAGTCGGAGACCCGCACGAACGCGGGGATTCCGCCGACTTCCACAGCCCGCACGGAATCGGCGAGGTCGTGGGCGCTGTAGGAGCCGTGCTGCGCGTCGAGGACGACGTAGTCGTATCCGAGACCTGCGAGGCGTTCCAGCTGCAACGTTCCGGCGGCCATGGCGAAGTAACCGGTGGTCGGATCTGTCGACGTGAGGCGGCTGATGAGGGTGTGCATGTGTCTCCTTCGTAGACTTCACTGTAGGGGGTGGCGTGGGACCGCGTTCTCCTGGACGCGGAATGCGCGACGACGAGGAAGGGAAGGTGTTCGGTGGGTCTTTCGACGGATCAGATCGAATGCTTCATCGCGGTCGCGGAAGAGGGCAACGTGGGGCGGGCGGCACGCAGGCTCTCGATGACACAGCCTCCGCTCAGCCGGAAGATCCAGAGGCTCGAACGTGAGCTGGGGGTGAGCCTGTTCCGACGGGACGCCACCGGGATGAGCCTGACCCCGGCCGGCACTCAGTTCCTCGACGACGCCTACAGGATCACGTCGCTCGTGTCCGCGTCGTTCGACCGGGTCCGCATGGAAGGTCAGGACGTGTATGGGACCGTGGGGGTCGGATTCACCGCGATCTCCACCTACAACATCCTCCCGAAGCTGTTGAAGCTCACGTCGGCCTACCTGCCGAACGTCACCGTGAAGATCTCCGAACGGCTGTCCCCCGTGCAGGTGGAGATGGTGAGCCGCGGACGCCTGGACGTCGGATTCATCCGCCCACAGGAGCTTCCGTCGAATGTGTGCCACAGGGTGGTCGACAGCACACCGCTCGTCGCGCTGGTCCCTGAACGCAGCGCACTCGCGAAGCAGGCTGCGCCGCTGACCCCGGACGACCTCGCCACGCTGCCACTCATCCGCTACGAGCACGACGGCTCTCCGTACCTGGCACGTATGCACGATGAGATCTTCGCTTCTCACGCCGATGCGGGTTCGATCGAAGTGTCGCAAGTGCTGTCCGGCGCCGCTGTCGTCGCAGAGGGGATCGGGGCGATGATCGCGCCGGCGGCCGTCGCGAAGCTGGCCCTGCCGGGGTTGGCGGTTCGTGCCGTCGCGTTGCCGACCTCTGATGTCGAGGTCCCGACCTGGGCCGTGTATTCGCAGGACGCACGGTCTCCGTTGGCTGAGCGGCTGCTGGGATACTTCGACGAGCTCACCACTCACCTCCTGCGTGAGAACAATCGGATTCTGCGGTCCTTGGACTGAACGCCGCTGCGTCTCGACCGGGGCCCCGCGTGGACGGGCGAGACGCGGCGATTCTCACTCAGGGCGTGACGGAGGTTTCTGCCCCGTTCCGGTGGACTCCTCGCCCCCGCTGCCGTGTGACCCCTCGGCGCTTTCGGGGGCGGCGGACTGCGCGGCGCTGACCGGCGGTGCCACGGCGATGGCGGGCGGCAGGCCCTTCCCCGGGCGGCGGAAGGACGCAACCAAGGACAGGACGACGAACAGCGTCACGGTCAACAGGATTCCGAGCGCGACGGGGCGGTCGAAGAAGATCGAGAGGCTGCCGTCGGACAGGGTCATGGTCCGACGGAACTCCACTTCCATGATCGGTCCCAGGACGAAGGCGAGAATGAAGGGCGCCATGTCGAATTGGAGCTTCTTCAGCAGGTAGCCGATGATGCCGAAGACGATGCAGACGACCACGTCGAACATCGAGCTGTTCACCGCGTAGACGCCGAGGAAAGCGACCGTCACGATGATGGGGTTGAGGATCGACGCGGGGATCTTGAGGATCAGGACGAAGACCCTGATGAGCGGGAGGTTCAACAGGAGCAGCAGCGCATTGCCTATGTACATCGAGGCGATGACGCCGAAGAACACCTCGGGGTGCGTGTTGATGAGCTGCGGGCCGGGTGTCACATTCTGCATGAGCAGGGCACCGAACAGCAGGGCCATCACCGCGTTCGGCGGAACACCCAGAGTGAGGAGCGGGATGAAAGCCGAATTCGACGACGCGTTGTCCGCCGTCTCCGTCGCGGCGAGCCCCTCCAATGCGCCCTTACCGAACTTTTCGGGGTGCTTCGAGATCCTCTTCTCCACCCCGTAGGACAGGACGGACGATATCGCCCCGCCGCCGCCCGGAAGGATTCCGACGAAGAACCCCAAGACGGACGCACGGAGGATCGCCCACCGGGTCTGCAGCCATTCGGCACGATTGGGGAGGATCCGTCGGATCGGTTGCGCAGTGGTCGTGGCGGCCCTCTTCTTCTCCATCGTGTAGAAGATCTCCCCCAGACCGAACAGTCCGACCGCGACCGGCACGATGTCGATGCCGGCGGAGAGATCGACACTGCCGAACGTGAGACGAGGGGTGCCCGCCATCGGATCGGTGCCGATCGCGGCGACCAGCAGACCGAGGCCCGCGAGCGACATCGATTTGAGTCGGGACCCCGACCCCACGAACCCGATCATGATGATGCCGAAGAGTGTGAGGGCGAACAGCTCGGGGGCGCCCACTTTCGCCGCGTACTTCGCGAGCAGCGGGGCGAGGAAGGTGAGGCCGATGATCGCGATCGTCCCGCCGATGAAGGATCCGATGGCGGTGATCCCCAGTGCCACACCGGCCTTGCCCTGGCGCGCGAGGGGATAGCCGTCGAGGGTCGTGATGACGGACGAGGCATCGCCGGGGAGCCGGAGGAGGATGGAAGGTACACGGCCGCCGTACATGCTCCCGTAGTAGATGCCGGCCAGCATGATGATGGCTGTGGCGGGTTCCAGGCTGAAGGTCAGCGGCAGCAGGATCGCGATTGCTGCGGTGGCGCCCAGGCCGGGCAGCAGACCGATGACCGTCCCGATCAGCACACCGAGGGTGACGTAGATCAGGTTCATCGGACTGAACGCGACGGCGAAACCGTCGCCGAGGTTGGTCAGCAGCTCCATACGGGATCGTCCAGTTCTTGCTCGTCAGGCGCAGGGCGGGCCTGGGGCGGTCAGAAGGGGAGGGTGAAAGCGGGGAGGCGGACGCTGAGCATGACACCGAAGAGGACGTACGCGATGAAACTCGTCGCGATCGCCACGATGCCCGATCGCAGCCACGACTCCCGGGAGAGCACCTTCATCATGAAGGTGATGAGGAGAACCGACGGGAGGATGAATCCCACGTAGTCGAAGAGGAACGGAAAGAGCAGGAACGCGACGAGCAGGGCCACAGCGCGCCCGACCTCCGGCAGATGGAACCTCTCCTCCTCCTTGTGGGGGAGGAGGGCGGACACGAGCGCCATCGATCCCGTGATCGTCGCGATCGCGATGGGCCATAGGCCGGGCCCGGGGCGTGATATCGACCCGAAGTCCAAGCGCGATCCGACCACCACGAACGCGATACTGATGCCGACCAACAGGAGGGGCCCCAGGCGGTGCGTGTGCTTGTCGTACCATCTGGTCTCGCGGTCTGCGCCGTCGTCGATGTCATCGGTCGGCGTCCTGTCGAGTGCGGGGTCTTGTGCATTCATGTCGACGAGTCGATTCGTCTGCGGACCATGACGCTGCCGCTGGCCTCAGCCATCGATCCGTTCGATTCCGAGATCCTCGAACGCCGTGACGAGGCGCTCCCGCTCCTCCGGAATGAATTCCTCGATGAACGCGGCGCCCTCGTACTCCGGTTCGAGGAGGTAGTTCTCCTCCATGAACTGCTGGTACGCGTCGCTTTCGTACGCTTCCTTCAGCAGCGGCTCGAGCTGGGCGACGACGTCGTCCGGTGTATCCGCCGGGATGGAGATCATGTTGCGCGAGAGGTACCCGGCTCCGTCGGGATACCCCGCTTCGACCAGTGACACGAGATCGGGGAACGCGGGGTGACGTTCCTCCGTGTTGATGGCGAGGCCGGTGACATCCCCGGACTCCAACTGCGGAACCGCGATGTTCATGTCGATGATCCCGACGTCCACCTGCCCCGATGTGACGGCCTGCAGCGAATCAGTCGCCGAGTCGTAGGGGACGGGTTCCGCGTCGAGACCCATGTCGTCCAGCACGGTGCCGAGCGAGAGGTGGGTGACGTGCCCCTGCGCCAGGATCGTGTAGGTGATCCGTTCGGAGACCTGTTCCAGGTCTTCGAGGGACTGTATGTCGCTGTCCTTGTGAGAGACGATGATGTGTGGCTGGTCGTAGAGTGGGCCGACGCTGCGGAAGTCTTCCGGTGTATAGCTCACCTCCTGCACCAGCGGAACACTGGCGAATGCAGAGTTGGGGGTGATGACCATGTTGTACCCGTCTGCGGGGGCTCTCATCGCTTCGGTGATCCCCACGGCGGCCCCGCCGCCGGGGCGGTTGACCACGACCACCTGCTGTCCGGAGATCGACTCGAGTTCTGCGGCGAGCAGCCGACCTGCGGTGTCGTTGGACCCACCCGGGTTGTACGGAACGATGAGTTCGAAGCGGTCGGAGGGGAACTCCGCATCCCCCGCGTCGCATGCAGCGACACTGGTCAATGCCAGAACTGCTCCGATAGAGGCCATCATGCGTGTGCGCAGCTTCATTGTTGCTCCTTGGTCAGAGGCCGAGGATTCTCTCGTGCCACGCATCGCTTTCAGCTGGGACGTTTCCACATCGAATCGGCCCGGGTTGATGCGCGATGCAGTGCTTCGATGCACTTGGTGACCAGTTCTACCACCGGCGGTATGCATGAAATGGACCGACTTGGTATTGAGGTATACGCATCATGCATCACCGGTGTCGATCGGCCGGTCCGCGTCTGCCTCAGGACATCACGTCGAGGAGCGAGCGGACCGCGGGATTCCTGCTGCCCGGCCGCCAGAGCGCGTGGAGCTCGACGACGTCCTCATCGAAGTCGCGGAAGGTCAGGTACTCAACTCCCGGTACCCTGGTGCGCTGAGCCGATTCCGGGACGAACGCGATTCCGTGCCCGCCTGCGACGAGGCTGATCATCGTCATGATCTGGCCCAGTGTGTACCGCATCTGTTCAGGGGCGATATCGAAGTTCCCGACGATGATGTCGTAGAAGTAGCGAGCTTTGGACGCAGAGTGCATGATGATCGCCTGATCGCGGATATCGGCCTTGGTGAGGGCAGAACCGCGCCGTGCCATCTCCGAATCCGCTGGGACGGCCAGCATGAGGCGCTCCTTCAGGAGCAGCCGCGACTCCAGGTTCGGGAGAGGCGTGTGCAGTCGTCCGATCGCCATGTCGATGCGCTCTTCGTCGAGAGCCTGCAGCTGCTCTGCAGTGACCATCTCCACCAGATCGATATCGAGTCCGGGCAGCTCGCGTTTGACCGTGCTGAGCAGACCGCTGAGGGGCCCGAACCCCGCAGCGGCGGTGAACCCCAGGCGGACGAGCCCGAGCTGGCCTGAGGCGACCCGTCGGGCACCTTCCGGCGCACGACCGGCGAGCCCCAGCAGTTTGCGGGATTCGGCGAGGAACAGCTGTCCGGCAGCGGTGAGCTCCACGCCGCGACCGCGCCGATCCAGAAGCTCGGCCCCCACATGACGCTCCAGCTTCTGGATCTGGCGGCTGAGCGGCGGCTGCGTCATGTTGAGCTCTGCAGCCGCCCGTCCGAAGTGGAGATGCTCAGCCACTGCGACGAAGCAGCGCACCTGATCCAACGTGAACATGACCCACACTCCAATGCTCTGAGAGCATCAAGCTAACAGATCGGTGAGTCTCCCGGGGATCGCATCAGGCGTGGTCACGTCCGCACTCGGGCCCGCCTCCTCGCCTGGTTCAGCGCTTCTCGGCCGGTTCGTGGTCGTTGCTCGGATCCATGAGAGCGACCACCGGGCTCTTCTTCCGGAGGATCAGCTTGAGCGCCAGCGGCGCGAGGAGCACCAGTGCGAAGAGGATCAGGATCGTCACGGCGATCGGGTGATTCGTCACCTGGGTGACATCGCCCTGGAACATCATGAGCGAGCGGCGGAAGCTGTCTTCGAGCAAGGAGCCGAGAACGAAGGCGAGCACCAGGGGCGCCGGGTCGAAGCCCATCTTCTTCATGAGGTAACCGATCACGCCGAACGCCACGACGACCAGGACCTCGAAGAAGCGGTTGTTGATGGTGTACGCGCCGATGCAGACGATCATGAGGGTGATCGGGGCGAGGATGGTCGGAGGGACGTCGAGGATCTTCACGAACAGGCCGATCAGCGGTATCGACAGCACGATGAGGATGATGTTCCCCAGATACATCGAGTTGATGACGCCCCAGAACAGGCCGGGATCTTCACTGACGAGCTGGGGTCCCGGGGTGATCCCCTGGATCATGAGCGCTCCGAACATCACGGCCATCGTGGCGTTGGCGGGGATGCCCAGGGTGAGCAGAGGGATGAAGGAGGACGTGGCTGCCGCGTTGTTGCCCGTCTCCGGGCCGGCGACACCTTCGATCGCGCCCTTGCCGAAGCGGCTGGGGTCCTTCGCCAACCGCTTCTCTGTGCCGTAGGAGACCATCGCGGACACCGTGGCACCGCCGCCGGGGAGGAGCCCCAGGAAGAATCCGATGAAACCGCCGCGGATCATCGGAGCCGCGGACTGCTTGAGGTCCGCCCGCGTGGGAAGGACCTTGTCCACCTTGATGCGAGGAGGCAGGGGCTGGTGGCGTCGTTCCAGGGCGTAGAGGATCTCTGTGAGGCCGAAGACGCCCATGGCGATCGGGACGAACTGCAGCCCGTCGGCGAGCTCGAGGCTGCCCGCGGTGTAGCGCATCTCCCCGGTGAACCCGTCGCGGCCGATGACTGCCAGCAGCAGGCCGATCGTGGCCGCGATGAATGCCTTGACTCGCGCGCCGTTGGAGATCGTGGCGACGAGCAGGATGCCGAGCAGTGCGAGCGCCGCGTATTCGGGCGGCCCGAACCTCAGGGCCCATCCCGAAACGATGGGAGCGACGAACGTGAGAGCGACGATCGAGATCGTGCCGCCCAGGAAGGAGGCGATGGCGCCGATGCCCAGGGCTTTTCCGGCCTGTCCCTTCTTGCCCATGGGGTAGCCCTCGATCGCGGTGATCGCGGAGCTCGTCTCACCCGGAATGTTCAGCAGGACGGCGGTCACGGTCCCTCCGTAGATGCCGCCGTAGAAGATCCCCGCGAGCATGATGATCGCGGCGACAGGCTCCATGCCGTAGGTCAGCGGCAGGAGGATCGCGATGGTGGCCGCCTGGCCGAGCCCCGGCAGCACGCCGATGACCATGCCGACCAGGACGCCGATCAGACAGAAGAGGAGGTTCATCGGTTCGAGGACAACCGAGAAGCCCTCGATGACGGGGGCGAAATCCATGGGAGGTCAGTGCCTTTCTCAGGTGCGTGGATCGATCGTCGCGATCAGAAGAGGTGGGGGATCGAGATGCGCAGTCCGGTCACGAACACGAGGTACAGCGCGATCACCGTGACGACTGCGATGATGATCGACTTCAGCAGCTTCTCCCGGCCCAGCACCTTCATCCAGAAGATCATGAGGAGCACGGCCGGGATCTCGAACCCGATGAGGGGCATGAGCTGCACCGCGGCGACGATGCTGATGGCTCCGACTCCCACGGCGGCCGCGTGACGGCTGATCTTCTCCGCGTCCGTGTAGGTCTTCGCGCGGACTGCGAGAGTGCTGCCGAAGACGATCAGGAGTGCGGAGAGGATCGCGGGCCATGTGCCGGCCCGTGGTTGTGTGAGGTTCCCGAAGCCCAGTTCGAGGGCCACTGCGAGTGAGCCGACGCCGAGCAGGGCCACTGCGACTCCGCTCACCAGGTTGGCGACGGTGCCCGCAGGCTCCGCCTGCAGGTCGGTCGAGCCGGCGGGGCTCTCTTCCTCGTGCACCGGACTGCTCGTCACGGTCTCCTCGTGCTCGGTCTGCGTGTCGTCCACGACGTTCTCCTCCGGGTGTCAGTTCTGGGCGCCGCCGAGGTCGATGTCGTTCTCCTCGACGAGTGCGGCGTAGCGTTCGGCGAGGTCGGTCCACTGCTCGCGGACCTCGTCACCGGAGATCTCCGCGGGCGTGAGGAAGTTGTCCTCGTTGAACTGCTTGTAGGAGTCGGTCTGCGTGATCTCCTCGACGCCGTCGCGGAGGGACGACAGGACCTCGTCGTCTGCGCCGGCGGGCATCGCCAGTGCACGGTACTGCGAGACGGGGACGTCGTAGCCCTCCTCCACTGCCGTGGGGACGTCGGGCAGGTAGTCGAGCCGCTCCTCCGAGAACACCACGATCGGTTTGATGGCGCCCGCGTCGATCTGCGGCATCGCTTCGCCCAGCTGGAGCGTGGCGACCTCGACCTGACCGCCCATCACGGCTGTGAGGGCTGGTGCGCCGCTGTCGAACGGCACCTCGTTGCCGTCGACGTCCGCCTCCTCCATCAGGAGCAGCTGTGCGAGCTGGCTGGCAGTGCCCACTCCGGTGGTCCCGTAGGAGACCGATTCGTCCGACTCGACCATGTCGTCGACGGTGTCGATGTCGCTGTCCGCGTTGGCGACCATGATGTAGTCGTCCTGCGACAGGCCCATGACGATGTCGAGGTCGTCGAGGTCCACCGTCTCCTCTTCGGACGCGGTGAGTGAGGTGATGGTGATGAGGGAGGCGTTGAGGAGGACCAGGTCGTAGCCGTTGGCTGCGCGTCCGGCCACGTCCTTGGTGGCGATGGCGCCGTTGGCTCCCGGTTGGTTCTCCACGGTCATGGACACGCCGAACGCGTCCTGGGACCCGTCGGCCACGGCGCGAGCGATGAGGTCGGTGCTGCCGCCGGCCGCCTGTCCGACGGTCAAGGTGATGTTCTGCGAGGGGAAGTCACCGCCTCCTCCTCCGCCGGTGACGTTTCCGCACGCGGACAGTGCGAGTCCGACCGCGGCGGCGGTGGAGATGAGCATCAGTGGGCGGCGAGCGCGGGTGTTCCGGAACATGGTGCCTCCTTGCAGGTAACTTCCGAACCGCGGACACAGGGTGAGTGGTGTCACGGTTGTGAGATTCCTCCTGAGCTTAATGAGAGGCATCAATACCTGTCCAAGCCATTATGCGTATCGAAGAATGCACGGAAGGCATCAGTAATCGTACGACCGATCGCGGAGCGCGAGGCGGGCTCGTGGCTGTCGCTGCCGAGGCGGCAGGCGAAACCGCTCGGTTGACGAGGGGCGGAGGAGTGCGGCTCAGGCCCTGTGTGTCCGTGCCAGGGAGTTGGAGAGGTGGGCGCGCATGCACGCGGCTGCGGCGAGGGGGTCTCCCGCGGCGATCGCGCGGAGCACGCTGGAGTGCTCCGCCTCGACTTCCGCAATGTGGTCCGAGGGGCCGCCCGCCGGGTGTGCCGCCAGACGGTGCGCAGGCATGACGATCATCGACGGTCCGAGCTCTGCCAGGGCGTGCGCGATGTGTGCGTTGCCGCTCGCCGCGGCCACCGCTCTGTGGAAGGCGAAGTCCGCCTCCAGTGCGGCGGCGGGGACGTGGGCCGCCGCCGTGAAATCGGTGAGCGCCTGCCGCATGTCGTCCAGCGCGGAAGAGGAGCACCGTGCCGCCGCGAGGGCGGCCGCCTCGGACTCCAGCGCGATGCGGAACTCCAGGAGCTGCGTCCGCTGCTCTGCCGTGTCCGTGGGGAACGCGGGTCGCTGTGCGTCCGCGTGGTGGCCCGGGGGCGTGAGGGCGAAGCTGCCGCTGCCGCGCTGCGTGCGCACGAGTCCTTCCGCCCGCAGTCGTCCGATCGCTTCCCGCACCACGGTGCGGCTCACCCCGAACCGTTCGATGAGCATGCCCTCGCTGGGCAGTCGGTCACCGGGCCGGAGCGTGCCGGACGCGATCTCCGCGCGCAGTGCCGACGCGACCTGTGTGGTGAGGCTGGTGGACATGGCTCTGATTGTGACAGGCGGGGCGGCCCGCGTCAGGCGCTCTCACGGCGGACGAGCTCTCCCGCGACCGATTCGACCCGTGGTTCGTCGTCCGCGAGCACGATCCGCGCAGCGGCGGCACCCACGTCCTCCAACGGGAAGCGGATCGTCGTGAGGCCGGGGGCGAAGTCCCTGAGGTTCGGGATGTCGTCGAACCCCGCCACGCGCAGATCGTCCGGCACGCGCAGTCCTGCGTGCCGGAGCGCAGCGATCGCGCCCAGTGCCATGACGTCGTTCGCCGCGACGAGAGTCGTTCCCGCGAGGTCTTCCGCTGAGGTCCGGGACAGCAGGTCGCGGACCGATTCATAGCCGCCTTCGCTGGTGAAGGCGTGCTCCATCTCGAGTTCCGGCTCGAGGCCCGCTTCCGCGAGGGCGCTGCGGAAGCCCGCACGGCGTTCGAGGGACGTCACGAGGTCGTCGGGTCCACCCAGGAACGCGAAGCGTGTCTGTCCGTCCTCGACGAGTGCGCGGACCAGCTGATGGCCTGCACCGCGGTTGTCGATCGTGACGGCCCGCGCTCCGTCCAGCCAGTCCTGGCCGATCGTGACGACCCGACCGCCGTTGCGCTGGTAGCGCTCGAGCTCCGACAGGAGGCGCGGGTCGATCTCCGTGCGTCGTGATCCCGCCATGATGATGGCGGCCGTCCGGTGGGACGCGAACGCGCTCACTGCGTCCAGCTGATCTCCGCCGTTCGTGGCCGCGAGGAGGAGCTGGTGCCGGTCCTCCCGTGCCCGGTGCTGCACGCCCTTCGCGATGGAGGAGAAGTACGGGTCGGAGATGTCGTGGACCACCAGGCCGATGAGACCCGTGGTGGACCGCGCGAGGGCCTGCGCCTGCGCGTTCGCGACATAGCCCAACGTTTCGGCGGCCTCGCGGACTCTCTCCGCGATCGCCGGGGCGGGCTTCCGTGCGGAGTCGTTGAGGACCCTCGACGCGGTGGCGAGGGAGACCCCCGCCGCCGCAGCCACCTGTGACAGCGTCACCGCTCTGGACATGACGACACCTCCGTTCTGCACATTCTGGACCCATTCGAGCACTTTGGAAAACGCTTGCCGGTATCCCTTGACACCCCGAGTGCACGGACTTAGATTGGAAAGCGCTTTCCAACTTACATGACTCACACGATGGAGTGGATCAGATGGCTGACACACGGGTGCTCCGCATCGCAATGAATGGGATCACCGGGCGCATGGGCTACCGCCAGCACCTGCTGCGGTCGATCCTGCCGATCCGGGCTCAGGGCGGGATCGTCCTGGACGACGGCACGCGGCTCACGGTCGAGCCCGTCCTCGTCGGCAGGAACGCCGCGAAGCTCGAGGCGATCGCGCTGGAGCACGGGGTCGAGGAGTGGACGACGGACCTCGACGGGGTCCTGGAGGACCCGTCGATCGACATCGTCTTCGACGCGTCCATGACCAGCCTGCGAGCCGCGACGCTGGCGAAGGCCATGCGCGCCGGCAAACACGTGTTCACGGAGAAGCCCACGGCAGAGACACTCACGGAAGCGCTCGAACTCGCCCGCATCCGCCAGGAGGTCGGTGTCACCGCCGGGGTCGTCCACGACAAGCTGTACCTGCCTGGACTCGTGAAGCTCCGCAGGTTGGTGGACGAAGGGTTCTTCGGCCGCATCCTGTCGCTGCGGGGCGAGTTCGGCTACTGGGTCTTCGAGGGTGAGCACCAGTCGGCGCAGCGTCCGTCCTGGAACTACCGTGCGGAGGACGGCGGCGGGATGACCACTGACATGTACTGCCATTGGAACTACGTGCTCGAGGGAATCGTGGGGCCCGTCCGCTCCGTCGCGTCCCGGTCCGTCACGCACATCCCCACCAGGTGGGACGAGGCGGGGCGCGAGTACGAGGCGACTGCGGACGACGCGGCGTACGGAGTCTTCGAGCTGGAGACCCCGGCAGGCGATCCGGTGATCGCCCAGATCAACTCCTCGTGGGCCGTGCGGGTCCACCGTGACGAGCTGGTCGAGTTCCAGGTGGACGGCACGCACGGCTCCGCGGTCGCGGGACTCACCCGCTGCGTTGCTCAACACCGCTCCCACACACCGAAGCCGGTGTGGAACCCGGATCTCCCCGTCACCGAATCCTTCCGGGACCAGTGGTCGGAGGTTCCTGCGAACGAAGAGATCGACAACGGGTTCAAACTGCAGTGGGAGGAGTTCCTCCGCGATGTCGCCGCCGGCCGCGATCACCGCTTCGGTCTGCTGTCCGCGGCACGCGGAGTGCAGCTCGCCGAACTCGGTCTGCTGTCGTCGGCCGAGCGCCGCACGGTCGACGTGCCGGAGCTCGCCGTCCACGCCGCGGCCCACGACGATCATGTGGTGGCTCCGGACGCGGGTGACGCCGGTGCGACGGGCGTCGGTGACCGCGCTGCTGGTGCGGTCGCGGAGGTGGCCCGATGACGGCGATCGTCCTTCCCGCCCCGGACGGCGGCTCGTACGAGCGGACGTTGGGCGCACCGGGGGAGTGGACACTCCCCGCAGCTCCCCTCGAGTCGCGACGCGCGTATGCCGCCGCGCACGTCGTTCCTCGCGCCCTGGCGGACAACGCACCGGGGGCCCCTGCGGACCTCGATTGGGACGCGACGCTCGCGTTCCGACACGACGTCTGGTCGTACGGGCTGGGCGTCGCGGACGCGATGGACACGGCGCAGCGGGGGATGGGCCTCGACTGGGCCGCCACCCAGCACCTCATCCGCAGGTCCACCGCCGAGGCCGCCGCAGCGCTCGCGGCCGGCGCACCTGCGCTGCGCGGCAGGTCGGTCCGCGACCTCATCGCCTGCGGGGCCGGCACCGATCAGCTCGACCCCGCCACCGTGTCGCCGGGGAGCGAGGGGCTCGAGGCGGTGCTCGCCGCGTACCGCGAGCAGCTCGAGGTCGTCGAATCCGCGGGCGCGAAGGCGATCATCATGGCGTCGCGGGCGCTCGTGCGCGCCGCGTCGAGTCCCGACGACTACCTGCGGGTGTACGCCACGCTCCTCGGCGAGGTGCGAGAACCGGTCGTCCTCCACTGGCTGGGGCCGATGTTCGATCCGGCTCTCACCGGTTACTGGGGCAGTGAGTCCGTGGGGGCCGCGACGAAGACGTTCCTCGATCTCATCCTGGCGCACGCGGACAGGATCGACGGAGTGAAGGTCTCGCTTCTGGACGCCCAGCACGAAGAGGGGCTCCGGGCCGCACTCCCGCCGGGGGTGCGCCTCTACACGGGAGACGACTTCAACTATCCCGGCCTCATCCACGGCGACGGAACCCGGCATTCGGACGCGCTGCTGGGAATCTTCGCGGCGATCTACCCGGCGGCGTCGACGGCCCTGCAGGCGTACGACGCGGGACGGCCCGACGACGGTCTGCGCATCCTCGCGTCCACGGAGTCCCTGGGGCGGCACGTGTTCGAGCAGCCCACCTTCCACTACAAGACCGGCATCGCGTTCCTGTCGTGGCTCAACGGCCACCAGCCGGGCTTCCAGCTGGTGGGGGGTCTGCACGCCGGGAGGTCGGTGCCGCACCTGGTCCGCCTCTTCGAGCTCGCGGACGACGCGGGACTCCTGCGGGACCCCGCCCTGGCTGCGGCGCGCATGCGGTCCCACCTGGAGGCCGCAGGCTTCGTCTCAGCGCGCACGGGTGTGCCCACGCGCACGACCGTCGCGTCGTTCCCGCAGGCCGACACCGCACAGAAGTCCCCTCTGCCGGAAGGAGCGCTGTGATGAGCGACTTCGAGCTGTCCCTCAACACCGGCACCGTTCGGGACCTCTCCCTCCGCGAGGCCGTCGACGCGGCGGCCCGCGCGGGGCTCACGTCGATCGGCGTGTGGCGTGACCGTGTCGCGGAGGCAGGACTCGACGAGGCCGCGCGCATGCTGTCGGACGCCGGGCTCACGGTGTCCAGCCTGTGCCGCGGCGGCTTCCTCACGGCGGCGGACCCCGACGGCGTCCGCGCCGCACTCGACGACAACATCGCCGCGATCCGCGAGGCGGCCGCACTCGGCACCGACCGCCTCATCATGGTGGTGGGCGGTCTGCCCGCGGGGGCGAGCTTCGTCGGTGGGAGCGGCCTCGGCGACGACAAGGATCTGCAGGCGGCCCGCGACCGGGTCGCGGACCGGCTCGCGGAGCTCGTGCCCACGGCCCTCGAGTACGGCGTCACCCTGGTCCTCGAACCCCTGCACCCGATGTATGCGGCGGATCGCGCAGTGCTGTCCACGCTGGAGCAGGCGCTCGACCTCGCCGCGCCGCACCCGCCTCGTGCGGTAGGGGTCGTCGTCGACACCTTCCACGTGTGGTGGGACCCGGCTCTCGAGGTGCAGATCGCCCGCGCCGGGTCGGAAGGACGGCTTGCCGCGTACCAGGTGTGCGACTTCAACCTCCCGATCGCCGCCGACGCCCTGCTGTCACGGGGGATGATGGGCGACGGGATGATCGACTTCGGTCCGATCAGCAGATCGGTCGCCGCCGCCGGGTACAGGGGGCCTGTCGAAGTCGAGATCTTCAACCAGGAGATCTTCGACCAGGACCCCGCTCTCACGGTGTCGGTCATGAAGGAGCGCTACCGGCGGCTCGTCCTCCCGTCGCTCACGGAGGTCGCGCACATGCCTGCCGTGTAGCGCCCGTGCACCGGGGGCTGCGAGGCCGCAGACGCCCGGAAGGAGTGGTTGACGTCACTCCTGCCGACCGATACTGTCGAATCCACACCTCGGGAAAACGCTTTCCCGCTCCGTTGATGGGAGAACCGATGACAAAGAAGTCCATCGCACATCACGTGCCGGACGCCTCAGCGCCGCACGTGATCACCCTGAGGTGGCACTCATGAGTGTCATCCAGGAACTCGCGACGAACAAGCTCCCGGAGGGGCAGGCGCCGAAGCGCGGCCGGCGCCGCACGGCCGCGGAATCGCGCGACAACCGTGCCGCCGCCATCTTCCTCTCGCCGTGGATCCTCGGGCTCTTCGGCATCACCCTCGGCCCGATGGCGATGTCGCTGTACCTCGCATTCACGGACTACAACCTCATGCGGGCACCGGAATGGGTCGGATTCGACAACTTCGCGCGGATGATGTCCGACGACCGACTCCACAACTCGCTCGTCGTCACCTTCACCTACGTGCTCGTGGGAGTGCCCCTCCAGTTGGCGCTCGCTCTGGCGATTGCGATGGTGCTCGACCGCGGGATGCGCGGTCTCGCGTTCTACAGGTCCGTCTTCTACCTGCCGTCACTCCTCGGCTCGTCCGTCGCCATCGCGATCCTGTGGAAGCAGATCTTCGGGTCGACGGGCCTGGTGAACCAGCTGCTCGAGATCATCGGGATCCAGGGGATCGGGTGGATCTCCGACCCGCGCACCGCGCTCGGGAGCATCATCCTCCTGCACGTGTGGACTTTCGGCGCACCGATGATCATCTTCCTCGCCGGTCTGCGACAGATCCCGGCGATGTACTACGAAGCCGCATCGATCGACGGCGCCGGGAAGATCTCGCAGTTCTTCCGGATCACCCTGCCGCTGCTCAGCCCGATCATCTTCTTCAACCTCGTGCTGCAGATCATCCAGGCGTTCCAGTCGTTCACGCAGGCGTTCATCGTCTCCGGTGGTCGCGGCGGTCCGTCGGACTCCACGATGTTCTTCACGCTGTACCTCTACCAGACCGGATTCGGCCGGTTCGACATGGGATACGCAGCCGCGATGGCGTGGCTGCTGCTCGTGATCATCGGCGCGTTCACCGCCATCAACTTCCTGGCCTCCAAGTATTGGGTGTTCTACGATGACTGACTCGACCCTCGCCCGCGACACACCGCCGCCCGCCTCAGCAGCGCCATCGCGGGTCCCACCAGCCGAAGATCCGCCCCCGGCGGCGGAGGAGCATCGCAGCGACGCGAAGCGGGTCGTACGCTCGATCCTCAAGCACGTCGCCCTCATCGTCGTCGGCGGGATCATGATCTATCCCCTCCTGTGGATGGTCGCGAGCTCTCTTCGACCCAACGACATCATCTTCCGGGAGCCGGGCGTTCTTCTGGAGACCCTCGAGACGAGCAACTACTCGGACGGTTGGAACGCACTGTCCAACCCGTTCGGGGTGTACCTGTTCAACTCCGCGGTCGTCGTGCTCGGGTGCATCATCGGAAACCTGGTGGCCTGCTCGATGGCTGCGTACGCTTTCGCCCGGCTGGACTTCCGGTTCAAGAAGACGGCGTTCGCGCTCATGCTGCTGACGATCATGCTGCCGTTCCACGTCGTCATCGTGCCGCAGTACATCATGTTCTCCCAGATCGGTTGGGTGAACACGTTCTGGCCGCTCATCGTGCCGAAGCTCCTCGCGACGGACGCGTTCTTCATCTTCCTCATGGTGCAGTTCATCCGGGGGATCCCCACGGACATGGATGAGGCGGCACGGATCGACGGGGCGGGCCACGCACGGATCTTCGGGCAGATCATCCTCCCGATGATGGTCCCCGCCCTCGCGACGACGACGATCTTCACGTTCATCTGGACGTGGAACGACTTCTTCAGCGCCCTCATCTACCTGACAGATCCCGACATGTTCACGGTCCCGGTGGCGCTGCGGGCCTTCGTGGACGCAACCGGTGAGTCCTCGTGGGGTTCGCTGTTCGCCATGTCGATCGTCTCTCTGCTCCCCGTCTTCATCGCCTTCCTCGTGGGACAGAAGTTCCTCGTCAAGGGCATCGCGACGACCGGCATCAAGTGAGTCCGCGTCCCACCGGCTCGCTCCCCGGACCATCCGCTCGACCCTCCGACCGACAGGAGTCCTCCTCATGACCGCCGAACCGACCCCGGAACACGCTCCGACTGCTCTCACGTCCACGGACGGCTCTCCCCTGCGCTACCTCGTCGTGGGGGCGGGGAACCGGTGCGAGATGTACCTCCGGTCGCTGCTCGAGGAGCACGCGGACGTCGCGGTCCTCGTGGGGATCGGGGACACGAACCCCGGTCGGGCGGAGTACTTCCGCGCCTTCGCCGCGGAGCGCTCCGCCGGTTCCGTCATAGTCTTCGACCCGACGGATCTCGAGGCGGTCGTCCGGGCCGAGCGTGTGGACAGGGTCATCGTCACGACACCCGACCACACCCACGCGCAGCTCATCTGCCGGGCGCTGCGGGCGGGGGCGGACGTCGTCGTCGAGAAGCCTCTCACCGTGGACGACGCCGGCACACGCGCGATCGCGCACGCCGTGGAGGAGACGGGCCGCACCGTCGTCGTGACGTTCAACTACCGGTACTCGCCCCGCAACACGGCGCTCAAGGAGGTCGTGCAGTCCGGTCGGATCGGACGGGTGACGTCGATCGACTTCACGTGGATGCTGGACACCGTGCACGGTGCGGACTACTTCCGCCGGTGGCATCGGCTCAAGGAGAATTCCGGCGGGCTGCTCGTCCACAAGTCCTCCCACCACTTCGATCTCGTCAACTGGTGGCTCTCCGACAGCCCCGAGCGCGTGTACGCCTCCGGTGGTCTCCGGTTCTACGGTCCGGACAACGCCGCCGCTGACGGGCGCGTCCGCCACGGACGTGCAGTCGGATCGCAGGACCCGTTCGCGCTCGATCTCCGGACGGACGACCGGCTCACCCGTCTCTACCTCGACAACGAGAAGCACGACGGCTACCGGCGGAACCAGGACGTGTTCGAAGGGGAGATCACCATCGAGGACAACCTCGCTCTGGTGGTCGACTACGCGCAGGGAGCCACACTCAGCTACTCGCTCAATGCGCACTGTCCCTGGGAGGGGTACCGGGTCGCGGTCAACGGGACGCGCGGTCGCGCGGAGCTCGACGTCGTCGAACGCGCCGCGGTGCTGCCTGCCAGCGGAGGGTCACCGGTCGATCCGTCCGTCACTGCAGGACCGGACCACGACGGGGCGCGGCACCGTGGGGACCGACTCGTCGTCCAGGAGCACTGGGGTGCTGCGGAGGAGATCACGATCCACACCGGTGAGGGGAGCCACGGCGGTGGCGACCGACTGCTCCTGGCCGACGTCTTCCGCGGTCCGCACGACGACCCGTTCGGCAGGCCCTCCGACTACCGGGACGGGATCGCCGCGGTCGCCGTCGGCATCGCCGGGAACCGGTCCCTGGAGACCGGATCCCCCGTGCGCGTGCGTGAGCTCGACCTCGGTCCCGTCCTGAGCCGGACGGTCGGGTCCCGACCCGCGTCCGAGGCCGGATCGGGTCCCGACGCGAGGCCGACGTCCGATGCGGTCGCCGGATCGTCTGAGAGCGCGGAGGTCCCGGCGTGACAGTCGTGCTCGTCACCGGCGGATCCGGGAGACTGGGACGCAGCGTCGTCGCGGGCTTCGCGGACGCAGGGCTCTCCGTCACCAGCGCGGACACGACGCTGCCCGACGCTCAGGATCCGCGGGTCGCGTACCGCACCGCGGATCTCACCGACCCCGCGGCGGCCGCCGCGCTGGTCCGTGCTGCCGCGCCCGACGTCGTCGTGGGCCTCGCCGCGATCGCGGTGCCCTTCAGCGCACCGGAGCCCGTCATCCTGTCGGTCAACGCGCTCATCGCCCACAACACCGCCGCTGCCGCAGTGGAAGCCGGCGTCGGCCGGATCGTGTTGGCCAGCAGCCCGACGGTCGTGGGCTACGGTGCACCCGCAGGGTGGCTGCCGGACTCGCTGCCGCTCACGGAGTCGACGCCGACGCGACCCTGGCACGCGTACGGGCTGTCGAAGCTCGTCGCGGAGCAGACTGCGCGCATGTTCGCAGCCGCGTACGGCGCGACGACGCGGTTCGCGTCGTTCCGGCCGTGCTTCGTCATCGCACCGGAGGAATGGTCGGGCGCACCCACGCAGCAGGGGCACACGGTCCGGGAGAGGCTCGCCGATCCTGCTCTCGCCGCGCCGTCCCTCTTCAACTACGTCGATGCGCGGGACGTCACAGACTTCCTCCTGCGGCTCCTCGACCGCATGCACGTCATCTCAAACGGCGACACCTTCTTCGTGGGTGCCGCCGACGCGCTGGCGCGGAAACCGCTCGCGGAGCTCCTGCCGTCGTTCCTGCCGGGGTCCGGAGCCCTCGCGTCGGTGCTCACGGGCACGGAGCCCGCCTTCAGCATCGAGAAGGCCCGGCACGAACTCGGGTGGAACCCTACTCGCGGGTGGAGGGACCAGCTGATCGACACGGGGGACCCGGAGGTCGCACGATGACCATCACACGACTGTCGACCCGGCTGCTCACCGGACGGCTCGGACGCTCCTGGGGGGCCGGTGTCCCTCACAATCACGTCGTGGTCGTCACCGTGGAGACGGACCGGGGCGACCGGGGCACCGGTTTCTCCTGGACGCCGACGATCGGTGCGCGTGCGGTGCAGGCGCTGCTCGAGAACGACATCGCAGATTTCGTGCGGGGACGGGACGAAGCGCCCGAACCGCTCTGGGACGCCCTGCGGAACCACCTCCACGAAGCGGGCCCCGGACTGGCGACCATCGCACAGGCCGGCCTCGACCTCGCACTGTGGGATCTGCGGGCGAGGCGCAGTGGCGCTTCCCTCGCGACCCACCTGGGTCCCCGCCGCGACGACGTCGCCGTCTACGGGTCCGGCGTCAACCTGCACTACCCGCTCGACGAACTCGTGGAACAGGTGCGCGGCTGGGTGGCAGCCGGATTCGACTCCGTCAAGGTCAAGGTGGGGCGACCCGACCTCGCCGAGGACGTCGAGAGGATCTCCGCTGTTCGTGACGTGCTGGGTCCCGGTCGGGGACTCATGATCGACGCGAACCAGCGGTGGGATCTGCCGACCGCGCGGCGTGCGATCGCGTCTCTGGAGCGCTTCGACCTCACGTGGGTCGAGGAGCCGTTGTGCGCGGACGACCTCGCGGGTCATCGCAGTCTGCGTGCGCACACCGACGTGCCCGTCGCACTGGGGGAGAACCTCCACACGGTGCACCGCTTCCACGAGTTCATCGCGGCGGACGCCGTCGACGTCGTGCAGCCGAACATCGTCCGGGTGGGTGGACTCACCCCGTTCCGCCGGATCGTCGAATCGGCCCGTGTGCGCAGCGTGGGGGTCGCCCCCCACCTCCTGCACGAACTGTCCGGGCAGGTGGCACTCACCCTCGCGGAGCCCACCGCCGTCGAAGTGGTCGACGGCGGTCAGTTCGCGACGATGGGACTGCTCGCGGAGCCGTCCCCGGTCACCGTCGACGGCGGACGTCTCAGGGGAACCGGTGCGCCCGGGCTGGGCCTCACCTTCGCAGACGAGTCGCCGACCGTCACAGACGGATGAGCGGGCTGCGGCGTCCGCACGGAGAACCGCCCTGGCCTCCCGCGTTGGGGAGACCAGGGCGGTTCTCCGTGGTGTCGCCGGGCCGTGTGGCGAGCATGCGCTGCGCCTCGCCGCACCGTCGTCGCTCTACACGGTGCTCGTCCGGGACGCCTCCGTGTGGAGCGCCGCCGCCTCGTCACGGGTGAGCGTCCCGTCCACGACCAGCACGCGCACGGACCGTGTGAGCGGTGCCGCCGAGGTCGTGGTGACGCGGTTCTCCCACGCGAGTGAGAGCCCCACACCGGGGTAGCCGGACAGGCGGACGAACCAGGGGTCCCCGGCTGCGTCGCCGCGGCGGAAGACGAGGGTCGCCTCGCCGTCGGCGAATCGACCGCTGACCGCCAGCCAGTCGTCCGTGCTCCCGTGGACGGCTTCTTCCCCGTCCTGGGACGACGTGAAGACCTGTGCGTCCGCCACTGGAGCCAGTCGCCAGAAGAAGCCTCCGTAGCCGCCGTTCGTCCGGCCGTTCGAGCCGGGACTGCCCACGGACACGTCTGCGCGCCCTGCGGGCAAGAGCGTGAAGTCCAGCCCCAGCTCCCACACCCCATGCGCGACGGCGCGGTGGCTCCAGCGGCGCCGTTCTGTCAGGAGCGGGGCGGCGTCGGGGCCGCACCATATGAGCGATTCGTCCCGGGCGCCCGCCGTGTCGGTGCTCTCCTCCACGACGACGCGGCCGTGGTCGTCCCTCCACTCGTAGCGGAGTGCGGAGGCGGTGAACGTGCGCCCGCCCCAGAGGTTCACGCCGGCGACGTCCTGGATCGCGACGCCCACGCCGGTGTGCCACACATGATCCAGTGGCTGCTGGTCGGTGACGACGACCCCACCCGTCGTGCGGACGGGGTGGAGGAACGGACGGGGTGAGTTCGCCGCCGCGAGCTCTGTGCCTGTGCGGTGGACCGCGACCTCGACGGTCCCGCCCGCGGCGTGGGTCGAGTCGGGCACTTCTGCTGCGGCCGGCGTCGAGCGGCCTGCCGCAGTCCCGGTGCGTCCCGCTCCGGGATCCGCCACCCTCATCGTCCCGTCCGTCGGGGGCGGTGCGGCCCACGGAAGGCCCAGGGAGGAGAACCCGGTCCCGGCCTTCACCACCCGTGCGACGGCCTCCTCGATCCCGGGGAGGACTGCACGGCGGACACCGCCGTCCGTTGTCCAGTCGACGAAGCGACCGTCGATCGGCCGCGGTTCCTCCGCGGTGCGGACGGCTTCGAGCACGCGCATGAAGGCTCCCGCCCCCGCGAGCGGCGACAGCAGCGCGGTGCCCTCCCCGCGCGAGCGGATGAGGTCCGTGAGGAGGTCGGTCCTGCCCGTCTCGACCACGCGCGAACCCTCCGCGGTCTCGACGGTGAGCCGGTCACGCGTGTACTCGAACACGATGCGCCCCTCGGTGCACTCCACGAGGACGGTCGGGTCCTGCTGCTCCCGCGCGCACAGGGTGAGACCACACGTCACCGGCGTGCCGGACACCGTCTCCAGGCGGATGACGGAGGTGTCGTCGGATTCGATGTCGTTGACCCGATAGAGCTCCGCCATCACGTCGGCCACGTCGTCCGGGTGGTCGGCTCCTGCGATCTTCAACGCGGTGACGACCGCATGCGCAAGAGGGTTGGTCGCGACGCCGTCGACGACGGGGACGCCGTCGAGCGTGCGCCTGCCGGCCCACGGAGAGCGTGTGTAGTAGTCGACCGACCGCGCCCACAGCCCGACCGCCCCGACGGCGCGGAGTCTGCCGATCTCACCGGATCGGATGATCCCGTCGATGGCCTGCAGGGCATGCGAGCCGAGGCTCTGGAACCCCACCTGCACGCGTGAGCAGGAATCTGCTTCCTCCGCGAGCAGGCGGTGGAACTGCGCGAGATCTGCGACGGGAGGCTTCTCCAGCAGGACGTCCGCTCCCGTGCGGAGTGCGGCAGCGGCCAGATCCGCATGGGTGGAGATCGGCGTGGCCACCACGATGATGTCCGCAACCCGTCCGGACGAGTCCATCTCCTCGATGCTGTCGAACACCGGGACGTCGGGGCCCAGCGCATCCGCAGCGGCGAAAGGATCCACCGCTGCAGTGAGGACAGCGAGCCCCGCCCTCTCCAACGAGCGGATGTTCTCGTGGTGCCGGGCACCGTAGCCGCGGGTCCCCACGAGGCAGATCCGGGCAGGTGGGCGAGCGGAGGTGCCCGCAGCGGGACGGGGGGCGGGCTTCGGCCGCAGGGTCACCGGTGGTCCTCCCGTCATGCGGTCGCGTCGATCGCGGTGACCGGGACCTCGGCATCGGCGACGTCGCGGATGCCGTCATCCAGGCGCTCGCCGGTCGCCGCGTCGAAGACGTGGACGTGCCCCAGGCGCGGGCGGACGTGCACGCGGCTGCCGGCCGCGGGGGGACGACGTCCGTCCACCCGAGCGGTGATGTCGTGACGAGCACCTGCGATCCAGGTGTGGCCGTACACGTACGCGTCCGCGCCGAGCTCCTCGACGACATCGATGTCCACAGCGAGGCCCTCACCGTCCGGCGCGCGTTCCAGATCCTCCGGGCGGACGCCCACGACGACGGTGTCACCGGCGATCGCGGCGAGCACGTCGCGGGCGATCGGATGATCGGTGTCGCCGAACTGCACGCCGTGCTCCGTCGTGGGCAGCTCCAGGAGATTCATCGCGGGGGACCCGATGAAGCCGGCGACGAACACGTTCACCGGCCGGTCGTAGAGTTCGCGCGGCGTGGCGACCTGCTGGAGCAGTCCGTCCTTGAGGACCGCGACGCGGTCCCCCATCGTCATGGCCTCCACCTGGTCGTGCGTGACGTAGACGGTCGTGACCCCCAACCGGCGCGTGAGCGCCGCGATCTGCGTGCGGGTCTGCACACGCAGCTTCGCATCGAGGTTGGACAGCGGCTCGTCCATGAGGAACACCTGGGGCGACCGGACGATGGCGCGACCCATCGCAACCCGCTGCCGCTGGCCGCCGGACAGCGCCTTCGGCTTGCGGTCCAGATACTCCGTGAGGTCGAGGATGCGGGCGGCCTCCTCGACGCGCTCCCGCCGCTCCTTCGCCGGGACCTTCGCGATCTTCAACGCGAAGCCCATGTTGTCCGCGACGGTCATGTGCGGATACAGGGCGTAGTTCTGGAACACCATCGCGATGTCGCGGTCCTTGGAGGCGACGTCCGTCACATCCCTGTCACCGATGAGGATCCGGCCCTCGGTGACGTCCTCGAGACCGGCGAGCATCCGCAGCGACGTGGACTTGCCGCAGCCGGAGGGGCCCACCAGGACCAGTACCTCGCCGTCGGCGATGTGGAGGTCGAGGGCGTTGACGGCGGCCTTGTCGCTGCCGGGGTAGTGACGTGTGGCGCTTTCGAATGTGACGGTTGACATCGTTGTCCCTTTCACGGGCAGGTACGTGCCCGACGGTCCGAAGTGAGGGGAGTGGTGTGCACAGTGGCATCGGTCCTGCAGCCCGTGCTGCAGTCCGGAGTGGGATCAGCCGATCGCGGTCTCCATCTCCGAGATCGCGCGCTCTGCAGCCTCCTCCGGTGTCGTGCGCTCGAAGAGGACGTCGAGCTCGTACCGGTAGAGGATCTCCTGCAGAGCGCTGAAGCCCAGGGGAGGAACGGGCATCGCGGCCCCGAGTTCGGGTTCGATCGACTCGATGTACTCCGCGGCGAGTGTGTCCGCTTCGCTCAGTTCGGGGATGACCGCCTCACGCACCGTGCTGTTCGCCGGAAGGCCGCGGTCCGCCAGGTTGATGAGTCCCGCTTCCTCGCTGTTGATCATGAAGTCGATGAAGGCCTCCACCTCTTCGGGGTGGTCCGAGCGGGCGGAGCCGCTCATGTACATCGCCGACTTGTGGAAGAGGTGCGCCTCCTCGGCGGAGCCGGCGGTGCTCGGGAAGCGGAGGGGGACCAGCTCTGCGCCGGACGAGGCGTTGAGGGCCGCGAGTTGGTTCGACCACCACATCCCCATCGCCGCTTCGCCCTTGCCCGTCAGCGACTGGTCGGGGCCGGGCGACTGGTCCTCCGTGATGACCGATGCCTGCGGCAGTGCGCCGGACTTCGACATCTCGAGCAGCATCGAGTAGTAGCCGGCGGCGTCAGCGGCGTCGAAGCCCAGCGTCCCGTCCGCGTTCGTGAGCTCCTTGCCGTTCTGGCGGAGCCAGATCTGGAGGCTTCCGGGTTCGTTCGGGCTGCCGAACCCGTACGAGTCCGTGTTCTCCGCCACCTGCCGTGAGACGTCTGCGAAGTCGTCCCACGTCCATGTGGTGTCGTCGGGCATCTCGAGTCCGGCGTCCTCGATGATGTCGGGGTTCGTCATCATCGCCATCGCGTTGATGCCGGTCGCGATGCCGAAGAGACCCTCCTCCGTTCGTCCGCTCTCGATGATCGCGTCGTCGACATCGGAGAAGTCCATGTCGCTCAGGTCCATGAGCGCGCCGTTGTCGGCATACTCGCGGAGGTACTTCTCGTCCATCTGGATGATGTCCGGAGCGTCGTTCGACGCGGTCTGAGTGGCGAGCTTGTCCCAGTACCCGCTGAAGTCGCCGTACTCGCCGACGACGGTGATCCCCGGGTTCTGCTCTTCGAAGGCGTCGATGATCTCCTGTGTCTGCGTGTGGCGGGTGTCGGACCCCCACCACGCGAAGCGGAGTTCGACGTCTCCGCTCTCCGCGGCAGCGCCCCCTCCGCAGCCTGTCAGTCCGAGTGCTGACACGGCGAGGACGGCGGTGGCGAGTCGGAGGTGTCGCTTGTTCATGCTGGCTCTCTTCTGCTCTGAAGGGTCTGGCAAGGGTGAAAACGAAGGCGGGGAGGGGAAGCGCCCCAGTGGGAAAGCGTTTTCCCGAGCGTATATGTGACTCCTCTCACCGGTCAAGGGTGAGCGCGAAAGAAGTGTGGAGAGGGGCGGGCGCAGCTGCTCGCCGCGGCTGCGCCCGCCCTGCGGGCGGCAGTCAGTCGTGCGTCACGGTCACCGCATCGGTGGTCCATGCGCGCGCCTGCTCGCTGACGGTGAATCCCAGGCCCGGCCGTTCCGGTACGAGCATGCGTCCGTCGCGGGTCTCGAGACGTTCGTTGAAGAGGGGGTCCAGCCAGTCGAAGTGCTCCACCCACGGCTCTCTGGGGTAGCAGGCGGCCAGGTGGAGATGGATCTCCATCGCGAAGTGCGGCGCGAGATCGAGCCCTGCGCGGTCCGCGAGTGTGAGCAGTCGGAGGAACTGGGTGATCCCGCCGACTCGCGGTGCGTCCGGCTGGATGATGTCGCACGCGTGCGCATCGATGAGTCGTTCGTGCTCGGCGACGGATGCGAGCATCTCGCCGGTGGCGATGGGGGTGTCGAGTGCGTGGGCGAGTGCGGCGTGGCCTTCCGCGTCGTACGCGTCGAGTGGCTCCTCGATCCAGACGAGGTCCAGGTCCTCGAGGCGGCGGCCCAGGCGGAGCGCGGTGGTGCGGTCCCACTGCTGGTTCGCGTCCACCATGAGCGGCACGTCGCCTATGTGCTCGCGGATCGCGCTCACGCGGCGCAGGTCCTCCGCGTTGTCCGGCAGCCCCACCTTGATCTTGATGCCGCCGATCCCCGCCTCGATCGAGGCGGAGGCCGCCTCCTTCACCTCGTCGAGCGACGCGTTGAGGAATCCTCCGGACGTGTTGTAGGTGCGCACTGAATCCCGGTGCGAGCCCAGCAGCTTGGACAGCGGGAGGTCGGCGCGCTTCGCCTTGAGGTCGTAGAGCGCGATGTCGATCGCCGCGAGGGCCTGTGTGGCGACGCCTGATCGGCCGACCGAGGCGCCTGCCCACAGCAGCTTCGTGTAGAGCTTCTCGATGTCGTTCGGGTCCTCGCCGATGGCGGCTCCGGCGACCTCCTTCGCGTGCGCGTACTGCGCCGGCCCTCCGGCGCGCTTCGAGTAGCTGAAGCCCACCCCCTCGTGGCCCTGTTCGGTGCGGATCTCTGCGAACAGGAAGACGACCTCGGTCATGGGGCGCTGTCGGCCGGTGAAGACCTTCGCGTCGGATATCGGTGTGTTCAGGGGGAGCGTGATGGAGGACAGGGTGATCGACGCGATCGCGTCAGGTGAGTACGACATTGTTCTCGCTTCCGTGGAGGGGGATCGGCCTGCGGCGGGCGCCGCCGTAAGCAGTATGACAAGTATCAAACATGGCATACAAGTGCTGTCCACGGCCGACGAGCGATGCTCTGAGTGCATCGAACAATGCGGTAATAGGCTTGGACGGGCATGACCGAACACTCATACGCTCGATGCGACATTCGTCTTCCCGCCGACCAGCGGGATCATCGAGCAAGGAGAAAACGTGAGCACGTTCGCACCTCAGGAACTCGCCGACCACCTCAAGGACGGGCTGCTGTCGTTCCCGATCACGCCCTTCACGAGCGACCTGCAGGTCGACGAAGCCGCGTACCGGAAGCACATCGAATGGCAGTCCAGCCACGACGTGGGCGGACTCTTCGCCGCTGGCGGCACGGGGGAGGGCTTCAGCCTCAACCCCGAGGAGGCCGCCCGCGTCGTGCGGATCGCGGTGGAGTCGTCGCGGCCGGGTGTGCCGGTGCTGGCCTCGGCCGGCGGTGCGGTCGTCCAGGCAGTGCAGAACGTCAAGGACGCGGAGGCCGCGGGAGCCGAAGGTGTCCTCGTCCTGCCGCCCTACCTCACGGAATGCGATCAGGACGGGCTGTTCGCCTATGTGTCCGCCATCTGCGCGGCGACGAACATCGGTGTGATCGTCTACAACCGGGCCAACGCCATCTACTCCGCGGAGACGGTCGCGCGGTTGGCCGACGCCCACACCAACTTCATCGGCTTCAAGGACGCGCTGGGCGACATCGAGCACCTCACCAAGGTGTACGCGAAGAACGGCGATCGTCTCTTCTACCTGGGCGGTCTGCCGACAGCGGAGACCTTCGCTCTTCCTCTGCTCCAGCTGGGGATGAGCACGTACTCGTCCGCGATGTTCAACTTCGTGCCGGAGTTCGCGCTGAGCTTCTACGCTGACGTCCGTGCGCAGAACCGCGAAGCAGTCACGCGTAAGCTCAATGACTTCGTGCTGCCGTACCTGGATATCCGCGATCGCGGGAAGGGGTACGGGGTGTCCATCGTCAAGGGCGGACTCAAGGCCGTCGGCCGCTCGGTCGGGCCGGTCCGTCCGCCCCTGCAGGACCTCACGGAGAAGGACGTCGCGGATCTCGCGGCGCTCATCGAGTCCGCCGGCATCGCACCCGCATCGAACTGAACCGCCGCACGCACCACAGCTCGGGAGGCACCATGACACTCACAGGACATTCGCTCATCGCAGGGGAATCGGTCCCCGGCACCGGTCGGACGACCCAGGCGATCAACCCGGCGACGGGGGAGAGGATCGACCCGGTCTTCACCTTGGTCGGAACCGCCGAAGTGGAGCGGGCCACCCGCGCCGCGGAAGAAGCGTTCCGGACGTACCGCGAGACGTCGCCCGACGTGCGTGCCGGCTTCCTCGAGGCCGCAGCGGACAGGATCGACGCCGTGCGTGACGAGCTGGTCGCCCGCGCCATGCTGGAGACGGGGCTGCCGGAGGCCCGTCTCACGGGTGAGGTCGGCCGGACGACGAACCAGCTGCGCCTCTTCGCGGGAGTCGTCCGCCAGGGCGACTTCCACGGTGTGCGGATCGATCCCGCGCAGCCGGAGCGGACGCCGATGCCGCGTGCCGACCTGCGTCAGCGGAAGGTGCCGCTGGGGCCGGTCGCCGTCTTCGGCGCCAGCAACTTCCCGCTCGCGTTCTCCGCTGCCGGCGGTGACACCGCCTCCGCGCTCGCCGCCGGTTGCCCCGTCGTCGTCAAGGCGCACAACGCGCACCCGGGGACGGGCGAGATCGTCGCGACCGCCGTGTCACGCGCCGCGGCGGATGCGGGCGTGCACCCGGGCGTGTTCTCCCTGCTGTACGGCCCGGGTGCCGAGGTCGGACAGCAGTTGGCGAAGGATCCTCGGATCACCGCCGTCGGCTTCACCGGTTCGCGCGGAGCCGGCCTGGCCCTCGTGGAAGCCGCGGCGTCCCGGCCGGTGCCGATCCCGGTGTATGCGGAGATGAGCTCCGTGAATCCCGTCTTCGTGCTGCCCGGTGCACTCGCGGGCGACGTCGAGGCCCTCGCGCAGGGCTTCCTCGGTTCCGTCACGGGGTCCAGCGGCCAGCTGTGCACATCGCCGGGTCTGCTCTTCGTCCCGACAGGGGACGCGGGTGACGTCCTCGTCGACGCGGTGCGCGCAGCGTTCTCCGCAGCTGCCGGTCAGACGATGCTCACGCCCGGTATCCACGATGCATGGCAGGAGGGAGTCGCGGCGCTGGGCTCGCAGTCAGGGGTCAGCGAACTCGTGACGGGAGAGACGGGCGGGACGCAGAACGCCCCGGCACCGGTGGTGTTCGAGACGACCGCGCAGGATTTCGCGTCGAACGACGTGCTGTCACACGAGATCTTCGGAGCGGCGTCACTGATCGTCCGGTACGGCTCCCCGGACGAACTGCCGGCGATCGCCGCCGGCATGGAGGGGCAGCTCACGGTCACGCTGCAGCTGACGGACTCGGACCACGACGCGGCGAGGGCGCTCATCCCGGATCTGGAGCGGCTGGCCGGTCGCATCCTCGTGGGCGGATGGCCCACGGGGGTCGAGGTCGGCCACGCGGTCGTCCACGGGGGGCCCTTCCCCGCGACCTCCGATTCGCGGACCACGTCCGTCGGCAGTCTCGCCATCGAGCGCTTCCAGCGCCCGGTGAGCTACCAGTCGTTCCCCGACGCGCTGCTGCCGGAGCCACTGAGGGAGTCGAACCCGTGGAACCTCAACCGTCGCATCGACGGCGTGGTGAAGGAGGCCTGAAGTGACGGCTGTACTGAGCAGCACCGGTCCCACGGTCCGGAGCATCGAGGCGATCCCCGTCGCGGGCCACGATTCGATGCTCATGAACCTGTCGGGCGCCCACGGACCGTTCTTCACCCGCAACATCGCCAGGATCACCGACTCCGACGGCCGTGTGGGCATCGGCGAGGTGCCGGGTGGCGACGCGATCCGAACGACGATCGAGGATGCCGCCTCCGTCCTCGTCGGCCGGCCGGTGGCGCGGTTCCGCTCGCTCCTGCGTGAGGTGCACGCACGGTTCGCCGCACGCGACGCGGGCGGGCGAGGGAACCAGACCTTCGACCAGCGGGTGACGATCCACGCGGTGACCGCGCTGGAATCCTGCCTCCTGGACCTGCACGGCCAGCACCTCGGCGTCCCCGTGGCGGAACTGCTGGGTGACGGACAGCAGCGGGACACGGTCCCCATGCTCGGCTACCTCTTCTACGTGGGGCCGGCCGATCGGACCGACCTGCCGTACCGGCGTGAGCCGGACGCTGACGGCTGGTTCCGGCTGCGGCGCGAAGAGTCGATGACTCCGGGGTCGGTCGTCGCACTCGCGGAGGCGGCACAGGCTCAGTACGGGTTCCGGGACTTCAAGCTCAAGGGCGGAGTCCTTGCGGGCGAGGTCGAAGTGGAGACCGTCACGCAGCTCAAGCGGCGGTTCCCGGACGCACGGATCACCCTCGATCCGAACGGAGGGTGGCCGCTTGCGGACGCGATCCGCTTCGGACACATGATGGCGGACGTCGTCGCCTACGCGGAGGATCCGTGCGGCGCGGAGGACGGCTTCTCCGGACGCGAGGTGATGGCGGAGTTCCGCAGGGCGACGGGTCTGCGGACGGCGACGAACATGATCGCCACCGACTGGCGACAGATGGCCCACGCGGTCCGGGAGGCCTCCGTGGACATCCCCCTCGCCGATCCGCACTTCTGGACGATGAGCGGATCCGTGCGCGTCGCCCAGCTGTGCCACGAGTTCGGCCTGACCTGGGGGTCGCACTCGAACAACCACTTCGACGTGTCGCTCGCGATGTTCACCCACGTGGGAGCCGCGGCTCCGGGAGAGATCACCGCGCTGGACACCCACTGGATCTGGCAGGACGGCGAAGGCCTCACGGCAGACCCGCTGCAGATCGTCGACAGTGGGATCGAGGTGCCGACCGCTCCCGGCTTGGGAGTGCAGCTCGATGAGTCGCGGGTCGAAGAGGCCCACGCGCTCTATCAGGAGCACGGGCTGGGCGCGCGTGACGACGCGGTGGCGATGCAGCATCTCATCCCCGGATGGGAGTTCGACCCCAAGCGACCCTGCATGGTGCGCTGAGCCCGACGGGGTGCTGAGGGGACGACACGGGTCGGCGGGAGGACGAGGTTCTCCCACCGGCCCGTCGTCGTGCACACGGTGGGTGAGGCTTCCGTGTCATCGCAGGGAGTCGAACACCTGTCCCAGTTTCCGGATGCCCGGCACGATCCGGGATTCCGCGATGGCGCCGAAGCCGATGCGGATGTGGTGGGTGGCGGGCGGCCGGAAGAAGAAGATGTCGCCGCGTTCGATGATGATCCCCTGGGCCGCAGCGGCCGGCAGGAGACGGTCGACGGGGACGTCCGGACCGACGTCGGCCCAGAGACTCACCCCGCCCGGTGGGAACGAAGGATTCTCCAACGGCAGATGTGCGGCGACCGCCTCCGTGATGAGGTCGTACTTCCGGCTCATCCTGTCCCGCGTCATGCGCAGAGTGCGGTGGTAGTCGCCCGACTGGATGAACAGTGCCATCGCCCGCTGGATCTGGCCGGGGGCGTGACGCACCGTGTATCTGCGTTCCTTCTTCGCCGCCGCGATGAGCTCCGGTGACCCCACCATGAACCCCAGTCGCAGTCCCGGGGACAGGAACTTCGAGAAGGTGCCCAGGTAGACGACGTTGCCGCATGTGTCGAGCGATGTGAGGGACGGGCTGGGTGCTCCGTGGTAGCGGAACTCGCTGTCGTAGTCGTCCTCGATGACGACCGTGCCCGCATGACTCGCGCGCTGCAGCAGGGCATGGCGCCTATCGAGCGACATCGTCACGTTCGTCGGGTTGTGGTGGCTGGGCGTCGTGTACACGACGTCGACACCGGCGGTCGACCCCGGCACGATCGGACCGTCCCCGTCGACCGGCAGCGGCAGGACCCGGGCCCCGGACCGCTGGAAGATGTGGCGGGCGTCCAGGTAGCCGGGGTCCTCCATGAGGATCGCGCGTGTGGGGTCCAGCAGCAGGGTCGCCAGCATCGCAAGCCCCTGCTGCGATCCCAGCGTGATCATGACCTGCGATTCGTCCGCGAAGACACCGCGACCCGGCAGGATCCGGTCGATGATCTGCCGCACCAGCAGGGGGTCGTCGCCTGCGAGGTCGTCCCGGATGCTGTGGTGGAGGTGGGGTTTGTGCAGTGCCTCCCGGAGGCTGCGCTCCCACGCACGGGCGGGGAAGCGGTCGTGCTCCACCTGTCCCGCGATGAAGGGGTAGGGGGCGTCGAACCAGTCGGCGGGCTTGTCGATCTCCGGCAGGTCGTGCCCGCCGGGGACGATGAGTCGTCGCTGCCAGTCGAACGACTCGTGCGGAGCGGAGCTGCCGGTCGCTGACGACGCTTCCGGGACGTGCACGTAGTAGCCGTGGCGTTCCGTGGCCCTCACCAGCCCGCTTGCGACCAGCTCCTGATAGCAGAGGGTGACGGTGTTGCGGGAGATGCCAAGCTGGCCCGACAGGGACCGGGAACTGGGCAGCTTCCCGCCGTGGGGCAACCGGCCGCTCACGATGAGCTCCGACAGCGTGCTCTGCAACTGGCGGTAGAGGGGGACCGCGCTGTCATGGTCGAGATCGACGAAGAGGTCCATAGGTGCCTCCGTTCGACGCGGCCGTGACGAGTCCCGTCGCAGGGGACTGGACCCACTGTATAGGCGCCCTCTGGTCCTGCCGTTCTGTGGGGAACCCGCATACGGTGCACGTGTCGGGCAAAGGAGCATTCCCGCATGTCATCAACGGAGAGTCAGCCGGTCCTGCTGTCCGCAGCGGCCGTCCACCAGAGCTTCGCGCCGGTGCAGACCGCCGAGGCGGTGCTCATCGAGGACGGCCTCGTCACCGCCGCGGGCCCCCTGTCCGAGGTGCGCGGCGCCGCGCCGCAGGGAACGGAGGAGAAGGACCTGACGGACAGCGTCGTCATCCCGGGACTCGTCGAGAGCCACGCGCACCTGGCGTTCACGGGGATGACGAGCCAGTGGGCGGACCTGCGCCCGGAGCAGGTGGCGGACTTCGACGCACTCGCGCAGAAGCTCGCCGCAGCCGGCAGTGTCGACGGCTGGTACCGCGGCTGGGGCTACGACGACACCCTCCTCGCGGAGAAGGAGCACCCGGACCGCACACTGCTGGACCGGGTCTCCACGACGGAACCGGTGCTCATCACACACATCTCCGGGCACTTCGCCGTGGCCAACAGCGTCGCGCTGGAACGCGCCGGCATCACGGCGGAGACCCCCGACCCGCCGGAAGGCCGCTTCGTCCGCGACGGCTCAGGGAACCTCACCGGCCTCCTGTGGGAGGTCGGCGCGGTGGGAGCCCTCAAGTGGCACCTCCCGGAACCGCAGCGCGCAGACGGGCTGCGCGTCGTCGCGGACACCACCGCACGGGCGGCGAGCCGGGGGATCACACAGATCCACGACCTCGGCGTCGGCAGCCAGTTCGGGGCGGACGAAGCGGGCCTCCTGCAGGAACTCGACGCGCAGGGCGGCCTGCCGGTGCGGGTGTTCGGCTACATCGCAGGCGCGCTCGCCGCACCGATGCTCGAGGACGACCCGGGCCTGTTCCGCCACCCCGTGCGCGGCAACTACGCGAACCGGGGCGTGAAGATGTGGGCGGACGGGTCGATCCAGGGACTGTCCGCGGCGCTGCAGGACGAGTACACGTGCTGCCCCGGATCCCACGGCGACCTGCTGCTCACCGCGGACCAGATCGTCGAACGCGCGCGACCGCTCGCGGAAGCCGGTGCGCAGGTCGCCGTCCACGCGAACGGCGACGCCGCGATCGACACCGTCATCAGCGCGCTGCGGCAGCTCCACGGATCAGGGCCGGACGCCGGCATGGAGCACCGGATCGAGCACTTCCAGATGGCCCACCCCGACCACGTGCGCGCCTGCGCGCAGCACCGCATCGCGGTGTCCGTGTTCGCCAACCACGTGTTCCAGTGGGGCGACAGGCACCGGGACATCTTCGTGGGACCGGAACGGGCCCAGCGGATGAACCCGCTGCGCGAATGCGTGGACGCAGGCCTCACGACCGGCGTGCACTCGGACTCGCCCATCACAGACATGGACATCCTCCGCACCCTCCACACGGCAGTGACGCGGCGGACGCGGGACGGGCACGTGCTGGGCGCGGACCAGGCGATCACCCCGCAGGAGGCGCTGCACATCGCGACCGCCGGCAGCGCCGCACTCGTCGGAGCGCAGGACTGGGTGGGCCGGCTGGTGCCGGGACAGGCTGCGGACCTCGTCGTCCTCGACCGGGACCCGCTGCGGGACGTCGAACCGGGGACCAGCCCGTTCGCGGACCTCACGGTGCGCGCCACCATGGTGGGAGGTCGCTGGGTGCATGGCGACTGAGCCGTCGGAGTGGTGGCGCCGCTTCCGACGATACGGGGCGATCGGCACCGTCATCGCGGTCTACTTCGGATTCCACACCCTCGCCCAGACCGCACTCGCGGTCCTGTCCGGCGGCGGGGCGGTCACCGCAGTCGCCATTGCCCTCTACATGGGGATCGGCCTGCTCTTCGACTCGCCCGCCTCCGCCGTGGCCCACCGCAGCGGTCTGCGCATCGTCGTCGTGATCTCCGGGATCGTCGTCCTCGCCAGTTCCCTGGTGGGTGTGCGCGGCGGGAGTCTGGGGTGGTGGGTGCTGCTGCTCGCCGCGGTGCTCGCCGTGTGCTCCTCACTCATCTACATCCCCGCGCTCGCCCACTACTCCGCACTGCTGGGCGACAGTCAGGCGCGCGGACAGCGGTTCGCGGTGTTCATGCAGCGCGGGGGAGCGCTCGTGGCTTCCGGCATGATCGCGATCGCGCTGGGCGCGGCCCGCCCCGAGGTCATGTGGTGGACGATGGTCGCCACCGGTGTCCTGCTGGTGGCGGTGGGCAGCCTCCTGCCGGGGAAGAGGTCCACCGACCCCGGCGGGGTGCGGCCCGGCCTGCGCAGCGTGGGTGTGGCGATCCGGGAGGCGCGGCGGTCGCGCCGACTGATGAGCGGGGTCGCCGTCGCGGCGAGCATGCCTCTGGTGTTCGTCCTCACCGGTTCCGTCCTCGTGCTCGCGCTGCCGGAGCACGGGGGAGCGGTGGGTGTGGGGCTGCTGGTCCGCGAAGCGGTCGCCGTCGTCGCCGCGCTCCTCCTGGGCCGGGGGACCCTGGCCCGTGCGAACCGCGAGTTCGCGCTCACCTGCGCGGTCGCGATCGTCGGGATCGCCGCGCTCATCATGTGGCCCTCCCCGCTCATTGTGGTGCTGGGCATCGCGACGACCGGCCCCGTCATCGCCTCCGCGATCGTTGCGTCCGCGTGGAACACGAACCGTGCCTCACTCGCCTCCGAGCACCCGTGGGCGTGCTTCGCGGCGATGGGGATGGCGGCGCGCGCGTCGGGGCTCATCTCCCCGTTCGTGCTGTCCGCCGGTCTGGCCGGAGGCAACGTGGCGCTCGGCACTGTGGTCGCGGTCGTCCTCGCGTCCCTGGGCTGGGTCTCACTGGGCGCGGACCGTCGCACGACGGGGCGGTGACGCGTCACCGAGGTCGAGTGTCACCGCTGGCGGCGCAGCTCAATACTGACGCTCGAGGTCGATGACCGCTGCGAGGGGCTCCCCGGCGGCGAACGCCCTGATGTTGTGCTCGACGTGACGCGCCAGATTCGCATTCATGTTCGGCGTGGGATTTGCGACGTGTGGGGTGAGGAGTGCGTTCGGCAGCGTCCACAGCGGGTGGCCGTCAGGTAGCGGCTCCTGTTCGAAGACGTCCAGGCCCGCCGCAGACAGACGACCTGTCTGCAGGGCGCTCACCAGCGCCTCGGTGTCGACCAGGCCGCCACGCGCGATGTTCACGAGAACCCCGTCAGACCCCAGTGCCGCGATCTGGTCCGCGCCGATGAGGTGTCGTGTGCTCTGCGTCGAAGCCCCCGCGATGATTGCGTCGTCGGCCCGTGCGAGGACGCCATCAAGGTCCGCGGAGGTGTGGGTCGCCACTGCTCCCTCGACCGGGTTCCCGCTGCGGTTGACCGCGATCGCAGAAGCGCCCAGCGCTTTCAGGAGCGGGATCGTTGCGCGGCCGATCGAACCAGCCCCCACGATGGCGACCGTCCGGCCGCGCAGCGACCGCACGGCGGACCACGTCTCGTCCTTCAGCCACGTCGAGGCGCGAGCCATGCGTGGGAACAGGCGCAGTGACGCGAGCAGTAGTGCGACGGCGTGCTCCGCGACATCGTCGGTGTACGCGCCCACGGCGGACGTCCACGTGCGGGAAGAGTCGATCCGTCCGCTCGCGAACCACGCCTCCACCCCGGCGGACTTCAGCTGCACCCAGCGGATCCGTGCAGGCAGGTCGTCGGGGAAGTCGGTCGGTGTCCCCGTCCACACGAGAGCGTCGGCGTGCGAGAGGGCCGCGGGTCGGGCACCGGCGGCGTCGATCGCCGCATCGAGTTCCGGGGTGGAAGAGGGCAGCACGGCGATCGAGACAGTCATGACTTCACCGTAGCGTCACGGATCGCCGCGATCTCCTCCATGTCGCCCACGACGACCAGCTTCGTCGTCGCCCGGGAGATCCCGGTGTAGAGCATCTTCGGGGCGCGGTCCTGGTCGCGGATCCCGTTGACGCACAGGACGACGGCGGGCCGTTCGAGTCCCTTGAAACCCAGGACGTGGCCGTAGAACACGTCCTCCTGCGCGAAGAACTGCTCCCAGTAGTCGGCGTGGCCGTGCGCGTCGACGGAGTTCTTGTGCTCGGGGTGCCGGCGGCCGGTCGTGAGCAGCGCGATGTCGCCGGGCACCCACCCCTCGTCCATGAGGCGTTCGACGGCGTCGTCCGCCGCGTCGACGGAGTCCGACTCGCCGCACTCCACCCATTCGACGTCGAACGCGTGGTCGTTGCGCACGATCGAGGCCTCCGTCGACAGGTGTGAGAGGACCTCCGCGATCTGCACGGAGTTGCGCAGGTTCTCGTCCAGCTGGAACGGGCTCAGCGAGATGGGGGCGTCGCCTTCGCGGGGGAACAGCCGCTGCTGCTCGTCGGTGAACGCGTAGAGGGTGCCCTCGACCTGGTTGCGGAGGCACGATTGGACGGCCTCCCACCACAGCGAGGAGAAGTCCTGGCCCTCGTCGATGACGATCGCGTCGAACAGTTCGCGCCGGGGCCGGTCGTCCGCGCGGCGCTTGAGCTCCGTCGGCAGCCGCACCTCCCAGAAGTCCGAATCGTCGTCGGCACCTTCTTCCGCTCCCCACGTGAACGCGAGGTCGTGGAAGAGACCCGTGTAGGCCGGGCGCTCCTCGTGCGGCCACTGCGCCACCGCGAGCTGCAGGTACCTGCCCAGACCGCGCGAATAGCACATGAGCGCGACCTTCTTCCCCTCCAGCACGAGGGAGCGGGCCTTCATGAGCGCGAGGTGGGTCTTGCCGGTGCCCGCCCCACCGCTGATCTGCGCCCGAGGGTGGTGCCGGAGGACCCGCAGCAGCCGCTCCTGCTCGATCGCCAGCGAATCCGCGGTGTCCTCGATCTGCCGCGCGAACAGGGGCACGTTCTCCATCGCCGCGTGCGTCCGCCGCAGGGTGCGGATCGTGGGGTCGATCGGGATGAACGGGGAGTCCAGGTCCGGGTCGAAGGCCTCCGTGAGCAGCGCGGCGATCCGCTCGCCCAGGACGTCCAGATCTCTGCCGTCGAACAGTCTGTCCCGCGGCGCGTCCGGCACGTCCCAGTCGTCGGGCAGGAACGTGTACGGGAGGACCGCGGCGTGCACGACGGGTGTGAACACGACGGACAGCCTGTCCCTGAGGTACTTGTACAGCGTGTTCTTCCCGATCATCGCCTGTTCGAGCGGTGAGCGCCGCAGCGGGTGGCGGGCGTGGGCGCTGCCCGTGTACCAGCGGCCGTCGTCGATCCCGACGACGCCGCCCTTCACCTCGAGGACCAGCGCGCCCCGTCCGGGCCACAGGACGAGGACGTCGATCTCCACGTCGCTGCGGTCGTCGGTGAGGCGCTGCCCGTGGAGGAGGACGACGTCGTCCGGGAGCTGAGCTGTGAGCTTCTCCCACACGACGCGCTCCGCCGGGGACGATGCGAAGTCCGGCTCGTCAAGAATGCAGTGCGGCATGACCGAAGCGTAACCGGGCACTGTGCGCAGTGGTCCTCCCACGCCGAACCATCCGATCCGCGATCGGCTCCGAACCCCCCACATGGAACCCCCGAACCGCCCCCGGCACCACGGTGACGCGCACTCCCGGAGCCGCAGCGACCCGCACTCCCGGCCCCGTCGCGACCCGCGCACCTGGTTCCGCACCCCGCTCCGCACCTGGTTCCGCAGCGGGATGCGCCCACAGACCCGGACCCGAGCCTTCGCCTCAGGGCTCGCAGCGACGCTCGTCTTCCTCGGCACCGCGGACGTGCTCGCCCGCCTGCTGGGGGCCTCGACGTCCCCGCTCACCGCGGTGGGTCTGCTGGTCATCCGCGTGATGCCGACCGATCTCGTGAAGCTCGCCATCTCCCTCTTCGGGGAGGCGGACAAGCTGGTCCTCGTCCTCTCCGTGGGGCTCGCGGGGCTGGTGATCGGCGGGTTTGCGGGGCTCCTCCTCCGCACCCGGCCCCGGACCGCACTGCTCGCCCTCACCGCCGCCGAGGCCGCACTCACCCTCCTCGTCGCCCTCCGCCCCGAATCCGGGGCCGGCGACGTCATCGCCGCGGCGCTGGGTGCTGTGCTGGGCGCGTTCGCGTTCCTGCTGCTCCTGCGCGCCGGGACCGGTTACCGGTCCGGAGGACACCCGAACTCGCGGGTCCTCCGCACCAGTAACCGGTCCCCGGAGGATGACGGGCGCGATGGGCGTGGCGGACTCGACGGACGCGACGGACCCGCCGGGCGCGGGGGGAGTGGTGCCCCGACGGGGAGGCGCGGCTTCTTCACCCTGGCGGGGGCGGCGGTGCTCGTGGGGTCGGTGGGGATCGCGTGCGGGCGGACGATCACCGCAGTGGGCAAGGGCGCGGCGGAAGCGGCCCGTCGCATCGTGCTCCCGGCGCCGGCGGTGCCCGCACCCGCGGTGCCGGACGGCGCGGAGGTGGGCGTGGACGGGGTCGCGCCCTTCACGACGGCGCAGGAGGACCTCTATCGGATCGACACGGCGCTCGTGCCGCCCAGCATCGATCCGGACACGTGGGAGCTGCGGGTCGACGGGCTGGTCGAGGAGCCCTTCACCCTCACGTTCGACGACCTGCTGGCGATGCGGCTGGAAGAACACCGCATCACGCTCACCTGCGTGTCCAACCCGGTGGGCGGCGACCTGCTGGGGACGGGCACGTGGACCGGCATGCCGATCCGTGAACTGCTGGACCGTGCGGGCGTTCTGCCGGAGGCGGACATGGTGCTGTCGCACTCGATCGACGGGTTCACGGCCTCGACCCCGCTCGAGGCGATGACGGACGACCGCGCCTCCCTCGTCGCGGTGGGCATGAACGGGGAACCGCTCACGGAGGTGCACGGCTTCCCCGCACGCCTCATCGTGCCGGGGCTCTACGGGTTCGTGTCCGCGACGAAATGGGTGACGCGGATCGAGGTCACCCGGTTCGACCGGGCGGAGGCGTACTGGACGCAGCGGGGATGGGACGCGGAGGCGCCGATCCTCGTCGCTTCCCGGATCGACGTGCCGCGGGGGCTGGAGAAGATGAGCGCCGGTGATGTCGTCGTCGCAGGATCGGCGTGGGCGCAGCAGCACGGGGTGGAGTCCGTGGAGGTGCGGCTGGACGACGGCGACTGGCAGTCCGCGGACGTGGGTGCGGAGGCGAACATCGACTCGTGGCGGCAGTGGCGCATGACGCTCGCGGACGTGGAGCCCGGCCGGCACTCCGTCACGGTGCGGGCCACCGACCGCAGCGGGACCGTGCAGACGGACGAGCGCCGCGACCCCATCCCGAACTCGGCCACAGGCCATCACCGCGTCGAGTTCCGCGTGGAGTGAGGGCGGGACTCCGATAGAGCACTCTCACGCATGTGCGGCCGAGCTGCGAGTGATCTCTCGGAGAGGTTGCTTCAGTCGAACAGGAAGTCGTACAACCACGCACGGACGTCGTGGAGACAGTCCGGAGCCACGGAACCCGTCACCCTGGTGATTCTTGTTCGTGACACGGTTCGCACTTGTTCGGTCATGGCGAACGAAACAGTAGAGAGCCCCGTCGACCGGCCCCGGACCTGCACGTGATTGAGCCACCCACGATCGGTGGATGTCACGGGAACAACAGAGACAAGTGCGTCCACGGTTTCCAGCGCATTCTCACTCGAGACGACGATGCACGGACGTCGTCCGCCCTGCTCTCGCCCCTCTGCCGGGTCAAGGAGGACCCATGCGACAGCGCCGGGGAACAGCGCCGTCATCGCGCGGAGTAATCGTCGTGGGGGAGACCGTCGCCGCTTGTGGTGTCCCATTCAGCGACTTCACGCTCGTACTCCACGAGGAGTGCTGGGTCGGTGGCGTGGATATCCGCTCGTAGTCTGGCAAACCGCTGATCCCGTTCTTCGCGCTCAGCCAGTGCCTGCAGATGTTCCCCCAGCGTGCGGCCATAGCTCTCCGCCTGAGCCTTGAGACGGTCGCGGACCGTCGCATCAACTTTGATCGTCGTGAGTGTCATACCAGCAGTATGACTCGAAGCGGTGGTGGCGTCGAGGCTCGGCCGGCGTCACCGGTTCGAAACTTCCAGAAAGAATCCCCATCCGACCCATCCACCCCACGGACCGCTCCGAACCAGGGGTACACAGCGGAACATCGCACACCGCGAGACGGTGGCCCACCACAGGACGGTGGACCCACCCCACGCCGCTGGACGACGAAGGAGCACGACGATGAAGACAGCAACTGCGGCCAGGACCATGACGACGAGGTCCATGGCGACCCGGGCATTCGCGACCGTCGGCATCAGCGCGATCGGCCTGCTGGGCCTGAGTGCCTGCGGCGGCTCCATGGACGACGGCGCCGAGGATTCCGGTGCGGAGCAGTCGCAGGAGGCCGGTGACGGCATGGAGTCCGACGGCGCCTCCGACGACGGCATGGACGACGGCATGGAGACCGAGGAGGGGTCGATGGACATGGACCTCGTGGGCTCCGGCTGTGAAGCGTATGCGGAGGAGGTGCCGGACGGTGACGGTTCCGTCGAGGGCATGGCACAGGACCCGGTGGCGGTCGCCGCGTCGAACAACCCGATGCTCACGATGCTGACGAAGGCGGTGTCCGGTGAGCTCAATCCGGACGTCGACCTCGTCGACACGCTCAACGGCGACGAGTTCACTGTCATCGCACCGACTGATGATGCGTTCGCGGAGATCCCGGAAGACGATCTGAATGCGCTCGCCGAGGATTCGGAGGCACTCACGGAGGTGCTCACCTACCACGTGATCCCGGGTCAGCTGAGCCCCGACGAGATCGCCGGTGAGCACGAGACGGTGCAGGGCGACATGGTGACGATCGAGGGTGAGGGCGAGGACATGATGTTCGACGACGCCTCGCTGGTCTGCGGCGGCGTGGCCACCGCGAACGCGACCGTCTACATGGTCGACGGCGTGATGATGCCCAGCGGCATGTGACGGTCGGTGCACGACCCCTTCCCCTCTCCACAGCCCCGGGGCGGTCCGATCGACGACGGTTCGGTCGGGCCGCCCCGCGGACGTGCCCTCCCTGGGCGGCGAGTCGTCACCGGGATCGGCAAGGCACCATGTGATGCTGGTTCCATGACGTCCCCCACGCCCGAGGTCCCGGAGACTTCCGGTGCCGGCGCACCCGGCGAGGGCACCCCTGCTGGCGGTGCCCCGGGTGACGGTGTCTCCGACGACGGTGTCTCCCGTGATGGCACCTCTCGTGACGGCGCTGATCCCGACCGCTGCGGGCAGCTGCTGAGTCGGATCCGCGACGGCGACGACTCCGCGTTCGAACCCCTCTTCCGCGAATACGGCGGTGTGATGCTCGCGGCGATCGTCCGCATCGTGCGGGACAGGTCGCTGGGCGAAGAGGTGCTGCAGGAGTGCTTCACGGAGATCTGGAAGCGCGCGACGGCCTTCGACTCCACACGCGGGTCCGGCCGGGGCTGGATCATCACCCTCTGCAGACGACGAGCGATCGACTGCGTGCGGTCCGTCCAGTCCCAGCGGGATCGGGATGTGGCGCAGGGAGTCGGACAGTTGGGTGGAGTCGGGGAGCCGGCGGAGGACACGGCGATCGCGCGGGCGGAGGCGACGCGGACCGCGACGGCGCTGCGCGACCTGGGCGGGGACCAGGCGTCGGCGATCGCGCTCGCCTACTACGAGGACATGTCACACGCGCAGATCTCGGAAGCGCTCGACGTCCCCCTGGGAACCGTGAAGTCCCGCATCAGGGATGGTATGACGAAGCTCAAGACGATGTTGGAGGGAGGGCGATGAGCATGGACCGGGCTGACCGCGAGTACCTCGCCGCCGGATTCGCTCTGGGCGGTCTGTCCGATGACGACCTCGCCGCCGCACAGCATCTCCTCGAGTCGGACCCGTCCTTCCGTCGCGAGGTCGCCGAGTACGAGGACTCGTTCGCGGGCCTCGCGGAGACCGACGCGCCCCTGACCGTGAGCAAGGACGCCGAGGCCGCGATCCTCGCGATCCCGCGGACCGAGGGCGGGCAGTCGGCTTCCGGCGGACCCCCGTCGGCTGAGCGCTCGTCGGCCGGCCCTCCGACGACAGAGGCCTCTGCGGTAGCAAAGGACTCTGAGACCGCAGGGGATTCTGAGGCAGCAAGGCACTCTGAGACAGCAAGGGACTCTGACACGGTGGGGGACCAGCCCGTGTCGCTCGATGCACTCCGCGCGTCGCGGCGGACGTGGCGCGTGGTCGCCGGTGTGGCCGCTGCGGCAGCGGTCGTCGCGATCGCCGGTCTGGGCGGCGCGCTCCTCCACGTGGCGGGGGAGCAGCGGGATCTCGATGAATCACTTGCGCAGTCGCAGGAGGAACTGGACCGGACCGAGCGGCTGCTGAGCGCGTCCGATGTCCGCACGGACACGGTGGATCTGGGGGACGACGGCCGGATGACGGTCGCCTGGTCCGTCAGCGAACAGGTGTTCCAGGTCCGGCCTCACGGCGCGCCGACCGTGTCGGAGGATCGTGTCATGCAGCTGTGGCTCATCGACGACAGCGGCGCCCACAGCGTCGGGTTCCTCGCGGAGGAGGCCGTCTACGTCGACGGCTCGGAGTTCACGGACGGTGCACTCGTGGGAGTCACCGAGGAGCCGGTGGGCGGATCGCCGCAGCCCACCTCGGACCCCCTGGCGGTCGTGGAGCTGTAAGAGAGGGCGGGACCGGCGCACGATGCACCGGTCCCGCCCTTCTGATCTCTGTGTCGCCCGTGCGATCGCGGCCCCGCCCAGTCGGCGGGATCAGCCGTCGCTCAGCTGTCCACGTCCGTCATCGCGTTGCCGCGTGCCTTGCGGCGCTGTGCGAGCTTGCCGTACAGCGACAGGAACACGACGACACCCAGCACGATGTAGAGGATCGCGGTGATCCAGCTGCTCACGAGGACGGCGTAGTCGCCGTTCGAGCTCAGCAGCGCGTCGCGCAGGCTGGACTCCGCGAGCGGACCCAGGACCATGCCGATCATGAGCGGTGCCAGCGGGATGTCGAAGCGACGCATCATGAAGCCGACGATCCCGATGGCCAGCAGCATCCCCAGGTCGAACACGTTGTTCGACGTCGCGTAGATGCCCAGCGCACAGAACACGGTGATGCCCGCGTACAGGTAGGGCTTGGGGATGAGCAGAAGCTTCGCCCACAGCGGCGCGAACGGCAGGTTGAGGATCAGCAGGACGACCATCGCGATGAAGAAGCTCGCGAGCAGACCCCACACCAGATCCGGCGCACGATCGAACAGCAGCGGGCCCGGCTGCAGGCCGTACTGCTGGAACGCGGCGAGCATGATCGCCGCAGTCGCGGACACCGGCAGACCCAGCGCCAGCAGGGACGCCATGGCGGTGCCGGTCGTGGCGTTGCCGGCGGCCTCGGGCGCGGCCAGACCGCGGATCGCACCCGAGCCGAACTGGTTGCGACCGCTGCTCTTGTCGAGGCGCCGCTCCAGGCCGTAGGCCATGAAAGTGGGGACCTCGGAACCGCCCACCGGGACGACACCGAAAGGCAGGCCGATGCCCGTGCCGCGCAACCAGGCGGGGGTCGCCTCGCGGAACTCCCGCTTCGACAGGAAGGGGCGGCCCGACGCGACCATGACCATGGATTCGGGGTCGCGACGCAGACGGGAGGCGACACGGAAGACCTCGCCCAGGGCGAGGACCGCAACCGTGACGGTCACCAGCGAGATGCCGTCGAACAGCTCCGGGACGCCGGAGGTGAAGCGCTCCGTCCCGGTGACCGAATCGATGCCGACCACCGCGATGGCGAGACCCAGCACGAGGGACGCCAGCCCCTTGAGGACGGAGTCGGACACGACGGACGACGTCGCGACGAAAGCGAACAGCGCGAGCGCGAAGTACTCCGCCGGGCCGAACACCGCGGACAGCGACGCGAGCGCCGGTGCGAGGAACACGACGAGGATCGAGGAGATCATGCCACCGGTGAACGCGCCGATCGCCGCAGTCGCGAGCGCCTGGGGCGCGCGCCCGGCCCGTGCCATCTTGTGGCCTTCGAACGTCGACGCGATCGCGGACCCCTGACCCGGGGTGTTCATGAGGATCGCCATCGTCGAATCGCCGAACAGACCGCCGAAGTAGACACCGGCGAACATGATGAACGCGCCGGTGGGGTCGAGCGCGAACGTCATGGGCAGCAGCAGGGCCACCGCCATCGACGAACCGAGGCCCGGCAGGACGCCCACCGCGGTGCCCAGCAGGCAGCCGACCAGCACCCACAGCATGTTCATGGGGGTCAGCGCGGAGCCGAACCCGTCGATCAGTGAGAGAACAGAATCCATGTCAGCGTCCTCCTCCGAAGATGAGTCCGCTGGGCAGGTCCACTGCCAGGGCGACTCCGAAGATCAGGTAGATGGTGCTCGAGAAGAGGAGCCCCAGGGAGATGTCGAAGAAGTAGCGCGTCGAACCCATCGAACGGGCGATGCACCAGAACAGCACGGCCGCCGCGAGGACCCAGCCGATCGGCAGGAGCAGCGCGATGAACACCGCGAAGCCGCCCACGGCCCACGCCAGCCGCGGCCAGTCGGTGTACCAGGCGTGCACCTTCCCGACCTCGGCGGCGTCGGTGAGCACCGCCATCTCCGGCGGCTGCGGCTTCCGGATGATGTCGATGGCCAGGAGCGCCGCGATCGCGTAGAGCGCGACGATGATGAGACCCGGCACGAACTGGGGGCCGGGACGGTCCACGTCCTCCGCCACATCCATCGTGAACTGGCTGATGAGCATGTAGGTCGCGATCACCACCATGAGCAGGGGGATCGCGAGCCCCGCACGGCCGGTCCACCAGCCGTGGTCCTTCACCTCTTCCGTGCCGTACACCTGCGGGTCGATCGACTGACCCGCCTCCACTTCCTGCAGTTCGTCGCTCACAGTCCCAGCTCCTCGAGCAGCTTCGCGGTCTTCTCGTCGTCCTCTGCGATGAAGCGTTCGAGGTCCTCGCCCGTCTCCCACACATCCGTCCACGCATTGCGTTGCAGGGCGTCCTGCCATTCCGGTGTCTCGCGCATCTCTTCGAGGAGCGCGAGCTGCTGGTCGAACTCCTCGTCCGGGACGTCCTTCGTCGCGAGCATGCCGCGCCAGTTCGACAGCTCCACGTCGTAGCCCTGCTCGATGATCGTGGGGATGTCGGTCCCCTCGATCCGCTCCGGACCCGTCACGCCCACGGCGCGGACGCGGCCCGCTTCGATCTGGTCGGACACCTCGTTGTAGCCGGTCGACGCGTAGTCCGCGGTGCCGTTGAGGAGCGCCTGGATCGCCTCACCCCCACCCGACTTCGGGATGAACGTGATCTCGCTGGCGTCCAGTCCGCCCGCCAGGGCGAGTTCGGCGACGACGAGGTGGTCCAGAGATCCCGCGGAGCCCCCGGTCCACGGGTGCGCCTTCGGGTCCTCCGACCATTCCGCCAGCAGGTCCTCGACCGATTCGACGGGGGAATCCGCGGGGACGATGACGACGTCGTAGTCCTCCGCGATCTTCGCGATGGGGCGCACGTCGTCCCACCCCACGGAGGAGTCGTTGATGAGGATGCCGCCGGTCATCGCGGAGCCGGTGGCGAGCAGAGTGTCCGACCGGTTGCCCATCGTCGTGAAGCGGGCCAGTCCGATGGTGCCGCCGGCACCCGGGATGTTGACGACCTGGGCATTGCCGACCAGCCCGGCCGAACGCATCGCCTGCTGCTGTTCACGGACGAACCCGTCCCAGCCGCCGCCCGGGCCCGCCGGTGCGATGAGGGTGAGGTTCGCGGTGATGTCCGGCGCCGCGGTCGCCTTCTTCACGGACACCGTCATCGCCGCGACGACGACCACCGCAGTGATGATCGCGTAGACGGCGAGGACGGTGCGCCGGACGCCTGATGACGTCTTCATGGGGGCCTCTTCCTGGCGGAGTGGGTCTGTCCGAGAGAAGGGAGCGGACGCTGCAGTGTCGCCGGCCGGCCCCCGAGTCGGGCCAACTTTAGCGCGTTCTGTGAGGACCTGGGTAAATCCCTGGTCACGGATGTGAGAGGCGGACCGGCACTGCCGGACTACTTCTGTGTGCGCTCCCAGAGACGACGCAGCAGCTCTTCGCCGAACCCGTCGATCATCACCTCAGGCGCGTCGTCGGTATCGCCGTCGCCGTGCACCTCGCGGTGGAGCTCCTCCATCGTGCGGTCCAACTGCCCGGCCGTATCCGCGGCCGCCGCGAGGCTCGCAGAGAGATGGTCGGGGACATTCCCGTCGTACTTGTACTGGATCTTGTGGTCCAGGCTCGCCCAGAAGTCCATGGCGATCGTGCGGATCTGCACTTCCACCGGCACCGGGACGGGGCCGGACGTGAGGAAGACCGGGACCTCGAGGATCAGGTGCACGCTCTTGTACCCGCTGGGTTTGGGATCCGCGATGTAGTCCTTAATCGTGAGCACCCGCAGATCCGTCTGCGCCATGAGCGCCTCGAGGACCTGATAGGTGTCGGGGATGAAGCTGCAGACGATGCGCACCCCGGCGATGTCGGTGATGCCCTCACGGATCGCTGCCGGCGTGAGGTCCAGGTCGTACCGCAGCGCCTTGTCGAGGATGCTCGCCGGCGTCTTCACGCGGGACTCGACGTGCTCGATCGGGTTGTAGCGATGCAGGTGCACGAACTCGTTCCGCAGGATGGAGACCTTCGTGAGCACCTCGTCGGCTGCGGACCGGTACTCCATGCGGAGGCGGACGAACTCGTCCCGCATCTCCCGGACCATCCGCATGCTCGCCGGTCCCAGCGCGGGCGAGGATCCCTGCCACGGCACCAGAGGCTGTTCGTCCGTCATGCCGAGACCTCTTTCGCCGGGAAGGGTGTGGAGAGCGCGAAGCGCGTCGTTCGCATCTTCCCATAAGGGGAGTGACCACACGGAGACGGGCCGCAGGAGGGAACCTCCTGCGGCCCGTCGACCTCAGCGGGCTGGGACCGAAGTGTCAGGCGTCGGTGCCTGCCGCCTCGGCGTCCTTCGCGGCGTACTTCTCCTCGAGCTTCGCGATGCGCTCCGCATTGGGGCCGTGGCCCTTCTTGTAGACCATGGCGGTGCGCTCGAAGGAGCAGACGACCTCGTCGCGCTGGTTGTAGCCCTCCGTGTGGACGGTGACCATGCCCATCGTCGGACGGGACTTCGATTCGCGGACACCCAGCACCGTCGAGCGGGAGCGGATGGTGTCGCCCTCGAACACCGGCTTGGGCAGGCTGATCTTCTCCCACGCGAGGTTCGCGAACACGTTCTGCGAGATGTCCGTGACCGTCTGCCCGGTCACCAGCGCCAGCGTGAAGGTGGAGTTCACGAGCGGCTGGCCGAACTCCGTGTTCGCGGCGTACTCGTGGTCGAAGTGCAGCGGCGCGGTGTTCTGCGTGAGCAGCGTGAACCACGAATTGTCCGTCGTGGTCACCGTGCGGCCCAGCGGGTGCTCGAAGACGTCACCCACGACGAAATCCTCGAAATAGCGGCCGTTCCATCCGTAGTGCGTCGTCATGCTCGGTTCCTCCGTGCCTGGGGTGCGAGTGTGAAGCCGGTGGCTTGCACGGCTCCGGCCCGGCGGGGTCGGAGCGTGATCGCCACCATCGTACGGAGACCGCACCGGTCGGGGCGCGGCCGACCGTATGGCAGACGACGGTCCGCTCCGTGAACCGCGTGTGGCACCCCGGAATGAGCGTGCGGTCCTCCGTGCACCACGTGCGACGCCCCTGAAAGCAGTGAGGCTCCCCTGAAGGACCAGGGGAGCCTCACGCCGGGGTGGACGCTGATCAGTCCGGAGGCGATCCGGACTGATCAGCGGGTGGATCAAGAGGTGGAGATCGTCCAATCGCCGTCCGCGTCCACGACGACGACCGACGGCCCCTCGACAAGATCGCCGGACCCCGAGTAGTCGCCGATCTCATTGACGACGAGGTTCGGGTAGTCGCCGCCCTCCTGGCTGATGATGAAGTTGCTTTCGCCGTGGTGCTCGAGGTCGACCTCGGCGTCTGGACCGTCGTAGAGGAAGACCTTCGCGCCGGACCCGGACTCGGGGAGCTCAGGGGCGTCGGCGACAGGCATGATCTTCAGTTCCCAGTCGTCATCCGCGTTGACGCGGATGGCTGTGGGTGTCCGGGAGTTGTAGTCCTCGAGCCCGACGACGGACTGCCCGGTCTGACCGGTGGAGAGCCACACGGAGTTCGACCCCGTGATGTCGCCGCTGTCGTCGACTCCCTGCGCGCTGATGCTGTAGTTGTCGCCGGTGTCCGTGATGGTGAAGATCGCTGCGGTGACGCCGTCGGGCAGCGCGACGAGATCATCGCCTGAGCCGGTGACGGTCTCGGCATCGAACGTGCCGTACGTGGAGTCGGCCCAGTCCGCTGCGGCGCCTGATGCCGGCTCGTCGCCCTGCGCGTCGTCAGCCTGTGTGTCGCCGCCTGCCGTGTCATCGGCGGCATCGTCCTGCGTTCCGTCGTCCTGATTGGAGTCATCGGACGTCGTCGTGTCGTCCGTGGACGGCGGCGTGCTGTTGCTGAAGGTGACGATGCCGGTGGTGGTGAGCACGACGAACAGGATGATGTTGAGGACGATGCCCAGCAGCCAGACGCCGATCGTGATGATCCACGCCTTCTTCTTGTGACGGTCGTAGCCGGCGAGCGGGCGGCCCTCACGGTCCTTCGTCGCGCCGATGAGATGCATGATGAGGTCGATGAGCGCCCAGACGCCCAGACCGCCCGCGGTGAGCAGCTTCGCGATCGCGGTGCCGATCTTGCCGAGGTAGAAGCGGTCTGCACCGAGCGTTCCCAGCAGCCAGCCCAGCAGCCACGTGACGACGAACGACTTGTCCGATTCGCCCTGTGCCGCACCGTATCCGCCGATCGGCGCGAACTGCTGCTGCTCTCCGCCGTACGGGCTCGCGGCGAACTGCTCGGAGGGCGCTCCGTACTGCTGCGGCTGCGAGCCGTAGTGTCCCTGGTCCCCGTACTGGCCCTGCTGCGGGTCGTACTGGCCGGCACCGTACTGACCGGTTCCGTACTGGCCCTGGTCCCCGTACTGCTGCGCACCGTACTGGCCCTCCCCGTACTGCGGCGCGCCGTACTGGCCGGCGCCGTAGGAGTCCGTGGGCTGGGAGCCGTACTGCCCCTGCGGGGGGCCGTACGGCGGCTGTGCCTGCGGGTCGGGCCCTGATCCGTACTGCTGCGTGCCGGATTCGTAGGCAGACATGGGCAGGCCCGTGTTCGGGTTGTACTGGGGTTCGCCGCTGTCGGCGGACCCGGGAGGGCCGTAGGGCGGTTGTGACATGGGGTCTTCCTCTTCGACTGTGAGGCGGCCCGTTCCATGTGTGGTGTGCGGTCCGCCCGGCGTGGGATCGGCACAAGTCTGTCATGTCCGGCGCACATCGCCAGGTTCATCGTGTTGCAGGATCGCCATGCACCCGCGCCCGAGGCGGTCGATAGACTCCCAGCCATGAGCAACGAACCGATCTTCAAGGATGCACACGACGTGTCGACCGCCCCTGTTGTCGCACTTGGGCTGCTGGGCGGCTACCTCACCGCTCGGGAGACGACGATCCGCCCGCTGGGCGGTGCTGTGCTCGCCGCCGCAGGCGCCTATGCGGGCCGCACATGGTTCACGAAGAAGGGTGCGGCGACGACTGTCGGTCTGTCCGCCGCCTACCTGCTGGGCTTCGGGCTGTCGCACCCGCTGGCGAAGAAGATCGGTCCGTGGCCCGCGGTGCTGTCTGTCACCGCTGCGGCGGCCGCGGCCTCGTACCTGCTGGTGGATCGGGACTGACGCGTGGCGGGACACGGAAACCTCTGGACCGAGGCGCTGGCACGCAACCCGGAGCATTCGAAGAACTACGCGGAGCGGTGGCGTCGCATCGCGGATTCCGGGCAGGACATCTACGGGGAGGCCCGCCTCATCGATGCGATGGCCGAGCGGGGGGCGCGGATCCTCGACGCGGGCTGCGGCACCGGGCGGATCGGCGGCTGGCTCTCGGAGCGCGGCCACACCGTCGTCGGTGTGGATCTGGATCCTTACCTCATCGAGGTGGCACAGGCGGACTACCCCGACGCCACGTGGCACGCGAGGGACCTGGGGGAGATGGACCTGCGCCAGCCCTATGGTGATCGCATCCGCTTCGACCTCGTCGTCATGGCGGGCAACGTCATGGCGTTCGTGGCGGAGGACGAGCGGCGCACCGTGCTGGAGCGCATCGCCGACCACATGTACCCGGACAGCCGGTTCGTCTGCGGGTTCGGCGCCGGTCGCGGCTACTCGTTCGACGAATTCTTCGCCGACGCGGAGGCCGCCGGGCTCACCCTCGACCTGCGTCTGGGCACGTGGGACGTGAAGCCTCCGTCGGAGGACTTCGTCGTCGCCGTCTTCACCCCCCGGTGATCCTCAGCCCTGGACGGCCTTCCGCTCACCGGCCCTGGAAGTCATTCCGCCTTCCGTGAGGCGGAACAGGCCCCTGAGGCGGAACAGGGCGCGGTGCACTTTCACCGCACCGCGCCCCACCGCTCCCGCTTCTCGCGCAGGAAGTCGACGATGGCGTCGGCGCGGGCATTCACCTCGTCGTGGTCGCCGATGCACGCGACGGCGGCGACCGTGCGGCCGCCTGCCTTCACGGCGGTCGCGATGCCCTCGATCTCCACTTCGGACACGTCGGGCGTGACGACGAGCCCGTCGCTCTCGATCGTCGGCAGGTCCTCGAGGAACCGCTCCACCAGCGGCTGATCCTGTTCGCGTGCGGTGCTGAGCCTGCTCCACAGGTCGCGCCGCTCCATCCCCGCCAGCAGCACCCACCCGCTGGAGCACCTCAGCAGCGACCTCTTCACGTAGTTCTCCGCGAGGTACGCGTACGTCGGGCTCGTCGAGGCATGGTCGACGTAGTAGAGGTCCGCACCCACGAGGATCCCCAGCACCGTCGTCATGCCCGTCTGCTCGTGGATCTCCACGAGGTCGTTGTGCGTGACGACGTCTGAGGCCGGTGTGCCCGCCAGGCGTGTGAGGAAGTGCGGGGCCGGGCCCAGCGTGTAGAGCCTGTCGCGCTCCTCGAGGTACCCGGTCGCGACGAGCCCGTTGGCCAGTCCCTGCACGGAGCTGAGCGGCGCGTCGAGGATCCGCGCGATCTCCGTGAGGCTCGCGCCGTGGGGGCGCCGGGCTGCCAGGTCGAGGATCTCTGCGACGCGGTCGATCATCCGGTGCCGCGGTCGCGGCTTCGCACCCGAGGGTGGAACGGGAGCCTGCACGAAGCCTCCAGGGGTCAGGGTCTTTCGCACAGTGTAGAAGCGTGCCAGTCGACACCGCAATTAGGTAGACGAATCCAGAGCTGCGTACTACGGTGTGAGGCGAGTCGCACGGGACACTCCTGTGTGCGACCACGACGACGATTGAGGAGACACCCGGATGAGCGGACATCTCGTCCCGCAGCTCGTCACCGAGGGCGAACAGGCCCGCGCGCTCAGGTTGGAGGTCCGTGCATTCCTCCGGGAGGAGATCGCGGCGGGCTCCTTCACCCCGTGGGTCGACACGTGGCTGACCCGCTGGGACAACGACTTCACGAAGAAGCTCGCGGCGCGCGGCTGGGTCGGCATGACGATCCCCACGGAGTACGGCGGCCACGGCCGCACGTTCCTCGAGCGGTTCGCCGTGACGGAGGAGCTGCTGGCGGTGGGTGCACCGGTCGCGGCCCAGTGGATCGCGGACCGTCAGATCGCGCCTTCACTGCTGCGGTTCGGCACAGAGGAGCAGAAGCAGGCGTTCCTGCCGAAGATCACGAAGGGCGAGCTGTGCTTCGGCATCGGCATGTCCGAACCGGAATCCGGGTCCGACCTGGCAAGCGTCCAGACGAAGGCGCGGAAGGTGGACGGAGGCTGGCGGGTCACCGGCCGCAAGACGTGGACCTCCGGCGGGCACGTCGCTGACGGGTTCTTCGCCCTGGCCCGCACGGAACCGCTGGACACCTCGAACCGCCACGCGGGCCTGTCCCAGTTCATCGTGGACCTGCGCGCCGACGGGGTGAGCATCGACCCGATCATCGCGATGAACGGCAGCCACCACTTCAACGAGGTCACCCTCGACAACGTGTTCATCCCCGATGACCGAGTGCTGGGCACCCCGGGCGACGGCTGGCACCAGGTCACCTCGGAGCTCGCGTTCGAGCGCAGCGGCCCCGAACGCTTCCTGTCGACCTTCGTGCCGTTCGAGGAGGCCCTCGCCCACCTGCGCGCCACCAGTGCCGGCACCACCGGGACCGCACCCACGCAGCGGACGGGCGGTGCCCTGGGCCGTCACATCGCCCGCCTCACGGCGCTCCACCATATGTCGCTGTCCGTCGCCTCCAGCCTGCAGGCCGGTGAGAACGCGGACACCGCCGCGGCGCTCGTCAAGGTGCTGGGTACGACGGAGGAGGGCGACATCGCGGAGACCGTCGACCGGCTCGCCGGCGACTGCGCCGCAGACAACCCGAGGCTGCAGGACCTGGTCGACGGTGCACTCGCCCAGCGTCCCGGCTTCACGCTGCGCGGCGGGACGAACGAGGTGCTCCGCGGCGTGGTCGCCCGGAGCCTGGGCCTGCGGTGAGAGAGGACGACGCCATGACAGACGCACAGACCGCATCACAGACCGAGGCCGCATCGAGGATCGCCGACGCCGCGGAGGTCGCCGCCGAACTCCGCACACTCACCGCGGACATCTTCCGCGACGCGCAGGACGACCAGCCGGACACCGTCGACCGCCCCCTGGACCTCCAGGTGTGGGCGACGCTCGAGGAGACGGGCCTCGCCCGCCTCACCGGTCCCGAATCCGCAGGTGGCAGCGAGGCCGGTTGGCTCGAGACCGCCGCCGTGCTGGGGGAGGCCGCTGCTGCCGGGACGCCGCTGCCGCTGCTCGAGCACGACCTGCTGGCAGGCTGGCTGCGCGACACCGCGGGTCTGCCCGCCGAGGCCCCGGCCGGCACGGACTCAACCGGCACGTGGGCTTCGGGAGGCACCCCCACCTCGGGCGCAGGCGCACCGGCGACCGGCCCTGCCCTTTCCACCGCCGCCGAGGTCGTGGCCCCGGCCCGCGCGGTGACCGTCCCGTGGGTGCCGGCTGCGGCCTCGGTCGTGGTCCTCGACTCCTCGGGGAGCACACCGCAGGTGTACGAGATCGCGGTGGCCGACCTCGCGGTCGAGGAGCGTGAGGCGGTGGGCGGCGAGCCGCAGGCGGTCGTCGTGCTGCCGACCGCCGTCGACGGCGCGGTCGACGTGTCCGCGGAGGTCGCCCAGGAGTTCCACTATCGCGGCGCGCTGGGACGTGCCGTGCAGATCGCGGGTGCGGCGGAGGCGATCTCGCAGCTGTGCGTCGAGCACGTGACGACTCGGGTGCAGTTCGGCAGGCCGATCGGGAAGTTCCAGGCGGTGCAGCAGCTGGTCACGGACGTGGCGAGCGAAGCGGCGCTCACCCGCACCATCGTCGACCGCGCCGTGCTCACCGTGGCCGAACGCGGCATGCAGGACCCGGGCGCGCGCTTCCTCGTCGCCGCCGCGAAGGCGTGTGCGGGAGGTGCGGCGGAAGTCGTCGTCCGCAACGCCCACCAGATCCACGGCGCGATCGGGACCACCCTGGAGCACCCGATCCAGCGGCTCACCCGCCCCATCGTGGGATGGCGCCGCGAATTCGGGTCCACTGCGGAATGGGAAGCGCGACTGGAGGCCTACGTTGTGGAGGAAGGTGCAGACCTGTGGGAACTGATCACGACATGAACCGCCCGCTGGACGAGGCTCAGCCGGAGGGGGCTCAGCCGGAGGGGGCCAGGCCGCTCGACGGGATCACGGTCATCGACCTGTCCCGGGTGCTCGCGGGACCGCTGTGCGGGCAGATGCTCGCGGACCACGGCGCGGACGTCATCAAGGTGGAGCCGCCGAACGGTGATGACACGCGGACGTGGGGCCCACCGTTCCTGCCCGACGGATCCGGCGCGTACTTCTCCGGCCTCAACCGCAGCAAGCACAACGTGTCGCTGGACCTGCGCACGGACGCCGGCATCGAGGTGCTCGAGACGCTGCTGGCCGACGCGGACGTCCTCGTCGAGAACTTCAAGGCCGGCACGCTCGCGAAGTGGGGGCTCACCGACGACGTGATCGCGGAGCGGTACCCCCGTCTGGTGCACTGCCGGATCACCGGCTTCGGCACGGACGGCCCGCTGGGAGGCGCGCCCGGCTACGACGCGGTCCTGCAGGCGTACGGCGCCCTCATGAGCGTCAACGGGGAAGCCGCAGGTCCACCCACGCGTGTGGGTGTGCCGATCGTCGACATGATGACCGGCTACCTGTCGTTCTCCGGGATCCTCCTGGCACTGCGGGAGAGGGACCGCTCGGGGCGGGGGCAGCTCGTCGACGCGACGCTGCTGGACTCCGCCATCGCGATGCTCCACCCGCATTCCGCGAACCTGTTGAACGGCGGGACGGAACCGGTCCGGATGGGGTCGGCGCACAGCAATGTCGCCCCCTACGACGTGTACGACGTGGCGGACGGCCAGTTCTTCCTCGCCGTGGGCAACGACCGGCAGTTCCGCAGCTTCGCGGGACTCATCGGCCTGCCGGAGCTCGCCGACGACCCGCGGTTCCTCACGAATGCGGACCGGGTGCAGAACTACCCGGAACTCAAGGAGATCCTCGCGGACAAGCTCAAGGCCCTCGATCGGGAGACCCTGGGGAAGGACCTTCTGTCGCTCGGTGTGCCGGGCGGCCCCGTGCACCTCGTCTCGCAGGCGCTGGACGACCCGCAGGTCCGTCACCGCGGCATGGTGATCGAGGACGGCGACTACCGGGGGATCGGCAACCCGGTGAAGCTGGGGCGGACGCCTGCCGGGTTCCGGTGGGCGCCTCGGGCGAAGGGAGCGGACACCCGCGCGGTCCTCGAGAGGCACGGCTTCGACGAGGAGCGGATCGAGCGGCTCACGGAGACGGGCGCCGCAATCACCGCCGACACGGCGGACGACTGACCTCGCAAGGACAGAGACCCACATCGAGCAGCGGCGGCGTCTTCGCCGCGGACTAGGAGTCACCATGACAGCACAGACCCCCGAGACCAGTGGCACCGCAGGTACCACCGGCGCGGCCGGCAGCGGCACCACCAACGATGCGCTCCTCGTCGAGCGCGACGGCCACGTGGAGACGTGGACGCTCAACCGTCCCGACTCGCGGAACCCGATCTCCGACGACGACATGGTCGCGGCGATCGTCGACGCCGTCGACGCGGCGAACGCGAATCCCGAGGTGCGGGTCGTCATCCTCACCGGCGCAGGGAAGGCGTTCTCCGCCGGTGGCGACGTGAAGAAGATGCGGGACCGCGCCGGGATGTTCGGTGGCAAGCCCCACCAGATCCGCAACGGCTACCGCTACGGCATCCAGCAGATCCCCCTGGCACTGCAACGGCTCGACGTGCCGCTCATCGCGGCCGTCAACGGCCCGGCGGTGGGTGCCGGGTGCGATCTCACGGCGATGGCGGACATGCGGATCGCGTCGGAGACCGCATGGTTCGCGGAGTCGTTCGTGAAGCTGGGCATCATCCCCGGTGACGGCGGTGCGTGGTTCCTGCCGCGCCTGGTGGGCCCCGCACGCGCGGCGGAGATGACGCTCACCGGAGACCGGGTCGACGCGAAGACGGCACTCGAGTGGGGCCTGGTGTCGCGTGTCGTCGCGCCCGAGGACCTCATGGCGGAAGCGCGCGCGCTCGCCGACCGTGTCGCGGTCAACCCGCCGCACGCCGTGCGCATGGCGAAGAAGCTGCTGCGCGAATCCGACGGGTCGAGCCTGTCGTCGCTGCTGGAGCTGTCCGCCGCGATGCAGCCGCTGGCCCACCACGCCCCGGATCACGAAGAGGCGATCGAGGCGTTCCTCGACAAGCGGGACCCGCACTTCACCGGCGAGTGACCGCGGCGAGGCGTTCCGTCCGGGCAGCCTCCACGTCGCCCGGACGCAATGCGTTCCATGGCAGGGTGCGCCGCCAAGACGGAATGTTCAGCCCGGACGGACTGCGTTCCCACGACGTTCGCAGCGGCGGGCCCGGGGCCGGGGCCTGAGCCGAGGCCCGAGGCCCGAGCCGGGGGCTGGGCCGGGGCCTGGTGAGGCTCCGACCCGGTGGCCTGCCGTTTCCCACTGCCCAGTACTCTCTGAGGTGCACGACGGAGAGGGCGCAACCCCTGCTGTCGGTTCATGACTGCGGAACAGGGGAATCGGAATGACTGATACGACGATCATGACGCTCATCATCGTCGCGTACCTGGTGATCGTCGCCGTGATCGGGCTTGCGGGCACCAAACTCATCACGGGTTCGGACGACTTCATGCTGGCCGGGCGGCGACTGGGCCCGTTCATGGTGATCGCGGGTCTGACCGCCACGCACATCGGCGGCGGCGCCGTCATGGGTGTGAGCGAGGACAGCTACGTGTTCGGTGTGAGCGGTGTCGCCTACAGTGCCGGCACCGCGCTGGGGCTCATCCTCCTCGGAGTTCTGTCGGCGAAGAAGCTGCGGAGCCTGTCGCTGCGCACGATCACCGACTACCTCGCGCTCCGCTACAACTCGAAGCTGGTGCGCGGTCTGGCGTCCGGGCTCTCCATCGTCGCGGTGACCGGCATCGTGGCCGCGCAGGTGAACGCAGCCGGCGGGGCGCTGGCGATCCTGGGGATCGATCCGACTGTCGGAGCCGTGGTCGCGGTGACGCTGTTCATCGCCTACACGGTGTTCGCGGGGATGTGGGGAGTGGCCCTCACGGACGCGGTCCAGGTCCTCATCGTCGTCATCGGTGTGCCGATCGCCGCTATCGCCGGACTGCGGGCCGCCGGTGGGTTCGAGGGGCTGCGGACGTTCGTGGAGTCCAGCAGCGACATCGTGACCGCCGACTACTTCTCCCCGGTGGGCATGGGCGTCATGGCGATGCTCGGGATCATCACCCCCGTCGTCATGTACGACCTCATCGGCCAGGACTTCTACCAGCGGCTCTTCTCCGCGCGGAGCGCTGCGATCGCCCGCGGCTCCGCCATCGTGGCGGGTCTGCTGCTCCTGGTCTTCGCGATCTTCCCGGTGATCGGCGGCATGAGTGCGCGTGCACTCTTCAGCGACCTGGAGAACTCGTCGTCCGCGCTGCCGACCCTCATCACCGAGGTCCTCCCCATCGGCCTCGCCGCCGTCATCGTCGCCGCGATCCTGGCCGCCGTCATGTCGACGGCGGACTCTCTGCTGATCGCGGGCAGCACCCACATCACCAATGACTTCTACCGGGAGATCATGGGCCGCGACCCGGACGGCGACAGCAAGCGGACCCTCGTCGTCGCCCGCGTGTGGACGCTGATCCTGGGCGTGGCCGCACTGGTGTTCGCGCTCAGCGTGCCGGGGATCATCACCGTGCTGGCGCTCGCCTACACGATGTACGCGTCCGGTGTCTTCGTGCCGGTGATCGGCGGTCTGCTGTGGCCGCGCGCCACCCGGGCCGGAGCGCTCGCGGCGATCATCGCGGGATCCGTAGGCGGGCTCGCAGGGGTCTTCGGGCTGGTCGACTACGGCAGTGTCCCCGAGGTCGTGGTGGGCGGTGGCGTGTCGCTCATCGCCTTCGTGGTGGTGTCGCTGCTCACGAAGCCCGCCGACGAGAAGGTCGGCGAGGAGCTGCGTCAGGAGCTGGCCGCCGAGGCCTGAAGCGACCCTTTCTCTCCCGGAGCTGGCTGCCGCCGCCTCAGATCTTGCCCGAGGCGTCACCTCGAGCCGTCGGCACCTTCTCGCCCGGTTCCCGTTCGCCTTCGTTGATCGAGTGAGTTCGAATCGGCCATCGTGAGGCCAACAAAGGGCCGAATTCAACTCACTCGTTTGCCCCTGACCTCGGACGTTTGCCCCTGGCCTCGAGTCACTCGAGAAGGCCGACATGTCCGGCATGTCGGACACTTGCGCACCCTTGACCTCTTCTCCGACGGCGCGCGGCACTGGACGATGGTGAGCAACGCACCCGCTCACGCGATCCGCACCGCGCGATCCACATCGGAGGAGCCGCCATGTCCCAGCCGAATCCCGCCTCGTCGCACACCGCGCAAACCGCAGACACTACCCGCACGCAAACCGCACACGCCGCGCCCACCACTCGCACCACGCACTCCCACACCACTCATGACCCGTCCCGCTCGATCCGCGCCCCGCGCGGCACGGAGATCACGGCGAAGTCGTGGCAGACCGAGGCACCCAAGCGCATGCTCATGAACAACCTCGATCCGGAGGTGGCGGAGCGGCCGGAGGACCTGGTCGTCTATGGCGGCACCGGTCGCGCGGCCCGGTCGTGGGAGGCATACGACGCGATCGTCCGCACGCTCGACGAGCTCGAGGACGACGAGACGCTCCTCGTCCAGTCCGGCAAGCCGGTGGGTGTCCTGCGGACCCATGAGTGGGCGCCGCGCGTCCTCATCGCGAACTCGAACCTCGTGGGCGACTGGGCGAACTGGGAGCACTTCCGGAAGCTCGAGGCGGAGGGCCTCATGATGTACGGCCAGATGACCGCCGGGTCCTGGATCTACATCGCGACGCAGGGGATCCTGCAGGGGACCTACGAGACGTTCGGTGCGATCGCCCGCAAGCGGTTCGGCGGCACACTGGCTGGCACCCTCACCGTCACGGCCGGCTGCGGCGGGATGGGCGGCGCGCAGCCCCTGTCCGTCACGCTCAACGGTGGCGCGTGCCTCATCATCGACGTCGACCGCACGCGGTTGGAGCGCCGCCGGGCGAAGCGCTACCTCGACGAGGTGGAGACGGACCTCGGCACCGCACTCGCGAAGGTGGTCGCCGCGAAGCAGGAGAAGCGCGCCCTGTCCGTGGGGCTGGTGGGCAACGCCGCCGAGGTCCTGCCCACCCTGCTCGACCGCCCCGAGGCCGCAGACGTCGACATCGTCACCGACCAGACGTCTGCACACGACCCCCTGTCCTACCTCCCGCTGGGTGTGGGTCTCGAGGAGTGGCACGAGGAGGCGGAGCAGGATGAGGAGAAGTTCACGCTGCGGGCGCAGGAGTCGATGGCGAAGCACGTCCGCGCGATGGTCGAGTTCCAGGACCGCGGTGCGGAGGTCTTCGACTACGGCAACTCGATCCGCGACGAGGCGCGCAAGGCGGGCTACGACCGCGCGTTCGAGTTCCCGGGGTTCGTCCCCGCCTACATCCGGCCGCTGTTCTGCGAGGGGCTGGGGCCGTTCCGCTGGGTGGCGCTGTCCGGTGATCCGCAGGACATCGCGGTGACGGACGCCGCGCTCAAGGAGCTGTTCCCGGAGAACGAGCACTTGCACACCTGGCTGGACGCGGCGCACGAGTTCGTCGAGTTCGAAGGGCTGCCGGCCCGCATCTGCTGGCTGGGCTACAAGGAGCGTCACCAGGCGGGCCTCCTCTTCAACAGGCTCGTGGCCGAAGGCAAGGTGTCCGCACCCATCGTGATCGGACGCGATCACCTGGATTCCGGATCGGTGGCCTCGCCCTACCGGGAGACGGAGGGGATGGCCGACGGCACGGACGCGGTGGCCGACTGGCCTCTGCTCAACGCCCTGGTGAACACGTCGTCGGGTGCGACGTGGGTGTCGATCCACCACGGCGGCGGAGTGGGCATGGGGCGGTCGATCCATGCGGGGCAGGTGTCGGTGGCAGACGGAACGGACCTCGCCGCGCAGAAGCTCGAGCGGCTGCTCACGAACGACCCGGGCATGGGTGTGCTGCGGCACGTGGACGCGGGCTACGACCGTGCCCACGACGTCGCTGCGGAGCGTGGCATCTGGGTTCCCAGCGACGAGGAGCTCGACCACCGGGCGTGACGCGGGGATGACCAGTTGTGCCGAAGGGCCGCCGCCGCATGTCGCATGCGGGGGCGGCCCTTCAGTTGGACCGGCCCTTCATCTGGAAAGGGACGCGGGCGGCACATGTGAACGAGGCGCCAGTGCGAAGCCGGCGGGCGCCTCGGGCTCAGGAGCTCAGCTTTCGCCGCCCCGGTCGGGGGCGGTCAGTCGAGAGGAACCGCTCCGACGGAGGCGCCCGGCACCTGCTCGTCGCAGTCGAAGGCCGTCTGTACGCTGCCTCGGGTCGCGTTCTGCACGGCGTTGAACTCTTCGTCGCCCCGCAGCTCGATGACGAGTGAGATGCCGAGCAGCGCCACGATCAGGGTGAAGGGCAGCGCGGAGAGCATCGCGGCCTGTTGGAGGGCGGCGAGACCACCGACCAGCAGGAGCACGACGGCGGTCAGCCCGGTGACCAGACCCCAGACGAGGAGCACCGTTCGTCGGGGATTCAGCGAACCCTGTGAGGACAGCATGCTGAGCACGAACGTGTTCGCGTCCGCCCCGGAGACGAAGTAGAGGACGACGAGGATGATCGCGATGATCGACGTGATCGTCACGAGCGGCAGATGCTCCAGGGTGGCGAAGAACGCGGAGTTGATGTCCTCGAGCGCTGCCGCTCCGATCTCACCGCCGCCGTTCATGTCGATGTTGATGGCGGTGCCACCGAAGATCGTGAACCAGAGGAAGAAGACGAGGCTGGGGACTCCGACGATTCCCGCGACGAACTCGCGGACCGTGCGGCCCTTCGAGATCTTCGCGAGGAACACCCCGACGAAGGCTCCCCAGCTCAGCCACCACGCCATCATGAAGTAGGTCCACCACTGCATCCACTGGACGTCTTCCGGTGTGCTCGGAGTGATGAGGCTGACGGTGAAGAACTCGCTGAGGTACTGGCCCACCGACCGGAAGAACAGGTTCGACAGGAAGTTCGTGGGGCCGACGATGAGGACGTAGACGCCCAGTCCTGCGGACAGCAGCATCGTGGTCTGGCTGAGGTATTTGATGCCGCGGTGCACGCCGGACAGGGCGGACAGCGTGAAGAGCACCGTGATGACGGCGATGATGACGATCTGTCCGACGAGTGAGGACGGGATGCCGAAGACGCCGTCCAGCCCCTCCGCGATCTGCGCCGCGCCGAGCCCCAGTGAGGTCGTCGTGCCGAAGAGGGTGGCGATGACGGCGAAGATGTCGATGACCTTCCCCAGCCAGCCGTCGACACGCGCGCCGAAGATCGGGCGGAGCATCGGCGAGACGAGGCCCGGGCGGTTCCGGCGGTGCGTCGAGTAGGCGATCGCGAGGCCGAAGACACCGAACACGCCCCACGCGTGGGGGCCCCAGTCGAAGTAGGAGAACTGCATGGCGGTGACTGCCGCGTCCATCGTTCCTGCTTCCGCACGTCCGTGCGGGGGTGCGGCGAAGTGGGAGATGGGCTCTGCGACCGCGTAGCTGATGAGGCCGATGCCCATCACGGCGGAGAGGACCATCGCGAGCCATGCCCACGTGCTGTACTCCGGGCGTGATGCGTCGGGTCCCAGGCGGATCGTGCCGTAGCGGCTGAGTGCCAGGTAGATGAGCAGCGCGATACAGCCGAGCGGGACGAGGAGGTACAGCCAGCCCACGCTGCGCGCGGTCGCGTCCATCGCGGACGTCATCGCATCGTTGAGAGAGGTGGAGGAGACCGATGCCCAGAGGACGAAGAGCGCGATGATCGAGAGCGCTCCCCAGAACACGGCGTCGACCGGGCGGGGCCGCACGGATGGCGGGAGTGCCGGGGCTGCCGGTGTGGCTGTGGTGCCTGGGGCTGCCTGGGCGGCCTCAGCCGAGGGGGCGGGCTCAGCCAGAGTGGCTGACCCTGCCGGGGCGGCCGGAGGGGGTTCAGGAGGGTCGCTGGTCGTACTGCTGTCAGAAAGGTCCATGGTTCCTTAGATCTGCTGAGGGGGAGGTCCGCGCAGGCAGGGGGCGACCCGGTTCACTGCGTGCTGGCGGACGTTCAGAGCCGTTTCGGTGTGCACGGCGCGGTACACACTAGCCCCGAACGCAGGTGGGGACCCTGCCGTAATCGTCCCTCCGGCCGTTATGGGACGGAGCACACAGAAGAACCGCCCCCGCGTGTGGACGCGGAGGCGGTTCTTCGACAGAGGCTGACAGCCTGTTCGAGTCACATCATCTCGGTGATGTTCCCTGCGGTGATGGCGGCGGAGCAGCCACCGGAGATCATGCCGAGGACGATGAGGACGATCGTGACGATGCGGGTGACCTTCTTGTGCTGCTCGAATCCTTCAAGCGAGCGCCCGTCCTTGTCACGGGTGTTGCCGGTGAGGACCAGGATGAGGTCGATGAGTGCCCAGATCCCGAAGCCGCCGGCGGTGATGAGCTTGAGGATGCCCGTGCCGATCTTGCCCAGGTAGAAGCGGTCGATTCCGAGGGTGCCCAGGAACTGTGCGAGGGCCCAGGTGACGAGGTAGGACTTCTGATTCATGACTCCAGAGTACTGCGGGGCAGCTCATCGACGGAGTTTTCGCATGTGTCAGTTCAGCCACCCCTGCACGGGTGGCCCGACCGCGTCGTGGGTGCGATCGGGCCGCCCGCGGTCACACCTTCCGGCGGCGGGCGGCGACGAGTGCGGCGATGCCGGCGCCCAGCAGTGTCACGCCTGCGCCCAGACCGGCGAGCGTCGCACCGGTGCGGGGGAGCGCGCCGTCACCGGAGCCACCGTCGCCGGAGCCACCGTCGCCCGAACCGCCGCGTCCGTCGTCGCCGTCCCCGTCCCGGCCGTCGTCCCCCGGCGCGTCGGACGGGCTGTCGGTCGGCTGGTCCGTGGGCTCGCCAGTGGGCTCACCCGTCGGCGCGTCGGACGGGCTGTCCGTCGGGTCGCCTGTCGGGTCCTCGGTGGGGGCTGCGGACGGGTCGTCGGTCGGGTCGGGGGAGGGGGCCTCGGCGACGGTGATGGTGCGGGTCGCGGTTCCCTCGTTCCCGGCGGTGTCCGTCGCGCGGTAGGTGAGGTCGTAGGTGCCGGCGGTGTCCGTGTCGACAGTGCCGTCGACCGTGATGCCCTCGTCGGTCAGCTCACCGCAGGTGTCAGAGGCGTCCACCCCGGCCAGCGGGTCGAAGTCCTCTCCGACGGCGACCGTCGCATCACCGGGGGTCTCGATCTCCGGGGCGGTGCGGTCCTTGACCAGTTCGACCTTGTCGATCTCCTCACCGGTGTCCACGCGCACTGTCGTCGTCGTGATCGAGCACTCGCCCACCGCGACGTTCGCGGTCGTGGGGGTGAGGGACTGGTCTCGCACCGCCGCCCACGGAGTCGTGTCCTCCGGCTCCAGGTCGTAGTACTTGCTGCCCGACGACGAGTTCGCCGTGATGTAGAGCAGCTCGTTGCCCTCCGGGTGTACCTGGTCGTGGCCCTCCGGCGCCTGCGTCGTCTCCTCGCTCGCGACGTCGACGCCGTCCATGAGGTGCGTGCGCGCATAAGAGTGGTCGTGGCCGGCCAGCACCATGTCGATGCCGTCGATCTCCGCGAGGATGGGCGCGAACGCCTCCCGGATCTCCTGCCCGTCCGTGTGCGCATGCTTCGCCGCGCTGTAGATCGAGCGGTGGAAGGTGAGGATCGTCCACGTCGTCTCCTCGCCCTGTTCGGCGATCGTCTGCTCGATGAACTCCCGGTGCGACTCGAAGTCGCGGTTCTCCGTCGAGATGTTGAGGTGCAGGACCCCGTTCTGCGTGAACCAGTAGTTGCCGCCGGTCGGGTCGCCCTCCCACTGGTTCGGCAGGTTGAAGTGCTGGCTGAACAGGGCCTGCGGCTCCGACCGGTTGAAGTCGTGGTTGCCCAGCGTCTGCGCGGACGTCTGCGTGCGCATCTGCTCCGGCGCGAGGTAGCCGCGGTACTCGTCCGGGTTGCCGGAGTACGTCTGGATCTGATCGCCCGCGGACAGGAGGAAGTGCGCGTCGGGAAACAGCTCGTCCGTCCGGTCGAGCGTCGTCTGCCACCCGGCGCCGTCGTTCTCGATGCTGTCGGAAGACCCGATCTGCGCGTCGCCGATGAACGTGAACTCGTGCTCGATGTCCTCGTCGTGGTTGCGGAACCGGATGACGTCGGACCAGCCACCCTCGTCGCTGCCCACACGGTACGAGTACGTCGTGTCCGGTTCCAGCCCGGTCACCGTCGCGTGCACGTAGTCGTTCGTGCCGTCGTCGGATGCGCCGTGCGCCGTCTGCTCGAACGCCTGCGCGTCCTCCGGCAGGGTGTCGTGCTCACCGGCCGCGATCTGCACCGATTCGTCGACCCCGGAGTCCGTGAACCACGACAGGTTGCGCTCGCTCGCGTCCGAACCCACGCCCAGCAGGATCGACGACTGGCCTGCAGACTCCGGCGCCTCGTCGCCGATGCCGTTCGCAGGGGCCGTGTCGTCGGCAGGCTCCGTGTCGTCCGCAAGGTCGTGCGGCGCGGTGGTGCCGCTCTCCACGTGGGTGACGGGGGAGACGGTGTCCGAGGGCGAGGTCGTGGCCGCTGCGGCGACGGCCGGGCTCAGCAGGGTGAGAGCGGCAGTGGCGGCGACGAGCCTGGTCAAGCGAGTCATGGGAGTCCTTCGATGGGCGCGGTTCGGGTCGTCCACGACGCTAGGGTCTGAGGATTCACTGACGGTGACCTCCGAGTGAACTGAAAGGTGTTGGTAGATGTCGAGATGGAAGGAGCTGCGCGGGTGTCCGACATGTCGGACACTGGGGTGGGAGACGCCCACCCGCGGGAGCCCTCAGGACCGCATACTGGCGGGAGGACGGGCCCGGCCCACACCCACCCGGCCGCACGCCCACCCGCCGAGCCCCGCCCCACCATCCGGAGGAGTCACCGATGACGACCCGCATCACCGGCATCGCAGAGCTGGTCACCAACGATCCTGCCCACGCACATCACGCGGACCCCGGCGACCGCCTGGGCGTCGTCCGCGACGCAGTCCTCGTCGTGGACGACGGGCACGTCGTCTTCGCGGGAACGGCCGCCGAGGCCCCACTCGCCTCTCCATCCGACGTCACCGTCGACGCTTCCGGCCGATCCGTCGTCCCGGGGTTCGTCGACAGCCACAACCACCTCGTGTTCGCCGGCGACCGCACGGAGGAGTTCGCCGCCCGCATGTCCGGGCAGCCCTATTCCGCCGGTGGGATCCGCACGACGATGACCGCGACGCGCGCGGCGACGGACGCGCAGCTGGAGGAGAACCTCGTCCGCCTGGTCGGACAGGCCCGCAGACAGGGCACGACGACGCTGGAGATCAAGACCGGCTACGGGCTCACGGTCGAGGACGAGCTGCGGGCGCTCGAGATCATCGCCCGCCATACGGACGAGGCGACCCTGCTGGCCGCCCACATCGTCCCGCCGGAATACACGGACGACCCGGACGGCTACGTCGACCTCATCGTCGAGGAGATGATCCCGCAGGCCACCGCCGCCCGGTGGATCGACGTCTTCTGCGACCGGGGTGCGTTCACGCCGGAGCAGACGGAGCGGATCCTCGTCGCGGGGAAGGCTGCGGGGCTGCGGCCTCGGGTGCATGCGAACCAGCTGGAGCAGGGCGAGGGGCTGCAGCTGGCTGCCCGCACAGGCTGCGCGTCCGCGGACCACGCGACGCACGCAACAGACGAGGACCTCGGCGTACTTGCGGAGTCCGGCACCGTCGCAACCCTGCTGCCCGGCGCGGAGTTCTCCACCCGCGCCACCTACCCGGACGCCCGCCGCTTCGTCGCCGCAGGTGTGGAGCTGGCGCTCGCCACCGACTGCAACCCGGGCTCCAGCTTCACGAACTCGATGCCGTTCTGCCTGGCTGTGGCGGTGCGCGACATGTTCTTCACGCCCGCCCAGGCGCTCTACGCGGCGACCGCCGGTGGTGCGCGCGCTCTGCAGCGGACGGATGTCGGCCACCTGAGCGCGGGGGCGCGCGCGGACTTCGCGATCCTCGACGCGCCCTCCTACGTCCAGCTCATGTACCGGCCGGGCGTCCCCCTGGTCGAACGCGTGTTCCTCGCCGGTGAGGAGCTCACGTGAGGCGGCGCCTCTACCGCTCGCGCTCCCACGCCGTCCGTTCCCACACCGTCCGTTTTCCAGTGGTCCGTTCCGTCCCGAACCCTTCCCACCCGGCCAGTTCCTTCCACCGTTTCGCCCGGCCCTTCCCGTTCCGCACTGTCATCCGTCACGATGGGGGTACGGGCGGCATCGTCGGCCACCACCGACTCCCATCGTTCCGCAGCAAGGAGGCTTCATGACCGACACTCCCACCGGCCGCCCGCACGCCGAGCCCACCCCCACGACCGGCCCCGCACACACCGCCGGCCCCGCCGCCACCACCGCAACCGGCACCGGCCCGCACGTCCGAGAGGTCGCCCTCGACCCGGACCGTCTGAGCTTCGCGGACGTCGTCGCCGTCGCCCGTCACGGCGCTCCCGTCACCGTTCCCGAGGCCGTCCGCACCTCCGTCGCCGCCTCCCGCGCCGCAGTGGACGCCCTCGCGCACGCGGATCGCCCGGTCTACGGGGTCTCGACCGGGTTCGGTGCGCTCGCCCAGCGGCACATCCCGCACGACCTGCGGACTCAGCTGCAGAAATCGCTGATCCGGTCCCATGCCGCCGGTGTCGGCACCCCCGTCGAGCCCGAGGTCGTCCGCGCCCTCATGCTCCTGCGCGCCCGCACGCTCGCGACGGGCCGCACGGGTGTCCGCCCGGAGACCTTCGAGACGTACGTCGCCCTGCTGAACGCGGGGATCACACCGGTGGTCCACGAGTACGGGTCGCTGGGCTGTTCCGGCGACCTCGCGCCGCTGTCCGCGTGCGCCCTCGTCCTCATGGGCGAGGGTGAGGTCCACGGACCCGCAGCGGACGACGGTTCCCCGTCTGCTCTGATCCCCGCAGCCCAGGCGCTCGCGGACGCCGGCATCGCCCCCGTGGAGCTGCGGGAGAAGGAGGGGCTGGCGCTCGTCAACGGCACGGACGGGATGCTCGGCATGCTCATCCTCGCCCTCCACGACATCGACGTCGTCCTCACGACGGTCGACGTCACAGCGGGCATGAGCGTCGAAGGGCTGCTGGGGACGGACCGCGTGTTCCAGCCGGACCTCCACCACCCGCTGCGCCCGCACCCGGGGCAGGCGGAGTCGGCGGCGAACATCCTCACCACCCTCGCGGAGTCGGGGATCGTCGCGAGCCACCGCGACTCCACCCACCTCGTCCAGGACGCGTACTCACTGCGGTGCGCCCCGCAGGTCAACGGGGCGGCCCGCGACGCGGTGTCGTTCGCCGCGCAGACCGCCGCCCGTGAACTGCGCGCCGCGATCGACAACCCGGTCGTCCTGCCCGACGGGACAGTGTCCTCGAACGGCAACTTCCACGGCGCTCCCGTCGCGTACGCACTGGACTTCCTCGCGATCGTGCTGGCGGACGTCGCGTCGATGGCCGAACGTCGCACGGACCGCTTCATGGACCGGTCCCGCAATCAGGACCTCAACCCGTTCCTCGCGGACGACCCCGGGGTGGATTCGGGACTCATGATCGCCCACTACACGCAGGCCGGTGCGGTGTCGGAGATGAAGCGGCTCGCCTCGCCCGCGAGCGTCGATTCGATCCCGTCGTCCGCGATGCAGGAGGACCACGTGTCGATGGGGTGGGCGGCCGCCCGCAAGCTGCGGCGGGCCGTCGACGCGTTCGCGAACGTCGTCGGCATCGAGCTGTACGCCGCCGCCCGAGGTGTCGAGCTGCGCGACGCGGCACCCTCACCTGTGAGCGTCGCCGTGCTCGACCGGCTGCGTGTCACGGTGCCCGGACCCGGGCCGGACCGCTTCTTGAGCCCCGAGCTCGAGGAGACGATCGGTCTGGTGCGCAGCGGTGAGATCCTCGCCGCCGCGGACTCCGCGGCCCACCTCGTCCGTGTTCTGCCCGAATTCGACTCTCCCCGCACTGATCCGACCCCCTGATTCGCCCTGTATCGAAGGAGGAGCCCCATGACGGATGTCGTGTCCCTGCTGGGACAGATCGAGGACACCGGCCGCGACCCCCGAGGTCCCGGCTACGTGCGCCCGGGCTACAGCCGGGTGGAACGCGAACTGCGCGACTGGTTCATCGCCGAGGCGGAATCGCGCGGCTTCGACGTGGAGATCGACCACAACGGCATCACCTGGGCCTGGGTGACCGCGCCGGGAGAGAACGCGGTCGTGACCGGTTCGCACCTGGACTCGGTGCCCGGCGGAGGTGAGTTCGACGGCCCCCTGGGGGTGGCCTCGGCGTTGGCGGCGGTCGACCAGCTGCGGGAGTCCGGCCGGCTCGCCCGGGCCCGCAGGCCGCTCGCGATCGCGGTGTTCCCGGAGGAGGAGGGGTCCCGGTTCGGCCTGTCCTGCCTGGGATCGCGGCTGCTGACGGGGGCGGTCGGGCCCAAGCGGGCGCTCGCGCTGACCGACGAGCGGGGCGACACGTTCGCGGACGTCCTCCGCTCCCACGGCCTGGACCCCGAACGGGTGGGGCGTGACGACGAGCGGCTGGGCCGCATCGGCTCGTTCCTCGAGCTCCACGTGGAGCAGGGTGTGGGGCTCGTCCGCACGGATCAGCCGGTGGCGATCGGGTCCTCGATCATCGGCCACGGACGGTGGCACATCCGCTATGAGGGAGAGGGCAATCACGCGGGCACGACACCCATGGCCCAGCGGGCGGACCCCGTCGTCGCGGCGGCGCGGATCATCGGTGACATCCCGACGATCGTCGGCCGCTACGACGGTGCCGTCGCGACGGTGGGACGGACGCGCGTGCATCCGGGCGGGACGAACGTCATCGCCTCGGCGATGGATCTGTGGCTGGACATCCGACACCCCGATGACGAGGTCGTCCAGGACGTGATCGAGGAGATCGCCCGCCGCGCACGGGACCGCGCGTCCGGGGCCGGATACCGCGGCCACGACGTCCAGGTCACCGTCGATCAGGAGTCATACTCGCCGACGACCCACTTCGGTGCGGACCTCACCCAGCGGCTCTCCGCGCTGCTGCCGGACGCACCGCTGCAGGCCTCCGGCGCGGGCCACGACGCGGGGATCCTCGCCGCACACGTGCCGTCCGCGATGCTCTACGTCCGCAACCCCACCGGCGTCTCCCACGCCCCGGAGGAGGCCTGCGAGGACGACGACGCCCGCGCAGGCGTGATTGCGCTGGCGGACGCCCTCGCGATGGAGCTGGGCGTCGAGGGCGACGGAGAGGGTGGCGCTGGGCCCGGTGGCGCTGGGCGTGCTGACGGGCAGGGTGACGAGGAGCACCGCGCGTGACCCGGACGTTCTGGTGTGAGCGGGCCTGGGTGGACGGCGCGGTCCGTGACGGCGCGCTGCTGCGGACGGATGACAGCGGCACCCTCACCGAGGTGCGCACGGGGGTGTCGGTTGGCGAGGCCTCGGCAGACGCAGGCGTCCAGCGCGTGGCCGGGATCGTGTTCCCCGGTGGGGTGAACGCGCACTCCCACGCCTTCCACCGGTTGCTGCGCGGCCGCACGCACGCGGACGGCGGCACCTTCTGGACGTGGCGCAACGTCATGTACGACATGGCGGCACGGCTCACGCCGGAGTCCTACCGTCTGGTTGCCCGGGCAGTGTTCGCAGAGATGCTGGTCGGCGGGTGGACGAGCGTGGGCGAGTTCCACTACGTCCACCACGCACCGGACGGCAGGCCGTACGGAACGCCGGACTGGCAGCTCAACGGAGAGCCGGGCGAGCAGCCCTACGGGGAGCCGGGCGGGCAACCGTACGGAGAGCCGGGCGGGCGGTCTTACGGGGAGCCGGGCGGGCAACCGGACGCCCCCTTGAGGGGGGAGGAGGACGGCCAGGCGGCGGACCAGCCGCATGCGATGGAGCTGGCGCTCGCCGCCGCCGCGGAGGACGTCGGCATCCGCGTGCGGCTCCTCGACACCTGCTACCTCACCGGCGCGATCGGTGAGGAGCTGTCGGAGGAGCAGGCGAGGTTCGGAGACGGCGACATCGACGGCTACCTCGCCCGCCACGCCTCGCTGGCGGAGGCGCTCGACAGGCGCGCCGCGCGCGGGACCAGTTACCGGTCCGGAGGACCACCGACTTCGGGTGTCCTCCGCGCCGGTAACCGGTCCCTGGGTGGCGGGCCGCCCCGCGACCCGTTCGAGGCTGACGGGCAGGGCCTCGTGAGCCTTGGTGCTGCGATCCATTCCGTGCGCGCTGTCCCCGCTGACGCGATCGCACGGTTCACGGATCTGGAACGCCCGGTGCACATCCACCTGTCGGAGCAGCCGGCTGAGAACGAGGCGTGCCGCGCGGCGTATGGGCGTACTCCCACGGGAGTCCTCCAAGACGCTGGCGTCCTGGGGCCGCACCTGTCGCCGATCCACGCCACGCACCTCACGGACGACGACATCGCCGCTCTGGGTGCGGCGGGCACGACCATCGTCATGTGCCCCACGACGGAAGCGGACCTGGCCGACGGGATCGGCCCGGGGCTCGAACTCGCGGACGCCGGCGCGACGATCGCCCTGGGTTCCGACCAGCACGTCGTCCTCGACGCACTGCGGGAACTGCAGGCTCTCGAAGCGGGGGAGCGCCTGCGATCGGGTGTGCGCGGCCGGTTCACTCCCGCGCAGCTCATCGAAGCGGCGACGACAGGCGGAGCCCGCAGCCTCGACCTTCCCGTCGGGGCGCTCGAGGTGGGGCGCGCGTGCGACTTCATCGCCGTCGACCCTCTGAGCCCCCGGACCTACGGTTCGGTGGGGGAGCAGGTGGTGCTGGCCGGGACCTCGGCGGATGTGCACACGGTCGTGACGGCCGGGCGCGTGCGGGTGCGCGACGGGATCCACGAGCAGCTGGGTGATCTCAGCGCGCTGTACCGCGAGGCGTACGCGGCGGTCGGGCACACGATTGGTGACGCCGGTAGCGGCGTGGATACGGCCAGTGGTCCGGATTCGGGCGGTGGCACGGATACTGAGGCTGCGGATTCGGGCGGTGGCGCCGAGGCTGAGGGCGGCGTTGAGGCAGAGGCGTCGGCGTGAGTGCAGAGGTCCCCGCGCTGCGGCGGGCGGTCGCGATCCTGCGGCAGCTTTCGGCGTCGAACAGGGCCGTGAGCGCGGGGGCGCTGGTGCGGATGCTCGGGCTGCCGCGGTCCAGCGTGTACGACCTGTTGGGAGTGCTCGAGGAGCTGGGCATGGTGCACCGGGCGGAGTCCGGTTACGTGCTGGGCCCGGGCGTGCACGAGCTGGGCGCGTCGTATCTGCGGACGAACCCCCTGCAGAACCTTGCGGCGCCGCTGATCCGGGACCTCGCGGAGGCGACGCGGGGCACGGCGCAGCTGGCGGTGCTGCGCGGGTGGGAGACGGTGTACCTGCTCAAGGAGCGGTCGGTGGAATCGGTCGCGGTCATCACGGCGGCGGGAGTGCGGATGCCCGGCTACCTCACGGCGACGGGGCGGGCGATCATGGCGCACCTGCCCAAGGCGGAGCTGTTGGCGGCGCTCCAGGGTGAGACGGAGTTCGTGAACAGGACCGGCCGGGGCCCGCGCACGTACTCGCAGCTGAGCGCGGAGCTGTCGCTGACCAGGCGGCGCGGGCACGCGGTGGAGGACGGCGAGGTCACCCCTGGCGTGCGCACGGTCGCGGCGCCGGTGTTCGACGTGCTGGACCGGCCGATCGCGGCGATCGGGGTGAGCATCGCCGGTGGGGCCAGTGATGTGAGTGCCGCGGGTGTCCCTGATGTCGGCTCGGGCGGGGGCACGAGGGATGTGGGAATGAGCGACGCCGGTACGGTCGGGGCCGGCGTGGGCGGTGCAGATGTTCCTGACGCGGGACGGGTCGTGGAGCAGGTGCGGGAAACCGCAGTGGCGCTCACCTCACGCCTGCGCTGAGGTCGGAACGCTGCCCGCGACCCGGCATGGCATCGTCTGCGCCCCACCGGGTCTCCTACGACTTCACCGCAGTACGAATCCGGGCACCAGCGGATCATCGGAATCGACCGTGAACGAGGATGTGCCTGTCGCGTAGGCCATGCCGGTGATCTCCGGGATGATCGCGTCGTGGCCGTCCGCGCGCACGTGGCCCACGCTGCGAGCGGTGAATTCCGACCCCACGATCGATCCGTGCCGCAGCTCCTGCCCCTCCTGCAACTGGCCTGCCGCCATGAGGGTAGCCAGACGCGTCGCGCCTCCGGACCCGCATGGAGATCGGTTCACCTGGCCGTCCGCGAACACGGTGATGTTGCGCTGGTGCACGGCCTCGCCGCCCACCGGGGAGAGATCCTTGTAGAGGCGCGGGGAGTGCTGTGAGCAACTAATTGTGTCGGCAGGGAGTGTGCCGATCTCGGGGCGCGATTCTGCTTCTGAGTGCTCACTGTACTGACCCGTACGGTGCTGAAAACGATTCAGTCAATGAGGGAATCGCGCAGTCAACCTCGCAGGGCATGAGAGGGCCGCATCAGCTGCGCCTCTCCACCAGGTCAGACTTCTTTGGGGCCTAGCCATTGCCTGGTCAGGCCTCTTCGCCGGGAATCACGTCGTCGTCGGAGCCGCCGCGGTTCCGGCCTCCGCGGCCAGAGCCACCGAACTCGCCGGAGCCAGGCGCACCGGTTCCACCGAAGCCGCTCCCCGGACCGCCAGGACCACTGGACGTCTGGATCGCCAGCTTCCCGAGCCGCCAGCCGAGCATCATGACCGCCGCCCCGATGACGATGAGCAGGACACCCAGCGCCCACAGGAGCCCCGTGAGTGCGGCGGTCGGATTGAAGAGCGCGAGGAACCCGTAGGCCACCGCGAGCACGCCCGCGATGAGGGTCAGCCACCAGCCCCTGATCCCCATGCGCCGAACGCTCAGCGACAGTGCGACCGCGAGTCCGCCCACCAGCAGTGAGGCGAAGGCGACGAGGAAGACGATCGCCGCGCCCGCCGCCTCCGGGATGAACAGCAGCAGGATGCCCAACGCGGCAGGCACCAGCGTCCCCAGGATGCTCCCCTGCTTCCGGATGACGGACAGCACTGCGGACAGGACTGCGGACACCAGGAGCCAGACGGCGAACACGAACACGAACGCGGTCGCGGACTGGAACGGCCACACGAGGAACAGCACGCCCGCGAGCGTCGCGAAACCGCCCTGGATCATGAAGGACACCTGCAGCCGCTTGAGCATGCGCGTGAGGGTGTCCGGATCTCCGGCGGCGAAGAAGCCGCCTAGGGGCATCTGTGTCATGGTGTCTCCCTTTCCAGGAGTCGACGTCCGGCCGGGTACTCGCTCAACACCGACGGCAGGCGTCCTGATTCCCCCGACAGGTAAGTCGCAAGGATCCGTCCCGGGACAGCAGCGACGGGGCGGCCAGCCCGGTGGGGAGAGCCCCCGACGGCGGGAATTCCCGTGGGCGTGTCAGCGGCGCGGCTTCTCACGGTGGCGGCGACGGGGTCGGCCTCTGCGACCGGTTGGACGATCGGCGAGGTGGAAGAGCCCGCAGCGAGGTCGACCGCCCTCACCCGTCGCAGCGTCTGCGCGGCCACCGCATCGGGGGAGTCGAAGAGCGTCACCTCGTCGATCCCGCGACGCGCCAGTGCGTGTCGGATCCGATCCGCGACGAGCCCGTAGTGGGTGCACCCGAGCACCACGGAGGCGACGTCCGCAGGGGTGCGGGAGGCGGCCTCGGCGATGGCGGCCTCGATGCGGGCGGGTGAGCCGACCTCGACGGCCTCCGCCAGGCCCGAGGCCGCGACTCGGGTGACCGGCAGGTCCGCGGCGAAGGCGTCGATGAGGCGGCGCTGGTAGTCGCTCGCGGTCGTCGCGTCCGTGGCCCACACCGCGAACGGGCGGCCCGTCGCCGCGGCCGGCTTGATCGCGGGCACCGTCCCGATGATGGGGATGCGGGGTTCGAACTCGGCGCGCAGGGCGCTCAGCGTGTGGACGCTCGCGGTGTTGCAGGCGACGACGATCGCGTCGGGCTCCCACTGCGCCAGAGCGCGGCCGGAGCGCAGCACCGCGTCGGTGAGCTGCTGTGCGGAGAGCGCACCGTACGGCATGTTCCGCGGATCCATCGCGAGCACCAGGTCCGCGGACGGCTCGCGGGCCAGCAGCGCATCGGCGAAACCGACGAGCCCCAGACCGGAGTCGAGGAACCCGATGCGCAGGGGTGCGGCGGCAGCGGGCGGGGTCACGGCGTGTCCTGGGCGGTCGTGCCGGGCGACGACGTGGAGTCATCGTCCGAGGTGGGCCTGCCGGACGGGGTGGTGCCGTCGGTGGAGGGCCTTGCTGAGGCGGAGGGCTTTGCTGAGGCAGAGGCTTCGACGGGGGAGGCGGGAGCGTCGGTGGAGGACTTTGCGGACGTGGAGGCCTCGGCGGTGGGGGTGGGGGTGAGCAGGTGGGCGCGGCGGGCGGCTCGGCGCTGGCGGCGGGTCCGGCGGTCCAGGAAGGCGCGGATGTCTCGCAGCTGCGGTGTGGTGAGTCCGTCGCTGAAGCGGGGCGCGACCATGAGGAGGCGGTCGGGGTACGCGTCCGCGAAGTGCTCGTGCGTGACGGGGGCGGCGAGGTCGTCGTCGATCCAGATGGCTCGGCGGTCGGTGTCCTCGTCGAGCCACTCGCGCATGTGGAGCGCCTTCCACCAGACCTGCGGGTCGCCGGCGAACCTGTTGAACGAATCGTCCGGCATGGGCACGACGTCGAACGTGTGCCGGAACCCGAGTGCCGGCTCCAGCTCCTCCGTGCAGCGGTGCGACCACGTCGACAGCCAGACGATGTCGACATTGTGGGTCTCCACCAGGCGGTCGAGCGCGCGGACGATCCGGGGCCGGAAGTGGAGTTCGAACGCCCACGCCCGCGCCTTCTTCCGCCGCTCCCTCAGGAACCGCAGACCGGTGACCGGATAGGAGTTGAGGACACCGTCGACGTCGAGGAACAGGGTCGCGTGGCCCTGGGTCCTCGCGATCGCGCCCGTCTCACTCACACCCCGAAGCCTACCGGCCCGTTCTGGAACAGGTCTGTGACGCGTGCGGCGCTGGGGGTGTGACGTGCGGCGCGGTCCAGTGGCATCAAAGTGGTGAGTGGGGACAGGCGTCAGGCCAGGGCAGGCCAGGGCAGGGCAGGGCAGGGCAGGCCAGGGCAGGCGCGGCCCAGTGGCTTCAGCGCGACAAGTCCGCCTCAGAAGAGGATCGCCGGCGGGAAGACCCAAAGCGCGACCAGTGCGACACCGGCGATGATCATCGCCCACGGGGGCCGCACCGGCTGCATGCCGTGGGCGGCGATGACGCTGCGTCGCTCCTGTTCGAGGCGCGCGTTCGGCCACAGGAGCGTGACCCGGACGACGATGTACGCCGTGAGGATTCCGGCGACGACCCACGCGAGCTGGGCCCAGCCCGGCAGCTCGAAGAGGATCCGGATCGCGAGGAAGCCCACGACCGCTGTGACGAGCGCCCCGAGCAGCCCGTTGCGTGTGATGCCTCGGGCGGCACGCGCGGACGCGAGCGAATGGCTGGCGGTTGCAGGCTGTGCACGATCCGTGGCGGCCGGGCGCAGCGCCCACGCGCAGGAGATCACCCAGCCCACGAGGACGAGCGCTCCGATGAGCGGCATGACGAGTTCCTGGTACATGGTCACTCCTTCGTCTCTGCGGGGAAGGCTGGGTTCGGGGCTGCGGCGAGGTAGTCGAACGCGTCGTCGACCCACGTCTCCGTGTCGCTGAGGACGATGACGGCGCGGCCGTCGGGCGTGTATCCCGCGAAGGAGCGGTAGCCCCCGGTGCCGCCGTTGTGCCAGGTGACGGCCGTTTTGTCGGCCGTGGAGGTGTGCCATGCGTAGCCGATCGTGTCCCCGTCGCCCAGGTCAGTGCGGGGTTCGACGGCGTCGGCTCCCGGCGCGCTGCCGTCCATGACGGCGCCCATCCAGATCGCCAGGTCGTGCGTGGTCGATCGGATGGAGCCTGCCGGTGCCTCCGCGCCCAGTGTCCACGGCCCCGTCCGCATGCCCTTGTTCGAGAACCCGGTCGGCGCGCCCGAGGGGAGATCCGCGTTCGTCTGCGGCACGATCGTCTCCTCCATGCCCAGGGGTTCCAGCAGGCGCTCGTGCACCAGCTGCGGGTACGGGACGCCCGCGGCCTCGGCGACGGCATGGCCCAGCAGGGCGAAACCGGTGTTCGAGTACGTGTACGTGCCCGGGTCCGTGTCGAGGCCCGCGGCCCGGTCCAGCAGGCCGGGCAGGTCCTCGACGTATCCGTCGATGCGCAGGTAGACCCGCCAGAGCTGGGTGAGGGGGATCCGGTCTGCGGTCTGCGGCAGGCCGGTGTGCTGGGTCGCCAGCTGCTCCATCGTGAGTTCCCCCGCCGAGGTCCCCTCCAGTTCCCCGAACACCTCACCCAGGGTGGTCGTGGGGGTGAGTTCCCCGCGTTCCACGGCGTCGGCGAAGAGGGCCGCGGTGAAGGTCTTCGTGATGGATCCGATCTCGAACTGGTCGTGGGCGTCGGCGTCCCAGCCGGTGAAGCGGACGGTGCCGTCCGGGTCGATCGCGGCGGCGGACACGCTCTTGCGGTAGCCGGAGTCCAGGAGCGGGCCGAGGCCGGCGGCGAGCTGCTCGTCTCCTGTGGGCTCGACCGTGAGGCCGCGCTGCCACGGAGCGAAAGCGGTGACGGCGGCGAGTGTCGCAGCGGCGAGAGCGGCGGCGAGCACGCGACGCCGGTTCGATGAGCGGGGTGCCGTGGCGTCATGTCCGGTCGACGGCATCGTGTGGTCGGGGCGGTGCGCGGTCTGTGCGGTGTCGTCCCCGTCAGCGGGGGTGCCGTCCGCCGGGGACGTGAGTGGGCGTGCCATGGTTCTCCTCTGGTGAGGTGGGAGAGGACGTTGGACGAGGGGACGGAGACGTGTCGTGGGGGGGGTGGTCGTGCGGTGGGTCGCGGTCACGCGGTGAGTACGTGGTCGTGTGGTCGCGGCGTGGTCGTGCGGTGAGGTGATCCCCCTGCGGGTCAGGTGGTCGCGGCCATGATGAGGGCGAGAAGCGGGATGGTGCGGTCGCCGGGGACCTCCCAGCGGCCTCGGCGGGGGGAGCGGAGCCAGCCGGCGGAGGCGAGCTGATTGAGGTGGTGGTAGACCTGCCCACTGGTGCCCAGGCCGGGCAGGGCGGACAGGTCCGCCGTGGCGTGTGTGCCAGTGAGCACCGCCTGGAGGAGGGCGAGCCGCACGGGGTGGGCCAGCGCCGTGAGTGCTGGAGCCGCATCCGCGAAGTCCGCGTCGAGCACCGTGTCCGTCGGCAGCGCGTACTGCCAGCGGTAGCCGCCTTCACCAGCCGACATCGTGCCGCCGTAGAGGACGACGTCATCGTCCGGGTAGCGCTCCTGCAGGCCGGTGAGGACCCAATACGGGTCATCGGTCGACGAAGTGGGCCCGTCGCCGTCTGCCGCGTGCGCTGCTGCGGCCTCGGAGGTCGCGACGGCCTCCGAGGCCTCTGCCGTCCCGGCGCCTGCTTCAGCACCAGTAGCGGCACCAGTGCCCGAGCGCGGTTCGAGCTTGTCCACGCGCGCCTCCAATGCGGCGATGCGCGCCTGGAGTTCTGCGGTGCTATCGGTCGTTGCCATGACCCTAAACTACGGAAGTACGTAGTTACGTGTCAAGTGGGTTGAGGGGCGGCGCCACCACCTACGACAAACTTTCAGAACTACGCAGCTATAACTGCGCAGCTGGCGAGCGGACGTGCAGCTGGCGAGCGAGCGTGTAGTTGGCGAGCGGACGTGCGGCTGGCGAGCGGACATGCAGCTGGCGAGCGAGGGTGTAGCTGGCGAAGAAACATGCAGGTGGCGCTCGAACACGCCGCTCGCCCGCGCACTACGCTGGCGGCATGAGCCCCAGGCCTGCGCGCCACACGCCCGAACCGCACTCTCCCGCACCCCACACGTCCTCCGACGTCGACGCGGTGATCGTCGGCTCCGGCCCCAATGGCCTCGCCGCAGCCGTCACCCTGGCCCGCGCCGGTCTGTCCGTCATCGTCCTCGAAGCGGAATCGACTCCGGGCGGCGGTGCCCGCACCATCGACCTGGGCCTGGCCCCCGGCCTCACCCACGACCTCTGCGCGGCGGTGCACCCCCTGGCCGTCGCGAGTCCCTTCTTCCGCGCCTTCGACCTTCCCGCCCGGGGCGTCGACCTCATCACCCCGGGCATCTCCTACGGCCAGCCGCTGGAGGGCGGGCGGGCGGCGCTCGCCCACCGGGACCTCGGGCGCACCGCCGCGGAGCTGGGTGCGGACGGCCCCGCGTGGACGCGCTTCTTCGGCCCCCTGCTCGACGCGCCGGACGCGGTCGTCGCGCTGGCGCTGGGTGACAAGCGGTCCCTCCCGGACCTCGGCGGTGTGGCCGGTCTCCGCGCGGCGGCCGCCTTCGGGGCGCGCGTCGCGACCGAGGGCACTCCGCTGTGGAACCTGCCGTGGCGCACGGAGGAGGCGAAGGCCCTGCTCACAGGGGTCGCCACGCACGCGATCGGCCGCCAGCCCTCGCCCACGACCGCCGGCACCGGCCTGCTGCTGGCCGCGCTCGCCCACGCGGGCGGCTGGCCGCTGCCCGTGGGTGGCTCCCAGGCCCTCACGAACGCGCTCATCGCGGACCTCGAGGCGCACGGCGGCGAGGTGCACACGCGCACCCGGGTCCGCACACTCGCGGACATCCCACCGGCCCGTGCCGTCCTCTTCGACACCACCGCCGAGGCCGCAGCCGCCCTTCTCGGCGACTCCCTCCCCAGCCCGGTCGCCCGAGGACTGCGGCGACTGGGGCACGGACCGGGAGCGGCGAAGGTGGACCTCGTCCTCGACGGGCCGATCCCGTGGGCGGAGGGGCGCCTCGGCGATGCCGGCACCGTGCACGTGGGCGGGACGCGGGAGGAGATGGCCGCTGCGGAGGCCCAGGTCGTGAAGGGGCGGATGCCCGCCCGGCCGGTCGTGCTCGTGAGCGATCCGGGACGGTTCGACGCGTCGCGGGTGGTGAACGGGCTGCGGCCGGTGTGGGCGTATGCGCACGTGCCGGCGGATTGCCCGATCGACCCGACACGGTTCGTGCTCGCGCAGCTGGAGAGGTTCGCGCCGGGCGTCGGGGACCGGGTCGTCACGGTGCGGGGGACGCCGGCGAATGAGATGGCCGAGCACAACGCGAACCTTGTGGGCGGAGACATCAGCGGGGGACGGTTGAACGTCCTGCGGCTCGCCGCGCGACCGCGGTTCGCGTGGAACACGAAGAGGCTGGCGGGTGCAGCGGGTGCTGCGGGGTCTGCGGGTACGACGGGGTCCGCGGCCTCGGCACAGCCTGCCGCGTACTTGTGCTCGGCGGCGACGACCCCGGGTCCCGGCGTTCACGGGATGGCCGGCTACTTCGCGGCGAGGGAAGCGCTCGCCCAGGTGTTCGGGATCCGGGAGGACGTGCCGTTGGGGCCAGAATCGACATCCGAGAGGAGATCATGAGGACTGCAGCAGCGTTGGTGACAAGTGTGGTTCTGCTCCTCATCGGAGTCGCTCTGCTGGTGACGGTCCAAGGGGGACCGCTCATCGACGGGCTGCGATACGCCCTGGATCAGAGCCCGGTTCTGCTGCCTCCGGCCCTCGCCACGGGTGTGGTGACCGCAGTGCTCTCCAGGTGGCTCGGCATGGTGGGGCAGACGATCGTGGCCGTGCCCCTCTACCTCGTCCTCATGAATGTCGCGGGAGACATCTACGGGCGGCTCACGTGGATCGAGCCGATGGGGCTGTTCTACGTCTATTACGCGGGGCCGCCCTCGGTCGTCCTCTTCGTCCTGCTGGCGATCGTGCTCGGGAGGCTGCGGAAACGGGCGCGACCGGAAGGTTCAGCGCGACCGGAAGGTTCAGGGCTACCGGAAGGATCAGCGCCGCCGGCGGAGGGCCGGGCGCAGGCAGACGGCACGGTGCCGCCAGGGTGACCCGGAGACGACAGAGCTCTCAGTTCAGGCCGATCCCGCATCGGCCCGCGGATCCCTCTGCCTCCCGGCTCTCCACGGTTCCCAGCTCTCACGCTTCCTTCAGCCGGCGGCCGCGGCGAGCGGTTCCGCGCTCAGGTCCGTGACGTGCGCGGGATCGAACGTGCCGAACTGCGACAGGAACTCGCGGTCGGTGTCCGGGATCCGTGTGGGGCGCTGGGTCTCGGGGTCGAGGACCACCATGACGTTGAGACCGTCGAAGGTGACCGCGCCGTCCTGGATGCCGCGGCACGTGATGGTGAACGAGGACCCGCCCACGCGTCCGATGCCCAGCTGCACCTGTAGTTCGGGCCCGTAGAGCACGGGGGTGCGGTAGTTGAGCTCCACGCGGGCCACGAGCTTGGGCGCGGCGATCGCCTCCCGGTCGCGCATCGTGTTGAGCCAGTCGATGCGCGCCTGCTCGACGAGCGTGACGATCCGGGCGTTGTTCACGTGCCCCAGCAGGTCGAGGTCCGACCAGCGGATCTGCGGGGTGGCGACGAAAGCGGGGAAAGCGGTCACGGTGTCTCCTGTGGAAGCTGCGGCGCGGTGGGGGACCGCGGGGGTGGTGCCTGCGCAGGCGGACGGACCCGCCTGCGGTGTCGTGCCCGATCACTGCAGCAGGACGGCGGAAGACCGTCTTGCCCGCGGGTGAGCGGAAGTCTAGGGTCCAACTTAGCAATCGTTCGCACAGCGCGGCACGCGGAGGCCCCGCGACAGCCACAGACGACGAAGGAGTCGCCATGACCGTACCTGCACCGGGCACCTCGGCGGAATCCGCCGGCCACGCCGGTACCGGAGCCGCAGGACCCACCGGCACCGCTCACCCCGCCCCACCGCCGAGGCCGCTCGCAGGTATCCGTGTCGTCGACCTCGGCGGCATCGGACCGGGTCCTTTCGCGAGCATGGTGCTGGCCGACCTCGGCGCGGAGGTCATCCGCATCCACCGACCGCAGGAGGCCGCCGGCAACCGGACGGGTGTGGGCATGGATCCGGTGAACCCGGTGCTGGACCGGGGCAAGCTCTCGCTCGTGCTGGACCTCAAGCAGGCAGAGGGGGTCGCCGCGCTGCGCAGGCTCACGGCCTCGGCGGATGCGGTGCTGGAAGGGTTCCGTCCCGGCGTCGCCGAACGGATGGGCCTGGGACCGGCGGATCTCATGCGCGACAACCCGCAGCTGGTGTACGGCCGCATCACCGGCTGGGGGCAGACGGGGCCGGATGCCGCGCGGGCGGGCCACGACATGAACTACATCGCGGGGTCCGGCATCCTCTCCCAGCTGGGGCGCGCGGATGAGGCCCCGCAGTTCCCCGCCAACCTTGCGGGTGATTTCGGGGGTGGCGGCATGCAACTGGCGCTCGGCATCGTCGCCGCACTCCTGCGCGTGAAGACCGGTGGGGCCGGAGCGGTCGTCGACGCGACGATGGGCGACGGCGCGAACCTGCTGTGGGCGATGCAGTTCGGGATGGAGGCGCAGGGCATCTGGCGTGAGGGCCGCGGCCGGAACATGCTGGACTCCGGCGCGCCCTTCTACGACGTGTACCGGACGGCCGACGACGAGTTCGTGAGCGTCGGCTGCATCGAGCCGCAGTTCTACGCGGAGTTCGTCGAGAAGCTCGACCTGGCCGACCGCCTGCCTGCGATGAAGCCCGGCGAGCACCGGCTGCCCAAGCACTGGGCGGCGCAGCGCGCCGTGTTCACGGAGGCGATCGGCGCGAGGACGCGTGCGGAGCTCGACGAGGTCTTCGCCGGATCGGACGCGTGCACGATGGGCATCCGCACGTGGGCGGAGGCGGAGTCCGACCCCCACAACGCTGCCCGCGACCTCTTCTACCGGGACGCCGCCGATGTGCGGCAGCCGGCGCCCGCGCCCCGGTTCGCAGACCTGGGCAGCGCGGCGTGGGCCGGGGGAGACGGGAACGGCAGCGCGACCACCGCCGAGGCCGCAGTCACCGGACCGTCGGAAACCTCCTCGGCTGCGCAGGAGGACGCGGGTGCTGAAGCCACGGGGGGCTCAGGTTCTGGTGCAACCGTGCGCGGGGGAGGGGAACCGTACGTGCAGCCGTCCCCGGCACCCCGCGTGGGTGCCAACACGGACGAGGTGCTGGCCTCGGCCGGGCTCACGGAGGCGGAGGTCGCTGCGCTGCGCGAGGCGGGCGCCCTCGGCTGAGGACACGTGGATGCGTCGCGGTGCGCTCAGCTCACGCTGATCCGGTAGACGTGCGTGCGCGATTCGCCGGACTCAAGGTGCTGGAGGTCGGTGCGCTGCGTGTCCGGAGTCGTCGACCCGACCTCCTGTGGCCGGCCGGCCCATGGTTCGATGCAGACGAAGTCTCCGCCGGACGCGGACCACAGGGTGAGGGTGTCGAATCCCTCCCAGCTCAGACGGATCCGCGGCCCCTCGTCGTCGAGGCGGCGATAGACGATCGCGGTGTCGACGACGTCGGGGAAGAGGACGGCGCCTGCGTCGAAGATCTCGCGTCGGAGCGGCACGAGTGACCCTGCCGAACCCAGGTGCGCGGCTGTGTCGTGGGATTCCGGCAGGAGGAGGTCCGCGTCGAGGCGATGGAACGCGGCCGGGGTAGGCGCCTCGAATTCGATGACGTGGAGAGCGTCGCTCGCGTCTGGTGGGCTGCTCGGAGCTCCCGTCTGAGGCGCGGAGTCGTCGCGCTCCGCGGTTCCCACAGCTGTTTCCTCAACCGCGGACGGCAGCGGCCACGCGAACGCCGGATGAGAGCCCACAGCGTATGGCATCGCCATGCCCGCTCCGTGATCGGTGCTCGTCCGATTCGTCACGGTGTAGCGCGTGGTGACGGTCGTGTCCTCCACGGAGTATTCGACGCGCAGCGTGAAGTCCCAGGGGAATGCGCGCAGCGTCTCGTCCGTGGACACGAGTTCGAAGACGGCGTGCGTGTCGTCCGATTCCACCACCGCGAAGTCGAGGTCACGGGCGAGCCCGTGCTTGGGCATCGGCCACGTGCGCGCGGAGCCTCCGCCGTCAGCCGTGGCGGTGTTGCCCTCCGCGGAATTGCTGCTCGCCGCATCCGCGCTGCCTTCCACAGCTGCGCTGCCCTCCGCGTCCGTTCTGTTCTCTGCGGCTCTGATCACGTCCCCTTCGTGGCGGCAGATCGCGGGGAAGAGGATGCACGCCGTGCGGTTCCACGGGTCGGCCGCCTGCCAGAGCAGCTCACGCCCGGACCCATCACGCAGGGAACGCGGCTCCGCCCCGTGAGGGGAGACCTCGAAGCGGAGATGGTCGGTGTGCAACGTGATCAAGGGGACTCCTGGGGAATTCGGCGACACTCGCCCCATTGTCGCTCGGACCGCTCTAATGGGCTGTGAGACTCAGCGAGGTTCCGCAGACCGGCTGAACACGTTCACTGCGCACTTTGCGGATTGAGTGTGCACGCTACTGCAGTGAACTGGTCAGTACCGTGCCCACTCAGATCAGCAATCGCGCAGTGAATCGACCAGCGCCCCGCGGCGTCGCCGGCGCGAGCCGAAGATGGGCGCCTGGCTGCGCTGGGCGCCTGGCTGCGCTGGGCGCCCACCTCTAACTCAGTCCAGGCCCCCGCGCGCCGCCCCGAGTTTCACTCCCCGCGCTTGGCCTTCACCGCAGTGATGAGCTGATCCTCGGCCTGCTCGCCGGGCCTGATGCCACCGGGAAGTCGGACGAGGAAGTAGATGCCCAGCAGCATCCACCCACCGAACATGACCCATGACGGCCATTCGAGCTGGGCCGACCACGGGGTGACGGGGATGTAGATGAACAGCAGGAGCGCGGTGAGCACGACGGACATGCAGCCGATGATCACACCGCCCACGTTCCCGCGTCCGCCCACGCGCATCGGGCGGTCCATCCGCGGTTCGGTCCTCCGCAGCACGAGGAAGACGATCGACACCATGAAGTACGCGATGATGATCGCGGGCGACCCGGCATCGACGATCCAGCCCAGCATGCCCGACCCCATGAACGGCGCGATGAACGCGAGGGCGCTGATGAAGAGGACCGCGTTCGACGGCGTGCGGTATTTGGGGTGCAGCTTGCCGAACCACAGGGGGATCATCCGCGCGCGGGCCATCGAGAACATGAGGCGGGAAGCGCCGATGAGGAACGCGTTCCACGACGTGATGATGCCCGCCAGGCCGCCGGCGATGACGACGGCTCCCCAGAAGTCATGGCCCAGCAGTGCGATGAGGGCGTCAGCGGTGACGAGCTCGTAGTTCCCCAGTTCTGCGGACGGGATCGCCATCGACGAGGTGAAGATGATGAGCAGGTACCAGGCGATCGCCATGAGGACGGAGACGACGACGAGTGCGCCCACCCTGCGCGGCGGAATATTCACTTCCTCGGCGGACTGCGGGATGACGTCGAAGCCCACGAAGAGGAACGGTACGGCGACGAGCACCGCGATCATGCCGGGAACCCCACCGGTGAAGAGCGGCTGGGCGTTGGAAGGCTCTGCACCGACTGCGGTACCGACGATCAGCAGGACCCCCACCAGGAGCAGGAAGCTCACGACGAATGTCTGGACCAGTGACGCTTCGCGGATGCCGCGGATGTTGACCCAGCCGATGAGGAGGGCGGCGGCAGACCCGACCAGGGCCCACGTGAGGTAGACGTCTGAGCCCGCGAAGTTCCACAGGTAGATCTGCGACAGGTTCGGCACGAGGTATTCGATGGTCTGCGGGATCGCGACCGCCTCGAACATGACGACGGAGATGTACCCGCCGGTGATCGCCCACGACCCGAACACGGCGGCCCGCGGCCCCATGCCGCGCAGCAGGTAGTTGTGCTCACCGCCGGCGAAGGGCATCGCGGCGACCAGTTCCGAGTACACGAGGCCGACGAAGATCATGATGATGCCGCCGGCTGCGAACGCGAGCATCGCACCCAGCGTGCCGGCGTCCTGCAGCCAGCCGGAGGTGAGGACGATCCAGCCGAAGCCGATCATCGCTCCGAAGCCCACGAACAGAGCGTCTCGGCTGCCGAGGACCTTCACCAGTCCTGACTCGCTGTGCTCCGCGTGTGCGTACTTGCTGTCGGTCGGCCTGCTCATGATGGTTCCTCCGGTCATGACGTCATCGTCTGCGCAGGTCGTGCGCCCGAAGGAAGACTAACCCTGACTGGCCGGTAACCGTAAGTAGTCAGTCAGGATTGCTGGAGCGGAGGTCGCCGTCGTCGGGAGAGCCCAGATCGGCCCCGCGAAAGCCGTCGTCGGGAGAGCCCAGGTCGGCTTCGCGGAGGACCCGCAAGTCGACCGCGGCCCCGCCCGCCTCCGTGTGCGCGGCAGCGGCCCGCCGCACCCTCTCGATGCAGAAGGCGGAGATCGTCGGGAAGGCGGGTGCGGCCTCGGCGGCAGAGCCCGCGCCCGAGGCCCCTGCCGCACTCATGCTCCGGCCTCCCGTCGACGAGTACGCGGTCCGCAGGGGCTCGGGCAGCTGGACGAGGAGGAAGCGTCGGCGACCTCCGTCGCGCAGGTTGGCGTGCATGACGGCTTGGGCGGTGGTGCCGGATCCTGCGAAGAAATCCATGACGAGCGCGTCCGGGTCGGCCCACGTCTGGGAGTCGATGAGGATGCGCAGCAGCTCGACCGGTTTGGGGTAGGCGAAGATGCCGCCCAGCCCCAGGTGTTCGAGGTCGGTGCTGCCGTCGGCGTTCATGACGCGGATGATGGAGTACAGCTTGGATGTCGCCTCCTCCGCCGGGGTGAGGCGGACGACGGCGTGCTTGTGGAGCCCGGTGGCGGGGTCCGGTTCACCCCACGGGCGCAGCTGGTAGTCGCCTGCGGCGAGCCGGGCGTCGACCTCGGCTCGCTTCGCCGCCCCGCGCACGGTCTCGATGTCCTCGTACATGAGGCGGCGCTCCTGGCCCCGGCGGTAACGGCCGAAGCTCACGCGCAGAAAATCGTCTTCGACGAGCATGCGGCGGCCGTCGATCGTCTCGTACCGGGCGGGCGGCTTCTTCTCCGTGACGAACGGGCCCACCCGGTCCGCGTCCTTGCCCCAGACGTGGATGTAGTCGTGGCCGCGCACGAACATCCGTGCGTTGCCGCCGCCCTTCGACCGCTGGTGGACGAGGGTGCCGAGGCTGTTGTGCTCCCCGAACACCTCGTGCCCCATGATCTGCGCGTACGCGGACTCCCGGTCGTCGATGTGGAGGAACAGCACTCCGTCGTCGCGCAGGAACTCCCACGCCAGCTCCAGGCGGGGCCGCATGAACGCCAGCCAGTCCGCGTGGCTCGCAGCCCCCGCCGGTCGCCCCGAGGCGCCGAACCGATCCCGGTACGCGTGCGCATTGCCCGTGTTGTACGGCGGGTCGATGTAGACGACCTTCACAGATCCCCGATACGCGGGCAGCAGCGCCCGCAGGACGGGCAGGTTGTCGCCCTCGACGACGAGGCTGTGAGGCGACGCGGAGGATAGGGGCGAAGGGGTCGGCACGCCCCCAGTATCCCGGACGCCATCGGCCCACCACCGCCGAGGTGCCGGTCACCGTCGTGGGCGACCGGCACCTCGGGCGCGGGGGGGCTGTACGAATCAGCGGCAGCGAGCTTCAGCCTCGGGCCGGATGCGTCAGCGGACGTCCGGTCCGCCGACCGGCGGGATCACCGACCCGCTCGCGTCACCGGTCGTCGGGTTCGCCGTCCACGCGGGGGAGCCCGTCGACGTCGTCGACGCGTTCGGCTCCGTCGTCCGCGAGGGCGTCGACGTTCTGCTCGTCGCCGGACAGATCCTCGACCTCGGACGGGTCGTCGCCGTGAGCGACCATCTCGTCGCCCATCCGGTGGCCCTGCTCCGCGGCGGGCTGCAGGTCGTTCGCCAGGTCGCTCGCGCTGCCGGAGGCGTCGCGGATCTCCCCGGCGTCGTCGGTCGATTCCACGAGCACGTCGTCCGCGCCCTCCACGCCGGAACCCGGAGGCCCTTCCGCGCCGGGCTCCACGGTGCGCAGCTGACGGGCGGCGTCTCGGTCCGCGAGCTCCTCACCGATCGGAGGCAGGTCTCCGGTCTCCTCGGCGGCGTCGCGGATGTCCTCCTCCGTCGGGTCGAGCGTCGTCGGGTCGTCGATGAAGCGCTCCTCGTCCGGCGTGGTCGGAGTGGGTTCGGTGGGTTCGCTCATGGCTCCTCCTCGAATCGTCCATCAGTGCTCCCCATCGTTGCACGCACACGCGATCCAGCACAGGGGGCCTTGCCTCAGCGTTCACTGAGCGGAGGGATCCTGCGCCGGTTGTCTGCGACACTGGTCACATGAGAGTGAAGCCCCAGCGCATCGCGGTCGTGGGCGGCGGGATCATCGGCACAGCCGTCGCGCGAGAACTCGCCCACCGGTTCGACGACGCCACCGTGACCCTGTTCGAGAAGGAATCGACGCTCGCCTCGCACCAGACCGGGCACAACTCCGGTGTCGTGCACGCGGGCCTGTACTACGAGCCCGGCTCGCTGAAGGCGAAGCTGTGCCGGTCCGGGGTGGAGAAGCTCATCCGTTACGCCGTGGAGAACGGCGTCCCGTACGACGAGTGCGGCAAGCTCGTCGTCGCGCAGAACACGGACGAGGTGGACCGGCTCGAAGCGATCTACGCACGCGCGCAGGCGAACGGCGTGCCGAACGTCAAGCTGCTGGACCGCAACGAGATGCGGGAGGTGGAACCACACGTGCGCGGGGTGCTCGCCCTGCACTCGCCGCACACCGCGATCATCGACTATGCGACGCTCACGGAGTCGCTGGGCCGCGACCTCGAGGCCGCGGGCGGTGAGATCCGCTACGACGCGGAGGTCGCCCGGCTGGACGCGCTGTCCTCAGAGGTCCGGGTCATGCTCGCGCTGCCGGGGGCGCAGGGCTCGAAGGTGACCGAGCCGGCCGGCACCTACGACCTCGCGATCACGTGTGCGGGCCTGCAGTCGGACCGTCTGGCCGTGGCGAGCGGGCTCGAGGAGGAGCCGCGGATCGTCCCGTTCTACGGCGACTACTTCGTGGCACGAGGCCCCGCCGCCGAGGTCGTCAGGGGGCTCATCTACCCCGTCCCGGATCCCGCCTACCCGTTCCTGGGAGTGCACCTCACGCGCAGCATCGACGGCTCGCTCATGCTCGGCCCCAACGCGTTCCTGTCCCTGGGGCGGGAGAAGTACCAGCGGAAGGTGGGGCCGATCGGGGGCGTGGACTTCGGAGACCTGGGGCGGACGCTGGGCTACAAGGGCTTCTGGAGGTTCGCGTCGCAGAACCTCAAGGCGGCTGCGCGTGAGGCGAAGACGGCGCTCAGCCCGCAGGCGTTCATCGCGGAGGCGCAGAAGTTCGTACCGACTCTCGACGCGACCGCGGTGCACCCGGGTCCGCGGGGCGTGCGGGCGCAGGCGATGAACCCGGACGGGTCACTGGTCGACGACTTCGTCATCACGAACAGGGGGCGCCTCACTCAGGTGCGGAACGCCCCGTCCCCGGGGGCCACGAGCTCGCTGGCGATCGCGGAGTACGTCGTCGACAAGGCGGTGGAGTCACTGCGGTGACGTGACGCGGTGAGCTGTACGCCCCTCAGAGGTCGAGCGCGTCCTCGTCGAGTCCCGGGAAGTAGAGCTCGTACTTCACCATGTCGCCTTCGAACCCGCGGATGCCGATCGTGCCGAAGTACGTCCGCTTCTCCGTGTGGATGTCGCAGTTCTGCGATCCGTGCTCGGCCATGACCTTCATGTCGTCGCGGCATTCGACCTCTGTCACGTCGATCCCGTACTTGTTGACGAAGAGGTCCTCGATGTCGGCTTCGAGCGCGGCTGCGGGGACGACCCCGTTCCCGTCCTCGTCGACCTCGATCGAGTCGTCGCCTGCGAGTGACTCCGTCCGGATCTCACCGTCCTTGGGGCCGACCGTCGTCTGGCCCTCCCCGGACCCGCCGTCCGAGTCCGTCCCGGGCCCGTCACCGCTAGCGTCGCCCCCGGGCTCTTCGCCCTCTGACCCGTCGGCACCGGTGCCGGAGCCCATGGTGCCTTCCATGCCGGGGCCGTCGGTCGTCTCATCGGTGGGGGTGATCTGCACGCAGCCGGCGGCGGGGGAGCCGCACGGCTCATCCGTGGTGAGGCCCTCCAACTGCCCGCAGGCGCTCAGGGTGAGAGCGCCCGCCACGCCGACGAGTGCAGCGATCGTCCGCGGCGCGCGAGAGGCAACGGCCCGCGGAGCACGCGCGGTGAACCGGGGAGCACCCGTGGCGGTCCGCTCAGCGGTGCTGTCGTGATGATCGAGTCGCATGGTGTGGCCTTCCTGGTGCGAGAGCGGAGGGGGTCCGAGACCGACGAGGGTGCGTGCGGGCAGCATCGGCCCCATCAGCTCGGTCGTGGTGAGCAGTATCAGAAGTCGATGCCGGCGAACTCGAGCTTGTAGTGCACGTTCTGGCCGACGACGTCGGTGACCTTCACGACGCCGTAGTACGTCCTGTCGCCGGTCACGGCGACGTCGCACGTCTGCGAGCCGCTCTTCGCGTACACGCTCAGATCGGAGAAGCAATCGACGGAATCGATCCGGGTGCCCTGGTCCTCGAAGGCCTGCTTGATGTCCTCTTCGAGCACCGCGACGGGGATCGTGCCGTTGCCGTCTTCGTCGAGGGTGAAGTCCGCGTTCTGCTGGGAGGTGTCCTCACCCGAGGTGTCGGACCCGGTCCCGCTGCCGGAGTCGTCGCCTCCCGTCCCGGTGTCGTCTCCGGAGCCGCTGTCGGTGCCGTCTCCCGCACGGGAGGTGTCGTCCCCGTCGGTCGCGCCTTCGTCGGTGCCGTCCGTGTCGGTCGTGTCCGAATCATCCGTGTCGGCCGAGGGCTCCGTCGTTGCGGGTGGCTCGTCTTCGTTGCCGAAGTTGATGGTCACGCCATCGCAGGCGGACAGGGACAGTGCGGCTGCGACGCCGCCTACCGCGAGGGCTGTCCGCATGAGAGTCGTGGTGCGCATCGAGTGCTCCTTCTGGTGCGTGGTCCTGAGTACGACTACAGCATTCCATCAGAGGGAGCAGTGAGGCGGCGGTTCGTGTGCGCATCCGGTTGCCTGTGTTGCCGTATCGCAACATCCGCCCCGTCCGTCACTCGCCTTCGCGCGACCCCGGCTTCCAATAGCCCATGAAGGAGCACGACTTCCGGTCGTAGCCGCGCTCGCGCAGCAGCCCCCGGCGCAGTTCGCGGACAGTGAGGGCGTCGGCGGCGACCCACACCCGCAGGCCTCCGCCTTCGGCACCCTCCTCCCAGAGGATGCCGGTCTCCGTCGTCGTCACCATGTCGTCCTCGCCCGCTGATGCCGCCGCCGAGGCCGCCGCCGGGGTTCTCACGCCCGTGGCCCCCGCTGTCGCTGGGGCTGCCGCCTCTGAACTCCCGGCCTCGCCCTCACTCGCGCGGGCGTCTGTCCACGCGAAGACCGCGTCGGTGAGGAGGGAGCCCCGCTCATCGGCAGCCGAGCGGGGCAGGTAGGTGACGGCGACCTCGGCGGCGGTGTCCATGACCATCGCGTCCCCGGGTGAGGGGACCTCGATGAAGGCGGCGCCAGTGACGTGCGCGGGGAGGCTGCGGAGGATGTTCGCGATGGCCGGCTGCGCGGTCTCGTCGCCCACGAGCAGGACCGACGAGGCGCCGTCGCGTCGCCACGCGAGCCCCTGCGTGTCCGCCTCGGGATGATCCGCGTACGCGCCGACGATGACGAGTCGGTCGCCCGGCTGCGCCTCGAGCGCGAAGCGGCTGGCGGGACCATCGGTGCCGTGGGTGACGAAGTCGACGTCCAACTCCGCCGCCTCGCGACGGACGAAGCGGGCGGTGTAGGTGCGCATGACGGGACGCGTCTCGTTCGGCTGGTCCCGCCACCAGTCCAGCCACGACTCCGCGGCGGCCGCCTCGTCGAGCTGCGCATCCGTGCCGAACACCAGCTTGATCCGCTGATCCACGCACGTGTCCGCGAACTCCGTGAGGTCCGGACCGCTGAACGTGAGGCGGAAGAAGTTGTCGCTCAGCTGCTCCCGCCGGGTGAGTGTGACGGCGAAGGGGCGGTAAGCGGAACGCGGTGCCATAGGACGAGTGCCTCCTGCAAGGGGCGATCGGGGGGTGATCCGCGGTGGGCGGAACACGTGCTCACGCCAGACTAAGGCGTGCCTCACCTGACACGCCAGCGGGAGAGGTCGGGGGACGCGACGGGAGTGACGGCGAGGGATGCGATGGGAGTGATGGCGAGGGACACGACGGGCGGGTCGGCGGACTCGGCGGAGGGGACGATGGCGGAAAGGACGGGGACGGCCGCGGAAGAGACGGCGGCGGAAACGACGGGACGCGGCAGAAGCGGCAGCAGCAGGACGGTGTGCGACGAAGTGTGACAACGAATGACACGTCGTGACGCGCAGCGCAGGGGATAGTGCGCTCATCCGGCAGGCTTCTGTGCTGATCACCACATCACTGGAGGACACACTCATGACCACTTCCGCGCAGACCGCGGTCACGCCGGCCCCGGCACCGGGGGACCTCGACCGCATCGCGAGGCGACGTCAGCGGAAGTCGTTCTTCGCGAGCATCGTCGGTCAGCTGCTCGAGTGGTACGAGTGGAGCGCCTACGCCGTCTTCGCCCCGTTCATCGCGCTCGCCCTGTTCAACCCCGATGATGCGGTGTCGGGGCTGCTCGCGACGTTCGGCGTGTTCGCGATCGGGTTCCTCTTCCGTCCGCTGGGCGGCATCGTGTTCGGCCGCATCGCAGACCGCCGCGGCCGCCGCTTCGTGCTCGTCACCACGATGCTCATGATGGCCACCGCGTCCGTTGCGATCGGGTTGCTGCCCACGTTCGGGTCGATCGGCATCGCCGCGTCACTGCTCCTGCTGCTGGCGCGCATCGTCCAGGGGTTCGCACACGGCGGCGAGTCCGCGACCGCGAACTCGTACATCGCGGAGATCGCTCCCGCGAACAAGCGGGGGCTCTGGGGCTCCGCGGTGTTCATGACGATCTTCGGCGGGGCTTTCCTCGCCTTCGTGCTGGGCGGTGTCATCACTGGCGCGCTGACCGAGGTCCAGGTCCAGGACTGGGGCTGGCGCATCCCGTTCCTGCTGGGCGCGGTGCTCGCCGTCGTCGCCCTGTGGCTGCGCGTCGGGATGGTCGAATCCCAGGTCTTCCAGGAGGGCGATGCGGATGACACCGCCGCTGTTCCGGAGGCTGTCGACGGGCCGGCGGCGTCCGCTGGTTCTACTGCTGGGACCCCCGCCGCCGATGTCGTATCCCCGGTGGGCGTACGCCTCCCCGGCCGTGACGGGCTGGGAGCGGAGGCTTACCCCCCGGAGACGCTCAAGCCGCTCAGCCCGACGCTGTCGATCGTGCTGATCTTCTTCCTGGTGTCCGGTGTTGCCGCGAGCAACTACACGTGGACCTCCTACGTGTCGACCTACGCGCAGACACAGGAGGGGATGAACCCGAACGGCGCGTACTGGGCGCTCGTCGCCGCGCTGGTCGTGGGACTTGCATCGCTGCCCTTCTGGGGATGGGTGTCCGACAAGGTGGGCCGCAAGCCCGTGCTCTACGTCTTCACCCTGGGCATCATCGCGACCGTGTTCCCCCTCATGGGCTTCATCGACGACCGGCCGTGGACGCTCTTCGTGTCGACGTCGATCGCGCTGTTCCTCCTGTCGGCCGGCGCCGGTCTGCTGGCGGCCGTCATGGCGGAGACGTTCCCCACGTCCAGCCGCACCGCGAAGATCGGGTTCGCCTACTCCCTGGCGACAGCAGTGTTCGGCGGTACGACGCCCTACGTGAATGAGCTCGCCGTGAGCCAGGGCGTCCCGTGGGCGTCGAACCTCTTCATCGCGTTCGCCGCGGCTCTGGCCCTGTGGGCCGTGTGGCGCCTGCCCGAGCGCAAGGGCATCGACCTCACGATCGTGCGCTGACAGCGGGCGGGGGCGGTGGCGGCGAGTTGGCCGTGGCGAGGGGGCTCGCCGCGCGCCGTCGTCCGCGACGACCCGGGACGACCCGCCAAGTCCGCGGTGCCCGTCACCACCTGCGGCGCCCGTCAGGTCCGCGGACCCGTCACCACGCGCCACCCGCCAGGTCCGCGGACCCGTCACCATCCTCCGCCACACACCGCTGCCTGGTTCGAGACACCGTGCAATTCCATGGTGTCTCGAACCAGACAGCGGTGCTTCGTCAGTTGCGGGTGGCGAGTGGTACTGAAACGGTCAGTCTGTGGGCGGGAAGGCGAACGTCGTCTCCACGAGCTGATGGTCGGATGGGAACCTGTTGCCGCGGTGATCGGGGATGAGGGAACAGGGCCCCTCTACATCGACGAATCCGGGCTCTGTCAATGCCTCCGCCGTGCACCCGCGCATGACGCTGTCTCTCACGTCGAGTCCGCGGGAGAAGATGAAATCAATCCGGTCGCGGGGTTCCGCGTCGTCGGTCCGGCCGGGTTCCGGCTTCTCCGCGTGCCCCACATGGGTGAGAGGCTCGATCGGCGACCACGTGTCGGCTGGGCTGACGTTCGGGTCAGGGTGGATCGCCCGGAATGTGTCGACGAAGCCGGCGTCGAGGAGGGCATCAGTCGCCCGCCATCGGATGTCAGGTCGGTCGGAACGGGCCTCCCAGTCCGCAGATGACGGGGTGTTGAAGTCGCCGCACACCACGACAGGGAGATCGTCGTGCTTGTGTTCGACGCGTATGCGGTCGGTTTCGGCAAGGATCTCTTCGATCTGCTGGAGCCGCGGAGCCTCTTCCTCGTCCGCGACGTCCTGCCCTTCACCGTTCAGAGCGCGGTAAGGACCATATGGGTACGGCGCCAGGTGGACCGACCAAATGAGGACAGGACCGCAACCCGGCACGGGTTCCGCGAGCGCTGCCTGGGCGTAGGGCAACGTACTCGTCCGCAGCGGCGTGAGCGGTGACGCGCTGATCACCGCAGTGTCCCACCCATGCTGCGCGTTCGACTGGCCGAGCTTCGCGGAGAGGTTCTCCGCCGCGGTGCCCCAGCATTCCTGGAGTGCCAGCACATCGGCCGGATATTGTGCGGCGATCGCGTACTGCTTCTCCTGCCCGTAGTCCACCTCTCTGCCGCCATACCAGACGTTCCACGTCTGCAGGTTGAATGTCTTCTGCTGTCGGTCCACGGTGACTCCCCGTTCTCTAGTCAGTCGTCGTCATGCTTGTCAGGCTCTCAGGGCCTAGGAGTCCCACGGTCCGCATACCCTCAGCTGCGCGCTGTCGTCTCCCGACTCCTTGCTCTCGAGGGAATACTCCAGATCGGCCAGCGTCCGCAGATTCTTATGTGAGGGAAGTGCCGCCCCGGCGTGCGCGTTCACGCCGATCACGGTGCAACCTGCGGCCCTTCCGGCGGACGCACCAGGTGTTGAATCCTCGAACACGACGACGTCGTGTGGGTCGAGGCCCAGCCGCGACGCGGCAAGGAGATACGCGTCCGGTGCAGGCTTCCCGTGGTCGACGTCGTCGATCGTCACGATCGTGTCGAAGAGGTTCAGCAGCCCGACCCGTTTCAGCAGTCCTCGTACATCATGGCGACGCCCGTTGCTCGCCACCCCGATCGGGATCCCCCCGGACAGCGCGCGAACGACGTCGACGGAGCCTGGCATGGGCGCGGCGAGACCCTCGAGCGCTTCGCTGTAGGCGGCATCCACTTCAGCAACTGTGGGCGGCCCCGAGCGCGAACCGGTTGAGTCGAGCGCGAGTTCGATCTGCGCCCTAGCGAGTGCCGTGACGGCTTCAGCCGCTGTCATCCCTCGCAGCGACTCCGCAGTGATCCCTTCAGCGTCGTGCATCCCCATGGCAGTCAGGTAGTGCTCCATGAGCGCGATCCATGGCTGCTCCGAGTCGACGAGCACACCATCGCAGTCGAATATGACCCCGGCGAAGGATCTCACGTCCATCGTCCACCTGCTTCGGTGCGCGACAGCCGCATGGAGGGTTCGTCGGTCACGAGGGCTCGCACGCGGGACCCCGCTGGAATACTCGCGGCGTCCGCGGATGACAGTGACGCCGCCCATTCGGTCTCGTCATCGCCCGGCCGTCCCAGCCACACCATCGTTCGTTCACCGGTGTACGTCTGTCGTTTCACTTCCAGACGGCCTTCGTCGGACGGTTCGACAGAGAGATTCTCAGGCCGAATGAAGACGATGTCCTCTCCGTGGTCATCGACGGGCAGTGGATGCTGGAAGCTCCAGTCACTGGGAACAGCGAATTCGTTGATGGTGCCGACGAAACGCGCGACGAAGGGTGTTGCCGGGCGCGTGTAGATCTCATCCGGGCGCGCGTATTGCTCGATTCCGCCCGCATTCATGACGGCGACCCGGTCCGCTATCGCCAGGGCTTCTCCCTGGTCGTGAGTGATGAAGACGGTGGTCGTGCCCAGCGCCTGCTGGACGCGGCGGATCTCATCGCGGAGTGTCGAGCGAACTGCGGCGTCGAGTGCTGATAGGGGCTCGTCCAGGAGGAGGACCTTGGGACGTGTCGCGAGAGCACGGGCCAAGGCGACCCGTTGCTGTTGGCCACCTGACAGCTGATGTGGGTAGCGGCTTCCCATCCCGGCGAGCCCACACACCTCCAGCAGCTCTTCGGTGCGCGACTGTCGTGCGGATCTGTCGACGCGTCGGATGCGGAGTCCATATTCGATGTTGTCGCTTACATCGAGGTTGGGGAAGAGGCTGTAGCTCTGGAACACCATCCCCATGTCGCGCTTGTTGGGCGGCAGGCCCATCACTGAGCGGCCGCCGACGAGGACGTCACCGCTGTCGATCGGTTCGAAGCCTGCGAGGATTCGAAGAGTCGTTGTCTTCCCGCAGCCCGATGGACCCAGAAGGCTCACCATCGACCCGGCTTCGATGTCCATGGAAAGGTCGGTGAGCACTTTGGTGGGCCCGTACGACTTATGGATATGTGAGAAGTGGACGGACATCGGCTCATGGCCGGTCGCCGATTGCGGTGCTGAAGTCGATTGTGGAGTATGCGTGCTCATCGGATTGATCCTTCCTTCCGAGAGGCGGCCGACGTCTTCCTGCCGAAGCGCGATGCACTGACAGTGGCAGAGGCCAGAAGCAGCCATGTGGTGAGGTTGAGAAGCACGGACAGCGTGATCGATCCGCGGAAGTTCGTGCTGGAGAGCGTGTTCAGATACACGGGCAGCATGTTGATCGACAGTGTTGCGGCGACCGTGTACTCCGCGATGGACAGCGCGAATGTGTAGAACGCTGAGAACATGACCGATCCGGCGATGTTGGGTACGACTACGCGTCGCAGCGTCGTGAAGGTGCTCGCTCCCAAGACCGCGGAGGACTCGTAGAGCGTGCGAAGAGGCAGGGTCGAGAGTCCCGCGTCGATCGAGCGGTAGGTGAACGGCAGGCAGAGAACCGCGTATGTGCCCACGAGGACAAGGGGGAGGTCCTGCGATTGGAGAGTCATGCTGATCTGCATGCCCAGACTGCCCCGTCCCTGTGAAGCGAGCTCACGGAGTACGGCAGACAGGCCCGCCACGATCGCGATCGCAGGAATCACCAGTGGAAGGGTGCACAAGATGCTGAGGACCGGCCGAAGCCGTGGTGCCCACAGATGGACTGCCACGACGGCTGGCACGAGTGAACCGACGAGGACGACGACCGTGAGCGCAGCGACGATGAGGCTGCGTGTCAGAGGAGCGACGATGGCGCCCGAGTCGGCGAGCCCCGTGAGCCCGGATGTCGTGAAACTGCCGTCGGAGCGGAAGAACGAATACGCGAGCGAACTGAGCTGTGGGGTGACGATGAAGATCGCGAGCGCGACGATCGGCAACCACGCGAGGACGCGCGTGACGGTGTCTGTGCGGGATGTGAACGTCATGATTCCAACCACCGAGCCGTACGGCGCGTGAGTGCGTTGAAGGCGATGAGGACGATCACCGCGACCACACCGGTCGTCACGCCCAGAGCCATTGCTACTCCTTCGCCTCCGGTCGCGGCGGAGCCGGCCAGCTGACCGGCGATCTCGAGAGGGATGAGCGGAAGCGCGCCGGTTCCGATGAGTACCGCTGCGGACGCGTGTGTGCCGAAGGCAGAACCGAACATGAGGATCCAGGCTCCCAGAAGGGCAGGCATGATGACCGGAAAACCGACGCGGCGCCAGAACGTGAAGGTCGTTCCTCCCAGTGAGGTGTTCGCTTCGCGCCACTGCTGGCGGAGCGCGGTGAAGCTGGGCAGGGTCAACAGAATCATCGTCGGGATGAGGAAGTACTGGTACATCAAGATGAGGCCCTTCGTGCTGTACAGCGTGAAGGACGGGTCGACCGCGGTGATGAGTGCGATGAAGTACCCGGTGTTGCCCACTGCGACGACGAATGCGAAGGCGAGAGGGACTCCTCCGTCGTTCGCGAGAACACTGGAGATGACCGCCGTGACAGCATCCACGGTCTTCGACTTGATGGTCGATATCGCCCAGGCGCAGATTCCGCCGAAGACAGCGGCGACAGTGGCAGAAGCGGACGACAGGAAGAGGCTGTTCTGCAGTGCAAGAGAGCGGGAGCCCGATCCGAGTGCCGCGAAGTTGTCCCACCCGAACGCAGTGGACCCTCTTGCCTCACCTGGCACCGCGAGCGACGTGATCGTCATGCCGACTACCGGGATTGCGAAGAAGAGGGTGAGAACAATGGCGAGTGGGGTGAGCGCCGCCCAGGCCGGCGAGGGCGTGCGCCCTCGCCGGCTGCGATCAGCGGGACCTGTTGGCAGCGCAGGTGTACCGGGAGTCGGGGCCACCGGGTGGCCGACCGCGGTCATCCGACCGCCTTGGCCCAGTTCTCGGCGAGGACTGCCTGCTGGGACTCGCGCTGTTCCTGAGTGGGCTGCGGAACGTCGTCTGTCGCTTCCTCAGGGAGGGCGGAGAGGGCTTCTTCGTCGACTGTGCCTGCCTCGATCATGGCATCGAGACGACCCGGCTGGACGTAACCGGCAAGAAGGATGTTCTGTCCTTCGTCGCTGAAGACGAACTCCTGCCAGAGGCGCGCGACGGCCGGATGCGGGGCGTCGTCATTCACGGAGGCGGCGTAGAAGGACGAGACGGTGCCATCGGAGGGAACGTTCGTCTCGAGTTCGACCCCGCCGTCGGCGAGGTCGTCCGCCCACTGAAGGAGCAGGTAGTCCCAGTTCACGACGATGGGCGTTTCACCGGTCTCCACAGTGCCTGCATCGGCCTCTGCAGGGACCAGGTTTCCACTGTCAGACAGCTCTGCGAAGTAGTCGACGCCGGGCGAGATGTCGTCGAGCGAGCCTCCGTTCGCCAGCGACGCCGCGAAGACTGCCATGAAGGGCGTTTCACCGGTCGTGGGGTTGCCTGTGAGCGCGACCTTCCCGTGGTACTCCTCCTCGAGGAGGTCCTCGAAGGATTCCGGGCATGTGTCGATCGTGGTTGTGTCGCAACCGATGGCCATGGTGCCGCCCAGGTGGTTGTACCAGGTGCCGGTCTCCGCCTTCATCTCTGCGGGCAGGTCGTCAGCTGTCTCCGGGTAGTACTCGGCGAGGAGACCCTCTGCATCCGCGTCGACGGCGAACGACTCGCCGGTGTCGAGGTAGTCGAGTGAGGTCTCCTGCCCTTGCCGGTTCTTCACTGCGTTGATGAGGTCCTGGCTCGCGCCGGTCGACGTGTCGTTCTCCACCGCGATGCCGTACTTGTCGGAGAAGGTCTCGAGCAGGACTCCGTAGTTCGCCCAATCCTCGTAGAGGCCCATCACATTGAGCGTGCCTTCGGCCTGTGCCGCTTCGATGAGCGCATCCATGCCACCGCCCTCTTCCGCGGACGTGGCGGCCCGCCAATGGGCGGACTCGTCGGATTCTGCGCTTCCGCCTCCGCAGGCGGATACCGCCGCGAATGCTCCGATGGTGAGGGCCGCGGTCAGCGCCCGTGTGTGCTTCAACATGATTCTGTACGCCTTTCAGTGTGCGCCCCGCACAGCAGTTTGCGCGGCAGCGTGTGGAAGTCGAACCATCTTCACCATAGGGCCGAAAAAGCTCTCTGCCAAGAAAAGTAACTAGTGAGGTTATGGATATTCACTACAGTTCACTAGTGAACATGTCTAGCAGAGGGGCGTGAGGGAACGCTACGGTGAACTTCAGATGAGAGCGCGGTGAGTAGGGATAGCGTTAGATCATCGAAGGGGGCGTCGTCGGTGCTGTGAGCACGTGAAGTGCCTGGTCTGCACCGCAGGAAGGACGAGGGTGATGGGGAACGGAACGGACGGGCGGGGGGCGTCTGCGTCAGTGGCGCGCTACGAGAGAATTGCGGATCAGGTCCGGAACGAGATCAGGAATGGCGAGCTGAAGGTCGGAGACTTCCTGGCTTCAGAGGCTTCGCTTGCGAAATCGTTCGAAGTGTCGCCGGGCACGGTTCGTGAAGCGCTCCGCCTGCTTGTCTCGGACGGAACGCTGAGCGGTAGGCGCGGTGCACGGAAGACAGTTCTTCGCATCCCGCGTCCCGCGTCCACGCAGGAGGAATTCCGCAGCTTCGCGCAGTGGGCGACTGCCCACGGCCGTCAGCCCGGTGGTCGTGTCGTCGAACAGCAGTGGCAGATCGCGGGGGAAGAGACGGGCAGCGCGATCAAGGTCGATCCGCGTAGTCGTGTTCTGCGTGTTCTGCGTGTTCGCAGCTTGGACGGAGAGCGAGTGATGGTGGAGCGGACCAGCTATCCGGAACGACTGGGGATTCTCGTCGAGTCCATGCCCCCGGACCTGGAGTCGGTCACGCGGGAACTCGCCGATGTCCATGACATCGTGTTCGCAGGTGCTGATCATGTCTTTTCCGCAACGGTCTGCGGGCAGCAGGATGCTGCTCTTCTGGGTGTGGCTCGCGGGCGGCCTCTGCTGCGGCATCTCCGGGTGAGCCGCAGCGCCGCTGGTGAACCCCTTGAAGTGTCGGAAGACCGGTATCTGGCGAACATCTTGTCCGTCGCGGTCTCGAACGGCCGAAACGTGAATGCCATCGGCTGGTTGTCCGCAGGCGAATCTGGCTGGCTCTGACTCACTCCTCGTCGGAGGAGTGCCTCTCGAGGAACGTGTAGACCTCGGTCGTGTCGACGCCGGGGAAGACTCCGGGCGGCACGGCTGCCAGCAGGGACGCGTGCGTGCGTGCCGAGGGCCAGCTGGCGCCCTCCCACTTCTGTGCGAGGTCGTCCGGTGCCTGCCGGCAGCACGCGGGGTCCGGGCAGTGGGAGGCCGACCGCTTCGTCGTCTCGCGCCCTTCGAACCACCCCACGTGTGCGAAGGGAACGCCCACGCTCACGGAGAAGTCGCCGCCCGGCAGCACGCGGGCGGTGCACCAGTAGGTCCCGTTGGGGGTGTCCGTGTACTGGAAGTACGGGCTGAACCTGTCTGCGACGCGGTGCACGGTGCGCGAGGTGAATCTCTTGCAGGCGTATTGCCCCTCGATCGCACCCAGCGGATCCGTGGGGAACGGGAGCCCGTCGTTCGAGTAGGCCTTGTGCACCGTTCCAGAAGAATGCACTTTCATGAAGTGCACGGGCAGCCCCAGGTGGGCCGTCGCAAGGTTCGTGAATCGGTGCGCCGCCGTCTCATACGAGACTCCGAACACGTCCCGCAGCCCCTCAACGGAAATCTCGCGATTCTTCTTCGCGCGCTGGAGCAACGGGGCCGCCTCTGATTCGGGCAGCATGAGCGCCGCCGCGAGGTAGTTCGCCTCGACCCGCTGGGTGAGGAACTCCTCGTAGTCCGCAGGCGCGGAATGACCCAGGATGTGGGAGGCCAGGGCGGTGAGGAGGTGGGACCGCGGGTCGTGTCCCGTCACGTCGTCGTGCGACAGGTACAGGCGCTTGTTCTTCGTGTCCGCGACCGCACGGGTGGTTGACGGCAGGTCGGATACGTAGTGGAGCGAGTACCCCAGATGGTCAGCGATCCCGGCGGTCTGGCGCTGCGACAGGGGGCCGCCGTCGTAGCCGATCCGTGTGAGCACGTCACGCGCGACCTTCTCCAGCTCCGGGAAGTGGTTGCCCTGCGTGCGCATCTGCTCGCGCAGGGTCCGGTTGACGCGCCTGGCTTCCTCGGGGGTCGCGGCGCGGCGCCGCACCATCGTCGTGAGCTGGCGCTGCAGGCCTGCGATCGCTTCGAGCGCGTCCTGCGGCAGCGACTTCACCTTGACGTGGGGCAGGTGCAGCGAGGTGTAGAGGGGCGACATCTGGTTCCGCTCGACCTCGAGTTCGAGGGCCTGGCGAGCGTCCACCGGCGACGGATCCAGCAGGTCATCCGTTGTGACGCCCAGCGCGGTCGCGAGGTCGCGCAGCTGTCCCAGTGCGGGCTCCCGCTTCCCGTTCTCCAGGACGGAGATCTGCGAGGGTGCGCGACCGATGCGCTCACCCAGTTCGCCCAGCGTGAGGCCGGCCTCCGTCCGGAAGTGGCGGATGCGCCGTCCGATGCTCAGGGCGTCCGCGGTGGGCTGTCCGCGGGCCTCGTCGGAATCCTCTGTCGCCCGTCGCACGCGAGTCGTGATCACCATGTCACCACTCTGACAGATCGGAGCCATTTTGTGAAAGAAGCGCAAATCTTCACTCCTGCAGAAAAGTGGCGAAACTTCATCGCAAAAAGTCTCCCCTCGGCCGTTGCGCTCCGGAAGACTGGATGTCACAACGCAGCACGGACCGCCACACGAAGATGCAGCGGTGAACCCCTGAAGGAGAGACACACGATGACGCAGAAGGACATCCACGACGCACAGGCCATCCAGCGCGACTGGGCGACCAACCCCCGCTGGGCAGGCGTCGCTCGCGACTACACCGCCGAGGACGTCGTCAAGCTCCGTGGTTCCCTCATCGAGGAGCACACGCTGGCCCGCCACGGCGCGGACCGCCTGTGGGACCTCCTCCACTCCGAGGACTTCGTCAACTCGCTGGGCGCCCTCACCGGCAACCAGGCCGTGCAGCAGGTGAAGGCCGGCCTCAAGGCGATCTACCTCTCCGGCTGGCAGGTCGCGGCGGATGCGAACCTCGCGGGTCAGACGTACCCGGACCAGTCGATCTACCCGGCGAACTCCGTGCCGGCCGTCGTCCGTCGCATCAACAACGCCCTCATGCGTGCCGACCAGATCGAGCGCTCCGAAGGCGATCTCAAGGTCGAGGACTGGCTGGCACCGATCGTCGCGGATGCGGAGGCGGGCTTCGGCGGCACCGCCAACGTCTACGAGCTGATGCGCGGCATGATCAACGCCGGTGCGGCGGGCGTGCACTTCGAGGACCAGCTGGGTTCGGAGAAGAAGTGCGGCCACCTGGGCGGCAAGGTGCTCGTCCCCACGTCGCAGCACATCCGCACGCTCAACGCGGCACGCCTCGCGGCAGACGTCGAGAACGTCAACACGCTCGTCATCGCTCGGACGGACGCCGAGGCCGCGACCCTCATGACCTCGGACATCGACCCGCGCGACCAGAAGTACGTCACCGGTGAGCGCACCGCAGAGGGCTTCTACAAGATCACGAACGGCATCGAGCCCTGCATCGACCGTGCGCTGGCGTTCGCGCCGTACTCGGATCTGCTGTGGATGGAGACGTCCACGCCGGACCTCGAGGTCGCGAAGCAGTTCGCGGAGGCCGTCCACGCGGAGTACCCGGACCAGATGCTCGCCTACAACTGCTCGCCGTCGTTCAACTGGAAGAAGCACCTGGACGATGCGACGATCGCGAAGTTCCAGCGCGAGCTGGGTGCGATGGGCTTCAAGTTCCAGTTCATCACGCTGGCCGGCTTCCACTCCCTCAACTACTCGATGTTCGATCTGGCCCACGGCTACGCCCGCGAGCAGATGAAGGCGTACGTCGAGCTGCAGGAGAAGGAGTTCGCCGCCGAGGACCGCGGCTACACCGCGACTCGCCACCAGCGCGAGGTCGGCACCGGATACTTCGACCTCGTCTCGACCGCCGTCAACCCCGAATCCTCGACCACTGCGCTCAAGGATTCCACCGAAGCCGCTCAGTTCAGCAACTGAGCCCGCAGCCGAGGTCCCGGCCACCACGCCGCTGGATCTCACCTACCTGATCACGTCGGCTGAGCCGGCCGACGGTATCGGGGAACGCGGATCGGCCGTTCCGGTGCAGGGTTTCTGGGGTTTCCCTGCACCGGGGCGGCCGATTTCATCTCCCGCTCCACCTTCGCCGACGCACCCCGCCGACGCACCCCGCCGACGCACCCCGCCGACGCACCCCGCCGACGCACCCCGCCGACGCACCCCGCCGACGCACCCCGCCGACGCACCCCGCCGACGCACCTCTCATCGGCCCGCCGGTCCCACCGGACCAGCCCGTTCGGCCCACCCTCCCGTTCGGCCCACCCGCCGCCCCGGGCCCACCCGCCCCCGCCGGTCCCACCGGGCCCGCAGACACCCCCGCACCGCTCACCACTTTCCCGTCCTACGACACGCACACGACACGCTCAGGAGCTTCCATGTCCTCCCACTCGGCCTCCTCCCTGCAGGAGTTGCACCCGTCCCCGTCCGCTCGGACCGCCGGCGGCCGCATGGTCGTCACCGGTCCCATGGAGCCCACGTTCGACACCGTCCTCACCCATGACGCGCTCGACTTCCTCGCCGCGCTGCACACGGAGTTCCTCACGGAGCGCCGCACGCTGCTCACGCAGCGCGGCCCGCGCAATGACGCGATCGCCCGGGGCGACCTGCCCGCTCACCGTGAGGACACCCGCCACATCCGTGAGGACTCGTCCTGGCGGGCGATCGGCCACGACGGCGCGCCGGGCCTGTCCCGCCGCCGCGTCGAGATCACGGGCGCACCCGACGGTCGCACCGCGGTGAACGCGCTCAACTCCGACGCCGATTCGTGGCTGGCGGACTTCGAGGACGCCATGTCGCCCACGTGGTCCAACGTGGTGCTCGGCCAGGTGAACCTGCGTGCGGCGGTGCGGAACCGCCTCAAGCACGTGACGCGGGTGGGCAAGTACTACGAGCAGCGGTCCAGCCGCCGCAGCACGGCCGCCCAGCCCACGATCGTGGTCCGCCCGCGCGGGATCCACATGCCGGAGGCGCACCTGCGGTACGTGGACCGGAACGGTGCGGAGACCCAGGCGTCGGCGTCGCTCGTGGACTTCGGTCTGTACTTCTTCCACAACGTCGAGGAGCTGGTGGCTCGCGGCAGCGGCATCTACTTCTGCGTCCCGAAGGTGGAGAGCGCCGCGGAGGCGCGCTGGTGGAACCGCCTGTTCGTCCGCGCGCAGGAGCTCATGGGGATCGACCCGGGCACGCTGCGGGCGACGGTACTCATCGAGTCGTTGGGCGCGGCGATCGAGATGGAGGAGATCGTCTGGGAGCTGCGCGACCACTGCGCCGGCCTGCACGCGGGCCGCTGGGACTTCATCTTCTCGATGACGAAGGCGTTCCGGCACGATTCGTCGTTCCTCCTGCCCGACCGCAAGGAGATCACGATGGAGCTGCCGTTCCTCACGCACTACGCGCAGCGCATCATCGATGTGAGCCACCGCCGTGGCATCCATGCGCTGGGAGGCATGGCGACGGCGTTCCCGGACCGCGAGGACCCGGAGCTCACCGCCGCGGCCCAGCAGGGTGTGCGCGATGACAAGGAGCGCGAGGCCGCACAGGGCTTCGACGGCACCTGGGTGGCCCACCCGACGCTCATCCCGGTCGCCCGCGAGGCGTTCGAGGAGGTGCTGGGCGAGGCCGACCACCAGATCGACCGCATCCCGCAGACGGGCGGTTCGGGGGAGAACGGGCGCATCACGTCCGCGGATCTCCTGTCGCGCGAGGGGCTTCCCACCCCGGAGGACCTGCGCGAGCACGTGAGCGAGGAGGGCGTGCGGACGAACATCCGCGCCTGCATCGCCTACCTCAACGCCTGGCTGTCCGGGAAGGGCGCGCTCAAGGTGGACCACCTCGTCGAGGACGTGTCCAGCGTGGAGATCTCCCGCGCCCAGATCTGGCAGTGGATCCGCCGCGGCGTGAAGATGGACAACGGCCGCGTGCTCACCACCGCCCTGGTGGACCGCTACGTCGCGGAGGAGCTCGCGATCACCTCCCGCAACCCGCTCGACCACTTCTGCGATTCCGCGGAGCTGCTGCGGTGGGGTGCGCTGGGCGACGAGCTGCCCGACTCCTTCACCGTCGAGGCCTACCAGCGGTTCATGATCGACCGGGCGACGAAGAAGGCTCCCTTCCCCTTCGCCGCGTGAGGGGCTGAGCGGCACCCCCGCCGCCGAGGTGCCGGTCCGGTCGAGCCAGCACCCCGTCACCCAGGTGCCGTTCCCGTCGAGCAGCACACCACCGCCGAGGTGCCGGTCCCGTCCCCCGGGGGCCGGCACCTCGGTAGTATGTGGGCCACACCATGTGGGGGACGGCACCCCAGTTCGCAGAAGGAGGCCGATGAGTCAGGGCACGCAGTCGATCGACCGGGCGGCGACGCTCCTGTCGTTCGTCATCAACGCCCCGCAGCCGGTGTCCTTCACGGAGGTCGTCGACCACTCCGGGATGGCGCGCTCGACGGTCTCCCGTCTGCTCGCCTCCCTCCACGACAACGCGCTGCTCGAACGGATGGCGGACGGCCGCTACCGTGGCGGGTCCCTCTTCGCGGCCTATGCCGCACGGTTCGACAGGACCGAGGCCCTGTCTGCGGCTGCCGCTCCGACGCTCGAGCGGATCGGGGAGAAGACGGGGGAGACCGTGAACCTGGGCCTGCCGAGCGGGGACCGCGTCGTCCACGCCGCCCAGGTCGATTCGCGGTACGTGCTGGGGGCAGCGAACTGGGTCGACATCGATGTGCCCACCCACTGCTCGGCGCTCGGCAAGGTGCTGTGTGCCTTCGGGCCCCTCGCACTGCCCGCAGGATCACTCACGCGATGCTCGGACGGCGTCATTCTCTCGGAGCAGACGCTCGCGGAGGAGGCGGACCTCATCCGCAACCGCGGCTACGCGATCACCCACGGCGACTTCGAGCTGGGGCTGGACGCGGTCGCAGCGCCCGTGCGAGGGGAGGGCGGCGCGGTGCTCGCCGCGATCGGCATCTCCGGTCCCGCCGTGCGGCTCACCCCGCACATCGAGGAGTTCGGCAGGATGCTGGTGAGTGAGGCGACCCTGCTGTCCCGCGGGCTGGCGCGGCTCCCCGCCCAGGCCGGCTGACTTCTCGCCTGTCTGCTCGGGTGGGCTGTGGCTCACCCGAGCGCGCCGCAGAGCCACGCCTCCGTCTTCTCGATCTCGTTGAACGTGTACACGTGGAGGCCCGTCACCTGCGACACCGGATCCTCCAGCGATTCCTGCATCCGCACGAGGAGCTTCTGCGTGTCGTAGCCGCCGGGGGTGAGGAGGCGGGCGATCGTCCCCACTTTGCCCTTGAGGAAGCGCAGCGACTGACCCACCCCGATGCGTGCGCTCACCCGTGCCAGCCGCGCGGCGTCGACGCGTCCCGGCACCCCTAGCCACAGCGGAAGTGCGGTGCCGCGTCCGCGCACGTCCCCGATCCAGGCGCTCATGGTGTCCGGGTCGAAGCAGAGGTTGCTCACCATCTCCGTCGCGAAGGGGACCTTGGCGGTGAGGGCGCGGACGACCTCGGCGTCGGGGATCGTGGGGTGCGATTCCGGATAGGCGGCGACGCCGACGGTGCGGAACGGATGGTCCAGCTGCGCGAGGTCCTCCAGGAGCTGGAGCGAGGACGAGTACGCACCCGGACAGGGGGTGGCATCACCGCCGGGGACGAACAGCGCATCCACCCCCGCCTCCGACAGGCGCGCGACGATGTCCTCGAGGTGCGCGCGCCCGGCCACCATGCGGGCGGCGAGGTGCGGGACCGTCCGGCGACCGTCGGCGCGCAGATCGCAGGCGACGTCGAGCGTGCGCTCGAGCCCCAGACTCTCCGACGCGGTGACCGTGACGGTGCGGTGTCGAGGGGCATGGGTGCGCACCGCATCGGTGATGGACGGAGTGGGGAGCACCTCCAGCCGGGCAGTGCGGACGAGGTCGGCCAGGCTCGAGGACGTGCCGGACGCGGATCTCGTGCTGTCGTCGGTCGTCATCGTCGGGCCCTTTCGCCGGGTACTCCATTGTCCCCTCTGCCGGACTCGCCCTGTCCATGCGGAAAACCCGTGGTGTTCCATGCAGGAATCGTCCCTTGTTGTCGGTATGGTGCGAATCTTACAATGGAGACCCGGGATGCAGGATAGGAGTTCCGGAGGGCAGAACTCAGAGATGAGGAGAAAGCCATGAACTTCAACGTTCCGTCCATCGATCAGAGAGACCGCCTGGTCCCCATCAACCTCCGCCAGTCCGGACCCACTCCGGTGGAGATGCTCATCGACACCCGCGTCCGCAAGTCACCGTACTGGGCCCTGTCCATGCAGCAGGGATGCTGGCGGGCGTCGGTCTACAACCGCATGTACCACCCCCGCGGATACGTCCGCCCCGAAGCCGGCGGGATGATGGTCGAGTACGACTCGCTCGTCAACGACGTGACCCTGTGGAACGTCGCTGTCGAACGGCAGATCCGAGTGAAGGGGCCGGACGCGGAAGCCTTCGTCGACCGGGTCATCACCCGTGACGCGACGAAGATCCCCGTCATGAGGGCCCGCTACGTCATCCTCTGCAACGAGGCGGGCGGGATCCTCAACGACCCCGTGCTGCTGCGGGTCGCAGACGACGAATTCTGGTTCAGCCTGTCGGACTCCGACCTCATGCTCTGGCTCCAGGGAGTGAACGTGGGGTGGCGCTTCGACGTCGACATCGCGGAGATCGACGTGTCGCCCGTGCAGATCCAGGGTCCCAAGTCGATCGACCTCATGATCGACCTCGTGGGACCGGACGTCGCGGACGTCTCCAGCTACGGGCTCATGAGCACGACGATCCGCGGCTGCGCGGTCGTCATCTCGCAGACGGGGTTCTCCGGGGAGAAGGGGTACGAGATCTACCTCAAGGACTCCACCCTGCACGCGGAGACCCTGTGGAACGCGATCCTCGAGGTGGGGGCCGCACACAACCTGCGGGTCGTCGCCCCTGCGCACCACCGCCGGATCGCGGCGGGGATCCTGTCGTGGGGCCAGGACATGGATGCGGAGACCCTGCCGTTCCAAGTGAACCTCGGCTACCAGGTGCCGCGGAAGAAGGAGGGCGAGTACATCGGGAAGGCCGCGCTGGAAGCCGCGCGCAATGCACTCGAGGACGGCAGGCCGCCGTATGCGATGCAGCTCGTGGGCATGAAGCTGGGCGGACGACCCGTCGACGACTACGCGCCGGACTTCTGGCTCATCAGCGAGCAGCAGCACGGGGAGCCGGTCGGGTACGTCACCTCGCCCTGGTACTCACCGGAGCTCGGGGCCAACATCGCGATGGGCTACGTGCCGCTGCGGGACACCGCGCTCGGCACCGAACTCTGGGTGTGGCTGCCGGACGACTACGCGGACGCACCCGGCACACCCGTCGCCGCCGAGGTCGTCGAGATGCCGTTCCGTCCCTCCGCCAACCCGAACCAACGGGAGAGGCTGCGCACGAGGGGCCTGGACGCCGCCGTGTGACCCGCGGTCTCGCACCCGCCGGACCGCAGCCGCGGAACGGCCTGGACGCCGCCGTCTGACCTGTGGGTTCGGTGCGCCGCCGCGGTGCGGGAACGGTGGGTGAGGATATGCAGACCTCCCTGTCGACGACGGGGACGGGCGACTAGGCTGGGGTGTACGAGACTGTCGTCCGTGCTTCAGCGATCACCCGCGGAGCCCCGACGCATCGACAGGGAGGATGAGCGCGCAATGGACATGATCGACAACGGACCCAACCCGAACGCCTTCAACATCGAAACGGCGACCGTGGAGAACTCCCACTACCGCACCGTCGTGTGGACGGGGCGGTACATGCAGGTGACGCTCATGTCGATCCCGGTGGGCGAATCCGTCGGCCTGGAGGTGCACGACGAGAACGACCAGTTCCTCCGGATCGAAGCCGGTGAGGGTCGGTGCGTCATGGGCCCCGCTGCGGACCAGCTGAACTTCCAGCAGGATGTGTCCGACGACTGGTCGATCCAGGTGCCGGCCGGTGTCTGGCACGACGTCATCAACACGGGCACGGAGCCGCTGCGTCTGTACTCCATCTACTCGCCGGTCCACCACGCGCAGGGCCGTGTGCACCCGACGGCCGACGACGCGGAGCGGGACGAGGAGTCCGGCGAGGACGAACCGCCGGCATGGACAGGCCACGAACTGCCGAAGTGGACGGTGGGCCCCGTCCGCTGACACTCGGCGGACACGGCTTCGTCCGTTGAGACTCGGCGGACAGGGCCCCGTCCGTTGAGACTCGGCGGACAGGACCCCGTCCGTTGAGACTCCGGACCGCCTTTCGGCTCATCGGCCTCATGCTGCAGTGACTCACAGTCCTTGACTCACAGGGCTGTGGCACACAGAGCTTGACTGCCAGAGCTGGGTGCGACGCACTGCGACGCACGATGCGTGTCGCACCCAGCTCTGTGACTTCCTCTTCCATGCGTCGCCGACCCATCATCGAGTGAGTCCGATTCGGCCTCAATGCGTCGACAACGGGGCCGAATCACACTCACTCGATCGTGCGAGATCCTCGCGCGAGTGAAAGCTGTGCGATCTTGTCCCTCTGAGTCCTCGCGTGTCGGTGGGGAACGCCGTCCTTCCGTGCTGTGGCCCGCAACTCCGCGAAGTCCCATTCCACGCCCGACGTTCAGGTGTGCTGACGAGAGGTCACAGACGCTACTGGCGACGACCCGAGAATCCACAGCGATCAGCAGTCACCGCCAGGGGGCGTCCTGTCGGCGCAGACTGTCGCCATGACTCACCAGCGGAAGCCCCGAAACCGGCGCCGCCCGTCGACCTACCAGGACCATTCCGACAGCGAGCCTCTCGTGTCGCGCTCCCCAGAATTACCCGCATACACGCGGAAGGGGGTCGCACGGTCCGAGGTCCCCCTCGTCTTCAGCCTGGATGAGGCCGAAGCTGCCGGCTTCACACGAGCGCGGGCGCTTGCGGGGGACAACCTCCTGTCTCCTCTTTACGGCGTGCGGATGTCCACGGGTTTGAGAGGGACGGTGGAGCATCCGGGCTGGGCCGAATCCGACTGGTTCGCCTCGCGATCACGTTTGGCTGCGGTGCAGGCGCGTCGCCCCGATGCGGTCGGCTCGCACGCGACAGCGGCGGAATTGCTCGGGATCCCCCTGCCTGCGCGGTTCCGGGGAGAGCGCATGCCCATCCATGTCGTCAGCGCTCGTACGAGCGCGGTGCAGATCGGAGGTGTCGTCGGCCATCGTGGTGCGCTTACGGAACCTCCTGTGCAGGTCGGTGGGGTGGCGGTCACCGGCTACTGCCAGACGCTGATGCAGCTTGCGGCGCTCCTCACGGAGCGTGATCTCATCGCCGCGGTCGAAAGCGTGATCGGCCCGTGGCGCGGATCGCCGGTCAGCCTCGACCAGCTCGACCAGCACCTGAAGGCATGTCCGGGCCGACGCGGGGCGAGGAAGTTTCGCAGCACACTGCAACGAGCGCGCCCCGGTGTCGGCTCGCCGAAGGAGACAGAGCTGCGGCTCGACCTGGTGGAGTGGGGCTTTCCTGAACCGTCCGTAGGCGCTCAGGTGTGGATCGAGGACCTCCAGCGGTACCTCGTCCCCGATCTCCTCTACGAGGACATCCGGACTGCGATCGAATACGAAGGCACGCACCACGGTACGCATCGACCGCAGATGGACATGGACATCGAACGAGCGGTCGCATTCCGATCCGCAGGGTGGTTCGTCGAACGTGTGACGAAGACCAGCGCGCTCGCGGGACTCATCAGTGTCCTGGTCGAGAGGTTCGCGGCGCACCGAGCGGAAACCCTTCGCTTTCCGCGCCCGTACTGACGGACGCGCGTGCGGGTTGATTGGTCGGTGCATGGGTGCCGACCGGTATGGAGGCCGGCGAGACGCGACGCGGCATCCTCACGAGGAGCATGACTGCGAGTGAGTGCGATTCGGCCACGAAACGGGCGATTCGGGGCCGAATCGCACTCACTCGACGTTGGGTGGCAACGCTCGTGCGGACGTGAGGTCGAGTCGCCCTGCGAGTGAGTGGTAATCGGCCTGTCGGGAGTGGTTTGTGGCCGAATCGCACTCACTCGGTGGTCGGTCCCCACCCGCGCTTGGTCGGGTCGGGAGCGGCTGGCTTACAGCACGACTTCGATGAGAGCCGGTCCGTCGGCCGCGAGTGCGCGGTCGTAGGCGGCGCCAAGCTCCTCCATTGTCTCTGCACGTTCCGCCGGAACCCCGAACCCGCGCGAGAGCGACACCCAGTCGATCGTGGGGCGGTCGATGTCGAGCAGCTTCGCGGCGGTCTCGCCCACCACGTCGACGCCCACGTTCGACATCTCGTTCCGCAGGATCTGGTACTTGCGGTTGGCGAGCACGAGGGTGACGACGTCGACTCCCTCGCGTGCCTGCGTCCAGAGGGTCTGCGGCATGTACATGCCGGACCCGTCGGATTCGAAGGTGACGACCTTGCGATCGGGGCAGGCGATCGCGGCGCCCGTGGCGACGGGAAGCGCCCAGCCGATCGACCCGCCCGTCACGTTGATCCAGTCGTGCGGCCGCGCACCGGTGGTCGCCTTGTTGAAGTTCCACCCGGTCGTGATCGACTCGTCGACGACGATCGCGTTCTCAGGGATCGCCTCCGCGATGAAGACTCCGAGCTTCTCCGCTGTGATCGTCCCGGTGGGACGCTGCGGCAGCGACAGGTCCGCGAGCGCCGCGGACGCGCCCTTGGCACGCACGGCCTCTGGGAGGGCGTCGAAGACGGCGTTCAGCGGGATGTCCGCCCGCGGAGTCTCCGGAGCGAGGTCGACGAACCGTGTGCCCGGCAGATACAGGGTGCTGCGCTTCGTGGGGTACGCGAAGAACGCGACGGGAGGTTCCGCGCCGACGAGCACGATCGTGTCGAACTGCGCGAACAGCTCCTGCGCCGCATCGACCGCGTACGGCACCTTCGTCGCGACGAAGCGTCCCGCGCCTCGCGTCACCCGCGGCGAGAACGTCGATGTGAGGACCGAGGCGCCGGTCGCCGCGGCGATGCGGCCGGCGGCTTCGAGGGCGTCCTCCCGCGGCGTGCGTCCGCCCATGAGGATCGCGCCGCGGGTGCCCGCGTCCGCGAGGGCCCGGGCTGCGGCCTCGGCGGCGAGTTCGTCGACCACGGGCAGTGGCGACGGCTGCGCGGTGGGCGGGGAGACGGCGGCCGGCAGCTCGTTCCACGCGGCGTCCGCCGGGAGGACGAGCGAGGCGACCTGGCCACGACGGGCGACCGTCACGGCGTCCGCCACATCGTGCGCGAGCGCGTGCTCGTCGACCGAGGTGCGCACCCAGTGGGAGAACGGGCGGGCCGTGCCCTCGATGTCGCTGGTGAGCGGCGCATCAAGATCGCGGTGGTAGCTTGCGTGATCGCCGATCACGTTGACGACGGGCGAGTGGGCACGCAGCGCGTTGTGCAGGTTCGACAGTCCGTTGGCGAGCCCCGGACCCAGGTGCAGGAGCGTGGCGGCTGGCTGGTCGGACATCCGGGCGTAGCCGTCGGCGGCACCCGTGACCGCGCCCTCGAACAGGCCGAGCACGCCGCGCACGGCGGGAGTCTCGTCCAGAGCTGCGACGAAGTGCATCTCCGAGGTCCCGGGGTTGGCGAAGCACGTGGTGACGCCGTTGTGCTCGAGTGAGGCGAGGAGAGAGTCTGCACCGTTCACGGTGACTCCTTTCGACGTGGTGTGCGGACCGCGCGTGGGGGTCCGGGCTCCCGTGCGTCGGTGCAGGGGAGCATGTGGTGGATCCGTGGCCCATCGTCCCACATGGAGGGGAGTCGCAGCGGGATCCCGTCACCCGACCGCGCGGACGGGGCATGCCTCGGAGTGCGGGTGGCCCGAGGGCCGAGAACGGGAGGGCGCGGCCGCTGCGGCGGCACAGTATACGTAAAGCTTCGCGAAAGTGTTCGCAGACGGCCGTGAACGTCACGACCACGTAACAGATTTGGACTATTTCGCCCGGTCTCCCGGGACTGCGCGAAGTCGACTGGACGCACGTATTACGATGGCTGTAGAAGCCGCTTCGGCGAGAATCGAAGCAACCGCTTCTCGGCTGGTCGACCACCAGGACCGACGCACTACCGGCAAGCCCCGACGGCAGGCCACCACGAGGTCGATTCACATGGCGAGAAGGACTCGCACTCTCAGCGCAGAGCAGAAGTCAATGCTGACTGCGGTCCGGAGGATCGCGCGGCAACGCTTGAAGATCAACAGCACGTACGTCACCGCGGTCGTCGAAGCTCGCGAGAGCGGAGTGACCTACGCATCCATCGCGGAGGCCGTTGGCACCTCTTCGCAGGCAGTCCAAGAGATCGTACGTCGACACAACAACGCCCTCCAGCGTGAGCAGCAGGCGAAGCCCGAGCAGTCCAACGGTGCTCCGGCCGGCGCCATCGCGGCGGCTGTCGGCGAAGAGGAGCAGAGCTCCGCGGGCGGCAGCGTCGCGGGAGGCGGAGGGCCCGCCCCCTCATCGCCCGGCCTGTAAGGCACGGGCACCGCAGCACATCGGGGAAGAGCGCCGGCCCCCACCCCGGGGGCCGGCGCATCGTCGTGTGCGCAAAGGCCGCGTGTGCGACGATGAGAGCGTGAACCACCTCTTCCAGGACCCACTCCTCGATGCGGCTCGCGAGGCCGCTGTCATCGCGTCGCATCGGATGGTCGCGTGGGCTGACGCGCTCAGTGCGACCTCGATCGGGTCGAAGGACGGTCGGAACGACCTCGTGACGGCCGCAGATGCGGAGATCGAGGCGCTGGTGCTCCACCGTCTGCTCCTCCGGCGCCCTCAGGACACCGTCGTCGGTGAAGAAGGAGCCGCAGCGCGCTCGCTGTCGGACCACCCGGACGGGGCGGCGCTGGAGGACATCCTGTCCCGATCGGCCGCAACCGCGGACGCGCCTGCGGCCGCGGCTGCCGTGCCGGAGCTGGAGGGCACCTTCGAGTGGCACGTCGACCCGATCGACGGCACCGTGAACTTCGTGCGCGGTATCGAGCACTTCTGCTTCTCCGTGGGAGTCCGCGAGCAGGCGGCAGACGCTGCATCACCGGACGACGGCTGGGTCGCGGGGCTCGTGGCCGCACCGCTGCTGGACCGCGTCTGGTTCGCACGCAGCGGGTCGGCGTGGAGCGCGTCATTGGCGGCGCTCACGGACCCGCACACACCGCTCCGCGAGCTCACAGGCGAGTCCGCGGCGACGACGGGTCGGGTCGTGGCAACGGGGTTCGGCTATGCGCAGGGGCGGCGCGATCAGCAGCTCGTGGCGCTCGCGAGCGTCATGGAGCAGTTCGATGACATCCGACGCTGCGGTTCAGCCGCTATCGATCTGTGCATGGCGGCGGAGGGGCGTGTGAACGCCTACTACGAACGAGGCCTGGGGGTCTACGACTTCGCGGGAGGCGCCTACATCGCGGAGTGCGCAGGACGGTTCGTCCACCGGCGTGCGGACGCGTTCCTGCGCGACGACACGGGTGCGACGATCGCGGTGACTGAGGACTCGCCGGCCGCCACGCCTTCGCCCGCCGCTGCGTCCTCATCAGCTGCCGCGGCCTCGCCGGCCGCTGTGCCCTCCCCGACTGCCGCGGCCTCGCCAGCACCAGAGCTCACGGTCGTCGCGGACACCCGGGAGCGCTTCGAGTTCCTCCTCGCCCACGGGTGATCTGACAGTGGGCGCAACCGCTCTGCGGTCGCGCACTCCCGTCTCCCGGGCTGCCGCCTCTCCGCCCCCGGGCAGCCGCATCCCCGCCTCCCGGGCTGCCGCTTCCCCGCCTCAGTAGTAGCAGGCGAGGATGCCGCGTGGCCCGTCGATCACGTCGATCGGGGTGTTGAAGATCGAGGACAGGGTGTCCGGCACCATGATCTCCTCCGGCGTCCCGAAAGCCACGACCTCACCGTGCTTGAGCGCGCAGATGTGGTCCGCGTAGTGGCCTGCGAAGTTGATGTCGTGGAGGACGATGACGATCGTCCGGCCCAGTTCCTCCGCGGCGCGCTTGAGGTGCTTCATCATCTGCACCGAATGCTGCATGTCGAGGTTGTTGAGGGGCTCGTCCAGCAGGACGTACTCCGTGTCCTGCGCCAGCACCATGGCGACATACGCGCGCTGGCGCTGTCCGCCGGACAGCTCGTCTAGGTACCGGGACTCCAGGTCGTCCAGCCGGAGGAAGTCGATCGCCTCGCTGATCACCCGTTCGTCCTCGACGGTGAGTCTCCCGCCGGAATGCGGGAATCGTCCGAAGCCCACGAGCTGCCGGACGGTGAGCCGTGTGACGAAGTGGTTCTCCTGGCGGAGGATGGAGATCCTCTTCGCGAGTTCCTTCGACGGGGTCTTCGAGACGTCCAGCCCGCCCACCGTGATGCTGCCGGCGTCCATCCCCATGAGGCGGCCGATCATCGTGAGCAGTGTGGACTTCCCGGCGCCGTTGGGGCCCACGAGTGCGGTGATGCCGCCGGACGGGATCTCCAGGTCGACGGGTCCGATCGCGACCTCGGCGGTGTACTTCCGCAGTACGGTGCTGAGCGTGATCACAGGCGACCCTTTCGGAGGATGTAGACGAGGAAGAAGGTGCCGCCGATGATCTCGATGATGATGCCCACCGACCCCTCGGCGTAGAAGACGTGCTTGAGGATGAAGTGCGACCCGGCGAGCACGACGATGCCGATGAGCCACGCGATGGGGAAGACGAGCCGGTGGTCGTAGGTGTCCGCGAGCTGGTAGGCGAGCATCGCGACGAGGAAGCCCAGGAACGTCATCGGTCCGACGAGTGCCGTCGACACCGCCATGAGGACCGACACGAGGAGCAGCACGCAGATCGTCTGCAGACGGTGGTTGAGGCCCAGGTTGACGGCGGTCTCGCGGCCCAGGGACATGACGTTGAGGCGTCCGGCCTGCAGCCACAGGAGTACTCCGGCGACGGCGGCCAGGCAGATCGCCCAGCCCAGATAGCTGGTGTCCGCGTTCGCGATCGATCCGATGAGGCGGGCGGTGAGGATGTCGAATTCGCTGGGGGTGAGGAGCCGCTGCATGAAGGTGGCGGCGGCTCCCAGGCCACCGCCCATCACGATGCCCACCAGCAGTGTGACCTGCAGGTTCCCGTTGCGGCCCGCGAGCAGCCAGCCGTAGAGCGCGGCGGCGAAGCCCACCATGAGGGCGACCTGGAGGAAGAACTGCCACACGCCGACGACCGCTGTCACGCCCGCGGCCCCCAGGAAGAAGACGGCCGCGGTCTGCACGAGCCTGTAGAGCGATTCGAAGCCCATGATCGACGGGGTGAGGATCCGGTTGTTCGTCACCGTTTGGAAGGCGACGGTCGCCAGCGCCTGGCAGAACGCGACGACGATGACGACGACGACGTTCGTCGCGCGCATCTGGGCGATGAGCCAGAATCCGCGCGAGCCCACGGGCATCGGGTTGTCGTACGCGAGACCGCCGCAGATGGCGGCTGCAGCGAGCACCACGAGTGTTCCCGCGACGATCCAGAACCGTCGGACCGACCGCCGGGTGGGCAGGGCGCCTGCGCGCCGCGGTTCACCGGCATCCGTGAGCAGTGACGGCTCGGTCGCCGAGGCCGTTGCCTGCTCGTCCGCCGGCGTCGCCGCGCCGGCCGGGACCTCCGCGTCCGCCGGGGCCGTCGCGTCTGCGAAGAGGGCCGGCTCGGTCGCTGCTGCGGTCCCGTTCGTCAGGGCGGCCCCGTTCGTCGATGCGGCATCCCCCGGTGCGTGGCTCGTGACGTGCCGGCGGTCGTGGTCCGGCGAGCTCCCGGAGGGTGTGCCTGCGGTGACGTGGGCGGTCATGGCCGATTCCTTCATGGTCGGGTTCCTGTGCGGACGGGGCACGGGTCAGCGCCTCTTCACGATGAGCGCGATGAACACGATCGCGCCGACGAGGGCGAGGATGAGCGAGACGGGCACTTCGAACGGCGAGATGATCGTGCGGCCGATGAGGTCGCACACCGTGACGATGCAGATGCCGGTGAGCGCGACCCAGGGAAGGTTCGAGCGGAGGTCGTCGCCTCGGAACATCGACACGATGTTCGGGACGATGAGGCCCAGGAAGGGCAGGTTGCCGACGACGACCGTGACGATGCCGGTGGCGATGGCGATGAGCCCGGTCCCCAGGAGCACGACGGCCCGGTAGTTGAGACCGATGTTCGTGGAGAACTCCTCACCCAGTCCCGCGGCGGTGAAGCGGTCCGATGCGATGAAGACGGCGATGACGACGAGCACGACGACGAGGAGGGGTTCGTACTGCCCCTTGATGATGCCCGTGAAGGAGCCGGCGAACCAGATGCCGAGGCTCTGCAGCATGTCCGTCTGCAGGGCGAGGAAGGTGGAGACGGCACCGACGACGGCGCCGAGCATGATGCCGACGATCGGCACGATGACGGACGAGCGCAGTGTGACGCGCTGGAGGAACGCGAAGAAGATCGATGTGCCGATGAACGCGGTGGCGACCGCGACCGTCATCTTCGTCAGCAGTGACGAATCGGGCGCGACGATCATGACGAGCAGCAGGCCCAGGCCCGCCCATTCGGTGGTGCCGGTCGTCGTCGGCTCGACGAAGCGGTTCTGCGTGATCATCTGCATGACGAGCCCGCACATCGCCATCGCGGCGCCGGACAGGACGAGCGCGATGGTGCGGGGGACGCGGGTGATGCCGAACATCTCCGCGCCGTCGTCGGCGCCGAAGATGTCGTACTCGCCCACGAAGAGGCTCGCCCCGACGAGCGCGACGGTGACGACCAGCCCCACGACCATGGGCCAGGTGAAGAGCCGCGGGGACCTCGATGTGCGAGGCGCGTGCTCACGACGTCCGGCGTGCTCACCGTGTCCGTCTCGCCGTCCAGGTCCCGCGTGCCCCTCACGGCCGACGGGCCCGCCGCCGGACGCGATGTCCGGCAGCGGGCCTGCGGCCGTGCTCTGTGGCGTGGGTTCGGAAGTCAGTTCGACTGCTCCATCGCATCGGCGATCGAGTTGTAGAACTCGGTGTACGTCGCGAGGCTCTCGTCGAGGTACGTGAATTCGGGCATGTACACGATGTTGCCCTCGGCCACCGCGGTGACGTTCTGGAGAGCGGGCGAGTCCGCGAGGAGGTCCTGTGCCGGGGTGTACTCCTCACCGGAGTTCGCGTTGACGCCGGCGTCGCGGTCCATGACGAGGATCCAGTCGGGGTTCGAATCCGCGATGGCCTCGACGGAGATGTCGTCGCCCTGGTGGTCCTCGGACGCTTCGTCGACCTCGAGTGCGGGGGTGAGCCCCAGGTCGTCGAAGACGGGGCCCAGCGTGCGGCCCTCGGTCGGGGCGGCGTAGTTGATGTCGCCGCCGGAGGTGATGACGCCCATGACGGACTCGTCGGAGTCGTAGGCGGCGACGACACGGTCGACGGCCTCGTCGTACTCGTCGACGAGCGTCTGCGCCTCGTCCTCCTTCTCGAAGACCTTGCCGAGCTCCGTCACCTGGCGCTTGAGCTCGTCGCCGAACTCCTCGTCCTCGCGCGGGTCCAGGTTGAGCATCGCGGCGTCGGGTGCGAGCGAGGCGATGTCCTCCTCGTACTGCGTGTAGCGCTGTCCGATGATGACGACGTCGGGGTCCGCCTCGACGATCGATTCGAGGTCCGGCTCGCGGTGGTTGCCGGTGTCGAGGACCTGGTCGTCGTCCTTGTAGGAGAGGTCTGCGCGCATGAGCGACACGGCGCCGGCGGACAGGTCGACACCCCAGTCGTCCAGGAGCTTGAACGTGCGGTTGTCGAAGGCCGCGACGCTCTGTGGCGGGACGGCCACGTCGACGGGGCCGCTGTTCGCCTCGACCGTCACGGTCGACGAGGCGTCGCCGGTCTCGGCCTCTGCCTCGCCGGTCGATCCGGACCCGCAGGCCGTGAGGCCCAGGGCGAGGGCTGCGGTCGAGGCCAGGACGACGCCGAGGCGGTTCCGTCTCTGCATGGTGGTGCTCCTTCGTACATGAATGGGGGCGTCCGGCGGGCCCGGCCGACCGCGGGGTCGGGGTGCGCTGCCGCGGACAGGGTCTCAGCGCTTAGCTGAGCCTTACCTCTCAGTGTGCACACATCTCGTGATTAGGTAAAGCCGATCTTGCCTATTTGAGACGTACGGCACAAGGTGTGTTCGAGTGAGTTCCGGTCTCCGTCGCGTCCTCCCCGCGCGTGTGGTTCGATGTCAGCATGCGCACCGATGACCCGTCCTCCGCGTCCGCCCCGTTCCGCCTCTTCGCGAACGGTCGCGTCTACACCTGCGCGGCGGACAGTCGCGCGACGGCGGGGGCCGGCGGCGCCGCCTCGGGCGCTCCGAGCGGTGCGGTCGCGGAGGAGTCCGTCCTCGTGCAGGGCGGCCGCGTCGTCGCGGTCGGGTCGACGCGGGACCTGCGGGACCGCGTCGGTTCGCAGCCGGTCGAGGAGGTCGACCTCGCCGGTCGTGTGGTCCTCCCCGGGTTCGTCGACGCGCACCTCCACGCTGTGTCGACCGCGAACACCATCGCCGAGGTCGACCTCCGGCAGGTGCGCAGCCTCCGTGCCGCTGTGGACACCGTCGCGGCCCACGCGGCGACGCTGCCGCCGGGGGAGTGGGTGACCGGGGGCCGCTGGGACTCGAACACGTGGGACATGGGGCGCGGCGGCTCGTATCAGCCGGACCGTGCGGCGCTCGACGCCGTACTGCCCGACCGTCCGGTCGCCCTCTGGTCGATCGACTACCACACGCTGTGGCTCAACGGCGCGGCCCTGGACGCGGTGGGGATCGACGACGACACCCCGAACCCGGTGGGCGGCGAGATCGTCCGCGACGGCGCCGGGCGTGCGACCGGCATCCTCCGTGAGGACGCGGCGACGATCGCGGAGCGCGCGATGCCCGCACTGTCCCTGGACCAGCGTGCGCAGAACCTGCTGACGGCGCAGCGGAAGTGGCTGGCCGAAGGCCTCACCGGCGTCCACGACATCGACGGTGCCGCCTCCCAGGAGGCGTGGGATGCGCTGCGGGCGGATGACGGGCTGCTCCTGCGGGTCGTCAAGTACCTCCGCCTCGACGAGCTCGAGTGGGCGCGGGCGGTCGGGTGGCGGACCGGCGATCAGGTGGGGCGGACCCGCATCGGTGGGACCGGTGCCCCGGAGCCCGCCCTGGCCTGGAACGACCCCGACCGCGACGACTGGTTCGTGCGCGGCGGCCTCAAGCTGTTCTCCGACGGTGCGCTGGGATCGCAGACCTCCTACATGACCGACCCCTTCCCGCCCCAGCCGGGGGAGGACCACCTCCCCAACTACGGGCTCCCGATCGCGGGGGAGGACCTGCTCGTCGAGCAGATCGAGCAGGCGCTGGACGCGGGCATCGCGCTGGCGATCCACGCGATCGGCGACCGCGCGAACCACCACGTCCTGCGCGCCTTCGCCCGCACCCGCGACGCGTCGCGCGCAGCTGAGCAGAGGCACGGCCGTCCGCTGCGCCACCGGATCGAGCACGCGCAGTTCGTGCGGCCCGAGGAGGTCGCGATGTTCGCCGACCTGGGGATCGTCGCGTCGATGCAGCCCCGCCACTGCATCTCCGACCTCCACCTGCTCGATGCGCTCCGGCCCGATCCGCGGCTGGCCGCCTACGCGTGGAAGGACCTCGCGGCGGCCGGTGTCGCCGTCGCGTTCGGCTCCGACGGCCCCGTCGAGCTCACCGACCCGTTCGCCGCGATCTACGCGGCGATGACGCGGGCGGACATCGGCGGCGACCCCGCGACCACCTTCGAGCCGGGGCGCCGGATCTCCGCGTGGGACGCGATCGAGGCCCACACCTCGGGCGCGGCGTTCGCGGCCGGGCTGGAGCGATCGGTGGGCACGCTCGCCCCGGGGATGGCTGCGGACCTCATCGCGGTCGACGTCGACCCGTTCGTCGCCGACGGCGGCAGCGGTCTCACCGGCGAGTACGAGAGCGAAGCCGCACTCTTCGAGCACGCCGAGGCCGTGCGCGACGCCACGGTCCACCTCACAGCGGTGGCGGGAGACGTCGCCTTCGCGCGCATCTGACAGGGGTCGTGGTCGCCGCCGGTCCGCGGGACTCCGCCGCCTCGTGAGTCATTCCACATTCCGACCATACGCCTTGCGGATCATGGTCTAGGATCGCTAAGTTCAGAGATGATTCACTTTTCGGTCTAGTTGCAACTGTGAGTCACTCACGACAAGCGGAACAGGAGGGGCGCCATGGTCACCGCCATCCCCCGCAGCTCGTCGACGCGGGATGCCAACGGCGACCGCATGCTGGAGCTGGGCGACTACCTCCGCATGGTGCGCCGCTCGTGGGTGATGGTCGTCTCGATCGTCGCAGCCGGGATCCTCGTCGCCGCGGCGTCGGTCCTCTTCACGACCCCCCGCTACGAAGCGACGACAGAGCTGTACGTGTCCGTGCTGGGCGCCGAACGCAGCACGGACGACCTGGTGCGCGGATCCGATTTCGCCCGGCAGAGCGTCGAGAGCTACGTGCGGATCGCGACGTCGAACAGTGTCCTCGACCCCGTCGTCGACGAACTGGGCCTCGACATGACCGGCCGGGAACTCGCGCAGGACGTCACCGCGGTCGCCCCGGAGGACACGTCCCTCGTGGTGCTCACCGTGACGGGGGAGGACCCGGCGCTCACCGCACGCATCGCCGCGGCCGTGGGCGAGAGCCTCAAGGACGTCGTCGAGACCAAGCTCGCCGGATTCACCTCCGGCGACGGTGCGACCCCCATGAGCACCGTGCGCCTCACGACGGTCCAGGACGCGATCACCTCGAAGAGCCCCGTGGTCCCGGTCCCCTCCCTCTACCTGGCGCTCGGACTGCTAGGTGGGCTCGTGGCAGGCGTGGGTGCGGCCGTCCTCCGCGGGGTGCTGGACACCCGTCTGCACACGGCCGACGACATCGCCGCGGTGACGGACCGCCCCGTCATCGGAGAGATCGCGTTCGACAAGAATGCGCAGAGCGATCCGCTCCTGCTGAGCTCCAAGGGGCCCAGCCCGCAGGCGGAATCGTTCCGCTCGCTCAGGACGAACCTGCGGTTCCTGTCCGCCAGCGGGAACGGCGTCGCCACCAGCCGCAGCCTGGTCGTCACGTCGAGCCGGACCTTCGAGGGGCGCACGACGACAGTCGTCAACCTGGCGATCGCGCTGGCGGGGGCCGGGGCGCGCGTCCTGCTGATCGACGGCGACCTGCGCCGCCCGCGCATGGCGCAGTATCTGGGCATCGACGGGAACACCGGGCTGTCCGACGTCCTCATCGGCCACAGGGATCCCTGGCAGGTCATCCAGCGCTGGGGCGGTGACGGACTCCACGTCCTGCCCAGCGGCGCGGTGCCCCCGAACCCCAGTGAGCTGCTGGAGATGCCCGGCATGCGGAACCTCATCGGGGCGATGCAGACGCAGTTCGAATTCGTCCTCATCGACTCCCCTCCCGTGCTGGTGGCGACGGACGCGACCGTCATCAGCCGCTACACCGACGGGGTGCTATTCGTCGCCGCATCGGGGGAGACCGCGCGCAGGGAGCTGGAGAACGGGCTGCGGGCATTCGAGACCGTCGGCTCGCGGGTGCGCGGCGTCGTGCTCACCAAGGTGCGCAGGCACACCACGCAGGCCTACGGGTACGGCGACTACGAATCCGAACCGGACGTGCCGATCACCTCCCCCGCACGGCCCCGCACCCGGTGGGTCGGCACACACAGCGACAACGGCGCGGAGCCGGACGAGACCGCGCCGCTCACGACTGACGAAGGAGCATTCCGATGACTCGCATCCTGCATGTGACCGAATGCTTCGCCGGTGGGGTGAAGCGCGCCATCGAGGCCCGCGTGGGCGCGACAGAGGAGTTCGAGCACCACCTCCTGTACTCCGGGGAAGAGGACGTGTCGTCGCTGACGCCCTGGGCGACGGTGCACACGATGCCCCGGAACCCGCTGTCGGCGATCGCCGCCGTGCGTGCGACCGTCAAGCGGATCCGGCCGGACGTCGTGCACGCGCATTCGAGCTGGGCAGGCTTCTACGCGCGCCTCCTCAAGCTGCCTGCCCCGGTGGTCTACGAACCGCACTGCTTCAAGTTCGACGACCCGAGCTCCCCCACGGTGGCGCGCTGGGCCTTCCACTCCGCGGAGCGGCTGCTCGCGCCGCGGACGGCGGCGTTCGCCACCCTCTCCACGTATGAGGGGCGCCTCACACAGTCCGTGGCACCGGGCGCCCGCTCCGTGCGGCTGGAGAACACCCCGAGCATCGAATCGGTGGAGACCCCCGCCTCCGCCAGCCGCTCACGGCACTCCGTCGTCATGGTCGGGAGGCTCGCCAAGCAGAAGGACCCCGAATTCTTCCTCCGCACGGTGCGCGAAGTGCGTCGTCTGGACTCACGACTGCACGCGGTCTGGGTGGGGGACGGCGACGCGCACTACCGGCGGATGCTGGAGGAGGAGGACATCGAGGTCACGGGCTGGTTGAGCGGGGACGAGGTGCGCGAACGACTCGTCGACGCCGTCTACGTCCACACGGCCGCGTACGAAGGTCTCCCGCTGAGCATCCTCGACGCGGCGGCGGCAGACGCGCCGATCACGGCACGCGGCATCCTGTCGCTGACGGACCTGCCGATCCACCTGGAGTCCACGCCGGAAACGCTCGCGGAATCCGCGTGCCTGCTGAGCCACCCGGGTGAGCGCCAGAATGCCGCGCTCCGCGGCAATGAGCGGATCCGACGCACCTACAACATGGAGAAGCTGGGGGAATCCCTGTCACAGCTCTACCGGCAGGCACAGTGATGGCGCGCGTTCCCGCGGACTCTCCGCCGATCTGTCTGGTCATCGCCTACCACGAGGAGGGCGAGAACCTCCTGCGCTCGCTGGGCTCCGTGACCCTGGAGCCCGGCGATTCGATCGTGGTCGTCGACGACGGCTCCACCCGCCTGCCCGCACGCGACCTCTGCCCGGACGCAGTCGCAGGTGTCCCGGTCACCCTCGTGGAGCTCGCAGAGAACCAGGGCGTCGCCGCCGCAGCCCGCATCGGGGTGGCCTCCGCACCCGACGACGCCCGGTACATCGCGCGGCTCGACTGCCGCGACGTGTGCCGTGCAGACCGCTTCCGACTCCAGCGGGCATACCTGGACGCGCATCCTCGCTGCGGGATCGTCGGCAGCTCCGTCGACTTCCGGGCGCTGGACGGCGAGCACCTCTACACCCACCGTCAGCCGGAGACGGACGCGGAGATCCGCAGACTCATGCGGGTCAACTGCGCCTTCACCCAGCCGTCGGTCATGTTCCGCCGCACGGCCTACGACGCGGTCGGCGGCTACTCCGAGTCCTATCCGTACGCGGAGGACTACGCGCTCTTCCGCGCGCTCATGACGGTGAGCGACGGGTACAACCTGCAGGAGCCGCTCGTCGTGTGCTCGACGATGGACGGGGGGATCTCCCAGCGACACCGGCGCCGGCAGCTGCTCACCCGCGCCAAGGTGATCCTCACCCATTGGGACTGGCACCCGGGGTCGGCCTACGGTCTGCTGCGCGCCGTCGCCCAGCTGGCGACCTCCCGCAACTTCACGAGTCGGATCAAGCGAGCGGTCCCCGTGCTCGCAGGCAGGCGCTGAGGCGTCCGTGGCCCCCTATCTCCTCGTCGCGGCCATGGCCACGGTGGCCGCGATCGTCGGGAACGTCCGCGGCCTCCGCGCCCTGTGGTGGATCCTGCCGCCGGCCGTCCTCATCCCCTTCGTCGCAGGCCGCGCCGATTCCGTCGGCACAGACACCCGCATGTACCACGGGTTCTTCCTGCGGGTCGACCCCCATTCGCTCGGCGACACGCTCGCGGACATCCCGCAGGAGTTCGGCTACGTGTCCCTCATGTACGTGGTGCGGCAGTGGACCGACGACTACCGGGTGTGGCTCACACTGTGCGCGGTGCTCACGGTCTACCCGGTCCTCCTGGCGATCCGCCGCGCGAGCAGCATGCCGGTGCTCTCTCTGTTCCTGTACATCTCGCTCTCCTACTACCTGTTCGCGTTCAACGGGGTGCGGCAGGCCGTCGCGCTGTCCCTGGTCCTCCTCGCGGAGACCTACCGCGACACCCACCGTGTCGCGTGGATCCTCCTCTACGTCGCGGCGCTGGGGTTCCACATCTCCGTCGTCCTGGTCTTCGTCGTCATGCTGCTGGCCCGGCGACAGCGCACGCGTCCGCTGCCGTTCCTCGTCGCCACGGTGGGCGTGTCCGCGATGGGAGCGATGGTCATCGCCGTCCCCGCGATCGGGTATCTGCTCACCTCGCTCAACGAGCGCTACGAGGGCTACCTGTCATCCGACGAGGGAGCGGGCATCGGCACGATCCTCGTCATGTCGATCCACCTGGGCATCGCGCTCTTCCTCGGGCTGCTGCTGCGCGGACGGGACGCCGAGCTCGAACAGGCGGCGGCCGTCAGCGGCTCACCGGGCGGCATGCCACAGGGCCACGTGCTGGCCCAGACGGGGCCTCTCCCGGTCCAGACGGAGCCCCTCCCCGTTCGTACGAGGTCCTTCCCGGTCCAGGCGGAGCCTGCAGCATTCCAGGACGGGCCCAGTGCAGGCGGTCCCGCCGGCGCCGTGGGCGTGATCGACCGCACCCGGCCGCGCGCGGACTCCCGGGTCAACGGTGACCTGGCGGTGTACACGCTGTCGTCCGGAGCGCTCATCCTCGCACTCACCAACGTGTTCGCCGGGCGCTTCGAACCATACTTCGGGATCTTCGTCATCCTCTGCCTGCCGAACGTCCTCGCCGAGGTGCGGCACCGGCACACCCGAGGGTTCCTCGTCGCGATCGTCGCGGGAGCGATCGGCTACTTCTGCTTCCACACATGGTTCTACAACGAACTCATCCCCTACGAATCCACCTGGAGCACACCATGACGGGCCATGGTTCGATCATCCGCAACGGCGCCGGCCGTCGACCGCGGGGCCGCCTCGCAGTCGCAGTGGGAATCGCTGTGATCATCGCGCTCGTCGTGAGTGCGACCCTCCTCCTGCAGGCACTGCGGGACGACGCGGTCGCGGTGACGGCGACCGGCTGGCCCGGGCCCAGCGGCGTGGAGGTCGTCGACGAGCAGGGGCAGCTGGGACATGACGTGAGCGGCCTGTCCGTCCAGACCGCGGACGACGGGTCCGAAACCCTGTGGGCGGTGCGGAACGCTCCGGGCCTCGTCCACCGCTTCGCCCCCGACGGCGAGGGCTGGTATCCGACCGACGACACGTGGGGTGCGGGGAAGCAGCTGCGTGACACGAACGGTGAGGGCCGGCCCGACGCGGAGGCCCTCGTGTTCGTGGAGAACGCGGGCGGGGACGCGCTCTACGTCGCGATCGAGCGGGACAACCACATCCCGGACGTGAGCTCCCTCCGGGTCCTCAGGTACTCGTTGTTCGAGGGCCCCATCGCCGCGGTGGACGCGGAGGCGCCCGGCGGCGATCCGGAAGGCGACGGCCTCCGGGGAGAAGGAGATGCGGCGGCATCGTCCGCGGGGAGCGCAGAGGAGCTCGTCGCGACGCACGACTGGGACCTCTCCGCTGAGTTCCCGCGCACGGAGCCGAACGAGGGATTCGAAGGCATCGCCTACGTGCCGGACGATGCGCTGGTGTCCGGCCGCTTCCTCGACGAGAGCAGGGGGAAGCGCTACGACCCGGACGACTACGGATCCCACGGCTCCGGCGTGTTCTTCGTGGGAATGGAGACCACCGGCATGATCTACGGCTACGTGCTCGAGGACAACGGGGACTTCACCCGCGTCAGCACGATCGACAGCGGGCTGCCGGCCCTGGCGGAGCTGGAGTACGAACCGGACACGGGGAGGCTCTGGGCCATCTGTGACGACACCTGCGCGGGGACCTCGACGAGCCTCGAGCTGACGTCGCGCTGGTTCTGGTCACGCAGCCGCTTCTCCGTCGCCGAACGCTACGACCGGCCTGCGGGAATGCCGGACACGAACAACGAAGGCTTTGCGATCTCTCGCGACAGCTCCTGCGCCGACGGCGTCAAGCCGGTGTACTGGTCCGACGACAACGCCCTCGACGGGCACGTCCTCCGAGCCGGACGGGTGACGTGCGGCAGCACCCGCTAGCAGCCCGACCACACAGCACGATTCCGCGAGACAGCCCCACAGCGATACGGACATTCGTTCCGGGAGGAAGGACCCCCGCCGTGACAGCACGAATTGAACAGAACTCCTCGAACGCGAAGGATCCCACCCCCGTGGAGGCGACGGCGCCCACCCCGGCGGGGCCCGCAGGCACCGCATCGCAGCGGCTCGAGGAGCCGACTCCGCGCAGCCGGGTGGACCTCCCCGTGGCGACCGCGCCTCGCAGCCGCGCGGACGTCCCGGTGCGCAGCCGCATGGCCGCCGTCCTCGGACGCACCGTCTCAGCGGCCTCGCGGGCGGTCGGGAAGGGCGGCGGCACCATGATCGGCGGGCGTCTGGCGCTGCGCCTCGACCCGGCGATCCTCACGGCCCTGGGCAGCACCCGACAGACAGTCCTCGTGACGGGGACGAACGGCAAGTCGACCACCTCCCGGCTGCTGGCGGCGGCCCTTTCCGTGGGCGGTCCCGTTGTGGCCGGGACCGGCGCCAACCGGATCCCCGGCCTCGTGTCCGCCCTCGTCGGCGCTCCCGCGGGCACCCGCGCGGCGCTGGAGACGCGTGAAGCAGAGGCGTGCACCGTCATCGACGCGCTCGAACCCGCTGTGCTCATCCTGCTGAACCTCAGCCGCGAGCACGCGGACCGCAGCTCCGAGACGACCGTCCTCGAAAGGACGCTGCGCGCAGGCATCGCGAAGCACCCCGACACGGTGCTCGTCGCCAACTGCGATGACGTGCGCATCACCTCGATCGCGTTCGACGCACCGACCGTCGTCTGGGTCGCGGCGGGACTGGGAGCGGAAGGGGTGGTCCGAGCCTGCCCGCGCTGCGGCGGCCTCATCACGGTGGACCCCGCTCCCGAGGCGGCGCCCACCGCGACGGCGGACGCCGCCTCCCGGCTCGCAGCGGACGACGCGCACCCCGTCTGGCGCTGCTCGTCCTGCTCCCTTGCACGCCCGACCCCGGACTGGACGGTCGACGCGACCGACGGCGGGGGAGTCCTCACCGGACCGGACGCGTTCCGGGAGACCTTCTCGATGCGGCTGCCGGGGCGGGCGAACCTCGGCAACGCGGCGCAGACCGTCGCCGCGGCGACACTCATCGGGATCGAGCCGCGGGCAGCACTGCGGGCGGTCGCGGACGTCGCGGACATCGGCGGCCGCTACAGCCGCATGACGATGGACGACCATGTCCTGCGCCTGCTGCTGGGGAAGAACCCCGCCGCGGCGAGGGAATCCGTGTCCGTCGTGGACCCGGAGGCGCGAAGCGCCGTGCTCGTGCTCAACGAGGACGGCGACGAGACGAGCGACACCGTGTGGGTCTGGGACGTCGACTACAGCCCGCTGACCACCGTCGGACCCCTCATCGTGGCCAGCGGCGATCGAGCAGCCGACATGTCCGTCCGGCTGGCCTACGACGGGGTGCCCCACGCCGTGGAGACCGACGTCATGCGCGCCATCCGGGCGTCCGAGCCCGGCGCGGTGGACGTGATGATCCCCGGTGTGGACGCACTGCAGGCGCTCGAGCGCACGATCCGAAGCTCCGCAGAACCGCAGAAGACCGGGCCGGACGACGCCGCGTCCGGCCGAACGGCTGGGCCGTCGCGACCGAACCCTATGCCCCTGGAGATCCACGGAACGGTGGAGCCCGTCGTCCCACCGGTCGACCGTCCAGCCGTGAGGATCGGCCTCGTCCTGCCGGAGACGCTCGCAGCCTCCGGCGACCGGGGCAACGCGCTGGTGCTGCGTGAGCGCCTGCGACTGCGCGGCTACGACGCGCGGATCGTCCCGGTGGGATTCGACGCTCCTGTTCCGGACGACTTGGACGTCTACCTCCTGGGCGGGAACGAATCGGACGAGCAGCGCATCGCCGTCACACACCTGCAGCAGCACGACGGGCTGCGCTCCGCTGTGGCAGCCGGAGCCCCGGTGCTCGCCGTGCGCGCCGGCGCACAGATCCTCGGCCACTGGTACGAGGACGACGACGGCGTCCGCCGGGAGGGACTGGGTCTGCTCGACGTGACGACGACCTCGGCGACGTCCGTGGCAGGACTGCGTGCCGGACGGGTCGAGGCCGGGGAGATCACGGCCTCCTGCCTCCTCGACGAGGTGAGCTCCGCACTGAGCGGTTTCGACTCCAGCCACCGACGGCTGGTCCTGGGCTCGCAGGCGCAGCCGCTGGCGCGGGTGTTCGGTGTGTCCTCCGAGGCCCCGGTCCGGCACGAGGGGGCGGTGCAGGGGTCGATCGTCGCGACGTCCATGCAGGGACCGGTCCTGGCCCGCAACCCGGAACTCGCGGACCTGTTCATCAGCCGGATCCTCGGGGTCGGGATGGGCGACCTCGCCCTCCTGGAGATCCCGGCCGTGGACCGGCTGCGCGCGGAGAGGCTGGCAGCAGGGTGACGGTCGCAGAGGAGAAGGTGATCGTCGTCCGCGCGAACGACGCGAACGGACGACGGCGGAACCGGCTGGAGGTCTACGGGCGGCAGTGGGCGGCGGACCAGGGCGTGCCCGTCCCCCGCGTGATCGATCACGAGGACGACGGCTCCAGGATGGTGACTGAGCGGGTGCAGTCCCTCCCACCCACGGGGACCGACTACGTCGACGCCGCCCTCGCCTCCGCACGACTGATCGAGGCGGGTGCGCCGCCCCAGCCGATCGAACCGGCGACGACGTGGCGCCACCCCAACCGGTGGAGGGCCCCGGTGCGGGCGCTCCAGCTCGCGTCGGCGGGGATCTCACCCGTGCTGTTCGTGCAGGCGCGCAGGAAGGCGGCAGCCCTGCCGTCCGTCGTCCCGTCGCACTTCGACTACCACCCCGGCAATGTCCTCCACGCGGCAGCGGATGCACCCGTGGCGACGATCATCGATTTCGAATACCTGCGGATGGGGCCGCGCTACGGGGACGCGATCCGTCTCTTCACCACGCTGGAATCGCATGCGGATGCCGCATACGGCGTCGACGGGCTGCTGCGGCGGACTTCCCGTGCGGAATGGCCGGGGATCTCGACACAGCTGCGCTGGTTGGCGCTGCGGCCGCTCGCGGAACTCATCACCGTCGAGAGCGGTCCTCCGGGGGCGCTGCTGATGCGTGCACGCGAACGATGGCGTCTGGCACAGCAGTGGGTGCAGGAGATCGACCGCGGATACCACCGGCCGATCCACCCGCCGTCCTCCCCACCGGGCACCGGGAGCCTGCCGCCACCGGAGGGGGTCGTCTGAGCGCACACGCGACGAACCGGTGAGGCGGAGGGCGCTCGGGGGCGCGCGCTCACAGCCGCAGTGCAAGGACCGCACCCGCCGTGGCACACGGCGGGAGGCCACCAGGGGCAGCGGCCCCGCGGGTCGCAGTGATGCGATCTGCGGGGCGATCTGCCGGCAGGGACGGAGCAGACGTATGACGAAGGATCAGCCGACGGGGATGGGCGACCAGCCGAAGGACGCCGGGGGCCGGTCGGACCGCTCCGGCACCGAGCCGAAGAGCACGGGCCGCCAGGCGACGGGCACGGGCCGCGAGGCGAAGGCGATCGGCCAGGCGAAGGGCACGGGCCGCCAGGCGAAGGCGATCGGCCAGGCGGGCCACGAACGCCACGTGGCGAAGGCGCTCCTGTCGCTGGCCGGGGGTGAAGTCGCCGGCAAGCTCGCGACGCTCGTCACCCTCGCGTGGTCCGCGCGTGTCATCGGCGTCGAGGCGTTCGGTGTCTTCACGTTCGGGATGGGCCTGGGTGTCCTCGTGGCCACCATCCCCTCGCTGTCGCCGGTGTCCCGGATGATCCAGCTCGTCGGATCGCGGGTCGAAACGCTGGGCGTTCGGCTGGCCGCCCTCAACGTCCTCAGACTGTCCTTCACCGTGCCCGCGATGATCATCGCGCTGCCGTTCGTCTTCATGCGTCCCGAGGCGGTGGACCGGTGGACGATCGCGCTCATGGTGCTGTCGTGCCTGCTCGACAACACCATCAAGGTGTGGTGGTCCGCGTGCACGGCGCTCGACCGCCAGGCCGCCACGGCGCTCGTCCTCGTCGGTCAGCGCCTCACCACCCTGGCGCTGGTGGCCGCAGCCCTGCTCACCGCCCCCAGCTCCGCGACCGTCGCCGCCGCCTTCGCGATCGGCTCCTTCCTCGCGAACATCGCCATGATGATCCTGGCCCGCAGCTTCGGCGCTCACACCGACTATCGGGCGATGACCCGCGTGCACCTGAAGGAGATGCTCGTCGCCACGCCGGTGTCGGGCGGGAACTCGGTGCTCACCGAGATGCTGGGGCGCCTCGACGTCATCCTCATCGGACTGATCGCGGGCGACGCGGCTGTGGGCCTCTACGGGGTCGCCTACCGGCTCATGGAGACTGCGCTGTTCGTCAGCTGGACGCTGTCCCGTGCGCTCACCCCCGACCTGGTCCGGTCACGGGTGGGTGCGGAGCTCGCGCAGCCCGTCCGGCTGGGACTGGTCCTGCTGTTCGGCCTCTACGTGCCCTATGGTGCTGTCCTCGCACTCGCCGGCACAGAGCTGTCCGAGGTCATCTTCGGTTCTGCCTACGAGACGGGCGGCGTCCTCCTGCTGCTGAGCGCCGCCCCTCTGCTGTTCGGCATCGCGCACCTGGGGACGGAGACCCTGTTCGCGCGCCGACCCGACCCGATCGTGCCTCTGGCCACCGGTGTCGCACTCGTCGTCAATCTCCTCCTCAACGTGCTGCTGCTGGGTGCGCTGGGGGCGGAGGGCGCGGCCCTCGCGAAGACGGTCGCCTTCGCCGTCCAGGCAGTGATCCTGTCCGTGGCCGTCGTGCGGATCGCGCCACCCCGCGGGTGGGCCCGGGGTGCGCTGGTCGCTGTCGGTGCGACTGCAGTGGCGATCATCCCGGTCGTGCTGGATTTCCACATCCTGCCGTCCGTACTCGTGGCCGGCGCGATCTACTGCCCAGTTTGGTACATCCTCGTGAGACGGTTCGATCCCGGCATGGCGGATTGGATTGGGCGGGCCCGCGGCGGTGGGCGCGACGAGGAGTAGGGCGGAGTCTTCTCTGATGTCCGCCCGACCTGTGTGATTCTGTGACAGTGGGGCGCGGACCCCTGCCATTTCGCGGTTCTCACTCTTCTCGCGCGCCCGTTCGCGTGGGCCGCACCCCCAAGCTGGCCTGCGGATTCACAGCTGCCCTTCATGCAGTGCGCAGTGCACCGCGACCCGGGTGCCGCAGTGCTCCTGACATTCCGAACCTGGTTTGGTTACTATTGCGTAGTGAGTAGCAGCTGCATCACCGGTCGCCGCGCGATGACGGCAACTGCATGAGCACTGTCGTGCACGAGGAGATCCCAGCCCCTCCTCGACTGTGAACGGCAATGCCCACGGCGAAGCGGCGATTGTGAGCAGTGCTCACGGTGACGTGACGCCCACGACGAGGCGGACCTCCGCGTCTATGACGGTGGCGAGACGACGCAAGGGGCAAGCGACTGCTCCAACGACGTGATTGCTGCGACGACGGGACGGCCGCGGCACAGCGAGCCGACTGGCACAGCGAGCCGACTGGCACGACGAGACGACTGGCACCGCGAAGCGACTGACACGACGAGCCGAATGGCACGACGAAGCGACTGGCACCGCGAAGCGATCGCCGGGGCGAGTACGGCCGGTGTGCCGAGGGCGACGCCTGCGCGTGCGAGGACGAGCGGTGCGGTGGGGGAACCGGAGAGAAGTGGAAGGGGGCGGAATGAGCGATCCGACGGCGGCGCACGACGCGGTATCCGAGGCGTGGGCGCGGCAGAGCTCTCCCGTCGTCGTGCCCGGAGTGGACTTCGCCCCGTATCCCGAGCCCGTGCGGTTCCCCCATGCTTCCGATGCGGTCCCCTCAGCGCGTGGCGGTGCGGTGGGCGACGGTGCGGTGGGCGACGACGTCGACCCGTTCGATTCGCTCGCGTCGACGGTCCTCGAGCACATCCGGCGTCGGCGCGGTGCCGTCGTCGTGCTCACGGGCCCGTACGGGGCCGGGCACACGGATGTGGTGGGTGCCGTGAACCGCGGGATCCCCTCCGTGTCGGACAGCGGATTCGCCTACGTGCCCCGCGTCGATCTCCTGGGCGACGAGCATCTTCGCACCGTCGATGCGATCGTCCGTGAGGGCACGCGGCCGGTCCTCTTCACCGCGACCGAGGTCCCGGACCGGTACGCGAGTGTCCTGGGTTCCCAGCGCGGCCTGTCGCTGGCGCTCCGCCCGCTGGACCGCGGTGCCGCCGCGGCCGTCATCAGGCGACTCACGGGCGTGCAGCCGCTGGAACCCACTCTCACCTTCCTCCTCGAGCTCACGGGTGGTCTGCGTGGTCTGCTCGTGTCCACTGTGCACATGGGGCTGGCGGAGCGGTGGCTCACCCGTTCGGGGGGACGGCTGGTCGTCGGTCGTCCGCCGTCCTTCACGGACCGGGGTTGGGCGGAGCAGGAGATCGCCCTCATCGCCCGTGTGGTCGGGAAGGACGGGACGGCTCTCCTGTCGTCTCTCGCGGTCTCCGGTCCGCGGCCGCTGTCGGACGTCATGCGCGAGTCCGTGAGGCGGCGCGAAGTCGTTCGCCTGGAGCGGCTGGGGGTCGTGCGCTTCGACAACGCGGCCGTCGGCCTCCACCCCCCGCTCCTCGCCCATGCGCTGCGGCTCGTCGGCTCGGTGGGTGAGGAGCGTGCCCCGGGCATCAGCGGTCTCGGCGGGGCCGTCGGCCCCGCGAGCGCCAACCCCGCGACTGATGACCCCGCGGCTGATGACCCCGCGGCTGATGACCTCGCGAACGTCGAAGCCGTGGATGGCGACGGCACGGGTGACGACGGCGCGGTCCTGCGCGAGGCGCTGGCGGACCTGGAGCACGGGCTGCTGGGCAACGCATACCACCATCTGGAGGCGCTGGCCTCCCCTCGCGCCCTGGCGGTCCGGGCGATCGTCGACGCTGTCAACGGACGGCCGCGCACGTCCATGGAGACCCTCGGCTCCCTCGCGGAGTCGACGGGATCCCCCGATTACGCGGCACTCCGTGAGGTGGTGAAGGTCTTCACCGTGCGCGGTGTCGTGTTCCCCGACGAACAGGGACGCGGGGAGCCCTCCGACCCGCACCTGCGCGAGCTGATCCGAGCGGCGCGGGTCGTCAGCGACATGACGTGCACCTTCGCACCGACGACGGACGACGACGGTACGGGGTCGACGGCGTCGGACAGGGCCGCACGGCTCCTGGACGGCCTCTGCGGAACGGTGGAGGAGCCTCCGGAGGAGGACGACGTCCGACGCGCTGGCCCCTGCTGGGGATCCTGGTCCCGGGACGCCGGCGGACCCGACGGTCCTCCTCCGCCGGACTTCGTGGAGGTCTGCCGGGTCGTGGGCCGCGCGTTCGCGGCCGCGGTGCTCGGCCGTGACGACGATGCCCGCGCCGCGTTCGCGCTCCTGGAACAGATGGACCTCACCCGGCTGCCCGTCATCGGCTCGTCGTGGGTGGTCGAGCACGTGGGGCTCGCGCGGCTCCTCGTCGAGGTCGACGAGGACCCCGTCCCGCACGACTGGTTCGCAGGTGAGCCGCTCGGTCGGCCACTGCTGCGCAGCGTGTCGACGATGTCGTTGGAACTCTTGGGCGCGCTCTGCCGCGGTGGTGCGTCCCCGGACCTGCTGGGTCGGCTGACGGATCTCTGGGCGGTCTTCGAGACCCGGAAGCCGTCGGGGATCGTCACCCGCGACCACGTCGACGCGCTCGACTTCGCGGTCGCCGGTCCGATGTCGACTGACCTCATCGGGCCGCCCGGCGTCGACGTCGTCACGAACGAGCGCCGCCCCACGACTGTGAGTGTGCGGGCGGCGGTGGAAGCGGGCCGGCTGCTCCGCTGCGCGCCCGACGACCTCATCGAGGAATGGGCGGCGGGCGCGCGCGGTGCCCTCCCCGGGGTCACGCGGCTGCTGGCCCGGGCAGTGGTGCTGCGGCGGGTCGGCACCCTTCCCGCGCGGGTGTGCGGCGCATTCGCGGACATCGCGGAGGAAGCGGGAGTGGAACCGGAGGTCAGCGCGCTGCTGCGGGCCCGGGAGGCGGACGACCCGGAGGCGTACGACGCGGCACGCGACGTGCTGCGCCGCACCCGCCCCGCGCTCGTCGTTCCGCGGTGGGAGCCCGTCGGCCACGACCCGGCCCATTTCGAGCGCTCCCTGCGCACATCACGCCTGACGGGCCTCACCGCCCGCGAACGGGCCGTGGTCGTCCGCGTCGTGAGCGGTGACGGGACGGACGGGATCGCTGAGGCACTGGGCATCTCACCCCGCACCGTGGAGACGCACGTGCGGAACGCGTACCGGAAGCTCGGGGTGCACAGCCGCACCGAACTGCGAGCGGAGATCGTGCGATGACGGGACAGAGCCCCCCTGGGGCGGGAGGGGTGTCCGGATTGACGGGGACCGCAGCGGCGATGGGTCCGACCGGACGGCCGCGGGACACGGCAGGAAACGGCGAGGCGGCCTCGGCGACGGGATCCGACCGGCCGGGTGTCGGCCGGTCCACCGTCGCGCGCACGGCGGCCGGGCTGCTCACGACCGAGGGGTCGGGTGTGCTCGTCGTCCCCGGTCTGTGGGGGGCGGAGACCGCTGTCACCGCCGCCGAGGCCGTCGCCGGGTGCGCGCCCGTCCTCACTGTCACCGGTGGTGCGGGTGGGGGCGGGCACCTGGGCGACCTCGTCGCCGCTCTGCACGAGTCCGACCCGGCCATCGACTCCGCGGACACCGCACTGGCCGCGTGGAGGGCGCTGGGCGCGCGGGGTGCGGTCGTCATCGTGCGATCCGCCGCCGGACTGGACACCGCGACGGGTGAGGCCGTCGCGCAGGCCGCCGTCGTGGGGACACACCGGGCCCTCGTGGTGGCGGGGCACTTCGACGATCTCTGCGAGCCGCTCGCCCGCCGGGTGTCGGAGGGGCGGCTGCGCTGGTCGCGGGTCGAGCAGCTCGCGCCCACCGTGCTCGCCCGGGTCCTCGCGGAGCAGTGCGGCGACGCGGTCCCGTCCGTCGTGCTCGGACGCATCCACGCGCTCAGCGGAGGGCACCCCGCGCTGGTCGACCTCGTGATCGACGCCGCCGAGGACACCGGTGTCCTCACGTTCGAGGCGGACGGTCCGGTGTGGCGGTGGGACGAGGACGCCCTGCGGAGAGGGCTCGCCGACGAGTTCCCCGGCCTGCTCGACGGCTTCGACGGCGTGCACGCGAGCATCGTCACCTGCACCGGGCTGGGGTACGTGCTGCGCACCTCGCACCTCGCCCAGCAGTTCGCGCCGCGGACGATCGCGAGCCTGCGCGACACGGGCATCCTCGTGCCCTACCCGGGGCCGTACCCCCGGACCGCGCTCGTGCAGCTGGGCGCGACGGTGCTCGCGTGGGCGGTCCAGGAGACAGTGAGCCTCGGCGAGGACGTCGCCGCCTGGTACGACTTCGGGTCCGCCGGGGGAGCGGCGACCGGCGGCGGGCTCGCCCGCATCGCGCTGGGCGCCTGGCGCCTGCGGGTCGAACGGACCATCGCACCGGCAGAGGCGGCCCGCCTCGCAGAGGGGGCGCTCGCCCACGGCTGGCACGAGACCGCGGCTGCGCTCCTCGACGCCGTGCCCGCGGCGCCGAGCCGGGGACATCCCGATGACGCCGGCGTCCGGCTGACGGTGGCCATGCTGAGGGCTCGGGCGGCGTGGGCACACGGAGACGCCGACGGGGCGCTGCGGATCCTGGAGGAGAAGCGCAGTGAGCTATGGCCCGCGGAGGGGCCGACTCCGCGAGCAGGCAAGCATGCGGCGCTCCTCACGCTGCACCTGGCGTCGTTCCACCGCGTACGGGCATTCGAGGTCCTGGGCGGTGCGCAGTGGGCGGGGTCACTCCGCACGATCGTGGAGCACGGTCTCGTCACGGCCCGCAGGGCGGGGCTCAGTCTCCTCCCCGACGTCATCGTCGCACTCATGGACGACGACGAGGACCTGGCGCTGGCGCTCGTGCAGCGACAGGGCCTCTCCGTCGACTTCGTCGAGGAGGCGATCGCCCGCCTGTGGGTGGGCGGAGCCGCGGGCCTGCGGTCCGCCCACGACGTCGGGCGCCAAGTGCTGTCGTCCCTGCTCGACGACCTCGAGCGCGAAGGCGGGCTGCCGAACCTCGTGGAGTCCACGCGCGCCATCCTCCTCATCATCACGATGTTCGTGGGGTGGAGGGCGGACGACCTGCGGGTCAACGCGCGGGAATGGAACCTCGGCCGACTGTGGCACCCCGGCGCGCACACCGTCGACCAGCTCATCCGGTCGGTCGTGTCGATGCAGGACGACCGGATGGCCACGAGCATGCGCGCCGCGCTGTCGGCGGAGGATGCGGCGGCGGACCGGGACGCCTACGGGATGCGCGCGGTGGCGCTGTCGATGATCGCGGGTGCGGGCAGCTACCTGCGCGACGAGAGAGCGCGCGAGCACGAGGACGCGGCGCGGAGTGCGCTGGCCGGTCTGGACACCGCCGACCTCTTCCCCCATCTCCGCTACTTCGCGGAGGGGATGGCGCTCGTGGGCAGCGGGCCGCCCACGTCCGAGGTCTCCGCGCAGATCGTGGCAGTGGCGCACCGCGCCGCGGTCTACGGCGAGACGGCCCAGCACCAGCAGCTGCTGCTGCTCGCCATCCTGGGAGGGGACGAGCAGGCGATCCACGAAGGGCTGATGCTGGGCACCACGATCGGCAGCGGACGCGCGGGCATGATCCGGATGCTCGCGGAGGCGCTCGCAGCCGGGGCGGGCGATTCCGATGGCGGCCGGGACGGGGCGGGGGGATCCGAGCAGGCCGACCCGCTCGACACGGCGGACGCCTTCGTCACGGCGCGGACCCGCTACCTCGCACACACGGTCCTCGCGGCGCGCTGGGCTCGGGAGACGGCGGGCGGGGCCGCCGCCTCGCACCGGCTCATCCGCATGCTGCTGCGGGTGAACGGGGAGTCGACGGAGTACTCGTGGCTGCTCGACACGACGGCGCCGGAACTGCGGCTGAGCGACCGTGAGACGGTCCTCGTGAAATGCCTCCACGACGGGGAGGCGACCGGCACCATCGCCTCCCGACTGGGACTCTCCCCGCGCACCGTCGAGGGGATCATCTCCCGCCTCCTCACCCGGTTCGGCGTCGCGAACCGACTCGAGCTGGTCCGCCTGGTCGGGGAATTCGCGGACCCGACGGCCCCGAAGACCACGACCCGCAGCTGAGGTGTCTGCCCGGGCTGTGTTCACGCAAAGCCGCGGATCGTCACCCCGGCCTCTTCGAGCGCGGCACGGATCGCGTGCGCCATCCGGACGGAACCCGGGGTGTCGCTGTGGACGCAGATGCTCCCGGCCTCGAGGTCGACGGGAGTGCCGTCCTCGGCGATGAGCACACCCTCCTCCGCGAACCGCAGCATGTTCTCCACGACCCGACCCTGGTCGTGGAGGACCGCTCCGGCGTGCGTGCGGGGCACGAGGGAGCCGTCGGAACGGTAGGCGCGGTCCGCGAACGCCTCGAGCACGACCCGCAGCCCGACCTCCTCGGCGCGGACCGCTGCCTGCGAGCGGGGCAGCAGGAGGAGTGCCAGGTCGGGATCGAAAGCCGCGACCGCATCGACGACCGCCTGTGCCTGGGCGGTGTCGTGCATGACGGCGTGCGCCAGCGCCCCGTGCGGTTTCACGTAGCGCATCGCGGTCCCCGCCGTCCGTGCGATCGCGGCGAGCGCACCCAGCTGGTAGAGGGTCTCCGCGTAGAGGTCCTCGTACGCGTAGGCGATGAAGCGGCGCCCGAACCCCGGCAGGTCGCGGTAGCCGACGTGCGCGCCGACCGTCACCCCGTGCTGGGCCGCAAGCGCCGACACCTGCGTCATCGTGCGCGCGTCGCCGCCGTGGAACCCGCACGCGATGTTGATGCTGGAGACGGAGCCGAGGATCCCCTCGTCGTCGCCCATGGTCCAGCTGCCGAACGATTCGGCCGCGTCGCTGTTCAAGTCGATGACATCCATGCGGACATCGTGGCACGTGGCGCCGCGGAGCGTGCGCGGGCGGTAGCGTCTGCCCTTCCGGTCGCCTATCCTGGTGTGCGACCGCCGATACGACACTGCGTGGGAGAGCCGCTGCTGCGGCGCCGTAGGTGCAATCCCTCCCCGGGAATCTCTCAGGCCCAGTACCACGCGATGTGCAGGCGACTCTGGAGCGGGATGCCGCCATCTTCACGGGTGGGCAGGACGTCGACAGAGCGGGGAGGACGAACCGACACGCGTCCGTCCCCGTGATGGACGCACCCGACGGAGGAGACTCGATGACCGCTGGAGCCGAAGCCCATACCCCTGATGCGGCCGCCGCACTGTCCCACCTGACCGCGACGAGCGGGGACTCCGCACGTCCGTTCGCCGACCGGCACATCGGTCCGCGCGCCCAGCAGACGCAGGAGATGCTCGCGACGCTGGGCTACGATTCGCTCGAGGCGCTGTCCGCAGAGGCGGTGCCGGAGAACATTGCCCAGGCCGCACCTCTCACCTTCGCGCCGATGGGTGAGCGCGAGACGCTCGAGCGTCTGCGCGAACTCGCCTCGAAGAACACGATGCGCGTCCAGATGATCGGCCAGGGCTACCACGACACGATCACGCCCGCGGTGATCCGACGCAACGTGGTGGAGAACCCCGCGTGGTACACGGCCTACACGCCGTACCAGCCGGAGATCAGCCAGGGACGCCTCGAAGCGCTCCTGAACTTCCAGACCGCGGTCCAGGACCTCACGGGCCTCGACATCGCGAACGCCTCCCTGCTGGACGAGGCGACCGCCGTGGCGGAGGCGGTCCTGCTCATGCGCCGTGCCTCGAAGAAGGGCACGACTGTCGTGCTCGACTCCGAACTGCACCCGCAGACGATCGCGATCGTCCGTGTCCGTGCCCGCGCGATGGACTTCTCCGTCCGCGTGGAGGACCTGTCGCAGGGCCTCATCGGTGAGGACGTGTTCGGCATCGTCGTCGCCCAGCCGGGCACGTCGGGCACGATCCGCACGTTCGACGACGCGATCGCCGGTGCGAAGGAGCGCGGTGCGTTCGTCACCTTCGCCGCGGACCTGCTTGCGCTCACCCTCCTGAAGGACCCGGGCTCCCAGGGCGCGGACATCGCAGTGGGCTCCGCCCAGCGGTTCGGCGTCCCCCTGTTCTTCGGTGGCCCGCACGCCGCCTTCATGGCCGTGAGGTCCGGTCTGCAGCGTCAGCTGCCCGGTCGGCTCGTGGGCGTCAGCTACGACACGGACGGCAAGCCCGGCTATCGCCTGGCACTCCAGACCCGCGAGCAGCACATCCGCCGGCAGAAGGCGACGAGCAACATCTGCACCGCTCAGGCGCTGCTGGCCGTCGTCGCGAGCTTCTACGCCGTCTACCACGGACCCATCGGACTCTCCCGCATCGCGTCGCGCGTCCACCGCCTCGCGACGGCGTTCGCGGACGCCGCCGTCACGGCGGAGGGCACTTCGCGGACACACGGCGACGACGCGGCGTTCTTCGACACCGTCGCACTCACCGTCCCGGATGCGGACGCCGCCGTGGCCGCAGCGAACGACGCCGGTGTGAACATCCGCCGCATCGACGCAACGACGATCGCGGTGAGCTTCGGCGAACCGCACACCGTGGCAGACGCGAACTCGGTGCTGAGCGCCCTGGGGGCGACCAGCACGATCGACGAAGCGGACTTCGAGGCCGCCGGGGAGGGTGCTTTCGGCGACGCCGCGATCGCCGCCCCCGCGTGGGACGAGGACCTGCACCGCACGACGGAGTTCCTCACCCACCCGATCTTCCGCTCCATCGGTTCGGAGACGCAGCTCATGCGCTACACGCGCACGCTCGCGGACCGCGACCTGGCGCTCGACCGGACGATGATCCCGCTGGGCTCCTGCACGATGAAGCTCAACTCCGCGGTGGAGATGGAGGCCATCACGTGGCCGGAGTTCGCCTCCATCCACCCGTTCGCCCCCTCGGAGCAGTCGGAGGGCTGGCGCGAACTCATCCAGGACCTCGAGGACATGCTCGTGGACGTCACCGGCTACGACCGTGTGTCACTGCAGCCGAACGCCGGCTCGCAGGGCGAATTCGCGGGACTGCTGGCGATCCGCCGCTACCACCTGGCGAACGGTGACGAGTCCCGCCGCATCTGCATCATCCCCCAGTCGGCACACGGCACCAACGCGTCGTCCGCGGTGCTCGCGGGCCTCGACGTCGTCGTCGTGAAGACGGCGGAGGACGGGTCGATCGACCTCGAGGACCTCGACGCGAAGATCGAGAAGCACGCGGAGCAGCTCGCCGGCATCATGATCACCTACCCGTCGACGCACGGTGTCTTCGAGGAGGATGTCCGCGCCGTCTGCCAGAAGGTGCACGACGCGGGCGGCCAGGTGTACGTCGACGGTGCGAACCTCAACGCGCTCATGGGGCTCGCGCAGCCGGGCGAGTTCGGCGGCGACGTGTCCCACCTCAACCTGCACAAGACGTTCTGCATCCCCCACGGCGGTGGCGGCCCCGGCGTGGGCCCGGTCGCGGTGCGCGAGCACCTCGCCCCCTACCTGCCGGGCGACGCGACGGACCCCCGCCTGGTCGACGGCGAGTTCGACGGTCTGGGCGACCCGATCAGCGCCTCCATGTTCGGCTCCGCCGGCGTGCTGCCGATCAGCTGGGCGTTCCTGCGCCTCATGGGCGGCGAAGGGGTGACGGAGGCGGCCCGCACGGCGCTGCTCACGGCGAACTACGTGTCGAAGCAGCTGGCGGACTCCTTCCCCACCCTCTACGCCGGTGACACCGGGCTGGTCGCCCACGAATGCATCCTCGACCTGCGGGCTCTCACGCAGAAGACGGGCGTGACGGCGGAGGACGTCGCGAAGCGGCTCATCGACTACGGCTTCCACGCCCCCACCCTCGCGTTCCCCGTCGCCGGCACCCTCATGGTGGAGCCGACGGAGTCCGAGGACAAGGGCGAGATCGACCGCTTCATCGAGGCGATGCGCTCGATCCGCGCGGAGATCGACGCGATCGGCACCGACTACTCGTACGACGAGTCGCCGCTCAAGAACGCACCGCACACCGCGACGGCGGTCATGGACGACTGGGACGAGAAGTACACGCGGGAGACCGCCGTCTTCCCCGTCCAGGGGCTGCGCCTCACGAAGTACTTCCCGCCGGTCCGCCGGATCGACGGCGCGTACGGCGACCGCAACCTCGTCTGCTCGTGCCCGCCGCCGGAGGCCTTCGAGACCGTCTGAGCCGTCTCACCGGGACGTCCCCGGGCCCCGGCAGACCGCTCTCCGGCCCGGTCCAGCCCCTGACCCGCTCACACACGGACCCGCCCCCACACGGAGCCCGCCCGCGCTGGGTGCCGCACGGCACCTCGGGCGCGGGCGGGGTGTGGCGGACCCGTCCGGCCCTGGGTCCTCTCCAACTCCGGCCACCCCTCCAACCCTGGCCCCTCTCCATCTCTGCACCGTCGCACCACAGGAGTCACCGATGACCAAGACCACGTCCCTCCACGACCTGCACGCCCGGCTGGGCGCCTCCTTCACCGACTTCGGCGGCTGGGACATGCCGCTCAAGTACGGTTCCGAACTCACCGAGCACCGCGCGGTCCGCGAATCCGCCGGCCTCTTCGACCTGTCCCACATGGGTGAGGTGCGGGTGGCCGGCGCGGACGCCGCCGCGTTCCTCGACTACGCGCTGCTCGCGAAGTACTCGATCGTGAAGAACGGCCGCGCGAAGTACGGGCTCATCGTCGACGAGTCCGGCCACGTGCTCGACGACCTCATCACCTACCGCATCGCGGACGACGAGTTCCTCGTCGTGCCGAACGCGGGCAACGCCCCCGCCGTCGCCGAGGCGCTGACCCTGCGGGCGCACGACTTCACCTCCCAGCTGGTGCCGGGGGCGGACGTGACCGTCGCCGACGAGTCGCCGGAGACCTCGCTGGTCGCCGTGCAGGGGCCCCAGTCCGAGGCCGTCCTCCTCACCGTCGTGAGCGGGGGCGACGAAGCCGCGCAGACGGTGAAGGACCTCGCGTACTACTCATGGACCCGGATCGTCCTCGCCACCGCGGCGGGGGAGAAGGACGTGTTCCTCGCACGGACCGGCTACACCGGTGAGGACGGGTTCGAGATCTACCTGCCGAACGACGCGGCGGAGCCCGTGTGGGAGGCGCTGGTCGCCGGGGCGGAGAAGGCGGACATCGCACTCACCCCCTGCGGTCTGGCAGCGCGTGATTCGCTGCGCCTGGAAGCGGGCATGCCGCTGTACGGCAACGAGATCACCCTCGAGACGACACCGGCGGACATCGGCATGGGCAAGGTGATGCAGAACGCGCTCAAGCGGGAGCACCTCTTCGCACGGGACGCCCTCGCCGCGATCGCGGAGACGGAGCCCGCGCGGAAGCTCGTGGGCCTCGTGTCCGACGGCCGCCGTGCGGCCCGCGCCGGGTCCGACGTGCTGGTGGGCGGCGAGGTCGTGGGCACCGTGACCTCCGGCCAGCCGGCACCCAGCCTGGGGCACCCGATCGCGCTCGCGTTCCTCGACCAGGCGCATACGGCCGAGGGCACGGAGCTCGACGTCGACATCCGCGGCAAGGTGCACCCGTTCCGCATCGTCGCGCTGCCGTTCTACTCCCGCGGCTGACCCTCTCAGGCTCCCGTCGTCCACTGCACAGAAACAGAAAGAGAAGGACCACCATGGCTGAACTGCCCCCACTGCCCAAGGACTACTCGTACTCCGCCGAACACGAGTGGGTGAACGCGGCGGCGGACGCCGTCGCCGGCACCACCGTGCGGGTCGGCATCACGGCTGTCGCCTCCGACGCACTGGGCGAGGTCGTCTACGTCGAGACCCCCGAGGTGGGCGACACCGTCACCGCCACCACCGTCTGCGGTGAGGTCGAGTCGACGAAGTCGGTCTCCGACCTCTACTCCCCGGTCACCGGTGAGGTGACCGCGGTGAACGAACTCGTCACCGCCAACCCGGGGATCCTCAACACGGACCCCTACGGCGAGGGCTGGCTGTTCGAGGTCGCCGTCACAGAAGCCGGTCCCCTCATGGACGACGCGGCGTACGCGGAGGCCAACCACCTCTCCTGAGGTGACAGGGCCACTGTGGGTGAGGCGGCATGGCCGGCTCTCCTGAAGTGACCCGACCACTTCTCGTGAGGTGGGCCAGCCACCTCTGATGAGGTGACACAGCCACCTCTCGTGAGGTGGCGTCCACCTCGTGAGGGGTGGGCCCCGGGCGGGTGCCGTGCGCACCCGCCCGGACCGGGGCCTCGGCGGCCTCGGAATGACAGGTCGACGACGCCCTGTCACGACACATGCGTTTGGAGGCACACATGCCCATCAGCGTCTTCGATCTCTTCACAGTGGGGATCGGCCCCTCGAGTTCGCACACGGTCGGCCCCATGCGGGCGGCAGCGAGTTTCGTCGACCTCGTCGGAGACCGCGTCGGCGACGTCGCGGCACTCGAAGTCGATGTCTACGGATCCCTCGCGGCGACCGGGAAGGGCCACGGTACGTTCGATGCGATCCTGTTGGGTCTCGAAGGATGCCAGCCCGACCAGGTCCTGCCGGACGAGGTGGACGAGCGGATCGCGCGGATGACCCAGACCGGCATCATCCGGTTCGGTGACAGCGTCGACCTGCCGTTCACCGTGGGCGACATGCGGCAGCGACCGCTCACTGTCCTGGAGCGGCACACGAACGCACTCGAACTGCGGGCCCGCAGCGCGACCGGTGAGGACCTGGCCCACGAGATCTACTATTCGGTGGGTGGCGGGTTCGTCGTCACGCAGTCGGATGAGGAGAAGGCGGTCATCGGCACAGCGGCCGGCGACTCCGCCCGCAAACCGGCGAGGCCCTACGACTTCACGACCGGGGACGGGCTCATGGAGATCGCGAACACGGAAGGCCTCGACATCTGGCAGGTCATGCTCGCGAACGAGCTGGGCGCCGGGCGCACGGAGCAGGAGGTCCGCGACGGACTCCTGCACATCGCCCGGGTGATGGAGGAATGCGCCGCGAACAGCCTCGACCGGTCGGGGCACCTGCCCGGCGGGCTGAAGGTCCGCAGGCGCGCGCACGACTGGTTCCTGCGGCTCAAGGAGGAGGACCCGGACCGCGACCCGCGTTACTACCAGGAGTGGGTCAACCTCATCGCGCTGGCAGTCAACGAGGAGAACGCGAGCGGCGGTCGCGTCGTCACGGCGCCGACGAACGGGGCCGCCGGGATCATCCCCGCCGTGCTGCACTACGCGCTCAACTACGTCGACTGGGTGCTGGAGGGCGGCGACGAGGCACGGGACGAGGCGACGGTGAGGTTCCTGCTGACCGCCGGCGCGATCGGGGTGCTCTACAAGGAGGGCGCGTCGATCTCCGGTGCGGAGGTGGGCTGCCAGGGTGAAGTGGGATCCGCGTCGTCCATGGCGGCCGGTGGCCTCGCGGAGGTGCTGGGCGGCACCGTCGAGCAGGTCGAGAACGCCGCGGAGATCGCGATGGAGCACAACCTGGGGCTCACGTGCGACCCGATCGCCGGTCTCGTCCAGGTGCCGTGCATCGAGCGCAACGCGATCGGTGCGGGGAAGTCCATCAACGCCGCGAAGATGGCGATGTGGGGCGACGGCGAGCACTTCGTGAGCCTCGACGAGGTCATCGCGACGATGAAGGCCACCGGCGCGGACATGAGCGACAAGTACAAGGAGACCGCGATGGGCGGGCTGGCCGTCAACGTCGTGGAGTGCTGAAACGGCTGGTCACACGAGCCGCGGCGGACCAACGCGAGGACAGTGCGGGTCGCAAAGTCATACATCGTCACGAATGGTATGAAAGCGTCACTGGAGCAATGGGACCCTGAGAGTTTCTTGGCAATTTGTTTCCCGTGGTGATACGTTCGTCATGAGTATCATTCTCATCACGAAGTACCACCTCGGGAAGGCGCATGAATAAAATTCAAACGCGGGGGTTCCTGTCCCGCTTCCGGAAGGGCGGTCGGCAGACTGTTCGCAGAGGCCGACTGGCCATTGCGTTCGTCACGGCCCTCACTCTCATTCTTCCTTTCGTGTTCACCAGCGCCGGGGACATCGCTCACGCAGCGACCCCCGGCGTCAGTGTGACCGTCGACGACTCAGGCCAGTCCTACGACGGGACTGAGGTCGTCGGCGAGAACGACACCATGGCGATGCGGGTCCAGTACGAGTCGGAGGCGGCAGGCAGCACTGTCGCCATCGAGCTGAGCGACCTGGTGGAGATTCCGGGCCTGCCGGGCGGCAACTCCGCGATCTCCAGCATCGAGCGCGATCCCGACAATCCGAACGTCATCCTCATCACCTTCGTCGATGAGTGGCCCTCGGATGTGAATCAGGGTGTCCTCCGGCTGGACTTCGTCTTCAACGAGGTGGAGAAGAGCTCCCACGAGACGCTCACGTGGACGGTCGACGGCGAGGAGGCGAGCCGCGAGATCATCATCCGCAACGAGGGTGACAACTTCGCGAACGTGAGCAACTCCTCCCACAAGGGCGTCACGAACCACGGCGGCATCGCGGATTTCATCACCATCACCGACAAGGTGGTGTCGATCGACGAGGACATCATCGGTGCGCCGATCACCTACGTCCTCAACGTGAGCACGGAAGAGGCGCAGGACGGCTACTCGATAACCGACCAGCTTCCGGACGAACTCGTCTACATCGAGGACTCCTTCGCACTGGAGCAGACCTCGTGGGACGAGGACGGCCTGAACCAGTAGCAGAACGACCTCGACTTCGCGCCGGAGATCGACGGCAACGCATTCGAAGCCACGGTCGACCTGCCCGGCCCGTCGCTCAACCGGATCACCTACCAGGCGACGGTCGCGGACCAGGACGCCCTCGAGGCCCTGCGGGACAAGATCCAGGAAGCGTACGACATGGCGTGGGACAACGCGCAGACGTCGTTCGACTTCGTGCTGACGAATGTCGCGACGCTGGGCGGCGAGGACCGTTCGGCCGACCTGGGGATCCACAAGGCGATCGAAGGCATGGAAGGCCCGAACATGGGCGATGTCTTCTCCAAGTCGTCTGACTGGCAGACGACCGACGTCGAGCCGGCCGAGGACGGCACGCTCGATCCCGCGGTCGACATCACCTACAGGATCGGTGTCAACCTCAACCAGTTCGACGGCAGCAATCCCAACAAGGAGCTGCGGGAGAACTTCGTCGTCCGCGACGATCTGCCCAGCCAGGGCACGTGGCAGGTCGACGACGCCGACTTCATCACGGCCGACGGCCTGACCCTCACGCGCCTCGATGATCTGCCGGGCAACTCTGACGGACTCTCGTGGACAGACCGCGCTGAACTCATGGCGGACGACGCATTCGTCAACATGTACTTCGTCGACGGCCAGGACATCTACATCAATGTCGGCAAGGACAGCGCTCTCGACACGACGCTGAACCTCAAGGCCACCATCGACACCGTGGACGGGCTGCACGACGCGCACATCATCCCCGGTGAGCTGCGGCACACGTTCGCCAACCGGGCCGAGGTGCGGTGGAACGAGGGCAAGACCGACGGTCGGAACCATGACGTCCACCTGCTCGAGCCGATCGAGAGCGATGACGGATGGAACTTCGCGGACTACTTCAACAAGTCCGTGGACGAGGATGCGATCGAGCTCCTGCCGGGCGAGACCACTGATGTCGGCTACACCTTCACGGTGGGTGCCGACAAGGGCATCGACCTGCGCTCGAGCACGATCGTCGACTACGTCGACGAGTCCGTGTACGACCTGTCCGATCTCGACGCGGTGCGCGATGCGCTGCAGGCCTCCTACGACTGGCAGGAGATGGACAGCTCCCACTTCGACGTGACGCAGAATGCGGACGGAGATCTGGAGATCGCGCTGTCCGACGCCGGTGTGGCGTTCGTCGACGAGCGGGGCGCTGACAAGCACTTCTCGCTCACGCTGACGCTCACGACGCACCCGCTGATCGGCAAGGACACGTTCGAGGTCAACAACTACGCGACCCTGTTCGGTTCTGATGACGAGGCGCTGTTCTGGTCGGAGGTCGAGTCCGAGGTCACGTCGTTCGGTGACGAGGCGGAGGTCCGCAAGACGGTCCGCGACACCCCGAACGAGCTGTGGACCGACAACCTCCGCGCCGAGGTCGACGCCGACGGCAATCTGGTCAACGACCTGTTCGTCTACAACATCGAGCTGGTCCCGCACGGCACCTACGACCATGTTCCGATCATCCCGCTGTACGACCGCCTGCCCGCAGGACTGTCGTTCGAAGGGTTCGTGAACGACGGTGACGTCGACACGGGTGCGAACCCGACGACGGGTACGAAGGATCTGGTCGGCAACGTGCAGGCCAGGTTCGAGGAGCCGTCGGACGACGCGCCGCAGGGCACTGTCGTCGTCGAGCAGAAGCCGGGCACGACCCTGGACAAGTCCCAGGGCAACCCCTCGGTGAACATCCTCGTGAAGGTGACGGACTTCGAGGCTGACGAAGCGATCGTCAACATGATCGGGAACGTCAGTGCGACGATCACACCGTCGGACGGCTACCCGCTGTCGATCGCCAAGGTCGATGCGATGTACCCGGACGTCATCATCGATGATGCTGACGCACTCTTCCAGATCCGCGACGCGGATGGCACCATCGTCGTCGACGAGGCGTTCGTGGAGAACGGCGCGCTGCGCGTGCTCGACGCCAACGGCGACGTGAAGAACGTCAAGGTGGACGAGCCGGGAACGTACACGGTCGAGGAGATCAACGCCCCGTCCGGATACGAGGAGACCGATCAGACGATCACCGTCGTGGTCGACGAGAACGGCTCCTCCAGCTCGGTGAAGTTCCCCAACACGCCGCTCACCTATGCGGTGGGTGACTTCGTCTGGATCGATGCCGACGGCAACGGTCTGCAGGACGACGACGAGGTGCTGTCGGATGTGAAGGTCACGCTGCTCGACGGTGAGGGCAAGGAGGTTGCCACCACCACGACGGACTCGGAGGGGCGCTACCTCTTCGACGAGCTGCCCGCCGGTGATTACCAGGTGAAGTTCGAGCTGACGGAGGAGCAGGCGGAGCTCTACGAGTTCACGCAGGCCGACGCCGGCGACGACGATGGTCTGGATTCGGACGCTGATCCGGAGACGGGTCTCACGCCGGTGTTCACTCTGGACGGCTCCAGCCCGGGACTGGTCACGGACTACGACAAGGATCTGCGCTCCACGCAGGGCATCGACCCGACATGGGATGCCGGTGTCGTGCTCAAGCCGGAGCCGCGCGTCTCTGTCGGTGACTTCGTCTGGATCGATGAGAACGAGGACGGTCGCCAGGACGACGGCGAGCCGGGTATCCCCGGTGTCGTGCTGGAGCTGACGGGTCCGGATGGTGAGCCGGTCGTCGATGTGAATGGCGATCCGGTTGGTCCGGTGACGACGGATGAGAACGGCAAGTACACGTTCGACAATCTGCCGGTGCTGGACGAGGACCAGTCGTACACGGTGACGATCAACCAGGATGAGTCGGCGGAGGCTCTCGAGCCGTACGTGCCGACGATCTCGGGTGAGGGTGACCGTGAGGGTGACTCCTCTGAGTGGTCCGCTGACTCGCAGGGTCTGACGGAGGACGGCGAGCGGGATGACACGCTGGACTTCGGGTTCATCCTGAAGCCGGAGCCGTCACCGACTCCGGATCCGACGGACGAGCCGACGGACGAGCCGACGCCGGACCCGACCCCGGACCCGACGGACGAGCCGACGGACGAGCCGACGCCGGATCCGACCGACGAGCCGACCGACGAGCCGACGCCGGATCCGACGGATGACCCGACGGACGATCCCACGGATGACCCGACGGACGATCCGACGGATGACCCGGTCGACCCGACGCCGACGGACGATCCCACGGTCGACCCGACGCCGACGGTGGACCCGACCGAGGATCCCACGGTCGATCCGACCGACGATCCGACGACCGGTCCTTCGCCCGATGAGGACGAGGACGGCGACGGAAGCGATCCGGACAGCCCGCGGGACGATGGGACGCTGCCGCGTACCGGGTTCAGCGGAATGACGGCCTTCGCAATCGGTCTGCTGCTGATGGCAGGCGGTGCAGTGCTCGTGTACCGGGCGCGCGCACGGCGGGCCTGACGGCTGAGTGACAGGACTCCGGGTTCCCCACAGCGGGGAGCCCGGAGTCCTTCGCATTCAGGGCGCGGATTGCAGTTGCTGCCGCTCAGCGCTCCAGGAGGTCTTCCGTCGTGGTGCCGGGGACGGCCACGGTCACGTGGGTGCCCCACGGGTCGGTGACGGTGACACGATCGCCGTCGTCCGCTGCTTGCAGATCCGCAGACTTCAGTCGTGACGCCAGTGCGTCGAGGTCGTCACGACCGGGAACGGTGATCGCGACGTCGCCGAGGCCCAGCCCGACCGCCCGCGGTCCCGCACCTGCGCTGTTCCACGTGTTCATCGCGACGTGGTGGTGATAGCCGCCGGCGGAGGCGAAGAGCGCTCCCGGGTGCGTGCCCAGCATGGTCTGGAAGCCCAGAGCTCCCACGTAGAAGTCGCGGGCCCGGGCGATGTCGCCCACCTGGAGGTGGACGTGACCGATGACGCCCGGGTGCTCCTCCGCGGTCTCCAGCGCTTCCTCGGTCAGGTGCTGCTGCAGGTAGGCGCGGGGGTCGAGGTGGATCGATGCCATCTCGACCTCGCCGTTCGGCCGGTAGGTCCAGGCGGAGCGGGGGCGGTCGCGGTAGAGCTCGATGCCGTTGCCCTCCGGGTCGGTGAAGTAGAACGCCTCGCTCACGAGGTGGTCGCTCGAACCGACGAAGGTGCTCTCCGGGTGCTGCGCGGCGCGCGCCACCGTGGCGGCGAGGGACACTGCGTCCTCGAACAGGAACGCCGTGTGGAAGAGGCCCGCCTGACGGGGGTCCACGTCGGGCAGCCCGGGGGTCGCGATGAGGCGGATGAGCGGCGCAGCGCCGCGCCCCAGAACCCGGTGGACGGCACGGCCCCGGCTCCGTTCCTGGAGCGGTGTGAGGGCGAGTGCCGTCGAATAGTAGGCACTCATCCCTTCGAGGTCGCCCACGTGGAGCGTGACCGCGTCCATCGTCGTGGCGGGGTGGAGGATTCGTTCGTCCGTCGACGGTGCTGCTGGGGTCGTCATGGTGTCTCCAAAGGGCGGCATGAGAAGGTGCCCCCACCCTATGTGGTTGAAGAGTCAACTACAAGGGTTTGTTGTGGAGGCCACCGTTCCGCGAGCGACCGGCCCCGCAGTCACATGCCTTCCGGTCCCTGCACCCGTGTCAGCGCGACCCGTGCTTCTCCCAGAACTCCGCCTGCGTCACCTCGTCCGTGCCGTCCCACGCGTCGATGCCTACGAGGTCCGGCATGCGGTCCTTATGGAAGCGGGGCTCGACCCCCTCGCGTCGCTGCTGCTGGTAGTCCTTCAGGATGCGCATGACGGTCCTGCTGAGCAGCAGGACGGCGATGAGGTTGATGAACGCCATGATCGCCATCGCGATGTTCGCCGCCGTCCACACCGCGTCGAGCGCCACGACGGACCCGAGGAAGACGGACACGACGACGATGAGCTGGTAGGCGTGCAGCGCGCGCTTCGAGTTCGTGAGGTACTCGATGTTGGACTGGCCGTAGTAGTAGTTGCCGAGGATCGAGCTGAACGCGAAGAAGAAGATCGCGACGGTGAGGAAGTGGACACCCCACTGGCCGACCTGGTCCGACAGCGCCGTCTGCGTGAGCTGCGAGCCCTGCGGTGAGCCGTACTCGGGGTTCGACAGCAGCACGATGAAGCCGGTGATGGAGCAGACGAGGATCGTGTCGAAGTAGACGCCCAGCGCCTGCACGAGCCCCTGCTTCGCCGGGTGCGAGGCGGAGGCCGTCGCCGCCGCGTTGGGGACGGAGCCGATGCCCGCCTCATTGGAGAACAGGCCGCGGCGGATGCCTTCCATCATGATGGTGCCGAGGGCGGCACCCGCGATCGAATCGAAGCCCACAGCCTGGGTGACGACCGTCGCGAGCATGGCCGGGACCTCGGCGATGTTGAGTGCGACGACGATGACGCCCAGGACCAGGTACAGGACCGCCATGACGGGGACGATGACGGCGGCGATCGCGGAGATGCGGTGGACGCCGCCCACGAAGATGATGCCGGCAGCGACCGCGATGATGGCGCCGACGACGACGGCGAAGAGGTTGCCGGAGGACTCCGCGTCGAAGCTCGCGGCGAGCGAGTCGGTGATCGAGTTCGACTGCACCGTGTTGAATACGATGCCGTACACGACCGCGACGATGACCGCGAAGAGAGCGCCGATCGCGGGGGCGTTCAGCCCCTTCGTGATGTAGTACGCGGGGCCGCCGCGGAATGCCGCACCGTCCCTGACCTTGTAGAGCTGGCCCAGCGCGGACTCCGCGAAGGCCGTGGCGCCACCCACCACCGCGGTGACCCACATCCAGAACATCGCGCCGGGTCCGCCGATGCTGATGGCGAGTGCGACGCCCGTGATGTTCGCGGTGCCCACGCGTGATGCCGCGGAGATGCAGAAGGCGCGGAAGGGGGAGATCGTCGGATTGCCGTCCGGGTCGTGGCCGGCAGGCTCGCGGATGACCTTGAACATCTCCGGGAGGAGACGCAGCTGGACGATACCCGTCCGGATCGTCAGGTAGAGGCCCACGGGGATGAGGACGGCGACGAGCACGTAGCCCAGGAAGCCGTCGACGCTGTCGATGAAAGTGAGGAACGCGTCCACGAGGAGAACCTTCCGGAGGGAGCGGAGTGTCGGTCAGTGCCTGTGCTCGTCGCACTCCGTACAGTCTGACACCCGATTCACGAGATGCGGATCTCCGGAAGCCCCCGGTTTCACTCGAATACGGTGCGCAGTCGCTTCAGCCCCTCGGCGATCACGTCGACGGAGTTCGACACGAAGCTCAGCCGCAGGGTGGACGGCTTGGGGTCCGCGACGTAGAACTGCATGCCCGGGATGTACACGACCCCCGCCTTCACCGCGTCCATGACGGACTCGCTCGCGTCGAACGGTTCGGGCAGCGTGGCCCACAGGAACATCCCGCCCATGGGGGTGTTGAGGGTGTACCCGGCCGGGAGGACCGAATCGAGCCCCTCGACCATCGCGTCCCGCCGCCTCCGGTACTCCGCCCGGATGGGCACCAGCTTCGCGTCGAGGTCGTTGTGGTCGAGCCAGTCGACCGCTGCCAGCTGGTCGATCGTCGAGGTCTGCAGCGAGGTGCCCTGCTTCGTCGTCGCGAGTGTCTCGAGCGCCTCCTGCGGGCCCCTGACCCAGCCGATCCGCAGACCCGGCGCCAGCACCTTCGACAGGGTCCCCAGGTAGAGCGACTTGTGTGTCAGCCGGGGGTCCGCGCTGATGGGCGTCATCGTCCAGTCGTCGTAGCGCAGCTCCGAATAGGGGTCGTCCTCGATGAGCCACACGTTGTAGCGGGCGAGTACGTCCGCGACTTCGCGCCGCCGGGATTCCGGCATCGTCACGCCGGTGGGGTTCTGGAACGTGGGGATGAGGTACACGGCGCGCGGCGCGTACTGGAGGATCGCGGCTTCGAGTGCTTCCGGCACCAGCCCGCCGGAATCGGTGTCGACCGGACGGAACTGCGCACGCGACAGGGCGAACGCCTGCAGTGCCGACACGAACGTCGGGTTCTCGGTCAGCACGATGGAGTCGGGGTCGAGGACGACCTGACCGATGAGTCCGAGTCCCTGCTGGGAGCCGGAGGTGATGAGCACGTCGTCGGCATCCGTCGCCAGCCCGTTGAGCGTCATCCGCTCCGCGACGGCCCGCCGCAGCTCCGGTTCGCCCTCCGTCGACGAGTACTGGAGTGCACGGGGGCCGTGTTCCTCGAGCACCCGCTGGTAGGACTTGCCGATCCCTTCGACGTCGAAGGCCTCGCTCGCGGGTGCGCCTCCCCCGAAGCTGATGATGTCGGGGTCCTGCGCCAGCGACAGCAGTGTGCGGATGGGGGAGCCGCCCAGGGAGGACACGTACGCGTTGAGCGGCGGCATGGGGCTGTGATGTGCGCGAGTGACCATGTTCACATGGTGACTGCGGGATGACGGGTCCGCAAGGGGACTCGCCTGCACAAACACGAGTTCCGCACGGCCCCTGCGCGCCGCATGCACACGGGCGAGGCGGCGGTCCGTCACGGAGCGCGATCGCGGGCCTCGATCGGGCATGGTCACAACCCCCGACCGGACACGATCCCGCCTAGGATGACGTCCGATGAACTCACCACCTCCGACCGGTTCGGGCCTGCTCGCGCGGGCGCTCCGCCGTCGACTCCGGCTCCTGCTGCCGGGGGTGGCGTCCCTGTCGCTGTGGCAGGTGTGCGAGGCGCTGGTGCCCGTGGCGATCGGTGTCGTGGTCGACATCGCGGTCATCCCGCTGTCGGTGCCGATGCTGATCGCGTCGGTCGCGGGGATCGCGGCACTGTTCGTCGTCCTGAGCTTCGGCTACCGGTTCGGTGCGCGCCTCTGCAACGCGGCCCGTGAGCACGAGGCGCACGCGCTCCGGGTGGAGGTCGCGCACGCAGCGCTCACCTCGCCGGACCTGCCGCCCGACCGCGCGTCCGGGGAGGTGCTGTCCATCGCGTCCGCGGATGCGGACCTCGCCGCCGAGGTCTTCGGCCACCTGGGCCGAGGTGCCGCCTCCGTGCTCGGCATGGTGGTCGCCGCCGTCGTCCTCGTCGTCGCGGACCCCGTGACCGGGCTCATCGTGCTCGTGGCCGTCCCGGTCGGGCTGGTCGTCGTCTCGCTTCCCAGCCGCGCCGTGTCCGCGAAGGCGGGCGACCAGCTCGCGGCGACAGCCCGGGCCGCGCAGTCCGCCTCCGACCTCATGCGCGGTCTGCGGGTGCTCAAGGCGCTGGGCGGGGCAGAGTGGGCGCGCCGCCGGTTCCGGGCCGTGTCCGACGAAGCCGCCGAGGCCGGGGTCGCCACCGGAGAGCGGTCCGGTCGGCTGAGTGCCCTGGGCGCGCTCGTCATGTCGACGGTGCTCGCCGTCGTGCTGGTCGTCGCGGGGCTGCGCCTCATCGAGGGGCAGCTGAGCGTGGGAGCCCTCATCGCCGTGCTGGGCATGACCGCGTTCCTCACGGAGCCGATGCGGGCACTCGCGGACATCGTGGGACTTGCCGCGCGCTCCCACGGTGCGGCGGTCCGCATCGCGGAGCTCCTCACCGCCCTCGCCCCGCCCACGGCGGACCCGAAGCATGCACCATCGGAGCCGTCCGAACCGTCCTCCGCCTCCCCATCGTTCGCCGTCACCCTCGAGGGCCGGCGTCTCACGGTCCGCGGACCGGTCGCCCTGGACGTCCCCGCGGGGACGTTCGTCTGCCTCGTCGCGGAGGACGACGGGCCGGTGCACGGCTTCCTCTCCGCCCTCGCAGCCTCTGCACGAGACGAGGGGCCGGGCCGTCTCCTCGTCGCCCCGCACGCGGTCGACCTCTTCGAGGGGACGATCCGCACGAACATCACGATGACGGCCGGGACTGCTGGGACTACTGGGACTACTGGGGCTGCCGGGGCTGCTGCGGTCGGCGGGGCCCCGTCGGACGCGGCGGGTGACGTCCCGTCGGCAGTCCTGGGGGCCTCGGGCGCGGATGAGCTGCTGGGACTGGTCGAGGGCGGCCTGGACCATGCGATCGAGGAGCTGGGCGGGAACCTGTCCGGCGGTCAGCGGCAGCGGATCGCGCTCGCCCGCGCCCTCCATGCCGACCCGGACGTCCTCGTCCTCGAGGAGCCCACCACTGCGGTCGACGCGGTGACGGAGGCGCGGATCGCGATCGGTGTCGCACGCCTGCGCCACGGAGTCGCCGTGGAGGAAGGGCCCGTTGCGGAGCCCGACGGCCCAGACCCGGGACATGCCGATGTCACCATGTCCGACGGTCCTGCCGCCCGGACGACGGTTGTCGTCACGTCGTCGCCCGCGTTCCTCGCGGTGGCGGACCGGGTGGTCTTCGCACACGGCGACGGCACGGCCGATTCCGGGACCCACGCGGACCTGGTGAACGCGGAAGGTCCGGCCGGTGACGCCTACCGCGCGGCGGTGATCCGATGAGCAACCGGTCTCAGTCCGCGGCGCCCCCGACCCTTCCCATCGCTTCCCGCCGCCGGGCCTTCTCCCGCCTCGCCCCGCACCTGCGCAGCCGTTCGGGGTGGATCGTGGTCCTGCTCGTCGCGGGGCTCGCGAATGCGGCGGCGGGGCTCGTGGGTCCGTGGGCGATCGGCCGGCTCGTCGACGCGCTGCCGGCCGGCGGAGGCGCGGACGTCGTCTGGACGGCGGCGGGCGCCGTCGCGCTCGCAGGTGTCGTCATGGCCATCGGGACGTGGGCGGGAGCGTGGGCGCTGGCCCGCGTGACGATGCCCGCAGTGGGCGACCTGCGGACGGACGTGGTGACGGCGGCGCTGTCGCTCGAGGCGCAGCGCGTCGAGCGGACCGGCACCGGCGACCTCGTGTCCCGCGTCGCCGACGACTCCCGCAAGGTGAGCGAGGGCGCCGCCCAGGTGCTGCCGCTCGTCGTCGAATCGCTGCTGGTGGTCGTCGTGTCCGCGATCGGCCTCACCGTCGTCGACTGGCGGCTGGGGCTCGTGGGGCTCATCGCGCTGCCGATGTACTGGCTCACGCTGCGCTGGTACCTGCCGCGGTCGGCGCCGATGTACCGGCAGGAGCGCGCCGCGATCGGAAGGCGCTCGGGTCGGCTGCTGGGCGGGCTGACCGGGGCGCGGACGCTGCGCGCCTACCGCGCCGAGCAGGTCGAGCTCACCCGCATCGACGACGCCTCCGCGGAGGCCCGCGACCTGTCGATCAGCGTGTTCCGGTTCCTCACCCGCGCTTTCAGCCGCAACAACCGCGCCGAGGCCGTCGTCCTCTCCCTGCTCCTCCTCACCGGGTTCTGGCTCGTGTGGGCGGGCGAGTCGTCCGCCGGTGCCGTGACGACGGCCGCGCTGGTCTTCCACCGGCTCTTCAACCCGATCGGCGCGCTCGTGGGCCTCTTCGACCAGGTGCAGTCCGCCGGGGCGTCCCTCACCCGCATGGTGGGCGTCATCGACGAGGCCGCCGGCACCGGTGCGACGCGTTCGAACACTGTCGCCGAGGTCCCGGATTCCGTCCGCGGACCCCGCAGCGTCGGTCTGCGCCTGGAGAACCTCTGGTTCACCTATGAGGACGACCCCTCGTCCGACAACCATGTGCTCCGCGGGGTCGACCTCGCGGTCGCACCGGGCGAGGTCGTCGCCGTGGTCGGCACGACGGGTGCGGGGAAGTCGACGCTCGCGAAGATCGCGGCAGGACTGGCCGCCCCGTCGCACGGCTGCGCCCGACTCGTGACGTCGCGACCGACTGGAGGGACCGTTCGCCCCGACGGGGCCGACCTGCCTGCCGGAACTGACCTGCCAGAGGGAACCGAGACCGGGCCGGACCTCGTCTCCATGCCCGAGGCCGTCCTCCGCTCCCACGTCGCGATGGTCGCCCAGGAGGTCCACACGTTCGTCGGCACGATCCGCGACAACGTGTGGCTGCCCGTGCCGGATGCCCCTGCAGACGCCGTCGAGCAGGCGCTGCGCACGGTCGGCGCGACGTGGGCGTTCGCACTGCCGCAGGGTCTCGACACGGTCGTGGGCGACGGGGGAGCACGGCTGTCCCCGCTCGAGGAGCAGATGATCGCGCTCGCCCGCCTCGTGCTCGCCGACCCGGACGTCGCGATCCTCGACGAGGCGACGGCCGAGGCCGGATCCGCCGGCGCCCACGTCCTCGAGGCCGCGGCCGCCGCCGCACTCGCGGGACGTGGTGCGATCGTGGTCGCCCACCGGCTCAGCCAGGCGGAGACCGCCGACCGCGTCCTCGTCATGGAGGACGGCTGCGTCGTGGAAGCGGGGACGCACCACGTCCTCGTCGCCGCGGGCGGACGCTACGCGCGGCTGTGGGAGGCGTGGGCCCGCTGACAGGTCGTTCCACGACCGGGCAGTCCGCCGACAGCGCGCGGATGCTGTCGACGTCAGCGGCGGAGCACCAGCCCGCCGTCGACGGGGAGCGCGACACCGGTGATGTACGACGCCTGCTCGGAGCACAGCCAGACAGCGGCGTTCGCCTGCTCGTCGGGCGTGCCCATGCGCTTCATCGGGATGCCGTCCAGCACGCCCGCGTACTGGTCGGGGACCTCCGCCGCCCACTTCTCGATCGCCGCCGTGAGTGTTGCGCCGGGCATGATGGCGTTGATGCGGATGCCGTCGGCGGCGTTCTCGGTGGCCGCGGTCTGCGTCAGCCCGAGCACACCCCACTTGCTGCTGTTGTAGGGGGACAGCCCCGCGTTGGCGCTCACTGCGGCGATGGAGGCGGTGTTCACGATCGCGCCGGGAGTCTTCTGCTCCTTGAAGCGCCGGATCTGATGCTTCATCGCGTACATCATGCCGAACAGGTTGATGCGGAAGGCACGCTCCCAGTCGGACCCCTCCTGCTCGCTCACCGGCTTCGTGGGCGAACCGATGCCCGCATTGTTGTGCGCGAAGTCCAGCCGGCCCCACAGTTCGACCACGCGGTCCACCAGGGCGATGGCGCTCGATTCCTCCGCGGCGTCACCGGCGAGGTACTCCGCGGTCCCACCGGCCGACCGGATCATGTCGACCGTCTCGCGGCTGGCATCATCGTCGATGTCGGACACGAGCACACGCGCACCTTCGCGTGCGAAGGCCAGTGCACTGGCCCGGCCGATTCCGCCTCCGGATGCGGTGACGAGGCCGTTCTTCCCTGCCATCAGCGTCATGTGTGTGTTCCTTCCGTCGGGGACCGGCCGTTCGGCTCGACTCTGAGATTCCGTCGTGTGGCGGTCCGTGCGCTCACGCTACAGGGCCGTCCGAGAATCACCGCTGGCATCCACGACCAACCGTGGCCAGTGGGCGAGCCTGCGCAGGACCTGCCGGTCGTGGGTCGCGACGACGACCGCCGCAGTCGCGTCCTCCAGTCCGGCCAGAAGGTCGTCGACGAGTGACATCGACAGGTGGTTCGTCGGCTCGTCGAGCAGCAGCACGTCCGGCTCCATGCCGAGCACCCGACCGAGGTGCCGCCTCCGCAGCTGACCCGGCGAACGGTGGTCACGGGGAGCGTCGTCCGTGCCCGTCGCGTCGCCTGCACCGCCCCTGTCCTCCTGACTCAGACGCTCGACCCGCACTGTCCCGTGGCGGCGGACCGCTCCCTCGTCGGGTGCGAGCTCACCCGCGAGCATCGCGAGCAGCGTCGATTTCCCTGAGCCGTTCGGGCCGACGACGACCAGCCGGTCGCCTCCTGCCAGCCGGACGGTCACCGGGCGGGTGGAGCGGCCGGTGACGGAGACCTCGGCGGCGGTGAGGAGGGGAGCGCCCGGCTGGGTGCGCCCGGTGGGGACGGTGAGCCGCGGCGGAGGTGGCGGCACCGTGAGCGCGTGGCGACGCAGCTCGTCCTCCCGGCGGTGCAGCGATTGCACGATCCCGGGGGCGCGCGACTGCCGCTGGTGCTTGTGCACGCCCTTGTCCGGGCGCCAGCCCGTGGTGAGCCGGGAGCGAGCCTGGTCGACCGCCTCCTGGAGGCGGCGGTGCTCGGCCTGCTGGTCGTCGTACGCCGACTGCCATGCCGACCGCTCCTGATCGCGTCCGGCCCGCCACCCATCCCAGCCGCCTCCGTACAGCCGAGGACTCCCGTCCGACGACGGGTCGAGGTCGAGGAACTCGTCTGCGACATCCGCCAGGAGGGCAGCGTCGTGGGAGACGAGCAGCAGACCGCCGGCGCGCGAGCGCAGCTGGTCGGTGAGGAACGCGAGGCCGGCGGCGTCGAGGTGGTTGGTCGGTTCGTCGAGGACGAGCAGCTCCGTCCGCGCACCCAGCACGCAGGCGAGCCTCACGCGGTACCGCTGACCCGTGGACAGCTGAGCGAGCAGGCGCGACCTGTCCGTCACCGCACCCAGGGCTTCGAGAGCGATGTCGACCTCACGTTCGGCATCCCAGGCATCCAGCTGGGTGCACCGCTCCAGAGCCTGGGCGTACGCGTCGTCCGCACCGGGAGCGGCGGCGGCCATTCCGTCAGCGGCCTCGTCGAGAGCGGCGAGTGCTGCCCGGGCGGGAGCGATCGCCTCATCGGCCAGGTCGCCCACGGTGAGGTCCGTGGAGGCGGGCAGCTCCTGGTCGGCGACCGCCAGCGTGCCGGCCCGCTCGACCGAGCCGGCGTCGGGGTCGAGGCGACCCGTGAGGATCCGCAGCAGCGTGGTCTTGCCGCTGCCGTTCTCACCGACGACGGCGAGCTTCGTCGACGCAGACACTGTCATGTCGACGGCGCTGAGCAGCAGCTTCCTGCCGGGGGAGTGGGTGACCCCCCGCGCTCGGAGGTGGGCCCGGCCGGCAGCGGGGCTGGCGTGCGCCGGGGGGAGGGCTTTGGCCGTGGGACGTGCCTCGGCCATAGGGAGGGGCGCGGCAGCGGGCCCGGCGTGGGCCGCGGGATGGCAGGCGACCGCGGAAGGGGCCGGTTCAGCGGCAGAAAAGGGTGAAGAAGGGGTGTGGGGCACGGGGTCCTCCGGAAGAAGGGCGCACAAGAGGCGCCGGTCGGAACGTTGCGCGTCCGACGGCGGAGGAGAAGTGGATGAACCAGGTCGCGTCCGCCGTCAGCGGCGGGTGCGGAGCCTGCCCATCGTGAATGCCGGGTAACCCATGTCGTATATCGTACTTGCCGGTCACATGCCGCTTCAAGGCTTCGTGCAGAGACGGAGGGTTCCGGAATGTGAGCGAACCCTCATCCTCACAGTCTTCACTGAGTCGTTTCACTGGGTACTCTCGAAAGAAGCTATCGGTCGGGACCCTGTTGACCGGCCGTGGCCGTCGCACTCGCCATCGGCTTCCGCCGGCGGCACCCGTGCGGCGGCGCGTCAGGGAGGACCGACCATGAACGTGAGCACCGCGCCGCGAGACGCAACGACTCGCTTCACAGGCCTGGCCAGGATCTATGACACGTTCCGGCCCGGCTATCCCTCGGAGTGCCTGGGCTGGCTGGCGGACAGCCTGCGACTGGGGACGTCCTGTCAGGTGGCGGATGTGGGCGCGGGGACCGGCAAGCTGTCCGAAGAGCTCGTCTACCAGGGGATCCGCACTGTCGCCGTCGAGCCGAATCCGGACATGTTCCAGATCCTCGAGGCGAAGGCCACGACGACCAGTCTGCTCACGGCAGTGCAGGCGACGGCGGAGGACATGCTGCTGCCGGATGCGTCCATCAACCTCGTGACCGCCGGGCAGTCCTTCCACTGGTTCGACCAGGCTGCATTCCGCGCCGAATGCCGTCGCGTCCTCTGTCCCGGGGGCAAAGTCGCGCTCCTGTGGAACTCCCGTCGTCGGGACAGCGAGTTCACGATCGCCACCGCAGACGTCTTCCGCCGTCATGTGCGGGATTTCCCCGGCTTCAGCGGGGATCACCGGGTGAGTGCCGCCGATTTCGAGGCGTTCTTCGAGCCGGACGGATTCGAGTACCGGGAATTCGCCCACGACCAGATGCTCACCTCCGACGAGTTCCTGGGCCGCAGCCTCTCCGCGACCTACGCCCCACGCGAAGGGGACGCGGCCTACGCGCCTCTGGTCGCCGACCTCCGTGCACTGTTCGCCGAGTACCGTGAGGACGACATGGTGCGCTTCCCCCTCACGACACGTCTCTTCGTGGGTGGCGTAGGGGTCTGAGCGCCCACGGCGGCAGGGCCCGGATCGTCTGATGTCCGGGCGACTGCCGGACGGTACGACGAGAGGGCACTCATGACGGACAACACCGGCACGTTCACCGGGCTGGGCGAGGTCTACGCCCGCAGCAGGCCTGGATACCCGCCCGCACTCATGGATCTGCTGGCGGATCGTGTGAACGCTCCTGCGGCCGAGGCCGCAGCCCCCACCGGTGGAGTGGCACCCGCTTCCGATGACCCCGTCGCCGAGGTCGCAGCTGCCTCCCAGCCCGTTGTCGCGGACATCGGGGCCGGCACGGGCAAGCTCACCGCAGCTCTTCTGAACCGCGGGTGGACGACCGTCGCAGTTGAACCGAACGAGGACATGCGCGCGGCGCTGCGCACGTCGATCGGTGATGTGGAGGGGCTCCGCGTCGTGGATGCACCGGCGGAGCGGACCACACTGGAGGATTCCTCCGTCTCCCTCGTGACGGTCGCGCAGGCGTTCCACTGGTTCGACATCCCGGCGTTCCGGGCGGAGTGCCGACGGATCCTGCGGCCCGGCGGCCAGGTGGCGCTCATCTGGAACTTCCGGCGCAAGGGTGAGCCCTCCGTCGAGGCGATCGCGGACGCCTATCGCACGCGGGTGGGGGACTTCGTCGCGCTCACCCTGGGGGAGAGGATCACGGACGCGGACCTCGCGGAATTCTACGGGGGCGACCACTATGCGCGGTACGAGTACGACAACGACGAGCTCCTCACGTGGGACGTGTTCCGTGAGCGTCACCTGTCGATGTCGTACACACCCAAGGAAGGGGATCCTGCGCGCGAGCCCCTCATCGCGGACCTCGAGCGGATCTTCGCCGCGCACGCGGTCGACGGGTACTGCCCGTTCCCCAACGCCACGCACGTGGTCATCGGCGAGCTCGTCTGACCCGTGCGGGCGCTGGCTCGTGCGGGCGCCGACTCGGGCGGGCGCCGACTCGGGCGAGAACACCTGACCCACGTTCGTATCCGTCGTACGCCCGAACCCGACTCAGGTGAGTGCCCGACCCAGGCGAGTGCCCGGCTCACATGGATGCCTGGCTCACATGCATGCCTGGCTCGCGTGGTTCTGTGGCTTGCTTGGAGCCTTGACCCAAACCCCTCCCGGCAGGCTCGCGCCGGCACAGGCACAAGCCGACCTCAGTCGCGCAGCCACAGCCGCATACCGGTCTCCTCAGCGATGCGGACGTCTTCGAAGCCCAGTGATTCGTAGAGCCTGCGCCCCGGCGGGTCGGCGGTGAGCGTGACGAAGGCGCCGGGTTCCGCGGACGCGCGGACCTCGTCGAGGAGGGCTGTGAGGATGACCCGGCCGAGGCCTCGGCGCTGGTGGTCCGGCATCGTCGCCATGTCGGCGACCACGAAGTACCAGCCGCCGTCGCCCACGATCCGCCCCATTGCGACGGCTTCGCCAGCAGCGTCGTGGTGGCCGCTGGTGTGGTCGGTGCCGCGGGAGCTGATTGCCGCGGTGTGGAATCGGACGTGACGGAACGCCCACGTGCCGGGGATCGCCTTCTCCGCCTGGGCCTGCGACACGGGGGTGAGGCCGGATGCGGCGCGGAGTCGGCGGTACTCGGGGACGGAGGGCGGCCCGGCGTGCAGCTCGTAGCCAGGGGGAAGCGCCATATGATCATCCTCGCAGGCGCTCCACCTACAAGAAACTTCGCCACCTGTACGCGTATCCCCGCCTGCTGTCAGGCTGTCTCAGTACAGCCTGACGCAGAGGGTATGGCCGCGCAGGTGGCGAAGTTTCATGTAGGGCGCGAAGTGCGGCCCCGTAGAACTGGACTCAGGGAGTGAGGTGCACTGCGGCCTCGGAGCTCGCCACACGGAACGTGAACGTCTCCTGGAGGTACAGGTTCACCTTCTCCGCGTCGTGCGAGTCGTAGCCGATCGACACGTCCTGACCCAGGTGCAGCTCGAAGTCTCCGCCGCGCTGGGAGACGACGATCGCACCGTCGATCGCCGGCGCCCAGATGACGCGGCCCTCGTTGAGGATGCGCTGGATGTGGGCGGAGATCGGGTTGCCCTCGTCCGCTGATTCTGCGAGCTGCGTGTAGAGCTCAGCCGACAGCAGCAGGTTGTAGGGGCCGTTCACACCGTCGAGCCGGAGGACCGTGATCGCTTCCGCGACCGCCGAGGTGAGGTCCTTGATGTCCGGCTGCAGCTGGATCGGCTTGTGCGGGCTGGAGGAGATGATGCCGGCCAGGCCCACACCGTCGTCGGAGCCGTTGAGCACCGCGTTGTCCTCGGCCTTCGCCAGGCGCATCGCGGCGTCCTTCGCCGGATCCCAGTCCGCGTCGACAGAGCCGCGAGCGACGCTGTCGACCTCCTCACGGCTGACGGAGAACGGCGCTCGCAGTTCGACGACGGGGAGCACGACACGGCTGCGCCCGCGCACACCGTCGACATTCGTCGCCGACTCGGACACGCGGCCCGTCGTCAGGGAGGAGAACTCGTAGCCGCGGGGATCGGGCATCTCGACGAAGCGGCGCCCGGCGATGTGCCGACGGAACGTCTGCTTCACCTCGTCTTCGAGATCCGCCCACGCGGCGTCGGACAGGGGTGCGAGTTCGCGATGAAGGTTATTCATGGTCGTCCCTCCTCAGGAGTGTGCCGTGCGGTCGTCGCAAGTGCGGCGACCCTCCGGCGGGTGCGCGATGTCATGCGGTCGGTGACGGGTGGTCGGATCGAAACGGACGCGGACACACTGTCAGCGAGTGCGAGGAGATCGGGAGCGGCTGTAACAGTGATCGCCTCGCTTTCTTGAGTGGTTCCAGTTTACTGCGGTGGGAGTTCTTCCACCAGTGAGTATGGACTCACTCACCAGCCTGCTGTCCAGACCCTGTCCAGGGGCTGGCGGACGGCAGCGCGGTACCGGGCCCTGCCGCGTCGGCGGTGATCGCCTCGCCACCCGTGACTGTGGTGAGGCGGTGCCGCTTCCCGACCCAGGACAGGACCAGGAGGACCACGGCGAGGATCACGACGGGGACGAGCATGACTGGGCCTCCGACCCCCGCAGACCGGTCGAACCCGGCGTCCATCTGGCCGGTGACGGCGGAGACGAGGAGGAGGAACAGGTTGTTCGCCGTGTGGATCGCGATCGCCGCCTCGACGCCTCCTGTGCGCTGCGTGAGGATCGACAGGAGCACACCGAACAGCAGGTAGTAGACGATGAGCCAGATGTCCGCCGCGAAGTGCGCGGCGGAGAACACAGCAGCGCTCGCCGCCGTGCCGACGATGAAGGACCACCGGGGCGACCGGATCCAGCTGCCGACCGACCGCTGGATGACGCCGCGGAACATGTATTCCTCTGCGGCGGCCTGCAGCGGAGTGGTGAGGATGATGACGAAGAAGAACGCGAGGGTGGTCCCGGAGAACGTGAGCGTCTGGTAGGCGGGATCGAGGAAGCTCGACGCGGCGAACAGGAGGTAGAGCGGCGCGACGAGCGCGAAGCTGAGCCACATCCAGCCCCAGCGCAGACCCGGCGCGACCGAATGGAAGTAGCCGACGCGCACTCCGTTGATGAACCGGTGGGCGATGAGCGACAGTGCGGCTGCGGCGATGAGGCTCAGGTTGGTCGCCGCAAGCATCGCGGGCGTCATGGAGATCCGGCCTTCGATCATCGCTTCCGGGTCCTGCAGGCCCAGGAGCATGTCGATGGCCACGGCGACGACGCTCAGCACGATGGAGAAGAGGAGCACCGCGACGATGACGACGGCGATGCTGAGCACGCCCCTCCACCATCGGGTGCGCGGCGTGCGGTAGCTCGACCCGAACCGCAGACCCGGAAGAGGGGTGAGCGGGTCAGGCCCGGCGGGTGCGCCGGGGGCGAGCGGCGCGGCGGGGATGTGTGGCCCGGCCTGTCCGTGCGGTCCGGAGGCGACGCCCGGCCCGGCCGGGGCCTGCGGCCCAGCGGGTGTGCCCGGGGCGAACGGTCCGGCCGGCGCATCGGCGGGCCCGGCCGGTGGGTGCGGCCCGGCCTGCGGGTGCGGCCCGGCTGGTGGGTGCGGCCCGGCCTGCGGGTGCGGCCCGGCTGGTGGCGGAACGGGGGGCGTGGAGGGCGGGTAAGGCACGTTGTCGGTCACACGCCCACTGTACGTTCGCGGCTCACCCCTGGGCACGGACGGCTGGGGATGAGATCGTGGACACATGACGAATCAGCTCGCCTCGTCGACCAGCCCGTACCTGCGTGCGCACGCAGACAACCCGGTCGAATGGCGCCCGTGGGGGAGGGACGCGTTCGTGGAGGCGCGGGAGCGTGATGTGCCCGTGCTCGTGAGCATCGGCTATTCGACGTGCCACTGGTGCCATGTGATGGCGCGGGAGTCGTTCTCCGATCCCGCAGTGGGAGAGCTGCTGCGGGAGTCGATCGTCGCGGTCAAGCTCGACCGGGAGGAGTTGCCCGCAGTCGACGCCTTCTACATGGATGCGCTGCTGGCGATGCGGGGCCAGGGCGGGTGGCCGCTCAACGTCTTCACGACGCCGGACGCGCGGCCGTTCTTCGCGGGCACGTACTTTCCGCCGGAGCCTCGCGACGGGATGCCGAGCTTCTCCCAGGTCGTCACGACGATCGCCCGCACGTGGTCGCAGGATCGGGAGCGGGCGGAGTCCATCGCCGACCAGTTGGCGTCGTCGCTGGTCCGCCTGCCTGACCTGTCGATGGGGCTGCCCGCCGACGCGCCGGTCCCGGAGGTCGACGACGACACGCTCACCGCCGCCGCCGAGAACCTCCTCGCGACGGAGGACACCCGCTGGGGCGGCTTCGGCGCCACCCCGAAGTTCCCGCCGATGCTGAGCCTCATCCACCTGCTGCGCCGTCACGACCGTTTCCACACGCCCGAGGCGCCGGCCGGCTCGGAGCTCGCGGCGGTCCGTCGCACGTTCGCGGGGATCGCCGCGGGCGGGATGCGCGACCAGGTGGACGGGGGCATCGCCCGGTACAGCGTCGATGCGCAGTGGCACATCCCGCACTTCGAGAAGATGCTCTTCGACAACGCGATGTACCTCAAGGCGGCGGTGCACTGGTGCGAAGCGGAGCGGCAGCGAGAGCCCGGGTCCCGCTTCACGCGCCTCGCACTGCGGGAAGTGCATGACACCGCCCGCTTCCTCCTGGAGCGGCTCCAGCTGCCGAACGGTGGTTTCGCCTCTGGCCTGGACGCCGATTCCGTGGACGACGACGCTCACCGCACCGAGGGCGCGTACTACCTGGAGCGGGCGGACGAGGTGCCTGGACCGTTCACGCCGCTCGGCCCAGTCGACGCAGCAGCTCCGGGACGTCCCTTTGCGATCGGCTTCCCTGCGATCACCGACTGGGTCCACGGTGAGTCGGCCGGGGACACAGGTGAGGGCGCACCGGAAAGTGGGGCCACTCCTCGTCACGTCACGCCGGACGGAACTGGCCCAAGCGGGACCGAGCCAAGCGGGACCGAGCCGAGCGGAACCGAGTCGAGCGGCGGTGAGGCTGACGCGGCACCGTGGGAGACCTCGGCGGCGGTCGCAGCTCGGCATGAACTCGCGGACCGGCGTGCGCAGCGTCAGCTGCCGAACCGCGACGCGAAGCTGGTGAGCGAATGGAACGGCCTCGCGATCATCGCCCTCGAAGAGGCGGGGCGGCGGCTCGGGGAAGACGAGTGGATCACCGCCGCGCGCCGAGCGTTCGACGCAGTCGTCGAGTCGAACTGGGGTGACAGCCTCGTCCGAAGCAGCACGGACGGCGTCGCGGGCCCGGGCTCGGCAGGCCTCGCTGATGCGGCCCAGATGGCAGTCGCCGCGCACGCTCTCGGCGAGCACGACTGGTTCCGGCGGATGCTCGGCGACGCCTTGGGCTTCGTCGTGTTCCCGCAGCGGGACCGGGAAGGCTCCCGGGACGGCGCGGAAGGGGACGCCGACCAGCCGTCGGCCGCCTCGGGCACGGGAAGTGCTCACCGCTGGGAAGGTGCGAGTCTGCTCGATGCGCACGGGGACGGGATCGTGCCGGCGCGGGGGTCGGACCCGCTCGACGACTCGACCCCCTCGGGCCGGTCCGCGCTCATCGAAGCGCTGCGCGCGGCGACCGAGGGCGAGGACGACACCGTCGACGCGAACGGGCGTCCTGTCAGCACGCAGGAGCTGGCCGATCTGCGTCGCCGGTTGCTTGCGTCGGTGATGCCGGCACTGCAGCAGGCGACCCGGTCCCTGGGCTGGGTGCTCGCGGAGGCCGAGGTCGACGCGGCCGGGTGAGCGGACGCCCGCAGCGGCCGGCGGCCGCTGCCGGGGGTGAGTGGGATGCCATGGTCCGTTCACTGGATGCTCAGCGCCATCGGATAGCGTGAACCCATGAGCACGAGCACAATCACGTCCGACAACCTGCAGTCGACCATCGGGGACAACGACATCGTCATCCTCGATTTCTGGGCGGATTGGTGCGGACCCTGCCGCAACTTCGCCCCTGTCTTCGAGCAGTCCTCCGAGCAGCACAGCGACATCGTGTTCGGCAAGGTCGACACGGAGGCAGAGCAGCAGCTTGCCAGCGCGTTCGGCATCACGTCGATCCCTACCCTCATGGTGTTCCGCGAGGGTGTCGGGGTATTCCGTCAGGCAGGTGCGCTTGCAGCGCCTCAGCTCGAAGAGCTGATCAGCGGTGTGCGGAGCCTCGATATGGAGGACGTGCACAAGCAGGTGGAGGAGCAGAAGGAGAAGCTGGCACAGGAGGCGGCCCAGCAGCAGGCCCAGCAGGAGCAGGGCGGCGGGGCAGCCGGCACCTCGCCCACGGACTTCTGACCACGACGGCAGGCGCGGACATGAGGTGAGCGGGGAGACCTGCGCTCACCACGCCGGGTTGCACTGCCCATCCCGGGTTGCAGTCCCTACACCGGGCACCGGGCACCGGGCTGCATCCCCCACACCGGGCTGCACCGCTCACGCCGGGCTGCGCTGCCCACTGTCTTCGAGGACATACCGGCCCACCATCGTCGAGATGGTGGGCCGTTCGCGTGTTCAGCGCCCGAGGAACGCTCCGAGCGCCGCGCGCAGGTCCGCCAGATCGGAGATCGCGCACATCTCACGTGCGGAGTGCATCGACCACAGCGGCGGCCCGATGTCGACCGTCGTCATCCCCAGCCGGGTCGCGGTGAGAGGTCCGATGGTCGATCCGCAGGGAATCGTGTTGTTCGAGACGAACTCCTGGTACCCCACTCCCGCATCCCTGCACGCGCGCGCCCACACGGCTGTTCCGACGGCATCGGTGGCGTAGCGCTGCTGCGCGTTGATCTTGAGCAGCGGGCCGCTTCCCAGGCGCGGTCGGTTCACGGGGTCGTGGTGGCCGGGGTAGTTCGGGTGGACCGCGTGCCCCGCATCGGAGGAGATGCAGGCCGACCCGGACAGCGCGCGGAGATGGTCGCCGCGTGACTGGTCCAGGCCTGCGGTGATCCGTTCGAGGACGTCGGCGAGGAAGGGGCCGCTCGCGCCGGACCGTGTCTCCGACCCGACTTCCTCGTGGTCGAAGGCTGCGAGCACGGCGATACCGGTCAGCTGCGCGGTGTCGACCTGTTCGAGAGCACTCATCCCTGCCCACACCGATGCGAGGTTGTCGAGGCGCGGGGACGCGAGGAACTCGCTGTGTGCCCCGAACACCGCCGGCTCCTGGACGGGGAACGTGAGGACGTCGTAGCCGTCGATGTATTCGATGTCGACGCCGGCCGATTCTGCGAGAAGGCCCAGCACGATCGACCCGGCGGAGTCCACGTTCGTATTTCCGGCGTTCGAGGCTGCCATGCCCGAGGTGTCCACGCCCGGGGTGCCTACGCCCGGGGTGCCTACGCCCGGGGTGCCTACGCCCGGGATGCCCATGCCCGGGGTGCCCGAGGCCCCGGCCCCCGCCACCTCCACCATGTCTGCCAGCCCGATGACCGGCTGCGTGTGGCGCTGCCGATCGAGGGCGAGGCCGTCATTCGCCTTCCGGTCCAGGTGGATCGCCAATTGGGGGATGCGTGCGATGGGCCCCGTCCGAGCGAGGACGGCAGTGCCGTCGCGCAGGACCAGGCGTCCGGCGAAGCACAGCTCGCGGTCCAGCCACGAATTGATGAGCGGGCCGCCGTAGATCTCCACACCTGTTTGGAGTGCACCTTCGGCGGTGAAGTCGGGCTGCGGCTTGAGCTTGAAGCCGGGGGAGTCGGTATGCGCCCCTACGACATGGAACGGAAGGACGCGGGGGGTCGCATCCGTGTCGTGGTCTGTGGGGATCGCGAAAGCGAGGATGGCCCCATCGCGTACGACCACGTACCTGCCGCCGCGCTGCAGGGCCCACGCGTCGTCTTCGTCAAGCTCTTCGAACCCGGCTCCCACGAGCCGCTCCCGCACCGCGTACGCGGCGTGATACGACGACGGCGACTCCATGACGAAGGCGGACAGGTCCGCCGCCAGGACCGCGTCCACCGCCGAGGTCGTGGACAGCCCCGAACTGTACCGCCCGCCCGAGCTTCCCTGACCGACACCATGTGCAGCTGAGTTCGTCATGCGACCAGCCTAGGCGCAGGTACGGACACACCCGCGGTGGCTCGGAGGCCGCGCGCCTCACGGAGAGCTTGTGCGTCACAGAGGACTCGTGCCTCACCGAGGACGCCAACCACGACAGAGAACGCCGGTCACGACGGCTTCCCCGTGACCGGAATGGCGTGGCGCCTGCGCGGGAACGGCACGGAACCGAAAGAGATTCACCAGAACACTAGACCGAAAAGCGTAGTTCGACTAGAGTGTTCTATAACTAATCGAACGAAGGGGTGTGAGGCGGCGTGGTGAGTCTCGACCAGGAACCCGGGCCGCCGGTTGAAGAGCCGCGGTTCCGTGTCCCCTTCTCCGACGCGGACAGGGATCTGCTCGAGGAGAGGGTTCCTCACCTGCTGGCGCTGCTCGACGAGACACTGGACGTGCGCGATGCCCAGTCGGGACATCGATTGTTCGGAGCACGAGAGACGCTTTCCGGGATTCGAGCGCTGGAGGTGATCGGCCGCCTCGTGGGGGCAATGGGTGCCGAAATGCTTGCCCACTACTGCCGGGCTGGGGACAGCACCGCGCACGGGTACCGGTCGACCGAGCAGTTGCTCGTGGGGGAGTTCCGCATCACTGCCGGCGAAGCTCGGCGACGCAAGGTCCTGAGTGAGACGCTCGTCAGTCGGATCTCCGAGTCCGGCCAAGAGCTGGAGCCGCTGCGCCCGGCGGTCGCAGCGGAATTCGCGAACGGCAGGCTCTCCGCTGACGAAGCGAAGGCGCTGTGCGACGCGGTCGATGACCTGCCTCCCACGATCCACGCGATGTATGCGGACCGGGTCGAGAAGACTCTTGTCGAACTCGCGCCGACCGTGACGCTCAAAGACGTCCCGAAGCTGCGGGAGAGGATCATCCAGCACATCGACCCCGATGGGACCCTGCCACGGCACGAACCGGACCCGCACAAGTACAGCGTCTCGCTGACGCAGCAGAGGAACGGCGACTGGAGGCTGAGGGGTCTTCTCGACTGTCCGACAGGGACGACTCTTCGCGCCCTCCTGTACGGGCGGATGAAGGATGCGGACGTTCCGGTCGCAGTGCGCCCGAACAGGGCCTGCAACACGGATGGCACGGAACCGTCTCCTGCAGAGACCTCATGCGAGGAAACTTTCTCGCCGTCGTCGTCGCCGCGACTGTCCGGCAGCGGCACGCGTCGACCGGGCCTGGATGACGCGGACGACTACTCCGTGACCTCCGCGCCCAGCAGGACCCGTGCGACGGACTGCTCTGCCCCGAGCCGGGACGATGCGCACAGTGACGCCGGCGACGGCCGTCACGGAGCACCTCAGGACGGGGGCGACCCCCGCAGCGTGGATCAGGGTGGAAACCAGGAGGAGACCATTCCGCAGATTCCCCTCGAAGCGATGTGGGAGGACACCCGCATCACGATGCACGCAGACGCGACGATCGAGGTGGGTGGTCAGCAGGGCACGCTCGTCGAGGACGAGCCCTGCTTCTACCTCAACCCCGCCGGATGGCCCATCCATCTGAGTGAGCGTGTGTCAGAAGAAGCCCAGAGGCTGCTCGCGGAGGCCAAGACCTCCGAATCAGGCGTTGCCACGACCGTGGTGTGGGAGAAGACCCTTGGGCGGGCGCCGGTTGGCAGCACTCAGCCCGGGGAGGACTCCGGCTCACCGCCTTCCTCGCCACCACCCGGGGAGCAACCCGCCCCGCCATCACCGGGGGAGCAACCCGACCCGCCATCACCCGGGGAAGAGTCTGCTTCCACACCGCCCGGCGAAGAATCTGCTTCCCCACTGCGGAACCCCAGCGGCTCAGACTGCAGCGATGCGGCAGTCGACCCGCGCCCTGTCTCCGCTTACCAATCCGAAGGCGTCTTCGCGGACGGCAGCCAGAGCGGGCGGCGGACAGCGGAACCAGTCGGTGCGGACGCGCCGGGACTCGCTCGACACGACCGGTTCGCCTTCCTCCTGCGCAGCGTCGCCCGGGAGCGAGTCCTCCACGGGGCAGACCACGCTCTCGTCGTCACCGCCACCGCGGACGAACTGACCAAGCCCCACTCGATCCTCAACACCCACGCGGGAGCGTCGACGACCCTCGGCAACCTCGAGCGGTGGTCGAACGCCGCCCAGATGTTCGTGCACATCAAGGACGGCGCCGGTCGATCGGTCGGAATCCGATCGCAGGGTCGCTTCGCCACACGCACCCAGATGGCGGTGCTCGCCGCGCGGGATCAGGGGTGCACCTTCCCCGACTGCGACGCACCCGCCGAATGGTGCGAAGCGCACCACATCATCGCCTACGCACGAGGTGGGCAGACGACAGTCGACAACCTCACGCTTGTCTGCCCCTTCCACCACCGGTGGTTCGAACGATCCGGGTGGGACTCCGTGTTCGCCCGTGGACTCCCCGCGTGGAGGCCTCCGAAGTCGTCCGACCCGCGCCAACGACTCCTGTTCCACTCCAGATTCCGCATCGCACTGCTGGGCCTGCCCCCGGAACTTCCCCTCGGCGCATGAGAGTCCGACCCATCGCACTGTGAGCATGCAGCACACCGGCCGGTCGGGCCGAACGCCCGCGGAGAAGCACGCGATCAGTCAGCCTGGTCGGAGTCCCACAGGGGCCCACTCGGCGAGTCAGCCTGGACGGTGTCCCATAGGGGCCCACTCGGCCAGTCAGCCTGAACGGCGTCCCACGGTGACGCACGCGACCAGCCGGTTCCGTCGAATCCGCACACGGGGCGCATCCCGTGCGGCTACCCTTGACTGTCGTGTTCGCTTCTCTGATCCGCCTGCTCGGCTGGGGGTACATCCCCATCGCCGTCATCGCGAAACTCCCATTCGCGATGTCCGTCGTCGCCGTCATGACGGCGGTGTCCGCCCTGCGGGGCTCCTACTCGGAAGCAGGCATCACCGCAGCACTCGTCGGCGTCGGGACGGCGATCTCCGGGCCCCTCATGGGAGCCGCCGCCGACCGCTGGGGACAGCGACCCGTCCTCCTCATCCTCGGAGTCGCGAACGCCACCGCCCTCCTCGGCCTCGCCTGGGCGCTGCTCAACGAAGCCACATCGCCCGTCATCCTCACCATGGGCCTCCTCATCGGTCTCACCGCACCCCAAGCCTCGTCCATGGTCCGCTCACGCTGGCTGCTCGCCATCGACGCCGAGATGCCCGCCACCTCCCGCAGCCGCTCCACCTCCGCAGTCCTGTCCTACGAGTCCATGACCGACGAACTCATGTTCGTGTTCGGCCCGGTCATCGTCGGGGTCTCCGCCGTCGCGTGGGGCACCGTGTCACCCGTGGTGGGGGCCTCCCTCCTCACCGCGGTCGGCATCATCGCGTTCGCCCTGCACCGGTCTGCCGAATACGCGCAGGGCCGGACAGGCAAACGCGCACCCACGGGACGGGGTGCTTCAGCTGCGCCGGTCGTCGACACTTCTGACACTGCAGCGGGATCGACTGTCGCGGCGACGGGCTCTCCCACTTCGGCAGGCGGCGGGAACACTTCGGCAAACGGCCAAGCCGCTTCGGCAAACGGCCAAGCCGCTTCGGCAGACGGCGGTGGCGCCCCGACGAGCGGAACACCTGCAGCGGCGACAGAGCCTTCCGCGGCACAGGTCGAGACGGCGCCGGGCCCGGACCCGGTCGCGATGCTGTTCCGCGCTGCGGTGCTCCTGCCCGTCGGCGGCATGGTCTGCATCGGTCTGTTCTTCGGTTCGACTCTCACGAGCCTCACCGCATTCATGGAGACGCTCGGCAACGCGGACGCCACCGGAATCCTCTACGGCGTCATGGGCGTCGGGTCAGCGATCTGCGCGCTCTCCGTCGTCCTCCTGCCCGAAGCGTTCCGCCTGCGAGCACGGTGGCTGGTGTTCGCCACCCTCATGTTCGTCGGCTGCCTCCTCTACACACAGGGAGAGACCCTCACGTTCTTCGTCGTCGCACTCCTCATCATGGGCGCGGGCGTCGGACCGAGCCTCGTCACACTCTTCGCGATCGCGTCCGAGCAGTCACCCGCAGGACGTCTCACCACCGTCATGGCGATGATGAGCACCGGCGTCGTCGTCGGGCAGTCGGCGTCCTCCGCGCTGAGCGGCACGCTGCTGGACGGCGCGGGCCTCGCCGTCGGACTGTGGGGACCCGCGGTGTCGGGAGCGCTGCTCGTCACCCTCGGTGTCGCCTACCACTGGACCGTCCGCCCACGACCCCGCCCCCGCGAAGAAGTCGTCGCAGCCTGACAGTGAGTTCAGGGGCCGCCCCGCCTCTCACACGCTGCCTCGGGCCACCACCGCCGGGTCCTTCGATCCGAGACCGAATCGCACTGAGTTCGTGCGAGCGAATCGTCCTAAGCCGCCGGTCATCGCATCCTAAGCGGATGACCAACGAAGTGTCCTAGGATGGCAGGCGATGCCGCCGGCTGCGGCGTCTGGCGATGTCGCCGGCGGACCGTCGGCGTCCGAGCTTCACCACCCGACGATCCGAGGAACCCTTGGAACAGTTCACCTCAGAATGGCAGGCGTGGCACGATGACCGCCTCGCCGCTCTTGCCACCCCGTTCGGCTTCCTGAGCGTCACCGGTCTCCACTGGTTGCAGCAGGGCGAGAACACGTGGGACGGCGCCCCCGGACGGTTCGACCTCGACGGCGACACTGTCTGCTTCCGGATCGATCCCGGACGCAGCGCGGGACCCACACGGGCCGCGCTGGAAGCGGAAGCGGCGCAGGATCCGGCAGACGCCTCGGCGGCGGGCTCCTCGACCACCACCGCCCTGGGGGCGGCCGCAGACGGTTCCCCCTGGATCCGGCTCGCGAAGAACGACGCGCTTCCGTGGCTGGTCGCGGACCACACCGCGTACGAAGTCATCAACCGGGACGGCCGGGTCGGAGTCCGCATCCGCGATTCGAAGTCCGCGCTGCTCGCGAACTTCGTCGACATCCCCGCGTTCCCCCTCAAGCGGTCCGCGGTCGTCCCCGGTGTGTTCACCCCCTACCCGGAGCCGCGTACCCGACGGATCGCCACTGCGATGCCGGGCCTGGAGATGGACCGGGTGACGCTCGGCACCATCGCTTTCGAACTGGGCGGCTCCACCCACACACTGACCGCCACCGGCAGCCTGGAGACGGGACTCATCGTCGATTTCCAGGATCGGACCAACGGCGACTCGACCCCCATGTGGCGGACGCTGAGCGTGGGACTGCCTGACGGCGACGGCGTCGTCACCCTCGATTTCAACCGCACCGTCATCTACCCGTTCGCGTTCATGCCGTGGGCCACCTGCCCGGCACCCGTGGAGGAGAACATCCTCGGTGTCGCGGTGCGGGCGGGCGAGCAGTCGCCCACGCGGACCCTCTCCGAGAAGGGGCTGAGCCACCCCGTGGGCATCGTCGCGATGTCCGGCGGGTTCGACCTGCCCGAGGTGCTGGGCTGGTTGGAGGAGTCCGGCACCGAACTCTTCCGTCACCGCGTGCGCCGCGGGACGACCCTCCCCGGGCCCGCCAGCGCGTCCGCGTTCATCGTGTTCGGCATGCGGGACAAGGAAGGGCACGCGGACGAGAGGTCGGAGAACGCAGTCCGGGAATTCGCCGACGACGCTCTGGCGGTGGGGACCCCGATCATCGGGGTCGGAACCTCCGGCGCCCACGTCGTGTTCGAAGCGGCCCGCCACCTCGCAGCGACGACCGATGGAACGCCAGGCGGCGGACGGCCCCAGCCTGCCCCGGCAGAGGAGACGAACGGGGCGGGGGAAGGCGACCGCCTCCTCCGGTCGACGCCGATGCCCGTCGTCGTGAGTGCGGACGTCGCGAACGACCGGATGCTGCGCGGATGCGTGACGATGTGCCCCGAATCGGAGCTGGGCTTCGTCGACATCGAAGCGCTCGCCGCGGAGATCGGCGACGAGACCGCCACCCGACGCCGCGTGTGGACGGACCTCATCGACCGGTTCACAAGACTTGTGGTGACGAGCGACTGATCTCGAGGCGCCCCACCGGGAGCGCTGACGTGGACGGTGTCCACCCCGGTGAGAAGCAGTGCCCACCGGTGAGGAACTGACCGCAACCACCCCGGTGAGGAGCGGTGCCCACCCCGGTGAGGAACTGACCGCAGTCACGCCAACGTGAACACAGGAAGCCGCCTGCCCGACAGAACGTCGAGCAGGCGGCTTCCTCACGTCAGCGGGCCCGGGTGCGTCACCAGATGGACACGCGGTCCTGCGGCGCCATCCACATGCCGTCGCCCTCCTGGGTGCCGTAGACCTCGGCGAAGGCGTCCATGTTCTTGACGATCTGGTTGCAGCGGAACTCCTCGGGGGAGTGGGGATCGATCGTGAGGCGACGACGACGCTCTTCATCCCGCATCGTCGTCTGCCAGGCACGTGCCCACGCCTCGAAGAACGCCTGCCCGTCCTCGTTCGTCACCTCGGCCCCGCGCGCGGCGGCCCGCAGGTGGAGTGCCTTCCACGCAATGGACAGACCGCCCAGATCGCCGATGTTCTCCCCGATCGTCAGCGCGCCGTTCACATGGTCCTCGTCGCTCATCCCATGGGGTACGAGTGCGTCGAACTGGGCGATGAGCGATCCGGTCTGCTCCTCGAACCGTGCGCGGTCCTCCTCCGTCCACCAGTCGGTGAGCGCCCCGTGGCCGTCGTAGCGCGACCCCTGGTCATCGAAGCCGTGGCCGATCTCGTGACCGATCACCGCGCCGATCGCCCCCAGGTTCTGGGCGTCCGACGCGTCCGGGTCGAAGAACGGCGGCTGGAGGATCGCGGCGGGGAACACGATCTCGTTCATCACCGGGTGGTAGTAGGCGTTGACCGTCTGCGGGGTCATGAGCCATTCGGTGCGGTCGATCGCCTTGCCGATGCGGCCCACCTGGCGGTCGTGCTCGGCCTCCGTCGCACGACGGACGTTGCCCACGAGGTCGTCGGCGCGGACCTCCGCCGGGTACTCCCGCCACACGTCCGGGTAGCCGACCTTCGGAGTGAACAGCCGCAGCTTCTCGAGCGCCCGCTCCTTGGTCTCCTCGCCCATCCAGTCGAGTGTGCGGATCGACGAGTCGTACGCCTCGATGAGCGCGTCGACCAGTTCGCCGATCGCCTGCTTCGACGACCGGGGGAACTCCTGGTCCACGTAGATGCGGCCCACCGCTTCACCCAGCAGGGACTCCACGAGGCTCACGCCGCGCTTCCACCGGTCCCGCACCTGCGGGGTGCCGGACAGGGTGCGGCCGTAGAAGTCGAAGTTCGCCTGCACCAGGTCGTCGCTCAGGTAGGCGGCGAAGGAGTGGACGGTACCGAGCATCGCCCACGCAGTGAGGTCCTCCAGCGGCGTGCTCTCCCACACCGTGCCGAGCCCCTCGAGGAAGCTTGGCTCGCCGACGATGATGTGCGGGGCGTCGCCCACACCGATCTCCGTGAGCCACCCTGTGATGTCGAACCCTTCGGCACGTGCCGCGGCTTCGTCAGGTGTCATGCGGTTGTAGGTCTTCTGCGCGTCGCGGCTCTCCACGACGTCCCAGTGCTTCTCCGCCAACCGGGTCTCGAACGCGAACACCGACTTCGCGATGTCCTGCGCGTCCCTGCCCGTGCGGGTGTCGAGTCCCGCGACCGAGGTCAGGTGTGCGAGGTGCGCGACGTACTGCTCGCGGACCTCTGCGTACTGGTCCTCCCGGTAGTACGACTCGTCCGGCAGACCCAGCCCGCCCTGGTGGACGTACAGCACGTACCGGTCCGGGTCCTTCGCGTCCGCGGACACATACGCAGCGAGGGCGCCGGAACCTCCGACACGCTCCAGCCGGCCCAGCACGCGCACCAGCTCTGCGTGGTCGGTGACCGCTGCCAGTGCAGCGAGGTCGTCCTCCAGCGGCGTGATCCCCAGTGCTTCGACGCGGTCCTCGTCCATGAAGGACGCGTAGAGGTCCGCGATCTTCCGCGCCTCCTCCGCGGCTTCCGCGGTGACGGCGCCCGCGGAAGCTGCGGAGGAGGCACTTTCGGACGCGTCCGAGGCGGCGGTGACGGAATCCGTCGAGGTGGCCGGGACCTCGGCGGCGGTTGCCGAGGCCGTGGTCGCCGAGGCGGCGATCTCACCGGCGTGGAGGATGATGTCGCGGACCTTCTCCTCGGCGGTGTCGAAGAGCTGGCGGATGACGCCGTCGGCGGAACGGTCGTCGGGAATGGTGTGGGACGCGATCCACTCGCCGTTGATGTGGAAGTAGAGGTCGTCCTGCGGGCGGACGTCCGTGGGGACCTGGGGCGCGTCGACGGGCGCGGCACTCTGCTCGGTTGTCATGCCCCCACACTAGAAGGCCATCGTGCAGAAGATGAAGTTCCCAGACTCATCGCGGATAATTGTCGAGGTACCCGGTGGTTCGCTGCGACTCCGGGGCCGGTCATACATCCCACAGGAGGTCTCGTGTCACTGCGCTCTCGCACGCTTGCAACGATCATTGCGGGCCTGCTCATGATGTTCGGTCTGACCGTCGGTCAGGCCGCGCATGCCCACGATCAGCTCGTCGGCTCGAACCCGGAGGAGGGCGCGGAACTCGACACGCAGCCCGAATGGCTCGAGCTCACGTTCAGCGGGGAGATCCAGGACGTCGGCACGGAGATCCAGGTCGTGGACGACAGCGGCGACGACATCTCCGCAGGTGAGGTGACGGTCGAGGGCACCAAGGTCTCCTCCGCGCTGCCGGACGACCTCACTCCCGGCGACTACACGGTGCAGTGGCGCGTGGTGTCCTCCGACGGCCACCCGATCTCCGGCGAGTTCGACTTCACGCTCACGGACGCGGTGGGCGCCGGTGAGGATGGCGACGACGCTGCCGCAGACGGCGAGGAGAACGGCCCGGCAGAGCTGGGCGGCGCGGCCGTCGACCAGCCGGAGGATGGCGCACAGGAGCAGGGCGCGCTCAGCGAGGACGCGGATTCCGGCGGTATGTCGACGCCGATGATGATCCTGCTCGTCGTGGGCGGCCTCGCGGTCGTCGTGCTCGTCATCCTGCTCCTCACCCGCAAGCAGAAGGGCCTGCCCGGAACGCCCGGCAACCCGGAGGAGCCCGACACGAAGTGACCGTGGTGCCGGACTGAACCCGGGCCCGAGGTCTGGGGCAGGTTCCGTTCCCACCCCACAGCAGAGGTGCCCCGCACGTATCTATCGTGCGGGGCACCTCTGCGTTCTGGTTCGGGAGGCGTCTGCGTCCTGGTTCCGGAGACGAGCTTCTGCGTTCAGGCGCGCAGCAGTTCCGCGAGGCGTTCGCCGGCCTGCTTCACGACCGGAGCGGGGCGGGTCATGCAGGTCTCTGCGGGAGCGAGGCTGCGCAGCTCGATGATGCCGGTGACCCCGGTGGCGTCCTCCGCTGTGAGCTCTGCGGCGCCGCACACCACCCACACGGGCACTCCCGTCTGATGTGCTCGGTCGATGACGGCACCGGGGCCCTTCCCGTGGAGCGTCTGCCGGTCGAACCGCCCCTCGCCCGTGACGACGAGGTCCGCGGACGCCAGGGCGTCCTCGAACCCCACGAGCTCCATGATGTAGTCCGCGCCGGGCCGCATCTGCGCACCCAGGGCGACCAGCGCTCCGAACCCGGTGCCGCCGGCGGCACCCGCGCCGGATGTCAGCGCCGCGTCGGCCGCGGACGCCGCGCCGTGCAGGGCAGGGTCATCGCCGGACGCATCGCCGAACTGCGCACGGCCACCGGTGGACACGCTGCCGTGCAGAGCCGGACCAGCGGCCGACACGTCGCCCAACTGCGCACGGCCACCGCCGGCCACACCGTCGCCCCGAGTGCGACCGTCACCGTGCGCCTCGGCGATCCGGTCGCGGAGGTGGGCGAGGGCGCGGTCGAGGAGTTCGACCTCGGCGTCGGAGGCGCCCTTCTGCGGTCCGTACACGGCAGCGGCGCCGTGGGGACCCAGCAGCGGGTTGTCGACGTCGCTGGCGAGCACGACCTCGGCGTCCTGGATCCGCGGGTCCAGGCCGGTGAGGTCGACGTGGGCGATATCCAGCAGACCCAGGCCACCGGGAGGGACCGGCCGGCCGGAGTCATCGAGGAACCGAGCGCCCAGCGCGGTGAGCATCCCCGCGCCGCCGTCCGTGGACGACGACCCGCCCACCGCGAGCACGATCCGGGTGCACCCGGCATCCAGCGCTGCCGCGATGAGCTCGCCGGTCCCGTGGGTGCCGGCGCTGAGCGCCGCGTCGCGCGACGGGGTGACGAGTGCGATCCCGGATGCTTCGGCCAGTTCCACGATGGCGGTGCGGCCGGACTGTGCCCATGTCGCCTCGACCGACTGGCCGAGGGGGCCGGTGACGGTGGCGGTGCGCTGTTGGAAGCCGGCGGCGAGGGCGGCGGCCACGGTGCCGTCGCCTCCGTCCGCGATCGGCACGGACGCGACCGTGTGGCCTGCGGCGGTGAGGGGAGGCGTGAGTGCTGCGGCGACCTCGGCGGAGGTGAGAGTGCCCTTGAACTTGTCACAGGCGAGAAGGATGTGCATCTTCTCAGCCTAGCGTCGCGCCGGCCCGGGGGAGGTGGGCCACTGCTCTGCGGACGGTGCCGCTGGGCCCGGCGGGACGGCCGCGCCTACGGTGCGTCGACGTCCGCGCCACGGTCCGGCGGACGGTGCCGCCGGCGCCGGCGACTGCCCTGAAGTTTCGCCATGACGGCCACACATGTTTCAGCGTGACCGCCACGGTGGACCCAGTGTAGCGGACAAGCGGGATCGCGTCTTCCCGCAGGTGAGAGGGGTTCTCAGGTGAGTTTCGCGAGGTCCGCGGCAGCGCGCGTTCGCGCCCGCCCCGGCCCGTGACCAGCCTCAGCCCTCCGGCGTGATGACGGGGAGCGTCTCCGTGTCGATCGTCTGGCGGCGGGGGCGGCGCGGTGTGGGGCTGCGAGCAGGGTCCATGCTGGGCAGCCCGATGATCGCGACGGCGAGTCCGATGGATGCACAGATCCCGATGATCCAGATCGCCTGGTGGGCTCCCATCCGGTCGATGACGCTGCCTGCCGCGGCAGACCCGATCGCCACACCGAACCCCAGCGCGGTGGAGATCCACGCGAGCGATTCCGTGAGCCGTTCCGGCGGTGCGAGGGTCTGGATGACGGAGCTCACCGCGATGAGGCTGGGCGCGATCCCCACACCCACGACGAAGAGGAGGGCCGCGAAGAGCACCATGTCGTTCGCGAGCAGCAGCAGCCACGACCCGGCGGTCAGCAGCGTGAGCATGAGGGGGAACCGGAACCGCACCGACATCGTCCAATCGAACGCGCCGTAGGCGGTGCCGGCGATGAGCGACCCTGCGGCCAGGGCGCTCAGCGCGATGCCGGCGAAGGCCTTCGCCCCCTGCTCGTCGCCGAACCCCACCGCGATGACGTCGATCGCCCCGAACAGGACGCCCAGGAAGATCTGGCAGACGACGGCGGCGAGGATGCCGGGGTGGGTGAGGACCCGGCCGGAGCGGTCGACCGCCCGCCCGCGGGGTGCCGGTTCCGTCGCCTTCTGCGGGTAGAACAGGAGTGCTCCCGTCGCGGTCGCGACACCGGACAGCAGGACACCCGCGGGGGCCAGCCACAGGGTGGCCAGCGCGGTGACGACGACGGGTCCGGAGACGAAGAGGAATTCGTCGGCGACGGCCTCCCAGCTGAAAGCGGTGTCGAGCTGCCGGGAGTTCTCCACCAGCGCGTTCCACCGCGCTCGCACGAGTGATCCGAGGCTGCCGACGCTGGCCCCGGCGATCCCCGCGAACGCGAAGACGAGGCCGAACCACCAGCCGAGGGTGACGGCCAGCAGGAGGCCGATGAGCGCGCCGAGGTGGATGCACACGACGGGCACCATGATGCGCGCCTGGCCGTGGGTGTCGACGAGCCGGGCGATGAGCGGGTTCGACATCGCCTGCACGACCATGAACACGCTGGTGACGAGGCCCGCGAGTTCGTACGACCCCGTCTCGCCCTGGACGAACAGGACGATGCCGATCCCCAGGATCGCGATCGGCATGCGGGCGACCAGCCCGGCGAGGGAGAACTTCAGCGCCCCGGGCAGCGCGAAGATCTCCGAATACTTCCGCAGCATACGGGCGATCCTACGGGTGTCCTCGGACTGGGGACGTCCCCGCCGCCGAGGCGCTGGTCACGTCCGAGCCCCACCCCGCCGAGGCACTGGGCAGGTCTGAGGCCAGACCGCCGAGGTGCCGGTCACCCGACATCGCGGCCACCCGGGACGGCGTCCCGGCTCGCCGGGGTACCAGTCCTGTGGAGCGACCCACCCCGCCGAGGTGCCGGCCACCTGCGGAGGGCAGGGCGCCTCGGGGGGGGTGGAGTGGGTCGTGCTCAGCCGATGACGGAGTCGACGAGGCTGCGGGCCTCCGTCTGGACCTGGGCGAGGTGCTCCTCGCCGCGGAACGATTCCGCGTAGATCTTGTAGACGTCCTCCGTGCCGGACGGGCGGGCGGCGAACCACGCACTGTCCGTGCTCACCTTGAGGCCGCCGATCGCGGCGTCGTTGCCGGGCGCTTCGGAGCGGACGTCCGTGATCGGGTCGCCCGCCAGTTCGGTGCTCGTGACGTTCGACGCGCTCAGCGACGCGAGCGCCTCCTTCTGCGTGCGCGTGGCCGGGGCGTCGGTCCGCGTGTAGGCGGTCGTCCCGTGCTGCGCGGCGAGCTCCGCGAAGCGCTGGGACGGCGTCTTGCCCGTCACCGCGAGGATCTCCGCGGCGAGCAGCGCGAGGATGATCCCGTCCTTGTCCGTCGACCACGTGCTGCCGTCGCGGCGCAGGAACGAGGCCCCGGCGGACTCCTCACCGCCGAACGCGACGGAGCCCTCCAGCAGCCCGTCGACGAACCACTTGAAGCCCACCGGCACCTCGTAGAGGGAGCGGCCGGCGGCGTCGACGACACGGTCGATGAGCGCGGAGCTCACGAGCGTCTTCCCGATGCGGGCCCGCTGCGGCCAGTCGGGCCGGTGGTTCAGCAGGTAGTCGATGGCGACGGCGAGGTAGTGGTTGGGGTTCATGAGCCCCGCGTCGGGGGTGACGATGCCGTGGCGGTCCGCGTCCGCGTCGTTGCCGGTGCCGATGTCGAAGTCCTCGCGGGACGCGATGAGGGACGCCATCGCATACGGGGAGGAGCAGTCCATGCGGATCTTCTCGTCCCAGTCGAGCGTCATGAACGACCAGGTGGGGTCGACCTCCGGGTTGACGACGGTGAGGTCCAGGTCGAACATCTCCCCGATCGCCACCCAGTAGTCGACGGCGGCGCCGCCCATGGGGTCCGCGCCGATCCGCAGCCCGGCCTCGCGGATCGCGTCCATGTCGATGACGGAGGCCAGGTCGGACACGTAGGTGTCGAGGAAGTTGAAGTTCGTCGTGTTCTCCAGGTGGAAGGCGCGCTGGAAGACCTTCCGCGGGATCTTCTCCCACCCGTCCTCCAGCAGCGCGTTGGCGCGGTCCTCGATCCACTTCGTGACGTCCGTGCCGGCGGGTCCGCCGTGGGGCGGGTTGTACTTGATGCCGCCGTCACCGGGCGGGTTGTGGCTGGGGGTGATGATGATGCCGTCCGCCGTCCCCTGCGCGCCGGCGTGCTCCCGGTTGTGGGCGAGGATCGCGTGCGACACCGCGGGGGTGGGCGTGTAGCCGTCCCGGTCGTCGATCATCGCCGGCACGCTGTGGGCGGCGAGGACCTCCATCGTCGTGAGGAACGCGGGTTCCGACAGGGCATGGGTGTCCCGCCCCACGAAGACCGGTCCGGTGTACCCCCTGGTCTTGCGGTAGTCGACGATCGCCTGCGTCGTTGCGGCGATGTGTGCTTCGTTGAAGGAGTGCTTCAGACTCGATCCGCGATGTCCGGACGTCCCGAAGGCGACGCGCTGCTCTGCGACGGCGGGGTCCGGGACGAGGTCGTGGTACGCGTCCAAGAGCTCCGGGATGTCGACGAGGTCGCGATCCTCCGCTGGCTGGCCTGCTCGATTCTGCATGCCCTCACTATGCACAAACGAATCCGCCGAGGGGCGAAGTTCTCGCATAGTGGCCCCGCGGTCTTACCCCCGGGATATCAGTCCCGCGCGCAGCCGATGCCGGACTGCATGCTCGTGATCATCCCGTCGGTGCGGGTGCCGCCGACCACGTCGACGGTGAAGCGGTCGTCGCCGTCGGTGACGAGGGAGGGTGCCTCACCGTCGACCACGTGCTCCGATTCGGTGGATCCGAGGTACGGGTGCTCTGCCAGGGACGACCCCAGCTGCAGGGGCGCGCCGATCGTCACGGGCGACGGGAAGTCGCTCAGCTCGCCGCTCCAGGCGAGGCATGTGCCGACCCATTCCGGTTCGCCGTCCGCCGGTGAGTAGTAGGTGGCGGAGAAGGAGCCCCACGTCTTCGTCTCCGACGCATACCCCTGGTGGTCGCCCCCCTCCGCGAACTCGGAGGACTCCTCGTCGGGTTCGCCCATGAACTCCGCGATCGCGTCGAACGCTTCGCGGTCGTCCAGGTCCTCCTGGCCCACGATGATGCCGTTGTCGCCGTCGACCCCCACGACGAGGGTCTTGTCCGGCTGCGGCACCGACTCCATGAAGTCGTCCGTGTGGGTGAGCTGGCGGACCGACCCGGACTCGTCGTCCCATGCGACGGTCGTCCAGCTGCGGCCGCTGGGTTCGTCGGTGTCCCCGTCCTGCTCCTCGCGGATGAAGTAGCGGTAGCCGTCGCCGTTGCGCAGGCTCGAGTGCAGCAGCGTGGTGCCGATGCCGGCGGGTTCGCGCAGCTCGAGGTCCACCGCCGAGGCCCCGGAGGCCTCCGCTGCCGCCGCACCGTCGGATGCCGGGTCGCCGGGGGTCGGTTCCCCGGCCGTCACGATGCCCATGACCCGCAGGTCGTCCTGGGTGCCGCCGACGATGAGATCGCCGGAGTCCACGACGGCCTCCGCGCCGGTGGGGGCGTCGCCGCCGACCGCCTTGCAGGAGAAGGGGACGGACGCGTAGCTGCGGGCGTCGGGGCCGATCTCCAGGTACTGGGGTGCGCCGGTGATCGCGAGTTCGACCTCGGCGTCCAGTGCGGAGAGTTCGTCGGAGGGGGCCGACGGGGAGAACGTCGCCCGGCCGTCCTGGACGGTCACGGGGCCGTCGTGGTGGCAGGCGGCGATCCGGTCGTACGGGGCGGACCCGAAGTCGATGTCGAGTTCCCGGGACACCGCCGGCGGGAACTCGTCCTCGGGTTCCTCCGTCGCCGAGGCCGTGGCCGGGGCGGTGGACGCGGCCGGTTCGGTGACCCCGGCCTCGGCGTCTGCCTCCTGCGCGCAGGCGGACAGCAGGACGAGGGCGGACGCGGCGAGGACGGCCGCCATCGGACGGAGTGCGGTCACGTGGCGGTCACTTCACCCACGGTTCGGCGTCGCCCTCAGCGACGATCGGCTTGCCGTTGTCCAGGTTCCAGGAGCCCATCCCGCCGGTGACGTCGATGGCGTCGAAGCCGTTGTCGTTGAGCCACATGACGGCCTGGCGGGACCGGCCGCCGGTGCGGCAGACGACGTAGACGTCCTCGTCGAGCGGAACCTCGCCGTAGCGGGCGGGCAGATCCGCGAGCGGGATGTGCAGGGCGTCCTCGATGTGGCCGGCCTCCCACTCGTCGTCGCCACGGACGTCGAGGATCGGGGCGCCGTCGGGGATCTCGTGAACTGTTGCGCGTGGAATATCCATGCGTCCAGTCTAGGAGCGGGCGCCGCGGCCCGCGACGCCGTGGCGGTGCCGATCTCGGAACGTGGAACGCACGGCGGCGTGCGCAGGCCTCAGAGGCGGGAGCGCAGCTCCGTCTTGAGCACTTTCCCCGCGGTCGAGGTCGGCAGCGCGTCCACGAAGTGGACCTCACGGATCTTCTGGTAGGGCAGCACCTGCTGGGCGAACCAGTCCATGAGGGCCTGGGCGTCGGCCTCGGGGGCGCTGGTGTCCGGGCGGGGGACGACGAAGGCGATGGGGACCTCGCCCACGTCCCCGTCCGGCCGGCCGACGACGGCGGCCTGCGCGACGTTCGGGTGGGCGGACAGGATGTCCTCGAGCTCGCGGGGGTACACGTTGTAGCCCTTGTAGAGGAGCATGTCCTTCGCGCGGTCGTGGATGCGGACGAAGCCGTGGTCGTCGAGCGAGGCGACGTCGCCGGTGCGCAGCCAGCCGTCGACGAACTGGGCGGCAGTGAGCTCCGGGGCGTCGGCGTAGCCCGCGGTCACCTGGGGGCCGTGCACCCACAGCTCGCCCTCCTGGCCGGCCGGCAGGACGTCGAGGCCGTCGGGGGAGCGCACCTCCACCCGAGTGTCCGGCATCGGGACGCCGACCGTGCCGGGCTTCCGGGTGCCGCCCACCGTGATGTCCGAGGCGGTCACGACGCACGTGCCCTCCGTGAGGCCGTAGCCCTCGCCGACGATCGCATTCGGCATGACCTGGGCGATCTTCGCAAGCGACGTCGCGTCCAGCGGTGCAGCCCCGGACAGAGCGGCCCTGATGCTCGAAGCGGTCCTGCCCGTCTTCGCTGCGAACGCCGCGAGTGCGAGGTACATGGGCGGGTTTCCGGACGTGTACTCCGCCTGCCACCGGTCGCACAGGTCGATGAACGACTCCGGGCGGAACCGGCCCGTGAGGACCGTGGTGATCCCGCCCAGCGTGAAGAGCGCGAGGCTCGCGATGCCCTGCGCGTGGAACAGCGGCGGCACCTGGATCGCGACCCCCGTCCCCGGGTGCAGGAGCGGTGCGCCCAGCGAATCGATGGGCATGAGCGCGAGTTCACCCTCGTCGTCGCGCACCACGCGGGAATGCAGGCGCCACGCCGCCACCTGCGTCACGTTGGACAGCACATTGCTGTGCAGGACGCGCACCGCCTTCGACCGGCCCGTCGTGCCGCCGGTGAACTGGAAGTGGGCGACCTCGCCCCAGTCGTTGAGGACGGGGGCGAAGGCGGGTGCGGGAGAGGTGGGGTGTGTTTCCGTGGTGGCCGGGGCCTCGGCGGTGGTGGTCGTCGTGAACGACACGAACTGCGGCTGGTCGGCGTCTGCGACGACCGACTGCGCGGTGGCGAGCTCTGCGTCGGTGGCTGGCCCGGCCCACGACGGATCGGTCACGAGGACGCGGGTGAGGTCGAGGTCGGGGCCCGCCTCGATCGCCGCGGCCAGGTGGGCGGGGTGGGCGATGAGGAGGTGCGCGCGGGCGTCCGTGAGCTGCCGGACCAGCGCGGGGGCGGGCTGCAGCGGGTTCACGAGGGTGACGGAAGCGCCGGTGAGCAGCGCGCCGTAGTACGCGACGGGGAAGTCGACGACGTTCGGCAGCTGGATCGCGACCACACGGCCCGGCCCGGCGCCGTCGTCGGCGAGACGCTGCGCCAGGTGCGACGCGCGGTCTAGCAGTTCCGTGAACGTGAGGGTGTCCTCGCCGTCGACGACTGCAATCCGGTCCGCGTAGTGCTTCGCCGCGGACAGGAGGATCTCGGGAACCGCTGCCGGGACGTAGTCCAGGTTCCGGGGCATTCCGACAGGGAAGTAGCCCTGCCGGGTGCTCTCATCAGCGGTGTCGATGTCCGTGGTCGTCATTGATCCTCCGTAGCGAATGGTCGCGCAGCCGGGCTGGGCCTGTTCGGGTGTGCCAGTGCCGAGTATGCCCCGTCCGGGCATGGTGCGTTCATTGTCGGAGCCTAGGACTGTCTGATCGTTCGATCAAGGCAGGCGGCCTGTCACATGCGGCCCTCCGCGGCCGCCCGCCGGTGCCAGCTGAGCGCCTCGTCAAGCAGGTGCGGCGCATGCCGGGCGGTGGGGCTCTCCGCGTACGCGCGGTCGTGGTAGTCGTGCAGCCGGTCCCGGAAGTCCGGGTGGGCGCACTTGTCGATGATCCGCTTCGCGCGCTGGTTGGGCGCGGTGCCGCGCAGGTCCGCGATGCCCTGTTCGGTGACGAGCACGTGGACGTCGTGCTCCGTGTGGTCGACGTGCGGCACCATCGGCACGATCGAGGACAGCGCGCCGCCCTTCGCGATCGACGGGGAGACGAAGAAGTTGAGGAACGCGTTGCGGGCGAAGTCGCCGGAGCCGCCGATCCCGTTGATCATCTTCGACCCGTTCACCTCCGTCGAATTCACGTGCCCGTAGATGTCCGCCTCCACCATCCCGTTGATCGCGATGACGCCCAGGCGACGGACGATCTCCGGGTGGTTCGACATCTCCTGGGGGCGCAGGAGGATGCGACCCTTGTAGGCCTCGATGTCCCGGTTGAACTGCTCCGCGACTTCCCGGGCGAGCGAGAACGACGTGGCGGAGATCGAATCGAGCTTGCCGCTGTCCAGCAGTTTCAGCAGGTTGTCCTGGATGACCTCCGTGTAGGAGGTGAGGTGCTCGAATTCGGACTCCGCGAGCCCGGCGAGCACTGCGTTCGCGACGTTGCCCACCCCCGACTGGAGGGGCAGCAGGTTCTTCGGGATGCGACCGGCGGCGACCTCGTGGCGGACGAAGTCGATGAGGTGGTCGGCCATCGCCTCGGACGCGGCGTCCGGAGCGGCGAACGTGTTGTCTCGGTCCGGGGCGTTCGTCTTCACGACGGCGACGACCTTCTCAGGGTCGACCCGCAGGTACGGGTCGCCGATCCGCTGGAGGGGGTCGAGGATCTCGATCGGCCGGCGGTGGGGCGGCAGCTTTGTGCCGTAGTAGATGTCGTGGAAGCCCTCGTATTCGCGCGGGTGCCACTCGTTCACCTCGAGGATGACCTTGTCCGCGAGGTCCAGCCACGTCTTGTTGTTGCCGACGGAGCTGCCGGGGACCAGGAGGCCGTTCGGCAGGATCGCGGCGACCTCGATGACGGCGACGTCGAGGTTGCCGTGGAACCCGAACCACACCTGCTGGGCCAGGTGGGACAGGTGGATGTCCGTGTACTCGACGTCGCCCGCGTTGATCTGCTTCCGCAGGTCCGGGTCGGAGACGAACGGGGCACGCTTGGCGATGCCGTTCACGCGGGCCAGCGCCCCGTCGACCTCTTCGCCGGTCGAGGCGCCGGTGAGCAGTCCGATGCGGAAGTCGTCGCCCGCGGCATGCGCGGATTCGATGCGTGCGGCGAGTGCTGCGGGTACGGCCTTGGGGTGTCCGGCGCCCGTGAACCCGCTCATTCCCACTGTGTCACCAGGGCGGATGTGTTCCGCAGCGCGTTCCGCAGTGGTAACTTTTGCAGCCAGAGCGGAGTCGGTAATTCGATTCATGCACGCATTGTCTCAGTGGACGTTCAGGAAGAGGAAACCGGTGTCGGATTCGGAAGGACTGCGCGCACGATCGGAGGGATCCCGCCCATGCTCGATGCCCTGCTGACACTCACGGAGACCGCGACGGACGTGTTCACGGGTGAGCCGCGGCGCGAGACGCGCCTGCCGAAGACGTTCGGCGGGCAGACGATGGCGCAGGCGCTCGCGGCGGCGTGCCGGACGGTCGATGCAGCGCGGCCGCCGGTCTCTGCGCAGGGACTCTTCCTGTCCGCCGGTGACACGGACGGTCCGGCGCGGTTCGATGTGGAGCGGGTGCGCGATGGCCGGTCGATGGACATGCGCGCGGTGCGGGCCCATCAGGGGCACCGTGAGATCCTCCGTCTGACCGCCGCGTTCCAGGAGCCGGGTGCGGGTTTCGAGCACTCAGTGCCGATGCCGGAGGTCGCCCCGCCGGAGGCCGTGCCGCCCCTTGCCGATGTGATGGAGGCCCGCAGCACGCTCGATGCGGAGGGGTGGCGGGCCGAATGGTCGTTCCTCGACCTGCGGTACGTCGAGGAGCGCCTCGTCGACCCGTCTCCGCATGAGGGACGGCAGCAGCTGTGGCTGCGCTTGCCCGAGGCAGGGGAGGGCTCCGCGACGTCGGAGCCGTGGAGGCTGCGCTGTGCGCTCGCCTACGTGAGTGATCTGGCGCTGCTGGCCACGGCACTCGTGCCGCACGGGTTCATGTTGGGAGCGCCGGACATCCCGCGGGCCACGCTCACACACTCCGTCCACTTCCACGACGATCCGGAACCCGGCGGCTGGGTGTTCATCGATCAGCGGTCGCAGTGGGCGGGCGGTGGTCGCGGACTGTCGCAGTCGACGATCTTCTCGCGCGACGGACGGCTGCTCGCGACCTGCGTGCAGGACGGTCTCATCCGCCAGCGGAAGCCGCGGCAGAACCGTACGTGACCTCGGTCGTCCCACAGACCGACCCATCCCACGATCCATCCGATCCGACAGTTCGACCCCGCCGCCCCGGTGAGGGGGTGACGGGGTCGAACGCGTGGGATCAGGCGACGCGCGCCATCACGGGACGTTCAGAGGCGGGGGACTCTCACTTGCCCGTCCACTGCGGGGCGCGCTTCTCCGCGAAGGCGCGGGAGCCCTCCTTCGCGTCCTCGGACTCGAAGACGTCGGCGATGAGTGGGGCCTGCCTCTCCCACGTCTCGGCCTGCGTCCAGTCCTGGGATTCGACGATGACCTGCTTCGACACCTGGACGGCCAGCGGCCCGTTCGCGGCGATCGTCTGCGCGAGCTCGAGTGCGCCCTCGAGCGCCTTGCCGTCCTCGACGATCGTGTTGACGAACCCGTTCTCCTTGCCGAATTCCGCGGGGTAGATGTTGCCGGTCAGCGCCATCTCCATCGCGATCGCGCGGTGGGTGCGCTGCGGCAGGATCGTCACGCCGCCGGCCGCGGCGACCAGTCCGCGCTTCACCTCGGGCACACCGAACTTGGCGGTCTCCGCGGCGACGACCAGGTCGCACGCGAGCATCGTCTCGAATCCGCCGGCCAGGGCGTAGCCCTCGACGGCCGCGATGAGCGGCTTCTTCGGCGGGGCCTCCGTGAGGGCCAGGAACCCGCGGCCGTCGACCGAGGGGCGCTCGCCGCGCAGGAAGCCCTTGAGGTCCATGCCGGAGCAGAACGTCTTCCCCGCACCGGTGATGATGCCGACGAACAGGTCGTCGTTCGCGTCGAAGTCGTCGAGGATCTTCGCCATCTTCTGCGCCATGTTCTGCGACGCGGCGTTCTTCGCCTCGGGGCGGTTGAGCGTGATGATGAGGACGTTGCCCCGGACCTCGGTGAGGACCTCGTCCACGTGTGTCTCCTGGTTCTCCGACATGCGTGCTCCTTTGCTTCGAATGCATCGAGATGAAACGTGAGGCCGGTCGGACCGACCTGCACACCTGTTCAGTATTGCAGTCCGCGGGCTGTGTGCCATCGCCCCGGTCCCGAGGTGCCGGCTGAGTCCGAGGCCGCGGCCCGGTCCCGAGTTCCCGCCGCGGTCCCGAGGTGCCGGCTGAGTCCGAGGCCCCGCCCCGGTCCCGGGGTCCTGGCCGGGTCCCGAGGTCCCGGCTGGCACCTCGGCCCCGGCGCCTCCTCGGTCCGGACTCAGTCCCTGTGTGCGGACAGTCCCATGTCCTTCGCGATGATCGTCTTCATCACCTCGGACGTGCCGCCGTAGATGCGGGTGACGCGGGCGTCGGCATACAGGCGGGCGATCGGGTACTCGAGGATGTAGCCGTACCCGCCGTGCACCTGCAGGCACTTGTCGATGACCCGGCCCTGCACCTCCGTGGTGAACAGTTTGACGCGGGCGGCGTCCGCGGGGGTCAGCTCACCCTTGTCGTGGGCGTCCAGCGCCTGGTCGAGCAGCGCGAGCGCGGCAGTGACCTCGGTGGAGCATTCCGCCAGCACGAACTTGGTGTTCTGGAACGACGACAGCGGCACGCCGAAGGACTTGCGGTCCTGCGCGTACTCGCTCGCCAGGCGGATCGCGGACTGGGCGGTGGCCACCGCGTTCACCGCGATGGTGAGTCGTTCCTGTGCGAGGTTGCTCGACATGTACTGGAAGGCGCGTCCCACCTCGCCCAGTATGTCCGCCTCCTGCACGACGACGTCGGTGAAGTGCAGTTCGACGGTGTCCTGGCTGCGGATGCCGATCTTGTGGAGCGTGTCGCCCACCTCGAACCCGGGGGTGTCGGTGGGGACGACGAAGATGGTGAGACCGCCGCGGCGGTCGTCGGGGTCGTGCGCCGAGGTGCGGGCGACCACCAGCACCAGGTCCGCATTCGCGCCCCCGGAGATGAAGGTCTTCGATCCGTTGATCTTCCAGGTGCCGTCGTCCTGCTTCTCCGCGCGGGTGCGGATGCCGGTGAGGTCCGACCCGGTGCCGGGCTCCGTCATGGCGATCGCGGTCATGAGGGTGCCGGCGGCCATGCCGGGCAGCCAGCGACGCTTCTGCTCGTCGGTCGTGTATTCGAGGATGTAGGGGGTGACGACGTCCTGGTGGACCCGGAGCGTGCCGAGGCTGGTGCAGGCGCGTGCGGTCTCCTCCGTGAGGATCGCGTTGTACTTGAAGGTGTCCGTCTGCCCGCCCCCGCCGTACTCCTCCGGGATCTGCAGGCCGATGAGCCCCAGCTCGCCCATCCGCGCGAACACGGCCTTGTCGACGAGCCCGGCGTCCTCGTACTCCTGGAAATTGGGCTCGAGCTCCCGTTCGACGAACGTGCGGCACAGCGCCCTGAACGCTTCGTGGTCGTCGTCGTACACGGTTCTGCGCATGGCGGTTCTCCGTCGTCATGTCGAGGGACGGACAGCCCTTCCCTCTGAATCGAACAATCGTTAAGGTTGGATCCAACGCTAAGCCCTGGTTGCAACGGGTGCAACAGGGACATCGTCTGGAGGACTCTCACACATGCCTGAAGCCGTCATCGTCGACGCAGCCCGCACGGCCACCGGCCGTCGCGGCGGGGCTCTGCGCGACATCCACCCCGTCGACCTCGCCGCCCACGCGCTCAAGGGTCTCGTCGACCGCACGGGAATCGATCCGGACCTCGTCGACGACGTGATCCTCGGCTGCGTCACGCAGGCGGGGGAGCAGTCGTCGAACGTCGCCCGCTGGGCGGCGCTCGCCGCGGGCTTCCCGGAGACGGCCGCCGGTACCACGGTGGATCGCGCGTGCGGGTCGTCGCAGCAGGCGCTCACCTTTGCGATCGCCTCGGTCGCCGCCGGTCACTGCGATGTCGTGATCGCCGGGGGCGTGGAGTCGATGACCCGCGTCCCGATGGGGTCGCAGCGGTCGAACGGGCCGGGGAGGGCATTCGGCCCCCTCGTCGCGCAGCGCTACGGGCGTGAGGAGTTCAGCCAGGGCGAGGGTGCGGAGATGATCGCCGAGCAGTGGGGCTTCGACCGCCGCGAGCTCGACCAGCTGGCACTCGACTCGCACGCGCGTGCGCTCGCGGCCACCGAAGCGGGGCGCTTCGCCGACCACATCCTTCCCATCGAGGGGCTCGACAAGGCGGGGAACACGATCGACTTCCGTGCCGACGAGGGCATCCGACCGGGCGGCACACTCGAATCGCTGGGCAAGCTCACGACGGTGTTCCGGGAGGACGGGGTCATCACTGCGGGCAACTCCTCGCAGATCTCCGATGGTGCGTCCGCGATGCTGGTCATGACGGATGTCCGCGCGAAGGAACTGGGGCTCACCCCGATCGCCCGCATCCACACGGCTGCGCTCGCGGCGGCGGACCCGGTCATCATGCTCACGGCACCCATCCCGGCCACGCAGAAGGCGCTCGCCAAGTCCGGCCTGTCCGCTTCGGACATCGACGTCTACGAGGTGAATGAGGCGTTCGCGTCCGTCCCGATGGCGTGGATGCGGGAGATCGGCGTCGACTGGGACCGGGTGAACCCGAACGGCGGTGCGATCGCGCTGGGGCACCCGCTGGGCGGTTCCGGCTCGCGCATCATGACGGACCTCGTCCACCACATGAGGGACACGGGCTCCCGATTCGGCCTGCAGACGATGTGCGAGGCCGGCGGCCAGGCCAACGCGACGATCCTGGAGCTCGTGGCATGAGCGCGGCGAACAGCACTCCAGTGCAGCAGCAGGTGGCCGATCAGGCGGCCGGGGCCGGGGCCTCGGCGGCGGGTGCCTCGTCTCACCAGCCGGCGAGCCGCACGATGGGCGAACTCGTCCACTCCGCGTTCACCCGGTACGACCGTCGGGTTGCGTTCGTCGACGGCGACCGCACCTTCACGTACGCGCAGTCGGCGGCGACCGTGCAGAGGATCCGGGAGACCCTGCGGGCCGCAGGTGTGAAGCCCGGTGACTACGGGTCGCTGCTGGGTGGGAGCAGGCCGGAGACGTTCTTCTGCACCTCGGCGCTGTACCTCGAAGGTCTCCGGGTCAGCCCCCTCCACCCGGAGAACGGGATCCGGGACCACCGGCAGTCGCTGGAGCTCTCGCAGGTGCAGTACCTCCTCTACGAAGCGGGCCGCTTCGACGACATGGCTGAGGAGCTCGCCGCCTCGGTTCCCGGGCTCACCGTCATCCCGGTGGAGGTGCGGGACCCCGCGACTGCGGAGGACACCGCCGAGGTCGTGTCCGGCTTCTCCGTCCTGGACCGCCCCGTGCGTGTGGATCCGGAGTCCGATGCGTCGCTGGGCTTCTCCGGAGGGACGACGGGCACGCCCAAGGGGATCGTCCGTTCACATCGGACGATGGTGACGAACGCGACCTACACGGTGATCGACTGGGAGTGGCCGGCGGACAACAGGTTCCTCGTCACCACCCCGATGTCGCACGCCTCCGGGGCGATGGCGCTGCCCACCCTGCTGCAGGGCGGGTCGATGGTCATGCTCGACAAGTTCTCCCCGCAGGCGTTCGTCGATGCAGTGGCCGAACACGGGATCACCTCGACGTTCCTCGTGCCGACGATGATCTATCGGATCCTCGACCTGCCGCAGGAGCAGCTCGACCGGCTGGGGTCGCTGGAGACTGTCGTCTACGGGGCGTCGCTCATGGATCCGTCGCGGATGCGGGAGGCGCTCACGAGGATCGGTCCGGTGTTCCTCCAGCTGTACGGCCAGTCGGAGGCTCCCAACCTCATCTCGGTCCTGCGGAAGGGCGACCACGACCCGGACGTGCCGGGGCGGCTCGCCTCGGCGGGAAGGGCCACGTCGTGCGCGGATGTGACGATCCGCGACGACGATGATCGGGAGGTGCCGATCGGGGAGGTCGGTGAGGTCTGCGTGTCTGGTCCCATCGTGATGACCGGATATTGGCAGAACCCGGAGCTCACCGCGGAGACGCTCCGCGGTGGGCGTCTGCACACCGGCGATCTGGGTCGTCTGGACGAGCACGGCTTCCTCAGCATCGTGGGTCGGAAGAAGGACATGATCATCACTGGCGGGCTCAACGTGTACCCCGCCGAGATCGAGGCGCGCATGCTCGAACACCCGGCAGTGGCGGAAGCCTGTGTCGTCGGGATTCCGGACCGGGACTGGGGCGAAAGGGTCGTCGCCGCAGTCGTGCTGCGTGAGGACGCTGCCGGCAGCGCGGCGGCGGACATTGCCGCGGCCGAGGGCGCCGGAGGGGAGGGTGGAAGCCCGGCTCAGGAAGCCCTTGGTGAAGAGCTCCGCGCGTTCGTGCGTGAGGAGAAGGGCAGTGTGCAGACGCCCAAGAATGTCGTTTTCGTTTCAAGCATTCCTGTCACGAAGATTGGAAAGCCCGATAAAGGCGCTATGCGTGATGAGCTGGCGAACACGCTCGATTGAAGCAGTGCCGGCAGTTCGCTGACCAGTGATGACGCTCCCGCCTCCACACCGTGGGGGGCGGGAGCGTTCGTTCTCGATTTCGTTACGAGCCAGCAGCGCCGTGATCATTTAGTGACCAAAATGATCAGAACTGTCATGCTCCGTCCATCTTTGGCACAGTGGCCGTTGAGCGTCGCGCGGCTGGGCTGTGCGTCGTCGGAGAATTCGAGCTCGTAGCACCAAGAGAGCAGAGGAAGAACAGTATGAAGACTCCCGAGGGGGGCAAGCGGTTCGTCGCACTGAGCGCGGCCGTTGCCATCGGACTCGGCGGAGTGGCCCTCACGGCCCCCGCCCTGGCGGCCAGCGAAGCACCGGAAGATCTCGGCGTTGCAGCGGCGTCGGCGCTCACCGCAGGCGCGGGCGTCGCGGCCGTCGGGTACAACGCCGACGGCGACATTGCAGTGCAGGTCGTCGAAGGATCCGGTGTCGACGCCGATGATGACGTTCTCAAGCAGGTCTCTGCCTTCGCGAAGGCAGAGACGGGCAGCGATCCGCTCGTCCAGGAGATCGCCAACGGCTACTCCACGGTGAATGCCACCGACGTCGTCGGCGGCGCGGGATACATCGTGCACGAGCCGGGCTCGCAGACCGCCGCGGGCCTCTGCTCATTCGGGTTCCCTGCAACGGGCCCGAACGGTGAGGACGCGCTCCTCACCGCAGGGCACTGCTCCGACGAGGGGAACGACATCTACCTCGAGAAGCCGTCCACCTCCAACGCGGGCACGGGCGACTACACGGGGGACCTCACCTTCGATTGGCTCACCACGACACCGGTGGGAACGGTCACGCATTCCGCATGGGCTGACACCACGATCGATCCGGAGGACCCGGGTGACTGGGACAACCCGGACAACTACGATCCGGCATCGACGCAGGACTTCGCCGTCATCACGCTGGACGATGCCTCGATCGAGACGCACGCCGAGGTCACGGACTGGACGACGGCGGGCAGTGACGACCTCTCCGCATCGACTCTCGATGTCGCCGGTGTCCACGACGTGACGATGGACGACATCGGCGAGCCGATCTCACGGTCGGGCCGCACCTCCGGATACGAAGAGGGCACGATGGGCAGCGAAGAGCTGGACACCATCGGCGGCATCGTGGACGGCTACTCCATCATCCAGGACCACGACGGCACCTACGTCGTCGTCTACGGCTTCGCTGCTGAAGCGCTCGGCATTCCGGGTGACTCCGGTGGAGCGGTCATGATGGGCGACCAGGCTGTCGGCGTGACCTCGGGCTCGAACTACGACCCGAGCACGGGTGAAGGCGACTGGATCTGGGTCGCTGAACTGGCTGAGGGCCTCAACAACCTTCCCGGCGACTACGAGGTTAAGACGACCGACGACGGTGAAGAGCCGACCGAGGAGCCCACCGAGGACCCGACGGACGATCCGACTGAGGACCCGACGGACGACCCGACCGAGGACCCGACGGACGATCCGACGGACGACCCGACCGAGGACCCGACCGTCGACCCGACTCCGACGGAGACGGCAACGGATGAGCCCACGACCCCAGCACCGACTCCTACGGACACCGATGACGCGGACGAGGACGCGGAGCTGACTGTCGACCCGCGCGAGATCGCGGCTGATCGCTTCCTTGCGGAGGACGAAGAGCAGGCAGTCGAAGAAGACCGCGGCGTCACCTACTCGGTCACGGGTGTGGAGCCCGGTTCGGACGTCACTTTCGACACCTACGCGTCGACGGACTCCGCTTCCGCGAATGCTGGAACCGAAGCCGTCCCGGCCGCTGACTCCGACGACGCTCCGGCGAAGTCCGTCACGGTGACCGCAGACGAGGACGGCAACGCCTCGTCCCGCGTCTGGGGCCTGCCCACGGCTCCGGCGGAGGCATACATCGGTGACTACGAGGTGGTCGTGACGACGACGGACGAGACCCTCAACAGCTCGTTCAAGGTCGTCGCTGATGGCGGTGACAACGGTGACGGAGGCCAGGACGACGGTGACAACGGGGACGACCTGCCCCGCACCGGTTCCACCACCGGTCCGCTGGCTACAGGCGCTGCCGGACTGGTCGCCCTCGGTGGCGCACTGGTCTACGTGGCACGCCGCCGCAAGGCCTGAACACATCTGACACCGGACGCCACCCGGCTCACTGAGACGGACGGCTGACGGAAGACGATCGAGGGGGCACCCGCTGACGCGGGTGCCCCCTTGTCATATGTTCGACCGGAACGTAAAGCTACTCCGTGCCCTGTGGGAGACCACAGTGCGGGTGATAGCCCGGCGGCTCTCGGCGGCCATTCCACAGTCGCTCTGCAGTCGCCTGGCGGTCGCTCGTACGGGTGCCCCTCAGACTCGATCGATAGCATGAACACGCTGGACCCCAAAGCAATGGAGGGACCATGAAGGTACCGATCAGCGTCGCCGCTCTCGCGGCAGCCTCTGTCCTCGCTCTCACTGCGTGCGGAGGCGCAGGGACCGATCCCGGAGGCGATCCCACGACTGACGATGCCCCCACTGCCGCGGACTTCGACGGCCGGTGGACCGCTGAGGACCCCGAGGATGCCTTCCTCGAGTTCAAGGAGGTCGATGAGAACGGCGGGACCGTATCCGGGACTGACGGCTGCAACGGCGTCCAGGGTGAGTTCCATGTCGACGGGGACACGGCCTCGATCGACCGGGGCCCCGGGACCCTCAAGGGATGCCCCGACGTCGACACCTGGTTAAGTGGAGTGACCGTCGTCGTCCTCGACGGCGACACGCTGTCCATCCAGAACGACGACGGTGAGGAGCTCGGAACTCTCACACGTGAGGACGCTGACGACGCCACCCCGGTGCCGTCCGGCAGCGCGAGCGCATCCCTCGACGAGGCGGAAGGCTCCGACGGCGACAACGCCGAAGACAGCTGACACCTACCGCAACGGCTGTGGGCCGGAGGGGATCACCCCGCCGGCCCACAGCCGTGTATGCGGAGTACTGTCTGCGTTGTCGCGCTACCTACTCGAGGAACTCGTGCTTCACGTGCATCGGGCGGATGAAGCGCTCGACCGCAGGTGAGGGCTGCTCTCCTTTGCGCCTGATGACGTGGACCTCTCGTCGGATCGTCGGCCGGAGCGGCACGAATGCCAGCTGGGCGAACTCCATGAGAGGTCGAACGAGTCCGGGGACCGCTGTGACCCCCAGTCCGGAAGCGACGAGACCTGCAACGGCGCCCACATTGTGCCCCACCATCGTCGAATCGCTGTCCACCCCTGCCGCCTCGAGCGACATCGCCACTGGCCGGGAGATGCTGGTATAGGGCGAGAACGTGATCACGCGTTCGTCGCGCAACATCTCCCACTCCACGCTCTCGTGATCAGCGAGCCGGTGCCAGCGCGGCAGTGCACAGTAGAACCTGTCTGCGCCGATCCGCTCATACGTGAGGTCGCGCTCCCGATTGGATGCTGCGGTGATCCCGAAGTCGACGGCCCCGGAGCGCACCTGCTCGACGACCTGGGTGGTGAGAGCATCGCGGACCTCTACCCGTACGTCGGGGTGTACACGGATGAACTCGCGGATCAGCCCCGGGAGGAAGCTCGCCGCGATGGACGGCAGGCACCCGATGGTGATGGATCCGGAATCCCCGGATGCCTGCTGGTGCAGCTGCTCTACTCCTTTGTCGAATGACACGAGAGTCGCTCGCATCTGCGCAAGCAGGTCCACACCGGACGGTGTTGGTTCCACCGAGCGGGTGGTGCGGTGGAAGAGCTGAACCTTCAGGATCCGCTCGAGGTCCGCGATCCTGCGGCTCAGCGACGACTGGGACAGCTCGAGCAGGTTCGCGGCTTCGGTGAAGCTCGACGTCTCACTCACTGTCACCGCCGCGCGGAGATGGCTGACAGTCACGGGGCTATTCATGCGCATGGCGCATCACACTATCCGGAATTGTCTATTGTGTACATAAGTGATCGTCGGGATACTGGACCGCGACCGCACATGTTTCAAAGGAGTGACAGTGCTTGCAGCCATAGGTTTTCTGATCATCGCGCTGATCTTGGTTCTCCTCCTCACACAGAGGGTCAACGCGATCGTCGCGTTGGCAGGAATTCCCTTCATCGGTGCCCTCATTGCGGGCTTCTCGCTCGCAGAAGTATCCGAGTTCGCCATGTCGGGGATCGGCAGCATCGTGGGTGTCGTCGCGATGTTCGTCTTCGCGATCATCTTCTTCGGCATCGTGAGTGACGCCGGCATGTTCGATCCCATCGTCAACCGGATCGTGCGGTTCGCAGGCGACAAGCCCGCGACGATCACCGTCGCGACCACACTGCTCGCGATCGTCACGCACCTGGACGGGGCCGGAGCGTCGACGTTCCTCATCACGATCCCCGCGATGCTCCCGCTGTACGAGCGCATGGGGATGAGCCGTCTGGTCCTCGCGACCTGCGTTGCGCTCGGCGCGGGCGTCATGAACGTCGTTCCGTGGGGTGGCCCCACCCTTCGTGCCGCGGCCACCGCCGATGTCCCGGCCAATGAGCTGTGGGTTCCGGTCATCCCCGCCCAGATCGTGGGGTTGATAGTCGCATTGGGAATCGCCTTCTTCCTCGGCACCCGAGAGAAGAAGCGCCTCGCCCGGCTCGACTCCGGTGACGAACGCGCAGTGGTTCTGGAGTCGACGGCTCGAATCGGAGAGACCGGCATGGTCATCACCGGAGGGTCGAGCAGCGACGCGTCGGGTGAGTCGGGTTCGGCGGCCGACGCAGATGCTGTCGCCGCGCTCCGGCGGCCGAAGCTGCTCTTCGTGAACCTGCTCGTGACGGCCCTGGTCGTCGTCGTGCTCGTTGCGGGCTGGGTGGACCCGGCGGTCTGCTTCATCATCGGCGCGATCGTCGTCCTCGTCATCAACTACCCGAACATGAAGGAGCAGGGCGAGAGGATCAACGCCCACGCGCCGGGTGCCGTTCTCATGGCGAGCACGCTCATCGCCGCCGGTATCCTCCTGGGAGTCCTCAGCGAGTCGGGAATGGTCGAGGCGATGGCGCAGGGCGGTGCGAATCTCCTCCCCGAGGCGCTCGCCCCTGGATTGCCCCTCATCGCCGGCATCCTGGGAGTTCCTCTCAGCCTCCTCTTCGGTCCGGATGCCTACTACTTCGGTGTGATGCCGGTGCTCATGGCCGTCGGCGCTGAGTTCGGGGTCGAGGGAATCGACATCGCGCTGGCCTCTATCCTCGGACAGGAGACCGCCGGCTTCCCGATCAGCCCGATGACCGGGTCGTTCTTCCTCCTGGTCGGGCTGGCCAAGGTGGACATCGGCCGGCACATCCGCCATTCGTTCCTCTGGATGTGGCTGGTCAGCATCGTCATGGTGCTCGTAGCTGTCGTGATGGGAGTCATCCCGGGATGGGTGTGAAGATGAAGCAGATTCGCGTGGGTGCCGGTGCGGGTTTCGCAGGAGACCGTATCGACCCTGCCGTGGAGCTCGCGCAGTACGGGGACCTCGACTACCTGATCTTCGAGTGCCTGGGGGAGCGGACCGTCGCGGCCGGTCAGGTCCGTCGTCGCGAAGATCCCCGTGCGGGCTATGACCCGCTCCTGGTCGCGCGTATCGGCGCGGTCATCGAGCATACGCTCGCGACGGGCACCACGATCGTGACGAACGGGGGCAGCGCGAACCCGTTGGCCGCTGCGGACGCGGTGGCGGAGATGCTTCGAGAGCGGGGCCTCGACCGTCCGGTGCGTATCGCGGCGGTGACCGGCGACGACGTGGCGGACACGATCCGCGCGATCGACCCGCTCGTGTGGGAGACGCAGGAACCGGTCTCTGCCCACGGGACGGACCTGCTGTCGGCGAACGCATACATCGGTGCCGACTCTCTGGTCGCCGCCTTGGAGCAGGACCCCGACATCGTCATTGCGGGGCGAGCGGCGGACCCCTCCCTGTATCTTGCGCCGATGATCCACGAATTCGGATGGTCCAGCACCGACGTCGAACTGCTGGGCAAGGGGACGTGCGTCGGACATCTGCTCGAATGTGCCGGTCAGCTCACGGGTGGGTATTTCTTCGACCCGGGCCCCAAGGACGTACCGGGGCTTGCGCGCTTGGGCTTCCCCTTCGCCGATGTCAGCGCCGACGGCTCTGCGGTCGTGGGCAAGCTGGAGCGCTCAGGCGGTCTGCTCGACGTGCGGACATGCCGTGAGCAGCTCCTCTACGAGGTGCACGACCCTCACGGGTACATCACCCCGGATGTCACCGCAGACTTCTCGCGCGTCGAGTTCACGACTGTGGGCCCAGAACGTGTCCGCGTCACTGGGGCGTCCGGCACTCAGCGACCGACGGACCTCAAAGTCAGCCTCGGATTCCAGGGCGGTTGGACCGGCGAGGGGCAGATGTCCTACGCGGGACCGCGCGCAGAGGAGCGCGCCCGCTTGGCCGGGGACGTCGTCGTCGAACGCATGCACACCGTCCACGGGGTTCCGTCCGACTCGCTGACAGTCGAACTCATCGGCACGGGTTCCGCGTTCCGAGGAGCACCGGGCGCCCGCGGAAGCGAGGACATCACGATCCCGGAGATCCGACTGCGCGTGTCGGGTGTCCTCGGCACCCGTGCGCAGGCGGAGGCCGTGCGGTGGGAAGTCGAGAGCCTCTACACGAACGGACCGGCCGGCGGGGGCGGCGCCCGGGGGACCGTGACCGAAGTCGTCGCGATCCGCGCCGCATCATTGTCACGAGAAGCAGTGGAGACGACCGTGCACACTCGGGAGGTCCAGCCATGATCCTCGACGATGTGGCGGACGTCCGCACGGGAGACAAAGGAGACGACCTCATCATCGCCCTCCTGCCCCGGGACGCGGAAGCCTACGAACGGGTGACCGCTGCTGTGACCGCACAGCGAGTGGCAGAGCATTACGGCTTGCCTCCAGGAGCAGTCCGCCGCGTGCTCATGCCCACTGTCACCGCCATGGTGTTCCATCTGCGCGGTGTGCTGGGCGGCGGCGTGACGGGGAGCAGCTACCTGGACGGCCACGGCAAGACCATGGGGTACCACCTCCTGTCGCTCCCGCTCGACTGAACGCTTGTCGGCTTCCGGTGGCGTAGCCCGTCGACATCCAACGGCACGACTCGCCGACACGGCTCGTCAGTTCGGCTCACCTGTCGGACTGACGGGATCAGCTGTGGACTCTCTTTCACGGGCTGTGGCCCACAGGCCGAGCCCGTCGTATGCCTTCACGAACCCGCATGTCGGCACGCCCTGACGATCCTGCACGACGGCGAAAGCCGCGCGCTCGGGCCCGTGGCATGACCCCATTCCGAGCCCAGCGATCTCGTGCGACCACATGACCAGATGACACGACTCGATGCGAAGGAGCATCCGATGAAACGAATTGCCGCAGCAGTGGCACCCCTTCTCCTCCTCACGGGGTGTGGTGCCGCTGAAGCTGGGGGCTCCGAACCGGTGCCCACGGAAACACAGAGCCCGCAGTCGGGCGAACTGGACGACCCGTTCTTCGCGTATGACCGGCCGGAGGACTTCGAGGTGGTCGAAGAGCGCGTGGCAGTCCCCGTGAGAGACGGCGCAGAGATCGCGTGCGACCTCCTCCGCCCCGACGCGGAGGGCGAGTTCCCCGGAATCGTCTACGAGTACACCGCATATGCCGACAGCGTCGGCGACTTCGCAGAGAACGCAGAATACTTCGTCACGAGAGGGTACTCCGCGCTCATCTGTCAGGCGCGTGGGTCCGGGGACTCACCGGGCGAGCTGGATCCGTTCGGCCCTCAGGAGCAGGAGGACAACTACGACGTCATCGAATGGCTCGCTTCCCAAGACCATTCGACGGGTCGCATCGGCCAGATGGGGCTGAGCTACGGCGGTCACACCTCACTCCTCGCAGCCGTGAATAAGCCTCCTCACCTGGAGGCCATCATCCCCATCAACGGCCTGAGCGACTGGTACGAGAACACGATCTATCGGGGCGGAATCTACTCTCCGCGGATCCGCGACTGGCAGGAGGCGGTTGCCCCCGCGACCCTCGACACCTATGCGGACAACCCCCTGTACAACGAGTTCTGGGAGGACCGCAGTGTGGCATCCCGATGGGATGCGCTCGATGTTCCGGTGTTGGAGATCAACGGGTGGTACGACCGCTATCGCGATGGCATGGTGAAGAACCACATGGCGAGGCCGGAATCAGTGTGGATGGTGTCGGGTCCTTGGGAACACGGTTATCCGCAGGATCAGGAGGAGCCCTTCTCCGTGGGTGCCTACCTCGCGTGGTGGGACCACTGGCTTCAGGAGTCCGATGATGCCCCTCTCCCAGAGACCAAGATCGTCTCGTACGAGCTGCCCGGGGGAGAGGACGGCGCGGGGTGGAGACAGTTCGACGAGTGGCCGGCGGACGGTGTGGAACCCACGACGCTCTGGTTCGATGACGACTCCGGGTTGACTGAGGATCCCGGGACGACGGGTACGCGCACCTTCTCGGTCAATACGAGTGAGAACTCCGCGTCCGACGATCAGCAGATCCTTGCCGAGACCTCGCCGCTGGAGGACGACCTCGTGATCGCGGGGAACATCCTTGCCGACCTCGCCGTCACGTTCACCGCGGACGACGGCGCTGTGGCAGTCGTGGTCGAAGACGTCGATGCCGACGGTGACGCGACGAGGGTGACAGAGGGCTGGCTGCGAGCAAGTCACCGCGACGGTCACGAAGAACTTGTCCCGGTCGAACCCGGCACCGAGTACGACCTGTCGGTCGATGTCTGGCCCACGCACTACCGGTTCCTCGAAGGCCACCAGCTGAGGGTGCGGGTGTCGAGCGACGACTACCCGGAGATCGAATCGAGCGCACCGGCAGGTGAGGTCACGGTGCGCACGGGCGAGGGGGCGTCGTCTCTCACCCTTCCGGTGCTGCCGGAGTAGTTGCTCTTGACGCTGTCCTACGTTTCATTCATCAATCCCGGGAGGGGCAGATCCAGATGAGAAAGCCGTTGAAGACTGCATCCGCGGCACTTGGAATCGTAATGCTGCTGGGCGCCTGTAGTCCAGAAGGTGATAGCGACACTGAGGTCAGCAGCTGTGAAGATATCTCCGGATTCGTGCTGGACGATGCTCAAGTGGACGTCGCGGCGGAGGTCTCCGAGGGTGACGAGTTGTCGATGCCCGGTTCGCAGGAGCTGATCCAAGACATGCCAGAGCTGTGCAGAGTTCAGGGAACAGCTACGCCCGTCGATGGTTCCCATATTGGCTTTGAAGTGTGGCTTCCTAAGGAATGGACTGGCCGCATCCACATGGTTGGTAACGGCGGCTACAGCTCCACGATGAATGCTGGACTGATGCGCAGCCTGGCAGAGGGAAGCGACGTTGCGGTTGCAACAGACACTGGCCATACCGGTGATGATCTCTCGTTCGGGAGGGACAATGTCGAAGCGCAAGTTGACTGGGGCCACCGAGCCGTCCATGAATCCATAGTGGCGGCAAAGGAGATTGTGAGGAGCTTTTATGGCGGACAAGCCGAATATACGTACTTCAGCGGTTGCTCTACGGGTGGTCATCAGGGATTGATGGAGGCTCAGCGCTATCCCAATGACTTCGACGGGATTATCGCCGGAGCCCCAGGCAACAACCGCACAAACCTCAACCTTGGTTTCCTGTGGCAATTCCTGAGTAACCATGAGCCAGAGGGTGGTTCCGAGACCATCCTGAATAGCGCAGACCTTCAGGAGATCAACCGCGCCTTCGTCGATCATTACGACGAGAGGGACGGAGTTGAAGATGGTGTAATCGCGGATCCTTCGGACCTCGAATTCGATGCGAAGGTGCTTGAGCAGGAAGGAGTGTCGCTCACTGATCAACAGATTGATGCACTTGAGGCCATGTATCAGGGTCCTGAGCATCGTCGCACAGGAGAGACGCTCTACCCTGGGTGGCCGGTCGGCAGCGAATGGATTGAAAACGACGAGGGAGGTGCCGGATGGGATCAGTATTGGGCGGACCCCGAGCGCCCTGCCGAGCCCTCCCGAGCTGACTTCTTCCGACATTGGGTCTTCGAAGATCCGGAGTGGGATTGGTGGGAGTTCGACTGGGACGAAGACGTTGACCGAGTGCACTCACAGGTCGGGTCGATTGTCGACGCTACGGATCCGGACCTACGCGACTTTCAGGAGTCGGGAGGAAAGCTGCTCATGTTCACGGGATGGCAGGACCCAGTTGTGTCGGCGACCGACGTCATCGACTATTACCAGCAGGTAGTTGATGAATCTGGATCGATAGATTCTGCGCAGGAGTTTGCGAGGCTCTTCATGGTCCCGGGTATGGGCCATTGCGGCGGTGGGCCGGGGGCAACTGTGTTCTCGTCCTCCACACAAGGGGTGGAACCTCTGCGTGACGATGCACAGCATAACCTCATTCGAGCGCTGGAGAGTTGGGTGGAGGAGGGCGTGGCGCCAGAGCAGATGGTGGCGTCTCACTTCGACGACGAGGGTGAGCCGGAGTTCACACGGGCGCTTTGTCCGCATCCACAGACAGGAGTCCATCGTTCGGGCGGCGATGAGGCGAAGGCAGCGAGTTTCGAATGCTCAGATGAGTAGCGAGGAATGGCTCCGTGAGCATTAGGCTGCCTGCCTGAGTTCGTCAAGAGTCTGCGGGATCAGGTATCCGTCTGATTCTCTGATCCCGCAGACTCGCATGGCCGCCTCGAACTTGCCGTCGTTCGTTCGTCAGCCACCTACTCCCGCAGCATGCGCCGCATGATCTTCCCGGTGGCGGTCTTCGGCATCTCGTCGAGGATTCCGATACTCCGGGGGATCTTGTACGCCGCCAGCTGCTCGCGGCAGTGCGCAACGAGTTCCTCCTCCGTCACACCCTGCCCAGCCTTGAGGGTGACGAACGCGGCGACGGTCTCCCCGCGGTAGGAGTCCTCGGCGCCCACGACCGCGGCCTCGGACACGGCCGGGTGGTCGTAGAGGATGCCCTCGACCTCGCGGGGCCAGACCTTGTAGCCGGCGGCGTTGATCATGTCCTTCTTGCGGTCGACGAGGTAGATCCACCCCTCCGCGTCCCGGAACGCCACGTCGCCCGTGTGGAGGAAGCCGCCGTCGGTGATCTCCGCCGCGGTCGCCTCTTCGTTCCCCCAGTAGCCGGGGGTGATCTGCGGGCCGCGCGCCCAGATCTCGCCGTACTCCCCGTCGGGCAGGTCGGCACCGTTCTCGTCGACGATCCGCAGCTCCGTGTCGTACACGGCCTTCCCGACGGACAGCGAGCCCGAATCGGGGTCGACGGGCGACCGCTCGCCGCGCGGACCCACCGTGATGGGGGAGGCCGTCTCGCTCATCCCGTAGGCGGCGTGGATGTAGGAGCCGTACACCTTCTCGAGCCGGTCGGACAGCGACGGGGCGACCGGTGCCCCGCCCGTGAAGATCACCTCGAGGTTGTCGAGGTCGCCGTCCTTCAACTCCGGCGAGTCCGCCATCGCCATGAGTGCCGTGATCGCGCCGATCGTGAAGGTCGGCCGCCAGCGGCGGATCGACTCGAGCACCGCGACGGGGTGGAACCGGTGGCTCAGCACCAGGGGGTGGCCGCCGCGAATGCCGTACGCCAGGTGCCCCACGGATCCGGTGATGTGGAAGAGCGGGGCCACCGCGAGGATCCCCTGCCCCGGCTCGAGCCCTCCCATCTGCACGTACGTCTCCGCGTTGAAGGCGAGGTTGCCGTGCGTGTTGATCGCGCCCTTCGGGTTGCCCGTCGTTCCCGACGTGTACGTGAGCAGCGCCGGGTCGTCCGCCGCCACCGCCGGCGTCGGCACCCCGCCCGCGCCCGAGGTGCCGGCCGGCTCGGTGCCCGGACCGGCCTCGTCGACGAGGTCCTCGAGGGACAGGAGGGTGGTGCCCTCCGGTGCGGGGCGGGCCGCCTGCACGTCGCCCGGGACCGTCTCGTCCCGCACGCAGCTGTCGTCGGCCACCCAGCGACGGAACCGGCCGATGACGGTGACGCGGACGGAGGAGTCGGCCACGACCTCGGCGGCGACGTCGTCCCACAGGGTCGGGAGGGTGACGAGGGCGACCGCACCGGAATCCTGCAAGTGGTAGCGGAGCTCGCGGGCGGTGTTCATCGGGTTGATGGGCACACCGACCGCGCCCACCTTCCACGTCGCGAGGACGCCGACGACGAACAGCGGATCGTTCTGTGGGTAGATCGCGACGCGATCACCCGCGGCGACACCTTCGCGCGCGAGAGTTGCAGCGAGAGCCCGCGCCTGCGCGTCGACCTGTCCGAACGTGAGGGTGTCCGCGAAGGAGTGGAGGAACGGCTCGTCCGCTGATTCCGCCACCCGGTGCTCCCACGCGTCGATCATCGTGGAGAACGCGGGGGTGAGGGATTCCGTGAACGGCTTCATCGGATCGACGGGCCGCCTCATCGGATCGCGACCGGATTGACCGGCGACCCCGTCGCACGGTGGATCTTGAGAGGAGCCGCGACGTAGAAGAAGTCCCAGCGGCCGTCCTCCGCACACGCGGCGGCGAGTTCCTCGAGGTCGCAGATCTCCGTGAGCGCGATGCCCAGATTGCGCATGAGCGCGTTGTGCAGGGTGAGCGCGACACCGGTGTCCGGGTCGGTCGTCACCTCGTTCGCGATGGTGTCCGTCACGAGGTTGGGGATCTCCATGTCGTGGAACCACTGAACGAGCTCCGGGCTGTACTGCAGCCCCGGCTCGCAGAAGTCCTCGTAGAACTTCTCACCCTGTTCGAAGAACAGCTGCAGGTGGTTGGTGCGGATGAGGAGCACGTCGTGCTTCTCGATGGTGACGCCCTGTGCCTCGGCGGCCTCGAGGAGGTCGTTGTGGTCGAACGTGCGCTTGGCCTCAATCGCGTCGACACCGAAGTGGCGTGCCATGTCGATGAGGACGCCGCGACCAGCGACGCCCCGCTGCGCGATCGGTTCGACGCTCGCCTTGTCGAGGCCGCCGATCGTCGTGCGCGCGTCGTAGCCGTTCCAGATCTTCCCGCCGTACCAGACGTGGCCCAGTGCGTCGTACTGCGTGGATCCCTGGAGGAAGGCGACGAGCTTGTCGTCCGCGTAGTGGAGGCCGCCGGGGAAGTTCGGTGCGTCGTCCCCGTCCCACGCGGATTCGTCGATGACCATCTCACGCTCAGCGGGGAGACGGGACGGCCACACCGGGTCCCCCTTGGGGTCGCCGATGAGTCGTTGGAGTGTGTGCACGTCTCCGTTGCGGATGCTGCGCACACCACGGAGCACTTCGTCGTTGGTGAGGAAGTTGAGCGCCCCCACTTCATCGTCGTCGCCCCAGCGGCCCCAGTTCTTCGGGGCGTCCGCAAGGAGTTCGGTGAGGTCCGGTGCATCTGCCATGGTGCTCTCGCCTTTCGGGAGTCGTCACGCTCGCGCCACGGGCGGCGAACGGGCCACGAGGAACGGTGGCCCAGCCGGTGGGTGACGGCGATCAGCGCGCCGGTCGTCGTTGGCCGGTCCCGTCAGGATCGCCCTGATGCTCGACGGGTGTCAAGGCTCTGGAGGGAACATCCACGAACAGATGTTCGCCAAAGTGCGTTGTTCGCGGCGGAACACTGATGGGGTGAACTCGAGTGGAGGCGGCCGGTTCACGCGCTCAGGATTCGGCCGACGGGAGGCCCGCAATCAGTGGGTAGGGGATCGTATTCCATCGGTCGATCACCACCGCGCAATCGGTGGGAGTGCGAGGAAGAGACGCTGCCAGAGGGAGGGTTCCGAAGGCTGTTGACGAACAAGCGTTCGCCGCTTAGCGTGGAGGGGATCGCGAGGAGGCGGCATGGCGAAGATGCGAACCGGCAAGGATGCGATCCTGGACGCCGCGGTGGATCGATTCGAGCGATTGGGCTACCACGGCACGTCGATGCGCGACATCGCGCAGGGAGCCGGTCTCACCGTCGCCTCGATCTACAACCACTTCCCGTCGAAGCAGCTGATGCTGCAGGACATCATGGTGCGGGTGCTGAGTGACGCGCTCGCCCTCACGCGCAACGCGGTGCTCCGCGCGGAGCGGCACCCGGTGGCCCAGCTGAGCGCGCTCGTCCACACGTGGCTCGTCTTCCACTCCGAACGGCGGGCGGAGGCTCTCATCGGCGCGTCGGAGATCCGCAGCCTCGATCCGGCCGGCCGGCGCCTCATCGTCGCACTCCGCGATGAGCAGGAGGCCCTGTTCCGCAGCGTCGTGGAATGGGGTGTCGAAGAAGGGGTCTTCGCCACCCCCTATCCGGAGGACGCCGTCCGCGCGCTCATCGCGATGGGCACCTCGGTGTCCTCCTGGTACAAGCCCGACGGCCCGCTCACACCCGAGCAGATGGGTGAGCGGTACGTGCGTCTGGGACTGGGCACGGTCGAGGCCACAGAACCCCGTCCGGTAGAGGTGGCGACGAGTCCCGCCCCAGGAGACTTCGAGAGCGACCTCTGAGTCAGCAGAGACCAGCGCCGCAGCGAATCAATCCAGTGCAGCACCGAAGGAGAACCATGCAAGGACAGTTGAAGGCGATGCCCGTCCGTCCCGATGTCGATTCGCTCGACCTGCGGCCGTCGGCGCGCGCTCTGGAGGTGCGGGAGCAGCTTGTCGACTTCATGCACACGAAGGTGTTCCCGGCGGAGGCAGCCTACGAAGCGCATCGGGCGGAGAAGGGCCTGCACGACTCGTCGGTGCCTCCCGTGGTCGAAGAGCTCAAGGCCGAAGCGAAGTCACGAGGTCTGTGGAATCTGTTCCTGCCGTCGGAGTCGGGGCTCAGCCAGCTCGACTACGCGGGGCTCGCGGAGATCACCGGGTGGAGCCTCCACCTGGCGCCCGAAGCGACGAACGGGCAGGCACCGGACACCGGCAACATGGAGCTCCTCCACATGTTCGCGACAAGGGAGCAGAGCGAGCGGTGGCTGACACCGCTGCTGAACGGCGAGATCCGCTCCGCGTTCGCGATGACGGAACCGGACGTCGCGAGCTCCGATGCGACCAACATCCAGACGACGATCACCCGGGACGGCGACGACTACGTCATCTCCGGACGGAAGTGGTGGACCTCCGGTGCGGCGGATCCGCGGTGCGAGCTCCTCATCGTCATGGGGAAGACGGACGTGGACGCGGAACGGCACCGGCAGTAGTCCATGATCCTCGTGCCCATGAACACTCCGGGAGTGCGCGTCATCAGGGACCTTCCGGTCATGGGCCACCACGATCAGCACGGTCACTGCGAGGTCGCGTTCGACGACGTCCGGGTGCCCGCGACGAACCTGCTGGGTGAGGAGGGGGCAGGCTTCGCGCTCGCCCAGGCGCGGCTGGGGCCGGGACGGATCCACCACTGCACGCGGGCTCTCGGCGCGGCGGAACGCGCGCTGTCTCTGCTGGTGTCCCGCGCGCAGGATCGGGTGGCGTTCGGCAAGCCGCTCGTCGAGCAGGGCAGCGTGCAGCAGGACATCGCGGAATCACGGATCGCGATCGATCAGGCCAGGCTGCTGTGCCAGTACGCGTCGAAGGTCATCGACGTGCACGGGAACAAAGCCGCGGCACCGTACGTGTCGGCTGCGAAGGTCGCGGTGCCGCGCACGGCTCTGCAGGTCATCGACCGGGCGATCCAGGTGCACGGCGGGGCCGGCGTGAGCGACGACGTGCCACTCGCCGCGATGTACGGATGGCACCGCGCGATGCGGATCTTCGACGGGCCCGACGAGGTCCACCTCCGCACGCTCGCCAAACGCGAGACCCGCTGAGGGCGACGGACTGAGCAGAACTCGCTGAACCGGGCGCCGCCGGGCGTCCCGTTCAGCGGTGCTGAGAGCGGGCACCACGGCGGGGTGCTGTGGAGCGTGTGCTGAGCTCTGCGGCACCGCTATCCCCGCGGAGGCGTCCCACGCGTCGAGGAACTCCTGTGCCCAGTCTTCCATGTCGTTCGTCGTTCGCCGCTGGGAAGGACCGCCCGTGCTCGTGGCCTTCCCGTCTGCTGTCGAGTCGAAGGTGAGTGTGCCAGAGGGGGAGACGGAGGAGAGGGTGATCGTGGCGGTGCCCTCCCACCCTCCGGATCGCAGCGCGTCCACGAGCGCGTCGCGACCAACCGCGTGCTGGAAGGTCGGGCCGGTCGTGTCACGAATCGTGAGGGCGACGTCGGCCGTCTGGGGCTGTCCCACGTTGTCCACGGCAGTGAAGCCCGCCTCCCAGAGGGAGGCCACCAGGTCCGCGTGCCCATTCCAGCTCTGCGCGTCGAAGCTGAGAGCCGATGACGGGGTGTCAGCGTGCTGCACGGTGAGCGTCGCATCGGAGTCGAGTGGCCAGTCTGCCGCCGTCACGGTCCGGACGATGGTACGCAGCTCGCCCGCGTCCTCGACCAGAATCTTGACCGACTTCTCGTCCATCCTGCAGCTGCGGACGTCCGCCCCGGCGGCGTCGAGCTGATCCCGCGCCTCGAAGACGTCGGGGAAGGCGAAGCCGCCCGCAGAGAAGTGGACCGTCAGGTCGTCGTTCGTCGTCGCACTGAAGCCTCCCACCTGGTCCGCGCCGTACGCCGCGACCAGCTGGTCGTACAGAGCGGGAAGGCCCTCCCCGGTGGGAACGTGGAACTCTCCGGACGGGGAAGGCGCGTCATCGCTGACCCTTCCCCTCACCAGGCCCGCACCGACCGCGTCGGCGGTGTCGAACAGAGTCCGGGCGGCCTCGGCCGCGGTGTCGGCACCCAACGTGAACTCGAACGACAGCAACGAGTCGGACCGCACCTGCCCGGGACTGGGAAGCGACGCCTGGACGGTGCTGGAACCGTCGGAACCGGTCGCCTCCGCGACCCAGTCGCGCAGGTCCGTGCCGTCGCTCAGTGTGAGGACCACCAGGGACGATGTGATCCTCCCGGCTTCCACGGCCGGAAGCGCGTGCAGATTCGGCAGGTCCGCGAGGTTCAGGTCCTGCGAGTGGGGCTTCGCCTCGTCGCCTGACCGGTCGAACTCCGGGACGTCCACGCTGAAGTGTCCGCTCGTCAGTCGGACCAGCGGCACCCCGTCGGGGTAGCTGAAGTCGTTGTAGAGGCGCTGGAGCTCCCGTTCCGTCGTCCGCAGGTCCGCGGCGTCCGCATCCTCCGCGAGGACGACCCTGTGCCGCGGGGCCGGAGTGGACGGCGCCGAGGCCGCGGCGGGATCCGCCCCCGCACCACCGTCGTCGTCGGGGAGGAGTTCGACGTCCTCGACCGCCGGCAGCGACCGCACCTCGTCGAAGAATTCGGCCTCATCGAAATCGGGACGGTCGTCGGAGCCGCGCCGGTCACCGGATGTGCCGCCACCGCTCGACGCAGCGCTGCCGGTCGCGCTGTTGCGGTCGGTGGACTCGCCCGGGTCCACGAATCCGAGGCCCGCGCAGGCGGTGAGTGTGAGGAGGCACAGGGCGATCCCCGTCGCGGCGGCGCTGCGGACGGTCGGGAGCCGGCGTGCGGGGTGTGTGGCCGCGTGCTGACGTGTCATGGCACAAGATTCTCCTGTTCGGCGGGTGGGGAGGCACCGGATGTGTGGCGAGATGAGAAGGGGTGTTCATTCAGCCCGCGGACGCGTCCCAGGCCTCGATGAATGCGAGCCCCCACCCGTACGGCTCGTCATCTGTGCCCAACAGGGAGTTGTACGGGTTCTGCGCGGTCCCGGTCGCCGTCGATTCGAAGGTGGGGTGAGGATCCTCGGCGAGGCTCACGCGAAGAGTGCCGGACCATCCGGCATCCCGCAGTGTCCGGATCAGCGCATCCCGACCCGAAGGAGCCGTGAAGTCCGGCCCCTGACCGTGGGAGACGCGGACGGAGGGGTCGGAGTGCCCGGAGTACCGCACGGATGTGAAACCCGCGTCCCACAGCGAGGCGAGCAGATCGGCATGGTCGCCCCAGTTCGCGGCGCGGAAGTACGGGTGGTCGGACGGGGAGTCCGGGTGGTGGACCGACACCGTGCCCTCCGGCCCGAACGGCCACTCCTGTGAACCGACGACCTCCGCGACATCGCGGAGCACATCGCCGTTCCGGACCTCCACCTCGACGGCTCCGCGGTCCAGGGACACCGAGGTGAGGGTCGCGTCGACCGCGTCCAGCTGCTCCTGTGCTGCGAGGACGTCGTCGATCGCCTTCTCATCGGACTGCGAACCCGGGCTGGGGTATGCGAAGCTCTCCGGGAAATCCACGTGGAGACCGTCTTCCGTGTCGACGGAGAATCTCTCCGACGACCGGCCGCCGTACTCGTCGACGAGGGCCTCCAGGAGCGGGTGGAGGATGTCCGCAGTGGGGATGAGGAAGTCGGCAGTCGGCTGGGTCTCGCCGTCGACCACACCGGTGAGCACCGTGGCCCCCACCGAATCGGTGACGGAGAAGAGTGCGGTCACGGCCTCAGCGGAAGCGTTCGAGCCCAACCGGAAGGTGAACTCCTCCGTCGACCGGGCCTGGTCCCCGGACTCGGACTGGTCCGGCGGCTCGGGCTGGTCGGACGACGCAGAGGGGTCCGGTGACTCATCCGGGTCCGACGATTCGGAGGTCTGAGCGGTGGCCTCCGCGGGCTCGACGGTGAGGAGGGACGTGCCCTCTCGGGTGAGCGCGTCCTCGACCCAGGGCCGCAGGTCCGTGTCGGTCGTGAGTGTGATGCTCACCTGCCCGTCGCCCAGGGCGCCCTCTGCGACGTCGGGCAGTGCCGACAGCTGCGGCAGGTCGGTGAGGTCCAGGGGGTTCGGGATGGGGTCCACACCCGGCGGGACGACCGGATCCCACGGCAGCGATGCGCTGAAGGAACCGCTCGTCAGGGTGAGAGAGGGGACCCCGTCCGGGTACTTGTAGTCGTCGAGCAGGCTGGTGATGCGGTCGCCCGTGGTCTTCAGGCCGGCTGTTCCCGGACCATCAGTGTGGGTGTGGTCGGCAGGGGTGGCCACGTCAGTGGGGTCGGCCATGTCGGAGGGGTCGGTCACGTCAGAAGGGTCGGACACCTCGGAGGGGTCGGCCACGTCAGCAGGGTCGGCCACATCAGTGAGGTCGCCGAGGTCGGTCAGCTCCGCGACGAAGGAGCGTTCAGCCGCCTCCCCCGAAACGCCGGGGTCTGTGTCCACCGAGGCGATGGCGGGCAGCGCTGCCACCTCCTGGGCGAAGGTCGCATAGTCCGATTCCGGGCGGTCGTCCCGGTCGACGACGCCGCAACCGGTGAGGAGCAGGAGCAGTGAGGTGACCACGGCGAGCCCGCGGGCGCCGTGGGTCTGTGGGGTGCCTGCGGTGTGTGATGAGCGTGCCGCAGCGAGTGGGGTCTCAGCCGCAACGCGTGGACGAGGGACATGGATCATGATGCGGTCGCGTCCCATCCCTCGATGAACTCCTTGCTCCAGCCGGACCGGGGAGCGTCCGCCACACCTGATGCGTCGCTGACGTCCTCGGCCGGTCCGTTCGCGGTCGACGTGAACGACGGCAGGTCGCCCGAATCCAGGACGATGTTCGCGGTGCCGTCCCAGCCGACGTCCCGAAGGGTCTGGATGAGCGCGTCACGTCCGGGAGCAGTGGTGTAGTCCGGCGCTGTCTGCCGCCCGATCTCGATGATGAGGTCGGTTGTGTCCTGGCTCGCGGCACCCGGACCGAGGATGCACCGGACCGACGTGAAGCCTGCATCCCACAGCGCAGCCGGGACCTCCACGTGATCCGCCCATTCCGAGGCGTCGAACGTCGACGCGTACACGGGCGAGTCCTCGTGTTCGACGTGCACCTCGGTGTCCGGGGCCAGCGGCCACGAATCATGCGCCAGCGCGTCTGCGACAGCGCGGAGCGTGCCCCCGTCGTCGGCGGTGGCGTGGACCGCTGTGCCACCGCCGGTGACGTGTGTGACCGCGACACCGGCGTCCCCGAGCAGGGCCACCGCGTCCACCTGGTCCTCGATCGAGGAGCCCTGCACCGTCAGGTTCACGGCCGTCCCGGTGTTAGTGGTGGCAGAGAATCCCTGCAGCGCGTCAGAGCCGAAGGTGGCGTCGAGTTCCTCCTGCAGCGCGATGAGACCGTCGGGGTCCTCGACCGCAAGCTCGCCGTGCGGGTGCTGGATGCCGGGCGCCACTCTGAACTCGATGACGCGTGCGCTCGCGGAGTCGAGGACGGCATGGAGGCTCGTGACGGCCTCGGCGGAGGCGCTTGTGCCCATCTCCACGGAGTAGACCGGGGACGCGTCGGGATCGTCGGAGGCGAAGACGTCGAGGCCGAGGTGCGCCGAGGTCTCCAGCGCCTCGTCCATCCAGGCCCGGGGGCCCGTGTCGTCGAGCAGGACCACGTGGGCCCGGGACTCCGTGACCGTGCCGGAGGCGACGGCCGGGAGTGCCTTGAGATCCAGCAGCTCGGTGAGGTCGAGCCGTGCCGCTCTGCTGTCGGTCGGGTACGAGGCTGTGGGGTCCCGTCTGCCCGTGAGTGCAGCCGGCGAAGCGGTGAAGTCGCCCGAGCGCACGATGACGGCAGGTGTACCTCCGGGATACCGGTGACCGGTCACGAGCCTGTGGAGACGGCTGCCGGCGGTCCGCAGATCCGCTTCATCCGGATCCGTGTCGAGGACGGCGACGATCGGCTCGTCTCCCTCCGAAGCCTCCCCGGCGTACGGGTCGGCTCCGTCGTGGGTGTCGTCACCGTGTGCGGGGTCCTGGGCGTCCTGAGGGTCGTGGACGTCCTGCGGGCCTTCGGCGTCCGGAGGGTCTTCCACGTCGACCACGCCGGGTAGCTCCCGCAGCTTCTCGATGAGCGTGGCACGGTCGGAGCGGGGACGGGTGTCCTGCTCCGGGACCGAGCAGCCGGAGAGCGCAAGCAGGAAGACTACCGCGAACACCGTGATCGTGCGGTGAGGGTGGGAGCTGGGGGAGCCGGGTGGGCCAGGGGACCTGGGCGAGCCAACAGACCTGGGGGTGCCAGGGGAACAGGGCGAGCCGGACGTGCCGGGCCGTGTAAGGAACATGCTGACAGCATCGCCCGGCCTGCAGCACCGTGCGTGTCGAGTGTGTGCCGGTCCTGCGACACGTGTGGCACACGGTGTGTCGGCATCACACGCCGGCACACCGTGTGCGGACGGTCAGCGTGCGGCAGGTTCCGCGGCGGCCGCGAGCGGCCCGTCCAGGTCCTCGATCGGCAGCAGCGGCAGTGTGAGCAGACGCTCGAGCTCCTCGTCGCTCGGGTCGTGCGCCAGCAGACGCAGACTGAACCGCGTGTACTCGCGCTCCAGGTCCTCGATCGACAGCGTGCCGTCGGTGGAGAACCACAGGGGGATCGAGTTGATGATCGACAGGATCGCACGGGAAGCCGTCTCTGCGTTCTCCACTGCGAAGACGCCGGACTGACGTCCCTCTTCCACCGTGTCGGCGAAGATGTTGCGCGACTGCCTCTGGAGCTCGCGGATCGACGCGAAGCTCTCTGCGCTCAGCCTCTCGGTGTCCCGGAGGATCACGCGGCTGATCTGGCGGTACGTCGATCGGTAGCGGACAGTGAAGCGGACGAGTGCCGTGATCCGATCGATCGGGTCGGACCCGGCGGAGTCGACGTTGGCACGAGCGCGTTCGCTGAACCATGTGAAAGCGTTGTGGATGAGCTCGTACAGCGCATCCTGCTTCGACGGAAAGTAGTAGTACAGTGCAGACAGGCTGAGGCCCGCCTCCTGCGCGATGTCGCGAATCGACGCACCGTCGAACCCGTGTCGTGCGAAGGTGATGCGCGCTGCACGCAGGATCTCAGCGCGTCCGTTGGTGGTCGCCACGTCGAACTCCTCTTTCTCCATCGGTCACCGGAAGCGCATCCGTGACACCGCGTCGTTGCCGTGTACGGACAGCCCGGGCAAGCTCTTCTCTCAAGCCTCACCATTCTGAGTGATCGTTCGGTAAGGCGTACTCGAACATTACCCGAAATGTGCCGCGGATGCCGCGGACGAGGGCGGCCTGCGCTGTGATCTTCAGCGCCGGCCGCCCTCATCGTCGCGCACGCACTCAGTGCCGTCTGCGGCGCTCCTCGTCCCGTGCGGCACCGTTCGCGATGGAGTCCCGCAGCTCAGCGGCACGCTTCTGCGCATCCGCCCACCGCTGCTGCGCACGCGCGAAGCCGGTGCGGATCTCGTGCCGGGCATGGGCGGACTCCGCCTCTGCCTGTGCGCGGATCGACCGTTCCCGGAACGTCTGCGTCGATTCGTGGAGGTCCCTGCGCAGCCGGTCCCGCGTGCGGGAATCGGCATCGGCCCACCGCTGGGGATCGGTGCGCTCATCGATCCCATGCCGCGCGCGGCGGTGCGCCAGGGCCGACTCGTACTGGTCGCCGTACGTGCGCGCCGCCGCGTACGCGGCAGACCCCGTGGAGTCGAAGCCCGCGTCCTCCGCCCGGAGCAGCGCGTAGTGCGTCGCGGCTTCCGGTGACAGGCCGTGGGTGAGGAGGAACGGCCAGCCGGCCCACACCTCGGCGTCGAAGGTGTGCCCCGGCTGGTGCATCGGCCATTCGACGGCGTGGTTGTGCGGGTGAGCCGCGTACCGGTTGGCCGGGACCCAGGTGAGCGACGTGCGCCAGGCTGCGAATGTGGTGGGAGTGAACCCCAGCGCGGCCGCGGTCCGCGCCCTCTCCGCCCACCCGGTTCCTGACGGGGGACGGCCCGCGGCGTGCGCGGTGGACGCCGCACCCAGGACTCCGGCGCCCGCCGGATGGGGCAGGAAGCGGAGGATGACCCGCGACCAGGCGAGCGCCTCGGCGTGGGTGAACCCCTCCCACTGGTCTGGTGCGTGTGTCGGAACGTCGTCGGTGGATGGTGAGGACATGGGATCCTGCTTCCCCGAGGCCGGAGCCTCGCATCGAATCTTGCCCGCGGGGAACTCCGCAGGCCCGTTCTGCTCCTGGGGCACCCGGTCGATCAACGGGTTGCCGTGCGGTCAGCCAGGCCATTGACCACAACTCGTGAACGTGGACCCGAGTATAGGGACGGGCACGGACACGGCGGCGTCCGTGCAGTCACCAGCCGTCACACGGGCCTCACGAGGTCGAATCGTGCCGCATCTCGCTGACATATTGGTCGAAACCCGCACGTACTTCAGGAGGAACTGTGACCATCACCGTGAAGGCACTGCAGAAGACCGGGCCCGACCAGCCGTTCCAGGTCGCTGACCTCGAGCGACGTGACGTGGGCCCGCGCGACGTCCTCATCGACATCAAGGCCGCGGGGATCTGCCACAGCGACATCCACACCATCCGCAACGAGTGGGGAGAGGCACACTTCCCGCTGACCGTCGGACACGAGATCGCCGGTGTCGTCGAGGCCGTGGGCGCCGAGGTCTCCGGTTTCGCCGTGGGCGACCGCGTGGGCGTGGGCTGCCTCGTGAACTCCTGCGGCGAGTGCGACGCCTGCGCGCAGGGTGAGGAGCAGGAGTGCTCCGGCGGCAAGGGCAAGAAGGTCGGCACCTACAACTCCGTCGACGTAGACGGGTCGGTCACGCAGGGCGGGTACGCGCAGAAGGTCGTCGTCGACGACCGGTTCGTCCTCCGGGTCCCCGACGCACTCGATTTCGCGCAGGCCGCCCCGTTGCTGTGCGCCGGCATCACGACCTACTCGCCGATCGCCCGCTGGAACGTGGGCGAGGGGACGAAGGTCGCCGTGCTGGGCCTGGGCGGGCTGGGCCACATGGGCGTCCAGATCGCGGCGGCCAAGGGCGCGGACGTCACGGTGCTGAGCCGCACACTCGCGAAGGAGGAGACCGCGCTCAAGCTGGGTGCCTCACGCGTGCGCGCGACGACGGAGGACGGCTTCTTCCGGACGCACCGCGGCGAGTTCGACTTCATCCTCAACACCATCAGTGCGGACATCCCGGTCGACGACTGCCTGGGCCTGCTGCGACCCCGGGGCGTCATGGCCGTCGTCGGTCTGCCGCCGGAGCAGCAGCCGGTGGGCTTCAACGCGCTCATCAACGGGTCCAAGGTGATCGCCGGATCGAACATCGGCGGCATCCGCGAGACGCAGGAGATGCTCGACTTCTGCGCCGAGCACGGCCTGGGCTCGTGGGTCGAGACCATCGGCATCGACGACGTCGACGCCGCCTACGACCGTGTCGTCGCCGGAGACGTCCTCTTCCGGTTCGTCATCGACACCGCGACGTTCGAAGACGCTCCGGTCGGGTGAGTTCCGACGTGGCGGTTGTGCTGGCCTGACTGCCGCCGAGGTCGTGGCTGGCTGACCGGTGGCCACCGCCGAGGTGGCGGTCGGGTGAGCCCCGACGACGAGACACCGGCCTTCAGTTCGAGACACACCCGTCTGCGGGGTGGTTTCGAACCGGAGACCGGTGTCTCGTCAATCACGGGGCGCATCACAGGCCACGCCGCGGGATGCGCCGGGGGAGGAGCCGTCAGTCGCGGCCCAGGAGGTCGTCGGAGATGATCCGCATCTGGATCTCCGACGAGCCCTCGAAGATCTTCGTCAGCCGCGCATCGCGCCAGTGCCGCTCCACCGCGAAGTCCTTCGTGTAGCCGGCCCCGCCGTGGATCTGCACCGCTTCGCTCGTGACCTTCTCCGCCATCTCCGCGGCCAGGTACTTCACCATCGCCGCTTCACGGTCGCAGCGGCGACCCGTGTCGATCTGCGTGCACACGTGGTACATCAGCTGACGGCACGCCTCGATCTGCGCGGCCATGTCAGCGATCTTGAACCGCAGGTGCTGGAAGTCGGCCAGCTTGTGCTTGAACTGCACGCGCTGCTGCATGTACTCGATCGAGTCCTCCAGCGCCGCCTGCGCCAGCCCGATCGAACGGGCCGCCGTGTGCGCACGTCCCACTTCCAGCCCGGACACCGCTTGGTAGAAGCCCTTCTCCTGCTCCCCGAGCAGCGCGTCCGCGGGCAGCCTCAGCCCGTCGAAGTTCAGATCCCAGGTCTTCCACCCGAAGTACCCGATCTTCCGTGCGGGCGTGCCGGACATGCCTGCGGGGAAGGAGCCGCGCTCCTTCTCCAGCAGGAACGTCGAGATCCCGCGGTGGCGCTTCTCCGGATCCGGTGAGCTGGTGCGGGCGAAGAGGATGATGTAGTCAGCCTGGTCCGCGTAGGTGCACCACATCTTCGTGCCGGTGATGATCCACTCGCCTGTGGCAGGGTCCTTCTCCGCCTTGCACTTGATGTTGGCGACATCGGAGCCGGCCTCCGCTTCGGACAGGGCGAAGGCTCCCAGGTACTCACCTGTCGCCACCTTAGGCAGCAGCCGCTTCTCCTGCTCCTCGGAGAACCCGCCGCCCATGCCGTTGCCACGTGCCAGCAGTCCGGACACGCTCATCCACGCACGCGACAGTTCCTCCGCGACGAGGCAGTACTCGAACACGCCCAGGTCCAGGCCTCCGTACTCCTCCGGGATGAGGATCCCGAAGAACCCCATGTCGGCCATCTGCTGGACCATCTCCTGCGGGAAGTCGCCTTCCTCGGGATCGACTTCGTTGGCGATGGGGAGCACGACTTCGCGGGCGAACTGCCGCGCCAGCTGCTGCAGCTCGACGCGTTCTTCCGTCATGTAGTGGGGTGTGTCTGGGCGCGGGCGCGGCTTGTGCGTCATCCGGAGTCTCCTTCGAGAGTCGATCGCGGTATCAATCGATCTTCGTCATTCTACAAACGTAATCAATATCGGCGCGTCCCGGCGTGGGAAGGTCGGGCGGTCAAGCGCAGGCGTCCCCGTCGCGGCGGTGAACGCCCGAGGCCCTCCACCGCACGTGGGCGACGTGAACGGAGGAGGGCCTCGGGCGGTGGCGTGTCAGCGGGCGTGGTTGAGGGCGATGTGCTTGGTGCGGGCATAGTCGTCCAGCGCGTAGGCGGACAGGTCACGCCCGTGGCCGCTGTTCTTGAACCCGGACCACGGCATCTCCGTCGGCAGGGCAAGGTGCGTGTTCACGTTGACGCTGCCGAACTCCAGAGCCTTCGACACCGTCATCGCCGCCGCGACGTTGCGGGTGAACACCGACGCCGCCAGCCCGTACTCGACGTCGTTAGCACGCGTGACAGCCTCGTCCTCGTCGGTGAATGTCTCGATGGTGACGACGGGGCCGAACACCTCGTGGCGGGTGATCGGGTCGTCGCCGTCGACGCGCAGCACTGTCGGCTCCACCCAGTAGCCGCGTGCGCTGTCGCCGCGTCCTCCGGTGAGCACCGTCGCACCACGGTCGACAGCACCGGTGATCGCGTCCATCACGCGGTCGTAATGCTCCTTGTAGATGATCGGCCCCAGGGCTTCCTCCGCATCCGTTTCTGGATCGGCGAGGACATACCGCCCCACCGCCTCCACGAGCTTCTGCGCGAACTTCTCCGCCACAGACTCGTGCGCGATGACGCGGCACGCCGCTCCGCACTCCTGGCCGGAGTTCCAGAAGCCCGCCTCGAACACGGTGTCCGCCGCGAGGTCCAGGTCCGCATCCGGCAGGAGGAGCACGGGTGCCTTGCCGCCCAGCTCCAGGTGTGTGCGGGTGAGGTTCTCTGCGGCGGACCGGGACACGTCGCGCCCCGCGCGGACGCTCCCGGTGAGCGCGACCATGTCGACACCCGTGTGTCCGCTCAGTGCCCGGCCCACTGTCTCACCCGTGCCGTTGACGACGTTGAGGACGCCGGGCGGCAGGATGTCCTTCGCGATCTCGACGAGCCGCAGCGTCGTGAGGGGAGTGACCTCGCTGGGCTTCAGGACGATCGTGTTGCCCACCATGAGGGCAGGCGCCAGCTTCCAGGCGACCATGAGCAGCGGGTAGTTCCACGGGGTCACCATGCCGATGACGCCCAGCGGCTCCCTGAGGATCATCGACGTGACGTCGTCGACGTACTCGCCCGCCGCGATCGTCGTGCCGGTCCGGCCGGTGCCCGCCATGAAGCGGAACGTATCGATCGCGCTGGCGATGTCGTCCTCGGTGACGGCAGCGGGCTTCCCGCAGTTGAGCGCCTCGAGGGTGCGCAAGCGGTACGTGTCCGCCTCGAGTGCGCCGGCCAGCTGGAAGAGCAGCGTCGAACGGTCCTGCGGGGTCCGCTTCGCCCAGGCGGACAGAGCGGTGCGCGCGGCGCGGACGGCGTCGTCGACCTCGGCGGCGGTGCCCAGGGGGACGGACGCGAGGACGGTGCCGCGAGCGGGATCGCGGACCTCGAACGCGTCCCCGCCGGACGCCGCGACGACGTGCTCGCCACCGATGAAGTGCGCAAGGGTCGGCGGGGCGAACGTGAACGGCTCCTGGGCGCGCCGGATGTCGACCTCGCCGGTCCGGGGCGCGGCGGTCGAAGGTGCGGAGGACGAGGGTGCGGACGTGGGGGTCATGTCATCTCCCGTGGTCGTCGGTGACTGCAGGTGGTGGGACTGGTTCCGGGCACAGCGGGATCCGGCCGGGCTGGGGGGGCGTCGGCCCGCAAGGCACTAGCGGGAGGCGGTGCGGTCCAGTTGGGCGAGTGCGGTCTCGAGCGCGGCGACCGACTCGTCGGACAGCGGTGTCATCGGCTTCCGCGGCGGCCCCACGGGTACCCCGCGCAACCCCAGCCCCGCCTTCACCGCGGGCACGAAATCGCTCGACAGCATCGTGTCGATCACCGGGTAGAGGCGCTTCCACTGTGCCAGGCCGCCCGCGAGGTCGCCGCTGGAGACCGCGTCGTATACGGCGACCAGCTCCGGCCCCACGACGTTCGCCGCACCCGCCATGACGCCGGCCGCGCCTTCGGACAGCGCGCTGTACGTGTACGCGTCCCAGCCGATGAACGTGCCGACACGGTCGCCGAGGCGGTGGACGAGCTGGAGCCCCAGCTCCCAGTTCGCGGACGAGTCCTTGATGTAGCGGATGTGGTCGAATTCGTCGGCGAGCGCCCCGATCGTGTCAGGGTCGAGATCCACTCCGGTCGCGCCGGGGATGTTGTAGAGCATGATCGGGAGCTCCACCGCGTCCGCGACGGTGCGGAGGTAGTCGACGGTCGCCGGGAGCCCCAGCGGTTCGTAGTAGGGGGTGACGAGCATGAGGACGTCCGCACCGGCGGCCTGCGCTGCGCGGCTGTGGCGGATCGCCTCCCGGGTGGTGGTCGCCCCGGTCTGCGCGATGACGGGGACGCGACCGGCCGTGTGCGAGGTGACCTCTTCGACCAGCTGCAGGCGCTCGTCGGGCAGCATCGAGGCGAACTCTGCGGTCGAGCCGCCGGCCACGACGCCGTGGACACCGGCGTCGACAGAGCGGTCGATGACACGGCGGAGGATGGCGACGTCGATGTTCTCGTCGGCGTCGAAGGGGGTGGCGAGGGCGGTGAGGACTCCGCGGAGATCAGTCGTCATGAGAGGGCCTTTCGGGTGTGGGCCGACGGTGCGGACCGACCGGCTGCGCTGCCGACGGTGCCGTGCCTTTCGAGGCGGGTTCCTTCGAGCGGAAGTGCCGTCGCTTCCACGGTAATGCGTGATATGTGATCACACAAGAGGTGGGTGCGGTACCTGCTGGCGGGGCGGCGCCCACGGGCGGGGCGGCGCCCACGGGCGGGGCGGCGCCCACGGGCGGGGCGGCGCCCACGGGCGGGGCGGCGCCCACGGGCGGGGCGGCGCCCACGGGCGGGGCGGCGCCCACGGGCGGGGCGGTGGCTTACGGATGTGAGGTCGAGCGGGCAGTCCCGGACGTCAGGAGAGCAGGGCCGCGCGGAGTCAGGAGGGGAGTGCCGTGCGGATCCGCTCCATGGCGGCTTCCACCGATCCGACCGTCAGTCGGGACGCGCGCGACTGATCGAAGGACGACGCTGCGTCGATCAGCTCTCGCTGGAAGCTCAGGAGCTTCTCCGGGTCGCCCTGGCCCAGCTCCCTGTCCGCGCCGACGATCTTGTACGACCGGCAGCGCTGCCACAGGACCTGGATCGTCTCGAGGAGGACCGGGTTGCCGGCGGCGGTGTAGAGCGCCGTCAGCAGTCGTTCGTCCGCGTCGAGGTAGGCGACGACGTCCTCATCCGTGACTGCGCGTGCGAGGCTCTTGAGCTCCGCGCGCATCGTGGCCACGCCGGCCTCGTCGATCCTCGCGGCTCCCAGTGTGGCCGCCTCCTGCTCGAGGAGGCGGCGCACGGCGTACACGTCGAGCAGCTCCGTCTGCGTGAAGCCCTTGACCGCGGCACCCCTGTTGGGGGTCGATTCCGCGAGGCCGAGCTCCTCGAGCTTGCGGATCGCTTCGCGGACGGGCATGACGCTGGTGCCCATCTCTGCCGCGATGTCGCGGATGCGGAGGCGGTGTCCAGCGGGGTAGCTGCCGCTCATGATCGCTTTGTGGAGAGCCTCGAAGACCTGGTCGCCCACGCGGGCCGGGGGATCGAGTCGGGGGAGTGCCATACCGGGATTATAGGAGGTCGTGATCGGATGTGATCACGGATGGCTCTCAGTCGGAGGCGAGCCAGGCGCGGATCGCGTCGCCGTCCGCGCCCAGTGCCGGCGGTTCCTTCCGATAGGTCGGAGGGGTCGCCGTCATGGAGAGCGAGTTGCGGATCGTCGCGACGGAATCCGGGTCGTCCGTGTGCCAGACCGGTTCCAGGCCCAGGTCGTGCGCGGTCTGCAGGCCTTCGCCCACGTTCTGCACGGGGGAGCAGGGCAGGCCGGCTTCGCGGAGCAGACGGAACCACTCGTCCTTGCCCTTGTGGGAGAGGGCCTCCTCGAGCAGTGGCCGCAGTTCGCCACGGTTGACGTTGCGTCGCTCGGGGGAGTCGAAGCGGGGGTCGTCCGCCCACTCGGGGTGGCCGAGGACCGCGGACAGTCGAGCGAACTGTCCATTGTTCGCGCCGACGATGATGAGGTCGCCGTCGCCGGTGGGGAGCGCGTTGTACGGGTAGATCGAGGCGTGCTCGGCTCCGCCGCGCGTGGGGACGTCGTTGTGGGTGGCGACGGACTGGTACTGGTTGAGCATCGTGAACACGGCGTTGCTCATGAGGTTGTTCTCGATGAGCTGGCCTTCGCCGGTGAGGTCACGGTGCCGGACCGCCGCGGTGATCCCCAGCGCCGTCATCATCCCGGTCGTGAGGTCGAAGAGGGAGATGCCGGAGCGCACCGGCGACCCGTCCGGCTCGCCATTCATGTCCATGAGCCCGGCCATGCCCTGGACGAGCACGTCATACCCGGGGAGCTCCGCGCCGTTCTTCGTGCCGAATCCGCTGATGTGGGCGTAGATGATCTGCTCGTTGAGGGCGCGGACCGCTTCGTACCCGAATCCCAGCCGCTCGATGGAGCCGGGCTTGAAGTTGTGCACGAACACGTCGGCACGGGCCGCGATCTGCTGGGCGGTTGCCCGGTCGTCCTCGTCCTTGAGGTCGAGCACGATCGAGTGCTTGTTGCGGTTCACCGCCTGGAAGTAGCTCGCCTGGTCCCGATAGACGGGCGGCATCCAGCCGCGTGTGTCATCTCCGTCGGGGCTCTCGACCTTGATGACCGTGGCCCCCAGGTCGGCCAGCAGCATCGTGCAGTACGGGCCCGCGAGGACGCGGGCGAAATCCGCGACCACGATCCCCTCCAGGGGTCCTGCGGTGGACGATGTGGTGGTACCGGGCAGTGCGGGCATCGGAGTCTCCTCATTCCTCTCGGCGATCGTTCTGCATCGAACAGTCACGGCGGATCGTCGAACAGCCGGACGGGCGCAGGGCGGACCCTGCTGCGGGAGCAGTGCCGGCTGTGGCACACGCCCACCGCGGGTGGTGATCCAGTGCCATCCAGGGGGTGGACCGCGCTTGACGGTCGGGACGGACCTTTCTAGCGTATAGGCATCCAGGCCGAACGTTTGATCAGACTGTGTGGTGAGACGCTCGACATCGTGTGCACGGTGCACGCGGTGGCATGTGCGAGTGTGTGTGCGGCGACGAAGCCGTGGGGCTCGCAGGTGTGACGCCCCTGAGTGAGGAGACCGACGACGATGTCCCCAGACCCGACCGCTGGGCAGAAGACGCCCACCCCGCAGGCGACTGACGCCCAGGCCCCTGACGCCAAGGCCCCCGACACGAAGGCGCCGGAGCCCTCCACGAAGGCATCGGCCTCGGCGACCGACGCGCAGACACCTGCGGCGCAGACGTCGGCTGCGTGGACGCCCGCCACGCAGGCCCCGACGGACGACCCGAGGGGCATCGCAGGATCAGGCGTGCGCGCGTGGATCGCCGCGCACCAGGGCGTGGAGGCCGACGCGATCGGATTCCAGGTCCTGTCGGTCGGCCGATCGAACCTCACGTTCACCCTCACCCTCGACGGTGAGCCGCGCTGGGTGCTCCGTCGTCCTCCCCTGGGGCACACGGGAGGCAGCGCGCACGACGTGCAGCGCGAGGGCAGAATTATGGCGGCACTGGGGCCGACGCCTGTGCCGGTCCCGAACATCCTCGAGATCGTCGACGACGCGGACGTGCTCGACGTCCCTTTCGTCTTCCAGGACCACTGCCCGGGCTTCACGATCCACGAGCCCGCTGACCTCGACCTCATCCCCGCAGGCGGATCTGTCCGTGCGTCGATGCTGGACATGGTGGGTGCTCTTGCCGAAGTCCACGCCGTCGACGTCGACGCGGTGGGCCTCGGTGACCTGCGCCGGCCGGGCGGCTTCGTCGAGCGCCAGCTGCGCCGTTGGCTGGGCCAGTACGAGGCGATCACGACGCGCGACCTCCCGGTGATCGGAGAGGTGCAGGCAGTGCTGTCGCGCGACATCCCGCCGGAGACCGTCACCGGGCTGGTCCACGGGGACGTGAAGCCGAACAACATGCTCTTCGACCGCGGGACCGGCGAGGTGCAGGCGATCGTCGACTGGGAGCTGTCGTCGATCGGCGACGTGGTGACCGACCTCGGCTATCTGCTCGCGATGATGTTCGTCGACGACTCGCTCACCGGCATCTGGACCCCGAGCGTCGCAGACGGCTCGCCCACCGCCGATCAACTCACCGAGCGGTATGCGTCTCTCACAGGTCAGGACACGTCGAGCGTGCCGTACTACGCCGCCTTCGCGGTGTGGAAGCTCGCGTGCATCCGGGAGGGTGTCTACACGCGGCTCAAGCAGGGGAAGATGGGCGACCTCGACGTCGATCCGGAGGAGGCGGGGGCGAGCGTCGAAGCACTCGCGGCACACGCGCTCGACATCCTCCGCACGGGACAGATCTGACGCCTCCATGCCGGGCGGTTCTGGCGGTTCCCCGGCGGACCCAGGGCTCCTCACGTGCTCATTCTCCCGGCCGCAGGTGGGGGTGGGGGTTCTCACGTACTCGGTGCGGCCTCGGCGGCGTAGCATGTAGTTGGAAACTGAACTACATGTCCTGCCGGGTGCGGGGCGGAGGAGGAACCACTACATGCGTATCGGAGTCATCGCAGGCAGCAGCCGTCCGGGAGCACTCAACCCGCTGGTCGTCGAGTGGGTGGTGTCGCAGCTCGAGGAGCGCGGGATCGACCACGAGGTCGTCCACTTCGGAGCATACGACCTCCCGATCCTGGACGAGGCGATCCCCGGCGGCGCCGGTAGGTACGAGAACGAGCACACCAAGGCGTGGGCCGCGGCGCTGCGCCCATTCGACGGCTACATCGTCGTGACTCCTGAGTACAACCACTCCGTGCCCGGCCCGCTGAAGAACGCGATCGACTTCGTCGGCCCGGAGTTCGCCCACAAGCCCGTCGCGTTCGTGAGCTACGGCGCGGACAAGGGCGTGCGGGCGGTCGAGGCGTGGCGCCTCGTGTTCGCGAACTTCCGTGCGGCGACCGTGCGGGGCGTCGCGGCGTTCTCCGTCTTCACCGATTTCAAGGACGGTGCGTTCGCGCCGGAGGAGGTCTCCGCGAAGACCTTCGGACCGATGATAGAGGACCTGGTCGCATGGTCGGAGGGCTTCGCGCTGGTGCGGGAGAGGGCCGCGGAGAAGGTCGCCTCCTGACCGACCGCAGCTGAAATGCCGCGCGCGCGAGCGCGTGCGTGAACGGAACGCCTACGTGAGCGAGAGGCGCCTACGTGAGTGAACACCTACGTCCGTGTACAGGACCGAAAAATCGCGTTTCGGGTCCTGTACGCGGACGTAGGCGATTCAAGGAGCTAGGGCTTCAGGCTCCTCGCGCGGAGGACGGCGGTGCTCTGGCTCAGCTGCGCACCGCCCCCACCGGCACCCGCACCGAAATGTCAGTCGGCGACCAGCACGGTGCGGCCGGAGATGGTCCGCTCGTCGATCGCCTTGAGCGCCGCGTTCACCTCGTCCGCTTCGAGCGGCTTCTCCGTGATGGGCAGCTGCGGCAGTTCGGTCGACTTCGCGAGGTCCACGAGATCGCGCAGCTCCGGCAGGCTGCCCACGAAGTTGCCTTCGATCTTCAGCTGCTGGAGGGCGATCAGCGTGGTGGGGAATGCGAGCTGACCGCCGAACAGGCCGACGCTCACCAGCTTGCCCCCGGTGCCCAGCGTTCCCAGTGCGATCGAGGAGGTCGCGGTGTTGTTGACGAAGTCGATGACCGTGGCGAGCTTCCCGCCGCCGGCCTCGACGATGTCCTTGACGGGGTCCTCGCCGGTGGTGAGCACGGTCGACGTCGCGCCGGCCGCCTTCGCGTTCTTGAGCGAGTCCTCGGACACGTCGGCGGCGACGATGTTCTTGTGGCCGCGTGCCTTGAGCAGAACGACGGCGCTGAGGCCCACGCCTCCGGTGCCGATGACGGCGATGGGGCGGTCGACCTCCGACGTGAGGGCCTTCGTGACGGCCGAATAGCCGGTGAGGCCGGAGCAGGCGAGGGTGGCCGCCCAGCTGGGGTCGAGGTCGCCCACAGGGATGAGGTAGCGCTCGTCCGGCAACCAGACCTCACGCGCGAATCCGCCGTCCTTCTGCAGGGAGATGTTCCGCCGCGCCCCCGTGCAGGAGTTCTCGCGGTCCTCCTGGCAGGCACCGCACGACCCGCAGCCGATCCACGGGAAGACGATGTACTTCTCCGCGCCCGGTGTGAGCCCGGCGTCCGGTCCGACGGCCGTCACTTCACCGACGATCTCGTGGCCGAGCACCAGAGGGAACGCCATCCCCAGGGTCTCGACGGGTGCCTTCCCTGCGTCTCCCATGTCGAAGTAGCCTTCGGCGCAGTGGAGGTCGGAGTGGCACACGCCTGAGTGCGTCACGCGGACGAGCACTTCCTTGCACGCGAGTTCCGGGGTGGGCCGATCCACCTCCTGCGCGGGTGCCCCTGGCGATGCGACTTCGAAAACCTTCATGGTTCCTCCTGCGGAATCGGGCTCCTCGCATCCTCGCGGGGAGCGTCACCCCAGACAACCACAGATCGTTCGTTCGTTCCAGAGGCCTGGGGCCCGAATCCGCTGGTCACGACCGCCGAGGCGCCCCTCACCACCGAGGTCGCGCTCACCACCGAGGTCGCGCCTGCGGCTGCTGCGCCGCCCGCCGCGCCACTCTTCGTCGCGGGGGCACCGCTCACCGCTGCTGCGGCGGTCTCCTCAGCGACCGGAGGTGCTTCCCGCGCACCGTTCCGAGTGCGACGAGTGCGAGGGTGATGAGGGCGGTGAAGCCGATGCTTTCCCAGCTCACGTCAGAGTGCTGGGGATGGAAGGCGAGTTCGGCGATGAGCGACGACAGGATCGACGCGCAGATCGCGGGGATCGTCCAGGACGCGGAGACGCGTGAGGAGATCGAGATGATGACGATCGCTCCGGCGGCCATGGCGAGCGGGGCGATCTGCCACACCGTGATGACGACGAGCCCGGCGACCAGCGCCGAGGGCGGCCCGATGTAGGAATCCTCCCGGAGTTCCTCCGTGTCGTGGGCGATCGCGGCGGGCAGCAGGGTCAGTGCGACGAGGCCCAGGACGATGTCCGATCCCACGAGGACGCTCACCAGTTCGGTGTCGGTGAGGTGCATGCTGGGGATCCACCCGGTGATGGAGGCGGAGTGGTAGGCCACCGAATTGAGGACTCCCAGCACGATCGCGGCGATGAGGAGCACCCGGGTGCGCTGTTTGGAGCTCCGCGGGGGGAGGATCTGCAGGGATTGCGTCATGCGGGGGACTCCCGGGATGGGGCGGGGGTGGCGGGTGAGCGGAACCGTGGGATTCTCACACCATGGTAGTGAGGTGGAGGCCCGCTGGCGGACGACTAGGGTTTTCCCTACTGAGTTCTGCTGTTGGCCCCGTGGCCGCGGCCGACCGCGCGTTGGAGAGTGGATGACATGAACGACGAGCAGACCACCCGACCGCTGCCTCCGCAGCCCGACGACAGAGAATCCCCTCCGGCTGCCACGGCCGCGTACCCGACCCCGGCCCCGACCTCGTCCGCCACGGTTGCCTACCCGACCCCTGCCGGACCGGTCGCGGGCGATGCTCCGGCCGAACCGCGCACCCACGGGCGCGACGGCACCGGCAACGTCCGCCTGTTCGAACCGCAGCGGATGCCGTGGTTCATGGGCATCGTCAACGTGCTGTTCTCCGCGGTGCTCACGGTGACGTGGATCTGGATACCGCTCGGTCTCTTCGTGTCCGGTGTGGGCGGTATCTTCGCACTGGGCGCAGGTATCTTCTTCCTCGTCGTCTGGTATTACCTGCAGCGCGGGGTCAACCACGTCGAGCGGATCCGGTCGGAAGCCGTCTACGGCGAGCAGATCCTGGTGCCCCAGTATCGGAGGACCCTGCGCGACGGATTCGTCGGCTGGCTCCACCAGCAGTGGCTCATCATCAGCTCGCAGGGATTCTGGCGATCGACAGCGCATCACATCGTGAAGACGTTCTACGGCGGGATCATCGGCATCCTGCTGCTGGCGGGCCTCACGTTCGCGACGCTCGCACTCGTATCGGCCGTCAACCCCGTCATCACCGACGCGTTCATATCAGCGGATGCCGGGATGGCACCCCGCGTGACTCTGGGTGTCAGTGGTGCGGCCGCCGCGCTGGTGGCGCTCGCGATCCTCGTCTTCTCACCGATCCTCGACCGGCTGCTGGACCGCGGCCTGCTGCCACCCACCCGGGCCGCGGCGCTGCGCGCCGAACGCGACACCCTCACCCGTGAGGTGGGCGTCCTCGAGACCGCCCGCACCGGCGCGGTGGACGCGGCGACGACGGAGCGGCTCCGCATCGAACGCGACCTGCACGACGGGGTCCAGCCGATGCTCGTCGCCCTCAGCATGAAGCTCGGGATGGCGCGCAGGAAGCTCGACACCGACCCGGAGGAGGGCAAGGACCTCGTCGCGGAGGCGCACCAGGACTCGAAGGACGCGATCACGGAGCTGCGCCAGTTGGCGCGCGGCATCCATCCCGCAGTCCTCGAGGACCGCGGACTGGACGCGGCGATCAGTGCGCTCGCCGCACGCACCCCCATCCCGGTCACCGTCGACGCGCAGGTGCCGGACGGTGTGAGCAAGGAGGCGGAGAGCGTCGCCTACTTCGTCGTCGCGGAATCGCTCACGAACATCGCGAAGCACGCTCAGGCACGCAGCGCACAGGTGGCGATCCGCACGATCGATCCGTCGCGGCTGCAGATCGTCGTCGTCGACGACGGTGTGGGCGGCGCGCGGATCGACCGCGGCGGCACGTCGACCGGGCTCGCGGGTCTCGAAGGACGCATAGCATCAGCCAAGGGAACCCTGTCGGTGACCAGCCCTGTGGGCGGACCGACCACTATCGTTGCGGAGGTGCCATGCGCATCGTGATCGCTGAAGACAACGTCCTGCTCCGTGAGGGGATCTCACGGCTGCTCGCAGATGCCGGACACGAGATCGTCGCTGCCGTCGCAGAGGCGCAGGGGCTGCTGAGCGCGGTCGCCGGCCTGCACCCGGACCTCGCGGTCGTGGATGTGCGGATGCCTCCCACGTTCACCGACGAGGGGATCCGCGCGGCGACGCTCATCCGGGAGCAGAACCCCGATGTCGGAGTGCTGGTGCTCAGCCAGTACGTCGAGGAGCGCTACGCGAGCGAACTCATCGCGGGTGGGGGAGGCAGCTTCGGCTACCTCCTCAAGGACCGGGTCGCCGACGTGGGGGATTTCCTCGACGCGGTCGAAGAGGTCGCCGGTGGCGGCACCGTCTTGGACCCCGAGGTCGTCTCCCAGATCCTGGTCCGCTCCCGCAAGCAGGACGGACTGGCCGGGCTGACCGAACGGGAGCGCGAAGTGCTCGAGCACATGGCCTCTGGCAAGTCGAACTCCGCCATCGCGGGAACCCTCTACCTTTCCGCAGGCGCGGTGGAGAAGCACATCAGTTCGATCTTCTCGAAGTTCGGCCTCTCTGCGGACACGACGGAGAACCGCCGCGTGCTCGCCGTGCTGCGCTTCTTGGACGCGTGATTCCCGTGCACGCCACCGCCCTCCCGCTCACTGTCACTCCACGGCCTGCCCGCAGCGTGCGGACGATCCGCACCCGCTGCGCCCATCGTGAGGAACGATCATGAACACCCCGAACACTCCGGATGATCCCAACACCCCGAACACCCCGAACCCCACTGGCCCGAATCCTGCTGGCTCGAATCCCATGCACCCGATACAGGCCGGCGACTACGCCGCTCATCCCGGTGAGCACCCCGTGCAGCCCGGCGCGTATCCCGCCCAGCCTGGGGTCCATGTGGCACAGCCTGGCGCATACCCCGGTCCGCCAGGTACCTATGCTGCACAGGCTGGCGCGTACTCCTCGCACTCCGGTGCACCCGCTGCGTCACCAGGTGGGTTCGGTGGACCTCCGATGGGTCCGCCCCCGGGGACATCGGGGTACCCGGGAGGCGGCTTCCAGTCGCAGCCCAGACCACCCCGGTCGGAACCGGGGGGACCGGCCCGCACCCTCGAGGTGAGCAGCACCTCGCGCGTCTTCATGCGGTCACTGGTCGCGGTGATCGGTGCACTCGCGCTGCTGGTCCCGGCTTCTGCACTCGCCTACACGGGAGTGGGCCTTGCGGGCCTCGTCCGTGAGGAGACGTCGTACGACCTGCCGACCGGGGTGTCCTCCCTGGCCGTCAGCGCCGACACAGCCACCGTCGAGGTGTCGGTCAGCGACGAGCTCGACTCGCCCCGCGTCCGCCACGTCTACCAGGGGCGCGACGTCGACGTGCAGCCACCCACGATCGGTGAAGCGGGCGGAGAGGCGACCATCGACATGCCGCGGAGCACCGAGTCCCGCCGCTGGTGGGCCCCGAACGCGGGCATGGAGAACACTCTGCACGTCGAACTGCCCGCGGACTATGCCCGTGAGCTGGACCTGGACGTCACCACCCGGTGGGGCTTCACCGAGGTGAACGGCCAGTTCGCCAACGTCAGCGCGGAGTCGGAGGCCGGGGCCATCAGGATCGATGTGACGGCCGGGGACGTCTCGGCGAAGACCCGGGCGGGCTTCGTCGATGCGAGCGGTGCGATGGACACGCTCACCCTGGACACGTCGACCGGGTATATCGAGACTTCGACCGTGGACGTGGCCCGGTCGCTGTCGGCGAAGACGAATGCGGGCGGCATCGACCTGGGACTGGGCGAGAACGCCGTGCCGCGGGACGGCCTCGAAGCGCATGCCCAGACGGGCTCCGTCGACATCGGCCTGCCACAGGAGAGCCGTGTGCGTGATCTCGCCGGCTACTCCGTCAACGCGACCGCCGGATCCGGCATGGTCGACGTCGACGTCGCGCAGGCGACGGGCGACGACGTCGTCCCCGTGACGGTCTCCGCCGCAAGCGGCAGCGTGCACATCTTCTATCTGGACGACTTCTGGGACTCGGGCGATTCCGACGACGGTGACGCCGACAGCAGCGATTCAGACATCAGCGATTCGGACACCGACACTACGGACAGTGGTGATGTGGACGCGGTGTGGGACGAAGCATGGGACGAGGTGCGTCAGGACGCATCCTGATCGTCCTGACGCGGCCGGAATCGGCTGTCTTGGGATGCCGGGGATCGGTCGCTACTCGGTGGCGCCGATCCCCGGCATCCTGTCGTTTCGAGACGGCCTGTTGCGAGGAGACCGCGTGTCGTGCGGAGACCCTCGGTCCTCCGGTGCCGTGAGCGTTCCCACCGCAGCGACCGGGGGCGCGCCGCGATGGACGACGGCGGCGCACACGGCAGCTGCGACTCCGCGGTCGATGTCCGCCTGAGGCATCGCGGCCCGATCGGCGCCGGCCGAGTCCCCGGTGCCCACTGCGGCTCGGGGGACGTGGACGAAGCCGGCGACGACCTCGGGCGCTGTGGGGTCTTCGGCTCGCAGGCGGCGGGCTTCGTCGAGGCTTGCGAACATGACCGCGTTGCACACGAACGTCCCGGCCGAGTACGACACCGCGGCAGGCACCCCCGCGTCCGAGGTGGCGGCGACCATCGCGGCGACCGGCAGCGAGGAGAAGCAGGCGGCAGGAGCGTCCTCGACCAGCGGCAGACCGGCGGGCTGGGCACCGGCCTCGTCGGGGATGCGGGCCTCGGCGAGGTTGATCGCGACCCGCTCCGGGGTGATGGCGGTGCGGCCCGCGCCCAGCCCCAGGCTCACGACGACGTCCGGGCGATGGGTGCGGACGAGGTGCCGGATGCGCGCGCAGGCACGCGCGTACTCGACGGGGAGGACCTCGGTGAGGACGCGGGCGTGGGCGGCTGCGGCCTCGGCGGCGGGCTCCAGAGCGTGTTCGGAGGGGTTCTTCGCATCCCCGCCGAACGGCCCGAAGGCGGTGAGCAGCAGGGTGGGACGGGGACCTTCGGACATGACGTCAAGCCTAGTAGGGTTGTGACGAGCGTCGCTTCCGGCGGGATGCCGGGGCGTCTCACCAGCGCGAAGACGCGTGCGCGCAATCGGTGCCGCCGCGTGATCAGAAGCCGCCATCGGCAGAAAAGGGGAACTCGATGACCGAGACCTACCGCAGCTACCGCCTCGCCGCCCGCCCACAGGGTGCTCCCACGGCGGACGACTTCGACATCGTCGCCAAGCCCATCCCCACACCCCGCGAGGGACAGGCCGTGCTGCGGACCCTGTACCTGTCGCTCGACCCCTACATGCGCGGGCGGATGGATGACGCGAAGTCCTACGCGAAGCCGGTGGAGATCGGCGGGCTCATGGTGGGCGCGACCGTGTCCGAGGTCGTCGCCACCGAATCCGACGCGGTCGCCGTGGGCGACGTCGTCTTGGGCTACGGCGGGTGGGCGGAGTACTCCGTCGAAGACGCGGCAGGACTGCGGGTGCTGGACCCCGAGGTGCCGGTCACGACTGCGCTGGGCGTCCTCGGCATGCCCGGCTTCACCGCATACGCGGGGCTGCTGGCGCTCGGCAAGCCGCAGGAGGGCGAGACCGTCGCCGTCGCCGCGGCGACGGGGCCCGTGGGTTCGGCCGTCGGGCAGATCGCGAAGATCAAGGGTGCGAAGGCGATCGGGATCGCAGGCGGTGAGAAGAAGGTCGCGCTGCTGAAGGAATTCGGCTTCGACGAGGCGCTGGACCACCGGGGCGACGACCTGCGCGGCGCGCTCAAGGCCGCGGCGCCGAACGGCATCGACGTGTACTTCGAGAACGTCGGCGGACCTGTGTGGGACGCGGTCCTGCCCAGGCTCAACCTCTACGGCCGGGTGCCCGTCTGCGGACTGGTGGCGAACTACAACGGTACGGCGGAGTTCGCACCGGCCGGTTCCATGGAGCGCGTCATGCGGTCGGTGCTCACGAAGTCGCTCACCATCCGCGGATTCATCCAGACGGAGTTCGTGGAGTCGATGCACGACGATTTCCTCCGCGACATGACGGAATGGGTGAAGTCCGGGCAGGTGAAGTACCAGGAGGAGATCATCGACGGCTTCGACAACGTGCTGGACGCGTTCAACGGGATGCTCGGCGGGAAGAACTTCGGCAAGACGGTCGTGAAGATCGCGGAGTGATGTCGCTGCGCGGGCCTGCCCCGTGACGCGTGGGGTGTGTGGTCGAGAGAATCGGCCGCACACCCCTTCTCATGGAGGCGGGGTCACGCTCAGAGAGGCGGGCCGGGAACGGGGTCACGCCTGTGCGCGGTCCTCCAGGACACGGGTGATCGTCGTCTCCAGCCAGCCGCGAGTGCGACCGACGACGGCGTCGGGTTCGGGGAGGCCCGGAGTCTTCGACAGCGCCGAGGTCGTGGTGCCCAGGAGCTCTGCGACTTCGCCGACCGTGAGGTAGCGGACCGGGTCGGCCGCTTGTCCAGTGTGCGGAGCGGAAGCATCCGAGGAGGACGCGTGCGGGGCGGACGGCTCGTCGGCCGGCACCGCTGTGGAGACGGCCCCCATCGGAGCCTCCGGCGCACTGCGGACGTCAGCGGTATCGGGACCGCCGGCGGTGCCGGAGTCGTGGCTGTTGCCGGTGTTGCCAGCGGAGTCGGTTCCGTCAGCGGCACCGCTTGCCACTGGCAGCGCGGTGGGGGAGACCGCCCGTCCCGCGTCGGGAGCGTTCTCCCAGGGGTCGCCGGGAGAAGTCGGCAGGGAGAGGAAACCGCTGCGCTGACCCGTGAGCAGTCCGAGCGCGCCCAGCGCAGCTCCCAGAACGGCGCCCAGTCCCAGCATCGCCAGTCTCTTCATCATCCTTCGCTCCCATGCGGTCATCGAGGTCGTCGTCACAGTCCGCTTCCCAGTATGGGGCACGGGGGTGTTCGCCGTCTGTGCGGTGGGACAGCCTCACTGCTTGCGCCGTACTTGTCTTTCCGCCAACCGCGCACCATCTGCCGACTACCACCTACTGCGCACGGCTTCCGTCCGGCTTGGGCGCCGCCTTGAGCGCGAGTGTCACGAACCCGGCGGCGATCATCGTGAGGCCCACGACCCACAGTCCCGCGTTCTGTGTGCCGGTGAGCTCCGCCAATCCGCCCGTGATGTACGGGGCGAAGAAGCCGGCGGAGTTGCCCAGCGAGTTCACCAGAGCGATGCCCGCGGCCGCCGCGGCACCTGCGAGGAACGTCTGGGGAAGCGGCCAGAAGCACGGCAGGGTCGCGCAGATCGCCATGCAGCAGATCGTCACCGCGATCATCGTCGTGAACGGCGAATCCATGTAGAGGGCGACGGGGATCGCCGCACCGCCGATGAACAGCGGCAGGGCGACGTGCCAGACGCGTTCCCCTGTCCGGTCCCCGTGGCGTGACCACAGGATCATCGCCACCGCGCCGAACGAGTAGGGGATGGCGGTGATGAGGCCGATCTGCACGATCGAGTACTCGGTGCCGAACCTCTCCGAGAAGCCCGCGATGATCGTCGGCAGGAAGAAGCTCAGGGCGTAGAGGCCGTACACAGCACCGAAGTACACGAAGCTGAGTGCCCATACGCGCGGCTGCAGGAGCGCTCGTCGCACCGGGTAGTGGTACGCGTTCACCGTCGCCATCTCCTCAGCCTCTATGCGGGCGGTCAGCCACGCGCGCTCCTCCGGCTTCAGCCATGCCGCGTCCCTGGGGCGGTCGGTGAGGAGGAAGAGACACATGATGCCCAGCGCGACCGCGGGCAGTCCCTCGATGAGGAACATGAACCGCCAGCCCGCGAAGTCGCCCAGGACGGTCTCGCCGCGATCGATGAGCCACGACGACAGCGGGGCTCCGACGACGTTCGACAGCGGGATCGCGAGCATGAACAGTGCGGTGGCACGTGCCCTGCGGCGGGCGGGGAACCAGTACGTGAGGTAGAGGACGATGCCGGGGAAGAACCCGGCCTCGGCCACCCCCAGGAGGAAGCGGAGTCCATACAGCCAGTACTCGTTCGTCACGAACGCCATCGCGGATGCCACGAGCCCCCAGCTGATGAGGATGCGCGCCAGCCAGATCCGGGCGCCGAACCGGTGGAGTGCCAGGTTCGACGGCACCTCGAGCAGGAGGTAGCCGAAGAAGAAGATGCCGGCCGCGAAACCGAACTGAGTCGCGGTGAGGCCCAGGTCCTCGTTCATCCCACCCGGACCGGCGATCGAGATGTTCGTCCGGTCCAGGTAGTTGATGAGGTACATCGCGATGATGAATGGGATGAGCCGCCACGTGACCTTCTTGAGGACGCGGTTCTCCATCGCCGTTTCGGCGGCCGGTGTCTGAGCGGGGAGCGATTCTGACATGTGCTGTCCGTTCGGGAACGACCCGGCCGCTTCCGCGCGGTCGGGCCGATGAGATGACCTGATGTGCCATGGGGCATGTCCGTCGGATCGTAGCCCGTGCCACATCCCCACAGTGGCACCGGCATCACACTGCGAGATGAGGAGGATCAGGCAGTGCCCGTGCCCGTGCGCGGCGGCTCGGCTGTCAGCGTGCGGGGAAGACCGTGGACGCGTCGGTTCCGAACTGGAGAGCCAGGATGAGCGCCAGGCGTGCCTTCCGCGCGTGGAGCGTCCCCGCGGGGACGAGGCCGCGGCCCAGCAGGTCGATCTCCGCGCCCGGGTAGCCGTAGGTCCGCTCGAGCATCGCTCCGGCGCCCGTCCGCGAGGCGAGCACGACGGGCATCTGTGCTGCGAGCGCCTCGACACGGCGCACGGTCGTCTCCGGGACGTGTCCGCCTCCCACTCCGGACAGCACGCAGCCGCTGTAGCCGGCTGCCGCGAGGCCGTCCAGCAGCGCGAGGTCGTCGTCGAGGCCCACCTCGACCAGCGCGACACGGGGGAGGGGCGCCGGGTCTGTCGGGTCGACGGGCACCTCCCACCCGGACACGGTCCGCGGTTCCGCGGGGACGTGGGGGAGGACCAGCCGGTCCTCGGACACCCAGCCCACGGGCCCCTGGCCAAGCCCTGCGGAGAACGCCGCGACCGAGGTGGTGTGCGCCTTCGTGACCGATGCCGGGTCGAAGACCTCGTCGGTGAAGACGAGGGATGCGGCAAGGCGGCGATCCGCAGCGAGCTCCCGCATCCGAGGATCCAGGGCGGTGAGCGCGGCCGCTCGGACGTTCGCGCCGCCGTCCGCGCCCGCCAGCGAGGGGTTGCGCATCGCCCCCGTGAGGGCCACGGGGATGCCCGAGTCGTTGAGGAGGGACAGGACGAACGCGGAGTCTTCGAGCGTGTCCGTCCCCTGCGTGAGGACAGCACCGTCCGCTCCTGCGTCTGCGGCCGCCCGGAGGGAGCGCACCACCTCGAACAGGTGGGTGAGCGTGATCGACCCTGACCCGACCTGTGCGAGCTGCTCGAACGTCACGACGGGGGCACCCCCTGGCAGGGAGAGCGTGTCGAGGTGCGCGGCCTGCACGATCTGCTCCGCACCGATCGTGGGAGCCACGCCGGAGGAGGAGTCCTGCTGCGGGACGGAGGCGATCGTACCGCCCAGGGCGATGACATGCAGACGAAGAGCGCTCATGTCCGTGAGTGTAGGCGTCAGCCGCCGAAGGTGACACGTGCTCGGTGGTGCACGGGTTCCGTGATCTCGTCGACGATCGACTTCGCGAGGTCGTCGAGGTCGGAATCGGTGGGAGGGCTCACATAGAACCAGTCGAGGTCCTCAGGGGTGTCGAGGAGGTCGTAGAGCACTGCGTCCATCTCCAGCCACTCCTGCGTCGATTCCGCGGATTGTCCGGGGGATCCCTCCGGGTGACCGCGGGACCCTTCCGGGTGCCCGGGTGCGACCCCGCCCACGACCCCCAGCCGTGTTCCCGACACACGCGCGTGGTCGGCGATGCAGCGCAGCACCGGCGCCGTGTTGCCCTCCATCCCCGCGCGCGGGGACAGGGCGCTCACGACGACGTCCGCGTCTCCCACCACCCGTCTGAGGACGGACGCGTCCTGGATGTCATCCGCGATGTACTCCGTATCGGGGACAGGCGCGAGTGGTTGGTTGCGCGACAGCGACGTGACCGCGTGGCCCCGCGCGCTCGCCTCCGCGACGATCCTGCTGCCGATGACACCGGTGCCTCCGATGACCATGATGCGAACCACTGGATGACTTCTCGCCTTTCTCCTGTGTGTCCGGACGACAGTTCCCGCTGACGTCCGGACACACCGTCCACCGTTCTCTGCTTCCCGAGTACTTACCGGTATTGGACGGTCCGCAGTCACCCTAGGTAACCTTCCCGACATTGGGAAGAAGGCACTTTCAGGTAACCAGTGGAGGGGTACCGGAAAGTACGAGCAGGCGAGGACAGACACGATGACCGCACACGATTCGCAGGACGTCTCACAGGTCGTTGCACGAGACGGACAGGTGGAGCACGGTTTCGACCACCCCGTCCTGCTCGACGGCGGCGAGGGCAGCCCGGAGGTGTGGTCGGAGGTCCTGGGGGACTGGAACCCCTACTTCAACGGCTGCCCCACCCGGGCGATGCTCGATCGGATCGGGGACAAGTGGACGGTCCTCATCCTCGGCGCGCTCATGGACGGGCCCCGGCGCTTCGGCTGGCTGCATCGGACGATCGAAGGGGTGTCGCGGAAGATGCTCACGCAGACACTCCGCGCTCTGGAGCGGGACGGCCTCGTGAACCGTCGGGTCTACCCGGAGGTGCCCGCGAGGGTCGAGTACTCGCTCACGGAGGCGGGACGGTCCCTCGCCGCAGTCGTCTCCTTCCTCACCCAGTGGGCATCGACGCACATGCCCGCGGTCATCGAATCCCGTGAGGAGTTCGACCGCTCCGCCCTTGCTCCCGACGGCTCCTGATACGAGGCTCCACAGCCTGACACTTGTCGGAGCGCACGTGCGGCCTCGCGTCTACGGCAGCGGGATCAGTCCGCTGTGGAGGAAGAGCAGCATCGTCACTCCGAATCCCACGAGGTAGTTGAGCCAGAGGAACGTCGTCCACCCGCGGTGGGCATCTGCCGCGGTCTCGTCGGTGACGTTGAGGAACCGGGCGACCGACACGAGATAGGGCACCGCCCCCAGCGCGGCCCACCGCAGGACGGGCCCGGACCCCAGGGCACTGACCCCGGCGGCCGCGTAGCCGACGAACGACACCCACACGGTGGCCCGCGCGCCGAGGACGGTCGCGATCGACGCGATCCCGGCCTCGCGATCGGGGCCCACGTCCTGCACTGCGCCGAACGCCTGGCTCGCCGTCCCCCAGAGGAAGAACGCGACCAGGCCGCACCAGCCCGCTGCGGACGGCCACGCGCCGAGCGCCGCGAGGCCCACCCACGCCGGTGACGAGAAGTGCGTCGACGAGGTGACGGAGTCGAGGAACGGGACCTCCTTGAACCGGAGTCCCTTCGCGCTGTAGGCGACGACGGCGAAGAGGGAGACGGCGAGCACCGGCACGACCGCGATACCACCGACGGCCACCAGCCACACGACGAATGGTGCGCAGGTGAGAGCGGCCGCGGCGAGGACGGGTCGATGCATCCGCCGGTCGAGCACGTCACCCTCGAGGCCGCCCTTGCGTGGGTTCCGCAGATCGGATTCGTAGTCGAAGACGTCGTTGATGCCGTACATCGCGAGGTTGTAGGGGATGAGGAAGAAGAGGCACCCCACCCAGAAGGTGGCGTCGACGCCACCGCCGGCCAGCAGCCACGCGGCCCCGAACGGATAGGCCGTGTTGATCCACGACAAGGGTCGGGAGGTCATGAGCAGGTGCCGCAGGGCGCGGCCGGTCGTCAGGCGGGGCGGGGTCTCCTCGCCGATCATGAGGTGCGGCTCCCGTCGGTGGTCCTTGATCCGTCGGTAGCACGATGTCCTTCTGTGCCGCGGTGCCCGTCGGTTTCGCTGGGCCCGTCGGTGGCGCGGCGTCCCAGGAGGGTCCACAGCGCCGGCAGCGCGAGCACCGCGAAGACGGTGTAGGAGAAGTCCTCGACCGGCATGACCCCCAGGCGCACGCCGGAGGTCTGCGCCTCGCCGTAGTCCACGAGCCCCACACCGATCATGATGTTGTCGAACACCGCGGTGAGCGTCAGCAGCACGCCGGCGGTCACGATCAGGGCAGTCCGGTGCAGACGGGGTCTGTGGGAGCGCAGCGCCACGACGAGCACCACGAGTGCGACGGCGAGGAACACCGCATTGAGGACCGTGTACGTCATACGCTCTGGTCCTCTCGGCGTGGTAGGCGTGCCGTGTCGCGCTGCGCCGTGTCGCCCCGCACCTCGTCCCCCTGAGCCGCACGCCGCAGCAGGATCCGGCGCGTGCCCGTGTACACGTTCATGGTGAGCCAGCAGAGGAAGGCGAGGAAGAGGAGCTCTTCGACGGGCAGCTCCGGGGCCAGCAGCAGGCCGGTCATGTAGGGCGTCTCACCGCGGAAGAACACTCCCAGTCCGATCCCGAACCCGTCCCACACGAGGAACGTCGCGACACCGGCGGTGTGGACGATCGCGGCGCGTCTCCAGTCGGCGAACCAGAACAGCCGGTGGCGCCAGTCGAGGACGAGCATCCCCGCCATGCTGAACAGCAGGCACGCGGCGTACGCGAACGGTTCCAGCGTGCTGGGCGGTCCGCCCACCAAGGCCGCCGTCACGTCGCCGGCCGCTGCGCTTCCCAGTGCGCTCACCGCCGGATGCCCCGGCCCGCCTCGAACGTCCGCAGGGCGTCGATCGCGTTCTCCGCGCTCATGACACACATCGGCAGTCCGACCCCGGGGGAGGTGTACGCGCCGGCGCGCAGGAGGTTGGACACGCGCGGGGAGACGACGGAGTCGCGGAACATCGCGCTCTGCTTGAGGGTGTGCGCGGGCCCCAGGGCGGTGCCGGACCATGCGCGGAGGTTGTGGGCGAAGTCGCCGGGCGCCCGCACGTGCCGCACGCGCACGCGCGCTCGCAGGTCGGGTGCGCCCACGCGCGCCCCCACCGCGTCGATGACCCGGTCCACGTACTGTTCGATCTCCTCCTGTCCCGCCCGCAGGGACGGGTTCGCGGGGAACGGGACGAGGATGAAGAGGCTCTCGCACCCGTCGGGCGCGACGGAGGGGTCCGTGACCGTCGGCGCGCACACGTACGTGCTCGCAGGCTCCGGCGGCTGGGCGTCCCGCCCGCCGAACACGGACGCGAAGTTCGTCTCCCAGTCATCGGTGAAGAACAGGGTGTGGTGGGACAGCCCGGGCACCTTCCCGTCGATGCCCAGCATGACGGTGAGCGCGCCCATGCCGGGGTCGCGCTTCTCCCATTCGCGCTTCGACACGCTCACGAGGCTGGGCGGCAGCAGGCGCGTCTCGACGTGGTGGAGGTCGCAGGCCGCCACGACCCAGTCCGGCCGTTCGGTCAGGCAGCCGTCGGGGGTCCGGTAGACGACCTCGGTGATGGTGCGGCTGGTGCCGGGGCCGGGTCGCAGGGACAGGACCTCGGCGTCGGTGACGATGCGGGCGCCGGCCCGCCGGGCCAGCCGGGCGAACGCGTCGATGAGGGTGCCCATCCCGCCCATCGGGTACTGCACCCCGTCGACCAGGTCCATGCGGCTCATGAGGTGGTAGAGCGCGGGGGTGCGGGCCGGGTCGGAGGCGAGGAACACGGACGGGTACAGGAGGATCTGCCGCAGGAGGGGGTGCCGGAACCGCTTGTGGACGTGATGGCGGAACGATCCGGTGAGCAGGCCCGGCAGCTGCGGCAGTGCGGCTCGGGTCTGCGGGTCGCGACCCGCTCCCGCGAGGACACCGGCGCCGAGGCGCCCCAGACTCCGCACTCTGCCCGGCACCCCCGCAACCCCTCGGTGCTCGCGACCGAAATCGGTCCGCAGGGCGTGTGCGCACGCGAGATCGTAGAGCAGGGAGGCGCTCGCCAGGTGCTCGTCGAGCGCGCGCGAGGAACCGGGCTCCAGCGCTTCGAAGAGGGCGCGGAGCATCTCGCTGTCCGGTCGGACGTCGACGGGGTCCGGGAAGTCGGGATCGGTGAAGCTTGGGCCGGGGGCGTCGGGACGGACCGTGTCGGAAGCGTCGGCCGGGCCGTCGGGCTGCGTGAGGTCCGCGGACGCGGGGGGATGCACGTGGTCGGGGAACAGGCGGTAGGAGGTGGGGAGGTCGACGAGGTCGAGCTGCTCCTCGGCCGAGGTGCCGAACCGTCGGAAGAACGCGTCGAACACCTCGGGCATGAGGTACCACGACGGCCCGGTGTCGAAGACGAACCCGTCGTCCTCGAGGGTCGCCGCGCGGCCGCCCACCTGGGGCAGGCGCTCGAGGACGACGACGTCGTGGCCGTCCTGCGCGGCGAGAGCGGCGGTGGCGAGACCGGAGATCCCGGCCCCGATGACGACGACCCGACTCACGCGGACCTCCTCGAGTAGCGGACGGGCATCCCGGGCCAGGACGTGCGGGGCCGACCCGCCGCCGCCCGCGCGGCGAGCGAGAGCTTCACCGGATCCGGAACCCGGATGCGATCCTGGGCGACGCGGTGGGCGGGGGTCTCCGCGATGCGGTGGGTGAGGTCGGCGAACACGCCGAACGCGGTCCACACGGCGGGGCGGACGGAGCGGGGGAGGGCGTCGACGGCGGGTGCGGCGTCCGCGAGTTCGGCGAACACCTCGGCGACCAGACGGTTCTTCTCCTCCTCCGTGAAGTCCGTGGCGGCCCGCCCGGGTGCGACGAGATAGCCGCGGCGCAGCCGCGCGGAGTCGTGCGCGATGTCGCGGAGGAAGTTCACCTTCTGGAATGCGGACCCCAGGGTGCGTGCCCCGGGCAGCAGGGAGTCCTCCGCGTCGGACGGCAGGGGAGCACCGTCGAAGAATGCGAGCACGCACATCTCGCCGACGACCTCGGCGGACCCGTGGACGTATCGACTGAGTGCGGCGGGTGTGAGCGGGGCGGACGCATCGGGTGTCGACGCGACTGTGTGCGCGGGGTCGAGGATGTCGGTCCGCATCGACGCGAAGAAGGGCTCCCACTGTCGGGGGCCGATACCGGTCTTGCGCGCGGTGACCCCGAACGCGTGGGCGACGAGATCGGTCGAGAACCCGTCTGCGGCGGACCGGGCGATCACCGCCTCGAACCGGTCCAGCTCCTGCCGCACGGCCTCCGGCGACCCCGTCGCCCATGCCCCGTCGACCAGCTCGTCCGCCACTCGCACCATCGCGTACACCGCTTCGATATGGGTGCGGATGCGACGCGGAAGCGCGGACGAGGCGAGGGCGAATGAGGTCGAGTAGCTCCTCAGCACGCGTCGCGCAGCGGACCTCGCTGTCTGCGTGTAGTGGTCCGCGGGGGAGCGGTGCGGAATGGCGAGCATGTGAGCCATTGTCCCCGATCCGGCTCCGCTCCCGCTCCCCCGTCGGTGCAGGCGTGTCCGTGCAGGTCAGCCGCGGCGGTGCCTCCGCAGGACGGCCGCTGTCTGCAGGGCGGCGGCGGTCGCTTCGTAGCCCTTGTCCTCGACGGACGGCTTCCCGTCGCCGCGGTCGGCGAGTCCCGCACGGTCGAGCGCCTGCGCGTCGTCGTCGCACGTGAGCAGGCCGAAGCCCACCGGCGTGCGCGCGTCGACGGACACCCGCGTGAGGCCGTCGGTCGCCGCCTGGCACACGTAGTCGAAGTGCGGTGTCCCACCGCGGATGACGACGCCCAGTGCCACGACCGCGTCGAATCGGTCGGCGAGCTCCGCTGCGACGACAGGCAGTTCGAAGCTGCCGGGGACGCGGACGACCTCGGGTTCGATCCCCGCGTCCGCCGCTGCTCGGAGGGCTCCGTCGATGAGTCCGTCCATGACCGTGTCGTGCCAGGAGGCTGCGACGATCACGGCGCGCAGGCTGCTGAGGGAGTCCTCGGGGTCCTGCGCGTCGTGCGGAGTGAGTGCGGGGGAGGGTGCTCCGTGGTGGGCCATCAGGATGCCTTTCGGTCGTGGGCGGAAGACGGGATGCCGGGTGTGCTGGATGTGCCGGGTGTTCCGGGCTGACCGGATGTGCTGGTTGTGCCGGGTGTCCTGGGCTGACCGGATGTGTTGGGTGTGCCGGGTGCTCCGGTTGCTCCGGGTGCATCAGGTGTTCCGGGTGCCTCAGGTGTTCCGGGAGCGTTCGCGGGGGTACTCACCGATGGGGTGGTGGGCCCCGTCGACGTGGGGGATGCGCCGACTCCCTCTCCCAGGAGGTGCGCCATGCGGGTGCGCTTCGTGTCGAGGTAGCGCGCGTTCTGGGGGCGGGCTGCGGTCTCGACGGGCACCCGCTCGACGATCTCCACGCCCAGGGCCGCCAGGGCACTGATCTTCGCCGGATTGTTGGTGAGCAGGCGGGCCCGCTCCACCCCCATGGCGGTGAGGATCGCTGCCGCCGCCCGGTAGTCGCGGGCGTCCTCGGGGTGTCCCAGGCGCAGGTTCGCGTCCACCGTGTCAGCACCCTGCTCCTGCAGCGAGTACGCGCGGATCTTCTCCCACAGCCCGATGCCCCGGCCCTCGTGGCCGCGCACGTAGACGATGACACCGCCGTGGCGGGCGACGAGCCCGAGTGAGGTGTCGAGCTGCTCCCCGCAGTCGCACCGGTGCGATCCGAACGTGTCACCGGTGAGGCACTCGGAATGGACGCGGACCAGAGGCGTGTCGGTCGAGGACGGCGCGACCGTCTCCAGCGTGAGGTGCTCGATGCCGGGCCGGCCCGCACGGTCGAGCTCCCGCCACGCCCGCGTGCGGAACGTCCCGTGCGGGGTGGGGAGGGAGACGGGGGCGGTGCCGACGACCTCGGGCGCGGTGGGGGTGTCCTCCACTGCAGGGGGAGTGTCGGCGCCGTCGCGGGCGTCGAGGAAGGCGATGAGATCCGCGATCGACACGAGCGGCAGGTCGTGGGTGTCCGCGAACGTCCGCAGGTCCTCCCCGCGCATCATCGGGCCCGTGTCGTGGACGAGCTCCGCGATGACGGCGACCTCGCCGCTGTCCGACAGGCGGCACAGCTCGACGCCGGCCTCCGTATGACCGGGACGTTCGCGCACACCCCCGTCGCGGGCGATGAGCGGCAGGACGTGGCCCGGCCGGGTGACGGTGGTGGGATCCGGGACGGCCGCGGACAGCGTGTGGACGGTCGCGGTGCGGTCAGCGGCACTGATGCCGGTGGTGACCCCTGTCGCCGCGTCGCAGGTGACGGTGTACGCGGTGCCCTTCGCATCCTCGTTCACCTCCGTCATGGGAGGCAGGTCGAAGGCGCGGGCGCGGGACGCGGGCATCGGCGCACACACGACGCCCGAGGAGTGCCGGATGATGAACCCCATCCACTCCGGAGTCATCGCCACGGCCGGCATGATGAGGTCACCCTCGTTCTCCCGGTCCTCGTCGTCGACCACGATGACGGGCCTCCGTGCGCGCAGCGCCGCGAGTGCGGCATCGATGGTGTCGAGGCGGATCATGAGAGGTCTCCTTCGTGAGGTGTGGCAGCCGCCGGGGCGGCAGTCGTGGCGGCGGTCGCGGCGTGGAACGCGGTGAGGCGTGCGGCGTACTTCGCGATGATGTCGACCTCGACGTTCACCGCATCGCCCACCTGCAGGACGCCCATCCGGGTCGCCGCGAGGGTGGCGGGGATGAGGCCCACCTCGACCCAGTGGTCGGTGGCAAGGGGGTCCGTGCCAGCCGGGTACGTGCCGGGGGCCGGGCTGACGGCCGACAGTGTGAGGGAGACGCCGTCGAGTGCGATCGACCCCTTCTCCGCAGTGAACGGCGCGAGGTCGGCGGGGACGGCGATGCGGATCCGCACCCAATCGCCCTCGTCGACACGTTCGACGACGTGGCCCGTCCCGTCGATGTGTCCCTGCACGATATGACCGTCGAACCGGTCACCCGCACGGGGGCACCGCTCCAGGTTGACGGGGTCTCCCGGCTGCAGCGCGCCCAGGGTGGTGCGGGTGAGCGTCTCGCCCATGACGTGGGCGACGAAGAGAGACTGCGTGGAAGGGGGCACAGAAGAAGTCGGCGAGGAAGGCGAGGCTGAGGACGTGGCTCCGGCACCGGCTTCCGGGGCCTGGGTGAGGCACACGCCGTTGACGGCGAGCGACCCACCGTCCGGTAGACCGTCCAGCACGGCGCCCGCGCGGAGTGTGAGAACGGCCGATCCCGCCTCTGTAGGTGTGAGCGAGACGACCTCGCCCATTTCCTCGATGATTCCGGTGAACATGACTCAGCTGTCCTTCGTGTGTGCGGTGGGGTGAGAGTGACGGGTATCCGGGATGAAGCGGAGGAGGGTATCCGGGTTGCGGGCGTCCTGTGAGGCTGGAGGGGATGTGGCTGTGCCAGCAGAATGCGCGTCTGCATCGGAGGAGGGCGCAGAGTGTATGTCTGCATCGGAGGAGGGCGCAGAGGGCACGCATGCCTCGGTGAGGAGTGCGTCCCCGGTGGTGTCGTCGGGAAGCCACCGGACGGCCTCGGACAGGGTCGTCACACCGAGGTCCGCGAGCCCCGGCAGGCCGTCGCCCAGGAGCACGGGAGCGATATGGACCTCGAGCTCGTCGACCAGGTCCGAGCGGATCAGCGCCCCGGCCACGTGCGCGCCGCCTTCGACGAGGACGTGCTGGATGCCCTGGGCGTGCAGAGTCTCGAGCGCTTCGTGCGGGTCGCGCGTGCGCAGGTGCACCGTGCGCGGATCGCGTGCGAGGTGCGACCCCGGGGCGAGGTCCCTCATCCCCCACGCCACCGGCACCGGCTGCGTGAACGGGAGCGGGGAGGCGGGAGCAGAACCTGCGCCGGCCTCGGAATCTGCGCCGGCCTCGGGACCCGCGCCGGCCTGGGATCCCGTGCCGGCGGCGGAACGTTCGCCGGCATCGGGGCTCTGGACGGCCTCGGGCGTGGGGCGGGCGGTGAGCCGCGGATCGTCCGCGTGCGCCGTCCCGGTGCCGACGAGCACCGCGTCGACCCGGGCCCGCAGCGCGTGCACCCGGGCCCGCGACGCCGGTGAGGTGATCCACTGCGAGGTTCCGTCCGCCGCGGCGATCCGCCCGTCGAGGCTCTGAGCGATCTTGAGGGTGACGTAGGGGCGGCGCTCGCCCACGGCCCGCAGCCAGCGTGCGTTGACTGCTCGCGCCTCCGCCTCGCGGACGCCGGTGGTCACCGTCGTCCCGGCGGCGCGCAGACGCGCTGCACCACCGGCCGCGGCGGGATTGGGGTCGGCGACCGCGATGACGACGTGGGGCACCCCCGCGTCGACGAGGAGGTCCGCGCACGGTCCTGTGCGGCCATGGTGGCTGCAGGGTTCGAGAGTCACGAAGACGGTGGCACGCGTGAGATCGATGCCCGCCGCGCGTGCGGCACTCATCGCATCCGCTTCCGCGTGGGGTGTCCCGGCGCCTCGGTGGTGGCCGGTGACCAGAGTGCCGTCAGCGTCGAGGACGGCGGCGCCCACAAGCGGGTTGGCCCCGCGGATCCCGCGACGGGCGGCAACGAGGGCAACGTCCATCGCGGCCAGCATCGATGAGTGGGTGATCGTCTGCGACAGCGCCGACCGATCCATCCATCCCTCCCCGGATCCGAGCCCGGGGTGTGGGAGGGAGCTCCGCAGCACGTGCCGCGAAGCCTGCGCGAGGGTTCGTCGATTCCGTCAGGGTGCGCGTCAGCGGACCGTGACGCGTGGACCTCCCGCGCTCACGATGTTCCTCCCATCCAGACTTTACTGTCGGTCTCGGAGTTTCACCGAGTCAACCGGCCGCCTGTGAGTGCGGACGCGGCTCGCGGACTGTCACCGCCGGTACGGAATCTCACCGTCCCCGGAACATTGTGAGACAGATGGTATCAGGTCTCGTGTTTCGCGAACCATTCGAGGGAGGTCTTCATGACGAACGCGTGTGCGTCGATCCCCACCCACTGTGTCGCCCCGGCGACTTCGACGGGCTTGTAGTCGGCGGCGACGTAGTCGCCCGTGAGACCGAAGGCGAGCCGGGAGAAGAAGCGGTCCTCGGACCCCCAGAAGAACAGCGTGGGGACCTCGCAGACGTATTCGTCGTCCCGGTCGACGATCGCGAGCGCGGCGTGCAGGCGCATCGACGCCTCGAGGGTGTCCCCCTCGAGGTAGCGCGCGACGTCCTCGTCGACGAGCGCCGGCGGGGTCCTGCCGTCGTAGAAGCCCCGGAGCACGGCCGCATCGTTCCCCAGCAGCTTGGACCGCGCCGCGGCAGGGTCGCGCAGCACACGGCGGAACGGCGCGAGGAGCCGTCCCTGCTGACTGCTCATCGCCGCGGCGGTGTAGGTGGCCTGCGGGTGCGGCGTCGCGAGCGACACGAACGACGCGAAGCGGTCGGGGCGGTCGCCCGTCGCATGCCACCCCACCCACGCACCCCAGCTGTGGGCGAGGAGGTGGAACCTCCCGTAGCCGTGCGCGTCCGCGATGGCGAGCAGATCGTCGCCGAGGTTGTGGCCGGTGTATCCGTGGACGTCCTCCGTCCGTGCCGCGGGGGACACCCCGCGCATGTCATAGGAGAGGACCGGATGCCCCTGGCGGGAGAGCGTCACTGCGGCCTGGCGCCACGTGCCGGCGAAACCGGGCCAGCCGTGGAGGATCACGACGGGGAGCTTCGTGCAGTCCGCCAAGGACTCCGCGCCGGGGGGCAGCAGTTCGTAGCCTTCGAACTCGAGGCCGCGTGCGGAGATGGTCACGGCGCGACCGCCCAGTGCCTCAGCCAGTCCCGTGTAGGTGTGTTCGTGTCCTGAGGGTGTCATGGAAGCGCGGACACCTGCCGTTCGGCTCGCGTCACAGGAGCGTTCGCACGAGCAGCGGTCGACATCGGGGCCGAGCGCGGTGTGGGGTACGGGTCCACGGGCTGCTGTCACGCACGGTGCGGTTCCTCGCTCTCAGTGCTCTGTCTCGCTGGTGTGTCGCTGACGGTCGGTCAGTCACGGTCTGCTGCACGGTCCCGGCACGTCATCGTCCCCGGAGGTGTCGGGGCAGTCCAGGTCGGCCGGTCCGCTCCCGTAGGGGCGGAGGATGCTGCCTGCCCTGCCGCAGATCCTGAGAGTGTCGACCGCACGTGTGGTGGCCTGCACCGAGGGACCGTGTCGTACAGCGGGCCCGTCGCGGCCCAGCTCATCATATATCCCCACTGAGACTCAAAATCCCTTCTTCGTAAAACTTCCTCCCACGCCGCGGATGGGGTGGTGCAGTACGGAACGGATGGGGCGGTCTGGCCGCTGCGGTGCGGACTGGGTGGGTGGTCGGACCGGCGCCGTGGCAGACCCGAGCCGTCGCCGGCTGTGTCCGTCCCCTCACCTAGAGTGCCCGTACGGTGGAAATCTTCACTGGCGGATTCGATGACCGGAGGTGCCTCGATGCACGACGACCGACCGACCACGGGTCTCCTGGACGACGCCACGAGGCTGTTGGGCGACCTCACGGGGAACCCGGACGCGCGCCTGCGCGACGGCCAGGCGGAGGCGATCGAAGCGCTCGTCGCCCACCGCAGGCGTGCGCTGGTGGTCCAGCGGACGGGCTGGGGGAAGTCCGCCGTGTACTTCATCGCGGCGAAGCTCATGCGCAGTGCGGGGCGCGGACCGTCCCTCATCATCTCGCCCCTGCTTGCCCTCATGCGGGACCAGGTCGCCGCCGCGGCGCGGGCCGGTGTCGTCGCGAGAACCCTGAACTCCGCGAATATGACGGAATGGGACGAAGTCCGTGAAGACCTGGCCGCCGGTCGGGTCGATGTCCTGCTCGTCTCACCGGAGCGTCTCACGAACCCGGCCTTCCGCGACTCCGTCATGCCGGACCTCATCGGATCCGTGGGCATGATCGTCGTCGACGAAGCGCACTGCATCTCCGACTGGGGCCACGACTTCCGCCCGGACTACCGGCGGATCGGTGCGATGATCCGGGAACTGCCGCCGGGCACCCCGGTCCTCGCGACGACCGCGACCGCGAACTCGCGGGTCGTCGCGGACGTCGCGGAGCAGCTGGGCGACGACACACTCGTCATCCGGGGTGCCCTCGCCCGCGCATCGCTGCGTCTGGGGGTGACCGCGGTCCGGCCGCCCGGCGTGCGACTCGCGTGGCTCGCTGAACACCTTGGCACGTTCCTGGGATCCGGCATCATCTACACGCTCACGGTGGCAGCCGCTCAGGACGCCACCCGTGCGCTGCGTGAGGCCGGGTGGGACGTCGCGACCTACACCGGGGGCACCGACCCGGAGGAACGGGAACGGCTCGAGGCCGCGTTGAAGGACAACGAGGTGAAGGCGCTCGTGGCGACTTCCGCGCTGGGGATGGGCTTCGACAAGCCGGACCTGGGCTTCGTCATCCACCTGGGCGCCCCGTCCTCGCCCGTCGCGTACTACCAGCAGGTGGGACGTGCCGGCCGTGCGACGAGTTCCGCGGACGTGCTGCTCATGCCCGGAAACGAGGACCCGGACATCTGGGAGTACTTCGCGACGGCCTCCATGCCCGCAGAGGAGGACGCCCAGGCCGTTCTCACCGCGCTGGCGGCCGAGGGGACCCTGTCGGTGCCCGCACTGGAGACCCGGGTGGGGGTCCGGAGGGGGCGCCTCGAACTGCTCCTCAAGACCCTGAGCGTCGACGGGGCAGTCGAACGCGTGCGCGGCGGCTACGCGTCGACGGGCGCGGGGTGGAGCTATGACGGTGAGCGGTACCGCACGGTGACGGAAGTGCGCCGTGCGGAAGCCCAGTCGATGCTGGATTACGAAGCAACGACCGGATGCCGGATGCGCTACCTCGTCGACGCGTTGGACGACCCGGACCCGCAGGACTGCGGACGCTGCGACAACTGCGACGCTCAGTGGTGGGACGACGCCGTGAGCGACGAAGCGCGGCACAGGGCGCGCGAGGTGCTGTCCGCCGTCGGCATCCCGATCGAGCCGCGGGGCCAGTGGCCGTCCGGCATGGCGAACCTGGGAGTGGCCCTGTCCGGCCGCATCCCGGTCGAGGAGCGTGCCGATGAAGGGCGCGCAGTGGCGCGGTTGACCGACCTGGGTGCGGGACAGAGGCTGCGGGAGTTCCTCGCCCCCACCGCAGCGGACTCGCCGGTGCCCGACGACATCGGGGCGCTGTGCGTCCAGACCCTTCAGCAGTGGAAGTGGGAGCGTCGTCCCGACGCGGTCATCGCGGTGCCCAGCACGCGTCGCCCGCAGACTGTGCGCTCACTCGCGGCGAACCTCGCCGCGTCGGGCAAGCTGGTGGACCTGGGCGACCTGCAGCTCGTCCACGACCACGGCGGACCGGACGTCAACAGCGCGTTCCGGCTCAAGGACGTCCACAACGCCTACGCGCTCTCCCCGGAACAGGCGGATCAGGTGCGCGGACGGGCGGTCCTCCTCGTCGACGACATGGTCGTGTCGCGCTGGACGCTCACGGTGTGTGCGCGCGAACTGCGGCTCGCAGGCGCGGACGTCGTGCTGCCCTTCGCTCTCGCTGTGCGCGGCTGAGCACGGGTCAGCGGCGTGAACGGCGCCGTCACCGCACCCGCATGTACATGATTCGGTGTACGACCGCCATGACGATCGCCGCGCAGAGCATGGCCGCCACCGTGGTCGTGAGCGCGTCGAAGGCGAACTCCTGCAGGGACAGCTGTGCACCCACGTTCATCGAGCGGTAGAGCACCAGCACGACGGCGACCAGACCGGCGACGACCGGGATCGCGAACATCCACGTCGCCATGTCCGCCAGATACTGCGGAACGGTGTGCTCGTTGCGCCGGGAGATGCGTGCGTACAGCCAGTAGAGGACACCGGCGACCCCCAGGATCCCCATGCCGTACTGGAGCAGGATCGTGACGGGGAACCCCGCGACTGTCGCCTGGAGGAACCCGACGCGCTCCGACACCCACGTGGGCTGGTGGGTGAACTGGTCCCAGACGATGTGGGTGAAGGAACCGATCACCAGGGCCGGGATCGCAAGGATCCACGTGAGCACACCCGTGGGCGCCGCATGGGTCCTGCCGCGCAGCGTCTTCGACAGGGAATCCCGGTACGCAGGCCGCAGCAGCCACCACCACAGTGCGAGGACGAGCAGGCCGATGACGATGTTCGCGGTGAAGAGCCCCAGCGGCGAGTGGAGGTACCGATACTGTGCGGCCATCGACGGGAGGCCCGGGTCGCCGAGCGCCCGACCCAGACGGTCCAGCCCCGGGATCGCACGGGCGAAGAGCGGCAGGTCCGGCACCACGGTGCCGACGACGAGAGCGCCGAGCGGCAGGCCGGTCCGCGCGAGGGGGGCGACCGCGAGCGGATGCGCGAACGTGATGGGCATGCGGGTCGTGTCTCCTTGGTCCTGCGACGGGCGGGTCGTGCTGTCGTTGTGCGAGGGAGTCGCTGAGCGAGCGGCGGGCGCCTGAGCGTCCACGCCATCGATCGCCATCGTGGGAGCCGAACGTCGTCCTGCTACTACCGTAGGGTACGTCGCCGGTCGATTCGGGTGCACGTCGCGCGTGACGTGCACCATCAGATTCGGGCGCGCGTCATAGGCGACGTTCGCCGTCAGGGAGAAACGGGGTAGGGGCCATGTACATCTTCGGGTTCGAGACCTACGGAGGGCCCGATGTTCAGGGGTTCCACCGCGTCCCCGTGCCGACCGTCGGTCCGGAGACCATCCGCATCCGGGTCGTTGCCGCCGGGGTGAATCCTGCCGATGTGAAGGTGCGATCGGGCGCCCGCCAGCAGGGCTTCCCCGTCGTCTTCCCCATGGCGATGGGGCGAGAGGCGTGCGGGGAGGTCCTCGCGCTGGGCGCTGACGCACCCGCGGGGATCGCAGTGGGCGACCGGGTCTTCGGGGCCTGCGCAGCGGGGACCGGCGCGTTCGGGGAGCAGGCGCTCCTTTCCGCGGCGAGCGTGGTGCGTCTGCCGGACGGACTCGACCCCCTGCGTGCGGCCAGCATCCCGGTCGCAGCCGGCACCGCCTACGACGCAGTGGAGGAACTGGACTGCGGGAAGGACGACACCGTCCTGGTGCTGGGAGCTGGCGGCGGGGTCGGCGTGCACGCGATCCAACTCGCCCGGCAGACCGGTGCGCGAGTGATCGGCGTGGCGAGCGCGGAGAAGCGAGTGCTCGTCGAACGGCTCGGTGCGGTGCACGTCGCGTCCGGGAACGGGTGGGAGGAGCGTGTGGGTGGGCAGGTCGACGCGCTGCTCGACTGTGTGGGCGGCGACGTGCTCGCCCAGGGGCTCACCCTGCTGAGGGGCACCCGGGTGCGCAGCATCGCGGACCCGGAGGGGGCCTCGGCGGCGGGTGGGGTGCGTGTGACGCGGCGGCGGACCACCGAGGTGTTCGGACGGATCGCGACGATGGCCGCAGGTGGGGACCTCGAGATCGTGCTCGACGACCCGGTGCCCTTCGAGGAGGCGGGCCGGGCCGTCGCGCGGGTGGAGCAGGGGCATGCTCGGGGGAAGACCGTCGTCACGTTCACGTGACTGCGTGCGGCGTGGGTGCCGTCAGGCGACGGAGGGCCAGGCGTTCGGCTCGCAGCCGTTGAGCCCCTTCGTCTGCTGCTGCATGAGCGGTGCGGGTTCGCCGGAGCCCGGGCAGCTCTCGTGGCCGTGCCCCAGAGCGTGCCCCACCTCGTGATTGATGAGGTATTGGCGATACTGGGGGAGTGAGTCGAACTCGTCGGTCGCGGAAACCCACCGCTTCGCGTTGAGGATGACGTCGCGCCCGCTGCGGCAGGACAGCTCGCCGTTCGTGATGAGTGGGGCGCACATGCGGTCGGTCGTGTCCGGCGACGCGATGCTGATGACCGCATCCGCCCCCTCCGTGTCGGGAACGAGCGCGAAGGCGACCCCGTCCAGCTCCTCCCACCCGCGGTCGTCCCGCAGCGTCTCCAGGATGAAGCCGGTCGCCTGGTCGACGTCGATCGGAAGATTCGACTCGACGCGGACTGCGACCGCGAAAGTGCGTCCCTCGCCGGAGGCCTCCGACCCGTCCTCCGCGACATCCCATTCCCCGCTGCCCGCCTTCGGGACGTCGGTCGGCAGGGGAGTGGGCGCCGCCTGCGTGGGGGCGGGGAAAGGCGATGGGTCGTCAGCGGCGTCGCGGATGCCGGCCGAGTCCTCGGTGCCGTCCGACCCTGCTGCCTCTGCGGATGCTTCCCGTTCGGCGGGAGGGCGTTCCTGCCCGACGTCGCAGCCGGTGAGCACGACGAGTACGGCGAGGGCCAGCGCGGGAACCCGCGTGCGGAGCGCTGTGAGCCCGGTTGGAAGAGAAGGAGAATGCACCCTCCAAGGGTCTCATTCTCGAACGGCTGATGTGCCGACACTGTGCCGGAAGGACCGTCCTGCGACGGGAAGCATCCTCCAAGCGGGGCGCGTCGTCCCGGCCGGGGCGGCGCACGATCCCGCTCCGCGCCGTTCAGCTCCAGCGGCCCGGAGTCCGAGTCCCGCCACCCCTCGAGTTCAGTTCCAGCGGCCCGACGCCGTGGCGAACTCCTTCAGCTGCGCGGCGGTCCGTGCGAAAGTCTCCGGGGGCAGGCTGTGCGTGGGCCCCGTGACGGTGAGCGCGGCCTCGACCGAACCGTCGGGGAGGTGGAGTGGGATCGCGACCGCCGTCGTGTGCTTCTCCCACTCCTCGTTCGAGGCGGCCCACCCCTGGTCGCACACCCGTTCCAGTTCCTCCTTGAGACCGGTCGGGGTGATGATCGTCCGCTCCGTATGCGCGGAGAGGGTGCGCCTGCGGATGCGGGTCGCCGCCTCGTCGTCGTGCGCCAGCAGCATCTTGCCGGAACTCGTCGCGTGCCCGGGGGTGCGCAGCCCCACGTAGTGCCGGGCCGCGAGGATGCCATCACCCACCGCTTGGGACACGTTCACGGCATGCACGTCGTCGAGCACCGCCACGTTCGCGGTGAGCCCCAGCCCCTCTGCGACCCGATCGCACAGCAGCTGGGCGATCTGCGAGAAGTCCAGTCTGCTCGTCACAGCGCTCGCCAGCCGCACGAGGCCGAAGCCCAGGGCGTACGTTCCCCCCGCCTGCCTCTGCTCGACGAGACCGTGTGCTGCGAGCGACGAGAGGATCCGTGACGCCGTCGACTTGTGGACATCGAGTCGCTCCGCCATCTCGCCGACGCTCGCAACCCCTGAAGAGGCGAGTGCCTCGAGCGCTTCGACCGCGCGGTCGACCGACTGAATGCTCATGATCCCCCTCTTGACGTGGTGCCCGTCACACGGTTGAATGGTTGCACAATACGCGTTCGTTGCGTACTGCGCAACAGCGGTCGGGTCGACGAGGTCCCGGCGGCTGCGCACACCCCACACCGTTCCAAGGAGGCGCCATGACCGGCTCCGCTTCCACCGCAGCTCCGACGACAGCCACTCCCGCAGCCTCCGACACGGGCGCCCCAGACACCCCTCACCCGACGGTTCCTGACACGGCGGCCCCCCGCACGGCGACTCCCCGCACAACGGCCCCCAGCGGGCCGATCACACTGACCGACCGGGTCTCCGCCCGTAGACCGGGCCCCGTCGACCGCGACGCCCGTATCGTCGTGATCGGCGCAGGTGTCGTCGGCGCGGCGCTTGCCGACGAACTCGTGCAGCGCGGATGCACGGACGTCACCGTCATCGACCAGGGCCCGCTGCCCGTCCCCGGCGGGTCGTCCTCGCACGCTCCCGGGTTCGTCTTCCAGATCAACGGCTCCCGCATCATGTGCCAGTTGGCACAGCGGACACTCGACAAGCTCGAGGGCCTGGAGGTCGACGGCCGCAGGATCCTCGACCGCGTGGGCGGGCTCGAGCTCGCGACGACGGAAGGTCAGCTGGCGGAGCTGCGTCGCCGCTACGGCTACGCCCGCGCCTGGGGCGTCCCCGCGGAGCTCATCGAGCCCAGCCGGGTCGCGGAGATGTGGCCGGGGATCGACACCTCGGAGATCATCGGCGCGCTGCACACCCCCACCGACGGCATCGTCTTCTCGAAGCGCGCGGTCGAGTACCAGCTCGCCCGTGCGGAGGAGGGCGGTGCGAAGGCACTCGGCCTCACCCGGGTCGTCGACGTGGTCTCCGAGAACGGCCGCGTCACCGGCGTCGTCGTCGGGGATGCGGCAGGCGGTGCCGGTGGCGCGACAGGCGGTGACGGGGGTGCGGCAGGCGGTGCCGGTGGCGCGGCAGGGCAGGGCACCTCGGCGGTGGCAGCCGCTGACGGACACGGCACCTCGGCGGCGGAGCAGACTGTGGGCGGTGACTCCGACGACTCGTCGCGCCGCACGCTCCCCGCGGACGTCGTCATCGCGACCGGTGGGATCTGGGGGCACCTGCTCGGCAGACTGGGTGGGCTGCGCCTGCCCATGCACCCGATGGAGCACGGATACGCGTGGACCGCGCCCGTGCCGGACCTGCCCGGAACAGCCCCCGACGGCACGCCGCTGGGAGACGACCAGGCCGGCAGACCCATGCTCCGCCACCAGGGGTCCGGCATGTACATCCGGGAGTTCGGCAACCGGATCGGGATCGGCGCGTACGAGCACCGCCCCCTGCCCCTGGCACCCGAGGACCTCACCGACACCGCGCACATGCTGTCGACCGGGCAGGAACCCGCGAAGCGCGGCTTCACCCACGAGGACTTCGAATTCTGCCGCTCGGAGGCGGCCCGCCTGCTGCCCGCGATCGCGGACCTGCCGCTGGAGGACGAGTTCAACGGCGTCTTCTCCTTCACCCCCGACGGCGGGCCGATGCTGGGCCCCTCACCCCAGCTCGACGGGTTCTGGGCGGCGCAGGCCATCTGGGTGACGGCCTCGGCGGGATGTGCCCAGGTGCTCGCCGACTGGATGATGACCGGCGACCCCGGTGTGGCCACACAGGAACTCGACTTCGCCCGCTTCGACCCGGTCCTGCTGAGCGGCCGGTGGATCCGCGAACGAGCGGCGGAAGCCTACGACGAGGTCTACGACGTGAGCTTCCCCCACCAGGGCACCGTCGTGACCCGCGGGCTCAAGACCAGCCCCTTCCACACCCGGATCCAGGACGCGGGCGGATACTTCGACGAGGCGAACGGCTGGGAGCGGGCGCTGTGGCACGCGCAGAACGCCAAGCTATTCAACGACCCGGAGTTCCGCTCACGTCCCGTCAAAGCATTCGGTGCGGCCGCGACCGCAGCCACGGCACTGCCGGACCCCGCGATCGACGGGTCGGTGGCGGCTGGTGCGGGAACGGAGGCGGGGGCGGGTGCTGAGTCGGGCTCTGCCGGCGACGCGGCTGGTGCTGCGGGCACGACGGCCGGTGCGGCTGGTGCGGGCGAGGGCGCTGCCGGGGGCACGGACGCCTCGGTGCCGGTGGCCGTCCCCCGGAGGGACGCGTGGGACCAGGTGAACTGGTCGCCGATCGCGGCGGCGGAGGCGTGGGCGACCCGCAACCGCGTCGCCGCCTACGACATGACGTCACTGACCCGTTACCGGGTGCGCGGGGCGGGGGCGACCGCATGGCTGGAGCGGCTCAACTCGAACAAGGTGGGCAAGCTGCCCGGAGCCGTCACGTACTCTCTCATGCTCGACGAGACGGGCGGGATCCTCTCCGACATCACGGTGACCAGTCTGGGCGGCGAGGAGTACATGATCGGTGCGAACGGGCCGCTCGACCTCGACCGCCTCACACGGCTCCTGCCGGAATCCGGCACGGTGGTGCTCGACGACATCACGACGTCGACGTGCTGCGTCGGGCTGTGGGGGCCTCGGGCGCGGGATGTGCTGGCCCCGATCACCGAAGGAGACATCAGCCACGAGGGCCTGCGCTACTTCCGCGCCGCCCGCATCCGCGTGGCGGGCGTCCCGGTGCTCGCACTGCGGGTCAGCTACGTGGGTGAGCTGGGCTGGGAGCTCTACACGGAGGCCGCCCACGGCCTGCACCTGTGGGACTCCATCATGGAGGCCGGCGCGCCGTACGGGATCGTCCCGGGTGGTCGCGCCGCGTTCTCGAGCCTGCGGCTGGAGAAGGGCTACCGCGCGTGGGGTTCCGACGTCACCCGCGAGGACACACCGGAGGACGCGGGGCTCGGGTTCGCCGTGCGCATGCAGAAGGACGGCGGGTTCGTAGGTCGCGAGGCGCTCGAACGGGAACCGTCGCGGGGCCGGCGTCTGGTCGCGTTCGGTATGCGGATGGATTCCGGCCGCCCCGAGGCGGGCTCTCCCGTGTTCGCCGGAGGCGGCGCGGGCGCAGGTGGAGGGGGCAGCGCGTTCGTCTCGACGGAGGCCTCGGCTGCGGAGTCGTCGACGGGTCGCGCCACGGACGCCGAGGCGGTGGGCTGGGTGACCAGCGCCGACTTCGGCTACGTCACCGGCCAGGTGATCGGACTCGCGTGGGTCACCGCTGAGCACGCGGAGCCGGGAACCCACCTGGGCATCATGCGCTTCGGCCGTGTCCTCGACGCCGAGGTGCTCGCAGAACCCGTCTATGACCCCGGGATGACCCGCATCCGGCGGTGAGCGGATGGTGAGCCGGTGGGCGGGCGGTGGCCCGGCGGCGAAGCGCCGTCGACTGGTTCGAGACACCGCGCCAGAGTGCGGTGTCTCGAACCAGTGAACGGTGCTTCGTCTTTCGAGGGGTGCAGAGCGCTGCATTGTGGAGCGGCGGACCGGCAGTTCGACGGTCCGTTTGCTGAGCGCCTGCCCGCCGATCTGCACACTCGGCGGACCGCCGGTTCATCTGTCCGTCTTCGGAGCGGTCTGTCCACTATCCCGCCCGACCGCCGATCTGACGGTCAGCGACCGCTGAGTGGCCCCACGGCCGGGGCTACGCGTCGATGACGAGGTCCGTCGTCGCGGTCGAGCAGCAGGGCAGGAACTTGCCGGCGTCGATCTCCCGCTGCCTGATGCCGCCCTGGTGGTTCATGTCGACCTCGCCGGACAGCTTCACGGACTTGCAGGAGCCGCACATGCCCTCCTGGCAGTTCGCGCCGATCCGGATCCCGGCCCGATGCGCGACGGTGAGGATCTCCTCGTCGGGGCCGATCCGGACGTTGAGCCGGCTGCGCACGAACGACATGGTGAGCGGCCCGTCGCCCACGGTGTCGAAATCCGCGGCTGCTCCCGAGGCGTCAGCCGGTTCTCCAGATCCGGCCGCGCCCGAGGTGGTCACTGCCTTCGAACCGACGATCGCTCCCGAGGTGCCGGCCGCGCCCGAGGTGGCCACCTCACCCGAGGCACCGGCCTCACTCGAGGTGCCGGCCTCACTCGAGGTGGCCACCGCCTCGGCGGGGGTGTCGTCTTGCTGGTCCGGTTCCGGGGAGGGGGCCTCGGCGCCCACCCCGGTGGTCGCATCGGCGAGCCCGTCCGGGCCGTCTTCCGCCCCCGCGAGGTCTTCCGGGACCTCACCCGCTTCGGCGGCCGCTTCCGGCGTGGGGACGAACACGTCGAGGGCGGCGGTCTGGGCCTCGTGGTAGTCCTGAACCGCCTCCGCGTACTCCTCGGCCAGCTCGCCGGCGAGTGCGACCTCCTCCTTGTACTCGAGCCGCACCTGGCGGTCGCCGGAGAAGTACTCCACGTGGATCGCCGTGTCGTCGACGCCCACTTCGCCCAGGAGGGCGGTGGCGACGTCCAGGTAGCCCTCGGGCCCGCAGGCGTACACGTGGCGACCGTTCGCGTCCGGGGCCACGTCTTCGATCATCGACGCGGTGAGCCGGCCCACCATGCCTTCCCAGGTGCCCACGACGCTGCGGTCGCCCAGCGAGTAGTAGACGGCGATCCGCGAATCGATCGATGCCAGGTACTCGAGTTCGCGGGAGAAGGCGAACGTGCCCGGCCTGGCACCGTGGTACAGCATGACGATGTCCGCGTACCCCGGCAGCGAATGGATGGTCCGGATCATCGACATGAGCGGCGTGATCCCGGAACCGGCCGCAAGGAGGAGGTAGCGGGGTCTGCGCTCCGCGTCGGGCAGGTGGAACGCGCCCACCGGTCCCAGCATCTCCAGCACGGTTCCCGGGCGCACGCTGTCGTGCACCCACCCGGACACCCGTCCGCCCTCCTCCCGTTTCACCGTGATGTCGAACGTCCACGGCTGCGTGGGCGCCGACGAGATCGAATAGCTGCGGTCGACAGGGTCCGCGTCCGGGCCGTCGACCGGGAATGCGATGTTGAGGTACTGGCCCGGACGGAACGCCAGGGGTGCACCGTCGACCCGGCGGAACACGAACGTCTGCATCCCGCCAGATTCCGGTACCGTCCCCACACACTCCGCGAGGAACTCCTGAGGGTGCCACGGGTTGAGGGCGCGGGCGGCGCCGGCGGGCTCCGCGGTCGCCTGGAGGAAGCGGTTCCACGGCATCCGGAGGTCCCGGATGCGCTGGGTGACGGCCTCCTTGAGCGGGACCTCGCCAGCGGTGGTGGCGGTGGTCGTGGTGGTGGCGGTGGTGGCCTCGTCGGTCGGGGCTGTCATGCGTAGTGCTCCTGCATCCGCTGCACGTACCAGTTGATGAAGGCCTCGACCTGGTACTCGCTCTTCATGTAGGGGCCCGGTTCATAGGCGGGGCTGGACGTCCCGCGCTGACACAGCTCGACGAAGTTCTTGTCCTGCAGGTTCGTCTGCTTCCACGTGTGGGTGAGGGTGTCGAGGTCGTAGTCGACTCCTTCGACCGCGTCGTCCGCAACGAGCCACGTCGTCCTCACCACGGTGCGGTCCGCGGAGATCGGGAAGGCGGAGAACGTGATGACGTGGTCCGACAGGAAGTGGAACCAGGAGTTGGGCTGCAGGTGCATCGAGCAGCGTCCCAGCCGGAAGTCCGGAAGGTCGCCCAGGAGCTTCTTCGACAGTCGGCGGCCGGATTCGGAGAAGGACTCCCCGTCGCCGTCCAGTGGTTCGCGGGAGATGCGGATGCCGGCGATGCGGGTGTCGAGCTCCTCGACGACCTCGTACGGGATGCCGTAGCGCTCGCACCGCTGCTGGAGGTTGAGCTCCGCGGACAGGTTGCGCTGCCACACGTCCTCGAGGTGCGCAGGGATGATCCCCTCCGTCAGCCCCCACGTGGGGAACAGCGAGCACGCGAGTTCGGGGTGACCGTCGCAGTGGTAGCACTCGCGGTTGTTCTCCATGACGAGCTTCCAATTGGCCTCCTCGACGAGCTCCTGCTGGAACGCCACCTTCGTGCGGCCGAGGTCGTGGGGCGCGAGGTACGGCTCGAAGATCGCGGACACGTCGTCGAAATCCTCGGGCGGATCGTCGGCGAGGCACACGAAGATGAGTCCGGCGACCTCCCGGGAGTGTGCGCGCTTGAGGTTGTAGCAGCCCTTCGCGAACTCGGTCTCTCCGGGAGCGGAGGCGTGGATCAACTCACCGTCGGGGGCGTACGTCCACGAGTGGTACTGGCAGACGAGGTTGCCGGTGGTGCCCGATGCCTCGACGAGCACGCGCGCGCCGCGGTGACGGCAGACGTTGTGGAGCACGTTGATCCCTCCGTCGTCGTTCCGCAGCACGATGAGGGAGTAGGGGCCGTAGTCGACGGTGATGTAGTCGCCGGGCTCCTTCACCTCGGCGACACTCGCGGCGAAGACCCAGTGGCGGCCGAACACCCCTTCCATGTCCGCGGTGAAGATCGCGGGGTCGTTGTAGAAGGGGGTGGCCAGTGACATGCCGACGGGACGCTCCGCGAGGAGCCTCCGGTGTTCGTCGACCCGGTCCTGAGGGAGCGAATCGGTGAGACGGCGAACGGAACGAGGACTGAGATTGACTGCAGGTGCCACGTGTCTGCTCCAACGGTGGGACTGGCGGGGAGGGTGGAACGAGTGGGACTGGCGGGGAGGGTGGAACGAGTGGGACTGGCGGAACTGGTGAGTGGGGTGGAACTGATGGGGAGGGTGGGGTTCTCCGGCTGGGACTGGAGGGGCTCTCCGGCGCACACCGATGTGCGCTGCGTCACCGGCAACCCTATGAACGCGGCGGACGCAGGAAAAGCGCAAGTATTCGCGGATGAACGTGCGGGTAAGGTGCACGGTCGCCGTCGTCTCCCGCGGGAACGCGAGGAAGGGCATCCGGGTGGTGTCCTACGGATGCTCGGCAGCCGTGGGTGCGGCGCTGAAGTGCGCTCACCGAACTCTTGACGGCCGTGAGCGGGGACCGCAGACTGCTGGGGCACATGGATATCCGACAGATATATCAACGGATCGGGGACTCAACGATGAGTAACAGGGCAGTGAGCTATGCGGGGCCCGGGAGCGTCGAGGTGGTCGACACCCCGTACCCGGAGTTCGAACTCAAGGACGGGCCGGGGGTCAACCCCGCGAACGTGGGTCGACAGGTGCACCACGGCGTCATCCTCAAGACGATCGCCACCAACATCTGCGGGTCGGACCAGCACATGGTGCGCGGTCGGACGACGGCGCCGGTGGGGCTGGTGCTGGGGCACGAGATCACCGGTGAGGTCGTCGAGGTCGGTCGCGACGTCGAATTCGTGAAGGTGGGGGATGTCGTCTCCGTCCCCTTCAACATCGCGTGCGGCCGCTGCCGCAACTGCAAGGAGGGGCAGACCGGCATCTGCCTCAACGTGAATCCCGACCGGCCCGGGTCCGCGTACGGCTATGTCGACATGGGCGGCTGGGTGGGCGGCCAGGCCGAATACGTGCTGGTCCCGTACGCCGACTGGAACGTCCTGAAGTTCCCCGACCGCGACCAGGCGATGGAGAAGATCCTGGACCTCACGATGCTGTCGGACATCTTCCCGACCGGTTTCCACGGTGCGGTGGGCGCGGGGGTGACCGTCGGGTCGACCGTGTACGTCGCGGGAGCCGGCCCGGTCGGGCTGGCGGCTGCGACCTCGGCGCATCTGCTGGGTGCGGCCGTTGTCATCGTCGGTGACCTCAACGAGGACCGGTTGGCGCAGGCGCGCAGCTTCGGCTGCGAGACCGTCGACGTGTCGAAGGGGGATCCGGCCGACCAGATCGAGCAGATCCTGGGCGTGCCGGAGGTGGACTGTGGCATCGACGCCGTCGGCTTCGAGGCGCGCGGGCACGGGAAGGACGCCGCGACCGAGGCCCCGGCCACCGTCCTGAATTCCCTCATGGAGATCACCCGGGCCGGAGGAAGCCTGGGGATCCCCGGCCTGTACGTCACCGGTGATCCCGGGGCCGCGGACGAGGCGGCGAAGCAGGGATCCCTGTCCATGCGGTTCGGCTTGGGGTTCGCAAAATCGCACACCTTCGTCACAGGGCAGTGCCCTGTCATGAAGTACCACCGGGGGCTCATGCAGGCGATCCTCGCGGACAAGGTGAGCATCGGGAAGAACGTGAAGGCGACCCCGATCTCGCTGGAGGACGCCCCGCAGGGGTACGCGGCGTTCGACGAGGGCGCGGCGCAGAAGTTCGTCCTCGACCCGCACGGGGTCATCCCGCGCTGACACGCCGGGTTGGGTGTGCCGCTTTGGTGCGCGCTGGGGCGTGCACCGGGTGTCTGCTCGATGCACGATATTGCGGCCGAGGTCGGGGCCAGAAGTGGTCCCGACCTCGGCTTTTCGCTGCCGCAAGGTGGCGTCCGCGTCGCGGTAGCAATCCCGTACACAGGTTACGTACGCACGGCCCGCCAGGGTCTCCGCCTGTGACCTCAAGTGCGAATGGCCTGACCAGGGCATTTGTGATGCTTGTTCAGTGTCAAGCCTGCATGTGAGGACACCCAGCCGCGAGCATGGAAAGCGAAATAACTCTGGTGCGGAGGCCGCCTATCGAATAAACTGTTCGAATACAGAATGGATCACGGCGGGGTGGTTCAGAGCAGGAGCAGGGGAGGTGCGGCCATGTCGGTGGGGCACGAACCCGATGAGAGCGTCGAGGATCCGACGTTCAAGGTGCCGTTCTCCTCTGCGGACAGAGAGCTGCTGACGAATCGGGCGCCGCAGGTCCTCGAACTTCTCGACCTCATGGCTGAGCTGCGTGAGGACACCGGATCGTGCGGTTCTCTGGGGTCTGCGGAGACGCTCGCAGTGCTGCGGGCTCTGGAACTCGCAGGACGGCTCCTCGAATCCGTGAGCACGGACATGCTGTCGGCCTACCGGCGCATGGGAGACAGCGCTGCTCACGGATATCGGACGACGGAGGCCCTGTTGGTGGGAGAGTTCCGCATCACTCCGCGAGAAGCACGTCGTCGCGCGAACCTCAGTGATCAGCTGTCCGGGCGGATCTCGGAATCGGGTGAAGTGCTCCAGCCTGTTCGCCCTGCGATTGCGGATAACTTCGCTGATGGCCGGATCAGCGCAGATGAGGCCCGTGCGCTGTGCGATGCGGTCGACTCGCTCCCGCCCACAGCTGCGCAGATGTACGCGGACAGGGTGGAGAAGACACTGGTCGAACTCGCGCCCACCGTGCAGCTCAGGGATTTCCCCAAGCTCTGCAACCGCATCATCCAGCACATCGATCCTGACGGTGCTCTGCCGTCGCTCGAACCGGAGCCGCTCAAGTACAACGTCACCCTGGCTCAGCAGCGCAACGGTGACTGGAGGCTGAGAGGGCTGCTGAGCTGCCCGACGGGGACGACGCTGCACGCGCTCCTCTACGGGCGCATGAAGGACGCGGACGTGCCTGTGACGGTACGGCCGCACCGAGCGTGCAACGCCGACGCTGAACAAGCCGATATCGTTGGCGACGCCGGAAAGACGGCGGCAGCCGCCGGCACCGAGGCAGAGGCTGGGGCTGGCACTGAGGCAGAAGCTGGGGCCGGAACCGGAGCACAAGCTGGGGCCGGTGTCGGGGCAACCGTCAGCACTGAGGCAGAGACTGGGGCGGGTACCGGGGCAACCGTCAGCACCGAGGCAGAGGCTGGAACGGGTGCCGGGGCAGAGGCTGGGGCCGATACCGGGGCAGAGGCTGGAGTCCGTGGGGCGGAGACGCCTGGATCAGAGCCGGGAACAGGGAGTGGGAGCAACGGCGGAGCAGTCCGGGAGAACCAGGAAGGTGCCGGACGACGTGAGACCTCCTGGGAGTCGGCCCCCTTCGTTCCTCCGGCGGATGAGGATGCGTACTCGGCCTCTTCCGCTGTCGGAGACCATGAGATGCCGAAGGTCCCGCTCGAAGCGCTGTGGGAGAGTACCCGGGTCAGAGTCCATGCTGACGCGCGCGTCGAGATCAACGGAGTCACCTGGACGCTCGACGAAGACGAACCGCAGTTCGTCCTCAGTGAGACTGGATGGCCGGCTCTCCTCCCGGAGAGGATCTTCCACGAAGTGCAGAAACTGTTGACGGTGGCACGGCAGGCCGAACAGGGCGAAGCGGAATCAGTGCTGTGGGAGAAAGTCCTCGGCCGACGGCCGGCCGGACCGGACGCGGATGACGTAGGGACCACTGTGCTCAGCGAGGGCGTGACAGCCGGCGATGGCACCGCATTCAGCGGGAGGACTGTGCCCACTGGGAGCACTGCGCCTGATGGGGGCACTGGGCACATCGGGGGCTCTGTAAACACGGGGAGCTCCATGTCCAGTGGCGTTCCCACACCCAGCGGTGTCTTCTCGGACGGCAGTCGCTCCGAAGCTTTCGTGGACTTCGAGGAGACCGCGGCTACCAATCCGGGGGTTGCTCGCCACGACCGCTTCGCGTTCCTCCTGCGATGCGTCGCGCGTGAGCGGGTCCTCCACGGCGCGGACCACGCGCTGGTGATCACCGCACGTCCCGACGACCTCACGAAGCCCAGCAGCATCCTCACCACCCACACCGGGTCACCGGTCAGCCTCGCCGCAACCGAACAGTGGTCGAACGCCGCGCAGACGTTCCTCCACCTGCTCGACGACGGGGGTCGCACCGTTCAGGTCCGCTCACAGGGCCGCTTCGCGACGCGCAGTCAGATGGCAGTGCTGGCTGCCCGCGACCAGGGGTGCACCTTCCCCGACTGCGATGCCCCCGCCGAATGGTGCGAGGCCCACCACATCATCGCGTGGGCGCGAGGAGGCGAAACCTCGATCGACAACCTGACGCTGCTGTGCCCCTTCCACCACAGGTGGTTCGAGAAGTCCGGGTGGGACGGGCGCTTCCTCAACGGGCTCCCCGCGTGGGTGCCTCCCCGGCACATCGACCGGAAGCAGCGACCGCTGTACCACTCGCGCTTCCGGGTGGCGCTGCTGGACCTTCCCCCGGAACTGCCCCTCACCGCAGGGTGATGGCCCGGGCCCGCCACCGTCAAGCTGTGGTGACGATCCATCCGAGGCGACGCCCCCACCTCTACCGAGACGGCTTCCTCACCGCAGGATGACGGTCCTGTCGCCGTTGAGGAAGACGCGGGAGTCGCAGTGCCATTTCACAGCATCGGCGAGTGCCTTGTTCTCCGAATCACGGCCCGCGGCGACGAGGTCCTCCGGGCCGTGAGTGTGGTCGACCTCGATGACCTGCTGAGTGATGATCGGTCCCTCGTCCAGCTCGTCGTTGACGTAGTGCGCGGTCGCCCCCACGGTCTTCACACCGCGGGCATACGCCTGGTGGTACGGCTTCGCACCCTTGAACGACGGGAGGAACGAATGGTGGATGTTGATCGCCCTCCCGGTGAGCTCCCGTGACAATTCGTCCGAAAGGATCTGCATGTAGCGGGCGAGGACCACCAGATCGACCTCGAACCGGTCCACCAGATCCAGCAGACGGGCCTCCGCCTCTGCCTTCGTGTCCTTCGTGACCGGCACGTGGTGGAAGGGGATGCCGTGCCACTCGACCGTCTGGCGGTGATCAGGATGGTTCGACACGACCGCGACGATCTCCGCGTTGAGCTCCCCCATCCGCGCGCGGTACAGCAGGTCGTTGAGGCAGTGCCCGAACTTCGACACCATGACCAGCACCCGCTGCTTCTGAGCGGTGGGCCGCAGCGACCAGTCGGCGCGGAACTCCTCAGCCAGCACTGCGAAGTCGGCGCGGACCTTCTCCGGGTCTGCACCCTCACTCAGGGAGAAGCGGATCCGCGAGAAGAAATGGTCCGTCAGCGGGTCGTCGAACTGCTTGAGCTCGATGATGTCACCGCCGTGCTCCACGAGCACACCGGTCAAGCCGTGGACGATCCCGCGGCGCTGCGGGCAAGTGAACGTGACGACGAAGTCGAGGGCTGTAGGGGCGGGCATGGGGGCCTCCTGGGTCGTTCGAAGAGGGATCACTGCTGTGTCGGGGCTGTGTCGGGGAAGAAAACATGACCCGTCTGCCGACTATTGGGGGTCGCTCTCCCGACTACCGGGGGTCACGGAACTCGAGCATCGCGTCGAGCAGCCACCGCACCGTGTACTCGGCGAATGACGAGCGGGGCAGCAGTCGGAACGTGTCCTCGTGTGCACGATGGACGATCATCTGCACTGGGCCCACGAGTGTCGACACCGCGGCCCCCACCGGGAACGCCCGAGGATGCAGGTCGACATGGCAGCCCTTCTCCAGAACCGCCCGGGCGGGCTCCCCACTCAGCTCCAGCACCGTCCGGTTGCCGGATAGATCGAGCACCTGCCCGGGGGCGCGGCCGGCCCCCGGCCGATCGTCGTCCAGAGCAGCCGCTGCAGCATCCGCCACACCGGGTTCGTGGGTGCGCGACACGTCGACCAGGAGGAACTCGTCGGGCGACAGCCAGACGCAGTGGGCGCCGTCCGGGTCACCGGTGGTCCGACCGGCACTGTCCGGCAGGGCCACCCCAAGCACCTGCGTGATCCGGTCGGCGGCGGCACCGCCCTGATGGGCGCGGATCCCCAACTGCAGAGCGAACGGGATCTCCCGGAGGGAGACCCCATCCGGCCCCTCGCTGCTGGCCGCCGCCATGTCCGCGGCGAGAGACTGTGCGGGCGACCGCAGCAGGGAGGTGGGATTCGGCCTCGGCCCCGGGAACGAGGCCCCCGACGCGGGTGCGGCGGCACCCGACCTCGGCGACGTGGTCACCGTTCCGTGCACGCCCGCCCCCTGCGAGCCTGCTTGGTGCGCGCCGACCCCCTGCGAGCCAACCCCCTCTGATTCGAGTGTGTGCGTGGTGTCAGCCATCGCGGCGGCTCCCTTCCGGGTCGATGAAGACGGATGAGACGATCTCGACGTCGACGAGTTCGCCGTTCACGGGGGACTGGACGATCTCGCCCATCCGGTTGAAGCCGTTCTCCACGAGCGCCAGGCCGAACGGGCGACCCAGCTCCGCGGACAGGTACGACGACGTGACATGGCCGATCATCGGCACGGGACCGACCTCCGGCGTCACGGGGGTGCCCGCACTGATGAGCTGCGCACCCTCATCGAGCCGGGTGGCACCGTCGACCGGCAGGACACCCACGAAGTGCTTCCTGTCCGGCCGGGCGGTGTCCTCCCGCTGGAACGACCGCTTGCCGATGAAGTCCTTGAACTTCGACACGGCCCAGCTCATGCCCGCGTCGTGCGGGGTGACGGTGCCGTCCGTGTCCTGCCCGATGATGAGCAGGCCCTTCTCCGCGCGCAGCACGTGCATCGTCTCCGTGCCGTACGGGGTGATGTCGAACTCGGCCCCCGCCTCCGCGATGAGTTCCCATGCGGCCAGGCCGTAGAAGTTGCCCACGTTGACCTCGAACGCGAGCTCGCCGGAGAACGACACCCGGCAGATCCGCGCGGGAATGCCGTTCGCAAGCGTCGTCTCCCGGATCTCCATGAACGGGAACGCGTCGTTGGACACGTCCAGTTCCGGTGCGATCTTCGCGATGACGTCCCGGGACCGGGGACCCGCGACGGCGATCGTGTTCCACTGCTCTGTGACGGAGGTGAAGAACACGTCCATGTCCGGCCATTCCGTCTGGTGCCATTCCTCCATCCAGTCGAGCACACCGGCGGCGCCGCCTGTGGTCGTCGTCATGAGGTAGCGGTCGTCGGCGAGCCTGATCGTCACGCCGTCGTCGAACAGCATCCCGTCGGGGGTGCACATGAGACCGTAGCGGCCCTTGCCCACCGCGAGCTTCGCGAACCCGTTCGTGTAGACCCGGTTGAGGAACTCGGGGGCGTCCGCGCCCCGGATCTCGATCTTCCCCAGCGTCGAGGCGTCCATGAACCCCACGGACGTGCGGACGGCGGCACATTCGCGCAGCACTGCGGCGTCCATGTCCTCGTCGCCCTGTGGGAAGTACCAGGGGCGCTTCCACTGACCGACGTCCTCGAACAGGGCACCGTGCGCCACGTGCCAGGGCTGGATGTTCGTGACGCGGGCGGGTTCGTACAGATCGCCACGCCGCCGTCCGGCCAGCGCCGCGAACGCGACGGGTGTGTACGGCGGGCGGTTGGTCGAGGTCCCGACGGACGCCGGATCCGCGCCGTCCAGCAGGGAGGCGATGACTCCCATCGCGTTGACGCTGCTGGTCTTGCCCTGGTCGTTCGCCGTCGAGATCGACGTGTACCGCTTGATGTGCTCGACCGACCGCATCCCCGCACCGACCGCGCGCAGCACGTCCGCGACCGTCTGGTCGCGCTGGAGGTCGACGACATGGCTGTCCCACGCCTCGGGCGCGAGCCACACGTCGCCCGCGGCGGCCTCGGCGCTTCCAGCGTCTTGCCCGACACCGTCGTGCTCACCGGCATCGGCAGAGCTGCCACCGGTGCTGCCCGGGGCGGCGACGAGCCACAGCGGGCGCACCGGCCCCACCTCTTCCGCCGAGGCCGCAGGCACCACGAGCGGACCCGTCGCCCCCGTGGCCGCGGCCGCGTCGTGCCCGGCGTGGGCACCTTCGGTGAGGGCCTCGGCGAGCGTCATCGCACCGTTGGCGGCGCCCGCCACGGCCTGCCCGGCGACCGGGGCCTCGGGCACGAAGGCCGCGAGCGCGTCGTCCCAGCGGGTGCGGCCCATTCGCTGCGTGTGGAGGTGGAGGACGGGGGAGTGGCCCCCGGAGACGGCGAGCACGTCGGCCTCGACCGATTCGACGGCACCGGTGATGCGGCCGGAGTCGTCGACGGGGGCGAAGGACACGCGGGTGATGCGGCCGGTGCCCGTCGCAGGTGCGACTTCCGGCGGAGCCGCCGCGCCCGAGGCGGTCCCACCCTGGACGGTTGCGCCGCCGGCCCCCGCGCCCGAGCCTCCCGCGCCCGAGGTGCCCACGACTGCCGCGCCGAACACACCTCGGGTGCCGGTCGCCTCGAGCACGGCACGGGCGCGTGCCGTGGGCTCCGTGCGGGAGTCGACGACGACGGGAACGCCGATGCCCGCGCTGTGGAGGTCCTCGACGAGTGCGTACGCGCTGTCGTTCGTCGTCATCACGGCGATGCTGTTCCCGACTGCGGCGGCATACCGGTTGAGGTAGGTGCGGACGGCGCCGGCGAGCATGACACCGGGCCGGTCGTTGTCCGCGAACACGAGGGGGCGCTCGTGTGCGCCGGTCGCGAGGACGACCCGCTTGGCGCGGATGTGCCACACGCGTTCGCGGGGGACGCCGGCGCGGACAGGGGTGTCGACGTCCGCCGCGCGGCGCTCGACCGCGACGACGTAGTTCGAGTCGTAGGAGCCGATCGCCGTGGTCCGCCGCATGTACGTGAACTCCGGCTGCGCCTCCAGCCGGTCGAGCATGGCGTGCACCCAGTCGACGGCGTCCGTCCCGTCGATGGTGTCGTCCCTCCCTGCCAGTTCTCGGCAGGACAGCAGGGAGCCGCCGGGCCGGGACTGCTCGTCGACCAGGAGAGTGCGGGCGCCGGTCTTCGCGGCCTCGCGCGAGGCGGCGATCCCGGCAGGTCCCGCACCGACGACGAGCACGTCCGTGTGGACGTACTTCCGGTCGTAGTAGGCATCGTCCCCGATCGGGTCGAGCACACCCATGCCCTGCAACCAGTGGGCGTGGAGCCCGTCGATGGCCTCGACCGTGGTGGCCGGCAGCATCGATTCGGAGGGCGCCCCCGGTGTGCGGGCCTCGACGGTGAGGAGGGCGTTCGGCTCCTCCACACCGGCAGCGAGGATCCCACGGGGCCGGGACTTGTAGAGGGAGGGCCCGCACGCGAGGTCGCCGGACGCGATGGCCGCGCTTGCGACGGTGTCGCCGGCGAAGGCGGGGACGGTGGTGCCGTCGACGGTGACGGAGAGGTGCGTGTGCCGATCGATTCCGTGTCCGGGCGAGCGGTCGGGCCCCAGGCGGTACGACGTCATGCGGAATCACTCCCGGATTCAGTGGAAGAGGCGGACGGGGAGGAAGGTGTGGGGCCGGTAGGGGAGGCGCCGGGTGAGGCGGGGCCGGAAGGGGAGGCCCCAGGTGAGGCAGGGCCGGAAGGGGAAGCCCCGGGTGAGGCGGGGCCGGCAGGCGCCACCGCGGGCGAGCCGCTCACCAGGTGGGCATACTCGTGCGGGGGCTGGGCGCCCATCGGGTAGACCGCCAGGAACTCGTAGCTCGCGGTGTCGCGGATCGCGTTGAACCACTTGCGGCAGCCCACCCCGTGCTGCCAGCGCTCCGCGAACGGTCCGCGCGGGTTGTCGCGGTAGAAGAGGAACTCCGCCCACTGCGCGTCGGTGAGAGCGTACGGGTCCTCCGGGTAGGCGACGTGCGCCTGGCCCCCGTAGTGGAACTCGACCTCGTCACGGGGCCCGCAGTGCGGGCAGTCGATGAGGAGCATGACCGATCAGGCCTTTCGTGTGGGGGAGGTGCGGTGCGACAGCGTGACCACGAGGGGCGTCGGGCGGTCAGTGCGCGACACCGGCTGCACCGTGCTCGTCGATGAGGTGACCGGTCTCGAACCGGTCGAGGAGGAACGGCTCGTTGAGGGGATGCGGCGAACCGGTCGCGATCGTGTGCGCGAAGGTGAAACCGGCCCCGGGAGTCCCCTTGAACCCACCCGTGCCCCAGCCGCAGTTCACGTACAGCTCATCGATGGGTGTGGGGGAGACGACGGGCGAGGCGTCATCGGTGGTGTCGACGACGCCTCCCCACGTGCGCAGCAGGTGGGCGCGGGAGAAGATCGGGAACAGCTCCACCGCTGCGGCCATCTGATCCTCGATGACGTGGAAGCCTCCGCGCTGGCCGTACCCGTTGTAGGCGTCGGCGCCGGCGCCCATCACCAGTTCGCCCTTGTGCGCCTGCGACACGTACACGTGGACGTGGTTCGACATGACCACCGTCGGATGCACGGGCTCGAACAGCTCCGACACCAGCGCCTGCAGCGGGCGCGACCGGATGGGGAGCCGGAAACCGGCGAGGTCCGCGAGGACACTCGAATGCCCCGCAGCGGCGAGGCCGACCTTGCCGGCGGCGATCCGGCCGCGGTTCGTCTCGACCCCCACCACCCGGTTGCCGTCCTTGACGAAGCCGGTGACCTCGCAGTTCTGGATGATGTCGACGCCCATCGCGTCGCAGGCCCGCGCGAACGCCCACGCGACGTGATCGTGCTTCGCGATGCCCGCGCGAGCCTGGTACGTGGCCCCCAGGACCGGGTAGCGGATGTCGTCGGAGATGTTGAGGATGGGGCACACCTCCTTCGCCTCGTCGGGCGAGAGGAACTCCGCGTCCACACCGTTGAGCTGGTTCGCGTGTGCACGGCGACGGGACTCGCGGACGTCCTGGAGGGTGTGCGCGAGGTTGAGGACGCCGCGCTGCGAGAAGAGGAAGTCGTAGTCGAGCTCTTCGGGCAGCTGCTCCCACAGGCGGATCGAGTGCTCGTAGATCGCGGCCGACTCGTCCCACAGGTAGTTCGACCGGATGATCGTCGTGTTGCGCGCCATGTTGCCGCCGGCGAGCCAGCCGCGCTCCAGGATCGCGATGTTCGTCATCCCGTGGTTCCGGGCCAGGTAGTAGGCCGCGGCGAGTCCGTGACCGCCACCGCCGACGATGACAGCGTCGTACGAGGGCTTCGGGTCGGGGTTCCGCCAGAGGAATTCGGGATGCTCGGGAAGCGATTCGGCCACGTGTGCGCTCCTTCGCGCCGATCGGGGCGTGCGCCCCTCTTGATGGGCAACTGATATATCAGTTGTGGGTCTATAGTAGGTCGAGTGATCCGAGCAACGCAAGAGGGGACGTGCTGACATGTCGGAAGCGACATCCGCGGCGCGGACGACGATGGAGGAGCCGGTCGCAGCGGGTGCGACCGGGGCGGACTCGACGGTGCCCGAGGCGACGACTGCGGGTGCGACAGTCGCGCAGGCGGCGACCGCCGTTCGCGCCCCCGCTGACGAGACCCTCGCCGATCGCGCCTACCGGATCCTGCGTGACCGGCTCGTCCTCCTCGAGATCGCTCCGGGCGAACCCCTGTCGGAGACGATCCTGTCGGAGGAGACCGGGGTGGGGCGCACCCCGCTGCGGGAGGCCCTCAAGAGGCTCGAAGCGGACCACCTGGTCGTCACGTACCCGCGGCGCGGGACGTTCGCCACAGCCGTGGACCTCACCGACCTCGCGGAGATCTCCGATATCCGAGGCGCCCTCGTCCCGCTCGCCGCCCGTCGTGCCGCGGCGGTGCGCGGGGGCGACGCCGCTGAGGACCTCCGCGCCGTGCTCGTGCAGGTGCGTGCGATCACGGGGGAGGAGTCCCGGCGCGACCTCATGGAACTGGACCTCGACGTCCACAGGATCATCGACCGTGCGGCGTCGAGCCCCTATCTCGAGGAGACACTCGTGCGGCTGGACGGACTCGTCACCCGCCTCTGGTGCCTGCTCATCGACCGGCTGCCGGTCATGCGCGATCACATCCGGGAGCACATCCCCCTCATGGAGGCGATCCTGTCCGGCGACGAGGGCGTCGCGGAAGAGCTCGCCCACGAACACGTCCGCCACTTCGACACGGCGGTCCGCGCGGTCCTCTGACCGGCTGGTCGGCCGTGCGGTGGGTCGGATTCCCTGACCTGCTGGGAGGTGGGGTCAGCTGGGGGTGCGGGTGGCCTCGGCGGTGGTGCGGAGCGCCTCGAGCGCTTCGGAGAAGACGCTGTGGGTGCTCGCGCCGCGACGGAGGACGGCGAGGACGCGGCGGCTGGGAGCGGACGGGCCGTGCAGCGGGATCCGCACGGCGCGGGTGTTCCCGCTCAACCGCATGAGGCGTGGGATGAACGCGACCCCCAGCCCGTCGCCCACGAGCGACTCCTGCGATCCCCAGTCCGACACCTGGTGCGCGACCCGCGGGGTGACACCTGCAGCGGCGAACGCGGTGACGAACAGCGCCCGGTACGGGGTGCCGGGACGGTCGGTGATCCACGGGTCCCCGCCCAGCTCCTCCAGCCCCACCGAGCTGCGTGAGGCCAGCGGGTGATCCGCCGGGACGAGGACGTCCAGCGGGTCGTCGAGCAAGGGGATCTGCTCGACCCGGCGCTCGTTGAGCTCCTGCGTCATCTGCATCGCGACGATGACGGCGATGTCGAGCCGATCCGCGGTGAGGAGGTCCACGCACCGCGCCGGGTCGGCCTCGACGATGTGGACGTCGAGGCCGGGGTGGACCGCTTTGAGGTGGGCGGCGACGGGGGACAGCAGCGAGCTGGTCGCGGTGGAGAACCCTCCCAGGCGAACGAGCGCGGGCGTGAGGTGCTGGTCCGCGTCCCGGACCGCCGCGTGCGTCTCCTCCCAGAGGGTCACGAGGTCGTCCGTGCGTTCGACGAGCGCCGCACCGGCGGCCGTGAGCCGGAGGCCCCGACCGTCCCGCACGATGAGGCGCACACCCAGGGCGCGCTGGTACTCGCGCAGCTGGGCGGAGACCGCGGAAGGGGAGTAGCCGAGGGCCTCGGCGGTGGCGGAGATGGTCTCCCGCGCGGCGAACGTGCGCAGGACGGTGAGGCGGTGATCGAGCAGGACGGTCTCCTTCGACGGAGGAACCGGGGCGCACGAGCAGCGGTGGTCGTGCGGCCGCGCGCGGTGCGCGGTGTTTGTAATCAACCACACCAGGGTTGTCGGAATCAAGGGGGCGGCCCGCGGTCGGGATGATCGTCCCATGGTGGTCGGGCCGGGCCGGGCCGGACCTGGAGACCCTCGCGCTGCCGCGGCGTGCCCGCGACCGGATGGCCCGGGTGTGCGCCAGCCCGCGGGACTTGGAATCGCTCGCGCTATCCGTCCACCTGTCACCCGCCCACTTCAGCCGTCAGTTCAAGCGCGCCTACGGGGAGTCCCCGTACTCGTACCTCATGACCTGCCGGATCGAGCGGGCCGCGGTGCTGCTGCGCATCATCGCGAAGGGCGCGCACTTCGGCGCGGACCTCGCGACCCCGGACCTCGCGACCCCGGACCTCGACGCCACGTTCGCGGCGATCGTCGCTGCCGGGGGAGAGGTGGTGCAGGGGCTCATCGAGCAGGACTGCGGTCTGCGTGACGCGGCTGTCCGCGACCCGGCGGGGAACCTCATCCGCATCCAGGAAGGCGAAGCGGGGCACGACGCAGGGATAGCGCAGGATGCGCTCCGCCGGGCAGCAGGGGCAGCAGGCTGACCGATCGCCGCACCGCGCGCGGGTGTCAGCCGACGGCGTGGCGGATTCCGAGCACCGCCGCGGTCGCCAGGAGCAGGCCGCCCGTCAAGCATGCAGACGCGGGCAGCGCCGACGGCGGTGAGATCCCGGTGCGGGCTGCTCGCGGGCCGGGATGTGCCGGTCGGACCGTCAGGGATGCGTGAGGCTGCGGGGGTGCCGGGCTCGGTGCCCCCGCCGGGGTCGGAGTCCCCGCCGGGGTCGGAGTGTCGCGTGCGCGCGGGATCCGGTCCAGGCTCTCATCCAGGCCCTCAGTCGCAGAGGTGACCGGTCTGGCCGAGGGAGGCGACCGCCCGGTTGTGGAAGTAGTCGTCTTCTCGGAGGTGCGTGATGCTGCCCGCGGTGAGGGGGGGAGCTCAGGTAGTCCAGCGTATCGACGGGCATGCCGATCCACTGGGCGATGACGAATGTCGCAGTGCCGCCGTGGGTGACGACGACCTTCTGGCGTGCGGGGGCCTCCATGATGACCGACATGGCCGCATAGACGCGGCGCACCCATCCCCGAGGCATCTCCCGCCCGTGAGCAGCCTCACGACGAATCCTCTCCGCAGGGGAATAACTCTCCACTGACAAGAGTTGAGTCTACTGAACGCAAGTTTGGTGAGGTTCGGTTTGACATGGACCCGGACCCCTCGCAAGACTTGCGGCAGAACCTGAGCCGACCCGGCTCAAAGAGTCTTCATCAATAGGAGAGTGAAACCATGGCACGAGCAGTCGGCATCGACCTCGGAACCACCAACTCGGTCGTCGCAGTCCTCGAGGGCGGCGAGCCCAAGGTCATCGCGAACGCGGAGGGTGCACGCACCACGCCGTCGGTCGTCGCGGTCAACAAGAACGGCGACTCGCTGATCGGCGACATCGCCAAGCGCCAGGCCGTCACGAACGTGAAGAACACCGTCGCGTCGGTCAAGCGCCACATGGGCACGGACTGGACGACGGAGCTGGGCGGCAAGACGATGACCGCACCGGAAGTCTCCGCGCGCATCCTCCAGAAGCTCAAGCACGACGCGGAGGACTACCTCAACGAGGAAGTCACCGACGCCGTCATCACCGTCCCCGCGTACTACAACGACGCGGAGCGCCAGGCGACGAAGGACGCCGGTGAGATTGCCGGCCTCAACGTCCTGCGCATCATCAACGAGCCCACCGCCGCAGCGCTGGCCTACGGCCTGGAGCGCGGCAAGGAGGACGAGCTCATCCTCGTGTTCGACCTGGGCGGCGGCACGTTCGACGTGTCCCTCCTGGAGGTCGGCAAGGACGAGGACGACTTCTCCACGATCCAGGTCCGCTCGACGTCCGGCGACAACAAGCTGGGCGGCGACGACTGGGACCAGCGGATCGTCGACCACCTCATCAAGACCGTCAAGGACAAGGACGGCGTCGACCTCTCCAACGACACCACCGCCCTGCAGCGCCTCAAGGAAGCCGCTGAGCAGGCGAAGAAGGAGCTGTCGTCGGCGTCCAGCACGAACATCTCCCTGCAGTACCTGTCGATGAGCCAGGACGGGCCGATCCACCTGGACGAGACGCTCACCCGTGCGAAGTTCGAGGACCTCACCTCGGACCTCCTCGACCGCACCAAGAAGCCGTTCGAGCAGGTCATCAAGGACGCGGGAGTCTCCGTCTCGGAGATCGACCACGTGGTCCTCGTGGGCGGCTCGACCCGTATGCCCGCGGTGAGCGAGGTCGTCGAGAAGCTCGCGAGCCGTGAGCCGAACAAGGGCGTCAACCCGGACGAGGTCGTGTCGGTCGGTGCGGCCGTGCAGGCCGGTGTGCTGAAGGGCGAGCGCAAGGACGTCCTCCTCATCGACGTCACCCCGCTGTCGCTGGGTCTGGAGACCAAGGGCGGCGTCATGACGAAGCTCATCGAGCGCAACACGCCGATCCCGACGAAGCGCAGCGAGACGTTCACGACGGCGGAGGACAACCAGCCGTCCGTGTCGATCCAGGTCTTCCAGGGTGAGCGCGAGTTCACGCGCGACAACAAGGCGCTGGGCACGTTCGAGCTGACCGGCATCGCGCCGGCTCCGCGCGGCGTCCCCCAGATCGAGGTCTCCTTCGATATCGATGCGAACGGCATCGTGCACGTGTCCGCGAAGGACAAGGGCACGAACAAGGAGCAGTCGATGACCATCACGGGTGGTTCCGCGATGGAGAAGGACGACATCGAGCGCATGGTCCGCGAGGCCGAGGAGCATGCGGAGGAGGACAAGAAGCGCCGCGAGGCGCAGGACGTCCGCAACAACGCGGAGACGCTCGCGTACCAGACGGAGAAGCTGGTCTCGGAGAACGAGGACAAGCTGCCGGAGGACGTGAAGACGGAGATCACCTCCGACGTCGACGCGCTGAAGGAAGCGCTGAAGGGCGAGGACGAGGACGCGGTGAAGACCGCGTACGACCGCCTGGTCGAGAACCAGCAGAAGATCGGCGAGGCGATCTACTCGCAGCAGACCGATGAGGCTGCGGCCGGTGCGGACGATGCCGAGGCCTCGGCGGACGCCGCTGAGGACGAGGTCATCGACGCGGAGGTCGTGGACGAGGACGAGGAGAACAAGTGACGGCGAACGAGGATCCCCAGGACGGGCGCACCGAACCGGGCTTCTCGTTCACCGACAAGCGCCGGGTCGACCCGGAGACGGGCGAGCTGAGGCCCGATGCGCAGGCGGATGCGAGCTCGGACACCGCCGCCGAGGCCCCGGCCGGCTCGGGTGAGCAGGCCGGGGGACCGGCCCACACCTCGGGAGCGGGGGCCGCGGGCGGCGCAGTCCCGGCGGACGGCACGGCCCAGCCCGGTGACGCGGGACCGTCGGACGCCGCGGCGCAGGCCGCGGGAGCCGACGCGGCGGACCTGGGGGTCGAGATCCCCGACGACGCGTCCTCGCTGGACGGTGCCGACGCGGCCGCGGACGAACCCCTCTCCGCGGACGCGCAGCTCGCAGCGGAACGGCTGGCGGACCTCCAGCGCATCAACGCGGAGTACGCGGCCTACCGCATGCGGGCGACACGGGAGCAGGACCGGGCGAAGGAGAACGGCGTCGTGTCGTTGGCCGAAGCCCTCATCCCCGTGCTCGACGAAGCGCGTCTCGCCAAGGAGAACGGCGATGTCACCGGACCCTTCGAGGTCCACGTGACCAAGCTGTTCGACGTGCTCGCGAAGGCAGGCGTCGTCCAGTACGGCGAAGTGGGCGAGGAGTTCGACCCCGCCTACCACGAAGCCCTCATGCAGCAGCCGAACGACGAGGTCGACGGCCCGACCGTCTTCATGGTCATGCAGCCCGGGTACCGCTACGGTGAGCGCATCATCCGTGCGGCCCGCGTGGGCGTCCAGCAGCCGGCCGACTGATTCGGCCCTCCGCCCGGGCCCGTGGCACAGGGAACTGTGGCCCACGGGTCCGGGCGGTCCATTCGGACGGTGACCGTCCCGACTCCGCGACTGCGGGGTCGGGTGCGGTGGCCGCCCAGCAGAGGAAGGGAGGTGCCAGGTGAATACCGGACCCCAGAACGACTGGTTCGAGAAGGATTTCTACAAGACCCTCGGCGTCTCCGCGGACGCCACGGACGCTGAGATCAAGAAGGCGTATCGGAAGCTCGCGCGGAAGTACCACCCGGACCAGAATCCGGGTGATGCGAAGGCCGAAGCGAAGTTCAAGGAGGTCGGGCAGGCCCACCAGGTGCTGGCCGACAAGGAGACGCGGGAGCAGTACGACCAGGTCCGCCAGATGGGCCGTGGTGCTCGCTTCACCGCGGGGTCCGGCGGACGAGGCGGTGGTGGCGGAGGATTCGAGGACATCTTCTCCGGCCTCTTCAACACGGGCGGTGGTCCTGCCGGCGGCAGCGGCGCCCGCTATCGGACCGGCGGCGCGGACGTGCCGCCGGACCTCGCCGACCTGCTGGGCGGGTTCGGCGGAGGCTCGCCCTACGGCGGGTCACCGTACGGGGGCGGGTTCTCGACCGGGCCGACGAAGGGCGGGGACTACAAGGCATCCACGTCGCTGTCCTTCACCGAAGCGGTCAAGGGTGCGTCGGTCAAGCTCACGATGCCCGGCGGCAAGCCGCTCACCGTCCGCACGCCCGTGGGTGTGAAGGACGGGCAGAAGGTGCGGCTCAAGGGGAAGGGCAAGCCCAGCCCGAACGGCGGGGAGGCCGGTGACCTCATCCTCACGGTGAACGTGAAGCCGCACCCTGTCTTCACCCGCGACGCCGACAACCTGCGGATGGAGCTGCCGGTGAGCTTCGCCGAGGCCGCACTGGGGGCGGAGGTCTCCGTCCCCACGCTGGACGGCCAGCCCGTGCGTGTGAAGATCCCCGCGGGCACCCCGTCCGGCCGTGTGCTGCGGGTGAGAGGCAAGGGTGTGGCGGGGAAGAAGGCGACGGGCGACCTGCTCGTCACCGTGGAGATCTCCGTGCCGAAGGATCTGCCGCAGGACGCCCGGGACGCGGTGGCCGCGTACCAGGACGCGACGGCGGGCATCGATCCGCGCGACGGGCTCGTGGACAGGGCCAGGAAGGCGTGATGGATGATGCGCATCCCAGCCAGTGCAGCGGTCTACGTCATCTCCGTCGCGGCGGAGCTCGCGGGCATGCACCCGCAGACGCTTCGTCAGTACGACCGGTTGGGGCTCGTCACCCCTGAGCGGACAGCGGGACGGGGGCGACGGTACTCGGCCGAGGACATCGCCCGCCTCCAGCTCATCCAGCAGCTGAGCCAGGACGAGGGGATCAACCTCGCGGGCATCCGCAAGATCCTCGATCTCCAGGACCAGTTGGCGCGGACGCGGGCGCGGGCTCGCGACCTCGAGCAGCAGGTCGAGCGGATGGAGGAGGCCGCGGGAACCGGTTCGCGCGTGTTCGCTGCCGGGACCAGCGGCGACGTGTTCTCGATCCTTCGCGGTGAGCGTCCGCGCCGCCGCGCGCCCGGGTCCGCTCTGGTCGTCTACCGGCCGGAGGGTCGGGGGAGGAAGAGCCCCGGCGCCCGCTGGGCGTAGGGGCGAGAGCCTCAGAGCCAGGCGGGCGGGGCCGGCAGGTCCTGGGCGGTGCCGCCGCGGATCCCCTTACGGCGATCGTCGGCGGTGGAGCGGGGCCAGCCGCGCCCCATGAGATAGGAGAGGACCTCTGCGGCTTCACCTGCCACGATGACGGGTTCAGTGCTGTCCCCGTCGTCTTTCGCCGCGCCGGTGCGGATGGTCCGGTGCTCGTCCCGGTCGAGGAACTCCAGCTCGTAGTGGGTCGTGACGCCCTTCTTCTCCCAGATGGGGGCGATGTCGTCGAACAGGCGGTCGACGATCGAAGCGGGGAAGTCGAGTGCGGTCGCACCGATCCCCAGGTCGAGCGCGTGGATGAACACTTCGCGGGTCCGCAGCCACGGGATCTCTGCGGCGACGATGTCGTCACCACGGCCCGAGACGACCCGGTTGGACCAGTCGGATTCGCTCATCGCGGCGAACGCTTCGTCGAGCTCCTCGACGACTTCGTGTGCGATCGCGATCGCGTCCTCGCCACCCGTGTGGGCGACTGATTCCTCGATCTCCCTGTCCCGCGCCTCCCGCGACGGGTACATGGGGTTCTCCACGCCGGTGCGGGCCCATTCGAGGAGCCGCATGAAGCCCTCCGCGTTGTGGACGACGTGCATCGCGACGTGGATCCGGCTCCACCCGGGCAGCAGGGACGGGTCGACCATCCCCTTGGGTGAGATCTGGTCGAGGGTCTTGAGGTAGAACCGCTCGCCCAGCGTGCGCAGGTCGAGAGCTGTCGTGAGGGACTCCGCATCGAAGGTCATGCACCCAGCCTATGCAATCCCGCGGACACCGGCCCACACTGTCCGAAGATCAGACGAAACAGGTCCGGCCCCGGGGAGGACCGGGGCACGGGAGGACCGGTCCGGGGAGGGCCGATCCGGGGAGGGTACGCGGCCGAGGAGGACCGGGGCCGGGGAAGGTACGCGGCCGAGGGGCGAACGGGGAGGTCGGAGCGACCCGCGGCCGGGGAAAGACCGAGGCCCCCACACAATGAACGTGTAGGGGCCCCGGCTGCCGACGTCACTGCCGGCGGGTGCGCGCTGCTGTGCCCGGGGGTCAGGCCTTCGCTGCGCGGCGGCGGGTGAGCAGGACGGTTGCTGCACCCACGGTCAGGAGGGCGGCGCCAGCGGCGAGTCCACCCAGTTCGGCGCCCGTGCGGGGCAGGTCGGAACCGCCGTCGCCGTTGTCGCCCTTGTCATCCTCGTTCTTCTTGTCGTCATCGCCACCGGCGTTGCCGTCCTCGCCCGGCGTGTTGGTGACGAGGAACGAATCCGAGAGGTCTTCGCCCGCTTCGTTCGTCACGGTGACGTCGTAGGAGCCCAGGTAGGCGGACGGGTCGGAGGCGTCCGTGCCGTGCACGGTCCACGATGCCACGCCGTCCTCATCCGCGTCGACGTTCTCCGTGAGCGGCGAGACGTTGCTGCCCTCCGGGCTCACCGCGAACTCGACGGTCTCGTCGGCCTCCAGGCCGTCGACAGTGAGCAGAACGCCCTTGTCCTGGTCGACGAAGTCCGCCGGGGTGATCTCCTTCGGATCGACGGACAGCGCGTACTCGACAGCTGCCTCGTCCTCGTCCCCGTCGCTCGGTGTGGGGTCGGGGGTCTCCGTCGGGTCGGGGGTCGCGGTCGGCTCCGGGTCCTCGGTCGGCGTCGGCTCCGTGTCGTCGCCCTCATCGGCCGCATAGGCCTCGACGATCGAGAAGGCTGCGTCGACGACCGTCTCCTCACCACCGGCCGGGGTGTAGGTGACCTGGACCGGCACGTCGACGCCTGCTGCCATCGTGCTCGTGGAGTAGATGGTCCAGGAGGCCGTGCCGGAGCCATCGATGGTGTCTTCCATGCCCGAGGTGCCCTCGGAGGCAACCGTGCCGGGCTCCGCGTTGGAGATGAGGACCGTCACGCCGACGTTCGAGTCAGCGAGGTCTTCCGGCGTGACCTCCGGCGACACCAGGATGTTGGGGTCCGAGGTCGGGACCGGTGCGGGCTGGCCGCTCGTGCTCGACGACTGGAGCGACGAGGCGGTCGACGACGTGAAGTCTCCGACGGTGGTCGCGGCGAGAGCCGGAACGGCGACGAAGCCGGAGAGTGCGACGGCGACAGCAGGTGCGAGGAGGAACTTCTTCACAGGGGGGCCTTTCGGGTGTTCCGCTTCCGGGCGAGATCGTCCGGGAATGCTTGGTGACAAGTCCTGACGATAAGGCGGTCCTTCGAGGATCGAAACTTGTGTTCACTTCTGTTCACAATGGTTTCCACGATGCCGATAGCGGTTCTCACCAGCAACGACGCCGAGAAACCACCTACTTGCCGGTAGGCCAGCCGAATGCCTCCCCGGCCGTGAGGTCCCTCAGATCGTGAGGTAGGGGCCGCCCGCTGTGCTCAGTCCGAACGCCTCGCGGCGGATCCGCCTCTTGATGTCCGGGGTGGGCCTCATGACGTACAGCGAGGCGGGCTCGACCGCCAGCTCGAGGAAGTCCGTCGTGCCGTAGGCGTCGCCGTCGACTTGGACCTCGACCCCTTCGGACGCCCGGATGGTGAAGGTCTCGCCCTGCAGGGTCGCGGTGTGGAGACCGCGGCGCACCCGCTTGCCGATGATCGATGTCAGCACCCCCACCCATTCGGCGAGGTTGCGGGGGCTCACGATGAGCAGGTCGAGGAGTCCGTCGTCGATCTCCGCGTCGGGGAACAGCCAGACGCCCCCCTGCAGGCGCCCGCAGTTGCCGGCGACGATGGAGCGGATCTTCGCCTGCCGCTCCTCACCGTCGTCGGTCGTGACCGTGACGTCGACCCGGTGGCCCAGGAGCTTGCGCGATCCTGCCTCCGCATACGCGAGCCAGCCCACACGGTCCTTGAGGTCCTCGTTCACGGTGCCCATGACCTCGGCGTCGAAGCCGATCCCTGCCATGACGAGGAATGTCCTCGCGGGCCCATCCGGATCCACGCGGAGGGAGCCCGTGTCGATGAGTGCCGACTGGCCGGACAGCGCGGTCCGCAGTGCCCATTCGGGCCGGTCGAGGACGACGTCGAGGTTCCGCGCCAGCAGGTTCCCCGTCCCCAGCGGCAGGATCCCCAGTGCGACGGAGGTGCCGACGAGCGCGCCGCCCACCGCGCGGACAGTGCCGTCCCCGCCTGCAGCGATGACGACGGTCGCTCCCTGGTCGACGGCCTCCCGCGCCTGGCCCTCCCCGGGGTCGGCAACGGTGGTCTCCAGGACGAGCGGGTCCTCCCAGCCCTTCTCCCTGCTGAGCCTCAGCAGCAGGCGCCGCGCGTCGTCGGCGCCCGCCTTCGTCGGGTTCACGACGAGTGCGGCTCGATCTCTGCGGGGCGGTTCCCCGTCCTCACCGGACGAGGTCCGCTGTCCGGGGCCGGACCCCGCCCCGTCCGGCCCTGTGCTGTCCGGCCCCGCTCCCGAGGCGGTCGTCCCGCCCGCGCCCCCGTCGCCGGATCTGTGGGCTCGCAGGACGAGTGCGCGGCCGATGAGCAGGCCCGAGATGAGGATGATGGCGGCCAGCACCACCAGGAGTGCCACGTGGATCTCGAGCGTCATGCCTGTACGGTACAGCGGCACTTTCCGGGAAGGCCTCGGGGCGGAGTGCTTCGCGGCGAGTCCTCAGCTGGGCCGGGTTGCCGGTCCCGGGCCGTGACGTGGCTGGGCGCGCGCCGCGACTGTGCCGTCGGATAGGCTTGCGGTCATGATCGACCTTCAGCGACTGCGCGACGAACCGGACGTCTTCAAGGCCTCGCAACGTGCCCGTGGGGCGGACGAGTCCCTGGTCGACGACGTCCTGGCCGCGGATTCCGCGCGCCGTGCCGCACTCACCGCCTTCGAAGCGGCCCGCGCGGAGCAGAAGGGGTTCGGCAAGCGGGTCGCGAAGGCCTCAGGGGACGAGAAGACCGCACTCGTCGCCCAGGGTCAGGAGCTCGCGGCGAAGGTCAAGGCGCTCCAGGCAGATGCGGATGACGCGGACTTCGACTTCGACGCCCTGCTGCGACGCCTGCCCAACCTCATCCTCGATGGTGTGCCCGCAGGCGGCGAAGAGGACTCGGTCGAGCTGCGCAGGGAAGGGACTCCCCGGGACTTCGCGTCGGAGGGCTTCACGCCCAAGGACCACGTGGAGATCGGGGAAGCGCTCAAGGCGATCGACACCCAGCGGGGTGCGAAGGTCTCCGGCGCGCGCTTCTACTACCTCACGGGCTTCGGCGCCCGCCTCGAACTCGCTCTGCTGAATATGGCTCTCGACACCGTCGAAGCCCACGGGTTCGTCCCCACCATCACCCCGACGCTCGTGAAGCCGGAAGTCATGGCGGGGACCGGCTTCCTCGGGGAGCACGCGGACGAGGTCTACCGGCTCGAAGCGGACGACCTCTACCTCGTCGGCACGTCCGAGGTGCCGCTGGCCGGCTACCACATGGACGAGATCATCGATCTGTCCGACGGGCCGCTGCGGTACGCGGGGTGGTCGCCCTGCTACCGGCGCGAAGCGGGCAGCTACGGCAAGGACACCCGCGGGATCCTCCGAGTCCACCAGTTCCAGAAGGTCGAGATGTTCTCCTACGTCCGCGTCGAGGACGCGGAAGCGGAGCACGCACGCATGCTGGCGGTGGAGGAGGAGATGCTCGCTAAGTGCGAACTCGCCTACCGCATCGTCGACATCGCCGCAGGCGACCTGGGCGACTCCGCCGCACGGAAGTTCGACACGGAGGCGTGGGTGCCCACACAGGACACGTACCGGGAACTCACGTCGACCTCGAACTGCACGACGTTCCAGGCCCGCCGCCTCAAGGTGCGCGAACGGACGGACGCGGGCACGCGCCCCGTCGCAACCCTCAACGGCACGGTCGCCAACACGCGGTGGCTCGTCGCGCTGATGGAGAACCACCAGCAGGCCGACGGATCCGTCCACATCCCCGAAGCGCTCCGCCCGTACCTGGGCGGGATGACCGCCTACGGCCCGAACGGGCCGATCCACTCATAAGACACGCGCGCCACGACACGGTGGCAGCGCGCCCCCGATGACAGGAGAAGATCACCGGTGAGCACGACCGTCACCCATCCGCAGCTCTTGGCGCTCGACGTCGACGGCACGATCGTCGACTACGACAACCGGCTGACCGACGTGGTGCGCCAGACACTCGGCGCGGCGGTGGAGGCCGGACACCATCTGGTCGTCGCCACCGGTCGATCCGTCGGGGGTGCGCTGGAGACGGCGAACCGCCTGGGGCTCACCGAAGGCTATGTCGTCGCGTCGAACGGCGCGGTCGTCGTGCGGCTCGACCCTGACAGCCCCAAGGGCTGGGAGGTGCATCAGGTCGAGACCTTCGACCCGGCACCGGCACTGGACCGCATGGCCGACGTCATGCCGACCGCGCTCTACATGGTGGAGGACGAGAACCTCGATCGCTACGCGTCCGCCGAATTCCCCACGGGCGAAATCGCGGACATGGAGGGCTTCACGATCGTCCCGTTCGATGAGCTCAAGCAGCACCGCGCCACGCGCATCGTCCTGCGAGAGCCCAATGGCACGTCCGAAGAGTTCCGAGACGCCGTGGAGCGTGTGGGTCTTCACGGGGTGGCGTACTCCGTCGGGTGGAGCAACTGGCTGGACATCGCACCCGAAGGGGTGTCGAAGGCGCACGGTCTGGAGATCGTGAGCGAACTGCTGGGCGTCGCGCGGGAGAACACCATCGGCGCAGGTGACGGCAGCAACGACCTCGAGATGATGGAGTGGGTCGAATACGGCATCGTCATGGGGCAGGCGGGCGACGAACTGAAGTCCCACGCGAGTGTCGTGACCGGCACGGTCGAGGAGGACGGGCTCGCGACCGCTCTCGTGGAGAAGCTGGGACTCGAATCCCCTCTCCTGCAGTCCTGAGCACCCCCGGCCTCAGCCCCGAGAACCAGCGCCCGGTTCAGGCCTCTCGGGCCGGGGGCGGAGGTCGGGAGGAAGTGCGGCCTCGGCCTCGGCGATGAGACGGTCGGCCTGGACCACGTACGTGCGAGCCGATTCCGCGTACCGGGCCGCCACGGGCTGTGGAGTGCCGGTCGGCACGACCAGTCCGGCCCGCAGCATCGCAGCGGACTGGGCGGCTTGCGCGACGAGCGCCGATGCCCGGGACAGGTGCTCGGGCACATCTCCCAGGCGGATGCGGCCCTCGGCGGGGAACACGAGGTCGTCGAGCGGAACCTCGTGCTGCGCCGTCTCCGACAGCCACGCGACGCGCTCATCCAGGTCGTTGAGCGTGAGCGTGAGCTGTGCGAGCAGGTCGATCTGCGGTGCAGAGTCCGTGTCCCCGAAATCCCGGTGCAGCGTGCTCGTCGTCTCGTAGAACCGGTCGACCGCGCGCGAGAACCGGTCGCGGTGCTGACGCCACAGCCCCGTGCCGAACCGCCGCTCCTCGTCACTGCGGCGGTCGCGTCGGAAGACGGACAGCAGTCCCATGCTCCTCCTGCTCACCTGTGGGTGCCGGCTCGGTCGCGGATCCCGGTTCAGCTGGGCCCTGGTTCAGGTGGGGCCCTGGTTCAGCCGGGCCCGGCTCAGTCGTCCGCGGCGACCGACAGGAGGATCTTGCCGATGTTGTCGCCCGCCTCCATGCGCGCGTGGGCCTCCCCGGTGTCCTCCAGCGGGAAGACTGAATCGACGATCGCCTTGATGTCACCCGTCATCGCCAGTCGCCAGAACTCCGCGACGTCCTCGACGATCTGCGCCTTCTGATCCGCCGGACGCGCACGCAGCGTCGTCGCCATGACGGTGAGGCGGCGGGGGAGCATGAGCCCCAGGTTCGCCTCCGCCTTCACACCGCCCTGCAGTCCGATGATCGTGAGACGGCCGTCGAGCGCGAGCGCCTTGAGGTTCCGATCCAGGTACTTGGCGCCCACGACGTCGAGGATGACGTCCGCGCCATCGCCCGGTTCACCGTCGACACCGGTGATCTCCCGGATCCGCTCGACGAAGTCCTCCTCCTTGTAGTTGATGACCGCGTCTGCACCCAGGTCGCGGCAGAAATCGCCCTTGCGGTCGCTGCCGACCGTCACCGCGACCTTCGCGCCGTGGGCCTTCGCCATCTGGATCGCGGCCGTTCCGATGCCGGACCCTCCGCCGTGGACCAGCAGCCATTCTCCGGGCTTGAGACCCGCGGCCGTGAAGACGTTCGAGTGGACGGTGCACAGCACTTCGGGAAGGGCTGCGGCCTCGGCGAGGGGGAAACCGTCCGGAACAGCGAACAGCTGACCGGCCGGGACCTCGACCTGCTCCGCGTAGCCGCCTTCCGTGAGCAGGGCGGCGACTCTGTCACCGACCGCCCAGCCGGACACGTCCTCGCCCACAGCGGCGATCGTGCCGGAGACCTCGAGGCCCGGGACCTCGTGCGCGGTGTTCGCGCCGGCGGGCGGGTTGTAGTGGCCCTGGCGCTGGAGCAGGTCCGCACGGTTGAGGCCCGCAGTGTGGACGGCGACGACGACGCTGCCGGGCCGTGCAGTGGGTGCGGGGATATCGGAGACCGCGAGGACGTCGGGACCGCCGTGTTCGGTGAGAGTGATTGCACGCATGCCACCACTCTACGACCCGGTCACCGCCACGGTCCGCCCGCACGGGCAGTCCGGTCACACGAACATGCGGCTCACACGGGCAGCCCGGTCACACGAACATGCGGAAGAGCGGCGAGTCCTGACTGACCCGCTCGATCTGGAGCGGCGACTCGTCCATCCGCTCGAGCAGGCCACTCAGATCCGACGGGCTGCCCAGGGTGATGCCGACGAACGCGGGGCCCGTCTCTCGGTCGGACCGCTTCACATACTCGAACATCGCGATGTCGTCGTCGGGGCCCAGCACGTCGTTGAGGAAGCGGCGCAGAGCGCCGGGCTCCTGCGGGAAGTCCACGATGAAGTAGTGCTTGATCCCCTCGTGGACGAGCGACCGCTCGAGGACCTCCGGATAGCGGCTGATGTCGTTGTTGCCGCCGCTGATGATGCACACCACCGTCGAATCGGGGGCGACCGTGACCGGCGCCCCGGACCCGGACGGGCCCACGGCGGCGGACGCCAGCGCGCCCGCGGGCTCCGCGATGATGCCTTCGACCTGATAGAGGTCGAGCATCTCCGTCGCCGTCCGGCCCTCCGGCACCGTGAAGAGCGGGACGTCGTGCTGGGACAGCAGTTCGTAGGTGAAGTCGCCGGCCCGGCGCACCGCCGCGCCGTCCGCGAAGGAATCGATGTTGCTGAGAGTGACCGGGCGGCCCGCGGCCATCGCCGCCATCATCGAGGCAGCACCCTCGGGTTCGACCCCCACCACCGTGGTGCTGGGCATGTGCACGGAGGCGTAGGCGACGACGCCGGCGAGCAGCCCGCCGCCGCCCACGGGCACGACGATGACGTCCGGGTCCTGGGGGAGCTGAGTGTGGATCTCCTGCGCGATCGTGCCCTGCCCCGCGATCGTGAGCGGGTCGTCGAACGCGGAGACGACGAGTGCGTTGGTCACCTGTGCGTGTCGCTTCGCGAGGTCCGATGCGTCGTCGTACGTCGACCCCTCGATGATCACTTCGACGTGCCGACCACCGAAGTGGCGGATGCGCTCGACCTTCTGCCGCGGCGTCGTCTTCGGGACGAAGATCGTGCCCGCCACCCCGAGCGCGGCGCACGCACGGGCGAACCCCTGCGCGTGGTTCCCGGCGGAGGCGCAGACGACCCCGCGCTGCCGTTCCGCCGACGACAGCTGGAGGAGGAAGTTGAACGCCCCGCGGATCTTGTAGGAGCGCACGGGCTGCAGGTCTTCGCGCTTGAGGTAGATCCGCGCGCCGGTCGCCGCGGACAGGCGGTCGGAGATGTGCAGCGAGGTGGTGATGACCTCGTCTGCGATCCGCATGGACGCCGCTTCGACATCGTCGGCGGTGGGCAGGGCGCGGCGGGACTTCTCTTGGATCAACACGCTCCAATTGTGCGTCATCCGGGAGGATCTGTGTGCGAACGTCCAGATAGCCGTCCGCTCCCGGCCTGTCCGTCCCACACTGCGGTCCTGTGGTTGGCTAGAGTTTGTGAACGCGTGCGCCGGTGCACGGACACAGCCGGTCGAGAAGCGGAGGGACCACGCATGGCCATCAGCAGCGATCTTGAGCATCTGCTCGTCCGCTGGCTCCCGCGCCAGCGGTGGATGCCCGCACTGGGGTCCCGCGTGGGCGCAGAACCCGATGTGACTCCCCAGTCCGTCGTCCGGATCACCGAGGTCTCCGACGGGGACACAGGGACTGTGCAGTGCCTGCTCGTCGTCCTCACCGTCCGAGGACCGCTGCGGCACACCCGCCTGTGCGTGCCGCTGACGGTGCGCACAGTGGAGGACTTCTCCCTCCGCCCCCACCTGGTCGGCACGGTCGACGACCTGCTGCTGGGGAAGAGCTACGTGTACGACGGTGCAGCGGACCCCGTGTTCGTGCTGGCCCTTGCGGATGCGATCGCGGATGCGCGGTCCGGATCGGGGGAGGAGTTCCAGTCATCGCTCGCCGGTGACGAACTGCCGCTCGCGGACACGCAGAGCTCTCCGCTGCCGCGGGAGGGGCGGTCGCCGGCGGATCAGCGGAGCCACGACGACTACGGGGTGTCCCTGCTGAAGCGGGCCCGTGAGCACAGGTTCCGACGGACCGAGGGGCTGGGCAGTGAGTCCCGGGTGGAGATCGACGGGCCCGACGGCACGTATGCGCTCACGATCCTGCGGGAGATCGGATCGGACAACCCTCCCGCCGTGCGGTACCCCCTGGCACTCACCGCAGTGGAATCCCCGACGGTGCATCCCGTCATCGGGTGGTCGCACACGCGGTGGTACGACGATGCGGACCTCACGACGATCACGGCGCCGTTCGCCCTGCTCGCCCATGCGCTGCCGGGCTCCCGCCGCGCGTGGAGGTCCGCCGCGGAGAAGGTGCTGGTCGTCGATTCCGGTTCCGTCGGCTCCTTCAACCGGCAGGCGTCCGTCCTGGGTTCCGTCGTGGGGAGGCTCCACGTCGACCTGGCAGCGGAGTTCGGCCGTGTGCGCGGCGAAGGCGATCCGACGCGGCGGCTCGTGAGGAAGTGGCGGGAGCGTGTCGAGTGGGCGCTGAACCGGGCGCCTGGTGCGCTGTCCTCCCTCGAGGGTCGTCTGCGGGCTCACGCGGATGGACTCGATGACCTGGAGAGCATCGGTGAGCTGCAGCGGATCCACGGGGAATTGACCCTCGACCACATCACGGTCGGCACGGCGGAGGGCCCTCGTGTCATCGGTTTCGGGGTGGGTCGTGACGAACCGCGCCCCGTGGAGATCGATCTCGTCGCGATGGTGCGGAGCATCGACTACGCGGCGGGCTACGCGTGGCTGCAGCGGTCGGAGGCGCTCGCCGACGCGGAGCCCCGCTTCCGTACACTCGCGACGCACGGACTGGAAGAGGATCTGCGCGACGACTACCTCGACGCGCCGGAGCATCTCTGGTACCGGCAGACGGCGAACTCGCTCCTGTCCGGCTACTCCCATGCCCGGGGTGAGACCACGGCGCTCGTCGACCCGGTGCTGCGTGCCGCACTCATCGACCGACTCCTCGTCGAAGTGGTGTCGGAGCTGCGCAACCGGCCCGCGTGGCTCATCGTCCCGCTGGCAGCGCTGGTAGAGACGCTGGGCGTCGAAGACACAGGCGTCGGAGACACCGGCGTGAGCGACATGAAGATCAGTGCTGATGCCTCGAGTGCCGGGGATGCGGGTACAGCCGCATCGGCGGCGGCCGACCGGGCGTCCGATGCTGCACCGGCGGATGACGAGTCACTGCGCGTGGACGGCACGGACGACGAGGGCGACGAGGACGGGATCGCGGCAGGCGCCGACGTTCTCCCTGACCGAGCAGGGCTCGACGACGACCGGTCGCGTCTCACCGCTCAGGTCGACGGGGACGGGGACGGGGAGAACGCGGACCCGTCGGCTGAGTCTGACCCGGCTGAGTCTGACCCGGCTGAGGTGCCCGAGGTCGGCGTGGCCGATGCTTCGGAGAGTGAGGCGACCGAGCTGGCGGGGCCCGCCGACCCGGTGGGAGAGCCGGGGACAGCGCGTCTGGCCGAAGATTCTGACGAGTCGGATCGCCGTGACGATCCCGTTCCAGCGGCGTCGGCCCCCGCATTCCCGCGGATCCCTGCGAAGCCTGCCTGGTCGCCCTCCGCTGCGCGAGGGCCCGCAGCCGAGCGCGGACTCGGTGCCGCCGGTGCTGACGACGACGGTGCCGGCGACGGCGGAGCTGACGACAGCGCTGACGACGTGGACGACGGCAGCGTCAGTGACGGCATCGACGACGAAGCCATCGACGAAGACGGAGCGGGGGACGACGAGTCGGACGCAGCAGCTCCGCCGCGGAGCGCCCGCACCAGTCGCGGATCCGCTGACTGACTCTGAGCGCTCCCATCGGAGCGAGTGTGAGGCTACTCGCACGAAGGTTCCTACCTGGTAAAGACTGCTCCGAATCTAGTAGCATGCCGTCCGGACGCGCTCGCCGCTGCTCGGCGCAGCGACGTCCGCATACGGTTGCGTGAGAGGGAGCGGGCATGAGTGCTGAACAGGGTGCGAGCGGGTTCGCGGAGCGGGGCTCGACGAAGAGGCGGGACGTCCTTGCGGGCGTCGCATGGGCGCTGCCGGTGGCGGCGGTGACCTCGACCGCGCCCGCCCTCGCAGCCTCGCAGCAGGAGCCGCCGCCGGTCGAGGTCGTCCGCGCCGCCCGCCCGTGACCGTTCCGCTGGGGGCGCACTCCGGGGCGCTCGGGCGGATTTCACTGGCCGGTCGACCGGCGGTACGATGAGAGCGGATATACGGAATCGGTACGGGAGGTCCGGGCGGTACGCGCCGTGCGGGTGGGACCCGTGGCGCGGGTGCTGCTCGTCGTACGAGTGGTCGAGGCGGTCGCGGGTAGATCCGCGAAAGGTTCTTCCGAAACGGATATATACTGCAAAGTAACCCATTGTCGAGTGCGACGCCGCAACTCGGCTCACGGGCTCTCCCCTGCACTCGCACCGATGATTGTCCCGCCTTCGACGAAGGCGGTTTCGAGCACGCCCACGTTCTGAAAGGCTCAGATGGCGCAGAAGACAGGATGGCGGACGCGGCTGCCCTGGTGCATCGCCGCGGGCGACGTCCTCATCATCGCCCTGACGATCTTCACGGCTCATTCCGTGCGCTTCGGCATGAGTGAGTCGCGCCTGGCGAACATCACGCACGTGCCGTATTGGCTGATCGGCGTCATGATCGGCGTCCTCTGGTTCGTCTCCCTGGGCGTGTGGCGGGCGTGGGAGATCCGTGTCATCGGATCGGGCGCGCTCGAGTACCGGCGCGTCGGCAACTCGACGCTCGCCATGTTCGGTGCCATCGCGGTCGTCTCCTACGTCTTCGAGATCGAGCTGGCCCGCGGATATGTCGCGGTGGCGATTCCGGTCGGCCTCGTCCTCCTGGTCGCCTGGCGGTGGATCGCACGCCAGGTGATCGTCCGTCTGCGCCAGCGCGGGCATCTCACCCGTCGGCTGGCGATCATCGGCGGCCCCGGAGAGGTCCTCCAGCTGTCGCGCAGCTTCGCGCGGGCCCCCGCCTCGGGGTTCGACGCGTACGGTGCGATCCTGCCCGGCCGCAGCCTGCAGTCACCCGACGGTGACGAGCTGCCGCTGCGGGTCCTGAGCGTGGACCGATCGGTCGCCGCGATCCTCGACGTGCTGCTGCAGAACGAGATCGAAGTCGTCGCAGTGACCGGAGGGGGCCTGAGCCCCCGCCTGATGCGCGCACTCAGCTGGGAGCTGGCAGACCATTCGATCTCCCTCATCCTCGCACCCGCACTCACGGACGTGGCGGGTCCGCGGATCCATTCGCATCCGGTCGCGGACCTCCCTCTCATCCACGTGTCGACGCCCCGGCTGGACGGCTTCAGCGCGGTGCTCAAGCGTGCGTTCGACATCCTCGGTTCGGCGGCGGGGATCGTCGTGATCTCGCCGATCCTCCTGCTCACCGTGATCGCCATCAAGCTGGACGACGGCGGCCCCGTGTTCTTCGCGCAGCGCCGCGTCGGCAAGGACAACATCCCCTTCATCATGTTCAAGTTCCGCTCGATGGTCGTCGATGCCGAAGCGAAGCTGGCCGAACTCCGGGCGTCCGAGGCGGGCAACGAAGTGCTCTTCAAGATGAAGGACGACCCGCGCATCACCCGCGTCGGGGCTTTCATCCGCAAGTACTCGATCGACGAACTCCCGCAGCTCTTCAACGTGTTCCTGGGGTCGATGTCGATGGTGGGGCCGCGGCCCCCGCTGGAGTCAGAGGTCGAGCAGTACGGTTCGGACGTCATGCGTCGACTCGCCGTCATGCCGGGCATCACGGGCCTCTGGCAGGTCGGAGGGCGATCCGATCTCGATTGGGAGGAGAGCGTGCGCCTCGACCTCTACTACGTCGAGAACTGGTCCATCATCCAGGACCTCATCATCCTCTTCCGCACCGTGCGGGTCGTCCTGGCGCGAGACGGTGCTTACTGACCAGTCAGTCATCCGTTACTGTACTGTGACAGACGGCACTGTACGAAAGGGGTCGGATGACTGCGCAGACTGATCTGCTCCCGCTCAGCACCGCTCAGGCGCAGGCGTGGAGAGACCGGGTGCTTCCAGCCCCCGAACAGATCGCGGAGGGCACGTGGGCGGTCCCCGTACCGATCCCCGACAACCCGCTGCGGTACACCTACAGCTACCTCCTCGCCGCGGACGACGGTGTCGCCGTCGTCGATCCCGGGTGGGACGGAGCCCCTCGCCTGGACGCACTCCTCGAGGGCCTGCGGGGGGCGGGCTATTCGCCCGCAGACATCGTCGGCATCGTGGTGACCCACTACCACCGCGATCACCTGGGCCTTGTGCCGGCGCTGCTGAGCCTCCAGCCCGACGCCTGGCTCTCGTTGCACCCCCACGACATCGCGTCCGTCGAGGCCTTCCGGACGCGGGCTTCCCACTCCACGCAGGGCTCGCTCCTGGCACTCTCGGAGAACCTCGGGGTACCCGAAGAGCGCGTGCGTGAGCTCGCGAGCGTCTTCGCAGGCACTGCCGAATCGGCCAGCAGGACCGTCTTCGCGTTCGACTGGCCTGACGCGCTGCTCGAAGTCGACGACGGAATGCTGCTGCCGGTCGAGGGCAGGACGGTCCGTGTCCTGTGGACCCCCGGCCACACGTTCGGACACATCGCGCTCCACGACGAGGAGACGCACACCTTCTTCTCCGGGGACCACGTCCTGCCGGGGATCTCGCCGAACATCGGGCTCGACATCACGTCGATCAGCCACAGCCTCGGCGACTACCTGGGCTCGCTCGATCGGATGCGGGGGCTGCCGGAAGAGGTCGCGGTCGCCCCTGCCCACGGGTTCCGCTTCAGCGGGCTGCAGGTCCGCGCGGAGCAGCTGTCCGCCCACCACGACCAGCGATTGGAGGAGCTGCGGACCCGCGCAGCGGAGACGGACGACCAGTCGGTCTACTCCATGTGCCGCGGCATGCAGTGGGCGCGCGGCTTCGAAGGACTGTCGGGGTTCCAGCTCTATGCAGCTCTCATGGAGACCGCCGCGCACATGCATCACCTCGGGATGAGGGTGCCTGCGCTCGACGATACGGACAGGACGTCGTGACCGCAGACATCGACAGCAGTGCGCTCGTGCGACCCGAGCGCATCCGGCCCGTGCAGCTGCGCCTCCCGTCGGGAACGGTGGAGGAGCGCGGTCGACTGCGGGGGGAGCGGCTCCGACCGCTCATCCACGACGCGATCCGCGGGTACTCCGGCCTGTTCGACGAGTTGGGGATCGCCGAGCGACGGCAGGTCGGCGCTGCGGCGGCGAGTCTCGAAGCGCTGAGGTGCTGGGACCCCCTGCAGCACGCGGAAGTCGTGTCCGTCGCCCTCGCCGCAGGTGTCACACCGATCGAACTGATGCTCGTGATCGCCCGCACGGAGATCCTCGCGGCAGCCGGACAGGGGCAGGGGGAGTGCTCCGCGCTAGTCGCCCTCACCCCGGAAGGGTCTGCGGTGGGCGCGCAGACGTGGGACTGGCACCTCGAACTGTCGCACCTGTGGCACGTGAACGACGTCGCGTCCGGGGAGGGCACCGTGGGCCACGTCGGGTTCGCCGAAGCCGGGATGCTCGCGAAGATCGGTGTGAATGCGGCGGGTGTCGGCGTCATGCTCAACATCCTCGCCAACGACGGCGACCGGTGTGGGGGAGTCCCCGTGCACGCGGTGCTCACCGCGGTCCTCAACCGGGCGATGAGCCTCGACGAAGCGCGGAACATCATCGCCACCGCCCCCACGTCCGCGTCCTCGACGATCACCGTCGTCGCACCCCAGGGAGCGTTCGTCGTGGAGATCGGGCCGCGCGGCAAAGCCGAACAGCCGGTCGCCGGGATCGCTGCGCACACGAACCACTTCGTCGCCGACGCCCTGCAGGAGGGTGCGCGTGAACTGTCTGCGGAGACGAAGTCCCACGAGCGCCTCAGTCTGCTGGACCGCCGTATCGACGGCATGCAGGGGGCTGATTCCGCGGCGGAGCTCACGGCGCTCCTGCGCACGACGGACCGCGACGCTCCGGTCAGCCTCATCGCCGACTTCGAGAAGCCGCGCTGGAAGCGGCCCGCGACCCTCGTGAGCGTCCGGATGGACGCCGCCGCGCGCAGCGTCGGCGTGGCCGCAGGCAGCCCGTCGATGATCGGTGCCGGGAGCTGGATCAGCCTCCACGCCTGATACACCTGGCTCAGCTGGATCAGCCTAGCCTCCACACCTGGCTCAGCCGGCTTAGCCGGCTCGGCTGGCTCGGCTGAGACGGCGCAGGACCATCCGCGCGACGAGGACGCCCACCGCGATGCCGAGCGCGTCCGCCAGGAGGTCGGCCAGATCCCCGGAGCGGGACTCGATGAAGCGCCACTGGATGAGTTCGCTCAGCGCTGCGTGGGCCAGCATGACGCTCACGACGATCCACCGGGGCAGCCGCGCCAGAAGCGCACACGTCGTCACGACCGCGAAGGACGCGGCGTGGAAGACCTTGTCCGTGTGCGGGGGCGTCGGGAAGAGCGATTCGCCGGACGACGGCGAATACAGGGCCACCATCTGCACGACCAGCGCGAGGACGGTGAGGACGATCCACCGGCGTCGCACCGCAGCGGGAGCGCGGCCCTCAGCCACCGCCGTCTCGCTCATCGTTCGGAGGGGGCGTCCGACTCCGCGTCCGCCGTCTGCAGGAGGACGGAGACGAAGACGTCCCCGGTGCGCCGCTGCAGAGCTGTCATGAGCAGCCCGAGGACGGACACATCGGTCGTCTCCGCGGCCTCGGCGTCGGACGCGACCGCCGCCTCAGCCTCGGTTCCGGCTCCGGCCGCGACCCCAGCTCCGGCCTCGGCGTCGGTGTCCGCTGCCGGGTCTGAGACTGCCGAGCCGGCGGCAGGAGTCGGGATCCGCACGAAGGGCATCCCGTGGTCGGGACCGTCCGGGTCGTGCTGCCAGGAGCCGCCGAGTGTGCGGATGAACGTCTCGCCCACGTACCGCATGATGTCCTCGGCCAGACGCTGGTTCGCCGGGGCGGAGGCGAGAGCCGGGGACGGCAGGCGGGAGACGGCGTACGCCTCGACCCACGGCAGGGACGCGGGAGTGAGATCCTTCACGAAAGTGCGGTCGTCGTCGCCCACGGCGACCGTCTCCGGCAGGCCGTGGGCCACGAAGGAGCCCAACCGGTCGTCCATGGACTCGAGGAACGCGGTGAAGGCCTCGGAATGGTCGGCGGGAGTGGAAGACATCCCCACAGACTAGTCGGATGAGGGCGGAAGACCAGTCAGGCAGGGGGCGCGCAGCGGCTCGTCAGGCGGAGGCCGACGGCGCTGGTCCCGGGCAGGGCTGGTCGGGGAACTCCACGAACGCGATGAGGACGGTGAGGAGGAGCGTCCGGTCGACCGTGACGACCTCGGCGTCGGGGCGGGCGACGACCGCTTCCGTCGCGGCGGTGTCGTAGCAGGAGTGGCAGATGTCGATGAGGGTCGTGAGGGGGATGGTCGAGCGGGCCCCGTAGTGCGTGAGGATGTCCGAGACCTCGGCGTGGAGGCGGGCTTTGTGCGATCGCATGACGTCGTCGAGCCGCGCCCGCAGCTGCGGATGCCGCAGCGAGTGGAGTTCGATGTCCCGCATCGCGATGATGCGGGCGGGAGCGCTGGAGAACGGGAAGCGGAACTCCTCGAGTGTGCGGCGCAGCACCTCGCGGGGAGACAGGGGGTCGTCCGGCGACTGTTCCGGTGACTGTTCCGGTGACTGCGCGCCGGCACCCTGCGCACTCGCTTCCTGCGCGCCGGCACCCTGCGCGCCGGCACCCTGTGCACTCGCTTCCTGCGCACCGGCTACCTGGGCTCCCTCCTCCTGTTCGCCGGCACCCTCAGCACCGTCCCCCGCCCCCGAGGCCCCCCGCGGCCCGTCGTGCAGGTCGCCGTCGCCGTGAAGCCGTTCGATGAGTCCGGAGGCGCCTTCGACGGCGAGGGCGAACTCCTCGTCGATGATCGCGAGGACCAGTTCGTCCTTCGTCGCGTAGTTCGAGTAGAACGCGCCCCGGGTGAAGCCGCCCTCCTCGCAGATCTCCTCGATCGACGCGCCGGCGACGCCACGGCGGGCGAACACGACGAGCGCCGCCTCCTGGAGGGCGGTGCGGGTGCGCTGACGGCGCGCGCTGATAGTCACAGATCCCCTCTGCGGTCGGTCGTCGTGGAGTGTGTGCCCGCGCGCCCGGAAGCGGCGTGAGCTAGGTGTCCGCTGAGTTTGCGTCGGCGGTGAACACCCGACAGAATACATGACTGTATCGGATACATCCTTGTATCGGTCGCCGCTCACGTCCCGTGCGAAAGGGAGCCTGTGTCTTCGTTCCTCTACGACCTCGGTCGGTCCTGCTTCCACCGCCGCAAGACCGTCGTCGCCGTGTGGCTCGCGCTGCTCGCCATCATCCTCGGGTCCGTCGCACTGTTCTCCGAGTCCTTCGAGGACGACTTCGAGCTGCCCGGGGCGGAATCGCAGGAGGCGCTCGACTCCCTCGCGCTCACCTTCCCGGAGGTGTCCGGCGCCAGCGCGCAGGTGGTCGTGGCAGCAGCGGACGGCGGCAGGATCGACGAGGCCCCCTACCGTGAGGCGATCGAGGACGCGGTGGACGGTTTCGGCGATCTGCCGCACGTGGAGATGGCGACGTCGCCGTTCGACGAAGCGGTCGAGGGCACCGTCAACGACGACCGCTCGGCCGTCCTCATCTCCCTGCAGTACGACGACGCGGTCGCGAACCTGCCCGATTCGACGCTCACGGACCTCGAGGACGCGGTCGACGACCTCGTCGCGGACCTGCCGGACGGGTCGCAGGGCTCACCGGGCGGAGAGCTCTTCACCGTCACCAACATCAGCCTCTCCATCGTCGAAGTGATCGGCGTGATCGTCGCCTTCGTCGTCCTCCTGCTCACGCTCGGATCGCTGCGGGCTGCAGGCATGCCGCTCGTGTCGGCGCTGCTGGCCGTCGCGATCGGCCTGCTGCTGGTCGTCCTGTCGACGGCGTTCTTCACCGTGAACTCGACGACCCCGATGCTCGCGCTCATGCTGGGTCTGGCCGTCGGCATCGACTACGCGCTCTTCATCGTGTCCCGTCACCGCATGTTCCTCGAGGAGGGACTCCCCGCCGACGAGGCCGCCGCGCGGGCCAACGCGACCTCCGGATCCGCGGTCGTCTTCGCCGGAGTGACCGTCATGGTCGCCCTCACCGGCCTGTCCGTCGCGGGCATCCCCTTCCTCGCCGTCATGGGCATCGCCGCCGCGATCACGGTCGCCGTGGCCGTGGCCGTGTCGCTCACCCTCCTGCCCGCCCTGCTGGGCTTCGCGGGTGACCGGCTGCGTCCCAAGCCCCGCAAGGAGGGGAGGCCCCGCAGGACGGGGAGGAAGACCGCTGCCGAGGCCCCGACCGGGTCCCGGCCCGCCGCACCGGTCGAGGCTGCCGGGGCGCAGGCTCCCGCTGCCGAGGCCCCGACGGCCTCCGCTCCGGCCGGTGACTCCGCCCGGCCGACCCCCGCCCAGCGCTTCTACGCCGGGTGGGTGGGCGCGGCCATCAAGTGGCCCGCACTCACGATCATCGTCATCATCGTGGGCCTGGGGCTCTTCCTCATCCCCGCGTCTAAGCTCGAACTCGCCCTGCCGAACGGCGGCGGCGCGGAGGAGGGGACGGCGCAGAAGGTGTCCTACGACCTCATCGAGGACGAGTTCGGCGCAGGCTTCAACGGACCCCTCGTCATCACGGCGGACATCATCTCCTCCGACGACCCCCTGGGCGACATCGAGGCGATGGGCGACGACATCGAAGAGGTCGAGGGCGTCGAGAAGGTCATCATGGCTACCCCCAACCGCAACGCGGACACCGGCATCGTCCAGGTGATCCCGACGACCGCGCCCGACTCCCCGGAGACGGAGGCGACCGTCGAACGCATCCGCGCGCTCGAATCGCAGTTCCTCGACGACTACGGGTTCCAGATCGCGGTGACGGGTTCGACGGCGATCGCGATCGACATCAGCTCACAGCTGGGAGGGGCGCTGCTGCCGTTCGGCGTGTTCGTCGTGGGCTTCTCGCTCCTGCTGCTCATGGTCGTGTTCCGGTCGCTGGTCGTGCCGATCAAGGCGACGCTGGGCTTCCTGCTGTCCGTCATCACCGCATTCGGCGCCGTCGTCCTCGTGTTCCACGAAGGGATCTTCGCCGGGCCGCTGGGCATCGCGGAGACGGGGCCGGTCATCAGCTTCCTGCCGATCATCCTCATGGGCATCCTCTTCGGCCTCGCGATGGACTACGAGGTGTTCCTGGTGTCCGGGATGCGGGAGGCGTACGTGCACGGGGCGGATGCGAGGACGGCGATCGTCAAGGGCTTCGTCGCCTCCGCCAAGGTCGTCGCCGCCGCGGCGATCATCATGATCGCGGTGTTCGGTGCGTTCGTGCCGACGGGCGACCCCATCATCAAGTCGATCGCGCTGGGCCTGGCGGTCGGTGTCTTCACCGATGCGTTCCTCGTCCGGATGACCCTGGTGCCCGCGGTGCTGGCGCTCCTGGGGGACCGGGCGTGGGCCCTGCCGCGCTGGCTGGACCGGCTCCTGCCGAAGGTCGACGTGGAGGGCGAGGGCCTCGTCCACCAGGTCGAGCTGCGGGACTGGCCGCACCCGGGTGCGGACTACGCGGCCTACGGCGAAAGCCTCGCCATCGAGCACGCGGACGGTGAAGCCGTCTACGCGGACATCGACGTGTCCGTGTCGCCCGGTGACGTGCTCGCCGTGTCCGGCCACGGGTCCTCCGCGCTCCTGCTCACCCTGTCCGGGCGGATCGTCCCGGACCACGGCATCCTCAAGGTCGCCGGCATGGTCGTGCCGGAGGAGAACCGGAAGATCCGCCGCGAGGTCCCCTTCCTCACCCTCGACTCACCGGACGCGGGGCTCATGGTCGACGCGGCGACGATGCGCAGGATGGCGAAGAACCCGCCCGCCCTCCTCGTGCTCGACCACGCCGACCGCCCGCACGACCGGGACACCGCCGACGCGACGGCCACGCTCGTGACCGCCGCGATCGAGGCCGGATCCGCCGTCGTCCTGGGGCTCGTCGACCAGCGGGCGGACTGGATGATCCCCGCCCAGGTGCTCTACACACAGCTCGATCTCGAGGCCGGCCGCCTCGCCGCCCACTCCACCGGAGGTACCCCCTGATGACGATGTTCGAACGTGCGGACTCGGACAAGAGAGTCACCTGGCTCACCCTCGTGGGCCTCGTGCTCGTCCCCGTCCTCATCGCCGCGGGATTCGTCTTCGCCACGTGGAAGGCCGGTGACCGGCTCGATCACGTCACCGCCGCCATCGTGAACACGGACGAAGGCGCGGAGATCGACGGGCAGCAGGTGCCGCTGGGACGCCAGCTGGCGGCAGGCCTCGTCGATGCGGACGAGGACGAGAACATCGACTGGGTGCTGTCCGACGAGGACGACGCGGAGGAGGGACTGTCGGACGGCCGATACGCCGCCACCGTCACGATCCCCGAAGGCTTCTCCAAAGCAGTCGTCTCTGCGACGGACGACGACCCGATGGCCGCGGAGCAGGCGACGCTCGACGTCGTGAGCTCGCGGATCTCCCCCCTGGCGGACACGGTCATCGTCCAGGCGATCACGTCCGCTGCCACCTCCATGTTCAACGAGGAGTGGTCGAAGCAGTACCTCGACGGGGTCTTCGTGGGCTTCAACGAGATGGGCGACCAGATGCGCGAGATGGGGGATGCCGCTGACCAGCTCGCGACCGGCGCCGACGAACTCGACTCCGGTGTGGGCGAACTGTCCGACGGGGCCGGTGAGCTGTCGGAGAACTCCGGCCAGATCGCCGACGGCGCCGGCGCACTGGGCGACGGCGTGGACGGCATCGCGGACGGCGCGTCCGGGCTGTCCGACGGTGCCTCCGCACTGGCGGACGGCGTGGATGAGCTGGACGACGGTGCCCAGGGCCTCGCCGACGGGGCAGGGGACCTGTCACGGGGCCTCGGCGACCTGTCGGACGGAGTCACGGACCTGCCCGACCAGACGCAGCAGCTGGCGGACGGCGCCTCCGACCTGGACGACGGCGCGAGCCAGCTGTCCGACGGCGTCGACGAGTACACGACCGGCGTCGACGAGATCATCGACGGTTTCGCAGGCGACGACGACGGCGGCGTCCAGGACCTCGCCGACGGGATGGACGAGCTCGACGACGGCGCGGACCAGTTGGCCGACGGCGCGCAGGGCGTGTCCGACGGCCTCGGCGACTACCAGAGCGGCCTCGAAGATGGAGCTGAGGGAGCGGGCCAGCTCGCGCAGTCACCGCAGCCGCTCACGGTGAGCACGCTCGTCGACGCGGGCGTCATCGGCGCGGACGAAGGCGCGCAGCTCGAGGGGCAGATCGCGCAGATGTGCGACGCCGGGGACGACCCGGCCGCGTGCGAGGACGTGTTCCTCCGCGGGTTCGCCTCGGGGCTCGCGGGAGGACTGGGCGGAGCGGCCTCGGGCCTCGACGCGCAGGACCCTGAGACCGGCATGTCGCTCAAGGACGGTGCCGGTGGCGTCGCCGACGGTGCCGCCGACCTGTCGGACGGGATCGGGCAGGCTGCCGACGGCGTCCAGGAGCTCGCCGACGGCATGGGTGAACTGTCCGACAGCGCACCGCAGCTCCTCGCGGCATCCGAACAGCTGCGCGACGGGGCGTCCGGCCTGTCCGACGGGACCGGCGAGTACGCGGACGGTGTCCAGCAGCTGGCCGATGGCGTGGGACCGCTCGTCGACGGCATCGAGCAGTCCAGCGACGGGGCCGGCCAGCTCGCCGACGGAGCCGGAGCGTTCGCCGACGGCGTGGGCCAGTTGGGAGACGGCGCCGGACAGCTGTCCGACGGCGCGGACCAACTGGCGGACGGAGCCGGCGAACTGGGCACCGGCATGCACGAGTACACGGTCGGGCTGGGACAGTACACCGACGGCGTCGTGCAGTTGGCCGACGGCACGGAGCAGCTGCGGGACGGCACGGAGCAGCTGGCGGACGGAACGGGCGAGTTCGCGGACGGCATCGCCGAAGGCGCAGACGAGGTCCCCAGCTACGACCAGGAGGAGCGGGACAACCTCACCGAGGTCGTGTCCCAGGCGATCGGCGGGGACCGGGCGGGGGTCTCCGGGCTCACGCAGGGGTCGACCGTCGCGCTGCTCGTCATCATGGCGATGTGGATCGGCGCGCTGGTGACCTACACGATCGTGCGGGCGGTGCCGGCACGGGCGCTCACCTCACGCGATCCGTCGTGGAAGGTGCTGTTCACGGGCCTCACACCCGGGCTGGTCGTGGGCGTCGTCCAGTCCGTCGTCCTCGCGGTGCTCGTCCACGCGGTCCTCGGTCTGCCGATCTTCGACTTCCCACCGCTGCTCCTCCTGCTACTCTTCGCGGCGCTCACGTTCGCTGCCGTGACGTTCGCGCTCACGGCGTGGCTGGGTGGAGTGGGCAGGCTCATCGGGGTCGGTCTGGTCGTCGTTGCGATCGCAGGGCGCCTCGTGAGCGCCGTGCCCGCATGGTTCGACGCGCTCGCACCGATCCTGCCCCTCACACCGGCCATGAACGGCGTTGCGGCGCTCGCAGCGGGAGCACCCGGTGTCGGTGCGGCCGTGGGCGGTCTGCTGGGCTGGCTCGTGGTGGGACTGGTCGGTGCGTACGCCGCCGTCGTCCGCAGTCGGATGGCCGGCAGCAGCGGACTCGCCCGTCTCTCCCGCAGCGGCGCCTGAGCGCTCAGCCGAGGCCGAGGGCGGCGCGCGCGACGGCATCCGCGTCGCGCAGGGTCTGCGCGTCGGAGTCCGGGTTCGCGGCGATCGCGAGGCCCATCTGGACGGACGACAGCTGGATCGACATGCAGTAGCGGGCAGGGTGGATGCGGTCGTGTGCGTCGACCGTCCGGTACGGGGACTCCGTGACGGCGAGCCCCGTCGACTGCACGCGGGTGCCGTCCTCCAGTTCGTGGACGGCGGCGCGCAGCTGACCGCGCTCCATCATGCCGCGGACGAGCGTGTCATCGGCCTGGAGGACACGGTTCGCAGGCGAACTCGCGTCGATGAGGGCGCGGGCGCGGAGGGTGCCGGGAACGGCGGGACTGGCCGCCACGAAGGCCGCCGTCTCCGCCGACCGCGACGGGGTGATGCGGACCTGCGGTCCCGCGAAGTCGACGAGGCCCGCGTCCGCGAGGGCGATGAGCTCCGCGTAGCGCTGCGGCGGGGGCCCGTCGCACATGCCGGACACGAAGTCCTCGAACCATCCGCGCACGTCGTGCACGAAGCTGGCGGGAGACATCCGGTCGTCGGCGACGAGCTCCTTGAGCAGCGTGCGGGCCCGCCACAGGACCGGGAACAGCGCTTTGAGCGGAGACCTGTCCGGACCCGCGAGCGACTCCGCCAGGTCCGCGCGGAGGAAGTCCATGAGCGCTTCCCGGAGGGCGTCCCGGTGCGGGAAGGGATCGTCGCCCAGCGGCCGCAGCAGGCGGCGCATGTCGAAGATGAGGTGCGGCTCCGCCTCGATGACGGACCGCGTGAGCACCCGCTCCTCACGGATGTGCCAGCGTTCCGATTCGCGCGAGGCGTCAGCACGGACGACCCGGTCGACCGCGGTCCGCAGAGCGCCCAGCAGCTTCGCAGGATCCTCCGCGAAGGCGTCTGGACGGGTGCGCGCCAGCACCGAGTACCAGGCGAACCGCAGGTCCGCGAGGATGATCGGCCACAGCTGCTCGTCGAACCGCAGCCCATCGCCCCGGACGGGCAGCCGGTCGACGGTGGAGTGCGTGAAGAACTGCAGCTGCGCCGACGGCTTCGTGGGCAGGGGATGTTCCGACGTGATCGGCTTCGAGCGGTACGGCACTCCCCGGCGTGACCCGGGGACGAGGACCGGCTCGTCACCGCTGGGAGAGTACGTGAGGGGAGAGCCGTCGCCGTCAGCGGGGAGGAACGTCCCGCCCCGGCCGTGGGTCAGCAGCGACTGGAGGTCGAAGAAGTTGAGGCCGAACCCGCGGATGAGGACCGGTTCACCGGCCGGCAGGCGGTCGACGGGGGTCTCCGCCGGCAGGCCGGGAGGCAGATAGGTGAGTCCGGCGTCCCGGGCGAAGCGCTGCCACTCCGCTCGTTCATCGCTCACTGCTGCGGGTATGTGGCCCACGCAGAGGACGACCGCGTCCACCTCGAGGGTGCGTCCGTCGGACAGCGAGAGCGTCTGGGGCGGCAGGGTCGTGCGTCCGGGCGGGGGAGTGGTCGCCGGACCCGGAGTCGACGGGGCGTCGTGGACCGCAGTCACCTCGACCGGCTCATGGACGATCCGCACGTGTGCGGGGGCGCCGGAGGTGATGCGGTCCCAGCTCCAGGAGAGGTAGCGGCCGTAGGTGCGACGTGGGGCGAAGACACCTCCGGGACGATCGGGCTCGGCGGCCTGCGCGGAAGCCTGTGGAACTCCCTGCTCAGCAGGCTGCTGAGCAGACTGCTGAGCAGCCGCCCACGAGGCCATGGAGGGACCCGTCCCCGTGTGCGCCATCCGGCACGACGAGTCGGGGAAGACCGTCTGCTCCTCGACGACCGTGTTCATGAGGAGGTGCGGCGACTGCGCCGTCTGCCACACGCGTCCCGCACCCGGGGGGAACGGATCCAGGACGTGGATGCGGACGCTGCGGGGCGCCTCGGCGGCGGTGCCTGCGTGCGCGGTGTGGGCGACCAGCCGTTCGAGCACGGTGAGGCCGCGAGGACCGGCTCCGACGATGCCGATCCGCAGAGGACCTGCCACGGATCAGGCCTCCTCGTCGCCGGGCCAGCCCGGCCACCCGGTCCCGGGGGTGTAGCCCTTCGGGTAGCACTTGCCCTCGGAGTCCTCGATGCCGGCGGCGGGGGCGCCGGTGGGTTCGGGCTCCTCCGTCTCCTCGGGCTCTTCCGTCTCCTCGACGGCCTCGTCCTCCGCCTGGCTGGGTTCGGCCGGGTCGATCTGCTCCTGGACCCATTCGTGGAGCAGATCGTAGTCGGGGTTCGTGGTCGACGTGACGTCGTTCGTGATCTGGGCGGACTTGATCTCCCCGCGCTGCATCGCGACGGCGAGCTCCACGAAAGCGCTCACCTCGCTCTGGGGCACGTCGGTGAGGATGTTGCGTCCCGCGGAGCCCGCGAGCTTCGGATAGGCGATCGCGAGCTCCTGCGGGTTCACCTGGTCGAGCGTGAGCTTGAGCATGCGCTGCTGCCGGCACATGCGGTCGTAGTTGTCAGCGCCGTCGCGCGACCGGACGTACCAGAGCGCCTGCGATCCGGCGAGCTTCTGCTCACCCGGGTCGATCCACCCGTGGATGGGGTTCTTCATCCCCGTGTTGAGGTTCGTGCCGCCACCGATCGGGATGGGGCGCTCCACGTCGATCTTCACCCCGCCGATCGCGTCCACGACGTCCTCGAAACCCTGCATGTCGACGCTCGCATAGTAGTCGAGGCCCAGTCCCAGCGATCCCTCGACCGCCTGCATCGTCGCCTCCATGCCGACGTCGAGCTCATCCGAGACGTCGCCCACTTCGTCCGGGTACTCCTCCGCCCAGGTCCAGACGGCGTTGATCATGCTCTCCTCGGGGCCGAACCCGTCGAAGCCGTAGGGGAACCGCTCTGCGAGCTGTGAGCCCTCCGGGAACTGGGCCCGGTTGAGGTTGCGGGGCACGCTGATGAGGGTGGTGTTGCCGGAGGCCGGCTTGATGGAGGCGACGAGCATCGTGTCCGGGCGGGTGCCTTCGCGTCCGTCCCCGTTGTCACGGCCGATGAGGAAGACGTTGATGCGCTCCGTGTCGCCCCACAGGGTCTCGATGTCGACGCCCTGCTTCCCGTCGCGGCCGAAGACCTGGATGACGGTGTCCGCCTGGACCTTCGAGTAGGCGGAGCCGACGCCCAGGGGTATGCCCACACAGAGGACGAGTGACGCGACGAGGCCCCAGCCCAGCCACTTCTGGGCCCCCGTCATCCGCTGGCCCTTCTTCAGCACCGCGTAGGACCGGAGGATCGTGAGCGTCCAGATGACGAGGCCGATGAGCAGCACGACCGCGATCGCGTAGAGGATCGTGGGGGAACCTGCGACGCGGGCGACCGCCTTGACCGGTGACCGCCAGATGATCCAGCCCAGGGCCGCCACGATGACTGCGAGGAAACCCAGCAGCAGGATCCAGCCGGAGGCGCGGCGGCCGCGGATGAGGCCGAGCCCGGGCACCAGCGCTCCGAGCGTCGTCCACTGGACGATCGACGGGAACGCGTCGCCTTCGCGGCGGGAGTGCCGCGGTGTGGTGTCCTCGTGCGAGGAGGCGGCGGTGTTCGGGGAGGCGGCGGTGCTCGAGGGAGCGGAGGAAGTCGAGGAAGCCGCGCCGGAGTCGTCGTCCGGCGATGCCGAGGCGGTGGACTCCGAGGCGGTGGTCGCCGCGCCACCCGAGGTCGCAGTGCGCGCCGCCGCAGGACTGCCGGCGGCATCGGCGGACGAGACGTGCGAGGGGGCGGAGGAGCGTCGACGGGCGTGGCGTGGGGTGGAGGCGTCCGCGGCAGGTTCGGCGCTCGCATCGTGCGGGACCTCATCGTGGAAGGTCGGGGCCGCCGGCGCCGGATCGTAGGTGTCCGAATGGGCGCTCTCGCCGAGCCGGTCCTGCTCCTTCTGCCGGGCGAGGGCTTCCCTGCGTGCGCGGCGTGAGGGGAAGACCTGCGCGGCGAGCCCGTCGTCGGCCTGCGGAGCGGGAGATGCGCCGGCGTTCGAGTGGGACGGTGCGGTTCCCGTCCCGGCCTCCGCTGCGGGGCGCCAGGTGCCTTCCGCGGACGGCTGCGCGTCGGGAGCGGGGGAGACAGACTGTCCCGCCTGGGTGCTCTGCCCGGGAAGCGAGTTCTGCCCGGGAGGCGAACCCTGTGGAGGCGACGAGTCCTGTGGGGGTGACGAATCGCGTGGGGGTGACGAATCGGGTCCGTCGTGGGGGCTCGAGGAGCGGATGCCGTAGAAGTCGTCGCGTCGCACGCCGTCTTCACCGCGGAGTCGGGCACGGGCGGACGCACGGATCGGGCGTGTGCGGTCGGCAGAGTCGCTGCCGGGGCGCTTCTTCCCGCGACGGTCGTCGGCATGGGCCACTGGTGTGTCTCCTCGGGGCGGCGCGCGTCATGCCTGGGGGTCGAGTTCAGTCTTCCCTCGGGCTGAAGCGTGTCTGAAGTCAGTCACATGTCTCGCGGGTAATAGTAGGGACTCAACTTGAGCTTTTGTTGACACCGCTCCGTCTTTTGCGGCGCGGGTTGCCTGTTGTGTACTCTTAAGACGCTGTGCCGAGGTGCGTGATCGCCCGCGGATGCAGCATGAGGAGTCGTGGCTGAGCGGCCTAAAGCACCACCCTGCTAAGGTGGAGTCCTTCGTTAGGGGGACCGTGGGTTCAAATCCCACCGGCTCCGCGCAGTGAAAAGCCCCTCTGATCCGCTTGAAGAAGCAGATCGGAGGGGCTTTCTGCATGCCCGGACGGTGTCCTGCAGGGGTGTGCGCAGCGCGTTCAGTGGCGCAGGCGAGACCGTCACAGCCCTCGCATGACCCTCCGTCTCGCCCCACGCACACGTCACTGCGGCGTCTCACGTGGTGAGCTGTCCTGTGACCAGCCGGTACGTTGTTTCGAGCGGTGTCGCATACTGGTGTGGCAGGCCGTACACCTCGAGCGGATCGGAGTCGATCATGACGGACCAGGACTTCACACTCACCGGCTATCTGGCGCGGGCAGCGCGAGCACTCGTCGAGACCTCAGCGACCACCACCGGTGTGCGCGCCGGTCTCACGCGCTCGCAGGTGCGTGACTACGAACGGGGGCGCATCCACCTCACGGACGACCAGCTCGCCGCACTTCAGGACGCACTGGAGACGCTGGGCGCGGTGTTCATCGCCGATGACGAGGACCCCGGTGCCGGTTCCGGAGTGGGCGTCCGCCTGAAGTTCAGTGCGGAGAAGACCAGCCGCATCGAGACGTGGGAAGGCGAAGGCGGCCCCGCGTACGAAGACGACGTCTGATCGTCGGCAGGCTCCGGGCAGCGAGGGAGGGGACGCGATGCGGAACGGTGCAGACGCGGGACCGCGGCGTGACCCGCCGGACATCCGGCGGGTGGGCGATCGTGCGCTCCTCGTCGACGTCGGCACGCTCGCCGCTGCGATGTCCTGGCACGGCGCGCTCACAGCCGCGCCGCTCACCGGACAGGTCGAGGTCGTCGCCGCTGCGCGCACGGTGCTCGTCCGCTTCGATGTGGACACCGCCGCCGAGGCCGCCGTCGCCTCCCTCTCCTCGCTCACTCCGGAAGCCACGGGGTCGAAGTCACCCCGCGAGCACATCCTCGACGTCGTCTACGACGGAGAGGACCTCGCAGCGACTGCCCGGCTGCTGGGGCTGAGCCCTGACGGGCTGGTCGACGCGCACACCACCACCGTCTGGCAGGCGGCGTTCGGCGGGTTCGCCCCCGGCTTCGCATACTGCGTCCCGGCTGACGGCGGCAGTCCGTGGGACGTGCCGCGTCTGTCGGAGCCGCGCACCGCGGTCCCTGCGGGGTCGGTGGGTCTCGCGGGCATGTTCTCCGCCGTGTATCCCCGCCGCAGTCCCGGCGGGTGGAGGCTCATCGGGCGGACCGACGCACAGCTGTGGAACGCGGATGGGGAGCCTCCCGCACTCCTGTCTCCCGGCGACCACGTCCGCTATCGCGCGGTCCGCAGCACGGCCCGGGCATCCGAGACGTCAGCGGCACCGGCATCCGCAGCACGTCGCGCCGCCCCCTCTGTCCCGGCCCGCGCCGTCCTCCGGGTCGATGATCCCGGGCTCCTCACGCTCGTCGAGGACGCGGGCAGGCCGGCCCGCGGCGACCTGGGCGTGTCCCCCTCAGGCTTCGCGGACCGGGCTTCCGCCCGCGCCGCGAACACCACCGTCGGGAACCCGCCCGACGCGCCGCTGCTCGAGATGATGGGCACTGCGCGCCTCACCTGCCTGTCCGATGTCGCAGTCGCCGTGGCCGGAGCCGCGGGGCGGCAGACGGTCGTCCCGCAGCTGCTGCGGACCGGCGACATCCTCACACTCGAGCCGGCGCTCGACCTCGCGAGGACCTACGTGGCCGTCCGAGGGGGAGTGGCCGCGGCAGCGGAAGTCGGGTCGGCCTCGGCGGACGTGCTGTCCGGGCTGGGCCCGGCCCCGCTGTTCGCAGACGCCGAGGTCTCTGCCGCCGTCCGCGGCCCGTCCGCTTCCGTGGGGCACGGGACGGACAATCCCGCCTGGGCTGGCCGGGCTCGCGACGAGCCGGGGGCGGCAGTCGTCCTGCGGGTGGTGCCGGGACCTCGGGACGACTGGTTCGCCCCCGGCGAGGCCGCACGGTTCACCTCGATCACCTGGACGGTGGACGCGCAGTCGAACAGGGTCGGCACACGGCTGTCTCCCTCAGAGGGGGAAGGGCCGCTGCGGCGTGAGCGGGAGCGCGAACTCGCGAGCGAGGGGACTGTGACCGGCACCGTGCAGGTGCCGGCGAGCGGGCTCCCCGTCGTGTTCGGCCCCGACAGGCCCGTGACCGGCGGCTACCCGGCGATCGCCACGGTCGTCGACGACGACCTCGACGTCCTCGCACAGCTGCCGCACGGTGCGCGCCTGCGCTTCCAGGCCGTAGACGCCTGAGCGACAGGTCGCCCGCGCCTGAGACGGGACACGAAAGAGGGCCCCACCGCCTGGCTCAAGGCAGTGGGACCCTCTGGTTCGTGGAATCTCAGGACGTCAGACGACGTCCGTCACACGGAGCGTGTCAGCGGAGAGATCAGCTGACACCCAGGCGCGTGCGGAGATTCTCGACCTGCGTGCGCAGTGCGGCCGGGACATGCTCGCCCAGCTCGTCGTACCACGCGTCGATCGATTCGAGCTCCTCGGCCCATTCGTCGGCCTTGACCTCGAGCGCCTTCTGGACCTGCTCCTCCGTGATGTCCAGCCCGGAGATGTCGATGGCGCCCGGTGCCGGAGAGAAGCCCAGCGGGGTCTCCACCGCTTCGCCACGGCCGCTCACGCGCTCGAACACCCACTTGAGGATGCGCGAGTTGTCCGTGAAGCCCGGCCACAGGAAGGAGTTGTCCTCGGCGCGACGGAACCAGTTGACGTAGAAGATCTTCGGCAGCTTGGCGCCGTCGGTGCTGCCGATGTTGATCCAGTGCTGCAGGTAGTCGCCCACGTTGTATCCGATGAACGGACGCATCGCCATGGGATCGCGACGCACGACCCCCACCTGGCCGACCGCGGCGGCGGTCGTCTCCGAGGACAGGATCGACCCCATGAAGACACCGTGGTTCCAGTCCGATGTCTGTGTCACCAGCGGCATCGTCGTCTTGCGGCGACCACCGAACAGAATCGCGGAGATCGGGACACCGTCCGGGTTCTGCCACTCCGGGGCGACCGTCGGAACGTTCGCGATCGGTGTGCAGAAGCGCGAGTTCGGGTGAGCCGCGGGAGTGTCGGACTCCGGAGTCCAGTCGTTGCCCCGCCAGTCGGTGAGGTGCTCCGGCGTCTCCTCGGTCATGCCTTCCCACCAGACTCCGCCGTCGTCCGTGAGCGCGACGTTCGTGAAGACGTTGCCGCCGGCCTCGATCGCCGACATCGCGGTGGGGTTGGTGACGTAGCCGGTGCCCGGCGCGACGCCGAACAGACCGAACTCCGGGTTGACGGCGTACAGCTGACCGTCCGGCCCGAAGCGCATCCACGCGATGTCGTCGCCCAGGGTCTCGGCCTTCCAGCCGGGGATGTTGGGTTCGATCATGGCGAGGTTGGTCTTGCCGCAGGCGCTGGGGAACGCGGCGGCGATGAACTTCGACTCGCCCTCCGGGTTCGTCAGCTTGAGGATGAGCATGTGCTCCGCCAGCCAGCCCTCTTCGTGGGCGATGGCGGATGCGATGCGCAGCGCGTAGCACTTCTTGCCCAGCAGCGCGTTCCCGCCGTAGCCGGAGCCGTACGACCAGATCGACCGCTCCTCCGGGAAGTGGGTGATGTACTTCGTGGAGTTGCAGGGCCACGCGACATCGACGTCACCGGGAGCCAGGGGTGCGCCCACGGAGTGGACGCACTCGACGAAGTCGGCGTCGAGACGGTCGATCGCCTCGAGCGACTCGATGCCGGCGCGCGCCATGACGTTCATCGACAGCACGACGTACGGGGAATCCGTGATCTCGATGCCGAACATCGGCTGCGACGCATCAGCGTGCCCCATGACGAAGGGGATGACGTACATCGTCCGTCCGCGCATGGCACCCGCGAAGAGGTCATTCAGGATGCCCTTCATCTGGTCAGGGGCCATCCAGTTGTTGAGCGGGCCGGCGTCCTTCTCGTCCTGCGAGCAGATGAAGGTGCGGTCCTCCACCCGGGCGACGTCGTCCGGGTCGGAGGCGGCGTAGTAGGAGTCCTCCGGCTTCGTCAGCTTGACGATGGTGCCGTTGTCGATCGCCTTGGAGAGGAGCGATTGACGCTGCTCCTCGGAACCGGTGATCCATTCGATCGCATCGGGGGTCGTACGTTCTGCGACGGAACGGACGAAATCCAGAACCTTGGGGTTCTTCGTCGGTGCGTTCGCAAGAAGGTCTTCGACTGAGCCACGGTCGATGACAGTCATGATGGGGTATCTCCTGGGTCGGGCGGCCCCGGGGTTTTCGGGGTTGACGCTCACGCTACGGATGATTCGTCGGCGGGAACGTCGGTCCGGCGGCTCTCAGCTGTGGGTTGGCTCACAAGAGGCGGTGCGATGACGCTTATGCGCCACAAGCCTGCAGTTTATTGCCAATCGCATGACTGATATTGCCAAAGCGGATGTCTTCGCCGTCATCTTGCCCGCGGGTGGCGGTCCTGCCGGACCCTGGGGCACCCGGGTCGTATGGGTCTCGTACGAGCGGCGCGGGGCGCACTCCGCGGGTTTGGAAAGCCTGCGCCGTCTATGTATAGTAATTCGAGTCGCAGCGACAACGCGCCACTAGCTCAACGGATAGAGCATCTGACTACGGATCAGAAGGTTGGGGGTTCGAATCCCTCGTGGCGCACCACCAGTAGAAGGCCTCTCACCAGCGGAAACGCGGTGAGGGGCCTTTTCGCTTGTACCCGGTAGTGTGTGCGTGACATGTCTTTCGCCGCCCGCCGCCTGCATCCCCACGCTCCTGCGATCGCGTCCGGGACAGCCCTCGTCCTCTACTCCTCGTTCGCGATCCTCATGTGGCGGATCCACTACTCACCGTCCTGGGATCTGGGCATCTTCACCCAGATGCTGTCACAGTACGCACAGGGCAATGCGCCCATCGTGGACATCAAGGGCCCCGGCTTCAATCTGTGGGGCGACCACTTCCATCCGATCCTCATCGTCCTCACGCCGCTGTTCTGGCTGTTCCCGTCAGGACTCACCCTCATGCTCGCGCAGGCGGCGCTGTTCGCGGCCTCCGTGTGGCCGGTCGTGTCCCTGGCGTTCGAGAGGCTCACGGTCCGCGGCGCCTGGCTCCTCACGCTCTCCTACGTCCTGTCCTGGGGGCTGCTGAACGCGGTGCACTCCCAGTTCCACGAGATCGCCTTCGGCGTCCCGATGCTGGCGTTCGGGCTGGTCTTCTGGATGCGGGGACAGCGGCTGTCCGCGATCGTGGCGATCGGCCTGCTCGTCTTCGTGAAGGAGGACCTGGGCCTCACCGTGGCAGCGTTCGGCGCCGTCATCTGGCTGCGCGACAGGACAGAGGTGAAGCTCGCAGTCACCCTCATGGCGTGGGGTGTGGGCTGGATGGTCTACGCCGTCGCCCTGTTCCTCCCGTTGTTCAATCCGGAGGGCGGGTACGACTACACGGAGAACGTCTCCCTCGCCCAGGCGCTCACGGACGGGCTGACGATGAAGGTCGGTACGCTGGGGTTCCTCGCGCTGGCGGCGGGCGCGATCGGTCTGCGCTCGCCCTTCATGCTCCTCATGCTGCCGACTCTGGCATGGCGCTTCGTCGGGAACGTCGAAGGCTACTGGGACACGAGCTTCCACTACTCCGCGGTCCTCATGCCCATCGCCGCTGTGAGCCTCATCGACGGGGCCGGCAAAGCACACCGCACGCTGGCGCCACTGGTCGCCGCTGTCGCCGCGGTGGCGCTGCTGAGTCAGACCAAGGTCGATCTGCTCTGGACGGCGGACGGGTACGCAGTCGACGCCGCGGGAGCGATCGAGGAGGCCTCCCGCTATGACTCGGTCGCGACCGATGTGCGACTGCTCGCCTACCTCGCGCCTGAGGCCCGCACGTTCTGGTACGGGAGCTTGGAGGACGCTGTTCCCGAGGCCGTCGTCCTCCGACCCGACGATGTGGACTCCGCGATCGAGCCGTGGGCGGAGGACCGCTTCGGGGGAGACTGGGACACCGTCTACTCCGACGGGGGCTACGAGGTCGTGGTCCCCGTCGACTGACGGTGAGGACTGAAAGAGGATTGAAAGAGGACTGAAAGAGGGGCCGGCCCGCTCGAAAGCGGACCGGCCCCCTCACATCAGAGAGCCTGACTCAGTTGGTCCGACTCAGTCCGCCTGGCTCGGCGGGCCTCGTCAGACAGCGCGGCGTCGTGCGATGACGAGTGCTGTGGCTCCTGCTGCGACGAGCATCCCACCCACGGCGAGGGCGGTGAGGCCCGTACCCGTGCGGGGCAGCTTGCCGCCGTCGTCACCGCGGTCACCGTCACCGTTGCCGCCGTCGTCCTTGCCATCGTCCGAACCGTTGCCCTGGCCGTCGTCACCGTCGCCGCTGCCGTCATCGGTCGGATCGTCCGTGGGCTGGGTCGACGGGTCATCGGACGGATCGCCTGACGGGTCGTCTGACGGATCGTCCGAGGGATCGCCGGACGGATCATCGGTCGGCTGGTCCGTCGGGTCGTCCGTCGGGTCCGGGGAAGCATCGTCGTCGCTGCGGTCCAGTCCCATGATGAGCGGATCGTGGTCGGACGAGCGGAACGGTCCCTCCGCGTACAGATCCGTCACGTTGCTGTTGAACCGGCTGTACTCCAGCCCGATCGACTCGACGGAGTTGATGTTCCAGATGTCCGCACCGGTCACGTCCTCGACGAGCGCCTCCGACGTGAGGACGTGGTCGAGGCTGCCCACACGACCGCCGAACAGGTACGTCTGCTCGTCCGTGAAGTCCTTGCCGACGTTCACGTATCCGGCAGAGTAGAAGACCTGCATCGGGTCTTCCTCCGTGTAGGAGTTGAAGTCACCCAGGAGCACGACGTCGTCCGTGCCCGCCGCCTCCTTCTGCTCGTCCGCGAAGGCGACGAGGGCCTCGGCCTGCGACACACGGTCCGCGTTCGAGTTGCCCTGGCCGTCACCGCTGTCGACATTGCCCTCGCCGGAGCCGGACCCCTTCGACTTGAAGTGGTTGACGATCGCGACGAACGGTTCGTCGTCCTCACCCGTGGTGAATGCCTGGGCGAGCGGCTCGCGTGCGTTGCCGAAGGCGTCGCTGCCGGTGAGGACCGTTGACCCGCCCACCAGCTGGACATCCGCCGGCTGGTAGATGAACGCCGTGCGGATGACGTCCTCGTCCGCGGGCAGCTCCTCCGGCGACTCCACGAACGCCCACGTGTCGCTGCCCGCCTCCGCATTCAGTGCGTCCACGAGGAGCGAGAGGGCCTCATCGCGGTCCTTGCCGAAGGCCGAAGACCGTTCGATCTCCTCCAGCGACAGCACGCTCGCGTCCAGGCTGTTGATCGCGTCGACGATCTTCGACTGCTGGCGCTCGAAGTTGTCCGCGTCCCACGCACCGCGAGCATCGCAACCGCCGCGCACCGTGGTCGGATTGCCCTCGCGGTCGTCGTAGGACGTGCAGCCCTGCAGCTGGTCGCCGGTGGTCGTGAAGTAGTTCAGCACGTTGAAGCTCGACACCGTGATGTCGCCGCCCACGTCCTGCGGCGCGTCCTCACGGGTGTCCTCGAACGTGGCGGGCTGGACCTCGTCCGAGTTCTCGCCCGTCAGCCACGTCGTGGGCTGCAGGCGCCACATGTCGAAGCCGTACGCCACGACCACGGGATCCGTGAACTCCGCTGCCGCACCCACGCGCAGCGGTTCGTCCGTCGACACATAGGGGACGGGGACGTCGGATGCGCCGGCGGTGTAGTCCGCTGACGCCCCGTCGTCCAGGACGTAGGCACGCGCGGCGTTGTCCGCCTCGAGCGCGATCGCGTCGTCGCCGGGCGCGACGACATCCGTCGACTGGCGCAGCGTCTCCGTGCCGTTCACCAATCCGACCTCGCCGTAGCGGTTCGTGCCGTAATTGTCCGCCACGGTGATGTCGCCGGTGGGGAGCACGAGCATCGATTCGAGCGCCTCACGCGCGTCGTCGCCCTCGGGGAACTCCCCTTCGACCGGGACGGGGGCCTCGAGTGCTTCCTCGAGCGGCACCAGACCGTTCGCGCTCACCGTGATCTGCGTCTGGCCGTAGTACTCGGAGACGGAGCCGGTGACCTGGACGGAATCGCCGGCCGACACCTCGGCGGCGGTCTGCGGCGAGTACACGAAGAGGCCGTCGGACGCGTCGCCGGCCGACTTCGGGGCTCCGCCGGACCCGGCCGTCTGGATCGTGTAGCCGTTCAGCCCGCCCTCGGCCCAGACGGCGGTGACGACACCCTCCGTCGTGACCGTCTGCCCGACCAGCGGGGACTCCGGGCCGGTGCCCTGGATGTCCGCGATCGGGACGACGTCGCCGGGTTCGACCGGAGGCTCTGTGGAATCGTCGCCCGGCAGCGCGTTCGGGGTGGGGGTGTCCTCGATCCACGACCCGTCGACCAGCTGGATCGACTTGCCCGACCCCGCCGTGGCTCCGGTAGGCGTGGCCTCCTCGCCGCGGACCGACTCCGGCAGGTTCGCGGAGTTCGTCGCAGTGACGCCCTTGCCGCCCACGGCCCCGCCGACCTGGTCGAAGTCGATCAGGTCGCCGTCGGCATCGACGACGAAGGCGGAGGATCCATAGGAGCCGTCCGCGGCGGAACCGGCCTTCACCGAATTCGTGATCGGGACGTCGACGGCCAGTGCGCCGGAATCGCCGACGACCGTGCCGACGGGCAGCGTCGTGACGTGCTCGTCCGAACTCGGGCTGCCGCCGCGGGTGACGGTGCCGACGGTCCAGCCGGACACGTCGGTGCCGGGCTCCGCGGCGATCTCGACGAAATCGGTGTCGTCGCCGCCGGCATAGGCGATCTCGGAGATCTCGGGCTGATCGGCGGCCTGCGCAGAGATCGGCAGGAGCGCGGGGCTCATGACGACCGCAGCGGTGACCGCTGTGGCAAGGGCCGCCCTCAGTGGCGGGGGAGTGGAGAGACGCATGCAGTCCTCGTTCTGTCGGGGTCGCGCAGCGTGCTGCACGCCGTGACGGAGAGCTCCGACCCGGAATGGATGCAGAGCAGACGCTCACAGACTACCCAGGACTTCATCAGGAAAGGAGGCTTTGCGCGAAACTGGTGGTGAACAGGGTGAGGAGCACGGGCCGAGAGGGGAGGGTGCGGGGTACACGTAGAGTGGCTGACCGTGAGTGTCACCGAGGAATCGCGTGGTGCGACCGGCCCGCCGCTGTCCGTCTCCGCGGCCGCGTTCGTCAGCAGCTTCGACCGCTTCGCCGTCAGCCCGCTGCTCGTCCTGGTCGCTGTGGACCTGGGCGCTCCTCTCGCACAGACCCTCGCCATCGCGAGCGGCTACTTCCTGGCGTACGGCATCAGTCAGCCGCTGTGGGGTGTGCTGTCCGACCGCTTCGGGAGGGTGCGGCTCATGCGGGCCGCGCTCGTGGCCGCAGCCACCGCCGGTGCCGCTTCCGCGTTCGCGCCCGACCTCACGACGCTGATCATCGCCCGTGCGTGCGCCGGGGCATTCTTCGGGGCGATCGTCCCCACCGCCCTGACCTACGTGGGCGACACCGTCTCCGACACCCACCGGCAGCCGGCGCTCGCCGACCTCATGGCCGCGATCGCCGTCGGGACCGCGCTCGCGACGGCACTCGCCGGGATCGTCGCGGACCTCGCTGACTGGCGCCTCGTCTTCGCCCTCCCCTCCGTCCTCGCGGTGGGCTGCGCATTCGGCCTGCGGGGCCTGCGCGAGCCGCAGCGCGATGGGCGGACCGGCGTCCTCCGCACCGTCGCAGACGCCCTGCGCAGCCGGTGGGTGCTCATCGTCATCGGGCTGGCGTTCGTCGAAGGGGCGGTGGTGCTCGGGATCCTCACGCTGCTCGCTCCGGCACTGCAGTCGCGGGGAGTCGGAGCGGTCGGGGCGGGACTGGCCACCGCCGCCTACGGGATCGGCGTCATCGTGACGAGTCGACTGGTCAGGGGGCTCTCCCGACGCTTCTCCATGCCGGGACTCATGGCGGCAGGCGGTATGGCTGCGGCACTGGGGTACGCGCTCGTCGCGCTGCACGTGTCCCCTGCGACCGTGATCGTGGTGGCGCTGCTGCTGGGGGCCACCTGGTCGTTCCTCCATTCGTCGCTGCAGACGTGGATCACGGCTGTCCTCCCGCACGCCAGGGGGACGGTCGTCTCCCTGTTCGCGGGCTCGCTGTTCGCCGGCAGCGCCGTGGGGGCCACGGTCGGCGGTGCGCTGGGCGACGACGGGCGGTGGACCCTCCTGTTCGGGGTCGCTGCCCTGGCAGCTCTTCTCCTGACCGTCGTCACAGTGTGGGCGCGGCGGACGTACGAGAGCTCCGTCCGGCCTCGGTGAAGTCGCCGGATGCCGCGTCCCAGTTCTTGGCCGAGGTCGCGGTGCCGGTTCGACGACGCCGGCCGATGACTCTGTCCAGCCTCCAGCAGGACCTCCTGATGTGGTGATTCCCGCCGACCCTGCTCGTCGGCCGATACTCGCAGCCACGGGCGGCGGATTCTCCTTCCACACACAGACCTTCACGCACACAGACCTTGACGCCCGCGACACTCGCGTGTCACTGTATTAATCACTTAATACAGTGACACAGAGGGGAGGGCCGGTGCAGTTCGATACATCGACACCGATCTGGGTCCAGCTGGTCGCGGACTTCTCCCGCCGGATGGCGACGGGGGAGTGGGCCGCAGGTGCGCGTGTCCCGGGTGTGCGCGAACTCGCGGTCGATGTGGGGGTCAATCCCAACACGGTGCAGCGGGCCCTGGCTGAGCTCGAGCGAGACGGGCTCTGCCGGTCGGAGCGCACCACGGGCCGCTATGTCACCGACGACGGAGCGCGGCTGGACCGGCTGCGCGTCGACCTCGTGGGCGACGCCGCGGACGACTTCATCCGCCGGGCCCGAGGCCTCGGAATGGACCGCGCGCAGGTGCAGGGACTCCTCGACGAGAGGTGGAACGACCATGACGGAGATGAGTGAGCATGACGATGAACGGCACGACACCAGGCGGAACGGTCAACCTGTCACCCACACCGCTGTCGGCGGTCATGGTGGCGGGACCTCCGCACCAGCGAAGGACGGTGAACGAGATGACCGGTGACACACAGGACCGCACGCTTCTGCGGACTCGCGACCTGCGACTCCGCTACGGGAGCACACAGGCGCTCGACGGGGTCGACCTGGAGCTTGCTCCCGGCCGCATCGTCGGACTGCTGGGGCCCAACGGCTGCGGGAAGACGACACTGCTGAAGATCCTCGCGGGAGTCCTGAGCGGCTACACCGGCACCGCGGAGATCGCAGGCCAGGCGCCCGGCCCGGAATCGAAGGCGCTCGTCTCCTTCCTCCCCGACGCCAGCGCCCTGCCGAACAGCGCGAGCGTCACCTCCTGCATCGCGATGTACAGCGACTTCTTCGCGGACTTCGATCAGGACAAGGCCCGCGAACTCATCGGGTTCTTCGGGCTCGACGAGTCGATGCGCCTGCGGCAGATGTCGAAGGGCATGCGGGAGAAGGTCCAGATCGCGCTCGCCCTGTCCAGGAAGGCGCGTGTCTACCTGCTCGACGAGCCGATCTCCGGGGTCGATCCCGCAGCACGGCAGACGATCCTCAGCGGGATCCTCCGCGGATTCGACGACGACGCACTCATGCTCATCTCCACCCACCTCGTCCACGACCTCGAACCGGCGCTCGACGCCGCCGTCGTCATGGACCGGGGACGGGTGGTGCTCACGGGCTCAGCAGACGACCTCCGCGACGAGCACGCGGCGGGTCTCGACCAGATCTTCAGGGGGATGTTCCGATGATGACGACACTTCTCACCCACGAATGGAAGCGCGCCGCCAAGCCGCTCCTCACCGCCACCGTGATCGCGGTGCTCATGACCGCCGCCGGTTCAACGGCCGCTGCGAGCGGGTGGCCGATCGTGTCCCTGCTGGGCGCGATCCTCGCCATCGCGGTCACCGTCCTGTACGTGCCGGGGATCCAGGTGCTGCTCGCGGTGGACTACTGGCTGTCCAGCTACTCGAGGACGGGGTACTTCACACAGACTCTGCCCGTGAGGGGCGGGACGATCTTCAGCGCGAAGCTGCTGTTCGGCTTCGCGGTCACGGTGGCCGGGCTGCTCGTCACCCTGGTCCTCGGGGCGCTCGCGTGGATGGGCCAGGCGATCATGGTCGGGGAGAACGCCAACCCGTTCCGCGCCGCCGGCAACTTCTGGGCGCAGATCGTCGACGTCGCGTCTCCCGGGATCATCGCCGTCGGGCTGGGCCTGCTGCTGCTCTCCTACGCCGCGTGGCTCGTCCAGATGTACTTCTCCGTGTCGATCGGCAGCGAATCCCGCTTCAACCGCATGGGGCTGGGCGGCCCGATCCTCGTCTTCATCTGCCTCTACGTGGCGATGCAGATCCTCCTCGCCGTCAGCATCCTCACGGTGCCGCTGGGGATCGGACCCGTCGCGGACGGCCTGGGCTTCGTGCGGATCGACCTGCTGGGTGAGGTGCTCGCCGATCCGACGTCCAGCGGAGGCGATCTCCTGCCCCTGGGCTTCATCCCGCCGCTCGTCCTCGTCACCGTGCTCTGCCTCTGGCGGACGGCCCGGTCGTGGAACCGGCACGTGTCGCTCGTCTGAGGCGAGAGCCGAAGAGCGCGCCTGCCCTCACCCGCCCTGCTTGAACTCCACTTCGACGAACGAGCACTCCTCATCGGAATCGTTGACGACGTTGTGGGTGCTGCCGACGGGGCGGCTGTAGGAGGCACCGGGCACCAGTACGTTGTCGGAGTCGCCGTCGGGTGTGCGGACCCGCAGGGTGCCGGTGCTGGTGGGGACGACGACGTAGGGCAGCTCGTGGGTGTGCAGGCCGGTCTGCGTGCCGGGCGGGAACCGCCATTCCGTCACCCGTGTGAGGTCGTCGTCGATCTGAATGGTCGCGATCGCGGTGGTCTGGGTCTCATCCATACCGCGACGGTACCAAGGTGGCGCGCCTGCGACAGGGTTCCTTTCGAGTAACCCTGTCGCCGCACCTAGACTGACCGCGACTCGGTGGGCCCGGTTCCGACCGACCCACTGCCCCGCAGCAGAGGAGCCGCCCCATGGACCACCCCCGCACCGACCCGGCCCCGGACCGCACGTCTGCCGGCCCCACCTCCACGTCCACGACCCCGGCTCACCCGCATGCAGCGTGCACACCGGCAGACGAGGCCCGCGCACCTCGGGCCGCGTCCGGCACCTCGCGAGGCCGGTCGGCACAGGATCGGTCGGCACAGGATCGGTCGGTGCTGGGTCGTTCGGCGGCGGCCGGGGCGGCTGCGGTCCTCGTCGCGACGAGCCTCGCCGCGTGCAGCACGGAGGAGGCCGAGGTCGTGCCCCGCACGGAGGCGGGCGACACGGTGACGCTTGCCGCGGACGATCCCACCGCCGTGACGGTCGCCGCCTCCGGTGCCGCCTACGAATCCGCCGACATCGTGGTGGTGGGCCCGGAGGACGCCGCCGAGGCGGTCGCCGGGATGGCGCGCGAGACCGGCGTCCCCGGTCTGCTGGGGGAGTCCGACGCGCTTGCGGACGAGCTCGACCGGCTGGGCGCGGACACTGTCCTCGTCCCCGCGGGGACGCAGGCGGAGGCCGGCGACCGCGACACGGTCGAGTTCGACCCCGCGGACCTGTCCGTCGACGGTGATGTCCCCGATGTCGCGGACCCCCACGCCGAGGCCGCGGTCACTCTCCTCCTGGACCCTGCGGACGGTGACAGCGCGGCCGTGGAGGTGGCCCGGGCCTCGGTCGAGGCGGTGTCCGGCACCGCCGTCGAGGTGCCGGGGGCGGACCCCCGCGCCAACTCGGACACGGTGGCAGCGGCGAAGGGGGCGGACGGTGACAGCGTCGTGGCGATCGGTGAGGCGTTCGGCGATCCGGACGTGCTCGACGAGCGGCTCGTCACCGCGCGGACGACACCGGAGCTGCCGGGCGGCGGGCAGATCGCGTTCCCCGGCCGCCGCATGATCGCCGCCTACGGATCGCCGGGCATCCCGTCGCTGGGGATCCTGGGCGAGCAGGACCTCGACGCGACCGTGGACCGGGTCAAGACGCTGGCGGCGGAGTACGACGACCACACGGACGTCCCCGCCATCCCGGCGATGGAGATCATCACGACGGTCGCCTCGAGCCAGCCCGGCGCGGACGGCGACTACTCGTCGGAGATCGACGTGGAGACCCTGCGGCCGTGGATCGAGCGTGCCGCAGAGGAAGGGATCTACGTGGTCCTCGACCTGCAGCCGGGCACCACCCACTTCCTCGAGCAGGCGAAGCTGTACGAGGACCTGCTGAAGGAACCGCACGTGGGGCTCGCGCTCGACCCCGAATGGCGGCTGGAGGACGGGCAGAAGCACCTCGCGCAGATCGGCTCCGTGAGCGCCGAGGAGGTCAACGAGGTCTCCTCCTGGCTCGCGGACCTCACGGCGGAGAACGACCTGCCGCAGAAGGTGTTCGTCCTCCACCAGTTCTCACCGTCGATGCTCCCCGACCGCGAAGACGTCGACGCATCCCGTGACGAGCTGGCGGTGCTGTTCCACGCGGACGGCCACGGCACCCCCGACCTCAAGATGGGCACGTGGAACCGCCTCAAGGAGGACCTGCCCGCGGGAGCGCGCATGGCATGGAAGAACTTCTACGACGAGGACACGCCCACCTTCACACCGGAGCAGACCATGGACGTCGAACCCGCCCCCTGGTTCGTGTCCTACCAGTGAGTGCCGACTCCGACTGCTGCACTCCGACCGGCGGGTCGTTCCTGATTGCTGCAGGGTGGTCGTGCCCGGCTACTGCAGGCGGGTCGTCCCCTCGTGGTCGCCGCCGGTGTTGAGCTGCTTCGCGTAGCAGTCGTCGGGCCCCAGTCCGTTCGTCGCGCACCAGCTCAGTGCCTGTTCGGGGTTCGAATACCCGATGCCCGCGATCGTGATCCAGAAGTCGCCTTCCTTGAAGCTGCCGAAATCACCGGACCAGAGCAGCCGCACCCGCGGGTACTCGTCCCGCAGCGCCTGGTGATCGGCGAGGATGTCCTCATCCGTCCACGTCTCGCCATCGATCTCCATGCCGGTTCTCTTCGAACTGATCTGGGGGACCCACTTCCCCTCGAGGTCGGCGACGACCTCCTCCTTGTCCGTCTCCGCGACCTGGGTGAGCGCTTCGGAGGGGTCGTCGGGAAGCTCGTCCGCGCCCTCCGTGGAATCCGGACCGGCCGAGGTCCCGTGGTCGCCCGATGGGTCGTCGGACGCGTCCGAGGCGGAGGAGTCCGACGACTCCGCTGAGGGGGCCTCGCTGGGCTGTGCGACGACGGTGCCCTCGTCCGACGACAGGAAGTGTGTGAGTCCCCAGCCCACGCCCACCCCCACGACGAGCACGACAAAGGCGACGAGTGCGAAGAGCCCCGCCCGTGAGCGCTTGGGAGGCGGGGGCGCGGGCGGCAGGTACGGCTGGGGGGACTGCTGCGGGGGCTGCTGCGGAGGAGCCGGGTGTGGGGACTGCGGCTGCTGCGGGGGAGGCTGGTGTGGGGGCTGTTGCGGTTGCTGGACGGGTGTGGTGGGCCAGTGACCCTGCTGTCCGTTCTGCCCGTCCCAGCTCCACGGGCCGCCCCCTGACGGGGGATACGAATCGCTCATCTCTGAGTCCCTTCCGTCCGGGTCCCTCTGTGACCGAGGAAGTCCGCATGTGGAGTCTTTCGGCCATACTATAAGGCCAGTGAGTTTGATTACCGATTGTTGACGACCCGTTGCTGATAGGGACTCGTCATGACGCGTGTGCGATGAAGGACTGCGATGACCCCCACTTCCGACGAACCGAACCGGAACGCTGATCGGACGGAGGGGACAGAGCCCGTCCCGCCGCGCCCCGACAGCGCACCGCCCGCACCGCCCGTGCCGAGCACCGAGCCTGATAGTCAGCCTCTCGTCTCCGAGGAGCAGCCTCTAGTCTCCGAGAAGGAGCCTCCGGTGGACGGCAACCAGCCCGCTGAAGCCTCCAGCGGCCAGCCGCTCGCGTACGGCAACCAGCCTCCGGCGTACGGCAGCCAGCAGTACACCAGTCAGACATACGGCAGCCAGCCACACGGACCCGCCGGCAGCAATCCGCATCCCGTCGCCGGTTACCCGCAGGCCGGCAGGCCGTCCGCCCAGGGACCGTTCGGAGCGCTCGCGCAGGCCGTGACGTGGCGAACGGCGCTCGTCCCCGCAGGGATCGCGCTCCTCGCCGGCATCGTCGTGTCGATCATCCTCGCCGCACTGCTCACCTCCCTGGGCGACCTGTCGTCCCTGTCGGAGGACTTCGGCATGAGCGGCGGGTCAATCGGATATGCACTGCCGTTCGTGCTCCTCTCACTCGCGCTGGGCGGATCCGGTGTGGTCCGCATGAACGCGAGCTACGAAGGCGCCGTGGGTCTCGACGGCGAGGTCCACATTGTCGGCGCTCCTCTCCTCATCAGCATCGTCACACTGGGACTGCTGTGGTGGCTCACGAAGCGCAGCGAGGCCCGTGCACCGTCGCACCGCAGGGCCGCCACCTGGCTGCGGATCGGCATCACGACGCTCTCGTTCACCCTCGTGCTCTTCCTCCTCCAGCTGATCTTCGCCGCCCGGATGTCGATCTCCGAATTCGGAGGAACCGCAGCACTGGAGTTCTCCGCCGTCACCGCGCGGTCGTTCTTCCTGCCCCTCCTCATCATCCTCGTCACGACCGTGTGGGGACGGGTCGCCGGACACTTCAAGGGCACGGAGGCGATCGGCGCACCGTTCCTGCGCTGGACCGTCCCCGCAGGGCATGACGCGCTCGTCCACGCGGCCCTCGTCATCGTGGTGTTCTCCGTCATCGCTCTTGTCGCTCTGCCGCTCGCCGGGGACGTCCCCTGGAAGGTCATCCCCCTCCTCTTCGTCAACGCGGGCGTCATCCTCACCTCGATCGTCCACCTGGGCGGCATCTCCGCATCCGCGATGGGAGCGCTGGCGTCGTACACCGACAGCGCCTCCGCGGATCTGACGCTCTTCAGCACGGAGACTCCGGGCTACCTGTGGTTGGGTCTCCTCGTCGTCGTGGTCGCAGTGCTCCTGTCGACGCTGGTGTCGACAGTGACCCGCCGTCCGCACTGGACGGTCCTGAGGGAGGACCGGCAGCAGTGGGCGAGCATGTGGCGCACCCCGCTCGCGTTCCTCATCCTCTGGGGTGTCATCTCGATGCTCGTCATCCCGGTCCGTCTGTCGGTGAAGGGGTCCGGCGAACTGCTGGACGAGTTCACGGGGACCGGGGCCCTGGGCGTCGGCATCGGTGCGCTTCCCTGGTCGTTCCTGCTCTTCGCCGTGTGGGGAGGGGTCGTCGAAGTGCTCTCCCGCACCCTTGGACCCCGCCTCGTCATGAGCCTCCCCGGGCTGGCGAAGCTTCTGGCAGGCAGGGCCATCCACCCGTACTGGGGGCAGGCCCTGGGGATGGCCGAACCCCGCGGAGCGCTCATCCATCCGGATGTCGCCGCGGAGATGGCGACGCAGGCTCACGGCGATACCACCGCGCAGGGGCTCACGCCCCCCGGTGCGCCGGCCGTCGCCGGTGGGCCCCCGCCACCACCTGCGTACGGGAGTGGACCGCTGCCACCTGCGTACGGAAGCGTCCCGCCTCCTCCACCGGGCAGTGCCCCACCGGGGAGTGTGCCCCCGGCAGGGGCGTACGGCAGCGCGCCCCCACCACCGACTGCGCCGGGCAGTGTGCCCCCGGCGGGGACATACGGCAGCGCGCCCGCACCGGCAGTCTTCGGCAGTGCGCCTCCGCCGCCCGCACACCCGCACGCAGGACCCGGAGGCCCCGCCTGGCAGTCGCCACAGGGTGCGGCAACCGCGGCATACGGCTCTCCCGCAGCGTTCGGTGCCCAGACCGCCACCGCTCCGCCCGTGCAGCCGTTCGACAAGAAGAAGGCGACGATCGTCGGAGTCGTCGCAGGTGCGCTCGCGGTGGTGCTGGTCGGCGGACTGATCGTCGTCTCCCAGCTCAACGGTCGCATGTTCGGGCCGGAAGCCGTGGCACACAAGTACTTCTCCGCTCTGTCGGACGGAGACGCGGAAGCCGCACTGCGACTGGCGGACGTCGACGTGCCGGCGGAGTCACGCACGCTCCTGACGAACGAGGTGCTGGGCGCCGCTGCAGCACTGCCCCAGGACGTGGTGGTCGAGGATTCACAGGTCCACGACGGCACCGCCACCGTGGACGTGAGCTTCGACGTGGGCGGGAGCAAGAACTCCGTGACCCTGTCGATGCGCAAGGCAGGGAAGAAGGCGCTCTTCTTCGACGACTGGGCGCTCCAGTCACCCGACCTGGCTCACCTGGTCGTCGGTGCGCCCGGTCTCGACACCGTCAAGGTCAACGGATCCGATATCCCCACTGGTCCCGCCGGTGTGGATCTTCCTGCCTTCCCGGCGCTCTACACAGTCGGGCTGGCGGAGGAGTCGGAGTTCGTCGAGGCCGCAGAGGTCACCTCGCGCGTCTTCTTCACCGGTGCGGAGACCGACGAGTCGATGGTCCTGGACGCGCAGCCGACGGACGCCTTCCGCAGCGAAGTCGAATCGCAGGTCAAGACCCTCATCGACACCTGTGCCACCAAGACCGACGTGGAGCCGGACGGCTGCCCGTTCGCGTCGTCGAGCACGTCATACAGGGACGACGTGCGCGACATCGTCTGGTCCATCGAGGAGTACCCGACCGTCACCGTGACGACCGGCGACTACTACGACGAGGGTGACAGCCCGTCCGCGTGGTACGTGACGACCGACTCCTGGGGCGAGGCCCTGGTCACCGGCACCTACCTCGACTGGTTCGATGACAGGGAGACCTTCGACGAAACGGTGACGTTCTGGATCGAGGGCACCGTGGAGATCATCGACGGGAAGGTCGTCGTGAACGTCGATCCGGCCGACTCGGGCTACTGAAGCGCCGCTGACCGCGGGAGTATCCGGACGACAGACAGGGGCCTCGTCCGACACTGCAGGAGTGTCGGACGAGGCCCCTGTCGGCTGGATGGGGTTTCGACTGCGCGGGCCCAGCCGGCCAGGGGCCGGTGCTGGCGGCCCTCAGCCGGACGGGGCCCTGCGCGGACGGGGCCCTGCTCTTGCGGCCCCGCGCTATCAGCCCCGAGTGATCCGGTCAGCGACTTCCTGGAAGTCGCGGCTCAGCTTGCCGAACCGGTGCAGTGTCATCGACACCGCCTGCTCGTGCACGTAGTGGCGCAGCTCGACCTCACCGGAGCCCGTGACCGGGCCCTCGAGGATCGCGACCTCCGGACGGTCCTGGGTCGTGCGACGCAGGGCGTCCTCGACCTCGCCGACCACCCGGACGCGGGCACCGACGGTGTCGTCGATCTGACCGGCGGCCACGCGGGCGGCGAACGTGTCCGCGTCCTCGACGACGGCCTCGGCGGCGGACGGTGTCGCCTCCGCGGCGACGGGCACCACGCTCCATGACACCGGTGCCCCGGCCGTCTCCGCGGCGTGGGCGAGGCGCTCGAGAACCTGCGGGGAGACCGCCTCCGTCACCCGGATCGTCACGGGGCGGGGGAGGACGCGCAGGATGTTCGCCTCCGACACCAGACCCGTCGGATCCTGAGGCCGCATTGCCTCCCAGGCGCGGCGGTCCGATTCCTTCGACGCCGCCAGCCACGTGTCCGGGTCGGTGGCGCCGGCATCATTCCACGTGCCGAACTGCATGAGGTAGCGGGGGCCGCCCGCCTTCGAACCCAGCCCGACGCTGGACTTCTTCCACCCGCCGAACGACTGGCGCTGGACGATGGCGCCGGTGATCCCACGGTTCACGTACACGTTGCCGGCCTCGACGCGTTCGAGCCACGTGTCCACCTCCGCCGCATCGAGCGAGTGGATGCCGCCGGTGAGGCCGAAATCGACGGCGTTCTGCATCTCGATCGCCTCCTCGAGCGAATCCGCGCGCATGATGCCGAGCACCGGACCGAACACCTCCGTGAGGTGGAAATGCGAACCCGGGGCCACACCCGTCTTGATGCCGGGCGACCACAGGCGACCGGTGTCGTCCAGGCGCGTGGGCTCCAGCAGCCACTCCTCACCCGGTTCGAGGGTCGTGAGCGCACGCAGCAGCTTGTCCTCCGGGTCGACCGTGAGCGGACCCATCGACGCGGCGTGGCTGTGGGTGTGCTGCGCGCCGTCCGGGCCCACCGTCGGCCATCCGACGATGAGGGAGGCCGCGGCGTCCACCAGCTGGTCCTGGAACCGCTTCGAGTCCGCTGTGGATCCCACGAGGATCGCGAGCGACGCTGCGGAGCACTTCTGCCCCGCATGACCGAACGCGGACTTCACGAGATCCGCGACCGCAAGATCCCGGTCCGCGGACGGGGTGATGACGAGGGCGTTCTTGCCCGAGGTCTCCGCGGCGATCTGCAGGTCCGCACGGAACGACCGGAACAGGGACGCGGTCTCCGACGAGCCGGTGAGGATCACCCGGTCGACGTGCGGGTGGGACACGAGCGCGCGCCCCACCTCGCGCTCATCCGTCTTCACGAGCTGCACGACGTCCTCCGGCACACCGGCCTGGTGGAGGCACTCGATGATGAGGGCGGAGCAGCGCGGCGTCGGGGACGACGGCTTGTGGATCGCGGACGCACCCGCGGCCAGAGCCGCCACCGTCGACCCCGTGGGGATCGCGACCGGGAAGTTCCACGGCGGGGTGATGAGCACGACGGAATCCGGGCTGAACTCCGCGCCCTCCACGTGCTCCAGATCCTGGGCGCGCAGCGCGTAGTAGCGGAGGAAGTCGATGGCCTCCGACACCTCCGGGTCGGCCTGATCGGGTGTCTTGCCGACCTCGTCGGCCATGACGGAGAGGAATTCACCGCGCCGTGCCCCCATGATGTCCGCGGCGCGCAGGAGGGTGCGGCCGCGGTGCTCCGCTCCTGCATCCCGCCACCCGGCAGAGGCTGCACGCGCACGGCTGACCACCGTATCGACGGCGTCGGAATCGGTGAGGCGCTCCGCCTGGAGCGCGGGCCCGCTGTCGCCGTCGCGGTGCGCCTCCCACCAGCGGCGGTTGGCGACGAGCGCCGGGTCCGTGTCCGGCTCGTTGCGGAACGCCGACGGCAGGGCCGGCAACTCGGTGGGGGAGGCCTCGACCGCAGCGGACTCCGCGGTGCGGTCCTGCGTGCGGCGAGGCAGGGGCGGTGTGTCGTCGTGGGCCTCGACCGTCTCGCAGAGGATGTCCACGGCAGTGCGGAACCGGTCCTCCTCACGGCGGAAGACGTCGTTCCCGTTGCGCAGCTCCGTGATGCCGGACATGAAGTTCTCCGGCGACGAATTCTCGTCGAGGCGGCGGACCAGGTACGACACCGCCGCATCGAAGTGCGCGGGGTGGACCGCGGGGACGTAGAGGCGGATATCGCCCACGTCCTCGCCGATCGCGGCTGCCTGCGCGCGGGCCATGCCCTGCAGCATCTCGAACTCGACGGAGTCCTCGACGCCGCGTGCGCGGGCGAGCTCATGGGCGAACGCGATGTCGAAGACGTTGTGGCTGGCCACACCCATGCGCAGGCCGCTGAGGTGCTCCGCGCGGAACACCCAGTCGAGGACCCGCTTGTAGTTCGCGTCCGTGTCCTCCTTCGACGGGCACACCGTGACGGGCCAGCCGGCGAGCTCCGCGTGCACCTCCTCCATCGGGAGGTTCGCGCCCTTCACGAGGCGGATCTTGATGTCGGCGCCGCCACGGGCCACCCGGTCCGCAGCGTAGGCGGAGAGGCGCTGGACGGCGTGCAGCGCGTCCGGCAGGTACGCCTGGATGACGATGCCGGCCTCGTAGTTCAGGAGCTCCGGTTCGCTCAGCAGGCGGGTGAAGACCTCGATCGTGAGCTCGAGGTCCTGGTACTCCTCCATGTCGAGGTTGACGAACGCGGTGCCCGCGGGCTGGGCGGCGGCGAACTGCAGGAGCGGGCGGAGCCGCTCGCACACCATCTGCGTCGACTCCTCGAACGCCCACAGATCGATCTGCGAGGCGATCGACGACACCTTGACGGACACGTAGTCCACGTCGGGGCGTGCCAGGAGGCGGCGGACCTCCTCCGTGTGGTTCTCCGCCTCGGTCTCACCCAGCACCGCCTCGCCCAGCAAGTTCACGTTGAGCTTCGAGCCGTCCGCGCGCAGCGCTTCGACAGCGCGACCGAACGGGCCGGGGCGGGCGTCGACGATCATGTGGCCGAGCATCTGCCGCATCCGTGCACGTGCCGCGGGCACGACGACCTGCGGCACGATCGGCGCGAGCGCCGCACCGGCACGGATCTGTGCCCTGTCGAGGGCGGGCAGCGACGGCGGGGTGTCCTTCACGATGCTCGCGAGAGCGGTTCCCGCTGCGTGCGGGTCCTCCGTCCGGATGACCCGATCGACGAAGCCCACCGTGAAGTCGACACCGCCCTCGTCGCCGAGCACGGCTGCCAGCCTGTCGGCGGAGGGGTCCTTGATCTGGAGCCCGGATGCGACGCGCAGCCAGCGGCGGGACGTGTCCACCGCCTTCTCCGCAGCCTCCCGCAGCTCTGCGATACGGGCGGCTGGGGTGCTGGTGGACGGGGTGAGGTCGTCCGGGGTGGGTGACTGTGGTGTGGCGGGTGCGGGATTGCGGGTCTGCATGCTGGTCTCCTCCGCTGCGTCGTCGTCAGCTGTCCGAACCGGAACGGATGGTGGGTGGCCGTTCCGCGTCTGACACCAGTGTGGCGGCACGGGGGAATGAGCGGGAGGGGGCGAAGTCGAGGGACCGAAAAATGAGTCATAATCATGGGTGGGGGTGGTTCTCGATGGTGATGGGTGTAACGCGGGGCGGCTCAGGTGTGGACCCGCGCGGTCGGTCGGCACCGCGGGGACGGCCTCGCATCCAGGAGGCCGCCGACGACGCGGTGGCCGGGTTGCTGGCCGCTGCGGGTGCCGGTGTGGACGGCCCGGCGTGGTCGACGCGTGCGCTCGCGGAGCGCACCGGTCTGAGCCAGACGATCGTCTCCCGCTCCGTACGGCGACTGGCGGACGGCGGCGGGAGTGTCGCAGGTTCCGATACGGCGGAGTCCGGCCGCCTGGTCCTCGTGCACGTCGACGTCGACGGCTCCACGTGCAGGACGGTGTTCGAGGGCGCGCCCGAGGCGGTGGTTTCCTCCGGCCCGCGGGTGCACCTGCGCAGGCGGGCCGCCTTCTTCGCCGCGATCCGGGTGCTGGGGGTGTCGGCCCCCACCAGCCTCGGTGAGGACCTGGCCGCCGCGGCCGAGGTCCCCACCGGCGTGCTGGCCGCGCTCGCCGCCGCAGTGGCCGAGGAGGGGTCCGGCCGCTGGGTGTCGTGGTCCGCTCTGCCGACCGCCGCGTCCCGCTGGACCGACCGCACCGCGGACACCGGTTCTGACTCATTGAAGAGTCTCACGGCCTGGTTGCCGCGCGCCGGAGTGTCCGCCACGGAGATGCTCGCCGTCCGCCTCCGCGACGCGATCATCGCCTCGGACCTGCGCCCGGGGGACCCGCTCACGGTCGTGTACTGCGCGCGTCTGCTGGACATCCCCCGTTCCGTCGCCGCCGACGTGCTGCGGAGGATGGTCGACGACGAACTCCTGGACGGCAGCCGCGGCGACGTGCGCATCCCCCTGGCGTCCGCCGACGACGTCATCGAGTTGTATGCCGCTCGGATGCTCCTGGGGGATGTGCTCCTGCGCGCCGCTGCGGCGCGACCGCGGCGGTACCTCCTCCAAGCACGGCGCGTCCTGGACGCGATCGCGGAAGGCGCCGCGGCAGGCGTCAACGTGGGGGATGCGGACCTGCGGTTCCAGCAGGAGGTGGCCCGGGCCTCGGGCCTGGAGCAGACCGTGCGACTCTTCGAATCGTCGACGGCGCGGGTGCGCATGCTCATCGCAGTGCTGCGCATGGACTACGCGCGGACGGCGCGCAGCATCCTCGCCGACGACCGGCAGATCCTCACCGCCCTGGTGGCCGGCGACGCGGCCCGCGCCGTGCGGGCATGGCACCGGAAGACCGACGAGGCGGTGCGCCACATGCACGGCCGCGCGCGGCACGCCGCGTTCGACGTCGCACTGTGGCGGAGGCTCACGGCACTGTGACCGAGGAGCCCGTTTAGGATGTGATGCGGAATACACGTCCGCGTGCGTTCACCCTCCCGGTGAACGGTCCCGAGCAAGGAAGCTGGTCCCGATGCCCGAATCTCCCGCCATCCTGTGGCGCCCCGATCCCGCCGCAGTCGAAGCCTCGCAGATGCGCGAATTCCAGCGGCTCATGGGTGAACGACACGATGCGCCCCAAGGGGACTACGCGGAGTTCTGGAGATGGACCATCGACCGCCTGGACGACTTCTGGGAGGAGATCATCGCGTTCGCCGGCGTCGTGTGGGAGCGCGGCGACGGCCCCGTGAGGGACGGCGAGACGATGCCGGACGTCCGCTGGTTCCCCGGCGCGCGCATCAACTACGCGGAGAACATCCTGCGCTGGTCGGAGGAGCGCGGGGGAGAGTCGGCGATCATCGGCCGGCACGAGGACGACCGTCGGGAAGTCCTCACCTGGGATGCGCTGAGAGGACAGGTGGGAGCGCTCGCTGCCCGCCTGCGCGACTGGGGAGTGGGCCCGGGCGACACCGTGTGCGCGGTCCTGCCGAACGTGCCGCAGACCGCGGTCGCACTGCTGGCGGCTGCGACGGTCGGCGCCGTGTGGTCGGTGGTGAACACGGACTTCGGCCCCCAGGGTGTCGCAGACCGGTTCGCGCAGATCGAACCGACGGTCCTCTTCACCGCCGACTCCGTCCAGTTCAACGGGAAGACCATCGACCTCGTCGACAGTGTGCCGACGCTCCTAGAAGTGCTGCCGACGGTGACGCACCACGTCCTGGTCGACCAGACTGCTGTGGGCGACAAGACCGCCGCGGGTGCGCACGAAGCTGCGGGCGGGACTGTGTCCGCAGCGGGGCGGGACGTCCCGTCGGTGCTGTTCTCCGACATCGTCGCGGCGCCGCAGGAGCCCGAGTTCGAACCGGTCGAGTTCTCCCATCCCCTGTGGGTCCTCTATTCGTCCGGCACGACCGGGAAGCCCAAGGGCATCGTCCACGGCCACGGCGGTGTGGTCGTCGAGGCGAACCGCGCGAACATCCTGCAGTACGACGCGCGGCCGGGCGACGTGCAGTACTCCGCAGTGGCCACGACGTGGGTGGTGTGGAACCTCATCATCAATGCGCTGATGCGCGGAGTCACGATCGTCACCTACGACGGCGCTCCGTTCGCGGGTGGTCCCCACCGGCAGTTCGAGCTGCTCGCCTCGGAGAAGGCCACGCACTTCGGGACCGGAGCAGCCGTGCTGTCGACCGCGCAGCGGCTGGGTTATTCGCCCAGGGCCGACTACGACCTCTCCCACCTCCGCTCGATCCTGTCGACCGGGTCGCCGCTGCCCGACCCCACGTGGGACTGGGTTTACGAGCATGTGAGCGAGACCGTGAAGTTGGGATCCGACTCCGGTGGCACGGACATCGCGAGTGGGTTCATCGGGTCCAATCCGACGGCGCCCGTCGTGCGGGGCCGCCTGCAGGGCCCGTACCTGGGTGTGGCCGCTGATTCGTGGAACAGCCGCGGCGAACCGGTGACGGGGGAGCTGGGTGAGTTCGTCGTGACCGCCCCCATGCCCTCGATGCCGGTGGCGTTCTGGAACGACCCGGACGGCTCGCGCTACCGGGAGGCGTACTTCGACGTGTTCCCGGGCGTGTGGCGCCACGGCGACTGGGTGACCCGGCACACGGATGAGAGCTACGTGATCCACGGGCGCTCCGATTCGACGATCAACCGTGGTGGGATCCGCATGGGGTCGGCTGACATCACCCAGATCGTCGACCGGGTCGACGGGGTGGCCGCGTCGATGGTGATCGGTGCGGAGCTGCCCGGCGGTGACTACTACATGCCGCTGTTCGTCGTCCCGAACTCGGGTACCGAGGTCGACGAGGCGCTGCGGGAGAGGATCACCGCTGCGATCCGGGCCGAGCTGTCGCCCCGGTATGTGCCGGATGAGATCCTCGGGGCGCCGGGTGTGCCCACGACCCGTACGGGCAAGCTGCTGGAGATCCCGGTGAAGCGGCTCCTCCAGGGTGCTGATCGGTCGACGGTCAACCGGGACACGGCGGCGGACGTGGGGATCCTCGACTGGTACATCGATTTCGCGGCCGCGAAGGAGACGGATCCGGCCTGACCGGAGTGGGGCTGACCACACCGACCCCGACCACACAGATCGCTGATTAAAAGACAAGGACCCTTCCCAGTGTGGTGAGTGCTGGGTAGCGTCGCGGTGACAGAGAGACCCCGCGGAAGAGGAGAGTTCCATGTCTGACACGTCCCTCGTCATCACTCGCACGATCGACGCCCCCGCTGATGCGATCTTCGACGTCCTGTCGAACCCTGAGCGTCACCATGAACTCGACGGGTCCGGCACCGTGGTCTCCGATGATCGGACCGACCGCATCCAGGGCACCGGCGAGGTGTTCCGGATGAACATGCATGCCGAGGACATGGGTGGTGACTACAAGACGGACAACCATGTCGTCGGGTACGACGAGAACAAGCTCCTCGCGTGGAAGACCGCCCCGGCCGGCACCGAGCCGCCCGGGTGGCAGTGGGTGTGGGAGCTGCACTCGACGGACTCATCGACGACGGAGGTCACGCTCACATACGACTGGAGTGCGATGGATCCGGCGAAGGCGCAGGAGGTCGGGATGCCCAAGGTCTCCGAGAGCGAGCTCGAGGAGTCGATCGGCAAGCTCGCAGCCGCTGCCGCCACGCAGTGATCGGGAGGCCCTGAGGTCGACTGATCACCACTGCGGCGCCTGCCCGGAGGGGCGGGCGCCGCAGTGCTGTCATGGCTGGACGCTCAGTGGTGCGTGTGTCGCCGGGTGAGGGTCAATGCTCCCGCCCCCATCGCGATGAGTGTGATCGCAAGCCCGACCACCAGCCGCGAATCCGCTCCCGTCCGCGGGAGTGACACCGGTGCCGTCTCCTCCTGCGGCTCTGACGGTTTCTGCGTGGATGGCGACGTGGTCTCCTGCGGCTGCGCGTCCTGGGGTGGCTGGGTCTCCTCGGGCGATCGGGGCGCATCCGCGGTCCGTGTGGGCACCGGGAAGGCCGTCAGGTCAGGGGCCGGCAGCGGCGAAGGGTCGGTCGATTCGTGTCCCTCGTCTGGAGCTTCGGACGTGTCCGGTTGTTCGGGCGAGCCGGTCGGCCGAGGGAGAGTGGTGGGCCGGGGCATGGGCACCTCGACCCGGGGCCCGTCGTCCTCCTCGGTCGGCGACTCGGACGGCTCGGGCGAGGCAGACGGCTCACGTGTCTCCGAGGGCGCGGGCGACTCGGAGGGTTCGGGCGGCTCGGACGGCTCAGGCGACTCCGATGGAGCCGGAGTTTCCTCGTCCGCTTCGGGTTCCGGGCCCCGGTCATAGGTCGCCTGCCCGGTCACCGTGGTTCGCTCGCCCGCTGTGACGACGGCCTGGACCCGATCGGAACCGATGCCTCGGGGTCGGTGCAGGACGACCGATGTCGCCGGCAGATCCGAGGCGGCCGCCTCGACGGTGATGCGGTCCTCGGCGAGGTCGGTGAGTCGCACCACCGTCGGTTCGTCGCCGGTGACGATCCCGTCGTCACCGGGGCGCGCACCCGTCGCGCTGAGCCGCACCCGGTGCCCCGACATCTGGTGGCCGGAGGCGCTGGTGAGGGAGATGACCGCTTCGAGAGGGAACCCCCGCAGCAGAGGATGCCCGGAATGCGCGTCGGACTGCACGTCGGGGTCCGCTTCCCCGCCGGGGCCGGCAGCCACCTCGGGTTCGGCGGCCACCGCTGGCTCACCTGCCACATCCGTACCTGCCCCGTGCGCACCTGAGGCGGCTTCGGCCGGCTCCACAGCTTCGGCCGGTTCCACAGGAAAGCCGTACTGCCCGTCGTAGGCCCGCAGCATCATCGGGCGGATCTCCACAGACAGCGTGTACGGGCCGGCGAACTGGGAGGCGTCCTCCTCGATCGTCGCGATCTCCGCTGCGGCATCCGCGAAGTCCTCACCCAGATCCGCCGGATGCCCCGGTTCGATCACGTGGCGGTGGGGAATGCTGTCATCCAACCGGACCAGCGCGGACAGCGCTGCCTGGACCGGTGCGGGGCCCGACTGCGCTTGCGTGCTGAGCGCCCACGCCGTCGAGGGCGCATCGATCGGCTCCCCGTCTCCCGCGTCGGAGAAGTATCGCGGGTGAGGTGTCTTCAGCCCGGCGTCCACGCAGTACGCGTGCTCGTCCTCGAAGGTCCGGTATGCGCCGTACCACGTGCGGCCTTCCGCGGTCGTGTACCACTGACCGGGACCTAGGACGCTGTCGACCGACCGGCCGAGGAACCAGGAGCCCTCCTGCGAGGATCCGAGATCCGGTGCGGTGCCCGGTCTGCCCTCGAGGCGAGGGCCGGGACCGATGGGGTCTGAGGGGTGGGTCTCCGACGTGTCCGCCTGACCCAGCGACACGGCTGTGTCCGGGGAGGCCGCGGCGGACGCGGGCAGGGGAGAGGAGGCGAGGAGCGCTGTGAGGAGGATCGCCCCGGCAGTCTGCGCTGCGAGGAGGGGCCGACCGTGGATGTGTGGAGTCATGAGGACATTCGACGGGAGCCCGCAGTGGAGGACCACCCCTCTGCGTTCCTGTGGAAACGGGCGCAGTCGTCCACACCCGGATGTACGGAGAGGGACCATGACGAGCCACAGGGGGAGAGCCGCCGCCAGGCGGTCGCGGACGGGCCGATTCCGTGGGCGCCGACCCTCCGGAGTAGAGTCGGGTTGATGTGACACGCGCGGATACCCGGTGTTCGCGACGCGTCCCCAGGAAGTGACCTGCATGTGAAGAGGCGAGGGTTCAGATGACCACACCCAAGGAGACCGCAGACGTCGTACTCATCGGCGGCGGCATCATGAGCGCGACGCTCGGAGCGCTGCTGAATGATCTGCAGCCCGAGTGGGACATTCGCGTCTACGAGAAGCTCGACTACGTCGCGCGGGAGAGCTCCCACGCGTGGAACAACGCGGGAACGGGACACGCAGCGCTGTGCGAGCTCAACTACTCGCCGCAGGACGCGAACGGCGACGTCGACATCTCCAAGGCCGTGACCATCAACGAGCAGTTCCACCAGTCGCGGCAGTTCTGGTCGTTCCTCGTGAAGGAGGGGATCATCACCGATCCGACCTCCTTCATCAATACCGTTCCCCACATGTCGTACGCACGCGGCGACAAGGGACGCGACTACCTTCGCAAGCGCTACGAGACGATGTCGCGGAACCCGCTGTTCGCGGACATGGAGTACTCGGACGATCCGGCGCAGCACGCCGAATGGCTGCCGCTCATGTTCGAGAAGCGCGGCCCCGGCCAGGTCAACGGCGTCTCGCGGTTCAGCCAGGGAACGGACGTGGACTTCGGTGCGCTCACCCGCCAGCTGCTGGGCCACGTCGAAGGAAACGGCGTGCAGATCCGCACGGCCCACACGGTTCAGGACCTGGACCGGTCCGCCGACGGCTGGAACGTGAAGGTCCGGGACGACCGGTCGAACGAGACCACCGAGGTCAACGCGAAGTTCGTCTTCATCGGTGCAGGTGGCGGCGCCCTGCACCTCCTGCAGAAGTCCGGCATCGCCGAAGGTCGCGGGTACGGCGGATTCCCTGTGTCCGGGCTGTTCCTCAGCACCTCCGACCCGGAGCTGGTGGACCGCCACTACGCGAAGGTGTACGGCCAGGCCGCGACCGGTGCCCCGCCGATGTCGGTTCCGCACCTCGACACCCGCGTGATCGACGACAAGCGCTACCTGCTGTTCGGTCCCTACGCAGGCTTCTCGCCCAAGTTCCTCAAGGGCGGCAGTATCCTCGACCTGCCGTTCTCCGTGCGCGGCAACAACCTGCCGGTCATGCTCAACGTCGCGAAGGACAACTTCGACCTCGTCACCTACCTCATGGGCCAGCTGGCGGAGTCCAAGAAGGGCCGCTTCAAGCTGCTCGAGGAGTTCACCCCCGAAGTGGACCCGGAGAAGTGGAACCTCACCGTGGCCGGGCAGCGCGTGCAGATCATGAAGCGCGACCCGCAGAAGGGCGGCGTCCTGGGCTTCGGCACCGAGGTCGTCTCGTCGGCGGACGGTTCTCTCGCAGCGCTCCTGGGCGCGTCCCCGGGTGCTTCGACAGTGACGTCGATCATGCTCGGGTTGCTGGAGCGCTGCTTCCCACAGCAGTACGCCGGCTGGGAGCCGCGGCTCAAGGACATGGTGCCGTCGCTCGGCCGCAAGCTCCACGAGGACGAGACCCTGCTCAAGGAGATCTCGGAGTACACCGCTGGGACACTGCAGATCGGCTGAGCGCCGTCTCCCGGTGCGGTCGATGACTGTGGGCGCGCCCCCCGGTGCGATGAAGTGGCACCGTGAGTCGGCACGACGGTGAATCCGCGCCCCGCTGCGATGAGGTGAGAGGTCTCGCGGTCCATGAGGACCGCGGGACCTCTTCCCGCTGTGGGTGCAGAGGCGGGGGAGTTGCAGAACCGTCACCCCGAGCGGAGCCCGGTGTCAGCTGCGAAACGTAGACTCGCATTCGATCAGGGTCCGGCACATGTGGCGGACCGCGGAACGTCCCGAAGGAACAGATGATGACGAACGGGTGGAGCGACCCCCGCAGGCAGCAGCGACCGGGTCCGCAGCAGCCGGGCCCGCACCAGCCGGGTCAGCAGCAGCCGGGTCCCCCGCAGCCGGGCCCGCCGTCCGGAGCGGAACAGGGTGGACTACCCGGCGGACAGCCGACACCCGCACAGTTCCCCGTGCAGCCACCACCCGTGCAGCCGATCCATCCGCAGCACGGTTCCCAGCCGCGCCCGCACCCGCAGCAGCCGCACCCCCAGCAGCCGCGCCCTCAGCAGCTGCACCCTCAGCAGTTCCACCCCCAGCCGCCTGGCTACGCGCAGCCCGCTCCGGCGCAGCAGCGGCCCGGCCCCTCCTTCGCCCCGGCAGCGGCTCCGGGCCATCCGGGCGCCGCCGGTCCCGGGATCCAGCCCCACCACGGGGCGCCGGCCCCTGCGTCGTGGACAACCCAGTTCACGGTGCGTGCGAACGACATCAACCCGCATCGGACGCGGAACATCGTGCTCCTCGTCGCAGGCTGCCTCGTCGTCGGCGGCCTGGGCATGACACTGTTCCTCATCATCCTCTTCCAGTCCCTGCTGTTCTCCGGCGTGGGCTTCATCATCGTGCTGCTGTCCGGTGTCCCCCTCGTCGCGATCATCGGCACGGTGCTGCTGCTCGACCGGTGGAAACCGCAGCCGATCCTCCTCATGGCCTCCTGCGTGCTCTGGGGAGCTGTCGCATCAGTCATCCTCACACTCGTGGGGCAGCTCATCTTCGGTGCCGCCACGTACGCGCTCACCGGTATCGACACGTCGGCGCCCATCATCAGTTCGGTTGTCCTCGCGCCGCTGTTCGAAGAGACCACGAAGACTGTGTTCCTCGTCGTCATCGTGCTGGCGGCCCGCAAGCTCTTCGAAGGTCCGCTCGACGGCTTCATGTACGGGTCGCTCATCGGTGCGGGCTTCGCCTTCACGGAGAACCTCATCTACCTGAGCGGCGCGTATACGAGTGCGCAGGCGGGCGGCCTCATCATGCTGTTCTTCATGCGCTGCGTCATGAGCCCACTGCTCCACTCGAGCTTCAGTGCACTCGCCGGTCTCAGCATCGGTTTCGCTGCACGTCGCGGCCAGTGGTGGATGGTGGCCCTCATGTGGATCCCCGGCCTCATCGCAGGCATGTTCCTCCACGGACTCTGGAACGGCATGGCGAGTCTGCCGCTGACCGGCTTGGCGAGCCTGCTGGTCATGCTCGCGCTCTCCCTCGTCGTCGCGCTGGGTTGGTGGGGGACCGCGTTCTTCCTCTGGTACCGGGAGACGAAGACGGCGAGGGAGTCCCTCACCCGTTACGCGGGCGCCGGCTGGCTCACGGAGGAGGAGGCCCAGATGCTCGGCACCTGGAAGGGACGCCGTGCGGGCAGGCGGTGGGCGACCGGCCCTGCACGACCCCACATGAAGGCGATGATCCGGGTGGCCGCGAGCCTTCCTTCCACGCGTGACCGCGTCGAGGCGGGCGTCGGCGGTGAAGGGGAGAAGGAGTACGAGATGTTCCTCCTCAACCGACTCGTCGCGGAGCGTCGGATGATGATGAGGGCGATGGGCCTGTCAGCGTAGTGACCGCGTTCGACTTCGCCCTTCTTGTCTTCGCCGTCCTCGCTGCCGCCGCCGGGTGGTCGCAGGGGCTGGTCGCCGGTGCGAGCACGATCGTGGGCTTCGTCGTCGGCGCGGCTCTGGGCCGGTTCATCGGGCCGCCTCTCGCGGACATCGCGGTCGAGCAGGGGATCGCCACCGAGGCGGGCGCATCCGGTATGGCGATGCTGCTGCCGCTGATCCTCGGGGTCGCGTTCGCGTGCGGCGGCGGCTGGACCGGCGCCGCACTCAGGACGGCGATCGGTGACGGGCTGGGTCGTGTCGCTGACGCTTTCGGAGGGGCGCTCACGGGTGCCGTCGCCTTCTTCCTCATCGTGTGGCTGATCGCCGGATGGGTCCGCACGACACCCTTGGTGGCACCGAACGAGGCGGTCGCGGAGTCCCGGGTCGTGTCCGCCTTGGACCGCCTGGCACCCGTGTCGTCCGCCGAGGCGGTGGGCGCCATCTCCCAAGCGCTCGCCGCCAACGGGTTCCCGCAGGTGTTCGCGGAGGACACGGAGCAGATCCGGTCCGTGGGCGAACCCGACCCCGCGATGATCGAGGTCGGCAGGGCCGCGGAGGACAGGACCGTCAAGGTGACGACGACGGCGTCCCGCTGTTCCGCGCTGCAGTCCGGTTCGGGCTGGGTGTTCGACGGCGACCTCGTCATGACCAACGCGCACGTGGTGTCCGGCTCGACGAGTCGGATCGTCCAGGTGGGCGGCGCGGGGCAGCCGTACGCCGCTGACCTCGTGCTGCTGGACCCAGCGCGCGACATCGCCGTGCTCCGTGTGCCGGATCTGGAGGCGGAGCCCCTGGAGCAGGGGCAGGCGCTCTCCGCGGATGACGACGCCGTGGTCGTCGGGTACCCGGAGAACGGGCCGTACACGATCTCACCCGCACGCGTGCGTGAGACGGTCACGGCCCGTGGCCTGGACATCTACGACGACGCCGAGGTCGTCCGCGAGGTGTACGCGCTGCGTGCTGTCGTCCGGTCGGGGAATTCCGGTGGGCCAGTCCTGGACTCGTCGGGCCGTGCCGTGGGCATGGTGTTCGCGCGATCGGGGGAGGACGCGGAGACCGGGTATGCGCTCACTCTCGCGGAGCTCGAGGAGGCGCTGGCGCTGGGACGGTCCGCAGAGGAGCCGGTCCCGGTGGGTGGGTGCACCACGCAGTGACCTCAACTGCGGGGAGGTCGGCTCAGAAGTCGTAGGAGACGAGGACGGCGCGGTGGTCGCTCGTCCCGCGGTCCAGGACCTCGTCCGCGACGGGGTCGATGCCTCGGCTGAGGGAATGGTCGAGCCGCGTGAGCGGCAGCCGTGACGGCCAGCTGAATCCGAAACCGCCGCCGACCTCCGCCCGGGAGTCGGTGAGGTCATCCGTGAGGCGGGAGAAGTAGCGGTCCGTCGATGCGGAGTTGAAGTCGCCGGCGACGATGACACGTTCGGCCGGATCCGCGGACACCTGGCGTGCGAGCGTCGACAGTGCGGCGTTGCGCAGCGATTCCTGTCCGGGACGCACCGACGGCAGGTGGACGGCGTAGAAGCGCACGTCACCGTGATCGGTGCTGATCGTCGTGGCGAAGGCGCGGATCCACGGCAGGCCCAGGTCGACCTCTTCGGCGGCGCTCATCGGCCAGCTCGACCACACGCCCACAGACCCCTTCACCTGCGAGTGCTCGTAGTGGGAAGACATCTGGTCCTGGATGATCTGCCCGGAGAGGGATTCGAACTCCTGGATGGTGACGATGTCCGGCTGCTGCTCGACGAGGCTCAGGGCCGTGGCCGACGGCTGGGGGAGGCGGGCTCCCACGTTCTGCGTCGCGACGGTGAGGTCCGCTCCGCCGGGGTCGCCGGCCGGCTGCAGGTAGGGCCAGAACATCGACGCCCAGACGACGACGGGGATCAGGACACCCGCGATCGACAGCAGCGACAGGCGGAAGAGCGCGATGAGGAGCAGGAGGGCGATGAGCACCCAGCTCCACGGCAGCATGCTGTCGACGATCAGGGCGAGCCCTCGAGTCGTCGGTACGAGACTGTGCATGGCGAGCAGCGCCGCCAGCACGATCCCGCACGCGAGGATGAGGACTCCTTTATAGGGAGAGCGTCGCGGCGAAGTCACCCCGAGATTCTATGTGGCGAATCTGGTGCGATGCTGGACGAAGGGTGCTTGCGAGCCGAATGGCGTGTCCGGAATGACCGTGCTCTCCGCCCGGACCGTGTTCTCCGCCCGGCAGGACGCGAGTGCTGCCCGCGAGCTGCTCAATGGCTTGCCCGTGCCTGCCAGATGGCGACATCGGGGTGGTCGTCGAACCGGTAGCCCGCACCCCGGATCGTGCGCACGATCGACGAGTAGGTGCCCAGCCGGCGGCGGAGCCTGCGCACGTGGACGTCCACCGTGCGGACATCGGGACGCTCGGTGTCGTCGGTCCACAGTGAATCGATGAGGTCCTCACGGGACAGCGTGCGACCGGTGTTCGCCACCAGGGTCGCCAGCAGGTCGAACTCCTTGCTCGTCACGGTGACGAGCTCGCCGTCCGCGTGGACCTCCCTGCGCGGGATGTCGATGCGCACGGGTGCGTGCTCGTCCACGTGCGCCTGCGACCGCACGGGTGCCGGTGCAGGAGAGACGACAGGTGCGAATCCGCGGCGGGGCACGGGCCCGGAGAACCGACCGGCCTCCGCTGGGAGGTCCTCGCGATGGGCCGGCGGGCTGAGGCGGGAGGGGATGCGCTGGCGGACAGGCCCGTGCATCCCGGCGGGGCTTCCGGTCGCGGCCTGCGATCCGTTGGCGACGGCACGCACCGCATCGATGTCACTGCCGATGCCGTCCGGAGCCAGGGCGATGATCGCCTGCGTCTCTGCGGTCGTCGCGAGCTGGGTCACCTGGTCCTTGATCGTCTGGGCGATCTCCGTGAGGTTGGTGCCCTCTGCGGCGGCCTTCGCCTCGTCCAGGCCGATGTACAGGATGATGCCGCGCGCCGCGCGGGGGTCGGCGGACACTCCGGACGGTCCGTACGTCCGGGGGGCCGACTGCGGGTCGATGGATGTCAAACGAGCTCCGGTTCGGCGCGCGGCGCGGGCACTGCGCGGGTGGAAGGGTGCGGGCTGGGGTGCTGCGGCGGTCATGGGTCTCCTCGAACGATGTGGTGAGTGCCGTGAGCGACGTGTGCATCTGCGGCTGGTGCTGTGGAAGGACTCGTTCGCGACCGGTACAGCAGAGTGTCAGGAGGCGTCGCGAACGCGTGGCATCGCCACGCGCGGACAGCGCGGACAGTGGGATCGCGCGGATCCGTGGTGTGAGGGGACTGACTGCATGTCTGTCATTCTTGCCGCGACGTCCGCAGGACGCAAGAGTTTTGTGACGTATCGCGACACCATGTGACGAAATGTGTCATCTGAGCTCTGTCACCAGCGACGATGCTGGCCGCGATCAGGGTGAAGGGAGGTCATGCCGGGTCCGCGTGATGAGACGCGAAGCGATTGTGACGCCCGTTCGATGGCGCCTGAAGTCGGTGGGGGACGGACTGCGACGAGGTAAGACGGGCCCCGCCGACGTCCTGCTCAGACGACGCCGTAGAGACGGTCGCCGGCGTCGCCCAGCCCGGGGACGATGTAGCCGTGCTCGTTGAGCTTCTCGTCGAGGGCGGCGGTGTGCACCGTGACTTCGGTGATGCCCTGGTACTTGTCGGAGATCGCCCTGACGCCTTCCGGGGCACTCACCAGGCAGACCGCTGTGACACTGGAGACTCCGCGTTCCAGGAGGAAGTCGATCGCCATCGCAAGCGTGCCGCCGGTCGCGAGCATCGGGTCGAGGACGAACACCTGCCTGTCGGTGAGGTCGGCAGGCAGGCGCTCCGCGTACGCGTGGACGGAGAAGGTCTCGTCGTCGCGGACCATGCCGAGGAAGCCGACTTCTGCGGTCGGCAGGATCTTGAGCATGCCCTCGAGCATTCCCAGGCCGGCGCGCAGGATCGGAACGACGACGGGGCGGGGTGCCGACAGGGCGGTGCCCGTCGTCTTCGTCACCGGCGTCGTCACCTCCTTCGGCTCGGTGCGGATGCCGCGGGTCGCCTCGTAGGACAGGAGCATGACCAGCTCGTCCGTGAGCGTGCGGAAGCGGGAGGAGTCGGTGTTCTCGTCCCGCAGGACGGTGAGCTTGTGCGCGATGAGCGGGTGGTCTGCGACGTGGAGGTCCATGGGTGCGAATCTACCGGAGAACCCTGCACGGGGCGGTGACATCGGCGGCGGATCGGAGACAATGGGTGCATGTCGTACTTCACCGCAGTGATGTCCCGTGCCGATGACCGCTTCCACGTCCTCGACCTCGCGGTCGAAGACGTGGGCGACCTCGCCGAACTCGCCGACCTCATCGAGGGGGCCGGCGACGACTCCGGGGAGGGCGAGGCGATCGCCGTGATCGAGCACGAGGACGAATGGTTCGCACTCATCCGCGTCCTCGGTTCCGACGCGGCGGTGTTCCTGTCCGATGTGGATGCCGTCGCGAGCAGTCCCTACGCAGAGCTCTTCGCCGACTACCTGGACTCGCGCCCCGATGAGTACGAGGAGGACGACGTGGTCGTCCCCGACGATGAGGACGATGAGGACTCCGAGGATGACGCGGATGAGGACGAGCCGCAGATGCTCGACTTCGACACCCCGCCCACCTGGAGCGGCGACCCTGGCCTGTTCTCCGACGACGGGGTGACGGCGGACGAGCTGGTGGAGCAGCTCGAGCGACACACCTCCGACCCGGCGCGCGTTGTCGCTCACGTGGGGGAGGCAGTCGGGTTCGCCGACGTCCTGGAAGCCGCTCGCTGACACGATGAGGTCACCTGACGGGGTCGCCCCGCCTCGGTCCGGGCTGGCGGAGAGGTCCGAGCACGAGGCGTGGATGCGGATGGCCCTGGCCGTCGCCGCCGAGGCCGCTGCGTCGTCCGATGTGCCCGTCGGTGCCGTCGTGGTCGACTCCGACGGGGTGGTCCGCGGCATGGGCCACAACGTCCGCGAGGCCGCCTACGACCCCACGGGTCACGCCGAGGTCGTCGCCCTGCGCGCCGCTGCCGGCGAGTTGGGCCGCTGGCGGCTGGACGGCACCGTCCTGGTCGTGACGCTGGAGCCGTGCGTCATGTGCACGGGGGCGGCGGTCGCGGCGCGGGTCGATGGGATCGTCTTCGGTGCGTGGGACGAGAAGGCCGGGGCGTGCGGTTCGGTGTGGGATCTCGCCCGCGATCGTGCGTCGCTCCACCGGCCGGAGGTCTACGCGGGAGTGCTCGCGGACGACTGCGCAGCGCTGCTGACGGACTTCTTCACCGCCTACCGCGCGGAGGGCTGACACTGTTGTGCGGCTCACGTGCCCTGATTTGGGTGGCAGGGCCCGTCGTGTGTACAGTTATCGGCGGTAGCGTGTCCGAGCGGCCGAAGGTGCGACACTCGAAATGTCGTGTAGGGCAACCCCCTGCCGTGGGTTCAAATCCCACCGCTACCGCCACACGGAACGCCGGGCCTCAGTCACTGAGGCCCGGCGTTTTCGCATGCGTGCTCCCCTCAGTCGTCCAGACGCTCGATCGCCTTCTTCAGGCGTGCGACTCCTTCGGCCATGCGGTCGACGGGAGTGCGGGAGAAGCTCAGGCGGATGTTCGACGTCGCACGGGAGTCCGCGAAGAACGGGTTGCCGGGCACGAACGCGGTTCCCTCTTCGACTGCGACTCCTGCGAGCTGCTTCGCGTCGATCCCGGGGATGTCCAGCCACGTGAAGAAGCCGCCGCCGGGGTGCGTCCACGACGCCCGGTCGCCCAGTCCCGCGGCGAGTGCGTCCATGAGTCCGTCGCGGCGCGCGGAGTACGCGGTGCGCAGCACGGGCAGCGACGCGGCGTAGTGGCCCTCGACGATGTACGACTCGAGGATCGTCTGCCCCAGCGCACCTGCGCACTGGTCCGTGTTCGTCTTCGCCTGCGCCATCGCGTCGACGACCGTCGCCGGACCGCACGCCCAGCCCATGCGGGTGCCCGGTGTGAAGGTCTTCGAGAACGTGCCCACCTGGACCGTGACGTCCGGTCCCAGCGCATAGAGCGAGTCGATGTACGAGCCGTCGAAGGCGAGGTCCCGGTACGCGACGTCCTCGAGCACCAGCAGGCCCAGCCTGCGGGCGATGGCGACGACTTCGCGACGCCGTTCGAGTGACAGCCGCAGTCCGGACGGGTTCTGGAAGTCGGGGATGACGTAGAGGACCTTGGGCGGGTGGCCGGCAGCGGCAGCCTGCTCGTGGGCCTCCTCGATGCTCGCCGGGACGAGCCCCTCCTCGTCGTTGCGCATGGAGAAGCACACGCCGTCGTGCGACCGGAAGACGCTGAACGCACCGAGGTACGACGGGGCCTCCACGAGCACCGCGTCGCCGTGGTCCAGCATCGCCTTCGACACGAGTGTGAGCGCGTCGACGCCGCCGGAGGTGACGATCAGCTCGTCCTCCGCCGGGGTCGCTCCCTGCGTGCGGGCGATCTCCTCGCGCAGCACGTCCCGCAGGGACGCGAGACCGTAGTTGGGGGCGTACTGGAGCGCCACCTGCGGCTTCGACTCGATGGCCTTCGCTGCGGTCTCGCCCAGCAGCTGGGTGTCGTAGAGGGTGGGGTCGGGGAACCCGCCGGAGAAGTCGACGAGGTCGCCTCCGGCGGACGCGAGTGCGAGGACGGCGGACAGTTCGCTGGGGCCGCCCTGCGCGCGTGCGGCGAGCCGTGCGAACCACTCATCATGTGGGGTCTCAGTCATGGCCGCATCATAGGCACCCCGCCGCCGAGGCGCTGGTCACGTCCGCGCACCGGTCCGGCCGTGTCCGTGCGCCGTCCGTGCTGAGGCCGGTCGGCCTCGGCGGCGAGGATGCCGCGTGGATCCGTCACCACCACATGTCGGGACGGAACTCGATTCCGGGTGGGGCATGCTCGATGAGCTCTGCGAGGATCGCGACGTACTCGCGGTCGGATGCAGCGCGGGTCTCTTCGCTGCCGAACAGGCCCGTCGTCTCGTCGAACTGCACCAGCATCGATTCCGCCCATGCGTGTGCGCGCTCAAGGACCTCGGGCTGCATCGCTGCGCGCCACTGCTCGCTCACCTCGGGTGCTTCGAGCCGGTCGCCGAACGGCTCTGAGGCGTAGTCGAAGGTGAAGGGCACGATTATTGTCACGGGGTTCGTCCTTCGTTCAGCTCTCTTGATTTGACGGGTGTGCCTCCGCGTAGAAGGCAGATACCTTCTTCCCCTTTTTGTGGATTTCGATCGGCGTTGTGCGGCATCTCTTGTTTCCACTTTGCGTCGATGTGCGGCTCGGTGCCTTGAGGCTTTGCCCGGTTGCCCAAATCGTGAAATTCGACCAGTTGCCCGGTCCTCCCATCTTCTTCGTCCAGTCGCTTTGGTGTCGCGATTGAATGTGCTTGAAGCCCGCTCGGGAGTTTCCGCACTTCAATTTCACGGTTCGATCACGAGTGGAGGAGTACGACTTCACTGTGAAATTCGCGCCCGCCCACTTGCAAGCTGCTGACCGAGCTGACATTGCTTCCAGGGTCTTCGTGTCCGTCAATTGAATGGAGTCTCCGGTGGCCGGTGAATGAAGTGTAATGCCGGATGACGCGCCTGTGGCCGACTGGCTGTGAGTGGAAGGCGGCGACGGGGGAGTCGGGTTCGCGTGAGCCTTGGCGGGCAGCCCCCGCTTAGAAGAATGACGGAAGTGAGCATTGCTGCGTAGAGCCGTTTCATGATCTGCGTTTCATCTGCGTGGCGGAGAGTGACGGATTTCCGTCGCAGCCGCAATCATTGCGGTCTGCATGGCGGATACGGGTTGGTATTTCCTGGCAGGAGGATGTGGTTCGCCTGTGAGGGTTCGTGCCTGCGTGCCGCAAGTTACGTACCGGGAGATTATGCAGTGAGTCCGCTGTCACGAAAGGTGGATGCGTTCGTGGCGCGGGTCGGCGAGGTCTGACGGTTTGGCATGAGGTGCGGTCAGGAAGCCTCGGGCGAACTGCAGGAGGCCCGCGAAGGCCTCGGTCTGGGCGGTCTGGTGGGACAGGAACAGGTCGTGCATCGCGCCGGGGATCCGGTTGAGGACGACGGTGGGGCCCAGGTGGATGGAGCGGCGGGCGATCGCCTCGACGTCCAGGACGATGTCGGTCGTCTCCATCTCCGGGTCGTAGCCGATCTTCCGCAGGCTGCGGGTGGACGTCTGGACGAGGACCGGGGCGTCGATGGAGAGCCCGTCCTCCACGGCGCGGTGACCCGCGAAGATCGCCCGGATCCAGCCGGCGTACACCGGGAAGGAGTCGGAGGGCTTCAGCCGGGCGTCGTACGGCAGACGACCGTGGGTCGCGGACGTCGCGACGACCGAGTAGTTGGGCATGTGCAGCCGCAGCGGTGTCGTCGCGGACCTGCCCCGGCCCAGGAACGGCTGGAGGATCTTCCGGATGGGGGTCGAGTACTGGAACTCCAGCCACGGCGAGTTCAGCGTGATCCCGCTGAGACGACCCGGATTGCGGTCCGCCCACAGCACGGCGATGAGTCCGCCCGTGGAATGGCCGGAGACGACGATCCGACGGCCGGGGTGGGCCTCCTCGATGACCTGCAGAGCGGCTTCGAGGTCCGCGTCGTACTCGGCGAGATCCGTGATGTAGCCAGGTCTCTGCAGGTCCTCGTCGTCCGTGCGATGACCGCCCGCCTTCTCCACCCTCTCCGGGTCGAGGTTCCGGCCGTAACCGCGCAGGTCCAGCGCGTAGAAGCGGGCTCCCATGTGGGACCAGAAGCGGGCCAGGTGCGCGTGGTAGTAGTAATCGGACCAGCCGTGGAGGTAGAGGATCGCGACGTCGTCCAGCAGGTCGTGCGGCATGGAGTCCGCCAGCGGCACCCAGGTCTCACGGTCGATGACGGGCAGACCCGCGGTGGGGCCGGTGGCGGCGGGACCGGCGTGCTCGGGCCGGTACTCGACGAGGGTGGCCTGCTCGTCGTCGGGGAGGGGCAGGACGAGGGAGCGGAAGCCGTCCCCCAGGACGTCCTGGGCCCATTTGTGCTGTGAGGGGCTGAGAGGCTGCTCCGCCGCCGTGTCCGCGTCCATGCCCCCAGTATCGGCCATGGGCCGGGCCCCGCCAGGGTCCGCCGGCCTCTGGCTCCCGATCACAGTTCCCAGGCGACTTCGCTGGCCCGGCGGCCCATCCGTCCGTGCCAAGTGGCAGAATCTGTGTATGACGAACTTCCGCGTGCGCCGCTCCCTGGCAGACACCCCCGCCTATATCCCGGGTCGTCCTCCCGCCGCGGTGGAGGGGATGACCAGCTACAAGCTGTCGTCGAACGAGCACCACCTCGAACCGCTGCCCGCAGTGGTCGACGCGATCACGTCGGTCTCGGGCACACCGGCTCTCTACCCGGACCCCGCCGCGACGGATCTCACCGCCGCGCTCGCCCGGTTCCACGACGTGCCGACGGACCACGTGGTGCTGTCCGCAGGCTCATCGGAGAGCCTCTCCGCGCTCGTCGGGATCACCCTGGAACCCGGCGCGCAGGTCGTGTACCCGTGGCCGTCGTTCGAGATGTACCCGCAGCTCACCAGCTTCGCGGGGGCGGACCGGGTGGCGGTCCCCCTCACGCCGGACGGACGCCATGATCTGCCGGCGATGGCGCAGGCGATCACGGAGCACACGCGTCTGGTGCTCCTCTGCTCTCCCAACAACCCGACCGGCACCGTGCTGGGCGACACGGAGTTCGACACCTTCATGTCCCAGGTGCCGGAAGACCTCATCGTCGTCCTCGACGAGGCGTACGTGGAGTTCGCGAGCGGCAGTGAGGCCGCGTCGCGCATCCGCACGGAGGACGGCAACCTCGATGCGCCGGTGGATGCGGACCAGGCGCTCGACACGTACTCGAACCTCGTGGTGCTGCGGACCTTCTCGAAGGCCCACGGTCTGGCCGGTCTGCGCGTCGGGTACGCGGTGGCCCACCTCGCGATCATCCATGAGATGCGCAAGTCGATCGCACCCTTCAGCGTGAGCGCTGCCGCGCAGGCCGCCGGTCTGGTCTCCCTGGCTGTGCGGGACGAAGTGCTCGTGCGGGCGAAGGAGGTCGGCGCGGCGCGCGACGACCTGTCCGCCCGACTGCGGGAGATCGGCATCCCCGTGCCACCCAGTGGCGGCAACTTCGTCTGGCTGCCGTTCGGGCAGCGCGACGCGACGCTGTTCGCGGAGGCGTGCATGGAGAACGGCCTGGCCGTCCGCAACCTGGGTGCCGGCGTGCGCGTCACCATCGGCCCCCCTGAGGCGATGGAGCGTCTCGTGGCCGTGGCGACGACCTTCATGGAGGACCGCGACGCATGACCACGCATCAGGCGCATGCAGTCCCATCCGGCACGGTTCCCAACGCCACGGACGCTCCCAACGCTCTCAACGCCACGGACGTCCCGACCCCTCCGCTCACCTCCGCGGACGTCGCCGTGGACCTGGCTCCGCTGGCAGCGGTCCTCAGTGACCGCGCGCTCGTCGACGACCTCGACGTGATCGCGGCCCATTCGAAGGACCGGGCGGTGTTCGCTCCGATCGGCGCCCCGCGCGCCCTCATCCGCGCCCGGAACGTCTCCGACGTGCAGGAGACCCTGCGCTTCGCCCACGAGCACCGCCTGCCCGTCATCCCGCAGGGAGCGCTCACGGGACTGTCCGGGGGAGCGAACGGCGTGGACGGTGCGCTCCTGCTGAATGTGGCGGGGATGGACAGGATCGTCGACATCGACACCGTCGAGCAGACGGCGACCGTGGAACCGGGAGTCCTCAACCGCGCGCTCAAGGACGCACTGGTGGAACATGGACTGTCGTACCCGCCGGACCCGGGTTCCGTCGACATCTCGACTCTGGGCGGGAACGTCGCGACGAACGCGGGCGGTCTCTGCTGCGTGAAGTACGGGGTGACGAAGGACTACGTCCGCAGGCTCACGGTCGTCCTGGCGGACGGGTCCCTCACGACGGTGGGACGTCCGACGGCGAAAGGCGTGGCTGGCCTGGATCTCGCGAGCCTCTTCGTCGGCTCGGAGGGGACACTGGGCGTCGTCGTGGAGATCGTCGTGGAGCTCATCCCCGCGATCCCCGACCCCCTCACGGGCGTGGCCCTGTTCGACGACATCCGGGATGCCGCACGGACGATCACGGAGTTCATGTCCTCCGGGGTGACACCGTCGATGCTGGAGATCCTCGACGGGACGTCGATCGCCTGCATCAACGACTACGGCGACTTCGGTCTGCCGGAGGGTGCGGCGGCGATGCTGCTCGTCCAGTCGAACGGCGACGGCTCACTGGAACGCGCAACCGCGGACCTCACGCTCTTCGAGCGGATCGCGGCCGGGCAGGGCGCGACGGAGGTGACGATCTCCGACGACCCGGATGACTCGGAGATGTTCATCGCCGCGCGCCGCTCCGTGGGCCACGCACTGGAGAAGTATGCGATGGCGCACGGCGGGGGTGAGCTGGTGGACGACGTGTGCCTGCCGCGGAAGTCCCTTGCGGAGTTCTTCACGAGGATGCAGGCGATCGCGGACGAACACGATGTCATGCTCGCCGTGGTCGGTCACGCGGGTGATGGCAACATGCACCCGAACGTCCTCTTCGACGTGCAGGATCCTGCATCGGTGGCCCGCGCGAACGCGGCGTTCGAGGCCATCATGGCCACGGGCCTGGAACTGGGCGGCACGATCACCGGCGAACACGGTGTGGGCGTCCTCAAGCAGCGGTGGCTCGCCCAGGAGCTGGACCCTGTCGCGCAGCGTCTCCACCTCGCGATCAAACGAGAATTCGACTCGAGGGGGATCCTCAGCCCCGGCAAGATGCTGGGAGCCCTCGCAGAATGACGACCTCGGCGACAGACGGCACCCGCAGCGGCCTGACAGAGTCGGCGACGGCCTCGGAAGGGGCCACGGCCTCGGTGGCGGACCGGTCGGAGTTCGGATTCGAGATCGGGGCCGTGCTGCCGGAAGGGGGCCGGACGGGCACCATCCGCACGCCCCACGGTGACATCGCCACCCCCGCCTTCATCCCCGTCGGCACGAAGGCGACCGTCAAAGCAGTGAAGCCGGAGGACGTGGACGCTCTGGGGGCGGACGCCGTGCTCGCGAACGCCTACCACCTGTACCTGCAGCCGGGGGCGGAGATCGTCGACGAAGCCGGCGGCCTGGGTGCGTTCATGAACTGGCCCGGACCCACATTCACCGACTCCGGCGGCTTCCAGGTGATGAGCCTGGGCGTAGGGTCGAAGAAGGTGCTCACGACGGAGTTCGCCGGTTCGAACCGGGCCGACCTGCAGACCGTCGACCGCGAGCAGCGGCTGGCGAACGTCGACGAGGACGGCGTCACGTTCCGCTCACACCTCAACGGCGACATCCACCGGTTCACCCCGGAGGTGTCGATGCAGGTCCAGCACCAGCTGGGCGCGGACATCATCTTCGCGTTCGATGAACTCACGATGCTCACGAACACGCGCGGTTACCAGGTCGAGTCGCTCGAGCGGACCCGCAGGTGGGCGGAACGCTGCGTCGCGGAGCATTTCCGGCTCACGGAGGAGCGGTCGCACCGGCCGTACCAGGCACTGTTCGGGGTGCTCCAGGGCGCGCAGTACGAAGACCTGCGCCGGAAGGCCGCCCGTGATCTGGGGGCGATGGACTTCGACGGTTTCGGGATCGGCGGGGCGCTGGAGAAGGAGAACCTGGGCACGATCGTCGGCTGGGTGTGCGAGGAGCTGCCGGAGGAGAAACCACGGCACCTGCTGGGCATCAGCGAGCCCGACGACCTCTTCGCCGCGATCCGCCGCGGCGCGGACACGTTCGACTGCGTGTCCCCGTCCAGGGTGGCGCGCAACGCCGCCGTGTACTCGCGTGACGGTCGGTACAACATCTCCGGCGCGCGCTACAAGAGGGACTGGCAGCCGATCGACCCGGAATGCTCGTGCTACACGTGCACCCACTACTCCCGCGCCTACCTGCACCACCTGTGGAAGGCGAAGGAGATGCTGTTCTCCACCCTCTGCACCATCCACAACGAGCACTTCATCGTGGGCCTCGTCGCGGACATCCGCGCCGCGATCACAGACGACCGGTACGACGAACTCGAAGCGGATGTCATGGGGCGGTACTACGCGAAGAAGAAGTGACGGAAGAAGAAGTGACGAGCGGGTCAGACGCATCGTTCCAGCGACGCCGCCGCACACTGTCTGGAACGTCCGAATCCTGCTTCACTAGCGGTATGAGCGACGAACTCTTCGAGCACGAGACGGACGTGACCCTCACCCGTGAAGAAGCGGCCGCGAAGCTGCGTGCTCTCGCGGATGCCCTGGAGAAGCAGAACGGCATCCGTGTCGTCCAGGACGGCCGCGACGTGACGATCCGTGTCGCCGACCGCGTCGACTACGAGTTCGAAGTGGAAGTGGAACCCGGAGGCGCATCGGAGATCGAGGTCTCGATCAGCTGGTGAGCCGTGTGGTCGGTAGATGGTGTGGGCCTGCTCATCCGTGCAGGCCCACGGGTCGGTCCTCAGCGATCGATGTGCCGGTCGGAGCTGACCGGCGGAAGGAGTGGTCCCCGTGACGAACAGCGAATCAGCGCGCACTGACGACCCGGTGCAGGACGGTGGTCGGCGGGAAGGCGTCGGACGGGAGGGCACCGCGACGACGGTCGATGCCCTGGCGCTCGCCGCCGCACCCAACCCCGACCACCCGCGTGGACGCCCGTCGGTGAAGCGCCTCATGCAGGAGGACGGCGCGAACCTCGTGACCTTCACGTTCGCACCCGGTCAGACGTTCCCGGACCATTCGGTGGCGCACCCCATCACTGTCCAGTGCCTGTCCGGTGAGCTCACGTTCGGGTGCGGTGACGAGACGACCCAGATGACCCCCGGCGTCGTCGTCCACTGCAAGGAGCGTGTGACTCACCGCGTCGACTGCCCGGAGTCCGCGCCCGCCTCGAGCGTCCTGCTCCTCACGATGCTCACCGGCGAACGCGTCTGAGGCTGACCCCTACTCCGCGCCGCCCGGTGCATAGGTCGCCTCACGCTTCTTGATGACGTGGATGACCCGGTAGGTGACGGGCAGGAAGAGGATCTCGACGGCGACCTTGTAGATGAAGCCGACGATGATGTAGTTGACGAAGTCCCATCCGGGGATGACGCCCGCGAACGCGACGATGCAGAAGAGGAGCGTGTCCGCGAACTCGCCGACACCGGTCGAGGTGAGCAGCCGCACCCACAGGTGCTTCTCGCCCATCCTCTCCTTCACCTTGACGAGCACGAACGCGTTGAGGAGCTGCCCGACCAGGTACCCGCAGAGCGAAGCGAGGACGATGCGCGGGTAGAAGCCCAGCACCGCCTCGAATGAGGACTGGTTCTCGTAGCCCGGCCCCGGTGGTGCGATCTGGACCGCGAAGAAGACGGTGACCGCGAGGGCCTGCATCGCGAAGCCCATGAGGACCGCGCGCGTGGCTGCGCGGAAGCCGTACACCTCGCTGATGACGTCGCCCAGGATGTATGCCAGCGGGAAGAGGAACGCACCGCCGTCGGCGACGAACGGGCCGATCTCGATGACCTTCGTCGCGGAGATGTTGGAGATGAGGAAGACGCAGCACATGAGGGCGAGGATGTACGCGTAGAAGCGTCCCCGTGTGCTGGCGAAAGCGGCGAGGCTGCCTGTCTGAGTCGTGGTGTCTGTGTTCTCCGCCGGATCGGACTGCGCGGGTGCGCTGTGCGGGGCGTGCGCCGCCGCGTCCTGATCCGGCTGCCCAGACACGGAGCCGTCTGCTGCCGCGCCCGCCGGGGCGTCATCGTGGTTCGACATCGATCTCCTGACCGCCCGTCAGATCGACGAGCTCCGAGTAGGTGAGTGGCACCATCGCCTCGATGGTGCCGCCGCCGGCCCACAGCTTCGGATGCAGCCGCAGGTCCCGGTCGACGAATGTGCGCAGTTGTGTGGGGTGGCCGGCGGGCGCGACCCCGCCCACCGCCTGGCCGGTCGCCGCGAGCACCTGTTCCGGCTTCGCCCGCTTGAGACGGCGCGCCCCGATCTTCGCCGCTGTGAAGTCCGTGTCCACGCGGTGGGCGCCCGAGGTCATGATGAGGACGGGTTCGTCCCGCACCGCCGGCTGGTCGTCGGCTTCGGAGGTCTCCGCCGCCGAGGCGCCGGTCGCCTCACCGTCCCGCCCACCGGCCGCAACGGTCACCACGTCTCCGACCGGAGCGGTCGCCGCGTCCTCGACCGCGGAGGTCTCCGGGTCCTGGGTCCCGGGACGGCTCGAGGCCTCATCTGCGGTACGGTCCGTGGCCTTGGTCATGGAGCCCGCCGCGTCGGCGTTCTTGCCTGTGCCCGCAGTCCTGCTCGTGTCCGCGTTCTTGCCGCTGTCCGCACCCGTGGTGGACAGCGCACCGGTTGTCACGGTCTGCTCCGTATCCGGCTCCTCCTCGAACTCCGCGATGAAGACCAGCGAGTTCGCGATCGCGCCCAGGTCGACCTCGTGGTGCGCCGCTGCTGCGGCCGCAGTGGGCAGAGGCTCCGGGTGGGTGATGACCCGTGAGTCGATCCCCGCCTTCCGCAGGTCGCGCTCGAGTTTCGCGTGGGTGGGGTGCGCGGGACCCGCCGGACGAAGGGGTGCCAGACCGCGGCGACGCAGCAGCGGTTCGACCGCCGTCTCTCCACCCATGAACTCCTTGAGCGCATACAGCGGGTCGACGGAATAGCCGGGGGACAGGACCTTCGCGCGGTAGCGGGCACCAAGCTCCGGGTCGAGCCCTCCGTGGTCCTCGAACAGCTCCGTCACCGCGGCGGCGTACTGCTCCGACCACAGGTACGAGTAGTAGCCGGAGGCATAGCCGCCGGTGAAGGTGTGTGCGAAATAGGTGGAGCGGTAGCGCGGCGGCACGACGGGATCGAACCCGGCCGCCGTGAGCACCTCCGACTCGAAGGTGAGGACGTCCTCGATCGACTCCCCGTCCTCGAGCGCGTGCCAGCCCAGATCCAGCATCGCCGCGGCGAGGTACTCCAGCGTGGAGAAGCCCAGCCCGAACCCCTGGGCGTCCAGCAGCGTCTCCACCAGCTCCTGCGGGATCCGCTCACCGGTCTCCCAGTGGAGCGCGTACGCGGGGAGCACCTGCGGGTGCAGGGCCCACATCTCGAACTGCTGGGAGGGGAATTCGACGTAGTCGCGGGGCACGGACGTGCCGGCCTGCGACGGGTACACGGAATCGGCGAACAGGCCGTGGAGCACGTGGCCGAACTCGTGGAACAGGGTGACCGTCTCGTCGACGCTCAGGAGGGCCGGCCGCCCCACCGGGGGCTTCGGCACGTTGAGCGAGAGGGTCGTGACGGGGTGCAGCCCCGTGAGGCGGGATCCGGTGACGAGCTCGTCCATCCACGCCCCGCCGGACTTCCCGGACCGAGCGTACGGGTCCACGAGCACCAGCCCCAGGGGCCGCGTGCCGTCCAGCACCTCGTACACACGGACGTCCTCGTGCCAGCCCGACAGGTCGTCCCGTGCGGTGAACGCGAGGCCGAACAGGGTCCCGGCGGTCGCGAACACACCGTCGACGAGCACCCGCTCGAACTCGAAGTAGGCGGCGGCGTCCGCACTGTCCAGCTCGAACGCCTCCGCACGGTAGCGCTCCCACAGGTGTGTGACGTCCGCGGGATCGAGCGGCTGCGAGTCGTCCAGTCCGAAGTACTCGCGCACACGCCGGGTCTCACGCCGGAACTGCCCCAGCGCGGGAGCGATGAGGGAGCGCAGCAGGCCGCCCGCCGACTCGACGTCGGGGGCCACCTGATCGTCGATCGAGTACTGCGCATAGCTGTGGAAGCCCAGCACCGCGGCCAGCGCGGCGCGCAGCGCGGTGAGGTCCGTGACCATCTCCCGCGTGTCACCCGGTCCGCCCGACGATCCGCGACCCGTCGACAGCTCGAACAGTCGCTGACGCGTCGCAGGTTCGGCGAGATCGGCGAGGGCGTCCTGCTGAGTGGTGTTCGTGAGCGGCAGGCGCAGCCCATCGACATCGTGGGCGCGCGCGTCGGACCGCGCGGCATCGAGTGCGTCAGGACCCAGGCCGGCCAGCTGCGCCGGATCGTCCACGACGAGCGCGCGCGACGACGCCTCGCGCAGCAGGACCTGACCGAACTCCGTCTCGATCCGGTCGATCTCCGTCGCGATCGCCGACACCCGCTGCCGGTCCTCCGCCGGCAGCCTCACACCCGCCCGGACGAAGTCCTGGATCGTGAGCTCGTGGAGCCTGCGGTCCTCCGGGATGAGGTCAGCGGTGGGGACCGACTGCAGGCGCTCGAAGAGATCCGTGTCGAGCTCCACCCCCAGCCGCAGCGAGGTGAGCTGGGCCCACACACTGGCCGCGGCCTCGGCGACGGCGTCCGTCTGCACATTCGATTCGTACACGCGGACCAGCGCGCCCACCGCATCCACCGGCTGCATCGCCCGCTCCAGCGCGAGCGTGACCGACTGGAAGGTGGGGTCCTCCGACGACCTGAGGATTCCGGAGACGACGTCCTGTGCGTGGCCCACCGCCCAGGTCGCCGCCTCGACGAGGTGCTGCGGGGTGATTGCCGCGAAGTCCGGCAGCGCGCGGTCCGGGGTGCTGCTCACGAACTCCCACGCCGGGTTCGGCGAAGACTGGATTGTCGGGGGCTGGGTCACGAGTACTCCTGTATCGGCGGCTGCGGTGCCAGACCCCGCGTCCACGAGTGCGGACGGCGGTCTAGGCTTGGCGCGTGAGCGACTTCGAAGGCTACCTGCGTGGGGACCCACGTGCTAAGCGCATTGAGATCGGCCTTCTCATGGCCGGTCTCGCAACCTTCACTCTGCTCTACGCCACACAGGCGATTCTGCCGTATTTCACCCGGGACTACGGCATCTCGCCCGCAGAAGCTGCCTTGTCGGTGTCCGCGGCGACCGCGGGGCTGGGTGTGGGGCTGCTCGTCGCGGTGCCTGTGTCGGAGCGAATCGGGCGTGTGCGGCTCATCCGCTGGTCGCTCCTCATCGCCTCGCTGCTGGCACTCGTCGTCGCCCTCCTGCCGTCGTGGCCGCTGTTCCTGGCTGCACGCTTCCTCATGGGCTTCGTCCTCGCCGGGCTGCCCGCCACCGCCGCCGTCTACCTCAAGGAGGAGATCCACCCCAGCTACGTGACGGCGGCGACCGGCATCTACATCTTCGGCACGACCCTGGGCGGCCTGTCCGGCCGCGTGGTCTCCGCACTCACGATCGAGGTCGCGAACCAGTGGGGGTACGACGGCACGGGCGTGCTGAGTGTGTCCCACCTGGCCCTGTTCGTCACCGCAGTCCTCGCCGTGGGCTGCGCGGTGGGCTGCTGGGCGCTGCTGCCCGAATCCCGCGGGTTCGTCCCCCACTTCGACTCGCTGCGGGAGCTGCTGAGGAAGTTCGGGCGAGCGTTCCGGGACCCCGTCCTCGTGGGGCTCTACGCGATCGGCGGGCTGGGGATGGGCACCTTCGTGGGCGCGTTCAATTCGCTCGCGTTCCGGCTGGAGGCGGCCCCCTACCTGCTGTCCGTCGGAGCGATGGGACTCATCTACTTCGTCTACCCGATCGCCGGAGTGGGATCGATCGTCGCAGGGCGCCTGGGCGGCCGGTACAGCCTGCGCGCCGTCATGCCGTACGGGCCCCTCGTCGCCATCATCGGCATCCTGCTCATGGGGCTGCCCCATCTCTTCTGGATCGTGTTCGGCATCGCGATCCTCTCCGTCGGCTTCTTCATGAGCCACTCCCTGGCGTCCACCTGGGTGGCGCAGCGGGCCAGCGCGTCCGTGGGCGTCCCTGCCCAAGCCGCCTCGATGTACATGCTCGTCTACTACGCCGGTTCGTCCGTCAACGGGAACCTGGCGCCGCTGGCCTGGGAACTGCGCGGATGGAGCGGTGTCACCTACCTGAGCCTCGCGTTCATGGGGATCGCGTTCGTCGTGTCCGTGCTGCTCGCGCGGTCACGTCCGATGACACGAGCATGACGAGCTGTGGCACGAGCGCGAGGGGCAGTGACCCGAGCAGGGCGGGCAGTGACCCGAGCAGGGCGGGCTGAGACCCGAGCGTGAGGGGATGTGCTGTGCGACGATGATTCCATCGGTGTCAGTCGGCCGGCGAGGACCGGCGAGGACCGGCGAGGACCGGCGAGGGGCCGGCGAGAGACCGGTGAAGCCGGAGTCAGGAAGACCGTCCCGCGGTCGGGGCGGCGGAAGAGGGAAACGCCATGAGGATCGAACTCACCAGCATCTTCGTCGACGATCAGAATGAGGCACGGACCTTCTACACGGAGGTCCTGGGGTTCGAGGTCCGCCACGACGCCCCCATGGGAGACGGAGTCTTCTGGCTGACCGTCGTCTCACCCGAACGTCCCGACGGTCCGGAGCTCCTCCTGGAGCCCAGCGGGCATCCTGCGGTGGGGCCGTACCGGGAGGCGCTCGTCGCGGACGGGATCCCCCTTGCACAGCTGGCGGTCGACGACGTGCACGCGGAGGTCGAACGGCTGCGCGGCCGCGGAGTCACCATCACACAGGAGCCGACGGACATCGGGACGGCGGTCTTCGCGGTCTTCGACGACACGTGCGGCAACCTCGTCCAGCTGCTCGAGACGAAGCCGGACACGAGCGCCGATGGAGGGTGATTCCTGATGCTGTGGCTGCTGCCCCGACTGGTGGGGCTCTTTCTCGCAGTCGCAGTGTGTGCGGCCGTCGTCATCGCGGGCGTGGTGATGATCCGACGCAATCGCGAGCTCATCCGTACCGGCATCCCGGTGCGCTCCACCGTGGTCAGTGTCCGTACACAGTCGGTCGACTCCGCGTACGCCTACCACCCGACGGTTCGGTACACGCTGCACGGCATGCTGTGGGAGTCCACACCCGCGCTCGGCCAGCATTCGATGAAGACGAAGGGCTTCTGGAGGACTCACCGGTCAGGTGAGCAGTTCATCGGGATGCCGCTTGATGTGTACGTCGACCCGATGAACCCGGCCGTCTCGACGGTGCCGGGGCACAGCAGGCTGGGGATCTTCCTCGTCGTCATCGGATCCGTCTTCGGCGGACTCATCCTGCTGTTCAGCCTCATCGGTCTGCTGATCGCCTTCGTGCGCTGACGACGTGACGACGCCCTGAGGCGTCCCACTCGTCCCAGCGGACCCGCCTCGCACGGTAGAGGAGAGGGCGCTGCCTCCGGACGCCGACGTTCACGGGGAACACCTCGAGGAGAGGGCCTCAGTGATCGTGGCCGGTCGACTTGAGGGCGTCGAGAGCCTCCTGCGTGGTCACATCCACCGTGAAGTGGCCCATCATGCCGTCATCCTCGTGGAGCATGAGGTGGCAGTGGAACATGTACGGCAAGTGCGAATCATCGTCGTCGTGCGACGGGAACGCGACCGCGATCCGTATGTCGCGCTGCGGCGGGGTGTAGACGGTGTCCTTCCACCCGGCAAGCTCTGGTGGAGGCGCCTGCCCGCCGATGTCGAGGATCCGGAACTGCGCGTTGTGGATGTGGAAGTTGTGCGGTGACGAGTCGAGGTTGCTCACCTGCCAGATCTCCGGCCGGTGCGACTCCGACTCCAGGTCGATGCGACCCATGTCCATCGACTTGCCGTTGATCTGCCGGCCCCGCAGGTTGAACTGCCGCTGCTGGCCGCCTTCCACCACGTCAGGCATGTCGACGAGGGTCGCCGGCAGGGACAGGGCGTCGATCGACGCGGGTCCGCCGCCGGAGTCCTCACCGTCACCGCTCGCATCACCGCCACCGGCACCACTGCGCTCCAGGCGGAGGATCGTGAACTCGTCCTCACCGCCGACGGCCTCATAGTCCGCGACGTTGCCGAGCTCCGGCTGCGCGGAGACGAGCGTGACCCCGTCGTCAGGGACCTCGACGAGCACTTCCGCGCGTTCGGCAGGTGACAGGCTCAGAGATTCGACCTCCACCGGAGCCTCAAGCAGGCCGCCGTCCGTGCCGATGAGCGTGAGGGGAGCCCCCGAGTCCAGACGCAGGCCGTAGGAGCGCGCCTGCGACCCGTTCAGCAGCCGCAGCCGCAGCACACGCCGGTCCGTCGTATGGACGGCACCCACCGCACCGTTCGCCATGACGGTCTTGCCCAGCAGACCCACTTCGGAGTTGAAGTTGTGGCCGAGCATCTCGCCGTCTTCCGTGATCCGCATGTCCTGGATGACGACCGGGATGTCGTCCACCCCGTACTCGTGGGGCAGGGCGGCGAGGACCTCAGCGGAAGGGGAGGGGGCCTCGGCGGGGGAGGGGACGGCGTCCCCGGACACGGTGCCGGGGGTGTGGCCGTCCGCATCGTCCAGGATGACCATGCCGGCAAGGCCGCGGCGCACCTGCTGGGCAGTGATCTCGTGCGGGTGCGGGTGGTACCAGAGGGTCGCGGGCGGCTGGTCGGGCGTGAACGTGACCGTTCGCGTCTCGCCGGGCATGACCGGTTCGTGCGGACCGCCGTCCGCGTGCGCGGGGACGAGCATGCCGTGCCAATGGACGGTCGTCTCCTCGTCCGTGTCGTTCGTGATGACCGCCTCGATGGTCCGTCCGCGCTGCATGCGGATGGTGGGGCCCAGGTAATCGCCGTTGTAGCCCCACGTGTCCGTCGTGACACCGGGCAGGAACTCCATGGTTCCCCGCGCGGCGGTGAGTTCGAAGCGGCCGTCCGCGTCCGGTTCCAGGAGGGGCGGGATGGGGAGGGGGCTGCCGGAAGCGTCGACGGGCACCTCGGTCTCCGTGGAGCAGGAGGCGAGCACCGGCGCGAGCACACCGATGCTGAGCAGCGCACCGCTCGCCCGCAGCAGGCCACGGCGATCGAGTGTGCGTCCGCGGTCCGGCGAGGGCGAACGAAGATGAGCGGACATGACCACCATTGTCCCGCTCCAGCCGGTGTCTCGCAGAACGTTGCCCACCGTGAGACTGACCGGACCAGTGGGCAGACCGCTCAGCAGCACTCCGCCGGACGCATTGTGACCCATAGCACGCGCGCGTAGGCTGGAAGGAGACGTCGACGGCGACGAGGGACGTGCCGATGACGATGCGCCGAGGAGGAGCCATGACTGTCCACACAGCAGCACTCGAAGCTGCACCGACGATCGAGGGGGAGGATTTCTCCCGCGTCGCGTTCACCCAGGAGGCTGTGGATCTGCTGGTTCGGCTCATCGACCGCAATGGCCCCGTCATGTTCCACCAGTCGGGCGGATGCTGCGACGGCTCGTCGCCCATGTGCTACCCGGAGGGCGACTTCCTCACCGGTGACGCAGACGTCCGACTGGGGGCTTTCGAGGTGCCACTGGAGGACGGAACGACCAGCAGCGTCGACTTCTGGATGTCCGTCGAGCAGTTCGAGTACTGGAAGCACACCCACCTGACGATCGATGCGATCGACGGGCGCGGTTCAGGCTTCAGCCTCGAGGGTCCGGAGGGGAAGCGGTTCCTCACCCGCTCGCGACTGTTCGAGTGAGGCGCGTGCTGACCAGGAGACGCGTGCTGACCGACGCTCGCCACGGCCCCCGCCGCATCACTGTCAGCTCAGCGCAGACAGCTCCTGCCAGTCGTCCCACGAGTACACCCAGTCGGAGATGTCGCTGTGCTCGGTCGTGAGGTCGACGGATGATCCGGTGATCTCGACGGGGTCGCCGTGGAGCGCCATGTCGAAATACTCCTTGGCCCGGTCCGTCGACAGGTTGATGCAGCCGTGGGACACGTTCGCGCTGCCCTGCACTCCCACCGACCACGGTGCGGCGTGGACGAATTCGCCGTTGTTGTGGATGCGGACGGCCCAGTTGACGTCCGTCTCGTAGTTCCACTGCTCCGAGGTCATCGTGTAGAACTCGTGCTTCGCCATGACGACGTGGGTGCCGTTGTACGACGGGGCTTTCGCGGATCCCAGTGAGGTCGGCCAGTCGGCGATCTCCTCGCCGTCGCGTTCGATCGTCATGCGGTGGGTCGAGGCGTCTGCGACGACCCGCTGGTCGCGGCCCACCTCGAACGACAGTTCCACGTCCTCCTTGCCGTACCAGCGCGGCGAGTACTCGACGCCCTCGAGCGGCATGTTCACCTCGACGTTCACGTGCGCGGGCCAGAACTCCTTGGGCCGGTAGTGGACGCGGCTGATGCCGTCCGTGTCGTAGAGCCAGCCCCAGGAGCCTTCGACGTCGACGGGTTCGCCGTCCTCGTCGGTCACGTCGACGCTCAGGCGCGCTTCGATCGCTGCGCGCGCGTCTTCCGGGATCGTCGAGTTGAACATGACGACGATCGGCGCGCCGATGCCCACTGTCTGGTCGTCCGCGATCGCGGTCTTCGCGGTGAGCTCTTCCTGTGCGGTGGTCGCCGGGGTCGAGACGGTACCGGTCGCGGTGTGCTCGGCGCCGTCGGGGGACACCGTCGTCGCCTCCCATTCGTAGGTCGCGCCCGTCACCAGGTCGACCGACGATTCCCACTCCGTGCCAGTCGACTCCGCGGATCCGCCGCCGTCGGCCTCCCCGGAGTCGTCCGCTCCCGAGGTCGCAGAGCCATCCGCTCCCGAGGTGCCGGTCGCGTTATCGGCCGAGGAGCCGGTCTCGGCATCTCCCGAGGCCCCCGCGTCGTCACCCGAGGTCTCTTCGTTCCCGCCTTCGGTGTCCACAAGACCGTGGGTCGGTTTCGTGGTGCCGCCGGCGACGGCCTCGTCCGTGGTCCCTGAGCTGTCTGCGTTCGCGTCGTCAGGGTTCGTCGAGTCGCCGTCTGCGGAGTTCGCATCGCCGGGAGCGTCGGTCGAGTCGCTGTCAGTGCCTGCTCCCGTCGGGAAGGTGCCGGTGTCGACGGGGACGCTGTCGTGGTCGGCGTCGATGAGGCGGACCTCGACGAACTCCCCGCCGTCGACCGCGAGCGCCAGCTTCTCGCCCGCGTCGACCGTGATGCTGTCGCTCGCGCCAGTGCCGTTTGCAGGGCTGGTGCTTTCGGCAGCGTCGGCGCTGTCTGCGGAGTCGGCGCCGGCGGAGGGGGCGGCGTCAGCGGCGGCTGTGTCCTGGTCCGGTGCGGTGTCCTGGTGCTGTGCGGCGTCCGAGTCAGTGTCTGCCACGGCGTCGTTGACGACGGAGACGACGGGCGCGGGAGCGGTCGAAGCGGTGCCGTCGGGAGCGGACGGGTCGGTCGGATTCGTCGATCCGGGGGTGCAGCCGGACAGGATGAGGGCGGCAAGGCCCGTGGTAGCAAGAGCGGACATGGCACGACGGCGCACGAAGACCTCCGGGAAGAATGGGACTCTTCGGATGGTACGACGCTTCTTCCCCGCCATCCTGCGGGTCGTGGCTGCTGAGGAGGGTCTCAGAGGGCGAGTCAGGTTTCGAACGTGCAACCCCCGTCACACCCGCCTGCCTGACCAGCGGCGATGGAGTGCCGTTTGCGGCATCGCATGTTGCCGAATTGTAACCCGCCGGTACGTGATCAGAATGAACGGAAAGAGGCCGACCGGTGGGCTCGACTGCAGTGATGGAGGGTGCCGGGAGTGGGCAGGTGCCGGCGCACGCGTGCGATTTCGCCTCCGGGGAAGAGTCCGGTAGAGTCATCGGCGGAGGATTCGCCTAGCGGCCTATGGCGCACGCCTGGAACGCGTGTTGGGTTCACGCCCTCAGGGGTTCAAATCCCCTATCCTCCGCAGTTAGGGTCCGGCTCTCACCTGGGATTACTCGGGTGGGGGCCGGATCTTTTTGTGCGTGTTGTGCTCGTTCATGTGCTCCGCCCTACTTTTCGCCCTGCATGAGCATGGAGAGTCGTTCTACCGCATCGGCCTGCATGGAGGGGAGGACGTGGGAGTAGGTGTCCATCGTGATCCCGATCGTCGAGTGCCCCAGCCGCTCCTGGACCACTCGAGGGTGCACCCCGAGCTGAAGGAGCATCGTCGCGTGGGTGTGACGCAGCTCGTGCAGCGTGATCGTCGGAACGTCGATGTCCTCTTGCGCTCGCTTCACTCGAGTTCTCCACCGCCGTGAGACCTCGTTAGGAGACCGACTGCCGCCCATGTTGTTCCCGAACACCAGCCCGTCGGGACGTGCGTAGTCGAGACTGATCTGCGACCGCAGCGACCTCCACTCAGCTAGCAGCGTCGCAAGTGCGTTGTCGATGTCGATGACCCGGGACTTGCCGGACTTCGGGCTCTTGAACTCGTCGCGAGCCTCTGTGTCGAGTGCCCGCCTCACCGAGATCCTGTTGTCGGCTACGTCCTTCCACTGCAGGGCGAGCACTTCAGACCGCCGCATTCCGGTCCCCGCGACCGTCGCCCACATGGTGTAGAAGTCGTCCTCATAGGAGTGTCGGGACCAGTCGAGGAAAGCGCGGAGTTCGTCTGCGGTCCACACCCTGATCTCGTCCTGAGCTGCGCGCACCTGGCGCTGTGTCGGTGGCCTCACGCTGGGAGACTTCGCGGGATTAGACCGAAGCCACCCGTCGATCACCGCGGACCCGAGAAGCGATGACATCGTGACGTGAACCTTGTTGATGGTGTTGGCTGACAGCCCTTCACCTTTCCGCTTCGGGTCGAGGCGCCCGGACTTCTCGAGGGTGGCGTACAGGCGAGATATGTCGCTGGGCGTGATCGTGTCGAGTCGTCGAGATCCCAGCCGGGGGATGACGTGGCGGAGCAACCTGCGGTATCCGGCGATTGTGGATGATGCGAGCCTGAGTCCGTCGATCCACTGGTCCGCGTATACGGCGAGTGTCGGGGACGTGCGGGTGGTGACGGGCTCATGCCCTCGCCGAGCGTCCGAGAGGGCATCCTGTGCGTCCTGGGGGTCGGTGTACCCACCCTTACCGATGCGCGTTAGGTCGCTGTTCGGGTCGCCAGCATTCTCGGGCACCCATAGCTGCCACCGCCATCGTTCTTGTTTGCCGCTCTTGTTCTTGTAGGTGTACTTCGACACGCTGCCCTCGAACGAGCGGACGACTCGCCTATTCAAAGGTGATCCCGTTGTCGGCTGCGCCTATCTCATCACAGACTCGACGGATCGCGTCAAGGATGCGCGTCTCGTCCGTGTCGGTCGATGATGCCGCGGCCACCTCGCTATCGAACTCTTGCACCGCGTCCCCGCTTACTCCGAGCGCGCGGAGCCAATCGGCCAAAGGGTATCGGGAGTCGTCGAGCATGTCCTCGATGAAGTGCATGAGCGCCTCCCGCTCGACAACGACTGTGACATTGGTGTCGGTGCTGCTGTTCGCGTAATAGGCGCTGTTCGCGATCCGCATGTTGGACTTCGCCCGCGTCAACTGGCGGACATATGACCGCACTTCACGGCTGATCTCGTTGTGCTGGTCTTGCGCAAGTCGCGTTACCGCTTCTGTTGCGCCAAGGCGGCGCCCGGGGCGCACGGAATCTAGGTCGATGTCGAGGAGCTCTGCGACTGCGTAGAGCTCTTCGGTTTTGAGCTTGCGCCCTCCGTACTCGACCTTCGCCCATGTCGCACCGGATATCTGAATCCCCTTGTACTCAAGGTGGCGACTCATGTCATCTCGCGTCCACCCGAGCTGCTCTCTGCGCGAGCGGATCGTATCGAGGAGGCGGCGCTCCATATCTCCAGAATCCATGACCGCAACGTATCACAAAGGTAAAGCATGTGCCTCGACACGCCCAAAACCGTCATCCGCACTGGGATGTTCTTGAATGATGTGCGAGAATGGGTAACGTAGTTGGAAGAACACGGGAGCCGCGACTAGCAGCTCAGCAAATCAGTCATGTCCGAAGGAGAAGACCATGACCACGAAGACCAGCCCCACGATGTCTGTGCGCGAGACCGCAGACCTTATGGACCTCGACCCGCGCACCGTAGGCAAGGCGATCGACGAGGGGACGATCCCCGCGATCAAGATTGGGCGCCGCATCCTCGTCCTCCGCGAACCGCTCATGCGGATGCTGTCAGGGGAGGCGGCGTGACGATCACGGAAGCCGTCGATTCGATCATCGAGGCCGTGCCCGACGTGAGCCGGTCGAAGATCAAGCGCGCGTTCTCGTCTGCGCTGAAGCAGGGGAAGTCGATCTCCGCGGCTCGGGAGCTCGTGCTGCTCGCGTCGCGCAGAGGTGCGCTTGACGGGAGGGTCGTGGCAATCGCGGCCTTCCAACCCACCGAGCATGAGGCTCAGCTGCGCAGCGAGTTCGACGTGCCAGACGAGCACGGGCAGCTTCCCGGCGCTCGAGTTACAGCAGAAGACCCCAGCCGCACTGTCGCCAAACATTCTGCGGCTGGGGTCTGACACCGAACACCTTGGAGGGCCGATGAAGGGCCAGACTACATCTTACGAACCCAGGTCGGTAAAGCGCCGACGGCGGACGAACGCAGAGCTCGCCGCACTGGACGACATCATCTACGAAGTGTGCGCCACGGAGGCGCCGATCACGCTCCGCGGCGTGTACTACCGCGCCGTGAGCCGCGACGCGATCGAGAAAACCGAGGCGGGCTACCGCGTGATCATGCGGCAGCTCCTCAAGCTCCGCCGCGCGGGGACAGTTCCTTATCACTGGGTGACCGACGGAACCCGGCTGATGCGGAAGCCGTCGTCGTGGTCGAACGTCGATGTCATGCTTCGCAACGCCGCGTCATCGTACCGTCGTGCACTGTGGGAGGACCAGGACACGGAGATCATCGTCCTCTCTGAGAAGGACGCGATCTCCGGCGTCATCTACCCGGTGACATCCGAGTGGGATGTCGAGCTCGGAATCACCCGCGGCTACAGCTCGGAGACGTTCGTGCACTCGATCGCGGAGACCGTGCAGGACAACACGAACTACGGCAAGCGGACCGTGCTCTACAACCTGGGAGATCACGACCCTGAGGGCATCGACGCATGGCGCGACTTCGAGACGAAGGTCCGCGGATTCGTCCCCGGCGCCAACCTCGAGTGTGAACGCCTCGCCGTGACCGCGCAGCAGATCGAGGACTGGAACCTTCCTCTTCGACCGACGAAGCGGACCAGCTCACGCGCCGCGGGCTTCAAGGGCGGCTCCGTCGAGGTGGACGCGGTTCCCACCCCGCTCCTACGCGAGGCCGTGGAGAAGGCGATCACCAAGCACATCGACCAGGCGGCGCTGAGCATCACCCTCGCAGTCGAGGAGAGCGAGCGCGACATGCTCACCCGCATCGCCGGAGACGGCTCGTGAACAACCTCGAGGTCGATCTCCGCATCTATAGGGACGCAACGGACCTCGCCTACCGGCGGGGATACGAGGACGGGCGCCTAGCGCAAGCACTCACCGATGACGAGTTCATCGAAGCGGTGGCCCGATTCTGCCTCGACGCCCAGCGTCTCGACCGAGACATCGCGCAAGTAGTCCGGGAGACGATCGCCGCCCTCGAGGCGCAGCGGTTCCGGATGAAGCTCCGCGCGGCATGACCAATCCCGATGAAAGGGACCCCATGACAACAGACCACCCCGCAGACGATCTGCGCAGCTGGCTCGCCACATACGTTTCAACGATGCATGAGGAGGATCTCGACATCCTCACGCTGTGGATTCTGCACACGCACTTCATCGGAGAGCTGTTCACGACCGGGCGGCTCCTCCTCGACAGCCCGGTGCCCGAGTCCGGGAAGACGACGGTGCTCGAGCACATGTCCTACCTTGCTCTCGACCCGGTGCAGGCGTCGTCCATCTCGTCGGGCTCACTCATCCCGCGACTGTTGGACTCGCGCCCGCGGACCATCCTCATCGACGAGGCAGACCGCGCGCTCAGTCCCGACAACCCAAACTCGAAAGAGATCATCGCGACGGTGAACACAGGTTACAAGCGCGGCGGCTCCCGTCCGGTACTGATCCCGACCGAAGGCGGCGGCTGGGAGGCGAAGGAGATGTCCACGTTCGGTGCGGTCGCTATGGCCGGGAACAATCCTGAGCTTGCCGCCGACACCCGCTCGAGGACGATCCGCGTGCTCCTCATGCCTGACACGCTCGGGACCGTCGAGGAGTCCGATTGGGAGTTCCTCGAGCCTCACGCCCACGACCTGAAGGAGAAGATCGCGAGCTGGGCCGCAGATAACGCTGAGACTCTGCGCACGCTGCGACCCGAGATGCCCGAGGGTGTGAAGGGGCGGCTCCGTGAGTGCTGGTCGCCGCTCATCCGAGTCGGTGCCCTCTGCGGTGACGGCTGGCAGCGCCGGGCAGAGCACCTCGCGGTGAGGGCTCTCGAGTTCCGCCGCGCCGAAGTGGAGTCCGGACTGCGCGCCGACCCGCCGAAGATCCTCATGCTCCGCGCGATGTATGACAACTGGCCCGAGGGCGAGGAGCGGTGGCAGACCGAGGACATCATCGCGATGCTCGCCGCGGAGAATCCGTCGCTGTGGGAGGAGGATCTCTTCAAGGGCCGGAAGCGCGTCACTGCGCAGGCGATCGCGAAGACCCTTTCGGGGTCGTTCGGTCTGCGCACCCGGCAGGGGACGACCAGGGCAGACAGGAGCCGCGCCTATCACCGTTCCGACTTCGATCCGGTGTTCGTGAGTATGGGCATCGCCCCACCCCCTATCGACACCGTGAACACCGTTCGCAACGTGCACTCCGTGCACCAGGGCGCCGGTAATGCGCACGGCGTGAACGAGGTGAACGGCGTACACGCTGTAGAAGGGGAGGGGGGGCTCAGTGTGCACACCCCCGTGCAGCAGGAGCTGATCGAAGTGAGCTGCGAAGTCTGCGGGGGCTCAATTCCCAGCCGACACGTGGCAGCACACGGTGAGCGCGTACACCCTTCCTGCCGTGAGCGGAGGACAGCATGAGGCGGTTCATCGAGCGGCCCGAGCGCCGCACGCTCAACTCTACGATCGCTCGACGGGCTCGAGTGAACCCGGCGGACCTCGCCGATGGGACCGAGGGGATCATGCTCTCCATCGACGGGCGGATCTCGTGTTGGACCGCGGAGGAGGCTCTGCGCCTCGCGGACCGGATCGTCGATCTCGTCGAGCAGTCCCACGACTAACGACCTGGGTCCGTAAAACCGGACACCGTTTCCCGACCAGCGCCCCGGCTCTCGCTCGAGAGTCGGGGCGCACTGATTGGAGACCACATGTGTAACCACTGCGATGCGACATCATCGCGTAACCACGTCGCCCACCACCCCCACTGCCCGACCCTCACAGCCGCCGTCCTCCGACGCATGGAGGGCCGATGAGCTGCGACATGTGCGGACGGACCATCAAGCCCGGACAGCCGCGTTATGAGGTCCTGGACACGATGACCGTGTGCTCACACTGCCCGTTCAGCCGTGGGGAGGAGCTGCACGACCTCGCAATCCCGACGTGCGACAGACGACACGACGTGTGGAAACATCCTCGCGCGCTCGTCCTCCGCAGGAGCACACCGTGAAACCGCACGGAGTACGCCCCGCAGCCGCCGACGCGTGGGACGACCTACAGGCCGCGCTGCGTGAAACGACCACACCCTGCCAGGGACCGAACGCCGCGTGGTGGACATCGGATGACGGGGACGAGCGACACGCCGCCGCCCTCCACTGCCAGCAGTGCCCCGTCCTCGACATCTGCGACGCATACGCCGCAGCCAACCGCGAGAAGGACGGATTCGTGTGGGGCGGCAGAACACGATGATATGCATCCTCCTCATCCCGCAAATCGTCATATCAGCACTATTCATCCACTGGGGAATCCGACAGATGACCCATTCCCGGAAATAAGAAACACTCAACAATAGGAGAAATGTCGCGATGACCGAACAAGCCTTAAATGTGCGCCTCGTCGGAGAAACCATCCGCCCTGACAACGTGCTCGCAATCGTGAAACACGACGACACGGAATACCGCGTTCGATACAAAGAAGGCGAAGCGCACCAATACTGGTGTGACGGGTGCGGTTCACAATCCAACGCACGATGCCCACACGCACGCGCAGCAGCCGCCATGATCCGGCTCCACCGCATCAACGAGACGCCCTGGGTCGAGCCACCCAAGGCAGCACGGAACAACCGGCTACGCGGCGACCACATCCTCGTGAAGGAGGCGACCCTCGCAGACGGAACCGCCGGAGTGGTGCTCCGCAGCCGCAACGTCGCTATCCCGCTGACTGCCGATCAAGCAATCCGTGTCGCAACAATGCTCGCAGACCAAGCCGCTGAAGCAATGCAGAAGAATGGGGTGAATCCGGAATGTCAGACGACACCTTGAAGAATGTTACCCGGCTCTTCGTAATTGAGGGTGTAGACCCAGGTGCCGGGGATCCGCCCGTGTCG
>NZ_JABASY010000002.1 GCF_016107685.1 Brevibacterium yomogidense
CGACACGGGCGGATCCCCGGCACCTGGGTCTACACCCTCAATTACGAAGAGCCGGCTAAGCAAACTTGACTGGGAACTGCGGTTCATTTTGGGCGGATGAGTATAAGTGAACCGCAGTTCTCTGGCGCATTAGCCGTGCTGCGGGGATGCTGGGCCCGCATCTGCGGCGTTTAGCGATAGGTGTGTTAGCAGACCCATACAGACGGCACGCGTGAGCGGATGCGCGCGGTCAGGGCGTGGGCAGGCCCACGAACTCCCGCAGCGCGGGCAGCTCACGCCGCGCCTGCGACAGCCCCATGCGATGGGCTGCGGCCAGGCGGGACAGGTCGCGGGTGCCGTTGTCCACCGGCATGATGTCCGGCGCGAAGACGTGGGCACGGCCCTCCGCCTCGAGCGCGAAGATGCGTTCCCGTGTGTCGTTGTAGCGCTTCCACCTGGTCAGCAGGGCGTCTCCCAGTGCGGGATAGCGGCGGAAGACCCCGCGGTAGACCGCGGGAAACCGCTGGGGCGCTTTCCGGTAGGAGCGCTCCTGGGTGAGGACGATGACGAACTTCTCGAAGCCCTCGGCCTGCGCCTGACTGATCGCGATGCCGCCGTCTTCACCCATCGCCCCGTCGACGTAGACGTGGCCGTCCAGGTGGACCGGCGGCATGAGGCCCGGCATCGTCGAGGACGCCCGCACGCGGACCATGAGGTCCTCCATGTGGGGCAGGTCGGATTTCGACCAGACGACGTCCTCGCCGGATTCGGCGTCGAACGCGATGATGCGCAGATCGCCCGGGTCAGAACGGAACGCCTCCCAGTCGAACGGCAGCGCTTCACCGGGACCGCCGGCGCGCTGGTAGATGTACTCCGCGTTGAACATGCCCTGCCCGCGGACGAAGGAGCGCAGACCGCCGAACTGCTCATCGGCGGCGAATTCGACGAAGGAGCGGCGGGCCCTGCGGGCGTCGTGCGACAGGTAGTTCACGGAGTTCGAGGCGCCCGCGCTGATGCCCGCGACCCAGTCGAACGCCAGGCCCTGCTCCAGGAGGGTGACGACCATGCCGCTGGTGAGGGAGGCTCGCATCCCGCCGCCTTCGAAGATGAGCGCGGTGTCGCCGATCCGTGTTCTCCCGCCCGCAGTCGTCATGTGCGCCATCCTAGTCAGGCGACCGGCTGACGCACTCTGGCTGCCGGTCCCGGACCGCTGCGGGCCCGCCGTCCGCCGCTGGCGTCGTGCCCGCTACCTGCCCTCTCCCGCCGGCTGCCCGTCACCGTTCGGCTGCGCGATCGCGACGAGGTGGGTGAGGACAGCGCGCAGTGCGGGGCTCGCATCTGCGCTGGTCCGCCACACCGCCTGCACATCCCGCCGAGGCGGCCTGCGCAGTGGAACGGACACCAGCCCCTCCCGCATGGGTGGCCTGGCCAGGCGCGGCATGAGCGCCAGCACGTCGCCCCCGTCGACCAGCGACATCTGGGAGGCGAAGTCGTCGACGAGGTGGACGACGTCCGGGCTGGACGAGGAGTCCGCGAAGACCCGCCAGAACCACTGGTGGCACACGGTGCCGGGTGGGCTGGTCACCCACGCGCAGCCGTCGAAGTCGTTGTTCGTGAGCGGTCGGCCCAGGTGTGCCAGCGAGTGGTCGGCCGGCATGATGACGTCGCCCACGTCGCCGTGCACGCGTTCGCGGGACATGGTGTCCGGAATGTCGAGCGGCAGGCCGTCGGCGTCGTGGACGAGCGCCAGATCCGCGTTCCCCGCGTCCAGGCTCTGGAGCGCCTGGTCCGGGTCCTGCTCCGTCAGCCGGAGGGTGAGTTCCGGGCACGCCTCCTTCAGCGCGGGCAGCATCGGTGCGACCAGCCCGCGGATCGCGGTGGAGAACGCGGTGACGTGCACCGTGCCGCGGGGAGCGCCTTCCGCCACGGACCGTGCGGCCTGGATGCAGCGCTCCAGGGACTGGAAGACGTCGGGGGAGAAGTCTACGACCGCCTGACCCGCCGGTGTGAGGACGACGCCCCTGCCGGCAGGGGCCAGCACCGGGGTCCCCAACTGTCGTTCCAGTCGCTTGATCTGCTGGGAGACCGCCGAGGCCGTGAACCCCAGTTCCTCGGCAGAGCGGGCGAGTGTTCCGTGCGTGGCCACCGAATGCAGGGCCCGCAGAGCGTTCACATCGATCATGAAGCAATCCTACGGAATAGTGTTGAGAAAGCATTGCTGGACTACGCGATCAGTGGGCGCGAGGATAAGAGCATGACACCTGCTCTGCCTTCTCTGCCTTCACCTGTCCAGTGCTTCGGGACCAACATGGTCGCCATGGTCACACCCATGGAGACCGACGGGACCCTCTCCAAGCCTGGGATCGTGAAGCTGGCGGAGCATCTGGTCGCGACGGGGTGTGACGGCATTGTGGTGGCCGGGACCTCGGGCGAGGCGCCCACGCTCACGGAAGCGGAGCTCACCGAACTCGTCACTCTCGTGAAGACGACGGTGGCGGGCCGCGCGAAGATCACCGTGGGGATCGGCACGTACGACACCGCGGAGACTGTTGCCCGTGCTCGCCTGGCGGAGGACGCCGGGGCGGACGGGCTGCTGCTGGTCACCCCCTACTACTCGCGCCCCACGCAGGCCGGGGTCATCGCCCACTGCACGGATGTGGCGGATGCGACGATGCTGCCGGTGATGCTCTACGACATCCCGGGGCGGACGGGCACACCGTTCGAAGCGGCCACCCTCCTGGATCTGGCGCAGCACCCGCGGATCCGCGCCGTGAAGGACGCGAAGGGCGACCTCTTCGAGGCGATGAACGTCATGGCCGCGACGGATCTGGCCTACTACTGCGGCATCGACGAGCTCAACCTGCCGTACCTGGCGGCAGGCGCCACCGGCGTCGTGAGCGTGATCGGCAACGCGGTGGCCGACCGCAACGCGCAGCTCATCCAGGCGGTCGCCGCCGGTGACCTCGCCACTGCACGCGCCCTCCACACCGACCTGGTCCCGGTGACGGAGGCGATCATGCGCACATCCCAGGGTGCGATCCAGGCGAAGGTCGCCGTACACGCGCTGGGCATCATCCCGACCGCCGCGGTGCGCCGCCCGCTGGTCGAAGGCCCCGCGGAAGACGTCGCCCGCATCACCGCGGTGCTGCCGCACATGCAGGCTGCCCTGGCCGTCGCCTGAGGAGGCGCCGCGGAGCGGTTGCCAGTCGGTGGTGTTTCCTCATCGTCACTCCACTGTGGGGAAGCATGGATGAACCTCACCTGTATACGTGCGGCTCCATGCTTCCGGGTAATAGCGAGCCAACTTGCATGGCCGAGATGGTCGCACCGAAAGGCACGAGATTCCGCAGACCTGTGGCTGCGGCTACGAAACCCACACGCCAAGCACAGCATTAGCAAAGACTCCTAACGTGACCATAGACCAGCGAGTCAATTGATGAGGATCCGCTGAGGCACCTCTGAGATGAGGTACTCGGCGAGTGCACGAGCACGGGCTGACAAATGCGACGAGCGCGGGCGCAGGATGTACACGTCGGCATCGACAGTGGGAACTGCGGTAAGCAATTGGACCAGGCTTCCCGAGGTCAAATGGTCAGCGACCTGCCACAAAGAGCGCAGCATGATCCCTCTCCCTTCAAGGCACCACTGGACGACAACGTCGCCATCATTGCAACGCAGGTCTCCGTCGACGGTCATGCCTTCGACAGCTCCGTCGATGACGAACTCCCATCGATTGAAATTCACGTCATGCTGATCTAGGAGAAGGCAACGGTGGTCACGGAGATCGGCTGGCACCTGAGGGGCACCGTAATGCGCAACATATTCAGGAGACGCGCAGATCACTCTTCGATTCGAAACTAGCCGCCGGTAGGTAAGGTTGGAATCTTTCGGCTTTCCTACACTCACCATGAGATCGAACGTCGCAGTCGACAGATCGACAGGTTCGGAAGAGAGCTCGAGAAATACCGAGACCTCGGGGTGCAACGCTTGGAAGTCTGCGATCACGGGTGCCACGTGCTCTCGCCCAAACCCTAGGGTGCACCGGACGGTCACGGGACCTACGACTTCTCGTGATGCACGTCGGATCCCATCTTCAAGTGCATCCGCGTCAGCGGTGAGCTTCCGCGCCCCTTCGGCTAATTGCTTGCCCTCTGCCGTAAGGACGAGCGAACGGGGATTGCGAATCACCAGGTTGACACCAAGTTCGTGCTCTACCGCCGAAAGTCGTCGACTGACTGCGGACACAGACATGCCAAGCGTTCGCCCCGCTTCGGTGAGGCTTCGAGATGAAGCTACGGCGCTAAAAAAACGAAAATCGTCTACTCGTGAGCCCTGCGTCATGCTGTTCCTCCTCGCCGACGGAACTCTTCTACAGCATTCTGCGCTTTACCCACGATATCTCCCTGCCAGACTAACGCCGTCAGCGTTGCCGTAGCCACAAAAAGGCCTTGCGCCGTATGCTCTTGCGGGTGACTGCTCGGCATCCGTAACGTCCCGTTCAAATCTGACTGACACAGACAGAGCATGCAACGAACGCAGTGACGGAGGGCTTAGCAGTTATGACCAAGACGATTGCAGTGATTCCCGGAGATGGCATTGGGAAAGAGGTCATGCCGCATGGTGTAGACGCTGTGAAGAAAGCGGCTGAGGCGGAGGGGTACGAGCTTTCATTTGACTGGTTCGACTTCGCTAGCGCTGAGTACTACGAAAAGCATCGGTCGATGCTCCCCGCAGACTGGCGCGAGATGTTAGGTGGCTACGACGCGATCTACTTCGGTGCCGTCGGCTGGCCCGAAGTCGTCCCAGATCATGTCTCTCTATGGGGAAGCCTTTTGCAGTTCCGCAGGGTCTTCGACCAGTACATCAACATGCGTCCTTGCAAGATCCTTCCGGGAATTGAGTCGCCCTTGCGGTATCGAGAGGCGGGCGACGTCGACTTCGTCGTCGTCCGTGAAAACACGGAGGGCGAGTATTCGGATGCCGGCGGTCGGCTCTTTCATGGCACGGACCGTGAGATGGCAATCCAGGAGACGGTGATGACCCGCGTCGGCGTTGACCGTGTGATGGAGTACGCATTCAATGTTGCACTAGAGCGGGGCAAGCACATCACGTCGGCGACGAAGAGTAACGGCATCTCCATTACGATGCCCTTCTGGGACGAACGTTTCAAGGAAGTCGCCAAGGCCTATCCTGACGTCGCTGTTGACCAGTTCCACATCGATATTCTCACCGCACACTTCGTGCAGCGCCCCCACGCTTTCGACGTTGTAGTGGCATCGAACCTCTTCGGAGACATCCTTTCGGACCTGGGACCAGCTTGTACAGGCACGATTGGTGTCGCGCCTAGCGCGAACATCAACCCAGACAGGCTTTTTCCGTCTCTCTTCGAACCTGTGCATGGCTCAGCGCCGGACATTGCAGGGCAGGGCGTCGCGAATCCAATCGCCCAGATTTGGTCGGGGGCACTCATGCTCGATCACCTCGGGCTCAATGCCGCTGCCACGCGAATCACCGAGGCGTTCGAGGGCGTTTTGGCGGGGGCCGACGAGGCAGTCACGACGCCAGATATTGGCGGCACTGGCACTACTGAAACACTCGCAACCGCAATTATCGAAGCAATCTGAATTTCTGCTCGACCCATTCAGAGGAGTTGCAATGACGCAACCAAAAGACACTTTTACGGACCCCTCAGTCGAGGATAGGAGCGCCAACGCGACTCGAGTACCCGGTATGCTAAAGATCGCGGGTATTCACTGGCCCTACTTCCTCACTCTCTTGGTGCTCGTCATGGTGGCCGCCTACTTCGAGCTTCTGCCCATCAATATTGTGAGCGGAATGGCGCTGACAATGCTGTTAGGCTTTGCCTTGAAGTTTATAGGTGATTCAATCCCCGTCTTCAATACGTTCGGGGGCGGTGCGTTATTGTGCATCCTCGTCCCAGCGCTCATCGTTTTCACGGGCCTCATGCCGGAGTCTTTCGCCACTCTGGCTGACGACTTTTACAATGAACTTGGGTTTTCTGAGCTCGTGGTAACTGGGCTCATCGTCGGGTCAATCCTCGGTATGGACCGCAAGTTGCTCGTGAATGTCGGAGCCCGGTTCTTTGCGCCTATCGCAGCAGGGGTAGTTACAGCACTCGGTGTCGGAGCTCTCATCGGACAACTAACCGGTTTTGGCGCCGGTAAGGCCATGATGTTGGTCGTCGGCCCCATCATGGGCGGCGGCATGGCTGCTGGCGCGGTTCCAATGTCGGAGATTTACGCCTCTGTCACTGGTGGGGATGCCGCACAGTTCCTTGAGCAACTCGCCCCGGCTGTCGTAGTCGGAAATATGGTTTGCATTGTTATGGCGGGTGTCCTGAACGGCTTGGGGAAAACCATCCAGAAGCCATGGTTCAACGGTGAGGGGCGAATGCTCCGACGCGGAGACTTCAGCTATTCCAAAGCTTCCGACGTGGCGCCACTCGCGCTGAAGGACCTCGGTGTCGGCCTTACTCTCACAGTGGGCGTCTATGTTGTCGGACAGGTAATTGCAGGACTTGTTCCAGACCTCCACGCTTATGTCTGGATCATTATCGTCGCCGCGGTTCTCAAAATCGCCAACATCGTTCCGGAGAGTATGAACCTCGGTGCTGAGCAATGGTACGATTTCATTTCCTCGGTGTGGGTCCCGGCTGTTCTCGTTTCAATCAGTGCTGGCATGATTGATTTCGACACAGTCATTGAGGTCGCCTCGAACCCCGCTTACATGCTTATCGTTGTCACTACCGTACTGGTGGCGGCAACGGCAGCCGGGCTCGTGGGATGGCTCGTCGGCTTCTACTTCGTCGAGAGCTCTATTAGTGCGGGGCTCGGTATGGCAGATATGGGTGGTTCTGGCGACGTAGCTGTTCTCGGGGCTTCAAATCGAATGGGTCTCATGCCGTTCCTCCAGATCGCATCTCGCCTGGGTGGAGCCCTCATGCTCATCTTGCTGTCACTGTTGGCGCCCTTGTTCCTCTGAACTAACTTGGCGTCCGCGCTCACGTGCGGTGCGGCTCCACCATCATAATTTCCATGCCGTTAGAAACAGGAAGACTCCTCCATGCTGATTATCACCTCCGTGCAACCCCTTCATATCAACAGATTTCTCTATGTAAAAGTCACGACTGACGATGGGTTAGTGGGATACGGGGAGTCAGGTGCGTGGGGATTCCAAGAGGCAACTGCGGAGGTAGTTCGATCGTTCGCTGGGTACCTCGTAGGCGAAGACCCACGCCGGATCACTCACCATTGGGAATACATGTATCGTGCCTTCCACTTCCGTGGTGCTGCAATCATGGGGGCGCTGAGTGCGATTGACATCGCCCTATGGGATCTTGCGGGGAAGCGTCTGAGTGTGCCAGTTTACGAGCTCCTCGGCGGTGCAAGCCGCGATTCTGTCCGCGTGTACAAGCATGTGACTGGTCAGAATTTGCCAGAACTCATCGACGACTGCACTGCGGCTGCTACGGGCGGATATACGGCGGTGGGCCACCTTTCGCCGTTTCTTGACAGCGACCGAACTCGACCGCTGACAAGCACGGGGACGCGGTACGTCCGCGACGCCGCTTATAATCTGAGGCAAATCGCTGAGGCTACGGACGGTGAGATTGATCTGTGTGTTGAGCTTCATCGTCGTCTCACACCAGCGGAGGCGGTGCGGTTTAGTGACCAGGTTGCTGAGTGCGACCCGTTGTTCCTCGAAGATCCAATACGGCCCGACAACTTCGATGCTATGGCTTCCGTTGCCGAGCGGTCGCGAATTCCGATTGCGACAGGCGAGCGCCTCCACACTGTGGAAGAGTTCCAAATGCTGCTGGCGCGTGCGCCGATTGCATACACGCGGATCAGTGTGTGTCTTGCTGGCGGAATCACCGGCGCAATGCGAATCGCTGCAGTCGCACACTCCGTCGGATCGCTAGTCGTTCCCCACAACCCGCTATCGCCCCTGAGTACTGCGGCATGTCTTCAGGTGGCGCTCGCGGTGCCAAACCTCGGCCTCATGGAAATGCCGGACCATGACAGAATGCCGGCAACGGCGCTGTACACCGCTTCAGGAGACGGGCGTCAGGACGTGTCCCAGCGTGACATCGTTATTGGGACTCCCGAAGCTGATGCAGGGTACGTTCCCCGGCCGGTGACCGCCGGATTGGGCGCCCGTGTTGATGAAAGCGTTGCTAATGGGTTCCCTCCCCAACGCGTGGCCATTCTTACACGGCTGCGGGCTGACGGTTCTGTCGTCGATGAATGAAGAAGAGGTAAGCGGATGGCTACGGTCGCAGTGGTCGGAATGGGCGCCATGGGCTCGGTATACGCCGGACTTATGCAGGACGCTGGGCACATAGTATACGGAATATGTTTATGGGACGACCACGTCGCAGCGATTCGCGAGCGTGGGTTGCGGGTCCACGGCGCGAGTGGAGACCGCACAGTGCGACTTACTGCCGCATCTGCCACTTCGGCCGGGATCGGTCCTGTAGATCTCGTGATTATCGCGACGAAGTCGTTCGACGTAGAGCAAGCGGCAAGAGATGCACGTCCGCTCATCGGACCTCGGACAGTGGTCCAGACGATTCAGAATGGCCTCGGGTCTCCGGACCGAGTAGCGGGGGTAATCGGAGCGGAGCGGCTGTCGATCGGAGTCGTTGGTGGGTTCGGTGCTTCGGTGCCGGAACCTGGCACAGCTCACCACAATGGTATGGAACTCATCAGGTTCGGGTCGTATGGGAAACTGCCGTTTGACGAAGTGGAGCGGGGAGCGAAAATCTGGCGTACAGCCGGATTCAACGTCCGCCTCTTTGAGGATGTCGAACGGATGGTTTGGGAGAAGTTCATAATGAACGTCACATTTTCCGGCACCGCGTGTCTGACTGGCCTCACGATAGGTGAGGTATTGGAGGATGAAGACGCGTGGCTAGTCGCTCGCGCTTGCGGGGAGGAAGCGATCGAGCTGGCGGGAGTGAAGGGTGTGCCCCTTGATGTCGGGGATCCGATCGAGCACATTAGACGCCTCGGATCTGCAATTTCAGCGGCCCGGCCGTCTATGCTCATCGATGCTTTGGAGAAGCGTCGGTCCGAGGTAGACGCGATCAACGGAGCTGTCGTGACCGCGGCCAAAGGCACCAGCGTTTCCACGACCGTTAATGCGACGGTATCCGAGCTGATTCGAGCGCGCGAGAAGACGTACTTGTAATCAGCTCAGCCCGTTAGCTGATTGCAGTGGAAGGGGTTTTCTCATCTCTGATGCTGCTTTTTATCAGTGGTTCGCCGCTTGGCGGTCTGCTCTCGGGCGGACTCGTCCAGGAAACAGCAAGCATGGCGAATGCTGCGTCCCCGCCACGTATCGTGAAGGCATGGAACTCTCGATCCGACCTGGTGACATCACGAAGGAACGTGTCGACGCGGTCGTGAATGCCGCGAACTCCAGCCTGTTGGGCGGTGGAGGAGTCGACGGTGCGATCCACCGCGCGGGTGGGCCGGAGATCCTCGCCGCGTGCCGCACGCTGCGGGAGACGAGCCTGCCGGACGGGCTGCCCGCGGGGCAGGCGGTCGCGACGACGGCCGGGAACCTGCCCGCCCGCTGGGTCGTCCACACAGTGGGGCCGGTCTACGCGAAGAGCGAGGACCGGTCGGAGACGCTCGCCTCCTGCTATCGGGAGAGCCTGCGCGCCGCTGCGAAGGAGGGTGCACGCTCCGTCGCGTTCCCGGCGATCTCCGCCGGCGTCTACGGCTGGCCGATGGACGATGCCGCCCGCATCGCGGTCCAGACTGTCCGCGACACCGCCGCCGAGGTGTCCAAGACCATCGAGACCGTCGTCTTCGTACCGTTCGGAGACGAGGCAGAGCAGGCGTTCCGCCGCTGGCTGGAGGCGTGAGCCCCGAAGGCTCACTCGCCCCCGCACCCGAGGCACCCTTCTCCCGCGCACGACTGCTGCGGTGGCAGGTCTCCTCCGGCTCCTTCAGCGTGCCGCAGGCCGCCGCACCGATCGCGTTCGCGCTCATCGCGCTGCCGCTGAACGGCTCCGCAGAATCCGGTGCTGCGCTCGTCTTCGCGATGACCGCCGCGCAGGTGGCCGGATCCGTGCCGGTGTCGCGAGCGGGCATCCGGTTCAACGCGGTCCACTACCTCCGGCTGCTCATCGGTGTCCGCACGCTCGCACTCGCCGTCGTGACCGTCCTCGCGGCCGTGGGCGCACCGTTCTGGTCACTCGTCGTCGCCGTCATCGTCGCCGGACTGGTGAACGGGTCCGCGCACGGCTATCAGCGGACCCTGCTGAACCACCTCGTCGCACCCGGCCGGCTGCCCCGCGCGCTGGGTGTCGCCGCGACTCTCAACGAGGTGTCCTTCGCGCTCTCACCCGTGCTCGCCTCCGTGGTGGGCGCGGTGTCGCCCGTGTGGGCGATGGTCGGCATCACGGTGCTGGGTGCAGGCCCCATCCTCCTCCTGCCGTCCATTCCACAGGCGCGCGGACTGCCCCCGACGGAGAAGCGCCGCTCCCGCACGCCGCTGTCAGGAGCCGTGCTCCTGTGGCTGCTGTGCGCCGGTGCCAGTGGGGCGGCGATCGCCGCGATCGAGGTGGGCGCCGTGTCCTTCGCGCTGTCGTTCGGCCTGGACCCGGGGTGGGCGTTCCTGTTCGCGCTGGCCCTGTGCATCGGTTCCGTTGCCGGCGGCATCTGGGTGAGTGTGCGCAACCGGGTCCCGAGGCCGTGGAAGGTCGTCGCGTTCCTCACCGCGACCTCGGCGGGGTTCGGGGTGGTCGTGGCCGACGGCACCGTCGCCTCGACGCTCGCGGGTGCCGGGGTCGTCGGGTTCTTCCTGCCGATGCTCGGCACCTTCTACTCACTCACCCTCGACGAACTGGCACCGCCGAACCGCCGGGCGGAGATGTTCGCCCACCTGCGCACTGCCAGCGCTCTGGGTGTCATGGGGGTGAGCGCACTGCTGGCGGTGCTGGGCCTGCACGCCGCCCTCTTCAGCTCACTGGGGCTGCTGCTCGTCGCGACTGCGCTTGCCACCGTGCACGCATGCGTCCGGCCCGCCCGCTCGAGGCGGACGGGCCGGATGCGACAGCAGGTCAGGACGACGGAGTGCGAGTCTCCGCACTGATGAACCACGACTGCTGCTCGAGGCCCTCGAGGAACCCGTGGAGCATGTCCGCGCTCGTCGGATCCTCGTCATCGACCTCGTCGTGCACGTCGCGGATCGTCTTGACGGTCGACTCGATCGCGCGCACCACCTGATCGATCGCGTCGTGGGTGAGGACCTCGCCGTGCGGGAACTCCGGCAGAGAGGTCTTCTTCGCGATGACGGCCGGGCGGCCGTCCGGGCTGGCGTGCAGCGCGCGCATGCGTTCGGCCATCGCATCCGAATTGGCGCGTGCGATCCCGACGAGCTCGTCGAGGTTGAGGTGAAGGTCCCGGAAGTTCGGGCCCACGATGTTCCAGTGCGCCTGCTTGCCCACCAGATGCAGGGCGATGAGGTCGGTGAGCACCGCCTGCATGTTCTTCGTGAGCGTCGCGGAGGCCTTGAAGCCCTTCTCCGCGTTCTCACGCCGTGTCGTCTCCGGACCTGCCGGCTGCGGAACGGTCATCGTCTCCGCCTTCGTGCCTGACTTTCCCGACTTCTCTGATTTCGCCATGAGGGGTCCTCCTGATCCGTTGGGACGACCAGCCCAGTAGGGCTGATCTGTCCTTTCAAACGTAACCCGCACATCACTCCTGGGCAAGGGGCCTTGTGGTCGTGGTGCCCCGGTCCCCAACAGCTCGTCTTGTGGTGTCTAGACTGTGCAGTCGCGCCGTCGACCGTGAGGAGAGCGCGTGGAGCACTCGCCTAGGGAGCACCATCCTGTGGAACCCCCGCCGGGGGAGCACCAGCCGTGGACACATCAGCACCAGCCGTGGACACATCAGTCCGGGCAGCACCAGCCCGGGCGCCACCAGCCTCGGGACCACCAGCCCGCGGAGCAGCCGTCCGAGGAGACCCGGCCCCGCCGGTATCGCCGCCGGATGGAGGCGAAGTACCGCAGGAGGCGGCTCCTGGTGGGGGCCGCGGCACTCGTGGCAGTCGGTTCGCTGGTGGTGGGAAGCGTCGCCGTGAGCCGCCTGCAGTCGAACATCTCCTCCTCGCCCCTGCGGTCGGATGAGACGGCGGAGGTCCTCAACGACAACACCCACGGGACGAACATCCTCATCCTCGGGTCCGACACCCGGGACCTGGACGCCGACGACTACGGCGAGGCCGGCGGCGCGCGCAGCGATGCGATGGTGCTCGCCCACCTGTCGACGGATGAGTCCCGGATCGACGCGGTGCAGATCCCGCGCGACACGATGATGGACCTGCCGCCGTGCGGCGACACCGGGTCCGGCACGTCTCCCGGCGGCTACGGCGCGGTCAACAGCGCGCTGAACTTCGGTCCCAGCTGCTCCGTGTCCGCCGTCGAGTCCCTCTCCGGCGTGCGCATCGACCACTTCGTCGAGATGAACTTCGAGGGCTTCGCGACGATGGTCGACGCGATGGGCGGTCTGCCCGTCTGCCTGCCGGAGGCCCTGGAGGACCCCAAGGCGCAGCTCGATCTGCCCGCCGGAGACCAGACGGTCGACGGGACGGACGCCCTGGCGCTGGCACGCACCCGGTACGCGGTGGGCGACGGCAGCGACATCGCGCGCATGGGCCACCAGCAGCGCGTCATGTCCGCGATCGTGCAGCGGGCGAAGAGCGCGGAAGTGCTCACGCGTCCCGACCGCCTCTACGGGTTCCTCGACGCCGTGACATCGTCGCTCACCGTCGACGAGGAGCTCGACTCCCTGTCCGCCCTCACGTCGCTCGCGACGACTGCGGCGGGCGTCGACGACTCCCACATCTCGTTCATGGTGATGCCGTGGGCGGAGGCCCCGACGGACCCGAACAAGGTGGTGCCCTCCGATGAGGCCGCCGAGGTCTTCACTCGTCTCCGTGCCGACACCCCTCTGAATGGCGAGGACGACGCCGAGGCCGCAGACACCGATGCCTCGGTGTCGCCCGACGATGCCGAGGGCACCGCGGAGGCTCCGGCGGACACCCCCGTCACGATCATCAACGGATCGACGATCAACGGGAAGGCCGCACAGATCGAAGAGCTGGCCGACGGTTGGGGATTCACCGTCACGGAGACGGGAACGGCGGCCGCTGCCCAGCAGACCACGACGATCAGCCACGACGGTTCGGCGACCGCGCAGCAGACAGCGGAGCAGCTGGCGGACCGGTTGGGGCTCGATGTGCAGCTGGACACCGAGGCAGGCAGCAGTGGGGTGACGCTCACACTGGGACTCGACATCGAAGACGCCGTCCCTGCCGATGAGGGCGGATCCGCTGCGGAGGAGAGCCCGTCCGACGACACCTCTGAGGAGGGGACGCAGGTGACGGTCGATTCCGCCGGAGACATGTGCGGCTGAAGCCGTTCGGCTCCGCAGCACGACTGGCGCACTCAGTGCTTGCCGGCGATCTCCCACACGGCCCGCCATTTCGCGGCGAGCGTGTCGATGTTCTCGTGTGCGTTCAGCCCGCTGGGCTGCGGCACGACCCATAGGGGGACATCCGTGGGCCAGCCGGGAACCGTCGCCGGGTCCTGCGGTCCCAGCGCAGCCTTCGGCAGGCCGAACGCGGTGCGGTATGCGGTGATGCCGGCGATCGCGATCGCACCGGGGCGCAGCTCGTCCGCTCGGTCCACCAGACGCCGCCCGGCGACCGTGAGCTCTTCCCGGGTCAGCTGATCCGCCCGGACGGTGGGTCGGCCGGTGAGATTCGTGATGCCGATGCCACGGTTCAGCAGATGTTCCTCGTCCTCAAGCGTGAGCCCCAGCGAGGCGTCGATCTGGTGGTCGGTGAGACCCGCGCGGTGCAGGGAAGGCCAGAACCGGTTGCCGGGACGGGCGAACGGCGCGTTCACTGCTGCGGTCCACAGTCCGGGGTTCACCCCCACGATGAGCAGGCGGAGCCTGTCGTCAGGGTCGTGGGGGAGCACGTCGTCGACTCCGTCAGGGGCGGTTGTGTCGACGCGGGCCAGATCGTCCTTGGTGGGCTTCCTGCCGGCAAGTGGTGAGGGGCGTCGTCGTGTCACGCTCCGCACTGTATCGGACGAGGACGATCCGCCCGTGAGACAGGGAGCCTTGCCGCCTCGCTGAAGGCCTCGCGATCGGCACCCACGAATGCCCCTCTAGCTCCGTGTGAGCCTCGTCTGTCATCTCACTCGAGCCCTCACTCATGCCACCCGCGCAGACTCGCCGGACAGTGAGCGCCCGACTTCCGCGCGCTCACGGCCGGTGAGGGCTAGCCTGGGGAAATGAGCACCGACGGCGAGCACACACACGACCACACCGCTGCAGGCGGTTCGGCAGAAGAGGTGCCCCAGGACCCGACAGCGTTCTGGGAGTCCCACTACGGTGACGGCCCCGTGTGGTCCGGGAGGGTGAACGCGGTTCTCGCGGACACCGCATCGGGCCTCATGCCGGGCAGCGTCCTCGACCTGGGCTGCGGGGAGGGCGGCGACGTCCTCTGGCTCGCCCAGAACGGGTGGACGGCCGTGGGCGTGGACATCTCGCAGGCCGCGATCATCCGCGCACGTGCTGCAGCTGAGGCGGCGGGGCTGGGGGAGGGCCGGGCGGCGTTCGTCCGCGACGACCTCGGCGTCCTGGGGGAGAAGAACCGACCCAAGCTTCTCAAGGGTCCTTTCGACCTGGTGACCGCGAGCTTCTTCCAGTCGCCGGTGGCGCTGGACCGGCAGCACATCCTCCGGCACGCGGCGGAGCTCGTGGCACCCGGCGGGCACCTGCTGGTGACCTCCCATGCGGCGCCACCGGCGTGGGCGGCCGAGCAGATGAAGATGGGGGAGGACCACCAGCACGGGCCGGCGGACTTCCCGTCCCCGGAGGACGAACTGGCGACGCTCGCGCTGGATGCGCAGACGTGGGAGACCGTCCGCGCCGAGGTGGCCACACGCGACGTCACCGCCCCGGACGGCACTCCGGCGCAGCTGGACGACACCATCGTCCTCATGCGTCGTCGCGGAATACCCACCGCTGACGTGCGTTGACCCAGACGGAGGCCCGGACGCGCACCGCGACCCCGGGCTGATCTGGACGCACTGAATCGACGCACGGGACATTCGTCCCCGAAGGAGGCATCGGCATGACTGAGAAGAAGGTCGTCATCATCGGAGCGCACGGGAAGATCGCGCAGCTCGCGACCCCCCGGCTGGTCACCGCGGGCTTCGCGGTCGACGGGGTCATCCGCAACCCGGACCAGGCCGACGACATCCGCGCCACCGGGGCGAACCCGGTCGAACTGAGCCTCGAGGACGCGAGCGTCGACGACCTCGCGCAGGCGTTCGCCGGTGCGGAGGCCGTCGTGTTCTCCGCAGGTGCGGGCGGCGGCAACCCGGCACGCACGGACGCCGTCGACCACAAGGGCGCGGTCCGCGCGATGGACGCCGCGGAGCAGGCGGGCGTCAACCGGTTCGTCATGGTCTCCTACTCCCGCGCGCTGGTGGACGTGGACACGCTCGACCCGGACAGCTCCTTCTTCCCCTACGCGAAGGCGAAGCACGACGCGGACGAGCACCTGCGCTCCACGAAGCTCGACTACACGATCCTGGGTCCGGGCAAGCTCACTTCTGAACCGGCGACGGAGAAGGTCGTCATCGCGGACGAAGCGGGCCGTGTCCCGGACCTCGCCGCCGAGGCGGCCGTCACCAGCCGCGACAACGTCGCCGTCGCGATCGCCCACGTCCTGGCCGCGGGTGCTGCCAGCCGCCAGACGGTGAACTTCTACGACGGTGAGACCCCGCTCAGCGAGGCGATCAAGTGACTCTCGTGACGAAGGAAGTGGGGGAGGGGCCCGCGCGGGCCGTCTTCCTCCACGGGCTGTTCGGCCGCGGCAAGAACTTCACGACTGCGGCGAAGGCGATCGCGGACACGCACACGAGCACGCTCGTGGACCTGCCGAACCACGGCGACTCCGCGTGGACGGAGCACTTCTCCTACATCGAGATGGCCGATGCCGTCGCAGACACGCTGCGTGCCGGCGCGGCACAGGACGGTCCCGTCGACGTCATCGGTCACTCGATGGGCGGGAAGACCGCGATGGTGCTGGCGCTGCGGCACCCGGATCTGGTCGACCGTCTCATCGTCGTCGACATCTCGCCGGTCGCCTCCGACAACGGCGGGGAGTTCGAGCACTTGCTGGGATCCCTCAAGGCTCTGGACCTCGAGGCGCTGACATCGCGGAGGGACGCGGACGAAGCGCTGCAGGATCCCATCCCGAACACGGGCACGCGGCTCTTCCTCCTGCAGAATCTGAGGCCCAAGGCCGGCGGCTACGCGTGGCAGCCGAACCTCGACCTGCTGCACGCGGAGCTGCCGGCGATCGGCGACTTCCCGGACCTGGCAGGTTCGGAGTTCGACGGGCCCACCCTGTGGGTGGGCGGATCGAAGTCGCCGTACATCACGGAGGAGGCGGAACCCGTGATGCGGGGGTTCTTCCCGAAGGTCCGCCAGATCACCGTGAAGGGTGCCGGTCACTGGGTGCATTCGGAGAAGCCGGAGGAGTTCGCCACGATCCTCCGCTGGTTCCTCACGAGATGACGTCGAACGGGTGAGCGCGTCCTCAGCAGGGCGGCGGATCCGCGCACGGCGATCTACCACGGATACTTCACATGACGGACTGAATTCGACCGCAACATCCCCTGCGCTCGTGTGGCGCACCGGACCATTGACCCGCTGAGACGCGACGGCCGTGAGAAACGGCCATTCCTGCGGGTCACGGGTGTTCTCTGGTCCCGGGGCACACCCTCTGGACAGCTTTGATAGCCTGCTGGGAAACCTTTGTCCTGTACTCCACGCAGGTCGCTCACCGATGTGCGCGAAGCGGGAGGAGAACGTCAGGCGGCCGGCTTCAAAGGAGATGCCCTTGGTGCGCAAGTCCGTAGTCTTCGCGGCAGCGCTGTGCTCTGTCCTCGTCGCAACGAGCTGTGCCCCGGGCTTCGGCCGCAGCGAGGCGAGCGGCGACGGCAGCATCGCTGCCGCTGATACCTGCACCAGCCAGAGCCTGCGGCTGTCACACCAGTGGCCTGCAGCGCGCGGGGAGGACAGCGACTTCCGCTCACAGCTGGCGGAAGACTTCTCCGAGCGCGTGTCCGAGGCGACCGACGGGGAAGTCAACATCAAGGTCTTCGCCAATTCCACTCTGTCGAAGCCGAATGACCAGTACGACGCGATGCTCGCCGGTTCGATCGACGGCGCCGTGATGCCGCTCGACTACGCCGCAGGCCACGTGCCCGAATGGTCGATCAGTCTCATGCCCGGTCTTGTGCGCAGCCACGACGAGGCACGCGCGTGGGATGAGTCGGAGATCGGTGAGGCTCTCGACCGCTCGATGCTGGACAACGAGCTCGTCCGCCTGGTGCACGTGTGGAACGCCGGTGGCATCGGTGCGCAGTCGGAACCGATCCTCACCCCCGATGACGTCCCCCAGGGCGCGACGATGCGCGCCGCGGGGGCGTATGTCGAATACATGCTGCAGGACGCAGGGGCAGGGATCACGAGCCTGCCCAGTTCGGAGATCTACTCCGCCATGCAGACGGGAGTGCTCGACGCGGCCGTGACATCCGCGAGCTCGTTCGCGTCGTATCGACTCGAAGAGCTCGTCACCTCGTACGTGTCTCCCACACAGAACACGTTCTGGTTCATGTACGAGCCGCTGGTCCTCACCGTCGGAGCATACGAGCAGATGTGTGCGGAGCAGCAGGAGGCGGTCCAGCAGGTCGCAGACGAACTGCAGGAGCGCGCCTACTCCGACTCGGAAGCGGATGATGCGCGCGTGGAGACGATCTTCGCCGACGCCGGTGTCGACGTCGTGCAGATGGATGACGCGGCGTTCGAGCAGTGGCTTCCGCTTGCCCGCGATCAGTGGGACGCATACCGCGAAAACGTCCCAGGTGGAGGAGAGCTCATGGATCTCGCCCAGAAGAACGGACACGGCAAATGACGGAACAGAAGCCGCTCATCTGCCGGGTGGCCGATCGCCTGTCGGAGATCGCGGGACTGGTCGCGGCCGCTGCTCTCGTCGTCGCGACGTTCGTGACGGGGTGGGGAGTGTTCGTCCGATACGTGCTCAAGGCACCGACGACCTGGCAGACGGAGACGACGATCTACCTGCTCATCTGTGTCGCCTTCGTGGGCGCCGCGTACGGGGTGCGGCACAACGCTCACGTGGGTGTCGATCTGCTGCCGGAAGCACTGCCGCTGCGCGGACGCCTGGTGCTGCACGTCGTGACGGTCGTGCTGGTGCTCGCAGTCGTCGCTGTCGTGGGATGGACCGGATGGAACATGTGGTTCCAGGCCTACGCGCTCGACACCCATTCTGCCAGCGCGTGGGGCCCGCCCCTGTGGGTGCCGTACGCATTCCTGCCACTCGGAATGGCCCTGGTGTTCTTCCAGTACGTCGCGGAACTCATCGAGGTCCTGCTCGCCCTGTTCGGCCGGCTCGACCCCGTTCACGTGACACTGCTGGGGGCCACAGGAGAATCGGCAGAAGTCCAGCAGCTCGTCACTGAACAGGCTGCCTCGAACGCGCAGGAGGACCGTCCATGAGCCCGCTCGCCCAAGGCGGCTTCATCATCGCAATCGCGCTGGTCCTCTTCGCCACGGGGATGCCCATCGCTTTCGGGCTCGCGATCACTGCGCTGACTGCGATCCTGATCTTCCTCGGCCCGGAGCACTCGGACCTCTTCGGCAAGATGGTGTTCGACTCCCTCAACGACTTCGGGCTGCTTGCCATCCCTCTGTTCGTCCTCATGGGCAACATGTTCGGCGGGTCGAAAGCCTCCCAGCAGCTCTTCATCGCAGGGGAGGCGTGGCTGTCCCGTATCCGGGGCGGCCTGGCGATGAGTTCGGTGGCCGCCTCGACCGTGTTCGCGGCGATGACGGGTTCATCCCCGGCCACCGCTGCGGCGATCGGTCGTGTCGCTGTACCGGAGATGGAGAAGCGAGGCTATTCCAGCAGGATCGCCACCGGTGCCGTGGCCGCCGGCGGCACTCTGGGCATCCTCATCCCGCCCAGTGTCACCTTGATCCTGTACGGCATCGCCGCAGAGCAGTCCATCGGGCAGCTGTTCGCGGGCGGCATCATCCCCGGGCTCGTCATCATGGTGATGTTCTGCATCTGGATCTACATCGCTGTGAGCCGGGAGCAGAGACGACTCGACTCGGACGCAGAACCGGGCGAAGCCTCCCACACGATCGGCACGGTGGGTGCGGAGGGCCGTGTGTGGACCTGGGGCGAACGCTTCTCGACGCTGGTGAGGATCCTGCCGTTCATCGCTCTGATCGCGGCGGTGCTCACCGTGCTGTACCGGGGGATCGCGACGCCCAGCGAGGCCGCTGCGATCGGTGTGCTGCTTGTTGCTGTGCTCGTCATCGTGTTCTACCGCGAACACGATGTGACCGCACTGCTGGGGGTGCTGCGGTCGTCGGTGTCACAGTCATCGATGATCCTCATGATCACAGCCTTCTCCGCTGTGATCGCCACGGTTCTCAGCTATCTGGAGGTGCCGCAGGAGTTGGCGGGCACGATCACGGATCTTGAGGTCAACCGGTGGATCGTGCTCATCCTCATCAACGTCGTGCTGCTGGTCATGGGCCTGTTCCTGCCGCCGGTGTCCATCATCGTCATGGTCACGCCGATCCTCTTGCCGCTCATACTCGAGCTGGGGTTCGACCCGATCTGGTTCGGCATCATCATGACCATCAACATGGAGATGGGGCTGATCACTCCGCCCGTCGGACTGAACCTCTTCGTCCTCAAGGGCATCGCCCCACACGTGAGGCTGACGGAGATCCTGCGTGGCTCACTGCCCTACATCGTGGTGCTGGGCCTGGCGATCGCACTGTTCTCAGTGTTCCCGCAGATCATCATGTGGCTGCCGGACGCGCTGTACAACGGATAGGCGGGAAGGCGAAGAGGGTACGAGCTCATGGGCGCCCGGGGCTTCTCCGTGGCTCCGCGTCAGCCTGCGTGTGCGGTCGGCACAGAGCGTTGACGTGCCTGCATACTCGAAGCTACGCCACGTGACGGAGCACACTGCGGAATAGACCGCCCGCTCCGTATGGTTGAAGCTGAAGACGCAGCCGCAGGCAGACCCAGCAGACACTGCAGACCACACTCCCGCCGAACATCTACGGAGGCACCGTGACAGACAGCACCGCAGCCCGCATTCCCGCGGACACCCTGGACCCGAAGTTCCAGGAGTACGCGCGGCCGGACCGCATCGTGAGCACGCAGTGGGTGGCGGACAATCTGGACACCCCGGGCGTCGTCATCGTGGAAAGCGATGAGGACGTCCTCCTCTACGAAGCGGGCCACATCCCGGGTGCGGTGAAGATCGACTGGCACACGGAGCTCAACGACCCGGTGACCCGCGACTACGTCGACGGTGAGGGTTTCGCGCAGCTCATGAGCGCCAAGGGGATCTCCCGCGAGGACACGCTGGTGGTCTACGGCGACAAGTCGAACTGGTGGGCGGCCTACGCGATGTGGGTGTTCACCCTGTTCGGTCACGAGGACGTGCGCCTCATGGACGGTGGCCGTCAGAAGTGGGAGGCGGAGGGCCGCGAGTACACGCGTGAGAAGCCCACACCCACAGCGACGGACTACCCGGTCGTCTCACGCGACGACTCCCGCATCCGCGCGTTCCTGCCGGAGGTCCGCGACGCGATCGGAGAGATCCCGCTCATCGACGTGCGCAGCACGGAGGAGTTCACCGGGGAGCGCACTCACATGCCGGCGTACCCGGAGGAGGGCGCTCTGCGGGGCGGCCACATCCCCACCGCGCAGTCGGTGCCGTGGGCGAAGGCCGCGAACGACGACGGCACCTTCCGGTCCGCTGATGAGCTGAAGAAGCTGTATCTCGACGACCTGGGCCTGACGCCGGGCGGCGACATCATCGCGTACTGCCGGATCGGTGAGCGGTCGTCGCACACCTGGTTCGTGCTCGAGCACCTGCTGGGCTTCGACAGCGTGAAGAACTACGACGGGTCGTGGACGGAATGGGGCAACGTCGTGCGTGTCCCGATCGCCACCGGCACGGAACCGGGGGAGGCACCCAGCGCATGAGTGATGCTGTGAATGAGGACGCGCCGCTGCCCGGCGGTCTGCAGGAGATCGCGGACGATTTCGCGGCGGCTGCGGAGAACGAGCTGCTGGAGATCCTCCTGGAGTTCAGCGACGAGCTGCCGGAGCTGCCGGAGCGCTACGCGGATCATCCGGAGCTGCTGGAGCCGGTGCCGGAGTGCCAGTCGCCCATCTTCCTGGTCGTCGAAGTCGAACCGGACGCTGCGGATCTCAAGGCGGGGACGGTGCACCTGTTCTTCTCCGCACCGAAGGAGGCGCCCACCACCCGTGGGTTCGCCGGCATCCTCCAGGAGGGTCTGGACGGACGCACGGTGGGTGAGGTGCTCGCGGTGCCTGCGGACTTCCCGCTGCGGCTGTCGCTCACGAAGGCGGTGAGCCCCCTGCGTCTCAACGGGATGTCCGGGATGCTCGCCCGTATCCAGCGTCAGGTCGTCGAGAAGTCCGGCAGCCCGGCGTGAGTGACGACGCAGCGCAGAACGACGCTGTGCAGGGCGGGGCCGTCGATATCGACGGCCCCGCTGTCATGCGCATGCGGCGGCACGAACGGGATCACGACGTCCCGTGGGCGCTGCCGATCGTGGTCAGGCGGTCCAAGGCGGACATCGCCCGGCACGTGGACGTGCTGGAGACCGTCGCCGAGGCCGTCGCCGTCTTCCTCGACGACCCCCGCTCCCAGCCCGGCGGCTCCTGGTACGACGACGTGGAGTTTTGGCGGGATGGCGCCATCCGCAAGGTGGTGCGGCGGGGTGACGGCAAGCAGTTCGAAGACGCCGCAGTACTGGAGTGCGTGCACGTCGAACATCCGGGCCACGACGGTTTCGGCGATGCGGATGTGCTCGTGCTCCCGCCCGGCCCCGTCCAGCCGCTGCCGCGTGAGCTGAAGAAGCTCCAGGTGGGAGGGACGGAGTTCCCCTTGTCTGCGGACGGGGGTGACGGAGAGAGCTTCACCGTCGACCCGGTGGTCCGGATCGAGCTGTCACCTCACGTCGACTTGAGCACAGGGAAGGCGGCTGCTCAGTGCGGTCACGCGGCGCAGCTGGCGTACGAGCAGATGCCTCAAGAGAAGCGTGACACATGGCGGGAGGACGGATTCCGCGTGCGCGTCGAGACAGCAGCGAAGGATGCGTGGGACGGCGGCACAGCACCGGTCCAGGTCGTCGACGCAGGGTTCACGGAAGTCGATGGTCCGACTGAGACCGTGCGAGCGCGGTGGTGAGCTGCCACCGTGATCCGAAACTTCGTGGTGCAGACGCGGAGCTGCCAGGTGAGTGACCGCACCGCGGCTCGTTCTCTCAGGACTCGCGCCTTATGGGCCGCAGCCGTGAGTGTCATGCTCCTCCTCGTCACGGGGTGCACCGATCGGTCAGCGGATTCCGCAGGGACGCCCACGCCGGAGCCCACTCCGACGGTTTTCACACAAGACCTGGGCGCACATACGGAGCTGGCCGAGCCCGTGTCCGTCACGGTGGAAGCCGAGGAGACCGGAGCTGACGTCGTGCCCCAGAATGTGGGTCTCTCACTCGAGTCCACCGACCTTGCGGATCCCCGACTCGATCCTTCGGCTTCGACGTTCGCGCAACGGCTTGCGGAGCTCGGATCACCCGCGCTGAGGTTCGGCGGGAACCGGCTCGACCGCAACCTCTTCTGGACGTCGTCGGGAGAGCCGGCCCCACGCGGGGATTCTGTCGTCGTGGGCCCAGGTGACCTTGAGCGTCTCAAGAAGTTGACGGATGCTACCGGTGCCTCGGTGACACTCGGTCTGCCTCTGGGTGATTTCGACCCTGAACGGGCTGCGGACATGGCCGCCCATGCGCAGCGCATCCTGGGAGACGACCTCGTGGCGGTAGCCGTCGGAAACGAGCCCAACGGCTACACGGTCGACGGCGACCCCAACCGACGGCTTCGTGACGACGCATGGGACCCGCAGGCCTATACGGAGGAGCTGGAGGAATACGCGGCGGCGATCGATGAAGCGGCGCCGGGACTCCCGATCGCGGGACCGGACGCGTACGACGCCACATGGATGCGCGCGTTCGCAGACGCGGACGTGCCGAACCGCGCTGCGATCAGTCAGCACTGGTACCCGCTCTATGACTGCGAGTCACACGCCACCCCCGGGCGTGGACCGCGAGCACAGAACCTCGTGGAGCCGCTCGTGCGCGACAGCGCTGAAGAGATGATCGGTATCGGCTCTGACGCAGCGCGCGAATACGGGCTGCCCCTCTGGCTGGAGGAGACGGGTCCCACGAGCTGCCCTGGCACCAATGACACGTCCCGCACACAGGCGAAGTCCCTCTGGACTGTCGACTTCACGCTTCAGGCGGCGCAGCTGGGGGTGGAGCGTCTTGCAATGCACTCCATGCTGGGACCCTGCGAGGGCGGTGCTCCGATGTCTGTCGTCTGTGCGCAGGGCGAAGATTCGCCGGAGATCGTGGGGCGTGGCAATCATGCGGCGTTGCGTCTCGCCGCGATGAGTACGGAGGGTGCGTTCGTCCACACGGAGTCGTCATCGGACGGCCTCCGCGTCTATGCGGTCACTCAGGACGATGCAGATCGCCTGGTCGTGACCCTCGTGAACAGTGCGGACGCGGCGAGCATCGACGCCACGCCCCTCGAACTGCAGGTCCCGGACGGGTATTCCGCAGTGACTGCTGCACAGGTATCCGCTGAGACGCTCACCGACGTGAGCGAGCGCCGCTTCCAGCCGGAGACGCCGCTGCCGGACAAGCTTCCGCACTCGTCGGCGCGAACTGCACCTACTGGTGAGGATGAAGAGATCTCTTTCGACCTGGATGCGAGCTCCGCCACCGTTCTCGTCTTCGAGCGAGACGGAGCCGAGCGGGAGTGATCTCAGAAGGAGCCGGTGACGCTCCCTGGATAGGGCCCTCTGGGCCAGTCGTCAGGTCGCCTGATCACCAGGAGGCCTGATCATCAGGAGGCCTGATGGTCAGGGGGTGGCGGCTGGTACGGCGCGCCACGCACCGCGGGTGTCAACGATGACACCCTCTGTGAGCGTCGAGGGATCTGCGTTCTTGAAGATCGTATGATCGACCAATAGCAGGACGATGTCCGCTGCGCGCATCGCGTCTTCGAAGTGTGTGAGCCGGACATTTCCGTGGGCTGCGAGTACGTGCGGAAGCTCTTCGATGTGGGGTTCGACCGCCATGATGTCCCCTTCGGGGACGAGGCCGGCGAGCCGGTCCGCAATGAGCATGGCGGGGCTCTCCCGCAGATCGTCGATATCCGGCTTGAAAGCGAGGCCCAGTACCGCGATCCGTGGTTCCTTGTATCGGCGTGCACGTGGCACTACTTTGTCGAGCACGTACTGCGGCTTCGCATCGTTGATCTCTCGCGCGCTGCGGATCATGCGCGACGATTCGGGAGCTGCAGAGACGATGAACCACGGGTCGACGGCGATGCAATGACCACCCACGCCGGGGCCTGGCTGGAGGATGTTGACGCGAGGGTGGTGGTTGGACAGCTCGATGAGCTCCCAGACATCGACGTCGAGCTGATCGGCGATGACGGACAGCTCGTTCGCGAACGCGATGTTCACGTCGCGGTAGGCGTTCTCCGTGAGCTTCGCCAGTTCGGCGGTCCGAGCGTCGGTGAGCAGCATCTCGCCCTCGCAGAAGAGCTGGTACAGGTCACGCGCGCGCTCACCTGCGTCGCCGTTGAGCGAACCGATGATGCGGTCGTTCGTCCGCAGCTCGATGATGATCCGGCCCGGCAGGACTCTTTCGGGACAGTGGGCGAAGTAGACGGAGTTCGGCCTGCCGGGTTCGTCCGTGAGATCCGCGCGCTCATCGAGGACCGTGCGGGCGACCAGCTCGGTGGCTCCTGGGGGAGACGTCGACTCGAGGATGACGAGTTCGCCTCCTTCGAGGCGCGCGGCGATGTCGCGCGCCGCCGTCGTCACATGGGAGAGATCCGGCACGTGAGACTCCCCGAAGGGGGTCGGTACCGCGATGATGTAGGCGTCTGAGCGGGGGACGACCGTCGTAGCGACGAGTGTCCCCATGCTGACCGCACCCGCGAGCACCGTTCCGAGATCGGGTTCGACGAACGGCAGCTCACCGGCGTTGACGGCGTCGACGGTGCTCTGTTTGACGTCGACCCCGACGACTTTCGCGCCTGCGCTCGCGAGCACAGCGGCCGTCGGCAGGCCGATGTACCCCAGTCCGATCACCGCAACGGACGGCATCTGCAGTGGTGACATGGAAGGTGACTCCTCGTGCTGTGGTGCTGGTGCGTGGATCAGAAGAAGTGGTGCTCGGGAGCGAGTCCGTACCCGTGCACGACACCGGTGCCCAAGAGCTCCGATTCCTCGACACTCCACGTATGGGCGCCGGTCGCGGAACGCACCTGGACGAAGTTGAAGCGGTCGGACGAATAGAGTGTCGCTCCCGCAGCGACGGCTGCCCTCTGAAACGCAGAGTCCTCGCCCCGAGTGACGTCTTCGAAGCGGATCGACCGGAAGACGTCACGAGAGCCGACCATTGTGGGGCCCATGACGAAATCCGTGTACTTGTGTTCGCGCTCCGGGAAACGCAGGAGCACTGCGCCCGATGCCGTGAGGTGCATGTAGTGGGCCTGCTTCCCGACGATGTCCGTTCCCGCGTAGCGCAGGGCGGAGATCTGGTCGGCGAGGTACTGCGGCCCGTAGAGGTCATCGTCGTCGATCTTCGCGAGGACGTCTCCGTCGGCCGCGTCGATAGCGAGGTTGAGGCACGCGCCCAGAGACAGGGAGGAATCAGCTTCCAGGAGGACGACGTCCTCGACACCGGATCGGCGGGCGCGGTCGCGCAGCAGGTCCTGATCGACGGTGTGCCCGTGCGTGACGAGGACGAGCTGCAGGGGAACGGCGCGTTGCGAACCCACGGTCTCGAGCACGTGGTCGAGCTGCTGGGGGCGGTTGGTCGACACGATCGCAGAACAGCTGCGAATGGTCGGATCCCCGTGGGCGAGGCCAAGCGCGTCCATGACCTCCATCGCGCGATGCGTATAGGTGTGTTCGCGCCAGATCGTGCGCTGTGCCAGGTGGACTGATCGATCGCGAAGTTCCGGACTCCGCAGCAGGGCCCGGACGACGTCCGCCGTCTCCTGCCGAGTCGAGGGCTGGAAGACCTCGTCGGTACGGAAGAACCGGCGCGTCGCCTCGCTGGGAGCGCTCACGACAGGAGTACCGCTCGCACTGATCTCGAAGATCCTGCGCGCGCACATGCTGGGTGAATCGACGACGGAATTGACGTTGAGGAACGCCCCGAAGTCCTTGTAGGCAGTGGGCATGCGGTCGTAGGGGAGCGAACCGATGACGTGCGACGACAAATCATCGGGGAATTGATATCGAGCATCACCCCCGTGCTGTCGGGAGAAGACCACGAACCGATCACCGGTCTTCGCGGCGGCATCGGCAGCGCCTCCCAGCAGCCACTGCATCTGCTCCCTGCGTTCCGGGTACTTGTGTGCGAAGTACATGCCGGCGAACGCGACACCGGATTCGGTGCGAGGCCCGGAGCTGCGCGCAGGGTTGTGCACCGCGGGCTGTGCCGCGAATGACAGTGTCTTCACGCGGTCGTGCCCCAATGCCTTGCGGTATGAGTCGATGAGTCTGCTGTCGCTCGTGAACACCCAGTCGAACAGGCCTGCTGCCTCAAGGAAGTCATCGAAGTGCGGTGGATCCTCCTTGTTCCAGAAGACCGTCGGGATCCCCCGTGCACGGCACGTCGAGAGGAGCTCCTTCACGTCGTCCTTGACGCCGCTCTCACCGGTGAGCTGATAGGCCCACTGCCCTCCGTTGCCGTTCCACGCGGATTCGACGAAGACGAGGTCGAGGTCGTCGAGCTGCTCTCGCCACGCCGTCCGGGACAGTGGGATGGCATCCCATTCGTAGGTGAAGGCGAGGCGCGAGAAGTCGTCGAGGATCACACCGGCGCGGATGTTCGGGAACACTGGCGTGCGGTCACCGATCACCGGGGCCGGGTAGCGGGCGAGGAGAGGGCCGTCGACGACGGCCGGTGGATTCGATCGACCGACCCGCCTGCGCTGTCGCCACTGCTGGAGCTGCGCTGGTCCTCCGGTGCGAAGATGCCAGAAGCCGGTGCGGGCATCGCGCAGGAAGCGGCGCGCCAGAGTCACTGAGTCCCCAATCGAGTGCGGTGGAGCACGAGCGTCCAGAGAAGGCGCGCTCGAATGCCGGGTACGAGCTATATTTCAGATAACGAGAATACTTTAACTATACTCACACCGAACAGACAGTGAACGGCGGTCGCGCCGGCGGATGGAAGGTGTTCCCGTCACGGAGGACAACGAATCGGCGACGAGGGGGGCTGCGGCTCCCCACCGAACCGACCGCAGATCGAGCGGCGTTCTCCTAGGCGCACTGCTCCGTTCCTTCGGCATCGGGCTCGCATTCGCCGTCTGCCTGTGGATCGCGGCTCTCGTCCGCTATGACTTCTCACTGTCGGAGCCGAACTTCACCGGCATCGCAGTGTGTTCGCTGCTGGGTCTCATCGTGTGCGTCGGTATGGGGCCCCTCGTGGTGTACCGGGACCAGTTCTGGAGGGTGTCGGGGGACGAATTCATCGCGATCGGCGGAGTCTTCGCCGTCGTGAGCGGGCTCATCTATGCGGCGAACGCAGTGATCGCTCCACTCGTGCCGTTGAGTGTGCCGCTCACTGCCTCCGCGCTCGCAATCGTCGTGATCGGCATGGCGGCGTGGCTCCGCGGACGCATGCGCGCGCTGCGCCGAACGCAGAGAGGCCGGAGTAAACGCGCGCTCATCCTCGGCGCCGGGGCTCACGGCCTCACTGCTTTCCGCCTCATCACCGACGATCCTCAGGCCGAGCACGTAGCCGTCGGGTTCCTCGACGACGATCCGGAGAAGAACTTCCTGCGAGTGCAGGGGATTCGCGTGCTCGGACGCCTCGCCGACCTCGGCCGGGTCCTCGAGGAGCGACCTGTCGATGTCGTCCTCATCGCGATCCGCGAACTGTCACCCGCTGTCCTTGACACGGTGATCGATGTCACGCAAGAGGCCGGAGTCGAGATCAAGGTCCTTCCTGAGCTCGATGTCTACGACCTTCGGGAGCGAGGCGCATACGGAGGATCCACGATCGCGACCCGCCCCGCCTCCTTCCGCCCCATCGAGATCGACGACCTCATAGGGCGCCGGCCGATCTCGACGGACGTCGACGCCATCGCGGGATACCTGCGCGGCAAGACGATCCTCGTCACCGGTGCCGGGGGATCGATCGGCTCACACCTGTGCAAGCAGCTGGTGCGCTTCTCCCCGGGCCGCGTCGTGATGACGGACCGCGATGAGTCGGGCCTGCATTCGACGCAGCTCGTCCTCGAAGGTTCTGCGATGCTCACCAGTGAGAACCTCGTGCTCGGTGATCTGCGTGACGCGGGCTTCGTGCGTTCGCTCGTGGCGAGCGTGCAGCCGGACATCATCTTCCACGCGGCAGCGCTCAAACATCTGACGTTCCTTGAGCGCTTCCCCGACGAGGCGATCATGACGAACGTCGGTGCAAGCATGAGCCTGTTGGATGCTGCAGTCGAGAACCGGGTGCCGCAGTTCGTACACATCTCCACGGACAAAGCCGCAGACCCCACATCGGTTCTGGGCGCTTCGAAGTACACAACCGAACGTGCAGTGGCGGCAGTCGCCGCAGACACAGGCTTTGCGTACATGTCGGTGCGGTTCGGCAACGTTCTGGGTTCGCGCGGGTCGGTCCTCGGCACATTCGTCTCCCAGGCGCAGGCAGGAGGCCCCCTCACCATCACGGCGCCGGGGGTCAAACGGTTCTTCATGTCAGCGGACGAAGCATGCGAACTGGTGCTGCAGGCCGGCGCGATCGGGAATCCGGGCGAGACTCTCGTCCTCGACATGGGGGAACCCGTTGCGATCGAGGACCTCGCTCGTCGTGTGATCACGTTGAGCGGTCGGGACGACATCACGATCCGCTACACGGGATTGCGTGAGGGGGAGAAGCTCGAGGAGACCCGGCTTGCAGTCGGCGAACAGGACCAGCGGCCGAAGCACCACCTCATCTCCCAGGTGGCGGTCCCGCCCGCCTCCCTCGCGCAGGTTCGCGGCCTCATCGCGAGCGCCCGCATCTCCGGCCATAGACGCAATGACGAACTCACCAGCACTCTGAGGAAAGCAGTGCAAACAGCCCCTCCGGGGCTTGGACGGAACGCACTCACGAGGAGGAGTGGGGACGCCCCTGCGCGGCCGTCTTCGGCCCCCGCAACAGCGCCGCTCACACTCACGTCCATCCTCGGCGACTTCCACCCCGAAGGGCAGGAATGAATAGCGTGAGCCTCGTGGTCTCCTGTCTCTTCGCTGCGCTCGTGGCATACGGATCCACACGATTCGCGGTGATCCCGCTGCTGCAGCGCGGTGGTGTGCTGGACACACCCAGTGAACGCTCGTCGCACGAGAAGCCGGTCGCCCGCGGCGGAGGCATCGGAGTGCTCACGGGCCTGGTGGCGGGTCTGCTCACTGCCGTCGTCGCGTCCCAGCTGGTCGGGGCAGGTGACCGTTGGCCTGACGCAGGTGATGGGGTCCGCGTGATCCTTCCCGTCGCTGCGGCGTTCGTCTTCGGGATCGTGGGTTTCGTCGACGACCTCAACTCGCTGTCCGCGGTGAAGCGCCTCGTCGTCCAGGCAGTTCTGGCATCCGGGTTCGCGGCCGTGATCCTTCTCATCACCGATGGCGGGTTCCTGGCAGCGGCAGCGATCGTCGTGTGCATCGTCCTCGTCGTCAACGGGACGAACTTCATGGACGGCCTCAACACCCTCGTGACGATGTGGGGTGCGGCCACCGCAGTCTGGCTGGGAGTACTCAGCCTCCTCGTCGACGACATCGGCGCGGCTGCACCACTGTTCGTCTTCGGTGCGGCGCTCCTGGGATTCCTGCCTCTCAACATCGGCCCTGCGCGGTCCTTCCTGGGCGACGTCGGAAGCTATGCGATCGGTGGGCTCCTCGTGGTCGCGGTCTGGGTGCTCTGGAGTGCGGGAGTCCCCGCGACGGCGTTGCTGGCGCCCTTCATCGTGCCGCTCTCAGACGTGCTCCTGACCCTCGCTCGTCGAGCGTTCCGCGGTGAGAACATCTTCCTCGCTCACCGCAGCCACGTGTACCAGCGGCTGCACGCGACCGGTCTCACGCACGAGCGGGTGTCCGCGCTGCATCTCATGGCGTCCGTGCTGTGCATCGCGGGGGCGCTGCCCAGCCTCTTCGGCGTTGAACCGTCCGTGAGCCACGCGGTCGCTGTGAGCACGTGGACGTGTGTCCTCGCCGTGTATTTCATCCTGCCGTCCGTGATGAGCGAGAAGGCGCGGGCGACCACATGAGGATCCTTGTACTCACCCACTACTACGCCCCGGAGATAGGCGCTCCCCAGCGGCGGTGGAGAACACTCGTCGGTGCGTTCGCTGATGCCGGACACGATGTCGCGGTCTGCGCTCCCGTCCCGCATTATCCCTACCGCAAGCGGGGCGAATTGGGGATCAGACGACCGGCAGTCTGGCGGTGGAGCGACGGAGCGTTCGGCGAGAGGATCCTCCGGGTGCCATATCTGCGATCATCCGGCAGCGTGCCGGGACAACTGGTGGATCAAACAGTGTCCTCTGCGTTCATGGTGGGGGCCGCTGCGGCGATGCGACGCGCTCGTCCAGATGTCATCGTCGCCACGACACCGGGGCTTCCGATGCCCTTCACCGCGGCATCCGTCGCGGGACTCCTGCGCGTACCACTTGTCACCGAGATCCGGGACGTGTGGCCAGATCTCATCGCGGACACCGCGCTCGTGGAGCGCGGGACGCGAGGGATGCTCCCGTCGGCCGTCTCACGAACGCTCGAGACCCGTGTCCTGCCGGCGCTCTTCAACGGAGCACTCCGGCGGTCGGACGCCCTGGTCGCGACGACCGAGTCCTTTGCTGACCAGTTGCGTGAGCGCGCTATGCCGCCCGTGACCGTAGTACGCAACACGAGCGACGCACCGCGTCTCACTCCTCGCCGGACGCAACGACGGCAGCATGGCGACCTTCACGTTCTCTACGTCGGAACGGTGGGGCGTTCACAAGGACTCGAGACCGCGATCCGTGCGGTCGCGGATGTTCCCGGTGTGCGATTGCGCGTGGTGGGTGCGGGAGCGCACTGGCACGATCTGCGCGAACTCGCGTTGGGTCTCACCGACCGCGTCGAGTTCTATCCGCAGACGACGGGCATTGCGCTCGAAGACCATTGGGAGTGGGCACATACAGGTCTTGTGAGTCTTGCCGATGTCCCGTCCTTCACTCTCACGATCCCCTCGAAGCTGGTCTCCATCATGGCCCGCAGGGTGCATGTCTCCGGTGTGATTGCAGGCGAAGCCGCACAGATCGTTCACGACGCACAGGCCGGCGCGGTGTCTGCACCCGGCGACATCGATGACATCCGGCGCATGTTCGTGGAATTGCGGGACGACCCGGAATCGACGGCAGTCGGTGAGCGCCCCGTGGAATGGTTGAGAACTCACGCCTCGCCGCAGTCTGCGGCCCGAACGTACCTGCGATTGCTTCAGGACGTGACGTCGTGAGGGCGCCGATTCTGCTGCGTCAGGCATCCGCGCTGTTGCGAGTGGTCGCAGGACACGTTTCGGACGACCCCGTGCACTTCGGAATGCAGGTGTTCCGGCGGCTTCCGCCTCGCGCATCCCGACTGATGAGCGCGGCGCTCCGCAGAGTTCCCGGACCGGCCGCCGAAGCGTCTTCCGCGTGGCTGAAGGGCGACGTGGCGAGCGCAGCGGACTTCGCGGTCGCGCGCCCTGCACGAGGGTGGCAGGCGCGTTTCCTGGGCGAACTCGCCGTCAGCATGGGTGATCCCGGTACCGCTCGAATGCGTGCCAACGCGCTCGCAGGTACCACCGCAGGTGCACGGCTCTCATCGCGGATCCTGTGGCACGAAGGACGGATGTCGGAAGCGGTGGCGGCTGCGCCTCCCAGCGCGATGCGCACGAGGCTGTCCTCGGAGCTCGCGGTCTTCCGGCCCGAATGGGATCCGTCGACCGCGGGGAACGGCGCGGTTCCCACGCCGCGGTCAGTCCCGAAGGCTTCCGTCCTCTTCGCCCTCACGAACTCTCTTCCCGTCACTCAGTCCGGGTACACGCTGCGCAGCCACGCGGTCCTCACCGCGGTGCGCGATGCAGGGCTCGGCGTGCTCGCAACTAATAGGACCGGCTACCCCACTGCTGTCGGCAGAGCAGTGCGATGTGATCGAGCGACGGTGGACGGGATCCCGTACCTGTACGACGTTCCTGCATCGCTTGGACGGACACCCGCGGCACGCCTCGACCAGCAGGCGAGTTTCTTGCGGCGTGCTGCTGAAGCCTCTGGCGCAGCAGTGCTCCATACGACCACACACTTCACGAACGGTCTTGTCGCCCGGAGCGTCGCCCGGGACCTGGAACTTCCGTGGGTGTACGAGGTGCGCGGCTCGCTCGAGGACACATGGGCCTCCGCACGAGGTGGGATGGAGCAGGATGCGCGCAACAGTGAGAGGTTCCAGCTCTTCCGTGCACGAGAAGCGGAAGTGGCCCGCAGTGCTGACGCAGTTGTCACACTGGGGCACACAATGGCAGCTGAACTTGTCGAGCGGGGAGTGGATCGCGAGAGGATCGTCGTGGCTCCGAACTCTGTGGGTTCAGAGGTCCTCGCGGCCGATTGGCAGGCTCCGGCATCTGCCGTGCGAGCGGAATTGGGTCTGCCGGCTCGGGGCATCTGGGTCGGTACGGCCGCCTCTGTCGTCGGTTATGAGGGTCTCGACGTGCTGGTCGATGCTGTCCGCGCGGCGCGGACATCGGGTGTGGACATCAGGCTCCTTGTGGTCGGGGACGGTGTCGATCTGCCGCACCTGCGCCAGCGAGCTGCAGACCTTGGAGACTCTGCGGTCTTCACGGGGCGCGTGCGGCCAGAACTCGCGCAGACGTACGTTCGCGGCCTCGACGTGTTCGTCGTCCCGCGGAAAGACGTCGCCGTGTGCCGTAAGATCACTCCGCTGAAGCCTGCGGAAGCCGGCGGTTTGGGACGCGCGGTCGTGCTGAGCGATCTACCGGCACTCGCCGAGGCTTTGCCAGCGGACTCGCGGCGTCTGGTGCGGCCCGAATCTGCCGAGGAACTGTCCGGAGCGCTGATTGGTCTTGCAGAAGATCCTGATGAACGGAAGCGACTGGGGGAGTTTGCCCGCCGGTGGGTGGAGGAGAACCGGACGTGGACGAGTGTCGGGGAGTCCTACGGGCGGATGTACGAAGAAATCGGAGCCGACGTGAGGATGGTGAGTCGATGAGCACGACGCACACGTTCGATCCGGAGACGGCCAGGAACGCAGTCTCAGTGCCTTCGTGGGCTCTTGGCCCGGTGGGGAGCAGGCTTCCTCTTGGCACATACATCGAACAGCTGTGGAAGAGACGCCACTTCGTCCTCGCAGAATCCCGGTCGAAGATTGCGGGGACTGCGAACAGAAATCTGCTGGGATACGGGTGGCTGATCCTGAACCCGCTGCTCAACGGTCTGGGCTTCTACGTGGTGTTCGGAGTGATCCTGCAGACATCTCGTGGGATCGAGAACTTCGTCGGCTACTTGGTGATAGGGGTGTTCTTCTTCCAGCTATCGATGCGCTGCGTCACCGGTGGAACCCAAGCGATACGTAACGGTCGGCCTATGATCCGTGCCTTCGCTTTCCCCAGGGCGGCGCTTCCGCTCACGGTTGTCGTGCGCGAAGTTCTCAACTTCGTCCCGACGTTTGCGGTGCTCATCGCGGTCCTCGCTGTGCTGCCGCCGGCAGAAAATATTACGTGGCGCGTGATTCTCATCGTGCCTGCATTCATCTGCCAGACGCTCTTCGCGTTGGGGTGTGCCTTCTTCCTTGCCCGCTTGGGGCACATCCTTCCGGATATCTCCAACCTTGTGAATGTGCTCGCCCGGTTCTGGCTGTACGCCTCCGGAGTGTTCTTCTCCATCGACAGGTTCGTTGATCATCCGGCATTGCAGACGGTTATGAAGATGAACCCGATGTACTCGTACCTCCATCTATACCGCGACGCGCTGCTCTACGGAGTGGATTCACCTGTCTGGATGTGGCTGCTGGCCGTAGGCTGGGCGTTCGTCTTCGTGATCTTCGGGTTCCTCTTCTTCTACCGAGGGGAGGAGTCCTATGGGCGAGCAGCCTGAGCGCCCCCAGATCGGTGGACCCGCAGTGGTAGTCGAGGACGTCAGCATGAGCTACACGGTTCGCACGTCCGCGCCCGGCGGCCGTGGACTCGCCGTCAGAGCGCGCAATCGTCTCTTCGGAAAACGCGAGAAGGTCGAGGCACTGCGGGGTGTTTCTCTTGTCGCGCGCCAGGGGGAGTTCGTCGGTGTCATCGGAGCCAACGGATCAGGCAAATCCACCCTGCTGAGACTCATCGCCGGTGTCGAACGTCCCGACAATGGACGGATTCTCGCCCGCCGGCAACCCACTCTTCTAGGAGTCAACGCGGCTCTCCAGCCCGCGTTGTCCGGGTCCGCGAATGTGCGGCTCGGATGCCTCGCAATGGGCATGTCACCTCGTCAAGCTGCATCCGTCCATGAAGAGGTGGTGCGGCTCTCCGCCCTGGGCGACGCCATCAACCGCCCGATGGGCGGGTATTCGTCAGGTATGGCGTCGCGTTTGCGGTTTGCGATCGCGGTGGCGGCACGACCGAAGATCCTTTTGATCGACGAGGCGCTGTCGACTGGCGATGCCACGTTCGCTCAGCGGAGCGAGGAGGCGATGGACGCCATGCTTGCTGAAGCCGGGACCGTCTTCCTGGTGAACCACGCGGCAAAAGTCATCCAAGAACTCTGTACGCGGGCCATCTGGATGCACGCTGGACGCATCATCATGGACGGCGATGCTGAAACCGTAGCGGAGAAGTATCGCTGGTGGTCCTGGAACGTTGCGAAGGGTGAGACCGAGGTCGCGAACAAGCTGTTGACTCAGGCCGTTGATGAAGGGTCGATGCAGGAAGTCCGTGTAGTTGAAGACCCTGCCTTCGAACGGAAGAGCCCGCGTCACGCTGCCCGAAACCGGTACACAAACGGATACAGGCCAGCCGCGGTCTGGCCAGGGCCCACGCCTACACCTAGCGGGAAGCCAGGTTTTGTAGAGACCGACATTCTGCCCGTGATCTCTGAGGTGAGCGTGCACGGCCAGCCACGCTCAGCCACGAGTCGGGAGCGTTGAAATGCCGACGGACTCGCCCCGTATAGATATCTGGGGTTCCTGTGTCAGCAGGGATACCCTTGAGCACATGCCTGATGTGACCGTTGGAGAGTACATAGCTCGACAGTCAGCGATCGTCACTCTGGGACCAGCTGCCACACTCGATGTACCGCTTGAGCTGCTTGACTCGAACTTTCAAAGGAGGATGATCACTGGAGACCAAAACGCCGATGTTGCTGAGCGACTAGAGACATCGGTCCCCGCTTTGGTCCTGGTGGACCTCATCGACGAGCGTCGAGGAGTGTGGCGGTTCCCCGGCAACAGGTTCCTCACAAATTCAGTTGAAGCGTATAAGACTGGTATAGACACGTGGGGCCCAAAAAAGGGAGGTCGGCTGATCGATTTCGGGTCGAACGAGCACTTCGAACTGTGGAAACAAGGCTTTGACGCAGTAATAAAGCGCGCCAGATCGAAGGGTGCTCCTGTCATGCTTCTGGATATAGCGTGGGCTGAAGCGTTTGATGGTCGACCTGTTGCACGCGGAGCGCGGTCAATCGCGGGAAATGTTGGACGACGAATGTGGCGCGGGGTACGAGAAATGTCGCGAGCGATAACGCGAGGCGAGCCGTTAGCCAAATCCGTCAGAAGGTTTATTTCGCCGGTGTCCTCTCGAGCCGAGACCCTCTCTTTGATCTCCCGACAAGCAAACCGGGACTCTCGTAGATACGTGCGGCATGCAGCCGAGAGAGTGGATAATGTGGTTGAACGGAAACCCGATTCGGTGAGAATGGACTTCGCTCATCGGTGGGGCATCGGCCCTTACCACTACCGTGCAGAAGACTATGTCTCAATTGCCGAGGACATACGACGTTTTGTGAAGGGTTAAGCCGACGATGCCTGAAAAATACAAACATAATCCGGTGATTATGGTCGTTTACGGCACGCGACCGGAGGCAATAAAAGTCGCGCCGGTCGTCCGCGGATTGACCGCGGCAACAGATCTGGATGTGAGCACGGTAGTAACTGCGCAGCACCGTGAAATGCTCGACCAGGTGAACGCCGATTTCGAGATCATCCCGGATTTTGATTTGAATGTTATGTCCCCCGGGCAGACTCTGAATCAGATTTCTTCGAGGGTTATATCCGGAATGGATGAACTCTACGCTGCAACCAACCCTGATGCGGTGCTCGTACAGGGAGACACCACCACCGTATCCGCTGCCGCGATAGCCGCCTTCAATCGGAAACTTCCAGTGATCCATCTTGAGGCTGGGCTGAGAAGCGGCGACATCCAGTCGCCTTTTCCCGAGGAAGCCAACAGACGTATAGTTTCCCAACTTGCCTCCTTGCATTTGGCTCCCACAAATAAGTCAATGGATAACCTTCTCCGGGAGGGAATTGATGCGCGCGATGTTGTGGTGACTGGAAACACAGTTATTGATTCTCTTAAGTGGGCCGCAGGAAGGCGCGCAAAGTTTACTGACCCAATGCTGTTGAGCCTCACCAATAGCGACACCCGTGTGTTGCTGCTGACGACACATCGGCGAGAAAATTTAGGCTCAAACATGGAAAGTGTGGGTAGGGCCGTTCGAAACCTATCTATACGATATCCCGATCTTGTCACCGTTTGGCCAGCACACAAGAATCCGCAGATTAGGAGAGCCATCAAACCAATGTTTGACGGCCTTCCGAATGTTCTAACAATCGAGCCGGTGGCTTATACGGAGTTCGCTCACCTTATAGCGCGTTCTGACATCGTGCTCACTGACTCTGGTGGAATTCAAGAAGAGGCTCCTAGCTTGGGTAAGCCAGTGCTCGTGCTACGAGAGAATACCGAGCGTCCTGAGGCTGTGGAGGCGGGAGCGGTTGAGCTGATCGGGACTAACGAGAAGCGCATTGTAGATAGAGTCAGTCAGCTGCTAGACGACCCGTTAGAGTATGCGCGTATGGCTAATGCAGTAAACCCCTATGGTGATGGATATGCCGCAGAGTACGCTATTGACGCGATCCGCGCCCTAGTGAGTAAGCGGTAGAAATATCGCAAGTATCTGGATTCCGGGAAAGTTACTGCGAGAAAAGTGCTGCGCGAGTAGGAGCAGCCAGCACGGGACGTAGTACTGAAACGCCGAAAAAGCCTGCCCAATGGAGCGTAAGTGTATCGGGAGTCTGTCGGTCACAGAAAGAAGCTTCATCGGCGGTATTGTTTAAGCGCCTCATCCTGAAAACGGGGTAAAAGTGGTCCGAAGCCTCGGTTGTCTAATAACGCTCGGGTGGTTAGGAGCTCAGGATGCGAAAGCCCAGCGGCGTGTCCTGGAGGCGCTCGAGTCGGCCGTCTATGGCCTCGGTCTACCCGTTACTCCTCCCGGTTTGGTCGAAGTACGCCAGCGCGTCGGCGGCTCTGCGTTTGGCCTGAGGTGCAAAGGTTTAGTGCCCCAAAGCCTTCAGAACCGCTCCTGCCTCAGCCGGGAGCTGCGACTTCGCGACGAGCTCTTGAGTGCCAGCTCAAACGGATACTAGCCGCAGCGGCTGTAGCACCTCCACGACTCGCTTCAGGCTCTCGCCGGACTCGTTCTGGATGTACCGGGCCACCGCCAAAGCTGTGACCTGACTTGACGCAGTGCCCTCTAAACCCAAGAGCACTGCGTCAAGTCAGGTTGTTCGGGGCCGACCTTTTCCTAGCCTTTCCGCAGGAGGGATGCGAGATACGCTTCGGTATGGGCAGATCAGAGGCGCTCGACGATCCTGCGCACACCCGATACTTCTCTACTATCTGCACAGCTATCGCACCGGAAGCGGTATTCACCTTGCACAGAAACGGGACCATGCGGCCAGCATGGCCACCTCGTCAGTGCCCCAAAAAAACAGGCTCAACCTCTTCGCCGGCGCCGATGAGTCCGTGAACCACGATTCAAAGCAAGGACCTGCTACTCAGGTAGGACGACAATATAGGCGTACAAAGAAACGATCGGGGCCAGTAACGGCGGTACCGAGCGAGTGAACGAGGCTATCTAGTTGGGACGGTGTATCGCTAGGGGCTTCCGCAACCCCCGTCAGTACCGACGCCGGATGCTGCTGCTGATCAGCGGCGGGCTAGATGCCTTTTCCCACACTCAACTCAAAAGAGCCCGCAATATCTAAGCGTCAAGCCTCCACACCCAGTCATGGTACGGGTCGGATTCGCTCCAAGATTCTCCATATCGCGCTAAAAGAAACTTGTGAAATCTTGCTGGCGCTGGAAGTGACGTGCCGCGAAGTTCGACGGATACTGGGTCGACAAACCAATCACGAGGGAGTAGCTCGACGTTCATTTGGGCCATATGTACAGGGACATTGGCAGTTGAGATGTCAAGAGGAAAAATATCGAGGACCTCCGATCGCTGATGGTAGGACACATGAGAGTTCATGTAGCCAGATATTCCAGAGACATTCCATCCGAAACCTCTAAGTCCCTGTTCAACGCGGAGCGCTGCATCCTCGAACGATTCACCAGGTTCGGGTCGTACTGTATAGAACAAATCTACATCATCATCATGGGAAATGAAGTCACTCTCTCTAACTGCGCCTAGGAGTGTTCCGTAAGCGAGCATTCCCTGGGAGCCCAGGCGGTGAAGAGAACTAATCAAGGCACGAATTGTGGAAATATAGCCGTCTGCATTCTCGCGGAGAGTACCCGATGGTACGACACCGTGTCGCGCAACCGCGTGTCTTGCGTCACCTTGTTTGACGCTTACATGTGAAATTTCGGAGGATAGCCTCTCAAGAGCGGCTCTCGTACGGAGGACTCCTCCAAAAGAAGCGATTCCTGATTTTGAGTTACGGTCCCGACGCACTTGACGGTATAAGCCGTGCGCAAGCACACGCCACTCGTCGCCCGACAATGGGCAAGCAGTCGACGTAGGTATTAGACTCGCAGCCGAAAGCCAGCCGTTTCGCGTCATGCATTCGGGGTCTTCATCCAACCGCTCGCGGAGCGCGTGTACCGTATCGTCATGCCACTTGTCTGCAGTGGCCTGTGTTGTTGGAATCCATTCGGGGAAAAGCTCTCCCGATATGCGATGCAATTCCGACATTACCTTTCGGCGGTAATCCAGCGAGCCAGAGTTATACACCTCAACCCACTCACCGCCGGTCAATAGGATCTCGATCGAGATTGACCGGGCACGGACCCCCCACTTATCTCGGCGATTGAAGAACTTTAGCCCGTTGGCGTTTAGCAATCCATCTGATGTGGCCTGCCACCATGGCTGGTACTCTTTTCCGGTGTGAACACCCGGAGACGTTTGTTGCATAGTGTGAGGCAACAAGTTGGTGTTTTTGCGACTGCTACTCTGGGCCACACTAATACGTGACGGTTCTAATGAAACCACCTTGCCATCTTTCGTTGGGAGAACCATGCGAAAGTTGACAAAATTCGGATTAGTATCTAAATTTCTTATGCGTACGCCAGCGAAGTCGGTGTCGACTGAGACTTCAAGGCAATCTGCCCATGTGCCGCCAATGTATCCCAGTGACGGAAGCATGCGCTTGAGCAGACGGACGTCGGTTTCAGCTAACTGCGTGTACAAGTTCCCTCACTAACATGACGAGACCGCTGCGACTGCCGTACTAGAACTTATGGCAGGCTTTCAGGTGGCCAGGGCAGTCCTTCAAGTGCGTCCAATCGCCGCGACTGTTTCGCGTCGTTCGGCAGTACCCGTTGTAAAGGTCGCGAAATAAAGGACCGATCCGTGAGTTCTAGAAAAGTGATAATCCCGGATCATCACTCAACCGGGGCGATGCGGAATACTGCCTTTGCTTCTTATGCTTCGATCCATTTCAGGACAATTCACGGCTTAAAGGGACAGGCGTTATAGAGACTATCCAAATCGATACTAATTTCTCGATCGTCAAACGCCAGTTCGGAAATGAGCGTTTTGGCGTGTAACGCCTGCCGGTGAAGCCTGACGGTCTGCGGATCGCGGAGTTTTCCCACACTGATCAAATAGTCCCAGTACTTGAATTCAAGTCCCTTGGGAGTGCGTGAGTCAAGCCAGGCATTAGGAATGCCATACGCATCAGCTATGATGAGACCGTGTAGCGACGTGGTAATAATTCGCTCGCATGCAAGGAAGTCGTCAATTACACCTTCGATGTCGTCGCGGCCTAAAAAAATCTTCTTGACACCAGGTATTGCGTGCTCATTGCGTTTTGCTTCCGACCAGCGGAGGACTATTCCAACCTCGTGGGTGACTTCCACGTTCGGATTGTAGTATCGTGGCACTAGAAGTGCCGGATCGCCATACACCCGGGGGCATTTAATCTTCGCTGTCTCAAGTTTGTTCCGAGTCAGGGGGCCCCTTACGGCAGTGTATTCTGCCGAGGGGTTAAGTTGACCTTTACCTTCAGTGCCAAACGATCCGGTGCCCCAAACGACGCTTTCGTCTGAGACGTGGCTGATGATCGACCCAATTGACACAAAGGATTTTTCTCCTCGCGGGACGTATTCAACCTGATCGCCAGAAATCTGTGCGGCTAGCCAGGGCGAAAGAAGATCGCCAAAATTTGGGGAATGAGTCCACCAGTGTAATGGCAGTGTGTTCTGAGTGGTAATTGTATCAGTCTCCATTAAAAAGTATGGCCTTCCTCTGTGGTTTGAAAGTGAGTATCCCCTATTAGATCTTTGAAGTGACGGACGGCCGATTCCGAGAACCGAATTGGATCGAATTGGCCGACTGCTACGGAAGGATCCGTCAGTATTCGGGTGATATCAGCTGCTAAGCCATCGGCGTCGTGGCTGATTAGCTCTCCGTAGCCCGTTTCGAGGGCTTCCTTTGTACCTGGCGTGTATGCCGCCGCTGTAGGGACGCCGAGCGACATTGCTTCAAATATTACTACAGGCTGTCCTTCATGCGTCGACGGGAGGACGAAGAGGTCTGCGCGCTTCATATGTGAGTATGGGTTTTCTCGCTGGCCGGTGAGCTTTATAGAGTCAGTCAAGTTGAGCTGTGAGATTCGTGTTTCTAGAGCAGCGCGCAGGATCCCGTCGCCGATTATGACGAGACGGGCCTGCGGATGCTGTTCTATGACTTGCGGCCAGCTTTCGACTAGAGACAGGAAGTTCTTCTCAGGTGACAGCCTTCCGACACTAACGACAATCGGCCCTGGTGCGGTAAACCAAGAAGCGAGGTCAGGGTCAACTGGTGACTCCGCGAGCGTGTGGATTCGGTCTGAATCGAGGACATTTGGTACCGCGTGAAACGGCGCGGAAGCCTGGAAGCCTGCGCGCTGTAGCGCTTCTTTATTTTCTGCCATCAACGAGCCAGACACCGATACGACGCCATCATAGAGTTTGTATAGACGAAATACCGCGGCGAGCTCCGGATACTTCGTCGACCATTCCTGAACAAGCTGATTGTGTTGCCAAATAAATCGCCTCGTTTTGGAGTCGCCGACGGCTGCGATAAAGCTGGACCAAAGCGATGCGTATCCATCGAACTCGATGGCGACTGAAGGGGCGAAACTGCCAAGTGTTCGGCGTGCATCGCGGCGCCAGGCGGTGGCCGTCAGTTGCTCGAGCGGCTGGCTAGTTGTTATGTCTGCGCTGTAGCTCCGGCCGACAGCCCACTGTTCTTCGGCAGTAGCCACTATGTCTCCTATACGGAATGCAAGATTCACATACTCAGGCAGACGGTGGAGGATGGTTTGCCTGTCTTCTTCACGGCGCATGACCGATGCTTCAACTACAAGCACTACACTAATTTGGTCCGGGTCAAGGTGTTCAAGAAGACTCAGCAAGGCGCTTGCTATCCCATTGGGGATCAAACTCGCATGAATCACTATCGTAGGACGAGAGCTTGATCTCGCGTTGGGTGGTTCCATCAGGAAATTGACTGCTCGTTGTGACGCTTGGCCATCCTCGTGGGACGCGAACCGAGCGATTGCATTTGCTGATTTATCTGACGGGGGAGTTTCTGATTCGAGTAGCTGAACCAGCTCTGTGCGCGTTTCGCACACATATCCAGGAAATTCGTCATACTCAAGATACAGCCCGCGCGAGGAAGTATAGTTCTCGAAGTCCGGCACATAATAGATTAGACGGTTGTGCGTCACCAGGAAGTCGAAACCGATCGAGGAGTAGTCTGTGATGAGAGTGTCGACGCCTGCCAAAAGATCATTGGTGTCCAACGTATGAGGGACAGTCTCCACCGGAAGATCGAGACTACTTACCAGAGATTCTGTCAATCGGTGGGCGCGGAATAGTACTTTGACTCCATCGATCGACGACATCGCTTGGAGGTCGTCTAGGAGCTGCTCAGTGTCGAATGTTCGATCGGAAACGCCTCCTCGCCATGTAGGCGCATACAACACGACGTGCTCGTCCGGCAGGATATTAAGCATGCTGCGAACTTGGTCGCGCAGCGAATCGTGGTCAGACACAAGTCTGTCGAGGCGGGGAGAACCGGTAAGTTTAATCGCGGCCGTGGCGTACCGATCGATTCGGTGTTCGTCTAGAATGGCCCATTTTGTTAACGAGTTTGGCGCAATGATGTGCGTTGCCTGAGCGAAGTTGCGCGCTATGTTCTCGTACTCGAGAAGTCCTTGACGCATTGAACGTCCCAGGGTTTTCAGCGGGGTGCCGTGCCAGGTATTCATATAAACCTGCCCGTCTCTCCGTAAGTAGTATGGAGGGAACGTGACGTTGTTCACTAGGAATTTTGCCGTAGCCAAATGCTTCAAATATAGGTCTGAGTGGATTTCGGCTAGTGCTACTCGGTAGTTTTTTGAGACCTCGTCGGGCACCTCGGCCTCAGCCGTGTACGACCAAACAAACCGAAAGTTGTCGAACCTGGGGTCGCTGAGCATAGTTCGGAAGAGTGCAAGAGGATGGCATCCGATAGATGCCCCATGATTGCTTTCGAATAGTACTGTTTTCTCGTCGAGTGGGAGGTCGTCCATGAACTGCGCGAATAGGCTGCGGCACCGTCTTGTTTTCGGGGCTGTGTGGGTGCTTAGGTTTAAACCGTCTGGGAAGCGAACATGGCGAGATTGTGATAGCGCCTGCAGTGCAATCTGTTTATCTCCAGATTCGAACTCGTTCTTGGAGAAGTTTGACAGGACGTTGTGGGGTGGTGTCGCCGTGCGGTACTCGATTTCGCTGTAGAGCGCGGCTGCTGCCTCTTTATCGCCCTCTTTGAGGTAGTGCTCGGCTTCTGCGTTCCAACTCCTTGGGTCTGTCGGCCAGAGTTGGCGCCGATTCCGGAGGGTGTCTCTTAGGTAGGTGCTGGTCAGGGAATGGAGAAATCTGGTGTGTTCGCCTTCGTGGTCGGGCGATATTTGCGTGTCGCTGGTCGTGAGGGACTGTTGTAGCGCCTCGTGAGCAACTTCTAGCTCGCCTGCTTTTCGGGCGGCTTCGCCGAGCCGGTACCACCAGTGGGATCTATTTGGTTCAAGCTGTAGGGCGCAGGCATAAGGGCCGAATGAGTCGCGGTAGGATCCAGATCGTTCCAGGGTTACGCCGAGCCGGTAATGCCTATAGGCAATCTGGTCAAAGGAGTCGAGGGATGTTCTGAACCAGCTCTCCGCTTGTTGCCAAAGATATTGGCGGTCGAACGCGTGGCCTATTTCAAACTGTATGTCGGCTCGGTGCTTTGCGTCGCGTGTAGACTTTAGCGTGCTACGAAGGAGATTTATCGCTCCTTTCCAGTGTCCTCTGTCAATGAGATAAGCGCCGGGGCCTATGCGCGCTGGTCGACCGTTATCGTCGGCGGCGGTACTGGTTAGAAGATTGTTGGCCTCCGAATCGTGACCCACTTTGAGCAGTTGAAGAGACAGCGTTACTTTCTGGGAGGTAGTAAGCTGCTTTATCGCTTCAGCGGCGCGAAACTCGTCGATAGCTTCAAAGGGGTACCCCATCTTTGCCGCTAGGACCGCCCTGGACGTTCTCCATTGCGGATCGTCATGGCAGTATGGTGCCCCTTCGCGCAATGTTTGAAGCCGCTTCCACATCGGCGCGTTTGCTTCTAAGGTGTATATCGCGGTATACGCCTGCTGGGGAAGATGGTTATTGCTTATGGCGCGATAGTAGTGTGCAATCGCCGCATCTTCCTGCCCCGTCGCTGCAAGAGTCCGTGCCAGACGGAAGCTAATCGCTGGGTTCTTGTCGCCGAGAAGTGTGGCTCGGTTGTACGCTTCAATGGCCTGGGTGTAGTTTTTCAACCGCTCGTGCGCGAAGCCGAGTTTGTAATATGCTTGTGGGTTTCGGGGACTGCGGTTCGCTGCATATTGAAAGGCGTCTTTGGCTTTGGACGTCTCGCCTCGTTTTAGACATAAGTCGCCGTACCTGAGCGCGGTTTGAGTAGAGGGGCGCGTTTGGGTGGTGTACAGCAACTTTAGGTGATGGTTGGCGCGGTCTGTGCTTCCCGCCCTTGCGTACAAGCGACGGAGAAAAGAGTGTGCTGCGGACCGTATTGGCGCGTCCATCCGGGAGTTGCGGTCTCGATTATAGCTCATATTTCGTCTTCCGTGCTGTTGACGTTCTCGGCGAGGGATGCGCTTGTGCTCGCGAGTGGGCGGGTGAACAATTGCTTGATGACGATTCCTGTTGCTGGCAAGACCTGTCCGAAATGATGTCCGAGGGCGGACTCGCGTCCGGTCCCTGGTCTGGACAACTTCGGGCGGGCCTTCGATTAGCCCGGTAGCTCACTACGTCCGTCGTGTATCCGGCTCCGAGGAGGCTTGCAGCTTCTGGGCGAGAGGGGTTCGGTGCCGGACGCATCGCGAGTGTTTCAACGCTCTGCGCCGGTGCTGAGCTAGTTGTTGAAGGTTGCGCGACGTCTCCTTTGGGTTCTGCACTAGTAGAAATGATCCGGACCATTTGTGCGCCGTTCGAAGCCTGAGCAGTCTTGTGGTCTACGTACTTCCCCGGCTGCCGTTCACGTGCGGCTGTAAATAGTTTACTCACTGATTTGCCTCCAAATTGACGAAGCAAGTCCTGATCGGTGTTGCGCATACGCGTGGTCTGTATGGCAGGTGCAGGTAGAAGAATTCCGCTTTAGATTGTGAGAGTTGGAAATCGACGAAACGGCTGTTTTTCTGTTGCCTGACGCAATCGTGTTGGGGTATCGAATGTGTTTGTTTTTGATGGCGTTGAGTCCGTCGTGGTAACGAGTTGTCTCGACAGGGCGTTGTGCGAGCCTTGTACGCTTGATCAGCGTGAAATGTCCGTAATGGGGCGGATGGCACGCGATCGGTCGATGCATGATCTCGCCTTTCCTTTCGGGAGGTGGGCGCCCTGCTTCCGTCGTTGATCCAAAGTTCGTGCAACGGAAGGGTGCCTACTGTTTTCCTATGCTGAACGTTACTCGCATGCGTATTGCATCGCATCAAGCACCCATTTGCACACCCATTTGACGTTTTCACGAGCGGTAGTCTCTTCTGCGTTGTCCTTACCCACTGTCGCAAGCGCAACTTGCACCAGGTGCTCGAGATCTGACTGAGAGCGGGAGAGCGGAAGTCCGGGGTCGTCCGGCCAGCGTCCGTAGAAGCCTCGCTCGACGTCCCGATACCACTCGAGATCCGGGGCGTGGACTATCATCGGTCGTCCGGTTAACCGGTAGTCGAAGAAGATGCTCGAGTAGTCGGAGATCAACATATCACTGGCGAGCATGAGGTCCTCCACATGTGGGCAATTGCTGACATCGATGACCCCTGGTCCTTGCGCCCGCAGTCCGTTCATGTGGTGGCTGCGTACCAGCACCCAAGAGTTAGTCGCTGCGGCGAGGGCTACCGGATCCATCAGCGCGCTTAACGCCTCATCCCCGGCCGCATCGCGCATCTTTTCTCGCCACGTCGGAGCGTACAAGACGGTTCGCTCAGTCGGCGAGATCCCGAGCTCTTCGCGGACTCGAGCTCGTCCCTGGGTGCCCTGGTCGAGGCGTACAGCCCGAGGTAGCTCGCCGAGCCGAACAGGGCCCTCGTAGCGTAAGGCCGAGCGGAGCCGCCGCTCTGACTCAGCATTTTGAGCGAGCAACAGATCCCACTGAGTTGCTTGGCGCTGCATCAGGCGTCGGTACACCAAAGGAGTGAAGTCGGGAGGGGCGTCGAAGATGAGGCGTTTAATGGGTGTCCCGTGCCAAGTTTGCAGGATCTTTTGGCCAGGTTGTTTCTCGAACCAGTGCGGAAAGTTGTTGTTCGTGATGAGCACTTGTGCGGTACGCAAGGACTCGAACCACTGGGTAGAGCCGACGACTAACGGCGTCGCGCCTGTCGGTACTGGGACCGTCCCATCCTTAACGGACCACCACAGAGGTGCATCCGTCATAGGGCGTAGCGAATCGAAGATCGCCCTAGGGTTATCGCCGGAGGATTTCCCATTGAACGATTCAAAGAAGACACCCGGTTGGAGTGGCGCTGGTCGCTTAGTGATCAACCGGGTGCGACCCACTCTGGTCCGCTCAGCTGCCGAAAGCGGGGCTCCGAGCGACACCCCGAGTGCTCCGCCTCGGTGTGGGTTCAGGCGCACGCTCCGACACGGGCCCTCCAGGTATTGCTCGCGTTTGCGCAGAGACCGTCCAGCGCGACACCAACCTTGTGGGTCCTCCTGGTCTGTTGCCGACCACCGGACGAAGTACCCATCGGACGCTGTCGTTTTGTCAGCGATGTTCAGTTCCGCAACCCAGCCGCCGGCCTTCGCAGGGACCCGCCGCAAATGCACCTTCGCCCGCGAGGAAACGAGCCAGATTGAAGGAGTAAGGTTCGGGGGGTCCACGCGCCCGGAGAAGCGAGCCGTACTGCCCTTCACCGTGACTTGGTCGACCGTGATTCGAGTTGAGCGCTTCTCGACTGTTACGTGGCCCTCACGAGTCGGAATCGCGCGCACCGCGGACGACCGGGCCGCTTGAGCGTCGCGATCCCAAGAGATCGGGTACCGGTGCTTCCCCACATGTAGGCTCACGGTGTAGGCGCGCTCACCGCGGTAGAGGGTGCCCGCTGGCATCGATGGCAACGGCAACCGGATGCGTAGCCGTTTGCCGTCAATCTTGACTTGCCCTGCCAAGTTTTCGTCCTGAAGCTGTGCAACTACTTTTACGGAGTGCAACGGCATCTCGTCATCTTGACACTGCACCTCGAGTTCGAAGTCTGAATCGTGCGACCTAGCTCGCACCAGGACGAACGGGGAGACTTCGACCCGAGTGATCTGTGCCGTGCCGTCGCCCGCAGCAGATAGCGCGAACTGCCGGTCTCCGCGAACCGGTCCCAGGCGATAGTTTAAAGAGGTGACAGGCAGGGGGACCATTGCTTGAAGCTCGTATCCAGCAATCTCGGCGCGAACCTGGATGCGCTGGGAGGGAACGTCTCGCAGCGGAACGTCCGCACTTATACCTGCATTAGTGTACGAACGCCATGGATCGTTCGCTCTGTCGTCGGCCCACCGTGCCTTAATCCGTCTGGTCGTGGCAGAGGGCCCTCGGATCTCGTCGTCGCCAATCGCTGCGATGTGGAGGCTCAACGGTGTACGTAGCGGGTCGAGCCCAGCCACGTGCGCTTCGGCTCTGAGCTCCAGGGTGTGGGCGTCTGCGAAGCGCAGCTTGCGAACAGTGCAAACCAAACGAACGTCTCGCGGAGAAAGACGTCGGACGTAGGTCGGAACCCCGGCAAGCCGTTCGAGGAGCGGGTGGACACAGCGAAGCTCTCCGGTCGCCTCATCGATTTCGAGCGGGACAGCGCTGGTCTCTTCCCAACGAGTGGCGAGTACGTCGTCGAGGACCTCAGGATCGGAGTTGCTCAGCGCCCATACTGTGATCCTTTCCCAGAACGATAACGCGCGCCAGGTGTCCTCCGACATTTCAGAGATTAGGTCGACGCCGACGAGTGCAAGGACCTTGCGGAATTGAGGTGCCGCGCTGGGGGCTTCCTCTGCATACATCATAAGGTCCCGGCCTAACCAGACGGAGAGGAGATGTTGGCGGACCTTGTGTGTGGCCCCTAGTTCGTCGAGCCTCAATCGGAGGCGATGGATTACGGTACGCCTATCGGTGAGGTCCGTCAGCGTAGACTTCGACTGCGATCTTGTAATGCGCCCCTCGGGCAAACGCCACGAGTACACGTCGATATCAAGAACATCGATACTTCGTGCTTGCAGTGCTGCGGCGAGACTGGGTTCTTGATCTTCGTAGTTTACGTCTTCCGGGATGGGGCTAACCTTCGAGCGCCAGAACGACGTCCGGTATAGCCCGTTCCAAAGTACGGGCTCATCGAGGATATCCGGGAACTCGTCGACGTTGATCCCGACCCGTTCATACTTATGCACGCGTGCACTGAGGGAAGGGCGGTGTGAGCCCATTGCACTGTGGCGACGGTAAGCACCCTTAATTACGTCTGACCCGCTACGGCGAGCGGAGTCGACCATCGCTTCGAGCGCCCCGGGGAGCATGACGTCGTCCGCATCGACGAATGCAAGATATCGCCCCTTTGCTACCTCGACCCCCCGATTGCGTGCAGCACCGGGACCCCGCTGTTCACCAGGCAAGGTGCGTACTCTGCGGTCGCGGTCAGCGAGTTTGCGGACTATACCGCGAGAGTTGTCTTGGGACCCGTCGTCGACGACGACAACTTCGACATCGCGCAACGACTGGTTCAGGACGCTGCGCACCGCCGCCTCGATATACGGTTCAGCGTTAAGGCACGGAATCACGACAGTCACCATTGGGCGGCGCATCCGACGCCATGTTGTTCTCGCTGCCTCTAATAGCCGCTTAGGCGGGCCTTCTCGACACACCAGGATCACTCTAGGCCGGCGGAGCGGGAAGGCAGGGTGGTCGCCTGCTCAATAGACGCTCCGTGATGGACGATGCTCACCAAATCGCGTGGGGCTGCGCAGGTGGTGTCGATCCAGTATGTGAGAGCGCTTATTTCGGCGAAGCCTTTGAAGAGCTCGGGATCCTCGTCGAGGGCGACGCCAACCCTAGAGGTCTCCGCTATACCGCGCTTCATGAGAGTTCTGCAGATGCTATGCCAGTCCCCGCGGTTGGAATAAGGCGTGAGTGCGACGACGGAGATCTCCCGGCGACCCACTGCCGACCGCACGGGGTGCCGCGCCTCTGTATCACCCACGGCTGGTGATTTGGCTCGGTGCGTGGTGGTCGTGTCGTTGTCTAGCGTGGGCGCCGACATCTCAGGTGAGGACGAACGCTGAGAAAGGTGCTTCCGCGACCCGGGGAAGCCGTGCTCGCGGAGGTGCCACAATTCTCGACGGAGGTCGGTAAGGTCCGCCACTTGGTCTCCTTCCTTGGTGTCTGAGGCACGGAACGTCGTTCCTGAGTGCTGGCTGAAAGACAGTACAGAGATTACCGCAATTCAGGTTCAGTTTCAGAACGGTCGAACACTCGGTGGTTGCTCTCGTTGCGGACGGCCGGCATCCGATCGTTTTGGCTGTAGAGACGCTAGTGAACCCCGCCCCTATACTTGTGCCCGCTGTGCATCGACAGCGGCGTTGATCCCTAGACTTTCCTCCAGACACACCAAAGGCGTGAGCGTGAACCAGTCCTCCGAAGCAGCACCGCCCAGCTCACACGCGTCCGTCACTGACGGAGTGACTGAACCGGGCGCGTTCGAAGTGCCTGACAGACGGCGCCGGCGAAAGGTCTGGCGGAAGATTCTCGGCGTTCTTCTCGTGCTCGTGCTGCTGAGTGTTGCAGCTGTCGCCGCTTACGTCTGGTACCTCGGTCGGCTGTGGACTGACAACTCGAACCAGTTGAGCGATGAGGAGATCTTCTCCGGAGAAGCTCCTGTGGCTGAGAAGGGGGACGCGCTCAACGTCCTCCTTCTCGGCTCCGACGCGCGGTCGACAGATGTCGACTATTCGGAAGACGCTCGGGGTAATCGCGCGGACACCATCATGATCATGCACATCAATGGTGACCGATCCGGTGTGCAGGTCATGACGATCCCGCGTGACACCTGGGTGGACATCGAGGGGCATGGTAAGGCGAAGATCAACGCCGCGATGAGCTACGGTGGGCTTTCTCTTGCTACCGATACTGTGAGCGACTTCATCGGTGCGCCGATTCATCACGTGGCAATCATCGACTTCGACGGCTTCCAGGCCTTGACTGACAGTGTGGGCGGTGTGGACGTCGAATCGGAGCAAGCATTCGAGAGTGACGGGCACTCTTTCTCGCAGGGGGCTAATCACCTCGGCGGCGACGAGGCACTTGCTTTCGTGCGGGCACGGAAGAACTTCGCTGACGGAGATCTGCAGCGCGGCCGCAATCAGCAGGCATTCCTCCGAGGCCTCGCCGACAAGATTGTCACTGCGGATACTCTCGGGAACCCCGGCAAAGTGGCCGGCATCGTACGAGACTTCTCCCCATACATGACTGTTGATGACCGGCTGACCTCGTCGAAGATCGCTGGTCTTGCTTACGAGATCCGCGACGTGAGGCCAGGTGACGTGCAGTTCTTCTCGAGCCCGATCGGAAGCGCAGGTCGTTCGGCGGACGGCCAGTCAATACTCACAGTCGATGAAGAGGGGCTCGAAGAGGTCCGCGATGCGTTTTCAGAAGACACCGTCGACGATTATGCGGAGACCGCAGGGGACGTGCATCTGTGAACGTGGTCGGACGACGTTGCTCACGGTGCGAGCGAGGCTCAGAAGCCTTCAGCAGCGAGCCTGGACACCTCTGCCGATGAACCATTGATGAGTGCTGAGCGCAGCGTCGTCAGCGCCTGAGTGTCGAAGTCAGCTGTCACCTGACCGTCTGCGGTGCGCGATGACACTGACGGAACCATGATGGCAGTCACGTCTTTGCGAGAAAGCCCCCGCAACTGTGTTGCGACATGAGTGATCGCTGATGACGTGAAGTTCGGTGTCTTCTTCATGCCTCGAGTCATGTGGTCGAGGATGCGGGTAAGTGACGGAGCGTCCTTTGCCAACTTGCGCACGTCGATCGTGTTGAGGAGCGCGCGGAGAACGGCCCGCTGGTTGCGGGTTCGGGTCTGTTCTGCATCGTCGACCGGGTCAGCTGCACAGAACGTATAGGTGGCTGCGCCGTCCAGGTGGTTTGTTCCTTCTGTGAACGTCTTCCCAGCTGACGTGAACGTTCTGCGACTGTAGGTCGGAAGAGGGCCGATTTCGTCGATGAGACCAATGAAGCCCTCCCAGCTGAGTTCCACTACATGGTCGACACGCAGTCCCATGAGCTCTTCGACGATTGCGACTCCCACTGCATTGCCCGACTCGTTGACGAGGTCTCGTACCGTCGACCCAGCCTCGACGTGCGTGTGCAGGTTGAGTACGAAAGCGTTGATTGCGTCGCGAGACGCAGGCACATGCAGGACAGCGAAGATGTCTGCGTCGCTCGTCGTGCCTCCGACTATCCGCAGAAGGAGTGTCTGCGCGTCCGTGCCTTCGAGGCGAACGTCGTCCGGTGGGAAAGTATCGCCAGCCGTGAGATGAGTGGTTTCATCGAGCTTGGCTCCAAGTCTCTTTGCTTCTTTCAAGGAGCCGAGCAATGAGAACGCACCCCGCAACTTCGCCATCTCGACTTCAGTTCCTTTCAGCATGCGAATGATTTGCAGTACCTGAGGGTACCGGATTCATGATTGCGCGCGTCATCTCGTTCATTGCTTGAGGGGGAGTTGGCACACGACGGTTTGCTCATGCGACGGGGTGCTTTTCGAGCAGGCGTGTCTCGCCCCGAGCAGGCTGGCCGAATATCGGCTGAACGCTCGATAGAATTTGGGTGCCATTCACGCCACAAATGGACGGAGCCCGTATGTCCTCAAACACGACCGCATCACAGCACAACCGCAGTGAGGTCGACGAACTCGTCTCGCTGCTCAAACGACTCGCAGAAGACGGGGGAGTGCCGGCGGACACTCCTGGCGCCAACGGGCTGCCCGCGTGGCGTGAAGACTATCCCTACGACACGAAGCTGTCCCGCAAGGAGTACGAGAAGACGTAGCGCCTTCTCCAGATCGAGCTGCTCAAGTTCCAGCTGTGGGTGAAGGCCACCGGCCAGAAGATCGCCATCACCTTCGAAGGTCGCGACGCCGCCGGCAAGGGCGGCTCCATCAAGCGCTTCAACGAACACCTCAACCCTCGTGGCGCCCGCACTGTCGCGTTGGCCGTGCCGAGCGAGCGCGAGCAGTCCCAGTGGTACTTCCAGCGCTAGTCGAGCACCTGCCCGCTGCCGGTGAGATCGTCTTCTTCGACCGCTCCTGGTACAACCGAGCAGGCGTCGAACGCGTCTGACATGGCCTCACGTGACAAGTGGGACGAGTACACGAAGGCCAAGGACGCCATGTTCTTCTACACGGACACGGCGCACGCACCCTGGACCGTCGTGAAGTCGAACGACAAGAAGCGCGCCCGCCTGGAGGCGATGCGCTACATCCTGTCGCAGTTCGACTACCCGGACAAGGACGTCTCCGTCATCGGCCGGGTCGACGGCAAGATCGTGGGACGCGGCAAGGACATCTACGAGAAGGGCGAGAACACGGGCGCGGCAACCTTCCCCGTCCTGTGACCCACGCCTGAGAGCTTCAGAGGCTGATCAAGAGCATCGTCGCCATCATGACGACGCCAGAGCCCACCAGGGTGAGCGACGTGTAGCCCAGGATGTCCCGCATCTTCAGACCCGCGATCGCGAGCACCGGCAGCGCCCAGAACGGCTGGATCATATTCGTCCACTGATCCCCGTACGCCACCGCCATGATCGCGATCGACGGGTCGACACCCATCTGCTGCGCGGCATCCAACATGATCGGCCCCTGCACGGCGAACTGCCCGCCGCCGGACGGGACGAAGAAGTTCACCAAGCCGGCTGAGAGGAACGCGAGCATGCCGAACGTCGTGGGGTTGGCGATCGACACGAATGCGTTCGAGAACACCTCGATGAGACCGGTCACGGTCATGATGCCGAGGATCCCCGCATACAGCGGGAACTGCAGCAGGATCTCACCGACATTGGAGGCAGCCTTCGCCGTGAGGTGAATGATCTCGAACGGGTTGCGCACCAGCAGGAAGATGAGCGTGAGGAACGACCAGTTCACGATGTCCAGTGTCAGCGTCCCACCGCTGGAGAAGTGGATGACCAGGTAAGCGGCCAGGGCCAACCCGACCAGCGTCGTGAGGACGCGGGAGGCGTCGATCCGGTCAGCGGGAGTCTCGACGTCCTCGGCGGCGGGGTCGTAGGTATCCGAGCCCACGTCCGCCGGCAGCTCGATGACCGGGGCGTCCTTCTTCGGGGCGATGAAGACGAACACGACGGCCATCACGATGATCACCGCAGCCGCGGCAGCCATGTTCCACGCAGTGAAGGTCGTCTCCGTCACCGGAATGATGCGGCCCGCAGCCTCGTGCATGAACGAGTCCTCCGTCGCCGCAGTCAGCGGGCCGGACCCCGAATAGCCCATGTGCCAGACGACGTAGCCCGAATAGCCGGCGGCGACGAGGAGGGGGAAGTGGACCTTCACACCTCGGGCTCGGGACTGCACGGCGACCTCCCGCGCCAGCAGCACCCCGACGACCAACCCCAGCCCCCACGTGATGAGACTGGCCAGCGCAGCGATGACGAAGACGAACGTGTAGGCGACCACAGGTGAGCTGGGGACCCTCGCCAGGCGCTCCAGCAGTCGCCGCACCGGGCTGGTGTTCGCGAGCATGTGGCCCAGCAGCAGGATGAGCGCCATCTGGGTCATGAAGGCGAGCAGACCTGAGAGGCCGTCGCCCCAGCCCTGGATGATGTCGACAGGGCCGGAATCGGTGAGGACCAGCGCCAGAACGGCGACGATGATCGTGAGGACGATCGCGAACACCAGAGCGGAGGGGATCCACCGCTCCAGGAAGCTGTTGATCGGGCGCATGAAACCGCGTGAGGCCTGCGCATTAGTAGTGGGCGTGTGCTGAGACATCGTGACTCCTTCGATTCGGCGACAGTGCCGACGCAGGTGACAGACCAGCGGAAGCGGCGGGCCGCCTCACCTGTGAAGTCTATGTGAGAGTGCTTCGCGGCGTACTGTGATCGTCATGCCGTGGACAGAAGCGCACGCGAAGGCGATGGACGACGAACTGCGCAAGGCGGACCACCGGAAAGTGGACCAGTGGCTGCGCGAGCTCGATTCCCGCGGACAGGTGGTGTTCCGGACGAGCATCGTGAAGGTGCTCCTCTTCGCGATCGGGAGCTGGGCGTTCGTCGTCCCCCTCGTGGCGGCATTCCTCGCGATCGACCGCTCGGACTGGCTGCTCTTCGGTGACCCTTCGGGGACAGCCGGAGAAACTGCGCAGTCCATGTTCGTTGTTCTCATCCTCGTGGTGGCACTGCTCCTGTTCGGGGCGGCGGCGATCCTGTCGACCGTCGTCGTACCGCTCGCACGGCCGCGCACGATAGTCACTCCACGCGACGTGCGCTACGTGTGGAGCCTGCCGTGGCGCGACGGCACCGTCTTCCACTGCCTCTGGCAGGACGTGGTGGCGGTACGCGTCCGTCACACACACCTGAGGTGGCCGCTGCCGGAAACGCTTCACCTGACCATCGAGGCTCGTGCTGCTGTAGCGAGTCGACAGCGGGGGAGCAGGCGGGCGGAGGGTTCGTCGGGTGCGGATGCCGCGAACGGTGGGGCGACGGTCACGGGTCCCGTGACATGGATGCCACGGCACCACAAGCGGGACATCCTCGCCTTCCTCGTCGCCCTGCACGTGAGGACGATGAGGTCGCGGCAGGGGTAGGAGTCTGGTCTACTCTCGAAACGTGAACCAGAATCCGGACCGCCCCGCAGCGCCTTCGCCGGAGATGCAGAAGGAATTCGAGAAGGTCCGTCCCCAGGTCGTCGCCAAGTGGTTCGACGAGATGCAGCGCTCCGGTCACGTCGTCCTGCGCACCAGCGTTCTCAAGACTGTGCTGTTCGCACTGATCGCGTGGGCCATCGTCGCGTTCATCGTGGTGACGTTCTCTGCAGTGCCGATCTCCACGTGGATCCCGTTCAGTGGATCGGGCGGTGGGGGAGTGCTCCAGTTCCTCTTGGGACTTGTCTTCGTCGTCGGACTCCTGCTGTTCGGCTTCGGGGCACTGCTATGGACCTTCGTCTTCCCCGTCGTGCGACCACGGATGATCGTCTCCTGGTGGGGCGTCCAGTCGATCGGCTGGACGCCGGGCGGCGCATTCACACTGTTCTCCGCACCATGGGCATCCATCGTGCGGGTGGACGGAATGATCGTCCCCACCAGGCGGCCCTTCCCTCCGACCCTGCACGTCGTCCTCACCGCTCACGCCAGTGGCGTGCAGCGCGCACCGTGGATACGGGTGCGCAGCAAGGGCCCGACCGTGGTCTACGGCGTGAACACCATGCTGCGCGGACGGCGCCGGGAGATCATGGCGTTCCTGATGAACGTGCACGAAACGGTTCGATCGCAGAGGGATGATGCGTAGGCTGGGTCACGTGACCGACACTCCTGCACCCTGCCCCTGCGGCGGCTACCCGACCGGCGCCGCTTTCGCCGACTGCTGCGAACCCGCACTCACGATGCAGACCTGGCCGCCCACCGCCCAGCAGCTCATGCGCTCCCGCTACACCGCGCACGTGCGCGGCGACGGCGACCACCTGTTCCGCACCTGGCACCCCGCGACCCGACCGGCGGAGACCGCACCCGAACCGGGCAACACGTGGACAGGGCTCACCGTGGAGGCGGTGACGGACGGGGGCGTGCAGGACGACAACGGGGTCGTCGAATACACCGCACATTTCGTGGGCGCGGACGGTGAACCGGACGAGCTGCACGAAGTCGCCCGCTTCACCCGCCGCGCCCGCCGCTGGATGTACGTAGGCCCGGCCGACATCGTGTGAGTGACATGCGGGTGCGAGTGAGGAGAGCGCAGTGAAGAATGGCAACGCATCGTTCTGGCTGGACACGACACGGGACCTGACCCGGCAGCGCCCCCGCATCGACGGGGATCTCCACGCGGACGTCGTCATCGTCGGCGGTGGATTCACCGGACTCTGGACCGCGTACTGGACGAAGAAGGCCGACCCGTCGAAGCACGTGGTCATCTTCGAACGCGAGCACATCGGCTTCGGCGCATCAGGTCGCAACGGCGGCTGGATCACCGGCAAGACCGTCGGGCTGCGCAACAAGCTCGCCGATAACGGCTTCACTCGTGCCGACGTCCTCGAGATGGAGCGGACCTGTCAGCGCGCAGTCTTCGAGATCGACGACCTCATGCGGGCCGAAGGCAAGGACATCGACGCGGCACGCGGCGGCTGGATGCAGATCGCCCGGTCGGACAGTGAGCGTGAGCGGCTGAAAGACCACCTGGCCACGGACCGCGAATGGGGCCTGACCGAAGACGAAGTCCGCTTCCTCGACGCTGCGCAGACACGGGAGCGGGTCAACGTGCCCGGCGTCCGCGGGGCGATCTACAGCCCCTACTCCGTCCGCTGCCACCCCGCGAAGCTCGTCTACGCCATCGCAGAACTCTGCGAGGACCTGGGCGTGACGATCTACGAGAACACCGCGGTGGTCGACATCGACGACGGAGTCTGCGCCACCACGCGAGGCTCCGTGAGCGGTGACGTCGTCGTCCTCGCCACCGAGGCGTACACGGCGGATCTTCCAGGACGCAAGCGCAACCTCCTACCCATGATCTCCTCCATGGTCATCACCGACCCGCTGCCCGACGAGGCGTGGGAGACGATCGGGTGGGACGGCAGCGAATGCATGAGCGGCGCACAGCACATGTACTTCTACTCGCAGCGCACCGCCGACGGGCGCATCGCGCTGGGAGGACGAGGCGTCCCGTACCTGTTCAATTCGGGCTTCGACCACAACGGTGAACTCGACACTGCGACGATCACGCAGCTCACCGATACGGTCCAGGGCCTGTTCCCCCGTGTGCCGATGACGTTCGCCCACGCATGGAGGGGCGTGCTGGGGGTGCCGCGGGACTGGTCCCCGTTCATCGACTATGCGAAGCACCGGCGGCTCGTCCAGGTGGGTGGATACGCGGGCCAGGGCGTGACCGCGTCCTATGTCGCGGGGCGGATCGTCGCGGACCTCGTCCATGAGCGGGAGACCGAGCACACCGCTGTGCCCTGGGTCCGTTCGATCCCGCGCAACTGGGAAGTCGAACCGCTCCGCTGGATCGGGTCCCACGCGGTCCGCATCATGTACGGGATCGCGGACGGCATCGAGCACCGTCGCGGCGGGACGAGGACCTCCCGGATCGGCTCACTGGCGACGAAGATCTCCGGCCGGTCCTGACCGACCGGGGCGACCCCGACTGCGGGTGTCAGACCTCCGGTGGGACGCGCCGGCGGCGGGTCGCCAGCGTGACGAAGGCGAGGATGAGCGCCAGCACACCCACGCCCATGCAGATGTAGCCGACCATCGTCAGATCCATGACGTCCCAGCTGTCGCGCACCGCGAAGCTGAGGATGGCGCCTACGAGGATGAGAAACACACCGACTCCGAAGCCCATGGTCCGCTCCTTCCGTTGATCGCGGATACTCGTCCTTCATCCTTGCATGCAAAAGCCCCTGCGACTACAAGTTCACTTGCTCTGGTTCCGCAAGCGGACATGCCAGGCGCGGGTGGCTTGAAGTGGCCGTGGGTCGCGCGTAGGCTCCCCGAGGTCCGCCCCTTGGCGGGCCATTCCACAGCGAGCGAGAAATGAGTGTGCTGAGATGCGTGCTCTTCAGTTGGTTGTCTTCGGCGATGGTCAGAAGAAGGCGGACACGCTTCCGCCCACTGGCTGCCGGGAAAGTTCGTCCCACGGCACGATCGCACTGGGAAAGTTCTGCTTCCCAGAGCTCGAGAAGCCTGCCGGAATCCGATCGCGATTCCGCAATCACCGGTCCCAAGTCAGCTTCGAGACCGCGGCGGTCGAACGCTGCGCGCGTGAGATGGCGGACATCAGCCCGCGCGTGCTGCTCGTCGTCATCGACGCGCGGACACCGCGGTACACGAAGTCTGCGTTCGCCAGCGCCCATGCGATCGCATCGGACTGCCTGTCCCTCGCCGCACTGCAGACCGGCAGGGACGTCACCGTCATGTCCGTCGTCGTGCAGAAGGAAGACGATCTCTCCGTGCTGGCGCGCCACCTGGACCGCGGACATTTCGATCCGCTGCAGACAGGCGGGCTGACGGTCGTGGAGGCAGATCGCCTCCGCACCGCGCTCCCGTCGGAGATCCAGGCCGAATCCATGGCGTAAGCCGGCTCCCCGTCACTGCTCCGGTTCTTCCGCAGTGATCTCACCGGAGGCGATCTCCCGCGCCCAATGGCAGGCGACCCGCTGACCGGGCTCGTACTCGATGAGCTCCGGCCGCTCATCAGCGCACCGCGTGGGCTGCCGGAACGGACACCGGGGATGGAAGCGGCAGCCGTCCGGCGGGTTCGCCGGTGAGGGCAGCTCACCGGACAGGAGCACCGGAGTCCGTGCGTCCTCGGCGACGGGGTCCGGCAGCGGCACCGCAGACATGAGCGCCTTCGTGTACGGGTGCATCGGATTGTCGTAGAGCTGCTCGGACGTCGTCTCCTCGACGATCACACCCAGGTACATGACGGCGATGTCGTCGGACACGTGCCGCACCACGGCGAGGTCGTGGGCGATCACCACGTACGTGAGCCCCAGGTCCTTCTGCAGCTCCCGCAGCAGACTGAGCACCTGCGCCTGGATCGACACGTCCAGAGCGGACACCGGTTCATCCGCGATGACCAGATCCGGTTCGAGCGCGACCGCCCGTGCGATACCGATCCGCTGGCGCTGCCCGCCGGAGAACTCGTGGGGGTAGCGGCTCGCGGCACTGGAGGGCAGGCCCACCTGCGCCAGCAGCTCCGCCACCTTCGTCTTCGGGTCGAACCGGATCCCGTGCGCTCTGAGCGGTTCGGTCAGCAGCGTCTCCACGCTCTGCCGCGGATTCAGCGAGGACAGCGGGTCCTGGAACACCATCTGCATGCGACTGCGCAGCCGCCGCAGCTCCTCACCCCGCGTGTGTGAGATGTCCTCCCCGTCGAAGACGATGGTGCCCTCCGTCGGCTCCACCAGCTTCAGCAGCGCCTTGCTCAGGGTGCTCTTCCCGCACCCGGACTCGCCCACCAGCCCCAGCGTCCGGCCACGCGTGACGGTGAGGTCGACACCGTCCACCGCCTTCACCGCACCCACCTGCCGGCGGATGAGCGCACCCGCCCTGATCGGGAAGTGCACCTTCAGCCCGGACACCTCGAGCACGATGTCCCGGTCGTGGTCCTGGTGGTGGTCCTCAGCCTCATCGGTCACGGCCGCCTCCTTCCAAAGGGTTGAAGCAGCGCAGCAGCCGTCCGTCGTCGGGCTCCAGGCGCGGGGTCTGCTGCAGGCACTGGTCGACGGCGTTGGAGCAGCGCGGCTGGAACGCGCAGCCCTCACTCCACGGCAGCGTGTCCGTGGGCGAGCCCGGGATCGGCTCCAGGGGTTCGTCCCGGGGTGAGTCCAGGCGGGGGACCGACTGCAGCAGCCCGCCCGTGTAGGGATGGCGCGGCTGCGCGAACAGCGGCCGCCGGTCCGCCGATTCGACGATCCGCCCCGCATACATGACGTGGACCTCGTCGCACAGGCCGGCGACCACCCCCAGGTCGTGGGTGATCATGATGAGCGACGTGCCGAAATCAGCGACCAGCTCCCGCAGCTGCGTGAGGATCTGCGCCTGGATCGTCACGTCCAGTGCCGTGGTCGGTTCGTCCGCGATGAGCAGCTTCGGTTCGCACGCCAGCGCGATGGCGATGAGCACACGCTGACGGATCCCGCCGGACAGCTGGTGCGGGTACTCCGACAGCCGCCGCCGCGGATCGGGGATCCCCACCCGGTCCAGCAGCTCCGCAGAGCGGTCCGCCGCCTGCTTCGACGTGACCCGGTTGTGGCGCTTGATCACCTCGCTGATCTGCGTGCCGATGGTGACCACCGGGTTGAGGGAGCTCATGGGGTCCTGGAAGACCATGGCGATCTCGGTGCCCCTGATCCGGTTGAGCTCGCGCCTGCTCATGCGCAGCAGGTCCTTGCCCTGATATCGGGCGCTGCCGCCCACCGTCACCCCGCGTTCGGGCAGGAGCCCCATGAGCGCCATCGACGTGACGCTCTTCCCGCTGCCGGACTCGCCGACGATGCCCACGTTCTCACCCTCACCGATCGTGAAGGACACCTCGCTGACCGCTTCCACCGGGTCACGGCCGCGCTGGGAGAACGTCACGGACAGGTCGTCGACCTCTAGCAGCGGCGGCTTCTTCTCACTCATCTGCGTCACCTCCGCTGCTTCGGATCCAGGGCCTCACGCAGCGACTCACCCAGCAGGGTGAAGCCCAGCGCGGTGACCGCGATGCAGATGCCGGGATAGAACGCCAGCCACGGGGCGATCTCGAATCGGTCCTGCGCGCTCACGATCATGCGGCCCCATTCGGCCACGGCGGGGTCCCCTTCGCCCAGCCCCAGGTAGGACAGCGCCGCCACCTCGATGATCGCGGTCGCGAGGTTGAGGGTGGCCTGCACGATCGTGGGCCCCAGGGAGTTGGGCAGGACGTGGCCCATGACGATCGTGCGCTTGCGCAGACCCAGTGCGTTCGCCGCCAGCACGTAGTCCGCCTCGTTCTGGCCCAGCATGGAACCGCGCAGCAGGCGGGCGAAGATCGGCACCTGCCCCACACCGATCGCGATCATGAGCGCCATCGAGCTCTTGCCCATGATCGCGGCGATGCTGATCGCCAGCAGCAGGCTGGGCACGGACAGCATGATGTCGACGAAGCGCATGACGATCATGTCGACCCAGCCGCCGAAAGCGCCGGCCAGCGCACCCAGCGCGGCACCGGCCACCAGGCCGATCGCGGTGGCGACGACACCGATGATCAACGACTGCCGGGCACCGTAGATCAGCTGGGTGAGCATGTCCGACCCCCAGCGGTCGATGCCCAGAGGATGGTCGGGACTGTGGCCCTGCACCCAGTAGGGGGTGGACAGCTCCGTCCACTCCGTGCTGGCCGGTTCGTACGGGGCCAGCAGCGGGGCGAGCAGTGCGACCAGCAGGAACAGGAAGACGATCACGGCACCGGCGATGGCGACAGGACGACGGGACAGCCGGCGGAACGCGCCGCGCCACAGGCTCTCGCCGCGTTCCGGCTCACGCCTCTTCGCAGTGCTGGCGGTCGTGACGGGTTCGGCGGTCATGATTCACGCACCCTCGGGTCGATGAAGCCGTAGGACAGGTCGACGAGCAGCGTGATGAGCGCGTACAAGAGCGCGATCAGCAGGATGAAGCCCTGCAGTACGGGGTAGTCGCGGTCCTGGATGGCCTGGTAGAGGTACTGGCCGACACCGTCGAGCGCGAACACCGTCTCCGTGAGGACCGCCCCGGAGAACAGCAGCCCCAGCTGCAGACCCAGAGTGGTCACCACCGGCAGGAGGGCGTTGCGCATGACGTGGCGCACCGTGATCGTGATCGAGCGGAGGCCCTTGGCGCGGGCGGTGCGGATGTAGTCCTCGTGGATCACCTCGGACACTGCGCCGCGCGTCTGCCGCACAATGACCGCCAAGGGGATGGTGCCCAGCGCCAGGCCGGGCAGGATCAGGTGCTTGAACGCGTCCCACGCGGCGGCGAACTGCACGTTGATGATCCCGTCGAGGATGTAGAAGCCGGTCGTGTGGGTGGCGTCCAGACGCGCGTTCTGCCTTCCCACGCTGTCGAAAATCTCCAGCTCGATCGCGAACACGTATTTGAGCAGCAGGGCCAGGAAGAACACGGGCACCACGCTGCCGATGAGCGAGAGGACGACGATGCCGCCGTCCACGTTCGTGCCGGCCCGCCTTCCTGCGATGTAGCCCAGGGGGACCCCGACGACGACGGCGAAGGCGAGTGCCACGACGGACAGTTCGATGGTGGCCGGCAGCTTGTCGAAGAACGCGGACAGCACCGGTTCGTGCATCCGGATGGACTCGCCGAAGTCCCCGCGGAATAGCGCCGCCAGGTACATGCCGTACTGCGTGAGCAGGGGTTCGTTGAACCCGTACGTCTCGTTGATCCGGTCGATCGCCTCCGGTGTGGCGCGGTCGCCCAGCAGCGCCTGAGCGGGATCACCCGGCAGCGCCCGCACCCACGCGAAGAGGAGGATCGACAGCCCGAACAGGGTGGGCAGGAGCTGGGCCAGGCGGATGACGACGAAACGCAGCACGGCTCACTCCTCCCGCACCGTGACGGTGTCCCACGACTCGTCCTCCACCGGGCTCGGCACATAGCCGGACACCCGCGGGGCGAGAGCGAGGACGGGGACACCGTGACCCAGGGGCAGGCCGGGCAGCCGGTCCATGATCATCTCGTTGGCTTCCTGGTACGCCGGCTCCTGCTCTTCCGGGGTGGGCAGGCCGCGTGCCTCGGCCAACTGGTCGAACACCTCTTGGTCCGTGAACCCGAACTCGGGGGTCTCCTCGCTGAACTTCGCCCCCAGGAAGCTGTCCGCGTCGTTGTACTCGCCCGTCCACCCCAGGACGTGGATGCCGTGGTCCTCACCGCCGTGGATCTTCGACAGGTAGACCGACCACTGGTCCGCGACAGGGACGACGGTGATGCCGACCGACTGCAGGTCGTTGCGGATCTGGTTGAAGGTGTCCTGCGGGCTGGGGAGGTAGGGGCGGCTCACATCGGTGGGGTAGTTGAACTCGATGGTGAGGTCTTCGTAGCCGGACTCCTCGAGCAGCTGGCGCGCCTTCTCCGGGTCGTACTCGTATTCGGTGACGTCGTCGCTGTACCCGTTGGTGACCGGCGGGACGAACTGGTTCGCCGCCTCGGAGCCGGGTGTCATCGTGCTCTTCATGAGCTGTTCGCGGTCGATGGCGTGTGCGATGGCCTGCCGGACCCTGAGGTCGTCCAGGGGCGGGGCCGCCTGGTTCATCCCCAGGTACTGGATGTTGTAGGACGGGCGGTGGATGAGGGTGAAGTCCTCGTCCCGCAGCCCGGGCACGTCCCCGGGTGCCACGAGGTCGAACGCGTCGACGTCCCCGGTCCGCAGCGCATCCGCACGCGCCTGGGGGTCTTCGATGGTCTTGATCGTCACGTGCGGGGTCTTGGGAGGACCGTCCCAGTAGTCGTCGAACGCGGTGAGGTTCACGGAGGTCCCGCGGTTCCACGAGGAGAACTGGTAGGGGCCGGTCCCCGTGGGGTGCGCGGTCGCGTACTCGGTGGCCGTCGGGTCGCCGCCGTCCTCGATCTGGCCCCACTTCTCCAGAGCCTCCGGGCTCTGCATCGAGAACGCGGGGATCGCCAGGGCGTTGACGAACGAGGCGAACGGTTCGTTCAGCTCGATCGTCACCTCGCTGTCTCCCGAGGTCGTGCACGACTCGTAGATGCTGTCATCGCCGAAGCCCTTGAAGAGCGTCGACCAGTGGTACGTGATGTCTGCGCTCTGCGCCATCCCCTCCGGCTGGTTGTTCCAGTGCTCGAAGTTCCAGCACACGACGTCCGCGTCGAACTCTGTCCCGTCGTGGAACGTGACGTCGTCCCGCAGGGTGAAGTCGAAGGTCTTGCCGTCATCTGAGGAGGTCCAGTCCGTCGCCAGCAGGGGAGAGGGTCCGGGGCCGCACGGCTCCGCCTCCACCAGCGTCTCGAAGATCTGGTGGGCGACGCGGAACGAATCGCTGTCGGAGGCGTGCAGCGGATTGAGGGTGATGGGGCTGGCGGAGGAGCCGAAGATGAACGTGTCGGCCGTCTCGCCGCCAGCGTCGTTCCTGTCGTCTGCGCTGTCCTCGCCGTCCTCGACCTGGGCGGCGAGGTCCTGGCACTCCTGCTGCGCGTCGACATCCGGCTGACCGGAGTTCTCCGGAGGGTCCGTCGTGCCGCACCCTGAGACCGCGAGCAGGTACAGCGCTATGACCGATGCTGCGCTCGCCCGCCGAAGGGTTCGAAAAGCCACGTTGCCTCTCCTGAACAGTTGTGTTCTGCGTCTCACGGTAACAGCCAGAAGGCGTTCTGCGCGCAAGGAGCCTTGGCGAATGTCCGCAAGGGGCCATGCTGGAGGGGTGGGCGCGTGGCGAGCGCCTGGGCGGCAAGCCCCCTTCCCCTCTGTGGCGCAGGTCACTAGACTTGTCCGGATGGAGATGCGCGTCATGGGGCGCGTGGAGATCTTCGCGGACGGCACGTCATGGAGTGTGCAGGGACGGACACAACGGGCGCTCCTGTCACTCCTCACCCTCCGGCTCCGGGTCTGGACACCCGCCCCGTTCCTCGTCCGGGCGCTCTGGCCGTCCGACGAATCCGACCGAGCCCTCACACGGCTGCACGTCCAGATCCACCGCCTCAGGCGGCAGCTGGGCGGCGACATCGTCAACAGTTCCCCCAACGGCTACCGGCTGAACGTGGGCGAGGACGGCATCGACGCGTGGCAGTTCGAGCGGGCGGCCACGGAAGCGCTCGACGGCAGGGGAGCGGGCGCAGGCGACACGACCACGCTGGAACGCCTCGCAGAGGCAGCCTCCCTGTGGAGCGGTGTGCCGTTCCCGGATGTCGAGCTGCCGGACGTCGACCTGTGGAAGGACGCGCTGACAGACCTCTACGTGCGCGCGCAGGAGGTGCGCAGCGAGATCCTCTTGGACCTGGGGGACAGCCGCACCGCCCTCTCCGTCCTCACGCCCCTGGCGGCAGAGCATCCGACCAACGAGAAGCTGCAAGCGCTCAAGATGTCCGCACTCCAGCAGGCGGGCAAGCGGGAGGAGCTGCCCCGGGCCTTCGCAGATGCCCAGGGTGCGCTCGCCGCGCTGGGCATGGAGCCGGGCGTCGAACTGCACGCCGCGCACACCCACCTGCTGGCGGCCCAGGACCGGGAGGACACGATCCGGCAGTCGCTTGCCATAGGCGACCTCGCGGGCCCGCCTGCGGACACGAACCGATGCGTGCCCTCGCCGGAGGACGTCACCCTGCGGCGCGAACTCGCCTACGTCCTCACCGCGAAGGGTCGCCACGAAGACGCCCTGTCGCTGCTGGGCCACCTCGAAGCGGTGCACCTGGCTCACGGGCAGGAGGACGCACGCGCCGTCGCGCTGCGGGACATGGTCGCCGTCGTCGGCCTCACCGGCGATCTCAGGCGGGCGCTGCGCCTGCTGGGCGAGGCGATGCGCCTGGACGAGCGCACCACCGGGACGGACGCACTCCTCCAGACAGTGCGCGCCCTCATCCTCACCCACATGGGCCGGCTCCGCAGGGCCGAGGAATGTCTCGACATCGCAGGTCCACCCCGCACTGCGAAGGACCACGACAGCCGTCGCGACCAGCTGTGGTGGCGGGCCCGCAGCCAGATCGATCGGAGGGCCGGCCGCCACAGCGTCGCCGTGCCCGAGGCCCACGAAGCTTCCCTCATCGCCGCCTCCGCGGATCCGGACGCCGCACACGGCCCGGCGACGCTGGACGTCGCCTGCTGCCTGCGGGACGCCGGTGACGAGGAGTGCTTCTCCTGGTACCGGACCGTCATCCGGTTCGCCTACGACGCCGGCCGCTTCCCGTTGGCCGCCTGTGCCCACGCCTCCGCGGCCAAGGCCCACCTGCTGTGGGGCGACCCGCAGACTGCGGCGGTCCACGCGCGCACAGCGCTCGACCTGGCCCAGCGGTGCGGGTGCTGGCTGTTCGCCGCCCGTGCTGCGGCCCGCCTCGCCGACGCCGAGGAGCAGCTGGGCAACCCCGGGCCGGCCCGCTGGTACCGGTATGAGGCGCTCGCCTCGTACCGGCGGGTGGACTTCCCGCTTGCCGACGACGTGCGCGCACGACTGGAAGGACGCGCCGACGCCGCTGCTGCCGGGTTCCCCGGGTGAGGTCCGGGCCCCGGGAAGGGGCCCGGACCTCCGGATGTGTTCGTCTCACGCGGGTACCGGTGGGACCGGGTGGTTCGCGACGAACACGTCGTCCGGGTCGTACACGGTCTTCACGCGGGTGAGCGTCAACCAGTCCCGCTCCGGGAAGCTGCACTCCACATCGACGGGCGACTCCGCGAAGTTGAGGTAGTGGCCGCCGGTGCTCCACGGCTTCAGGGCCCGGGTGAGGGCAGTCGCATCCGCGTGCCCTCGCGCCCTGTTCTCCGGGGTGTCCGCGATCGCGGCGCCGAACAGCATGAACGCCCCGTGCATCCGGCTCATCGCACCCCCGTCCGGATGGCGGCGGGACAGTGCGCCGCCCAGCTGCCGCAGCTCCGCCGTCAGCAGCGAATGGTCCGTGCCCGGCCCCACCTGCGCGAGGAACGCGTCGACGGCGGAATCGGGAAGGCGACCCAGCAGCGCGGAGTCGCCGACGACCGGGGTGGGGCCCTCCGGATCCATGTGCAGACGGGACAGCGACGCCGGCGGCACGGAAGCGAAGGTGTCGACCTCCGGGCGCAGCGCCCGCAGTGGGGCGACCGCGTCCCGGGCTGCGGCCTCGGGCCCCAGGACGGCACCGTCCAGGCAGACGACGGGACGGCCACGGACGGGGGCGGGGACCTCGGGCGCGTCGGGCAGATGGAGGATCCGCATCGACGTCGTGATCTCATCCGGCGCGGACGGAGCCCAGCGCGCCCACGCGCGCACCACACGGTCCGCCTCCTCGATGTCCCACACCATCATCCCCGCGTAGACGGTCTCCAGCGGGTAGAGGGAGAACTCGAACGCCGTGACGATGCCGAAGTTGCCGCCCCCGCCGCGCAGGGCCCAGAAGAGGCTGCAGTGCCGGGTGCGGTCCACGCGGACCAGGCTGCCGTCCGCCAGCACCACCTCCATCGCAGTGACACTGTTCGTCGCCATCCCCAGACGGCGGGCATAGAGGAAGATGCCGCCGCCCAGCAGGTAGCCGCCCACCCCCACATCCGGGGACGACCCGTGCAGGCACGCCAGCCCGTGCTGGCCCGCGGCCTCCACGACGTCGCCCCACAGGGCGCCGCCCTGCACCCGGGCCGTCGCGGTCGACGGATCGATGTGCACATCCGTGAGACCGGACAGCTTCACGAGGATCGTGTCCGAAAGGTCATGCTGCGTGAGCGGCCCCGCGTTGTGCCCGGTGCTGACGGGGGCGACGCGCAGTCCCTGGCGGCGGGCGGCCGTGACGATCTCTGACACCTGCAGCGGAGTGGACGGTTCTGCGACCGCCGCCGGCTCGAGATCGACCGCGGTGTTCCACAGGCAGCGGGCGTCTTCGTAGCTCGGGTCGCCCGGGTGGTGGATCGGGATGCGCTGGGGGAGCGGGCGGTGGGTGGTGTCGGTGGACGTGGTGTCCGTGGGAGTGACCGGGCCGGTGAGAGTCGCCGAACCAGTGGTGGCGGTGGTGGTGGCGGTGTCAGGCGTGTGGATGGTGTTCGCGGTGTGGAGGTTCATGTGCTTCCGTTCGCATGGTCTCTGCTGACTGCGGCCGTTCGACTGTGAACGGCCTGTCCCTGTCGGGACGACGACACCGTCCCAGGAGGCACTTACACACGACTTTCACCGCAGCCGCAGCTGCCGTCACGGGACGTGCGGACGGTCCGGCGAGGATTAGTGTGGGCGCATGGACGACTCAGTGCGGAACAACGACGGAGCAACAGGGCGTGCGGACGGTAAGGCGGGCACCGAGCGTGGTGAGGCAGGAGCCGAGCACGTTGCGGAACAGCGCGGTGTGTCCGTCACGCGCACCGGGTTCGAGCGGTACCGGGTGACGACAAGAGACGGCGTCGAGCTGGACTTCGGCCGTGGTGAGGGGCTCGTCGACCCCGTCGACATGCTGCTGGCGGGACTAGCCGGATGCATGGCGGTGAGCATCGACAAACCGCTCACCCGCGCGGCGGAGCCGGAGCGGTTCGACATCGCGGTCACCGCGGACAAGCTCAAGGACGACGCGCTCGCCACCCGGCTGGAGAACCTCAGCCTGGATTTCGACATCGCCGTCTCAGGCTGGAAGCGGAAGCAGGACCCGCAGGCGTATGTCGAGAAGCTGCTGCACGTCGCCCACGACACCCACTGCACCGTCTCCCGCACGCTCGAAGCAGGCGCCCCCGTGGACGTGGCGGCAGACGTCGAGGTGACCGGGGAATCGTAAGGGCCCATCGTGACCAGGTGTCGCAAGAGGCCCGTCATGACCGGGGGCGTAAGGCCCGTCGTGACCGGGGAATCGACGCGCTGTCGTGCACTGATGCAACAATTCCCACCACAATCTGCCTTGTGGTGTTAGCGTGGTTTTCACAACGCCGACAGAAAGAAGGTGTCCCATATGGGTTTCATCGCATTCCTCGTGCTCGGCCTCATCGCAGGCGCGATCGCCAAGCTCATTCTCCCGGGCAAGCAGGGCGGCGGCTGGCTCGGCACCCTCGTGCTCGGTGTCATCGGCGCGTTCCTGGGCGGATGGCTGGGCGGCATGCTGTTCGGTGCGGACATGAACGAGTTCTTCTCGATCTCGACATGGCTGTGCGCGATCGGCGGCTCGCTGATCGTCCTCATCGTGTGGGGGCTCATCACCGGTCGCAGCCGCGCAGCCGCGTGACCCGTACACGCGAGCACATCGCCTGCCCCCCACCAGTGTGAACACTGAGTGAGCAGCTCTGCTCACCTGATCGAAAGGAGACACCCTCATGGGACTCGGAGACAAGATCAGCAACAAGGCGGAAGAACTCAAGGGCAAGGCCAAGGAAGGCACTGCCGACGCGAAGAACGACAGCGACCTCAAGGCTGAAGGCAAGGCCGACCAGACGTCGGCGAAGGCCAAGCAGGCCGGCGAAGAGGTCAAGGACGCGTGGAAGAACGCGACCGACTGATCAGCCGACCTGACCAGAGGAGCGCCCCATCACTGCTGAGTGGTGGGGCGCTCCTCTGTCTGCGGCACCCCGGTCGTCAACCCCGTCGGTTGCTGCGAAGGACCGGGCCGCGAGCCGGCCGGCCCGATCAAGTCGGGCTGGCCTCGGTCGTGGCTGCACCATGATGGAAGCGGGCATGGATCATCGGGTGCGGAGGGTACGCGAACTCGTAGCGTGAGGAACGTGAACGGAGGCGAGACGATGCGGCAGTGGAATGACGCCATCGAAGCGATCGACGCGGACCTCACGGGTCCCGTCGATGTCGCGGACCTCGCGCGTGTGGCGATGACCTCGGAATATCACTTCCGACGGATGTTCGCGACGCTCGCGGGGATGCCGGTGTCGGAGTACGTGCGGCGCAGGCGATTGACTGCTGCGACGGCAGAGCTGCTCGGCGGGGCGGGAGTCCTGGAGACGGCGGTCCGCTACGGATACGGATCTGCCGAAGCCTTCACCCGCGCATTCCGCCAGCTGCACGGTCTCACGCCCACCCAGGCCAGACGCCCGGGAGCGGTGCTCCGTTCACAGCCGAAACTGAGATTCCACCTTCGGGTGGAAGGGAGCACAGAGATGCGTCATCGCATAGTGGAGAAAGAAGCATTCCGGATCGTCGGGTTCACGGAGCGAGTGCCACTGGTCCATGAGGGGCCGAACGCTGCGATCGAAGAGTTCACGAGGAGCCTGGACCCCGCGCGCATGGCCGAACTGAAGGAACTGTCCGGCCAAGAGTCGGGCGGCGACGACCCCTTCGCTGTCGAGCCGACCAGTGTTGAGCCGACCGGAGTGGTGTCAGCGACCGTGAGTATCGATGCGGACCGTGCAGATGGCAGCATGCTGGACTACTGGCTGGGAGTCGTCACCACAGCGGAGGCTCCGGACGGGTTCGCCCAGCTTGATGTTCCTGCCGGGACCTGGGTCGTGTTCGACACGGAAGGGCCGTTTCCGGAGGTGCTCCAGCGGATGTGGGCGGATGCCGCCACCGAATGGTTCCCCGCGAACCCCTACCGCTGGTCACCGGGCCCGGAGATCCTGCGATCGCGGCCGGCTGATGACGACTGGTCGCGGGGGAGCGGGCAGCTGTGGCTGCCGGTGGAGAGGGAGTAGCCCGTCCCGCGTAGTTCTGACGCGACGGACCTCATTCCGTGTCCTCACGAGTCTTTCACCGCATGACGAGGCCGCCGTCGACGAACAGACATGCGCCAGTGACGAAGCCCAGCCAGTCGGAGGCGAACGCGAGGACGGCTCCGGCGACGTCCTCGGGCTCCGCGAGCCTGCGCAGGGGTGTCGCAGCCTCGAGCGAGTCGCGCAGGTGATCGTCCGTCCCGGCGGCGGCGCCGGTCGACGGCACGAGGCCCGGTGCCACGCAGTTGACGGTCACACCCACCTGGCCGAGCTCCGCTGCCATCGACCGCGACCACCCCAGCAGCGCCGATTTCGCGGTCACGTACTCCGGGTACGGGACACCCGGACGCTCGATGAGGTCGGACAGCACGGACACGATCCGGCCGCGTCCGTGCGCCTGCAGGTCCGGCAGGGCCGCCTGTGTCACCGTGTGTGCGGCCCCGACCGCGGCATTCACCTGTGACGCGTAGTCGTCTGCGGTCAGATCCCACACGGTCTTCCGGTTCCGCGGGTCGAACGCGAATCCGGCCAGCGCATTGTGCACGACTATGTCGAGCGGCCCCAGCCGGTCACGGGCCTCCTCGACGAGCCGCCGCGCCGCCTCCTGATCCGTCACGTCCGCCGCAATCGCCACCCCGCGCCCACCTGCCGCTTCGACGTCCGCGACGACACGCTCCGCAGACGTCGCGTCCCGCACATAGTTCACCGCGACATCCGCTCCGTGCTGGGCGAGTCCGCGCGCGATCGCCGCTCCGATCCCTCGGCCCGACCCCGTCACGAGCGCGGTCCGCCCCTCCAGCATGCGACTGGTCCCCAGCATGACGCCTCCTTTCATCGGCCACCGGCTCGTATCTGTGAGCGCACCGTCTGCGTCAGCCACCGGATCGGTCGTCCGGGTCGTACAGGTCGAGGTCCGCGTCCACCGACGGTTCGAGGTCCGTCCACGTGACGAGGTCGCCCAGGCTGCCCCGCCCGTCGTGGTGCCATCCGGGAGCCGGCGCCCCCATCCGTCCCAGCGCGGCGACCCGGTCCACGCCGGAAGCCGCCAGCACGTCCGCGAACTCCTCCGCCCGCGCCGGCGCACAGGCCAGCCCCGCGGACTGCACGAACCGCCTCACCCCCGCAAGGCACCCTTCGATCGCCGAGGCCCCGGTCACCGGCACGATCCGCACGAAACGTCCCAGCGGGGACGCTTCGAACGGTGTGTCGAGGGGTTCGACGGTGACCGCCCACGGGGAACCGTCCCCCGCAGTGAGGAGCGAGCGGGTGTCGTCGTCCCAGGTGGCGAGTTCGGCGGCTTCGCGTGCATTCGCCCAGGCAGCGGCTTCCTCGAGGGTGAACCGCGCACGCGGGCTGCGGCGTTCGATCGCGGCGAGCTCCGTCGCCACAGCCGCGGCGAACACCTCGATGGAGACACCCGAGCGTGGGGGAGTCGTCTCGATGTAGACGACGTGCGGGGAGAGGCACGCCTGCTGGTCGTAGTGGGCGACGTCCCGGGCGAGCCTGCGGGCGGTCTCGCCGTAGCGATCGGTGCCCAGGGCCTCGGTGGCGATGACGGCAACACTCACGGTCGCACCGTGTTCGATGAGGCGCACACCTTCGGGCACGCGGGTGCGCAGATCGGCGAGCGCCAGGCGTGAACCGGTGGCGACGACGGCGTCCGATCCCACGAACGCCGCCGCCTCCACCGCGGTGTCTCCACCGGCCCACGGCAGGACGGCGAGGCAGGAGGCGAGGCCGGCGTCGACCTCGGCGAGGGAGCGGGCGAAGAGGGAGGCGAACAGCGGCTCCCCGGAGGCGGGCTTGCCCAGCGTCGCGGATTTCACGAGCAGCGCGCACACCAGATCCCACGCGGGCAGACCGGGTACGTTGCCGGCGAAGATCTGGGTGAGGACGGCGGGCCCGCGGGCTCGGCGCCTGCCACCGGCAGGCGACGGGCGGAACCCGTCGAGTACGCCCGGGTCCGGGAAGTCCTGCGCGAGGAACCGCAGCAGCCGGTCGCGGCGGAACGTGGCGAGATAGTCGCGCAGTGTGCGGCGCACGTGCAGCGAGGCGTAGCCGGTGAGGCGGGGCAGGAGGTCCTCGGCGGTGCGGCGCAACGGGTAGGCCGGATCGGCCCACAGGGTCTGGACGCGACCCAGCGTGTCGATGATGTTCATGACGGGCCGGTCGGCGAGGTGTATGCGATGGGCGTCCCGCAGCCGAGTGGTGAGGGTCGTGACGAGGTCCGGTGTCGCGACCGGGGCGCGCAGAGCCACGTCGCGGACCGTGAACTCCTCCCAGGTGAGCGCGGAGTGTTCGGTTTCCGTGAGCTGGGGGAGGAAGGAGACGTCGAGCGTCATCGGCGGTCCTCGGCGGAAGTGGAGGTGCGATTCGCGCTCAAGATCTCGTCGAGCGCCAGGGAGCAGCCGCGTGCCTCCGTGCCGGCGGCTCGCCCTCGCAGCACGACGTCTGCTGTACCCAGGGCGGTGGAGCCGGGCTCTGGTCCGATGGCCCACCCGAGGTCGTCGGACAGCACCGCCATGCACGACCCGATGTTCGCCAGGTCCATGTGCATCAGCAGACCGGGCTCGCCGTGGGGGACCGGCTGGCGGCTGAGGGGATCGACGACCACCAGTCGGGCCCAGTGCGGCACGACCTTCGCGCGCTCGCCGGGCGTGAGGGCTCCGTCCTCTGTGTGGTCTCCAGGTTGGGAGATTCCTCCAGCTGTGGGGGCTGTCGGGGAAGCCACCAGCGGCGCACGGTCGTAGTACTGGGTGCTGATCTCCGTCATGCCGTAGTAGTTCCGGCACAGATGGGCGGGGACTCCCAGTCGCTGGGAGAGGTCGTGGCGGAGTTCGGTGGCCGACACGTCGCGTGACTTCCCCTTGAACCCTCCGGTGTCCAGGACCCGGGAACCTGGGGGCAGGCGGAAGGAGCGGTCTGCGGCGGCCATCGCGTCGAGCAGGTGCACGAAGGAGAACGACGTGCCCAGGATCGCGAGCGGTTCGTTGCGTGCTTCTGCGTCTGCGCACGCACTGATCGCGGCAGCGACGTCCAGAGTGCCGTCGTGGACCAGGTGGCGGCTGTCAGGTGTGCCGAACTGCTCGACGAGTGTGGAGAAGAAGTGGGCGATCGACGAATGCGGCGCCTGGGCGCGGGGTGGGTTGAGGACGAGGAGGCGGATGCTGCCCGTGTCGGCGGCCGCGTGAGTCGTCTGTGGGACGGGCGACTGTGAATCGGTGGGCTGTGGACCAGTCGTCTGAGGCAGGAACTGATCGCGGAAGGAGCGGATGAGCGACGCGTCGTACAGCGACAGGTGCGGGTGATGGTTCCGGCCGCGTGTCGACGGGTCCGTGCTGCCGGACGTCATGAAGACGGCCTGGGCATCCTCGGGCGGGAAGGTCGCCAGCGTGAGCTGCTTGAACGCGGTGAGCGGCACCGCCGGGATACCCGTCCAGTGCCTCACTCGGCCCGGGGTGGCCTTGCGGGCGAGGCAGTAGCGGCGGTAGGCCGGATTCGACTCGAACTGGTGAGTGAACAGCCGCAGTGCCAGCGCGTCGAAGGCTCCCGGGTCCGGGTCGTCCGCCTCGATGAACGCAAGGATGTCCGCATCCAGTAGGGAGAATGCGGCCGGGTCACGAGGAGGGGCTGTGGAGGCGGTCGTCATGAGGTCCTCTCCTGGTCCGACGGGTCGAGTTGTGGGTGGTGGGACGGGGCCGGACGCGGCGGCGCGTTGCGGGTGGCCACACGACCGGCAGGGGCAGGACTGGGCGAGTGCGGAACGGGTCCCGCAGTGAGGTGGTGGCCGGTCTGCTTCGTGACGAAGCTCATTACGACGGTGACGATCGCGGAGCCCAGGAGCGCGGCGGCGAACGGACCGAGCGTGAGACCTTCCGCGAACGTGGTGACGGCCAGCGCTTCGGCGGTGGCGAAGCCCGTGACCACCAGCCCGTAGCCCGCAGCGGACACGAGCCCGGCCGCGGCACCGACGATCGCCGCGCGGGGAGTCGTGCGCGACCACAGTCCCAGGAGCACCGGCAGGAGGGTCGCCGCACAGAACAGATCCGCGATGAGGAAGAGCCGCAGCACGGAGAACCCCTGGAACGCGATCGCCGTGGGGATGAGCGTGGCGATCACCGTGAGGACGCGGGCACCCGTGATCCCCAGCCGGGGTGCGCGCACGGCGACCGCGGCGGCAATGCCGTTCTGCAGGGTGTCCGCGGTGGAGGCGATGAGCGTGAGAGTGAGGACGAGGATCGCGATGAGCAGCCACGTGGGGCCACCCGCGACGAGCGCGAAGAACGGCGCCGGGGGAGTGCCCGGGTCCAGACCGTGGACCGCCGCGACGACACCGACGAGGCCGGCGGCCAGCACGACGGGGAAACGGGTGAGCGACCCCAGCACCGCACCCCGGCGCAGCGCCGCGAGGTCACGGGCCGCCCACACCCGCTGCCAGTAGCCGTTGTGGAACAGCGTCGTCGCGGTCACCGCGATCGCGACGGTGACACCGGCCTCGACACCGGACCAGTCGACGGCGAGGAAAGCGGAGGCGGGCGGGGCGGCGGGGGCGGCTGCGGCCTCGGCGGCGGTGGTGGGGAGCGGGCCGGAACCGGTGTCCAGCAGACCCAGCCCGCGCAGCGCCAGCCAGCCGCCGATCACGACGACCAGGGCGAAGAGCAGCCACGACTGCCAGCGGTCCGTGCCGATCGACGCGCGCAGGCCGCCCACCGCCGTGTAGCAGGCGGTGACCGCCGCGACCGCGACGATGCCGATGCGGGGGTCCAGGTCGGAGATCCGGCCCAGCACGCTGCTCACCGCGGTGAGCTCCGCCGCCAGCGCCGTGAACATGAACAGCATCGAGATGACGAGGACATAGCCCTGCATGGCGGTTCCGAACCGGAGCCGGACGAACTGGGCGAGATCGTAGCCTTCGGGCAGCAGGATGCGCAGCCGACCGCCCACCAGGAGCAGCCCCACGAGCGGCAGCACGACACCCAGCCCGTAGCCCACGGCGGCGGCGATCCCACCGGCGGCACCGACCTCGGGCGCGGAGAACAGGATCCAGGAGCCCACCCCGGACGCGAAGAACGACAGCCCCAGCGCCGTACCGGACTGGGTGCCGCGGGCGACCGCGAACTCCTCGACGGAACGGTCCGCGCCGGTGCGCAGCCCCACGAGGAAGAAGCTTGCAAGAGTGATGGCAAGGATGAGCGCCGTGACGGCGGTGCTGAGCATCGTCGTGTCCCTTCGCCGGCATTACCCGGACAGGTTCATGCGGTCGGCGACGGTGTGCGCCCTCTCAGCCCGGCCTTCCGAGCTCCCGCGTGTATGCGTAACGATTCCGACTGTAGCCCATCCCCGGTGCGGGGCGGGGCCCGAGTACGCTCGCTCGCAGAGTTGAGCTTGAGTCCGTCGGGCTTTGCCCAGCGGATCAGCTGTCGACGGTCCTTGGTGCCAGCTCAGCCCTCGATCACACCGCAGGCCATGCGGTCGCCCGCGTCCCCGGCGGACAGCGTGTCCTCGTCCGGGCCGTCTTCCGCGTAGCGTTCGGGGACGTTGCCGAAGTTGTCCGGGTCGCTGTGGACCATGACGGCGGCTCCGTCATCATCCAGCAGCTCGGGCTCCGTGAGGCGATCGGTCACCACGGTCATGGTCCCCGTGCCGTCATCGTTGACCAGCAGTGTGGGCAGGTCACCCGCGTGATCAGGGTGGTCCGCGTCGTCCTCCCCGGGGATGTGGCTGCCCGCGGACATGAAGTCCCCGGTGTCCTCCGGGTCGTCCGGCGCAGCGCTGTCCGGTTCGCACTCACCGATCTCATGCACGTGGAACCCGTACATGCCGGGCTCCATCCCCTCGGCATCGACGGCGAACTCGATGCCTCCGTCCGTCTGCGTCAACGTGACGGTGCCCATCGTGCCGCCGTCCGGATCCATCAGCTCTGCGGTCGCGAGAGCGTCACCGTCTGCGGTCTCTGCGTCGGAGGCTCTGCCGGCCTCGCCGTTGTCGGTGTTGGCGGAGTCACCACCGTCATCCGCACCGCCGCATGCGCTGAGACCCAGGGCCAGTGCGCCGCCAGCGGCAAGCAGCGCTGCGGGGCGTGTGCGAAGGTGGCGAAGAGATGTCGGCTGGCGCATGATCACTCGTCCTCACTTCGGCATCGATACCGAATCGGATCAGGTCGACTGGTCTGCGTCCAACCTAACAAAGACCAAGCCGCCTTGTCAGCGGTGAGGGGTGATGCCAGGTGACGCGAGTGCGGTTCGAGCTGTGGGGCAGCGGTCAGCTCGTCTGTGCGGAGCTCGCCGCCTTCGCCGCCTTCGCGGCAGCCTTCATCGCCTTCTTCGTCTCCCGCACGCGCTGCAGGGAGTCGTCGTCCACGACGTCTGCAATGGACCGGAAGGCGTCATCCGGCCCGTAATCGCCGGCAGCTTCCCGCCATCCTTCGGCCGCCAGACCGAACTGCTTGCCCAACAGTGCGAGGAAGATCTTCGACTTCTGATCGCCGAAGCCCGGCAGCGCCTTCAGCCGGCGCAGGATCTGAGGACCCGTCGGAGCAGAACCGTCTGCGGTGGGCGTGGTCCAGATCGCCTCGGCGGACCCGTCGTAGTCGTCGACGATCATCTGAGCCAGGGACTGGACGCGGGCGGCCATGGAGCCGGGAAAGCGGTGCACCGCCGGCGGCTCGCGGAAGGCCTCGAGGAACGCATCCGGGTTCATCGCAGCGACGGACGCCGGAGTGAACTCCTCCAGCCGGTCGACGAGCTTCTGGGGACCCGCGAACGCGGACTCCATCGTCACCTGCTGGTCCAGCAGCATCCCGACGAGCAGGGCGAAGCGATCGTGGGTGAGGAGGGCATCAGCCCGCGGATCTGTGGAGAGGAACACGGAAGTCATGCCTCGATTGTGCCGCATGGGGCTTGCACCGCGCGTCTCTCATCGCATGTCTTCGAGCTCCACCCCGTTCGTCTCCTGCACGAACTTCAGCACGAACAGGAACGACGCGAACGCGGCGAGGGTGTAGAAGCCGTACGCGAACCAGAGGCCGACCTCCGCCATCGCCGGGAAGGTCGTGGAGATGAGGAAGTTCGCCAGCCACTGCGCGGCCGCGGCGACACCCAGGGCGATCGCGCGGATGCGGTTGTTGAACATCTCGCCCAGCAACACCCACACGCCGGGGCCCCAGCTCATCCCGAAGAACACGACGAACGCGTTGGCGGAGATGAGCGCGGTGATGTCCCAGCCGGCCAGCAGCGCGACCGTGTCGACGACGGCCGGGTCACGTCCGATCGAGAACGCCGCCGTCATGAGACCCAGCGACACCGTCATGCCGGCGGACCCGATCGTCAGGAGCTTCCGCCTGCCGATCCGGTCGATGAGCGCGATCGCCAGCACCGTGACGACGATGTTGGTGACCGACGTGATGACGGTGATCGTGAGCGCATCCGACTCCGTGAAGCCCACCGACCGCCACAGCGTCGTCGAGTAGTAGAAGATCACGTTGATGCCGACGAACTGCTGGAACACGGACAGCACGATGCCCACCCAGACGATCGGCAGGAGATTCTTCCCCGACGGGGTGACGATGTCGCGGAAGCTGGGGGTGCGGTCCGCGACGACGGTCCGGCGGATCTCCTGCACCCGCACCGCCACGCCGTCGACGAAGATCTCCGACAGCACGCGGGTCGCCTCCTCCTCACGGCCCTGCTGCACCAGGTAGCGGGGCGACTCCGGGATCGTGAGGGCGAGGACGCCGTAGACGACGGCAGGGACGACCTCGGTCATGAACATCCACCGCCACGCGGGCAGCCCGAACCACAGCTCCTCCGCAGCACCGCCCGCCATCCCGGCGAGTGCGGCATCCGACATGAGGGCCGCGAAGATGCCCAGCACGATCGCCAGCTGCTGCAGCGACCCCAACCGGCCGCGGACGGAGGCGGGGGAGATCTCCGCGATGTACGCCGGGGCGATCACGGAGGCCGCACCCACGCCCAGGCCGCCGATCACGCGCCAGATGATCATGTCCGTCGGCCCGAACGCCAGGGCGGACCCGACCGACGACAGGGTGAAGAGCACGGCGGCGAGCAGCATGACGCGGACCCGACCGATCCGCGCGGACACGCGGCCGGCCAGCGCGGCACCCGCCATGCAGCCCAGCAGCGCGGACGACACGATGAAGCCGGTGAGCAGCGACGGGGTCGCCCACTCCGTCGTCATCGCATCGACCGCACCGTTGATGACGGCGGTGTCGAACCCGAAGAGGAACCCGCCCAGCGCCGCGACGACCGCGAGCTGCACGACGCGGCTCACGACGAACGATTCGGCCGACCCGGACTGCGGCGATGCGGACTGCGTGGAGGACATGGTCACCTGCTGGAGTTGGCGGCGGGGATCGTCGGTCCGGCATGCCGTCTGGGACGGTCGGAACGGCTGACTGGAGACACAGCGTATACCGGCCGAAGGGTCAGTCGGGGGAGGCGGCGACCGAAAGTCGTACAACTGCCCGCGAGTGCCGTGCGCGGTACTGTCGACCCATGGTTGCACCGCGATCGCTCGAGGACTCCGTGCGGCAGACGGCACGTCGGATCGGCGCGCGGCGCCGCGGGGTGATCGTGGGCGGGCTCCGCGCAGGTGAGACCGTCACCGCCGCCGTGGGGGACAGCGGCAGCCCCGCACCGCTGGATGCGCACACCCTCGTGGAGATCGGGTCGATCACCAAGGTGTTCACCGCCCTGCTGCTGGCCGACGGGATCGTGCGGGGCGACTGGGAGCTGCGAACTCCCGTCCGCGCACTGCTGCCCACCGTCGCCGAGGTCCCCAGCCGGAACGGAGTCGAGGTCACCCTGCAGCATCTGGCGACCCACACCTCGGGCCTGGTGCGGTCTCCCGTTCCGTTCGGGCTGCGCGACAACGTGGCCTATCTGCGGCACGGCACGGACCCCTACGGCGACTTCACAGGCGACGACCTGCTGGCGGCACTGGCGGCCACGCGGCTGCGGCGGAAGCCGGGGACCGGCGGGGTGCAGTACTCGAACTTCGGCTACGGCGTCTTGGGGCACGCGCTCGCGCACGCGCTGGGGCAGGACTACGGGGACGCGATCGCGGACAGGGTCTGTCTGCCGCTGGGACTCCTCGACACGGTGACGGGGACACATCGCAGCGCCGCACAGCAGTCCCGGTCCGCGCAGGGCCACCGCAGCCGGAAGAAGACCGCGGACGCCTGGCCGCTGGAGGGGTTGCCCGGGGCGGGCGCGCTGAGGTCGACGGCCGCGGACCTGCTCACGTTCCTGCGGGCGCAGCTCGACCCGTCGGGGACCCCGCTGGAGCAGGCGATCCGGGTCACGCGCCGCACCCCACCCGGTGGGCCCGGCAGCATGGGGCTGGGCTGGCACCGGGCGGGGAAGCAGGTGCTGTGGCACAACGGGGGCACCGGGGGATTCCGCACCATTGCTGCGTTCCGGCCGGATGCCGGAACAGCGGTGACGGTGCTCGTGAATCAGTCCTCCGGGGCGGACCTGGCGGCGCTGCGACTGCTCAAGCGGGTGTCTTGACCATCGCGACGGCCGCGGTGAACTCCTCTTCGATCCCCTCGTCGCGCTTGTAGGTCGCGAGGCTCACGATCACGGCGGTGAGGAGGGCGAAGACGAAGCCGGGCAGCAGCTCGTACAGGTCGAACAGACCGCCTTCGGCCGCACTCCAGCTGAACACGGTGACGGCACCCACGACCATCGCGGCCAGCGCACCCCAGTTCGTGAGCTTCCGCCAGAAGAGGCTCAGCAGGATGATCGGGCCGAACGAGGCGCCGAAGCCCGCCCACGCGAAGCTCACCAGGCCGAGGATCGTGTCGTTCGGGTTCACAGCGAGCACCGCGGCGACGAACGCGACGATGAGGACGCAGGCGCGGCCCAGCATGACGAGCGTCTTCTCCGCCGGCGGCGTCTTCTTCAGCACCTTGTAGATGTCCTCGACCAGCGCGGACGAGCAGACGATGAGCTGGCTGGAGAAGGTGCTCATGATCGCGGCGAGCACGGCGGCCAGCACCAGTCCTGCGATGAGCGGGTGGAGGAGTGCCTGAGACATGAGGAGGACGACCGCCTCGGGGTCTCCGAGGTCGATGCCGCGCTGCTCGATGTACGCGATGCCGATGAGACCGGCGAACACGGCGCCCGTGAGGGACAGGATCTGCCACGTGACACCGATTCGGCGGGCGCTGGCAGCTTCCTGCGGCTTCCGCAGCGCCATGAAGCGCACGACGACGTGGGGCTGCCCGAAGTAGCCCAGACCCCACGCCAGGCCGGACAGCACGCCGATCACGGTGACGGAGGTGAGGCCGGTGCCGCCCAGCACGTCGAAGTGGTCGGGTCCCAGCTGGGTGATGAGGGTGACCGCTTCACCCCAGCCGCCGACGGCGATCACCGCAGTGACGGGGACGACGATGAGTGCGACGACCATCATGAGCCCCTGCACCACGTCGGTGAGCGACGCTCCCAGGAAGCCGCCGAACAGCGTGTAGCCCAGCGTCACGACGGTCACGAGGATCATGCCGACGAGGTAGTCGCCGTTGAACGAGCTCTCGAAGAAGACACCGCCCGCGACCATGCCGGACGAGATGTAGAGGGTGAAGAAGACGAGGATGATGACGCTCGAGACGATCCGCAGCAGGCGCGTGTTGTCGCGCAGGCGGTTCTCGAAGAAGCTGGGCACGGTGATCGAATTCCTCGACACCTCCGTGTAGGCGCGCAGCCGCGGTGCGACGATGAGCCAGTTGAAGTAGGCGCCCAGGGTCAGTCCGACCGCGATCCAGCCTTCGATGAGGCCGGACACGTAGATGGCGCCGGGGAGTCCCATGATGAGCCAACCGGACATGTCGGAGGCTCCGGCGCTCAGCGCCGCCACCCACGGCGGCAGGTCGCGGCCGCCGAGCATGTAGCCTTCGTGTCCACTGGTCTTCCGATAGGCCAGGTAGCCGATCAGGAGCATGGCCGCGAAGTACAGCCCGAGCGCGATGTAGATGAAGATCTGGTCCGACAAGGGAGGTCCTGTTCTTGGCGATCGGTCAACGTTGACCGACTGTGTTCGAAGGTGCAGTGCCGTTCAGAAACCTACACGGTCCGATTTTCACAATGTGAGTCTCAGGTGGCGGACGTCTCCGTATGAGTCAGATTGTCGCGTTCCGCACGGGTGCCTTAGGGCTCATCCCTATGATGCGAGCGTTGGTCGCGATGCCGCAGCTTGCGGGTCATCTTCTCCTCCTGGCCCTCGCACGAGTCAAAATGGTGCGGCGTCCCCGTGGGACTGCGAGGCGACGGGGCGAGGTTGGGGCGGGAGTCGCGTGGGTTGGCGGGGCTGCTCATGGTCAGTGTCCGGGGCGGCGCCACGTGGTGAACCAGCGCAGGGCGTATTCGGCCGGGCCGTACCGGTGGCTCTTCAGCCACCATGCGCTCACCGCAGCCTGAGCGGCGAAGACGACGACGGTGAGCGCGAGCAGCAGCGGGGGAGACACCTGGCCTGCGAGCCCCAGGCCCACTCCGGTGAACAGGAGCAGTCCGACGGCCGACTGCGCCAGGTAGTTCGTGAGGGCGACGCGTCCGACCGGAGCCAGGGCGGTGCGCACCCACGCCGTCTTCGGTGAGTGCATGATGCGCAGCAGGGTCGCCACGTACGCCGCGGTCAGGAGGGGAGCGGTGACGACGCTGATCGTGGTCGCCCACGTGTTGGTGTCCGCTCCCATCGCGGCATAGGCGATCCCGCCGCCCAGGCCGATGGGGAACCCGATCCGCTGGATCGTCCGCAGTGCCGGCTCGTGTCCGTCGATGTTCACGAACAGGCGACGACGGGCGGCGACCATTCCCAGCAGGAACATGGCCAGGGCGGTGGGCCCCTGGAGTGATGCGGCCTGGAGGACGAGGAGGCCCAGGCCGCTGATGTGCTGGCTGATGATGTCCGCGGGTGATCCGAGCATGGCCTGTGTCTGCGCGGCTGCGGATGACAGCGCTTCGCTGTGGCCGGGCGTGAAGGCGGAGCTGTCGAGGAAGAGTGCGCTCACCAGGAGTGAGGTCACGACGACGGCGTAGATCGCGCCGGCCGTGCGCATCGCCGTCGTGTCCCGGACGCGGTGCATCGCCAGGAGGACGAGGCACACCACCGCGTAGGTGGTGAGGACGTCTCCGGAGTACAGCAGGGCGATGTGCGCGGCACCCAGCACGAACAGCCCTACCGCTCGGCGCAGCATGCGCGGGACGAACGCGGTGCCCGCGCGTTCGGCGGCGTCCATCTGCAGGACGAAGCTGTACCCGAACAGGAATGAGAAGAGCAGATAGAACTTCATCGAGAAGAGGGCGGCGACCATGAAGCGGGCCGCGTCATCCAGCGGGGAGGCGAACGAGGGGTCATCGACGAGGTTGCCGGGGTAGGCGGACGCCATGAACGTGATGTTGACGGCGAGGATCCCCAGGAGAGCGAATCCGCGGAGCGCGTCGACGTCGTGCACACGAGTGCTGAGGGTGGTCGTGTTCGGGGCGGTGCGTGAGGTCATGCGCTCAATGTTGGCACATAAACTATATGGCGTAAAGTTTATGGTCTGTAGAGTTGAGCCATGGTCATCAGAGGGTCGATCGCATGAGTGACATCGTGGTTCCCGACTTCTTCCGCCGCCTATGGCGGCTCCCCAGTCCGCCTCAGCAGAGAGGGCGGCGTTCCACTCTGGATGTGGAGACGGTCGTGAGTGCTGCGGTGCGACTGGCCGACGCCGGAGGGTTGGAGGCCGCGACGCTTCCCCGGGTCGCGGAAGAGCTGAATGTGACGGCGATGTCGCTCTATCGCCATGTCGGCACGAAGCACGAGCTGCTGCAGCTCATGATGGATGCGGCGAGCGAACTCGGGGAGCCCGCTTCGGATAGTGCCACTGGGTGGCGCGAAGGGCTGCGGCAGTGGGCGGTCGACCTCTGGTCTCTCTACCGGAAGCGGCCGTGGGTTCCGCAGGTGCCCATCAACCGTGCGCCGTCTGGGCCGCATCAGATCGCGTGGTTGGACCGGGGCTTCGAGCAGCTGGTGTCGACGGGTCTCAGCTGGGACGAGAAGCTCACTGCGCTCACCCTGCTGAGCGGGTTCGTGCGCCAGTCCGCACTGCTGCAGCAGGAGCTGGAGGAGGGGCGCGAGGCCGGGCAGGCGCAGTCCGAGAGCGAGCGTGAGTACGGGGCCGCCCTGTTCGCTCTTGTCGACGCCGAGCGCTTCCCGCAGGTGGCGGCGATGCTCGCGTCCGAGGCGCTCGCGGCGGAGGACCCGGGAGAGGGGGAGCCCGCCCGGGATTTCAGCGCGGGGCTGGAGATCATCCTGGACGGGCTCGACGCTCGTGTGGCGGCTGCCCGCCCCGAGTGAGGCAGGACGCCTCCGGTCAGATCTCGTAGCCGGTCGTCGGCCCTTCCGTGTTCGGCTCCCAGCCCAATGCTGGTGCCACGTGCTCCGCGAACGACTGGAGCAGGTGCGCGTTGAAGTCGACTCCCAGCTGGGAGGGGATCGTGAGCATGAGGGAGTCCGCGCTCATGACTGCCGCGTCGTCCTTCAGCTGGTCGATGAGTTCGTCCGGTTCTCCCACGTAGGTGCGGCCGAACGTCGAGCGGAAACCGTCGATCACCCCCACCTGATCCGCGCCCTGGCCCTGCCGCAGCTGGTAGAACTGCTGGTCCTGCTGCGTGACCACGGGGAAGACGCTGCGGCTGACGGACACGCGGGGTGTGTGCGTGTGCCCGGCGTCCTTCCACGCCTGCCGGTAGAGGTCGATCTGCTCCGCCTGGAGGTCGCCGAACGACTGTCCCGTCGCCTCGGTCAGCAGCGTCGAGCTCATGAGGTTGACGCCCTTCTGCGCAGCCCACACCGCGGTGTCGCGGGACCCTGCGCCCCACCACAGACGCTCGGCGAGTCCGGGGGAGTGCGGTTCGATCGGCAGCTTCTGTCCCGGTCCGAACTGTGCGGGGTCAGCGGGTGCCACGGGTCGTCCGGAGATCGCTTCGAGCAGCTCGTCGAACTTCCGCCGCGCGATGTCCGCGCCGCGCGGATCGGTGGAGCCGGTGTAGCCGAACGTCTCCCAGCCGCGCAGTGCCGGTTCCGGTGAGCCGCGCGAGATGCCCAGCGCGATCCGGTTGTTCGCGATGAGGTCCAGTGCCGCGGCCTCTTCCGCGAAGTAGTAGGGATTCTCGTAGCGGAGGTCGATGACCCCTGTGCCCACTTCGATCCTCTGGGTGCGTGCGGCGATCGCGGACAAGAGGGGGAACGGTGAGGCTGCCTGCCGCGCGAAGTGGTGGACGCGGAAGTACGCGCCGTTCACTCCGAGGTCGTCCGCTGCAGCGGACAGGTCGATGGCCTGCGTGAGCATGTCTTTCGCGGAGTATCCGCTCGCCGGGGCGCCGTAGTGGCCGAAGCTCAAGAATCCGAATGACTTCATGGCAGGACAACGCAGGCTCCGTGGCCAAGATTCCCTACTCGCGCTCGAGTCCGCGGCTGTCACGGGGAGAGCGAGCGCTCTCAGTGGGACCGGCTGTGAGCAGACGATTGATTCGGCGGGGGTCTGCTGCGTGGTCGGCAGTGAGCTCGGCCGACTGCCGCCGGTCGCGGGCAGCCCGGGCGCCTGGGAGGGTGAAGCTCGTGGCGGCCACGATGGCCAGCCCGATGAGGGCCAGTGCGACGGAGCTTCTGAGCGCCGCCAGGGCGTTTGCCGACGACCAGTCACCGTCGACGACGGTGAAGAACACCGTCATCGAGATGGCGACCCCGGCGGCGGCGCCCAGCTGTTGGAATGTCGTCAGCACTCCTGAAGCTGCCCCCGCATCGTCGATGGGAACCGTCGCGAGTGCCACATCGACGAGCGGGATCACTACTGCGGAGAGTCCGACTCCGGCAAGGGCCATGGGCAGAGCCGCTGACCAGGGGGTGAACGAGAGGCCCTCAGCGCTGACGATCAGGAAAGTCCACAGGAACCCGGTTCCCATGAGCGCGGCTCCGACCGTGACCAGATGTCTGCCGAGCTTCGGCACCAAGGGAACTGCTGCTGCGGTTGCGACCATGGAGCCGAGACTGAATGCGAGGAGACTCAGGCCGGCGCTGAGTGCTGAATGCCCCAGTGCCAGCTGCAGGTAGAACACGAACGGGAGGGTGAAGGCATTCAGGGAAGCCTGGAAGACGGACTGTGCGATCACACCCGCGGTGAATCCACGGTTCCGGAACAGCCTCAACGGCAGCACTGCTGAACTGTCGAACGCTTGGCGCCGGCGGCAGTGCGCGATGAAACCGAAAAGGAGTCCGATGCCGGTGGCCACCGGAAGCAGCAGCCAGGCAGGCCACTCGAGAGTGCGTCCTTCGACGAGCGGGACCATCAGGCAGAGCAGCCCTGCGCTGAGGAGCAGGACGCCCCGAAGGTCGACTCGCAGTGGATGTCGCGACCGCGTCTCCGGCACGAAGGCGGCGGCGAGGATGACGATGGCGATGCCCACGGGCAGGTTGATCAGGAAGATGGTGCGCCAGCTCAGTCCCCACAGGTCCGCGTCGACCAGTACACCGCCGAGCAGGGGTCCGGCGACAGCAGCCAGCCCGGTGGTGGCTCCGATCAGGCCGTACCACGGCGCGCGTTCCCTGGGAGGGAAAAGACTCTGCAGGGTGGCGAGCAGTTGGGGGACCATTGCGGCGGCGAGGAGCCCCTGCAGGACCCGCGCGCTGATGAGGACTTCGATCGTCCATGCCCCGGCGCACAGGCCGGAAGCAAGGGTGAAGCCCGCGACCCCGAGGAGGAACATGCGCTTTCGCCCGAAAATGTCTCCCAGTCTGCCGCCGGTCACCAGCGCCACTGCGAAGGCGAGGAGGTATCCGGACACCACCCATTCCACCGCCATGTCCGGCGCCTGGAGATCGGCGGCGATGGCCGGCAGGGCGACTTGCACGATCGTGACGTCGAGCAGATCCATGAACGTAGCGAATAGCAGGATGCCGATGGCGAGTCTGCGGTGTGCGGCAGCGGCCATGTGAGTCGTTCCTTCCGTACACTTGCAGTGTCTCCACTGCGAGATATCTCCACTGCGGGAAAGTCCCGTCACGGAGAGAGTAGGGGGTGTTCCATGGAGCAGTCAAGGAAAGCAGTGCCGACCGCGCAGATCCTCGAGCAGCTGGAAGAGCTCATCGCCTCGTCCGTGCTGACCAACGAGCGAATTGCGCGCTCGATGGGTCTGAGCGTGGTGGACTGGCAGGCGTTCAGCGTGATTGCTCGGAGCGATGTGCCTCTGACCGCTGGTGAGATGAGCGAACTCACGCAGCTCCCCACCAGCACCACCACGCGCGTGCTGGACCGGTTGGAGCGCGCTGGATATATCGAACGCCGAGCGGACTCTCGGGATCGGCGCCGTGTCGTGGTGCTCCCGAGGTCCGAGGTCGTCGCTCGGTTCACGTCCGATGGCGGTGACAACCCGTATACCGCTATCAAGGGCACGTTGCGCAGCGTGCATCAGGATTTCAGTCCTGAGGAGCTCGAGATCGTGGGGCGCTACCTGCGCGCCGTGAATCTCCGTTTCCGCTGAAGCCGAAAAGAGCGCGCGGGTACCCCGCTGTGGGGCGCGGCACGTGCCCGCTCAGCCCCGGATCGACGCGAGCGTGTCGCGGATTGTCCGGAGCGCGGACCGGAGTTCGAGAGCGGTGGATGCGCCGTAGCCGAAGACGATGCCGTCCCGCACGGGCGCGGCCGGGTCGTGATGATAGGAGCTCAGTGGGGCCACCTCGATACCGCTCCGTGCGAGCGCCTCGACCGCGGTCTCGTCCGATTCTCCGCCGTCCCAGGACAGCGTCGCATGCAGGCCGCCTTCCAGCGCGTCCAATCGGAACTGGGGTGGGAGGTCGCTCATCGCATCGATGACGAGGCGGCGCCGGTGGGCGTACTCCCGGCCGACGCGGACCAGGTGCCGCCGCAGTCCACCCGCTCGCAGGAAGTCGGTCAGTGCGGTCTGCACCATCCCGGAGACGGGCTGCCCCAGGGTCGTCCGCGCCTCGAGCACCTGTGCGCGGAAGCCGCGGTCGGGGATGAGGAGGTAACCGCAGCGCAGCCACGGGGAGAGCGTCTTGGAGAAGGTGCCGAGCAGGACCACCCGTCCTTCGCCGTCGAGTGAGGCGATCGCGGGCAGAGAGGGCGCACCGTGGCGGAACTCGCTGTCGTAGTCGTCCTCGATGATGAGCGCACCGGCCGTCGTCGCCCAGTCGAGCAGTGCCAGCCGCGACGCGACGGGAAGCCTGCCGCCCAGCGGGTACTGGTGGCTGGGGGTCACCAGGGCTGCGGCGAACGGGCCCGAGGTGCCCTCCAGTCGGTCGATGTCCATCCCGCCGTCCCGCACGGGGATGGGGATCGGGGTCGCTCCGAGGCGTGAGATCACCGCACGGGAGGCACGGTGCCCCGGGTTCTCGGTCGCGATCCGGATGTCGTCCGCTCCCTGAGATCGAAGGGCGTGCACGAGCAGTCCGATCCCGTCGCTCGCACCGGCTGTCACGACGAGGTCGTCCGCCGTGCACTGCACTCCGCGCGCCGCCCGCAGATGATCCGCGATGGCGGCACGGAACCCCTCATCCCCGGCTGCGGGCGGTGGCAGGTCGGGCATGTCCTGCCGGGCCGCCTTCCGCCAGGCGGAGTTCCACTCGCGATCCCGGTGGAGGCCTGCCGCGGGGCTTCCGGGGGAGAGGTTGAGGGTGCGTGTCGTCCGTTCCGGTTCGGAGGCGTCGGCAGGCTCGGTCTCGACTGTCTCAGTGCCGCCTGTCTCAATGCCGACTGGCTCAGTAAGAGAGCGTGCCCGCGAACTCGGCGGCGGGCTGGGGAGGTCTGTCGTGACGTACGTGCCGGAGCCGGGGATGACGTCGACGTATCCTTCGCCGGCGAGCTCTTCGTAAGCGGACACGACGGTGCCCCTCGATACACCCAGGGCGGAGGCCAGGACCCGGCTGGACGGCAGCGGTTCGTGCGCGCTCGCCTGGCCGGACAGGATCGCCGCGCCGAGCTGTCCCGACACGTGCTCTCGCGCGCTGCGACCCGGTGGTCGCTTGCCGTCGAGCACGAGGTCCATCGGGAACGGATGACGCATGCGGGCATCATACTGGTCCATCCTGTCGTGAGGGTTCCGGCATAGACGCCGGTCCGGAAATACTCCTAGCGTGGCTGTCATCGTTCGTTGCCAGAATCGTCCACCGTCAGAAGGGTTCCACATCATGGCGTCTGCCCCGTCAACGGTCGTCCGACCGCTCGCCGCTGCCGACGAGGCCCGGTGGCGCGAGCTGTTCCGCGCCTACCGCGCTTTCTATGAACTGGAGGAGTCGGAGGAGATCGTCTCGCGCGTGTGAGGCTGGCTCATCGACCCGCGCCACGAATGCCAAGGACTCGTCGCAGAATCCGTACTCGCTGTTGAACCCGAACTCGGTGACGAATCCGCACGCGTTGTTCAGTCCGGCGGTGGGATCGTTGCGATCGGGCATTACCGGCGCTTTGCACGCCCGTCGACCGGTTCGGTCGGCATCTGGCTCGACGACCTCTTCACCGATCCCGCGGCACGCGGCAGGGGAGCGGCGCGGGCCCTCGTTGCCCGGCTCACCGACATCGCCGGTGCGGAGGGTCGATCGGTCGTGCGGTGGATCACCAAGGACGACAATGTGCGTGCGCAGGCGGTCTACGACCAGGTGGCGACCCGCACCGACTGGGTGACGTATGACGCCGCGCCCGGGAAGGAGACTCCATGACGACGAATGAGTACGGGCAGCCGGTGAGTGAAGAAGTGCCGGGTTGGGCCCCGGTGCCTCGGCCGGATGCGGAGACGCTGCCCGGACGGTACTGCACACTCGAACACCTCGATCCGGCCCGTCACGCGGACAGCCTGTACGACGCCTACGCGGTGGCGCAGGACGATCGCGACTGGACCTACCTTCCCTACGGGCCGTTCCCCGATCGCGAGTCCTACCGCGCATGGGCGCATGACGCGGCGCAGAGCGCCGACCCGCGCCACTACGCGGTGGTCGACCACGCCACCGGCGCGGTCTTCGGCACACTGGCGCTGATGCGTCACGATCCGGTCAACGGTGTCATCGAGGTCGGGAACGTCGTCTTGTCCCGCGGCATGCAGCGCACACCGATGTCGACCGAGGCGCAGTTCCTGCTCATGCGGTACGTCTTCGACGATCTGGGGTACCGGCGTTACGAATGGAAGTGCGACAGCCTCAACGTTCCGTCGTGCAGGACCGCTGAACGGCTCGGGTTCACGTACGAGGGGACGTTCCGGCAGGCCGTCGTGTACAAGGGGCGGAACCGCGACACCGCGTGGTACGCAATCGTGGACAGTGAATGGCCGCGGCTGCGCGCTGCCTTCGAAGCGTGGCTCAGCCCCGCGAACTTCACCGCCGACGGTCGGCAGATCGACCCCCTGCAGGCACGGCGCTGACGCGGGGCGGCGCTCCGACCCTCAGAATCCGAACCTCCGCGCGGCCTCCAGCGCCTCCTCCGACGAGGACGCGCCGAGCTTCTGGTACAGACTCCGGATCTGGGAGCGCACGGTGTTCTCCGACCGCACCTGACGTTCGGCGATCTCGCGTCGGGACAGTCCCTGTCGCAGACCGTCGAGGACCTCGGCCTCGCGTGGGGTGAGCGTGGGCCGCGCACTGCACTGCGAAACCCGCGGGGCGAACGTCCGGAGGCGGGACCGCTGCGCAGGGGTCAACTGCTGCAGATGCGTGGACGACAGCAGGTCGTGCTGATGCAGAAGCCCCAGATCCTCGAGCGAGCCCCTCCCGGAGACGACCCCGGTGATCAGTTCCGCGATCATCGCGTCCTTGTCGTGTCGATCAAGCAGGATCTGCATCTGCAGGGCCAGGTTCAGCCATCGTGTTCCGAGTTCGTCGAGCCGCAGCTGTCCGAGGAGACGCGCAGCCCGGTCCACCTCTCCGGTGAGGAACATGCGGTAAGACTCCAACACTCGTATTTCCGGTGTGGAGGGTGGATCCGCTGGTTGCCCCGTGGTCGGAGCACCCAGCGGATTCGACACGGCTGCGGCGTGTTCAGCGATGGCGAAGACGTGCTGGGCCAGAGGGGTGCGGGACGGGTGGGGGCGCTGGTGCCGCATGCCGCTGGTGATGACCAGCGCCCGCCGCGGCTGCCCGGCCAGCACGCTCCTCATAGCGAGGAGGTACGTGTGGACCTGCCACGTCTCGTCCTGGTCCGGCGTGGGCGGCAGAGCGCGCAGCGCTTCGTCCGCCGCCTCGAGGTCGAGGTCCGCCAGCGCCACGCTCACCCGTGCCAGCAGGGCGCTGCGCGCCACCGTCGTCCGCCCCCACGCGACCCCGTCGATCCACCGGTCGTGTTCGGCGAGCCATGTGCGCGCCTCGTGATGGTCACCGTTCAGCGCGGTGATTAGCGCGAGTTTGGAGGTGGTGTCGGCCAGCAGGAAGTGATGATCCGACCCCTCGACCCGGTGAAACGCCGCGCGGAAGCTCGACAGTGCGGTGACGGGGTCTCCTCCGATCGCCAGTGCGACACCGGCGTGCAGATTGACCACGCTGGACAGCACCGCATGGATGCGGCGCTTCGACTCCGCCCTGTGCAGCGCGGTGAGCAGGCGCCGAGCGGCCGCGGCTGCTTCCGCATCATGCCCGGCGAGCCGCAGGTAGCCGACCTCCAGGAGGCCGAACGACAGGGCCTTGGGCCCGGGGTTCCGGTAGAGGTCCTTCGTGCGTGCGTGCAGCGTCTGAGCGAGCCTGTCCCGGTCGTACCTGACTCTGCCGTCGGGGAGGACGAAGGACATGCCGTCCGGTCCCGCCCCCTGGATCAGTCGGACGGCGGCGCCGGAGAAGTCGCCCAGCCACTGGTCGATGAATGCTGTGGGGAGGGCTTCCACAACGTGTCTCACGATGCGCGCATCCGCGGTGAAGAGCTCCGTCCAGCGTTCCAGCAGCAGCTCACCGAGCACATTCCAGTATCTGCGGGACGCGGCGTACCGGATGGCAGAGACGAGGTCGGTCGCCTCCGCCACCGCATCGACCGCCGCGGCGACCAGATCGTCCGCGAGCGCGGAGTCGTTCTGCCGGATGAGAGTCCGAAGGCATGACCGGACGAGCTCCGGCATGAAGGGGGTGCCGTCCTCACCCCGCACCAGGATCCCTGCATCGAGGAAGGTGCCGGTGGAGGGCGGTGAGCCATGCACCTCGCGGAAGAACTCCGTCAGCGTCGCGTCGGTGATCGGTTCGAGGAACGCGGCCTTCGCCATCTCCCACCCACCGTCCAGCCGGATGATCCAGTGCGACAGGTACGGCAGCATCACCTGCTGGGCGCGGGGGAGTGCGTCGGGATCCTGCAGGAGGATCAGCGTGGGCTCCAGCCAGCCGCCGGTGTGGCGGTGCACCCGGGCTGCGAGCGTGGCTGCGTCGTCCTGTACGGCGGCAGCGTCCTCACGGTTGCCTCCCCGTTTCATGTGCTCGAGAGCGACGACCGCCTCGGCGATGTCATCGACGCTCATGAGGAGGTCTGCCGCGAGTGCCATGCGCCAGTCGTGATCTGCCAGCGCTTCCCAGTCGACGTCGAGGGAGTCGAGGACGATCGCCGCCACCCGCGGTTCTGTGGACGGCCCTGATTCCGGCGGGTCCTCCGTCTGCGTGAGTGCCGCGGAGATCGAGCCGGCCGTGGTGAACGCATCGGACCGGCGGACGGGCGGGGTGTCCCGTACGTGCACGACCCGCCCGCCGTGCTCGTCGCACCAGGACTGCGCGAACCAGCCTCGACCCATGCCGGAGGGGGCGTGGAGGACGAGCATCGCATCGGCATCGTGCAGGCTCGCGTCGAATCGCTTCCACGCCGGATGACGGTTCGCTGAGACGACGTCGGGCGCGATCGAACGGACGTACATCGTCGGAGAGCTCCTCTTGTGGCACAGCGGTGCACGGGGCGGCGGCACGGGTCCGTGGTGGGAGAGGCATGCGCAGCGGTGCGGCATGCGGGTCGCCTTGCAGGTGAGACCCATTCGCATAGTACGCGCCCGCAGGCACTGCGCCCACTGCGGATGCCGACAGGGTGAATTGTGGGGTGAATTCACCCCGGACTATCCAGGAAGCACTCAGGAAGCACGCACGTGATGCCTAGGCTCCCTAGCGTCACGCCGGGATCTCCAAGCCTCCCGGTCGCGGGCATCGACGCCTGAGTCCGCATCCCGCATCCCGTTCTCACCCACCGGAAGGAAACCCATGTCCAGAGTCCTCAAAGCGCCGCCGGGCGTATTCTCGCGCTTCGCCGCGTATCTGCTGACGCTGCTCGTCGCACTCAGCTCGACCATGATGCTGCCGCAGGCCGCGTCCGCTGCCGGAGAGGCTCCCGGTAGCGGCAGCCCGATCGTCTTCACGGACATCAGCTTCGAGACTGAGGAATTCGCGAGCGGGACGACCCAGCAGCTGAACGTCGAGTGGATGATCGACGGGGAGGCGCAGAACCCGGTCACGGTCGAACTGGCGCTCCCGGACGGGCTCAGCGGGCACAACGACCGCTTCGCACTGGCCGGACCGGACGGTGAGGCGGCGGGCGAATGCCTCGTGCAGAACGACACGATCACGTGCACTGCGGACCCGCAGTTCATCGAGGACAACCCGTATGACGTGTCCGGTTCCTTCTACATCAACGTGACCTCGACGATCGAGAACATCGAGACGATCGAGCACACGTTCGACTTCGGTGAGTTCCAGAACGAGGTCGTGCTCCATCGCAACGTGAACTGGTGCGACGACCACTGCGAGTTCGGGTCTCAGCACGATGGCAAATACGGCTGGTACGACAACCTCGAGGATCGGATCTACTGGACGGTGAACGTCCCGGCCGGTGAGCAGGGGATGGAGATCGGGCAGGACGTCTCCGTGACCGACGTCATGGACGAGGACGACTACACCATCCTGCGTCAGAGCGGGTACCCGCGTGTGCTGGAGGCGCGCTCCATCAGCTACAACAGCTGGGGCAGCGAATCCCTCGATTACAGTGTCGTCCCGAACGACCGGGTGGAGTGGAGCGACGACGATCTGACCGCCTCGTTCACGACCGGACCGGGACTGGGATCGGATTACACGGCCGGTGACTGCACGACGAACCAGGGCGAAGCCGTTGACTGCACCCGCGGCACGGACGGCTCGTTCTACCAGGTGCAGTGGCTGGTCGACGTCGAGACCGCCGGTGAACTGCGTGACAACGGCGACCGCGTCTTCTACAACGGAGCCGAATACACGATCGAGGGCGAGACCCGCACGATCGAGGAGTCCAGCACGACCCGGCACTCCGGTGGCGGCAACGTCGTGGGCCGCAACTTCGGCAAGTTCCAGGTGACGAAGGAACTCACGGGCGACACCACTCTCAACCCGGAGTTCCGGGTGGACTACACGTACCAGGAGCCCGGGCAGGAACCGCGCGAGGTGACGGAGACGTTCCGGGCGGGGGACACCTTCACCAGCCCGGAGATCTTCCGCGGCACCACGGCGACGATCCACGAGATCGCGCCGACCGACCCGGACAACGTCACGTGGGACGCCCCGGTGTTCGTGGACGTCGACGGCAACGAGGTCACGGAGCTGACCTTCAGCGCGGAGAACGGCAACCTCGGCACGATCACGAAACTGACGCTGAAGAATCGTGCTTCGCTGCACCAGGGCGGGTTCCAGGCCCAGAAGACTCTTGAGAACCCGGACGGCGTGGGCCTGCCGGCGGATGCCGCGTACACGCTGGCGTACAGCTACCCGGCTGATGCGGAGAAGGGATTCCCCGCGGGGTCCGGCGAGCTGACGCTTCCGGCCGACGGCAGCGTGGTGGACAGCGGCGATCTGCCGGTGGGCGCGGAGCTGACGCTCGCGGAGGTCGGTCTGCCGAACGTCCCGGGTGCCACGTGGGACGAGCCGGTGCTCTCGCACAGCACGCTCACCATCGGCGAGGACGACCTCGTGACGGTGGACGTCACCAACCGCCTCACACAGGACGTCGGGCAGTTCCAGGTGATGAAGACGACCTCGGGCGAGGGGCAGGAGCTCATCCCCGAGGGCACCGAGTTCACCGTCAGCTACAGCTACGGCCCGATCAACGGCTTCCCGGGCGGCTCCGGCGAGCTGACAGTGGCGGCCGGAGAGACCTCGGAGACGAGCCCCCAGCTGCCTGCGGGCGCCACCGTCGTTCTCGAAGAGCTGACTCCTGTCGATCCCGAGGGTGGGACCTGGGGCGATCCGGAGTTCAGCGAGACCGAGTTCACCGTCACGAAGGACCAGGTCGTCACGATCGATCTGGACAATCCGATCAGCTGGAACGACGGCGACTTCTCCGTGTCGAAGGTCGTCGAGGGCGATGCCGCGCACCTGGTCGATGAAGACGTCGCCTTCACGGTCGACTACGACTACGTGCTCCCGGAGGCCCTGGACGCCGACCCGAGCACCGGACAGGGATCGCTCACGGTCCTGAACGACGGCAACGCGGTCACGAGTGATCCACTGCCGTACGGGACAGAGGTGACGCTGTCGGAGGTGGAGCCGCATGCGATCCAGGGGGCGACCTGGACCGGTTCCGATTTCGACCACTCAGCCTTCACGATCGGTGACGCGACCACCTTCGGGGTGACGCTCACGAACTCCATCGAGCTCGACCTCGGCGGCTTCAGCATCGAGAAGACGGTGAGCGGCAACGGTGACCACCTCGTCGCCGACGATGCCTCGTTCACCGTGAGCTACTCGTACCCGGCCGGCCCCACCTTCGAGGCGGGGGAGGGCGAGGTCGTGGTGACCCCCGGCGGTGACCCCGCCGTCGTGACCGGTCTGCCCACGGGCGCTCAGGTCACCCTCGAGGAGGTCGCACCGGAGAACCCGGAGGGCGGCAGCTGGCAGGACGTGACGTGGATCGACGGCAACGTCGTGACGATCGGGAAGGACACCGTGGTCGAGGTCGGCCTGGACAACGCGATCGAGCTGAACACGGGCAACTTCTCTGTGCTGAAGGAGCTCGATGGTGCGGGGTCCGGTCTGGTGCCGGACGACGCGAGCTTCGTCGTGCACTACGAGTACGCAGCCGGGGACGGCTTCGAGGCCGGCGAAGGCCAGCTCGAGGTGACCGCGGACGGCGAGGCAGTCACCAGCGGGCAGCTGCCCTACGGGGCTGAGGTCCACCTGAGTGAGGCGCAGCCGATGAACATCGATGGTGCCACCTGGACGGGGTACCAGTTCAGCCCGTCCGTCGTGACCATCGGCGACGGCACGACCGCAGAGGTGACGCTCACCAACACGTTCGATGCCGACGAAGAGCCCGGTGATCCGGTTGATCCGGGCACACCGGAGGATTCTGAGGAGCCGGGTGAACCAGGCACACCGGGAGATCCAGACGCACCCGGAGACCCTGGCACACCGGATGATCCCGAGGCCGGCCCAGGTGGGCCGGAGGGTGATGACCCGCTTCCGCGCACTGGCATGTCGCCGTGGGGCGCCCTGGGAGCAGGATTCGTACTCATCGCGCTGGGTGCCGGAGCCCTCCTCTACACCGTTCGGAGGCGCCACCGCAGCTGAAGAATGCAATCGCTGGTGTGACGACCGGCATCGGTGAGCCGCTGTGGAGCGGCCCACCGGGCGGGGACGTCACCCGGCTGAGGACATGAGTGTGCCGACCTGCGACGTGCAGGTCGGCACACTCACGTGGAAGGAGGACCGCCGGAAGGAGGTCGACTCAGTGCGGCTCACTCACTGCGGCCGGTGGGGGAGTGCCGCCTCCTCGAACAGCCTCTCCGCGAGGGGCGTGAAGTCGTGCTCGTCGACGTCGTACCACTCGTGCATGTCCTCGAACCCGCCTTCGTCGGCGTACTCGAGCTCCTCGGCGATCTGCCGCCACTTCTCGACGGTCTCCGAGGTGCGCTCCTGGACATCGGAACCGATGACTCCTGACTCTTCGATGTCCGCGAACAGTTCGTCGTTGACCTCACCGATCCGCTTGTCCGCGTCGTCGGCCATCTGGGTCACCTCCCCGCCCGCATCCATGAGCTGTTGGATGGCGCGCTTGTGTCCCTCAGTAATGACGTCGTTGCTCACGGCGAAGCCCTCCATCTGGGAATCGAAGATGATCTGCTGGTACGCCAGCGGCAGCTTCTGATACCCGACGCCCGCAAGATTTGCCCCGGCGGAGCGTCCGGACAGACTGTTCTCTTCCGACGTGTAGGCGACGTGGTTCGCGACTTCGAGCAGTCCGGACTCCTCCGACGGGAGGAGCTGCGCGAACGTGCAGTCGACTGTTCCGCGCTGCAGCGCTTCGAAGACTTCGACGTACTCCATCGACACGGGCGAAGCGCCGAGTGCCATCGTCTGCTTCTCATGCGCGACGCTCGCGACCCGGATCTGTCGACCGTCCATGTCGTCGAGGCTGGTGCCCTCATCACGGCAGACCGACAGGTAGGTACCGGTGCTGATCATGGGGGTGAGCGCAGTGAGTCCGCGCTCCTCGTAGCGATCCAGAAGTTCGTCGGAGTTCCATGCCAGGTCCACGAGGGCCGCGTTGCCGACGAGTTCGCCGAGCACCGGGGAGTTGGGCATGCCGGCCGTCGCCGTGGCGAGCGCGTTGAACTCCGGGTGCTCGGTGGGCTGGTAGATCGGAAGGGCGTAGGAGATGTCGACGCGACCATCGGCCAGCGCGTCGTCGATCTCCCCGTAGCCCGCGATCGCCTGACCCCACACGACGTCGACCGTGATCTTCCCGCCGGAGCGCCCCTCCACGTACTCCTTGAGGTTGTGGGCACTCAGGGCGGAGACGGACTGGGGTGACTGGGCACCCGCTTGATAGGTGATCGTGACGGGGTCGAGGTCGTCGAGGGCCGCATCGACGTCCTCCTGTGAGGCCCCGTAGTCGAACCCGTCACCGCCACCCCCTTCGCCTTCTGTGCCGGCGCTCCCGGCGCAGGCGCTGACGACGAGGCTCGCCGCGACGACGGCTGCAAGATGTGCTGGTCGGAACTTTCGGACTGCGGTCATGTCTCTCCCCATTGAGATAGCTGAGTCGTTCGGCCACACGGTCCGCCACATGCCCACCGGCGCATCATCACGCCAAGCAGCTCCGACGCGATGCGTCGGTGCGGACCCGGTTCCACACTAGCCAGGGCACCAGGAAAATTCGAGGGTGATCTCAACTTCATGTTCAGCCTCCGCGCCTCGATAGGCTATACAGAAGCGTGAAATCCTATAGTCTGGAACGAGGTGGAGCTCACACTGAGCTCTGCTGTCCAACCCATCTCGACGAAGGCGGTAGTGATGTCAACGGAGACGTCGTCAGAACACTCCGGGCGCGGTGCTGGTGTGAGTTCCTACCCCGGTACCCACACCCAGGGATTCAACGCAGACGGGTTCCCGGGAAGTGCACACATGAGCGACGAGCAGGCCCGTCTCATGCGCAACGAGGAGGGCCGTGTGCCGCTGCGGTGGCGCTCGCAGGAATGGTTCGACAACCCGAACGAGCCGGATTCCACGATCCTCATCCTCGAGCGGTACCTCAACTACGGACTGAGCCAGGAAGAGCTGCAGTCCGGAAAGCCGGTCATCGGCATCGCTCAGACCGGCAGCGACCTGGTCCCCTGCAACCGCCATCACATCGAACTTGCGAAGCGTGTGCGTGAGGGCATCCGCGAGGCCGGAGGGATCTGCTTCGAGTTCCCGGTCCACCCCATCCAGGAGACGGGGAAGCGCCCCACCGCCGCGCTGGACCGGAATCTCCAGTACCTGGGCCTCGTGGAGACCCTGCACGGTTACCCCCTGGACGCCGTCGTCCTCACGACCGGCTGCGACAAGACGACACCCGCACTGCTCATGGCCGCCGCCACCGTGAACATCCCGGCGATCGTGCTGTCCGGCGGACCCATGCTCAACGGCTGGTACAAGGGTCGCAGGGTCGGCACCGGCACCATCGACTGGGAAGCGCGTGATCTGTTCGCCGCCGGGAAGATCGACAAGGGCGAGTACTGGCGGATGGTGAAGCAGTCCTCTCCGTCCATCGGACACTGCAACACGATGGGGACAGCGTCGACGATGAACGCGGTCGCGGAATCGCTGGGGATGAGTCTCCCGGGGTGCTCGGCCATCCCCGCGCCCTACCAGGAGCGTCCGACGATCGCCTACCAGTCGGGCAGGCAGATCGTCGAGATGGCCTATGCGGACAGGACGCCGTCGGACGTGATGACCCGGGAGTCGTTCCTCAACGCGATCCGCGTGTGCTCCGCGATCGGCGGGTCCTCGAACGCCCCGTGGCACCTCGTCGCGATCGCCCGCCACCTGGGGGTCGACCTCGGCATCGATGACTGGCAGGACTACGGCCACGACATCCCCCTGCTCGTCGACATGCAGCCCGCCGGCAGGTTCCTCGGTGAGGAGTTCTTCCGCGCCGGGGGAGTGCCCGCTGTGGTGAACGAACTCATGAAGCAGGGGCTCATCTTCGAGGATGCCCTCACCGTGAACGGTCGGAGCATCGGCGACAACTGTCGCGACACAGCGGTGAGCGACCACGACGTGATCCGGCCCATCGACGAGCCGATGGTGCAGGCGGCAGGTTTCCAGGTCATGACGGGCAACCTCTTCGACAACGGCGTCATGAAGACGTCTGTGATCGGGGACGAGTTCCGTGAGCGCTACCTGCAGAACCCCGATGACCCGAACGCCTTCGAAGGGGTCGCCGTCGTGTTCGACGGGCCGGAGGACTACCACGCCAGGATCGAGGATCCTTCGCTGGACATCGACGAGCATTCGATCCTCGTCATGCGCGGCACCGGTGCGATCGGATACCCAGGATCGGCCGAGGTCGTCAACATGCATCCGCCGGCTCACCTCATCAACCGGGGGATCTCGAGCCTCCCGTGCATCGGTGACGGGCGCCAGTCGGGAACGTCCGCCTCCCCGTCGATCCTCAACTGCTCGCCCGAGGCCGCGGCACCCGACGCTGTCCTCGCTCTGCTGCGCACGGGAGACCGACTGCGGATCGACCTCACTGCAGGGCGTGTCGACCTCCTCGTCGAACCGGACGTCCTCGGCCAGCGGCGTGCCGCACTCGAAGAGGCCGGTGGGTACGCCTATCCCGCCAGCCAGACACCGTGGCAGGAGCTCAGTCGTTCGATGACCAGCCAACTGGGCGATGGGATGGTGCTCGAACCCGCCGTGAAGTACCAGCGGGTCGCGCAGACCCAGCCTGTTCCGCGCCTCAATCACTGAGGCCCCCGCCCTCGACAAGCACTGATCCGGCACACGCGGTCAGCGGCAGGACGATGCCGTCCTGCCGCCGTCCGTGATGCCCTCACCCGTCACAAGGACACGACATGACAGACGACCTCACGTTCCTCTGGGAGCTTTCGACCGGTGGCCTGCTCGGCGTCGCCGCCGTCGCGATCGCTCTGCTCCTCATCCTCATCATCGCCCTTCGCTTCCACGCCTTCATCGCTCTCGTCCTCATCAGCCTTCTCACGGCCCTGGCCACGGGCATCGCCCCCTCAGACGTGGTGTCGGTGATGCTGTCAGGATTCGGTGGCACGCTCGCCAGCGTCGCGCTGCTCGTCGGCCTGGGCGCGATCCTGGGGCGTCTCCTCGAAGCGAGCGGAGGTGCTCAGCGGCTCACGGACAGGCTCATCGCGATCTTCGGTGAGAAGCGCGCACCTCTCGCTGTCGCCATCGCCAGCCTGCTCATGGGGTTCCCGATCTTCTTCGACGCGGGACTCGTGCTCATGTTGCCGATCATCTACGCGGTGGCCCGGCGTCTGAGCATGCCGTTCCTCTCCATCGCCTTCCCGTCGGCCATCGCGTTCCTCGCCATGCACGTCTTCGTGCCGCCGCACCCGGGACCGGTCACGGCAGTGGACCTCTTCGGTGCGGATCAGGGCCTCATGGTGCTCCTCGGCCTCCTGTTCGTCATCCCCACCTGGTACCTCGGCGGTCTGTTGCTCACGAAGCCGCTCACACGCAAGATCAGCGTTCCTGTTCCCACTCTCCTGGGGAGCAAGTCGGACGAGTCCGCGAGTTCCCGCTTCGCCTCGAACCCCAGCCCGTGGCTCGTCGTGTTCCTCCTGCTGTTCCCGCTGGCACTCATCGCGATGAACACCGTGCTCAACACGCTGTCGACGTCGGGAGCCGTCGACGGGGAGTCGCAGTGGGTCCAGACCCTGGGGATGATCGGAGAGACCCCGGTCGCCCTCCTCATCACCGTCATCATCGCGATCGTCGTGCTCGGTCTCGCCCGTTCCAAGTCCGGAGAGCTCACTGAGCTGGTGACGGATTCGGCGCTCGGCCCGGTCTGCTCCGTCATCCTCATCACGGGTGCCGGCGGCATGTTCGGCGGGGTTCTGCGCGCATCGGGGATCGGCGACGCGATCGCACAGGCGATGGACAGCATGAACATGCCTCTGATCGTCGCCGCGTTCGCCGTTGCCGCCGTCGTCCGCGTCGCCCAGGGTTCAGCGACGGTCTCGCTCACCACGGCCGCTGCCCTCATGCAGCCGGCGATCCTCGCCGGTGACTACAACGCGGTCCAGCTCGTCGCACTCGTCGCTGCGACCGCGGGAGGGTCGTCCGTCGTCAGTCACGTCAACGATTCGGGCTTCTGGCTGGTCAGTCGGTTCTTCGGACTGTCCACCGCGCAGACCCTCAAGACGTGGACCGTCATGTCGACCGTGGTCGGACTGCTGGGCTTCGTCATCGCGCTCATCATGTTCGGACTCGGCTCCACCGTCTGACGCTCAGAGCACAGAGGCCCGCGCTCGGCCGGTGGATGCGATGTGCGACGGATCCACCGGCCGGCGGTGTGCATGGGAACGCACACATGATCGGGGGAGCGTCAGTGCTTGAAGTGGACGAAGAGCCGCCCGTGGTTCTTGCTGTCCTTCTCCACCCGGTGGTAGCGCGCCTTCACGTCCTTGCGGTCGAGGAACCGCAGGACCCGCTTCTTCAGCTGTCCGCTGCCCTTGCCGGGGATGATCTCGACCGTCTTCGTGCGGGTGCGCTCTGCTTCGTCGAGGATGTCGTTGAGTGCGCGGTCGATGTCCGTGCCCTTGTTGAAGATGTCGTGGAGGTCGAGCTTGAGCCGCATGAGGCCAGCGTAGCGGGGTGCGTCGGTTCGGAGTCGGAGACCGCCGGATCCCACGATTCACCACCCGGATACCTGTGGGCCATTCCTTCTGTCCGCAGCTGGGAATACAGTGGGCGGCGGCAGTGAGAACTCTCAGTGCAGCCTGCTTCGATTTCAGCATCGCATGTTGTCGCTGGGACCCTTTCGATCCGAGGAGAACCGAATGTTCCGTCCGACCATCCCCGCCGCGCTGGCCGCGGCCGCACTCGTGGTGGGGCCAGCGGCCTCGGCCACGGCGATGCCCACACCACAGGCGCTGTCACTGTCCGTCCTCGCGACGACTGACGTGCACGGCCACGCACTCAACTGGGACTACTTCACGAATGCTCCGTACCCGGCCGGCGAAGAACTGGGACTGGCGCGGGCGAAGACCGTCGTGGACGGCATCCGCGAGGAGAAGGGCGAGGAGTCCGTCCTGCTGGTCGACAATGGCGACTCCATCCAGGGCAACCCGCTCACCTCCTACTTCTCCACCACGGAGCCGGTGACCGAATCCGGTCGGGACCACCCGATGGCGGTCGCGAACAACCTCATGGGCTACGACGCGCAGGTGACCGGCAACCACGAGTACAACTACGGGCTCGACATGCTCGACTACTACGAGGGCCAGGTCGACTTCCCGCTGCTCGCGGCGAACGCGCTGGACACCGCCACAGGCGAACCGCACAACGACCCCACCGCAATGGTCGAGCGGACCATCGACGGGGAGACCATCACCGTCGGCGTCATCGGCCTCACCAACCCTGGCTCGCGCGTCTGGGACAAGAAGCACCTCGAAGGCGCCATCGAGTTCGAGGACATGGTCACCTCTGCGCAGACCTACGCACCGCAGCTCAAGGAACAGGGTGCGGACGTCGTCATCGCGGTCGCCCACACGGGGAAGGACCCGGAGGGGCAGCAGTGGGATCCGTCGCTGCTGCAGGAGAACGTGGCGACCTCCATCGCGGAGCAGGTTGCGGACATCGACGTCGTCGTCGCAGGTCATTCGCACGTGGACCAGCCGGAGGAGATCGTCACGCGGACGGACGGCTCGCAGGCGATCATCACCCAGCCGTACTACTGGGCGCGCTCCGTCAGTGAGGTCGAACTCAACCTGACACCGGAGGCCGACGGCGACGGCTACGAGGTCGACTGGACGGATGAAGCACCCTCCGTCACCCCGCACTACCTCCAGGGCGACGTCGCGGAGAGCCAGGAGATGGCCGACGCGCTGGCCGCACACCACGACGAGACCGTCGACTACGTCAACCAGACGATCGCGCAGACCGCCCAGACGATGAGCGCGGAGACCTCGCGCTACGAGGACACCGCGATCCTCGACTTCATCGGCCACGTCATGACGGAGAAGACGGAGGAGGGGCTGGTCGGCACGGACTACGAGGACGTGCAGGTCCTCGCCCAGACGTCGCCCTTCAGCCGTGACGCCGTCTTCAGCGAAGGCGATGTGACGGTGCGGGACGTGGCAGCGCTCTACGTCTTCGACAACACGCTCGCCGGTGTGTCGATGACCGGTGCGGAGCTCAAGGACTACCTCGAATACGCGGCCCGCTTCTACGACCAGGTGGACGAAGGAGCGGACTTCGACCCGGCCGAGGTGTCGAACAGCTACGACGAGGCCGACGGCCGGGACATCCCCGACTATGCCTACGACGCCCTCACCGGCGTCGACTACGACATCAACATCTCGAAGCCGCTGGGCGATCGCATCGAGAACCTCCGGATGGCGGACGGCACCTCCGTCGCAGACGACGACGAGTTCGTCCTCGCGATCAACAACTACCGCCAGTCGGGCGGCAGCGGCTACCCCGTCGACGGGCTCGACGAGGTCTACAACGAGCAGGTGGAGATCCGCGAGGCGCTCATCGACTGGGCTGTGGACCGCGAGGTGATCGATTCGGACGACTTCCACCGCGTCAACTGGATGCTCACCAGCGAGTCGATCGACCGGTCCGAACCGGAGCCCACGGAGGATCCGACGGGTGAGCCCACGGAAGATCCCAGCGAGGAGCCCTCCGAGGACCCGACCGACGATCCGTCCGGCGCGCCGACGGACGACCCGGACAACGGCGACGACGGCCGGGACGACGACCAGAACGATGACGGCGACCGCGATGACGACGGACGTCTGCCCCGCACCGGCTCGGAGATCGCCGGCGCGATCGGCGCCGCCCTCCTGCTGGCCGGTGTCGGCACGACAGCGGTCGTCGCGAGCCGCAGGCGCAGCTGACCCCGGGACGTTCGGACCCTCGGACCAGTACTGGTCCGAGGGTCCCGAGCGGGAGTGACGAGCGTCGGCAGCAGCGGTGGAGTGCTGCGGCCTCTGTGCGTGGACCGGGACCCTGAACGCACAAGGGATCTTGACAGACCGGTGAGTGCGCGCTTTAGCTGTGGCTGTTCATCGACGAGCACACGGGGACCCACACCCCTCGTCACGAAGAGCACGCCCCGGCTGGCCGGCGCCCAGCCCGGAGACCATCGCACTGCTCGCTGGGCGAGGGGTGCGGTGCTGCAGCGGCCTCGCGGGTGGAGCTCACCGCGTCAGGACCGCCGCGTGCTCCGACTGCTGCACCGCGTGGTGCAGGAGCTGGATGATGTGCTGCGGTTCGCGAGTCGACAGGTGCTGGATCTGCTGCGTGCAGCTGAAGCCGTCGGCGACGATCACCGTGTCATCGTCTGCTGCGCGGATGCGGGGCATGATCGCCCGTTCTGCGGCCCGCACGGACACGTCGTACTTCTCGCCCGCCTTGAAGCCGAAGGAGCCGGCCAAACCGCAGCAGCCCCCGTCGAGGATCTCGAGGTCGAATCCGAGACGAGTCAACAGAGCACGGTCCGCATCCGTTCCCAGCACCGCCCTATGGTGGCAGTGCATCTGGACGAGCGCCTTCGTGCCGTCGAACTCAGGGATCATGGGCGGCTGGTAGTTCTGCCTCTCCAAGAACTCGGACACCAGATAGGTCTGCTGCGCGAGCCGAGTGGCGTCCTCGTCGTTCGGCATGAGCCCCACGAGCTCGTCGCGGAAGGCTGCGACGCAGCTGGGCTCCACGCCGACCACGGGCACACCGGCGCGGATGTCGGCACGCAGGGTATCGAGGATCTGAGTCCACATCTTCTTCGCCAGCGTGAGCATGCCCGCATCGTAGAGGGGCCTGCCGCAGCACAGCGGCCGTGGCGGGAGGCTCACCTCGTAGCCCGCGTCCTCGAGCACCGCGACAGTGGCTTCGAGGTTCGCCGAGTCGAGGTAGTTGTTGAACGTGTCGGGCCAGAGGACGACCCGATCGACCTGCAGGGGCGCTTTCGCACCGTGCGGATGGTTCGTCGTCGGATGCCCGTGCTTCTGCATGTGCGGTGTGGAATAGCCGGCCTCGGCCATATGCGATTTCCCATGGTCCAGCAGCGGTGACCCGTCGTGGGTGCGGCGGCGCGCGCGGGTGCTGATGTACTCCGGTGCCGATGCCGGCGAGGAAGCAGCCGACGACTGTGCTGACGTGCGACGTGCGGCCGTCGTGCGGGTGAACGGCTTCCGGAACTGCGGGATCTCACGCTGCTGCGCGATGCCTCCGCCCAGCTTGATGAGGGAGGACACGAGAGGCGCCTGCGTGAATGCGTTGACCGTCCGGGGCAGTCTGCTGGCGATCCGAGCCCACCAGTAGATGAGCGTCACGGTGTATTCGTTGCGCGGACGCAGCCGGCCCTTGTAGTAGTGGGCCTGGTACTCCGCCTTGTACGTGGCCATGTCGACGTTGACCGGGCATTCGGACTTGCAGGACTTGCACGACAGGCACAGGTCCAGCGCCTCGTGCACGTGGTCGTCGCGCCACAGCTTGAGGTCCGATCCCCGCAGCATCTCGAAGAGCATCCGGGCCCGACCGCGCGTGGAGTCCTCCTCTTCGCGCGTCGCCATGTAGCTGGGGCACATGTAGCCGGTGTCCGTGTTCCGGCATTCTCCGACACCCACGCAGCGTGACACGGCCTTGCCGAAGTCCCCGTCGTCATCGGGGAAGGCGAAGTGGGTGGTCACCGGTGTGAGACGGGCGTCAGGGCCCATCTTGAGGTTGTCCGTCGGAGTGTAGGGGCGCACCGCTTTGCCCGGGTTGAGTCTCCAGTCCGGGTCCCAGATGTGCTTGAACTCGGCGAAGGCGTCGACCAGGTCTTCGCCGTACATGATGTCCAGCAGCGCCGCCCGCGCCTGCCCGTCCCCGTGCTCACCGGAGAGCGAGCCGCCGTGCCGGGTGACCAGGTGAGCGGCCTTCGTGAGGAATTCCCGCCACTGCTGGAGTCCTTCCGCGGTGTCGAGGATGAACGTGATGCGGCAGTGGATGCATCCCTGCCCGAAGTGCCCGTACAGGGACGCCTCGTAGTCGAACTCGTCCAGCAGCTCACGGAAGTCACGCAGATAGTCGCCCACCTGTTCCACGGGCACAGCGGCGTCCTCCCATCCCGGATGCGTCTCACGCATGCCGGGGACGTGGGAGGTGGCGCCCAGGCCCGCTTCGCGGATCTGCCACAGCTTCGCCGCCTCCCAGTCCTCCTCCACGATCTTGGTGCTCAGCACGGCGTCCTCGTCCTGGCACGCCTTCACGAACGTCTCGGCCTGTCTGCGTGCGTCGTCCTTGTCCTGAGCACCGAATTCGACGAGGAGGAACCCGCCGCCTTCGGGCAGGATGTCGATGTCATCTGGGTGCATGCCCTTCTTCCGCATGAACGTCATGAGCTTGTCGTCGATGCCCTCGCAGGCGACCGGACGGTGCTCGCGCACCATGGGAACGGCGTCGCCGGCCCGTGGCGCGTCCTCGAACCCGGCAGCGACGAGCACCCTTTCCGGCCGGGCGTCGATGAGCTGGACCTTGGCCCGCAGGATCGTCACACAGGTCCCCTCGGTGCCGACCAGCGCCTTCGCCACATCGAACCCGTACTCCGGCAGGAGGCGGTTGAGGTTGAAGCCGGACACACGGCGCTGGATCTGCGGGAAGCCGGTGCGCAGGCGGGCGATGTGCTCATCGCGCAGGTGTCTCAGGTCACTGAGGATCCGACCCCTCTCGCCGCCTTCCTCGATCGCCGCTTGCAGTTCTTCTGCGGTCATCGATCCCACGGTGAAACGGTGTCCGCGGTATGTGAGCACGTCGAGTTCGAGCACCTGATCGGCAGTGAGCGCGCCGGGCCCGTAGAACTCGGACATGAGGGAGTGGGTCCCGCACGAGTTGTTGCCGATCATCCCGCCCAGTGTGTTGCGGCTGTGGGTCGACGGGTCGGGGCCGTACGTGAGGCCGAATTCCGAGGCCTCGTGGCGCAGGCGGTCGAGGTTGCAGCCGGGCTGGACCCACGCGGTCTTCTCCTCCGGATCGATCGATTCGACCTCGTCGAGGTACTTCGATAAATCGATGATGACGGCGACGTTGGTCGTCTGCCCCGCGAGGCTGGTCCCGCCCCCGCGCGTCGTGATCGGCACGTCGTGGCGGCGGCACAGCTCGACCGCCTCCGTGACGTCGTCGAGGCTCCGGGGGAGGAGCACCCCGAGCGGCACCTGCCGATAGTTCGACCCGTCGGTGGAGTAGGCCGCGCGGCTTCCGTCGTCGAATCGCACCTCGGCGTTCGTGCGCTGTCTCAGCTCGTCCGCGAGCTTCTTGACCGTCTGAGTGCTGTCGCGGGCCGTCGCGCGGTGGGTCACCGTGGGCATCCCGTCGAACTGGACGGGCAGCGGACCCGGGGGTCCGTGATGGACCGTGCTCTGGGCGGGGCTGGTCATCGGATTCTCCTGTTCAGACGAGGAACGGTTCGAGCGCGTCGGAATCCACGCCGAGGCCGTGGCCGGCACGGCTGCGGTCCGGCCGCAGTGCTCCGCGCTGGAGCAGTCCCCGGAAGTGGGTGATGTCCCAGCCGTATTCGCCTGCCGCGACCTCCATCCCAGCGGGGGGACCGGTCACGCAGCAGCCTCAGCCCTTCGAGATCGTCGGCCCACCCGGCCACCTGTCGACTGAGCTGTCCGTCGTCCAGGTTCGTGAACCCTCCGCTGCCGTAGGCCGGAACGCTGTCATGGCAGCCATCGAGGAGCGCGACCAGCGGTATGTCGAGAAGGCGTGCTTTGAGGTCCCAGAGGCCGATGTCGACGGCCGAGACCGCCGCAGCGGCAGGTCCGCGCAGGCCCTGGTTGCGGACTGCCCGTGCCATCGCCTCACACGCACCGCCCGGAGCGAGCGCATTCCTCCCTGTGATCGCTGTCGTGAGCGTGTCGTTGACGATGTGCGCCGCCGCTGCCGGCGCATAGGTGTAGCCCACGCCCAGATGCTCGCCGGCGAGCACGCGCACGACGACGAGCGTCGTCGACGACCACGTCAGGGTGCCGTCCGATTCCGGCTGTTCGAGCGGGATGTCGTAGGCGAGGGCGCTGACGTCGGTGATGTTCGGCGGGGCCTCATTCGTCATCGGGTGTCAGCCCCATGCGCGCGAACAGACGTGCAGCGGCGGCCCGTGAACTCTGGTTGACGACCCTCCCCATCTCCGGGTCTCCGGACAGCAGGGACTCCGCCAGGCCCGTCGCCTGCGCGAGCGCGATATGTGCCGGCAGCGGCGGGGTGTTGCGGTCGCACTTCACATCGAGGACCACCGGACGATCCGCGGCGAACGCCTGGTCGAAGGCCGCATCGACATCATTGGGATCGTCGACGCGGATGCCCGTGAGACCGAGCAGCTGTGCGTACCCCGCGTAGTCCATCGGCTCGACCATCTGCGCTGTATCCCACCGTGGATCTCCGGCTTCCCGCATCTCCCAGGACACCTGGTTGAGGTCGCCGTTGTTGACGATGAGAACGACGAAGGACGGGTTCACCCAGTCCTTCCAGTGACGTTTGACGGTCAGCAGACCGTTCATGCCCATCATCTGGAAGGCGCCGTCACCGATCGTGCACACGACAGGCCTGTCGGGATGGGCGAACTTCCCTGCGATCGCATACGGCATGGACGCGAGCATGGACGCCATCCGGCCCGAGAGGCTGCCCATCTGGTTGCGTCCGAGTCTGATGTGGAACCCGTACCAATCGGCGGTGCTGCCGGCATCCGCGGTGATGATGGCGTTCTCCGGCAGCCGCGCATCGAGTGAGACGTAGACGCTGCGCGGGTTGATCGGGTCGGCCTCCGTGAGGGCCACCCTCTCAGTCTCCTCCTCCCACCGGCGCTGCTGCTTCGCGATCGTTTCCTGCCAGCCGGTGTCGTGGGCTTCGAGGTGCGGCAGCAGTGCCGCGAGCGTGGTCTTGGCGTCGCCCCAGAGGTTGACCTCAGTCGGATAGCGGATGCCCAGATGCCGCGGCGACAGGTCGATCTGGACGGCACGCGCCTGCCCGGTGGGCGGCAGGAACTCGCCGTAGGGGTAGTTGGTTCCGACCATGAGAAGCGTGTCGCACTTCTGCATCATGTCGTAGCTCGGCCTCGAGCCGAGCAGACCGAGCTGCTGCGTGTGGTACGGCAGGTCGCCGGGTACGACCTGTTTGCCCAGCAGTGTGGTGATGACCCCGGCGCCGAGCCGTTCAGCCACGGCGATCGTCTCCTCGCGTGCACCGATGGCGCCCTGTCCCACGAGCATCGCCACCTTCTCCCCGTCGTTGAGCACTTTCGCGGCGCGGGCGAGGGCGTCGTCATCGGGACGCAGCCGGTCCTCGGCGTAGCCGATCCCGCTGCGTGAGACGAAATGCTCGACGGAGGGCTCTTCCATCTCCATCGTCTGGATATCCGCGGGCAGGATGACGACGGCAGGGCCGCGGTACGCTTTCGCCATGCGCACGGCCTTGTCGACGACGAGCGGGGTGTGCATGGGCGTGGTGACCGTCTGCACGAACACCGCTGCGTCGGCCATCATGCGCTCGAGATTGATCTCCTGCTGGAACTCGGTTCCCAGCGAGACACGCGCCTGCTGGCCGACGATGGCGACGACGGGCGTGTTGTCACCTTTGGCGTCGTAGAGGCCGTTCATCAGGTGGATGGCGCCCGGCCCGGAGGTAGCCACGCAGACTCCGACGTCACCGGTGAACTTGGCGTGCGCCGTGGCCATGAAGGCGGCTTCCTCCTCGTGCGTGGGACGGATGTACGTGAAGTCCTTGCCGTCCTTCTGCGCGCGTCCCATCGCGCCGTCGAAACCGCCGATGCCGTCGCCGGGGAACCCGTACCACTGGTGCAGGCCCCACTCGATGAGCCGATCGATCACGAAGTCGCTGACAGTCTCCGCCATTGCTACCACCCTCACTCATCCGGGATCCCGATGCGCATGTCGTGGGAGCGCGCGCGGCGGGGGCTTCGCTGCCGGCGCCGTGGAGTCCATGCGCTGCTCCTCCCCTCTGCCGAGGCCCTCGCCCGCGCAGTCGAGTCACGTCCGCGGGGGAGGGTCGTCAGATGGCAATGTCGCGTACTGCACAGGCTCGTCCTGTGCCGCCGAGGTGTCAACCCCCCTTGCGGTATTCGCGGTGGTCGCAACCGCGGCTTCACGCGGCGGTGGGCTAGGCTCCCGCGCATGGCCGTCGACGTCATCGTGAACCCGATGCACCGTGAGGCCCTGGACGCGTAGCGCCTCTGCGCGCGCGCTGGAGCGGACGTCACCGTGAGGACGACCTCGATCGCGCGCCCGCACGCCGAACCCGACCCCCACGCGCGTCTCACCGTGGTGGTCGGCGGTGACGGCACCTTCCGCGCGGTGGCCGGGGCACTGCTGCAGGACCCCCACTGGGGTGGAGCGATCCTGCCGGTGCCCACCGGGACCGCGTCACTCTTCGCACTCAGCGCCGGCATGCGCACGACCGCGCACGGCCTCGACCTCCTCGCCTCCTACCTGAGCACCGCGGAGGAGGGCACACGCGAGGAGCCGGGGTGGACGCTGCTGCGATGCGACGTGGGCTGGGCCCGCATCGAGCGCGCGCAGGGTCGGACGACCTCGGCGGTCCCGTTCCTCGTGTCCGCGGGGATCGGCCACAGCGGGGCCACCCTGCTCCACACGCCCCACTGGGCGAAGACAGTGCTCGGTGCGGCCGGGTACGGGGTGGGCGCGATCGGACGACTGGCCGCCGGAACGGTGACCCTGCGGCTGCGCACACAGGCAGGGGAGCCGGAGTCGGAGGTACATGACGGTGTGTGGGCGGCAGAGTTCGGGAACATCGGCCGGATCCCCGCGGGCATCACCGTCTTCCCCCACGGGGGTGTGCGCACGGGGAGCCTGGCCGGCCTCCTCGTGTCCTTCCCCGGCGGGGTGCGCGACCACCCGGTGCGGTGCAGTCACCTGGGGCGCCGCATCTCCGGGTGGGGGAGGATCTTCCGCGCGGGCTTCCGGGGAGGGCACGAACACGTCGACGCGCTCCGGCTCTGGACGACCGAGGCCGCTCACGTGACGGCTGACAGACCTCTCGCCGCTCACCTCGACGGGGAATCAGTGGGCATGGTGACAGGCCTTCGCCTCCGGCTCGTCCCGGCCGAGCTGCCGGTCGTCGTGCCGTACCCCGCCGAGGCCTGAACCTGGAACGCGCGGTCGCCGTCGGAAGACCGGCCGTCGTCGGACACCGGGAGCACCAGCCGCAGCGCGACCGCGCAGATACCGACGAACGCCACGTACTCGCCGGTGAACTCGACGAGCTTGAGCACGTACGCGACACTGTCCGGCCAGCCCAGCCCGTACTCGCCGGTGATCGGTCTCAGCGCGTCGACGCCGACCGCGAAGACCAGCAGCACGGCCAGCCAGTGGACCACCTCGAGCGCGCTGCGGCGGGCGAGGGAGCAGCTGTGCTTCCAGGCGAGGAGGAAGGCCAGGACGAACGGGCCGGTGATCATTCCCCACATCGCCCACGACCCCAGGGTCGGCGGCCCGATCCCGGCGATCGGCCGCAACCCCGCGCGCTCGCCCACCAGCGCCCCAACGTACTCGTGGACCTCGAACATGTCGTCCACCAGGAGCACCAGCAGGAACATCGCCAGAACGCAGTGGACGGTGCGTCGGCGATCCGCTCGCCATGCCAGCACGAGGGAGACCGCCCCGGTGAGCAGGAAGGCGTAGCCGGCGCACTCCGCGACGCCGCGGTCGGTGTCCACGTCGAACAGGGGAGAGGAGAACGGCGGGGCCCCCGCGTGCTGCAGGAGGTCGCAGAGGAGGAGTGCGAGCCAGGATATGAGGGCGACGGCGAGGAGCGTCCACCACCAGACCGGCCGGGCAGGAATCAGCATACGACCAGTTTCGCTTATCGGAACGACATTCGGGTGAGCCCACCCTGAGAGGGCTCTCACCTCCGGGTTTAGACTGTCCGCAGATGAGAGGGCAGTGATGTCAGGACTTGTAGCGGCTCACGGACAATTCGACGCGCGCATGGGAATGCGGATGCTGGAGCGGCTGGCGCACCGCGGCCCCGACGGTGCGGGTCACCAGCAGTTCGACCACGCATGGCTGGGAAGCCGGTTCCTGTCGATCATGGATCCGGAATCCGGCGACCAGCCCGTGTCCGCGGGTCACGCGGGGCACGTGTGGGTCGTGGGTGACGGCATGATCCACAACTACCGCCGCATCCGCGATCGTCTGGGTGCGGACCGGTTCCACACCGCCTCCGACCTCGAGGCGGCCGCCGTCCTGTACGAGGACCAGGGCGCGGCGGCATTCGAACGCCTCTGGGGGCCGTTCGCGCTGGCCGTCGCGGATGAGCGGGGCGGGTTCGCCGCCGGACGCGACATCCTGGGGCTTGCGCCGATGTACTGGGTGCGCACTGACGAGTTCGTCGTCTTCGCCTCCGAGATGTCCGCGTTCGACAAGGGCCTGCGCCCCCACGTCGAACCATTCCCACCCGGACACGTGTGGACGCCGGATGGCGGACTCGAGGCGTTCCGGGAGTTCCCGGGGACCACCCCGGTGCTCCTGCAGAGCCGCGCCCCCGACGAGGACCCGCCCGAATGGGTGTTCGACGCGGTCCGCGAATCCCTGGTGCGCGCCGTGGAGCGCTGCATGGTGGGCCGCCACCCGGCCGGTGTCCTGCTGTCCGGTGGGGTCGATTCGAGCATCATCACCGCGATCGCCGCACGCCGTGCCGCTGCGGAGGGCCGTACGGTCAAGACGTTCTCCGTGGGACTCGCCGACAGTGGCGACCTGCTCGCTGCGCGCCAGGTCGCCGAACACTGCGGCACCGACCACCGCGAACTGGTCTACACGGCGCAGGACGCGATCGACGCCGTCCCGCGCGTCGTGGCCCGTCTGGAGTCCTTCGACCCGACCCTCGTCCACTCCGCCGTGCCGAACTTCTTCGTCTCCCGGCTGGCGGCCCGGCACGCGAAGGTGCTGCTCGTGGGGGAGGGGGCGGACGAACTGTTCGCCGGCTACACCCACTACGGGCTGATCCGGGAGGGTGCCGCACTCCACTCCGAGCTGCTCGAAACCCTCAAGGGCATGCACATCGGCGGTCTGCAGCGGGTCGACCGCGTCGCGGGCGCCCTGGGTGTGGAGCCTCGCCTGCCGTTCCTCGACCTCGACGTCGTCGAACTGGCCATGGCGCTGCCACCCGCGTGGAAGCTCGTGACGGAGGAACGGGACGCGAAGTGGCTGCTGCGCCGCGCCTTCGACGGGTGGCTGCCGGACGACGTGCTGTGGCGCCGCAAGGAGCAGTTCGGTGAGGGCACCGGCATGAACGACGTCCTGCGGGAGCACTTCGAGATGACCGTGACGGACGCCGACCTGGCGGCGGAGGCCGACGCGGTGGCCCCACCGCTGCGGACACGGGAGGAACTCGCCTACTACCGGATGTTCTCCCACGCACTCCAAGGAGTCGACGCGCAGACCACCGTGGGCCGCTTCGCAGAGGCCTGACTCGTCTTCGTCACGGTGTGACGCGACTCCGCAGATGCGTGACACCTGCGGATGGTGCGTGACGTATGCGGCCCCGGCCCCTCACAGAAGAGGGGCCGGGGCCGCATCACGGTGACCGGGTTCAGGGACCCGGGTTCAGGAGTCTGGGTACCGGATCCCGGGCTCAGGAGTCAGGAGCCGATGAGGCCCTCGTCCTCCAGCCATTCACGGGCGACGTCCTCCGGCATCTCGCCGAGCGTGTCGACCTGACCGTTGAGCTCCATCACGACCTCGTTCGTGAGCTTCTCCGAGATCGGTGCCATGATCTCCGCGATCTCCGGGAACTCGTCGAGCGACTCCTGACGCAGCGTCATCGAACCCTGGTACTGGACGAAGAAGTCCTCGTCGTCCTCGAGCACCACCATGTCGTTGGCCGCGATGCGCGCGTCGGTGGAGAACACCTCGCCGAACTCGCACGAGTCGCCCACCTGCGGGTAGATGAGGTTGAGGTCCAGCTCGACGACCTGCGAGAACTCGAAGTCGTATGCCTCCTCCAGACCCGGCAGACCGTCGTCGCGGTTGATGAACTCGCTGGCCGCGCACACGCGCGCCTGGTCGTCGTTGTCATTGATGAAGTCCGCGGCGTCGGACATCGTCTCGATGCCGTTCTCGTCCGCGAACTCCTGCTTCGCCGCGATGCGGTACGTGTTCTCGAACGGTGCCGGCTCCAGCCACGCGATGCCGTTCTCCTCGTCCGCTTCGGAGACCTCGGCGAACAGGTCCTCGGGGACGTCGTCGGTCGTGTTCCCCAGGATGTTCACCCAGCCGGTGCCGGTGTAATCCCAGTAGAAGTCGACCTCCCCGGTCTCCAGTGCTTCACGGACCGTCGCGCTGCCGGAGATCCCGGTCTGGTCCGTGATCGACGCGCCGGCATCCTCCAGCGCGATCGAGGAGATCTGGGCGAGCACGACGGATTCGGTGAATTCCTTTGACCCCGCGATGAGGTCGGCGCCTTCGAGCAGGCCTTCGTTCGGGCTGTCCTGGGCGTCTCCGCCTCCGCAGGCACCCAGCAGCAGCGCGGCCGTGGCAGACAGCGCGACAGCGGCGCTGAGCTTGTATTTTCTGGACATGGTGGTCCCTCCTTGGATAGTGGACGACGAAGATGCTTCGCAGACCGATGTCTCACAGGCCCTTGGGACGCAGGATGTCCTCTGCGATCCCGGCCAGGTAGTCGATGAGCAGTGCGAGCACCGCGGTGAGCGCGGCGCCGATGATCTGGACGAGGACGCGGTTCGTGGACATGCCCGCGACGATGATGTCGCCCAGCCCACCCGCGTTGATGTAGGTGACGAGTGTCGCGGTGCCCACGTTGATGACGAGCGCCGTGCGCACACCTGCGAGGATGACGGGAACCGCGAGCGGCAGCTCGAGCTTCCGCAGGACCTGCCAGCGGGAGAAGCCCATCCCGCGACCGGCTTCGAGCACGTTCTCGTCGACCTGCTCCAGGCCGACCATCGTGTTGAGCAGCACCGGGATGATCGCGTACAGCACCAGGCCGACGATCGCCGCCTGGAAGCCCAGGAACATGAAGGCGACGGCCAGCAGCACGAGGATCGCGATCGTCGGGACGGCCTGCAGGACCGTGAGCACGCCGATGACGTACGGGCGGACCCTGCGGGTGAAGGGGCGTGTGAGCAGCACGCCCAGCGGCACCGCGATGACGAGCGTGACGAGGGTCGACACCGCCGTGAGCACGACGTGCGCCCGCATTGCCGTGAGGATGGTGGTCGTGTTGAGGGAGCGGGCCTCGATCGAATCCAGTTCGCGGCTCTGCACGTAGAGGAACATCGCGAGGCACGCGAGCCCCAGCACGATCGGCATCGTGAGATAACCGGTCCACGACCGGCGGTGACGTGCGACGGGAGTCTGGGCGACCTCGGCGTCGGGGGTCGTCTTGGGGGCAGCGGCGTCCGCCTGCATACTCACGACGGGCCCTCCTCGTCGGCGAATTCCGTGCGGGCGGCGGCGACCGCCGCGCTGCGCATCGAGCGGATCGCGTCGTTCAGCTGATCGAAGTCCAGGACACCCTGGTAGCGGCCCTGGTCGTCGACGACCACGGTGACGGCGTAGCGGGCGGCGACGAGTTCGTTGAGCGCGTCGCTCAGCGTGGCGCGGGGCTGCACGACGGCCTGCGGCACGGAGCCGATCTGGTCGAGCGGGGCATCCGCGCCGCGGCGCAGGTGATCGGCGCTCACCCAGCGGACCGGGCGGCCCGCGTCGTCGAGCACGAGGACCGCGCTGCGGTCGGAATCCGCCAGCATGCGGTGGGCGACCTCGTGCGCATCGGAGGCGCGCACCGTCGGCCACGTCCCGCATTCGATGTCGCTCACACGCGACAGGTTGAGGCGCTTGAGAGAGGCGCCGGCACCGATGAAGTCCTTGACGAAGTCGTTCGCGGGATCCGACAGGATCCGCTCCGGGGTGTCGTACTGGGCGATCCGCGACCCCTCCTGGAGGATCGCGATCCGGTCGCCCATCTTGATCGCCTCGTCGATGTCGTGCGTGACGAACACGATCGTCTTGCGCACCTCCGACTGCAGCCGGAGGAACTCGTTCTGCAGACGGTCGCGGGTGATCGGGTCGATCGCGCCGAACGGCTCGTCCATGAGCATGACCTCCGGATCCGCACCCAGCGCGCGGGCGACGCCCACCCGCTGCTGCTGACCGCCGGACAGCTGCTTGGGGTACCGGCCGCGGTACTCGTCCGGATCCATGTTCACCATGGTGAGGAGTTCGTCGACGCGGGCCCGCACGCGGGCGGAATCCCAGCCCAGCAGCTTCGGCACCGTCGCGATGTTCTCGCCGATCGTCATGTGGGGGAACAGCCCCGTCTGCTGGATGACATAGCCGATCTTCCTGCGCAGCGTGTCCGCATCCGTCGTCGTCACGTCCTGACCGTTCAGGATGATGCGGCCCGACGACGGTTCGATGATGCGGTTGATCATCTTCATCGTCGTCGTCTTCCCACAGCCGGACGGGCCGACCAGGACGACGATCTCGCCCTCGTGGATGTCCAGCGTGAGCGATTCGACGGCGTTGCGCTTCGCCCCGGGGAACCTCTTCGTGAGCTCCTCCAGACGGATCATGACCGGGGGCTGGTCCGCGGACCGGTCGCCGACGGTCTGACCGGTGGCGGTCTGGCCGTTGGCCGACTGGGCTGCGGTGTGCGGGGACTGAGTCATCGGATACCTCGAGACGTGGTGAGACGCTTGACGGCGTAGAAGGCGATGTCGAACAGGATGGCGAGGATCATGACGCCCACGGTCCCGGCCAGCACCATGTTGACCGCGACGGGCGTGCCCACCCGGGCGAGCCCCGTGAAGATGAGTTCGCCGTAGCCGGGGCCGTTGACGATCGCACCGATCGCCGCGATGCCCAGGAGGACGAGGCTCGTGACCCTCACGCCCGTGATGATGACGGGCCAGGCGAGCGGCAGCTCGATGCGCAGCAGGCGCTGGCGGCGGTTGTAGCCCATGCCCTTCGCCGATTCGACGACCGCGGGATCGACTTCGCGCAGCCCCGTGATCGTGTTCCGCACGATCGGCATGAGCCCGTAGAGGACCAGCGCGAACAGGACGGGCCGCCACCCCAGCCCCAGCGGACCCAGCAGCAGGATGAAGAGGGCGAACGACGGGATCGTGAGGAATGAACCGGTCACGGCGAGCACCGCGCTGCGGGCGCGCTCGTTCTGATAGGTGAGGATCCCGAGTCCCACCCCGACCACGGTGGAGATGAGGACCGCGGCTCCGACGACAGTGGCGTGGGCGATGCCGAGTTCGAGCATGTCATCTGCGCGTTTGACGAGGAATTCCCCGAATCCCATGCGGTTCCTTCCTCTTCGGGTGCTGCTCCATGACGGGCCGCAGACCTGCGGCTCTCCCAACCCATTCTAGTTCAGGTAACTCCCATAGCCGGTGGAGCATGCTTTCAGCCGGGCGTGCCGGGTGGGTGTGCAGGCTGCTGGAGGCGGTCTGCTACTGGGCATGGCGGCCTGCCTGGTGCGGGCCCGTGGGGGCCTGATGTGGGGCCTAGTCTGGCGCCTGATGTGGGGCCTGATGTGGGGCCGGGTACAGGGCCGTGGAGGCCGGGGGCGGCGTGCCGGAAGGCGCGGTCAGTAGCTGAGGCGGACGGCCGTTTCGCGCAGGTAGCGGTCGACGAGCAGATAGGCGTCGCGGGTGAGTGCCCGCCACAGTGCCACGGCGAGCGCCGGGTCGTCCTGCTCCAACTGGTCGAGCGCTTCCGGGGAGAGCACCATGAGCTCGACGTCGCCCACCGCCTTCTCCGTCGTCTCCTGCCGGTCGTCGCTGCCCAGTGCTAGCTCGCCGAACGTCATGCCGGAACTCAGCGTGTTGAGGCGGACACGGTTGCCGTCGGGGTCCGTGGCGATCGTGTTGACCCGGCCGGACAGGATGAAGTGGACGCCGCCGAACCGCTGCCCGACCCGGCGGATCACCTCCCCGTCCTCGTGCGTGCGGTGCTCCATGTAGTGCAGCAGGGCGGCACGCTGCGCGGGGTCGAGCGGTGCGAGTGCGGGGCTGTCCGTGACGGTCACCCGCGTGAGCGTCTCCGTGCCCGTGCCGTGGAGGGCGAGCAGTCGGTCCTCGCAGTGCTCCACCGCGGTGCCCCGGCTGGTGAAGACCGGCGCGGTGAGGGTCTCTGCGTCCAGCAGACCCTCACCGGCGACGAGGACCAGGTGCCGGTCCGACCGGTGCAGGCGGGCGGTGAGGTCCTCGAGCATCGTGACGGCCAGCCTGCTCACCTCGAACACCTGCCGCATGTCGACGACGACGATCTCCACCGAATCGGCGAGCTCCGTCACCGCGCGCACCAGGGATTCGGTCCCGGCGAAGTGCAGGTCGCCGCTCACTTCGATGAAGCGGCACGCCCCGTGGAAGCGGTCGAGGACTTCGGACTCCTCCTCGGTGCGGCGGATGCGCGACGGCAGCTGGGTGAGGTCGATCGCCGGGCGCACGGCAGGGCCCGCACTGCGGGCGGCGCGCACGAAGTGCATCTCCATGTCCCGGGACAGGCGGCGGCAGGTCTCCGTGCCGCGGATGCTGCTGCCGTGCCGGTCGAGGGGAGGGGAGAACACCGCAAGGCCGGCCTGACCCGGCAGCACCGCCAGCGTCCCGCCGCCCACCCCGGACTTCGCGGGCATCCCCACGCTGCTGGCCCAGGCGCCGGCGTCGTCGTACATGCCGGAGGTCATCATGACGGACAGCACCCGTTCGACGTGTTCGATGGCGAGGACGTCCTCCCCGCTCACGGGGTGGGTGCCGCCGTTCGCCAGGGTGGCGGCCATGAGCGCCAGGTCCTGGCAGGTCACCTGCACGGAGCACTGCCGCAGGTAGTTCTGCAGCGCTCGGGTGGGATCGTCCTCGATGATGCCGAAGGAGCTGAGCATGTAGGCGAGGGCGTGGTTGCGGTCGCTGTTGCGGATCTCCACGTCGTAGACGGACTTGCTCACGGCGAGGCGGCGGCCGGCCAGCCGTGAGTAGAAGTCGACGATGCGGCGGGGCGCGGACTTGCCGCCCGCCCCCTTGAGCATCCCGACGACCGCGAGCGCACCCGCGTTGATCATCGCGTTCGCGGGGCGGCCGCTGCCGGGTGCCAGGGAGATCTCGTTGAAGGGGTCACCGGACGGTTCGAGGTCCACGACCTCGTCGACGTCGTCGAGGCCGTAGTCCTCCAGGGCCAGGGCGTAGGAGAAGGGCTTCGAGATCGAGTGGATGGAGAACTGCTCTGCAGCCGCCCCCGCGGTGTAGACGTGGCCGTCCACGGTGGCGAGGCATATCCCGAAAGCGCCGGGGTCGGGTGCCCGGCCCGGCGGATGCACGTCGTAGGGCGTGCCCTCGGTGAGGCGGCTGACGTCGGTCAGCAGATCGTCGAGGTAGCGCTGGATCGGGGACTCCATGGTGCCCAGCGTAGGTCAGCGCCGCGACAGGTCGTGACCGACTGCCTCCCCCGTGCGCTCCGTGGGTTTCGCGTCCGCTGCCGCACGTACGCTGAGGGGATGAATGAGACGCCCGATCACGGCTCCCCGTCCCGGCCCTCGCCCGTTGCAGGATCCCCGTCCTCGCCCGCCTCGGCAGAGACGTCCGCACCGGCCTCGGGAGCGGCCTCTGCACCGGCCTCCGCGTTCACCTCGCCGGCTGAGCTGCGGCGCTTCGCGCACCTCTTCACGGAGTTCGTCGGGCAGATGCAGGTGGCCGCCGCAGGCGGGCAGGACGACGCCATCGCCGAGGTCGTGGAGGCCCATCTGGGCACGTCACCCGTCGTGCTCGAACCGGTCCGTGCGACGTACCCGCGGTGGCGGTGGGCCGATGTGGATGCGGCGCTGGATCGGTTGGACGCGCAGGCTCTGCGCGGCGTGACCGGCGCACACTCGGAGGGGCTGGGCGAGCTCGTCCAGGACATGTACGGGTCGTACCGCCTGGGCGCGGTGCAGCGCAGCGCGTTCCCCGTGGGGCCCGGGGAGGTCCGGTATGTCGCGACGAACGCCCTCCGGTTCGCAATCGTGCAGGGGCGGCCCGTCGTCACCTACGCCCATCTGGGCGACGGCATGGAGGAGACGGATGTGCACGTCGAGGTGCTCGCGGCGGATCCTGCGCTCGCCCGCCAGGTGCTGGCGGATCTCGATGCGGAGGTCGTGTACAGGTCGTCGCTGCGCGGCCGGGTCGTGAGCTTCGTCCACGGCGCGCCGTTCGGGGACGAGCCGACGGAGCTGGTCTTCCACGAGCGTCCCGCGCTCACCGCGGACGACGTCGTCCTGCCGCTGGGGCGTCTGGAGCGGGTCGAGGCGACCGTGCTGGGGGTCACCGCGAAGGCCGAGCAGCTGCGCGCCGCTGCCCAGCACCTCTCCCGGGGCGTCCTCCTCTACGGCCCGCCCGGCACCGGCAAGACCCACACGGTCCGCTACCTGCTGGCGCAGTCCCCACAGACCACGGCGTTCATCCTGCAGGGCCCGTCGCTGGGGCTCATCCGGCAGGCGGCGGTGACGGCCAGGCAGCTGCAGCCGGCGATCATCGTGCTCGAGGACGCGGACCTCGTCGCCGCGGATCGCGAGATGTCAGAAGGCGAACGTCCCGTCCTCTTCGAGATGCTCGACGTGATGGACGGGCTGGATGACGATGCGGATGTCGCGTTCGTCCTCACGACGAACCGGGTCGACGTGCTCGAGGAGGCGCTGGCGCTGCGCCCGGGCCGCATCGACCTCGCCGTCGAGATCCCGCTGCCGACGGTGCAGCTGCGGGAGCGGCTGTTCGCGCGGTCGGCTCGGGCGCTGCCCGTCACCGCGACGGGAATCCGGACCGCCGCCGAGGCCGCCGTCGCCACCACCGGTTCCTTCCCCAAGGAAGCCGTCCGGCGGGCGGTGCTCGACGCCCTGGCGGACGGGGTGGACATCGACGACGCGCGGCTCGTGGCTGCTGTGCGGGGTCTCATGGCGGAGGGCACCGAGCTGCGCGCGGCCATGAACCACGCGTCGGAGGACGATGTCATGTTCGACGGCGACGACGCGGCTGAGGGCAGTGATGTGGCCGAGGGCAGTGATGTGGCCGAGGGCGACGACACGTCCGAGGGCCACAACGTGGAGTGGGGTGCGGACGCGGAGTGGGACGAGGAGGAATCCGCTTCCAGGAACGGTGAGGCTGAGGGGCTGAAGGACGCCGCTGTGCGCTCGGGCGGTATCGACCTCGATGAGCTGGACGAGGTGGACTACGCGGACGACTTGGACGACGGGCTGTCCGGGGAGGACCTGCTGGACCTCGATCTGGACGACGACTGACTATGGGCCGGGGTGCCGTCTCAATCGGGTGCCGTCAGCGCCAGATGTGGGCAGAGCCGGGTATGGACAGAGCCGGGTGTGGTCAGAATCGGGTGTCGTCACCGACCGCTATGGGCAGGGTCGGGTGTGGGCAGAGCCCGGTGTGGGTGTGGTGAGAGGTGGGCGTGGGCGAGAGGAGCAGTGTGGAGGACGTGCGGGTGGACGTCGTCGTCATCGGGATGGGACAGGCGGGACTGTCAGCTGCGCATCACCTCGCGCGACGAGGGTTCGAACCGGACGCGCGGATGCTGCTGCTCGATGCGAACCCGGGGCCGGGTGGCGCGTGGCAGCACCGGTGGCCCAGCCTCACCCTCCGCACCGCCAACCGGGTGAATGACCTGCCCGGCTGGGGCCTCGAGGACGCGATCGACGTCGATGAACAGGTGCCCGCCGCGCAGTCGGTGCCGCGCTACTACCGGGCGTACGAGGAGCGGTACGGGCTGCACGTGCACAGGCCGGTCACGGTGGAGCGGGTCGAGCAGCCCGGTGGTCTCGGGACGGACTTCGTGCTGACGCTCAGCGGTGGTGTGGCCTTGGGCGGCGGGCCGGCAGAGGGTGGCGGGTCGGCCTCGGGCGGTGAGTCGACAGCGGGCGGTAGGTCGGCCTCGGGCGGTAGCGGTGCCGTGGTGCACACTGTGCGGTCCCGTGCGGTCGTCAACGCCACGGGGACGTGGGATCGGCCGCGCATCCCGTACTACCCGGGGATCGAGACCTTCGAAGGCCGGCAGCTGCACACCCGCGACTACACGCGGCCGGAGGACTTCGAGGATGAGCGGGTCCTGGTCGTGGGTGCGGGGATCTCCGCGGTGCAGCATCTCGCAGAACTGGCTCCTTTCGCCCGGACGGCGTGGACGTCGCGGTCCCGACCGGACATCAGGAACGCCGCATTCACCCCCGAAGTCGGGGCGGATGTCGTGGCGCGGGTCGATGAACGAGTACGGCAGGGACTGCCGCCTGCCTCCGTCGTGTCGAACACGGGACTGCCGCTCGCCACCGTGTCGTCCGACGCGCTGCCGCGCTGCCTGCCGATGTTCGACCGGATCGATGCTCGGGGTGCGGTGTGGGACCCGGATGTCCCGCGGGCGTGGGGGAGCCCTCCGGAGGGCGGACGGGTCGACGTGGACGTCATCCTCTGGGCGACCGGGTTCCTCCACCGGCTCGACCACCTGGCGCCGCTGGGGCTGCGCACCCCCGAGGGCGGACTGCTGGTCGACGGGCGGGCGACGACGCGTGCCGTCGAGAACCGGGGAGTGCACCTGCCCGGCTACGGCCCCAGCGCCTCGACGATCGGGGCGAACCGCGCGGGTCGATGGGTGGCACGTGAAGTGGTGGAGTACCTGGAGTCGCTGGACTCGCGACCGCCTGGGTAGGTTGGCGGCATGAGGGTCGCCGTGGGCATGGGTGTTGCCGGGCTCATCCATGTCCTCTTCTACGCAGTGTCGTCGATCCGGGCGTGGAATGTGCGACCGATGGACGTTCGCTTCTGGGCGCTCGATATCGCGGTGCCGGTGGTCTTCGCTGTCCTCGCGGTCGTGGCGTACCGCCGCCGCGTGACGCGCCCACTCGTTCAGGCAGGTGTGGCAGTCGGTGTTCTGCTTGTCATGCAGGTGTTGCTGGGGTTCCTGCGCACAGTGTGGGAGGGCGGGCTCGACAGTGCGGGTGGCTACGACATCTGGTATGCCTTCGCACTCATGCTGTTCTCCAGTGTGCCCACCGTCGCGCTGTTTGTCATCGCGCTCGCGGTGTCGGAGATCGAGCGGCTCAGCATCCGACCCCTGCTTCATGCAACAGGGTCCTCACGCGGGAGCGGCTCATGAGGTCTGCCCACGTCATCCTCACCACGCGATAGCCGAGTCTGCGGATCCGGTCCTCACGACGCTTCTCCCGGAACAGCGCATTGCTGCGTCCCGTCTCCGGAGCCTCCTGGTTGTACTTCACGGCTCCGTCGACTTCGACGACCACGGACGTTCCGTCATCAGCAGTGATGACGAAGTCCACACGCGCCACATGCTCACCCGCGTGATTGCGGAGGACGACCTGCTGGCTGACTGGGTCGACTCCCAGCACACGGAACCAGCGCATCGCCACCGACTCCGCCACACTCTCCGCCATCCCGGTGGCAGAAGTGGCCGCCTCTCGCGCACGGTTGACGCCCGGGGCACCTGCGCAGCGAGTCAGAGCCTCATCGAGGGTGAGCCGCGCCTGTTCCAGCGCAGGGGCCCCTCCGTGTTTCATCGCCTGCGCGAGGACCCAGTCAGTGGCGATCGCGCCGTCGAGCGCAGTGCCCACCCGTGCCAGATCGATGCACGTGCGCAGTCGAGTCGTCGCACTGAGCCCGTTCCACGCAGTCATATCGGACGCCACGAGTTCCGACTGACGTCGACTGATCCACGCGGATCGATACGGTCGTTGAGGGTTCCACACCTCGATCCGCAATGGGGTCCCCGGGTCTCCCAGTGCGAGTCGGGAAGAGAACTCGGGAGTATTCCGGGCGCTTCGGGTGTGCCGCGGACCCAGGGACATCGTCAGCCCCAGGAGGGGGATCCCGTGGACCACCGCGGCGGACGTGGTTCCCAGGACATCGTCCGGATGGAAGTACCGGTAGGCGTTGATCGCAGCAATGACTTCGCACCGTCGGATATAGACGCGGTCAGCGGCGGTGGCGCGCCCGTCTCTGTTCGCGCGGATCTCGAGGTGCCGTTCGTCGTCGAGGAACATCGCGAACTCCGGATGACGCGCGCACTTTCGCGTCCCGACGTAGATCCCGTGGCTCAGCAGCCTGAAGCAGCAGGCCAGTGCGCTGCGGATCGCGGTGGGCGAGATGCCGAACCGACTGCAGGTGTGGGCGGTGATGACATTGTGCATGCACGCCATCGTGGGCGCGAGAGTTCAGCGGCCTGGAGGTTGCTGACGGACTGGGGACAACTGCCGACAGATCAACAGGCGGAGCGGCGCACCGACGACTCCCTCGTGGCCTCCGCTGTGACGCGGCGACACAGAGGTGCCCGGGACGCAGCGGCGCCAGACGTGCAGCGGCGCCGGACACGCAGCGGCGCCAGACGTGCAGCGGCGCCGGACACGCAGCGGCGCCGGTTCGCCACCTACATGATTCTTTGCCAGCTACATGTCCGCTCGCCACCTGCACTGTTATTCGTACGTAGCTGGCAAAGTTTCTTGTAGGCGGAGCCGGACCCCCAGAAGCGCGTACGCAGCTGGCGAAGAAACATGTAGGTGGCGCGGCGACTCGGGCCTGGACTGTCGCCCCGGCACGGACTGTCGCCTCGGCGCGGACTGTCGCCTCGGCGCGGACTGTCGCCTCGGACCTGGATTGTCGCCCCGGCACGGATTGTCGCCCCGGCACGGATTGTCGCCCCGGCACGGACTGTCGCCCCGGCGCGGACCGGAATTCCAGGCCAGTCCGTCATCCTGCGGCGGCGCGCCCCGCGATCCGGCCGGAGAACAGGCATCCGCCCAGGAATGTCCCTTCGAGTGCGTTGTGGCCGTGCATGCCTCCTCCGCCGAACCCCGCGGCCTCTCCCGCCGCGAAGAGTCCCTCGACGACCGGCGCTTCACCACCAACCGGACCCGCGCCCACAGCGCCCACGCCACCCACGCCCACGCCACCCACGCCTGCGCCATCCGCACCTACACCAGCAGCACCTACACCACCCGCGCCCACAGCGCCCACGCCCCGGAGCACGCGGCCCTGCAAATCAGTGTGCAGTCCTCCCAGGGTCTTGCGGGTGAGTACGCGCAGTCGCACGGCGATGAGTGGTCCGGCTTCCGGGTCGGTGAGGCGGTGTGGTGGCACTGCCCGCATGATCTTGTCTCCCAGGTATCCGCGCGCCGCGTGGATCGCTTGGATCTGGCGGTCTTTCGCGAAGGGGTTGTCGACCTGGGCGTCGCGTTCAGCGATGAGTTCGGCGACGTCCGCGGGGTCGAGTTCCGCGTGATCGCCCACATTCGGGCACGTGGCCGTCAGCGCGTTCATCCTGCTCACGAGCTCTTCGACGCTCTCGCCCTGGAGGAAGTCCTCGCCGTGCCGCAGGAACGCCTCGACGGGTGCGGGTGCTCCGGACCCCAGGCGTCCCGCCAGCTGCCGCACGGATTTCCCGGTGAGGTCCGGGTTCTGCTCTGAGCCGGACAGCGCGAACTCCTTCTCGATGATCCGCCTGTTGAGGATGAACCACGAGTAGTCATGGCCGGTTCCGCGCAGGTGCCGCAGCGTGGCCATCGTGTCGAATCCGGGGAACGCTGGGTCCGGGAGTCGGTTGCCCCGCGCATCGATCCAGAGGGAGGACGGTCCGGGCAGGATGCGGATCCCGTGCTGCGGCCAGACGGGGTCCCAATTGCCGATCCCCTCGACGTAGTGCCACATGCGGTCGGGGTTGAGGATGTGGGCTCCTGCATCCTGTGCGATCGGCATCATCGACCCGTCGACGTATGCGGGCACTCCCGTGAGCATGGTCTGCGGCGGGCTGCCCAGCCTCGGCGGCCACTGCGCTCGCACCATGTCGTGGTTGCCGCCGATCCCACCGCTCGTCACGATCACCGCGTCCGCGCGGAGTGTGAAGTCGCCGACCTGCTCGCGCGAGCTCGGAATGCCCCTCGCCGCCGTGTCCTCGGCCAGCACCGCGCCCGAGGCCCCGGTCACCTTCCCGCCTTCGACCACCAGTTCGTTCACTCTGTGCCGGAAGAGGACGCGGAGTCTGCCCGCGCGGATGTGGTCCTTGGCGCGGGCGACGAATGGCGCGAGCACGCCGGGTCCCGTGCCCCACGTGATGTGGAAGCGGGGGACGGAGTTGCCGTGCCCGTGGGCGGTGCCGTCGCCGCGTTCCGCCCAGCCGACGATGGGGAAGAAGCGCACGCCCATGTCGTGGAGCCATGCGCGCTTGGGGCCGGAGGCGAACTCGAGGTAGGCCTCGGCCCACTGCCGGGGGAGGTGGTCGTGGTCCTCGAACTGGGCGGATCCCCACCAGTCCCGTCGGGCCAGTTCGAGGGAGTCGCGCACGCCCATGCGGCGCTGTTCAGGGGAGTCGACGAGGAACAGACCGCCGAAGCTCCAGTACGCCTGGCCTCCAAGGTTCGCTTCCGACTCCTGATCAAGGATCGTGACTGTGGCGCCTGCGTCGCACGCCTCCGTGGCTGCGACCAGTCCTGACAGACCAGCACCGATGACGAGGACGTCTGAGGACATGGCACACACCTCCGAGGCAGAGAGGAGCAGGCAGAGGGTGTCGGCCTGCAGGACGGAGCCTGTGATCAGGATAACAAGACGCATCAGCCGAGGTGACCGAGGCGAGCGACCTTCGGTGAGCGCTGGGAGGCGCAGACAGGGGACGGGCCGAGGCGACATCCAGCTGAAGGAGCCCTCGGAGCGGGTGGGCGCGGACGAGCGGACTTGGCCGATCAGTTCAGGGCGAGCAGGCTCACCCACATGACGAGTGCCCCTGCGATGATCCCGGTCGTCGTCGCGCGTGATTCCCGCTGCGCCAGCGCGGCGGGCAGGAGTTCAGCGATGCTGATCGTGATCATGATCCCGGCGACACCCGCGAGGACAGCACTCAGGACGATCGGGGTGAGCCACGGTGCGAGCAGGAGCCAGCCGACCAGCGCGCCGACCGGTTCAGCCAGTCCGGAACCGAAGCTCGCCAGCAGGGCGCGCCTCCTCGAACCCGTGGCGTGGTAGATGGGGACGGCGACCGCGATCCCCTCCGGCACATTGTGCAGTGCGATCGCCGCGACGACCGGGACGGCCAGACGGGGGTCGTGCAGCGCTGTGAGGAACGTGGCGAACCCTTCGGGGAAATTGTGGGCGGTCAGCGCGACCGCGGTGAGCATGCCTGTGCGCAGCAGAGCCCTCTTCTGGAGCACGTCGTCGTGTGCGGGCAGCTCGCTGCGGCGGCGCAGCCGCGTGGCGACGGAGAAGAGGAAGACGATGACCGCCCCGATCACCGCGGCGAGCAGCGCGAGTCCCGGGGAGATGCCTTCGGCACGGAAATCGTCAGCGGCCTGGGGGAGGAGTTCGACCATGGAGATGCACACCATCACACCCACGGAGAATCCCAGAGCCCCGGCGAGGAAGCGCTTGCTCATGCCTCCGCCGAACACGGAGAGGAGTCCGCCCAGGCCCGTCGCCAGACCCGCGATGACGGTGAAGGCGAGTGCGATGAGTGGGGCCACTCCTCAGTGGTACCGTCCCTCAGTCATCGTTCACAAGTCAATCATTGCGCAGGTGAGCGAATGTCATGCGCGCTCCGGTGCCCGCGCTCACCACGCTCCGGTCCCCGCGCTCACGGAAGACGCGCAGGCGTGCGTGACGACTGCTTCGGATGATCTGTGTGGCGACTGCCCGGAGGCTGTCAGTGGCCGATGGCCTTCTGCACCTTCTTGAGCCTGCGCGTGAGGATGAAGATCCGCACGCTGCCGATGATGCCGGCGACAAGCACTCCGGCGATCGCGGCGAGCAGCATCGCGACGCCCAGCGGGAGCGAGAAGTTCCATCCGAAGTACTGGAACTGTGCGGCCGTGTTGTTCTGGATGATGAAGATCAGCAGCATCACGGTGATGATCGCGCCGAGGATGAGCGATACCCACACACCCCCGGACATGCCGGTCTTCGTGTCAGCGGCCGGCTGACTCCGACGCGTAGGCGTCTCCTGGGTCGGAGTGGTCGGGCCGGGTGCTTCCCGCGTGGGTGCGGTGGGTGCCGACCCGGGTGAGGGAGCAGGTGCCGGGGGAGCCTCTGCGCCGCCCACCGACTGACCGGCGTCGGGTTCCAGGAGCTCTGCCGGGAGGCTGTCGCTCAGGTTGCCGGTGCCCTGGTCGCCGGCACCCTGGTGGGCGGGGTTCTGGGCTTCGCGCGGATCGGGGTTCGTCGTCATACCACCAGCGTACCGCCGCAGTGGGGGTACGCACCGAAAACCGACTCGATGTCGTGACGCGACCCTGGCGGCGAGGACCCACGGCCACCGTGAACATTCGCTCCACGGCGCCCCACGACGCCACGCCTGCAGACGACAGCGGGGACACACGATGTCGTGTGTCCCCGCCGTCATGAGCGCTGCGTCCTACTCAGCATGACCTCATGCTCGTCAGCTCAGCCGTCTCAGCCGAGTCCTGCCAGCTGAGTACTGTCAGCCCAGTGTCGCGATGATGTCGTTGAACGTGGCCGACGGACGCATGACCGAGTCCGCCTTCTCGTTCGACGGGTTGTAGTAGCCACCCAGGTCGACTTCGCGGCCCTGCACCGTGAGGAGCTCACGGGTGATCTTGTCCTCGTTCTCGCGCAGCGCCTTGGCCACCGGTGCGATGGCATCGGCGAGCGGCTGGTCATCGGTCTGCTTCGCCAGCTCTTCCGCCCAGTAGAGCGCCAGATAGAAGTGGCTGCCGCGGTTGTCGATCTCGTTCACCTTGCGCGACGGGGAGCGGTTCTCCTCGAGGAAGGTAGCCGTTGCGTCGTCCAGAGTCGCGGCGAGCACGCCTGCACGGTCGTTGTCTTCCTTGTTCTGGAAGTGGCGGAACGATTCCGCGATCGCGAAGAACTCACCCATGGAGTCCCAGCGCAGGTGGTTCTCCTCCACGAGCTGCTGGACGTGCTTGGGAGCGGAACCGCCCGCACCCGTCTCGAACAGGCCGCCGCCCGCGATGAGCGGCACCACGGACAGCATCTTCGCGGAGGTCCCCAGCTCGAGGATCGGGAAGAGGTCCGTGTTGTAGTCGCGCAGCACGTTGCCGGTGACGGAGATGGTGTCCTCGCCGCGACGGATGCGCTCGACGGACAGCTTCGTCGCCTCGATCGGCGACATGATGCGGATGTCCAGGCCGTCCGTGTCGTGGTCGGCCAGGTACTCCTTCACCTTCGTGATGAGCTGCGCGTCGTGAGCGCGGTTCTCGTCCAGCCAGAACACCGCGGGGGTGTCGGACAGGCGCGCACGCTCGACGGCGAGGCGGACCCAGTCGCGGATCGGGGTGTCCTTCGTCTGGCAGCCGCGCCAGATGTCACCGGCGGACACGTCGTGGCTCATGAGGACTTCGCCCGCACCGTTCACGACCTCGACCACACCGTCCGCGTCGAGGACGAACGTCTTGTCGTGCGAGCCGTACTCCTCCGCCTTCTGGGCCATGAGCCCGACGTTGGGGACAGAGCCCATCGTCGTGGGGTCGTAGGCGCCGTTCGCCTTGCAATCCTCGATGACGGCTTCGAAGACACCGGCGTACGAGGAGTCGGGGATGACGGCGAGCGTGTCGTGCGTCTTGTCGTCCGCACCCCACATCTTGCCGCCCACGCGGATCATCGCGGGCATGGACGCATCGACGATCACGTCGCTGGGGACGTGGAGGTTCGTGATGCCCTTGGAAGAATCCACCATCGCGAGTGCCGGGCCTTCGTCGAGGCCCTTGTCGATGGCGGCCTTCACACCGGCGGCGGTGTCCGCGTCGAGCGAATCGAGTCCGGCGAGGATCGCGCCCAGGCCGTCGTCAGCGGACAGGCCTGCGGCGGCGAGCTGCTCACCGTAGGTGTCGAAGACCTCGGGCAGGAAGGCGCGGACCACGTAGCCGAACAGGACGGGGTCGGACACCTTCATCATGGTCGCCTTGAGGTGCACAGAGAAGAGGACCCCGGATTCCTTGGCGGCGGCGATCTGGTCCTTGAGGAAGGACACGAGAGAGGCGGAATCCATGTAGGTGCCGTCGACGACCTCGCCGGGGAGCACGGGGATCGACTTCAGCTCGCGTGCTTCTCCACCGGTGGGTGTGAAGCGGATGGTGAAGGTGTCCTCGGCAGGGGAGACGACCGACTTCTCGTTCGACGCGAAGTCGTTCGAGCCCATCGTCGCGACCGACGTCTTCGAATCCGCAGCCCACTCACCCATCGAGTGCGGGTACTTCTTCGCGTACTGCTTGATCGCCTTGGGCGCACGGCGGTCCGAATTGCCTTCACGCAGCACGGGGTTCACAGCGGAGCCCTTGACCGTGTCGTAGCGGGAGCGGAAGTCCTTCTCCTCGTCGGTCTGCGGATCCTCCGGGTAGTCGGGGATGTCATATCCCTGCGCCTGGAGCTCCGCCACAGCCGCCTTGAGCTGCGGGACGGAGGCAGAGATGTTCGGCAGCTTGATGATGTTCGCGCCGGGGGTCTTCGCCAGGTCGCCCAGTTCTGCGAGTGCGTCGTCAAGCCGCTGCGACTCCGTCAGTCGTTCGGGGAACAGCGCTATGATGCGGCCGGCGAGCGAGATGTCGCGGGTCTCGACCTCGACTCCTGCGGTGCGGGCGAACGCTTCGACGATGGGCTTCAGCGAATACGTGGCCAGCAGCGGAGCCTCGTCCGTGCGCGTGTACATGATCTTTGCCATGAAAGAGCATCTCCGTTTTCGGTCGGGGGTTATTCGGGCCAAGTCTATCCGTCCGGTGATCCGAGAACGGCGGCCGTCCACGTGCCACCTGCCACACCGTCCATGAGCGACCTGCCACACCAGCCGTACGGCGGCTGTGAGAACGGCCCTGCCACGGCTGCCGGAACAGCTACGTGGCTTGCTGCCGCGCGACAGCTGTCACCAGCGCGGGAAGCTCCGCCCGGACCTCGGGCCGGAGCGCATCAGAGTACGATTCCGGTGTCCCGGTGCGCAGTGAGCCGGGGCGGCGGCGCGGCCGCCGACGACGGACGGGCACTGACGGACGGGGAATGGGGGCCGCGGCACGTGGCGAAGCTGTACTTCCGATACGGGGCGATGAACTCCGGCAAGTCGACCGCTCTGCTGCAGGCGGCGTTCAACTATGAGGAGCGGGGCCAGCGGGTCCTGCTCGCGAAGCCTCAGGTCGACTCGAAGGGCGATGACCTCATCGTGTCGCGGCTGGGGGTGTCCCGGCGCACGGACTTCCTCATCGAGCCGCATGACGACGTCGAGCAGCTCTTCCGGGACGCGGCGAAGCGCGTGGACCATGACGCCCTCATCGAAACACTCGCCGACCCGGGCCTGCCGGTGAGCTGCCTGCTCATCGACGAAGCGCAGTTCCTGGAGCCGGCGCAGGTCGACGGACTCATGCGCATCGCCGTCTACTGCGATGTCCCGGTCATGGCCTACGGCATCCGCACGGACTTCCGCACGAACGCCTTCCCCGGTTCCGGTCGGCTCCTCGAGACCGCTCACTCGCTCGAAGAGCTCAAGACGATCTGCCGCTGCGGCAGCAAGGCGATGTTCAACGGCCGGAAGATCGACGGCGCGTTCGTCTTCGCCGGGGACCAGGTCGCCATCGACGGGATGGACGTCACCTACGAATCCCTGTGCCCCGCCTGCTACCTGCGTGAGTCCGGCGGGCGCCTCCACTGAGGTGAGCACCATCTCGGAGGTGAGCATCGCCTCGGCGTTCCGGGGGAGCCTCTCATGCCGTCCGGCGACGGGTAGTGCCTGACCGGTAGTGCCCGGCGACCGGTACTGCACGGCGACCGGCTCCCGTGAGACCTGCACCGTCGATAGGGTGGGTTCTGCCCACACCCGTCGGCCCGCACCTGCTGGAAGGGATCGCCCATGACTGCTCTCGCCCACACCCTGATCAATGACGCCGACCCGAACGCGCCCCTGCTGATCCTCGGTCCCTCACTGGGGACCCACGGTTCGCAGTGGGCGGGAGTGGCCTACCGCCTCGCGGACGACTTCCGGGTCGTCACACTCGATCTTCCCGGTCACGGTCTGAGCCCCCGGATGCCGGACGTGACGATCGACGATCTCGCGGACGAAGTGGTCGCCGTCGCAGATGCGTACGGAGCAGACCGTTTCTGGTTCGCGGGGGTGTCGATCTCCGGCGCCATCGCCCTCACACTCGCCCTGCGTGCTCCGGAGAGACTGCGCGGAGTCTCCGCTCTCTGCACGGGCGACTACTTCGGGGGAGCGGAGCGCTGGGACGAGCGGATCCGCGAGGTGCGCGAAGCGGGCAGCCTCCGCCCGTTCGTCGCGGACACCGCAGACCGCTGGTTCGCCGCCGGGTTCCTCGACGAGGACATCGCGGCCGGCCCCATCGTCCTCGAGCAGCTGGCGCAGACGGACCCGGACGGCTACATCGACTGCTGCGGTGCGCTCGCCCGCTACGACATCCGCGACCGAGTCGCCGAGATCGACGTGCCCGTCCTCTTCCTCGCCGGTTCCCAGGACATCGGGAACACCCCGGAGGCGATGAGGGCCCTGCACGAGCAGGTCGACGGCTCCCGATTCGCCGTGGTCCCCGACTCGGCCCACTTGCCGCTGGTCGAGCACCCGGAACTGGTCGCCGACCACCTCGCGAGCTTCTGCGCACCCTCCGGTGACTGATCTGATCAGCCTCGCGCGACCGACCCGTTCGACGCGGGACTGCTCCGGCCGCTCTCGGGACTGACCCGCCCCTCGCAGGCCTGGAACGGTCGCGCGTGCCACCTCTTTGTCAACGACTCCTCAGAGATCCCGCAACGACTCCGCAGAATGCGTAGGGTGTAGCCCGGACATCCGGGACGCCTCTGCTGTCCCGGCACATTCTGAGGGCATGGAGGTCGGCCATGAGTGACACGAACCAGCAGCGGAAGGACCCGACGACGCGCACTGCGGCGAGTTCCGGCCGACCGGCGTATCCGCCGGACCGATCGGACGGGCGGATCGTCTCCGCCGGGTTCAGGGACCCGGGGCTGCCGAAGCGGACGGTGACGATCCGCTGGACGGGCTTCGTCGCCGGTCTCTTCGCAGCACTCCTCATGTACACGCTGCTGCCGGGATCGATGGCGCCCGAGGCGAAGGTCACCGCCGCGACGGCCGCCCTCATGGGCATCTGGTGGATGACCGAGGCGATCCCGATCCCCGCGACCGCTCTCGTGCCGCTCGTCGTCTTCCCGATCTTCAACGGCGTCGACCTCTCCGAGGTGGGCGGCAGCTACGGGTCGGACACGATCTTCCTCTTCATGGGCGGCTTCCTCATCGCGCTGTCCATGCAGAAGTGGAACCTGCACCGCCGGATCGCGCTCGTCGTCCTCCGGGTGATGGGGGACCGGACGAACCTCATGATCGCCGGGTTCATGATCTCCACCGGTTTCCTGTCGATGTGGGTGTCGAACACGGCGACCGCAGTGCTCATGCTGCCGATCGGGCTGTCCGTCCTCATCCTCGTCAACGAGACGATGGAGCGCTCCGGTGACGTCGCGTCACTGAGCGACGCGGGAGACGCGCAGGCGGGGGCCTCAGCGGGCGGCCAGGCGGGCGATGGCACCGACTCAGCCGAGGCCTCGGCGACGACGAAGGGCTCGCTCCTGCAGTCGAAGTTCGGCACCGCACTCATGCTCGCGATCGCGTACTCCGCGTCGATCGGGTCGCTCGGCACGATCATCGGAACCCCTCCCAACACGTTCCTCGTCGGCTACCTGCGGGACAACCACGACATCTCGATCGGTTTTGGGCAGTGGATGCTCGTGGGCGTCCCCGTGGCCGTCGTCATGATGTTCATCTGCTGGCTCCTCCTCACGCAGGTGTTCTTCCGGCCCGAGGTGAAGCGCATCCCGGGCGGACGGAAGCTCATCGACGACGAGATGGCGAAGCTCGGCCCGATGTCCCGCCCGGAGTGGATGGTGCTCGCCGTCTTCATCCTGGCTGCGCTGTCCTGGATCTTCATCCCGACGATCTTCGACCCGGCACCCATCTCCGACGCCGGGATCGCGATGACGGTCGGCCTCATCCTCTTCATCCTGCCCGCCGGGGCGAAGCGCGGCGTGCGGCTGCTGGACTGGGACACCGCGGTGGACATGCCGTGGGGCGTCCTGCTGCTGTTCGGCGGTGGGCTGGCGCTGTCCGGTCAGTTCACGTCGTCCGGGCTCACGGAATCGATCGGTGACGCGGTGGAAGGGCTCGCCGGTGTCCCGATCGTCGTCCTCGTCGCAGTGCTGGCGTTCGCGATCCTCTTCCTCACGGAGATCACGTCGAACACCGCGACCGCGGCCACCTTCATCCCGGTCGTGGGCGGTGTCGCACTGGGCATCGGTGCGGACCCGCTCATCCTCACGGTGCCGGTCGCACTGGCCGCGACGTGCGCGTTCATGCTGCCGGTCGCCACTCCGCCCAACGCGGTCGCATTCGGCTCCGGCTACGTGACGATCGGGCAGATGGTGAAGGGCGGCTTCTGGCTCAACATGATCGCGCTCGTGGTCCTCACCCTGGCGACGATGACGCTCGCGGTCGGGGTCTTCGGCATCGTCTACTGAGACGACGTCGGGTCAGCGGGCTGCTGACCGATCCGCGCCTCCGCTTCGGCAGGCGGCTGAGGCGGCTGCGCTTCCGTTTCGAAGGCGACCACTCACCGCGGACGTCGGCCCTCAGAGGGGCGGCGTCCGCGGTGCGGTCGTTCCGGGCGACCGTCGGAGCCGGTGGGTACAGTGGCCGCCGGCGGCGCGGCCACGACCGCGCGAGGGTCTGAGCCCGCCTGCGCCCGACACGTCCAGACCGTCAGGAGTCCACGCATGCCCCGTCTCTTCGAGCCCATCACCCTGCGCAGCCTCACCGTGAAGAACCGGGTGTGGCTGCCGCCCATGTGCCAGTACTCGTGCTTCGCCGGGGACGGTGTGCCGACGGACTGGCACCTCGTGCATCTGGGCGCGCGAGCGCAGGGTGGTTTCGGCCTCCTCATCGCGGAGGCATCCGCTGTGCTCCCGGACGGCCGCATCTCCCCGAACGACGCCGGCATCTGGAACGACGAGCAGGCGGCCGCGTGGAAGCGGGTCGTCGATTTCGTCCACTCCCAGGACGCCGCGATCGGGATCCAGCTGGCGCACGCCGGTCGCAAGGCGAGCACGCACCCCAACTTCTACGGCGGGCCCAAGGGTGTGATCGCGGAGTCCGAGGGCGGGTGGAAGCCGGTCGCACCCAGCGCGGAGCAGTACCCGGGTCTCGCGACGCCGGCCGCGATGACGAAGGACGAGATCGCCGAGGTCGTCGCCGCCTTCGCCGCCGCCGCCCGCCGGTCCGCTGCGGTGGGCTTCGACGCGGTGGAGATCCACGGGGCCCACGGATACCTCATCCATTCGTTCCTCTCGCCCCTGTCGAACCACCGCGATGACGAGTATGGCGGTGACTTCGAGGGACGCACTCGTCTGGTGCGCGAGGTCTATGCCGCGGTCCGCGACGCGGTGGGCGAGGACGTGGCGGTGTTCGTGCGGCTGTCCGCATCGGAATGGCCGGAGGACGACTGGGAGGACGTCGGCTTCGACGTGGAGCAGGCGGCGGAGCTCGCGGCGCTGCTCACCGCCGAAGGATGCGATCTCATCGACGTGTCGTCGTCGGGCAACGTGCCGGCGACCATTCCGGTGGGCCCGGGCTACCAGGTGCCGCTCGCGGGGGAGATCGCGGCGACCGGCGCGACGACGGGCGCGGTGGGCCTCCTGACGGAAGCGGTGCAGGCGGAGCAGGTGCTGGTGTCCGGCGACGCGGATGTCGTCTTCATCGGCCGCGCCGCACTGCGGGATCCTGCGTGGCCTCAGCGGGCCGCGTTCCAGCTGGGCATGGACTGGCGCGAAGCACCGTACCCGCCGCAGTACACGCGAGGTGCCTTCCGCGCGACCCACTGAGGCAACCGCTCCCGACCCACTGAGGCATCCGCTCCGTGGGCACTCGCGGCGGCGCACGTCCTGCGCCATCCCGCCACCTACGTCCGCGTACGCGCCATTTCGTCACCTACGTCCGCGTTCGCGCCACTTGGTCATCTACGTCCGCGTACAGGACCGGCCGACGCGCGAAAACGGTCCGGAACGCGGACGTAGGTGAAGCGGCGTGAGGCGGGATGGGGAGAGTCACAGCCGGAATGCGTCAGCGCGTCAGCCGGTGGGCAGCAGGGAACTGTCGTCAGCCGGTGGGCGGCGGGGGCGCGTCGTCAGCAGAGGCCGGAGCAGAGGCGGGGTCGTCCGCGGTGTCCTTGCCCCGACTGAGTTCGAGACCGATGACGCCCACGAGGATGAGGCAGAGGAACAGGATCTTCCCCAGGCCGAACGGCTCGCCCTGGATCCCCGACCAGACGGCTGTGACGGACGCGCCGACACCCACCCAGATGGCGTAGGCGGTGCCCATGGGGATGACCTTCATCGCCCGCTGCAGTCCCCACACGGAGCCGGTCAGGCCCAGCAGGAACACAACAGCGTTGACGGGGTCGAGGATGTCCTTCAGCGCGTGGGCCCACACCGCTTCGAGTGAGCCGGACAGGATGAGCAGGATCCAGTGCATGTCAGCTCACCACCTGGAGGCCGACGACGCCCGTGAGGAGGATTGCGGCGAAGACCGCGCGCACCCATGTGAGCGACTCTTCTCGCCGCATGATGGCGAACGCGAGCGTCGTGACGGCGCCGATGCCCACCCACACGGCGTAGCCGGTTCCCACGGGGATCGTTCCGAGCGCGGCGGCCAGACCGCCCATGGAGATGAGGGTGCCCACCACGAAGAGGACGATGCGTCTTCGCATGCGCAGGTGATGGGCGGCCAGGGCGTAGGCCCACATCGTCTCGAAAGCACCTGATGCGATGAGCACGGTCCAGGCGATGGCGGGCGTGAGTGCCACGGACATGGAAGAGCCTCCTGAGGCCGTCTTGTCGCGTGTGCGGGTACGGCTCCCTCGTCCGCAGGCGGGGTTCTGCGCCTGTCGACGAGGGTAGCAACACGCGAGAAGGGCTAGCGACTAGGGTGGCGGCATGGACATCGTGACGCGCGAATTCTCAGGGTTCACCATCCGATCGATCTCCGTGTCGGAGATGCAGAACAACGTCTACCTCGTCACGGCCGACGGCGCGGAGTCGCACGTCCTCGTCGACGCGGCGGACGACTTCCCCGCGATTCAGTCGCTCATCGCCGAGGCCGGGGGAGGCGCCGTCGACGCCATCCTCACGACCCACCGCCACTGGGACCACGTCCGTGCGCTCAAGGAAGCCGCCGAGGTCCTCACGGACCGGACGATCGCCGGTGTCGACGATGCCGACGCCATCGCCGAGGAGTCCGGCGCAGCGGTGGCGGAGACGGTGGCCCACGAGGATGTGCTCGTCGTCGGCGGGCTCTCCTTCGCGTGCATCGCGCTGCGCGGCCACACTCCCGGTTCCATCGCCGTCGTCCTCACCGACGACGACGGGCAGGATGTGCTCCTCTCCGGCGACTCGCTGTTCCCGGGAGGCCCCGGCAAGACGTGGTCGGACGAGGACTTCGACTCCCTCATGGATGATCTGGAGGAGCGTGTATTCGCACGGTTCGGCGACGACACGCTCGTGCTGCCGGGCCATGGTGACGGCACGACGATCGGGGACGAGCGGCCCAGCCTGCCGGAATGGCGCGCACGCCGCTGGTGAGGGATCTCAAACCCTCATGACCCCGACCGGAGTCTGACTCACAGTCCGGAGATGTACCCCAGCCCCCAGAGCGCCCACACGGCTGTGAGGATGCAGAGGGCGAGCGGTACGACCTGCACGCGCGTGACGATGGCCGCGCCGTGATGATCGACCGGCCGATCCGACCCGGAACCGGCCGTGTGGCCCGTGGATTGCCACCGGGCGTGGGCGGTGACGACGCGGTCCACCTCGGCGGCGGTGTGCGGCTCGACCACTCCTCGCGACAGTCCTTCGCGACGGGCGCGGCGCCCCGTGTGGGGCAGCGACCACACGCCGATCTTCCTCCCCGTGTCCGTCACGAGCGTGACGCCCAGCCGGAGGTCGAGGTCGGTCACGCGTGAGAACGGCACGTCGTACGTGCGGAGGATGTTGACGACGTGCACGCCGTGCTCACGCAGGTGCACGCGAGGCCTCAGATAGCAGGACCATCCCACGACGCCGATGAAGGCGGGGAGACCCACCATGCGCACGGCGCCGGCGGGCGGCACCTGGAGGACGACGAGCGCTGCCACGACCACCGCAGCGGCGATCGTGACCCAGCCGATCGTCACAGCGCTGCTTGTCCTCAGGACCGCGCCGTCGGCGGCCGATCCGGGCGGCACCGACCTCGGACCGCCACCGTGATTCTCGTCATGCTCCATGCGGCTGAGTGTATGTCCATACACGAGCCGTTACGAATGCGTAACGATGCGTTCCGGCGCGCCTCCCAGTGTGCGTTAAGACACATTGCCGCCATACAGTTCAATCAATTCATGCCACGCGCATGATTCGCTCAAGAGGATCACAGGAGGGGCCGCAAGGCCCCTTCAGACCGCTCGGGCAACTCAGACCCTCATGACCAACGGGAGACGAAGTGAAGAAGCGCTATCTGGGGATCGGTGCCGGCATCGCAGCCGCTGCCATGGTGCTGTCCGCCTGCACACCGCCCGGCGGTGGAGACGGTGACGGTGACGGCGGCGGTGGAGACGAGAACTCCATCCTCAACATCGGCTGGAACGAGCCGTTCCGCAGCATGAACACGATGACGACGAACGGCAATGCTGTCGCGAACTCGATCGTCACCTACATGATGAACGACAACTTCGGGTACTACGACGACGCCCTGGAGGTGCAGGAGGGCAACCTCGGCACCATCGAGCAGGTGTCGGAGGATCCGCTCCAGGTGAAGTACACCTTCGCCGACGACGCGGCCTGGTCGGACGGCACGCCAGTCGACGCTGCGGACATCGTCCTCCAGTGGGCCGCGCAGTCGTCGAACTTCAACACCGAAGAGGACGTCGAGCGCGACGACGAGGGCACCGTCGAGGAGATCGAGGACGAGTCCACCGTCTTCTTCGACGCCTCCGTCATCGGTTCGCAGCTCATCGAGGACTTCCCGGAGATCTCCGAGGACGGCAAGGAAGTCACCTTCGAGTACTCCAAGCCGTTCGCGGACTGGCAGTACGAACTGGGCTTCGGCGCGGACGGCGTGGGCGTGCCCGCCCACATCGTCGGCAAGCGGGCTCTGGACGAAGACGACCCGGAAGCTGCCAAGCAGGCCGTCCTCGACGCGATCGAGGACGAGGACACGGAAGCGCTGTCGCCGATCTCGAACTCGTGGAACAAGGACTTCGACTTCACGTCGATGCCGGACGAGGACGAGCTCCTCGTCCACAGCGGTCCCTACAAGATGGTCGACTTCGCGGAGGGTCAGTACCTCACCCTCGAAGCGGACGAGAACTACTCGGGCCCCCACGAGGTGGGTGTCAACCAGGTGACGATCCGCTACAACGAGGATCCGATGGCGGCCGTGCAGGCTGTGGAGAACGGCGAGGTCGACATGATCCAGCCGCAGGCCACAGCGGACGTGAAGTCGGCGGCGGAAGCGATCGACGGTGTCACGGTCGACACGGAGGACGGCGCGACCTACGAGCACGTCGACCTCACGTACGACAACAACGGCCCGTTCGATCCGGCCTCGTACGACGGTGACGAGGAGAAGGCGAAGCTCGTGAGGCAGGCGTTCCTCAAGACGCTGCCGCGCGAACAGATCGTCGAGACGATCATCGCCCCGCTCAAGGACGACGCGTCGACCCGTGACTCCCTCTACCGGGTGCCCGGCGCGCCCGGCTACGACGAGATCGTGGCGAACAACGGGTCGGACGAATTCCCCGGCGCGGACATCGACGGGGCGAAGGAGCTCCTCGAGGAGGCAGGCGTGGAAGCGCCCGAGGTCCGCTTCCTCTACGGCGCGTCCAACCAGCGCCGTGCCCAGCAGTTCACGCTCATCAAGGAGCAGGCGGAGCAGGCCGGCTTCAAGATCATCGAAGACGGCGACGACAACTGGGGCACGCGACTGGGCGACGGCACGTATGACGCGTCGCTCTTCGGCTGGCAGTCCACGTCCACGGGCGTCACGGACTCGGACGCCAACTGGCGGACGGGTGCGCAGAACAACTACGGCGGGTTCTCGGACGACGACGTGAACTCGATGCTCGACGACCTCCTCGCGGAGACCGACGAGGCTGCGCAGGACGAACTGGTGACGGATATCGAGAGCGCCCTCATCGAGGACGGTTTCGGCATGCCGATCTTCCAGCACCCGGAGCTGGCGATCTACCGCGATCGCGTCCAGAACGTGTCGAACACGACGGTGTCGCCGACGATGTTCTGGAACTACTGGGAGTGGCAGGTCAGCTGACGGACGTGACGTCCACCAGCTGAACGCACTCCAGCGGCCAGCGCCCACCGGCGGGGACACTCATCGTGGTGTCCCCGCCGGTGGCGACTCACCTGAGATGAAGAGTGAAGCGCAATGATCAAGTTCCTGCTCCGTCGAACGCTGTCGACCGCACTCGTGCTGCTGGTCGTCACGTTCGTCCTCTACCTCCTGCTCGACACCGCGCTCGACTACTACGCGGACCTGCGGCAGAGCACGGCCCCGAACATCGGGGAGCTGTACGAGGCGCGCGCCCGCCTCCTGGATCTCGACACACCCGTGATCGTCCGCTACTTCCAGTGGCTCACCGGCGCGGCCGGCTGCCTGGTAGGCAGCTGCGATCTGGGCACCGCCTGGGTGAGCGGCCAGGAAGTGACGAGTCAGCTTCAGGGCGCAGTCGTCAACACCATCAAGCTGGTCACCGCGGCCACGCTGGTGGCGATCCTCGTGGGCGTCTTCCTGGGCATGGTCTCCGCCATCCGCCAGTACACGGGCTTCGACTACTTCATCACGTTCGTCGGTTTCCTCATGTATTCGCTGCCCGTCTTCTGGGTGGCTGTGCTCCTCAAGCAGTACGGCGCGATCGAGTTCAACAACTTCTTGAGCGATCCTGTGGTCGGCTGGACACCCATTATCCTCGTATCCCTCATCGCGGGCCTCATCTGGATGGGAGCCCTGGGCGGTGGTCGCAGACGCCGGACCATCAGCTTCGTGGGCGCGACGGTCGTCACGTTCGGCACGATCTACTACGTGCTGGCGTCCGGCTGGCTCAACAACCCGACGTTCGGCATCGTCGGCATCGCGGTCTTCTCCCTCGCCGCGGCCATCGCGGTCACCTTCCTGTCGACCGGGCTGAGCAACCGTCGTGCACTGTGGACGGCCTTCACCGTCGCCATCATCGGCATCGCGCTCTACCAGCCCCTGCAGTACCTCTTCTGGTACGTGGAGATGACCTGGTTGTGGATGGGCCTGCTGCTGATCGTCGGGGTGGGCGTCGGCCTGGCCGTCGGTGCGGCGTTCCGCGGTCCGGACCCCGGCATCTCCGCCCGCACCGGCGCATTCGTCGCCGTGGTGATCGGCGTGCTCATCTTCATCGACCGGGTCTTCCAGGAGTGGGGACGCTACTCCGCTCACCCTGCGATCAACAACCGGCCCATCGCGACGATCGGTGCCAGGACCCCCAACCTGTCCGGCAACTTCTGGTTCGAGAACCTCGACAGCTTCACGCACCTGCTGCTGCCGTCGATCGCGCTCATCCTCATCTCGATCGCGTCCTACACGCGCTACACGCGCGGATCGATGCTCGAGGTGATGAACCAGGACTACATCCGCACCGCACGGGCGAAGGGCCTTCCCTCGCGCACCGTCGTGATGCGGCACGCACTGCGCAACGCGCTCCTGCCGCTCGCTTCGGTCATCCCGGTCGACATCATCACGATGATCGGCGGAGCCGTCATCACGGAGACCATCTTCGGGTGGGCCGGCATGGGCAAGCTCTTCATCGACTCGATGAATCGCAATGAGCTCGACCCGATCATGGCCTACATCGTCATCACCGGACTGCTCGCGGTCGTCGCCAACCTCGTGGCCGACTTCCTCTACGCGGTCCTCGACCCACGGATTCGGGTGGATGCCTGATGAGTACAGCACACGATTCGACACCGGACGCACCGATGAACCCCATCGGCGGGACCACACCCTCCGCCACACAGGACGCGGCGGCGGACGCGGGCCTGTCGCAGGGGACGATCGTCCTGCGGAAATTCCTCCGTCACACCGGCGCCATGGTGAGCCTCATCGTCCTCGCGATCGTCGCGCTCCTCGCGTTCTCAGCGCAGGGCGTGGGGCCGATCCCCGGGTGGTGGATCCACAACCACACGAGCTCCGCCCCCGTCGTCAACCCCGGCGGGGCGCCCACATGGACGCTCGCGCAGCCGTTCAGCCTGGGGGAGCACCCGTTCGGCCAGGACGACATCGGCCGCGACAACTTCGCCCGCGTCATGAAGGGCACTCAGATCTCCCTCATGGTCATGGCGATCATCGGTGCCACCGCGCTGGTCATCGGCACGACCATCGGAGCACTGGCCGGCTACTACCGCGGTTGGCTCGACGGCCTGCTCATGCGCATCACGGACGGCTTCATCATCGTGCCGACGATCGTCGTGGGCGCGATCCTCGGAAAGCTCATCGGCGGTCCGGGGTTCTCGTTCTTCGGCCTCCCGCTGTCGACCTACATGGCGCCCATGCTGGGCCTGGTGCTGGGCGGGATCCTCTGGACGAGCCTCGCACGGCTGGTGCGCGGCGAGTTCATGGCGCTGCGTGAGCGGGAGTTCGTCGATTCGGCCCGCGTGTCCGGGGCCAGCGACTTCCGCATCATGGCCAAGCACATCCTGCCGAACTCCGTGGGCGTCATCATCGTCAACACGACGCTGCTCATGAGCCAGGCGATCGTGCTGGAGACCGCGCTCAGCTTCCTGGGGTTCGGCATCCGCTCGCCCCAGATCTCGCTGGGTCAGCTCATCAACGAGTACCAGAGCGCGTTCTCCACGCGCCCGTGGCTGTTCTGGTGGGCGGGTCTCTTCATCATCATCATCGCCCTGTGCATCAACTTCATCGGCGACGGTCTGCGCGACGCGTTCGATCCGCGGATGAAGGCGATCCCGTCCGTGCGCAAGATGGACAAGGCGGACCGTGCGACGGCGGCGGCCAGGATCGCGGCGAGGACGGAGGGCGGCGCGTCGCGCAGCAGCCCGTCCCAGGGCAACCCGCCGGATGGCATCCCACCCCAGGGCAACCCGCCGCAGGGCAACCCGCCCCACGATGACCCGCCGCACGACGAGCAGAAGGGAGAGCGCCGATGACCGCGGACGCCACCGTCACGAACGACACCGCCGCGAAGGCCCCGATCCTCTCCGTCAAGAACCTGGGAGTGCGCTTCTGGGTGGGCGACGAGTGGTTCACGGCGGCCGAGGGCCTCACCTACGACCTGCACCCCGGCGAGGTGCTCGCCATCGTGGGCGAGTCCGGGTCGGGCAAGTCCCAGTCATCGATGTCCCTCCTGGGGCTGCTGCCCCGCAACGGTCGTGCGTCCGGCTCCGCGCGCCTGGGGGTGCGCGAACTCGTCGGCATGCACGAGGAGCAGATGCAGCGGGTGCGCGGCAATGACATCTCCGTGATCTTCCAGGAGCCCATGACGGCGCTCAACCCTGTCTACACGGCGGGCTACCAGATCGCGGAGACGCTGCGGGTCCACACCGTCATGGGACCGAAGGAGGCGAAGGCGGAGGCGCTGCGCCTCATGCGGCTCGTGGAGATCCCGGACCCGGAGGAGCGCTACGACTCGTTCCCCCACCAGCTGTCCGGCGGCCAGCGTCAGCGCATCATGATCGCGCAGGCGCTCGCGTGTCAGCCCAAGCTGCTCATCGCGGACGAACCGACGACCGCGCTGGACGTGACGGTCCAGGCGGAGATCCTCAAGCTCATGCGTGAGCTGCGGGAGAAGGTCGACGCGGGCATCATCCTCATCACACACGACATGGGTGTGGTGGCGGACATGGCGGACCGCATGCTCGTCATGAAGGAGGGGCGGGTCGTCGAGGAGGGCACCGCGGAGCAGATCTTCGGCGCCCCGCAGCACGACTACACGAAGGAGCTGCTGGCGGCCGTTCCCCACCTGGGTTCCCGCGCGGAGGACAAGGCGTTCGGGTCTGAGGCGGAGAACCTGCAGTACGTGGACGACCTCGCGAAGATCCCCCTCGAGTCCAACGACACGTACGAGCACCCGGGCGGTCGCAGCGACGTGCAGAACCCCACGCTGCACCTGGCGGGGGCGACGATCGAGTACCCGGCGATCGGACGGAAGAAGGCGTTCCGCGCGGCGCACTCGATCGAACTCAGGATCGCTCCCGGCGAAGTCGTGGGACTCGTGGGGGAATCGGGCTCCGGCAAGACGACGATCGGTCGTGCCGCTGTGGGCCTCATCCCCGTCGTGGAGGGGTCGCTCACCGTGAATGGTCAGGAGGTCGCGGGGAAGAAGAACCGTGACCTTCGCGACATGCGCAAGACCGTCGGATTCGTGTTCCAGGATCCCGGTTCGTCGCTCAACCCGCGTCTGTCGATCGGGGAATCGATCGGTGAGCCCCTGATCCTCCACGAGGGGCTCAAGGGTGCGGAGCTCAGCCGGCGAGTCGAGCAGATGCTCGATTCGGTGCAGCTCCCCACATCGATGCGGAACCGGTATCCGCACGAACTGTCCGGGGGTCAGCGCCAGCGCATCGGCATCGCCCGGGCGCTCGCGCTCAAGCCGTCGCTGCTCATCGCGGATGAGCCGACGTCCGCGCTGGACGTATCGGTGCAGGCCAAGGTGCTGGAGCTGTTCCGCGAGCTGCAGGAGCAGCAGGGCTTCGCGTGCCTCTTCATCAGCCATGACCTGGCGGTCGTGGAGATGGTCGCGAGCCGGATCGCCGTCATGCGGCACGGTCACCTGCTGGAGATCGGGCCCAGCTCGGACCTCGTCGCGAATCCGCGCCACCCGTACACGCAGCGTCTGCTCGCGGCGGTCCCGGTTCCGGATCCGGCGGAGCAGCGCCGCCGGCGCGAGGCCCGCGACGCCCTCATCGAGGCCGCTGCGGGGGACATGGCTGGCTGAGAGAGACCCGCCGCCGAGGCCCCGGTGAGGCTCCGTACGGACCGCACCGGGGCCCCGGCGGGGTGCGGCAGGCGTGGCTCGACCGGTTTGGCGCCTATAATCTTAAGCGGCGCACCCGCCACTTGATCTGAAAGCGAGCTTATGACGCTACACTCCTCCCGCCGCTCGGACCGCCGCAACGTCGCGATCGTCGCGCACGTGGACCACGGCAAGACGACGCTGGTCAACGCGATGCTCACACAGGGCGGCGCCTTCAGCGACCACGGTGACGTCGTCGACCGGGTCATGGACTCCGGGGATCTGGAGAAGGAGAAGGGGATCACGATCCTCGCGAAGAACACCTCCATCTCCTATTCCGGTCCGTCGACGGACGAACCGATCACCATCAACGTGATCGACACCCCGGGACACGCTGATTTCGGCGGCGAGGTGGAGCGCGGTCTGTCGATGGTCGACGGCGTCGTGCTGCTCGTCGACTCGTCGGAAGGCCCTCTGCCGCAGACCCGCTTCGTCCTCCGCAAGGCGCTGGCCGCGGAGAAGCCGGTCATCCTGGTCGTCAACAAGACGGACCGTCCCGATGCCCGCATCGAGTACGTCCTCGAGGAGGCGCAGGACCTGCTCCTGGGCCTGGCATCGGACCTGTCGGAGGAGGTCGAGGGCTTCGACGCCGAGGTCGTCCTCGACGTCCCTGTCGTCTACGCCTCCGCGAAGGCCGGCCGTGCCTCGCTCACGCGACCCTCGGACGGCGCCCTGCCGGACAGCGAGGACCTGGAACCGCTCTTCGCGACAATCCTCCAGCACATCCCCGCTCCCGCCTACAACGACGACGGCGTCCTCCAGGCGCACGTGACGAACCTGGACGCCTCGCCCTTCCTGGGACGGCTGGCGCTGCTGCGCATCTACGGCGGCACGCTGCACAAGGGGCAGCAGGTCGCATGGGTGCATTCGGACGGCGAGATCGCCACGGCCAAGGTGTCGGAGCTGCTGGAGACCCGGGGTCTCGAGCGGATCCCGGCGACCCGGGCCTCGGCGGGCGACATCGTCGCGATCGCCGGTATCCCGGAGATCAGCATCGGCGACACGATCACGGACCTCGACGATCCGCGCCCCATGCCGGGCATCACGGTCGACGATCCGGCGATCTCCATGACGGTCGGCATCAACACCTCGCCGCTGGCAGGGCGTGACAAGGGCACGAAGGTCACTGCCCGCCAGGTGAAGGACCGCCTCGACCAGGAGCTCGTGGGCAACGTGTCCCTCAAGGTGCTGCCCACCGAGCGCCCTGATTCGTGGGAGGTGCAGGGCCGTGGCGAGCTGGCGCTGGCGATCCTCGTCGAGCAGATGCGCCGCGAGGGCTTCGAGCTCACCGTCGGCAAGCCGCAGGTCGTCACCCGCACGGTCGACGGCGTCCTGCATGAGCCGATGGAGCACATGTCGATCGACGTCCCGGAGGAGCACCTGGGCGCGGTCACGCAGCTCATGGCGTCCCGGAAGGGCTCGATGGAGACGATGGCGAACCACGGCACCGGCTGGGTGCGGATGGACTTCAAGGTCCCCGCCCGCGGCCTCATCGGCTTCCGCACGCGCTTCCTCACGGAGACGCGCGGCACGGGGATCGCGAACTCGATCTCTGCGGGCACCGCCCCGTGGGCCGGCCCGATCGAGTTCCGGACCTCCGGTTCGCTCGTCGCGGACCGCGCGGGTGTCGTCACCCCGTTCGCGATGATCAATCTGCAGGAGCGCGGCTCGTTCTTCGTGCAGCCCACCTCCGAGGTGTACGAGGGTCAGATCGTGGGCGAGAATTCGCGCGCCGACGACATGGACGTGAACATCACGAAGGAGAAGAAGCTCACGAACATGCGTGCAGCGTCGTCGGACACCTTCGAGAACCTCGTGCCGCCGCGCACGCTCACGCTGGAGGAGAGCCTGGAGTTCGCGAACCAGGACGAGTGCGTCGAGGTGACGCCGTCGTCGATCCGCATCCGCAAGGTGATCCTCGACCAGAAGGAGCGGGCGAAGTCCGCGTCCCGTCTGCGCAAGCAGAACGCCTGAGTCCGCTCGAGTCCTGAGGAGACTGCCGACCCCCTGATGGAACCCACCGTCCTGTTCGTCCATGCCCATCCCGATGACGAATCGATCGCCACCGGGGGGACGCTGGCCCACCTCGTGCGCGCGGGTGCGCGGGTCGTCCTGCTCACCGCGACGCGGGGTGAGGGCGGTGAGGTGATCGGCGAGGAGTTCGCCCATCTGGAGGGGGACCGGGCCGGTCTCGCCGTGCATCGGGAGCAGGAGCTCGCGGCGGCGATGAGCGCGCTGGGCGTGTCCGATCACCGGTACCTCGGCTCGACGCATCCGGAGGTGAGCGCGGGATATCCGTCGCGCCGCTTCGAGGACTCCGGGATGGTGTGGGGCGGGGACGGGCATGCGCACACTCCCGCCTCGATGCCGCAGGAGGCGCTGTGCGCGGCGGACCTCGACGAGGTTGCAGGCCGCATCGCCTCTGTCATCGCGGAGCTGGACCCGCACCTCGTCCTCACCTACGGCGCGGACGGCGGCTACGGCCACCCCGACCACCGCCGCTGCCACGACGCGACCGTGCGCGCGCTGCGCATGGGCGGGTTCGCGCGGGCGGAGCGCACCCGTCTGCTCACCCTCGCGAACCCGCCGGAAGCCGTCGCCGCCACCTTCGATGCGCAGGCGCCGGGCTTCGATCTCACCGGCTTCACCGCTGCCGAGGCGCCGTCCACCATCGCGGACACCGTCCCCATCGCGGTCGCCCAGGACGTCGAGGACCTGCTGGGTGCGAAGGCGATGGCGATGGCCGCGCACGCCACCCAGGTGACCGTCGCTGGCGCGTTCTTCGCGCTGTCGAACGGCATCGGGCAGCGGATCGGCACCACGGAGTACTACGCGCTGTCGGACTTCGCGAAGAGCGAGGACGCTCCGGCGCGCGCGCTGCCGGACGGCACCGCGGACGACGTCCTGCTGCTGGCGCCGGAACGCGAGGCCGGGGCCGGTGCGTCCTCGGGCATGGCCGGCGCCGCGTCACAGCACGGGGGAGCAGGGGCCGGAGCCCGGGGGGCAGGAACTCGCGTGGACTCAGCGGCGACCACGGGAGCGGGGACCGCTGGTGCCGCGGCGGCAGCAAGCGCCGCAGGCGCTGCAGCCGGTGCCGGTGACGGCGCGCCCTCACCCGGCGCGGAAGGCGGGGCCGCAGAACTGCGGCAGAGGCCTCGGCGGAAGAGTGCGGATGCGAGCTGGCCGGCGACCCTGGGCGGCTGCCTCCACGCGCTCGTCGTGGGCGCGGTCGTGGGACTGCTGGGCTCCTTCCAGCACCTCAACGCCTCCGTGGTGGCAGTGGGCGGCGCGACCATCATCGTCCCGTGGGGGCTGGCGCTCGCGCTGCTGCTCACGGTGCTGGCGCTGTGGCACGTGTCGACGCTGTACCGCAGCACGATCGTCACCGTGGTGCTCGCCGCGGTGGTGTCCGGCCTGAGCTTCGCGTTCGCGCAGCCGCAGCTGTGGCCGGGAGCGGACCTGATCGTCACCGGATCGATGCGGTCGCTGGTCTGGCTGTTCGCCCCCATGGTGCTCGCAGCGATCATCGTGTTCGTCGTCCCGGCACGGGCCAGGCAGCGTCCCCGCTCATAACCATCGAGTCTCATTCTCAGGTGGGACCCCGGTGGCGACCGGCCCGTGTCCGTGCGCTGTAGTACATTTCCTCGTGTTCCTCGGCGGTTCCGCAACCGCCGTGCATCATGACGAAGGGCAGGGCCGCTCCCATGACAGAGGCGAGCACGGGTCCCGCCGGCTCCGCGCCGCACACCGGGCAGACGGCGCCGGCGGAGAAGAAGAGGCCGTGGACACTCATCATCGTGTCCGCGGTCGTCTTCCTGCTCGCCGCCGGCTACCTCATCCTCGCCGCCGTCCAGTCGACGGCCACCCCTCAGGGTGCACGTGCGCTGGGCGTCGACATCGGCGGCCTCTCCCACGACGATGCGGTCGGGGCCCTCACGGAAGCACTGGGGGATGCGCCGGCGCAGGACGTGACGGTGGTGGCCGACGAATCGAGCGCCACGTTCACACCGGGCGAGGCGGGGCTGGGCCTCGACATCGATGCGACCGTCGATTCGGCCGTCGGCTTCTCCCTGGACCCGCGGGTCGTGTGGAACCGGCAGTTCGGCGAAGAGGAGATCGACTCCGTCCTCACGATCGACGACGATGCCTTCCTCCCCGTCGTGGAGGAGACGGCTGCGGACCTCTCCGAAGACCCCGTCGACGCGTCACTCGAATACGACGAGGACGGGGCGGCCATCGTCACGAAGAGCGAGGACGGGTTCGTCATCACCGCGGACGCCATGCGCACCGCGGTGGAGGAGCAGTGGCTGCGCACGGATGACGGCATCGTCGTGGAACGGGTCGACACGGAGCCGGACATCACGACGGAGGAGGCTGAGCAGGTCCGCACCGACATCGCGGAGCCCGCGGTGTCCGACGACGTGACGATCACCGCGAAGGAACCGGAAGGCGACACTCACGAACTCACCGTCACCCCGGACGTCATCGCCGCGCACCTCACCTTCGCGGGCGAAGACGGGACGCTCGTCCCTGAGTTCGACGGCGAAGCCCTGCGGGACGCCGTGTTCGACGACAACCCCGAGGTCGGTGCCTCGCCCCAGGACGCGAGCTTCGACATCGACGGGGACGACCTCACCGTGGTCCCGTCGAAGGCGGGACTGGGGGCGGACGAGGACGATTTCGCGGAATCCGTCACGACGGCGATGACCGCCGACGACCGCTCCGGCACGATCGATCTGGAGGAGGTCGACCCGGACTTCACGACGGAGGACGCAGAGGAGGCGGACTTCTCCGACACGGTCGCGGACTTCTCCACCGCATACTCCTCCAGTCCCAACAGGGACACGAACCTGCGGGTGGCGACCGACTCGGTGCGGGGGACCGTGCTGCAGCCCGGTGAGCAGTTCTCCCTCAACGAAGCGCTCGGCAGGCGCACCGCGGCGAACGGCTACAAGCCGGCCGGTGTGATCTCCGAAGGACAGATGAAGGAGGACTACGGCGGCGGTGTCTCGCAGGTGTCGACGACCCTCTTCAACGCAGCCTTCTTCGCGGGCTTCGACCTCGACGAGCACCGGGCGCACTCCCGCTACATCTCCCGCTACCCGGAGGGCCGCGAGACGACTCTCGACTGGTCCTCGATCGACCTGAAGTTCACGAACACCTCCGACGACCCCGTGGTGCTCGACATGAGCCTGTCCGGCGGTGAGGTCCACGCGCGGGTGCTCGGCGTGAAGACGGTCGACGTGGAGGCGGACGCATCGGGCCGGTTCGCCTACACCTCGCCGGGGACCGTGAAGGAATCCGGATCGTCGTGCCAGCCGCAGTCGCCCGGCCAGGGCTGGTCGATCACGATCTACCGCACCATCAAGGACGCGGACAGCGGAAGCGTCGTCAAGGAGGACGACTTCACCACCGTGTACCGGCCCGTGAACCGCGTGGTGTGCGAGGACTGATCAGCGGCGGGCGTACCAGCTGCGCTGGGCGACGGTCGCACCCAGCGACTCGAACAGTGCGATGGACGCCGCATTGTCCGCGGTCACGTCCACGAGGTACGAGCGGACGCCGCGACCGGCCGCCGTCGCGAGGGCGGCGCGGACGATCGCGCGACCGGCACCTCGGCGACGGAGTGCGGGCTGGGTGACCAGGTTCGTCACCACGGCCCAGCGGTTCACCTCCGCCATCCGGCAGGCGGCGACGAGGGAGCGGGACCCGTTGGGGTGCTGAGCCCACGCGGAGAAGAACTGGACCTGCTCCCCGCCTGTCAGCAGACGGGTGTAGGCATCCCGCTCCGGATGGTCCGGGGCGAACCCCAGCACGGTGACGACGTCCTCGGAGGGAGCCTCTGTCATGTCGATCGCCAGGCCCGGCAGCGCGGCGTCAGCGGCACGTGTCGCCCCGGCGGCGGCCTCCCGCGTCGCCCCGGTCAGCAGCAGCGTGGGCGGTGACGGCGTGTACCCGCGATCGCGGAGCAGCGGGCCCAGGTCCGCGCATACGGGATCCAGGGCGGACGAGGAATCGGCGGAGAAGATCTGGACCATCGGCGGGACGTCGCGGGTCTCGTACCAGGACTCCACGGCGTCGAGTGCCTGGGGGACCGGCATCCCCGGGTCGTCGAGCGGCAGCACGGAGTTCGCCCGCTTCGTCGACGCTCCCGGCTCGGACCGCAGCAGCCATCCCGCCTGCACGAAGTCCGTGGCGCCCTGCGCCTCCGCCCGCACGTTGTCCGCGTGCAGCCACGTGCTCTCCGGAGGGAGCCAGGCAGCAGCGGAGATGCGGCGCAGGTCCACGGCGGACACCACCTCATGCGGTCTGCCGGTGCGCACAGGGGCGGGCGGAACCTCGTGCGCGATGATGATCGCCGCGCGGTCGACGACGGCGGGCCCCCTCTTCGTGCGCACCGTGACAGTGGTGTCCGTCACGTCCTCCACGGTCCCCAGCGCGTCGGTCGCGCCCTCACCGTCCCGATAGCGCAGGACGACGCGGATACCAGGACGCAGCTGCATGTGTGACCTCTGCTTCGTTTCAGGACGCGGAGCCCGACAGGGCGGGACCTCCCCACTCTAAGGGGAGTAGTCTGGATGGGGAGTGGATCCTCAGTCTTAGGAGTAGTGACAGTGACATACGTCATCGCGCAGCCGTGTGTGGACCTCAAGGACAAAGCGTGTATTGACGAGTGCCCTGTGGACTGCATCTATGAGGGTGAGCGCATGCTCTACATCCACCCCGACGAGTGCGTCGACTGCGGAGCCTGCGAGCCCGTCTGCCCTGTCGAAGCGATCTACTACGAAGACGACACTCCTGAGGAGTGGGCGGAGTACTACAACGCGAACGTCGAATTCTTCGACGACCTGGGGTCCCCGGGCGGTGCCGCGAAGCTCGGCAACATCGGCACGGACCACCCACTCGTCGCCGCGCTGCCCCCGCAGCCCCAGGACTGAGGAGCACAGTGACCCAGAAGTCGTACGGACTCTCCCTGCCCGATTACCCGTGGGACACCCTGGCGCCCTACCGCGCCACCGCCGCAGAGCATCCCGGTGGGGTGTGCGACCTGTCGATCGGCACCCCCGTGGACCCGACCCCGCAGATCGTGCAGCGGGCGCTCGCGGATGCGTCCGACTGGCCCGGCTACCCCACCACCATCGGCACGCTTGAACTGCGCGGGGCGATCGCCGCATGGTACCTGCGTGTATTCGGCGCGGTGCTGGACCCCGCACGGCAGATCCTGCCGCTCGTCGGTTCGAAGGAAGCCGTCGCCTGGCTGCCCACTCTGCTGGGACTGCGGGAGCGCGGCCTGGCAGTGGCGCATCCCTCAGCGGCCTATCCCACATACGCCATGGGAGCCACTCTCGCCCAGGTGGAGTCCCGTGTCCTCGACGTGGACGACCTCCTCGCAGGCGCCTCGCTGGACGGGGTGGGGCTGCTCTGGATCAACTCGCCGGGCAACCCCACTGGACGAGTGCTGGGCGTCGACGTCCTGCGCGACATCGTGCAGAAGGCGCGTGCCGCCGGCGTCGTCGTCGCATCCGACGAGTGCTACGCCCGTCTGGGCTGGGAGGGCGCGGACACCGCCCCGAGCATCCTCGACCCCGCAGTCGTGGGGGAGGACCACTCCGGGGTGCTCTCCGTGTACTCGCTGTCGAAGCAGTCGAACCTGGCAGGGTACCGGGCGGCGTTCCTCGCGGGCGACGCTGAACTCGTGGCGAACCTCACGACCTCGCGCAAGCATGCGGGGATGATCATGCCCGGTCCGGTCCAGGCGGCGATGGTCGCTGCTCTGGGCGATGAGGACCACGTGCAGGAGCAGAAGGAGCGCTACCGGGAGCGGCGGGACATCCTGCGGCCGGCGGTCGAGGCGTTCGGCGCGCGGATCGATCACTCCGAGGCGGGCCTCTACCTGTGGGTGACGCGTGACGAGGACTGCTGGGACACGATCGCCGCGCTCGCGGACCGCGGGATCATCGCAGGCCCCGGAGCATTCTACGGCGACGAGGGCGGCCGGCACGTCCGCATCGCACTCACCGCCTCCGACGCCGTCATCGAGACCGCTGCCGAGCGCCTGCGGGAATGACAGCGCGGGTGGTGGGTGTGCGGGGTCGCCCTGTCCGTTCGCGGGCAGTGAGCCGCTGACAGTGTGACTCCACCAGGGAGGTCGGCTCAGGCCTCCACGGCAGCCGGCCCTGTACTGGTGTGAGTGCCGAATCCTGGGGGCGGCGGGGCACTATACATGATGAGTGCATGATTTCATCTGCCCCGGACAGTTCGGATAGTCTGCATAAGACTCTGAATCCATTCTCAGCTACCGCTGAGGTAAAAGACGAGAGGTACCCGCATGACGAAGGATGCTGTGCTTCGCACGAGCGACCACGAGCTGAAACTCGACCTCGTCGAGGCTGTCGAGGGGAACGCGGGTCTGAGGATCGGCAACCTGCTCAACGAGACCGGCCAGGTCACCTACGACCCTGGGTTCGCGAACACCGCGTCGCTGTCGTCGGAGATCACGTACATCGACGGTGACGAAGGCATCCTTCGGTACCGCGGCTACGACATCGCAGAACTCACGGAGAAGTCGACGTTCGTCGAGGTCGCATATCTCCTGATCTACGGCGATCTGCCGACTCCCGAGCAGCTGGCGGGATTCGACGGCCGCCTGCGTCAGCACACGCTCCTCCACGAGGACATGCGCCGGTTCTTCCAGGCATTCCCGTACGATGCGCACCCGATGCCGATGGTGTCCTCAGCGATCGCTGCTATGTCGACGTTCTATCAGGACAGCCTCTCGATCACCGACGAATCGCAGATCGACATCTCCACCGCACGCCTGCTGGCGAAGATGCCGACCATCGCGGCGTTCGCCCACCGCCACGCGGCGGGGCTGCCCGTCGTGTTCCCCGACAACGACCTGGGGCTCGTGGAGAACTTCCTCCGCGTGAACTTCGGCTTCCCGTCGGAGCCCTACGAGATCGATCCGCTCGCGCTGCGCGCACTCGATCAGCTCTTCATCCTCCACGCGGACCATGAACAGAACTGCTCGACCTCGACGGTCCGGCTGGTCGGCTCGTCGCAGGCGAACCTCTACCAGTCGATCTCCGCAGGCATCAACGCACTGGCAGGCCCGCTGCACGGCGGCGCCAATTCCGCGGTGCTGGAGATGCTCGAGGAGATCCAGAAGTCGGACGACGGTCCTCGCAAGTTCATGGAGCGGGTGAAGAACAAGGAGGACGGAGTCCGTCTCATGGGCTTCGGACACCGCGTCTACAAGAACTACGACCCGCGCGCCGCCATCATCAAGAAGACGGCCGACGAGGTCCTCGAGAAGCTGGGCGGCAACGACGAGATGCTCGACCTGGCGAAGAGCCTCGAGGAGATCGCGCTGGCCGACGACTACTTCGTGGAGCGCAAGCTCTACCCGAACGTCGACTTCTACACGGGCCTCATCTACAAGGCGCTGGGCTTCCCCACCAACATGTTCACCGTGCTCTTCGCGGTGGGACGCCTGCCCGGCTGGATCGCCCAGTGGCGTGAAGCGGCGAAGGATCCGGAGACGAAGATCGGCCGTCCGCGCCAGATCTACACCGGCCAGAGCGCGCGCTCGTACGTCCCGGTCTCCGACCGCTGAGGAGTCTGACGGGCGAAGAGGCTGTTGGAGGACCTGCCCGCCGGAGGGCCTGCCGCTGAGGAGTCTGACGCAGTAGCGTCCGACTGCGCTGACGAGTCAGACCGCTGGAGGACTTGCCACTGAGTAGCCGGACGTCAGCTGAGTCTGAGGAGTCTCACCTCTGAGGCGTCCGCCCGCAGAGTTCTCTGACTGACCGGAGAGCCCCGGATCCCACACGCGTGGGGTCCGGGGCTCTCCGCGTTGAAGCGGCGGCGACACGAGCAGAACCTCCCACGACCGCCCCTCGGCGTACGGGGCAAGGCATCACCTGAGCCCGCGTACGGGGCTTCCACACCGCTTCCGTCCGTATATCGGACCAGGTCGTCGCCTACGTCCGCGTACCGGACCAAGACGCCATCTACGTCCGCGTTCCGGACCACTTTCCGCGATGGATTGGTCCTGTACGCGGACGTAGATGCTCAGGGAGGGGATGGGGGGTAGGTGCGGACGTTGGTGCTCAGCGCGGGGCCGGGTCGTCCTTGCCGTAGGTGAGGCGGCGCAGCAGTGCTTCTGCTGGTCCCCTCGCATTCCGCGAATCGAGGACGAGTGACACGATCCATACCCCTGCAGCGATCGCGAAGGCGGCTGTCGTCCCCACATGCTGGCCCAGCCCGAATCCCCACGCGTTGAGGAGAGGGGCGAAGAGGAGCGACTGCAGCAGGTAGAAGGTGAGCGACCGTCGTCCGACTCCCGCCACAGCCCGCGCGAAGGTGCCGGGACGTGAGCCGATCCGCCGCGCCAACAGCCCGAACAGTGCCGCGTACCCGATCCCTCCCGCTACGCCTGTGAAGGTGTCGAGGCCGACGAACATCCAGCTGTTGAGGGCCGGCAGCCGCAGGATGTCCGCGTAGATCAGGGCGTTCGGCAGGCCTCCCACGACACCGATCGAGAGTCCCCAGCCTGCGATGCGTGTGAGCGTCCGCTGGTGTGCGTGCGGGTCGTCCAGAAGACCCCGCCTCGCCGCCAGCCATCCCAGCACGACGGCCACGGGGACTGTGAGCATGAGGACCGTGCCGATGGTCGAGGCGAACCACGTGCCTGCCCGGGAGGCGGCGGCAAGAAGATAGTTCGCCTGTGCGGCGAACGCATTCGACTCCGACGCGCCCTGGGCGACTGAACGGGAGACCTCGTGCCGCACGTCTGTCGGCACGAGGAACAGCAGCAGACCGACGACCACCGCGAGCAGGGAGAACAGCACGATGACGCCCGTGAACACCCACGCCACGATCGTGAGCGTCCTGTCCGTGCGGCGGAAGAAGAGGGCGCCGAGGACCAGACCGGCCAATCCGTAGGCGCCCAGGATGTCACCGTGGAACAGGAGCAGAGCGTGGACGAACCCGAAGACCAGCAGCCACAGGTGTCTGCGCAGGAGCATCCGGTCGATCACGTGCTCGGGGAAACCGCGCGCGGTGCGTGAGCGCGCGAACTGCACCATGCCGTAGCCGAACAGGAACGCGAACATCGGATAGACGCGCCCGTCGACGAACACGATCGCCAGTGCAGCGAGCAGGGTGTCGACCGGGCCGCCGTCGGTGGGGTGTGCGGCAGTGAGGCCGACGGGATGTCCCCACAGGTGCCACGACACGTTGGCGATCGCGATGAGGAGCAGCATGAACCCGCGGGCGATGTCCGGTGCGAGCGCGCGGGGGATCGCAGCGGAGGGGGAAACGACAGAAGGTGGGTCCGTTCTCACGGACCCACCTTCTCACGCACAGACACTCACGGGAGGTGCGCTGCGCACGCTCTCACCGTGCGCTTCACGTGCGCTCACGATGAGCGCGAACCACCTCAGTGGAGGTCGGGGTTGAGCTCGATGCCCTTGTCCGTGCGGGCGAGTGCTTCGACGCCGCCGGTGCGTCCGTTGCGGCGCAGCAGCACGCCGTCCGCGCCGGACAGCTCGATCGCCTTGACGACCCGGTCGTTGTCCTCGACCAGCGACACGGGGGTCCCGGCCGTCACGTAGAGGCCAGCCTCGACGATGCAGTTGTCGCCCAGTGAGATGCCGATGCCGGAGTTGGCGCCCAGCAGCGTGCCGGTGCCCACGGTGATCTTCAGTGCGTTGCCGCCGGACAGCGTGCCCATGATGGAGGCGCCGCCGCCCACGTCCGTGCCGTCGCCCACGACGACGCCCTGCGAGATGCGGCCCTCGATCATCGCGGATCCCAGGGTGCCCGCGTTGAAGTTCACGAAGCCTTCGTGCATGACGACGGTGCCCTCTGCCAGGTGCGCACCCAGGCGGACCCTGTCCGCGTCACCGATCCGCACGCCGGAGGGGATGACGAAGTCCGTCATGCGGGGGAACTTGTCGACCCCGTAGACGGCGACCTGGCCGTGGCGGGCGGTGAGCTTCGCGCGGACGAGGTCGAAGCCGTCGGTCGAGCAGGCGCCGGCGGACGTCCAGACGACGTTGTTGAGGGAGCCGAACAGCCCGTCGAGGTTGAGGGTGTTCGGTGCGACGAGCCGGTGCGAGAGCGCGTGGAGGCGCAGGTATCCGTCGGCTGCGTCGGCCGGTGCCGCGTCGAGGTCGATCGTCGTCGTGACGACGTCCGCGGTGGTGCCTCGGGACTCGTCGTCGCCCACGAGGGCGTCGAGGGCGGCGGCATCGAACGCGGACCGGGCTGCGGCCTCGGCGGCCTCTGCGGTGTCCCGGACGACCGGGGCCGGGTACCAGACGGAGAGGATGGTGCTGTCGTGTGCTGTGCGCAGGCCCACGCCTGCTGCGAATCGTGCTGTCATACGGCCAGCCTACCGGTCGCGTGCCCACCGGTAGGCTGGCCGTATGACGTCCTCCAGCTCCTCTGCCAGCTCTTCTGCGGCTGCCGGACCGGCCGCCGATTCCGCCGCCCTCCTCGCTGCTCTCGACGATCCTGTCGAACTCACCGCCCGTCTGTGCGACGTGCCGTCGGTCTCAGGTGATGAACGACGCCTCGCGGACGCGGTCGAGGTCGTGCTGCGGGAGATCTCCGCGGGCCCCGGCCCCACGCTGGACATCGTGCGCAACGGGGACGCACTCATCGCCCGCACGGATCTGGGATCGGGCGAGCGTGTCCTTGTCGCGGGCCACCTCGACACGGTCCCGGTGGAGGACAACCTGCCGACGGAGCGGCGCACGCTGGACGGGGTGCCCGTCGTGTGGGGCCGCGGCGCGTGCGACATGAAGGCCGGTGTGGCGATGCAGCTGTCCGTCGCCCACGCTCTTCGCGAGCCCACCCGGGACGTCACCTGGGTGTTCTACGACCATGAGGAGGTCGACGCCTCGCTCAACGGGTTGGGCAGGCTCGCGGCAGATCACCCGGAGCTGCTGGAGGCGGATCTCGCGATCCTGGGGGAGCCGTCGAACGCGGGGATCGAGGGCGGCTGCAACGGCACCATCCGGGTCGAGGTGACGACGACCGGTGTCCGCGCCCATTCCGCCCGCGCCTTCATGGGGGTGAACGCGATCCATGCCGCAGCCCCCATCCTCGACACCCTGGCCGCGTACGAGGCGCAGACCGTCACCGTCGACGGACTCGACTACCGCGAGTCGCTGTCCGCGGTGGGCATCAGTGGGGGAGTCGCAGGCAACGTCGTCCCGGACGAGTGCACCGTCCTCGTGAACTATCGCTTCAACCCGTCGACGACGGGCGCGCAGGCGGAGGCCCACCTGCGCGAGCTCTTCGCGGGCTTCGACGTCACCGTCGTCGACCTGTCCGAAGGCGCCCGTCCCGGTCTGGATCGGCCGATCGCGCAGGCCTTCGCGGGTGCGGTGGGCGGGACCGTCGCCCCCAAGCTGGGGTGGACCGACGTCGCCCGGTTCAGTGCGCTGGGTGTGCCCGCCGTCAACTTCGGCCCCGGCAACCCGCTGTTCGCGCACCGTGCCGATGAGCACGTCCCCACCGCCGAGGTCGTCGCCGCCACCTCCGCCCTCCTCACCTTCCTCGAACCGGCCTCCGCCGGCACGGTCGGGCACTCCGCCGCTGCCGCCGCACCAGCCGGTGATGCCGCATCAGCCGGCCACGCCGCACCCCCTGCTGGAAAGGACGTCCGATGAGCCCCCGCAAGCACGTGAAGGGTCCCGTAGTCATGCGAGGGAAGCAGATCCCCGCGTGGACCTCCGATCAGCGGCTGCTCAACCGGGACGCGAACGCGGACTGGGCGCACAGTGACCCGTGGCGGGTCCTGCGCATCCAGTCGGAGTTCGTCGAGGGGTTCGGCACACTCGCGGAGCTGGGGCCCGCGATCTCGATCTTCGGGTCCGCGCGCCTGCGTGAGGGCACTCCGGAGTACGCGCTGGCGGTCGACATCGCCCGCCGCATCGTCGAAGCGGGAGCCACCGTCATCACGGGCGGCGGACCCGGCATCATGGAGGCCGGCAACCGGGGCGCGGACGACGCGGACGGGGTGTCCGTGGGGCTGGGCATCGAGCTGCCGTTCGAGGCGGGCCTCAACGACGGTGTGAACCTGGGCATCGAGTTCCGCTACTTCTTCGTCCGCAAGACGATGTTCGTGAAGTACTCGCGCGGCTTCGTCGTCCTGCCGGGTGGTTTCGGGACGCTCGACGAGCTCTTCGAAGCGCTCACCCTCGTGCAGACCGGTACGGTCACCCGGTTCCCCATCGTGCTGGTCGGCACGGAGTTCTGGGGCGGTCTGGTCGACTGGCTGGGCTCGACGCTCGTGGACCGGGGAGTCATCGCGCCCACGGACATGGATCTCTTCCAGCTGGTCGACACCGCCGACGAAGCGATCGCCGCCCTCGGAGCGAGCCTGCCGCACCACGCGGATCGCATCTCTGGCGGCGACGGTGCGGCCCGCACCTCCACGGACAACGGCGACGACGAGGAATCCATCGCGTGACCGATGGTGCCGTTCTGCGGATCGGTGAGGTGTCGGCGGGACCCGGACGACCCGCCGTCATGGCCGTCATCAACCGGTCCGTCGACTCGTTCCACACGTCCGCACCCACCACGGAGGCGGCGATCCGCGCCGCCGAGGACGCCTTCACCGCCGGTGCCGCGATCGTCGACATCGGGGGAGTGCGGGCGGGGCGCGGGCCCCACGTGGGGGTCCAGGAGGAGATCGACCGGATCTGTCCCGTCATCGACGCCGTCCACCGGGAGATCCCCGGTCTCGTCGTGTCCGCGGACACGTATCGTGCTCCCGTCGCCCGCGCCGCGGTCGCCGCGGGTGCCCGCATCGTCAACGACACGTGGGCCGGTGCGGATCCGGATCTCCCCACTGTCGCCGCCGAGGCCGGGGCCGGCCTCGTCTGCTCCCACACCGGGGGGCTCGGCCCGCGCACGGACGCCCACCGCAATCGCTACGGCCTCCTGCCGGACGACGTCGTGAAAGCGGCCCTGGACGGAGTGCTCGGGCTTGCGGCGCGGGCCCGGGAGGCGGGGGTGCCGCAGGAACGGATCCTCTTGGACCCCACCCCGGACTTCGGGAAGAATACGCGCCACTCACTCACCGTTCTGCGACACATCGACCGGTTCGCATCCCAAGGCATGCCGGTGCTGCTGGCGATCTCGCGCAAGGACTTCATCGGAGAGTCCGTGGGCGCACCCACCCCGGGTGCACGGCTGCCGGCAACGCTCGCCGCCACCGCCTACGCCGTCGAGCACGGCGTCGCGGTCATCCGCGCCCACGACGTCGCAGCCACCGTCCAGACGGTCATGATGATCGGCGCGGTCCTCGGCACGAACGAACCGCGGCGGAGCGTCCGCGGGCTGCGCTGAGGCGCAGTCTCCTTGTGAGACGATGGGGACATGCCGGTGTGGATCGTCCTCGGAGTATGCGCAGCTGTCTTCGTCCTCGTCATCGCCTTCGCGGGTTCGCGGAGTGTGTTCGACGGGGGCATGAGCGATGAGGAAGCCGATGTGCCCCCGGCACAGCGGCTGTCCGACGACGCCCGGCCCGACGAGATCGCCGCGGTGAGGTTCACTCCGGCACTGTGGGGCTACCGGCCCGCGGAGGTCGACGACGCGATCGCACGACTCCGGGCACGCATCGCGGTGCAGGACATCCAGCTCGCAGCACAGGACCGTGACCGTGCGACCGACCCGGACGCTGCAGTGCCAGGCGGCGCAGAGGCGGGTTCCCCCGTGTCGGCGGGTGGCCACGAGTCCGGACACAGCGGGCCGGCACCGTCGGCGACGCACACGCATCCGTGACGGTCGCCTCGGGCACTGGTCCCCGGACCCACGACGAAGCACCCGCGGTCCTGCCCCACCTGTTCGACCGTGCACGGTGGGAGGGCGCGGCTCGAGCGGTCCTCACGCTCCCCGTCTGGCTGCAGGCGCTGGCCGTCTACCTGGTGTCCCGACTCGTGTCGCTCGGCATCATGGCGATGGTCGTGCGGACCCAGCCCCATTCGCCGTGGACCCGGGGGACGGAGACCTCCCTCAACGACTTCCTGAATTTCTGGGATGGCGGCTGGTACGAGCGGATCGCCGTGCACGGATACCCCTCGCAGCTCCCCGTCTACGAGACGGGACAGATCGCGCAGAACGAGTGGGCCTTCTACCCGCTGTTCCCCCTCATGGCGCGCGACATCACAGCGCTCACCGGGGCGGAGTTCGCCGTCGTGGCGCCGGTGCTCTCGACAGTACTGGGGGCGATGGCCGCGATCGTCATCCTCGTGCTCTTCCGCTCCGTCACCACACACGGAGCCGCCCTCACGGGGCTCGCCTTCGTCCTCTTCTTCCCCGCCTCGCCGATCCTCAACACGTCCTACGCGGAATCCCTCACCCTGCTCCTGCAGGCCACGGTCCTGCTGCTGGTGCTCCGACGGCAGTACGTGTGGGCCATCGTCCCCGTCTTCTTCATGGACCTGTCGCGGCCCATCGGTGTGGCGTTCGCCTTCTTCATGCTCATCCACCTCATCAGCCGCTTCCGCCGGCGGAACGAGGAACCGTACCCGCTGCCGCAGGTCGTGTCGTCGTGGACCCTGGGAGTCCTGTCCTGCGTCGCCGCCCTGATCCACCCGCTCCACGCCTGGGTCCGCACAGGGTCGCTCACCGCCTACACGGACACGGAAGCCGCCTGGCACACGGGGCAGACCCACATCTTCGTCCAGTGGGTGGGTGCGGGAGAGCGGTGGCTGGGCCCGTTCAGCCCCGTCGCGCTGGTCGTGCTCGTCGCGGCGATGATCGCCCTGCTCGTGTCGCCGGCGGGCCGGACGATGGGCCGGACCCTCCAACAGTTCTGCTGCGGATACGGCATCTACCTCCTCCTCTTCTTCACGCCGCAGACGTCCACGCTGCGCCTGTTCCTGCCCTTCTTCCCCCTGGCACTGGCTCTGGCGGCCACGCGCTCATGGGCGGCGCGCGCAGTCGTCCTCGTCGCCTTCACGGTGCTGCAGATCGTCTGGGTCGGATGGCTGTGGCACTTCACCCCGCCGGGCGATCTGCCGCCGTGACGCGCTCATAAGTCGGCAAGACGGGCAGATTCCGCTCAGATGGTGGATAATCAGTGTTGACAACTTTTCGACGCGAAGGGATGCTCCCATGGCAGCACAGAAGCCCCGTACGGGCGACGGACCTCTCGAGGTGACGAAGGAGGGACGCAGCATGGTGCTGCGACTGCCCGTCGAAGGGGGCGGACGACTCGTCATCGAGATCAGCCCGGACGAGGCGAAGGATCTCCACGACACCCTTGCAGAGGCACTCGGCATCTGAGTGGCCCCGGCGCTTCACGGCCTCCTCACGCAGACGCGTGCAGGAGGCCGCAGTCGTTTCAGCGGCGGCGCAGGATCTTTCAGCGGCGGCGCAGGACCAGGATGCCGTCGTCGATCGGAAGGAGCAGCCGGAGGAGGTCCTCGCGCTGGGACAGGTCGCTCAGCAGCTGCCGGGCGACCCGGGCGCGGGGTGTGCGCACCGTGGGGTCCGCCACCGCGCCGCCCAGCAGAGCCTGATCGATGATCAGCACACCGCCGGGCTCCAGCCGTTCGAGTGCCAGCGGGACGAGCCGCGGGGTCTGTTCAGGTCCCGCGTCGAGGTGCACCAGGTCGTACGCGCGCGGTGCCAGGCGGGACAGCACGTCCTCCGGTCTGCCGGTCATCATGCGCACGCGATGACCGGCGAGGTCCGCGTGGACGATGAGCTCCCGCGCGACGGCCTGCGCTTCCGCATCGGTGTCGATCGAGGTGAGGATGGCGGACCGCGACATGCCGCGCAGCAGTGCGAGGGTCGAGGTGCCTGTTCCGGTGCCCACTTCGATCACGGCCGACGGGCTCAGGAGCGTCGTGAGGAACGTGAGGGTCGCACTGGACGTGGGTGGGAGCGGACGGCGCCGGTACTCCTGGGCGATCGTGCGCGCGGCGTCGTCCACGGCGTCCGTGCCGTTGTACTGGTCGGCCATCCGCGCGCTGGCGGCCCAATCCCGGGACATCCGCTCTCCTCTCCGCTGACGGCGCCGGAGTTCATCGACGTGTGCCGACCTCCCCGCGGCAGCGGTGCTGCGGAGGTCGGGGTGCTCAGGGCGCCAGTCTAATCCTCCGAAACCTCCGCATCGTGGGATGCGAGTTCTGCGAGCGCGTCGAGGACGGATGCGGCGAACGTGTGGGGGTCGACACGCGCACACCGCATGTCGATCCGGTCATCGTCGGTCAGGGGCATGTCCTCGTCGTTCCAGTGGGGCAGCGCGCGGGCGGTCAGCGGTGCGGGCAGTGCGCCGCGCACGTTGGGGACCCGCCACCAGGGCACGTTCGATCCGTAGACGCTCATGACACGGGCGACGTAGCGGGGCGAGGCACCGACCACACGACCGATGTCCCCGTAGGACGCCGCGGATCCGGGCGGCAGGGATTCGACGGCGCGCAGGACACGTTCGACGGCGAGATCGTCCATGGCGCCGATCCTCTCACGGTGTGCACCGGCCGTGCGCTCTTCTGGGTTCGCTGGGCCGCCGGGCTGTGAGGGTGCGACCTTCTCGGTTGGTAGGATCGGACGCATGTTCGGCATCAATGGCTTCGAGATGATCATCCTTGTCATTGTCGCCCTCTTCGTCATCGGACCTCAGCGTCTTCCCGAGTACGCCGGGAAGCTCCGTGACTTCGTCAGGAGCTTCCGGCGGATGGCGGAAGGGGCGAAGGAGACCGTCAAGGAGGACTTCGGCGCGGACCTCGACGCCTACGACTGGCGGTCGCTGGACCCGCGCCAGTACGACCCGCGCCGTATCGTGCGCGAGGCGCTCGCAGAGGAGGATCGTGCGATCCGTGAGGAGCGTCTCCGCACGGGTGGGTCGACCACGGGGTCGTCGGACACGAACGGGGCGAGCACGAACGGGGCGAGCACGAACGGGTCGGGCGCGAACGGTGCTGCCGAAGGGCGGACCGACAGTGGATCGCCATCCGGCGGCGGAACGTCGTCCGCCGGATCTTCGAGTGCCGCTGGTGCTGCGGCAGAGAGCGCGGCGACGCCTTTGGAACGTCACCGTTCCCAGGTGCAGCAGCGCGTCGAGGGGTCGTCGGCACCCTTCGACCCCGAAGCGACCTGAGTCCGCCCGAACCCGCCGCGGAAGTCCCCGCAGCCGGTCGGAGCTTGCCCGCACTGAGGGTGAGCCGCGGGGCCCCGCCGCGAGCCGCTGGCCCCGAAGCCATGGGCCCCTCAGCGAAGCCACGGCCCACTCATCGACGAACCGCTCAGTCGCGGGGGCTCAGGCCCAGACTCTTCCCGGCGAGCGACTGCGATCGCACCCGCAGCGATGACGCGATGGTGCGCAGGGCGGCGGGCCCCGGCTCCTCAGGATGTGTGAGCACTGCGGGGACGCCTGCGTCCGCTCCGGCACGCACCGTCGGGTCGAGCGGGATCTGTCCCAGCAGCGGCACGTGGCTCTGGCCACCTGCGTCGGACAGCCGCTGGGCCAGCCGGTCCGCCACATGACGTCCGCCGCCCTCACCGAAGATCGGGTTGTGGCTGCCGTCCGGCATAACCATCCACGACATGTTCTCGATGACTCCGGCGACCCGCTGCTTGGTGCTCGTCGCCAGCGCCCCGGCACGTTCGGCGACCTGCGCGGCGGCCTGCTGCGGTGTCGTGACGATGAGCAGCTCCGAATCGGGCAGCAGCTGACCGACCGAGATCGCGACATCGCCCGTGCCCGGCGGCAGGTCGAGCAGCAGGATGTCCAGGTCGCCCCAGAACACGTCCGTGAGGAACTGCTCGAGCGCCCTGTGGAGCATCGGGCCGCGCCAGACAACCGCCTGACCGGGGTCCACGAACATGCCGATGCTCATGACCGCCACACCGTGGCCGGGCTGGGGGAGGATCATGTCCTCGAGCTTCGTCGGCTTGCCCTCGACCCCCATCATGGGCGGGATGGAGAAGCCGTAGATGTCCGCGTCGAGGATGCCGACGCTCAGCCCGGTCGCGGCGAGTGCCGCCGCGAGGTTGGCGGTGACCGACGATTTGCCGACCCCGCCCTTCCCGGACGCGACCGCGATGACGCGCGTGAGGTTGTCCGGCTGGACGAACGGGTTGACGCGCCCGTCGCCGCTGCGCAGCCGGTTCCGCAGCTCAGTGCGCTGCTCCGGCGTCATGACGCCCAGCTCGACATCGACCGATCGCACACCGTCGACCGCTGCGACGGCCTTGCGGACGTCCGTGGTGATCGTGTTCTTCATCGGGCATCCGGCGATCGTGAGGAGCACCTTCACGTGCGCCGTGCCGCCTTCGTCGATCCACGCCGACTCGATCATGTCGAGGTCGACGAGCGTGCGCCGCAGCTCCGGATCGACGACGGTGCCCAGAGCCTTCCACAGAGGTCCATGCGTGTCCGTGTCGCGGTCCGTCATCGTCGTGTCACGTCTCCCTTCACAGGTCCATCGTCCCTGGAGACCGTACCCGTGTCTGTGCCTGTTCCCATGTCGTTGTCTGTGTCAGCGTGAACTCCCAGGGCTGCCCCGTTCCCGAGGCCGCGCTCGTTCCCGAGGCCCCCTCCGGTTCCGAGGCCCCCTCCGGTTCCGAGGCCGCTCCCGCTCCCGAGGCCGTCTCCACCTCCGCTTCGGTCGCTGCGGAGTCCGTGGAGGGCTCGGGCAGGGCATGCTGCTCGGTTCGAGCCTGCTGCATCTCCTCTACGAGAGAACGCAGCTCGGAACGGATAAAGTCCCTCGTCGCCACGTCGCGGATGGCAATGCGCAGGCTCGCGACCTCGCGGGCGAGGAACTCCGTGTCCGCGAGATTCCGTTCGGCCCGCTGACGGTCCGCCTCGAACTCGACACGATCACGGTCGGCGGACCGGTTGTCCGCCAGCAGCAGGAGGGGCGCGGCGTAGGACGCCTGGAGCGACAGGATGAGGGTGAGCAGTGTGAAGTTGAGGCTGCGCGGGTCGAATTGCAGGTGCACGGGCGCCATCGAGTTCCACGCGAGCCACACCGCACAGATGGCCGTCATCCACACGAGGAACATCGGGGTGCCCATGTACCGGGCGATCCCCTCGGCCACTCGGCCGAACGTGTCCGGCGGCATCCCCACCTGCGGCAGACGGCGGCGCGCGCTGCGGGGAGTGTCGAGTCCCGGCTGGTCAGACCGTGCCATGTGCTGTCTCCCCTCGCGGGTCGTCGCGCTGTTCGCGCCAGTCCTCCGGCAGCAGTGCGTCGAGCACGTCGTCGACGGTCACGACGCCCACCAGGTGATCGCCTTCGTCCGTGATCGGCACGGACACCAGATTGTATGCCGCCAGCAGGGCGGCCACCTCACCCGTGGGCGCTTCCGGCGGCAGCGGCTCGACTTCCGTGTCCAGCAGCGCACCGACCGATTCGTGGGGCGGGTGCCGCAGCATCTCCTGGATGTGGACGAGTCCCAGGTAGCGTCCCGTCGGCGGTTCGAGGGGCTGGCGGCACACGAACACGGCGGCGGCGAGCGCGGCGGGCAGTTCGGACCTGCGGACCTGTGCCAGCGCCTCGGCGATCGACGTCTCCGGCGACAGGATGACCGGCTCCGTCGTCATGAGGCCGCCTGCGGTGTCGTCGTCGTAGGCGAGAAGCGTGCGGACGTCGTCCGCCTCGTCGGAGTCCATCGCCTGGAGCAGTCGCTCCGCGCGGTCCTCCGACAGCTCACCCAGGAGGTCGGCGGCGTCGTCGGGCTGCATCGTCTCCAGCAGGATCGCGGAGCGTTCGATGCCGACCGCATCGAGCACGTCGATCGCCTCGTCCTCCGGGAGCTCCTCGAGGACGTCGGCGAGGCGCTCGTCGGGCAGTTCGCGGACCACGTCGAGCCTGCGCGTGAGATCGAGCTCCCGCAGCACGTCGGCGAGGTCCGCGGGCTTCGTGTCGTGGTAGGCGGCGATGAGCTGGGTGGCGTACTGCGTGGCGGACGATTCGGCGGGGAACTCGATCTCCGACCAGTCCACCTGCATCGTCTCCCCGCGCCGGCGCAGCGCGTCCAGGGGAGTGCGCTGCTCCCGCTGTCGCCGCACGAAGAGGCGGGCCACCTCCCAGTCGCGGTTGCGCTGCTGCTCGACGCCGACGTCCTCGACGATGACGGGGGTGCCGTCCGTGCGGAGGAGCAGCCGCTGGTCCAGCAGGTCGCCCATGATGAGCGTCTCCGATGCGCGCTTGACGAACCGCCGCATGTTCACGAGTCCCGTCGTGATGACCGCACCGACGTCGATGCTGGTGACCCGACCGATCGGCACGAATACGCGCCTGCGGCCGGGCACTTCGACGACGAAGCCGATGACCTTCGGCTGGCGGCGCATCGTGGTGCGGTAGACGACGACCGCGTCGCGCACCTTCCCCACCTGATCGCCCAGGGGATCGAGGACGTTCGTCCCGGCGAGGCGCGCGATGAAGATCCGTTCGGTGGCGACGCTCATGGGGTTCATCGTACGACGAACAGCGTCACACGCCGGTGCTGCGGAAGGTCTCCCACGCGCTCGCGAGGTCCAGTGCGATCTCTCGCAGCGCGGCGGGTCTGGCCGCGGGTTCGGAGCCCTCGTGAGGCCCCCTTCCCACAGCCCCACCGCGCCGGTGCGGAGCCGCTGACAGCGCGGCGTCGACGATGGCGAGCGAGAGGACGTCCGCCGCTGCACAGTTGAGCCCGACGAGCCCCAGCGGGTCGACGTCCACATCCGCCCCACCGGTGGCGAGGGCGAACACCGTGTCCCCGTCGAACAGCGTGTGCGAGGGGTGGATCGCCCGGGAGAGCCCCGCCTGCGCCGACTGCGCCAGCCGGGTCGCCTGCGCCGAATCGAGCCGCGCGTCGGTGACGATCGCTGCGATCGTCGTGTTCCGCTGCGACAGCACCCCGTCTGTGGCCGTCCCGTCGAGTTCCAGCGCTTGCTCGACCCAGTCGTGCGGGGCGCGGGGCAACTCGAGTCCCAGCCGTGCGAGCACGCCGGCCGCGTGGAGACGGCCCGACGGCTCGAGCACGTCGCCCATCGGGTTCGCGACGACGATCGCTGCGACGAGGTGACCGGACGGAGTCCGCAGACACGCCGCGCCCAGCCCTCCCCGCAGCAGCCCTCGGCCGATGAACGCCCCGGTGCCGCCTCCGACGCTGCCCCGGACCGGGGCCTCGGCGGTGGTCGTCGCGCTGCGGTACGCAGCCAGCCCCATGCCTGCATCCGGATGCCGGACCGTGCCGTCCCCGCGCCCGAGGTCGTACACGGCTGCCGCGGGCACGATCGGTACGTACGCGCCGGGCAGCTGGGGAGCGGGGAACCCCCGACCGTCGGCCGCGAGTCCCTGCTGGACCCCGAGGACAGCGGCCAGGCCCCACGCGCTGCCTCCGGTGAGCACGACGGCGTCCGCGCCGGGGGAGTGGGTGCCCGGTGCGAGCACGTCCGTCTCGTGTCCGGCCGGCCCGCCGCCGCGCACGTCGACACCCGTCACGGTGCCCGGCGGCGGGACGATGACCGTCGTACCCGTGAGCCACCCGTCGGCCGAGGCCTGTGCCGCACCCACATGGACACCGAGCACCGTGACGGGCGAGCCGTCGGCGACGACCTGCCCGAACGGCTCGCGGAACGGTGCAGCCGGCGGTGGGGAGGCTGCCATCAGCGGGCGCGTCCCGGTGCCAGCTCCTGGACCCACGCCTCGACCTCGGCGCGTGTGCGGGGGAACCCCGCGGAGAGGTTCTCCACCCCGTCGGAGGTGACGAGCACGTCGTCCTCGATCCGCACACCGATCCCGCGGAACTCCTCGGGCACCAGGAGGTCGGACTCCTTGAAGTACAGACCCGGCTCGATCGTGAAGACCATGCCCGGCTCCAGGCGCGCGTCCAGGTACATGTCACGGCGCGCCTGTGCGCAGTCGTGCACGTCGAGGCCCAGATGATGGCTGGTGCCGTGCACCATCCACCTGCGGTGCTGCTGCCCCTTCTCACTGAGCGACTCCGCGACGCTCACCGGGAGGAGACCGAAATCGTGCAGCTTCTGGGCGATGACCTCCATCGCTGCGGCATGGACATCGCGGAAGAGGACGGGATGCTCGACGTGCTCCGCCGCCTTCGCGAACGCCGCGTCGGCAGCGGCCAGGACCGCGTCGTAGATCTTCCCCTGCACCTCCGTGAACGTGCCGTCGACGGGGAGGGTGCGGGTGATGTCCGCCGTGTACAGCGAATCGGCCTCCGCACCGGCGTCCAGAAGCACCAGGTCACCGCTGCGCACCACCCCGTCGTTGCGGATCCAGTGGAGCGTGCACGCATTGTCGCCCGCAGCGGCGATCGTGTCGTAGCCGACCCCGTAGCCGTCCAGGCGCGCCGCCGACTCGAAGCTCGTCTCGATGACCCGCTCGCCGCGGGCGTGGTCCACTGCGGCGGGCAGCGACGCGACAGCGCGGTCGAAGCCCTTCCGGGTGATGTCGATCGCGTGACGCAGCTGGTCGACCTCGTGGTCGTCCTTGATGAGGCGCAGTTCGGAGAGGTACTCCAGCAGTTCGTCGTCCCCGGCCTCGGACGCCTCCAGATCAGCACTCACCTGGGCGCGAGCCTGATCGACGGCCTGCTCGACGTTGACGTCCGCGCCGCGCAGCAGGCGGACGGACACGGAGCCCAGGTCCTTCGTCACGGCGTCCATCGCGGTGGACGAATCCGCCGTCGTGATCCCGGTCCGCACCGTCATCGTCTCCAGGTCGTCGCGCGGACCCACCCAGTACTCGCCGTAGCGGGCATCGGAGAAGAACTCCTCCGTGTCCGCACCGGCGCGGGGACGGAACCACAGGGTCACCGTGTGACCTTCCGCCCCGTCGCCGTCCGCCGGCTCGAACACGAGGAGGGCGTCCGGTTCGGACTCCGTCTCCAGCCCCGTGAGGTGGATGAAGGCGGAATGGGCCCGGAACCGGTAGTCGGTGTCGTTCGACCGGACCTTGAGAGGGCCCGCCGGGACGACGATCCGCTCACCCGGGAAGCGGCGGGACACCGCCTCACGGCGAGCGGGCGTCCACTCTGCCGCCGGCAGCGGGGCGACGCCCGTCAAAGGCGCGCGGTCCCAGCCGGAGGCGACGAAATCCCGGAAAGCCGCCGAATTCGGGCGGTGGGAGCGGTTGTTCACGCGGTCGGACAGTTCCTCAGATGCATCGGAGCTCATACGCCCATCCTAGCCACGAGCGCGATTCCCGGCCGGGGTGGCGCGGAAACCGGAACACGGGTCTCTACGATGGGGAGCATGCGCGCTGACCTCCACACACACTCCCGCTTCTCCGACGGGACCCAGAGCCCCACAGAGCTCGTCGCCGAAGCCGTCGACGTCGGTTTGGACGTGTTCGCACTCACCGACCACGACACGACGATCGGCTGGGACGAAGCCGTCACGGCGGCGCAGGATCGCGGGATCGGCCTGCTGCGCGGAATGGAGGTCTCGTGCCGCTGGGAGGGGATCAGCGTGCACATCCTCTGCTACCTCCACGATCCCGCCGGTGCGGAGATCACAGCGGCCATCGACCAGGCCCGCAGCGACAGGATCGTCCGGAGCAAGATCATGGTCGACCGTCTGTCCCAGGATTTCGCGATCACGTGGGAGGAGGTCGAGGAGCTGGCCGGCGCAGACGCGACGATCGGCCGTCCGCACGTCGCAGACGCACTGGTGCGTGCGGGCATCGTCCGCGACCGCAGCGAGGCGTTCGGACGGCTGCTCACCGGCAGTGGCCCGTACTACGTCGCGCTGCCGGTGATCTCACCCGTCGAAGCGATCAGGATGATCCACGACGCGGGTGGTGCGGCCGTGTTCGCACACCCCCTCGCCTCTGCGCGCGGACGGGTCGTGCCGGACGCCGGTCTGCGGACGATCATCGATGCCGGCCTCGACGGACTCGAGATCGACCACCGCGACAACCCGCCGGAGGGCCGGGCCCGGCTGAGGGTGCTTGCCGCGGAGTACGGGCTGATCGTCACCGGGTCGAGTGACTATCACGGCACGGGGAAGCCCAACCTCCTGGGCGAGAACACGACGGCGCGCGACCAGGTGGAAGCGCTCGTGGAACGCACAACGGGAACGGAGCCGATCAGGTTCCCCTGAATGCGGCAGCCGTTCCCGTCGTGAGTGATCGTGTGAGCTGGTCTCCGGATCCCGCGGCAGCCCCGGCGAGGGGACCTGCACCGGACCGGTCTCCGGGTCCGGAGTCAGACCCCGTGAGAGGTCCGGAACGGGATCCTTGAGGTCAGTCCTGTGTGGCCGTCGACGCGGACTGCTCGCTGCGGCCCGAACCACCGCGACGACGACGGCGCCGGCGGGGGCGGCCCTCCGACGAAGAGGAGCCCTCTGCGCCCGCGTTCGCCGATGCGGGTGCCTGCGCGGCGCTCTCCGCGTCCTGACCGCCGCGCGTGCGCCTGCGGTTGCGTGTGCGACCGCCACCGGATTCGCCACCGCGCCGTTCGGATCCGCGCTCATCCGAGCGACGGCGGTCGCCGGAGCGTCCTTCGGAGCTGCGACGCCCGGAGCGGCCGCCGCCGTCGCTGTCCTCGCCCGGGTTGGGCTTGCGACGGGAGAGGCGACCCTTCGTTCCCGCCGGGATGTCGAGGTCCTCGAAGAGGTGCGGGGACGTCGAGTAGGTCTCCGGCGGATCCTCGAGGCCCAGGCTCAGGGATCGGCTGATGAGACTCCAGCGAGGCAGGTCGTCCCAGTCGATCAGCGTGACAGCGATGCCGGTGCGGCCCGCACGCCCGGTGCGACCGATCCGGTGGACGTAGATCTTCTCGTCCTCCGGGCACTGGTAGTTGATGACGTGCGTGATGTCGTCGATGTCGATGCCGCGGGCTGCGACATCGGTGGCGACGAGCACGGAGGTGCGGCCGTCGCGGAACGACGCGAGTGCCTTCTCGCGCATCTGCTGGTTGAGGTCGCCGTGGAGCGCCCGCGCTTCGAAGCCGCGATCGCGCAGCTCCTCGCCCAGACGGTCCGCTGTGCGCTTGGTGCGTGCGAAGACGAGCGTCTGGCCGCGGCCTTCGGCCTGCAGGATCCGTGCCACCATCTCCGACTTGTCCATCGCGTGCGCACGGTAGGCGAACTGGCGCGTCGTCGCATTGAGCTGCGATTCGTCCGACGGGTCGTGGGCACGGATGTGCGTGGGCCGGGACATGTACCGACGTGCCAGCGCGATGACGGCGCCGGGCATCGTCGCGGAGAAGAGCATGGTCTGCCGGTTCGTCGGGAGCGCGGCGACGATGCGCTCGACGTCCGGCAGGAAGCCCAGGTCGAGCATCTCGTCCGCTTCATCGAAGACCGCGGTGCGGACCCTGTCGAGGCGCAGGATGCGACGACCGTAGAGGTCGAGGAGTCTGCCGGGGGTGCCGACGACGACGTCGACTCCACTCGCCAGGGCGTCGATCTGCGGTTCGAACGCCTTGCCGCCGTAGATCGTCACGACGGACAGCCCCGGCCGCTTGCGGCTCGCGACGACGAGGTCGCCCGCCACCTGCTGGGCGAGTTCGCGTGTGGGGACGACGACGAGCGCCTGCGGGGCGCGGCCTGCGGACTCCGGTGCACCGTCCTCGCCGGGAGCCAGGGTGCGCTGCAGGAGCGGGAGGCCGAAGCCCAGGGTCTTGCCGGTTCCCGTCTTCGCCTGGCCGATGATGTCCGCGCCGCTCAGAGCGACGGGCAGTGTCATGGCCTGGATGGGGAAGGGGTGTTCGATGCCTGCGTCGGACAGAGCCTCGACGATGGGGTCTGCGACGCCGAAGTCGGCGAACGTCTGCTGATTGTCGGTCACTGGTTCTCCTCACGGCGCTCCGTGTGGAGCACCTCCGGTACATGTGCGCCTCCGGCGGGCCCGATGTCGTTGATCAGGACGCACCGCGGGGCGGAACCGCTTCGCCGCGCACATCCGAAGGAGGGATGAGCTCTCTGCGAGCGGGTGGCAGTGGACTCCGCACGCCTCGTCGTGCCGCCGCATGTGCGGCTGAAGCACAAGAGCGGCGCTTCCTGCGCTGCTCGGGAGTGCGGGCGACCGCACACGGACCACTCACACATGATCGCGGTCGAAAACCCCGATCATGGCGAAGAGGCCTGACCGGGAAGGTGGACCAGAGTGGTGAAACCGTGCGGGCACTGCCGCTGCCTGGTGTCGATGATACACGCAGACCGTGGCAGTGCCCGCTGAAGAGACTGAGCGGAAGGAGTCAGGAGACGCCGAACCCCACGCGGCGGGCCTTCTCCTCGCCGACCTCGACATAGGCGAGCGCCTCGACCGGGACGATGACCCTGCGGCCCTTCTCGTCGTCGAGGGTGAGGGCGCCGCCGTCCGCCAGTGCCTTCGTCACCGCTGTGGTGAGGTCGTCGCGGGTCTGCTCCGATTCGAGCACGATCTCCCTGTTGGTCTGGCGCATGCCGATCTTGATCTCCACTGTGCACTCCTGAACGCGAGTCGGGATGGGTTGTGACCCAGCCTAGTCGTGTGGACGTCCGATGGCGTGCGCCCGTGCCGTCGACTGCGTCACCCGTGGAGTTGGCCGCGTATCCCGCGGGACCGGCTGTGCCACCTGCGGGGACGGCTGCACCACGCGCGGGGCCGACCGCAGTCGCCGGTCAGTTGAGGTTGAGATCCGCGGCGCGTGCGGCGGCTGCGGCCTCTGCGGCGGCCGCGGCTTCGCGTGCCGCCCGCTCCGCCTCTGCGCGCTTCGCCGCTTCGATCTGCTCGAACGAGTCCGGCAGGCTGTCGAGGCCCGTCCACAGGACGTCGCTGATGACCTCCGCGATGTGATCGCGGCTGAGTTCGGAGTCCTGTGAGATCGCGACCGCGGCGCCTTCGCCCATCTGCAGCACGGAGCGGCCCACGACGAACGACTCGCTCCATGTGAGCTGGGTGCTGCGCTTGACGACCTCGCCGATGCGCTGCGACATCCGTTCGCGCATGGACTGGACCACCTGCAGTGCCTGGGGCTCGTAGGAATCGGCACGGAAGAGGACGGAGAAGTCCTTCGGCTGATCATCGACGAAGGCGAACAGCGCGCGGACGGTCGCGCGCAGCCGTGGCTGGTTCGAGTCCGACGACAGCATCGCCTCCGACATTCGCTCCATCAGCGAATTCGCAGCCTTCTGGAGGACGACGAGGTAGAGGTCGAGCTTCGAATCGAAGTGCTGGTACAGCACGGGCTTCGAGACGTCGGCGGCTTCTGCCACTTCGTCCATCGACGCGGCGTTGTAGCCCTTGGCGGCGAAGCATCCGGTCGCGGTGTCCACCAGCTGCTGGCGGCGCTCTGCGCGGGGGAGTCGGCGGGTCGTAGACATGCTTGCCATCATAGGTCAAACGACTTCCGTAGTGAATCAGCCGTTCAGTCAGTCGTGTCGAGGTCGCCCTCATCCCGGGGATGCCCAGGCTGTGTCCGGGCGTGCGCGGATGGTGCTGCGGCGTCGTGTCCGTGGTGCGTGGTCCAATGAGGTCATGCGTGCAACGACAGGGGACGACAGGACGGGGACCCGCGCCGGGGCCACCACCGCGGGGCACTCCGCGGCGCACGGCGGGGGAGAGCGAATTCCCACCCGCGACGATCATCGTGCGGCGACCGCACTGGGCGTGTCGGAATCGCTCGCACACGGCCGCAGCGCCACCGTGGTCGGGACTCCGGGATCGGGTCTGACCCGCACACTCGTCGACGCCCATTCCCAACTTCTCGACATGCACGGATTCTCGCCGGACGACGTCCTGGTCCTCACACCCAATCGTGCGCACGCGGATGCGCTGCGCGACCGTTTGACGGCCGGCGCGCGCGCCGTGCGCACAGGGGGCGCGGGGGCGCGCAGCGTGCAGTCGTACGCCTTCGGCATCGTCGCTGCGGACAGTGCGGTCCGGCAGGGCGAGCCCATGCGGTTCCTGTCCGGAGCGGATCAGGATGCGGTCCTCGCCTCCCTCATGGAAGGCTATGAGGAGGGGCGCGCGCCGGATCCGGGGTGGCCGGAGGGCTTCACCCCGGAGATGACGGCGACGGTTTCGTTCCGCGATCAGCTGCGGGATGCACTCGATCGTGTGCTCGAGCGGGGCATCGAACCCGTGGACATCGAAGCCGCTGCGCTCCGGAGGGACCGCGCGGAGTGGGGTGCACTCGCACGGATACTGCAGGACTACCGCGACGTCACGCGTGCGTTCGCCGGTTACGGCGGGATCGACACGTCCAGTGTCATCGCCACCGCCGTGGGGATCCTCGACGATGAACGTGCCGACGGGACGGCGGCCGGGGGGACATGGACCTTCTCGGGGGAGACCGTGCCCCGCTGCATCCTCGTCGACGCGGCCCAGGACGTGCCGGACGCGGTCGTCGGACTGCTCGACGGGCTGCGCGCGCTGGGCTGCGGTGTCGCCGTGTTCGGATGCCCCGATTCGTCGACACAGGGGTTCCGCGGTGCAGGAGGCGGTCTGCTGGCGCTCTGGGCGGCGACGGTGCGGGAGGCTCACGGACCGGACGCCCTCTTCGCGCTCCCCGCACACGCGGCTGATGCGCGGGGAGAAGGACCGGCGCGCGACCTCTGCCTGTCGCTGTCGCGGCGGATCTCCGCCCACCTGGGCCTGGGGCACGTCCCTGCAGACGGTGGTGCGGCAGACGGCGGTGCGGCTGCTGATGCGGACGGCGGTGCGGCTGCTGATGCGCTGGATCAGCCTGCGGCCGCCCGTTCGAAGGTACGGGTGCTCGTGCACGGTTCTGCCGCGGAACGGACTCGCCACGTGGCCTCGATCATCCGCGGCTGGCACCATGACGACGATGTCGACTTCTCAGACATGGCCGTCATCGCTCGAACCGGTGGAACCGCGGTCGCGCTGCGAGCGGAACTGGGGGCGCTGGGCCTTCCCGTCGAATCGACGGACCTCCCCCTGTCAGCCGACCCCGCGTCCGTTCCCCTGCTCGCCCTCCTGACCGCTGATCTGGACGATGCAGAAGATCGCTCCGCACTGCTGGATGACCTCCTCACCGGCGTCTACGGAAGTGTTGACGCACTCGCCCTACGCGGTCTGCAGCGGCAGGCCGTGCGTGCGGCGGCCGAACGCACACCGGAGGACCAGAGGACAGCGGCGGAGCGGGCGGCGACAGCGGAGGAGCAGGCGACGGGGGAGGAGCCGACGACGGACGGGCGCGCAACGGCGGATCCTCTTCTGCACTGGATCGACACCGCCCCAGCGGATGCGCTCCCCGCTCCGCTGGCCAAGGCCGCGATGCTGCTGGCGCTCGGCACGAAGGTGCGCGACGCGGGCCCGCACGAAGCACTGTGGGCGCTGTGGGAGGCGACCGGTGTCGCGGACACATGGCGGGAAGCCGTGCTGAGGGATCCGCGGTCGCCACTGAGAGAGCGCCTGGACGCGGTCGTGAGGCTCTTCGCGCTCGCGACGAAGACGGAGGACACCGTGGGGCTGGGTGCGGAGGCGTTCGCCAGACGCGTGCTCGACCAGGTGTACGCCCAGGATTCCCTGGGCCGCCGGGACTCGCTCGACCTCCTCACTGTCGATTCGCCCGCGGGCACCGCGCACCGTGACTATTCCCGCGTGGTCGTCGTCGACGTCGACGAAGGCAGGTGGCCCAATCCGCGCATCCGCAGGAACGCGTTCCACCCCGACGATCTCATCGACGAACTGAACGACCCGGAGGCCGCCTCCGTAGTCGACGCGCCGGGGGAGGACGTGCGACGCAGACGCATGCGCACGATCCGTGATGAGGCGAGCCTCTTCCTCGCCGCCGCAAGCCGTGCCCGTGACGAAGTGATCGTCTGTGCCGTGGACGACGGCGAATCCAGTCCCAGCGCCCTGCACCACCTCTGCGGTGCCTACACGGACGAAGGACTGACCGAGGGCGACACGACGGACCGGTCGTCCGGCGAGGACGAACCGAGCGGAGCCTCGGGTCCCGCGCTTCCCGCGCGCCTGCGGGACGTCGTCGGCGTCGCCCGGCAGCACCTCCTGCTGGCGGAGCAGCCGGATGAATGGGCACAGCTCATCGCGGCACTCGCGGATGCGGGGATGAGAGAAGCGGACCCGCAGACGTGGAGCACATGGTTCACCGTGTCCTCCGACGCTCCGGCGCGCAGCGCCGACGAGCGCGTGCGCATCCGTCCGTCCCAGGTCGAGCGCTTCGCGACCTGTCCTCTGCAGTGGTTCCTCGTGGAGAGCGGGGGGCGGACAGCAGACACGACAGCGGCCGCCATGGGAACCGTCGTCCACGCGATCGCAGAGCATCATACGGAACCGGACAGGGCCGCCATGCTGCAGGAGTTCGACGAGACCTTCGACATGGAACAGCTGCCGTCGGAGTGGGAGAGGCAGAAACTGCGGGACGACGTGGAGTCGATGATCGACACGCTGTGCGACTACCTGTCGACGAGCCGGGACGAACGTGCCGCACTCACTGCCGCAGGTGCCGACACCGCCGTGCTCCGTGAAGTCGCCGTCACAGCATCGGCTCCGCCGGGTGCGGACGGCGGCCCGTGGACGATCACAGGCCGCATCGACCGCCTCGAAGTGCTGGGGGACCGCGTCCGGGTGGTCGATTTCAAGACCGGGGCCAAGGTGCCGACCGCCTCGGGGATCGTCGAGGACCCGCAGCTCCTCGTGTACCAGTACGCCGTCACGGAAGGGGACCTGCTGGTCGACGGAGCCGTCGACAGCGCAGCTTCGGCGCTCCCGTCGGCGGGCGCACAGATCGTGCATCTGCGCGGGACGACAGGACGGGTGAAGGGAGTGCCCCGATATCTCCGCGAGCAGCCGGCGATGGAAGCGGGCGACGACGCGCACGCGCTGGCGGGCGAGATGATCGGCCGCGCCGCGGACGGGATGCGCCAGCCGTCCTTCACCGCCGTGACAGGTCCCCACTGCTCATACTGCCCCGTGCGGACGTCGTGCCCCGCGATCGCCACCACCGTCCCGGAAGGACACGACCAGTGACCCACGCCTCGACGCCTTCGGACACCCCGGCCTCGGACTCTCAGATCAGGGCTCCGCATACCCCGGCTCCGCAGACCACGGACACTCAGTCCCCGAGCGCGCAGACACTGGGCGACCGGTCCGGTGCCGGACCTCTGGACGGTGGCGACGCGGGCGGAGCCAGCCGCCGCTTGATCGGTGCACGGGAACTCGCCGCCCTGCTGGACGTTGATCCGCCCACTGACGAACAGTGCCGGATCATCGAGTCGCCCGTGGACAGATCCGCAGCGGTCATCGCCGGCGCAGGGTCGGGGAAGACCGCCGTGATCTCCCTGCGCGTCGTGTGGCTGGTGGCGAACGGCGCTGTTCCCGCTGAACGCATCCTCGGTCTCACCTTCACTCGGAAGGCCGTGGGGGAGCTCAACAGTCGCGTGCGCGACTACCTCGCGCGCTACCGCAGAACGCTCGGTGCGCAACAGGGCAGCGGGTCCGCAACGGAGACCCTGCCGGGGCTCGACCTCCCGACGGTCTCGACGTACAACTCCTACGCGGCGGCACTCGTGGGTGACCACGGCATGGGGATCGGTCTCGAAGGCGACGAAGGCGTCATCGACGCGGCGGCCCGGCAGGCGCTCATCGACCGGGTCCTCGACGCAGCATCCCGGGAGGACGTCCTCGACAACAGCAGGTCGACGATGGGGTCATGGGTGTCGGGACTGCTGTCTGAGATGGGCGACCACCTGGTCGATTTCGACGCCATCGACGCATACGTGGAGGAGTGCCTCACCGCGCTGTGCACGTCGGAATACCTCCGTGGAGTCGCGAAGAAGATCGTGTCCAAGCGGTCCGGCATATACGCGGACAAGGCGGCCAAGACGCTGTTCGCGGAAGAGGCACGTGCACTGGCCGGCGACTACGACGCAGCGGACCGGGTCGGACGCACGGAGATCCGGAAGCGGATGCGCCCGGTCCTCGAAGCGCATGACGACGTCCTCGCGAAGCGGCTCCTCACGAAACGGCGACTGGTGGAGCTCGCCCGTCGCTACGCGGAGGCGAAGGCGGAGAACGGCGGACTGGAGTTCTCCGACCAGGTCGCACTCGCACACCGGATCATGGAGGAGAGTCCCCAAGCGCTGGAAGCGGAGCGATCCCGCTGGGACATCGTCCTCCTGGACGAGTTCCAGGACACGTCGTACGCACAGTTCCTCATGCTCCAACGGATCTTCGGCGAACACGCCGTCATGGCAGTCGGGGATCCCCGGCAGGCGATCTACGGGTGGAGGGGCGCAAGCGCGGACAACATCGAATCGTTCCCGTCCGCATTCCGCGGTCCGCACGGTCAACCCGCACAGAAGTTCGGCCTCACGATCTCGTGGCGCAATGACTCGGCGATCCTCGACGCAGCCAATCGGATCGCCTCCGGGCTGCCCACCGTGGACGAACGAGTGGGACTGCAGCCGCGGCCGGGCACAGGTGAGGGGAGCGTCCGCGTGTCGCTCACCCACAGCGCCCTGACCGACCCCGACCGCGAGGACCAGCCCACACAGCTGCAGGCGCTGGTCACGTGGATGCTCGACGTCCGCACCGAACTCCTCGCTCAGCACGAGCGTCGCGAAGCCGACCGCCGTGCAGAGGCAGAGGCCGCCGGGCGGAGGGCCCCGCGAGCGAAGCCCCTGCCGACCTTCGCAGTGCTGTGCCGTGCCCGGTCCGGGTTCGGCCCCGTCGCTGCGGCGCTGCAGGCAGAGGACCTCCCCGTCGATGTCGTCGGGTCCCGCGGCCTGCTCGACGACCCGTTCGTCGCGGATGCGATCGCCGTCCTCGAAGCCCTGGGCGACCCGGATGCGGGCGATGTGCTCATGCGCCTGCTGTCGGGGCGCACGATCAGGCTGGGTGCGGCGGACCTCGCTGCCTTCTCGTCCTTCGTACGAGCCAGTGCGATCGAGCTGCCGGATCCTGAAGTGCCCGGCGGTGCACGCACGGAGCGCGTGGGACTCGTCGAAGGCCTCGATGAGTTCCTGACGATTACGTCGCAGGGAGGAGCTCCGACCGCGGGTGGAACCGGCTCCGACACGACGGCAGCGACGTCGGACCAGTTGCGTGCGATCCGTTCCCTCACAGAGGAGGGCACCCGCCGACTCGTCGGACTGGCACGGACGCTGCGCCGCCTCCGCCACACGAACCTCACGCTTCCGGGACTCGTGCGCGCTGTCATCCGCGAAGCAGGCATCGACACGGAGGTTGCGTCGCTCGCCCCGGCCTACGCGGACGTCCATACGCGGGCACTCGACGGGCTCCTCTCGCTCGTGTCCCGCTTCGCGGGAGAGGACCCTGCGGGAGGACCGGTCGAGTTCCTCCGATGGGCCCGCCTCCTGGAGGACGCCGACGAGATCGACGATGTCCCGGTCGACCCGGTGCCCGGCGCGATCACGATCATGACCGTCCACGCATCGAAGGGACTCGAGTTCGATGCGGTGGCCGTGCCGTTCCTGCACGACGAGGGCCTTCCCAGCAAACGCACTCCACGCGACGGCTGGCTGTCGCAGGGTGGCCTCCCCTACTCGCTGCGCGGTGATTCCTCCGGGCTGCCCTCGTTCGACCTGCGCACGATGGACCTCGAGAGCCCGAAGGACTTCGAGGAGCGCGTGGCCGGGGGAGGGCCGCTGTCGACCCTGCTCGATGAGCACCACCTGGCTGCGGAGCGCCGGCTGGCCTATGTCGCACTCACCCGGGCACGCAGCCACCTCTTCGTGTCCGCGTCACGGTTCACCGTGACGCGGAAGAGGCCGGTCGAGACGTGGCCGTTCCTCACCGAGGTCGCGGACGAGATGGGAGTCGACCTTCCTGAGCTGCCGGAGGCCGACGAACTCGATGTGAGCAGGGGAGAAGAAGCCACGTGGCCGACCCTCGATCCGCTCGAGGTCGTGGAACGGCGTGCTGAGCTCGTCCGCGCCGTCATGCGTGCGGGTCGCGACCGACCCACCCTCGAGGACATGACGTCGAACGCCACGGACCCTCACATCCGTGCACTCGCGCAGCGGGCGATCCAGTTGCAGGACGATGCTGTGGGGGACCGTGACGAGCGGATCCTGCCCGGACGGGTCTCCGCTACCGCGCTGGTGGGTCTGCGGGCGCACGAAGAGGACTGGTGGAAGGACATGCGACGCCCGATGCCGGAACCACCGAGCATCAGTGCCGATCTGGGAACCGCATTCCACGCCTGGGTCGAACAGCACTACGGGCAGGCGGCGCTGATCGACGTCGAGCCGGAGGCGTCAGCCGTCCGAGGGATCCCCGCGCTGCAGGAGAGACTCGAGGCGCTTCGGGGCGTGTTCCTGGAATCGCCCTACGCGACGCGGTCACCGGAAGCGGTCGAACTCTCCTTCGAACTCGTCCTCGACACGGGTGCCGCCCCCCTGCACGTGCCCGGCAAGATCGACGCCGTCTTCCGGGAAGCGGACGGCGGACTGCTCGTGGTCGATTGGAAGACGGGACGGCTGCCCCAGGATCCTCAGAGACTCGATGCGATGGCCACCCAGCTCGCGATGTACCGACTGGCACTGCAGAGGATGCCGCGCTTCGAAGATGTCCCACATGTGGATGCGGAGTTCTTCTTCGTCGGGTCGGACGACACATGGCGGCCGCAGTCGCTGCCGGACGAAGCGGAGATCGTCGCCTGGATGGTCGGTACTCAGAAGCGCGCGCCGGACACGCGCGGCTGAGAGCGGCCGCCACGCAGCCGGAGTGCGGCTGCAGCGCTGAGGGTCGGTTACTGCGATGAGTCGGAGCGATCGTCCGGATGCACGTCGCGCACGTGGAATTCGGACGTGTCGAGGCTCTCCGTCGCGATCCCGTCCTCGTCGACGCCGGCTTCGATCCGGGCACTCGGGCGGAAGACCTCACGGGGCCCCGCGTGCCCACCTGACCCCGAGCCACCCTCAGGCCGCTCGATCAGTTCGGAGGGTTCGACGGGTTCTGACGAATCGTCCTCGGCAGAACCGTCGGTGGCCTCGACGTCGCCGGATGCGTCGTCCTCCGCGCGTCCGACGGCGTGGGACGGAACGGCGGACGTATCGGCCTCCGACGAGACGTCGTCGGCCTGCGCGTCGTCGGTGTCATCGGTGACCCCGGCCAGCGCCTCCAGGAGGTGCGCCGCGTCCTCGATCGCGTCGTCGTCCTGAGCCGCGACAGCCGCCAGCAACCACTCGAGGACGGTGATCTCCGCGTGGAAGCCCACGCGGCGGCGCAGCCCCGGATCGTCGGGATCCCTGCGTGACCGGTAGGTGCGGAAGAACCGTTCGAAGTCCTCCGGGCTCAGCATCGACGACACGGCGGCGAGGTCTGCGGCCGGATCGCCCACCCGGAGCCGCGCCAGGTCGCCGATCCCCACGACTTCGTCGTCGGAGACCCACAGTGCATCAGGCCCGAGGTTGGCGTGGACGGGAACGGGCAGGAACCTCCACGAGGAGACGTCCTCGAGGGCGTTCTCCCAGCGGCTGAGGAGGCTTGCGGGAACCCTGCCGGTCGAGGCCGCGGAATCGAGGTCGGCGAGCAGCCGTTCACGCGTCTCCGCCGATTCCTCCACGACCAGTCCCGCATCCGCGATCGGCCCGGGGTCGGCCGCGTGGACCGCCGCGACGGCCTGCGCGAGGGACTCGACCAGCGGCGGATGCTCCTCGAACATCGACGTGGACAGAGGCAGTCCCGGCATCGGATCGGAGATCATGACGGCGACCTCGCCTTCATGTCCGACAGCCGCACCGTCCATGGTGCGCGCGGCCTCGAACCGCGGGATCGTCGGTGCGTCCGGGGGGAGGAGGGGGTAGAGCGCCGTCGACGCCATCCTCTCCGCCTGCGCTGCGGCGATACGGTCCTGCGTCGCGACGGAGACGATGAACGTCCGATCCCCGTCCGTGACGAGGACGCGGTCGGCATCCGAGCCGGGCAGTCGCGTCCAGGAGCTCGGTTCGAACCCGTCGAGCATGGTCGCTGCGACGGCGGTGATCCTCATCCCTGCGGTATCCACTCCTCCAACTTACCTGCTGCGACCACGCGCCGGGCCGATGAGACCAGGTGTGTCCATGGTCTTCGGTATCGTGACGAGCATGAAGCCCCTGCCGATGCTGCCCCCCGCCAGTCTGTCCAGAACCGCCATCGACCGGAACCACCGCATGCGCGCGGCGGGGATCGAAGCGGTGTGGCAGACGGGGCGGGCGCATGCCGTCGTGGGCCATCGGGGCAGCATGCTCGTGTCGCGCGGGGGCCTCCACCTCCTCACACAGGACCAGGTACCCGCAGAAGCGTTCCACTTCTACCTCGGAGCGGACGTCGACGGGAACCACTTCATCGGCGCCGCACTGCTGGACGAAGGCCGCAGTGAACTGGACCGGAGCCTCAGCGACGAACAGGCGAGGGATGCGGAATCCTGGCTCACCGACCCGATTGGCGGGATCGACGCGACGGAACCCGTCTGGACACCGCTGCGTGAGCTCGGCGAAGAGCTGAGTGACCGTGATGTCGCGCTGGCGACCTCACTCATCGCGCTGGGCAACTGGCACATGGCGCACACGCACTCGCCGCGGAACGGTCGACCCACCGAACTCGTGCAGTCCGGCTGGGTCCGCCGCGAACCGGACGTGGGCAGTGAGCACTTCCCCCGCACGGACCCCGCAGTCATCATGGCCGTAGTGCACACGGAGCCGAGCGGGGAGGAGCATCTGCTCCTGGGGTCGAATGCGATGTGGCCGGAAGACCGCTTCTCGCTGCTCGCGGGTTTCGTCGAACCGGGGGAGACCCTCGAATCGGCCGTGATCCGCGAAGTCCAGGAAGAGGCGGGCATCACCGTGAGGTCACCGCGGTACGTGGGTTCCCAGCCGTGGCCGTTCCCCGCATCGCTCATGCTCGGCTTCACTGCGGAGTCGGACACGATGTCGACGACCGCGGACGAAGACGAGATCACCGCCCTGCGCTGGTTCACGCGTCCGCAGCTGCGTGCGGCGATGGAAGCCGGACAGGTCACCGTCCCCACGACCGTGTCGATCGCGGGTCAGATCCTCTACGGCTGGTTGGACAGGGACGACACGGTTGGCACCGGCGAAGCACCGGGGACCGACGGGCCGACGCCGGCCTCACGATGACTCGTGGCAACGCCCTGCTGACCGGACTCGACCCGGAGCAGCGCGCAGTCGCCGAACACGCGGGAGGCCCGCTCGTCGTGCTGGCGGGCGCCGGCACCGGCAAGACCCGGGCCATCACCCACCGCATCGCCTACCAGGCGGCGACCGGAGTGACAGACCCCCGTCACGTCCTCGCGCTCACCTTCACGACGAAGGCGGCCGGCGAGATGCGGTCGCGGCTGCGAGCGCTGGGCACACCGTCGGTGCAGGCGCGCACGTTCCACTCCGCAGCGCTGCGGCAGCTGCGCTTCTTCTGGCCGCAGATCTCCGACGGGCCGTTCCCGGAGCTCCTCCCTCAGAAGTCGACACTGGTGGGTCACGCGATGCAGGCCGTCGGCATCGCACCGGAGCGGGAGACCATCAGGGACGTCGCCGCAGAGATCGAATACGCGGCCGTCACACTCCTGGGGGTCGACGACTACGTGGAGCGGTCGGGGAAGCGTGCGCTCCCCGAAGGTGTCGACCTCGATGCGATGACACGGGTCATGCACCGCTACTCGGAACTCAAGACGGAGCGGCGGGTGCTCGACTTCGAGGACGTCCTCCTGGTGCTGGCCGGAGCGCTGGGCACCCACGAGGACATCGCAGCGCAGGTGCACGGGCAGTACCGCAGCTTCGTGGTCGACGAGTTCCAGGACGTCAGCCCTCTCCAGTACGACCTCCTCATGCGGTGGCTGGGACGTCGGGATGCCCTGTGCGTCGTGGGGGACCCCGCGCAGACGATCTATTCGTTCGCGGGAGCGACGGACCGCTTCCTCCGCCGCATGCCGATCGAGTTCCCGTCGTCGCGTGAAGTGCGCCTCGTGCGCAACTACCGATCCGCCGAACCGGTCGTGGGGGTCGCCAACTCCGTCCTGAGACGCACGGGGCGCTCACCGATCCAACTGATCGGCACGAACCGGACGGGCCCGCCGCCCGCATTCACCGAATACGCTGACGACGGGGCGGAAGCGGATGCGGTCGCGTCACGGATCGCAGGTGAGGTCGAAGCGGGCCGCCGTGCCTCGGACATCGCGATCCTCTTCAGGACGAACTCACAGAGCCGGGCGTTCGAGGAGGCGCTGAGTGCCCGCGGTGTGTCCTACGTCCTGCGCGGCGGTGAGCGCTTCTTCGCCCGTCGCGAGGTGAAGGAGGCGATCGCTGTGATGCGGGCCGCGTCCCACCGCGGCGGCTCTGACCCGTTGGACGTCCAGGTGAAGGAGATCCTCTCTTCGATCGGGTGGGCGACGACCGCTCCCCAGGCACAGGGATCGGTGCGCGAACGGTGGGAATCGTTGTCCGCGCTCGTGGGCCTCGCGGAGGACAGCCAGGCGGAGACGGAGCTCCCGGTGCCCCTCGCCGCCTTCATCGCCGACCTCGAAGATCGGGCCGAACATCAGTTCGCGCCCACCATCGACGGAGTGACGCTCGCGTCAGTCCACGCCGCCAAGGGCCTCGAATGGGAGAGCGTGCACCTCGTCGGTGTCTCCGAGGGCCTCATGCCGATCGGCTATGCGGAGACGGCGGACGCGATCGACGAAGAGCGCAGGCTCTTCTACGTCGCTGTCACACGTGCGCGGACCGTGCTGTCGATCAGCTGGTCGAAGGGCCGTCGAGGTGGTGCGGGGATCGGGCGGCGGCCCTCACGCTTCATCGGTGAGGTCCAGGCGGGGCGGCCCACCCGACCGGATGCCCCCGCGCGCAAGGCGACCGTGGCAGCCCCCGTGCGCTGTCGCGTCTGCGGTGCTCTGCTCACCACCCGCGCGGACAGGAACCGCGGACGCTGTGCTCAGTGTCCCGCCGATGTCGACGAGGCGGTCCTCGAAGCCCTCATCCACTGGCGGGGTGCGAAATCCACCGAACTGCGGATGCCGGTCTTCCTCGTCCTCAGCATGCCAACCGTCCGGGAGATCGCGGAGCGCGTGCCGGAGAGCCTCGACGACCTCGGCCGCGTGAGCGGTGTGGGTCCCATCAAGCTGGAGCAGTTCGGGCACGAGCTTCTCGCACTGGTCCGGGAGCACCGTTCGGGCTGAGCGGGATGCGGCAGTCGCAGTCCGGGTGGAAGGACGCGCCGCCCTGGGAGCGCTGCCCGGTCCGTGCATCGATGCGCATGGTGGGGCCGAATTCCGCGATCCCCACCGCTGCGGCCCGCAGGAGCCGCGCGGCCTCCGTCGCCGCAGAGCGGATGAGCAGCGGGTCGACGAGCGCATGACGGGATCGTGCGGAGAGCTGCTGCCAGGCGCTGAACCAGCCGCCGTCGTCGTCCCGCGTGTGCAGGACCGCGCAGGTGGTGCACGGTGTGATCCCCGGTCGCACGGGTACCAGGTCCGCCCGTTCGTCGCCGATCCTCACGGACAGATGGTCCGCGTCCTCCGCGAAGAGGCGGGAGGCATCACCGACGTTCGCGGTGCAGCGACTCATGAGGACCGTGATCCCACGTGTGGCGCCCGCTTCGATGGCCTGCTCGACGGAGTCCACGATGACCGGTTCGAAGCCGGTTTCGGTGAGGGCCTCCGCGGCGATCGACGCGTCGTGGCCCAGGACGAACACGTGACACGACCGGATCGCGCTGGACGCCGCGACCGGCCCCAGCCCGTGCATCGCGGCGAACGACTCCGCGAAGTCGCGTACGACCGGCCCGCCGGCGGCGGCCTCCGCAGGGGCGAGAACGCCCGCTTCCATGAGGAGGTCGAGCAGGGACATCGCCCGTGTACGGCTGACTCCCCGCCGTTCCGCTTCGCCGAGATACTCCTCCCCGTCGCATCCCCTGCACAGCCGGTCGATGAGGTCGAAATCTGCCGGCGTGAGCCCATCGATGAGCACGGGGTCGTCGATGCCGAACTGGACACTCGAATCCGTCCTGCGCACCAGTGCGACGCTTCTGTGGAACTGCAGCATGCGGGCCTCCTCGCCCCTCACCGTAGAGAGGTGGAGCGGCCTGCGGAAGAGCTCCGCGGGTCCTGTGGAAAACTCTGTGGACACAAAGCACCGGAAGGTGAGATCCCCTGGCAGGACCGCGATGCGCGGGCCGCTGGGACTCACCTTCCGGTGCAGTGACCCCCAGGCTCTCGCGAAGCCCGTGAGCCTTCCCCTAGCCCACGAACTCCGGGTTTTCCGGAGGTATGACACTCAAACCTAGGAGCCTGGGACCGGCCAGTCAACACGGTGATGCACACCCCCGCACCCGTACCTGTGGATAACGTGTTGACGACACGCGGCGCCCTGTGAGGATGACTGTGGACGGGCGATGTGCCCGACGACCGGATGCCCTGCCCGGAGGCGGTTCGTGCTGTGGACGTCGCAGCGCTGCGAGATTCTTCGAAACTTTTTCGTCGCGGGGCTCGATTCCCGGGGCGGCTCGCCGGTGTCCGTGGTGGGAACTACTGTGTGCGACATGGACACGATGAAGGATCGGGGGGCGCAGGAGCGTGAGGTGCGCAGCGCCGCAGAGGTGCTCACCGCGATCGAAGACGGAACGATCGTCATCCGGCGGTCGGCACGACGACGCAAGACGATCTCCCTCAAGCGTGAGGGCGACCGGTGGCTGCTCGCCGTCCCCCAGAGGTTCCAGCCGGCGCAGCACGCGGAATCGATCGCGTCGCTCCTCACACGCGTGGAGAAGAGGTCCGCTCGCGGCACGTCGAGCGATGCGGCCCTGCTGGAGCGCGCGCTGCAGCTCAACACGAAGTACTTCGACGACGGGATCGAACCGGTCTCCGTCGTGTGGGTCGGCAATCAGAATTCGCGCTTCGCATCGACTACCAGCGCGCACCGGACGATCCGCGTGTCCTCCCGTCTGACGTCCGTCCCCGGCTGGGTCCTCGATTCTGTGCTCGTCCATGAGCTGGCGCACCTGCGGCGTCCCGACCACTCTGCGGCGTTCCACGCGCTCACCGCGCGCTACCCGCACACGGACAGGGCAGACGTGTTCCTCGAAGGCTTCAGCTACGGAGAGAGGTCACGGGAGCGCTAGCGGCAGCATCTGGCGTTCCGCAGGCGCTCGACGCGTGTCAACAGCAGTGGCAGATCGTGTCGCAGGTCGTCTGCGACACCCGCCGGCAGGTCGTCCGCGCTCCACCACGCGACTTCGGTGATCCCGTCGTCCGCGGTGTCGAGGCCACGGGAGCTCTCCGTCGTCGCGGCGAACAGCACATCCAGGTGCGATGCGCAGGCGGTGGTGCCCACAGGGAATTCGCGGACGGCGACGGGGGACGGTGAGACCCACGTCCCTGCGGCCTCGGCGTCGATCTGCGATTCCTCCTGCAGTTCGCGCACCGCCGCTCCGCGCAGGGAGAGGTCTTCGGCCTCGAGGTGACCGCCGAACTGCCGCCACTGACTCGACGCCGCGTGCAGCGCCAGGGCCACGGACCACGTCGATGCGCTCCGAGTGAGCAGAAGGCAGCTGGCCGTGAGGTGGCGTGCCCCGTCGTTCCGGGTGACCGCAAGTGCGCCCGTGGCCAGATCGGCCTGAGCCGCGTGGGCGATACCGGCCTCGTCGGGCGGCAGGCCTGCCGCGGTGAGAGCAGCGGGGGCCAGCCCGGAGGCCAGACCCCGCAGTCTCTCAGTCGTCACTGCTGCTGTCCCCGCGGTCTCCGGTGCCCTCGTCACCGGGAGTGTCGTCACCGTCGCGCAGGGCATCGCCGCCGCTGGTCTCGCCACCCGGCTCGTCGGCTTCGCGGAGGATGCGTTCGAGCGCTTCGTCCAGCGACGACTCCGACGACCAGTCGGACCGGCGGCGCTCCTCGTAGCCCAGCGGGTCGTCCAGGTCCTGGGTCGTGGGGAGCACGTCGGGGTGATGGAAGACGCCGTCGCGGGATTCCGGACCGGACTTCTGCTCGAGGAACGTGAAGAGTGCTGCGGCATCCCGCAGGCGGCGCGGGCGCAGGGAGAACCCGATATGGGAGGCGAAGGCGGCCTCCGCCTCCGATTCCGACGCCGAACGGCTCCGCAGCGCCTCACGGATCGCGTCCCGGTCCTCGAGCGCTTCACATGCGCTGTAGACGACCACGTCGGACCATCCGGCGATGACGGACAGGAGGTTCTCCAGTGCGCTGAGCGCCTCCTTCTGGGATTCCGTGGTCTGCGGGGCGAGCAGACCTGAACGCAGGTCCTCGCTCATGCGCTGCATCTCCGCCGGGTCACCGCTGGCAGCCGCGTCCTGGATGCGGCTGAGGTCGACCTGGACACCCGCGGCGTACTTCGCAAGCGCCGTCTCCACGTGGCCGCGCAACCAGGGGTTCTGCGCGAACAGCCACAGGTGGGCGAGTTCGCGTGCGGCCAGCCAGATCCGCAGCTGGGAGGGATCGACCTCCATCTCTGCGGCGGCGCCGGGAAGGTTCGCCTCGACGAGGACGGGGGAGTGGCCGAACAGTGGCAGGCCGAACTCCGTGCCGCTCAGCACCGCCCCGGACAGCGCGGCGACCGCTTCGCCGATCTGCAGCGAGAACATCGACTGGCTCATCGAGTTGATCATCTGGCCCGCACCGGACATGAGCTGGGCCATCTCCGGGGGCAGCTGCTCGCCGAGGCCCTCGACCATCGACTCCGACATGTTCCTGCGGACAGGGTCCGCGACGCGGCGCCACTCGTCCAACGAGCCCTTGGCCCAGGCCGCCCGGTTGAGCGCCTGCGGTTCTGCCACATCGGTGGCAGGGTCCGTCACGCGCTCCAGCCACAGCTCCGCCAACCGGAACGCGTCCGCGGTGTTCTTCGAGAGTTCGGCGCTGATCGCCGGATCAGGGGTCGGGACGTTCTGATCGATGACCCGCTGAGCCGCGGCCTTCGGGTCACCGCCGGACAGCATGCCCTGCAGCTGACCGATCATCCCCTGCAGCATGGAGGGGTCGAACGGCATCCCGCCTCCGCCTGCCTGTCCACCCGCGCCGAACGGGAAGCCCTGTCCTCCGGGGCCGAACACCATGCCGAACATCTGCTCGAACGGGTTCTGGTCGCCGTCGTCGCTGTCGTCGCCCGGTGTCCGATCATCGTTCTTGTCGCTCATGGCGGTCCCTGTTCCTCGTTCATCGAAGTGCTGGTGCTCGCGGTCGCGCACAGTGCCCGTGGCACGGCGACCACATCGTCGGCAGAGTAGCTCTGCTCGGGTCGACGGGCTGCGTCGACGGTCCTTCACGCCACCCTAACGTTCCCGGCCCCCGCAAACCTTCCCGGACCAGCGGTTGCGCATCGTGTTCCCAGGTGGCTGTACGCGACGGCGACCGTGTGACCTGATTTCAGCCGGACCGGCGGCTCCACTACACTGGTCGGGACTCGAAGACTCTGGAGGACCCTTACGTGAGCGCATCTCCGCCCTCAGCAGGAGGGCCGGCGTCGAACGACGGCGCGCACCCGCGGAAGCGGAAGGGACTCCGACTCCTCGCCTCGCCAGGGGTCTCCGGCCTGCTGCTCTACGCGCTGGTGTTCGCACTGGCGCTCACGCCTGTTCCCTATCTTCTCCAGACCCCGGGCCCCGTCGTCAACACCCTGGAGCCCTACGAAGGCGTCGACCTCGTGACCATCTCCGGGACGCAGACGTATGAACCGGAAGGCACCCTCGACATGCTCACGGTGGCCGTGGCCGGAGGGCCGGGCCGCGACATCTTCACCGCGCAGGCGTTCTTCTCCCTGCTCAACGGAGTGGAGACCGTCGTCCCGTCAGAGGCGTTCTACCCGCTGGAGACCACGCGGGACGACGTGTCGGAGCTCAACAGCGCGGACATGATCTCGTCGCAGGACCAGGCCACCGCGGCCGCGCTCACCGAACTCGACATCGACTACGACACCGTCATCGGTGTGAGCAGCGTGATGCCGGGCTCCCCGGCATCCGGCCTCGTCGATCCCGGTGACCATCTCCTCGCGATCGACGGGGAAGAGGTCGACGGCACCGAAGAGGGCATGACCGCCGTGCGCGACGCGGTGCGCAGCTCCACCGACTCGATCGAGCTCCGGATCGACCGCGCGGGAGAGGCCCAGGACGTGACCGTCGAACCGACCGAGGCCGACGGGCAGCGCACGATCGGGGTCGTCATGTCCGCCGCCTACAGCTTCCCGTTCGACGTCGACTTCGCGGTCGAAGGGATCGGCGGGCCGTCCGCCGGCACGATCTTCGCCCTCACGATCATCGACATGCTCACAGAGGGCGACCTCACGGGAGGCGAGGCCATCGCCGGCACCGGCGCCATCGACGCCGAAGGCACGGTGGCCCCCATCGGCGGGGCGAGGCAGAAGGTCGCGGCGGCCGCGGCCTCGGGAGCGGACTACTTCCTCTCTCCCGCAGGCAACTGCACAGAAGTGCTCGACTCCCGCGGGGTCGAGGAACTGACCGTCGTGCGCATCGACGACCTGAATACGGCGCACCAGGCGGTCACCGACATCGCAGAAGGCAGGACAGACACCCTGCCGACGTGCACGGACCCGGCATGAGGACCGCAGTGCGGTCGCTGCGGAGGTCCGATGCACGGGCACAGACGATTCGGCTGCACACCCACAGCCGGCTGACAGAGACGAAAGGGCGACTGTGAGTTTTTCCGCCAGACCCCCACAGGCACCTCCCACCACGGGGCGCAGACGGCCCTCACCGCTGCTGCTCACGATCATCGCGGTACTCGCGCTCGTTGCGCTGTTCGTGGTGTTCGCACAGATCTACACCGAGGTGCTGTGGTTCCAGCAGCTCGACCGTTTCGACGTGTTCGCGACGGAGTGGGTGACGAAGGGCATCCTGTTCGCGATCGGCTTCCTCGTCATGTCCGTACCGCTGTGGTACATGCTGTGGTCGGCGCATCGCGCGCAGCCCACGACCGTGCCGTCGAACCCGCGCGAGGAGAACCTCGACCGCTACCGCGAGGCCGTCGAGCCGCTGCGCCGCATGCTCACCCTCGTGGTCCCCGGCGTGATCGGCCTGCTGGGCGGAGTCGCGCTCACCGCCGCGTGGCGTGACGCGCTCCTCCTCGTGAACTCCGAGCCGTTCGGCATGACGGACCCCCAGTACCAGCAGGACATAGGCTTCTACGTCTTCCAGCTGCCCATGGTGAACGTGCTCGTCGACTTCCTGGGCATGGTCGCGATGCTCGCATTCGTCGCAGGGCTGGTCGCCCACTACCTCTTCGGGGGAGTGCGTCCGCGCGAGACCCGCGGCTTCGACATCACGAAGAGCGCTCGGATCCACCTCGCGACCGTCCTGGCGCTGCTGGTGCTCGTCCAGGCCGGCCGCCTCTTCCTGTGGCGCTTCAGCAAGCTCACCGATGACTCCGGCCTGGTGACGGGTGCGACCTACACAGACGTGAACGCCGCACTGCCGGCGATGCTCATCGTGTCGATCGCCGCCCTCATCGTCGCGGCACTGGTCTTCTCCACCGCGTTCTTCAAGTCGTTTCGCCTCACAGCGATCTCGCTGGGCATGCTGCTGGTGCTGGGCGGCGTCGCCGTCGTCGGCTTCCCGGCGGCGATGCAACAGTTCCAGGTGAACCCGTCGCAGCAGAGCCTCGAATCGGAGTACATCAACCGACATCTCGAGGCGACACGGACGGCGTACGGCATCGACGACGTCGATGTCATCCCCTACACGCCGTCCACGCAGGGCGAATCGGGTGCGCTGCGCAAGGACGCGGTCACGGCCGCGAGTGTGCGCCTGCTCGACCCGAACCTCGTGTCGGACACGTTCCGTCAGCTGCAGCAGACCCGTTCGTACTACGCGTTCCCCGAACAGCTGGACGTGGACCGCTACGACATCGACGGGCGCAGCGAGGACACCGTCATCGCGCTGCGCGAGCTGAACCCCGACGCGCTGTCGGACAACACGTGGGTCAACCAGGCCACGGTGTACACGCACGGCATCGGCGCGGTCGCCGCCTACGGCAGCCGCCGCGGCGCGGACGGCGAACCCGCCTTCTTCGAGGAGTCGATCCCGGCCAGCGGTGTGCTGACGGATCAGAGCGACTACGAGCCGCGCGTCTACTTCGGTGAGCGCTCCACGCAGTACTCGATCGTCGGGGCGCCGGAGGGCGCGACACCCGTCGAGCTGGACTACCCGGCGGACGACCAGGAGGGGTCCGGCCAGGTGAACTACACGTTCTCCGGCGACGGCGGGCCCAGTGTCGGGAACTTCTTCAACCGGCTGCTGTACGCGATCAAGTTCCAGGACGAGCAGATCGTGCTCGCGGACACGCTGAACGACGAATCGCAGATCCTCTACGACCGGACCCCTCGGGAGCGCGTCGCGAAGCTCGCACCGTTCCTCGAGGTCGACGGGGACCCGTACCCCGCGATCATCGACGGTCAGATCAAGTGGATCCTCGATGGGTACACGACGTCGAACCAGTACCCGTACTCGCGTCCGTCGGTGCTCCAGGAGGCGACGACGGATTCGACGACGGCGGACAGCAACGCGGTCGTGGCCCTGCCGGACGAGCAGGTGAACTACATCCGCAACTCCGTGAAGATCACGGTCGACGCGTATGACGGTTCCGTCGACATGTACGAGTGGGACGACGAGGATCCGGTGCTGGACGCCTGGATGAATGTCTTCCCGGGACTCGTGAAGCCCGCGTCGGAGATCTCCAGCGACCTGATGAGCCATATCCGCTACCCGGAGGACCTCTTCAAGGTCCAGCGGTCGCTGCTCACGCAGTACCACGTCTCCAATGCGAGCGAGTACTACTCGGGCCAGGACTTCTGGACCCTGCCGGTCGATCCGACGACGGACCAGGAGCGCCAGCTGGTCCAGCCGCCGTACTTCCTCACCCTGCAGATGCCGGGTCAGGAGGAGCCGTCGTTCTCGCTCACGTCGTCCTTCATCCCCCGCCCCACCCAGGGACAGACCCGTAACAACCTCACGGGCTTCCTCGCGGCGAACGCGGATGCGGGCAATGTCGAGGGCGAAGTGAGTGAGGAGTACGGCAAGCTCCGTCTGCTCCAGCTGCCGAGGAACACGACGTTCCCCGGCCCCGGCCAGGCGCAGAATAATTTCAATACGGAGCCGGAGGTCCAGACGAGCCTCAACCTGCTGCGTCAGGGTGAGTCCCGTGTGGAGAACGGCAACCTGCTGACGCTGCCGGTGGCCGACGGCCTGCTGTACGTCCAGCCGGTCTACGTCCGGTCTGCGGGCGAGACGTCCTATCCGGTGCTGCAGCGCGTGCTCGTGGCGTTCGGTGAGCAGATCGGCTTCGCGCCGACGCTCGACGAGGCGCTGGACCAGGTGTTCGGCGGTGATTCCGGTGCAGAGGCCGGGGACTCCGACGCCGCCGGTCAGACGGACTCCGATGACGCCGGTGCTGTGACCGACGGCGAGGACCAGTCGGCCGGACTCGAAGATGCGCTGGAGCGGGCACGGACCGCGATGCAGGAGGCGGACGAGGCGCTGCGCGACGGCGACTTCACCGCTTACGGCGAGGCGCAGGAGCGTCTCCGGAAGGCGCTCGAGGACGCGATCGACGCTGAAGGCGGCGACGCGGCGGCCGAAGAGGCCATGGCGGACGGCGCTGCCGACGACGCGCCGGCCGCGGACGACGCGGGTGACGGCGACAACTGATCACCCAGACGGCTGCGTGGGGCAACGGCGGATCGTCGCCGAGGCCCCGCGCAGCCGCCCGGTCGCCGCACCTCCCGCGGCTCCGGACTCGTGTGCGAGAGCTTCGAGTCCGGGACCAGCGGGTATGTGTCACGCATCACCCGCTGTCGATTTGGTGGTCACCCGGGGTTCACGTAGAGTAGTCATTGCAACGCGGGGTGGAGCAGTTCGGTAGCTCGCCGGGCTCATAACCCGGAGGTCGAAGGTTCAAATCCTTCCCCCGCCACCAAGAAGGAAGAACCCTCAGCCACAGGCTGGGGGTTCTTCTGATTCACCAGCTCGTCCCCGAGCGGCTGCGCGAGGGAGATCTGCAGCCAGCGGTCGGTGTGAATTTGGATTCCCGTAGTCCTTGCGTCAGGTGCCGCTGTGATCGCAGGGTTTGTGTGTGGGGATGGATTCGCTACCGGTCCAGACCATGCCAGCTGAGCCCACGAACGTGGAGACAGCGTCATGACCTCATACGCTGAGGCGATCAGGCTGGGCTTCTGGAACTCCGAGCACTACGTGCTGCGTTGCCTGCTCCACTCCGGACGACTCATCACTCGAGTTGGAGCACTATGAAACCGGAAGAACGCGTGTAGCTTCGTTCGTCAAGAGCCAGAAATGGTTGTATGAACAGGTGCTGCGCAAGCCGCTGAGCGTTGCTCGCCTCCGTGATGCGAGAATCCTTTCGCAAGCAGTCCCGGCAGCATATGCAGAATTTGAAGCATCCGCCGAAAACAGGTCTGACGTCCGTTCTGTCCTCTACGATCGGGTTATGGCCCTACAAAGCAGGCACATGAGCGACCTCGTCACAGCGCTCCTGCCAGCGTTGTCGCGAAGTCTGGCCGAACAGTTCAACGTCTTTCGAGTGATGCATCATGGCACTCACGAGAAGCAGCTCTCCAATGTCTTCGCGTGGTTGCTCACCCCCGATGCGACGCATGAGCTCGGCGACATTGTGCAGCAGGCCTTCCTCGCGCGCGTCAACGCTGCGCTCCCGGACGCGACGATGCTCCCGCCCTCGGGCTACCGCGTCGCTCAAGAGGTCGATACCAATGGGGGCACCGAGGCTGCCGACGAAGTCGGCATGGATATCGCGGATATAGTTCTCTCACGACCGGATGCCGCCGTCGTCATTGAGAACTACGCCACCTCCGACGGCCACGGGCATGACTATCACCGGTATCTCGCTCACGGGGGTGCAGGCGGAAGGACATCCGCTGTCGTCCTGCTATGTCACCGCCGCGAAACGCATCTGCAGCGAGGGGGTTGGGACAAGGCCGCTGTCGTGACGTACGAAGAAGTCTTGGACGACCTGCAGGCTCACATCGATCGTGATCCGTCTTGGTGCCGACGGCATCCCGACCAGCTCTTCTTCATCCGACAAATGATTCAGCACTTCGTGAAAGGTCCAGCGGCAGTGGACGTAGAAGACCAGATCGCCTTCATCAGAACCATGTGCGAGACCCGGGAATCAGCGCGGTACGGATATCGGCCCAGGGATCGAGTGACGCAGGAATTCGCCGACCTCGTCGCCGAGCATGCTCGGCGACAGTTCGAGGACAGTTTCAAGACGCTCGCCACCGTGAAGGACAGATTGCGGAGCTTCGCACGGACGGTCTTGGTGCAGCAGGTCAATGGGCGCATCGCGAGTGGACGGATCGAGAAGGTGGTGACCCGATTCGTCGGTCAGTGGGAATGGTGCGTCGAACTGCAACGCGCTGATCCCCAGCCATCCATCTTCCTTGAGTTCGGTCCCACCGCCGTTGTCGAGAACGACCGAGTGCCAGACCCGCTAGACGAGCCCGATTTCTCACAGGTCTTCGCGACCCTTCAGTGCGTCGAGACTGCGAACATCGTACGAATCGTGCAGACGGACGTGAGTCTTGCCGAGGTCATCAGTGGACTGTCGCCGGACGATCTCCGCCTGCGAGATATCGTGCTGACGATGGCGGACGCTGCCTGAGGAATGTGCGGTCAGCACGTACCAGTTCGAGCGGAAGCCGCGGCGTTGATCGCAGAACTCGATCACGCTTCACGCCCAGACCTCCTTGGTGACCAAACCTGTGCCACTCAGGTCAGTCGCGGGGGTCGGAGAACCCGGTGTTCCCGTCCGTGTGTGCGGCGGCCCGCTTCATGATGTCCTGCCAGGTCCGGCCGGAGACCGTCGCACCGTAGACCTCTCCGCTCACGGCGCCTGCACCCTCACTGCGCCAGTCGCGGTTCCGCTCCGGATCCCCGGTCCACACGTAGGTCGACAGGGAGCGTGTGAAGCCCGCCAGTGACGTGGAGCCCACTTCGAAGTTGGTGGTCCCCGTCTTCGCGGCTGCGGGGACCCCGATCTCCAGACCCTGGGTGGTGCCACCGTCGAAGGTCTTGCTCATGGCGTAGGCGACGCCCTGCGCGACGTCCTCGTCGAGGACCTGTTCGCAGTCCTCCGACGGAACGTCGACCTCCTCGCCGTCAGCATCCGTGATCGAGTCGATCGCGGTGGGCCTGCAGTACTCGCCGTCAGCGCCGAACGTCGCGAAGGCAGAGGCCATGTCCAGGGGCGCCACCTGGACCGTGCCGAGGATCGATGCCGGGGACAGCGCGGGGACGAAACCCTCGTCGTCCGCGGTGTCCAGCGGGTCCCCGCTGCCGTAGGTGATGCCGAGCGATGTCGCGGTGTCGAGGACCCCGCACATGTCCACCTGGGTCCCCATCGCCGCGAAGGCGGTGTTGACGGATTGCTGGGTGGCTTCGAGCGCGGTCATCGAAGGGCTCGCATCACTGTCTCCGGCGTTGCTGGGATCCCACTCATCGCCCATGGCGGGGCAGTCGCCGTACCGCCACGCATCGGCCGGGAAGTTGCGCTCCGTGGCGTCGACCGTCCCGTCGAGGCCGTTGCCCTCCGTGAGCCATTGGGCGAGGACGAAAGGCTTCCACGTGGACCCCACCTGGAAGCCGTCCGCGCCGTTGTGCGCCCGATCGACGTTGTAGTTGATCTGCGTCTGGGCGGAGGACTCCGCTTCCGTCACGGTGTAGTCGCGGTTCTGCGCCATCGCGACGACCCGCCCCGAACCGGGCTCCACCGTCACAGCGGTGTGGCCGGCCCCTGAGGCGTCGTCGGCGGGGACTCTGCTGCGCACCGCGTCGTCGGCGATGTCCTGGACGTCCGAGTCCAGGGTGGTGTGGATGGTCAGCCCCCCGCGCTGCAGCAGATGCGAGCGTTCGCTGCGGTCGTCCCCGAACGTCTCGTCGTTCTCGATGATCCGCTGCACGTAGTCGCAGAAGTAGGCCGCACCTCCGGCGGCAGCGCAGCCGTTGGGCGTGGTGTGGATGTCGAGGTCCAGATCGGCCTCGCGGGCCTCTTCGTACTGCTCGTCGTCGATGAAGCCGTGCTCGTGCATGAGGGAGAGGACGGTGTTGCGACGATCGAGAGTGCGCTCCGGGTGCCGCTCGGGGTTGTACGCGGACGGGTTCTGCACGATGCCCGCCAGTGTCGCGGACTGCTGGAGGTCGAGCTCGGACGCCGCCACACCCCAGTAGCGCTCCGCGGCCGCTTCGACCCCGTAGACATTGGGCGAACCGGAGTAGTTGTTGATGTTGAGGTAGCGGTGGAGGATCTGGTCCTTGTCGTACCGGTTCTCCACCGCGACCGCCAGCTTCGCCTCCCGCAGCTTCCGGGTATAGCCTTCCGCCCCGTCCGATTCGATGGCATCTTCGAAGGACTCCGCGTCGTCCTCCTCGTAGGCGTTCTGGGCGAGCACGTTCTTGACGTACTGCTGGGTGAGCGTCGAACCGCCCTGGGTCGAATCGGAGAGGATGTTGTTGACCGCGGCGCGGGCGATGCCCTGGAGGTCCACGCCGGCGTGCTCGTAGAACCGATAGTCCTCGACTGCGACGGTGGCGTCCTTCATCTCCTGGGAGATGTCGTCGAACTCCACTTCCTCGCGGTTCTGCCAGTAGAAGGTCGCGATCTCGGAACCGTCAGCGGAGAGCATCCTGGACTGCTGTGCCAGCTCCCGCTCGTCCAGTTCGGCCGGCAGCGCGTCGAAGACCTCGACACCGGCGTCTGCGCCGGCTGCCGCTGCCCCCACTGCGGGGATGCCCAGCCCTGCCAGCACCAGGCCCGCGATCGTGCTCACCGCAAGGAATTGGGAGAGTGCGCTGACCGGGACGCTGCGCGCAGTCGTGGAGTTCACCATGTGCGCGAGGGTAGTGCCCGCTCCTCACTGCGGGTCTCAGCGCGCGTGGAGGGCATGATCAGGACGCACCGTGGTCGCGCGGACCGTCCAGCAGCTCGATGGCTTCCGTGCCGCGTTCGGTGATCGTCGTGTCCGTCTCCAGATGGACGGCTCCGCTGGGCAGCAGTCCGGCCCCGCCGAAGCGGTGCATGACCTGCCACTGGGCGAGCACGTCCTCGCCCGCATGCTCGGGAGGGAGATCCTCCCAGAACTCGAAACCGCCTGCGGCCCTCAGTTTCGCGGCGTCGTAGAGCACGCATGCCCCGATCCACGCCACGCGGTAGAGCAGGAAGTCCCTGTCCCCGAAATCCGTCCGTGCTGCGATGTGTGCGAGGTTGGCGGCGTTGTGCAGCTGCCAGCGCTCATGGGCGGGGCCGGAATCCGGGATCGGCTCCGGTTCGACGGGCCCCTCCCACAGCTCGAAGGAGCGCCATTCCTCCGGGCGGACGTCGTCGAGGTAGGACAGCCCCTGCACAGCGGAGCCGACGAACCCGGCACCGGACGACGTCAGTGCCTCCTGCAGGCGGGTGAGTGTGCCGGGTTCCAGCCAAACGTCGGAATCGAGGAACAGCACGTGGGCCGCGACGCTGTGCTCGAGGAGGAACTGCCGCTGCTGGGCCAGCCCACGCTGCGGCAGATTCCGGTGGCAGATGACGATCCGTCCCTGGGCGCGTAGCAGTGTGAGCATCGACGTCACGGTCTGGTCCTCCCAGACCGGTGGTGACGACTGGTCGCTCAGGAGCACGGCGAAGTCCGCGTCCGTCTGACCGGCCAGCCCGGCAAGAGTGACCGCCAGTTCCGCAGGACGCTCGAAGCAGGGGAGGAGCACGTCGAGGTCCGGCCCACCGACGGGCGGGAGGGGAGCATGCTCGTCGGGCGTCCCATTTGTCGCCGCACCCCACTGGGCGGACGTCCGTGCGGGCATCGGTCACCTCCTGGTCGGGCTGTCGGCAGTCGGCGGACCCGCCACAGGGTGTCGGGTCTCGGTCGTCGGCGGGTCCACGGTCCGTGATCCGCTCTGCATCCGTTCCAGCAGCAGCGAGGTGGAATGGTCGGAGACGTACTCCATGATGCGGACCTGCCCGCCGTACTGTTCGACGACGGGTGTCTCCGCGAGCATCTCCGGCGTGTAGTCGCCGCCCTTCACGTAGACGTCCGGCCGCAGTGCGGTGATGAGGGGGATCGGGGTGTCGGTCGAGAACGCCGTGACGAAGTCGACGCAGTGCAGCGCGGCGAGCACGCCGGCCCGGTCCTGGAGTTCGTTGAGCGGACGGTCCGGCCCCTTGAGCCGCTGGGCGGAGGCGTCGTCGTTGACGGCGACGACGAGCACGTCCCCCAGCTGCGCGGACTTGTTCAGGTAGGACGTGTGACCGCGGTGCAGGACGTCGAAGCAACCGTTCGTCAGGACGATCCGGGCGCCGGCCGCCCGGAGTTCCGCGATCTCCGCCGCCAGTTCGTGGGCGGGGACGAGCACGTCCGGAGCATCGGACAGATGCGCCGCGAGGTCTTCGGTCGTACACAGCGAGGTGCCCAGCCGGTGCACCACGACGTCGGCGGCCGCCTGTGCGAAGTCCAGCGCGTGGGCGTCCGAGAGCCTGCTGCCATCGGGCAGCTCGGCCGACCGTGCCAGCGCGAGCGCCGCTACGAACGTGTCGCCCGCGCCGGCGGCCTGCTTCTCCGCGGCGGGGTTCGCCCACGTGCGGTGCAGCAGGCCACTGCCGTCCACCAGGACCGCCCCGTCGCGATCCAGCGTGACGACGACGCGGGAGGCTCCGGTGCGGTGGAGGAGGGCAGTGGAATGCGCCGTCACAGTACCGATCCTCCGGCTGCCGTCCCCGAAATCCGTGCGGAGCAGCGATGCAGCCTCCTGCGCGTTCGGAGTGACGAGGTCGGGTCGCAGCGGCGCCCACATCTGCGGCTCGTGGGCGTCGACCACGGTGAAGGGCCTGTCCGGCGCGGTGTCGAGGGCCTCCGCGAGCGACCCGACGAGCTCATCGCGATGAACGGCGGCTCCGTAGTCGCAGACGATCACAGCGCGGCTGTCCCGCACCGCTTCCGACAGAGCGGCCTCCACGTCCCGCAGCGCCTCGACACCGGGCGGCGCCGCCGTCCGGTCGAGTCTGCACATCACCTGGTCCCCGACGACGATGCGAGACTTCGTGGTCGTCGTCCCGCCCGGGTCCTCCACCAGCAGTGTCGTGTCGACCCCGCCGTCCTCCAGCAGTGTCCGGAGCCTGTGGCCGGGCTCGTCCGCTCCCACCACCCCGACAATGCGGACCCGCGCGCCCAGGGCGGCGAGATTCATCGCTGTGTTGGCGGCACCTCCGGCGGCGAACACGTCGTAGGACTGGTCGACGACGGGTGCCGGTGCTTCGCGGGCCAACCGCACGCTCGTCCCGTACACCCACACGTCCAGGAGGACGTCGCCGACCACGGTGACGAGCGGTGCGCTCGCGGCCAACTGGTGGGGGAGTGCGGGCCGCAGCGTAGGAGTGTCGGTCATCGCCCCTCACCCGCATCCAGAGCTCTCGTTCCACCGGGCACCCGTGCGGCCTCCAGGTGCACGACGGACGTCGTGGTCATCTCGTCCAGGAGCTCGGGACCGTAGCCGAATCCCTTGCCGCTCTCCTTGTGCGGGTGCGCCGATCCGCCGGGGGCCCCGCGGAAGACGCTGTTGACCTTCACGGTGCCCACGTGGAGTTCCGTCGCTGCGGCCAGCGCGTGGTCGATCCGGGCTGTGAGGAGTGTCGCGGCGAGGCCGTAGCGGTCGGCTTCGGCGAGCCGCAGCCCTTCGTCGAAGTCGTCGACGACCTGGACCGGGGCGACCGGACCGAAAGTCTCCTCCCGCATCACCGTCATGTCCGACGTGCAGCCCGTCAGCACGGTCGCGGGGTAGTGCGCTCCCGGGCCTTCGGGCACTGTCCCGCCTGCGATGGCTTCCGCCCCCACGGTCAGCGCCTGCTCGACGTGGGCGTGGACGTGGTCGCGGTGGGCACGGTCGACGACCGGCTGCCGCACCGGTTCGCCGTTGCGGCGTTCAGCGTCCTTCTGCAGGGCCGCCACGAAGTCGTCCGCGATCGAACGGTGCACGTAGACCCGCTCCGTGGAGGTGCAGATCTGTCCCACGTTCGCGAAGCATCCCAGCGCCGCCTGCGAGGCCGCCCAGACGGGATCCACGCCGGCGTCGACGACCATTGCGTCGTTCCCGCCGTTCTCACGCACCACGTGGGCGCCCGTGCGTGCGGCCGCGGCCGCGATCTCGCTGCCCGTGGCGGTGGACCCGACGTGCGCGATGACATCGACTCGCTGGTCGCCGGTGAGCATCCGGCCCACCGCGCCGTCACCGGTGAGCGTCTGCAGCACACCGTGCGGCAGCGCGTCGGACAGCACCTCGCCCAGCAGGATGCCCACGTGCGGATTGCGCTCACTGGGCTTGTGGACGACAACGTTGCCGGTTGTCACAGCAGCCGCGATGAGGCCGACGGCGACGGCGACGGGGTCGTTCCAGGGGGTGAGGACCGCGGCGACTCCGTGGGGGCGCCGCAGCGTGTAGTCGGCGGCCTGCACGTCGCCGCGGAGGCTGTGACCGCGGTGCAGCGGGCCCAGTTCCGCGCTCTGCCGGAGGGCGCCGACCCCGGCGTCCACACCGCCGCGTGCATCGGCGAGCGGCTTGCCGGTCTCCCGCTGGTTGAGTTCTGCGAGTTCGCCGGCGGCGGCCAGCGCGTCCGCGGCTGCGTGGAGCGCGGCCCCGCGCTCCTCGGCCGGTGTGCGCGCCCAGCCCGGTTGGACACGGCGGGCGAGGGCGAGCGTCTCTGCGGCCTCGGCGGCATCCGCGCAGCGGACGGTGCCCACGTCCTCGCCGGTCTGCGGGTCGATTACAGTAAGGTGACTTGAGGCCGCGGCGGTCGTTTCGGCAGTGGCGGTCATGAGAATCCTCCTCGGAGTTCCGTTGGGAAGGTGCGATGGTCGAGACGTTCGTCGGGAAAGCAGGCGAGAGGTTCGAACACGTGCGGCGGATCGCCGTGCTACGGGGCGGGGGACTGGGCGACCTCATGTTCGCGGTGCCCGCGATGACGGCGCTCGCGGCCGCCTACCCGGACGCGAAGATCACACTGCTGGGAACCCCTGCGCACCGCGCGCTGCTCGAAGGGCGCCCCGGACCGGTGTCCGAGGTCGTCGTCCTGCCCTACGTGTTCGGCGTCCGCCCCGGGCCGGAGGATCCCGCAGAGACAGCGGCCTTCCAGGCACGCATGCGCGAGGCCCGGTTCGATCTGGCAGTGCAGGTCCACGGGGGCGGCCGATACTCCAACCCTTTCCTCCTGGAACTGTGGGCGCGCCACACGGTCGGCACGCGGACGGAGGACGCGACGGCACTGGAGCGCAACCTGCCCTACCAGTACTACCAGCACGAGATGCTGCGGGCGCTGGAGGTGGTGGGCCTTGCCGGCGCACCGGTGCAGACCCTCGAGGCGACGCTCGCGGTGACCGAGCAGGAGCGCGCTGCTGCGGCACCCCTGCGCGACCCGAGCGCCACCGGGCTGCTTGCGCTGCACCCGGGAGCGACGGACCCGCGCCGCTGCTGGCCCTCGGAGAGGTTCAGCCGGTTGGCCTCCCTGGCCGCCGCCGACGGCTGGCAGGTCGTCGTGATCGGCGACGAGGCCGATCACGAGACCGCCCGGGCCATCGTCGACGGAGCCGGGAACGACCGCGTGTCCTGCCTCGCCGGCACGCTGTCGCTGTCGGAGCTGGTCGGGCTGCTCGCGCTCAGCGACGTGGTCGTCGGAAACGACAGCGGTCCGAGGCACCTCGCGATGGCCGTCGGCACACCGACGGTCGGTCTGTACTGGGTCGGCAACTCCCTCAACGCGGGCCCGCTGGGGCGCGGACGGCACCGTGTCCACCTGTCGTGGGTGACACGATGCCCGGTCTGCGGTGTGGACGTCACCCAGGTGGGCTGGACAGCGGAGCGCTGTGAGCATGATCCCTCCTACCTCGATTCGATCGATCCGGCCGCGGTCTACGCGGACGTGCAGGCGCTGGCCGCCGGACACTGAGGTCCGGTCGAGCTGACGGCACCCCGGGCCCGGGCTGAGCTGAGCTCAGACCCCGGCCCCGGCCCCGGCTCACGGCCAGGAGTCCTCCTCCTCGTGGGCGATGAGCATCTCGCGCACCTCCACGTTCTGCGGCTGGGTGAGGGCGAAGACGATCGCCTCCGCCACGCGTGCCGGTTCGTTGAGACGGGAGTCGTCCTGCGGGCGGTACTGCTCGGTGCGCCCGTCGAAGAACTTCGTGCGCATCCCGCCGGGGATCAGGTTCGTCACGCCGATCCGGCCGGCGGTCTCCGCCGCGAGCGCCTGGCTGAATCCGCGCACCCCGAACTTCGATGCGGCATAGGCGGTCGCACCGGCTGCTCCGCGCAGTGCCAGGGTCGACGAGATCGTGACGACCCGCCCGCGCGACCGCGTGAGGTGCGGCAGTGCGGCACGGACGGCGGATACGGTGCCCAGCAGGTTGACCTGCAGGACGTTCTCCCACTGGTCGGCCGACACCTCGTCGAGCTCTCCGGGCACGTCGATGCCCGCTGCGGTGATGAGCGCGTCGATCCCGCCCAGCTCCTCCGCGAGTCCGTCGATCACCGTTTCGACCGCCTGCCTGTCGGTGACGTCGAGCGCCCTCGCCGTGAAGTCGCCCGCGTCGTCGATGTTCCGATCGAGGACGACGGGGGTGCCGCCGGCCTTCTGCACGGCCATGGCGCTTGCGAGGCCGAGGCCGGAGCCGCCTCCCGTGATCAGCACCCTCTTCGCATCCAAACTGTTGATGTCCATGAAGCAGTTCCTCGCTCTCGTACGGGTTGTGCGTTCTCGGGGTGGAGGGTCAGCTGACGATCCGAAGCGCTTCCGCCAGCTGTGTCGTGGAGCGTGCGGGGTGGAAGGGCACTGTCACGGCCTGACCGCCCCATGTCCGGAGGAGGTGCGCTTCGGGCAGCGTCTCGCTCACGTAGTCGCCGCCCTTGACCCACAGGTCCGGGCGCAGCTCCGACAGCACCTCCTCCGGTGTGTCCTCGCCGAACACGACTACGGCGTCGACGCATTCGAGTGCCTCGAGGAGCTCCACACGGTCCGCTTCCTGCATGAGGGGCCGCCCGTCGCCTTTGAGCCGCCGGATCGACGGGTCCGAATTGAGGCACACGATGAGGAAGTCGCCCAGGCTCCGCGCGGCGGACAGTGTGCGGGCGTGGCCGGCGTGCAGCAGGTCGAAGCAGCCTCCCGTGGCGACGACGGTGCCGCCGGCCCGGCGGATCGCCGCAGTGCGCTGCTGGACGTCCGGGATCGACGAGCCGCCGCACGAGCCGCCGCGGGGAGCGCCGTCTGTTCCCGCAGTGGTGGGATCAAGGGAAGAGACCCCACCACCGGCGATGAAGGCCGAGGCGGCGGCGACCGCGTGCTCGACCGCGGGTCCGATGTCAGTGCCGAGCGCCAGCTGTCGGGTTAGGCTGCCGGCGAAGCGGTCGCCGGCCCCGCAGGCATCCCCGTGGGCCTGGTGCGGCGCGGGGATGAACTGCGGCAGCGCGCCGTCGTCCGTCACCACGGCTGCACCTCCGGTGCCCAGCGTCACGACGACCGATCGTGCCGACCAGCGCCCCACCAGGTCCGCTGCGGCGGTGGCCGCGTGCCTGCGGCTGGGGGATCCGATCCCCGCTGTGGCGCATGCCTCTGTGAGGTTCGGGGTGACGGCGGCGGCACCCGGCACCGGGTCCGCGCCGCGGGGGTGCGGGTCCCAGACCACCGGGATCCGCTGCGCCAGCGCGGTGAGCTCCGTCCGGAGCTCCGGCAGCGCGCACAGGCCCCGCCCGTAGTCGGCGACGAGGATCCCGTCTGAGGACCGGAGCGCGGAGATCATCTGCGGTGTGAGCTGCGGAGGGTCTCCCCGCCCACAGTTCTCGTCGAGTCGTGCGATGACCTGGTCGTTCGCGACCACCCGTCGTTTGACCGGTGTCGGTGCGCCGGAAGGACCGACGGCCAGCTGCACGTCGGAGAGCAGGGAGCGCAGACGATCGGCGTCCTCGTCGTCACCCATCGCGGTCACGAGGGTCGTCTGGCAGCCCGACGCGGCCAGCAGCAGGGCTGCGAGCCCCGCACCGCCCGGACGGTGGGCCACCTCGGCGACGTCGACGACGGGTACCGGCCCGTCGGGTGAGAGGCGGTGGGCCGCGCCGTGCACGTCTGCGTCGAGGAGGACGTCTCCGACCACTGCGATCCTCATGGCAGGACCTCCTCTCCACGGCGCGTCTCTCCGTGACGGACGGTCACCGAGCGGCTGCTCGACACACGGCCACGGGGAGCCATCCGCGGTGCGGGCCCGAGGTGTGCGAGGGCAGGAGCGGACGTGCGGTCGACCTCCGCATCGAATACGCGGCACAGCGCGTGGACCGCCATGAGGTGCGCCTCCTGGACGTTCGCCGCGGGCGCGTCGATCGCGACGACGTCGTCGCACAGCCGGGTGAGCGGGTTGGGGGAGGGACCGGTGAGGGCCCAGACGGTGACCCCGCGTTCCGCGGCGGCCTTCGCCACCGCGAGGAGGTTGGGGCTCTTGCCGCTCGTCGTCAGGAGGATGACGACGTCGCCCGGGGCCGCGTGGGCCTGCAGCTGCCGGGCGAAGACCTGCTCGTACCCGTAGTCGTTGCTGATCGCGGTGACAGCGGAGGAGTCCGCGTGGAGTGCCAGTGCGGAGAACGGTGGGCGGTCGTCGGCGAAGCGGCCCACGAGCTCGGAGCTCAGGTGCTGTGCCTCCGCCGCGGAGCCGCCGTTGCCCGCTGTGAAGAGGCGCTGCCCGGAGCTCAGTCGGGCGGCGAGCTCGTGGCCCCAGCGGTGCAGGGTCGACGACTGCCGGCGCAGCGACTCGAGGGCGGCGACGGCGCCGTCGAAGTGGGAGGAGAGGGAATCGCTCCTGCGGTCCGGGGTGCTCCTGCGGAGCATCCTTTCGTACACCGCCTCCGTGGCCGCCGCGACGACGGACCACGAATACTGCTGCCGCACCCGCTCCTGCCCGTTGCGGCCCATCACGGCACCCAGGTGCGGGTCGTCGAGGATCCGGGCTGCGGCCTCGGCGATGGCGTCGGGGTCGTGGGGCGGGACGTGGAACCCGGTCTCGCCGTCGACGACGGTGTCCTGCAGGCCGCCCACGCGCGAGGCGAGGACGGGGACCCCGCAGGCCATCGCCTCCAGGGGAACGATGCCGAACGGCTCGTACCAGGGCGTGCACGCCACCATCGCGGCGCTGCGCAGCACGGCGGGGACCTGCTCGCGGGGGATCTGGCCCCGCAGGTGGACACGATCGGCCACCCCGAGCTCGTCGGCGAGACCGCGCAGACGGACCGCATCCGGGTCTGCATCGAGGTCCTGCTGTCCGGAGCCGCCGCCGACCACGTGCAGCTCCACGTCGTCGTACCCGCGGGCGACGAGCTGGGCGAGGGCGTGTACCACGAGGTCCATGCCCTTGCGCGACACGAGGCGGCCGATGCAGACGATCCGGCGCCGACCGCCTGTGTCCTCGACCTCGTCGCCGGTGCCGAAGAGGCCGAGGTCGACGCCGCACGGCACGACCGTCGTGTCGTCAGCGCTCAGCCCCATCGCCGTCAGCTCGGACACCTCGTCGCGGCACGTGGCGATGATGTGCGACGACTCCTGCCCCACGCGCGGCTCCAGGACCGGACGGTCCAGGGGACTCGTGTCGAGCACCCCCTGATGGCGGCGCTTGACGGTGCCGAGCGCGTGGAAGGTGTGCACGAGGGGGACCGCGGTGAGGCCCGCGGTGTCCAGTGCGGTCCGGGCAGCGATCCCCGACATCCAGAAGTGGGAGTGGACGACGTCCGGCCGGAGGTCCGGGTGGGCCTCCCAGAACGCGGCGATGCCCCCGCCCAGCTCCTGCATGTGCGGCAGCAGGTCGTCCTTCGGGACGTGCTCCGCGGGGCCTGCTGTGATGTGGACGACCCGCACGCCCTCGTCGCAGTCGACGATCTCGTCCAGAGCAGCGTCGTCGCGCCGTGTGAACACCGTGACGCAGTGTCCGCGGGCGGCCAGAGCGCTGGAGAGGGCCGCGACATGGACGTTCTGTCCGCCCGCGTCCACGCCGCCGAGAGCGGCCAGTGGGCTGGCATGTTCCGAAACCATCGAGACCTTCATGACTCTCCGCCTTCCTGGGCCCGGGGCACGGGCGCCGGACGTTCGGTTCTTCTGGGGGTGTACGGAACGGTGAGGAGATCGCCGCTGTCGTGGGCGACCCGGGCGAGGAGCGCATCCCAGTCGTCGAGGAAGCGCTGCAGGCCGTATCGCGCGAGAGCGAACCAGCGGGCGTGCCGTCCCGTCCGCGCCGCCTCGTCGGGGTCCGCCAGCAGACGTGCGGCTGCGCGGTGCAGGTCCGCCACGTCGGCGGACACGACCCCTGCCTCCGGCGGCACCGCCCGCACGGCTTCCGTCGTGGCCAGCGCGAGGACCGGCATGCCGAGGTGCATCGCCTCCAACAGGGACAGCCCGAGCGATGTCCACCGCACCGGGTGGATGTACACGCGCCGGCGGGCCATCTGCCGGTGGAGCTCACCGCGGGGCAGATCTCCCACGGTCGTGAGCAGGTCCGGCGACAGACCGGTGGCGTCGGGCAGACCGTCGATGCCCATCCCGAAGACGTCGATGGGGCCCGCGTCAGCGAATCCGCGCAGCAGGTCCGCACCCGTCACGCGCCAGCGGCGGACCGGCTCGTTGCCGACGAACGCCATGTGCGGGATCTCGCCGGTGTAGAGCGGGCCGGGGTCGCGGATGCCGTGCTCGATGACGTGGGTCCGCGCTCGCCCGCTGTCCCACAGGAGCCGATTGAAGTGGGTGACGTGCACGATCGGGATCGCGGTCTGGTCGCCCAGGGGGTGCACGGTGTCCGGCACGTTCCCGCGCGGAGTGTTGTGCTCGACGTACACGGCGGGGATGTCGACGCCGGGCGTGCGGCCCAGCAGCTCCGCAGCCTCGTCGACCTCCTCGGGGCGCTGCAGGACGACGACGTCGAACGATCCTGCGGCCAGGTCCTCCGGGTGGATCTCGTGGACGGACTGCGGCCAGGGGCGGTCCGCACGCCCGAGTCCCCACGGCCCGCCTTCGGGAAGGGCCGGCAGGAAGTAGTCGTGGTCGCCGTGCACGAACGCGTCGGTCCACGAGCCGTGCACGTGCCAGAGAAGGATCCTCACAGTGCGCTCCTTTCGGCGGGGGCGTGCGCGAGCGGTCGCGGGTGGGCGGCACGCAGGCGGTCGACGGCTGCGACGACGTCTTCAGGTCGGACGGATGCGAGGCACGGGTGCCCCGGCACCGGGCAGTCGCGTGCCCGCGTGCCGCGGCAGGCGACCGTCTGGTCGCCGAGCAGCTCGACGGGCACCCCGTAGGGCGCCCACCGGATCGAGGGGACGACGGGGGAGAACAGACTGACGATGGGTGTGCCGACTGCCGCGGACAGGTGCGCCGGCCCGGTGTTGCCGGTGATGACGACCTCCGCGTGCTGCAGCAGGTCTGCCGTGGCGGCGAGGTCGAGCGCGCCGCCCAGGTCGATGCCCGAGGTGCCGGCGACCGCGGCTGTCAGCTCTGTGTCCGCGGGTCCTCCGGTGACCACCACCCGGTCGCCACGGGCGGCGAGCAGCTCCACCGCCGCGGCGCTGTGCTGGGGCGGCCACATCCGTGCGGGAGCAGCGGCGCCGGGGTGGAGGACGATGTAGGGCCGTTCGGGTCCGCCTGCGTCGACGTACGACCCGCTGGGGTCGGTGATCCGCATCCGGCCGTCGTCGTCCTCGGGCAGTCGGTAGCCGGCGGCGGCGGAGATCGCCAGGCCGCGCTCGACCTCGGGCTGATCCTCGGGGAAGTCCTCACCGGGCTTGAGGCGGACGTCCAGCAGCGAGCCGGGGAAGTCCGTGGAGGCGCCGGTGATGCGGGGGACCCCCGCCAGTCGGAGGACCAGTGCGAGGGGCAGGGGTGACTGGTGGAACGACGTGAAGACGACCGCTTCGTCGAAGTCCTCGGCCGCGATCATCTCCCGCAGCCGGTCGATGCGCTGCTGGGTCACTGCGGGGGACGGCACGATCGTCCACGGGCTGGCCCATTCGAGGGCGCGGACCCCACCGGGCAGCAGCTCGGCTGCGGCGCGTCCCTGCGGCCCGCACAGCAGGACGACTTCGCAGACGTCCGGGTCCGAGGCGATCGCCCGGATCGCGGGTCCCGTCACCAGCACGTCGCCCAGGCTGTCGAGGCGCACCGCGAGCACCTTCGTCATGACCGGCCCCCTTCGTCGAGGCACAGGTCGATCGCCGCGGCGAGGTCGACTGCGACGTGGGCGGCTGCATCGACCTCGGTCTGCAGCGTCACTGCGGTGGGGACGAGGATGCCCGTGCATCCCGCCGCTGCGGCTGCCTGGACATCCGCGCCGATGTCGCCGATGAAGACTGTGCGACGCGGCGCGACCCCCAACGTGCTGCACGCGTCCACGAGCATGCGGGGCGCCGGCTTGCGGCACGGACAGCGGTCCTCCGCCCGGTGCGGGCAGATCTCCCACACGTCGAAGGGTCCCAGCAGCTGTTCGACCCTGGCGTTCACCGCCTCGACCTGGGCGCGGGTGAGGATCCCGCGGCCGATGCCCGACTGATTGCTCACGACACCCACTGGGATGCCGAGTGCGCGGATCCGCTCAAGGCCTGACAGCGCACCCGGCATGGGCGCGACGAGGTCGGGGTCGCCGTTGTAGGGCACGTCGGCGATGAGGGTATCGTCACGGTCGAAGAGGATGGCTTCCGGCAGGGGACGTTGATGAGCAGACCGATCGTGCTGGCCCTGCGGGCGCTGAAGCTCGGCGACCTCCTGGTCGCGGTGCCTGCGCTGCGCGGACTGCGGGCCGGTTTTCCCGACCATCGGCTGGTGCTCGCGTGCGCCCCGTGGCTGCGGCCGGTCGTCGACCTCGTGGGAGGCGTCGACGATCTGCTGCCGACCAGCGGCCTCGACGCGCCGCTCGGCGTCCCGCCCGGCGTCGTCGACGTCGCGGTGAATCTGCACGGGAACGGTGCGGAGAGCCGCGGCCGGCTGGAAGCGCTGCGTGCGCCTCGGCAGATCGGCCACGCGGCGCCCGACTGGGAAGGGCCCGCCTGGATCGACGACATCCACGAACGGGACCGCTGGGTGCGGGTGCTCCACGCGTGCGAGCTGCCCGGAGATGCCGCGGACCTCCGGCTGGCCCTGCCGGTCGGCAGCAGGGGCGCGGGGGAGCCCGACAGTGCGGTCGTCCACGTCGGGGCCGCCCACGCCAGCCGGCACTGGCCGGTGGAGCGGTTCGCGGAGGTGACGAGGGCGCTGCTGGGCGCCGGCCGTCGAGTGATGCTGACCGGCAGCGGTGCCGAGCGCGAGCGCGCTGATCAGGTCGCCGCTCTCGTCGGGCCCGCGTGCGGGCTTCATACCGTGGCGGGTGCGCAGAGTCTGGAGGGCTTCCTCGCGACGATCGCGGCTGCGCGGATCGTCGTCTCCGCGGACACGGGCGCCGCACATCTGGCCAGCGCATTCGGAGTCCCGTCCGTGGTCCTCTTCGGTCCGGCGCCCCCCGCCCAGTGGGGTCCGCCGCCCGGTCCCCACCGCGTGCTCACCGATCCGACGGTCCGTCGCGGGGACGTGTTCGCCCGCACTCCCGATCCGGCACTGCTGGGAGTCAGGGCGGACGACGTGATCCGTGCAGTCCACGCTCTGCTGCAGTGACGAGAGCGCGTTCCGCACGCGCCCCGGCTCCCGGAACCGACAGTGTTCCATGTTCCCTGCCTCTCGCTGCGAAGGCCGTCTGCAGGCGGATCCCGCCGCCATCGCAGTGACCCGCTTCGTCGTCGGGTGCTTCTTCTCCGATGAAACGGCACTTCTCGAGAAATAACAAGGGGGCTTGCCCTGGAAGCCCTGCTCGAGGAGCGTATTCCCAGGTGGGAGGGGGAGGTGTGAGAGCTCTGAGAGTCCGCGCCTCCGCGGGATGTGCGCGGGCTCGGCCGGGGGCGAGCGGCTCCGTTGTCGCGCGGGCGGGCGCGGACGAGGCGGGGTCACTCGTCCGCGTCGTCGGGGTCCTCGAAGGAGTCTGCGAGCTTCCGGCGCTCATAGACGCGCCTGCTGTACGTCGCCTCGCGGATCGCGTCCTCCGTGTTGAAGTTCGATCCCAGGGCGCCTGCGAGCGTGCCCAGGGAGGCGGAGAGCCAGGACAGGTGGATGTATTCGATCATGCTCACCCGGTGGCCCAGCTGCTCCTGCAGGTACGACATGTCGACCACGATCAGGCCGAGCACGAAGAGGATGCACCACAGCACCAGGTGCATCATCGTGACGCCGAAACCCACCGTGGCGATGGTGGCCGTGTTGTCCAGTCGCGGCTGCAGCCGCGTGGCGGCCTCCCGACCCTGCGCCCACAATCCGTTGCGGCCGATGAGCCAGGTGACGAGTACTGCGATGACGGAGGCGCTGATCAGCAGCAGTCGCCACGGGGAACTCGAGTCCGACAGTTCCCAGATCGAACCGTAGAAGATGCCGAAGGCTCCCGTTGCCGCTCCGAGGGCGATCGAGTTCGTGAGCGCAGGCAGGAGTTTCGAGGGCTGATTGCTCCGGATCATTCCCGTGAGGAGGTCGAGCACGGAGAGCCAGCCGGACAGGTGGACGCTCACGATGTCGTTCCGCTCCGGCTCGACATACCGGTGCACCCTCCGGGCGCCGATGATGTCCTTCATGAGCTTCTCGGAGGGGTAGTCGAACGTGTTCGTCTGCGCTGAGCTCACCAGTGCCGTGACGAGCTTCTGGACCCTCCGCGTCGTGCGGAGGGCACCGACGGCGGGCACGGACAGCAGGACCGTCCGGGCATCAGCGCTCGCCTGGCACAGAAGCATCTGATCCGTGCCCAGGCGCGGCAGGTCCGTCAGATACACGAGGTAGTCCCAGCTGTGGGAGTCCCGCAGCTTCTCGGAGTAGTGGAAGACGGGGATCTCGCCCTCCGTGTTCAACGGCAGGCGCTGCTGGCTGATCTCGACGTCCCAGGCGCTCTCCGCCTCTTCCGAAAGCTCCAGGGCGACCGCGCCCGCGATGCGCTCTGCGACGCGCATCGGGACGCCGGGGTCGGCCATGAGCCCGATGGTTCCCGCTCGGTCGACCATGCGAGGGTCCTCCTCGGTCGGAGTCCGGCTCGCCGGGCTCAGTCCAGCGGGACGGTGTCGGTGCCGCCGGCGGGCCTGCCTCCGGTGACCCGCGACTTCACGAGTTCCGCGATACTGCGGACCGCGCCGCCCGGTGTGCCCCAGTACTGTGCGGATTCGGTGGTCACGTGCAGCAGGCCCAGCGACGGGTCCGTGCGACCGCCTTCGAACCACTCCTCCGCGTCGCTGTTCCACAGTTCGTCGATCTTCGCGGGGTCGTCGACGAACTCCGCGCGACCGGACACGGACAGCCACGTCCCTGCGGACGACACTGCGATGTTGACCTCGGAGCCCTGCTGCAGGGCATCGGCCTGGCCTCCGGAGAGCGACACGAAGAACCATGCGTCTGCGTCTTCGGTGACCTCCATGGGGACCATGGGGTGCGCGATGAGCTTCTGATCCCGGCGCGCCGTCGTCACCATGACCCACGGGGCGTCGCGAAGTGTCTTGACGACGTCGGACTGCGAGATATCTGTCATGGGATTCGCCTCCTCACTGGCAAGGCACGTTGCCTTTCCGTGTGGTGCTCACCCTACGGTCACTGCACGGCGCCGTCCAGGGTAGACCGGTCGAGGAATCAACCGGATCGGAACGCGGCTCTCACGTCGTCTTCTTCGGCTTCCTCGACTTCTTCGACTTCTTCCCGCCGGCGGTGACCAGCGCGAGCGCGATCGCGGCCATCCACGAATCCTTGGCGAGTGCAGTGCCCGCGCCGGACGGGCGGATGCCATCGGCCTCGGTCTTCTCCGGGTCGCGGAAGTAGACGCTCAGCAGTCCCGCGGAGAGTCCGCCCAGGGCCAGCCCGGCGATCCGGTTGGGGATGAAGGGCAGCAGGAGTGCGCTGCCGACGGCGATCTCACCGAAGGCCAGCAGCTTTCCGAACAGCTGGGGGTCCAGTTCCTCCAGAGCGGGGACCCCCTTGGCGGCCTCGCCGTGGAGGAAAGTCGCGGTGTCCTCGTCGATGTCGAGCTTCCCGACGCCGGAGTTGAGGATGAATGCGCCGGGGACTCCGCGCAGGGCGAGGGTGGCGATGGAGGGGAGTGCCATGTCAGTCAGCCTTCCTTGTTCTGAGGGGTTCCGGCGGCAGGGGTGCCCGCCGCCACCAGACTAGCCGCCATACGTGTCCGGAGGCAGGGGGCTCCGGGGAGGGTGCGCCAGGAGGGTGGGAGCGGGGAATCCAGGAGGGTGGGATCGGGAAGGAATAGACCGCCTCGGTGGCGGGGTTGAGGACGACGACCCCCGTGCACCCCCGAGTCCCCGTGCACCCCCGATGTGAGGAGAGCCCCGCAGTGTCCGTTCCGTTGAGCATTCTCGACCTGGTGTCCATCTCCGACGGCTCGACGGCGCGGGATGCGATCGCCTCGTCGGTGCGGTCCGCTCAGCTGGCGGACCGTCTGGGGTACCGGCGCCTGTGGTTCGCGGAGCACCACAACACCGTGAACCTCGCCGCCAGCGCGACGTCGCTGCTCATCTCACACGCGGCGGCGGCCACGGAGCGGATCCGTGTCGGGTCCGGCGGTGTCATGCTGCCCAACCACGCGCCGCTCATGGTGGCGGAGCAGTACGGGACGCTTGCGAACATGCACGGAGACCGCATCGACCTGGGCCTCGGCAGGGCGCCGGGCACCGATCAGCTCACGGCGCAGGCGCTCGCCCGCTCGTCTGCGGAGCCCCAGGCGTTCGCGCAGAACATCTACGACCTGCAGGGCTGGTTCGGCGATCAGGGGAGGGCGTACAGCACTCCCATCATCTCCGCGGTGTCCGCCCACACGCACGTGCCGATCTGGGTGCTGGGCTCCACCGTCAACGGGGCGGCCATCGCCGGCCAGCTGGGACTCCCGTTCTCCGTGGCCTCCCATTTCGCCCCCGACCAGCTCGACCAGGCGATCACGGTCTACCGCGAATCGTTCACGACCGAAGCGCCGACGGCGCAGATCGACGAGCCGTACATCATGGCGGGGATCAACGTCATGGTCGCGCCCACCGATGACGAGGCGGCCCGGGAATTCACGACAGTCGGGCAGATGTTCCTCGACCTGCGCACCGGTGGCCGCAGGAAGCTCCAGCCGCCGATCGACCCGGACGCGCTCGCCGCCCGCGGTGGCGGGAACAACCCGATGCTGCAGATCAGTGCCGTCGGTTCCCCCGCGACGGTGAAGCAGCAGCTGGAGGGCTTCGTCGAGCGGACCGGCGCGGACGAACTCATCACCGCCACGTACGCGTTCGACCCCCAGGTGCGGGATCGGTCGCTGGAGCTGCTGGCCGACGTCTGGTTCTGATCCGAGGGCGCACCGGGGATGCGCAGTGTGACCTGGTCCTCGACGTCGCCCCCCCCGGATCGGCGATGCCCCTCCTCATAGCGCTGCCGGCACTGTTCGACTTCTGAGCCGGCCGCTGCGCGTCGCTCGGGATGATTCGCCCTGTGGGGCGGGTCGTCCAGGACTGCGCAGGTTCGGAGTCGTCGCGTCCTTCTGCGCCGCGTTCCTCGCCGGGCGGACGATCGCGGACACGAAGGCGACCTCAGAAGAGTGCTGGCTGGATCGCGGAGTCTGCGGCCCTGCCCGTGTGGGTCGCTCTGTCCGCGGTCCTGCCTGCCGCCCGGCCCCGCTCGACCGGTGAGTCTGTGTCCTCGTCGTCGGTGCCCGCCAGGCCGTGGCGTTCGATGAGGGGCCGGATGCGGCGCGCGAGCATCCGATGGTATGCCTGCGGTGCATAGGCGGAACGGGCGTACATCCCCTCGTAGGCGCCCACGAGGTCGGGGCGGTGGTCGCGGATCCAGGTGAGGAACCATTCCCGCGCACCGGGGCGCAGGTGGAGTGCTCCGTAGACGACGCGGTGCGCGCCGGCGTCAGCGATCCCCCGCAGTGCGTCATCGAGCTGCGAGGTGGAGTCCGTGAGGTAGGGGAGCACCGGCATGAGGAAGACGCTCACCCGGAATCCGAGGTCCGCCGCCGCGCGGACGGTCGCGAGCCTGGCCTTCGTCGTCGGGGTCCCCGGTTCGATCGAGGCCTGCAGGTCGTCATCGAACACCGCGATCGACATCGCGAGGTCGACCGGGACCTCCTCCGCCGCACGTGCGAGCAGGGGCAGGTCGCGTCGCAGCAGCGTTCCCTTCGTGAGGACGGACAGGGGCGTGCCGCTGTCCGCGAGCGCCTCGATGACGCCCGGCATGAGCCGATAGCGGCCCTCCGCGCGCTGGTACGGGTCCGTGTTCGTCCCCAGTGCCACATGTTCGCGCGCCCACGAGCGACGGCGGGTCTCTGCGCGGACGACGTCTGCGACGTTGACCTTCACGACGACCTCGCGGTCGAAATCGTCGCCGGAATCCAGGTCCAGGTACGTGTGGGTGCTGCGTGCGAAGCAGTAGACGCAGGCGTGCGAGCAGCCCCGGTAGGGGTTGATCGTCCAGGAGAAGGGCATCGAGCTGCGAGCGGGGACCCGGTTGAGCGCCGACTTCGCCATCACCTCGTGGAAACGCATCCCCGCGAATTCCGGGGACGCTGTCGTGCGCAGCAGGCCGGGTATCTGCAGCGGGCCCGCCACCTGTGCTGTGGACTGCGCTTCCCATCTCATGCCCTCGATTAGAACAGGTGATCGAATACGGGTCAAGAGGGGCACCGATTTGCAGTTGGTTTAAAGTTTAACTATGGTGGGTGATGCAGCCACACACCACGACTTGAGGAGATTTGCATGACTGCTCTGCCCAACCTGACAGCCGGTACCTGGAACATCGACGCCGGTCACTCGCAGTTCGCGTTCATCGCGCGTCACGCCGGTGTCTCGAGGGTCCGCGGCCACTTCCAGGTCATCGGCGGTGCGATCGCCGTCGGCGAGGAGTTCGAGAACAGCACGGTCCGAGCTGAAGCCGCAGCCTCCAGCATCACGACGGGCAACGAGCAGCGTGACGGCCACCTGCAGTCCGGAGACTTCCTCCTGGCGGAGGAGAACCCCACGATCGTCTTCGAATCGACGGGCATCTCGGACGTCGACGGCACGGACTTCCAGCTCACCGGCAACCTCACGATGCGCGGAGTGACCAAGGAGGTCACCCTCTCGGCGGAGTACGCAGGCGCGGCGGAGGACCCGAACGGGAACACCGTCGCAGGCTTCTCCGCGACGGGCAGGATCAATCGCAAGGACTGGGGCATGAGCTTCGACGCCGTGCTCAAGGGCGGGGAACTGCTCGTGTCCGACAGGGTCACGCTCGAGATCGACATCGAGGCCGTCAGGGCCTGACAGCGCTCGCCCCGTCTTCCCGGGGCAGGTGGTCGCGACCTACCGCACATGCTGACGACGAAGCCCGAGGCGCACTCGCCTCGGGCTTCGTCGTGCCCGGTCGGCGGGCGTCCGGCTCAGTCGACGAGCGTCCCTGCGAAGGTGCGGAACCGGCGTGCGGCCTCCGCCACGTCGTCGTGCCCCTTGCAGAAGGAGTAGCGGATGACGGAGCTCATCGCGCGTGCGGTGGGCGAGCCGGCCGCACACAGGGCGGGCGCCGGGACACCCGTGACCCCCACTTCCCGGGTGAGGTGCTCGTTGAGAGCGAATGCGTCGGCGGTGAGGGCGGCCGCACCGGAGTCGGGGCTCGTCCCGCCCGCTCCGGGCCTCGCTTCCCCGTAGAGCCCCCGGAAGTCGACGAGGACGAAATACCCGGACTCCGGGGTGATCACCGTGACGCCGGGGACCTCACGCAGCGCGTCGACGAGCAGATCGCGGCGGCCGGAGAGGATGCGGGCGTTGTCCTCGAGGAACGCGGGATGGTCCGTGAGCGCGGCCGCGACCGCCGGCTGCAGCGGCGCTCCGTTGGTGAACGTGAGGTACTGCTTGACGGCTCGCACCGCTTCGAGGACAGCCGGGGACCCGATGAGCCAGCCGATCTTCCACCCGGTCGCGTTGAACGCCTTGCCGGCGGAGGACACCGTCACGACCCGAGGGTCGTCCAGGAGCGCCGCCGGTGCCACGTGCGTCCCATCGAACACCAGGTGCTCGTAGACCTCGTCGGTCAGCAGCCAGGCGCCCGCCGCTGCGGTGAGCTCGCCGATCCTGACGATCTGCTGCTCGTCGAGCACCAGACCCGTGGGGTTGTGCGGGGTGTTGAGGAGGACGATCGACGTGCGGTCCGTGATGGCCGCGGCCAGCGCCTCGAAGTCGACGCCCACGGAGCCCCCGTCGAAGGCGAGGCCCACGGGGCGCAGCCGCGCGCCGGCCAGGGCGGCAGCGGCGGCGTACGAATCGTAGTAGGGCTCCAGCACGACGATGTCCGTGCCGGGGGGTGCCAGCGCCACGATCGCGGCGGTGAGCGCCTCGGTCGCCCCCGCCGTGACGAGCACCTCCGTCGGGTCGACCTCGTGCCCCCAGTCGCGCCGCCTGTGCTGGGCGACCGCCTCGCGCAGCACGGGTGCTCCCAGCGGCGGTGCGTACTGGTTGGCCCCGGCCCGCATGGCGTCGTAGGCCGCGGCGAGGAGGAATTCGGGTGCGGGGTCGCCGGGGGCTCCCTGTCCCAGGTTCACCGCGTCGTGAGCGAGAGCCAGCTGGGTCATGCGGCCGAACACGGTCTCCTCGACCTCGCCGGTGGCGGAGACGAGGCCCGCGGCGTCGGACATCCGGTGCCACAGCGGCTGTTCGCCGTTCCGACTGCCGGGTGCCCCGGTGTGGTCTGCTGCGGTCGAGCCCGTCATGCCTGCCTGCCGATCCGCTCGAGAGCGATGTCGTGGAGCGCGCCGTTGGACGCGACCGCGTCCACACCGAACGGACCCGGCGCGCCGTCGAGGCCCGTGAAGGAACCGCCGGCCTCCGTGACGATCGGGACGAGCGCCGCCATGTCGTACAGTTCGAGCTCCGGTTCCGCGGCGACGTCGACGACCCCCTCCGCCACCATCATGTACGACCAGAAGTCGCCGTAGGCGCGCGTGCGCCACACGTCGTCGAGCAGGCCCAGGAACCTGTGCCGCAGGCCCCGCTCCTTCCAGCCGCTCAGCGACGAGTACGACACCGAGGCGTCGGCGAGGTCCGCGACCTGCGACACCTGGATCGGCTGGGGCGGTCCGCCCTGGGTCGTCCGGTGTGCGCCGCCGCCGGTCCGTGCCCACCACCGCATGCCCAGCGCCGGGGCGCTCACGACACCCAGCACGGGGTTCTCGCCGTCGTAGAGGCCGATGAGGGTCGCCCACACGGGGACGCCGCGCACGAAGTTCTTCGTGCCGTCGATGGGGTCGATGATCCACCTGCGGCCCGTGTCGTCGCCGCGTGAGCCGTACTCCTCACCCAGGAGGGCGTCGTCGGGCCGCTCCGTCCGCAGCGCGTCGGACACGTGCTGCTCGACCGCCCGGTCGACTTCGGTGACGGGACTGAGGTCCGGCTTCGATTCGACGGCGAAGTCGTGCGCGAGGAAACGGGGGAGCGAGATCGCGTCGGCGGCATCGGCGAGTGCGAGCGCGAGCGTGAGATCGTCTGCGGTGGCCATGAGGCCAGTCTATGGACGGGTGCGGCGGTGGACGGCAGGCGTCCGCCCCGTGATCACGTGAGGTTGCCCAGGAGTCGCCGGAGGGACCTCAGCCGGCGACCGCCGGACGGCCCCGCCTCCCCGGACGCGACCCACGCGTCCAGCGCGCATCCGACGGCCCCTTCCGCGTGTGTGCACCCCCGCGGGCAGTCGGCGGTCGCGGGGGTGAGTTCCGCGAACGCCGCGACGACGGAGTCCGCGTCGACGTGTGCCAGGCCGAAGCTGCGCACCCCCGGCGTGTCGACGACCCATCCGCCCTGTGGGAGGGGCAGCGCCCACGTCGACGACGAGGTGTGGCGACCTGTGCCGGTGTTCTCGTTCACCTCGCCGGTGGCACGGTCGGCTCCTGGGACGAGCCGGTTGATGAGCGTCGATTTGCCCACGCCGGAATGGCCCAGCAGGACGCTCTGCCGATCGGTCAGGTGGGGGAGGAGAGCATCCGTGCGGGGCAGGCCGGCCGCGTCGTAGCCGCATTCGACGATCTCGACGTCGACGTCCGCGAACCTGTCCCGGACCTCCGTCGCGGGGTGCAGATCCGTCTTCGTCACGGCGATGAGCGGGCGGATGCCCGCGTCGAAGGCGGCGACGGTCGTCCGGTCGAGGAACCCCCACGAGGGCTCCGGGTCGGTCGTCGCCGTGACGACGACCAGGGTGTCGGCGTTCGCGACGACGACGCGTTCCGTGGGGTCCGTGTCGTCGGAGGAGCGCCGCAGCACTGTGGTCCGCTCCTCGACCGTCACGATGCGGGCCAGCGTGCCGTCGTCGCCCGAGGTGTCGCCCGTCATGCTCACGCGGTCGCCGGGGACGATCGGGCGGCGTCGCAGATGGGCGGCACGCACGCAGGTGACGACGGGGGCCTCCGCGGACGCGGACGCGAGGTCGTCACCGGCGATGACCCGGTAGCGCCCGCGGTCCACGGACACGACGACGCCGCGCACCGCGTCCGAGTAGTCGGGGCGGCGCTTCGTCCGGGGACGGCTGCCGCGCCGACTGGGACGCGGACGGTACTCCTCCTCGCTCGTGATGGTGCGACCCATGGGATGCGGGGCACTCAGGCGCCCACGGCCTCCGTCCACAGGTCCACGAAGGTGGGCATCGTCTTCGCGACGGTGTCCGGGTCGTCGAGCACGACCCCCGGGACCCGCAGGGCGATGATCGCGCCCGCCATCACCATGCGGTGGTCGTGGTATGTGCCCCACACCGTCGGTGCGTGCGGTGCGGAGCGGATGGTGAGGCTGTCCGCGCCCTCCTCGACGACCGCCCCGGCCTGCGTGAGCTCCGCCGTGAGAGCGGTGAGTCGGTCCGTCTCATGACCGCGCAGGTGGCCGATCCCGCGCAGTGTGCTGGTGCCGTTCGCGAACGCGGCGACGGCGGCGGTCACCGGGGTGAGCTCACCGACATCGGACAGGTCCAGGTCGACTGCGGACAGTTCCTGGGGGCCGGTGACGGTGAGGCCCGAACGGGTCCACTCGACGCTGCCGCCGAACGCTTCTGCGATGCGACGGAACTCGTCGCCGCCCTGCGTCGTGTGCGCGGGCCAGTGGGGGACCGTGACGGTGCCGCCGGTGACGAGCGCGGCCGCCAGGAAGGGCGCTGCGTTCGACAGGTCCGGTTCGACGACGACGTCCAGCCCGCGGGGTCGCCCCGGCTGGACGACCCAGCGTCCCGGCTCCGGCTCCTCGATGAGGACACCCGCATCCGCCAGCACCTCGACGGTCATGTCGATGTGGGGGCGCGACGGCAGGGCGTCGCCCGTGTGCGTCACCTCGAGCCCGAGGTCGTAGAGACATCCGGACAGGAGGAGCCCCGACACGAACTGGCTCGAGGCGGACGCGTCGATGCTCACGTGGCCGCCGCGGACCCCCTGAGGGGCGTCGACCCGGAACGGCAGGTACCCGTCCGCGGATTCGACGTCCACGCCCAAGGACGTGAGGGCGTCGAGGATCGTCGACATCGGGCGAGTGTAGGCCGTGACGTCCCCGTCGAACTGCACGGGCCGGCGCGTCGCCGCGGCCAGGGGCGGGGCGAAGCGCATGACGGTGCCCGCGAGCCCGCAGTCCACGGTGAGCGGTGTGCGGGCCTGATCTGCGGGGGGTTCGTCGCCGGTCGCCGCCGCAGAGGCCCCGTCGGTGGGGAGAGGGATCGGGGTGACCTCGAGATCACCGTTCTCCCGGGTGTCGATGACGGCCCCGAGGCTGCGGACCGCATCGATCATCAGTGTCGCGTCGCGGCTGACGAGCGGATTGCGGATGACGGACGGCGAGTCCGCGGCCGCCGCCGTGACGAGGTATCGGTTCGTGAGTGATTTGGAGCCCGGGACGATGACGGTGGCGTGGACCGGGGTCGTCGCGGTGGGCGCCTGCCAGCGGCTGGGTGTGGCCATCAACGCTGGGAGACGGCTTCGACAGCCTTCGCGGACGTCTTCTCGATGTTCTTCCGCAGGTCTTCAGCGGCGTGCTGCGCGCGCCACACGAGGCCCGGGCGGCCCGCAGTGTCGACGCTCGCGAGCAGCGCCCCACCGAGCATCGACGTGCGCGTGAGGAGCGCGTTGCGCCGCTCGCTCTTCTCGTCCTTCGACGCGGGCTTGTCGCTGCTGAGCGCATGGCCGGCCAGGTCGAGGACGTATGTGCCGACCAGCACGGCGGACGCGGCCCGGGGGAAGCGGCCGATGGCGAGCAGTGCGCCCGCCGCGGCCTGTGCCGCACCGGAGGCCCGGGCGACCGTCTCCGCGCCGACGGGCACGTCGACGACCTTGCGGGTGAGGGAGAGGACCGCCTCGGCGGAGTCGACGGAGGAGCGGGGGTCGCGGACGCGGGCGATGCCGTTCGCGATGTAAGCGCTGGCGAGCAGAGGGCGGGCGATGAGTCGGACAGGGTTCACGGTGGATCCTTCCGTGCAGGGTGTGCGGTCTGCTGTTCAGCATATCGTCCTGCGGTCCGCGTGGGCCGACCGATCGGAATCAGCGGGCCCGCAGGTCGGAATACTCGTCTGCGGGGACGTGTTCCCCCAGCATGAGGAGGTGGCCGTGCCCACAGATACGTGTGAAAGGGTCGCTGACCCCTTACGATGGGGTTCGATGACTGACATTGCCCACACGCCTTCGGCGGAAACGGATGACGAGCGCCACGAGCGCTTCGAGCGGGATGCGCTGGAGTACGTGAACCAGCTCTACGGCGCTGCCCTGCGCATGACGCGCAACCCGGCGGACGCGGAGGACCTGGTGCAGGAGGCGTACGCGAAGGCCTACGCGGCCTTCCACCAGTACACGCCCGGGACGAACCTCAAGGCGTGGCTGTACCGGATCCTCACGAACACCTTCATCAACAACTATCGGAAGAAGCAGCGTCGGCCGCTGGAGTCCAGCGGGGAGGGCGTCGAGGACTGGCAGATCCACCGGGCTGCCGGACACACGTCCTCGGAGGGGCGCTCCGCGGAGCTCGTCGCCCTCGACCACCTGCCGGACTCGGATGTGACGGACGCGCTGTCGATCCTGCCGGAGGACCGGCGGATGGTCGTCTACTACGCGGACGTCGAAGGACTGCCCTACAAGGAGATCGCAGAGATCATGGGCACCCCCATCGGCACCGTCATGTCCCGCCTGCACCGCGGACGTCGGCAGCTGCGGGAACTGCTCGCGGACTACGCGCGCGAGCGCGGCTTCGGTGTGTCGAAGGAGGAAGCATGAGCGACGAGCTGAAAGACGATTCCTGCTGCGACAGCGCGCGCTCCCGCAGCCTCGAGCGGATCTACCACTACCTGGACGGTGAGCTCGAGCGCCACGAGATCGAGAAGATCCAGGCGCACCTGGACGACTGCGTCGACTGCAGCAGCGAGTACGAGATCGAAGCGCTGCTGAAGGAGCTCGTCCGCCGTTCGTGCACCGCGGGTTCCGCTCCGGAAGGTCTGCGCGAGCGGATCAGGGAGCGGATCGTCGTCGAACGGCGCACGACCATCATCCGTCGGATCCGCTGAGAGGCGCTCGACCCACGGGCGGACACGCGAAAGGCCGGGAGCACCCTGCGAGGGGCTCCCGGCCTTCTGCGTGTCAGCCGCGCATGTCCGCGCGGCGCACGATCATGCGTTGGGGCGCTTGCCGTGGTTGGCGTTGCGCCTCTTGCGGTCGCGGCGCTTGCGTGCACGCTTGCTCATGGTTCACTCCTTCTGTCGGTGGCTCGATCCTTCCACAGTGAGAACCCCCACACCAACTGTCGGATGCGGGCAGGAGCCCTCTGCGGTCGGCTTGTCAGTCTTCTCCCAGAGCATCGGCGACCCCGAACCATTCGAACCACCCGCGGTGGAGGACCAGCCATGCCAGGAGCCCGTAGCCTTCCTGTGCCGGCGTCCCGGTCCGGGTCGATGCCAGTTCGCGCTGCCACACGGGGTGGGAGCGCAGGGGTGTGAACGTGTCGACGTAGGGGATGCCGCGACGGTGTGCGACGTCCGTGAAGCCGGTGTTGAACTCCGCCAGGCGCCGGTTGCGGTCGCCGTCCCGCACCGGTGTGGGACCGACGACGAAGGTCTGCACCTCCGCCGTGAGTGCGGAGTCGAGGATGTTCGCGACATTGAGCCGTGCACGTGCGACGGAGATCCCCGATTCGGTGTCCGCGGAGCCCAAGCCGATGACCAGGCGGTTCTCCGTCTGATCGGAGAACCTGCGGGAGGCCTCCTCCATGCACCGCGCCGCGAGCCCGGACGAATCCTCGTCCGTCGTGGCGAGTGTGAAGAAATCGGCGTCGGGGACGGATGGGTAGGTCCGTGCGGCGACGCGGCCCACCCATCCCAGACCACGGCCGTCGCCGTGGCCGGCGACCAGACGGTCCCCGACCACGACGACGGTCTGACGGCGGCGCGACATCACCGTGCGAAGACCCGCTCGATGAGATCCGCCTGTTCGGCGTCGTGGATCGACTTCAGGCCGGTGGCGGTCGACGCGGATTCGGCGCGGGACACGACGCGCACGTCGCGGCCCTCCAGGACCTCCGGCAGGTGCATGGCGATGTAGGGCCACGCGCCCTGGTTCTCCGGCTCCTCCTGCGCCCAGACGATCTCCGCACCCTCCGGGTACTGCGACAGCGCAGTGCCGATCGACGCTTCGTCGAGCGGGTAGAGCTGTTCGAACCGGACCAGTGCGGTCGTCGTGTCCTCACGCTTCGTCCGTGCGGCGAGCAGCTCCCAGTAGAGCTTGCCGGACACCAGGACGACGCGGTCGACGGTGGAGGCGTCGACGCTCGTGTCCGCGATGACGGGCTCGAACGTGCCGGACGTGTACTGCTCGACCGACGTGGCGGCCGCCTTGAGGCGCAGCATCGACTTCGGTGTGAACACGATGAGCGGCTTCTTCACCTCTGCATGCGCGTGGCGGCGCAGGAGGTGGAAGTACGACGCCCCGTCGGCCGGGTTCGCGATCGTCATGTTGTCCTGAGCTGCCAGCTGCAGGAAGCGTTCGATCCGGGCGGAGGAGTGGTCCGGTCCCTGTCCTTCGTAGCCGTGCGGCAGGAGGAGGACGACGCCGGACGTCTGCATCCACTTCTGCTCGGACGAGGAGATGAACTCGTCGATGATCGACTGCGCGCCCTGCATGAAGTCGCCGAACTGCGCCTCCCAGAGGACGAGCGCCTCAGGACGCTCCACGGCGTAGCCGTACTCGAAGCCCATCGCGGCGTACTCGCTCAGCAGCGAGTTGTAGATCCACAGTCGGCCCTGGTCGTCGGACAGGTTGGCGAGGGGTGTCCACTCGTTGCCGTTCTCGTAGTCGACGAGCACCGCGTGGCGCTGCGTGAAGGTGCCGCGGCGCGAGTCCTGGCCGGACATGCGGACGGGGATGCCCTCTGCCAGCAGCGATCCGAAGGCCAGCAGCTCCGCGAAGCCCCAGTCGATGCCGCCGGAGCGGGTCATCTCCCGGCGCTTCTCGAGGAGGCTGCGCAGCTTCTTGTGGACCGTGAAGCCGTCCGGGATGTCCATGAACGCATCGCCGATGCGCTCGATGAGTTCGCGCGACACCGCTGTCTCCAGCGTCGTGCGTCCCTCGATCGCGCGGGATTCCTGATGGATGCCGAATGCGGAGTCGCTCGAGGAGCTGTTCTTCTCCGACTCCTTCGTCTCCGCGAATGCGGATTCGAGCTTCGACTGGAAGTCCGCCAGCGCGTCCTTCGCCTCTTCCTCCGTGATGCGCTTCCGGCCCACGAGGGATTCGGTGTAGAGCTTGCGGACCGTCGACTTCTGGTCGATGAGCGAGTACATGACCGGCTGCGTCATCGACGGGTCGTCGCCCTCGTTGTGACCGCGGCGGCGGTAGCAGACGAGGTCGACGACGACGTCGCGGTTGAACGCCTGGCGGTATTCGAAGGCGAGCTGTGCGGCGCGGTAGACCGCTTCCGGGTCGTCGCCGTTCACATGGATGACGGGCGCGCTGATGATCTTCGCGACATCGGTCGAGTAGTACGACGAGCGCGCGGACGCGGGTGCCGTCGTGAAGCCGACCTGGTTGTTGATGACCACGTGGATCGTCCCGCCGGTGCGGTATCCCCGCAGCTCCGACAGGTGCAGCGTCTCTGCGACGACGCCCTGTCCGGCGAATGCCGCGTCTCCGTGGACGAGCACGGGGAGGACGGGGAAGCCCGTCTGGTTCGGGTCGATGACGTCCTGCTTGGCGCGGGCGATGCCTTCGAGGACCGGGTTGACGGTCTCGAGGTGGCTGGGGTTCGCCGCGACGTACACCTTCGTCGAGTTCCCGTCCGGTGAGGTGAACGACCCGTTGGTGCCCAGGTGGTACTTGACGTCGCCGGAGCCCTGGACTGCGCCGGGATCGGGGATCCCCTCGAACTCGTTGAACACCTGCGCGTAGGACTTGCCCGCGATGTTCGTGAGCACGTTGAGCCGACCGCGGTGGGCCATGCCGACCGTGACCTCGTCCATGCCGGAGTCGGCGGCCTGGTTGAGGATCTCGTCGAGCAGGACGATCGTCGATTCGCCGCCCTCCAGGGAGAAGCGCTTCTGTCCGATGAACTTCGTCTGGAGGAACGTCTCGAAGGCCTCCGCCGCGTTGAGGCGGCCCAGGATGTGGCCGTGCTCCTCGCGGGTGAGCTCTTCGTGCGTCGTCTCCAGCTTGGACTGGAACCAGCGGCGCTGCTCCGGGTCCGCGATGTGCATGTACTCGATGCCGGTGGTGCGGCAGTAGGAGTCGCGGAGGATCCCGAGGATGTCGCGCAGCGGCAGCATCCGGGCCCCGCCCAGACCGCCGGTGGGGAATTCGCGCTCCAGGTCCCACAGGGTGAGGCCGTGGGTGTTGATGTCGAGGTCCGGGTGCGTGCGCTGGCGGTACACGAGCGGATCGATGTTCGCCATGAGGTGACCGCGCGCGCGGTAGGCGTCGATGAGTTCGATGACGCGCGCGGTCTTGTTCACGTCGTCGTAGTCGTCCGCGGACACGTCCGGGACCCAGCGGACCGGTTCGTAGGGCAGGCGCAGCGACGCGAAGATGTCGTCGTAGAAGCCGTCCTCGCCCAGGAGGAAGCCGTGGATGAGCTTGAGGAACTCACCGGATCCGGCGCCCTGGATGACGCGGTGGTCGTAGGTGGATGTGAGGGTGAGGACCTTGGAGATCGCGAGGCGGTTGACGGTCTCCTGGCTGGCACCCTGGAATTCGGCCGGGTAGTCGAGGGCGCCCACGCCCACGATCGATCCCTGACCGACGGTGAGGCGCGGCATGGAGTGCACGGTGCCGATGCCGCCGGGGTTGGTGAGCGAGGCCGTGGTGCCGGCGAAGTCGTCCGCTGTGAGCTTGCCGTCGCGACCGCGGATGACGAGGTCGTCGTACGCGTCCACGAACGCCTTGAAGGTGAGCCTCTCCGCCTTCTTGATGTTGGGGACCAGGAGCGTGCGGGTGCCGTCCTTCTTGGGCACGTCGATCGCGATGCCCAGGTTCACGTGACCGGGCTGCACCATGACGGGCTTGCCGTCCTGGACGTCGTAGTAGACGTTCTGGCTGGGGAACTCCCGCAGCGCTCGGACCATCGCGTAGGCGATGATGTGGGTGAAGGAAACCTTGCCGCCGCGCGTGCGCTTGAGGTGGGAGTTGATGACGATGCGGTTGTCGATGAGCGCCTTGGCGGGCAGCGCGCGCACCGAGGTCGCGGTGGGGACGGTGAGGGACTCGTCCATGTTCGACGCGATGAGCCTGGCGGGTCCGCGCAGCTTCGTCACGACGTCCTCGACGTCCTCAGCGGCCTCGTTGCTGCGTTCGGGCAGGTTGGAGGCGCCGGCGGACTTCGATTCGGCCTTGACCGTCTCCTCGTCGGAGGTCGCGGGGGTGACGCCGCGCTCCGATGTGGAGTCCTTGTCCGTCGCCGTCTTCGCCCCTCCGGGGCGTGAGCCGGCGCTCGTCTTGGCCGAGGACTCCTTGGCAGGTGCTGTCGTGGAGGCCTTCTTCGCGGCCGGCTGCTTCGCGGTCGACTCCTTCGTCGCCGACGAGGCCTTGGACCCGGTCGTGGCAGTCCCTCCGCCGGACGATGCGGATGCACCGTTGCCGGATGCGCCGCCCTCTGCTTCGAACTTCTCGAACACCGGCCACCAGGACCTGTCGACGGAGTTCTTGTCGGACTTGTACTGCTCGTACATTTCCTCGACCAGCCACTGGTTCGATCCGAAGTCGGATGCGGCGGTCGTGGGGGTGTTCATTGACACGGCGTGTTTCGCCCTCTTCCACAGTAGGGAGATAAGACTGTGCCCCGCAGTCTATCGGCACTGTCACGCGAAGGAAGGGAATGGGCGACAATGGGCGTATGCGATTCATCACCGAATCCCCCAGACATGACCTCACGTACTCCGACGTCTTCCTCGTGCCGTCGCGTTCCGCAGCGGCCAGCCGCTTCGACGTGTCGCTCGAATCCGCTGATGGGACGGGCACCACGATTCCCGTCGTCGCAGCGAACATGACGGCGGTGTCCGGCCGGCGGATGGCGGAGACGATGGCGCGGCGCGGCGGGCTGGCCGTGCTGCCGCAGGACATCCCGCTCGATGCGGCATCGGAGACGATCGGCTGGGTGAAGGACCGTCACCCGCTGCTGGAGACGCCGATCCGGATGGGCCCGGACGACACGGTCCTGGAGGCGCTGCACCTCGTGCACCGGCGGGCGCACGGGGCGGTCGCCGTCGTCGACGACGACCGGCGGTTCCTCGGGATCGTCACTGCCGAACAGCTCGACGCCGTCGACCGGTTCACACGGATGTCCGCGCTGCTGGACGAAGACGTGCACACCGTCGACACGGCCGGGCTCGCCGCCCGGGCCGCACAGGTGGCCTCCATCGCCGAGGCCGCGGCCGGCTCCGGTGCGTCCGCCGCGGACCGCGCCCGGGGCCTCGGGCGCGGTGGGGGCGGGTCGGACCGCGTGGCACACCCGTCGCGGGCGCTGCTGGCGGACCTGTACGAGGAGTTCGCAACGCAGCGGGCGACGTTCGTGCCCGTGCTGGACGACGGCAGGCTGATCGGCGCGCTCACCCCGCAGTCACTGCTGCGCGCCTCGATCTACACTCCCGCTCTCGACGACGGCGGGCGTCTGCGGATCGCGGCGGCGGTGGGCGTCAACGGCGATGCGCGGGGACGCGCGGAGGCCCTCGTGGAGGCCGGGGCGGACGCTCTCGTGCTCGACACCGCCCACGGCCACCAGGAGAAGATGATCGACGTCCTCGAAGCGGTGGCCGGGGCCGGGCTGGACGTCCCGATCGTCGCAGGAAACGTCGTGACGGCGGACGGTGTGGAGGACCTCGTGGAGGCGGGCGCCTCGATCGTCAAGGTCGGGGTGGGCCCCGGCGCCATGTGCACGACCAGGATGATGACCGCGGTCGGACGGCCGCAGTTCTCCGCGGTGCTCGACGCGGCGCAGAGGGCTCGCGAACTGGGCGCCCACGTGTGGGCCGACGGGGGAGTGCGCTACCCGCGGGACGTCGCACTCGCCCTCGCGGCGGGAGCCTCCCAGGTGATGGTGGGCTCATGGTTCGCAGGCACCTACGAGAGCCCCGGCGACCTGCTCGTCGACTCGGACGGGAAGGCGTACAAGGAGAGCTTCGGGATGGCCAGCGCGCGTGCCGTGGCGGCGAGGACCCGCACGGAGTCCGCGTTCGACCGCGCGCGCAAGGGGCTGTTCGAAGAGGGCATCTCCTCGGGACGCATGCCCGTCGACCCGCAGCGGCCCGGCATCGAGGACCTGCTCGACGAGATCACCTCCGGCGTCCGCTCGTCGTGCACCTATGCGGGTGCCCGCACCCTCGAGGAGTTCGCGGAGCGTGCAGTCGTGGGCGTGCAGTCGGCGGCCGGCTACGAGGAGGGGCGCCCCGTCGCCGCGGGCTGGTGAGCGCGCCGAGGGCGGCCGGTATAGAATCCTCTCCATGACGAGTGACAGTCCGTGCCGGCGTGAAGCCGGCATCCCCGTCCTGACCTCCCCGGCGACTCCCGGTCGCCGCACGCCCCCGCGGGGAGGGATCGTCTGACATGGAGTGGCTCCTGCTCCTCCTGGCGCTCCTCATGATCCTCGGCAACGGCGTCTTCGTCGCCGCGGAATTCGCGCTCCTGACGCTCGACAAGCACACGGTCGATCAGGCGGTGGCGGCGAAGGCCCCCTTCGCCGGCACGATCCAGCGCGCCACGAAGCAGCTGTCGACGCAGCTGTCCGCCGCACAGGTGGGCATCACGATCACCGCGCTCATGACCGGCTACCTCATGGAGCCGTCGGTCGGTGCGCTCCTGGCACCGGTCCTCGGTCTCCTGGGGCTTCCGCAGTCTGTCGTCGCAGGCATCGCGCTGGGCATCGCACTCGTGCTGTCGACGATCCTGTCGATGGTGATCGGCGAGCTCATCCCGAAGAACCTCGCGATCTCCGCACCCATGCACGCCGCACGGATCGCGGTGCCCTTCCAGTACGTCTTCTCCATCGTCTTCAAACCGATCATCGCGGTGCTCAACGGCACCGCGAACAAGGTGCTCATCTCCATGGGGATCGAACCGCAGGAGGAGGGCGCGGCCGGACGCTCACCCGAAGAGCTCACGGCGCTCGTGCGGCACTCCGCCGACGAGGGCAAGCTGGACGAGCAGACCGCGGACCTGCTCGAGCGCACCCTCAGCTTCTCGCAGCGCACCGCTGAGGACGTCATGACCCCACGCACGCGCATGGTGAGCGTCACGAAGGACTCCACCGCGAGCGACATCGTCGACCTCGCGCGCCGCACCGGCTTCTCGCGCTTCCCCGTCGTCCGCGAATCACTGGACGACATCGCGGGCGTCGTGCACATCAAGTCCGCGCTGTCCGTTCCCCTCGACAACCGGTCGGACGCGTTCGCGGGCGGCCTCATGACCGATGTGGCACAGGTCCCGGAGACGCTGCCGCTGGACCGCCTGCTGCTGCGGCTGCGGACCCGGTCGATGCAGATGGTGGTCGTCGTCGACGAGTACGGCGGCACCGCGGGTGTCGCGACCCTCGAGGACGCGGTCGAGGAGCTCGTGGGCGAGGTCGCGGACGAGCACGACCGTCTGCGCGTGCACGTGCGTCCGGCACGGGACGGGTCGTGGATCGTCCCCGGTCGGCTCCGCACGGACGAGGTGTCGTCCGCCGTCAACATCGACATCCCGGAAGAAGCGGACTACGAGACCGTCGCGGGCTATGTGATGTTCGTGCTGGGGCGGATCCCGGACGAGGGCGACGAGGTGCGCATCGACGGTGCCCGCATCATCGTCGAGCGGATGCACGGCAGGCGCATCGAACGACTGCGGCTCGTCCCGGACTACCTCGTCCACGACCGTCTGCGAGCACGCGCGGTCGCCGCCGTCGCCGGCGAGAGCGGCGACCGCGCGGGCGGCGCGACGGCCACCGTGCCCGGGAGCGCGGAGCCCGGGGGCTCCCGTTCCGGGGCCTCCGCTGATGCGCAGAGGGGAGGTGCGGCCCGATGAGTGACTGGATGGGACTCGTATGGCTGGCGCTCCTGCTGCTGGGCAACGCCTTCTTCGTCGCCGCGGAGTTCGCGGTCGTGTCCGCGAAGCGGTCACAGATCGAGCCGTTCGCCGACGCCGGCCGGAAATCCGCCAAGACGACGCTCTACGCCATGGAGCACGTCTCGCTCATGCTCGCCGTCTGCCAGCTGGGCATCACTGTCTGCTCACTGCTCATCGGCAATATCGCGGAGCCCGCGATCCACCACCTGCTGGTGGGCCCGCTGAGCGCGCTGGGGATCCCGGCGTCGCTGTCGGGCGTCATCTCCTTCGTGCTCGCGCTGTCGATCGTCACCTACCTGCACGTCGTCGTCGGCGAGATGATCCCCAAGAACATCGCGATCGCCGTCTCGCAGCAGGCGGCGATGCTCCTCGCCCCGCCCCTGGTTTCCCTGGGACACGTCCTCCGCTTCGTCATCCATCCGATGAACGCATTCGCGAACTGGACGCTGCATCGCCTGGGGGTCGATCCGCGGGATGAGGTGAACGCGGCCTACACGGTCGAGGAGGTGCAGTCGATCGTGGCGGAGTCGCAGCGGGAAGGCCTCCTCCACGACGATTCCGGCCTGCTCAAGGGCGCCCTCGAATTCTCTGACAAGACGGTCGACGAGGTCATGGTGGCACGCGACGACCTCGTGACGATCGACCAGACGGCCACGCCGGAACAGGTGGAGGCCCTCATCGGCCGTACGGGCTTCTCCCGTTTCATCGTCACCGATGACGACGGGCAGCCGGTGTCCTACCTCCACATCAAGGACCTGCTCTACGCGGACAACGACGAGGCGCACCGTGCACCGGTCCAGGACCGCCGGTTCCGATCGATGACCTCCGTCGCCGCGCATGCGGAGATCGAGGACGCGCTCCAGGAGATGCAGTACGCGGGCAGCCACGTGGCGCGCGTGCACGATCCCGGAGGTCGGGCGGTGGGTGTGATCTTCCTGGAGGACGTGCTCGAAGAGCTGGTGGGCGAGGTCGACGACGCGATGCAGAGGAACGCGCGGCGTTCTCGTTCGTGATCATCAGTCACAGTTGTAATATGGTTGTCACGGCTTTGACCTGCGGAAACGCCTCGATTGGACTCCAATGTAACAACCTCGTTATAGTGTTGTGACACATGGAGAGAGCCCGGGGTGAAGCCTGGGCATTCCACCGCAATCTGACTGGAGTGATGCATGGCCGAGCAGCCTGCCGAGCAGGTCTTCACCAGCCGCCGCGAACGCCGGATGGCTGAGGCGGCAGACCGACGCTCGACTCGCCGGATCACGCTTCGCCGCACCCCTGCACCCGCTCTGCCGGCCCCAGCGCCGCGCGCGCGTGTGGGTGCGGGCGCCGTCGCTTTCCGCGGCTCCGATGGTTCGATCGTGCGCGGGATGCGCCGTCGCCGTGCTGTCGCGACGACCGCACTCACCGGAGTTTCCGTCGCGGGTGCCGCGGCGGCCGTCGTGCTCATCTCCGGCAACGGCGCAGGTCAGGCGCAGGCTGCGGAGTACAACGAGGACGCGCCCGTCCTCACTGCCCTGGGTGCGGAGACCGTGTCCGCGGATGTGGGCGACGGTGCCGACGCGGCTGCCGGCCGCACCGCGTCCGGTGCGGTGCCCAGCGCAGAGGGCGAGAGCGCACAGGCTGCGGGCCGCTCCATCACGAAGACCGTGCTCCCCGGCTGCTCGGAGGACGCTGACTTCGGCGATGCGACGAACGGGGAGCTGCCGGATTCGTGGCTGTGCGATCTGGGGATCGGCAACCACAAGCTCCGGGCGGATGCCGCGATCGCGTTCGCGAAGATGAATGCCGCGTACAAGGAGGAGACCGGCGAGGACATGGCCCTCACGGACACCTACCGCTCGCTCGAATCCCAGGTGTCCGTCGCCGGTCGCAAGCCCGGTCTCGCCGCACGTCCGGGAACGTCCATGCACGGCTGGGGCATCGCCATCGACTTCGGCGGGGGTGCCGCCTCCGCGTCCGGCAAGCAGTACGACTGGCTCGTGGCCCACGGGGCGGAGTACGGCTGGGAGAACCCGGACTGGGCGAAGTCCAGCAAGTACGAGCCATGGCACTGGGAGTACGTCCCGGCGCGCCAGGACGTCCGCGGCTCCTGACAGTCGTGTTCGGGCCGTCCGGCCCGACTTCCCGCGCGTGACGATCCTCACGGAGCGCCGCGTGGATCCTGCCGCGGAAGAACGTGACTCACCGCCCCACCGGTGTTAGTGTGGGGTGTCGCCCGCCCGCGTAGCTCAGTGGATAGAGCGTCTGCCTCCGGAGCAGAAGGTCGTAGGTTCGAATCCTGTCGCGGGCACCAATTACGAGGAAGCCCCTGGTCCACTGACCAGGGGTTTTCTCGTTCCTGCACGACACGTTCAACTTTCAATGGACTGTTACTACTGCTCTGTGGCCACACTCTGGCCATGCGAGCCACCGAGAGCCGCTTCTAGGGACGCTCCCAACTCGTCGATCTCGTCGTCATAGAGGTGGCCGTACCGGTCGATGGTCGTCGCGATCTCCCGATGACCGAGCACCTTCTGAAGCACATAGATGTCAGCACCGGATCGGCGGACCAAAGAGGCGTAGGTGTGACGCAGATCGTGCAACCTGACACGGCCAAGACCCAACGAATCGAGAGCAGCCTTCCACCCGGCATCACGCCGCCAGTTGTTCGGATTGAACCGAGCACCACGACGCGGACCCAACACCAACGGCGCATACGGGTGACGGTCCTCCTCGGGGCGCTCAGCGATTCGCCGCTCAATGACCGACCTCGCTGCACCGATCACCGGAACGGTTCGCTTCCCTGCTTCCGTCTTCGGCTCACCAACCACAGCGCCACCACGAGGCCAGGAGACCGCCCGAATCACCGACAGACGCGACCGGGCAGCGTTATAGTCCCGAACCTCCAGACCTGCAAGCTCCCCAACCCTCAGGCCGGTGAAGGCCAGCAGCTCGACAACATCCCCATGCAAAGGGCCGATCTGAGCCGCAAGCGCCTGCACCTCCTCAACACTCAAAGCGCGCTGAGCGGTCTCAGGAGGCCGAGGAGACGGCATAGACACCGTGGCAGGCACAACCTCGTAGCCCAGCGACCGCGCATGCTTCACAGCCCCCTTCACAGCGTTCACAGCCTGCCGAGCCACATACGGACTCAACGACTCCACTGCCTCCCTAACTACCTCTGGAGTCAGACGATCCACCCGGACGGTAGCAATGCAGGCCAGTCGATCCGCCGCAGAAGCATTAACCACAGCAGTCTTCGACCGCCACCGATCTGCGTTGACCTCCTGCCAGAACCCCAGCGCCATGCCGAGCGTGAGGCGATCACCGGCACCACGAGGCCGACCCGCAGCACCCATCGCCTCAACCTTGGCACGGTACGCCCGAGCCTCACGCTGAGTTCCGAATGACCGGCTCCGCAGCTTCCCGGCAACGTCGTACCAGCGCACCTGCCACGACACACCCGAACGCAACTCACGCCGCCTCACCGATGCCATCACTGACCCCGCTTCTGCTCGATCCAGGCCACCACATCCGCCTTCGCCCAGACACGCTTACGGGGCGAGAGCTGGATATGCGGAGGACCGAACGCTGACCGACCACGATCCGCATCAGCAGCCCAGTTAGCCAGCGTCGACTTCGGCACCCGAGTAATCTCCGAGACTTCCTCGACGGTCAACAGCTCCGGTACTTCAACACGCACCACCGTCACAGCAGACCACCTCCTGTACTGTCGCCTACGGCGGGGCCACCCGGCAAAATACTCGTTCCTCGCATTTCACCGGCTATCGAGGAATGTCGCGCCACTAAAACGATGTCCAGAGACGACTCAGCCCTATGAAGCAACCGTTCGACTCGCACACGGTCGTCCTCCTCAACACATGCAGCCACCCACTCCCGCAGCGCAGCCACAACGTCACCCGCTTCCAAGTGCGTCAACGGGCAATAGTCATAATTTGATTCAGGCAGCAACACGATGCTTCACCCTTTCCAGATAAGTTTCGTAACTCGTGTAGTCGGCCCTGTAACGACGTTGACCGAAACCTGGGCGCTCAATGAGTCCCTGACCCGGCTCGAACGCCGCGACGATAGGTGCCCACTCTGTGCCGTTGTCGTGGAGCATCGAGACCGCATCCGCGTTGTCCACGCGCAAGGTATGACGGACACCAAAATTAGAGCGGCTATCGGTATCGAGTGCCTTTGAGGACAATCGCTGCCCCAGGAGAATGACCCGAATCCCAGATTTCGCGCCCTCAGCGACCAAACGGCCGACAGCAGCCTCGATCTTCGGGCCTACCCGCTCCGCTGCCTTACGGTTCTCAGCAGCGTCCTCAGATACAGCAGCCCTACTGATGCCAGGCCACTCCTCCAGCACGGTGACGAGGCACGGCAGCTCCGAGGAGAAGTCACCAGCATCGAGCTTGTCCTTACCATCAGCAGCCAGCTGCAATGTTCGCCGGTCCATTTCCGAGACAATGCCGGTCAGTACGTCGAGAAAGTGCCTGTAGATCGGAGAATCGCCCGCATTCCCGGGGACACCAATGCGCCGGTTCCCCGCAGAGACAAATGGCCCGAGCAGAACGCCGGTCGGATCCAGGCCGCACACTTCCACATCCTCGCGGGCAGCGATCCCGGAAAGACGGGTGTACTCCTGAATGGACTTCCCGCTCCTCGTCATGCCTTGGACAGCCGTATGAGTCGCGTCGAACGGATCCCACATCACATCCTCGCCACGTTCATCGAGTCCGATTTGGACCGGAGAACGATCACCAGTCGGCTCCCGCGACGACCGTGAACCCGACAACGGGTCAGACCACAGCAGCCGGAAGATGGTGTGAGGCCCATCCACCTCTGAACGCAGGATCAGCGACCATGCACCAGTCAGTTCCTTGAACGTCTGGGCGAATTTCTGAACAGAATCAACTGAACCTACGTCCTCCGCCGTTGTACCCGCCTTACCACGCCGAATGCGCAACGTCATCGACGTAGTTGTTACCGACCAGGCCACGAGGCGAGGCGTATCGAAATAGCGCTCCGCGCGCTCCGCCCTAACAAGACCAGCGAGGAACAGCCCATACCGGACAAGACCGGTCCATGCGTCGTCGTCATCCTCAGTCAAATTCGGATTGCGCTCCAACCGTGCACGGCGCACTTCGTCCTCCGACTGCCCGTGGCCACTCCTCCAGGCGATATAGGGCCAGAGCGTCGAGATGCGAACCGCTGCCGATGCGACGTGCCACGGGACCCCAGTCAGCAACTTGACGTACAGGATGTGAACCACGGTCCGCATGGGCAGCGCTGCGAAGGCCCCAATCACCCAGAGCACCCATAGAAGTAAAGACAACGCAGAGGAGTCCACCAGACCAACGATGATCCCGGTGACCACCGCCGCAACCAGGCCGCGAGCCGCCCACGCGATCCACCGTGCAACTCGACGTAAACTGATCATGGTGCATCACCTCGGGCCGCTTGAAACTGCTCAGAGTGATGAACCTCCGGCGAGGGGCAGGCATGCTTACCAGGCTGAAGACCTGCCCCTCGCTCCTGAGATACCTGCATCCGTCTACGGGCACCGCCTCGGCGCGATCCCAGCGCGAACATGGACCACAACGCACCAATGACCGTTGCGCCAGCGATAAACCCTACGATCACGCAGTCCCACGCCCAGGGGGAGTTGAACAGCGTCATCAAGAGCTGATGCCCCGACGAACCTCCGGGAAGCATCGTCACTCACGACCCTTCGCGCTCTCCTGCTGCGGAGCTGCCTGGACCTTACTGGTAGTTCCCACAGGCTCCACCTCAGAAGCGCTCAGCGACACGCCGGATCGACCGCCTTCCATGGACCAGGCCATTGCAAGGAGCCCCTTAGGGAACCGAACTTCAGTGAACACCGGGATAGTCGGAGGGCTTGAAGTCGCCAGCTTGATCTTCGCCGTCGTGCCTTCGGCATTCTCGTCTGCCGGTTTGACGTAGCACTGAATCTCGTACACTGGGGTGTTATTTCGGTCGACACGCTGCACTCCATCTCTGTCGACTCTCGGGGCCGGGCCTTCAGTTAGGAAGAAGGCGCCTGTGCCTGCTTGATCCAGCATGAATCGGTTAAGCATTGTTACTCCTTAGAAAGATGTTTCGATCAGTCGGAACACATTCGTGTGCGATCCAGGGGCGACAACTCGCACCTGCTCCAGGTCTCCCGCAAGGAGAAGGTTCTGCACCGCCTCGACCGCGTCTACGCGCCTCATATCGCAGCCGCGCGCTAGAGCGCTGAGATTCACGGCTGTGAACTCCTCGGCATTGACATCGCTCCACATCTTCAGTTCGTCCAGAACCTTTGTCTCGTTCACTTGCCCTCCTCCGTTTCGGCAGCGATAGAGAGGAATTCCTCTGAGTAGCCTGCATAGTTGACTGGACGGCCTTCACGCACGACTTGCACCTTGATGACGCCGAATGCTGACAACCGATCCAGGCTATTGCGGGTCGTGATCCGCGACAGGCCGGATTCCCTTGCAATCTGGCTGAGATTTATCGCAGTCATATCTCCGGATGCGAGTAAGTAACCGGCCAGCACGTTCAGCAATCTCGTAGCTTGTCCCTCAACTGGCAGCGAGTCGTGTTTCTTCTCAAATTGCCGCAGGGTTCTCCATGCGGTGCCTACTGAAAGTCTCTTGGATTCCATCGGCTCAAACCTTTCGCTAGGTGGCGATCGCCCCCTATTGAGTGACGATGGTTCCACCGTAGCCAACTGGTACGAACCTTGTCAATAGGTACGATGCATATGATCCTTAGGGGTAGGAGCGTATCGGAGGGCCAGCTCACTCCCTCACCTCGTCCACCGATCGAGCCCGCTCAGGTGGCTCATCACCAGGCAGCAGAGCCTGCACGACCGGCCAGTTCTCACCCGCAGCAGCATCGAGGACTAGCGCCAGCAGCTCCGGGTCAGACCGCCTCAGCGCGTCATACGAGCGCCCGTCAGCCACCCACCGGACCGGCGCAGCCTCGGTCTCCTCGATGACCTCCTCATCCGACTTCTCGCCCACGTCATAACGTGCCTTCAGGCCGCGAGACCAGGTGATCGCCCGCCGGCCCTTGGTGCCTGTGTAGTACTCCACCCATAGCCGGCGGCGCTGGGGGAGGGGCAACGGGTGATCGAAGTCGAGCAGCTCGAACGGCACGAAGTTGTCACCACGGCCCCGCTTCACATCAGCACGAGCAAGCTCCGCCGCCGAATCCCACTTCTCCGTCTTACTGTTCCCCTCGTCTTGCACCTTCGCCAGGTACTTACCGAGCACCTGACCATTCTCATCAACCTGCTGCACATCCGTCCCATGCTCACGAGTCGGCAACTTCCCGGTCGCCTTATGCGAGAACCGCGCCCAGCGGGTATGGAGTTCATCCCCAAAAGCCGCCACCTCAGTGCCAGATAGCTTGTCATCGGTGAAGAACAGCGCGTGAATGTGCGGATGCCACCCATTCGACCCATAAGTCACTTCGGTGCTGCGGATATAGCCCGAGACCCGGTAGCGATCCCGCGCCCCCTGCTTCGACTTCGAGCCGACCCAGGCGCTTCCCTGCAACAGCTTCCGCCACGACCCCAACACTGCATCCATGCTCTGCTTCAGCGAGTCAGCACGATCATGTCGAATCGTCAGAGTCACGAATAGGATCGACCCACCCGCTGCATGATGAGCCTCCACCGCTTGTGAAATCTCCCGAGCGCGCTCCGCCCGGATCACGGCTGAACACACTGGGCACGCCCACACAGACGAACACCGCTCAGTCCCCGAGAAGTGAGCAAACTGCCCATCCGAGTGCACAGCCACGTTCTCGCCAATCCGCCAACCGCACCGAGCCGGACGAGGCGGACGCACCCAATCCGAATCCAGCACCTCCCCGCTCGCGGTATCCACGAATAGACCATCACCTAGCTCCTCAACGGTCGAAGAGTCCACCGCGTCGGCAATGAGCCACTTCGAGGATCGGGAACGACGACCAAAACGCGACCGACGCAGCCCGTCAGATGTATGCCGTTGACCAGTGGGGAAACTCTGTCCGCGATGTACGTACCAAGGGCGCCGCCTCTGGCGGCGCCTGCGGGCCAGCCGGGCGTGCGGCCTTCGGCCGTTCCGGGCCGGTCCTCAGCGCAGCCGACGTCGGCGCGTGGCCTCCGGCCACAGTGACCCCACCGGAGCCGGGCTGACTTAGAACTGCTTGACGGGTATGATTTACGGACACGAATCCCTCCCAGGGTTCCAACCGCCTCATGGGTCACTACCCCAGGGGCGGTTATTCGTGTCGTGGCCACAATCGGGCCATGCCAGCTCGTCAGATGTAGCTCTGACAACCGGATTTGAGCCTCAACTGACCCGTAGCTCCGTGGTAATCTGGGCACGTATGGGCCCGTCGCTATCTCCGGAGCAGAAGGTCGTAGGTTCGAATCCTGTCGCGGGCACCACCGGAAGAGCCCCTTGGACACCCGTCCAAGGGGCTCTTCCGCTGTCCTCAGCGAAACGGTGCTTCCCAGAGCAAGACACCTTGACGGCGATTGGGACGGGCCCAGCGCACAGTGGGGTGTCACATCGCATGGGGGACACTCCCATCGGTCTGTGGCACGATCAGGCCCATGGACCTCACGCTCACCCAGGAAACCGCCTCGGAGCAGCTGCTCGCGCTGCTGTCGGAGGAATACGATCTCGTCGAGTTCCTCGACCGTTTCGCACGGCTGTCCGCCCACGGGCTGGGAGGGGGAGTGGAGGTCGACTGCGGCATCACCCTCAAGCTCGCCAAGCGGTCCACGGTGGTCGGCAGCGGCTCCGAGCAGGCGAGGCTCATGGACGAGGTGCAGGTGGGCTTCGAGGAGGGGCCGTGCCTCGAAGCGCAGAAGACGGACTCCTCCATCATCATCGACGACGTGCGCAGCGATGAGCGCTGGCCCGCCTACATGTCCGCGGTGCGCGATCGCGGGTACCGGTCGGCGCTCGCAGTGCCGCTGGATCTCAAGAGCGGTGCCGTCGCCGCCATGAACTTCTACGCCGCCGAACCCTGTGCGCTCGGCCCCGACGACGTCGCGCGTGCGCAGGAGTACGCGGCGATCGCCTCCCTCGTGCTGAGCGTCGCGGTGCGGGTCGCCACTCACGCGGATGAAGCGGAGCACCGTCGGATCGCGATGGCGACCCGCACCGCGATCGACACGGCGGTGGGGATCGTCATGGCGCAGAACCGGTGCTCGCAGTCGGAGGCGTTCGCACTCCTGCGCGACGCGTCTTCACACCGCAATATCAAGCTCGCGCGGCTCGCGGAGGAGGTCGTCGCCGCGGTGGGCGGCGGGGAGGCCCTCACACACTTCGACGTGTGAGAACACGCGAGGCACCGGCGGTCACAGCTTGCCGGGATCGATGACGATCGGTTCCGTGCCCGCAGAGGTGCCGGTGAGGAGCCGTTGCGAGATGGTGCAGAGGACGCGCACGCGCATCCGTCGCGAGTGCGCCTCCTCGAGACCCCTGCGCAGGACTTCACGGCGGTGGGAATCGGGTGAGTCGTCGTCGATCGATTCGCAGTAGACGAACCACATCTCGTCCGTGGTGAAACGGTAGTGCAGTGAAGCGACCAGCCTGCCAGGCAGGTAGAGGTCGAGCTTCGACGACTCCATGTTGTTGAGCAGCGTGTACACCGAGGGTCTCCAGGTACTCCGGTGGCCGGCTGCTTGACCGCCCCGATCGTAGCGGATCCGAGGGGCCCGTCACGAATCCGCCTGCACGCTCCCGGACGGCGTCCGCAGGTCACTCGTCGACGTGCACGGCCCTCGATGCGGTGAGTCGCTGAGCGAGCAGCCTGGCCTGTTCCGATTCTTCGGGCCCGAACGCCGTGCCCAGCCCCGTCGCGTACTCCTCGAGTGCCAGGAAGATCAGGGTCACATCGGCTGTCGTGAGGTCTGCCATGAGTCGTTCGTCCTCGGGTCCCGCAAGCGCGTGTCGATCGGTGGGATGTCTCAGTCCTGAAGCTAAGAAGACTGCCGGGCGGGCACAAGCCCCCTGGTGGGATTCCCTGTTCCGTGGTACGCACTCTCCGTCCCGCGCCGATCGCCACGGACATCCTCGCCCGGGGGCGATTGTCCGCACGTGCCGGCCACCCACTATCCTGAGCGGGTGACTCCGGAAGAACTCAAGGCGGCCATCGCCGCAGCACTCGACGCGTACAGCACTTCGTCCGGCAGGGAGATCGCCCCTCCTGCTGCGCTGGTCGTGGAACGACCGAAGAACCGCGACCACGGCGACTGGTCCTCGAACATCGCGCTGCAGATCGCGAAGTCCGCGGGTCTGCCGCCGCGCGAGCTCGCAGAGGGGCTCGCCGCCGTGCTGCGGGAGAGCGCCGGCATCGACGCAGTGGACGTCGCAGGCCCCGGGTTCCTCAACATCACCCTGTCTGCCGCCGCTGCCGGCGCCCTTGCAGCGGACATCGTCGCTGCCGGACCCGAGTACGGTCGCGGAGACGCGATGGCCGGCCATGTCGTCAACATGGAGTTCGTCTCCGCCAACCCGACCGGACCCCTGCACCTGGGGCACACGCGGTGGGCCGCACTGGGCGACGCGATCGCACGGGTGCTGACCGCTGCCGGGGCGGACGTCACGAGCGAGTACTACGTCAACGACGCGGGCTCCCAGATGAACGTGTTCGCGGATTCGGTCATCGCTCGCATGAAGGGCCGGGACGTGCCGGAGGGCGGCTACCCGGGCCAGTACATCGCAGACATCGCGGAGGCGATCGCGGAGGACCAGCCTGCGCTGGCCGATTCGTGTGACGACGCGACGCGCGACGAGGTCCGCCATCGCGCCTACACCCTGCAGCTGCAGGACATCAAGGACACGCTCACGGAGTTCGACGTGCACTTCGACGTCTGGTTCTCCGAATCGTCGCTCCACGATTCCGGTGCGCTCGCGTCAGCGGTGGAGCGGCTGCGGGAGCAGGGGCACGTGTACGACGAGAACGGTGCCGTCTGGCTGCGCACCACCGATTTCGGGGACGACAAGGACAGGGTCCTCATCCGCAGCGACGGGGCACCCACGTACTTCGCCGCGGACGCCGCGTACTACCTCGACAAGAAGGACCGCGGCTTCACGGAGAAGGTCTACCTGCTGGGGGCCGACCACCACGGGTACGTCGGCCGCCTCAAGGCGATCGCTGCCGCCGCGGGCGACGACCCGAAGGTGAACATCGAGGTGCTCATCGGGCAGCTCATCAACGTCAACGGTGCGAAGCTCTCGAAGCGCGCGGGCAACATCATCGAGCTGCGCGACCTCGTGCGTTGGCTGGGCCGCGATGCGCTGCGGTACTCGCTCGCCCGCATCCCCGCCGACTCCCCCCTCACACTCGACCCGGAGGTCCTGCGCAGCGCCAGCAACGACAACCCGGTCTACTACGTGCAGTACGCCCATGCCCGCGCGTGCGGTGTCGAGCGCAACGCGCTCGCGGCCGGGGTCGACGCCTCGCTCTTCGACGCCTCGACCCTCAGCCACGCGGCGGAGGCGGCGCTGCTCGCGGGCCTCGCGGACTTCCCCCGCGTCGTCGCCCAGGCGGCGCAGCTGCGTGAACCGCACCGCATCGCCCGCTACCTCGAAGCCCTCGCCGGCCTGTTCCACAAGTGGTACGACTCGTGCCGGGTCACGCCTTTCGGCGACGAGCAGCCGGGTGCCGTCCACGGCTCCCGGCTCGTGCTGGACCGCGCCACCGCGCAGGTGCTGTCGAACGGACTCGAGCTGCTCGGGGTCAGCGCCCCCGAGCGCATGTGACAGGAGCCTGAATGCCCGCGCACATCTCCGGTGTCCTCCATGCCGGTCCGTCACCGGTCTGGCTGCCGTATCCGGATGACGTCAATGCCCTCATGCCCAGCCTGTGGTCCGCGCACGTGGACAAGGACGCGGACGGGGTCCTCACCGTCGCAGGCCATCGCGCCACGGATCTGGCGGAGGAGTACGGGAGCCCGCTCTACGTCCTCGACGTGGACGACCTCCGTACGCGTGCCCGCCGGTTCGTGGACGCGTTCTCCGCCTCGTTCGATGCGGTCGGCACCCGTGCCCGCACGTACTACGCGGGGAAGGCGCTGCTCACCTCCGCGATCGCCCAGTGGGTCGCCGGAGAGGGCATGGGGATCGACACGTGCTCGCTGGGTGAGCTCATGACGGCCAAGCGCGCGGGTGTGGACCCGTCGGTGGTCGGGCTGCACGGCAACAGCAAGTCGGACGCGGAGATCGCGTTCGCACTGGACTGGGGGATCGCCCGCATCGTCGTCGACTCCCTCGACGAGATCGACCGCATCGAAGCAGCCGCGTCCGCCCGGGGGATGCGCGCACCCGTCATGATCCGTGTGACGGTGGGTGTGGAAGCCCACACGCACGACTTCATCGCGACAGCGCACGAGGACCAGAAGTTCGGCCTGTCCCTGCATTCGGGTGCGGCGCGCACGGCCGCGGACCGGATCCTCGCCTCATCGCACCTCGACCTCATCGGCCTGCACAGCCACATCGGCTCGCAGATCTTCGACCGGTCGGGCTTCGAGGTCGCGGCGCGGCGGATCGCCGGCCTGCGCGCGGAGATCCAGCGCGACCACGGCGTCGTCCTCGCGGAGATCGATCTGGGCGGCGGGTTCGGCATGCGGTACACGTCGCAGGACACGCCGCCGCCCATCGAGGACATGGCCGCCCAGCTCGCGGAGGTCGTCGCGAAGACCTGCGCCGACGAGGGCACCGATCTGCCGGTGGTCTCGTTCGAGCCGGGGCGCGCGATCGTGGGCCCGGCGGTCTTCACGCTCTACACCGTCGGCACGGTGAAGCCGGTGGAGACGGAGACGGGCGTGCGCACGTATGTGTCGGTCGACGGCGGCATGAGCGACAACGTGCGGACCGCGCTCTACGATGCTGACTACTCGTGCACGCTCGCGTCCAGGTCGACGCCGGCCGAACCCGTGGTCGTCCGTGTCGTGGGCAGTCACTGCGAGAGCGGGGACATCGTCGTCCGCGACGAATACCTGCCGGGGGACGTGCGGGCGGGGGACCTCGTCGCGGTGCCGGGCACGGGGGCCTACTGCCAGCCGCTGTCGTCCAACTACAACCTCACGCCGCGACCCGGCGTGCTCGCCGTTCGCACAGGCCGTGCGGACTGGCTCATCCGACCCGAGACGCATGATGATCTGCTGGCCCGCGACTGCGGCCCGATCGTCGATTCCTGAGAGGACCACCATGGAGAAGCTCACTGTCGCACTGCTGGGCGGGGGTGTCGTCGGCACGGAGGTGGCGCGCACCCTCCTCACCCAGTCGGATGCGCTGGCCGCGCGTGTGGGGGCGCGACTGGAACTCGCGGGGGTGCTGGTGAGGGATGCGGAGAAGGAGCGCGAGGGCATCCCGCAGGAGCTGCTGACGACCGACGCCGAGGCCGTGGTCGCCGACGCCGACATCGTCATCGAGCTGCTGGGCGGCATCGAGCCGGCCCGCACCCACATCCTCGAGGCGATGGCGTCCGGTGCCAGCGTGGTGACGGCGAACAAGGCCCTCCTGGCACAGCACTTCCCGGAGCTCATCACGGCTGCGGACGACGCGGGCGTGCGCATCGAGTACGAGGCGGCCGTCGCGGGCGCCATCCCCATCGTGCGGCCGCTGTCCGTGTCGCTCGCGGGCGATCGCATCCAGCGGGTCATGGGCATCGTCAACGGGACGACGAACTACATCCTCGATCAGATGGCCAAGGAGGGGTGGGACTTCGACACCGCTCTGTCGACGGCGCAGGAGCTGGGCTATGCGGAGGCGGACCCCACGGCGGACGTCGGCGGGTTCGACGCTGCGGCGAAGGCCGCGATCATCGCGTCGCTCGCGTTCCAGGTCCCCGTCTCGATGGACGACGTCCACGTCGAGGGCATCACGTCGGTGAGTGCGGACATGATCGCGACCGCGGCCGCGCAGGGCTTCACGATCAAGCTGCTCGCGATCTGCGAGCGGGTCGACGGCGCGGACGGCGCGAAGAGCGTGTCGGCACGGGTCTACCCCGCTCTCGTCCGCGACGACCATCCCCTCGCCTCCGTGTCCGGTGCCTTCAACGCGGTCTTCGTCGAAGCGGAGAACGCGGGATCGCTCATGTTCTACGGGCAGGGCGCCGGTGGCGCCCCCACGTCATCGGCGGTCATGGGCGACCTCGTGTCCGTGGCGCGGCGCCGCGTCCTGGGCGGGCGCGGTCAGGTCGCGCAGCAGGTGCGCCGCAGCGGTGACATCCTTCCGATCTCACGGGTGACCACGCGGTACCAGATGACCCTCGAGGTGTTCGACCGTCCCGGCGTGCTTCTGCGCGTCGCCGAAGTCGTCGCGGCGGAGGGAGTCTCGATCGAGCTCGTCCAGCAGACCCGCCTGGAGACGGAGGACGAGGACGCGCCGGCACGGGCGAAGCTCGTCATCGCGACGCACTCCGCCGTCGAATCCGCTCTCGCGGCGACGGTCGACGCACTCGCGGGGCTGGACGTCGTCGAATCCGTCAAGTCGGTGCTCCGAATCGAAGGCGCCTGAGGCGTCCGGAACAGCAGGAAGAGGCAAGCAGCCATGGCAGCAGCACATCGTCCCCAGTGGCGCGGGGTCGTCAACGAATACCGCAACCTGCTCGACGTCGGAGCGGAGGTCCCCGCGGTGACTCTGGGAGAGGGCGGGACCCCGCTCATCCACGCGGAAGGGCTCTCCGCGCGCGTCGGCGCGGAGGTCCACGTGAAGTACGAGGGTATGAATCCCACGGGCTCCTTCAAGGACCGGGGGATGACGATGGCGATCACGAAGGCCGTCGCACGGGGTGCGAAGGCGGTCATCTGCGCGTCGACCGGCAACACCTCGGCGTCGGCAGCGGCGTACGCGACGAAGGCCGGGATCACGTCGGCCGTCCTGGTGCCCGCGGGCAAGATCGCGATGGGCAAGATGAGCCAGGCGGTGGCCCACGGCGCCCAGCTGCTCGAGGTCGACGGCAACTTCGACGACTGCCTCACCCTCTGCCGGAAGCTGTCGGAGGCCTACCCCGTCGACCTCGTGAATTCGGTGAACCCAGACCGCATCGAGGGCCAGAAGACCGCCTCGTTCGAGATCGTCGACGCACTGGGCCGGGCCCCGGACATCCACGTGCTACCGGTGGGCAACGCCGGCAACATCACCGCGTACTGGAAGGGCTTCCGCGAGTACGCGGAAGCGGGCCTGGCGGACGGGACGCCGCGGATGTGGGGCTTCCAGGCCGCCGGTGCCGCACCTCTGGTGCTCGGTCACCCGGTCGATGAACCCGAGACGATCGCGACCGCGATCCGGATCGGGAATCCCGCCTCCTGGGAGCAGGCGATCGCGGCACGCGACGACTCCGGCGGACTCATCGAGGCCGTGACGGACGAGGAGATCCTCGTCGCCCACCGCCTCCTGTCGTCCACGGAGGGGATCTTCGTCGAGCCGGGGTCCGCCGCCTCGGTGGCGGGTCTGCTGAAATCCGCCGACGCGGGTCGCATCCCGGCCGGCGCCGTCATCACGGTGACGGTGACCGGACACGGCCTCAAGGACCCGCAGTGGGCGCTGCAGGCCGCGGACGGTTCCGCCGTCACTCCCACACGCGTCCCCGTCGACGCGGTGAGCGCCGCCCGCGAACTGGGTCTCGAGGACGCATGAGCGGCCTCCGGATCCCCGCCGGGTTCTCCGTCGAGGTGACCGCCCCGGCCACCTCCGCGAACCTGGGTGCCGGCTACGACTCGTTCGGCCTGGCGCTCGGCTTCGCGGACACCGTGAGGGCACGGGTCTCCGAAGCCGCGGTCCCGCACGAGGCCCGCGTCGACATCACGGGGGAGGGGGAGCGGAGCCTGCCGCGCAGCGGCGACCACCTCATCCTCCGGATCGCGGAGCAGATCCTCGCCGCGCGCGACGTGGCCGGCGGAGACCGACTGGTCCTCGAGTGCGAGAACGCGATCCCGCAGTCACGCGGGATGGGCTCCTCTGCGGCAGCGGTCGTCGCGGGCCTGTCGATCGCGGATGCGGCGAGCACGGCCGCGGGGCTGCCGGAGCCCACGGCTGCGGAGAAGCTCGCGTGGGCGACGCATTTCGAGGGACATCCGGACAATGCCGCACCCGCCCTGTTCGGCGGTGCGACGGTGAGCTGGTACCCCGAACCGGAACGGGCCTCGTCGATCTCGCTGCCGGTGCATCCCGAGGTGCGCGTCGCGGTGATCATCCCGCAGGAGCGTCTGGACACGGGCATCGCACGCGACCTGCTCCCGCGGACGGTGCCGCACGCCGATGCCGCCGCGAACTCCGCGATCGCGGGTCTGTTCGTGCACGCGCTCTGCCACGACCCCTCCCTGTTGCTCGACGCCACCGTCGATCGTCTCCACCAGGAGTACCGCCGCCCCGCGATGCTCGCGTCGCTCGAGCGGATCGACCTGCTGCGAGCCACGGGACTCGCCGCGGTCGTGTCCGGTGCCGGACCGACGGTGCTCGTGCTGGGCACGGGCGACGATCTGGGGGAGCGTGTGTCCGCCGCTCTGGGCGACGACGACGCGGACGTGGTGCCGACCGTCATCGCGGAGAACGGCGCGACGACGCTGTCGTTGCGGCGCCTGTCCGCCTGACGGCGATGCTGTCGGATCGCAGGACGGTGCGGTCGGGACACGACCCGCGCGCGGAGGCCGAAAGAAGGCAGTGGCGCGATTCGCGTACGTCTGCCCCGGCATGTACAGTTGGGGGTGTTCCGAACGCAGTTCCGTTCAGGTCTCAGCACCACGAACCGATCACGCACATTTCTTCGGAACATCTACAGGACGCCTTCGGCCGTTTTCGACCTGCGTCTTTCCCACATGCACCTCAGGTGCCATCCATCGCTGTGCATCCGGCGCATCTCGCGCATCTTTCACGCACAGCCGAACGAGGGAGAAGGAAACCTTCGTGACTGAAACCACCGCGAACGACACACAAGCACGTTCGGGAAGTCTCACCGCGCTCCGTCTGCCCCAACTGCAGGAGATCGCAGCCGGGCTGGAGATCAAGGGCTATCGCCGCCTGAGGAAGAGCGACCTCATCGAAGCCATCCAGACCGCACGCGGTTCGTCGGCGAACGCGGGTGCGGCTTCTGAGAAGCCGGCGGCGAAGGCCGCACCGTCCCGCACGTCGAAGGCGGCCGCCGCCCCCGCACAGGAGACGGAGAAGCCCGTTCAGGCGCCGTCTGCTGACACCCAGGAGCCGTCGACGCAGTCGTCAGCCCCACAATCATCTGCACCACAGGCATCAGCACCGAAGGCCGCGGCCTCGGACGCTCCCGCTGCACAGTTCTCCGACGACGGTTCGTCGGAGACGGACGATCAGCGGTCGGAGGGCAGGTCCCAGGACCAGCGCGACGACGACGGAGGGCGCCGTTCGCGCCGCCGTCGGAACGACAGCCGCTCCGACGACGGCGGTGACCGCGGAAGCGATCGCGCCTCGGACGACCAGGGCTCCTCCGACGACAACGGCTCCGGTCAGGGCCGCGACGGCCAGAACGGTCGCGGCGATCAGAACGGTCGCGGCGGCCAGAACCGCCGTGGCGGCCGGCAGGACCAGAACGACCGGCGCGACCGCCAGGATCAGAACGATCACAGCGACCAGCACGACCGCGACGACCGCGGTGATCAGCAGGGTCGCAGTGACCGCGGCGAGCGGCGCTCGCGCGGCGACCAGAACGGTCGTGGCGGACGGGGCGACCAGCGCGGCGATTCGCGCAATCAGCAGGGTGGCAACGACGACCGCTCGAACCGCGGACGCGGTCGTGACCGCCGCCGCCGCGGCCGCGACGACGAGCAGGTGCACGCGGACGACGTCCTCATCCCCGTGGGCGGCATCCTCGACGTGCACGACAACTACGCGTTCCTGCGGACCTCCGGCTACCTGTCGGGACCGAACGACGTGTACGTCTCCGCCGGCCTCGTGAAGAAGAACGGTCTGCGGAAGGGCGACGCCGTCACCGGCGCCATCCGCAAGCCGCGCGAAGGCGACCGGCAGAACCGCCGGGAGAAGTTCGACGCGCTCGTGCGTCTGGACTCCGTCAACGGACTGACCGTCGAGGACGCGAAGCGCCGGGTCGAGTTCTCGAAGCTCACACCGCTCTACCCGCAGGACCGCCTGCGACTGGAGACCCAGCCGAAGAACATCACGACCCGGATCATCGACCTGGTGGCGCCTATCGGCAAGGGCCAGCGCGGACTCATCGTCGCGCCGCCCAAGGCGGGCAAGACGACGATCATGCAGCAGATCGCGAACTCGATCGCGGAGAACAACCCTGAGGTCCACCTCATGGTCGTGCTCGTGGACGAGCGTCCGGAAGAAGTGACGGACATGCAGCGCGCCGTCAAGGGCGAGGTCATCGCCTCGACCTTCGACCGTCCCGCGGACGACCACACGACGATCGCGGAACTCGCGATCGAACGTGCGAAGCGCCTCGTGGAGATGGGGCAGGACGTCGTCGTGCTGCTGGACAACATCACGCGACTGGGCCGTGCATACAACATCGCCCAGCCGGCGTCCGGCCGGATCCTCTCCGGTGGTGTCGACGCGAACGCGCTCTACCCGCCCAAGAGGTTCTTCGGCGCGGCCCGCAACATCGAGGGCGGGGGATCGCTCACGATCCTCGCGACCGCACTGGTGGAGACGGGATCGAAGATGGACGAAGTGATCTTCGAGGAGTTCAAGGGCACCGGCAACATGGAGCTGCGCCTGTCCCGTCACCTGGCGGACAAGCGGATCTTCCCCGCCGTGGACGTCAACAGCTCCGGCACGCGTCGTGAGGAGAACCTCATGCGTCCGGAGGAGCGCAAGGTCATGTGGCAGCTGCGCCGTCTCCTGTCCGGCCTGGAACAGCAGCAGGGCATCGAGCTGCTCATGTCCAAGCTCAAGGAGACCAGCTCCAACGCGGAGTTCCTCATGCAGGTGCAGAAGACCACGCCGCTTCCCAAGTCGGCGTCCGACGACCACTGACGCGGGAGTGGGATGTGAGGGGAGCACGTGCGGAGTGCACGCGCGCGCATGACTGTTGAGCATGCTTCTCGCATGAGCCGAGGGCTGCAGGGTGACCTGCGGCCCTCGGCTCATGCGCGTACGGGACCGATACCGGAGGGGCGGGTGCGGACATGACCACGGAGGAATCAGGGACAGCGGAGCAGGAGCTCGAGGCTCTTTCCGCGACCGTGCGCTCCCTCCTGGACGAGCACGCCCGCGTCGAGCAGGCGCTGGCGGACCCGGACGTCCACGGCAGCCCCGGCCGAGCGCGCTCCCTCACCCGGAGGTACGCCGAGCTGGACCGTATCGCCCGCGTCTGGGCGCGGCTGCAGACGATCGCCGACGACCTGTCCGCTGCGCACGAGATGGCTGAAGCGGACGCGTCGTTCGCAGAGGAGGCCGCGGAGCTGGACGGCGCCCTGGGGGCGGAGCAGGTCGCGCTCATGGCAGACCTGCGCGAACTGCTGGTGCCCTCGGATCCCGACGACGGCCGCGATGCGATCCTCGAGATCCGGGCCGGCGAGGGCGGCGACGAATCTGCACTGTTCGCTGCGGACCTCGCACGGATGTACGAGCGGTGGGCCACGACCAAGGGCTGGTCGACGGAGGTCCTCGACGCTGCGCACACGGAGCTCGGGGGCGTCCGGGAACTCACGATGGCGCTCAAGTCCTCGCAGGACGGCGTCTACGGGTGGACGAAGTTCGAAGGGGGAGTGCACCGGGTCCAGCGTGTCCCGGTGACGGAGTCCCAGGGACGGATCCACACCTCGGCGGCCGGGGTCCTCGTGTTCCCGGAGGCGGACGCCCCGGACGAGGTGGAGCTGCCGGACGCCGAGCTGCGGATCGACGTCTACCGGTCGTCGGGCCCCGGCGGGCAGTCCGTCAACACGACGGATTCCGCCGTACGCATCACCCACCTGCCCACGGGCATCACCGCGAGCTGCCAGAACGAGAAGTCGCAGCTGCAGAACAAGGAGGCCGCGCTGCGGATGCTCCGAGCACGCATCCTCGCCGCGCGCGCGGAAGCAGCAGCCGCAGAGCAGACGGCCCAGCGCCGGTCGCAGGTGCGCACCGTCGACCGGTCGGAGCGGGTGCGCACCTACAACTTCCCGGAGAACCGCGTGACGGACCACCGCACCGGGTACAAGGCCCACAACCTCGACCAGGTGCTCGACGGCAGGCTCGACGAGGTCGTCGCCTCGCTGCGCGCCGCGGAGCGCGCCGAACGCCTCGAGGACATCGGGTGACCGACCCGTCGATCGCCTCCGTCCTCGGCGCGGCGGAGCAGCGGCTGGCCGCTGCCGGAGTCGATTCGCCCGGGACGGACGCGTCGATCCTCCTCGCCCACGCATGGGGCCTCGACGGTCGCGGCCTGTCCCGCGCCCGCCTCATGGGTGACCCAGTGCCGCCGGCCGTCGTCCCGGTGTTCGACGCACTCGTGGAGCGTCGCGCCGCCCGCGTCCCCGCCCAGCACCTCACCGGTGCCGCTCATTTCCGCACCCTCACCCTGCCGGTGGGCCCCGGCGTCTTCGTGCCGCGGCCGGAGACGGAGCTGCTCGTCGACCCGGTGCTCGCCCACCTCGCCCGCACCCGCCCCGACGGGGGCGGGCGCGTGGTCGACCTGTGCACCGGGACGGGAGCGCTGGGACTGGCGGTCGCCACGGAGGCGGCCGGGACCTCGGCGGTGGGCGTCGAGATCGACCCCACGGCCGTCGGATGGGCACGCAGGAGCGCGGAGGCCGTCGCCGCGGACCTCGCAGGCGCAGGCTCGACCTTCATCGTCGTGGAGGCCGACGCCTCCGACCCCGGCGCGGTCCGGAAGGTCGTGGACGATCGCCTGGCGGGCACCGTCGACGTGGTCGTGAGCAACCCGCCCTACGTCGTCGCCGACGGCACCACCACCGCACCCGAGGTCGTCGACCACGACCCCCCTTCTGCCCTCTGGGGAGGGGGAGACGACGGCACACGCCTGCCCCGGGGGATCATCGCAGCGGCGGCGCACGTGCTCGCCGACGGGGGGCTGCTCGTCCTCGAGCACGCAGACACACAGGGCGTCCTCCTGCGTGAGGCGAGCATCGCAGCCGGATTCGCACGGGTGACCACCCATGCCGACTACACTGGACGAGATCGTTTCACCACGGCTGTTCGACAGTCGCATCTTGAGCGGAAGTGAGCCCACGACGCATGAGCCGGACCTTCGACATCCGCAACGAGCAGGTACGCGAGCTGGTGCTCAAGGAGGCCGGCCGCGTGATCGCGGACGGCGGGCTCATCGTCATGCCGACGGACACCGTGTACGGGATCGCGGCGGACGCCTTCAGCGCCCGCGCGGTCGCCTCGCTGCTCGCCGCGAAAGGACGCGGCCGCGACATGCCGCCTCCGGTGCTCGTCCAGGGCAGGGACACCCTGCTGGCGCTGTCCGCGGGCGCCGACGAACGCGTCATGGCGCTCGTGACCGCGTTCTGGCCCGGCCCCCTCACCGTCATCTGCCACGCCCAGCCCATGCTCGACTGGGACCTGGGCGACACGTGGGGCACCGTCGCACTGCGCATGCCGGACGATCCTGACGCGCTCGCGCTGCTCGCGGAGACCGGGCCGCTCGCGGTGTCGAGCGCCAACTCCCACGGGGAGCCCCCCGCAGAGTCCGCCGCCGTCGCGGAATCCATGCTGGGCGATTCCGTCGATGTCTATCTGGACGGCGGTCCGCGCTCGGGCCAGGCCTCCTCGACCATCGTCGACATGACCGCGAACCCCCCGCGCATCGTCCGGGAGGGCCCACTGAGCCTCGAACGCCTGCAGGAAGCCGTCCCCGACCTCGAAGGACTGCTGACCACCCCTGAACCGGAGGGCGGCGCCTCGTCCGACCCGGACCGGGACGGCACCGACCGGGACGACTGAGTGCGCGCCTACCTCTTCATCCTCCTCACGGCGGCGGTGATCTCCTACCTCGTCACCCCGATGGTGCGCCGGATCGCCGAACGCGGCCTCATCTTCTCGCCGCTGCGCGAACGCGACGTCCACTCCGTCCCCACCCCGCGGCTGGGAGGGGTCGCGATGTTCGCGGGCATCATCGGCGGTCTCCTCATCGCGTCGCGGACCCCGTTCCTCGATCGGGTGTTCGACGAACCGGGTCCGGTCATCGGCATCGCAGGAGCCGCCGCGATGCTCTGCCTGCTGGGCGTCATCGACGACATCTGGGACCTGCACTGGACCACCAAGCTCGCCGGACAGACCCTTGCAGCGGGGTTCATGGCGCTCAACGGCGTGAGCCTCCTGTCGATACCCCTGGGCGGCGTGATCATCGGCTCGCCGCGCATGTCGCTCGTCCTCACAGTGCTCGTGGTGCTCGTCACGATCAACGCGGTGAACTTCGTCGACGGACTGGACGGACTGGCGGCCGGCGTCGTGTCGATCGGCGGCGCGGCGTTCTTCGTCTACAGCTACAGCCTCGCCGTCGACGCGACCCCGGACAGCTACGCGAACCTCGCCTCCCTCATCATCGCGGTGCTCGTGGGCGCCTGCGTGGGGTTCCTGCCCCACAACTTCAACCCCTCCCGGATCTTCATGGGCGACTCCGGTTCGATGCTCATCGGACTGATGCTCGCCGCCTCGACGATCCGGGTGACCGGCCAGGTGGACCCCGCACTGCTCGCCGACGAACGGGCGCTGGCGGCATTCCTCCCGATCATCCTGCCCATCGCGGTGATGGCGCTGCCGCTGCTGGACCTGGGCCTTGCCGTCGTCCGGCGGATGATGGCGGGCAAGTCGCCGTTCTCCGCGGACGCGAAGCACCTCCACCACCGCATGCTCACACTGGGGCACTCCCACGCCCGCTCCGTCCTGCTCCTCTACCTGTGGACCGCGATCTTCGCGTTCGGCTCCGTGTCGTTCCTCCGCTTCCCGGTGACCCAGGTGCTGCCCGTGCTCGCCGTCCTCGTCCTCGTCACCCTCGTCCTCACGTTCTACCCGCTGGGCAGGCGCCTGGCACGCAAGGAGACCCCATGAACCCGTCCTCAACTGCCGGAGCGGGCTCCGGCCGCAGCGACAGCGTCCGCTCGATCATGCGATGGACGATCATCGCCGGGCTGCTCATCTCGATCGTCATCGGCACCGTCGCGAGCTTCGTCGGCGCCCTGATGACGGGCCTGCCCGGTGTCTGGGGCGCTCTCATCGGCGCAGTCGTCGCCTTCGTCTTCTTCGCCATCACCGCGGCCATCATGTACTTCACCGCCGATTCCAGTCCGACCGCGATGGCGGCCGGCGTGATGGGCGGCTTCCTCGTGAAGGTGATCGGCTTCATGGGGGTCGGGGTCGCGCTGCGGGGGAGGGACTTCTACGACCCGTGGACCCTATTCCTCACCCTGGCCGTGGCCGCCATCGCCTCCCTCGTCGCAGACGTCGTCATCGTCCAGCGGGCACGACTACCGATCGTCGACGAGACCACTAGGTGAGACGAACTCCACACCCCTGATCGCCGCAGATACCCGGAAGTGGTTTTGTCCCCTTCTCTACGCTTGGTAGAGTATCCGGGGACACGCTGGGAGTAGGCGGTCAGAAACCTGAGACTGACATGGAATGAGTGTCTCAGAGCTTCAGACACGTTCATGGCCCCGCGCCAGACCATCGCGAAATCCCGATCGGACGCCCGTCCGACGACCGCGCCCGATCGAAGTGCCGTCGCCGGTCACCGCACCCGCGGAGGCCGCATAGCCGTCAGGAGACCGCCCTGTTCATCAACGCCCTGCCAACGGTGTCGCTGCTCGCAGCTGAAGGGGGAGGGGGATTCACAGCACCTGGGCTGGAAGAATTCTTCCCGGCGGTCTTCCTCTTCGAGGGGACCGGCTTCGACGTCAACCGGATCATCCTGGTCCGGATCATCGCCACCCTGGCCCTCCTCCTGCTGCTCTGGCTCGCACTGCGCAAGGCGACGGTCGTCCCCGGCCGTGTCCAGTCGGTCGTCGAACTCGCCTTCGACTTCGTGCGCAAGGACATCGCCTACGGCATGCTGGGTCGCAAGGACGGCGACCGCTTCTTCCCGCTCATCGCGGCCATCTTCTTCGGAGTCTTCGCACTCAACATCACGGGCATCGTCCCGTTCCTCAACATGTCGTCGAACGCCCTGATCGGCATGCCGCTGGTCCTGTCGCTCGTCGTCTACGTCGTCATGATCGCCGCGGGCATCCAGGCGAAGGGCGGCTTCCGCTACCTCAAGGACGAGCTCTTCCCCGCGGGCGTCCCGAAGCCCATGTACATCCTCGTCACACCCATCGAGATCGTGTCGACCTTCATCGCCCGCCCCGTGAGCCTCACGCTGCGTCTCACGTTCAACATGCTGGTGGGCCACCTCCTGCTGGTGCTGTGCTTCGCAGCCACGCAGTTCTTCTTCTTCGAAGCGGGTGGCGCTGTCGCCGGCTTCGGTGCCCTGACACTCGTCGGCGGCTTCGCCTTCACTCTGTTCGAGATCCTCGTGGCAGTGCTGCAGGCCTATGTCTTCGCTCTGCTGACCGCTGCCTACATCCAGCTGAGCGTCGCCCAGGACCACTGAGTCCCGGACCCACAATCTGTCATCCGCAAGACAGGGGCCAGCTGAAGAGCCGGCCCTCAACCGAAAGGGAATACCCACGTGGACACCACCATCCTCGCCGAAGTGACCGGCAACCTGCAGACCGTCGGCTACGGCCTCTCGGCCATCGGCCCCGGTATCGGCATCGGCATCCTCGTCGGCAAGACCGTTGAGGGCATGGCGCGTCAGCCGGAGGTCTCCGGCCAGCTGCGCACGACGATGTTCCTCGGCATCGCCTTCGTCGAGCTGCTTGCCTTCCTGGGCATCGCGGCCGGCTTCATCTTCCCCGCAGCCTGATAGGGAGCGAACGCGCACATGACCCCGATGACAGTTCTCGCGGCGGAGGGCGGCCACCCGCTCATCCCTGCCGCCTATGACATCGTCTGGTCGGCGGTCTGCTTCGCTCTCATCTTCCTCGTCTTCTGGAAGGTCCTCCTTCCGAAGTTCCGTGTCGTCCTCGACGAGCGCTCCAGCGCTATCCAGGGCGGCATCGAGAAGGCAGAGAAGGTGCAGGCAGAGGCGGACGCCGCCCTCGCCGAATACCAGAAGCAGCTCGCGGACGGACGTGCCGAAGCCGCCAGACTCCGGGCCGAGGCCCAGGAGGAAGGCGCACAGATCATCGCTTCGATGAAGCAGCAGGCGACTGAAGAGTCCGAGCGCATCATCACGCAGGCGAAGGCCCAGATCGAGGCGGAGCGCCAGTCGGCGATGGTCTCGCTGCGGTCGGAGGTGGGCGGTCTCGCGACCGACCTGGCTTCGCGCATCGTCGGCGAATCGCTCGATGACGACACCCGTTCGGCCAACGTCGTCGACCGCTTCATCGCCGACCTCGAGGCCCAGACGCCGGTGGCAGCCGCCTCCACGGCCAAGGAGTTCTGATGCTCCAGTCGAGCAGGATGTCCCTGCAGCAGGTCCTCGCCCAGGTCGACCGCACGGTGTCCGGCACCACGGTCGACCCAGCAGTGGGCGACGGCCTCCTCAGCATCGTGTCGGTGCTGTCGGAGGACGTGTCCCTGCGCAAATCCCTCGCGGACGCGTCGATCGATGCCCGTGCCAAGGGCGAAGTCCTCGATCAGCTCTTCGGAAGCCAGGTGGATTCCAGCGCGCTCGACATCGTGCGCGACGCCGCAGGCCTCCACTGGGCTCGCACACAGGACTTCGTGACAGCAGTCGAGGTCGCGGGCGTCACGGCTGTGGCCGCCCGTGCACAGGCGGAATCCCGTCTGGGCCGTGTCGAGGAGGAGCTCTTCCGCTTCGCGCGGACGATCGAATCCGACCACGAACTCGGCTGGGCATTCGGGTCCGACAGCGGGGCGCGCGCCAAGCGCACACTCGTGCAGGACCTGCTCGGCTCCGCCGCTGCGGAGGAGACAGTGCTCCTCGCGTCGCAGGCGGCGGCTCATCCCCGTGGACTCCGCGTGGCGGAGACGCTCGACAACTACGGCGAGGTGCTGGCCGCACGCCAGCGCCGTTCCGTGGCCGAAGTCGTCGTCGCCCGTCCGCTGAGCACACAGCAGCAGGAGCGTCTCACCCAGGCACTGTCCCGGTCGTACGGCAGGGAGCTCGTGCTCCATGTCACCGTCGACCCCGACGTCGTCGGCGGTGTGCGGGTGCAGGTCGGCGACGAGGTGATGAGCGGAACGATCGCGGATCGCCTCTCGGACGTCCGCCGTCGACTCACCAGCTGATCGCGCCCCTCACGGGCGCACGAACAACCGCTGCGACGCGCACGCAGCCTCACGTCAAGTAAGGAAGCAGGGAAACCAGATGGCGGAACTGACAATCAGCCCGGAGGAGATCCGGGCCGCACTGGGGAAGTTCGTCGAGTCGTACTCACCCCAGTCGGGAGACAAGACCGAAGTCGGCACTGTCGTCACGGCTGGTGACGGTATCGCGACCGTGTCCGGCCTGCCCAGCACCATGGCCAATGAGCTGCTGCGCTTCGAGGACGGCACACTCGGACTCGCACAGAACCTCGACGAGCGCGAGATCGGCGCTGTCGTGCTCGGTGAGTTCTCCGGCGTGGCGGAGGGCCAGCAGGTCTACCGCACGGGCGAAGTGCTCTCCGTGCCCGTGGGCGACGGCTACCTGGGTCGCGTCGTCAACCCGCTGGGCGAGCCGATCGACGGCCTCGGCGACATCGACACCATCGGCCGTCGTGAGCTCGAGCTCCAGGCGCCCGGCGTCATGGACCGCAAGGAGGTCAAGGAGCCGCTCGAGACCGGTCTCAAGGCCATCGACGCGATGATCCCGATCGGCCGCGGCCAGCGCCAGCTCATCATCGGCGACCGCAAGACCGGCAAGACGGCCCTCGCGCTCGACACGATCATCAACCAGAAGGCGAACTGGGAGTCGGGCGACCCGACGAAGCAGGTCCGCTGCATCTACGTCGCGTGCGGTCAGAAGGGCTCGACCATCGCGTCGGTCCGCCGCAGCCTCGAAGAGAACGGCGCACTCGAGTACACGACGATCGTGGCCTCGCCCGCGTCCGACCCGGCCGGCTTCAAGTACCTCGCCCCCTACGCGGGCTCTGCGATCGGCCAGCACTGGATGTACGAGGGCAAGCACGTCCTCATCGTGTTCGACGACCTGTCGAAGCAGGCTGAGGCCTACCGTGCGATCTCGCTGCTGCTGCGTCGTCCGCCGGGCCGTGAGGCTTACCCTGGCGACGTGTTCTACCTGCACTCGCGCCTCCTCGAACGCTGCGCCAAGCTCTCCGACGAACTGGGCGGCGGGTCGATGACCGGTCTTCCGATCATCGAGACCAAGGCGAACGACGTGGGTGCGTTCATCCCGACGAACGTCATCTCGATCACCGATGGACAGATCTTCCTGCAGTCGGACCTCTTCAACGCCAACCAGCGCCCCGCGGTGGACGTCGGTGTGTCGGTGTCCCGCGTGGGCGGTTCCGCACAGCGCAAGCCGCTGCGCGGTGTGTCCGGCACGCTGAAGATCTCCCTGGCGCAGTACCGCTCGCTCGAGGCCTTCGCGATGTTCGCGTCGGACCTCGATGCTGCGACCCGCCGCCAGCTGGACCGCGGTGCGCGTCTCATGGAGCTGCTCAAGCAGGGACAGTTCCAGCCGATGCCGTCCGAACGTCAGACGGTGTCGATCTGGGCGGGCTCCGAAGGCCACCTGGACGAGATCCCCGTCGAGGACGTCCTGCGGTTCGAAGAGGAGTTCCACTCCTACCTCGAGCGCAAGACGGACATCTTCGACCAGATCGCAGCGCTGAACGACAAGCTCAGCGGGGACCTCAAGGACGCCCTGACCTCCGCAGTGACGGAGTTCCAGAAGGAGTTCCAGGTCTCCGACGACTCTGCTGCCGGCTCGGAGGAGACCGCCGCTGCGGAATCCTCTGAGATCGAGCAGGAGAAGATCGTCAAGCGGAAGCGCTGAGGTCGTCCGACGTGCACGCCACGACTGAAAGGAAGTGCTGATGGGAGCACAGCAGCGGGTCTACAAGGCCAAGATCAATTCCACCAGTTCGCTGCGGAAGATCTTCAAGGCCATGGAGCTCATCGCGGCCTCCCGGATCCAGAAGGCGGTTGCTCGCGCACAGGCGGCCAGCCCGTACGCGCGTGAGATCACCCGTGCCGTCTCTGTGGTGGCGACGCAGTCGAACGTCGAGCACACGCTGACGACCGAACCTGAGTCGATCGACCGCGCAGCGGTCGTCGTCATCGGTCCCGACCGCGGCTTCGCGGGTGCTTACGCTGCGAACGTCATCCGTGAAGCGGAGGAGCTCATCACGCACCTGCGCGAAGCGGGCAAGGACGTCGCGCTCTACACGGTCGGGCGGAAGGCGGAGACGTACTACACCTTCCGCGACCGCGCGATCGCGAAGTCGTGGACCGGGTTCTCCGAAGCACCTTCGGGTGCGGACGCCCGGACCATCGGCGAAGAGCTGCTCGAAGCATTCGAGAAGTCGTTCGACGCCGGGGGTGTCGATGAGATCTACCTCGTGTCGACCGTCTACCGGTCGGCCGTCGACCGTCAGCCGGAGTACCGCCGTCTCATCCCCCTCGAAGTCGTCGAGGAGGAGTCGGCTCCCGGTACGGGTGCGGCAGGGGGAGACGATCAGGTGTTCCCGTTGTACGACTTCGAGCCCAGCGCGGAGCAGGTGCTCGACGCACTGCTCCCGCGCTACATCGACGCGCGGATCCAGGCGGCGCTGCTGAGCGCCGCCGCTGCGGAGCAGGCCGCGCGTCAGCAGGCGATGAAGACCGCGACGGACAACGCCGACGACCTCATCAAGACGTACACCCGTATGGCCAACACGGCCCGACAGGCAGAAATCACCCAGGAGATCTCCGAGATCGTCGGCGGCGTCGACGCTCTTGCGGCCTCCGGCGCCAGCGACTGAGCCTCGCCCGGTGAAGAGAGCAGAAGAGAAAGAGAACATGACTGCCACAGTTTCCGAAACTCCCCAGGTCCAGGGGACCACTGGCCGGATCTCGCGCGTCATCGGCCCCGTGGTCGACATCGAGTTCCCGCTCGATTCGGTCCCGACGGTCTACAACGCGCTGACGACCGAGGTCGCACTGTCCGAAGGCGTTCGCAAGATCACCTTCGAGGTCGAGCTGCACCTCGGCAACGGCATCGTGCGCGCGGTCTCCCTCCAGCCGACCGACGGACTCGTCCGCGGCCAGGAGGTCGTCGACAGCGGAGCGCCCATCAGCGTTCCCGTGGGCGACGTGACCAAGGGCAAGGTCTTCAACGTGACCGGCGACGTCCTCAACGACTCGATGCTCGAAGAGCCCTACGAGATCACCGAGCGGTGGGGCATCCACCGTGAGGCACCGACCTTCGACAAGCTCGAATCGAAGACAGAGATGTTCGAGACGGGCATCAAGGTCATCGACCTCCTCACCCCCTACGTGCAGGGCGGCAAGATCGGCCTCTTCGGGGGTGCGGGCGTCGGCAAGACGGTCCTCATCCAGGAGATGATCACCCGTGTCGCGCAGGATCACGGCGGTGTGTCCGTGTTCGCCGGCGTGGGTGAGCGCACCCGTGAGGGCAACGACCTCATCTTCGAGATGGAGGAGTCCGGGGTCCTCAAGAACACCGCCCTGGTCTTCGGCCAGATGGATGAGCCGCCGGGCACGCGTCTGCGTGTGGCGCTCACCGGTCTGACGATGGCGGAGTACTTCCGTGACGTCCAGAACCAGGACGTGCTGCTCTTCATCGACAACATCTTCCGCTTCACGCAGGCGGGTTCAGAGGTGTCGACGCTGCTGGGCCGCATGCCCTCCGCAGTGGGCTACCAGCCGACACTGGCCGACGAGATGGGTGTCCTGCAGGAGCGCATCACCTCGACGCGCGGCAACTCGATCACCTCGATGCAGGCGATCTACGTGCCCGCGGACGACTACACGGACCCGGCCCCGGCCACGACGTTCGCGCACCTCGACGCCACGACGGAACTGTCGCGTGACATCGCGTCCCGCGGACTGTACCCGGCTGTCGACCCGCTCGCGTCCTCGTCGCGAATCCTCGACCCGCTCTACGTGGGCCAGGACCACTACGAGGTCGCGTCGCGCGTCAAGCAGATCCTCCAGAAGAACAAGGAGCTGCAGGACATCATCGCGATCCTCGGTGTCGACGAACTGTCGGAAGAGGACAAGGTCGTCGTGCATCGCGCACGCCGCATCGAGCAGTTCCTGTCGCAGAACACCTACACCGCTCTGCAGTTCACCGGTGTCGAGGGCTCGACGGTTCCGATCAAGGACGCCATCGAAGGCTTCAAGGGCATCTGCGATGGCGACTTCGACCACATCCCCGAGCAGGCCTTCTTCAACGTGGGCCCGATCGACGACGTGCTGCGCAACTACGACAAGCTCCAGAAGGAGTCCTGACCGATGGCAGAACTGACAGTCGTCGTCGTCTCTGCCGACCGCGAGGTCTGGTCGGGCGCGGCCACGCGTGTCGTGGCCCGCACGACCGAAGGCGAGATCGGGATCCTGGCCGGCCACGAACCGGTCATGGGGCTCGTCGCCGGGGGAGAGGTGCGCATCCTCACGACGGAGGGGAACACCATCCGGGCGCAGGCCAACGGCGGGTTCCTGTCGGTCGCCAACGACAGGGTCTCCGTGGTCGCGGATGCCGCAGAGATCGTGGACTGAGAGTCTGCAGGTAGACACGACGTGCTCGCATCCGTCCTGCTGATCATTCTGCTCTCGTCCGTGGGAGCGGCTGTGGTCATCGTCGTGCTCTTCTCCGTCAGGCGCCGGTCGCTCACCCGAGCGGCCGGCGCCTTCGACTGCTCTTCCGAAGCAGTCGGCAAACCGGGGGTGTGGCGTCTGGGTGTCGCGGTGTTCGGCGTGTCCGCACTGGACTGGTACCCGGTCTTCAGCCTCCGCCCCCACCCCAGTTTCGTTCTGCCGCGCTCCGACCTCGAGATCGTCGAGCGCGGTCTTCCGACGGAAGCGGAGAAGTACTCCCTGCTTCCTGACGCCCAGGTCATCGTCTGCCGCTACGACGTGCATCAGGGTTCCCCCAAGACCATCCGGATGGCTCTCGACGGCGAGGCGCTGTCCGGCTTCTCCTCTTGGCTCGAATCAGCGCCGCCCGGCGCCAATCACACGATGGGACGGTTCACGTGAGGCAGGTCTTCGTCATCGAGGGTCCGACGGTTCTCCAGGGCGACGTCGACGTGAGGGGGGCGAAGAACTCTGTCCTCAAGCTCATGGCCGCGGCACTGCTGGCACCCGGCCGATCGCTCATCACCAACGTCCCCGCGATCGCGGACGTCCGCATCATGTGCGAGCTGCTGAGCCGCCTGGGCTGTGGGATCGACTACGACGCGGACGCGGGCACCGTCGCGATCGAAGTGCCAGAAGCCCCCGGCATCACCGCCGACTACGAACTGGTCCGTCTGATGAGGGCGTCGATCTCCGTCCTCGGTCCCCTGGTGGGCCGCATGCACGCGGCGGAGGTCGCCGTTCCCGGAGGCGACGCGATCGGTTCACGCGGCCTCGACATGCACCAGCGCGGTCTCGAGCAGCTCGGCGCGGACGTGCGACTGGACCACGGGTACTTCGTCGCGAGTGCCCCCGGCGGGCTGCGGGGGGCGGACATCGCCCTCCCCTTCCCGTCCGTGGGTGCCACGGAGAACCTCGTCATGGCCGCCGTGCTGGCCGACGGTGTCACAACGATCGAGAACGTCGCGAAGGAACCGGAGATCGTCGACATCTGCACCATGCTCGTCTCGATGGGAGCGGACATCGAGGGCATCGGGACATCGCGCGTCGTCGTCACAGGTGTGGAACGACTGCATCCGGTCGAGCACCGCTGTGTGGGCGACAGGATCGTCGCTGGGACGTGGGCGTTCGCCGCTGCTGCGACCGGTGGTGACGTGACCGTCCACGGGGTGGGGCTGGATCTCCTGCCCAACGTCGTCGACAAGCTCATCGAGGCCGGTGCGTCCGTGGAGGCCATCGGTTCGGAGGACGCGGCGGTAGCGGGCTTCCGGGTCCGCGGGCCGGAGCGGCCCCGGCCGCTGCGCGTGTCCACGCTCCCGTTCCCGGGCTTCCCGACTGATCTGCAGCCGTTCGTCATCGCCCTCAACGCTGTGGCCGGTGGGGTGGGGCTGTTGACGGAGAACCTGTTCGAGGCCCGGTGGCGGTTCGTGAATGAACTGTCCCGTCTGGGCGCGCAGGTGAGCATCGACGGGAACCACGCGCTGGTGACGGGTGTGGGATCCCTGTCCGGCGCGGAGGTCGAGGCCAGCGACATCCGGGCGGGCGCAGGGCTGGTGCTCGCGGGGCTCACCGCGTCCGGGACCACGGAGGTGTCCGGTATCGATCACATCGAACGCGGCTATGAGCATTTCGTGGAGAAGCTCACGGGTCTGGGCGCGGCGATCACACGCGTGGAGAAGCCGGAGACCGTGATCCCCTGACCGGTCGGAACCGTTGTTCCCCGACCGGCCAGAGGGCCGCCGCACCCATCAGAAGAGGCGCGTCTCCGGATCGTCCATCCCGCGCAGCGCATCGTAGTCGAGGACGACACAGCGGATGCCGCGGTCCTCGGCAAGGGTGCGCGCCTGCGGTTTGATCTCCTGGGCTGCGAAGACCCCGGTGACAGGGGCGAGCTTCGGGTCGCGGTTCATGAGTTCGAGGTAGCGTGTGAGCTGTTCGACGCCGTCGATGCCTCCGCGCCGCTTGATCTCGACTGCGATCGAGGACCCGGCCGCGTCACGGGCGAGGATGTCGACCGGGCCGATCGCGGTCATGTACTCGCGGCGGATGGTCGTGAAGCCGTCGCCCAGCGTGTGGATGTGTTCGGCCAGCAGCTCCTGCAGGTGCGCTTCGACGCCGTCCTTCACGAGGCCGGGGTCGAGGCCGAGCTCGTGTTCGATCTCCGTCACGATCTCTGCGATGGAGATGACGAGGGTGTCGTCGGTCTTCTTCTGCCGGACCGTCCAGATCTCCGTGAAGCCCGCGTCCGTCTGGTCCTCCGAGGGTTCCCCGACCGTCAGGGTGCAGGGCGGTGACATCCAGTTGAGCGGCTTGTAGGAGCCTCCGTCGGAGTGGACGAGCACGCTGCCGTCCGCTTTGATCATCAGGACCCTTGTGGCCAGGGGGAGATGCGCGGACAGTCGTCCGGCATAGTCGACCTGGCACTTCGCAATCACGACTCGCACAGCCGTCAACTGTACGTGAGACACTGTCGGCATGCCACGTTCGTCCTCGTCGCGCCGTGCCAACAAGTGGCAGCGTCCGGTGCGTGAATTGTCAGCCGGGTTCTCGACCCGTCGTCGGGTCGACGACGCGCGCGATGGTCAGTGGATCGTCCAGGAGGTCACGGGGTCCGCCTCCGGCAAGACCTATGTGTGCCCCGGCTGCCAGCAGCAGCTGCCCGCGTCCGTCCCGCACACGATCGCATGGCGGGAATCCGCCGCGTACGGGATCGGGACCGGACCGGGCGCCCGGCGGCACTGGCACACGCACTGCTTCCGCGGCCGTCGTCGCTGACTGAAAAGGGCTGTGGCCGGGCGGATTCCGCCCGGCCACAGCCCTTTTGCTCCTGTCAGCCCTCCGTCCGTCTCAGAGGATCGGTGACGTCCCCCGGATCAGCGCCGACCCGGATCAGCGCAGACGGTTGTTCGGCTGTGTACGACCACGCAGGTTCTGCGCGCCTCCGCGTCCGCGCCCGGTACCGGGCGCGTTGCCGCCGGGTCCGGAACCGGGCTTGCCGGATGCCGGTCGGCTCCCGGCTGCGGAGGAACCGGTCTTCTTCGCACCCTCACCGGCTGAGTCGTCCGTATCGCCGTCCTCGTCCTCGTCCTGGTCGGCTGCGTCGTCCGCGGCCTCGGGAGCGGGGTCCTCGGTCTCCGGCTCGGTGACGACCGCGTCCGGGTCGGTGTCTGCGGCCTCGGCCGTCTCTGCTGAGTCCTGGTCCTTCTCAGTGTCCGCGGAGCCGGCGCCCGCCTCCGCACGGAGCGCTTCGAGTTCGTCCTCGTCGCCGATCTTCTCCGTCGGGACCGCGCCGGCGGCCACACGTTCCGGGCTGGGCTCCTTCTGGGCGTCGGTGGTGGGGAGCAGACCGGGGGTGGCGAACATCGAGCGGAGCTGATCGAGCTGCGCCGCGATCGTCTTCCGCTGCTTCGTGAGCAGGTCGACCTGGGACTGCGCGGACTGGATGTTGCGGCGGGACTCCGCCTGCGACTCCTCGATCGTGGCTTCCGCCGTGGCACGGGCCTCGCTGATGAGCGTCTGCGCGCGCTTCTTGCCGTCGGCGATGATCGTGTCGGCCTGCTCGACGGCCTCCGTGCGCGTGCTCTCCGCTCGCTCCGATGCGGACTTCGCGTCCGCCTCCGCCTTCTCCGCACGCTCCCGTGCTTCCTTCATGAGGCGGTCGTTCTCCGCCTTCGACGTCTCGAAGCGGTCCTTCTCCGCCTTCTCGAACTCGCTCCTCTTCGTCGCGAGCTCCAGCTCCAGGGCTTCGGAGGCCTTCCGCGCCTCGTCTTCGCGCGCCTTCGCGTCGGCGAGGACGGCGTCGGCCTTCTCCTTCGCGCTCGTGCGGAGTTCGTCGGCCTCCTCCTGCGCCTTCGTCCGGATCGATTCGGCTTCGGCCTTCGCCTCACTGCGGAGACGGGCCACCTCTTCGTCCGCGTCCGCACGCTGCGTGGCGAGCTCACGGGTGAGGGCCTCACGCGAGTCCGATGCCTCCGCCGCTGCGGTCGACCGCAGCCGCTCCGCCTCGCGCTCAGCGGAGTCCAGTGTCTCCTTGGCCTTCTTGTCCGCCGCCGTGATCGTCTCCGACGCGCGCAGCTCCGCCGAGGAGGTGATCGCCTCCGCCTCGGAGCGTGCGCCGCTCAGTGTGTCGTCGGATTCGGTCCGCATGCGCGCGCGCTGGCCCGCCGCGTCCGCCCGCGCCTTGTTCCGGATCGTCTCCGCGTCCGCGGTCGCCTGTGCGAGGGTCTCCCGTGCCTGCGACTCCGCGATCTTGAGGAGGTGGTCGATGCGCGTGCCGGGTGCGCCGTCCGTATCCGGCTGGCTGCTCGCGGCCTTCTTCAGCTGCTGCTTGGCCTCCGACAGTTCGCCGGCGACCTGCAGCTTGGCGCGATCCGCACTGATCACCTGACTGCGGGCATCCTTGAGGGCCTTGCGGAGGGAGTCGATCTCCTTCTTGAGTTGCCCGATGCGCGTATCGACTTCACTCTTCTCGTACCCGCGCATCGCCGTGCGGAACTCTTCTGGAGGCGTCACTGAGGCTCCCATCCTCTTCAGGTCGTGCTGTGTGGTGCTGTAGGACGTGCGGCGACGACGGATGTCACCGGTCGATCCCGACGGACGACCGTCGGGCCGCACTTCGCTCACCAGTCTAGTGCCAGCGGGTGGACGCGGGGGAGTCGCAGCGGTGTCTGAGACGACTGTCCCAGTGTCCTCTGAGGTGCGGATGCCGGCCGGCCCGTATCCAGTGCGCGTGCCAGCAGCCGGCCGGCGCCAGGAGAGTACGGGAATCGGCCCGGAGGGAGCACCGGGTTCGGCCCGCCGTGAGCACGGGGACCGGCCCGGAGCCGACGAGGTGAGAATGCGTCCGAGGAACCCCTTCCTGTCCTCTGCGGCAGGGGCTTTCGATAGGCTGGGGGCGACGTGCGATGCAGGACACAGATGCTGGACACATTCGTCGCGTGCTGGGCCTCATGCGGAGGTGCACTGCAGATTCTTGAGGAGGAGTTATGACTGAAGCCGTCATTGTCGCGGGGTCGCGTACGCCGTTCGGCAAGATGTCAGGGGCGCTTGGCTCGCTGACCGCCGTGGACCTGGGAGCGGAGGCCATCCGCGGCGCACTGGACCGTGCGGGTGTGAGCCCCGACCAGGTCGAGCACGTGATCATGGGACAGGTGCTGCAGGCTGGACTGGGGCAGGGTCCTGCACGTCAGGCCGCGGTGAAGGCGGGCATCCCGATGTCCGTCCCCGGGATCACGATCAACAAGCTCTGCCTGTCCGGGATCAACGCGATCACGCAGGCGGCCATGCTGGTGCGCGCGGGTGAGTACGACGTCGTCGTGGCCGGTGGCCAGGAGTCGATGACCAACGCCCCGCACATGCTGGAGAAGTCGCGCGCCGGGTACAAGTACGGCACCGTCCAGGTCCGCGACCACATGGACTACGACGGACTGTGGGACGCCTTCACGGATCAGGCGATGGGCGGACTGACGGAGGCCGCGAACGACGAGGACGACCCGAAGCGCTCGTTCACACGCGCGCAGCAGGACGAGTTCGCCGCGACCTCCCACCAGCGCGCAGCTGCAGCCCAGGAGGCCGGCCGCTTCGCCGACGAGATCACGCCGGTGACGCTCAAGACCCGCAAGGGAGAGGTCACTGTCGAGACCGATGAAGGCGTTCGTGCGGACACCACGCCGGAATCGATGGGGAAGCTGCGCCCGGCGTTCCGCAAGGACGGGACGATCACGGCGGGCAACGCCTCGCAGATCTCCGACGGCGCCGTCGCGGTCGTCGTCATGTCGAAGGCGAAGGCGGAGGAGCTGGGTCTGCCCATCCTCTGTGAGATCGGTGCACACGGCTGGACCGCGGGCCCCGATTCGTCGCTCCAGCACCAGCCGTCGCAGGCGATCCGAGCTGCGGCCGAGCGTGCGGGGGTCGCTGCGGATTCCTTCGACCTGTACGAGCTCAACGAGGCCTTCGCCGCAGTGGGCCTGGCGGCGACTGCTGATCTGGGGATCGACCCGGATAAGGTCAACGTCAACGGCGGTGCGATCGCGCTGGGTCACCCGATCGGGGCCTCGGGCGCGCGGATCGTCCTGGACCTGGCGCTCGAGCTCAAGAGCCGCGGCGGCGGCTCCGGAGTCGCCGCGCTCTGCGGTGGGGGCGGTCAGGGCGACGCGCTCATCATCAACGTTCCGAAGGAGTGAACCATGCTGCTCGCATTCTCAGTCGCACCGTCAGGCGGCGCCGACACCGCAGGTGACGGCGGTGTCCACGACGCGGTCGCGGCCGCCGTCGCCGTCGTGCGCGAATCCGGCCTGCCGCACCGCACGGACGCGATGTTCACCACGATCGAAGGGGAGTGGGACGAGGTGTTCGCCGTCGTGAAGGCCGCGACCGAGGCGGTGGCCCCCTTCGGTCCCCGCGTCTCCCTGGTGATCAAGGCCGATATCCGACCCGGCCGCACTGGGGAACTCGACGGCAAGCTCGAACGGCTCGAGCAGGCCATCGACCGCGCTGACGACTGACACGAGCGTGAGCTCCGCGTGAGTGCCGGTCGGCGGCTGTCCGACCGGCACTCATGTCCTCCTCGGGCACACTCCGACCGATCACCGGCCGGAGTGTGCCCGAGGCGTCTGCGACGGTAAGATGCTTCGTGGCCGCGTCCCAGCGGCATGCCCCCATAGCTCAATGGATAGAGCAACGGCCTTCTAATCCGTAGGTTGCAGGTTCGAGTCCTGCTGGGGGCGCCGACACCTTCTCCACCCTCTTCTGTCGACCCGCGGTCTCGTTCGGCTGCGGCTCGCGAACAGGCGCGGTGCGCGTCGCAGGGTCGTGACAACAGCTCCCAGCTAAAGCGCAGGTTCACGGCGTGGTGAGTGGAGGTTGGGCGCGTGGAAGACGATGATTGCCGTGTGGATGCCCGCCCTTTGACTCAATCCGTCGGCGCAGGTGCCGCTCCCGCTCTGGCGGAGCTGCTGCGACGCGTTCAGGAAGTTCGCCTTCCGCTGGAGACTCCGGATGCGCTCGATGCCCGGGCTCTGCAGCGGTCGCTGTCGGACCAGCTCGAGGACTACTTGCTGCCCCGCGTGGAGAACCCGGACGCTCCACTGCTGGTCGTCATCGGCGGTTCGACGGGTGCCGGCAAGTCGACGCTCGTGAACTCGATCCTGCGGAAGTCCGTCACGGAATCCGGCGTGCTGCGGCCCACCACCCGGTCTCCTGTTCTCGTGCACCACCCCGACGACGAACAGCATTTCCAGTCCGACCGTGTCCTGCCGGGGTTCGCTCGGGTGACGCGTGAGGAGACGCGGCTCGACAAGCCCCAGCTGCGGCTCGTGGCGGACGACTCGATCCCGCCCGGCCTCGCTCTCCTCGATTCGCCGGACATCGATTCGGTCATGGAATCGAACCGTCGCATCGCCCGCCAGCTGCTCGCCGCGGCGGACCTCTGGCTCTTCGTCACGACCGCCGCCCGCTATGCGGATGCCGTCCCGTGGGCGCTGCTGACCGAAGCGCAGGCCCGTGGCACGACGGTGGCGCTCGTCCTCGACCGGGTGCCGGGGGAGGCGAACCGCGAGGTGCGCCGTCACCTCACGGAGCTGCTGAGCGGGGCGGGCCTGGGTTCCTCCCCGGTCTTCACGGTTCCCGAAGTCACGCTTCAGGACGGTCTGCTTCCGGAGGCCGCCGTGTTCACCCTCACCTCGTGGATCCTCAACCTGGGGCGCAGCGAGAAGGCGCGGTCCCGGGTCGTCGAGAAGACGCTCGTGGGTGCTTTGGCCTCCGTGCCACCGCGGGTGGAGGAGCTCGCCGCTCAGGTCGCGGACCAGGAGGACCAGCACGCACGTCTGAGCGCAGCGGTCGATGAGGCGTTCGACGCCGGTGTGAAGGAACTCGACGCATCCCTCGCCGATGGTCGCGTGCTGCGGGGCGAGGTGCTGGCCCGCTGGCAGGACTTCGTGGGCGCCGGACAGTTCTTCCGGGGCCTGGAGCCGACGGTCGCACGTCTGCGCGACCGCTTCACCGCGGCGGTCACCGGTCGCCGCGACACGGCCGAACCCCTCGAAGTCGCGATCGAGCAGAGCGTCGCCTTCCTCATCCGAGAACAGGCCGTGCAGGCGGTGGCGCAGTCGCGCATGCGGTGGGAGGACACTCCTGCGGGCTCCGCTCTCATCGCCGGGCAGGACGGTGCGGCAGCCTTCCGAGTCCCGGCGGACTTCGATTCCCGTGTGGGCCGGATGGTCGCCGAATGGTCGGCCGGAGTGAACGAGCTGGTCCGCGATGTGGGCCAGTCGAAGCGGGCGAAGGCGCGCATCCTGTCGTTCGGTGTCAACGGGGTCGGCGCTGTCCTCATGCTCGCCGCTTTCGCCGGGACCGGCGGGCTGACCGGGGCGGAGGTGGGGATCGCGGGGACCACCGCCGTCGTCGCCGGAAAGCTCCTCGACACGATCTTCGGGGACCAGGTGACCCGCGACCTCGCCGCGGAGGTGCGCACGCGCCTCCTCGATTCGGCGCAGTCGCTCGTCCTGTCCTGCCGCACCCCGTTCGATGCAGCGCTCACCGCCGCCGAGGTGCCGCCCCGGCAGGCGGGCACCCTGCGGTCGAGCGGCCACAGACTTGAGGAGGCACTGGGATGACTGACGTGTCGACACCTGCGTCCCCCGCGGCGCACGCGGATCCGGCGCACGTGGAACTCTCACGGCTCACCGACGGACTGCGCTACGCGCTGGATCACGGGGAGGACACCCTTCGCCCCGAGGTGGTCACCGATGCCCGTGAGCTCCTGGCGCGCGTCGACGAACGCATGCGACTGGGGGAGGACCACACCGTCGTCGCGTTCGCCGGTTCGACGGGGTCCGGAAAATCGTCGCTCTTCAACGCGGTCGCAGGTCTGGAGATCGCCCGGGTTGGGGTGCGCCGCCCCACCACGTCGAAGCCGACCGCGTGCGTGTGGGGCACGGGCGGCGAGGAGATCCTCGACTGGCTGGAGGTGCCGGTCGAGAACCGCTCCTGGCGGGAATCGGCGCTGGACGGCGACGACCAGTCCGCGCTGCACGGGCTCATCCTCATCGACCTTCCCGACCATGATTCGACCGCAGTGGAGCATCGCGTGGAATCGGACCGCATGGTCGGTCTGGTCGACGTCGTCTTCTGGGTGGTCGACCCGCAGAAATACGCCGACTACTCCCTGCACACGGGCTATCTCGCCGCGTTCGCGGAGCACAGCACTGCGATGGTCTTCGTCCTCAATCAGATCGATCGGATCGCCTCGGACGATCGTCCGGCTGCGGTCGATCACTTCGCCTCCCTCCTGGCCGCCGACGGACTCGTCGACGCCCGTGTCCGCCCCGCCTCCGCTGTCACTCGTGAAGGCGTGCCGGGACTGCGCGACATCCTGTCGGAGACGATCGCAGCGAAGCAGGCGGTGACGGAGCGCCTGCTGGCCGACGTGCGGACGGCGAACGCACGTGTCCTCGAGGAGATCGGCGAGCCGCCCCACGGGATCGCGGATATCCAGGGTGCACAGGAACTGGTCGGTGCGATGACGGACGCCGCGGGCGTCGATGCGATCGCCCAGACCGTCCACGACGACTACCTGCGCCGCGCATACAAGCGCACTGCGTATCCCGTGTTCGCCTGGATGCAGCGTTCGAAGGCGGATCCGCTGGGCGCGAAGCACGGTGCGGATCGTGACGACCTGGTCCGTGCGGGCGCACCGGAGGTCACCCGTGCGCAGAGGGCCCGAGTGAGCCTGGCCGCCCACGACCTCGTCGACTCCGCCGTGTCCGGCATGCCGTCCGTCTGGCGGAACCGGGTCGCGAAGGAGGAGCGCGCCAGCGCGGAAGCGCTGTCGGAGAACCTGGACCGTGCGATCACGGCGGTCGACGTCCCCAGGCCCCAGCCGGGCTGGTGGACGCTGGCGGGCATCCTCCAGGTACTGTTCTTCGTCGCGACCTGCTTGGGCCTCACCTGGCTGGTCGTGCAGATCCTCGCGATCGTGGGAGTGGGGTTCGACCCGAACCCCGTCCTGTGGATCGCACCGGCTGTCCTCCTGATCGGGGGAGTCATCGGTTCCTTCGTGGTCTCCGCGTGGGCGTCGAGCAAGCGGCAGAAGGGCGCCGTCGATGCGGCGGGCACCATCACCGAACGCCTGCACGAAGCCGTGAGATCGACGGCGGAGAGCGCCTTCCTCGACCCGATCACCGCGGTCGTCGAAGAACACCGGCGCATCCACGACGGTCTGCGCTGACGGCAGCCCACTGATCCTCTCCCCGCGTCACAGCGGGAGGACGCGTCGGCACTGCGGTGCGCACACGGTCTGTGTGCGCACCGCAGTCGTTTCCACAGCGCTCGCCGGCCCGTTGAACGGTCTCCGCCCTCGGAATGGACTCGGATCCATCACGTGGGTGGGAGAGCCCCATCCAGTGCGTGGAAGGGGAGTGACATGAAGATCACGAACGTCTTCATCGGAACAGCCGGCCAGGATCCGCGATCGGGAGCATTCGACGACGGCCGCTCGTGGGCGAACGTGCGCATCGCAGTGAATCACGACTACTTCAACGGTGCGACAGGGGAGGTCGTCAACCGGGGAGTGAGCTGGTTCGATGTGAGCGCATACGGGGCTCTTGCACGGAACCTCGCGTTCTCCGTGCGCAAGGGGGACAGCATCATCGTGGTGGGCGAGCTGCGGATGCGCGACTGGGAGAAGGACGGACGGACCGGGACCAGTGGGACGATCATCGCGGACGTCGTGGGACCCAATCTGCTGTTCGGGGTGTCGAAGTACATGAGGTCGAGTGCGCTCATCCCTGACACACCGGACCCCGAGGCCGGCGACGGGTCGGGGACGAGCGGAGCGGACAGGCGGAATGGCGCATGGGGAAAGCTGGGTGCTCCGGCCGAAGCTCGCGGCACCGCGTCCGGCGGCGGCTTCTCCGAGTCCGCAACCGTGCCTCCGCCAGCGGAGGAGACGGACAGCACCGAGAGCACGTCGACGGCCGATCTGGACGGGGAAGCGTCCGGATCGGACGCGGACGAAGGTGCGGCGACGAAAGAACCTGCCGAGGCGCCCTTCTGACGCGGCGGGGCGGTCCCGTGCGGCCGGCGGAGCACCCACGTGTGTGAGGAGCTTCGTGACCGCGTCGCGTGCTGGGAGCCGCGAGTCGTGGCGGCGGGTGTGCCCCGCTAGAGTGGGACGCGCGAAACCGCTCACCGGAAGGACCCGCATGGTCACAGTGCCCCGTCGACCCGTCGCGACCCGTCGACTCGCAGCCCTCACGGGGTCTGTCGCAGTGCTCCTGACCGGGTGCTCGTTCCTGGACAAGGAGCCGTCCGAACCGACGGTCGTGGAATCCGAGGAGCCCGCGATCGTCGATGACGTCACGGCTGTCCTGGAACCCCTGCTGGGCGACGCGGAATCCCTGCCGACGTCCGAAGAGCTCTTCGACACGCTCATGGACGCGGGCTACGAAGCGGACCAGCTCGAGGCGACGCAGGACGACACCCCGCTGTCCACCGGGGTGTCCTCGAAGATGTTCGCGGTGCTGGTGGACGAAGGCTGCATCGTCGGTGAGATCCGTGAAGGCGACGTGATGGCACACCTCATGCCGCCCTCGGAGTCGACCGGCACCTGCCTGTACGGCGGTGTCGACCGTCCGGAGGGAGCCGCGGAGCCCAGCGGGGAGCCGCGTGAGGACGGTGCCGAGGACAACGGTGCCGGGCACATCCCCGGAGAGGACTTCTCCCGACCGTCGGAGGACGGTGGCGGAGGTTCCGGCGACGACGGACCCGGTGGTGCGGGAGACGGCGGTGATTCGGGCGGTTCCGGCGGTGAAGGGGGCGGCGCCGGTGACGAACCCGGTGACGCGGGCCTCGGCGGCAACTGACTGCCGCAGTCATCGAAGGTGACGGGGGACGCCTCCGGTGGAATGGTCGTAGGCCAGCCTGCGCTATAGGCTGGGAGACACTATGGCAGAGTTCATTTACACCATGCACAAGGCGCGCAAAGCGCACGGTGACAAAGTCATCCTCGACGATGTGTCGATGTCGTTCTATCCCGGAGCGAAGATCGGCATGGTCGGCCCCAACGGCGCCGGCAAATCCACCATCCTCAAGATCATGGCGGGTCTCGAACACCCGTCGAACGGCGAAGCACGGCTGAGCCCCGGCTACTCGGTCGGCATCCTCCTGCAGGAGCCTCCTCTCAACGAGGAGAAGACCGTCCGCGGGAACGTCGAAGAAGCCGTGAGCGACATCAAGGGCAAGCTCGACCGGTTCAACGAGATCTCTGAGGAGATGTCGAACCCGGACGCGGACTTCGATGCGCTCATGGGAGAGATGGGCAAGCTCCAGGAAGCGATCGACAACGCCGACGCGTGGGACCTCGACTCGCAGCTCGAACAGGCGATGGACGCACTGCGCTGCCCTCCCGGCGATGAAGCGGTGACCCACCTGTCCGGTGGTGAGCGCCGCCGTGTGGCACTGTGCAAGCTGCTCCTCGAGAAGCCGGACCTCCTGCTCCTCGATGAGCCCACCAACCACCTGGACGCTGAATCCGTCCTCTGGCTGGAGCAGCACCTGTCCAGCTACCCCGGCGCCGTCATCGCGATCACCCACGATAGGTACTTCCTGGACCACGTCGCGGAATGGATCGCAGAGGTCGACCGCGGTCACCTCTACCCCTACGAAGGCAACTACTCGACGTACCTGGAGAAGAAGCAGGAGCGTCTCCAGGTCGCCGGCAAGAAGGACCAGAAGCTGCAGAAGCGCCTCAAGGAGGAGCTCGAGTGGGTCCGGTCGAACGCGAAGGCACGGCAGACGAAGTCGAAGGCCCGCCTCGCCCGCTACGAGGAGATGGCCGCAGAAGCGGAGAAGACCAGGAAGCTGGACTTCGAAGAGATCCAGATCCCGCCGGGCCCCCGCCTGGGCAATCTGGTCATCGAAGCGGACAACCTGCAGAAGGGCTTCGACGGGCGCAAGCTGATCGACGGCCTGTCGTTCTCGCTTCCCCCGAACGGCATCGTGGGTGTCATCGGACCGAACGGTGTCGGCAAGTCGACGCTCTTCAAGACGATCGTCGGCATGGAGCAGCTGGACGGCGGCGAACTCAAGATCGGCGACTCCGTCAAGATCTCCTACGTCGATCAGTCGCGTGGCGGCATCGACCCGGAGAAGTCGCTGTGGGACGTCGTCTCCGACGGACTCGACTTCATCCAGGTGGGCAACGTCGAGATGCCGTCGCGCGCCTACGTGTCCGCGTTCGGCTTCAAGGGGCCGGACCAGCAGAAGAAGGCCGGCGTGCTGTCCGGCGGTGAGCGCAACCGCCTCAACCTGGCGCTCACCCTCAAGCAGGGCGGCAACCTGCTGCTCCTCGATGAGCCGACGAACGACCTGGACGTCGAGACGCTGGGATCGCTGGAGAACGCGCTGCTCGAATTCCCCGGCTGCGCCGTGGTCGTGTCGCACGACCGGTGGTTCCTGGACCGTGTCGCCACGCACATCCTCGCGTGGGAGGGCACGGAGGAGAACCCGGCGGCCTGGTACTGGTTCGAGGGCAACTTCGACTCGTACGAGAAGAACAAGGTGGAGCGCCTGGGTGAGGACGCCGCACGTCCTCACCGGATGACGCACCGCCGCCTCACGCGCGACTGATCTCACACAGGCGCGGCGCACAGCACGTGCGCACCGCCGAATGACGGAAGGGGCTCCCCAGGGGGAGCCCCTTCCGTCATTCGGCCAGACGTGCTCAGCTGCGTTTGAGGCGGACCATGCCCTGCTGGGTCGCGTGGGCGACGAGCCGTCCGTCGCGCGCGTGCACACGTGCGGTCCCCAGGGCGCGGCCGTTGTTGGACCTCGGTCCCGTGAGGTCGAACAGCAGCCAGTCGTCGAAGTCGAACGCGGAATGCCACCACATCGAGTGGTCGAGGCTCGCCATCCGCAGCTCCGGCGTGTACCAGGGGATGCCGTGGACGCGCAGTGTCGGTTCGAGGAGGTTGTAGTCCGACACGTACGCCAGCGCAGCGGCATTGCGCACGCGGTCGTGGCCGAACGGGGCGACCGTCTTGACCCAGAACATCTCGCTGGCCTTGCGCTCACCCTGGAACGTCGCCTGGATGGCCGGTTCGACGGGTCGGATCTCGAAGGGGCGCTTGAACACCCACCCCTTGAGCAGGGGATGGTCGATCCCCGCCAGCTGCTCCGTGAGGGAGGGCAGTTCTTCCGGCGGCGGCACGTCTTCGGGCATCGTGTCCTGGTAGTCGAGGCCGTCCTCGTCGCGCTGGAACGACGCCATACCCGTGAAGATCGGCTGGCCGTCCTGGTAGGCCTGCACGCGACGGGCGGAGAACGACCCACCGTCCCGCAGGACGTCGACACCGAACGTGAGGTCGGAGAAGACGGAGCCGGCCCGCAGGAAGTATCCGTGGAAGGAGTGGATCGGCCGGTCATCGGCCACGGTCGCGGATGTGGCGATGACGCACTGCGACAGCACCTGCCCGCCGAACAGCCGGTCGCCCGGCTTGGGCTGGTTCCATCCCTGGAAATTGTGCTCTTCGCCACCGACCCCCGGCGTGTCGAGCCGGCGCAGGTCCAGCACCCGCTGCAGTTCGTCGATGTTCGCGTCTACGTCCACGTTCCCCTCCTCGCGGCCAGGCCGCTGGCCAATCCTGTGCAGTGACCGATCCTACCTCCGGTACTGATCGTGCGTTCAGGACGACCGCTCTGTGTCGCGGTGCGTCATGTGAGCGGCGCGGATGGCAGGATGGAGCCTATGGATCAGACGTCTGCGCCACTCACGAACCCCCTCATCCCCGGTGCGTTCACCCGGGTGCTCATCGAGCTGCGCTGGGGTGACATGGACGCGTACGGCCACGTGAACAACGTGACGCAGCTGCGGGTACTCGAAGAGGCCCGCGTCCGCGTGTTCGGGTCACCCACGGCTGCGCGGGACGCACCGAACGTGGTGGTGCCGGGCGCGGGTCGTACAGTCCTGGGCGACGGCCTGCCGGACGTGCTGGGCCGTGCGAGCGCGGACACGGATCTCCTGGTGCTCTCGCACCGCATCGAATACCGCACGCCCATCCCGTACCGGGAGGGCCCCCTCGCCGTCGACTGCGTGGTGTCCGGGGTGTCTCCCGCGTCGATGACGGTGGGCTACGTCATCGCGGAGCCCGACGGCGCCGCGGCGTACACGGTTGCGGAGACGGAGGTGGTCTTCGTCGACTCCGCCACCGGGCGGGCCCGGCGCATCCGCGACGACGAGCGCGCGGAGATCGAGGCCGCGGTGTCCGCACCCGTGAGGCTGCGCCATGTCTGACGGGATGCTGATTCCGGCGGAGAGGTCGGCCCTCACGGATTGGCGCACATTCGTCGCGCGCGCCCTCCACACCGACGCGGATGCGGCGATCCGTCTGGCCGTGACCAAGGACGTCCTCGTGCTCACCGTCGCACCCCTGCACCCGCAGGGGCTGAGCGACAGCATGCCGCTGGTGCTGGGGATGCGCATGCTGCGGCTTAGAAACCTGTCGATGGACGGCCTGGACGTCGTCGTCGAAGCCCGGGCGCTGCTGGACCGCTTCGCCCGGATCGATGCAGAGCAGAAGCCGTTCGACGTGCTGTCCGATCTCAGCGCTGATGCGCAGCACTCGGGTGCGGACACCGTGGGGGAGGGTGACGGGACCGCCCCGGGGGTCTCCGTCCCTCCCGCCGAGGTGCGGGTCCCGTGGACCGGCATCTCACCTCCGAGGGGCCCCTGGGAGCCGCTGGGCACCGTGAGCGCCGATTCGCTGCGGGGCGTGGCGGAAGCGGGGATCGAAGAGGTGGCGAAGGGGACACCGGAGAACGCGGGGTCCCATGCGGTGGACGCGCTGAGGCGGCAGGTCTGGTCCCGCACGGCACTCGAGGTGGGGTTCATCCCGGCGTCGTCGGACGTCGAGCATTCCCAGCCGATCCCGGCCGGTGCCGCTTTCGGCCTCTACACGCTGGGTTTCCTCCCCGCCACAGGGGCGGCGCACGTCCTGCGCTGCGGCGTGTGGACCCGCCTGAGCCTGCCGGCGGGTCACGTCCTCATCCGATGAGGAGGCCCCTCAGTGGGACGAGCCCTCAGAGGAGGGGGCCGGGCGGCTGACGGTCGCCGTCTCCGGTGTTCACCATCGCGGTGGCGGCGCGCTGGAAGTAGTCCCACATGAGTTCGTCGTACATGGGCGGCAGCGCGACGGCGTCCAGTGCTGCGCGCATGTGGGTGAGCCAGCGGTCGCGCGCGTCGAAGGTGACGGGGAACGGTGCGTGCCGCATGCGCAGGCGCGGGTGACCGCGCTGCTCGGAGTACGTGGTGGGTCCCCCGAAGTACTGCTCGAGGAAGGCCTGCAGGCGCCATTTCGCGCCGTCCAGCTCGAGCCCTTCGGGATACATCGCGATGAGCTCTTCGTCCTGGGCGACGCCGTCGTAGAACGCGTCGACGAGAGCGGTGAATGTCTCGTGTCCGCCGACGGAGTCGAAGACGCTCGACGGTCTGCCGACAGGGATGAGGGGGCGGGACGCGGTCATGTGGTGGACTCCTCGGAGGTATCGGCGGTGTCAGCGGCACGTTCGGCCGCCTTGCGTGTGGCGGTGGCGGCCGACGGTTCAGGCATCGTCCGGATGACGGCCTGGCTCCACGGTACCGACAGGCCGTGCGCGGCCATGTGCTGCTTGAACTCGCCGCGGAACGCGCGCCCCACCCCGAACTGCTCGCCGGGCTTCGTCTTGATCGTCACACGGATTGTGACGGCCTCGCCGGAGATCTCCTGCACCCCCATGATGGTGGGTGTCTCGAGCATCGCGTCGTCGTACTCCGGGAACGCCCGCAGTGCGTCCGCGGAATCGTTGATGATCGTCGTGACGGTGTCCTCGTCCGCGTCGTACGGGAACGGGAGGTCGAGCAGAGCGTTGCCGAAGCCCTGGGAGAAGTTGCCCACCCGCAGGATCTCGCCGTTGCGCACGTGCCACAGGGTGCCGTCCAGGCTGCGGACCTTCGTGGTGCGCAGCCCCACCTCTTCGACAGTGCCGATCGCTTCGCCCACGTCGATGACGTCGCCGATCCCGTACTGGTCCTCGATGACGATGAAGAAGCCTGCGAGGTAGTCCTTCACGAGAGTCTGAGCCCCGAAGCCCAGCGCGATGCCCGCGATGCCGGCCGACGCGAGCAGCGGGGCGAGGTCGAATCCCAGCTCCTGCAGGATCATGAGCGTCGTGAGGACCCAGATGATGATGACCGCGATGGATTTCAGGAGCGATCCGACGGTCGTGGAGCGCTGCGCGCGCCGGGTGCGGGCCGCAGCGTCCGCGGCGCCCGAATGTGCGCGGCTGCTGCTGGAGGAGGAGCGGCGACCGCGCTTCGTGTGGCCGTCGGCGATCGACTGGGCGAAGCGGTGGATGAGCCGGCGCGCCACGAACGTGATGATGATCGCGACGACGACGATGAAGGCGATGCGGAGTCCGGGTCCGGTGAGGAATTCCAGACCGGAGGACGCGGACTTCTCGACACTGCGCTGCACGTCGTCGACGGTCACCGGCGAGGCGCTCGGTGAGGGCGGGGTCGTCGCCGCGTCCGTCGGGGCGGCGCTCTCAGCCGGTTCCGTGGCGGTGTCCGTCTGCGTGGAGGCCAGGATGCTCAGGGCGTTCCCGGTCAGCAGCGACGGAATGGTGTGGAGGAGAGGTGATGCAAGCATACGGACCCGAGGCTAACTCCGGTTCCTGGACGACGCACTCAAGAATCCTCCGGTGTCTGAGGAGACGCTCCATCGCCCATCCCGACTGTCTGTGCGCGGAGTGCGCGCAGTGTCGTGTCGAGGTTCTCCCGCATGAGTCGCAGGAGTCCCTTGGGCGCCTTGGGGTGCGTCTCGATCCACGTCTCCGTCGCCCGGGCGGTGCGTTCCGACGCCGGTGGGTAGAGCCCGAGGGTGAGGGACTGCGCGATCTCGAGCGTGCGTGATTCCCACCACCCGGTGACTCTGTCGAAGTACTCACGGGAGAAGTCGGTGAGTGGGGATTCGGCGGCGATCAGAGTCCCATCGTCGTGCTCGATGCCGCGGGCGAAGCCCTGGGTGATCGCACCGATCATCGCGTTGGGCAGCGAGCGGTCGTCCACGAGGTCCAGGAACGCCCGGGTCTTCGCTTCCGACGTGGATCGGGCCGCGGTCGCCGCGGCCGCTGCGCGCTGTCCGGCGGCGGTGTCGTCGGTGCGCAGATGTTCGGCGATCTGTGCGGCGGACCAGCGTCCGCCGGCGGCGAGCGCGGTGACGACGGTCCACGCGAGGTCCGTGTCGACGGTCAGGCCCGGAACGGCCGGCGCGCCGGTCTCGTGAGCGGACAGCACCTCCTCGAGCCGGTCCCAGTGGGAATCGGCCGAGGCGTGGCGGCAGAACGCCTGGAAGAGCTGCAGCTGCTGGTCCGACCCTGCCGGAACGGTGTCCGCACCGACGCACAGCTCCCACAGCCGGTCGGCGATGCGGGTGCGCAGCGCTTTCCGCCGCGTGTGCGGCACGTAGCAGTCGAGTGCCGTGGTCAGCTGGCGCAGCTGGACGAGCAGGCCGGAGGAGTGCGTGATCGCCGGCAGGTGGTCGTGGAGCAGTTCGACGTAGTGGGCGGCCGCGAGCTCACCATCGCGCACCATGTCCCAGATCGAGGACAGGACGACCAGCTGGGTGAGCGAATCGTCGAAGCCGCCGATGTGGGCGAGCACCTGCTCGAGCGAGCCCTCGTCCAACCGGATCTTCGCGTAGGTGAGGTCGCTGTGGTTGGGGACGACGACCTCGGCGGCGGAGGCTCCTTCCGGCAGCGGGACGTCGACGGCCTCGCCGTCCAGGTCCGTGTCCACGGACGCCAGCCGGACGAACCGGCCGTCTTCGCCCAGACGGTAGAAGCCGACGCCCACGCGGTGGGGGCGGAGGCTGGGGACGGGCTGCCCGGGGATGACGTGCGGCTCCTGCGTGAGGGTGAGTGACGTGAGAGACCCGGCGGCGTCGCGGACGGGCAGAGCTCGGATGATGTTGACCCCGGACTCCTCGAGCCACAGCTGCGACCATGCACGGAGGTCGCGGCCGGACGCCTCCTCCAGGGGGCGGAGCAGGTCGCTCAGCTCCGTGTTCGCCCACGCGTGCTCGTGGAAGTAGCTGCGCAGCCCCGTGAAGAACTCGTCACGCCCCACGTAGGCGACGAGCGCACCCAGGACCGCGGCACCCTTCGCGTAGGTGATGCCGTCGAAGTTCACCTCGACGTCCTCGAGGTCCTCGATCTGCGCGACGATCGGATGGGTCGACGGCAGCTGGTCCTGCCGGTAGGCCCACGACTTCTCCAGCGTGGCGAACGTGGTCCAGGCGTCCGTGAACTCGGTGGCCTCCGCCGCGGCGAGCGTCGACATGAACTCCGCGAACGACTCATTCAGCCACAGGTCGTTCCACCAGCGCATCGTCACGAGGTTGCCGAACCACATGTGGGCCAGCTCGTGGAGGATCGTCACGGCACGCCGTTCGACCATCGCGCGGGTGGGGCGGGAGCGGAAGACGTAGTTCTCGAGGAACGTGACGGCCCCCGCGTTCTCCATCGCGCCCGCGTTGAACTCCGGGACGAACAGCTGGTCGTACTTCTCGAACGGGTAGGGCACCCCGAACTGCGATTCGAAGAAGGAGAAGCCGGCGCGGGTGAGCGCGAAGAGGCGCTCCGCGTCGAGGTGCTCGGCCAGGGAGGCGCGGCAGTAGACGCCCAGTGGCACCTCGGCGCCGTCCGCACTCGTGAGGGAGGAGTGGACCGACGAATACGGTCCGGCGATGATGGCGGTGATGTAGCTCGAGATCCGGGCCGTGGGCGCGAACTGCCACACGGACAGTCCGGTCCCGTCGATGCCCAGCCCCTGGGTGAGCGAGTGCTGCCCGGCTTCGTCCGCGTGGGGCGTGGGGGAGTTGCTCACGACAGTCCAGTGCGACGGTGCCAAGACGGTGAACGTGAAGGACGCCTTGAGGTCCGGCTGCTCGAACACCGCGAAGACGCGGCGGGCGTCTGGCACCTCGAACTGGGTGTAGAGGTAGGTCTCGCCGTCGACCGGGTCGAGGAAGCGGTGCATCCCCTCGCCGGTGTTCATGTAGGAGAACTGGCCGTCGACGGTGAGGACGTTGTCCTCCGCCAGGTGCGACAGGGTGATCCTGCCATCCGTGACGAACTGCTCCGGCTCCAGCTCCTCGCCGTTGAGGACGAGCCGGTCGACCCGGTCGCAGATCGCGTCGATGAACGTCCCGTCGCGGGTGGCGGAGGAGAACGCCACCGTCGTGACGGAGCGGAAGGTCGGCCCCTTCCCGTCGAGGACGAGGGTGACATCGTAGGAGCGCACATTCAGAGACGCCGCGCGGTCGCGTGCTTCTGCGCGGGTGAGATTGTGCTGGGGCATTCGGTCCTCCGGTCGACGGCTGCAACTGTGTCCGTGTCGCACTCATTCTGTCATGCAAGGAGCCATGCGCGGTGGGCACGCGTAGGCTGGAGGGACAAGCAATCGATCGATCCTCTGGGAGGGGACTGTGGCCGCTGAGACTCTGGATTTCTGGTTCGACCCGATCTGCCCGTGGGCGTGGATGACGTCGCGCTGGGCGCTCGAGGTGGAGAAGGTTCGTGACGTCGAGGTGGTCTTCCACCAGATGAGCCTCTCCGTCCTCAATGAGGGCAACGAGGACCTGCCGGACGATTACAGGGAGTCGATGGCGGAGGCGATCAAGCCCGCGCGTGTCATCACAGCGGCGCGCGTGGAGCACGGCGAGAGCGTCCTCCGTGACCTCTACACCGCGATCGGCACCCGTATCCACCCCGGCGAGGAGAAGGACTGGATGAAGGCGGTCGCGGAGGCGCTCGACGAGGTCGGTCTTCCGGCGAGCCTGCTCGAGGCCGCGGATTCTGACGCGTACGACGCGCAGCTGCGCGAGTCCCACCACGAGGGGATCTCGAAGGTCGGTGAGGACGTGGGCACCCCGGTCGTCGCGGTCGGCGATGTGGCGTTCTTCGGTCCCGTCATCTCGCCCGCGCCCAAGGGCGAGGACGCCGGTCGCCTGTACGACGGCGTGTACGCCGCCGCGAGCATCCCCGGCTTCTACGAGCTCAAGCGCACCCGCACGACCGGTCCGATCTTCGACTGACCGAGGCTGTGCCCTACCGGTGTCGGCCGACCCTCACTCACCATCCTCACTCACCACCTCGCCTGACCCCCTGACCGAAAGGACCGCCATGGAGATCCACCTGGGCACCGACCACGCCGGATACGACTTCAAGGAGGCGCTCAAGGAGCACCTCACAGCCGCAGGACACGACGTCGTCGACCACGGGGCGCTGGAGTACGACGCGCTGGACGACTACCCGTCGTTCTGCATCGCCGCCGCCGAGGCCGTGGTCGCCGCCCGCGGCACCGGCACCGACGCACTGGGAGTCGTCATCGGCGGGTCCGGCAACGGCGAGCAGATCGCGGCGAACAAGGTGAAAGGGGCCCGTTGCGCCCTGGCGTGGAACACGGACATCGCGAAGCTCGCCCGTGAGCACAACGACGCGTGGCTCGTGTCTGTGGGCGCACGCCAGCACGAAGAGGAGGAGGCGCTCGCGATCGTCGACGCCTTCATCGCGACCCCGTACAGCGGCGACGATCGCCACACGCGTCGGATCCGCCAGATCGGGGACTACGAAGGACGCTGAGCGGGAGGCGCGTGCCGTGGGCTCGCGCGGGAGCGGACTTACGCGCCCTCCCGCGTGAGCAGGCTCAGCTTGATGTCCAACCCGTAGCGGAAGCCTCCCAGTGAGCCGTCCGTGCGGACGATCCTGTGGCACGGGACGAAGAGCGCCGCGGCGTTGAGAGCGCACGCCCCTGCTGCGGCGCGGACGGCTGCGGGCCGGCCGGCGGCCTCGGCGTACTCGGTGTACGTGAGGACCGACCCGGCGGGTACCTCCCGCAGGACGTCCCACGCGTGCGTGCGGAACTCACCGGACTGCTGGACCACGGGGACCCGGGCCGGGGCGGCGAGGTCACCTGCGTAGTAGCCGCGGACGGCCTCGGCGGCGGAGGCGGCGACGGCTTGCATCCCGTCGGTCGACCCTGCCGCGCCTGTCGTGATGGCCGTCGGCCGCAGCGAGGGGTGGACGAGGGCGACGAGGGCATCCGGGTCGGCCGTCCAACCGGAGGCGAGCACGGAGTGATCGGACACGACGGCGGTGAACGGGCCGTCCGGGGTGTCGATCGTGGTGGCGAGCGCGCTGCGCGAGTTCATCGCGAGTCCTTTCGTGGGGGAGCCGTGGGCGAGGGGGCCGAAGGTCCGGGGTCGGCGTTGGTGCGCCACAGCCGGACGACGGCGTAGGAGCGCCACGGGGACCAGCGGGCGGAGCGCTCGTCGAGGTCATCCGTGAACCGCAGGGAGCGGCTGGCGGCTGCGAGTGCGGCGTCGCCGGGCAGCCAGACGTCGGGATCGCCCAACATGCGCATCGTGACGTATGCGGCGGTCCACGGGCCGATCCCCGGCCGGGTGACGAGTGCCGAACGCATCTCAGCGGCTTCCATGCCGACGTGGAGGGTGAGCGTGCCATCCGACAGGGCAGTGGCGAGGGAGTGGATCGTCGCGAGCGACCGTCGTGGCAGCCGCAGCGGGCGGGCAGGGTCCAGGGGCGTCTCCGCGGGGACGGGGAGGACGGCCTCGGCGATCTGCGCAGGCGTCGGGAAGAGGGTTGTGAGACCGGGCGCCGCGGTGTCGACGGGAGTCCCCGCGTGGGAGGCGAGCCTGCCCAGATGCGTGCGGGCGGCTGCGACGGAGATCTGCTGCCCGATCACGGCGCGCACGACGAGTTCGTGCGGATCGACGGCACCGGGGACGCGCACCCCCGGTACCGCGGAGACCAGGGGAGCCAGCAGCGGATCCTCGGCCAGGACGGCGTCTGCGGCGGTCGGATCCGCGTCGAGGTCGAGCATCCGCCGCAGACGGCTGATCACTGTGGGGACGTCCGCCAGCGACGTGACGGCGAGATGCGCACGCACCGTCCAACGAGCGTGGGGTGGTGCGGGCTGGGCGGTGGCGACGACCTCGGCGACGGCGGGCCCGTGCGGCAGGGACAGGGTGCGTGCATAGCGGAGCTGCGCGGGGTCGGTGAGGTCCGCGACCTCGACTCCCGGGATGGCGCGGACCGCGAGGAAGCCGAAGGTCCCCGGCGCATCGAACGGCTCCCGCACCGGCAGGTCCACGGACAGGCGGACGGACGACGCTGCTGTGGGCTGATCTGGCGCGGCGGGCTGGTCAGACTGCGTGGACTGGGAGGGCGTGGCGCCCCGGGGCCGCCTGCGGCGTGCACGCAGCTCCCCGGGCGTGATGTCGAAGACCGCACGGATCGTGTCGTTGAACTGCCGGATGGAGCCGAATCCGGCGGCGAAGGCGATGTCGGCCAGCGGCAGGTCCGTCGCCGTCGCCAGGGTGCGGGCCGTCTGTGCGCGGTGGGCGCGGGCCAGGGCGAGGGGCCCTGCGCCCAGCTCAGCCGTGAGGAGGCGGGTGAGGTGTCGCGGTGTGAAGCCCAGCTGCCTCGCGAGTCCGGCGACACCCTCCCGGTCCACGACGCCGTCGCCGATGAGCCGCATCGTCCGCGCGGCAACGTCGCTGCGGAGGTTCCAGGCGGGCGTGCCGGGGACTGCCCCCGGGAGGCAGCGGCGGCACGCGCGGAAGCCCGCCTCGTGCGCGGCGGCTGAGGTGAGGAGGAAGACGACGTTGCCCGGCTTCGGCGTGAGCGCCGGGCAGGACGGCCGGCAGTAGATGCCCGTCGATGTGACCCCGGTGACGAACTGGCCGTCGAAGCGGGCGTCACGCGCACTGATCGCCCGGTAGCGCTCCGCGAACCCCGCATCGCCCTCCGCGCACACGGGTGCGGTGGGCGCGACGGTGACCGCCGAGGTGCGCGCCGTGTCCCGCGCTGTCGTCTTCATACCTCCAGTCAAGCATGGGCCGGCGGGCCCGGCTAGCGGATTTCGGACATGACTGTCAGTACCAGAAGAACGGCAGCCACTGAGGATGGTGCGCGTGGACGATCGAGCAGAACACGATGAAGTCGAAGAGCAGGTGGACCGTGATCGTGTACGGAAGGGAGCGCGACTTCGTGAAGACGACGGCCTGGACGAGTGCGAACGGGATCGTGAGCAGCGGCCCCCAGGACCGGTAGCCCAGCTCCCACAGGAAGCTCACGAAGATGACCGACGTGAGGACGTTCGCCGTCCAGAACGGGAAGTGGCGCCGCAGAAGGGTGAAGATCATGCAGATGAAGAACAGCTCGTCCCAGATCCCCACCGCGTTCACGCCGATGAAGAGCCGCCCGATCTCACTGGGGGATTCCACGGCGGGCCAGTTGAGGTAGGCGCCGGAGTGGATGAAGTACCGCGGCAGGATGAACCAGGCGGCGAGGAGGACGAAGACCAGCCACCCCCACTCCAACACAGACCAGGGCTGTCCGCGACGGCGCGGATAGCGGATCGCGTCATCGCGCAGCACTGTGCGGTGGAGAGCGTACGGCACGACGACCGCAGCGCTCAGCACGGCGCCCATGAGGAAGAAATGGGGCCACGAGATATCCGCCGCGACGGAGATCGTGTCCACGATGGCGAGCCCCAGGGCGATGAGCCCGAGGTCCCGACCCAGCGGACGCGACGCGAGGAGGCCCAGCCCCACGCCCGCGAGGAGGGGCACGTAGCCCCACGGGGTGAGGAGGCCGAAGAGGAGCACCGCTGCGGCGGCGACGAGTGCGGCGGCAAGACCACCCGTGCTCACGGTGGGCAGCGGTACGGGCGGACCGAGGACAGGAGACGGTGTGTTCTCCCGAGAGGCGGCGGCGTCCATGCACTCAGCCTACGATCCCGGAGGCGCAGGGAGCCTCGCGAGGCCGGTTCGTGAATGACGGAAGCCGCTGGCACCAGCGGCTTCCGTGTCGGAGGGGATGACGGGAATCGAACCCGCACCATCAGTTTGGAAGACTGAGGCTCTACCATTGAGCTACATCCCCGAACAGGGCACAACACTAGACGAATCCGTCCGGCCGCGCAAAACGACGCCGGTCGGCAGTGCGGGCGACTCGCTGGCGTGGGCCGTGGTGCAGAAGGCTCCCCACCTGGGCTAGGATGACGACGTCACGGGATGTAGCGCAGCTTGGTAGCGCATCTGCTTTGGGAGCAGAGGGTCGCAGGTTCAAATCCTGTCATCCCGACACGACACGAAAGGCCCCCTCACCTGCGAAAACAGGTGAGGGGGCCTTTTCGTCGTCACGTACGCCGACTGAACCGTCGCTCAGGCCGACTGAGGCGTACTCCTCGGATCCTCTCTAGAGGAGGGAGCTGATCACGACGATCGCGATCCCGACGAGGACGAGGACGACCCATGTCCAGCCGAACCGCGGCATGTAGTTGTGGCCGTCCTGTGCCCACCACGTGGGGATCCATTTCCGTTCCCTGCGGGACTCGGGGTCATCGTCCCGGTCGGGTCTCCGGTCGTCGCGCATGAGCCCTCCTCTCGGATGGTTGCGTGGCTCGGAGCGGGTCGGAGTGGGACGGGGTGGGTCGGAGTGGGTCAGGCCCTGCTGACGGCGAGCGGCTCCTCCGCCGACATCGTCTCCAGCTGCTCGAGGATCAGGGTGAGGCCGATCGGGTTGTCCGGATGCTCGCGTGCCAGGTCTGCGACGCGAGCGAGGTGTCCGGCCTGTTCCGTCGGAGTGCCGGCCAGGTAAGCGCTGAACGGGGTGGCGTCTGCCATCGTGTCCCTTCCGTCCTGAGGAGTCTGCGTCTGCGCGGCCCCCTGAACGGGGATCGCTGTCATGTGCTCGTGGTCTCATGGAAACCTGATCAGCCGCTGGGATTCAAGCTCAGCACCTCATGGTGGGACAGCCGAATGCCGGACCATCGGTGGGGAGGAGTCTCCTACAGTGGGTTTCATGAACAGTTCCCCGGGGAGGCTGCCGGTGGGGCCTCCGCGCCCGCCCCGCCCGCGCCGCGGCGCGTCGCCCCTGCGCGACTTCCCCGTCGTCGTCTGGCTGCTGCTGGCGGTCGTCGCTGCCTTCATCCAGCCGGTCCTGCGGGAGTCCACGTGGGTGATGGTGCACCTGGCGCTCCTGGGCGCGATGACCCACGCGGTGCTGGTGTGGAGCACCTTCTTCGCCCAAGCGCTGCTCAAGACCCCGGAGTCAGTGGATCCGGCGGCACATCAGACGGTCCGCCTCGCGGTACTGGTGGTGGGGGTCGCCTGCGTCGTCGTCGGCGTCCCGTCAGGGCTGTGGTCCCTCGTCGTCGTGGGCGCTGTCATCGTCGGGGCCGCCGTCGCCTGGCACGGCGTCGCGATGGCCAGACGGCTGCGCGTCGCCCTGCCCAGCAGGTTCGCGGTCACCGTCCGCTACTACCTCGCCGCCGCCGTCTGCCTGCCCGTGGGGGCGGTGTTCGGGGTGCTGCTGGCCCGATGGCCCGCCAGTGACCTGTTCGGCCGTCTGCTCATCGCCCACACCCTCACGATGCTGGTGGGGTGGCTGGGCCTCACGGTCATGGGGACGCTCGTGACGTTCTGGCCGACGATGCTGCGCACCCGTGTCGACCCCCGCGCAGCCGGACTCGCCCACCAGGCGCTCCCGGTGGTCCTCACCGGGCTGGGGCTCATCATCGTGGGCGCACTCGTGGGTCTGCGCGGCCTCGCCGTCGCGGGCATGGTCGTGCACCTGGCCGGAGTCCTCTGGTGGGGCCGAGGCCTCATCGGGCCCCTCCGGGCCGCACCGCCCCGTCGTGCCCCCGCGCTTTTCGCGACCGGCGCGCTCGCGTGGGGTCTCGTCCTGCTCGTGAGCCTCCCACTCCACGTGGCGACCGCGGAATCGTGGGGTGGTGTCGCAGGCGGCTATCTGCCGATCACCACCGTCGCCGTCCTCGGGTTCGCCCTCCAGCTGCTCACCGGCGCGCTCTCGCAGCTCATCCCGACCGTGCTGGGCGGCGGTCCCGCCATCCGCATGGCGGTCGACGCGGAATTCGCCCGCCTCCTCCTGACCCGCTTCATCGTCCTGAACGCCGGTCTGCTGGTGACCCTCCTGCCCGTTCCGCCCGACGTCCGTCGCGGGGCGATCGGCGCGGCCATGGCGGCGGTCGCACTGCTCATCCCGCTCATCCTGCGCGGAATCTTCGTGGGTGTCCGGGCGAAGCGGGCACGCGCCTGAATCTTTATCGCGAAAGCGCGAAAAAGACGCCGGGACCGGCTAGTATCAAGCGCAGCCCACCCCACCGGACGAAAGAAGAGGAGGCGACTGTGTCGGATCCCGTCGTGAACCTTGCCGATCCCGCCGTGCGTGCCGCACCCTCCGCCGCGGCACCCGCACTCATCGAGCGCGCGGGCATCGAGATCATCGGGGAGGCCGAGCGCACCGCGAAGCCCCACCACCTCTTCTGGCCGTGGTTCGCGGCGAACGTGTCCGTGTTCGGAATGAGCTACGGCTCGTGGGTCCTGGACTTCGGCATCTCGTTCCTCCAGGCGACCGCCGTCGCGCTCGTGGGGATCGTCGTGTCGTTCGGACTCTGCGGGCTCATCGCGATCGCGGGCAAGCGGGGGAGCGCGCCCACGATGATCCTGTCGCGCGCGGCTTTCGGCGTGCACGGTCAGAAGCTGCCGGGCATCGTCTCCTGGCTCACCTCCATCGGGTGGGAGACGATGCTCGCGATCTCCGCGGTGCTCGCCACGGCCACCGTCTTCTCCGCCCTGGGGCTCGCCTCCGGCCGCGGGGTGCTCGTCATCGCGGCCGTCGTCATCGCGGCCCTCATCGTCGCCGCCTCCGTGCTGGGCTACCACACGATCATGAAGCTCCAGTCGGTCCTCACGTGGCTCACCGGCGCGATGACGATCGGCTTCATGATCCTCACGGTGCCGCAGATCGACATGTCCGCCGTCCTCGAACAGCCGTCCGGGTCCCTCCAGCAGGTCATCGGCGCGCTCGTCATGGTGATGACCGGGTTCGGCCTGGGCTGGATCAACATCGCCGCCGATTGGTCCCGCTACCAGCGCCGCGACACCCCGGACGGGAAGATCGTCCTCTGGAACACGATCGGCGGATCCGCCGCACCCGCGATCCTCGTCGTCTTCGGTCTGCTGCTCGCCGGCTCCGACGAGGGTCTCCGCGCGGCCGTCGGAGACGACCCCGTCGGTGCGCTCGCCTCCATCCTGCCCCTGTGGGCGCTCCTGCCGTTCCTCGTCACCGCCGTGCTCGCGCTGGTGTCCGGCGCCGTGCTCGGCATCTACTCGTCGGGGCTGACCCTGCTGAGCCTGGGGATCGACATCCCCCGCCCGTTGGCCGCCGCGATCGACGGCGTGATCCTCACCGTCGCGACGATCTGGGTCGTGTTCTTCGCCCAGTCGTTCATCGGTCCCTTCCAGTCCTTCCTCATCACGCTGGGGGTGCCGCTGGCCTCGTGGGCCGGCATCCTCATCGCGGACGTGCTGGCGCGGCGCCGGCCCTACGACGAGGCCGCGCTCTTCGACGCGACCGGCCGGTACGGATCCGTGGACTGGGCCGCGGTCACGACGATGGTCGTCGCCTCCGTGATCGGCTGGGGTCTGGTCGTCAACGGCTTCGCGGACGACGCCGCGTGGAACAACTGGCAGGGCTACCTGCTGGGTCCGCTGGGCGGTCACGACGGCGCCTGGGCAGCTGCGAACCTGGGCGTCCTCGTCGCGCTCGTCCTGTCCTTCGTCGTCACCTGGTTCGTCCGCCGGCGGACCATTCGCACGCAGGAGGAGGTGGCTGTCCCATGACGAGCCCCACTGCCGCCGGATTCCCGGACCCTACTGCCGCCGAGGCGGCGTGGCTGGTGGTCATCGACCCGCAGGCGATTTTCGCCGACCCCTCCTCGGACTGGGCGTCGCCGGAGTTCGACGCCGCGATGAGCGCGATCGAGCGCATCGCCCCGCACTTCGGCGACCGGGTCCTCGTGACGCGGTGGCTGCCGACCGCACCGCGGGCGGTCGAACCGCGGGAGGGCTCACCGGCCCGCACGGCGTCGACCCGCCCCACCTCATGGGACCCGTACTTCGCGGCCTGGCCGTTCGCGGACCGTCCGGCGGACGATCCGCTGTTCGATCTGGTGCCGCGCGCGCAGACCCTTGCCGCGCGCCCGACGATCGACGTGCCGACGTTCGGGAAGTGGACCGAGGCTCTGCGGTCGGTGACGGGCGAGGCTCCGCGGCTCGTGCTCACGGGGGTGTCGACGGACTGCTGCGTCATCGCAACCGCCCTTGCCGCCGCTGATGCGGGGGCGCACGTCCGGGTCGTCGAGGACGCCTGCGCGGGATCGACGCCCGCGGACGGGGCGGCCGCGCTGCGCGTGATGGGTCTGTTCGCCCCGCAGATCCGCCTGTGCTCCGCTGACGATCTCGTCTAGCCGCAGGTGAGGCCTCTGGCGATCCACGACCTTTTTCCGATCGGCCGCCCTGTGCGCGCGCGGTCCGTTGTACGCTCGAGGAACATACGAACCGGTAACGGAAACGAGGCGAGTGAGCTGTGAACACGTCCCGCGGAACCGCAGCAGCTGCGGTCCTGACCACACTCCTCACACTGGGCGCCTGCGGGGGTGGTGATCCCCTGTCCGGAGGTGACGGATCCGGTGGGGACGGCCCACTCGTGGTCTCCAGTGCGAACTTCACGGAATCGGAGATCATCGGCAACCTCTACGCCCAGGCGCTCGACGCCGCGGGTGTGGAGGTGGAGACCCAGTTCAACATCGGATCCCGTGAGGCCTACATCCCGGCGCTGTCCGACGGCTCCATCGACGTGATCCCCGAGTACACGGGGAACCTGCTCCTCTTCTTCGACGAAGACGCGGACGTGTCCAGCCCAGACGCGATCGCGGAGGGTCTGCCCGCAGCGCTCGCAGACGAGGGGCTCGAGGGGCTCCAGCCGGCCGAGGCGGAGAACAAGGACGCGGTCGTCGTCACGACGGAGACCGCTGAGGAATGGGACCTCACCGACATCGGGGACCTCGCCGACCACAACGACGAGCTCACGGTGGCGGGGCCACCCGAATTCGCCGAACGCGCCGTCGGCCTCCCGGGTCTCGAGAAGACCTACGGGATCACGGCGAGCTCATTCGATCCGATCGCGGACGGCGGCGGACCCGCGACGGTCTCCGCTCTGGTCGACGGCGACGTGCGCGCTGCGAACATCTTCACGACGAACCCGGCGATCGAGTCGGAGGACCTGGTCGTCCTCGAGGACCCGGAAGGCCACTTCGCAGCCCAGAACGTCGTACCCGTCGTCCGTGAGGACCGTCTGTCCGACGAAGCGCAGGCAGCACTCGACGCAGTCTCCGCAGAACTCACGACCGACGACCTCATCGCGCTCAATCTGCGCGTGTCCGGTGACGAGAAGGCGGAGCCCGCCACGGCCGCCGCCGACTGGCTGGAAGACAAGGGACTCGCCGGGTCATGATCGAATTCGAGGGAGTCTCGAAGACCTACCCCGACGGCACGGCAGCGGTCGACGGGCTCGATCTGAGGATCGACTCGGGGTCCCTCACGGTGTTCGTGGGCCCCAGCGGCTGTGGGAAGACGACCTCGATGCGGATGATCAACCGCATGGTCGAACCGACGGCGGGACGGATCCTCATGGACGGGCAGGACACCGCGCAGATCCCCACGGTGAAGCTGCGGCAGTCCATGGGCTATGTCCTGCAGGGTGCGGGACTGTTCCCGCACCGGACGGCGATCGACAACGTCGCCACCACCCTGCGGCTGGCCGGCGCATCGAAGGCGGACGCACGGCGGCGCGCGGGGGACGCGCTGCGGCTGGTCCGGCTGCGGCCGGAGCTCGACGACCGCTTCCCCTCGCAGCTGTCCGGCGGGCAGCAGCAGCGGGTGGGCGTCGCCCGCGCACTCGTCGCCGACCCTCCGGTCCTCCTCATGGACGAGCCGTTCTCCGCCGTGGACCCGGTGGTGCGGGCAGAGCTCCAGGGGGAGCTGCTGCGCCTCCGGGGCACACTGTCCCAGACGATCGTGTTCGTCACGCACGACATCGACGAGGCGCTGCTCCTGGGCGACCGCATCGTCGTGTTCGGCCCCGGTGGGACGGTCCACCAGTGCGCGGAGCCGCAGACCATCCTCGAACGTCCCGCAGACGCATTCGTCGCGCAGATGGTGGGCCGGGACCGCGGATTCCGGGCCCTGGGCTTCCACGTGGAGGATCTTCCCGTCCTGCCACTGGGCGACCCGGGCGCGGACGGCGCTCTCGAGGTCCCCGGCGGATCGTGGCGGCTCACGGTGGACGATGCGGGGCGTCCGCTCACGTGGGAGAACGGCGTGACGCGGACACCTGCAGGCGACGGGCACGCTGCGGGTTCGAGCCTGCGATCCGCACTCGATGCCGCACTGTCCTCACCCGCCGGCACCGCCGCCGTGGTCGACGATGCGGGACGCGTGGTCGGCTGGCTCCAGCGCAGCGCAGTCCTGACGGCGCTCGAGGCACCGGCGGGCCGTCCATGAACTGGATGTTCGCGAACCCCGACGAGTTCGCGGCCCTCTTCGCGGAGCACACGGCACTGTCCCTGCTCCCCACCCTCATCGGCCTGGTGGCCGCGGTACCGCTCGGTGCAGCGCTGCGCGGGCTGCCGCGTGCGCGCGCGATCGCAGTCGTCGTCGCGGGCATCGTCTTCACGATCCCGTCGCTGGCGCTCTTCGTCGTCATCCCCGGCCTCATCGGCACTCGCATCCTCGACCCTGTGAACGTCGTCATCGCGCTCAGCATGTATTCGCTGGCACTGCTCGTCCGCTCCGTGCTCGACGCACTCGACGGCGTGCCGCCGGCGGTGCGGGACGCCGCGCGGGCGATGGGATACTCCTCGCTGCGCCGCATCGTCGCCGTCGACCTCCCCGTCGCCGTCCCGGTGCTCGTCCCCGCGCTCCGCGTGGTCGCCGTCACCAACGTGTCGCTCGTGTCCGTGGGCGCCGTCATCGGCATCGGGGGACTGGGCCGCCTCTTCACCGCCGGCTACCAGCGCAGCTACCCGGATCAGATCGTCGCGGGGATCATCGGCACGGTCGTCCTCGCGCTGCTCATCGACCGGCTCCTCGCGCTCGCCGGGTGGTCGCTCACCCGGTGGCAGCGGGTCACGGAGGCGGCCGCATGATCGACACGGCGACCGTCCTGCTGCGGGTCCTCGAGCACCTCGGCTACTCCGGGCTGGCGCTCGGCATCGCGGCGCTCATCGCGGTCCCACTGGGGCTCTACATCGGCCACACCGGGCGGGGGAGCTGGATGATCGCGGGGGCGAACGCGCTGCGTGCCCTGCCGAGCCTGGGCCTCATGACCCTGCTGGTCCTCCTCATCGGCGCGGGAGTCGTCCCGCCGACGATCGCCCTCGTGATCCTCGCGGTCCCGCCGATCCTGTCGAACACGGCAGCAGGGATCTCGGTCGCGGATCCCGCTGCTGTGGACGCGGCGCGGGCGATGGGGATGACGGACCGGCAGCTGCTCCGTCAGGTCGAGCTGCCGATCGCACTCCCGCTCGTCGTGAGCGGGTTCCGGGCGGCGGTGCTGCAGGTCGTCGCGACGGCGACGATCGCCGCGTTCGTCAACCTGGGCGGCATCGGCCGCTTCATCTTCGACGGGCTCGCTCTCTACGATTACGGCCGTGTCGTGCTGGGCGCCGTGCTCGTCGCCGCGGTCGCCCTGGCCCTCGATGGAGCACTGGCACTCGTCGCACGCGCCGTGACCCCGGGACGTGTGGGGCGCACGCGTACACGACCTGATTCTGCAAATGAACGCGTCGGTGAGTAATATTGCGGACGATGTGCGGTCGAGACCTGTGCGACCGCAGATGCACCAGCACGTGACCGTCCGCTCCGCACCCTGCTGCACGGCCCGGCCGTGCTCCGAAAGCGCAGCAGACAACGAGAGGGATACTGTGAAGAGCTCCGTCGAGAACATCGACCCCACAAGGGTCAAGGTCAGCATCGACGCGCCATTCGCCGAGCTCAAGCCGAGCGTCGACGAGGCCTACCGGGAGATCGCCAAGCAGGTGAACGTCCCCGGATTCCGCCGCGGCAAGGTCCCCGCTCGCATCATCGATCAGCGCGTCGGCCGTCCTGCCGTCATGCAGGAGGCCGTCAACGGCAGCCTGGACGAGTTCTACCGCCAGGCGATCACCGAGCACGACCTCAGCCCGCTCGGCCAGCCCGAGGTCGAGGTGCAGGAGATCCCGGGCCTCGACGGCAAGGACGAGGGCGACCTCAAGGTCACGATCGAGGTCGACGTGGCCCCGGCCATCGAACTGCCCGCCTACGATTCGATCGAGGTCGAGGTCGACTCCGTCGAGGTGACGGACGAGGACGTCGCGGAGCAGCTCGACGAGCTGCGTGAGCGCTTCGGCACCCTCGTGAGCGTCGACCGCCCGGCGAAGAAGGACGACTTCGTCACGCTCGATCTCGTCGCGAAGGTCGACGGTGAAGAGATCGATCAGGCGACGGACATCTCCTACGAGGTGGGCTCCGGCTCCATGCTCGAAGGGATGGACGAAGCGCTCGACGGCCTGTCCGAGGGCGAGGAGACCACCTTCGAGTCGACGCTGGCCGGCGGCGAGCACGCCGGCGAGACCGGCATGGTGACGCTCACGGTGAAGGCCGTCAAGGTCCGTGAGCTGCCCGAGGTCGACGACGAGTTCGCCCAGCTGGCCTCCGAGTTCGACACGGTCGAGGAGCTCCGCGAGGACCTCAAGAAGCAGGCCGCGGAGAAGAAGGAGTTCGACCAGGGCGTCGAAGCGAGGGACAAGGTGCTCGACGCACTGCTCGAGCAGATCGACCCGCCGGTCCCGGCGAAGGTCGTCGAGGACGAGGTGCACCGCCACCTCGAGGGTGAGAACCGCCTCGAGGACGACGAGCACCGCGCCGAGGTGACGGAGGAGACGACCCGCAATCTGCGCGTCCAGTTCGTGCTCGACGCCGTGGTGAAGGCAGAGGAGATCGAGGTCTCCCAGCCGGAGCTCATCGAGTACATCATCAACGCCTCCCAGCAGTACGGCATGAACCCCAACCAGTTCGCGCAGTTGCTGGAACAGCAGGGCCAGGTGCCCGCACTCATGGGTGACGTCGCGCGTCGCAAGGGCCTTGCAGAGGTCCTCGCGAAGGCCGTCGTGAAGGACCCCGAGGGCACCGTCCTCGACATGACCGCCTTCACGACCCCCGGCGGTGCCGCTGCGGAAGCCGCAGCAGAGGAAGAGGCGGCAGAGGAAGAAGCCGCCGAGGCGGAGTCCTCGGACGAGGCCGCAGACCAGGAGTGAGCAGGGCGCTCCGTTCGGGAGCGCAGCGGCGGTCCACGACCGACGCGGCCTGTGGAAGGACCCCCGGAGACTTCTCCGGGGGTCCTCTGCGTCCACCGACCCCGGCCCGTTCACGCTGAGGGCGAACACGGGGTGTCCGGAGGACTATTCGGGCGAATGCCCGGGTTACGCTTCCAGACAGACTTCCACACCGACGACAGGAGTGAGACGTGAGCAATGGAGGGACCTCCTCGCTGAGCCCGGTCATGGCAGAGCCTCAGGGCGGACTGGGACTCGACGACCACATCTACAACCGGCTGCTCCGTGAACGGATCATCTGGCTGGGATCGGATGTCCGCGACGACAATGCGAACATCATCTGCGCGCAGCTCATGCTGCTCGCGGCCGAAGACCCGGACAAGGACATCTGGCTGTACATCAACTCGCCCGGCGGCTCCGTCACGGCGGGCATGGCCATCTACGACACCATGCAGTACGTCCAGCCGGACGTCGGCACCGTGGCGATGGGCATGGCGGCGTCCATGGGCCAGTTCCTGCTGTCCTCCGGGACGAAGGGCAAGCGCTTCGCCACCCCGCACACCCGCATCCTCATGCACCAGCCTCTGGGCGGGATCAGCGGTACCGCCACGGACATCAAGATCCAGGCGGAGCTCATCCTGCACATGAAGCGCCAGATGGCGGAACTCACGGCGGAGCAGACGGGCAAGTCCGTCGAGCAGATCCTCGAGGACAACGACCGCGACCACTGGTTCACTGCGGACGAAGCTCTGGACTACGGCTTCATCGACGGCGTCGTCCAGAGCGCCAAGGACCTCACGAACGGGCCCACCGACGCGTGACCGTCGGCGCAGAAGGGAACACTGAAGGACACATGATGAACCACACTCCGTGGAGCGCTGCCGGACAGATGCCCACCTCCCGCTACGTCATGCCGCAGTTCGAAGAGCGGACCCCTTACGGCTTCAAGCGGCAGGACCCCTACACGAAGCTGTTCGACGACCGCGTGATCTTCCTGGGCGTCCAGGTCGACGACACGAGCGCGGACGACGTGATGGCCCAGCTCCTGGTCCTCGAATCACAGGATCCGGATCGTGACATCACGCTCTACATCAATTCGCCCGGCGGCTCGTTCACCGCGCTCACGGCGATCTACGACACGATGCAGTACGTGAAGCCGGAGATCCAGACGGTCTGCCTGGGCCAGGCCGCGTCCGCAGCAGCCGTGCTGCTGGCCGCCGGTGCACCGGGCAAGCGGCTCGCGCTGCCGAACGCGCGGATCCTCATCCACCAGCCGTCGATGCAGGGGCAGGGCCAGGGCCAGGCCTCGGACATCGAGATCCAGGCGAACGAGGTGCTGCGGATGCGCGAATGGCTCGAGGAGACGCTCGCGTCGCACTCGAACAAGTCGCCGGAGCAGGTCTCGAAGGACATCGAGCGCGACCTGTTCCTCACGGCGGAGCAGGCGAAGGACTACGGTCTCGTCGACCAGGTCCTCACCTCGCGCAAGGCGATCCGTCCGGCATGACGAGGGCGTGCGCCGGACGGTCGTCTGCCTCGACGCGGACCGTTCGGTGAGAACCTCACGGCGGCTCAGGACCGGTACGGGCATGACACGCCTGGACCGTCCTGGGCCGCCGTGTCCGTGGGGTATGGGATGCTTGAGGCGATGGAAGTTCGGGGGGTCCGCTGGAAATCGGCGCACCCCTGGGGAAGGCGGTGACAGTGGCGCGCAGTGCAGAGGGAGCTGACCTCCTGAAATGCAATTTCTGCGGGAAGTCCCAGAAGCAGGTCCGGAAGCTCATCGCCGGACCTGGCGTATACATCTGCGACGAATGCATCGGGCTGTGCAACGAGATCATCGAGGAGGAGCTCAACGCGACCGTCGACGAGGCGGATGAGGCGGAGCTTCCGAAGCCCCGTGAGATCTTCGGCTTCCTCGAGGAGTACGTCGTGGGTCAGGACCCCGCCAAGCGCGCTCTGGCCGTGGCGGTGTACAACCACTACAAGCGGATCCGCACCCAGACGGAAGCGCAGCAGGACGACGACATCGAGATCGCGAAGTCGAACATCCTCATGGTGGGCCCCACCGGTTCCGGCAAGACCTACCTCGCACAGACGCTGGCGCGGAAGCTCGACGTCCCGTTCGCCGTCGCAGACGCCACAGCGCTGACGGAGGCCGGCTACGTCGGTGAGGACGTGGAGAACATCCTCCTCAAGCTCATCCAGGCCGCTGACTTCGACATCGAACGTGCGCAGCGCGGCATCATCTACATCGATGAGATCGACAAGATCGCCCGCAAGTCGGAGAACCCGTCGATCACGCGGGACGTGTCCGGTGAGGGTGTCCAGCAGGCGCTGCTGAAGATCCTCGAGGGGACGGAAGCCGCGGTGCCCCCGCAGGGCGGCCGCAAGCACCCCCACCAGGAATTCCTCACGATCGACACGACGAACGTCCTCTTCATCGTCGCCGGCGCGTTCGCCGGTCTCGAAGAGATCATCTCCGCCCGCAAGGGCAAGCACGGGATCGGGTTCGGCGCTCTCCTGCAGTCGGCGGACGATGACGCGGACGTATTCCAGGACCTGCTTCCGGAGGACCTCCACAAGTTCGGGCTCATCCCGGAATTCATCGGTCGTCTCCCGGTCATCGCTGCCGTGGGCAACCTGGACCGTGCCGCACTCATGCAGATCCTCAGCGAACCGAAGAACGCGCTCATGAAGCAGTATCAGCGGATGTTCGAGTTCGACGGCGTGGAGCTCGTGTTCGAGCAGGAGGCGCTCGAAGCGATCGCGGACCTGGCGCTGCTGCGCGGCACTGGGGCGCGCGGACTGCGCTCGATCATGGAAGAGGTCCTCCAACCCGTCATGTTCGACATCCCGTCACGGGACGACGTGGACCGTGTCGTCGTGACGAAGGACGTCGTGAACGACAACGTCGCACCGACAATCGTCCCCAAGGAAGCATCGAAGACCAGCCGCAGCCAATCGCGCCGCAAGAGCGCCTGACGAACCGCCGTGGCAGGCGCCTGACGTCCCCACGGGGCTCGGATGGCCGCCGCGGGTTGCGATGCCTGCACTGACCTCGGAAGCCCACTGCTGATGCGGTGGGCTTCCTTCGTGTACCCGCGGCTGCCGCATGTTCCCGTCCCGGCAGGGCTGTGCCGGGACGGGAACACGAAAGGCAGGGGGACCCCGGGATGCCGTCTTTAAGCTTGAGATCGACCACGCGAAGTGCGTACGGACGATACCCGTGGAGGGATCATGCAGACGACACCCCTGAAGACGACGATTCGATCGGTCCTCGCCGCGGCTGCGGCAGCGGGCATCGCGCTCACCGCCAGTGCGTGCGGCAGTGCAACGCCGGAGGGCTCTGCGGCGGAGGAATCAGTGGTCGCAGACGACACCGGAGCTGACGACACGGCCGCTGAAGGCGCTGGGTCACGAGAGGACGCTGCGGAGGCCGATGGCGCGAGTGGAGGGGACTCCGACGAAGCCGCCTCGTCCGCGGGTGGGGAGAAGACCGAGGTGCAGATCGGCGAGACGATCGAGGACCCCGACATGGGCGATACCCTCGAGGTGCTGAGCGCCGTCCGCGACTTCCCCTCGGAGGAGGAGGCCGACCTGATCGCCGACGGGGGAGAAGTCGTCCTCCTGGAGGTGAGCGTGTCCCCTGGCGAGGAGTACGGCGGACTCGTCTCCATGAACAATTTCAAGATCTCCTGGGACGACGGCGTCGACTTCTGGGGCAGCAAGACCCGCATGATCGAGGACGAATTGGACGACGCGGGCTATCCGGTGTTCGAAGACGTGTCTCGCCGTGACGGGGGAGAGCACACCGGGTGGATGGCGTTCCTCGTGGACGAGCGGGCTGACACGTACCGTGTGAACTACGAGCGGCGGGGCGCAGAGGTCATCGGCTCCGACGACGTGATCGACCCCTTCGAGGACCAGTTCGAGATCCCCGGATCCTGACGTCGAGATCCGCGGACCGGCAGACAGCCGCCTGCGGATACACGAACGGGGCTGCGGGGGATCTGCAGGGGCCGGGGCTCGTCATCCGAGCACCCGGCCCCTCCGTCATCGTCCTGCGATTCCGGCCACGCGAACCGATGGTGCTGATCAGCACCATCGCGGCGGTGTCAGGCGTCCGCGGTCTCGAAGACGACGTCCGTGACGTGCACGGAGGCCTCGATGTCGCTGCCCTCTGCACCCGCCGGGACCTCGGCGGCGGTGCCGGCCGCGGTGCGGACCTCGAGGTCGTCGACGCGGCCGGCAGCCAGCAGATCGTCTCGTGCGGCGGCGACCGCCGTGAGCACGTCCGTGGGTGCGTGGAGCACGGCGTGGGTGATCCGGGTCTTCTGGGAGACCTTCGCCTCGGTCTTCGTCTGCCGGACCTTCGACAGGGCGGACGCGACTTTCTCGAGCATGTCCGTGGGGACCTGCGCCGGTTCCGCGGTGGGCCACGGTGCACGGTGGATCGATCCCTCGCGCCACCACGACCACACCTCTTCCGTGACGAATGGCAGGAACGGCGCAAACAGCCGCAGGAGCGAGTCCAGAGCGGTAGCCAGCGCGGCGTGCGCGGACTGCTGCGCCTCTTCACCCTGCGCACCGTACGAGCGGTCCTTCACGAGTTCGACGTAGTCGTCCGTGAAGTCCCAGAAGTACGATTCGACGACGCGCAGCGCCTGCGCGTTGTCGTAGGCCTCCATATGACGTCCCGCTTCCGCGACCACCGTCCGCAGCCCGGCGATGACGGACCGGTCGAGCTCGTGGGTGAGGAGGTCCTCGCGGCCCACGTGACCGGCGTGCACGCCCTGTGCCAGCGCGAACTTCGAGGCGTTGAGCAGCTTCATCGCCAGACGCCGGCCGATCTGCATCTGCTGCGTGTCGTACGCGGTGTCCGCACCGAACCGGGCACTGGCCGCCCAGTAGCGCACGGCGTCGGGACCGAACCCGGGCTTCTGCTCCGCGAGGATGTCGCTCGGCACGACGACATTGCCCTTCGACTTCGACATCTTCTTCCGGTCCGGATCGAGGATCCAGCCGGACAGTGCGGTGCGACGCCACGGGACGGAATCGTTGAGCGAGTGGGCACGGACCATCGTGGAGAACAGCCATGTGCGGATGATGTCGTGGCCCTGGGGGCGCAGGTCCATCGGGAAGACGTTCGCGAAGAGGTCCTCGTCCCGCGTCCATCCGCTCACCAGCTGCGGTGTGAGCGACGACGTCGCCCATGTGTCGAGGACGTCCGGGTCCGCACTGAACCCGCCGGGCTGGTCCCGCTGGTCCTCGGTGTAGCCGTCCGGTGCGGTGACGAGCGGGTCGATCGGCAGCTGTGCGTCCTGCGGGACGAGCGGATCGTCGTAGTCCGGGGTGCCGTCCGCATCGAGGCGGTACCAGAGCGGGATCGCGACGCCGAAGTGGCGCTGGCGGGAGACCAGCCAGTCGCCGTTCAGCCCGTCGACCCAGTTCTCGTAGCGGGACCGCATGTAGCCGGGGTACCACTCGATGTCGCGTCCGCGGTCGATGAGCTCTCCCCGCAGGTCCGCGGAGCGCCCGCCGTTGCGGATGTACCACTGGCGGGACGTGACGACCTCGAGCGGCTTGTCGCCCTTCTCGTAGAACGGCACCGGGTGGGTGATGGGCTCCGGCTCCTCGAGCAGGTCACCCGAGGCCTCGAGCAGCTCCGCGATCTCCTTGCGGGCCGTGAAGGTGGTCTTGCCTGCGAGTGACTGGTAGGCCTCGCCGGCACCCGGAGCTGGGGAGTCCGCGATCCAGGACGGGGTCTCCCGGCTGAGCCGCCCATCGCGCGTGATGACCGCGCGGGTGGGGAGGTCGAGCTCGCGCCACCAGGTGACGTCTGTGAGGTCGCCGAACGTGCAGACCATCGCGATGCCCGTGCCCTTGTCCGCCTTCGCGAGGCCGTGGGCGCGGACCTCGACCTCCACACCGAAGAGCGGGGACACGACGGTCTTCCTGAACAGGTCCCGGTACCTCTCGTCGTCCGGGTGGGCGACGAGGGCGACGACCGCGGGAATGAGCTCCGGCCGCGAGGTGACGATGACGACGGGCTCCTGTGTGCGGTCGGCAGTGCCGTCTTCCGCAGCCGGGTAGAAGGCGACCTTGTGGTAGGCGCCGTCCCTCTCACGGTCCTCGAGCTCCGCCTGCGCGACAGCGGTGCCGAACGACACATCCCACATCGTGGGGGCGTCCTGCGAGTACGCGTTGCCGGTCGACAGGTCCGCGAGGAACGCGCGCTGGGAGATCGCACGTGCGGTGTCGTCGATGGTCCTGTACGTGTACGACCAGTCGACTGACAGGCCGACGGAGCGGAACAGGTGCTCGAAGACCGCCTCGTCCTCGGCGGACAGGGTGAGGCACAGCTCGATGAAGTTCTGGCGCGACACCTTCACGAAGTCGCGGGTGTTGCGCGGGGCCTTCGCCGGAGGCGTGAAATCGGGGTCATAGGGCAGTGACGGGTCACACGTGACGCCGTAGAAGTTCTGCACCCGGCGTTCGGTGGGCAGGCCGTTGTCGTCCCAGCCCAGCGGGTAGAAGACGTTCTTCCCCGTCATCCGCTGGTAGCGGGCGATGACGTCCGTCTGCGTGTACGAGAACACGTGTCCCACGTGCAGAGAACCGGACGCGGTGGGAGGAGGGGTGTCGATGGAGTAGACATCGTCGCGGGAGGTGTCCGGGTCGAACGCGTAGACACCCGTCTCACTCCACGTCGTGTCCCACTTGTCCCTGAGGCCCTCGAGGGCCGGCCTGTCCGGAAGATGCACCGAGTCATGTGTGCTGGAATCGGAAGTCGTCATGCGTGCGATTGTCCCACACGGGCCCCCGGACGCCGGACGGGTGGAGCGCCCCGCCGCAGGTGGAGTGGTGCAGCTGACGCCCTGCGGAGGTGGGATCCCGCCGCGCGCCCTGGCAGGATTGAGCGCATGGCACTGATCGACCGCGTGGACGAGACGGGACCGCCCCCGCGGTCCACCCAGTGGATGAACCCCACCCGGTCCCTGGCGATCATCGCGGTCATCGCCATCCACACGATCGCGGACACCGTCGGCCTCCGCTTCGCCGACCACGGCAGCGGGCCGTGGTGGGCCGCGAACCTCATCGACTCGGCGAGCCGCTGGTCCGTCCCGGTGTTCCTCATGATCGCGGGTGCGCTTGCACTGGATCCGACGAAGGGCGGTCGGCCCCGCGACTTCCTCTCGAAGCGGTTCTGGAGGATCGGCGTCCCCCTCGTGGCGTGGACCGCGATCTACATCCCCTACCGGCTGTTCGTCATGGCGGGTCGGGAGACGGGGTGGGACCCCGTCACGGCGATCCTCACGGGTTCGCCATTTGTCCAGCTCTACTTCCTCTACGTGCTGGCGCTGCTCACACTGCTCACCCCCTTCATGCGGCAGCTCACCGTCCACGGGTCGCGGCGCGCGCAGTGGGGCACCGCACTCGTACTGCTGGGCATCGGCATGGTCGACCACTTCGCGTCGGTCCTCGCCGGGGTGGGGGAGCCGAACATCGCCACCCGGTTCCTGCCGCTCATGGGCTACTACCTGTTGGGCTGGATCCTGCGCGACCACCTGGTGCGGGGGCGCGCGTTCGTGTGGGCAGTCGTGGGCTTCGTGGGCTCGATCGCGTTCACAGCACTGTGGGCGGGGTGGGGTCCCGGCGACCGGCCGTGGGTCATCGTGTACGAGTACATGGCGCCCACTGTCGTGGTCATGAGCCTCACCGGCTACCTCGTCCTCCACCGGGTCTTCGCGAACGACTTCCGCCCGTACCTGGGCCTGCGCAGGCTGTTCCCCTATTCGTTCGGGGTGTTCCTCCTGCATCCCCTGCTCGTGTACTCGCTGCGGAAGGTCATCGGGGTGCCGGACTCCGTGACCGCAGTGCTGTTCCACGGTCTCGTCCTCCCGCTCGTCTACGCCCTTGTGTGTGCGGTCGTCACGAAGATCGCTCTGCGGACGCCCGTGGTACGGATCGCGTTCGGTGAGGTGCCGGTCGGCGTGGCCGCGCCGGTGCAGCTGCGTGCCGCTGTGCCGGTGGAGGACGCGGGTCCCGCGAGCGATGAAGGTCCGACGGAGGCCGACGACGTCGACGGGGCGGCCGCAGGCGGGCGGTAGCGGGGCACGGGAGTGTCCGCCGGGGCGCGGAACGAGAGCACCGCTTCTCTGCAGGGCTCCTCACTAGACTGCAGGGAGGAGACCGCTGCCGTCACCGGACGGCAGCCCGTTCTGCAAGGAGGAGACACATGTCCGCATTGCGAGCCGTCGTCACGGGAGCCAGTTCAGGCATGGGCGCGGAGACCGTCCGCAAGCTGCGAGCCCTCGACTGGGACGTGGTCGCAGTCGCACGCCGCGAGGAGGAGCTCAAGGCGCTGGCCGAGGAGACCGGGTGCGACTACATCGTCGCCGACATGACGAGCGACGAATCGGTCGCTGCGATGGCGGAGCAGGTCCTGGCAGGAGGGACCGTCAACTCGCTCGTCGCGAATGCGGGCGCAGCCTTCGGGAGCGATCAGGTCGAAGGGGCGGACCTCGACGACTGGTCGGGCATGTTCGACCTCAACGTCCTGGGAGTCGTCCGCAGCGTCAAGGCTCTGCTGCCCGCGCTGGAGGAATCGGGTCGCGGCGACATCGTCGTGATGTCCTCCACAGCAGGCCACATCGTCTACGAGGGCGGTGGCGGCTACGTCGCGTCGAAGCACGGATCACACGCGGTCGCCGCGACTCTGCGGCTCGAACTCGCGGGACGCCCGGTGCGTGTCATCGAGATCGCGCCCGGCATGGTCGCGACGGAGGAGTTCTCCCGCAAGCGGCTGGGGTCGCAGGAGGCGGCGGACAAGGTCTACGAAGGTGTGGAGAAGCCCCTGACGGCAGAGGACTGCGCCGACGCCGTCGTCTGGACTCTCACCCGCCCCCACCACTTCAACGTCGATCTCATGGTCATCCGCCCCATCGCGCAGGCCGCCCAGCACAAGGTCGCGCGGAACCAGGGGCTGTGACCGGAAGCTGGTCGACGCGGGGAGGTGCCCCGTGAACCATGGCGGGTCGATGGCTGAGGGTTTGCGCGTGGCCGTCGTCGGGGCGGGGATCGCGGGTCTTGCCACAGCCGTCGGTCTGACCCGCGCAGGGGCGGCGGTCACCGTCTTCGAGGAAGCGCCGGCGGTGAGGTCCGCAGGATCGGGCCTCACCGTCTTCGGCGGCGGACTGCGTGCACTCGACGCCCTCGGGGTGGGTGGGGCCTTCCGTGCCCTCACCGATGCGGACGTCCGCCTGCTGCGGGGCGGGCAGCGCACCCCTGACGGCCGCTGGCTCGCCGCGATCCCCTCCGACGCGGTCGCGGAGATGAGGGTCGTCGACCGCGGCGACTTCCATCGCATGCTCCTGCGGGCAGTGGGGTCCGCCGCGACGATCCGCACGGGGACACGCGCGACGTCCGCGGCACCCGACGGCACCCTGAGATGGGAGACGGCGGAGGGGCACCACCGCGCGGGCTCGTTCGACCTCGTCGTCGGAGCCGACGGCATGCGGTCGAACGTGCGTGCCGCGTTCCCCGACGACCCGGGCGGACGCTACGCCGGATACAGCGCGTGGCGTGGCATCACCTCCGCGCCGGTCGACCTCGACGGTGAGGCCGGCGAGACGTGGGGTGCCCGCACGCGCTTCGGCATGGCGCCCCTCGCAGACGGCCGCGTGTACTGGTTCGCGGTCGCGACGATGCCGGAGGAAGCTGTCTTCCACGACGAGCCGGCAGTGCTCAAGGCACTGTTCGGCCACTGGCACGACCCGATACCCCGCCTCCTCGCCGCGACCGACCCCGCCAGCGTGCACCGGCTGCCGATCCTCGAACTCGCCCGCGACCTCGGCTCATACGTGGCCGGGCGGATCGTGCTGGTCGGCGATGCGGCCCACGCGATGACCCCCAACCTGGGGCAAGGGGGCGGGCAGGGCCTCGAGGACGCCGCGGAGCTGTGCGCTGTGCTGGCCCACCATGCCCGCCCAGCCCACCATGCCCGCCCAGCCCACCGCGAACACGGATTGGACGAGGCGCTCGCCCGATACGACGCGCGGCGCAGACCGCGATCTCAGCGCATCTCCCGATTGTCCCGGCTCATCGGGGACGTCGCACATGTTCCCGGCCCCCGCCTCACACGGCTGCGGGACACGATCCTGAGCCTCACTCCGGAGGCCGCACTGCGACGCCGGGTCCGCGCCGTGCAGGAGTGGGACGGACCAGGAGTGGGACGGACCGGGGAGCTGCGTGCGTTAGACTCGTGCGTGCGTTGATCCGGCCATCACCGGGGAGCATCCGGAAGAACGGTCTGTGGGGTCGCAGCACCATCGCGAGATGTGCTGCTGCGAGAGTCGCACAGGATCCAGTAGAACCGGACGGGCCGGCCCGTGACAGCCGAATGAGCGATTCGCGGCGCGTTCCACGGGACGGGCGCGCGGATAAGCGGGGTGGTACCGCGGCAGCGTCCAGACACGCAGTCGTCCTCGCACGGGAAGAACCGTAAACAGGGAGACGGGTGCCGCCTGGTGCACGTGTCCCGCGCACCAAAGGACGCTCATGAGTGACAGCATCTACCCCAAGCAGGGATCGGCCTTCGGCCTGTCCGCCTCACCGTCATTCCCTGCTCTGGAACAGCGCATCCTCGACTTCTGGGATGCGGACGACACCTTCCGCGCCAGCGTCGAAGCCCGCGGCGCGGGGGAGAACGGCGAGAACGAGTTCGTCTTCTACGACGGCCCTCCGTTCGCCAACGGTCTGCCCCACTACGGACATCTCCTCACCAGCTACGTGAAGGACGTCGTCCCCCGCTACCAGACGATGCGCGGCAAGAAGGTCGAACGCCGCTTCGGCTGGGACACCCACGGGCTGCCGGCAGAGCTCGAGGCGATGAAGCAGCTGGGCCTCAAGACGAAGGACGAGATCCTCGACATGGGGGTCGGGAAGTTCAACGAGGCCGCCCGCGCTTCCGTGCTCCGCTACACGGACGAGTGGGAGTCGTACGTCAACCGGATGGGCCGCTGGGTCGACTTCGAGAACGACTACAAGACCCTCAACCCCACCTTCATGGAGTCGGTCCTGTGGGTCTTCAAGACCCTCTACGACAAGGGGCTCATCTACGAGGGCTACCGCGTCCTCCCGTACTGCTGGTCGGACGAGACTCCGCTGTCCAACCACGAGCTGCGCATGGACGACGACGTCTACAAGATGCGTCAGGACCCGGCGGTGACGATCGGCTACAAGCTCACGGAACCCGGTGCGGACGGCGAGGACGAATGGGTCCTCATCTGGACGACGACCCCGTGGACGGTCCCCAGCAACCAGGCCGTCGCCGTCCACCCGGACACCGACTATGTGGCAGTGCGCGCAGGCGATGACGCACCGGAGGAGTTCCGGGGGAAGACCTTCGTCCTCGCTCGTGCCCGCCTGGGTGCATATGCCCGCGAACTGGGCGAGGAGCCGCAGGTGCTGCGCTCGTATTCCGGCAGGGACCTGCTGGGCCGTTCGTACGAGCCGCCCTTCCCCTACTTCGAGGGCCGGCAGGCCGAATACGGCGAGCGGATGCACACGATCCTCGAAGCGGACTTCGTCACGACGGAGGACGGCACCGGGATCGTCCACCAGTCGCCGGCGTTCGGTGAAGAGGACAAGGTCCTCACCGATGCGTACGGGATCACGGCGGTGCGCCCCGTCGACGACGCGGGCACCTTCGACCATCAGGTGCCGGACTACCGCGGCCAGCAGGTGTTCGATGCGAACCGTGACATCGTCCGCGATCTCAAGAACCACACGGGCCCGCTCGAGGGTCGCTCCGCCGTGCTCCTGCGGCACGAGACCTACGACCACTCCTACCCGCACTGCTGGCGCTGCCGGAATCCTCTGATCTACCGCGCCGTGTCGTCGTGGTTCGTCTCCGTCACGACGATCAAGGAGACGATGCTCGCGACGAACGAAGAGATCACGTGGGTGCCGGACAACGTCAAGCACGGGCAGTTCGGCCGGTGGCTGGAGAACGCCCGCGACTGGTCGATCACCCGCAACCGCTTCTGGGGCTCTCCCGTCCCGGTGTGGCAGTCTGACGACCCGGAGTACCCGCGCCTGGACGTCTACGGATCCTTCGCGGAGCTCGAGCGCGACTTCGGACGTCTGCCGGTCGGCCCGGACGGCGAACCGAACCTCCACCGCCCGTACATCGACGAGCTCACCCGGCCCAACCCGGACGACCCGACGGGGAAGTCGACGATGCGCCGCGTCGAGGACGTCCTCGACGTGTGGTTCGACTCCGGCTCCATGCCGTACGGCCAGGTCCACTACCCGTTCGACAACGCGGAGTGGTTCGAGAACCACTACCCGGCCGACTTCATCGTCGAGTACATCGGGCAGACCCGCGGCTGGTTCTACACGCTGCACATCCTCGCGGCCGCGCTGTTCGAGAAGCCGGCGTTCCGTGACGTCATCTGCCACGGGATCGTCCTGGGCTCCGACGGGCAGAAGATGTCGAAGAGCCTGCAGAACTACCCGGACGTGAACGAGGTCTTCGACCGCGACGGCTCGGATGCGATGCGCTGGTTCCTCATGTCCAGCCCGATCCTGCGCGGCGGCAACCTGGTCGTCACGGAGCAGGGGATCCGCGACGGCGTGCGGCAGGTGCTGCTGCCGCTGTGGAACGCGTGGCAGTTCTTCGCGACGTACGCGAACACGGCGGACGGCACTGCGGGCCCCGCGACCGGCTACGAGGCGAAGGACTCCCTGATCTCCGATCAGGTGCTCGACCGCTACCTCGTGGCGAAGACGCGGGAGTTCCTCGACGAGTTCCGCGCAGCGATGGACTCGTACGACATCTGGGCGGCCTCGGCGCTCACGCAGAGTCATCTGGACATGCTGACGAACTGGTACGTGCGGCGTTCGCGCCGTCGCTTCTGGGACGGCTCGGAGGTCACACACCCCACGTTCGACGTATTCGCGACGAGCTTCGAAGCACTGCTGCGTGCGATCGCTCCGCTCCTCCCGTTCGCGACGGAGGAGATCTGGAAGAGCCTCACCGGCGGCCGCTCCGTGCATCTCGCGGACTTCCCCGACGCCCAGGCATTCCCGGCCGACGAGGATCTCGTCGCCGCGATGGACTTCACCCGATCCGTCTGCTCCGCCGGTTCCGCTCTGCGCAAGGCCCGCAACCTGCGGGTCCGGCTGCCGCTGTCGGAGCTGGTGCTCGTCACCGACCTCGCCCTGGGTGAGGAATTCACGTCGATCATCGCGGATGAACTGAACGTCAAGACGGTCCGCGTGCTGGGCAGCGCCGAGGCCCGCGACGCCGGCTTCGCGTTCGAACGCCGCCTGACCGTCAATGCGCGTGCCGCGGGCCCCCGACTGGGCAAGGACGTGCAGCAGGCCATCCGCGGGTCGAAGACCGGTGACTGGTCCGTCGAGGACGGTGTCGTGACCTCCGGCGGCATCGAGCTCGTCGACGGCGAGTACTCGCTGGACGAGCACGCTGAGTCCGCTTCCGAATCGCTGGCGCTCGCGCCGGTCGAGGGCGGGTTCATCGCCCTCGAGACTGCTCTCACCGATGAGCTGTCGGCCGAAGGCACAGCGCGCGATGCGATCCGTGCGATCCAGGGTGTGCGCAAGCAGCTCTCGCTGCACGTCTCCGATCGCATCCGGGTCACCCTCTACGTGCCCGAGGCCGTCGCCTCCGCGCTCACCACCCACCACGACCTCGTGGCCGGGGAGGTGCTCGCCGTCGATCTCGCGGTCGCGCCGCCGGACAGTGCGGAGACCGCTGCGCTGGCAGTGGGCGAGTTGGGCGAGGGCGCGTCCGTCATGGTGGTGAAGGCATGACGGAACACGACTCCGGCGAGCTGGCGCGGGTCTATGCGTCGCTGCTGGCACGGGCCGGTGAGACGCAGGTCGAACTGCGCCTCGATGCGACTCGCCGTGCGTGCGAGCTGCTGGGCGACATCCACACGGCGGCACCTGCGATCATGCTGACCGGCACGAACGGGAAGACGTCGACGGCACGGATGGTCGACACGCTGCTCACGGCGCACAACCTGCGGGTGGGACGGTTCACGAGCCCCCACCTCACGCGGGTGACGGAACGGATCAGCGTGGATGGCGAAGAGGTGGACGTCGCGACGTTCGCTCGGATCTACGACGAGGTCGAGCCGTACCTGCAGATGGTGGATGCGGCGCTCGCGGAGGAGAACAGGCCTGCACTCACGTTCTTCGAGGCGCTCACGGTGCTGGCGCTTGCCGTCTTCGCGGACGCCCCGGTGGACGTCATGGTGCTGGAAGTCGGTATGGGCGGCGAATGGGATTCGACCAACGTCGTCGATGCGCGCGTGTGCGGCTTCACCGGGGTGGGGCTGGACCACCAGGCCTTCCTCGGCGACACGGTCGCTGGCATCGCCCGCACGAAGGCGGGGATCCTCGACCGCTCGGTCGATCCGACACCGGAGCCGGAGCCTCTCGTCATCATTGCGGACCAGCCGGAGCAGGAGGCCTTCACCGCGCTCGCGGACGAGGTCTCCCGGAGGGGTCTGCGCGCCTGGACGGAGGGGCAGGGGTACGGGGTCCTCGACCGCACCCTCGCCGTCGACGGGCAGATGGTGTCGCTGCGTGGCATCGGCGGTGACTACCCGGACCTGTTCCTCCCGCTGCACGGCGCACACCAGGTGCACAATGCGGCGACCGCACTGGCGCTCACCGAAGCGTTCCTCACCGGCGGAGACCGGCCGCTGGCGGCGGACGCGGTGGGAGAGGCCTTCGCCGCGATGACCAGCCCGGGACGGCTGGAGGTCCTCAAGGCGGAGCCGACGATCCTCGTCGACGGGGCACACAACCCTGCGGGGGCGAGTGCGCTCGCAGACGCGATGCACGAGGCGTTCGAACTGACCGACGTCACCGTCGTCCTGGGCATGTTCGCGGACAAGGACCCGCACGGGGTCCTGGAGCACGTGCATCGGTTCGCGGACCGTGTCATCGTCACCCAGGCGCTCAGCGAGCGCGCGATGGACACGTCCGCTCTCGCAGCCGCCGCGGCGGAATGGTTCGACGAGGACGATGTGACAGTGAAGTCGACGGTGAAGGATGCCCTCATGGCCGCGTTGGATCTTGCCGACGTCGCCGAGGCCGCCGCGGGTGAGCGTGCCCGCGCGGGCATCGTCGTGACCGGCTCGCTCCTCACGGTCGCGGAAGTGCGCATCCTGCTGGGACGAGGAGGTGTGGAATGACAGAACAGGCGAGATCCAAGATTCCGGTTCTCTGCGGGACGGTGCTGGTGTGCGAGGTGCTGGTCCTGTACTTCGCGGGCCTCACCGGCTACGGGCTGCGCCCCGAGACCGTCCCGTACGGGGTGTTCGTCGGGCTGCTGACGGCCACCGCCGTCCTCATCATCGCGGCGGCGGCGCTCCTGCCCCGCCGGCGGTTCCAGAAGCGGCCCGGCATCCTCCTGGGGTGGATCGGACAGGTCGTCATCCTCCTGCTGGGGATCGTCATGCCGGCGCTCATCGTCATCGCCGTCGTGTTCGGCGCGATGTGGGCGGTGGGGGTCTACTGGGGCCTTCGCATCGACCGGGAGGCGGCTGCCCGCGAGGCGTGAGCCGTGTCGCCGCTACACTGGGCGACCGGACCGCGGTCGCTGGACACCGCATTCGAACCCCCGTACTCCCTCAGGAATGGAGACCCCATGTCAGAGCGCACGCTCATCCTCGTGAAGCCCGACGGCGTCGAACGCGGCCTCGTCGGCGACGTGCTCGCCCGCATCGAGCGCAAGGGCTACCGTCTGGACCGGCTGGAGCTCGTCGAGGCGACGAACGATCAGCTCGCGGCTCACTACGCGGAGCACGAGGGCAAGCCGTTCTATCAGCCGCTCGTCGATTTCATGTCGTCCGGGCCGCTCGTCGCCGTCATCGCCTCCGGTGAGGGCGTGATCCGCGGCTTCCGTGTGCTGGCGGGGACGACCGATCCCACGGAGGCCGCACCGGGCACGATTCGCGGCGACCTCGCCCGCGATTGGGGCGCGAACGTGCAGAAGAACATCGTCCACGGTTCGGACTCCGTCGAATCCGCGGAGCGTGAGATCGGCATCTGGTTCCCCGCAGGCGCCTGACGCGCACGCGAGGCAGGAGCCGGAAGCACACGCGCATGCGAGGCAGGAGCCTCGCGAGCGGTCGCGCAGAGAGAGGGACAGGTCTCAGGACCTGTCCCTCTCTCGTGTGGTTGTGGGTGCTTCGTGCCCCACGGGGGCCTCGGACCGCACGGGGTGGGGAGGCTCAGATGAGTGAGCCGAAGTAGGTCCAGAACTCGACGATCATGGTGGCGGCGATGACGAGCAGCCAGACGGCCGCGATCGCGACGGGTGCGGACGCCAGGACGCGGAGCACTGTCGAGCGCTGTGCGGTCGCGCCCAGGGCGCCGCGCAGGATGTTCGACGCGACGACGACGCAGAACTGGAGGATCGTCACGACCCAGACGACCATGCACCACGGGCACCCCACGCCGATCTCGAAGATCGAGGTGTATTGGAGGAACGTGACGAGGGCGACGCCTCCCAGCAGTCCGATCGCGAGTCCGTTCATGATCCAGTGCGGCACGTCGACGCGCGACAGCAACAGGACCCCCAGGACGATGGGGACCATGAAGGCGAACACTCCCAGGAGCTGATTGGGGAACCCCAAGAGCTCTGATTCCTGGTACGTCATGACGCTGCCGCACGAGAAGAACGGGTTGAGGTCGCAGCCCAGCACGACGTCGGGGTCCTCGAGGATCCGGAACTTGTCGAGGGTGAGCTCGAATGCCGACAGCAGTCCGATGACCCCAGTGACGACGAGGAGGGCTCCGAGCCCTCTGTGGCCGGTGAACCATCGGCGGGGCTGATCGGTCACGGGCGCGGTCTCGAGTGTGCTCACGGTGCAAGAATGCCCGACTCCACGACGGGTGCGCAAAGCCTGGGAACGGCTGAAGGGCGAAAGGGCGAGAGGTACTGTGCCCGTATGGAGTTCCGTGACTACGACACCCGACTCGCCGCCTACTGCGTCATCGTCGAACCGCGAGAGGGCCGTGACTGCGTCCTCCTCAGCATGTTGAGCGCGGAGCGGACGCGCTGGGGGAGCATGTGGACGCTGCCGGGCGGAGGGGTGGAGTACGACGAGGGGTTCGAGAGCGCGGCGGTCCGGGAGGTGAAGGAGGAGACCGGGTACGACGCCCGCATCGTCGGTGTGCTGGGGGCACGGACCTTCACCCCTCAGTCGCGTGGGACGGACGAGCCCGGCGGGAGGCCGTTCAAGAGTGCTGCCGTCGTCTTCGAGGCGGTCGTCACGGGTGGGGAGCTGGGAACTCTCGAAGTGGGCGGGAGCACGGAGTACGCGGCGTGGGTGCCGATCGAGGACGTCATGCCGGTGCCGCGGGGCTCCGCACCTCCGCCCGACCACACGTCGGCGGGGCCCGACCGTGCGAGCGACGGTGTCCGAGTGGTCTCCACTGTTGGGTACGCACTCGATCTGTGGCTGCGTCTTCAGAGAACGCGCAGTCTCCCTGTGACATAATGATCGGAGTGCAGGCCCGTACACACCCGGGCCGGTCCCGCTTCCACCGAGCCGAGCAGCGCGCGTGGCGGTCTCACCGCCGTGTGATACCCCTCGAGCCGGTCTGCCAAGCAGAAGCGGCACGTGTCAGGCCGCCGCGCGCATCCGCGCGAGCCGGGCGCAACGCACCGCAGGTTTCCAAGCCCGCCGCAGAGAGCCGGGCGCTGACGACCGACCGCGGTCGGGACGCAGGTGTGGCGCTCCGATCGTGGGCAGGAGACTCGACACATGGCAACATCACACGACGACGGGATGGACCCGACGGAAGGGATCCTCGCCGACCTCGCCTCCCTGCGCGCTTCACGCGAAGCCGCGGACCGTGGACACGAGGACGATCCCGACAAGCTGTCGGCGCTCGACGACATCGCCGAGGCCGCTGCCCGGCTCCGTGAAGGAGAGCCGGCCGCTGATCACAGGGATGACCGGGTGGACCGGGACCACCAGGTGGGCCGGGACGAACAGGTGAACCGGGATGACCGGGCGGACGGCGACGACCGGGTGGACATGGCGCGCGGGACGCAGCGCGGCCTCTTCTTCGCCCCGTTCGCCGAGGACGCGCGCAATACGAATGCCGACCCCGTCGACGTCGACGAGGACGACGCGGATCAGGACGACTCCGGCAGCGGGAGTGCCCCATCGGCTCCTGTCGTGGACCCGCGGAACCCGTTCTCCCACTCCAGCGCGGCGACACCGGACGCCTACGCACCCCTCCCGGCGCCGGCAGGCGGCGGGCTGCTCTTCCAGGCGCCGCAGGAGGAACTCGCCCAGCCGGTCGATTCCGAGTGGTTCTCCGATGATGACGGCGATGACGATCACGATGCGGACACCGACGACGACCGGGATGACGAAGAGACGTCCGACGACGCCCGCTCGAGCGGCAGCGACGACGACGGCGATGACGACGACGGCCGGTCACGTTCCCGCCGTCGACGCGGGGGCCGCGGACGGCGCTCCCGCAGCCGCGACCGCTCCTCGGACTCCGGGTCGGACGACGACCGGTCGCGTGGGTCCGACGATCGCTCGCGCGGGTCCCAGCCCGGTCCGGACCACGACGAGGCGGAGCACGCGGAGGGCGGTGCCGACAGCACTGCGACCTCGGACGACGACTCCTCGGGTTCGGGGGACGACGACGGCTCGGGCGGCGGCCGGCGCGGCAATCGTCGCGGACGCCGCCGCCGGGGCTCCGGCGACGAGGGGCAGGGTCAGTCCGGCACCTCGGGCGACGGCGACTCCTCCGGTTCGTCGGTGGAGGCGAACCGCGACGACCGCACCTCGTCGGATGACGACCAGGACGATTCCGACGACGACTCCGCGTCGTCGCGTCGTCGGCGCCGCCGTCGGGGACGCACTTCGCGTCGTGAAGGCGGGGGCTCCTCCTCCGGCAGCGAATCGACCGGAGACGACCAGGTCACCGCGATCAAGGGCTCGACGCGACTCGAAGCGAAGCGTCAGCGTCGCCGCGAGGGCCGCGAAGCCGGTCGCCGTCGCCCCCTGCTGACCGAGGCGGAATTCCTCGCCCGCCGCGAATCCGTGTCACGGACCATGCTCGTCCGCGAGCAGGAGGGCCGCACGCAGCTGGTCGTGCTCGAGGACGGCATCGCCGTCGAGCACTACCTCAGCGAGCACAAGGCGCAGGCCTCCCTCATCGGCAACGTCTACCTGGGCCGCGTGCAGAATGTTCTGCCCAGCATGGAAGCTGCCTTCATCGACATCGGCAAGGGACGCAACGCGGTCCTGTACGCGGGTGAGGTGAACTGGGACGCGCTCGGCATGAGCGGCAAGCCGCATCGCATCGAGCAGGCGCTGAGCGCCGGCGACCCGGTCCTCGTGCAGGTGACGAAGGACCCGGTGGGGCACAAGGGGGCCCGGCTCACCAGCCAGATCTCCCTGCCCGGCCGCTTCCTCGTGTACATCCCCGGCAATTCGATGACGGGGATCAGCCGAAAGCTGCCCGACAACGAGCGGGCGCGGCTGAAGAAGCTGCTCAAGGAGATCCTGCCGGAGAAGGCCGGTGTCATCGTCCGCACGGCGTCCGAAGGCGCGAGCGACGACGAGCTGCGGCGGGACGTCGACCGCCTGTCGAAGCGGTGGGAGTCGATCGAGAAGAAGTCGACCGCGCCCAAGGCCTCCGCGCCCCGGCTGCTCTACAGCGAGCCGGACATGATCGTCCGCATCATCCGCGACGTGTTCAACGAGGACTTCGAATCCCTCGTGATCGACGGCGAGGGTGCGTGGGACACGATCCACGAGTACGTCGAGGCGGTCGCACCGGACCTGCTGGAGCGTGTCAGCCGCTACGGGGCGGAAGGTACGTCGACCGCTGACTCCGGGGCCGCGGGCACCGACATCTTCGACCACTTCCGGGTGAACGAGCAGGTGGAGAAGGCGCTGAACCGCAAGGTGAATCTCCCCTCGGGCGGTTCGCTCGTCATCGACCGCACGGAGGCGATGACGGTCGTCGACGTGAACACCGGCAAGTTCACCGGGTCCGGGGGCAACCTCGAGGAGACGGTGACGAAGAACAACCTGGAAGCGGCGGAGGAGGTCATCCGCCAGCTGCGTCTGCGAGACATCGGCGGCATCATCGTCGTCGACTTCATCGACATGGTCCTCGAGTCGAACCGGGACCTCGTGACGCGCAGGCTCGTCGAATGCCTCGCGCGGGACCGGACACGGCACCAGGTCGCGGAGGTCACTTCGCTGGGCCTCGTGCAGATGACCCGCAAGCGGATCGGCACGGGACTCGCCGAATCGCTGGCCGCAGCGGGGGAGGACCTGTCAGGGCGCGGCCTCATGCTGCCCGGCACGGACGAGAAGGACTCGAACGGCTCTCAGCGGAACTCCTCACGCGGTGGACGTCGCGCACGCAGCGGCAGTGACTCCGGCAGCACGGCGGGGGAGTCCTCGAAGCAGCAGAGCAGCCCGGTGGACGACGAGAAGCACAACCAGTCGCGGTCCGCCGTCGCGGCGATCGCGAAGGCGACGCTCAAGAAGACCGACGACGACTCATCGGACAGTGGGGCAGCGGTTTCCACGGAGCCGTCCGGTGCCTCCGGCGACAGCGCGTCACGGGACAAGGACGGTTCGTCACGGGACAGCGGTGCCGGGTCGCGCGACGGTGGTGACTCGTCCTCGTCCGATGGTCGCAGGTCACGACGTCGCGGCGGTCGCTCGCGGAACGCATCGCAGGACGAGTCCCCGAAGAGCGACTCTGAGGCGCCCGTGAGGAGCGAGTCCGAGTCGCCGGTGACAGCGGCGGATGACACGCCGTCGAAGCCGGTGGACGACGCGCCCGCGAAGACGGACGCCGAGGCACCTGCGAAGGAGCCCGAGGCGTGGGAGGCACTCGTGCCGCCGGAGCCCACGGGGCCGGCGCCTCTCATGATCGGAGCCGAAACGACGACGAGCATCCAGACGAAGCCGAAGACGGACGCTGCGAAGCCGGTGACGCCACCGGCAGAGGAGTCGAAGGCGCAGGAGCCGAAGGCGGAGAAGTCGACGGCCGAGGACTCGAAGGCGGAGGCTGCGAAGGAGACCGCCGCGGAACCCACTGAAGAGCCCTCGCTGCCGTCAGGCCCCATCCTCATGCTCGGCATGGACGACTGACAGTCCCTCGGACGGGTGCCAGACGGCTCACATCCCGTCGACGGCACACGCCAACCGCCCGGTCACCGCTCACGCGGTGACCGGGCGGTTGCGTCCTGGGTCAGGTGCGTCCTGGTTGGTGCGCGTCATGATCGGCAGTCGCCGCAGACCACTGTTTGCCGCGCCCCGGGAGTACGTATTTGCACGCATTCATGCAGGAACCTGCTCAATGGAGGCAACCTGTAGGTAACAATCTCGTAAAGTTGCCGGAATCGATGTTTCTGAGTGTGATCCACGTCATGTCCTGCTTGTAGTCTCTGTCATCATGAACACACAATTGAGCGCATACCTGAGCGCGCAACCCGCGGGGCAGGGCGCCGTCCAGACGGTCGAGGACACGGTCAACGGAGTCCTGGACCCGATCGTCGCAGTATTCGGCAACATCGTCTTCTTCAAGGCGGGCCCCTTCCCGCTCATCGTCATCTGGCTCATCGTCGCAGCCATCACCTTCACCATCTACTTCGGCTTCATCCAGTTCCGCGGCTTCAAGGTCGCGCTGGAAGTCGTGTCCGGTCGGTACTCCAGCGCAAGCGACCCGGGTGAGGTGACCCACTTCCAAGCGCTCACCTCGGCCACTGCGGCAACCGTCGGCATGGGCAACATCGCCGGCGTCGGCGCCGCGATGGCAATGGGCGGACCGGGCGCCGCCTTCTGGATGGTCGTCGCAGGCCTGCTCGCGATGTGCACGAAGTTCGTCGAGTGCACGCTGGGAGTGAAGTACCGCGAGATCGACGAGGACGGGATCGTGAACGGCGGGCCGTTCAAGTACCTCCCCGTCGCCTTCAAGAAGTTCCCGCGGGCGGTCTCCACGGCCCTCACCGGTTTCTTCGCGATCGCTATCCTGCTGTTCGGTGTGGCCGGCGGCGGTATGTTCCAGGCGAACCAGACGGCTGTCCAGGTCCGTGAGGTCACCGGTGGCGCGGAGGGCATCCTCGGCGGGCCGATCGGCGGCCTCATCATGGGCATCATCATCGCGTTCCTCGTCGGCCTCGTCCTGATCGGCGGCATCAAGTCGATCGGCAAGGTGACCGAGAAGCTCGTGCCGGCCATGGCGATCTTCTACGTCCTGTCCTGCCTCATCGTCATCCTGGGCAACGCAGACCAGATCATGCCTGCTCTCAATGCGATCTTCACCGGCGCATTCAGCCCCGACGGCATCACCGGTGGCTTCTTCGGTGTCATGTTCGTCGGCTTCCAGCGCGCGGCGTTCTCCAACGAGGCCGGCATCGGCTCTGCACCCATCGCGCACGCGGCCGTCAAGACGCGTCGGCCGGTGTCGGAGGGCTTCGTCGCACTCCTCGAGCCGTTCCTCGACACGGTCGTCGTCTGCCTCATGTCGGCGCTCACCGTCGTCATCGGCGGGGGCATGGTCTTCGAGGACGCGATGGCAGAGTACGTGGAGACCGGCAGCTCGCCTGACGGCGTGCTCCTCATCTCAGAAGCCTTCAGCACGATCACCGGCTGGTGGCCGATCCTGCTGGCGGTCGCGGTCATGCTGTTCGCGATCTCCACGCTCATCACGTGGGGCTACTACGGCCTCAAGGCGTGGCACTACCTGTTCGGCCGTGGCCGCACATCGGACAACATCTTCCGTGCCATCCTGCTGGCCTTCATCATCATCGGCTGCATGGCGTCGTTCGGTACGATCGTCGACTTCGCGGACGCCGCACTGTTCTGCTGCGCCTTCGTCAACATCCTGGGTCTCTACCTCCTCATGCCCGTCGTGAAGAGGGAGATGCAGGAGTACCTGGCCGACCGCAAGTCGGGCAAGCTCCACGAGCTGGGCGCGGCCGACGACGCGCACCTCGCCCGCATCCGGGAGGAGCAGGGCAACGCCTGACACGGACAGCACGGTTCGGGACTGCTCCTCATGAGTGGCCGGACCGGATGACATACGGATAGGAAGCGCTGTGCGCCCCGGCCGCCGCCGGGGCGCACAGCGCTGTATCGTGGGGTGTCGTATCCAGGCGTCGAACCGGCGACGCCTGCCCGACGACACCGTGGACCCAGGAGGCGGCATGCCCGACATCCCCGCAGAGCTCGAATCGCTGCGGGGCAGCATCGACAACCTCGACGCTGTCCTCATCCACGTCCTGGCCGAGCGCTTCAAGCTCACCGAGCGTGTGGGGCGACTCAAGGCGGACCACGCGCTTCCCGCGGCGGACCCGGCGCGAGAAGCGCGCCAGGTGGAGCGCCTGCGGGCGCTCGCGGCGGACGCCCACCTCGACCCCGAATTCGCGGAGACCTTCCTCTCGTTCATCGTGGCGGAAGTCATCCGGCACCACGAGCGGATCGCAGGCGAGTCCCGCGTGAGCGGTGCGGCCGGATCCGGCGCGCCTGAGTGAGCGCCTCAGCGCTTTGACCAGCCTCCTCGCAGTGCGCTAAAGTTGCTCGTCGGTGCCCTGGGCACCGAGGGCAGATCCCACCTCGTAATGGGCCTTCCGTGGTCATCCGGTTCGCGCCGGTCACGGAGAAGCCAAGGAGGGGTCGCCCGGTACAGGGAGAAGACGCGCGGTGCACGACTGCGCGCAGGAGTGAAGCGAGAGGTACGCACATGGTCTACGCCATCGTCCGCGCCGGCGGCCACCAGGAAAAGGTCAGCGTCGGCGACGTCATCACGGTCAATCGGATCAAGGCGGAGGCCGGCGACACCGTCGAACTCCCCGCAGTCCTCCACGTGGACGGCGACACCGTCACCACGGATGCTGATGCACTGTCGAAGATCACGGTCTCCGCAGAGGTGCAGAACGAGCTCCGCGGTCCCAAGATCGTCATCCAGAAGTACAAGAACAAGACGGGCTACAAGAAGCGTCAGGGCCACCGCCAGGACCTCACCCGCCTCAAGATCACCGGCATCGCCTGAGCGACTGCGACACCTGAAGGAGAGAAGCCAATGGCAACCAAGAAGGGCGCAAGCTCCACCAAGAACGGCCGCGACTCGAACGCGCAGCGCCTCGGCGTGAAGCGCTTCGGCGGCCAGACCGTCAGCGCAGGCGAGATCCTCGTCCGCCAGCGCGGCACCCCGTTCCACCCGGGTGACAACGTGGGCCGCGGCAAGGACGACACGCTGTTCGCACTGGCTGCGGGCACGGTTCAGTTCGGAGCGAAGGGCGGCCGCAAGGTCGTCAGCATCCACGAAGTCTGAGTCCGTACACCCTGCGGAATCCTGCGTGAGCGGGGCGAGTCGATCGTGACTCGCCCCGCTCAGGCGTTCCCGCAGTTGCTCACCATCGTAAGATCGATGGTGAGCAGGTTCCCCGGATCCGTCCGCCGCGGGACCGCGCCTCACCGGCACGATCCCGCCACACCGCGTTCCCGCCCCACCCCGCTCCGCAGTTCGACACCCCTTCCATCCTTGCGAGGAGACCATGGCCACTGAGTTCATCGATCGCGTCACGCTGCACATCGCGGGGGGCGACGGCGGCAACGGCTGCGTCTCCATCCGGCGGGAGAAGTTCAAGCCCCTGGGCGGACCCGACGGAGCCAACGGCGGCGATGGCGGTGATATCGTCCTCGAGGTCGACTCGCAGACCACCACGCTGCTGCCGTACCACCGATCCCCGCATCGCCGGGCGACTCACGGCGGTCTTGGCAAGGGCGACCTGCGGCACGGACCGGACGGCGGAGACCTCGTCCTCCCGGTGCCGGAGGGCACCGTCGTGAAGACGCGTGACGGCGAGATCCTCGCCGACCTCGTGATCCCGGGGACGCGCTTCATCGCGGCCGCGGGAGGCCGCGGCGGCCTCGGCAATGCCGCGCTCGCGTCCACCAAGCGGAAGGCGCCGGGCTTCGCGCTCCTCGGTATCCCGGGGGAGCAGCGCGACCTCGTGCTGGAGCTCAAGACGGTCGCGGACATCGCGCTCGTCGGGTTCCCCTCCGCCGGCAAGTCGAGCCTCATCGCCGCGATGTCCGCTGCCCGCCCCAAGATCGCGGACTACCCGTTCACGACCCTCGTCCCCAATCTGGGCGTCGTGGAGGCCGGAGGCACTCGCTTCACCGTCGCTGACGTTCCCGGTCTCATCCCGGGCGCAGCGGAGGGCAAGGGGCTGGGCCTCGAGTTCCTGCGGCACGTCGAGCGATGCGCGGGGCTCGTCCACGTGATCGACCTGGCCACGTGGGAACCGGATCGCGACCCGGTGAGCGACCTCAAGGCGCTGGAGGCGGAGCTCGCGGACTACGCGGTCGACATCACTCACGGCGGTGATCTGCTGCCACTGGACGAGCGTCCCACGCTGGTCGCCCTCAACAAGATGGATGTCACGGATAGTCGTGAGATGGCCGACCTGGTGCGGCCTGAGCTCGAAGCTGCGGGCTACAGGGTGTTCGAGATCTCCGCCGTCTCCCATGAGGGCCTGCGTGAACTGTCGTTCGCGATGGCGGGTCTCGTCGAGGCGGAGCGCGCCCGTCGCGAGGAGGAGCCGGACGAGCCGGAGCGCATCGTCCTGCGCCCCCGGGCCGTCGATGATGCGGGGTTCCGCGTGGTCGTCGAACATGCGGGGGACGAGACGATCTACCGGATCCTGGGGGAGAAGCCGGAACGCTGGATCCTGCAGACCGACTTCTCGAACGACGAAGCGGTGGGGTACCTCAGCGACCGGCTGGAGCGTCTGGGCATCGAGAAGGAGCTGTTCCGCGCGGGAGCCATCCCGGGTGCCACCGTCGTGGTGGGCCCCGACGATGGCGTCGTCTTCGACTGGGACCCGACGATGATGGCCGGTGCGGAGCTGCTGGGCAATCGCGGGCAGGACGCCCGCCTCGAAGACCACACGCGTGCCACCCGCCGCGAGCGGAAGGAGGCCTTCCACGACCGCATGGACGCGAAGGCCGCCACGCGGGCGGAGTTCGAGGAGGAGCGCCTCGCGGAGCGCGCTGCTCAGGAGCAGAGCGCGCGTGCGGCGCGGGACGCCTCCCGTGACGCCCAGGACGGTGGCGAGGACGACCTGTCGTGAAGACGGAGGCACAGACCCGTGCTCAGGTGCGTGACGCGAAGCGCATCGTCGTCAAGATCGGCTCATCGTCCCTCACGACGGTTCAGGAGGGACTGGACCACGACCGCCTGCGGCGCATCGCTCACGTCCTGGGCGCGCAGCGCGCTGCCGGACGGGAGGTGGTGCTGGTGTCATCCGGCGCGGTCGCAGCGGGTCTGGACCCGATGGGGATCTCCCGCAGGCCCAAGGACCAGGCGACCAAGCAGGCCGCTGCGGGTGTAGGGCAGAGTCTGCTCATGGCCGCCTACACGCAGGCGCTGAGCGAGCACAGTCTCGTGCCCGCTCAGGTCTTGCTCACCGCCGACGACCTCATCCATCGAGCGAAGTACCGCAACGCGCAGCGCGCCGTCGAACGAATGCTGTCCCTGGGCATCTTCCCCATCGTGAACGAGAACGACGCCGTCGTGTCCCACGGCGTGCGGTTCGGCGACAACGACCGGCTGTCGGCGCTCGTCGCCCACCTCATCCACGCGGAAGCGGTCGTCCTGCTCTCCGACGTCGAGGCGCTCTTCACCGCACCCCCCGGGACGCCGGGGAGCTCGCGTGTTCCGTTCGTGTCCGGGCCCCAGCACCTGAGTGATCTGAGCATCGGCGGGACGGGCGCTGCGGGTACCGGGACGGGCGGCATGGTGACGAAGGTGCAGGCCGCGACGATGGCCGCCGACTCCGGGATCGCCTCGATCCTCACATCTGCGGACAACGTCGCCGAGGCCGTCGCCGGCGGCTCTGTCGGCACCGCCTTCGCCGTCACGCACCGCAGGCGCCCCACCCGTCTTCTGTGGATCGCCCACCTCGCCCAGAAGCACGGGACGATCCACGTGGACGCGGGGGCTGCACGCGCGGTGTCCGAACGCGGGCGCTCCCTCCTGGCAGTCGGTGTCATCAGCGCCGACGGCGGATTCGACGCCGGTGATCCCGTCGATGTGCGTGGCCCGGACGGCGTGCTCGTCGCCCGCGGGATCGTGAACTTCGCGGAGGACGAGCTTCCTGCGATGATCGGAAAATCGTCCGAAGAGTTGGGGAACACACTGGGGGCGGACTACCGTAGAGAGGTCATTCACCGTAACGACATGGTGCTCACGGACGCGGTCTTCGAACAAGGGGAACAATGACGACTGACTTAAGCCCTCGTGTGGTTCGCGGGGTCACTCGGATCGTGGCGGCGGCGAAGGAAGCATCGAGCGGTGTCGCTCAGGCGTCCACGCAGCAGAAGAACATTGCACTCGCCGCGATCGGCGACGCGCTCGAAGCGAACGTCGGAGACATCCTCGCCGCCAACGCGGAAGACATCGAGACCGCACGGAAGCGAGGCACCGAGGGCCCTCTCATCGATCGGCTCACGCTCTCGGAGGAGCGCGTCCACGACATCGCGGGAGCCGTCCGCGAGGTGATCGGCCTGCCGGATCCTGTGGGCACCATCATCCACGGCCAGACGATGCCGAACGGCATGAGGGTCAGTCAGGAACGCGTCCCGGTGGGCGTCGTGGGAGCGATCTACGAAGCGCGCCCCAATGTGACGGTCGACATCGCGAGCCTCGCCCTCAAATCGGGCAATGCCGTGGTCCTGCGGGGCGGCTCGGCCGCTCGTTCGTCGAACACCCTCCTCATCGAACTCATCCGCACGGCCGTGGAATCGGTGGGCCTGCCCGAGGACACCGTCACAGGCATCGACGAGTTCGGACGCGACGGCACGACGGTGCTCATGCAGGCACGCGACTACGTCGACCTGCTCATCCCGCGCGGCGGTGCGGAACTCATCTCGAAGGTCGTCCACGAATCCCTGGTCCCGGTCATCGAGACGGGTGTGGGCAACGTCCACATGTTCATCGATTCGAACGCCCCCGTGCGCATGGCGACGGACCTCGTCCTCAACTCGAAGACCCACAGGCCCAGCGTGTGCAACGCGCTGGAGAACCTCCTCGTGCACGAGAAGGCCGCCAAGCGCGTGCTGCCCAAGGTGCTCGCCGCGCTCAACGGGGCGGGTGTCGTGGTCAGGGCTGACAAGGCGGTGGAGGAGTTCGCTCCAGAAGGCATGAAGATCCGACGCGTGACCCGACGGGACTGGGCGAAGGAGTACCTCGGCCTGGAGCTCGCTGTGAAACTCGTCTCGTCCGTCGACGAAGCCATCGACCACATCCACGCGTACTCGTCAGGCCACACGGAGGTCATCGTCACGAACGATCTGGCGAACGCGGAGACGTTCGTGCAGGCGGTCGATGCGGCAGCGGTGGGGGTGAATGTCTCCACCCGGTTCACGGACGGCGGACAGCTGGGTCTCGGAGCGGAGGTCGGCATCTCGACCCAGAAGCTGCATGCACGCGGGCCGATGGGGCTCGAAGCGCTCACCACCACCAAGTGGGTCATGCGCGGCAGCGGGCAGACGCGCGACTGAGCGACAACCCCTGCTGTGGAACGGCGGGCCGCTTCTGCATTCGCCGATCCGACATGAGACACTATTCCCGAACAGCCCGAAGCTGGCATCGACACGAAGGACGAAGACCATGACGACTTCCATTCTGGCCGCCGTTGCAGAGACGCCCCACGTCGTTTACGACCTGCCGATCCCTCCCATCGGTTTCGGCCTCATCACCTTCTCCATCCTCATGTTCCTGGGCGTTGTCACGCTCTCCTGGAACGGCATCTCGCACAGGCACTGACGGACGACCTCCCCGCGACCGCATAGTCCTCAGCGAGTGAATCCCGTTCACGTCGACGTACCGCCCCGCCGCATCGGTGTGATGGGCGGAACATTCGACCCCGTCCACCACGGCCACCTCGTCGCAGCCAGTGAGGCTGCGGCGACGTTCGAACTGGACGAAGTGGTGTTCGTGCCCACGGGTCGGCCGTGGCAGAAGGAAGAGCAGCGCGTGACCGCTGCCGAGGACAGGTACCTCATGACGGTCATCGCCACGGCGTCGAATCCCCGCTTCACGGTCTCGCGGGTCGACATCGATCGGCCTGGGCGCACGTACACGATCGACACCCTGCGCGACCTGCGTGAGGTGTACGGTGAGGATGCGGACCTGTTCTTCATCACGGGCGCGGATGCGCTCGCGCAGATCCTGTCGTGGAAGGACGTGGACGAGCTCTTCTCCTTGGCTCACTTCGTGGGGGTGTCTCGTCCGGGTCACGATCTGACCGGAGACGGGTTGCCGACCGGGCGACTCAGCCTGCTGCAGATCCCGGCGCTCACGATCTCGTCGACGGACTGCCGACAGCGCGCGGAGAGGGGCCTGCCCGTGTGGTACCTCGTCCCTGACGGAGTCGTCCAGTACATCGCTAAGCACAATCTGTACAGGAGTGACATTGGCTGAGAAGTTCATGACGCGACGGGAGCGCCGCGAAGCGGAACGACTTGCTGCCGACGCAGCCTACGACGCTCAGCACGCATCGGGATCAGATGACGAGGAGAACACGGGCGGGGCCGCCCTCGCAGGGGCACCGAACCACACGGGCTCGCTGTTCCCCAGCAGCTCCGGTTCCTCTCCCGTGCCGCCGCGCCCTGACGCGGCAGCCTCTGCACAGCCCGCTCCCGAGCAGTCCGCTCCCGCGCAGTCGGCGCCCGGCCCGTCCACGGAGGCGGGATCTGACCAGTCGTCGCTGCTGCCCCCGGTGACCGACGCGGGCTCCGGCATCCCGCCGGTTCCCTCTGCGCCTCCCTCAGCGCCCTCCGCGCCGTCGTCACCGACCGCGGGTCAGCCGTCGTCCCCGGCCGCGGAACAGGATGTGCCGCTCTTCACCTCACGCAGTGAGCGGAAGCGATTCCTGCGGGAGCACGGTCTTCCCGCAGATATCTCCACCGCTGCGATCCCCGTCGTGCTGGCGCAGCGCGACGCAGACGGCGGCGAGATCCGCACCGGGCCGGACGAAGCACCCACGAACGAAGCACCCGCGGGTGATGCCCTGACCGAGGACGCGTCCGCGGGCGCACCGTCGGGGGACGAAGCGGTGGGGGACGAAGCGGCGGACTGGACCGGCACCTCGGCGACGGACGAGCCGGCCGGCCAGGTCGAGTCCGGCCCCTCCGCAGTCCCGGACGTGTCCGGCTGGGATGCCCTGTCGGAACCCAGCAGCGGGGGCTCCGGCTTCCAGCAGGTCTTCAGCACGTCCGAGAGCACTGGAGCCGTACACGCGGCGTCACCCGTCACCACCGGTGCGACCGACGGCGCCTGGGGCCAGGACCCGGTTGCGACCCCCGACATCGGAGGTGGCACTCACGATCAGGCAGCCACTCACGATCAGACAGCCGCCCACGACCAGGGTGGTGCGCACGACCAGGCGGAAGCCGCCGACGGTTCTCCGTCGTACGATCTCGCAAGCCGACGCGTCGACGCCTACCCGACGGGCCCGGACTTCGAGACCAGCTCGACCGCGGTCATCACACCGTCGGCGCTGGGAGACTTCGATGCCCCGCTGCGCCGGCGCAGCCCCGTGGTGAAGCCGCCCACGGGTGCGAACATCCGCGTGGTGACCGGTGCCCTGCCCATCGTCACCCCCGAAGACCTCGCGGAGAACCCTCCGACGACCCCGCTGTCCGCGATCGACGACTCCGCGCTGAGTTCCGGAGCGCTCGGAACGGGGACGTTCAGCACCGGCCCGCACGCCGCCGGTCCCTCCACGTCTCCTGCACCTGCCACCGACCCGTGGACGCACGCGGGTCTCGCAGACGAGGAGGAAGAGGACTCCGACGAACTCGACGAACCGCCGGCGAAGCCCATGAGCGCACGGTCGGTCACCCACGAGGACGGGACGATCCTCGTGGCCGAACGAAATTCGATGGTCCCCTACATCGTCCTGGGTGCGGCGGGCTTCGTCGCACTCGCACTCGTCGTCATCGCCCTCCTCCTGCTCCTCTAGAGCCCATGCCACCACCGGAAGGACCCCGTGTCAGCCACTCCTGAAGCAGTCACACTGGCGCAGTCGGCCGCATTCGCCGCATCCGAGGCGCTGGGAACGAACATCGTCGCCCTGGACGTGAGCAGCCAGCTCGTCATCACCGACATCTTCGTCGTCGCCTCCGCACCCAGTGAACGCCAGGTCCTCTCGATCGTCGACAGGATCGAGGAGCACCTCCTCACGACACGGGACGCGAAGCCCGTCCGCAGGGAGGGCAAGAGCGGCGGTCGCTGGGTCCTGCTCGACTACGCCGACATCGTCGTGCACGTCTTCATCGACGAGGACCGTGAGTTCTACGCGCTCGAACGGCTGTGGAAGGACTGCCCGGTCGTCGACGTGTCCCAAGCCGTCGCGGCGGCGGGGAACACATCCGCAGGCAGTGAGACGGAGGGGAACTGACAGTGGTGCGATCACTCACACTGCTGCGCCACGGGCGCACCTCCTACAACGCAGAAGGTCGCTTCCAGGGGCAGGTCGACGTGCCCCTCGACGAGCTGGGGCTCGAACAGGCGCGGGCCGTCGCCCTGCACCTGGCGGGTTCCGCGTCGATCTCACGGATCGTGTCCTCGGACCTCCGTCGGGCCGCACAGACGGCGCAGGCGCTGTCGGAGGCCACCGGAGTGCCGGTCGCCCACGACGCTTCCCTGCGTGAGATCAGCGTGGGGGACTGGGAGGGCTACACCCGCGACGAGGTCGCGGAGAAGTGGCCTGAGGAACTCGACGCGTGGCTCGCCGGCACCGATATGCGTCCGCCCGGCGGTGAGAGCCGCAACGAGTCCGCCACACGCGTGTTCGAGGCGATCAACCGCCTTGTCGACGAGGCGCCGGAGGACGAGGACCTCGTCGTCGTCGCGCACGGCGCTGTCATCCGCAGTGCGACGGAGATGCTCCTCGACATGGCCGACGGCCGAGGCCGCCTGGGTGTGCTGACGAACTGCACCTACGCGCGGCTGAGCCCCGGCCGCACCGGCTGGGTGCTGCGCGCCTGGGGCGGCGGCGCGGAATCGGTCGCCCTGGCACGTCCCGACACGGACGCCACCGTCGTCTCCGCATCCTGACGTCACGTCTGGGTGAATGGCCTCACGCCTCGGTGAGTGATCTCAGGAACCGGTGAGTTCACGCGCGAGCTCGAGCAGCCGCAGCGCGGACTCGTCCCACGAATGCTGCGCGGCACGTGCGGGTGCCGCTGCTGAGGCCCGCTTCCAGCGCACCGGGTCCTCGAGGAGCCTGACCGCCCGGGCGAAATCCTGTGGATCGTCCGGGTCGGCGAAGAGCGCCGGGCCCTCCTCCGGTCCCGCGATCTCCCGGAAGATCGGCATGTCCGTCACGACGACCGGCACACCACGGGAGAGCGCTTCGACGACGGGCAGTCCGTACCCCTCCGCACGGGACGCAGTCACGAGCGCGGTGGCGCGGTCCAGCAATGCTGCGTACTCCTCGTCGCTGATCCCGCGATGGAAGACGAGGCGCCCGTGGTCGGGGGCGAGAGCCCGCAGTGCGGCCTCGCGTGCCGGTGTGATCCCGGATGCCATGTGGAGGGTGTAGCCGGGGAGCCATGCGAGGGACCGGACCAGCGCCTCGGCGTTCTTGTAGGGCAGAAACGCACCCATGTACACGAGGGTGCGGGCATCGTGCCCGCTCGCCCGCTGCGGGACCGGGTCCACCGGGTCCGCGGCGTTCGGGATGACGGATACGGGTTGCTTCGTGAGGGCGTGGGCACGGATCAGCCCGGCGGTCGTGTGCGAGACCGTCGCCACAGCATCCGCGCGGTCCAGCAGCAGCCTCTGCGGCCAGTACGCGGTGTGGAACGCCCGCCACAGTCCGCGGATGGGAAGCGGCAGGTCGTGCGGGGGAGTCGGGTGGGTGTAGTAGATGAGGTCGTGCAGCGTGAGGATGAGTCGGTAGTCGCGGCCCCACGATCCCATCGTCTGCATGGGGGAGAACACCACGTCCGGTGACAGCCGGTTCACCTGACGCGCGAGCAGGGGCTCCGCCGGGGACGTGGGTGACGTCACATGATGGGTGAGAACGTCGGGCAGCGGGGGAATCTGGCGGTCGTCGTGGACCAGCGCTTCGACGGTGATCGCGGGGTCCTGCGCAGAGATCCGCGCCAGGCCGCCCAGCAGCCCGGCGCCGTACCGCGAGATGCCATCGTGCCGCGGCCAGCGCGTGTAGCGGGCGTCGAACAGGAGCCTCATGACCACCCAGCGTAGCCGCCGCTTGGGGGCTCTTCTGATTTTGCCCGGTGACGCACACGCTCTGTACAGTGAGGGAGCTCATACTCCTTCGAACTTCGGGCCAGGCGCTCATTCGCAGAGGAGCTGAAGACGACCGGAGGGGAACCCGCGTGCCCATTGTGCTCACCATCGGTGTGCTCACCGCTCTCGTCATCCTCACCCCCGTCGTCACCTCGTTGCTGGGCCACCGGTCCGGCTGGGTGCTGGCCGGCGGCTATCTGCTCGCCACCGTGTCGTTCCTGCCCGCCGTCACCGCCGCCGTCGCTGGGTCGCCGCTGGAGTGGACGATGTCGTGGATCCCCGGGCTGGATGTGGAGCTCGCATTCCGGGCGGACGGGATCGGAGTCGTCTTCACCCTCATCGCGCTGCTCATCGGAGCGGTGGTGCTCGCGTACTCCGTCGGCTACCTGGAGCGCGGACGGCAGCTGAGCTTCTACTGGCTCATGGCCACGTTCACCCTCGCGATGACCGGGCTGGTCCTCACCGACGACCTGTTCGTCCTCTTCCTGTGCTGGGAGGCGACCAGCCTCGCCTCCTTCCTGCTCATCGCACGGTCCGGCACCACCGCCGAGGCCCCGTCGATGCGCACTCTCCTCCTCACCTTCCTGGGTGGGCTCACTCTGCTCACCGCGATCGCGGGCATCGTGGTCGTCACCGGCACCGCGCGCATCAGTGAGGCGCTCACCTCGCCGGCGTGGGACGGTGCGAACCCCGCGCTCGTGTCGACGATCGCGGTGCTCGTCGCCGTGTCCGCCATGACGAAGTCGGCGCAGTTCCCGTTCCACTCGTGGCTGCCGGACGCGATGGCCGCAGCGACACCCGTGAGCGCCTACCTGCACGCCGCCGCCGTCGTGAAGGCGGGCGTCTTCCTCCTCATCCGCTTCAGCCCCGCCTTCAGCGCTGTGCCGGCCTGGAACGGGCTCCTCATCGTCGCGGGACTCGTCACGACCGCGATCGGCGGGTGGTTCGCTCTCACCCAGACGGACATCAAGAAGCTCATGGCGTATTCGACGGTCAGCCAGCTGGGGCTGATCACCGCCGCGATCGGTGTGGGAACGGAAGCGGCGATGATAGCCGCGGTCCTCCACGTCATCGCGCATGCACTCTTCAAATCCGGCCTCTTCATGATGGTGGGGGTCGTCGACCACCTCGCGCACATCCGCGACGTCGGCCGCATCCCACGGCTCATCGGCCGCGCGCCCGTGTCATTCGCGGTGACGGTACTGGGCTGCGCGTCGATGGCCGGCATCCCACCACTGCTGGGATTCGTCTCGAAGGAATCGGTGTTCACCGGTCTGCTCGATTCCCCGGGTGGAGCGTGGGCGGGCTGGGCGGCCCTCGTCGCCGGCGCCGCGGGTTCCGTCCTCACGTTCGCCTACTGCGCGAAGCTGGTGTTCGGTGCGTTCGTCGACGGACCCGCGCTGCGGGACGAGGATCGGACGGGTAACGATGGGCCGCATGGCGAAGCCCCCCAGCTGGGCCCCCAGTCGCCGGTCATGCTCGTCTTCGCCGCGCTGCCGATCCTCGCCTCCGTCCCGCTCGCGTTCATGCTGCCGCAGCTCGAACGGCTCGTCGTCCCTGCTGTCACCGCCGCGCTGCCGGGCACCGAACCCGCACCGCATCTCGCACTGTGGCACGGCGTCACCCCGGAGCTGGTCGCGACCTTCGCGATCCTCGCGCTGGGCATCGTCATCATCGTTGCGCGCGCCGGCGTCTGGCGCTTCTTCGACCGCGCGGTCCTCCCGTTCGACGGTGCAGACGTCATCTCCGCGATCGAGCAGGGCCTCATCCGCCCCGCCCGCGCGCTCATGGACTTCACGACGCCCGTGCGCGCGGCGCGCCATGTGGTCCCCGGGCTGGCGATGCTCGCCCTCGTCATCCTGGGTGGGGTCGGTGCGATCGTGGAGGGACCGGGCCTGCCACAGCCGCAGGAGGGCCTCAACCGACCCATCGACGCGGTGCTGCTGGCTCTGATCACCCTCGCGGTGCTCGTCGCCTGCTTCGCACGGTCGCGGATGACTGCGATCGTCGCCCTGTCCGCGGTCGGCATCCTCGCCACCGTCCAGATCATGTCCCTGGGCGCACCCGACGTCACCCTCACCCAGCTGCTCGTCGAGGCGATGACGATCATCATCATGATGCTCGTGCTCCAGAAGCTGCCGCGCACGTTCTGGAAGTACCCGCGCCGGTTCCAGCTCAAGCGCGGCGCCTTCGCGCTCGTGATCGGCGTCTCCATGGGCACCGCGACGTGGGCGCTCGCAGGACGTCGTGAACGGTCGGACCTCGCGATGTACTACCTCGAGCAGGCGCCGGAGATCTCCGGCGGATCGAACATCGTCAACACGATCCTCGTTGAATTCCGTGCGCTGGACACGCTCGGTGAGCTCACCGTGCTCGGCATGGCAGGCATCGCGATCGTCGCGGTCATGTCGTCGGTGCGCGATCGCTACATCGATCCGCCGGCCGAGGACGTTCCCGAAGTGCCGCGCACCCCGTACGTGAAGCTCGGCCACGCCTCGTCGCAGCGCGCGGTCTTCGTGTCCTGGCCGAACGTCATCCCGATCCAGCTGACGGTGCGTCGCCTCATCCCGATCCTCGCGATCACGTCCGCGATCGTCTTCTGGCGCGGACACAACGAACCGGGCGGCGGGTTCATCGCCGCGCTCATCGGCTCCGCGGTGATCGGCCTCCTCTACATGTCGACGACGACAGACCGTGCGATCGGTCCACCGCAGGCGCCTGTCGGGCTGATCGGCGGCGGCGTCTTGACCGCGGTGCTGACGGGTGCCGTGGGGCTCATGGCGGCCGGATCGTTCCTCGAACCCCTCCACGGGCAGTTCCTGGGCCAGCACTTCACGACGTCGATGCTGTTCGACGTGGGCGTGTACCTGGCGGTGCTGGGTCTCATGCTCATCAGCTTCAACCTCCTGGGCACCTCGGACTCCGCGTTCACCCCGGCGGGCAATGATGTGCTGGTCGACGGGCAGATGCTGCGCGACGTCGTGGACGTGACGCCGGAGAGCACCCGTGAACGTGTCGACGAGATGGTCTACGGCGAGATGACCGGCCCCATGGAGTCCGTGCGGGGCGAGCGTCCCCCGTGGTGGAACAGGAGCGGGCGCATCAGGAAGCAGCGCGTCGGTGCGCGCACCGCGTCGATGTCCCGCGGCCGTGAGTCAGAGGAGGACGGATCATGATCCTCGCAGTCACCGTGGCGGTCCTCGTGACCGGAGGCGTGTACCTCACCCTGCAGCGGTCGATGGTCCGTGCCGTGTTCGGGATGACGATGATCTCCCACGCGGCGAACTTCATGCTGCTCGCGTCGGGGGTCTCCGCGTGGCGCGGTGAGCCCATCGACGGCCGCACCGATGTGTCGCTCGCCGCCGACCCGCTCCCGCAGGCGTTCGTGCTCACCGCGATCGTCATCACACTCGCCGTGACGATCTTCATGCTGTCGACCGCGGTCTTCGGTCACGACGACGACCAGTACAGGCTGCCGGAGACAGGGGAGGAGCGCTGATGGAACAGACTCCCGTCGGAGCACCGATCGATTCGGCACTCCTCCTGCTCCTCATCGCCGTGCCGCTCGGAGCTGCTGCTCTCAGTACGCTCATCAAGTCTCGGACGTTCGACCGGGGCCTCCTGATCGGGGTCCCCGTGTTCGTCGGGGCCTCCGCTGTCGGGCTGCTCGTCGTCCACCAGGATCACCCGGTGCTGGCCCATTCGGTGGGCGGGTACCTCAACGGCCTGGCAATCCCGTTCGTGTCCGACACCTTCGCAGCCCTCCTGCTGCTGGTGACGAGCATCGCCGCCGTGATGTGCGGATGGTTCCTCATCGCCACAGGGGAAGACCAGTACCGGTTCGTGCCCGCACTCATCCTCATGATGCTCACGGGCGTGTACGGCGCGATCCTCACCGGCGACCTCTTCAACATGTTCGTCTTCGTCGAGGTCATGGTGCTGCCGTCGTACGCGCTCATCGCCGTCACCGGCACGTGGCGCAGACTGGCCGTCGGGCGCATGTTCGTCATCGTCAACCTGCTCACCTCGACACTCCTGCTCATCGGTGTGGGCTTCGTGTACGCGACGACGGGCACGGTGAACATCGCCACCCTCGCGAACATGGAGGTCATCGACGAATCGGCCCAGCTCGCACTCGGCCTCGTCGTGGTCGCCTTCCTCATCAAGGCGGGCGCGGCACCTGCACACACGTGGCTGGTCCGCTCCTACCCCAACACCTCCGCCGGCATGATGGGCCTCTTCTCCGCGCTCCACAGCAAGGTCGCGATCTACGCGATCTTCCGGATCTTCGGCACGATCTTCGGTGAGCCACCTGCGTGGACGTGGGCGCTCGCGGTCATCGCGGTGGCGTCGATCCTCATCGGTTCGCTGTCCGGCATGGCGGAGAAGCGAGTGCGCGACACCCTCGCGGTCCAGATGACGTCCGGTGTGGGCCACATCCTCGTGGGGGTCGTGCTGCTCACCTCCACCGCACTCCAGGCGGGCATCTTCTACACGGTGCACCACATCCTCACGATGGCGGGCCTGCTGCTGGTGTTCGGTGCCGTCGAACAGGTGTACGGCAGCGGCCTCTACCGCAAGCTGTCCGGTCTCGCGGCGCGGGAGAAGCCGACCGCGGTGCTCGTCGTGCTGGGACTGTTCTCCCTCGTGGGGCTGCCCCCGACCTCGGGCCTCTGGGGCAAGGTGGGCCTCGTCGTCGGTGCTGCGGCCCCGACGGAGGGCGACGACACGTCCGTGCTGGGCTGGGTGCTCATCGCAGCGATCGTCGTCGGTTCGGTGCTGAGCCTGTTCGCGCTCATCCGTCTGTGGCGGGCCGTCTTCTGGGGCGATGCCCCCACCAGCTACCATCCTGATTCGCCGCTCACCGGCAGATCTCCGTCCATGAGTCTGCCCACCGACGTGCGGATCCCCACGCGCCTGCTGACCCCCGGCGCGATCCTCATCGGCCTGTCCGTGCTCCTCTTCGTGGCACCTCAGCCACTCATCGAGGTGACGCAGAGGTCCGCGGACGGGCTGCTGTCCCACGGCGACTACATCAGGGCGGTGCTCGGCCATGGTTAATCCGCTGCGACTCATCGGCTACTTCCTGTGGATCGGGAAGGAGATCGTCAGTGGGACGATCGACACCATCGGGGGTCTCGTCAATGCGCGCGGGTACAGCCGCCCCATGATCGTTCAGCTGCCGCTGCGCTGCACGACGGATCTCGAGATCACGATGTTCGCCTCGTCGATCACGATCACCCCCGGCACGCTCGTCGTCGCTGTGGCCGCGAGCGACGGCGCTGCCGAACCGCCGTCGCTGTTCGTCCACGCGCTGTTCGCCGATTCCGAGGAGGACGCCATGGACGGCCTCTACGACATGGAGACGCGCCTGCTCACCGCGATGCGCGGCCGGGCACCGCGGCCCGTCGCGGAAGTGCAGAAGACCGCACAGGCCGGCACCGATGGACCCGGTGCCCCGGGCACGGATCCGGACACACGCGACCAGACCACCGACGACCAGACCACCGACGACCAGACCACCGACGATCTGAACACCGACGACCAGAGGGGAGGATCGGCATGACCCTCGTCTTCTGGATCGCCATCGGGATCTTCACGCTGGCCATCGCCGTGGCGCTCATGCGCGTCGCGTCCGCGAAGGACCTGGGGTCGCGGGCGATCATCGGCGACCTCGTGTACTTCTCCGCGGTGGGGATCCTCACGATGATCGCGATGCTCACCGATCTGTCGATCATGCTCGACGTCATCTTCCTGTCGTCGCTGCTGGGCATCCTCGCCACCATCGCGCTGTCGCGCATCCTCACAAGGGGGTACCGCTGATGGGGAACACCGTCGTCGACGTCTTCATCGCCGCCTGTGTGCTGGGCGGTGCGACACTCCTGCTCGTGAGCGCGCTCGCGATGTTCCGTGCGAAGGACGCGCTGTCCCGCATCAACGTGTTCTCCCCGGCGACGGGGATGGGGATGCCGCTGGTGCTGGTGGGCTGCTACACGTATACGCTCCAGCACGAGGGGTTCTCCGTCTATCGGCTGCTCATCGCGATCGTCGGGTTCTTCGCGCTCATCATCGTGAGTTCGATCGCGTCGAACACCCTGTCGCGCTCGACGGTCCTCTCCGGTTCCCCTGTGCACCGGTACACACGGCCCAACCGTCTGGCCCACGCCCAGGGGGAGGACCCCCGGGAGGACTCGGATTCCGACGAGGACGCGGACCCCGGAGTGGAACCAGATGCCGGAGTGGGCTCGGACCCCGGATCGGAACCAAGACCCGGAGTGGAATCAGGACCCGGTGACGGAACCATGGACGACTCAGCCGGACGCGGCGACCCGACCGCCTGATCGTTCTCCCTGCCGGCCCGTCCGACTAGTCGTCGACCGTGCTGGTACGCCCAGAGTCCTCTGCCCCATCGGCACGACCTGAGTCGTCCATCCTGCGTGCGAACCCCTCGATCGCCTGGGCGACGGCTGCGGGGCGCTCGTAGTGGAGCAGGTGCCCCACCCCGGTGAGCGTGTGATCCTCCACGGAAGCCCCCACACGCCGCAGGGAGTCGACGAACGACTGTGCCGCACCGATGGGTGCGATGAGGTCGTCGTCCCCGGCGACCACGAGCAGGGGGCGCCCGGTCGTAGCGAGGCCGGCTGCGGCCTCGGCGACGGTGTGGGTGATCGAGACCCGGTAGGCCTGGGCGAGCGAGCGACGGTCCGCGTACCCGGAGAAGTAGCGAGCATGCTGATCGTGGATGAAGCGGCGGGTGACCCGGTCGGGGGACGTCGCCATGACCTCGCTCATGGCGCGCACGATGACGGGATGTGCCAGCAGTGCGGTGCCCAGCCTCTCCGGCAGCGACGCCCCTGCGGCGTAGTACAGGCGCGTGAGCTGTGTGAGCGTCCGGGCCGACCCCTCGAGCGGTGGCTGGACGATGGGGGACAGGAGGCCCAGTCCCGGGCTGATGTCCGTCGTCTGCGCGTACGTGTGGGCGGCGAGGACCGACCCGAAACTGTGCCCCACCAGCAGGGGGCGCTGTCCCGTCGCGGCTTCGCACGCGGCGCACACCGCGCGGATGTATGCGGTGAACGTGGACAGGTCGAGCCCGTCGTCCGGTGGGGACACCGCGCCGAAGCCGGGCAGGTCCGGCACCCAGACGTCGCGGTCGCGCAGGTCGTGGGCGATGAGGGCGAGACCGTGATGATCGCCCCGGAAGCCGTGGACGAGGACGACGGGGCGCGGCCGGGAAGCCCCCGAGGTGCGGGCCGGGTAGACCCACACCGCTGGTTCCGGCAGTGAGGACGCACGACGAGGTTCCTCTGCCGCCTCCTCTGCGATGTTCGTCACCGTGTCCGTGTCTGTCGCCCTGCCCCTGTCCGTCATCGAATCAATGACCGTGCGTGCAGGGGGCGGCCAGGGGAAGTCGACGTCGGGAAGAAGCCTCAGAGAGGGAGGGAACGACATACGGATAGTCTAGGAGAAGCAGGTCCACAGGCGCTCAGCCACGCGTTTTGCTTTCGCGTCCGGGGCCGCCTACTATGTATCGAGTCGTCCGGGAACGGACGGTGACCTCCGGGGGTATGGCGCAGTTGGTAGCGCGTCTCCATGGCATGGAGAAGGTCAGGGGTTCGAATCCCCTTACCTCCACCGGAAGAGAAGCCCCGCTTCGTGCGAATCATCGCAGGGAGCGGGGCTTTCTGCGTCCGCCGGCCTGATGAAGCACGGCCTGATGAGGGTCAATTGCCAAAATGTGTGTACAGGTACGGCGTGTCCTGACATGCAGTGTTGTGGTTATCGGTTGCGTCCTGCCCATCCGCGCTGGATTCCGTTGGCGTCTTCACAACTGAACTCGCCAATCCGTGGAGCTCACGACTGACCAGGGGTCTGAAGGATGCTCGGTGAGGCTGTGGAACAGCCGGTGGTCTCCCAGCTGAGGACGCCGGGGGACTAGGGGCTATCCGGATCCTCTGGAGCGGACTGCGATGTTTGGCAGAAGATTTCGGTTGCTACCTGTGACGGCCGCAGCATGGGGGAGTCCTACCAAGGAATGAGTTTCCCGTCCTGGTAGAAGCCGCCGGTACCCGCGTTGACTGGCAAGTTCACGACGTGCTTGATGGAAGCCGCACCCTCGGGCACGAGGCGTCCGCCTTCGCCGCCGAGATCGGTTGCCGTCCAGCCCGGCGATGCCGCGTGGACGGTGATGCCCTCGTCCTTCAGCTCCGCCGCGAGAGCAGCGGTGAAGGAGTTCAGCGCCGCTTTGGAGACGCTGTACGCGGAAGTGTACGGGCCGACGCGAGTGATTGAGCCGGCCTCGCTCGAGACGTTGACGATGCGACCGTTGTCAGACTTGCGCACCAACGGCAGGAACACTTGCGTAGTCCGCCACTTGCCGAACAGATTGAGGCCCAGCGCATCCTGTACGTGGGCGAGGTCGACGTCGGAGGGCCGCTGGTCGTAGCTAAACAGGCCGCCGACGTTGTTGACGAGCACGTCGACCTGGCCGTGCCCGGCCTCGACCTTCGCCGATGCTGCGTCGATGCTGGTCTGATCCGAGGTGTCGAGCTGGATAGGGTGGACGTCTCCACCGATCTCCCGTGCTGCTCGGACTGCCTTCTGCTTGTGACGGGCGGTCAGCAGAACGGTGTCGCCGTCGGCTGCGAGCTGGGCCGCGAGCTCACGGCCAATTCCGCGGTTCGCACCGGTGATAAGAACTATGCGTGCCATTGCTGGGTGTCTCTTCCTGGTTGAGAGTCGTTGGATGGGAGGTAATCGGGCGCGTCGTCACTGTTGGCCAATCGATTCGACAGGTGCTGGACGGGCCGGCCGAACAGCCGACAGTGGCTGTGACTGAGCCGATCAGTCAATGAGCGAACAGCACTATTCGATGGGCCCGTTGACCGCGTAGCGGAGCCATAAGCTGCCGTCATCGAGTCGGTCCGCGTGGTGCAGCTCAAAGGACGTCGGCACTGCGGTGGTGTAGCGGCCGTCGGCTTCGAAGATCGATTGTGCGTCTTTCGTGCCATCTGCTGCTGGAGTGATGACGAGGCTGATTTCATCACACAGCTCCGCTAGGACGAACGACCAGTTCAGTCCGCCCCCGCCGCCGAGGATCAGTTCACGGACATCGAACAACTCGCTGATCTTCCTGACCGCTTCATGGAGATCGAGTGAATCATCTCCAGCGATGAGATAGGAGATTCCTTGTGCGCGAAGGAACGCCTTGTAAGCATTGCTGGCCTTGTTGGTGAGAATCTCCACGATATGCGCAGTGGTCTCGAAGTAGTCGATCGTGTTTCCTTCCCAGGCGAGACGGCCTGACGGGTCGACTGAGAAGTAGTGCATGGGCGCGTCGGGATCGGCGATGTGGTCTCCGCTCGGAACAGGAGACACCGACTCATCGAGACGGGGCGCGCGGTAGTGGGTGAAGTTGTCTTCACTGCTGATGCGACCGCTGAGCCACCCTTTGTGCTGCCTGTAGTGGCGGTCTGTCCCAAGTATGAGGTTGTAGTACTCCCGCTGTGAGGCCATACCGACATCAGTCGGAAGGTAAGAGCCGACGATCTTCCCGTCGAGCGACATGTGCATATGACAGATGATCTGAGGTCTGGTCACTGAGAATCCTCCTAGTACGCGAACCGATGAAGATTCGCGGCAGCCGTGTCGGTCGTCCCGAACGCGCTATACGCGTGACGAACCGCTTGATTCCAGGTTCGTGAGGAAGAACCGCTCCAACTGGTCGAAAGGGATCAGCTCTGTTCTGTCGTACAGGTCGACATGATCCGCGTGGGGCACGACAACGAGTTCGGTTTTTCCCGGTGCCTCTCTGTGGACGTCTTGGGAATAGTGCAACGAATGTGCCTCTGAGCCGGAGACCAGTAGCACCGGCGCCATGATCTCGTTGAGGTGGGCCATCAGTGGGAACGCGAAAAACGATGCCGGAGTCGTCGCTGTCCACGCAGTATTCGAATTGATCGAACGCGTATGGTAACCACGTTCGGTACGGTAGTAGTCGAAAAAGCCCGACGTGACCGCGTCGGCATCCGCGGGGAGTGTCTCTGGGAGAACACGGTCGCCCGTGACGACGCTGCCGTCCGTGCCGAGGGGAACCTCGTGGAAACCGCGGGCGTAGGTGCCGTTCTCAGCATCGATCCAGCGCTGTCGGCTGTAGTAGTCGATCACGCTCAGGCGGTTCTCCGGTGTGTAGCTGTCTCCGAGGCCGCACGAAATGCTGCGCGACATGTCATACATCGAGGTGGTCGCCACCGCCTTGATGCGGCTGTCGCTGGTCGCTGCGGTGATAGCCATACCACTGAGACCGCAGATCGCCTGCAGTCCGATCCGGTCGCGGTCGACATTTGCCCGCTGCCCGAGGAAGTCCACGCTGGCGCTGAAATCTTCAGTGAAGACTTCCGGCGAAGCCACATCGCGCACTCCGCCGCCGCTCTCGCCGGTGAACGACGGGTCGAACGCGACGGTAATGAAGCCGCGACGAGCGAACTCGTTGGCGTACAGGCCCGAGGACTGCTCTTTGACTGCCCCGAACGGGCCGCTGACAGCCAGAGCCGGGAGCTTGCCGGAGACGTGTGCCGGGGTGTAAAGATCACCAGCGATCTCGATGCCGAAACGATTGCGGTAGCGCACCGAAGTCCGGGTGACCCCGTCTGCGAGTGCGAACGTGTAGTCGTCTGCGTTGACCATGATGATTCTCCTTGTTTCGCTCTAGTCAGTGGCGGGATCTGGTTTCGTTGTTAACTATGTCGGTCTTGCAACCGGACCGGGAGGGCAGGTCATGCCCCCTCAGAGGGGGCATGACCTGCCCTCCCAGCGCCTGCGGCTCTGCTCGACACTGGAGCGAGGGCACCGGACAGAGCACGTGCCCGACAGCCCGATGGAGGAGAACGAATGTCTACCACTGTGAATGCCTACGGGGCAGTGTCCGCCACTGAACGTTTAGAACCGATGACAATCGAGCGCCGAGACCTTGGCCCACACGATGTGCTCATCGCCATCGACTACGCCGGCATCTGCCACTCCGACATCCACACGGTGCGCGGCGAATGGGGGCCCATCGTCTACCCGCAGGTCGTCGGTCACGAGATTGTCGGACACGTCGCAGCCATCGGTTCTAAGGTCACCCATCAGGTCGGGGACCGCGTCGGCGTTGGGTGCGAATCTGGCTCTTGCGGCGTGTGCGAGCAGTGCGCCAAGGGTGAGGAGGTGTATTGCCTGAATGGCAACATCCAGACTTACGGCGGGGTTGACGTCGACGGCACGATCACCCAAGGCGGCTACTCGCAGGCGACCGTGGTCAACGAGCGCTTCGTGCTTCGGGTGCCCGACTCGTTGCCGAGCGAGAAGGTCGCCCCGCTGCTGTGCGCAGGCGTGACGCTGTTCTCGCCGCTGAAGCACTGGAGCGCAGGCCAGGGAACGAAGGTCGCGATCGTGGGCATGGGCGGCCTCGGCCACGTCGGTGTCAAGCTCGCTCGTGCCCTCGACTGCGAGGTCACCGTTCTATCCCGGACCCTCGCCAAGCAAGACGATGGTCTGAAGTTCGGAGCGGACCACTACTACGCGACGTCGGATTCAGCGACATTCGAGCAGTTGGCCGGCGAGTTCGACCTGATTCTGAGCACCGTCTCCGACAACGTCGACTACAACGACTACGTCAACCTGCTCGCCGTCGATGGCACTCTGGTGCTGCTCGGCGCCCCTACCGAGCCTGTCCGAGTCGACGCGATGGCACTACTGGCACACCGTCGTTCGATCGCTGGCTCTGCCAACGGCGGTATGAAAGTCACACAGGAGATGCTCGACTTCTGTGCTGAGCACAGCATCCTGCCTGAGATCGAGTTGATCGGAGTCGGACAAATCAATGAAGCATACGAGCGGATGGTCTCATCCGACGTGCGCTACCGCTTCGTCATCGACATCAGCACCTTGGGCTGACCTCGTAAGAGGCACGGGCCGACTGCAAAGGCGGCCCGTGCCTGCACCCATCGCATACTCTGGAGAAGCCATGAGCAGGAAAGACGAGATCCGCGAGTTCCTCATCACCCGAAGGGCTGGCGTCACACCGACCGAGGTCGGTTTGCCCGCTGGCGAGGACCGACGCGTACCCGGCCTGCGCCGTGAAGAGGTTGCGGTGCTCGCCGGTGTGAGCACGGACTACTACACCAAGTTGGAACGTGGAAAGCTGCGCACCGCTTCGGCCAGTGTGCTCACGGCGATCGCCGATGCGCTGCGTCTCGATGATGTCGAGCGCATCCACCTGTTCGACCTGTTCCGTGGGCCCGGCGCAGTGCCCAAGCCACTGGCCGCGGGGAACACAGGTGTGGCGATGCAAGAGTCAGTGCAGCGCGTCCTCGATGGGATGAGCGTGCCCGCGATCGTCTATGGGGTGACCCAGGACATTCTCGGATCGAACCTGCTGGGCCAGGCGATGTTCGCACCCCTGCTCGACGCGGAACGGCCGAACATGGCTCGGTTCATCTTCCTCGACTCCCGCGCTCCCGACTTCTACGATAATTGGGATCTCGCTTGCAGTCTTACGGCAGCAATGCTTCGCTACGAAGCCGGTCGTGACCCCCTCAACGAGGAGCTGACCGTGCTTATCGGCGAACTCTCCACCCGCAGTCCCCAGTTCCGCTCCCACTGGGCGGAGAGCGACGTCCACGAGCACCGGAGCGGGCGCAAGATATTCCACCATCCTGCGGTCGGAGCCATCGAAGCAGCCTATGACGTGCTCGAGCTCCCCGGCGAACACGGGATCTCCATCACGACCTACAGCGTCGACCCCAACACACCCAGCGCGGAGAAACTCTCGCTACTGTCTAGTTGGGCCGCCAGCATAAGTATCGACACCGACCTGGGAGGCAGCTCGCCGGACACGGCCGCACTTGTGGCGGAGGAGGACCGATGGACGGACACGTGATCGATCGTGCCGACGGACGTGTTGGCGGAGACGCCTGGGAAGGGGAGTTCGTCGGAGCCCGGTACAACGCCGGTATCTGCGTCGTGATGGTCAGCTCGCGGGACGCTGGTTACGGGCCCCGCCTCCACCAGCACCCATACCCTGAGACATTCATCATCCGCCGCGGGCGCGCACGCTTCACCGTCGGCAACGATGAGATGATCGGCCGCGCCGGGCAGATCATCGTCGTCCCGGCTTTTATCCCACACTCATTCCGTACGTTCGGTCCTTACGAGGCTGTCGATATCCACGCCAACAACGAAATCGTTACCGAGTGGCTGGAATGAAAGACGGCCCGCTATGAGACTGTCGAGCCCGGACACGACTGGTCCGACAACATGCAGATCTTGGTCAGAAGCTTAGACGCGGCGCAGCCGAGAGCGGGTCCATCACACCTCAGCCGGGCACTTCCGCTTCTCCGTATTCCGCGGCCGGACCGAAGAGGAACCTCCTGCCGGAGATGCGCTCGATGTCGACCGCGATGATCGTCGGCTTCCACGAGCCGATCCATGGCACAAGCCCGGAGGCGTCGACGGCGGCCTTCTCTGCGGCGTTCTCGACGATCCGCGTGGTGCCCCGGGCGATGACGCTGCACGCGCCCGTGTCGGTGAGTTCGTCGACCTCGAACGCAGCGGTCTTCGTGACCGTCGCCGCAAAGAGCTTGTCGCCGGGAGCCGTCCGGATGTAGAGCGTCCCCAGCCCCTTCCCCGTGTCGTGCAGGGCGTAGTTGACGGGGAAGATGTACGGCTCGCCCGCGATGACTGTCACCAGTCTGCCCAGTCGCGGTGCTGCGAGGAACGAGAGCGACTCCTCGTTCGTCAGGACCTGCATGATGTCGTCGTCCGCCATGGACCTCACCCACTTCTTCGTGTGTCGGATGGTCTGATGATACTGCCCCCGCAGACCCGTCCGTGACGACACTCACCTCACGGGGTGATGGGTGGGAGGGGAGCTTGTCACCACTCAGCGGCGCGGGACTGTCGTGGGCAGCGCTCGTCATGCCTCAGAATGCATAACTATTCGGTTTCTGTCGCACTCTGTCGTACGATCGCCTCATGGAGCGTCGCGAGCGGATCATCGCATCCGCGTTGCAGGTCGTTGCGGACGGTGGCCTCAAGGGCCTCACACACCGAGCGGTTGATCGTCATGCGAACCTGGCGGAAGGCAGCACGGGGAACCTCTTCCCGCGGCGCGACGATCTCATTCACGCGCTTCTCACACACCTCGGGGACCGGGACAAGGAGCTGTTCCGGCAGGCGGAGGAGGTCAGGGTCTCTGCTCCTCACCAGGTCGCTGCCCTGCTGACCCGTGGTGTGCAGCGGATGGTGGCTGCGGACAACGCGGCGCTCACACGTGTCCGTCTTGCGATGATGCCGGCGAATCCGTCGGAGGCGGGGGAGTTCTATCGTGGGTTCCTGCGGAACCTCGAGCGCACACTCACGAGGGCGGGGGCAGACGATGTCGAAGCGCGCTCCCGCGCTGTCATGGACTACTTGGACGGTGTCGTCTTCCATGCGCTCACCATCGACCCGCGCCCGATCGACACGGACATGACCGAACGGGTATTCCTGCTCCTCATCACCGAGTAGGCGCCCACGGAACGATCGATGATATCGACGGGCCTACGGCTCCGAACGATCGACGACACTCAGCAACCGATGCCGAAAGGACGTGTTCCATGGATGCCAACGGCTCCTATCCGCCCGCGCAGACAGTCGACGACTTCGTCGCCAACCTCGCCGCGGTGAGGGCGCGCATCGATGCGGCGGCGGCACGTGCGGGACGCAACGGCTCCGACGTGCGGCTTCTGCCGGTGAGCAAGACCGTGCCGCAGGAGCGGCTCCGTCTGGCGGTGGAGGCCGGCTGCTCCCAGCTGGGGGAGAACAAGGTGCAGGAAGCGGTGCGGAAGCACGGCGAGATGTCCGATGTCGCGGTCGACTGGGTGATCATCGGCCATCTGCAGCGGAACAAGGCCCGTGACGTCGCCGCGTTCGCCACCGAGTTCCAGGCCCTCGACTCGCTGCGCATCGCAGAGGCGTTGGAGCGGCGTCTACAGTCCGCAGGCCGCGGCATAGACGTGTACGTGCAGGTCAACACGTCCGCGGAGGAGCAGAAGTACGGGCTCGACCCGGAAGGCGTCCCGGGCGTGCTGGCGGAACTCGCCCACTTCGACTCCCTGCGTGTCCGAGGACTCATGACCCTCGCTCTCTTCACGGACGACACCGCGCGAGTGCGGGAGTGCTTCCGCGTCCTGCGCGGTGTGCGCGACCGGGCTCGCGAGACCGACCCCGATCTCATCGGCCCCGGGGAGCTGTCGATGGGGATGTCCGGGGACTTCGAGGCCGCAGTCGAAGAAGGCGCAGACGTCGTGCGGGTCGGCCAGGCGATCTTCGGAGCCCGCGCGACTCCGGACTCCGACTACTGGCCCGGGCTCGCCTGAGCGTCCCGCTGCACGTGGGCGACGAACGATACAGGTGGTGACCGTCGCGGACGCGTCAGCTGTCCGCAGGTTCCTCCGGAGACGTTCGGTTTTCCTCCGGTGACGTTCCGACCTGCTGGTCCATCGCACTCTGGAGGAACTCGCCCAGGTCCAGGCCCGTCGTGGATTTCAGCAGATCGATCGTCTCGCGCATCCCGATCGAGACGTTCTTGCTGAGCTTCGCCTCTCCGTCGGAGGACACGACGCTCAGCGAATCGATGTTGGAGTAGGGCGCGGACACCTCGTGCGCGATCTTCGGCAGGGCCTCGAGGATCTGCGACAGGACCGCTGCCTCGTTGAACTGCTTGTATGCCTCTGCGGATGCGAGGACCGCCTCCGCCTCGGCCTTGCCCTTCTCCGAGATGGCGCTGGCCTCCGCGCCGCCCTGCGCCTTCACGGCCTCTGCCTCTGCTCGACCGCGCTCTGCGACGGCGAGTGCCTGCGCCCGCGCGTCGATCTCGAAGGCGCGTGCCTTGTTCTCCGACTCCGCGAGGGCGGCCTGTGCGGCCTGTTCGCGCTTGTAGCGCTCTGCATCCGCTCGGCGCTCCGTCTCGTAGCGCTGCGCATCCGCGGGCTTCCGGACCTCACCGATGAGTTCGCGTTCGCGCAGCTCGTTCTTCTGGTCCGCGATCTTCTGCGTCTCCTCGAGGATCCGCTGCTCCTGCTCGCGCTGGGCCAGCTCCTCGGCCGCTGTCGCAGCCGCACGCTGCACGGCGGTCTCCCGCTGGATCTCCGCGTTGCGCAGGTCGAGGGCCTTCTGCGATTCCGCGACCTGCTGGCGGTCGCGGTTCTCCGCCTCCGTCGATTCGCGCATCGACTCCGATTCCGCGATGCGCGCCCTCTTCGCGACGAGCGCAGCCTCCGGGCGCCCCAGGTCGCGGAGGTAGTCGCTGTCGTCCTCGACGGAGATGATCTGGAACGTGTCGATGACGAGACCCTGGTTGTTCATCGACCCGGCAGCGTCGTCCTGCACCTGCGAGGCGAAGCTCGCCCGATCGCGCAGGACCTGTTCGACGGAGAGCGTGCCGACGACCGCGCGGAGGGTACCGGAGAGGATCTCCTGGCAGTAGGACTCGATGCTGTCCTGCTGGTCGAGGAAGCGCTGCGCGGCCTTGCGGATGTCTCCCATCTCCTCGCCCACCTTGATCTGGGCGACACCTTTGAGGCGGAGGAAGATTCCGTTGAGGGAGTAGCCTTCGACCTCCACCTGGATCTGGCGGGAGCTGAGGGACAGGACGTGTGCGCGGTCGAAGAGGGGCCGGACGATCGCCCTGCCTCCCACGACGATGCGAGCGCCGGCCTCCAGGTCGATGTCGCCCTTCTTCGCGGGTGCACGACCGGTGATGACGAGGGCCTCGTTGGGGGCGGCGACCCGATAGGCGCGGATGAACGTGATGAACGCGATGAGTCCTACGACGAGCAGGACTGCGATGATCGCGCCGATGGTGGCGACGGTTTGCACGGTGGTCCCTTCGGGGGATGGATGGTTTCTCGAGCCTATAGGCCGGGAGCGTGCGGTTCTGACCGCTGGCGGTGCAGAATCGTCACATGGTCCCTTCGTCCGTCAGCTCCGGCCTCCCGGTGGAGTGGGCGGCACCCTGTGCTGTGTGCATCGCGGTGAATCCGCTCCAGTGGGGCGTGCCGTTCTGGGGCGTGTAGGCGTCACGTGTACCGAAGGTCGATGATCGCGGGGACGTCGGAGTCCGGCAGCAGGTCGGTGGCGTCGTCCGCGGTGAGGAAGTCGACTCGCGCACGCTCCTCGTCCGCGAGTGCGTAGGGCTGCGAGGAGACCGTGAGTCCCGTCGTCTGCCGGAGGCGTCGGATCTCACCGCGGACGGTCGTCGCCGCATCAGGATCGTCGTAGAGCGCTTCCGCCAGTGCGCGACCGGTCCACGCCTCGCGCGACGCGAGGAGGGCGAGCAGCTCCGCGCGTCGCGCGGTGAGGGGCACCCGTGATCCGTCCGCCTTCACGACGTGCGGATCGAACCCCTGCAGGCGGATCGCTCGCACGACGCTGTGCTGCCCGGCCGTCGACCCATCACCCGACCCGGGACCCGAGCCAGCAACGGACCCAGCAGTGAGCAGCGCCTCCGCCAGCCGCACTCCGCACCGGACGAGCGCAGCACCCTCCGCTGTCGCGAACCGGACGGGCAGCGACACGTCGAGCACGCCCAGCACAGTGCCGTCCACGCCCCGGATGGGAGCCGCGGTGCATGTCCACCCGTGATGGGCGCGGACGAAGTGCTCGCCTGCCGTCACGTGCGTGAGCCGACCCGTGTCGAGTGCGCGGCTGATCCCGTTCGTCCCGATCCCGGCCTCCGACCAGTCCGCCCCCTCCGCGAACGCGATCGTGTCCGCGCCGCGCATCGCCTGGTGGCTGCCCGCTCGCCACAGGACGACGCCGTCCGCGTCGGTGAGCACGACCAGATGCCGTCCCGCCGCCGAGGTGTCTGCCACCGCCCGCACCACCTCACCGGCGATGTGGTCCAGTGGGGTCCGCGACCGGGCGTCCCACAGGTCGGTCTCCGCGAGGAACCGGGACGGCTCCCTCTGGTCGGGGCTGACTCCCGCAGCACCGCTGCGGCGCCATGCCTCGAGCACCTGAGCGTCGAGAACGGCCGGACCCCGCGGGGGAGGCCCACCGGAGGGGGCGCCTCCGGCCAGCACCACGTCGTGCGCGGCGACGGTGCTGCGGGCGAAGGCGACGGGATCATCGAAGCGAAGTCCCGGATGCAACGACATTGCCACTCCTTCGTGACGACACTGTGGACGACGCCAGCACTGTGACGCACGTCATGAGGCGAAGGCTACAGGATGGACAACCGACCATGGCACGAAGGAGTGGGCATGACGACGCAGACGGATGCGGTGACGAACGCGAGCACAGCGGCTGAGGGCGCTTCCCGGACGGTGACGGCATGGCTTGCCTCATTCGACGAGGCACTCCGGGCGCACGACGCGGATGCGGTCGCGGACCTCTTCGAGGAGGACGGGTTCTGGCGGGACTTCGTCACCTTCACCTGGAACCTGAGGACCCTGGAAGGACGCGCGCAGATCCGGGACATGGTGGCGGCGATGGTGGCCGACATCGCTCCGTCCGCCTGGGCACTCGCCGAACCGGCGACGGAGGCCGACGGCGTCCACGAGGCATGGATCACCTTCGAGACCGGCGCGGCCCGCGGGTGGGGCCACCTGCGGCTGCGGGACGGGAAGGCGTGGACGCTGCTGACGACCATGCAGGAACTCAAGGGCTACGAGGAGCTGAGGGGACCTCGGCGGGAGGCGGGTGTCGAGCACACGATCACGAAGGGCCGGAAGACGTGGTTGGAGACGCGTGAAGAGCACCGTGCGCGGTTCGGGTACGAGGAGCAGCCGTACGTCGTCATCGTGGGCGGAGGGCAGGGCGGCATCGGGCTGGCGGCGCGGCTCAAGCGGCAGGGGGTGCCGACGATCGTCGTGGAGAAGAACGAGCGCGCCGGTGATTCGTGGCGCAACCGCTACAAGTCGCTCCACCTCCACGATCCCGTCTGGTACGACCACATGCCCTACATCCCGTTCCCCGACGACTGGCCCGTCTTCGCGGCGAAGGACCAGATCGGGGACTGGCTGGAGCACTACACCGCGCTCATGGACCTCGACTACTGGTCCGGCACGGAGTGCCTGGGTGCGGAGTTCGACGAGGCGGACGGAACCTGGCGCGTGCGGGTGAAGCGGTGGGGTGAGGACGTGGAGCTGCGGCCCACGCATCTCGTGTTCGCGCTGGGGGTGTCGGGGTACCCGCACATCCCCGAGTTCGAGGGTGCGGACACCTTCGCGGGCGAGCAGTGGCATTCCTCCGCGTTCTCCGGGGAGGGCGACTTCGCGGGGAAGAACGCGGTCGTCATCGGGTCGAACAACTCCGCGCACGACATCGCTGCCGCGCTGTGGGAGCAGGACGCGAACGTCACCATGGTGCAGCGGTCATCGACGCACATCTCCCGCAGTGCCTCGCTCATGGACCTGGCGCTGGGTGACCTCTACTCCGAGCGCGCACTGGAGAACGGGGTGACGACGGAGAAGGCGGACATGCTCTTCGCATCCTGGCCCTACCGCATCCTCCCCGAGGTCCAGATCCCGGTGTACGAGGCGATGGCGGAGCAGGACCGCGAGTTCTACCAGGCGCTCACCGACGCGGGCTTCGACCTGGACTTCGGGGAGGACGGCTCCGGCCTCTTCCTCAAGTATCTGCGCCGAGGCTCCGGCTACTACATCGACGTGGGCGCCTCGCAGCTCCTCATCGACGGCCGGGTGGCGCTCGCCCGGGGGCAGGTGGCACGCATCGAGGAGGACGCCGTCGTCCTCGAGGACGGGACACGCCTGCCGGCCGACCTCATCGTGTACGCGACCGGCTACGGGTCGATGAACGCGTGGCTGGAGGACCTCGTGTCGCCGGAGGTCGCGGACCGGGTGGGCAAGGTGTGGGGCTTCGGTTCGGACACCACGCGCGATCCCGGCCCCTGGGAGGGGGAGCTGCGGAACATGTGGAAGCCCACGAACGTCGACCAGCTGTGGATCCACGGCGGGAACCTCCACCAGTCCCGCCACTACTCCCGGTACCTGGCGCTGCAGCTCAAGGCGCGGATGGAGGGCATCGACACCCCGGTGTACGGACTGCAGGAGACTCACCACACCCGGTGAGTGCAGCGGGGCGCTCCCTGGCCGGCGTGGGGTCCGCCGCGCGGCCCGCGTCAGCCGAGGAGCGCCCCCGCCCACAGTCCCAGCCCCGCCGCGGCGGTGCCTGCGAGGAGGACCCCACCCGCCGAGGCGGCAGCCGCCGCCCAGCGTCCCGCCCGTGCCAGCTGGACCGCGTCGACGGACGCGGTGGAGAACGTCGTGTAGCCGCCCAGGAAGCCCGTGCCCGCGACGAGTGACCAGGCGGCGGGGAGAACGTGGAGGGAGACTCCGACGACCAGCCCCAGGAGGAATGATCCGCTGATGTTGATCGCGATCGTGGGCCACGGGAACGTCGGAGAGGTCGACGTCTCGACGGCGGACGTCGTCCGGGTGAGCTCTGTGCGTCTCGCGCGGGTCTGGAGGAGCCCGTCGAGTACGAACCGGCAGACCGCCCCCAGACCGCCTGCGATCCCGATCGTGAGGAGCAGAAGCGGAGTCATGGTGCAGACCCGTCGGTGCCCGGGGTGACGGAGCCGGCTGCCATCCCTGCAGCCGCCATCCCCGTAGCCGCCGCGACGAGTCCGAGGACGACGGTTCCGACCCCGTAGAGGGCCGCCGTGCCGACTCGTCCTGCGCCGAGCAGTTCGACGGTGTCCGCCGACAGCGCACTGTAGGTCGTGAACCCGCCCAGGAATCCGGTCCCCAGCAGCAGACGGAGGCGGGTGCGGCGAGCCCACGCGACGACTAGCCATCCCAGCAGGAACGAGCCCACCACGTTGATGGCGAGCGTCGTGAGTGGCACACCCTGCAGGAGCACTGCTGTGGCGGTGGGAACCGTCTCCTGCAGCCACGCGCGCAGGACGGTGCCTGCGAATCCACCCGCGAAGACGAGCGCGATCGCCCCGACCTGCAGGTGCGGGGGACGGGCCCGCGGCTCTCCTGTCACCGGATCCGGAGACCGCGGAAGCGGTTGAGGGCTGCCGCGATCTCCTGCGGCCTGGGCCGGGCCAGGTGACCGGGATGCCCGCGGTGCGGGGAGAGACCTTCCAGCCCGTCGGAGTCGAGCCGGGCGTCGAGTGCGGCGACGGCCTCGGCGATGGTGGACGTCGTGCCGTCTCCGAAGGCGTCGGCCAGACGTTCCAGCGCGTGTGCGATCGCCTGTGTCTGCGCAGGGTCGACCAGCTGCAGGACGGCCGACAGGTCGATGTCGTCCCGGCCGTGCTGGATCTGGTCACGACCGCGCGCTCGGGCGAACTTCCGCTTGTCCGCGGGCCGCAGGGCACCGGCGGCGGGCACACGGGGCGCTGCGGCAGCGAAGAACCTCGGTTCTCCGGACTGGTCAGCGGCTGCTCCTCCACCGGCTGCTGGCATGGCGCGCGCGATGTCACGGGCGAGTGCTGTGACGTCCTCGGGGACGTAGGCGTCCAGGGCGATGACGTGGTCCGCGACGTCGAAGAACGCCCCGGACCCTCCGGCGACGAGCACCGTCGACACCCCGCGCTCGCCATGGAGCGCACGGACCCGGTCGACGAACGGGGTGATGGGTTCCCGGTGCGCAGGAATGAGCCTTCGCATCCGGCTGTCGCGGATCATGAAGTTCGTCGCGGACGTGTCCTCGTCGATGAGGAGCGAGGACGCTCCGGCCTCCAACGCTTCGACGAGGTTCGCCGCCTGGGAGGTGGAGCCACTCGCGTTTGCCGTCGTGAATTCGCGGGTGTCCGTTCCCGACGGCAGGTTGCCGATGAACGGGGAGATGTCGACCGACGCGGTGGATCGGCCGTCCTCAGCGCGGATGGCGACGGCATCGGGCCGGGTGAGGACCCACTCGCGGCCGTCTCCGCTGATGTGGGGGTAGACGCCGCGCTCCATCGCCCGCAGCAGCGTCGACTTGCCGTGGTAGCCGCCGCCGATGATGACGGTGATGCCTTCGCGCACACCCATGCCCTCGACGTGCCGCCCGCTGGGCAGATCGAATGCGACCCGCAGGGAGGCGGGCGACCTGAACAGCACGGCTCCCTGGTCGAGTGGGTGGTCCGAGTCGCCCGAGCGGCGAGGGAGGATCGCGCCGTCGCCCACGAAGGCGACGAGGCCGCGGGATGCGAGCTGTTCCTGGAGCGCCAGCTGGTCCCGGTACTGCACGACCTGGGACCGCAGCCGCGCGAGAGGACCGTGGGAACCCGCGCTGCCGTCGTCACCTAGAGCCTCGTCATCTAGAACCGCGTCACGGAGGCCGTCGTCATCTAGGGGCTTGCCATGCAGGGGCTCGTTCACTGGACCGCCCAGATCGAGGAGAGCCTCCTCGACGATCCTCGGCAGGGTGACCGTGAGGATCTCGGCGGCCTGGTGACCACGGATCCGCCGCCCCGACGCCGGGAGGTCCACCGTGATGCGGGCCTCCACCCGGTCGCCGGGGAAGACGACGCTCGTGCGCTCGAGGATCTCCTGGCCGGGTGTTCCGATCGCCACCGGCGGCGGCTGGTCCCGGTCGGCACGCCGCGGGCTCTTGCGGCCGCCGCCCGCGTGAGCACGGGCCGCGGCGGCGAACGCGCGTGCCAGCCAGTCGCCTGCGGCGATGCGTCCGGCACGGTCGGCGACGAGGTCGTCGGGGATCCCGGTGCGCGCCCGGTCGACACTCACCCGCAGCAGTGACGGCGGTGCGAAGGGATCGACCTGCACCCGGTCGACCGTCAGCCGGCACACTCCCAGGTCGTGCGTCCCGACGATCCGCTTGTAGTCGCCGTAGCCGCGTCCGTCGAGCGAGGTCAGCGTGTGTGCGAGATCCATGGCCGCGACGTTACCGCGTCGGCAGCTCCACGTGCACAAGGAACCCGCCGTCCGCACGCGGCCCCGCCTCCACGCTGCCCGCCAGCGCTGCGACCCTCTCCCGGATCCCTGCGAGCCCCAGCCCGGCACCCGGGGCGGAGGGCACACGGGAACCGGAGGCGGCCTCGGCGGCGGGACTCTCCGTCACTCCGGGGTCTTCCGTGGCTGCGGGTCCGGTCGTTGCGGCTGGTCCGTTCGTCACGTGGAGGACGATGCGGTGGTCGGTGACGTCCACGCGGACGTCGATCGCAGCTCCGGGGGAGTGGCGCACCGCGTTGCTGAGCGCTTCCTGCACCACCCGGTAGGCGGTGAGGCCCGTCGCAGCGGGGATTGCTGCCGTGGCGGCCGATGCTGCTGCGCTATCACTGTCGAGGCGCTCCGGGGTGGAGGCAAAGGAGATGTGCGTGCCCGACCGCCGGGTCGCCTCCACGAGTGTCGGGACGTCAGCGAGGGTGGGCTGGGGGACGAGCGGCGCCTTGCCGGAGCCGCGCAGGATCGTGAGCAGCCCGCGCATCTCGTTCAGTGCGCGGCGTGAGGAATCGGCGATGGAGGTGAACTCACGGGCTGTGGCGGCGTCGACGTCGGAAAGGCGGTACTCCGCGGTGGTTGCCTGGACGCTGATGACCGACATGCTGTGGGCGACGACGTCGTGCAGCTCCTGCGCGATGCGGTTGCGCTCCTGCAGCTGGTGGCGCTTGGCGCTCAGCTCCGCGCTCGTGCGGCGCTCCGTCTGCAGCGCCGCACGACTGCGGACCAACTGGCGGACGACGATGCCGAGGGCGGCGACGCCGGCGGAGACCGGTCCGGCGATGATCATGCTGTCGACCGCCCCCGCGAGGCCGTCCGTGCGCAGCAGCAGGATAGCCACGAGCGGGACCGCGCTGCCTGTCGCCCAGGCGACGACGGGGACGGGCCACGGATGGCGCAGCGCCAGCAGGAGCACGACGAAGCAGTGGAGGAGCAGCGTCGTGACGGGCCACGGCCACGGCGGTCCCAAGACCGATCCGCTGAGCAGCGCCGTCCCGAGGACCGCCGCGGCATTGCCGACGATCCCTAGCGCGGACCATCGCACCGCGACGACGAGCGAGGCCGCGTGGACGAGGACGACGACCATCGCGAGGACGACGTGCACCCCGTAGAGGACGCTGAGCACCGGCCATCCGACCGCGACGAGCACCGCGGCGGCGAAGCCCGTGGTGAGCCAGGCCCACCCGTCGGCCGTCGCGGTGGGGCGGGGGCTCGGAGTGGCCTCGGTGACGGGACGAGGGCTCGGGGCGGCCTCGGTGGCGGGGTAGGGATGAGAGGGGGCCGCGGTGGAGAGGCGGACCGGTGTCCCCAGCGCCGCGGTCGTGACGAGAGCATCGAGGTGGGCGAGACCGCGCATGACCCACGGCAGGGTCAGCAGCAGGACGAGACCCGTGACGACGCGGAACGCCGCCTCGACGAGGAACCCCGCCCCCGGTGCGAGCGAGAGCGACCCGTCGGACACCGCGTCCAGGATGAGTTCCAGCAGTCCCACCTCGTCGGAGGGGAGGAAGACTCCCCAGAGCGGGTAGGTGATGCCTCCCAGCGCACCCGCCGACCACGCGACGGCGACGACGAACGTGAGGATGCGGACTGGGAACGCGAGGACGGTCTCGAACGCGAGGTCGAGCCACACGCGCGGGTCGGCGATCGTATTCACCCACCCGAGCATCCCCGGCTGCGCCGACCGGTAGACCGGAGTGGGGACCTGCGCGCCCCAGTGCCGCAGACGGGCGCGCGACAGCTGGGCGAAGGCACGGGCGATGAGGAGGGTGAGCGGCAGCAGCAGCGCACCCACCCAGACGACGAGCGTGCCCACGGACAGCGCGAACAGCGGGACGAGCGCGACGAACGCGAACAGCGAGAGGAAGAACCCCGGAAGGACGTACGCATAGTCGCGACCGAGCTGTGCCGGGATCCGTCTCCCTGCAGGCACCCGACTCGAGGTGTCATGCGGGGTCGGTTGCTGCGGGGCAGGCAACTGTGGGGGCCGTTGCTGCGGGCCTGGTTGCTGTGCGCCTGGCTGCTGCGGGCCTGGCTGCTGTGGGCCTGGGGTGGAGGTCATCGTGATCAGCTTCTCCTATTCGTGAGGGTTGCACCATGGGGTGCGGGTACGGGTGGGGATGCGGGGCGGTGAGGGGGCCTCGGCGGGGGTGTGGGCGGGGGCGTGGGTGAGGGTGGGACGCTGCTCGCGCTCGCCCGTGATCCGCGGGCCACCGCGGGGTGGGCTCGCACCAGGAGGAGGATGCCCACCACGGCGCTCGAGGCCGCGATGACGAGCCCGCCGACGACCGGTGCGGGCATGCGGGAGTACTCCCCGAGCAGCACGGTGCCGATCCCCACGGCGACGAGCGGATCGATGACGGTGAGACCGGCGAGCACGGTCTCAGGCGGGCCGCTGCGATACGCGGTCTGGACGACCCACATCCCAGCGACCGAGCCTGCAAGGATCCCGCCGAGGAGCAGCCACTGCACGCCGCCCACGGCTCGTGCCATGTCGCCGAGGCGGAGGAGACTTTCGAGGCCGGGACCGTTTCCGATGCCGCGACCGTTTCCGATGCCAAGGGCGGCCCGTAGGTCGTGGACGAGGACGTGGGCTCCCGCAGCGACCGCACCGAACACGGCGCCCGCGGCCACGACGCGCACGACGTGACCGACCGTGCTCAGCGCTATCGCGCAGCAGAGTCCGGACAGCGCGAGGAGCAGGAAGGCGAGGTGGAGCAGCCGGGTGGGTGGGGCCTCGGGCGGGGTGCTCCAGGAGGAGGAGAGGCCGACGAACAGCGCGACGGACACGATCGTGAGGGCTATCCCGGCGACGACGCCCGGGGTGAGGTGGTGTGCGCGCCCCTCCCGCAGCCCGAGGACGACGACCGCGACCAGTGACAGGGTGCCGAGCGGTTGGATGAGCGCGACCGGCGCGAGCCCCAGGGCGACGACGTTGAGCACCGTCTCGAGGAGGATGAGCCCCAATCCCACAAGCCACAGCGGGTTGTGGGCCAGGCGGTGGATCCTCGTCGCTCCGCTCGCGACGGCCCGGTGCTGGACGTGGGTGCCGACGGCCAGACAGAGGGCTGCGATGAGCGCGAGGGTGAGGGCTGTGGTGTGCATGGGAGTGAGCGTGCGGTCCGGGTCTACGGGCGCACATCACCCGCAGGAGTGATTCGAGGGGATACTCGCGGGTGAATCCCGGGCGCGGGACGTCGTCCGCACGGCAGCCTGGGCTACGCTCGACGCGTGTCCCCGCATGAGACTCCGCCTGCGCCCCGCGACGAATCCCTGGCTCGTGACGAGTTTTTAGCTCGTGACGAGTCCCTGACCCGCGATGGTGCCACCAGCCGCGATGGTGCCCCGGCTTCGGGTGGTTCCTCGGCCTCGGCGGGATCTCCGACCCGTGTCGCCATCGTCGACGATCAGGCGATGGTGCGGCAGGGGTTCGGTGCCCTGCTGGATGCACAGGGGGACATGCGTGTCGTCGGCAGCGCGGCAGACGGCAGCGAGGTCGTGGACCTGGTCCGCCGCACACATCCGGACGTCATCCTCATGGACATCCGCATGCCGCGCGTCAACGGGCTCGACGCGACGCGCGCCGTGAAGGCCATGCCGGGCCTCGGGCAGCCACGGATCATCATGCTCACGACCTTCGACGCGGACGAGTACGTCTTCTCCGCGCTGCGTGCCGGTGCCAGCGGGTTCCTTCTCAAGGACGCCACCGCCGAGGACCTGGTCGCCGCTGTGCGGATCGTCGCCGCAGGCGAGTCCCTCCTGGCTCCGTCGATCACGAGCAAGCTCATCGCGGACTACGCATCACGTTCGGCGGCACCGCCCGACGCGACTGTGCTGTCCCCGCTCACCGACCGCGAGCTCGACGTCATGAAGCTCGTGGCGACCGCCCGGTCGAACGCCGAGATCGCCGCTGAGCTGTTCCTCTCCGAACAGACGGTCAAGACGCACGTGTCCCGCATCCTCGGGAAGCTGGGCCTGCGCGACCGCACGCAGATCGTCGTCGCCGCGTACGAATCGGGGCTCGTCAACCCGTCCCGGTGAGTGAACCTCGCCGATGAGTGAACCTGCCAGGAGAGTGAGCCCCCTCGTGGAGCGAACCTCGCGTGCTGGTGGCTCATGTTGCCGCTCGTATGGCCGCTGGTGGCTCATGTTGCCGCTCGTATGGCCGCTGGTGGTTCACGTGACCGCTCGCATGCCCTTCACGTAGGGGTGTGAAACCACCCGCCGGGGTGACGCGCCACCGACGACCCGAGACCTAGTTTCCTCGTACCCGAGACGAGGAGACACGATGTCTGCACTGCTGCCCTCCGCACACGCCGCACCACTGGAGGGCTCTGATCGGCTCCCCAGATCGGCACTTCCTGCGGCGTCTGATCAGAGTGCGAAGAGTCTGCCAAGTGAAGGGCCGGCATGTGAAGGGCCGGCATGTGAAGGGCCGGCTCGGCGACTGCCTCCCGGACGGGACGCGACCATCGATATCGTGCGGGCAGTGTGCCTGCTGGTCGTCGTCGCACTCCACAGCATGATGGTGGGCGTCGATGTCGGACTGGACGGCAACCTGCTCACCGGTGTCGCGATCGCCGGGACCACAGGGTTCGTCCCCGTCAGCTGGATCATCCAGGTGATGCCGCTCTTCTTCATCGCGGGCGGTTTCGCCGCGCTCAGCCAGTGGCGCAGAATGCGCAGCCGCGGATCGCACTGGACGGAGTACGTCCGGGGCCGCACCCGGCGCCTCGTGGTTCCGACAGCGGTGATGTTCAGCGTCGTCGGCGTGGTGCTGTGTGCTGCGGAGGGCCTCGGCGCGGATCCGGTGCTCATCGCGGAGGCCCGGTTGCGTATCGGTCAGCCGCTCTGGTTCCTCGCCGCCTATCTGGGGGTGACAGCGCTCGTGCCGGCCATGGCCCGTCTGCATGAACGAAGGCCGGCCGTCACCCTCGCCGTGCTCGGTATGGGAGTGCTGGCGGTCGATGCCGTGAGACTGACGTCTGGTGTGTTCTTCGTCGGGTTCCTCAATCTGGGCCCGGTGTGGCTGCTCATGCAGCAGCTCGGGTTCTTCTACCACGACGGTGCGGGGCAGGCCTGGCCTCGCAGGCGTTTGGCTGTGGCCATGACCGCCGCACTGTCCGTCCTGCTCCTGCTGGTGACGTTGGGACCGTATTCGGCGGACATGCTGGTGAGCCTCAACCCGCCCACAGCGGCGATCGTGCTTCTCGGCACAGCACAGTTCTTCGCTCTGCGGCTGGTGAAGCCCGCGCTCGACTGGATGACCGGCGGAGTGTCTGGTGCGAATTCCGCGCAGGTCGCTCAACAGGTTCGGGGCACGAGATCCGCATGGCGGCTCGGAACGGTCGTCAGCGCACACGCGATGACGGTCTATCTCTGGCACATGCCGGTGGTCCTGACGCTGGTCATGATCCTGTGGGTGTGCGGGTTCCCTCTCCCGGAGCCGCATTCCCCGTCGTGGTGGGCTACACGGTTGCCATGGCTCCTGGCGGTCGGCGTCGCAACCCGCGTGACCGTGGTGGTGATCGGTGCAGTGGCGCGGGGCGTGGCTGACGCGGTCAGATGGATGACGGCGGTGTCGCAGCGATTGGTGTCGCGGGGCTCGGTTCGCTCCTGTGCACCGGGATCATTTCGCGCCCTCCGAGCATCGAGTGCCGTGGTGTGGGGGATCGCCGGGGTCACGCTCATGCTCCTGCAGGTGCTCCCGCTTGTACCCACCACGCTGCTGTCCCTGATGTTCCTGGGCGGAAGTTTCTTGATGGGACGGCAAGACGCCGCGGCGCAAGGTGCCTGAGGAGGCGTTGTCGCAGGTGGGATGCGGCGCCGGGGTTGTGTCCGTGCCTCCTCGTAGAGTGTTTTGTACGAGGTTGGAAGGACGCGTGCCAGGTTGGAAGTATGTGCAGCGCAGCTGCCGAAGGCGTGGGAGGAGTGAACGATGACGACGACACCCGGAAGGATGAGCGGGCCGGGCACGATCGTGTTCAGCACCTCCGATGAGGTGCGGGCTGCGGTCTCGTCCACTCGCGTCCCCAGTGTCGAGGAACTGCTCGAAGCGCTTCCCCTCGACAGCGGAGTTGGAACCGGGCAGATGGTCGATGTGGATATCGATGCGGATCTGCCACTGCCGGCGGATTGCCTGGCCGAATGGACACAGGTGCATGCCCTGGCCGACAGGATGCGCTCTCTCCACATGGTGTGCCACGCACGTGTCGTACTGGCCCGTGTGCTGCGCAGTGAGGACGGGGCAGACAGGATCGACGACGTCCTGCGCCTCGGGACGTCCGAGACTGCCGACGACCAGGGAGAACAGGGTGGGTCAGGGGCGTTCGGCCCTGCAGCCCTTGCAGTGGTCGTCGACGACGACCGCACGATGGAGATGCTCGAGCGGCTGCCTGAGCCGGAAGATCAGCTGACGTACAACGTGACGCTGAAGACTCGGCTGAGCGCCGCGCGCAGGGAGACGGGCCGTGCACTGGCAGCCTTCCTCGGCGCGCCGCGCATTCTCGCTTCCGCGGTCGAAGGCGACGTGCCCTTCAACAAGCTGGACCGCCTGATGCATCGGGTCGTGTCAGCACAGCTCACGGTGAGCCAGATGAATGAGGTCGACGAGTTCGCCTCTGAGCTGAAGGCGAACATCTCGTTGGACCAGTTCGACAAGCGCATCCGCCAATACATCCTGACTTATCTGTCGAGGCCGGCCCCCAGCCCTGAGTCGATCTACGAGCGTCGGGGCGTCGACTTCCAGAAATTCCCCGACGGTTCAGGGGAGTACCGGGCGTACGGGCCGGCTGTGGAACTCGAAGCCTTCTACCAGCGCCACCATGGGACGAGCCGGGCGATCTCGCGCAGTGAACTGGCCGCGTTGGACGTCACTCCTGACGTCGCGGACGCGCTCCGTTTCGGATCGGACGGGCAGGTCCTGTCGGATGTGGCCGGTGCGGATCTGGAGAGTGTGGACGAACGGCGGATCAATCAGCTCATGTTCGACACCCTCGTCTCGTCGGTCCCGCAGACTCGCGTGCGCGTCATCCGGAAGAGTTCCGCGGATGCGCGTGGCACGGACGCGAACGGCACGGAAGCGCGTGATACGAATGCAAGCGACGCAGATGCCAGTGGCGCGGACCCGGGTGAAGTGGGCGCTTCCGGTTCTGCAAGCTGCGGCGAAGACGGATCCGAGGCGACACGCGAAACGTCGGGCTCCGATGATGGGGGAGCCTCCGATGAGGACAGCTTCCTCGTGACGGTGGCCTGCCCGACGACAGGTTCGTGGCTCCGCAAGCAAGCGGCGGTCACGATCACGATGTCGCTTGCCACCTTGGCGGGTTTGGGAGACGATCCCGCGACCCTGGGACTTTCGACTCCGCTTCCTGCGGCACAAGCGCGCCAGGTCGCATCCACGTCCACGGTGTGGAGGAGGATCCTCTACGACCCGGCTGACGGGACGATCACGGATGAAGCGACTCGAACCTATACACCCACTGCGTCGATGCGTCGTGCCGTCGAACAGAAATGGCGGACCTGTATGGCGCCCGGATGTTCTCGAAACGCGGCCAGATGCGAAATCGATCACTGCGAACCGTTCTGCCATGATGACCCGGGCAGGGGTGGGCCCACCCACCCGAACAACCTCATTCCACTGTGCGTCCTTCACCACCAGTTGAAGACGAACGGGGTGATCCGTCTGAGGCGGGTGGGTCCGGACGACGTCGAATGGGTACTGCCTCTGGGAGTCATCACTCGGACGAGTGCGCCCAGCGCCGCGACTGACGGCAGGAAGCACAGCGTGTCCGAAGAGGTGATGGGGCTCCATCTGCGGTCTCCTGCGTTCGAAGGGCCAGCGGTCGGCGAAGTGCTCTACGGACGGCAGAAGTGCACTGATCTCTTCGACGTGAATCGCACGGGCTGTCGTACGAGAGCAGCCGAGCCGGGCATCGCAGTCGGCTGGACCATCCGCCGTCGTCCTCCTGGTCTCGGACAGGCCATGGGACAGGGCATCCGAGAGGGACGGGGTAGCCCAGAGGGACTGGGCATCCGAGAGGGACGGGGCATCCGTGAGGGGCAGGGATCCCGTGAGCGGACGGGAATCGATGAGGGAGCTGGACCCCGTGCGCAGAGGGAGCAGAAACCAGATGACGAATCCCCACCGTTCTGATCAGAGGGCTTCGCACGAGGACCACGTCAGGAGCGGCGCATGCAGGCGAACGTCTGCAACACCCGCACGGAAGGCGAGCATCGGCGGCACGCGCACGACACTCGAATGTCCGCGGCATGTGCCGAAGCACCGGTCATCCGTTCACAGGTGGGACACTACGTGCGGCCGCGGTTGGAAGCGGACCTAGGGTGGAGCTTATGGAGGAACACATCAACACAGAGCAGCGCTTCGACGCACCACGGTCGTTCGGTGGGCCAGCGTATGAGGATCCTCCACGAAACGAGCCGCCTGCTCCATTCGAGCCACCGCACGAACCGCCATACGATCCGCCGCACGAACTGCCGCGCGACGAACCGCCGCACGAACTGCCGTACGACGAACCGCCTCACGACGGCGGGGCCTACTCGGACACGACCTACCCGGACGACCCGTACCACGATGTGCCTTTCGACGACGGTTACGGCGACGAACGCTACGGCGGTGCAACCCATCAACACGGTTCCTCCGCATCGACGGCGCAGGCGGCAACGACGCAGCTGTCCGATCCCACGCCCTTGGGCGTCCTCTCCGAGATCTTCGGCTACGACGAGTTCCGTGGCGAGCAGGCGGAGATCATCGATCAGATCGTGGGCGGGGGAGACGCAGTCGTCCTCATGCCGACCGGTGGCGGCAAATCCCTGTGCTATCAGATCCCCTCCATCCTCCGGGAGGGCACGGGAATCGTCGTGTCCCCGCTCATCGCCCTCATGTCCGACCAGGTGGCGGCACTGGAAGCCGTGGGGATCCGTGCGGCGTACCTGAACTCGACGCTCGAGCCACACGAAGCTCAAGCCGTCGAGCAGAGTCTGCTCGCCGGGGACATCGACCTGCTCTACATGGCGCCGGAACGACTGGTCCTCCCGCGGACACTCGACCTGCTCCGACGGGCCAGGATCGCCCTCATCGCCATCGACGAAGCGCACTGCGTGTCCCAGTGGGGCCACGACTTCCGACCTGACTACATGGGGCTGGCGGTCCTCGCAGACGCTTTCCCTGACGTCCCGCGGATCGCACTCACGGCGACGGCGACACGGGCGACCCATCGCGAGATCACTGAACGTCTACGGATGGACGACGCCAAGCACTTCGTCGCGAGCTTCGATCGTCCGAACATCCAGTACCGCATCGATCCGAAGGTCCGGCCGCGAGACCAGCTTCTGCGTCTCATCACCGCAGAGCACAGCGGTGATGCCGGAATCGTCTACTGCCTGTCCCGTAAGAGCGTGGAGACGACCGCCCAGTGGCTGAGTGATCGCGGCATCACAGCCCTGCCGTACCACGCGGGGCTCGATGCGTCAGTGCGGCATGCGCATCAGGAGCGGTTCCTCCGCGACGAAGGCATCGTCATCGTCGCGACGATCGCGTTCGGGATGGGAATCGACAAGCCAGACGTCCGATTCGTCGCCCACCTCGATCTGCCGAAGAGCATCGAGGGATACTACCAGGAGACGGGGCGGGCGGGCCGCGACGGTCTGCCGTCGACGGCATGGATGGCGTACGGGTTGGGCGACCTCGTGAACCTGCGCCGGTTCATCGACAACGGCGAAGGCAACGAGCAGTTCAAACGGAATGCGCGGTCGCACCTGGACGCGATGCTGGCACTGTGCGAAACGGTCACGTGTCGCAGAGTCCAGCTGCTGAGGTACTTCGGCCAGGAGTCCGAACCGTGCGGCAACTGCGACACCTGTATCACCCCGCCGGTCACCTGGGACGCGACAGTGCCTGCGCAGAAACTGCTGTCCGCCCTCATCCGACTGGATCGGGAACGGGGTCAGAAGTTCGGCTCCGGCCAGGTCTTCGACGTTCTGCTGGGGCGCGAGAACGACCGATCGACCCAGTCGCAGCATGACGAGCTGAGCGTGTGGGGCATCGGCAAGGAGCTCACGGAACGGCAGTGGCGGACTGTGCTGAGGCAGCTGCTTGCCCGTGGGATCGTCGAGGCCGTCGGCGACTACGGGGTGCTCGTACCGGGCTCCGAATCCGGCCCGGTGCTCCGCAGCGAGGTGACCGTCGAACTGGCAGAGGACCGGTCGCCGAGGTCGCAGTCACCCGGCCGTGGACGGCCCGGTGGTGGGGCCTCGGGCTCGGGTGGCTCCGGCGGTTCGCGGTCGCGGGCAGCGGACAGTCTGGAGACTGCGGATCGCGAGGTGTTCGACGCGCTGCGTGCGTGGCGGACTTCGGTGGCGAAGGAGAAGCAGATCCCGCCTTACATGGTGTTCTCGGACGCGACGCTGGTGGGAATCGTGGAATCGAAGCCCACGTCGATCGGGGCGCTGGGCACCGTGAGCGGCGTGGGCGCGAAGAAGCTCGCCGAATACGGGGATGCGGTGCTGGCGACGCTGGCCGACAACCAGTGAGCCGTGTGGCCATCGCCGGCTGAAAAGGCGAGCCGGTGTCGCAGTGATGTCCACGCGAGATGACGAAGCGCGGCACGACCGCCCGGGAAAGAGTCTCAGCTTTCCCAGCGGCGCTGCTCCTCCGCGTGTGTCGGCAGGTAGGCGCCGGGGGTGTACAGCGCGTCGTAGAAGTCGGTGTCGAGGTGCTGGGCCTGCAGGTAGTTCATGATCCAGACCGACGGGACCGTGCCGGGGAACTTCCCGAACGTGTCGTCGATGTAGTCGGCCTGCAGCGTCAGTAGATCGATCATCTCTTCGTCGAAGGGTGCTGCGGCACCGCGTACACCGGAGGAATCCTTCCACGGTCCGTCCGTGTCAGGGTTGAATGGCCCGCCTGCTCCGAACTTGCGTTCTGCAAGAGCTTCGACGACCGCGCGCATCGACCCGAAATGAGGGCGCGTGAAGGATTCGAAGACCCCCGCACGTCCTGTGGGGTTGGGCAGCGACCAGCGTTCGTCCTCGTCGAACCGGAACCCCAGTCCGGGCACGGCAGGATCTCCCGACGCCCCGAGCATGGACAGACGGTCGATCCCGTCGAAGCTCCACCCGCCGAGGCCGATCGCACCGAGCCCCAGATGTCCGGCATATGTAGACGACATGAGCTCGGCGCTTGCTTCGGCGAGTGAGTACTGCTCGACGAAGCTCAGCGGCTGCGGGTCGTCGTGGTGAGCCAGACGCTGAGAGTACCGCTCGAGCCCGGGGATCGGACGATCGTTGACATCGTCGTAGATCCCATACCCGTTCTGAGCGAAGAACGCGATGTTGAGGAGCGTCTGCTGAGCGAGGTCTGCCACGGGGATGACCAGCAACGAGCCGGGGTGATTGCCGATCCACGTGTTGTGTCCCTCGAAGTACGGCTGCTCGCGGGGAAGATGGATGCGGTCCCCACTGATCCGGACTGCGCGGGCGAGCAGGGCGTTGAGCGCGTCCGCGAGTCCGTCGCTGCTCGCAAACGAATCAGCGCTGAGCTGAACGTCCAATTGGTCGTCGCGGGTCGGCAGGTAGTACGTGCCGGAATCGTCCGTGAAGAAGAACTGCGTCGTGTGGAATCCGGCGGCGGAGGGGAACGTCCGGCCGATCGCTGAACCGCTGTAATTCGGGAATTGCGGCGCATACCCGGGGTGGTGGGAGATCGCGTCGTGCCATCCCGTCTGTCCGGTCACGGTGGCGAGCACGAGTGCACGCTGCAGGTCCGTCAGCGGCCGTGCTTCGCGGCGGCTCGTGAACGCGAGCGGACCACTGGGGATCGACCCGCCGACGGGGAATCGCCGTGATCGTCTGCCCGCGATCGCGGAGTACAGGGGGAACTCCGCGAGGTCACGGAGTGCGGTGCGTTCCGCGTCAGTCGGTTCGATTGCGGTGAGGCCATTCGCGAACACAGTCATGGACCAGAGCTATCACGCGGCTGGCGGGGTGGCGGTGGGCCTGTCACATATCGTCAGGCCGATACCTCACCTCACACCACCCCGCCAGCCGCTTCACGTGATGGCAAGGCCAGCCCCTCATCTCGCAGGGACTCGGCACCTCACAGGAACTCGACCCCCTGCGCCAAGGGCAGCTCGCCGGAGAAGTTGACCGTGTTGGTGGCCTGCCGCATGTAGGCCTGCCAGGAGTCCGTGCCGGATTCGCGGCCGCCGCCGGTCTCCTTGTTCCCGCCGAAGGCGCCACCGATCTCCGCGCCGGAGGTCCCGATGTTCACGTTCGCGATGCCGGTGTCGGACCCGGCGAGGAACCGCTCCGCCTCGTTCAGGTCGGAGGTGAAGACGGCGGATGACAGTCCCTGCGGCACCGCGTTGTTCAGTCTGATCGCCTCGTCGAAGTCGTCGTAGTCCACGACGTACAGGATCGGGGCGAAGGTCTCCTCGTGGACGATCTCCGTCTGCCCGGGCATGCGCACGACCGCGGGTTCCACGTAGTAGGCGTCCGGCGCCTCGGCCTCGAGGACGCGGCCACCACCGCACAGGACCTCGCCGCCCTGAGCGACCGCGGCCTCGAGTGCCGACTGCATCGCGTCGTACGCACCCCGGCCGATCAGCGGGCCCACCAGCACGCCGTCACCGGACGGGTCACCGATCGTGAGCGTCCGGTAGGCCGCGACCACCCGCTCCACGAAGCCGTCGGCGATCGAGGAGTGGACGAACAGCCGCCTCAGCGTGGTGCACCGCTGGCCCGCGGTGCCCGCGGCAGCGAAGACCACACCGCGCAGGGCGAGGTCCTCGTCCGCGCTCGGCGCGACGATCGCCGCGTTGTTCCCGCCCAGCTCCAGGAGGGTCCGCCCGAACCGTGCCGCGACACGCGGCCCCACTTCGCGGCCCATCCGCACCGAACCGGTCGCGGACACGAGGTCCACGCGCGGGTCGTCGAGGAGCACCTCGCCCACCTCACGACCGCCGACCAGCACATGGTTCACATCCGTCGACTGCCCACACTCCTCGAACGCGCGCGTGAGCAGCGCGTCGGCTCCCAGCGCGGACAGCAGTGCCAGCTCGGACGGCTTCCAGACGACCGGGTCGCCGCAGACGATCGCAAGAGCCGTGTTCCACGCGTACGGGGCGACGGGGAAGTTGAAGGCGGAGATGATGCCGACGACACCCAGTGGGTGCCAGGTCTCCATGAGCCGGTGATCGGGCCGTTCGCTGGGCAGCGTCTTGCCGAACAGCTGCCGCGACTGACCGACGGCCAGTTCGCAGATGTCGATCATCTCCTGCACCTCACCGGCGGCCTCGGACGGGGTCTTCCCCGCCTCGACCGTCACGAGCGCGGCAAGATCGGTCTTGTGCTCCTCGAGCAGCTGCCCCCACCGCTGGACGACCCTCCCGCGCACCGGTGCCGGGACGGCCCGCCACTCCTGGAACGCGGCCTGCGCCCGCCCGATCTTGTCCTGCGCGGTCTCAGCCGTGTCCGCCGTCGCCCAGCCCAGCTCCTGCCCCGTGATCGGGCTGCGCAGGTGGACCCCCGTCGCCGAGGTCCCGGCCGCGATCGCGTCGAGGTCCAGTCCGCAGCCGGCCAGGCCGGACCGGGTGAGTTCACGGATCTCGTCGTGTGTGGGAAGCGTCTGCGTGGATTGCGTCATTGTGTCTCCTTCTCGTGTGTGAGGCTTCTTGTCTGTGTTACCCGGATGACCCGTGTGCATTCGCGGTCTAGACGATCGTGAGCTCCTTGCGGAGGTCGCCGGCAGCGAACCGATCGAGACTCAGACCGCTCACGTCGACGAACGGGGTGCGGCCAAGGACCAGGTCCCGCATCACCTCGCCCACGGCCGGCCCCTGGAGGAAGCCGTGACCGGAGAACCCGCACGCGTAGTGGAAGCCCTCCACCTCCTGCGAACTGCCGATCAGCGCGTTGTGATCCGGTGTCACCTCGTAGAGGCCCGCCCACCCGGCACGGACCTCGACGTCCGACAGCTGCGGAGCGCGCGTCTCGATGAGATCGCACAGGTGCTCCAGCCAGGCAGGGTCCCTGTGCACGTCGAACTCCCACGTGTCCTCCTTCTCCGGAGCACCCATGAGGAGCCCGTCGCCCTCCGAATGGAAGTAGAAGGACGATGAGAAGTCGATCGTGAACGGAATGGCGCGCGCATCGAAGTCGACCGGCTCCGTGACAGCCACGTGCCGCTTGAGAGGACGGATGGGCAGGTCGACGCCCACCATCCTGCCGACTGACGCAGACCACACACCCGCGGCGCAGATGACATGGCTCGTCTCGACACGCGTCGTCGTACCCCTCACCACCGTCACTGCGGTGACCCGGCCGTCCACGACCTCGATGTCCGTCGCCTCGGCCTTCGTCGCGATGACGGCACCCGCCCGCCGAGCCTCACAGGCGAACGCGGCGACCGCCGCCTCGGGCGTGCAATGCGCATCGTCGGGATTGAAGACCGCGGCGACCAGGCCGTCGGGGGAGACGACTGGCGACAGCTCGCACGCCTCGGCGACGGTGAGCATCCGCGTGCGCAGGCCCAGCGAGTTCTGCAGGGCGACGTCGCGCTCGAAGCGCGTGACGTCCTCCTCCTCGCTCAGAAGGAACAGGTAGCCGGTGCGCAGCAGGTCGAGTGCGTGACCGCGCTCCTCCTGCAGCCACGCGAAGGTCTCGAGGCTGCGCGCTCCCAGACGGATGTTCGCCTCGTCGGAGAACTGGCTGCGCAGTCCGCCGGCGGCCTTCGACGTCGACCCCGATCCCAGGTCGGATCGTTCGACCACGAGGACGCTCTTGCCCTCCTTCGCCAGTTCGTAGGCACTGGCGAGGCCCATGATCCCGCCGCCGATGACGACGGCGTCCGCAGTCCGTGGAATATCCACACGTACCCCCTCACTCGTCAGCCCCATTGCGGAGTGTGAAGTGGATCTCCTGTCCCTCTCAGTCTCGCCGCGCCGCACCCTTCACACAAGCGACAGAACGTGACAGCATCCATTAGTGAAGCTGAACGGCAAAGGAGCCTCATGCAGTGGACTCTCGCGCAGCTGCGCACTTTCTCCGCGGTCGCGGAACTCGGGACGATGACCGCTGCTGCACGCGTGCTGGGCTATACGCCGGGAGCGGTGAGCCAGCACATGACCGCGCTCCAGCGCACCGTCGGCGTGCGACTGCTGGCCCCCACGGGGCGCCGAGTCGCACTCACCGAGGCCGGCATCGCCCTCCTGCCCCGCATCCGCACGCTGCTCGCGGCGGAGGCCCAGGCCGCCGAGGTCGTCGCCGGGGGCCAGCCGACCGGGCGCCTGCCGGTGACGGTCGGGGTGTTCGGCTCGGCATCCGTCGTCGCGATCGCACCCGCGAAGAGGCTGCTCGCCCACTCCGACGTCGAACTGCGTGCGCGCGAGGTCGACGTCGAGCACATGCAGGATGCGGTGGTCTCCGGGCGGATCGACGTGGGGATCGGCATCGACTACCCGTCCTCACCACTGGCACCCCAGCGCGGTGTGCGGATGCGTGTGCTGCGGGAGGAGGCGTTCCACATCGTGCGGGCCTGCGGTGAGGGTGATGCGCCTGGCGCTGGTCAGGTGGCCGACGTCGAGCGGCTGGGGGAAGCATCGTGGATCCTGCCGCCGGGGGAGTCCCGGTTCGGGCGGGCGGTGCGGTTCGCCCTCGCGGAGCGGGGCATCGCTGCGCGGGAGACGCACATCGTCGTCGACAGCGCGGTGACGCTCGCACTCGTCGCCGCGGAGGTCGGGCTCAGCCTCGCGACCGACACGATGCTGGCACTTGCACCGGTACCGGTGGAACGCGTCCCGGCCAGTGCGTGCGGTGCGCGGAGGATCGTCGCGCTCACCCGGTCGGAGCTCGACGAGCAGCCGGGCGTCGTCGCCACGGTCGACGCGCTGGCACGGGTGTTCCAGCGCGACTGAGGGGCAGCGGGAATCCCGCTGCCCCTCAGTGCTCTGGATCTTCGGACTGTGTGTCTCAGGTCTGTGCCGTCTCCGGCAGAGACCGGTCCGTTCTACGCCGCTGCGACGGTCTTCCTACGTCGCCGTGATGGACGGGAACCATGTGGCGATCTCCGGCACGAACACCATGAGGACGACCAGGCCGAACTCGATCGCGAGGTACGGCAGGGCACCTCGGATGATCGAGCCGATGTCCACCTGCGGGACCACCGACTTCATCGCGTACAGGTTCAGCCCGACCGGCGGGGTGATGACCGCGGTCTCCAGCGTCACGACGAGGATGACACCCACCCACAGCGGGTCGTACCCCAGAGCCGTGAGGATCGGCAGGAGGATCGGCGTGATGACCAGCATGAGCGAGGCTGCGTCGATGAGGCAGCCCAGTGCCATGACGATGACCAGCAGGATGATGACGATGACCGACGGCGGGATCGTCAGCTCGCTCACGAAGGAGGTGAGCGCCTCGGCGGCACGCACGACCACCAGCATCTGGGTGAACACGAAAGCGGAGCCCACGATGATGAGCAGCGAACCGGAGATCTGCGTCGTGTGCACGAGGATCTTCTTGATGTTCGCCCAGCTGAGCGCCCGATCGAAGATGCCGACGACCAGGAAGGCGCCGATCGCGCCGATCGCGGCGGCCTCCGTCGCGGTCGCGATGCCGGTGTAGATCGAGCCCAGCACGATGATGATGAGGATGAGCGCGGGCGCCACCTTCACCAGCGCATCGGTGCGGTCCTTCCACGTGATGCCCTCGTCCGCCCGGGGAGCGAGCTCCGGCTTGAGGGATGCCATCGTGATGACGAACAGCGCCATGAGCGTCGCCAGCAGGAGGCCGGGGACGATGCCGCCTGCGAACAGCGCACCGATGCTCACACCGGAGACCGACGAGTACAGGATGAACATGAGGCTGGGCGGGATGAGCATCGCCAGCGCGCCGGACGCCACGACGGCACCGGTCGCGAAGCTCGGACGGTAGCCGCGATCGAGCATCTCCGGCACGGACATGCGGCCCACGACGGTGACGGCGGAGAGGCTCACACCGGACAGCGCCCCGAAGACGGTCGAGGAGCCCACTGCCGTGACACCCAGGCCGCCCGGCAGTCGACCCAGCCATGTGTGTGCGAAGCGGAAGATCGCACGCCCCAGCCCGCCCACTGCGAGGATCTCACCCATGAGGATGTACATGGGGGCTGCGACGAGCGCGTAGCTCTCCAGCTGGCTCACGAACGCGATGGGGATCTGCTCGATGCCGCGCGGGCCCTCGAGCAGGAGGAGCCCCAGCAGTCCGGACGATCCGAGCGCGATGAAGATCGGCGTGCGGAGGTAGACGAGGACCAGCAGCAGCACGATGGCCGTGCTCACGGCGAGGACGTCAAGCATCGTCGCCTCCCTGCCGCTTGAGGATGAAGCGCAGGAGCGTCATGACCGCCGCCAGGAGCAGTCCCAGGGCCACGAGCGCGTACCCGATCCAGATGGGCATGTTGAAGGTCCCCGCTGTCCGCATCCCCGCCGTGAGGAAGTGGACGGAGGTGAGGGCCGCTGCGGTGCCGGACACGCCGCAGAATACGAACGTCGCGACGAGCGTGATGACGTCGGCGATGGCGGTCTGCCGGGGGCCGAATCCGCGGTAGAAGAGGTCCATGCCGATGTGGCCGTCCTCCGCCTCGAGGTCCGGCACGGTGAGCATGACGATCGCGACGAGCCCCACCATGGAGATCGTGATCGACCATTCGAGCGGCTGCGCGAAGACGTATCGCATGAGGACGTCGTAGCCGGTGATGAGCATGACGGCCAGGACGACGAACGCCGATGCCATGCGCAGTGCCTGAGTCACCCTGCGCAGAGTGGTGAAGGTGCTGAGCATCATGCCTCCTTCACGTACTGCAGTGCGCGTTCGGCGAGTTCGGTGTCGCCGACCTTGTCGATCCACCAGTCGACGACCTCGCTGGTGGCCTCACGGAACGCGTCGACCTCGTGGTCGTCGAGGTCGACGATCTCCATGGGGGAGTCCTCGACCAGCGGGAGGTAGTCGTCCTCGTACACCTGGAACTGGATGTCGGTGCCCTCCTGGGCGTAGATGGCGCCGGCGTCGTGGAGCGCCCCCTGGACGGCGGGCGAGGTGTCGTCGAACCACGCCGTGTTCGCGTAGGCGTCGACGCTGTAGGCGCCGAAGTGGGCGCGGGTCCCATACTTCACGACGGTCTCCAGACCGCGGGAGACGATCGTGCCGAGGTAGGACACCATCCCGTCGATGGTGCCGCGCTCCAGCGCCTCGTACAGCTCTGCGGACGACATGGAGACGGGGGCACCGCCCAGGGCCTTCACCATCTCGCCCTCGACGTGGCCGGCCGTGCGGATGCGGAGTCCCCGCAGATCGCCGGGTTCGGTCACCGGGCGGTCGACGGTGAAGAGCCACTGCTCGGTGCACGGCATCGCACCGATGCTCGTCATCCCCTGGGGGCGCAGCCCCTTGTCGATGAGCTCCATGAGTGGGGAGTCGGGCGCGAGTGCGCGGCGCATCTGCTCGAAGCCGTCGTTGACGAACGGAAGCTCCGCGGCGCCCAGGATCGGGAAGCTCGCAGAGACGTAGCTGGACGTCTGGAAGCCCACGTCCGTGACGCCGCGCAGCATGCCGGGGACCAGCTGCTCCGCGTTCAGGAGGGCGCCGGAATCGAAGAAGTCGACGATGTCGTCGCCCAGTTCGGTGTTCAGCACGTCGTTGAATCTCTGGATGCCGGGGTAGAGGTCGGTGTAGCCGGGGGTGATGTAGGTGGCGACGCGCAGGGCTCCGTCGGGGCGGAGCCCGTTCTCGGATGCGCCGGGGGCGCAGCCGCCCGTCGCCAGCAGGGGTGCTGCCGCCGCCAGGGTCAGCAGCGACCGGCGGCTGAGCGGCCCGCGCGCGGGTGCTCCGCCGATGCGGGCCGCTCCCGGCGGGAACGTGATCGGTGTCATGGGACCGGATTCCTCATGGAAGGGGAGTGGTGCGATGTCAGGCTGCGAGGCGTCGAAGCCTCGACGTTCTCCGCGCTCGGAGGGATGGCCCGAGCGAGGGTGCCGTGCGCACGGATGGACCCGGGGATGGGGGCCCACCCGTGCGTGCTGGTGCGAGCACGCCGGTGTCGGAGCACCGGCGCGGGGTGTCGGAGTCCGGTGTCAGAACGACCGGGGCATGCCCAGGACGTGCTGGCCGACGAACGACAGGATGAGGTTCGTGGAGATCGGCGCGATCTGGTAGAGGCGCGTCTCACGGAACTTCCGCTCGATATTGTATTCCTGCGTCATCCCGAAGCCGCCGTGGGTCTGCAGACACGTGTCGGCAGCCTGCCAGGAGGCCTCGGACGCGAGCATCTTCGCCATGTTGGCCTCGGCCCCGCACGGCTTGCCCGCGTCGAAGAGGTCGGCGGCCTTCCAGCGCATGAGGTCGGCCGCCTCGAGCTGGACGTGGGCGCGGGCGATGGGGAACTGGATCCCCTGGTTCGCGCCGATCGGCCGGTTGAAGACGACGCGCTCCTTCGAGTACTCGACCGCGCGGTCGGTGAACCAGTTGCCGTCGCCGATGCATTCGCTCGCGATGAGGATGCGTTCCGCGTTCATGCCGGTGAGTATGTACTTGAAGCCCTTCCCCTCCTCACCGATCAGCGAGGACGCGGGGATGCGCATGTCGTCGAAGAACAGCTCCGTCGTGGAGTGGTTGATCATCGTCTTGATGGGGCGCACCGTGAGGCCGGGCAGGTCGCGGATGTCGATGAGGAACATCGACAGGCCTTCAGACTTCTTCTTCACCTGGTCGAGCGGCGTGGTGCGGGCCAGGAGCAGCATGAGGTCGGACTGCTGGACGCGGGAGATGAAGACCTTCTGGCCGTTGACGACGTACTCGTCGCCGTCGCGGACCGCGGTGGTCGTGAGGCTCGTCGTGTCCGTTCCCGCACCCGGTTCGGTCACGCCGAACGCCTGGAGGCGCAGCTCGCCGGAGGCGATCTTCGGCAGGTACTGCTTCTTCTGCTCGTCGCTGCCGTGGTGCAGGACAGCATTCATCGTGTAGAGCTGCGCGTGGACGGCTCCGGAGTTCGCGCCGTTGTAGTTGATCTGCTCGAGGATCGCCGACCCGTCACCCAGGCCCAGGCCCAGACCGCCGTACTCCTCGGGGATGAGGGCACCCAGTGCGCCGGTGCCGGTGAGCGCCTGGACGAAGGCCTCCGGGTAGGCGTCCTCCGCGTCGACCTGCTGCCAGTAGGTGTCCGGGAAGTCCTTGCAGATCTGGTCGACGAGCCCGCGCAGGTCCTTGCGGGTCTCGGTCTCCTCGTACGTGTTGATGCTCATGGGGGCGGCTCCTTCGCTGTGCGGGATCGGGGTAGGGGTCGGGACGAGAGGGGGCAGTGTGGGGCGAGGTTCGGGATCAGGGTCGGGTCGGGGCGGTGTGACGGCGGAGTGAGGTCCGCGAGTGGTCAGGGGTCGGGGGCGGACTCGTCGAACCACCTGAGGTATCGTCCAGCCAGCTGAGGACCGAGGTGGTGTGCTCGCCCAGCGCGGGCACCGCTCCGAAGTCGTCTCCGGTGCCGGGGACCGTCCACGGGGGTCGGAGGGTCTCTGCGGTGCCGCCCGGGTGAGGGGTGTCGATCCAGCGGTCGCGGGCGCGCAGCTGTTCGTGGTCCCTCAGTGCGCTGATGCTGTTGAGGCGGGCGACTGCGATATCCGCCTGCTCGAGCAGCTCCCGGGCCTCCTCGGTGGTGAAGGCGGACAGGCGGTCCTCGATGAGGGCCTCGAGTGCGTTCGCGTGGGCGACCCGGCTGGGCTGGTCGACGTAGAGCGGGTCGTCCGCGAGTGCGGGATCGCCCAGCACGGTGTCGCACAGCCTGCGCCATTCCCGGTCGTTCTGCACCGCGAAGAGGATCCGCCCGCCGTCTCCGGTCGCGAACGCGCCGTAGGGGGCGATGGTCGCGTGGGAGGTGCCGCGTCGCAGGGGCGCGGCTCCCGAGTGGACGGCGTAGTGGAAGGGGTAGCTCACCCATTCGGCCAGCGCTTCGAGCATCGAGATCTTCACCGGCAGCGCTTCGCAGAACCGCAGGCGGTGGTGCAGGGCGGCGAGGATCGACGAGTACGCGTAGGTACCGGCGGCGATGTCCGCGATGGAGGTGCCGACCTTTGCCTGCACGTCGCCGTCGCCGGTGAGGTCGATGAGGCCGGACTCTCCCTGCACCAGCAGGTCGTAGGCCTTCGCGGTCGCCATCGGCCCGTCCTCGCCGTAGCCGGAGATCCCGCATGCGATGAGGTGGGGGTGCCTCTCCTGCACCGCGTCGGGGTCCAGTCCGGCCCGGCGTGCGGCGGCCGGGGACAGGTTCTGGAGGAAGACGTCCGCCCGCTGCAGCAGCTGCTCCAGCCGGGCTCGCCCTTCGTCGTCCTTGAGGTCGAGCACCACGGACTCCTTGCCGCGCCCCAGCCACAGGAATGCTGACGAGGTGCCGTCGACGTGCTCGTCGTACGCGCGGGCGAAATCGCCGCCACCGGGACGCTCCACCTTGATGACGCGCGCCCCCAGGTCCGCGAGCTGGCGCGACGCGAACGGGGCCGCGACCGCCTGCTCGAGGGCCACGACGACGATGCCGTCGAGGGGACGGCGCAACCCCTCCGCCGCCGAGGTGGTGGTCGGCTGGGGCGACCCCGCTGCGGGGCCGGTGGTCGCCGCTGAGGTCGTGGAGCTCATCGGGTCGCTCCCTCTGGTGTGCCGGTGTTCGGGGTGGCTGTGGCCGGTGTGCGTGTGGCGAGGACGTCGGCGATGAGTGTCGCGACGTCGGTGATCGAGCCCTGATCGGCGATCGACACGAGAGCGTGGAACAGAGCGTCCGACTCACCGGCCGACGGGATCCCCGCTTCGGCCAGGCAGTCGTCGAACTTCGTCCGCAGAGTCGCTTCGTCGACCGGGTGCGTCGCGTGTCCGCGCGGTCGATCGACGCGGCGGTTCACGGTGCGACCGTCGTCGGTGGTCGCGACGACAACGGCGTACCCCGCGTTCCAGGTGGGGGATCCCAGGGGCGGGACCTCGGCCTCGGTCGCGGTGACCCGCGTGAGGAGGTGACGGAGGTCGGGACGGGCGACGGCCTCGGCGGTGAACGCTGACAGGGTGACCTCTCCGTCAGTGAGCATCGCGGCGAGGACGAACTCCATGCTGAACTTCGCCTGCGTGCCGTCGACCGGTCGGGGGTGGATGAGCGGCGCCAGCCCTCCCGGCTGGACCGTGACGTGGACGGATGCGAGCGCGCCGGACGAGAGCGCCGCGGGGTCGACGCCGGCGGTGAGCAGGTCCTCCCGGACCTCGCGGGCGGCGTCCGCGGCGGCGTGCGTGTAGTAGCAGCACGGGTAGAGCTTCACGTTGAGGAACGGCACTGCGAGACCCGCGTCGCCCGCGTCCGGCGGGCCGCCCGCGCCCGTGCTCGGCTGTGAAGCAGCGGGCCCGCGGTGGAGCGCGAGGAAGCCGAGGGGGCCGTCGAGCAGGTCATCGTCCGCTGTGAAGCCCTGCTCCGCGAGGGTCGCCGCGAGCACCGCGCTGTGCGCGGCCTGGCCCGCGTGCAGCGGCTTCGTCATCGATCCGAAGTTCTGGCGGCTGCCCTGCGCCAGGGAGCCCGCGATGCCCAGCGCGGCGCGCATCTGCGGGGCGTCTGCGCCCAGGAGCGATCCGACAGCGGCCGTCGCCGCCACGGTGCCGAGAGTGCTGGTGGTGTGCCAACCGGCCTCGTAATGCGGACGGACACCCAGCTCCGCACCCAGGGTGCGGCCGACCGCGAGCCCACGGTGGAAGGCGGTGACGACCTCGGCGCCGGACGCGCCGCGTGCAGCACCGACCGCCAACAGGGCGGGGACCATCACGGCGGACGGGTGGCTGATCGTCGCGTCGTCGACGTCGTCGTAGTCGAGGGCGTGGGCCGCGAGCCCGGTGGCGCGCGCGGCATCGGCAGGGGGAGAAGAGGTGTCGAAGGGGGCATGGCCAGTCGCACGACTGTACGCGGTCACGGCGGGATCGGGGGTGCCTGCGAGAGCGCAGCCGACGGTGTCGGCGAACGCGATGCCTGCGGCGCGGGCAGCATCGGCCGGTGCGGGAGGGGCCCACCCCGTCGCGATGTCGACGAGTCGTTCGGTCACGGCGGCGCCCGCGGGGAGGGGCTCGTGCGATATCACGTGAGCGACGCTCCTTCGAACGGTGAGGCTCTCGATATGCGAGCGGAACCACTCGTGCGGTCCGCAGAGTGGACCGGCGGTCCATTCCTTAGGTAATCTAGGTCTCGTCGCCGTCCACGTCAAACCGATCGGAGCCCGCCCCTCATGTCCCAGCCGATCCAGAGCGTCCTCAACGCCTTCTCCGTGCTGGAGGCCGTCGCCGGGAACCAGCCCGTCGGACTGTCGGAGACCGCCCGGCTCACCGGGCTGGCGAAGACGACGGTCCTGCGTTGCCTCCTCACGCTGCAGGAGGTCGGATGGCTCCTGCCCAGCTCCGACGGCCGCTCCGAATGGTCGCTCACGAACAAATCGCTGCTCATGGGGATGCGTTCAGCACCCGCCGGTGACCTCGCGACGCTCGTCCAGGGTGAGCTCAACACGATCCGGGAGACGGTGGGGGAGACCGTCCACCTGCTCGTGCGCGACGCGGACGCCCAGGTGGTCGTGTCCCGTGCGGACGGCGTGAACGCGATCCGCACCTATCTGGCGCTCGGCACCCGGGTGCCGTTCCACAGCACCGCCTCCGGACGCGCCATGCTCGCAGCCATGCCGGCCGATCAGCGGGCACGCATCCTCGATGCGGAAGCGGGCCAGTCGGACTTCGACCGGGAGGAGGTGGAGAGGCACGTGACCGCCGCGATCACGCGCGGGTACGCGATCAACTACGGCGAATGGCGCGACGAGGTGGGCGGCGTGGGCATCGTCGTGTTCGGGGGGACGGGCGAACTGCGGGCGGCGATCTCCGTGTCCCTGCCTGCAGCGCGACTCGAGGAGATCGGTGCCGAGTCCGTCGCGGACATCCTGCTCGCCTCCCAGCGGAGACTGTCCCAGATCCTGCGGTGAAGGCCGCCCGGGGTCCTCCGGTGCGGGGTGACAGACTGGTCCCATGAGCGATGACGCACTCCCGCGCCGGGCGGGCACCTACCGCACGTTCTACGCCGAACCGATCCGCGTGGCCTCAGCGCACGGCTGCACGATCACGGACGTCCACGGCGTCGACCACCTGGACGCGTACAACAACGTTCCCGTGCTCGGCCACTCGCACCCCGGCATCGCGGCCGCTGTCCATGCGGAGCTGCTGCGGGTGAACACCCACACCCGCTACGTCGACGAGCACGTCGACGACTACGCCGCGGACCTGCTCGCGCTCCTGCCGCAGCACATCGAGGACGTCGTGTTCACGTGCTCCGGTTCGGAGGCGAACGACCTGGCCCTCCAAGTGGCCGCGTACACGTCGATGGCGACGGGCGTGATCGTGGCGCGGCGGGCCTACCACGGCACGACGAGCGCCACCGCCGCCATCTCGCCCAGCCTCAGCCCCGCACCGCGCGACCACGTCGTCCCCGTCGACATCCCGTCCGCGTCCGCCCCGGACTTCGAAGCGCAGCTGGCAGCCCGTGTCCGTGCCGCGGCGGCGGAACTGGATCGCCGAGGCCACGGGACCGCGGCCCTCGTCCTCGACACGACGATGACGTCCGAGGGGATCGTCGCCGGCGAGCACGTCCGACTCCCCGCCGTCATCGACGCCGTCCACGACGCGGGCGGCCTCTTCATCGCGGACGAGGTCCAGGCCGGCTTCTACCGCACCGGCGCCTGGTGGGGCTTCGAAGCGCTGGGCGTCGCACCCGACCTCGTGACCTTCGGCAAGCCCATGGGTGGCGGGATGCCCGTCGCCGCGGTCGCCGGCCCCCGCGTCGTCTTCAGCGACTTCGGTGCCTCCCAGCGGTACTTCAACACCTTCGCCGGCACCCCCGCACCCCTGGCTGCGGCGCACACCGTGCTGCGGACGCTGCGGGACGGAGGGTTCGGTGAGAGGGTGCCGGAAGCCGGCAGGCGCCTCGGCGGCGGTCTCACCGAGGTCCTCGCCGCCGAGGGCATCGAGGCGGAGGTGCGGCGTGCCGGACTCATGGTGGGCATCGACCTGCGGCCCGCGGTCGGTGGCGACGAGAGGCGGGCAGGGGAGCTGGCGGCCGCGCTCGTCGAGGCGATGCGCGCGCGGCGGGTCCTCGTGAGCCGCACAGGCCCCGGCGACGCGGTCCTCAAGATCCGGCCGCCGCTGGTCATCACGGACGCAGAGATCGACCGACTCGTCGACGCGCTCCGCGGGTCGCTGGGGGACGTAGGCGCCGGTGGATGACACCTCGATGGCCTGCGAGCACGCGCTGCAGGCGACGATCCTCGAGGCCGTCTCACGCGAGTACGGACTGCAGCCCCTCGACGTGCGGATCTTCAAGGGCGAGTACGACCGGAACATCCGCATCACCGACCCCGTGCGCGGGACCTGGCTCATCAAGGTGAGCGACGCGCGCACACCTGCTGTCGCGCTCGACTGGCAGGAGACGGTCCTGGCGGCCGCCGCAGGGTCGGGGGTCGCAGGCGGGCCGGCTGCCGCGGCCGTGCCGGGCGTCGCGACACCGCACCTCCTCCTCACGACGTCGAGTGACCTTCGGATCGAGGTCGTGCACGGCGGCGAGACCTACCGCGTGCGGCTCGTCAGCTGGATCGCGGGCGACCTGCTCTCCGCGCGGACCGACGTGCCGCGGGGCGTCTACGTGGCGCTGGGCGGGGTGTCCGCGCAGCTCACCGCCGCGTTCGCCCCTCTGGAACCGCCGGAGGACCTGCCGGAGCACGCGTGGCTCGCACAGCGCGGCACCCGGGAGATCCGTTCCGCCCTCGCCCGGCTGCCGACGGACGGGCGCACCCGCGCCGTCGCCGAGGTCGCCGCCCACTTCGAGCACCAGCACGCCTCCCGTATGGCTAGGGTCCCCTGGGGCGTCGTCCACCACGACCTCCACGACGACAACGTCGTGGTCGCAGGGAATGACTCGATGGCACTGGTGGGAGTCATCGACTTCAACGATGCGCACTCGGCACCGCTCGTGGCGGATCCTGCGATCGCAGCGGCCTACGCGACGCTTCGGGCGGAGGACCCCCTCGACCGCATCGCTGCGGTCGTCGAAGGATACGAGCAGCACCGGGCGCTGACCGACGACGAGCACGCGCTCATCCGACCACTCGCCCTGCTGCGGCTGTGCACCAACTGGTCCGTATGGTCTGCGCGCGCCGCAACCGCAGCGGACCCCGCGTATGCGCTGCACCGGTCCCGCCACACATGGACCGCGGTGGACGCACTGCTCGGTGAAGGTCGTATTCTCGGACCATGAAGCGCATCCTTCCCGGCCTCGCCATCTGCGCGGCACTGGCCGCCGTCGTCGGCTGCCAGCAGGGCACCGAACTCGACAGCGATCCGACCCCACTGGAGATCGAGGCGCCGGAGATGGATCCGGATGCAGCGGCCTCGGCGTCCGCAACCGCCTCGGCACAGGCAGAGGCCGCAGACCAGAAGGCCGCGGAGAACGCGGTGGGTGTGAGCGGGACGCTCCGCCTGTCCGACACGGAGAGTGCCGTGATCTCGGCAGTGACGAACATGTTCGACGCCCAACCGGCCGACGGCGGGATCACGGTGACCGCACGTTCGACTGTGACGCTGGAGAACCGTTCGCTCACCGGTGACCTGCCCTCCGGTGCGTTCCCGGAGCCGGCGGCGGCCGTCGTCCCCCTCTGGCGGGCGGATTCCCCCGTCTGCGGGATCGCGGGCGGTGACGAGGATCAGCGGGTCGTCGAGGAGATCGGCGACGGCAGCGACGGCGGGGCGGATGCGATCGGCTGTCACGGCGTGGTCCCTGTCCTCGGCGTCACGCAGGACATCGAGAACGAGGAGAGGGGGACCATGGGCGCGGTCGAGAGTGTCCCCGCCGTGACGGGGGAGGAGGCGATCCCGGTCGACGAGGACGTGGACGCGCTCGTCGACGCGATGGCACGGCCCGACGGGTGGGCGCTCGTGACGACCGTCGACGTGGAGAACGCCGTGGGGAGCCACGTGTACCTGAACGCGTCGTGCGACCTCGTGGGATCCGCGCTGGGGGCCAGCGGGAGCGCCACCGTCCTGTCGACGGAGGAGCTGCCCGGCTGCGGGTGAGTCGTCCGACCCGGAGTGCCGACCTCAGTCGATCTTGTCCTCAGTCGATCTTGCCGACCGGCTCCCGCTTCTCCGACTGGAAGCGGTCCTCGTTGCGCCCGTACGCCCAGTAGCCGGAGATGGAGATCTGGTCGCGCGGGACCTCACGCTCCTTGAGCAGGGCCCTCACGCGCTTGATCGACTCGCGCTCACCATGCGCGAAGACGTGCACGCGCCCGTCCGGCCACGTGCGTGACTGCATCGTCGTCGCGAGCAGGTCCGTCGCCGCGCCGCCCTCCGACCCGACGGCCCAGACGATCTCCACGCCCGCCGGTGCCGTGAGGTCGATCCGATCACCGTCCTCGTCGACGACGAGGAACGCGTATCCGCGAGCGTCTGCGGGCAGGGCCTCGAGCGCGGCGCCTACCGCGGGCAGGGCCGAGAGGTCGCCGGCGAGCAGGTGCCAGTCCGCAGTGGGGTCCGGGCTGTACGTTCCGCCCGGGCCCATGAAGACGATCGGGTCGCCGGGCTGGGCGTCGCGCGCCCAGGGCGCGGCGAGCCCCTCGTCCCCGTGGACCACGAAATCGAGGGTGAGTGTCCCGGCGGTCTCATCGACCTCGCGCACGGTGTACGTGCGGGTGACGGGGATGTCCTCGCGGGGAAGGGTCTCGCGCAGGTGCGCGAGGTCGTACGGGGGCTCCAGCCCCAGCTCCGGCTTCGCGAACACGATCTTCACGTACGCATCGATGCTCGGGGGCGTGGGGAACGTCGAGAATCCGGGACCGCCGACCACGAGCCGCACGAGCGAGGGCGAGAGCTGGCTGCGCTCGACGACCTCCATCACGTGCTGGGGGCGAGGGGGACGCGGACGGTCCGTCATAGATGTGTGTCCTTTCAGAACGATAGCGGGTGGGCATCTCCTCCGACCCTATCCCACTGAAGTTAGTGTGCCCTAACCTGGGTGCGCTTCCGTTCCTCCAGAGACGGCCCGGTCCACAGACTGGGCAGTCAGTTGCCGGAGCCCTGGGCATGGGTGAGGATGACGGCATGGCTGATATCGCATTCCGTGGAACCCCCGTCCAGACCAGCGGCGACCTTCCCGCCGTCGGTGACACCGCACCCTCCTTCACGCTCGTAGGGCACGACCTCTCCGACCTCACGTCCGCCGGGCTGTCCGGCCAGCGCGTCGTGCTCAACATCTTCCCGAGCGTCGACACCGGTGTGTGCGCCGCGAGTGTGCGAGCGTTCAACGAGCGCGCGGCGGGCCTGGAGAACACCACGGTGGTCTGCGTGTCGAAGGACCTCCCGTTCGCACAGGCACGCTTCTGCGGTGCCGAAGGCATCGACAAGGTGACGATGGGCTCCGCGTTCCGTTCGGACTTCGGCGCCGACTACGGCCTCCTGCAGACGAACGGGCCGCTTGAAGGACTGCTGGCGCGTGCTGTCGTCGTCCTCGACGCACAGGGTTCGGTCGTGTACACCCAGCTCGTCCCCGAGATCGGCGAGGAGCCGGACTACGACGCAGCGGTCGCAGCTCTGGGATGAAGACCGACGGCTGACGGATCCGAGGGCTGATGCCCATGGGGTGGGGTGTGCATCTCCTATAGGCTGGGAGTGAACGCGCACCCCACTCCACGAGGAGCATTGGTCATGGAAGCAGCACTCGGGTTGGGCGTTGGGGCCATCGTCCTCATCGTCGCCCTCATCATCGTCGCGGCACTTCTCTTCGGCGGTCTTCGCACGTCGATCTTCTTCACCGTGCGGACACAGGAGAACGTGATCGTCGAACGGTTCGGCAAATTCAAGAAGGTGGCGCGGCCGGGCCTCAACACCAAGGCGCCCTTCATCGAGACGACCACCAAGCCGATCTCTCTGCGTGTCCAGCAGCTGGGTGTCGACATCGAATCGAAGACGAAGGACAACGTCTTCGTCAACGTCCCCGTCGCCGTCCAGTACGTGGTGGGCGAGGACAGTGTCGTCGAGGCGTACTACCGTCTGGCGAACCCGGAGGAGCAGATCCGGTCGTACGTGTTCGACACCGTGCGCTCCGCACTGTCGTCGCTCACACTCGACTCCGCCTTCGAATCGAAGGACGACATCGCGTACAACGTCGAGCAGCGTCTGTCCCAGTCGATGGCCGCCTACGGCTTCCGCATCGTCAACACGCTCGTGACGGACATCTCGCCGGACTCCCGTGTCCGCGACTCGATGAACTCGATCAACGCCGCCCAGCGCGACCGCGTCGCGGCGCAGTCGCTCGCAGAGGCAGACAAGATCAAGCGTGTCACCCAGGCGGAAGCGGACGCGGAAGCGATGCGTCTGCACGGTGAAGGTGTCGCCGCACAGCGGAAGGCGATCGCGGACGGCATCGCCGTGCAGTACGAGCGTCTCAGCGAAGTGGGCATCAGCGATTCCGCTGAGCAGCTGCTCATGATGACGCAGTACTTCGATGCGATGCAGGAGGTGTCCCGCAGCGGACGCTCGAACGTCCTCTTCATGCCGTCGAACCCCGGCGGGATGGGCGAGATGATGGGCGAGATCCGCAACACCCTGTTCTCCGCCCAGGCCAACGATCGTGGAATCGAAGGCGCGGAGGAGGATGCTCGCCGCAGCGCGGACGCGGAGACGCGACGCGCACGACAGGCGGCGCAGCAGGAGCAGCGCGCCCAGGAGCGGGTGGCACAGCACGCCTCGCGCAGGCAGGGCACCGCAGAGAACACCGGTGGAGCGATGTCCCAGGCGGACAACCTCGCGAACCGCGCGCAGCAGTGGGTGCAGAATCAGCGCGGCGTCCCACCGCAGCCACCTCACCAGCCGTGATTCACACAGCGTGATGCGCTCGGACCGGTGACGGGTGGGCCGGGTCCTCGTCCGCTCCGGGCCGCCCGCCTGCATCCCGGAGCCGCGCGACGTGCGCGCGGCGATGGAGGGGCGCGGCGATGGAGGGGCGCGCCTCGCCCGAGGCGGTGTGGGAGGCGGTCGAGACGATCGAGGGGTCGTCGGGGTGATCAGCCTCCGGGGGCGACCGGACCGGACGCATCCGCAGCGGCTGTCTCGCCGGGGTCGTCGTCGATCGAGATGCTGTCGATCATGCGACTGAGGAACTGGGCGACGACCGACCGGTCGTCGGCACTCATCGATGTGGCCACCTCGTACATGCGATCGTGCATGTGCCTGAGCGTCTGCTTCACCTCACGGTCGCCGTCCTCCGTGGCTTCGACGGCGACCGACCGCCGGTCCTCCGGGTGCGAGGTCCGCCGCGCGTAGCCTTCTCGCACCAGGCGATCTACCAGGTTGCTCACCGACGCGTTCGTGATGTCGAGGGCGAGGGCGATGTCCTTCTGCCGGACGACGACCCCCTTGGCGCGCGCCTCGAGCAGATACCTCAGGGTGAGGATCTCCTTCTCGGACATGCCCATCTCGTCGCGCACGCGCGACCGCATGGCGCCTTCAGCCTCCCGATAGCGGCGCAGGAGGTTCAGCACGTCCACGGCGGAGGTGTCGACGTCGTCGCCGGCGAACCAGTACTCGGACGTTTCGTTGTCGTCGGCTGCGGTGCTCACGCAGAAGGCCTCTCTCTCGCAGGGAAGGTTGCCCCTGGAGCCCTTAACTGTTAGTTTACGTAACTGTTATACCACTGAAACAGACGAGCACCACGGCCCTCACGCGACTACCTCTCAAGGCGATCATGCTGCGCTCCTCTCTCCACACACGCACCTGCCAGACCGCCGCCGCCCGTGTGATCGAGGAGTACTCCACCAGCTTCTCGCTGGCGACCAGGCTGCTCCCGCCGGAGATCCGCACCCATGTCGCGAGCATCTACTCACTGGTGCGCGTCGCCGACGAAGTGGTGGACGGGGCCTTCCCCGCATCGGAACCGGAAGACCGGGTCCGCGAACTCGACGACCTCGAGGCACGTGTCCGTGACGCCCATAGTCGTGGCTTCTCCACCGATGCCTACGTGCATGCATTCGCTTGGTCCGCGCGCAGCACCGGCATCGGGCCCGCGCAGTGGGAGCCGTTCTTCGATTCGATGCGCGCCGACGCCCACCCGTGCGTCCACGACGAGGTGAGCCTCCGCACATACGTCCACGGCTCAGCGGAAGTGGTCGGTGAGATGTGTGTGCTCGCCTTCCTCGACGGCGCACCGGTCGGTCCCGCACGCCGCGAGGCGCTGTTCCGCGGCGCCCGCGCCCTCGGTTCTGCGTTCCAGAAGGTGAACTTCCTCCGTGATCTCGCGGAAGACCGCGACGACCTCGACCGCGCCTACCTGCCCGGTATCGGCCGTTCCGCCCCCACCGACACGCAGAAGGCCGCGATCGTCGCAGACATTCGTGACGAACTCGACACCGCGTGCGGCTCGATCGGCCTGCTGCCGAAGCAGGTGCGGCCCGCCGTCCGGCTGGCCCACGACCTCTTCGAGGAACTGGCCCGCGCCCTCGACGCGGCGCCCGCCCACCGCCTCACCCACACCCGGATCCGGGTGCCGACCCGACGCAAGGCCGTCCTCGCCGTCTCAGCGCTCGTGGGTCGACGGCGTGCACCCGGCGGGGGCACGACGATCGGCCGGGGGAGAGCATGACGACCGACTGGGAGAACGCATGACGGTGAGAACGGAACCCGTCGTGGTCGCACGCATCGAGGCGGCGCTCGACCGGTTCTTCGCGGAACGGGCGTCGGCGGTCGCGTCCCTGAACGCCGGTTTCGCCGATCTGTGGGACCTCGCGGCCACGCATGCGCGGGGAGGGAAGCTCGTGCGTCCCCGCCTCTTCATCGACGCCGTCGAAGCCTTCTGCACCGCCGAGGAGTCGGGTGACACTCGGGGGTCAGAGGGCGTCCGGAAGTCGGGTCGCATCGGGGAGGAGTCGGTGGACCGCCTCGCCGCCGTGCTCGAGGTCCTCCACTACGCGTTCCTCCTCCACGACGACGTGATCGACGGCGACCTCGTCCGCCGTCACGGGCCGAACCTCATCGGCACGGTCCGGGGCCAGCACCCGGATGCGCCGGACGGAGACTCGCTGCACTGGGGAACCAGTGCGGCGATCCTCATGGGCGACGTACTCCTGTCCGCCGCCGTCCTGGACTGCGCGCGGCTGCCCCTTCCCTCCGGCCCGCGTGCCCGCGTCCTCGACCTCGTCGACGAGGCGATCACGGAAACCGTCGCGGGGGAGTACCTCGACGTGGGACTCAGCGACGGCGTCGTCGCGGCGGAGCTCGACACCGTCATGACGATGACGGCGCTCAAGACGGCGTCGTATTCGTTCTCTCTTCCTCTGCGACTGGCTGCCGCGCTGTCCGACGCCGCGCCCGAGGTCGATGAGACGCTCGTGCGGGTCGGGAACCACCTGGGGGTCGCCTTCCAAGTGCAGGACGACCTCCTCACGATGTTCGGTCGCCATGTCGCCCATGGGAAGGACGCCCTCTCCGATCTGCGGGAGGGGAAGCAGACCGTCCTCGTCGCGCACCTCCGCAGCTCGGTTCGCTGGCACGAGATCGCCGGAGTCCTGGGAGAGCCCGACGTGGACGAGTCCGGTGCCGCGCGGATCCGCAGAGCATTCGACGAATCAGGGTCACGGACGTTCGCGGTGGGCCTCGTGACACATCACTTGGCTGAGGCCGCCCGCGTCATCGGGAGCTCCACCGTCCCGCTGGAGGTGCGTCGCGTGGTCGAGGACTGTGTCGAGAGTCTGAAGAGCAGGTCGATCTAGCAGGTCCACCCGGTAGGCCCGCCTGAGCCCCGCGTTCCCTGCACCTCACCTGCCGGTGGTGCCGGCTTCGCGCGCTTCCCGGGCGGAGGCGACGTCGTCGACGACGCGGGCGATGTGCCTCATGCTCGTGATGAGCGAGCCGTAGAGCGGCCACGTGTGCTGGGGCAGGTCCCGGTCCTCGGACAGGTCGGTCGAGAGCTGCACCAGGCGGTCGTCGATGGGTTCGACGGTGCTGTCCGGATTCGCGATCGCGTGCCCTGCGTCCCGGACGATGCCCACCCACCTCTCCCGGAACCAGGTGTCCCACTCGCCCTCCGCATACGTGGCGTCTCGGAGCGTGCGGACCAGATGGCGGAGGTGGGAGATCCCCTCGTCCACTCGGCCGAGGATCTCACCGTAGTCCACCTCCCGAGCGCTGTCCCTCGACCGTGCACGCCTGTTGCCCGTCACATGCAGCCGAGGGTTCGCCCGCCGGCTCTCACGCGCGGTGCGGACTGACTGCCACGCGGTGCCGAGGTCGTCCTTCATCGACTGGATCTCGGTCGCCCACGTATCCGCGTCGTCGGTGTTCCACGACTCCTGGAGTTCGTCGGCCATGTCGACGAGGACCCTGCCCATGCGCAGATTGATGTGGTCGACGTAGCGGGCGGCCTGCCTGTCGCGCAGCGGTGGGATGAGGAGGAGGTTGATGAGGAGGCCGACCGCGGCGCCCACCGCCACCTCGACGATCCGGTCGAGCAGCATGGGCTGCTGCTCGGAGAAGCCGTCGCCCAGGACGAAGACCCCCGTCGTGGCGATCGCGACGCCCTCGTCACGGATCCACGGGATCCGGGAGGCGGCCATGCCGACGAAGATGGCCAGGGCGAAGGTCCACAGCCCGACCCCCAGGAAATGTCCGATCACGAAGGAGACGCCCACCCCCGCCCACGAGGCGACCGTCGTCTGGGCGCCGCGCCGCAGGGACTGGTAGACCGTCGGGTACACGGTCAGCAGGGCGACCCACGGCGCGAGGAACGGCATCTCCGAATCGAGGACGTTCACCGCGAGCCACCAGGCCAGTGTGGCGGCGGCCACCGTCTTGAGGATCTGCAGCACGTCGGTCGTGACCTCCGGGCTCCTCACGACCTCCCCGAAGCGACCGCGCAGATGGTCGACGGTGTTGTTCCGCGGCGTGTCATTCGCTCCTGCGTTCACGTATTTCCTCACGTCGTCCATGGTGAGAGCCAGGATCTCACGACCCAGAGCCGGATGTGAATGACAGGATGGCCTGACGGAATCTTTCTTCTGGGAGCAGGACGGCGGGGGTGCGGGGATGATCTATCTCAGTGTGCTGATCGGGCTGCTGCTGTGCATGGTCGCACTGGACGCGCGCTTCCGGCTGTTCGTCTTCCACCGGCCGCTCCCCGCACTCCTCGTCCTGCTGCTGGGGACTGGATTCTTCCTCACGTGGGACCTCGCCGCGATCGGACAGGGCATCTTCCTGCACATCGACTCGCCGCTCATGACCGGTGTGATGATCGCTCCGCACCTGCCTCTCGAGGAGATCCTCTTCCTGCTCTTCCTCTGCTACCAGACCATGGTCCTCGCCACGGGGTTCGCTGCGTGGCGGGCGAGGAGGCGCAGCGCATGAGCTATCTCACGCTGAACGTGCCGTTCGTCGCCACCGCACTCGTGGTCCTGATCGCGGCCGTCGCCCTCCGCAGGATTCCCGTGGGACGTGCATGCTGCGAAGTCGTCTTCACCGCCGTCGTCCTGTGCACGCTCACTGCGGTGTTCGACAGCCTCATGATCCATGCCGGTCTGTTCGAGTACGCGGAGCACACGCTCATCGGCATGAGGGTAGGGCTGGCACCCCTCGAGGACTTCGCGTACCCCCTGGTCGCCGCACTGCTGCTGCCGGGGCTGCGGTGGCTGCTCGTGCCGGCCCCTGCGGAGCAGTAGCGGCCGACCGAGCAGTCAACGTGGGCAGGTGGAGCGTCAGTCCAGCTTCTGCCTCTTCGACGAGATCACGCCGGTGTTGAACCCGGCCAGATTCAGCCCGCCGTGGAAGCGGGCGTGCTCGATCTTGATGCAGCGGTCCATGACGACGTTCAGCCCGGCGTCCTCGGCGATCTTCGCGGCGTCCTCGTTCCACAGCCCCAGCTGGATCCAGAGGGTCTTCGCCCCGATCGCCACGGCCTCGCGGGCCACATCGGGAAGGTCCTCGTTGCGGCGGAACACGTCGACGATGTCGGGCACCTCCGGCAGATCCTCGAGTGAGGCGTACACCGGGTGGCCCAGGATCTCCTTCTCTCGCGGGTTGATGAAGTACACGCGGAGGGAGGAGGACGACAGGAGGTACGTGCCGACGAAGTTCGATGCGCGCGCGGGCTTCGCAGACGCCCCGACGATCGCGATCGACCGCGCGTCGCTCAGCATCTGCAGGCGTTGGCCCGCAGACGGGCCCTCCCAGGTGCGCCGTCCGGCGGCAGGGGCTTGTGTGTTCTTCTCAGCCATGGTCACTCCACTCCTTCCGCGGCGGCGGCCAGCGCCTGATCGAGGTCCCACAGGATGTCGTCGAGGTCTTCGAGCCCCACGGAGATCCGGATGAGGTCGGGCTTCACGCCGCCCGCCTCCAGCTGTGCCTCGGTGAGCTGCTGGTGGGTCGTCGACGCGGGGTGCAGCACCAGGGTGCGCGCGTCGCCGATGTTCGCCAGGTGCGAGGCGAGCTGCAGCTTCTCGATGAAGGCGGCACCGACCTCACGGCCGTCCTTGTCGCCGCTTCCTGCGACACCGAACGAGAACACCGACCCCGCAGAGGTGAGGTACCTCTTCGCCCGTTCGTGGTGTGGGTGGGACGGCAGCCCGGAGTACTGGACGTAGCTGATGCGGGGGTCCGCCTCCAGCCATTCCGCGACGCGCTGGGCGTTCTCGACGTGGTTGTCCATCCGCTGGGCGAGCGTCTCGACGCCCTGCAGCAGCTGCCACGCGGACTGCGGGGACAGGGCGGGGCCGATGTCGCGCAGCTGCTCCGAGCGCAGGCGGGTGAGGAACCCGAACTCGCCGAAGTTGTCCCACCAGGACAGCCCGTTGTAGGTGGGCACGGGCTCCGTCATGAGGGGGAAGTTCCCGTTGCCCCAGTCGAACGTCCCGGACTCCACGATGACGCCGCCCAGTGTCGTGCCGTGCCCGCCCAGGAACTTCGTCGCGGAGTGGATGACGATGTCCGCGCCGTGCTCGATCGGCCGGCACAGGTAGGGGGTGTTGAGCGTCGCGTCGACGACGAGGGGTATGCCCGCCCCGTGGGCCACGTCCGCCAGACCGGCGAGGTCTGCGATCTCCGACGACGGGTTCGCGATGAGCTCCGTGTAGACCGCCTTCGTCTCCGGCCGGAGCGCCGCCTGGAAATCTGCCGGGTCCGTGCCGTCGACGAAGGTCGTGTCGATGCCGAAGCGGCGCAGGGTCACGTCGAGCTGGGTGATGGTGCCGCCGTACAGCTGCGAGGAGGCGACGATGTGGTCGCCGGACTGGGCGAGCGCCGCGAACACGAGGAACTCCGCGGACATGCCCGACGCGGTGGCGACCGCCCCGATGCCGCCCTCCAGGCTGGCGACGCGCTCTTCGAACGCCGAGACGGTCGGGTTGCCGATCCGCGAGTAGATGTTCCCGTACTTCTGCAGTGCGAAGAGGTTCGCGGCGTCGTCCGCGTCCTTGAACACGAACGACGTGGTCTGGTGGATCGGCACGGCGCGCGATCCGTGGACCGCGTCGGGCACCCCGCCGGCGTGCAGCGCACGCGTGCGGAAGCCGAACTGGTGATCGGACAAAGGGGGTCCTCGCTCTCTGGGACAGGCGATTGGGTCAGGCGACTGGTTCAGAAGGTGGTCTGCGGCGCGTCCACGGCAGCCGGGTGGCCGACGATCCGGGCGATGTCGTCCACGGCGTGCGCGTTGGTGAGCGACGTCGTGTCTCCGAGCGTAGTGTGCTCGAACAGCTGGGTGAGCAGGCGTCTCATGATCTTGCCGGACCGGGTCTTGGGGACCTCGGGCACGGCGATGACGTGGGCGGGTTTCGCGATGGGGCCGATCCGGCGGCTCACGTGGTCGCGCAGCGTGTCCCGCAGCCTGTCTGCGGAGACGTCCGCGGCGTCGTGTGCGAGGACGACGAACGACAGCACGGCGTGCCCGGAGAGGGGGTCGACGATGGGTGCTGCACCTGCCTCGACGACCCACGGGTGGGACACGAGCGCGGATTCGATCTCGATGGTCGACAGCCGGTGACCGGACACGTTGATGACGTCGTCGACCCGCCCCAGCACGGTGATGTCACCGTCGTCGTCGATGCGGGCACCGTCGCCGGAGAAGAACCAGCCGCGCTCCCCGAAGTGCGCCCAGTAGGAGTCGAGGAACCGCTGGGGTTCGTGCCACACGGTGCGGGCGGCCGATGGCCCGATGCCGTCGACGACGAGCAGACCCTGCTCGCCCGTGGCGGTTTCGGCGCCGTCTGCGTCGACGACGCGAGTGGTGAGGCCGGGCAGTGCCCGGGTCGCGCAGCCGGGCTTGGGGGAGGGGAAGCCCACGCCCGAGGTCCCGGCTGAGTCAGAGGTGTCGGCTGGGTCAGAGGTGGCCGGCACCTCGGCGGTGGGGGACTCCCAGCAGGGGTCCTGGGGGCGGGGAGACATGACGCAGGACCCGGTCTCCGACTGCCACCACGTGTCGATGACGGGGGCGGTGCCCGCACCCACCTCGCGGCGCAGCCACGTCCAGGCCTCCGGATTCACGGATTCGCCCACCGTGCCGACCAGACGGATCGAGGACAGGTCCCAGCGGTCGGCGGGACGCTCACCCGGCGCGGGGTTCGACCCGAACGCGCCCATGTGGGAGCGGACGAGGGTGGGCGCCGTGTAGTACGTGGTGACGCCGTAGCGCTCGATGATCTCGAAGTGTCGTCCAGGGTGGGGCTCCTGCGGGGTGCCCTCGTAGATCACCTGGGTGACGCCGTTGAGCAGGGGGCCGTAGATCTCGTACGTGTGGGCCGTCACCCACGCGAGGTCCGCCGTGCACCAGTGGACGGTGTCCGCGACCTTCTGCGGGTCGTTCACCGCATCCAGCTCGTGCTCGACCAGGTCGAACAGCAGCGCGTGCGTGTACGCCGTCTGCGTGAGGTAGCCACCAGTCGTGTGGACGAGCCCCTTGGGGCGGCCGGTGGTGCCGGAGGTGTAGATGAGGAAGAGGGGGTGCTCCGCGTCGAACGACTGCGGCTCGTGGTGGGGCGAGGCCGCTGCCAGTGCGTCGTGCCACCACACGTCGCGGTCTTCGGTCCACGCGATGTCGTCACCCGTGCGGCGGACGACCAGGACGTGGTCGATCGCGTTGTCGCCGCTCACCGCTTCATCCGCGGCGTCCTTGACGGGAACGGACTTCCCCCGTCGGAACTGGCCGTCGGAGGTGACGAGCACCTTCGCGCCCGTGTCCTCGACCCGGAACCGCAGCGCGTCAGCGCTGAAGCCACCGAACACCAGGGAGTGGACCGCGCCGATCCGTGCGCAGGCGAGCGTGATGACGACCGTCTCCGGGATGACCGGCAGGTAGACGACGACCCGGTCGCCGGGTTCGACGCCCAGCTCGAGGAGGGCGTTCGCCGCGCGGGACACCTCGTCCTGAAGATCCGCGTACGTGAGCGTGCGTCGGTCGCCCGGCTCGCCCTCGAACAGGAGCGCCGGTCGCTCGCCGAAGCCCGCGTCGACGTGCCGGTCGACGCAGTTGTGGGCCGCGTTGAGGCGGCCGCCAGCGAACCACTCGATGCGGGGGACCGTGTACTCGGGGGATCCGTCCTCCCTCGTGCCGGTCTGCCGGGGCCGGTCGAGTGTGTGCGTCGTGTGCCACCGCCGGTCCCAGTCCAGGCGAGCCGCCTGCCGCTCCCAGAACGCGATGCGACCGGCCTCGGTCTGGAAGTCCTCTTCAGGGCGGCGGGGGACGTTGAGGGGCAGGGTCGTGGAGGTGGGAACGGCGGAAGTCATGCCCACCATGAAACCGTCGAGCAGGCGGTGGGCCGACGCCGAACGTCACACAGACGGCCCATGACGCGGAAGGGCGTCATGGGCCGTCATGATTCGTCACGAGGGAGGGTGAGCGCTGCCTCCCCGCGCCGATGTGTCAGTCGTCTTCGGTCACGTCACCGGACTTCGCGTCGACGTAGAGGTCACGGGTCCTGTCGGAGCCGTCCACGTAGATCTCGACCTCCCAGTGCAGTACCCCGTCGTCCTCATCGAGTTCCGCGTCATCGATCGTGCCCGCAGTGTGATCGAGGGCGATCTCGAGCGCCTCGACGAGGGAGACCTCTGCCTCCTCGAGCTCGCGGCGGTCGTCGTCATCGAGATCGTCCTCTTCGGTCTTCTCGATCGTCGTGCCGTCGGCGCTCACGTGGTACTCCCATTCGCGGTCGCTGCCGATGACGTCGATCTCCCAGTGATCGTCGTCGTCGAAGTCGATCTCATGGGCGGTTCCGCCGTTCTCCGCCTCCGCCGTGTCGATCGCCGTGCGGGCGTCCTCGAGTGACCCGCCCCGATGCATGGTGGCAGCGGCCGAGGACTCGGCGCCCTCGGTCGACTCCTCGGTGGGGACAGTGTCGTCGGTGGCGGACTGCGTCTGCTCGATCCCGTCGGTCTCTGCCGGCGCATCGGAGCCGGAGCCGCAGGCGGACAGCGTCAGGGCGGCCGCTGCGACGGCTGCGATGGAGAGAGAGCGGACGGGGCGAAGACCATGTGTTGTCGTCATGCTTCTCAGCCTACTGACGCTGTGTGAAGACCTGATGAGACGTCGATGAGTGAGTTCTTACCTATCGGTAGTCGACGACTCACGTCCCCGTCTCCTGTGGTGGCAGGGCGGCGACGATCGGGTGGTCGAACGAGTAGACCCCGGTGCCGGCCGCACCGCCGGGCGAACCGATGGTGTCGAAGAATTCGACGTTCGCGGTGTAGTACTCCGCCCACTCCTCGGGGACGTCGTCCTCGTAGTAGATCGCCTCGACGGGGCACACCGGTTCGCACGCACCGCAGTCGATGCACTCGTCCGGGTGGATGTAGAGCATCCGCTCGCCCTCGTAGATGCAGTCGACCGGGCACTCGTCGACGCAGGACCTGTCCTTCAGGTCGACGCAGGGCTGGGCAATCACATAAGTCATGTGGTCGACCCTACGGCCTCCCCCGAGGGTGAGCTCAACCCCTCGACGGTCCCCGCGAGACCCGTCATCCCACCGCGGCGACAACGACGTCCACACCCGCGGCATCGAAATCCGCGAGCATGTCCTCATCGTGCGCGTCCGTCACCAGCGTCCAACCAGCAGGCAGACTTGCCCACGCGCTGATGCCCGCCACCCCGAACTTCGACCGGTCCGCCAGCACCGCGGTGCGATCGCTGCGGGTCGCCGCGAACTCCTTGACGTACGCCTCGTCGAGAGTCGGCTCACCCACGCCCCGTGTCGCGGACACGGCATCGCATCCCAGGATCGCGAGGTCGAAAGCGAACCTGCCGAGCGCCTCGATCGCCAGCGGGCCCGTCGTCCCGTGGGACGCCGGGGTGAGCCGTCCACCCACGACGTGCACCTCGATGCCGTCGCCGCCTGCGAGCAGCACCGCGTTCTCGAGTCCGCGGGTCACCACCGTCACGTCGCGCACCGACCGCTGCCGCAGTGCGTCGACGAACGCGATCGTCGTCGTCCCGGCGTCCACGAAAACGGTGGCGCCGTCGTGCACGAGGTCGACCGCCGCCCGCCCGATCCCGGCCTTGCCCTGCGGGTTGAGGGCCAGCCGCTCGTTCAGGGCTCGATCGCGGAAGGGTGCCGCCGTGATCGCCCCGCCGTACGTCCGCGACACCAACCCGTCGGCCTCGAGTGCTGCGAGATCCCGGCGGACGGTCGACGCGGAGACCGACAGGCGGTGGGCGAGATCCTCCACGCGGACCGTCCCCGCGTGGACGAGGGACACCAGGGCGTCGCGTCGCGTGCGTGTGGCCCGGTGCGGCCGAGAGGCGGTCTGCCCGTCCATCAGCGGGGCAGGTACTCCGCGCGGATACCGTCGACGAACGGCGCGTAGTCGATCGCCGCGCGGAACGCCGACCGCATGGTGCCCGGATCCGCCTTGCCCTGTCCGGCGATGTCGAACGCCGTGCCGTGGTCCACGCTGGTGCGCAGGATCGGCAGGCCGACGGTCACGGAGATCGTCCCGTCGAAGTCGAACGTCTTCGCCGCGATGTGCCCCTGGTCGTGGTACTGGGACAGGATCCCGTCGTAGCGACCGGAGAGCCCCTGGTGGAACACGGAATCCGCCGGGATGGGTCCCGCGACGGACAGCCCGTCGGCGTTCACCCGTTCCAGAGCGGGCCTGAGGATCTCGATCTCCTCATCGCCGAACGCGCCGTTCTCCCCGCCGTGCGGGTTGATCGCCGCGGTCGCGAGGCGCGGGTTCTCGATCCCGTAGACCTCGAGCGCGCGGTGGGCGCGGCGGATGGAGTCGACCTGCGTGTCGATCGTGATCGCGTCGAGCGCCTTCCGCAGTGACATGTGGCGGGTCGCGAAGAACACGTGCATGTGGTGGCCGGGCACGTGGGAGCGCTCGACGACGAACATCGTGTCCTGCTTCGTCACGCCCGTGAGTGCGCCCAGCATCTCCGTGTGCCCCAGATGCTCGGAGCCCGCCTGCCAGATGGCCTCCTTGTTGATGGGGCCAGTGACGATGCCCGCGATCTCCCGGTCCATCGCTGCGGTGGTGGCGACCTCGATCGCGCGGACGGCGGCACGGCCGGCGCGGGCGTCGACGACGCCCCACTCCAGCTGAGTCTCACCCAGCATGTCGATGTCGTAGACGTCGATGACGCCGGCGCCGGCGGACGGGACGTCCCACGAGGAGACGGCCCGCACCTCGGCGTCGAGGCCAAGCACCTCGACCGCGCGACGCATGACGGACACGTCCGCGACCGCGATGCCGTGGACCGATTCGTCACCGGCGTACTCGTGGAGGACGGCCGCGGTGATCTCCGGGCCGATGCCCACGGGGTCGCCGGGGGTGAGGGCGAGGACGGGTGCGGTCATGAGGGTTCCTTCCCAGAGGTGGAGCGGGGCGTGGTCGGGGTGGTGGAGGCGAGGTCTGCGAGCGCGTCGAGGCAGACGCACGCGGTGTCCGCGCCGCCCACCAGTCCGCCCTTCGTGACGATGGGCAGACCCGCGTGCGGCCCGCCCACGACGGTGCCGGCGGTGGCGAGGGGGACGACCTCGTCGCGGATCTCGATGCCGACGCCGCCGAGGCCGTGGAGGACCTCCGCGGTCACGTCACCGCCGGTCGTGTAGAGGCCGCCGACCGGCCGGGCCGCAGCGCCGTCCGCGTCTGCGTCGTCCAGCACGGCTTTCGTGATCCGACCCAGTGCGGCGGGGATGTCGTCGGCCTCGGCCTCCGTGAGGTCGATGATGTCCGTTGCGTCGAGGACGGTCGCGAGCAGGACGATCGCGGGGCCTGCCGGGCCGGCAGCACCCCCGGAGGAGGCCGCGCGGAGGTGCGTGAGGACGTCCGCGGCGGTGGCCTCCACGTCGATGCGGCGGGTGCCGGAGAGGAACACGGGCCGCACGACGGAGACGCCCCGCGACGAGGAGAGCGTCGTGAGCTGGGTGCGCGTGAGCTCTGTGGCGGACCCGGACACCGCCAGCAGCGGCGGCGTGGCAGCCGAACCGGTCAGCCCCATCCGTTCCGCGATCGCCCAGCTGCCGGGCCCCGGATCGATGCCGACCCACATGGCGTCCGGGCGGACGGCGAGGGCCGCGCGCGCGAGTGCGTCGAGGTGCCCCTCCGTGAAGGCGTCGCCGATGAGGATGTCGGGGGAGTCTGCCAGCAGACTCTCGATCCGCCCCTCGAGATCGCTGCCGCCCGCAGTGATGGTCTCCAGCCCGATCTCCGCGCACGTGAGGGTCGACTCGCGGGTGAGCGCGGCAGCGACGGAGGACGTCGTCATCGGGGTGCGCACGTCGTGGGCGAGCTCCGTCAGTTCGAGCCGTGCGCCTCCCATGAGCTGGAGACCGCCCACGGTCTGCCGGTCCGCGGACGGGAACGCGGGCATGCACAGACCGATGACCTCACGGTCGGTGAGCGTGCGGATCGTGTCGATGACGGCCTGCGCCTGCGCCCCGACGTTGCCGCGCAGGGTCGAATCGCAGCGCGACGACACGAACGACGCCGGCCACCCCGCGCGGACGGCGGCAGCGGTGAGCCGGGCGGCCTCGGCGGCGGGGAGGTGACGGGAGTCGGTCGTGACGACGACGGCGTCGTAGGCGTCCCGCTGGGCGGTGATCTCCTCGTGGTGCTCGCCCACGCGCAGGGTGACGGTGCGCAGGCCGCGCCGAGCCATGCCAGTGGCCGCACCGTTCGACCCGGTGAGGTCGTCGCCGACGATGAGGACGGATGCCATGGGGCCCGCCTCAGCCGACGATGAAGTTGAGGACGACGAGCAGCGGGATCGACCCGGCCCACACGGCAGTCGTGATGCCGGACCAGCCCTTGAGCGCCTCGAGCCCGTCCAGGCCCGTGAAGCGGGTGACGACCCAGAAGTACGAGTCGTTGAAGTAGCTGAACACCATCGACCCGGCGGTGCACGCCATGACCGCGACCAGGGGGTCCAGTCCGGACTCCGTGATGACGGAGGCGGACACGGATGCGGCGGTGATCATGGCGACGGTGCCGGACCCCTGCGCGATCCGCACGACGGTCGCGATGATGAAGGGGACGAAGAACGCGGGCAGGGGAGTGGCGGCGACGGCTGAGGCGAGGGCATCGCCCACACCCGATTCGCGCAGGACCATACCGAGTCCGCCGCCGGCGCCGGTGATGAGGAGGATGAGGCCGGCGGATCCGGCGGCCTCGGCGAGCCAGGCGTGCACCTTGGTGCGCGCCGTCCAGCGGGGGAGCAGCACGTAGACGGCCAGGACGACGCCGATCGTCAGCGCGACGACGGGGTTGCCGAGGAATACCAGCGGCTGTGCCCACGCGGACGGCTCGTACGCCGCATCCTGATCGCCGATGATGCCCTGGTTGCCCTGGTCCACTGCAGCGGCCACGGTGTTGCAGACGATGAGCAGCAGCGGGATGACCAGCGGCAGAGCGCCCAGGATCGCGTTCGTGCGGTGCGGCTTGCGGCCCGCGGGAGTGGCGCCCAGGAAGTCCTCGGAGCGGTAGGTGACGACGTGCGCGACTTCTGCGGCGTCGGACGAGCCGCCGCGGGTGGCGAGCGCGACATCATGCCGCGGCCCGTAGACCTCTTCCGCGATGACGGGGTTGAGGCGCGCCTCCAGACGGGGGCCCATCCACTTCGCGTACACGACGACGACCGGCAGGAGGATGACGGTGAAGATGAGGCCGGTGAGGATCACGGCACCCATGTCTGCCCCGAGGATGCCGGTGACGGCCAGCGGCCCGGGGGTGGGCGGCACCATGTGGTGGGTGAGCGTCATGCCGCAGCCCAGCGCCAGTGCCAGCGTGATGTAGGCACCCTTCTTCACGCGCGCGATCGACCGGGCGAGCGGGTTCATGATGACGTAGCCGGAATCGCAGAAGACGGGGATCGACACGAGCGAGCCCACGGACGCCATCGCCCACGGCTCACGGCCCTTGCCGAACATGCGGAGGAATGCGCGGGCGAGCGCGTCTGCGGCGCCGGAGACCTCGAGGATCTTGCCGATGAAGACGCCCAGGCCGATGACGATGCCGACGCTCGCGAGCGTGCTGCCGAAGCCCTCGGTGATCCAGTCGATCGTCTCGACGAAGCCGGATCCCGCCACCACCCCGGTGATGACGCCGGCGATGAGGAGGGCGACGAACGCGTCCAGCCGGGTGGCGAGCACGAGGACGACGATGGTCGTGATGCCGAGGACCAGCGCGAAGAGCAGCTGCACGTCCATGAGAGGACTCCTAGGTGGAGGGTGGCGGTGCCGCAGATGACACGTGGTCGGCACACGAATTTCTGAGAGTATACGCGCAGAACCCTCAGGAACGGAAGGCGAAGATGCGCAGACTGCGCAGAAAAGGCGGAGAGCGTAAGGAATCCTTCCGTGCCGTCCCGTGTTGAGGTGTGTAGGACGACACATGACATGAAAGAGGGAGCGCGATGACAGCGAGTGAAGCGACAACCGCTGAGGGTGCGACCAGGACGGTGCGGATCGACGTGTGGACGGACCTCGTGTGCCCCTTCTGCTACGTGGGCCAGGCACGCCTGGACCGCGCCATCCGGGACGAAGGGGTCGACGTGGACCTGGTCGTCCATGCGTTCGAACTCGACCCCACCTCGCCTCCGGTGCATGGTGTCCACGGTGTCCACGGTGATGGAGCCTCGCTGCTGGGTGGGGCGCCCACGAACATCGACCACCTGGTGCAGGCCAAGGGGATGTCCCGTGATCAGGTGATGGCGATGGAAGCGCGGATCGGCGACATGGCCGCGGAGGTCGACATGCCGTACGTGCCCGAACGCCCCGTGGGGAACACGCGCGGCCTGCACCGCGTGGTGCAGACGGTCGCGTCGACGCTGGGTGCGCGCGTCGCCGCGGATCTATTCACCTGCATCCAGAATGGCTACTTCGCCGGCACCTTCGACCCCTACGACACGGAGGCCGTCGTGCGTGCCGCGATCGAAGCCGGCGCCGCCGAGCAGGTGGTGCGCGCCGCGATGACGGGGGTGTCTGCCGAGGCCGAGGCGGCGGTGGAGGCCGACATCATCCGCGCCCGTGAGCTGGGCGTGCAGGGCGTGCCGTTCATGGTCTTCGACAACCGCATGGCCGCGCCGGGTGCGATGGACGTCGACACGTACCGCAGGGCGCTGCGGCAGCTCGCCGACGCGAAGGAGGCGTGATGGGGGAGACGAAGAAGTGGGAGAAGGCGTCACCGGAGAAGAAGGGGCCGGACACGGACGTGGAGGCGGGCCGGTCCGGAGCAGCGGCCGCCGGCAAGAACGGCGACGCTGCGGAGGCCAGTGTGGAGTCCGAATCCCGTGAAGCGGACGAAGCCCGTCGAGAGTCGGAGGCTGGGGAGGAAGCCGAGTCCCGTGAGGAGTCGGATCTGCTGTCGCTCGACGATCTGTTCGCCGGGGCGCAGGGGGGCTCATGCTCGATCGATGGGACCTGCGACTGATCGCTGACAACGCAGCCTGTGCCGCAAGTCACCTTTCTGTAGAATCGTCCTATGAACGACGAACGCCCGGGCGACGACTCCACATCGGAACACGTGACCCCTGGGACCGGTGCCTCCGCGGCCCCAGCCGGTGGGAAGCCGAAATGGAAGATCCTGGGCCCCGGGCTGGTCGTCGCGGCGACCGGCATCGGTGCCGGAGACCTCGTCGCGACCCTCGTGGCTGGATCCATGTACGGCTACGCGCTGCTGTGGGCGGCGATCGTCGGTGCCGTCATCAAGGTGTTCCTCGTCGAAGGTGCCGGCCGTTGGTCGCTCGCGACAGGACACTCGATCTTCGAGGGCTGGCGGCGACTGGGGAGATGGACGTCGGTCTATTTCGGTCCCTACATCCTCATCTGGGGCTTCGTCTACGGAGCCACAGCAATGTCGGCCTCAGCGTTGCCCATCTACGCGGTGTTCCCGCAGATACCGTTCATCGCATATGCGATCTTCTCCGGGCTGGTGGGCTTGGTCCTCGTGTGGTGGGGGAAATACCACGCGCTGGAGAAGATCGTCGCGGCGTTCGTCGGACTCATGTTCATCACCGTCGTGGGATCCGCTGTGTTCGCCGCACCCAACTTCCTCGACGCCGTGAAAGGGCTCGTCCCTCTCATTCCTGAAGGCGGCCTGGTCTACACACTCAGCATCATCGGCGGTGTGGGCGGCACGATCACGCTGGCTGCGTACGGGTACTGGTTGAAGGAGAAGGGCTGGTACAGCCCCAAGTGGATGCGCGTCATGCGGATCGACAACTCCTTCGCCTACCTCATCTCCGGCGTCTTCGTCATCTCGATGCTCATCATCGGCGCGGAACTGCTTCACTCCGCGAACATCGCGATCCAGTCGGGTGACGAAGGACTCGTCGAACTGTCGGGCGTGCTCGACGCCGAGTACGGTCCGTTCGTCGGGAAGCTCTTCCTCGTCGGCTTCTGGGCCGCGTCCTTCTCCTCCGTTCTAGGCGTGTGGAACGGCGTGTCGATCATGTTCGCGGATTTCTGGGGACGGGTGCGGAACAAGCCGGAAGACCACCCGGACCGTCGATCCGGGGGCAAGTACTACAAGTTCTACGTCCTCTGGCTGACCTTCCCGCCCATGCTTCTGCTGCTCATCGGCAAGCCCGTCGCCATCATCATCGCGTACGGCGTCCTGGGGTCGTTCTTCATGCCGTTCCTCGCGATCACACTGCTGTTCCTCCTGAACAGCGGACGCATGCCGCAGGAATGGCGGAACGGCTGGCTGCTCAACACCGTGCTCGGCGTCATCACCCTGCTGTTCGTGGTGCTCGGCGTCAACGAGCTGGTCGGAGTGTTCCAGTAGGGCTGGGTGTCTTCGTCGGACTGCGTGTGCCCTTCAGTCCGGGCCCGGCTACTGGTGCAGTCGTCAGCGGAACACGTCGATGACCGCCTGCTCGACACGGTCGAACAGCTGGGACGACGTGTCCGCACGGCGACTGATCCACGACTCCGCAGTCAGGGGCGAATCGACGACGTGGGCGATCCTCACCCGTGGGTCGGACTCCGCTCGGGCTTCCGCGATGGGCAGGGGCGCCACGGACACGCAGAGTCCCGCCGCCACCGCGTCCAGCGCGGAGCGCCAGGTCCGTGACAGGTAGGTGAACTGCGGGTCGAAGCCGGCTTCGGTGCACAGTGCGCGCACCGTGTCGTGGAACCGCGGGGACGCCGACCTGCGGAACACTGCGAAAGGAACACCCGCGCAGTGGGCGAGGGTGTCCGGGGCACCATCTCGCAGTGCCGCCGAGGCGCCGGTCGGCACCACCAGCGCGAACGGCGCGGCTGTGAGCCGGGTCGAGGTGACATCCGGCCCGTCCGCCGCCGCGTTCCCACACGCAAGGTCCACGCCACCCGACCGGAGTGCCGCCACCGCCTCGGCGCTGGACATCTCCTCGACGAGGATCCGGAGTTCCCGTGCTTCTCCTGCCAGACGCGCGACGGCTTCGAGGAGACCGTGCTCCAGCACGGAGGCGGTTGCCCCGATCGTCACGACTCCGGCCTGACCGGTCGACAGGGCGGCGGATGCGGCGGCGAACCTGTCCGCGCCGGCGAGGACCGCCTCGGCTTCGGCCAGCAGTGCTTCCCCCTCATGCGTGAGGGTGGTGCGGGGAGTCCTGCTGAAGAGAGTGACACCCAGCTGCTTCTCGAGCCGGCGGATCTCCGCGCTGAGGCCGGGCTGCGAGATGTGGAGCAGCTGTGCGGCCCGGCCGAAGTGCAGGGTCTCCGCCAGCACCGTGAAATAGCGGAGGCGCCGCAGATCGATGTCAGTCATAACCCAGGATTATCGCACCTTCAGGTGTAGCTGTTGGACGGTTATCGGCTGGGTTCGTACTCTGAACGCAGGACCATCCGCGCACGCAGCGATGCACCCGCTCGACGACGCCCCTCGACGAGGCCCCTGCCCGAAGGAGAACCGCATGACCGCCACACCCGTCGCCCAGGTGAGTGACACCTCCGCCGGTCAGGCCGCGTCCGCCCGCACCCCTTCGTGGCCGGTCCCGGACAGCTTCGGCATCGACCGGTTCGCCGACGACCGCAGTCTCCGGGCGCTGCTGCCGCTCTACCTCGAGGCAGACCTGCTCGCACACCTCCAGCCGACACTCGACGACCTCGGGCCGCGACTGGGTGGCGAGATGGACGACTGGGCGCACCAGGCGGATACCAACCCGCCAGTCCTCCATCACCGCACGCGCTCCGGGCGCGACCGCCAGTGGATCGAGGTGCACCCGGCCTACCGGTCGCTGCAGAAGGTCGCGTTCGAAGAACTGGGCATGCACGCGATGAGCCACACGCCCGTGCTGGGTTGGGATCGGCCGATGCCGCCGCTCGTGAAGTACACGTTCTTCTACCTCTTCGCGCAGGCCGAGTTCGGGCTCGAATGCCCCGTCTCCATGACGGACGCGCTCACCCGCACCCTGCGGAAGTTCGGGGACCAGGAGCTCATCGACCGCTACCTGCCGTCGATGATCTCGACCTCGATGGACACGCTCACGCAGGGCGCGATGTTCATGACGGAGCAGGACGCGGGATCCGACGTGGGCCGTGCGACGACACATGCCGAGGACAACGGTGACGGCACGTGGGCGCTCACGGGGGAGAAGTGGTTCTGCTCCAACGCCGACGCGGACGTCACGATGATCCTCGCCCGCCCGGAGGGTGCGCCCGCGGGCATCAAGGGGATCGGTCTCTTCCTGCTGCCCCGCACACTGCCGGACGGCACCCCGAACGCGTACCGGATCGTGAGGCTCAAGGACAAGCTGGGGACCCGGTCCATGCCGTCCGGCGAAGTGAGCCTGGACGGCGCGACCGCCTACCTGGTGGGCGACCTGGGGCAGGGCTTCAAGCAGATGGCGGACATGGTGAATTCCTCCCGCCTGTCGAACGCCGTCCGTTCCGCCGGCATGATGCGCCGAGCTTTCGGCGAATCCCGCTTCGTCTGCCTGGAGCGCGAGGCGTTCGGCACCCGCCTGCTCGACCTGCCGCTGCAGCGCCGCCAGCTCGCGAAGCTGCTGCTGCCCACCGAACAGGGGCTCAGCATGTCGCTGCACACCGCCCGCGTCTTCGAGCGGGCCGATGCCGGCGACGACGAAGCCGCTGCCGTCCTGCGCATCCTCACCCCGATCATCAAGTTCCGCACGACGCGGGAGGCCCGCAAGGTCACCGCCGACGCGATGGAGGTCCGCGGGGGCGTGGGCTACATCGAGGAGTACGGCGACGCCCGCATGTTCCGCGATGCTCAGCTGGGGTCCATCTGGGAGGGCACCTCGAACATCGTCGCTCTGGACGTCGTGCGTGCCGCCCACCGGTCGTCGGCGCTCAAGCCGCTCATGGGCTACCTGGGTGAGCTGACCGCTGAGCTCGCCGGCCGTACCGCCCCCGAGGCCGCTGTCCCCGACGCTGCCTTCGCACCTCTGGCGAACGAGCTGGACCGGATCTCCGCAGAGCTCATGCACGCCCTGGAGACCCTGGGGGACAGGCAGAACGAGGCGCAGACACGGCAGATCGCCACCGCGCTGTACTGCCTGTGCTCGGCGGTGTTCCTCGCATGGGAGGGACTGCGGATCGGTGCGCGCGACGGCGATTACTCCCGCGTGGTCCTCGCCGCGATGGTCATCCGTCATCGGCTGCTGCCGCAGGATCCGCTCACGGTCGTCGAGGACCCGGCCGACCTGCTCACGACGCTCATCCTGCAGGACACGGTGTCGAAGGAGACCGCGGTCGGCTACATCGGCCTGACGCTGGGAGCTGCCGTATGACGGGAGAGTGTCGATTTGTGGACCCACGGACGTGCGCAGTAATATAGAGCGGTCGTCTTCGGATGGCAGCGGTCTCGTGCGAGTGGCTGCGGGGCTATAGCTCAGTTGGTAGAGCGCTTCGTTCGCAACGAAGAGGTCAGGGGTTCGAATCCCCTTAGCTCCACCCCTGTCCTGAGTCGCGACATCGTTTTCCGCTGGTGTCGCGGCTCAGGGCTTTTTCGTGTGTCCGAACGCTAGTCGACGACAGTGATGCCCAGGTGGTTGGCGAAGATGCGGGCGAGGTCGACGGCTTGGGCGGGGGAGACGACGGCGCCACGCATCGACTCGACACCACTGATGCTCTCGAGGTCCAGGCCGCGCAGGTCGACGTGACGCAGCTGCGCATGGTCGAAACGGAGCGCGCGAACCGTGCAGTCACTGAACGCCAACCGCTCGACGAGTGCCTCACCAAGGTCGAGTTCATCGATGACGCAGTGATCGAACCGGACGTCGAGCAGCTTCGACGCCCGCAGGTTCACGAACGAGAGCTTGCTGTCGGTGATACGGACCGACTCGAGATGGGCGTCGTACATCTCGACCGCGCCGAACCGTGAGCCCTCGATGTGGACATCCCGCCACGTGGTGCGCGCAGAGTTGAGTGTCGTCGCGGTTGCGCGAGCGATGCGGGTCTCGATGAAACGGGACCCCAGCAGTTTTGTGTCGTGGATTTCGAGGCCGGTGAAGTCGCACTCGGTGAAGGAAGCGCCGGTGAGATCACGACCCGAGAGGTCCGCGTCGATGTAGCGGCAGGCTTCGTGGTCGCCCCGCGCAGCAATCTCGGAAGGGTCGGTTTCGGTGAGGTCGATGGGATGCAGGTCGTCGATGATCGGGGCGGGAATCTTCTGGCGACGTGCGGACATGCTGCCGATCCTACGGGCAGCGAGTCCTACTGCCCGCTCATCACGACCTGGGATCGCGGCCCAGGAAGGCGAGGAGCCGTTCACCCGTCGTCGCATCGACCGGGGCGGGGACCTCGGGTCCGCATATCCCGTCCATCCGCAGGGTGTCGCCGTGGGAGCGTGCGGCCTCCAGGTAGTGCGCAGCATCGGTGTCGTCGAGCCTCTGGTGAGCGGTCGTTCCGGCACCGCGTGCGATGTCCCAGCGGTGGACGAGGAGGTCCATCCCGTAGAAGCGGTCGACGACCTCTGCGATTGTCGTCGGCCCGAAGAATCCCTCGAAGGACGTAGCGCCGCGCTCATCGGCGAGGACCGACTGCGCGAGGGTGCGGACGTTCTCCCAGTCCCTGCGCACCTCACCCGTTGCAGGTTCGAGGTCGACATGCCGACCGAGGAAGTCGCGCTGTGTGTCGACGATGTGCTGAAGCACGTCCCGGACTGTCCAGCCCTCACAAGGGGTGGGTGCGTTCCAGGCCTCCGTCGGGAGGTCGTCGACAGCGGCTGAGAGCTGTTGGGAGAGCCGCCGGTAGCGGCTACTGATCGTGCTGTTCATGACGGCATCCCATCACAGGAGCGATCGGTGGCTCTTGTACGAATCGGACACGTGCGGGCAGCCGCCGTGAGGTCGAGCACGACTGTCTGCCCGTCATCTGCGAGGTGGTGGGCAATGGAGAACACCTCGAGGTCGATCGTGCGCAGCGCTTCGTCGAGCTGCCCCGCATGGAGTTCCATGAGCAGTCGACCACCCGCTCGCAGCCACGCGACCGATTGCTCGATGAGAGCGCGGGCGTGTGCGAGTCCGTCGTCGCCCCCGAACAGAGCCGCCGACGGCTCGTGGTCGCGTGCCTCCCGTGGGAGCAGAGACGCATGGGGGACCGGTACGTACGGCGGGACTGCCGCGATGACCGCGACTGTGCCGCGCAACCGGTGCGGCAGCCCCGCCAGCACGTCCCCTCGATGGACGCCGGCGTCGGCACCCGCGTTCGCGCGCGCAAACGCCAGTGCCTGTTCGTCGATGTCTGTCACATGGATCTCCGCCTGGGGCGCGGCTGCGTGCACCGACGCCGCGAGTGGGGCGACGCCGGAGAATGCTTCGACGAACACGGGTGTGGGAGTGTCCGACGACCGAGCCGCCTGCACCGCGTGGACCGTCAGCTCCGCCAGCAGCAGGGTGCGCTGCCGCGGCACGAAGACTCCCGGGCCCACCTGCAGCCGGAGTCTGCCGAACTCGACGTGTCCTACCACGTGCTCGAGCGGGGCGCCTGCCGTGCGCGCCGCCAGGAGCTCCTCGAAGTGGACCGCGCTGACCGCCGCTTCACGGAGGATCCGCGCCTCGTCCTCGGCGAACACGCACCCCGCGCGGCGCAGTGAAGTGACGACGAGGTCCTCATCCCGGTCGTCCGTGTGGGCGTCCCCCTGTGCCATGCGCCCTACAGTACTTCCGCGACGGGGGCTGAACCCGCGCGAGTCACCACCCGCGTTCGGCCAGGCGGTGCGGCGCCGGGAGGTCTGCGACGTTGATACCGACCATCGCCTCACCCAGCCCGCGCGATGCCTCCGCCACGACCGCCGCGTCCGCATGGTTCGCAGTCGCCCGCACGATCGCCTCGGCTCGCTGTTCGGGGTTCCCGGACTTGAAGATCCCGGATCCCACGAACACGCCGTCCGCACCCAGCTGCATCATCATCGCGGCATCGGCCGGTGTCGCCACTCCGCCCGCGGTGAGCAGGGGGACGGGCAGACGGCATGCGTCTGCGACCTCGGCGACGAGGTCGTGCGGTGCCTGCAGCTCCTTCGCCGCGACGTACAGCTCGTCCTTCTTCAGTGAGCCCAGCGCCGCGATCTCCGCCGTGATCGTGCGGATGTGCTTCGTCGCCTCCGACACGTCACCGGTACCGGCCTCGCCCTTCGACCGGATCATCGCCGCGCCCTCGGCGATGCGGCGCAGTGCCTCACCCAGGTTCGTCGCACCGCACACGAACGGCACGGTGAAGTCCCGCTTGCTGATGTGGTGGACGTAATCGGCGGGGGAGAGGACCTCCGATTCGTCGATGAAGTCGACCCCCAGCTCCTGCAGGATCTGCGCTTCCACGAAGTGCCCGATCCGCGCCTTCGCCATCACCGGGATCGACACCGCGGCGATGATCCCGTCGATGAGATCCGGGTCGCTCATGCGGGCCACGCCGCCCTGCGCGCGGATGTCCGCCGGGACGCGCTCCAGTGCCATGACGGCGACCGCGCCGGCGTCCTGGGCGATCTTCGCCTGGTCCGGGGTCACGACGTCCATGATGACGCCTCCGGTGAGCTTCTTCGCCAGATCCCGCCCGGCCCGGCCCGTGCTGCTGCTGGCGTGTGCTGTGGCCTCTGTCGTCGTGGTCATCGTCGTCCTCGAATCCTCTGTGTGTGCTGGTGGGGTCTGCAGCCGTGGCGTCTGCAGGTCCGTGAGGCCACTGCCGGCGGGTGCCACGTCCGGCAGCCCACCTGATTGGCCTAGGCCATTGTTTGACCTAGGCCAAAACATAGCATGCGTACCCCTAGACTCGGAAGAGTGGAATCACAGACAGGGGCGCCCGGAGTGGCCTCAGGCGCCAGTGGGCGCATCGCCATCAGCGGACGCACTGCGGCGGAGATCGCGGACAGCGTCCGCGACCTCGTCGACCGCGGCGACCTGGGGCCCGGAGACGGGCTGCCGTCGGTGCGGGCGCTGGCCGACGACCTCGGCGTCAACCGCAACACGGTCGTCTCCGCATACGGCCAACTGAGCCGGACCGGGGTCGTCGAGGGGCAGGGCCGCGCCGGTACTCGCATCGCCGGGCACGCTCCCGTTGCGCAGGAAGGGTATGCGCCGCAGGGGACGCTGCGGGACGTCGCCAGCGGCAACCCCGACCCCGCACTCATCCCGGACCCGTCGGACGCGCTGTACGCGGCAGGGGGACGGCCGGTCCTCTACGGAGAGCCGGTCATCGACGCGGACCTCGAGCAGTGGGCGCGGGCGTGGATAAGCCCGGACACGCCCGACGCCTTCGCGCTCACCGTCACGAGCGGCGCGGTCGACGCGGTCGAACGGCTGCTGGCCCAAGCGCTGTCCCGCGACGACGCGGTCGCGCTCGAGGACCCCTGCTTCCTCGCGAGCATCCACACCGTCCGCCTGGGCGGCTACCGTGCGGTCCCCGTCGCCGTCGACGACGAGGGCATGACGGTCGAGGGGCTGCGTGCCGCGCTCGACCAGGGTGTGCGTGCGGTCGTCTGCACCCCGCGCGCACAGAACCCCACGGGCGCGTCGAGGAGCGCCGCCCGCGCTGCCCAGCTGCGCGATGTCCTCGCCGATCACCCGTACGTGCTCGTCATCGAGGACGACTACTACTCGCTGCTGTCCCAGCGGCCCTTCCACCCGATCATCGGGCCGGGGCACCGCCGCTGGGCGCTCGTGCGGTCGCTGTCGAAGTTCATCGGCCCGGACATCGCCGTCGCCCTGGTCGCCTCCGACGAGGACACCGCGGACAGGCTCGCGATGCGGCTGAGCCCCGGCACGACCTGGGTGAGTCACCTCCTGCAGCGGGTGGCCCACGCGCTCCTCACCGACGACGCGGCGGTCGCGACCGTCGCACGTGCCGGTGCGCACTACGCCCGGCGGAACGCGCAGTTCGCGCGGCTGCTGAGCGAGCGAGGCCTGCAGGTGGCGGCCGGGGACGGGCTGAGTCTGTGGGTCCCCGTCGCCGTGCCCGCCGGGGGTGTCCGTGATTCCCTGGCCCGCCGAGGCTGGCTCGTGCGGCCCGGAGACGAATTCCGCTTCGCCGACCAGGCGGCCGTGTCCCACCGGCTGCGGATCACGGTCCATTCCCTCACCGACGCCGAGGCCGCAACCCTGGCCGACGCCCTCGTCGCCTCTGTCGAGGAGGCCGGCGGAGACGGCTGATGCTCAGCAGTGCCGCTCAGTAGTGCCCGGGTGGGTCGCTGCTGGGAAAGGACTCCTTGCCCCATTCGTCGGCGAGCGCGTCGTCGTGATCGTGTGCGGCCTTGTCGACAGCAGCCTGGCTGCGGTCCGGTGTCTCGTCCGTCGGCACGTCGACAGGAACGGGATCAGTCGTGGGCACCGCGGGGTCTGCGGGCCGACCGCCCGTCGGTCCGTTGGGCTCCGTCGTGTGTGCGTCCATCGTGATCGTCCTCCTCAGGATGCGACCCGGTGGCCACGACCGGGCCTCCCCTCTCACGGTACGCCCGCCGGTAAGGCGTGTCGAGGGTCACATGGGCCTCAGGTCGTAGCGTCTGCGCAACCCGGCGCCTCTTCTCGTGGCAGCCGGCGCCTGCGGCGCGGTCAGTGGTTCGCGGGCGGGTCGCTGGCGGGGAAGGATTCCTTGCCCCATTCGTCTGCGACCTCGACCTCGGTCTCGAGGTCCGTGTCCTCGGCCTCCCGCGCTTCGGCCCGCTGAGCCGCCGCCTTCTGCGCGTCGGCCTCCTGTGGATCGAGATGCTGCGGGTCGGCTGCCCGCGGGCCGTTGTCCTCCCGCGGTCGGTTCATGTCGTCCATCTCGCCCTCCTCCTGTCCGGGGTTGTGTGCGCCGATCGGACTGCGCCGGGTCCGGCTCTCACCGTACGTCTGCGAGTGGGGCGTGTCGAGAGCCCGTTAAGCAAGGCGGCTTGCTGAGGGCCCGCTGGGAGAACGATGGGCGGTGAGGGTGTCCGGGTCGGTGCCGGTTGTGTGTCGTGCCGGGCGCCCATACGGTCGAACCAGCACGAAAAGAACAAGGCACCTTCACCTCACGGCGTGCGCGCCCACAGAGAGCGAGTGACTATGAGCCCCACGAATATCTTCGTCCTGGCCATGACGGACGAACAGCGCAGAGAGCTCGAGACCGTACGGGGAGCAGAGGACCTCACGTTCCACAACCTTCTCGCTTACGACAGGGCAGTCGGGGTCGGAGAGATCGATTTCGAAGGACTCCTCGCGGAGGCGCGAGCCGAACTCGACGCGTTCGACGGCTCCGTCGACGCGATCATCGCCCACTGGGACTTCCCGTCGAGCATCATCGGACCGATCCTTGCGGCGGAACGGGGACTCCCCGCCCCGTCGCTCACGAGTCTGCTGGCGAGCGAGCACAAGTACTGGAGCCGCCTCGCCCAGCGTGAGTGCATCCCCGAATGCGTCCCCGGCTTCGCCGCGTTCGACCCGTTCGACGATGACGCGCTCACGCACGTCCGCAGCGAACTGTCCTTCCCGTTCTGGGTGAAGCCCGTCAAGGCGCACTCCTCGATGCTGGGGTTCAAAGTGACGAACGACGACGACTTCAGGGAGGCCCAGTTGGAGATCCGGGAGTCGATCGAGGGGATGGGCGATGCGTTCAACGCGGCTCTCCGGCTCGTCGATGTGCCGGACGAGGTCGGTGCGGCAGGCGGCAACACGTGCCTGGCGGAGCAGTTCGTCGAAGGGGTGCAGGCCGCGCCGGAGGGCACGGTGTTCCGCGGCGAATTCCGGGTCCACGGACTGTTCGACATGCACAAGGACGAGGCTGGGACCAGCTTCGACCGCCTCGACTACCCGGCCGGCAGCGTGCCCGAGCACGTGCAGACGAGGATGATCGACCTCTCGCGTCGCTACCTCGAGCACGTGGGATTCGACGACGGCTGCTTCAACGCGGAGTTCATGTGGGACGAGTCTGACGACCAGCTGTGGCTCGTCGAGGTGAACACCCGGATCAGCCAGTCGCACAGCGATCTCTTCGCCAAGGTGGACGGTGGATCGAACCACGAGGTGGCGATCGACATCGCACGAGGTATCACGCCTCGCATGCCGCACCGTGAAGGCGACTACGCCGTCGCAGGCCAGTGCATGGTCTTCCACGACGAGGATGTCGTCGTCACTCGCGTGCCCGACGACGAGGACATGGTGCGGATCCGGGCGCACTACCCTGATGTGAGGTTCGTCCCCGAGGTCGAGGTGGGGGACCGGCTGTCGGAGCTGGCGGGGCAGGACAGCTACCGCCACATCGTCGGCAAGCTCTACATCGGTGCGGACAGCCGCGACGAGCTGGGCCGACTGCACAAGGAGGTCGCGGCTGCGCTGCCGTTCGAGTACGAAGAGCCCGAGGACTGAGATCGGCGGTGCGCAGGCCCCTGGCCTTCACACGAGAGGAGACTCTGCATGAGAACCACCATGGACTTCCCCCACGAGGTGCGCGTCGTCGAGAACGTCTTCATCCCGCTGCGTGACGGCCAGCGGGTCGCTGCACGGATGTGGATACCGACCTCGGCGGAATCGCGCCCGCTCCCGGCCGTGCTCGAGTACATCCCGTACCGCAAGCGCGACGGGACCCGGGGCCGGGACGCGCTCAACCACCCGTACACGGCGGGGCACGGATACGTCTGTGTCCGCGTCGACATGCGCGGCAGCGGCGACTCCGACGGCGTCCTCGTCGACGAGTACATGGAGCAGGAGCACGCGGACGCGGAGGACGTCATCGCCTGGCTCGCCGAGCAGCCGTGGTGCGACGGCAACGTCGGGATGATGGGCATCTCGTGGGGCGGGTTCAACAGTCTCCAGGTGGCCGCCCGCAGACCGCCCGCGCTCAAGGCGATAGTGAGCGCCTCCGCCACGGACGACCTGTACGTGGACAACATGCACTACATGGGCGGTGCGCTCCTGTCGGACAACCTGTCCGAGGCGACCGTCATGTTCGCCTTCAACAGCCTCCCGCCGGACCCCGCGATCGTCGGGGAGCGGTGGCGGGACATGTGGCACGAACGGCTGGAGGGCAGCGGCCTCTGGATCGAGCAGTGGCTCCAGCACCAGCGTCGCGACGACTATTGGAAGCGCGCCTCTGTCAACGAGGACTATGCGGACATCACTTGCCCCGTCATGGCGGTGGGCGGCTGGGCGGACGGCTACACGAACGCGATCTTCCGGCTCATGGAGCACCTCGATGTGCCGCGTCGTGCCCTCATCGGACCGTGGGGCCACAAGTATCCGCACCTGGGTGTGCCAGGACCCACGATCGGGTTCCTCCAGGAGACGGTCCGCTGGTGGGACCACTGGCTCAAGGGCTCGGACACCGGGATCATGGACGAACCGATGATGCGGGTGTGGATGCAGGACAGCGTCGCCCCGCAGGCGTCCTATGCGGAGAGGCCCGGCCGCTGGGTGGCCGAGCCGTCCTGGCCCTCCCCGCACACGGAGACTCTCGAGTACGCGCTGAGCGGCCACCACCTCGTGCCCGAACCGGACGAGGGCCAAGCCAGTGAGGTGACCCTCGCGTCACCCCTGAGCGTGGGGCTTTTCGCGGGCAAGTGGGCCTCGTACGCCGCGACACCGGACCTGCCGTTCGACCAGCGGGAGGAGGACGGCGGCGCGCTCGTCTACGAGACGAAGCCGCTGGACCACGACCTCGAGGTGCTCGGGATGGCGGAGTGCGAGCTCGAGGTGTCGGCGGACGCTCCCGTCGCCCAGGTCATCGCACGACTGTCCGACGTGCTGCCCGACGGGGAGACGACCCGTGTGACCTATGGGGTCCTCAACCTCACTCACCGCGACGGCAGTGCGGAGCCGACCCCACTGGAGCCCGGTGAGAAGTACAGAGTGCGCATTCCCCTCAACGGCATCGCACAGCACTTCCCGAAGGGCCACCGCATCCGCCTGTCACTGTCGACGTCCTACTTCCCGCTCGTGTGGCCGGCACCCACGGCGGCCTCCGTCACCTTCACGACGGAGGTGAGCCGGTTGCGCCTGCCGGTGCGCCCGCCCCGGGAGGACGACGCCCGTCTGCGGGAACTCGAACCGGCGGAAGCGGCACCGGAGCTCGAGACGGAGACACTGGCACCCGGCAACCACCAGTGGCGAGTGATCCGCGACCTCGCGACCGACGTGTCCACCCTCGAGATCGTCAACGACGAAGGGGCGTTCCAGATCGCGGAGACCGGCACCGTCATGCGACGCGCGACGAACGAGTGGTTCAGCTTCCGATGGAACGACGTGAACTCCATTCGGGGCGAGACCAAGACCCTGAGGCGGATCGAACGGGAGGGATGGCGGACCGAAGTCGTCACCCGCACCGTCCTCACGTCGACGGAGCACGACTTCCACATCACTGCCGAACTGGACGCGTACGAACTCGATGCCGCACGTGGGCATCCGCGCGTCTACTCGCAGAACTGGCACACGTCGGTTCCCCGCGACTGCGTGTGAACCGGACTGAGCGGAGCCGGCGAGAGCACTGGTGGGGGCGCGACCCCCAGGGTCGCGCCCCCACCAGTGCTCTCAGGCGGACTTCGACGAACCAGAGGACTTCTTCGCTGAGGTCTTCGTAGGCTCGGTCTTCTTCGTCGAGGCCTTCGTCCCGGACCCTTGTGCTCTGGTCTTCTTCGTCGTGGCCTTCGTAGGCTCGGTCTTCTTCGCTGAACTCTTCGTCCCGGACCCCTTCGTTCCGGACCCCTTCTCTCCGCTCTTCTTCGCCGACGAGGCCCGGGGCTTCTTCTTCGGTGCGGAACCGGACTTCTTGGCAGAGCTCGTGGCCGTCGATCGTGCCTTCTTCGCCGCGGGCTTCCGCGCGCTCGTCCGCTTGGAGTCGACGCTTCGCCTGAGCGCCTCCATGAGGTCGATGACATCGCCACCACCGTCGGCGTCGTCCTCAGAAACATCCCCGAAGGTCGCGTCCGTGTCGAGGACGTCTCCGTGCTCCATCTTCGCGTCGATGAGAGCACGCAGCTGCTCCTGGTATTCGTCGACGAACCTGTCCGGTTCGTAGTCCTCGGAGAACTGCTCCACGAGGGACCGCGCCATCTTCATCTCCCGGGCACTGATCTTCACGTCGGACCGTGTCGACGGGAAGTCTGCCTCCCGAAGCTCGTCGGCCCACCGGATGGTCTGCAGCACGATGACCTCGTCCCGCACTCTCAAGGCGGCCAGACGGGTGCGGGAGCGCATCGCGAACTTCACGATCGCGGTCCGTTCGGTCTGCTCCAGCACATTCCGCAACAGGATGTACGCCTTGGGCGACTTCGAATCCGGCTCGAGGTAGTAGCTCTTCTCGAAGCTCATCGGATCGATCTGCTCGTCGGGCACGAACTGCACGACCTCGATGTCGCTGCCTTCGCCCGCAGGCAGCGAGTCGAGGTCCTCGTCGGTGATGATGACGGTGTCCTCACCGTCGTCGAAGGCCTTGTCGATGTGCTCGAAGTCGATCTTCTTGCCGCAGACCTCGCAGCGGCGCTGGTAGCGAATGCGCCCGCCGTCGTCGTCATGGACCTGGTGCAGTGAGACGTCGTGGCTCTGGGTGGCCGAGTACAGCTTCACGGGCACGCTCACGAGGCCGAACGCCACTGTTCCGGACTTGATCGCTCTCATGTCACACCCCTGTCGGTGGGCTCGGGACAGCAGTAGCATGTGTCGTGAACCAGCCTAGCGAGTTCACCAAGGAACACAACGGTCCTTGGCGTCAGGGGGAGTGGTGGCCGGATCCGGATCGCGCACGCAGCGGACAGTGACAGTAGACGGCCGGAAGCTGCGGCTCACTCACCTCGACAAGATCCTGTACCCGGAGTCGGGGACGACGAAGGCCGATGTCCAGGAGTACCTGGCCGCGGTCGCCCCCGTGCTCCTCCCACAGTCCGCGTGGCGGCCCGTCACCCGCAAGCGGTGGCCGGACGGCGTCGGGTCCTCCGACGAACCGCAGAAGCCGTTCTTCCGCAAGGACCTGGAGAAGTCCGCTCCCGACTGGGTGCCGCGGATGCAGCAGGAGCACAGCGACCACACGAACACGTATCCGCTGGCGAACGACCCAGCGGTACTGGCGTGGTTCGGTCAGGTCGCGGCACTGGAGATCCACGTCCCGCAATGGCGGTTCGCGCCCGACGGCACTGCACAGAACCCGGATCGTCTGGTGCTCGATCTGGACCCCGGCCCGGGAACGGGGCTCAGCGACTGTGCCGAGCTCGCCCGCCTGTGCCGGCAGATCCTCACCGACATGGGACTCGAAGCGGTCCCCGTGACCTCCGGGTCGAAGGGCCTTCATCTCTACGCCGCGCTGGATGGGAGCTACACCTCCGAGCAGGTCTCCCGGGTCGCCCACGAACTCGCGCGGTCCCTCGAGGCGGACCACCCGGACCTCGCGGTCAGCGATATGAAGAAGGAGCTGCGCCGCGGGAAGATCCTGGTGGACTGGAGTCAGAACAGTGCCAGCAAGACCACCGTCTGCCCGTACTCGCTGCGCGGCAGGTCCTGGCCCACGGTCGCGGCGCCACGGACATGGGACGAACTGGACGACTCCGGCCTCCGCCAGCTCGACCTTCACGAAGTGATGGCGCGGGTCGCGGAGGGGACCGACCCGATGGAGAGTTTCGGCATCGCACCTGAGGCCGGGGCGACAGAGGCCGCCGCGGATGCACTGCGCACCTACCGCTCGAAGCGCGACCGGCGGAAGACGCCGGAGCCGGTGCCATCCGACTCCCCACGGACCTCGGGGACGGATCCGATCTTCGTCATCCAGGAGCACCACGCGAGCCGTCTGCACTACGACACCCGGCTCGAGCGCGAGGACGTGCTCGTGTCGTGGGCCGTCCCGAAGGGGCCGCCCCTGCGCACGGGAATCAACCGCCTCGCAGTGCAGACCGAGGACCATCCCATGGAGTACGCGACGTTCGAGGGCCGGATCCCGAAAGGGGAATACGGTGCCGGCGAGGTCTCGATCTGGGACACGGGCACGATCGAGATCGAGAAGTGGAAGGACGGCGAAGAAGTGATCGCCGTGCTGCACGGGCGCCCGGACGGCGGACTGGGCGGTGAACCGCGACGCTTCGTCTTCATCCACACCGACGGCGACCAGTGGCTCATGCAGCTCATGAAGGAACAGCCGAAGAAGAGCCACGCGACCAGTGGCACCAGGAAGAAGGGGAAACGCGCCGGGCCCACGGAGAGGAAGACGTCTCCGCGTGAGGAAGCTCCGCCGGCGCCGATGCTCGCCACCCCCGCGTCCCCGGGTGACATCGATCCTGACGAGGACTGGGCCTTCGAGGGGAAGTGGGACGGCTACCGCGCGATCATCAGTGTCGGGGAGGACGGAGTGGACGTGCGCAGTCGCAATGGGAACGACATGAGCGACACGTTCCCGGAACTCGCCGAACTCGCACAGCTGGCCCCACCCGGCACCGTCGTCGACGGGGAGATCGTGGCGCTCGATCGAAGATCCCGGCCGAACTTCGGGCTCCTGCAGACGCGGGGGAAGCTCACGAGCAGACGCGGAATCGACCGCGCGCGGAACAGCACACCCGTCCAGTGCTTCGTCTTCGACGTGCTGCGCACGCCGGAGCGCGGAGACGTGCATGACCTCGACTACGATGCTCGGCGCGCCCTGCTCGAGCGCACTCTGAAAGCCGGTGCCCACGTGCAGGTACCCGCTGTGCTGGGCTCCTCGGAGGAGATCGGCCTCGACGACGCTCTCGACATCAGCAGGGAACTCGGTCTGGAAGGCGTGCTCGCCAAGCGCAGGGACAGCACGTATCGGCCCGGGAGGCGCACACACAGCTGGCTGAAGCTCAAGCACGACGCGCACCAGGAAGTCGTCCTCATCGGTTGGCGGCACGGCAGGGGCGAACGCTCTGACACCTTCGGGTCCCTGCTGCTCGCCGTACCCGATGAGGGGAAGGACAGCGACAGTGAACTGCACTACGCGGGGCGCGTCGGCACGGGGTTCGCAGCGGAAGAGCTCACAGACCTGCGTGCCCGGCTGCAGGGGATGGCGCGCAAGACCCCCGCCGCGCACGACGTTCCGGCAGCTGACCGCCGGGACGCCCAGTGGGTCAGCCCGAAGCTCGTGGGTGAGGTCAGCCACTCCGGTCGCACTCGAGACGGTCGGCTGCGCCATCCCGTGTGGCGAGGACTCCGCCCTGACAAGGAACCTGGCGAAGTGCGGTGGGAGGGACCGCAGACGTGACGAAGCTCCACCCGGTCGTTCGCAGGACCGGGTGGGCGGTTCGGACGACTTTCTGCATACTATGTGGTGTACACGCAGTGAATGCCGGATGTCGGCATGACCGCCGCCGCCCGACAGCGCCCGCCACTCGGCCCTGAAGGACGACGGGTTGTCCCCTCCAACTCTAGGTAGTCAGTGGAACTCCTCACCCTCACAGTCGTGCTGGTCATCGCACTCGCACTGTTCTTCGACTTCACCAACGGCTTCCACGACACCGCGAACGCGATGGCGACACCCATCGCGACGGGAGCTCTCAAGCCCAAGACGGCGGTCGCCCTCGCCGCGATCCTCAACCTGATCGGCGCACTGCTGTCGACAGAGGTCGCGAAGACCGTGTCCGGTGGGATCATCCACGAGGACCAGATCAGCGCGGACTTCTTCCCCTACGTGATCTTCGCGGGCCTCATCGGCGCCATCTTCTGGAACATGCTCACCTGGCTCCTGGGCCTGCCCTCCAGCTCGTCGCACGCCCTCTTCGGCGGACTGCTGGGGGCGACGATCGTCGGCGTGGGCTTCGCGTCCGTGAACGGGGCGGGCGTCATGTCGAAGATCATCCTGCCCGCCATCCTGTCACCCCTCACCGCGGCCGTCGTGGCGTTCGTCGCGACGAAGATCGCCTACCGGACGACGCGTCGCTACGACCGCAAGCCGAATGGTCGCGACGGCTTCCGCCGGGGACAGATCTTCACCTCGTCTCTGGTGGCACTGGCACACGGCACGAACGACGCACAGAAGACCATGGGCATCATCACACTGCTCCTCATCACGGTCGGATGGCAGTCTTCGACCCACCACGAACCGCAGCTGTGGGTCGTCCTCTCGTGTGCGATCACGATCGCCCTGGGCACCTACATGGGCGGGTGGCGGATCATCCGCACGCTGGGCAAGGGGCTCACCGAGGTTCGCCCGGCGCAGGGGTTCGCCGCAGAGACGTCGACGGGTGCGACCATCCTGGTCTCCTCCGCGCTGGGCTTCGCGCTGTCGACGACGCAGGTCGCCTCCGGTTCCGTCATCGGGTCCGGTGTGGGCCGTCGGGGGTCGACCGTGAAGTGGTCGACCGCGGGCAAGATCGTCTCCGGATGGCTTCTCACCCTGCCAGCGGCCGGCCTGGTGGGAGCCGTCGCGACGCTCGTGATCATGTGGGTCGGACCCTGGGGCCTCCTCATCGATGTGCTCGTCGCAGGAGGAATCGTCCTCACCCTCTACCTGCGGTCGCTGGCGACGCGCATCGACCACGCGAACGCGTTCAGCGACGTCGCGGCATCGGGTCACGCAGTCGACATCAAGGGCAGGAAGGAGGCTGATCGCGCATGATCGATTGGCTGGCATTCGTCGAGGTCTTCGCCGTCTCGCTCGTCTGCGCGGGTGTCGGGGTGTTCTTCTACTCGCTGGGGCTCAGGCTGCTGGTGTCCGGGGGCAGACCGCCCGTGGTGCCGCCCGCGGAATTCCCCGACGCGATCGCGGTGAGGTCGGACAAGCAGGCCGCCCGCATCGCGAAGAAGGTGAAGAAGGTCGCGTCACGGTCCCCGCTCACCCGGGGTCAGCAGCGGCTGCTGCTGGCGGTGGCGTACGCCTGCTTCGGGGTGTGTGCGCTCGCGGTCATCGGCGCCGTGCTCTACCTCATGCTGTACTGACGTGGCGACTGTTCCTCCGGAACGGGAGCGCCGTCCCGTGACCCCTCCTGCACGGGGGAGCCGCCCTCTCGTCCCCAGCGAGCGCCCCTTACTCACGGGCGACTACGTCCGGCAGTACTCTGCCGCGACCGTCGCCCTCCTCGCGACGATCGGGGTCCTGGCCTCGTACCTGCTCGAGACGGGTCAGGCCGTCCGCGGCCGCTCGAGCGGCGCCGCCTTCTTCTCCGCCTACTTCAAGGAAGCGGCGCCACTCGTCTACCTGGTCTTCTGGGTGCTCTTCTCCAGCCTCTACTGCGTCGTCACCCACTGGGCCTACGTGCGACTGGACTCCGCACGATTGCACGCGGTGTGCGCGGCACAGCACCGGGCTCCGGTGCGCTGGTGGCATTCGGCGCTCGGCTCCTCGAGCGCCGAATCATGGACGATGTCCGCAGCGACCGTGGCCGCCTGCCTCACGATCCTCATCGCCACGACGGGCATGCTGCGGGACTCCGTCCTCATGATCCTCCTGGGGTTCGGCACAGTCGCCGGATCCTGGGCGATGATGGTCTATTCGTTCGCTCTCCGCTATGCGCGCATCCGGGCTTCCGGTCAGCGGATGGACATCCCCGTCGAGGACGCGCCGGTCTTCGGCGACTTCCTCGCGCAGTCCATCTTCGTCTCCACGATGATCGGGGGCTACGCCCTCCTCCACACGCGGGAGGCGTGGACAGCGCAGCGGTCGCACACCGTGCTCGCCTTCGCGTTCAACACCGTCATCGTCGCGATGTCCGTGACGCTGCTGTTCGGAGGCATCGCCGGGTGACTCCCGCCCCTCAGCCGCCTGTCATCGAGCCGTGTGTCGCGAGCGCCTGCTGGTCTGTCATCGACGCGACGTAGTCGAGGATCGCGCGTGAGCGACCCTGACGCCGCAGGCTGGCGTCGTCTCTCCTGCCGACCAGCAGGTCCGGCCTGTGGTCGCGCAGGGAGAACGTCGCCTCCGTCGTCTCGTCGACCCACTCGAGGAGCCGTCGCGGAGCCCGCCCCGCATCGTGCGGGTCGTCCAGCCACGCATCGAAACCGCGCACCAGCTCCTCGATGACCCGGGTCTGCCCGCGCTGCGCCTGTGCGATGTCCGGGAGGTCCAGGACGAACCGCGCGTGCACGAACTTCAGGACGAGCACTTCGTGCCACGCCCGCTGGTCGAGACGCACGTGACCGCTGCGCACGTGCGGGTGGGCTTCGACGACGATCCCGCGGCGCAGCCTCTCGATCCATCGCCGGGTGAACGCGGACACGGCGCGCTCCGACTCGACACCCCCGTCGTAGGGCCGTGCGAGCAGCTGATCGCCCAGCTCGCGGCTGATCCGCCGCACAGCATCCGTGAAGACCTCCTTCTCAGCGATCCACGGATCCTTCCTGCGCGTCTCGCGCCACAGCAGCTCGAGTGAGACCCCCGGCTCCCGCCAGCGGCCCTGCAGCTGAGGGGTCTGCTCGTCGTCGACACCTCCGGTGTCGGCCAGCCATGCGTGGAACTCGCCCGCCACCTCCGCGTGCTGGAGCACACCGGCCCGCACGAAGTCGTCGAGGTCGTGGACGGCGTACGCGATGTCGTCGGCCAGGTCCATGATCGCGCAGTCGACCGTCTGGATACCGTCACCGATGGCGGGGAAGGCGGAGAGCACGTCGGCCATCTCCTCCGCTTCCAGCCCGTAGGCGGAGAACTTCGCCGCTCCCCGGGCCGGGTCCAGACCGACCCCGCGGGGACGGTCCTCGACCGGGACCTCGGCGCCGTCGACTCCGGTCCAGCGTCCGCGGGTCCACGGGTACTTGAGGACGGAGGCGCGCACCGCGGCGGTGAGGTTGATGCCGGGGAAATCTCGCCCGAGCGTGTCGAGGGACGTGAGGATCCGGAACGTCTGGGCGTTGCCCTCGAACCCTTCGGCGAGGCCCAGCTCCGTCGTCGCGAGTCGGTCGAGCACCCGCTCGCCCAGGTGACCGAACGGGGGATGCCCGAGGTCGTGGGCATGGGCCGCCGCCTGCGCCACGATCGTGTCGCATCCGCCCAGACGGTCCAGAGTCCTCCCGACCTCGTCGTCGGTGGTCTCGGCCCCGGCCACGTGTGCGCGGTGGTGGGAGAGGTGGGCTGCGAGGTTGGCTGAGATGACACGGGCCACCGCGCTCACCTTGAGCGAATGCGTGAGGCGATTGTGCATGACGGGGCCCACGCCTGACTGCGGCACCACCTGGGTGACGGCGGAGAGCCGCCCGAAATAGGGGGAGAAGCGCAGTCGCTCGAGGTCGATGCGGTACTCGTGGACCTCCGTCTGCGCGCTCGGATCGGCATCCTGCCGCTCCTCGATCTCCGACCGGTGCTGGGAACGGATGGATTCGGGGTGGCGCCGGCGGAGCCTGAGGTCCGCATCGGTGCGGGAAGAGACGACCATACCGGTCATTCAAACACGGACGTCGAGTTGCGCGAGCAGAGTGTCGCTCAGCGCGCCCCCGTCCGGATCGGACACCCCTCCGGTGACGAGGAGCTCGTCCGCACCGGTGTGGCGCACGATCTCCGCGAGTCGGGCGGCGACCTGGTCCGGCGTGCCGTGGACAGTGGTCGCGAGCGCCCGCTCGACACGTCGCGCCTGCTGCTGTGTGAGCCTGTCGACATCGAGGTCCTGCACCGACTGCAGCGGGTCGAAGGAACCGGTGGAGCGGGACAGTGCGAGCGCCCACGCTTCGGGCAGCGCAAGACTCCGCGCGGCCTCCTCCGTCGGTGCGATGGCGACGGAGACATTCACGAGGAGCCGTGGACCGGCGCACCAGGGCGACGGGGAGAAATCGCGCCGGTAGGCGAGTGCCGCCGGGTGACCGGGGCCTCGGGCCGGGGGGCCGGGATCCAGCCGAACGGAGTCGTCCGGCTTCGGCGGGTGGACGGAGGGGCCGCCGATCACGGCGCCGAGGCCCAAGCGTGCGGCCAGCGGCAGCCGACCACCGCCGGTGAGGACGAAGAGGGGAGTCGGAGCGGACGGCTGCGGACGCACCGTCACCGCGCTGCGTCCGTCCAGGACAGCCGTGAGCTCCTCCAGGTCGTCGTCGAACCGGTCCGCCGCATCCTCGGACTGCCGGAGCGCCCTGCGCACGGCCGCCGTGAACCCGGTGCTGGCACCCAGCCCGGCGTCGATGCGGCCCGGGTGGAGCGACTCGAGCGTAGCGATCGTCTCCGCGACGATGAACGGGGGATGGGCCGGCAGCATGATCCCGCCCGTGCCCACGCGGACCCGCGAGGTCGCCCCTGCGACGGCGGCGGCGAGCAGACCGGGGGAGGAGCCGGCGATACCGGGGACCGCGTGGTGCTCCGCAACCCACACGCCGCGGAAGCCAAGCTCCTCGAGACGGACCGCGCGGTCGACGACTTCGCGCAGGACGGAGGCGTCGGGAACGCCGTCGCGCGCGAGCGCCCGGTCGAGGACCGAAACCGGGACCCGGTCTGCGGTGCTCACCGCTCCGCGGGCTGCCGTTCGGTGTCCGGGAGGATCCACCCGAGCACCGCGGACACCACCGCGACGATGATCGCCGCGAGCACCGCGGTCCAGAAGAACGCGTCGACGGACAGGACGAACGGGGTGAACTCCGACAGCCATGCGGTGAGCGACACCATGAGCGCGTTGACGATGATCGAGAACAGCCCGAGGGTCAGACACGTGAGCGGCGTGGACACGAACGACACGACCGGTTTGATGAGCGCATTCACCAGCCCGAACACCGCTGCGATCACGAGGTACGCGACCACGGTGGCGGGCCGGTCGCCGATCGACCCGGCGAGCGTGTCGCTCCCGGCGATCGTGAGGCCTGGCAGCAGGAACGCCGCTGCGGCCAGGGCGAGCGCGTTGATGACGGTGCGGACGAGGAATCTCATGACCCTAGCCTACGGAGCGCCTCTGGAAGAACGCTCAGGGGAGCCGCGTGCGGATGTCGTCGAGGACACGTGCCGCCATCGACGCGTTCTTCTTGCCGTCCATGAGTGCGCGCGGGGCATCCGGGAGTCCCGTGACGACCAGTTCGACTCGCGCTCCCTCCGCCTCACCCAGGACCTGGGCCGTGACGACGTGGCCCCACGAGACGAGTGTCCTTTTCGTCTGGAACGTGACAGCGAGCGCTTCGTCATCCGCCTCGAGCACCTGCTGTGCGTCCGCCGCGCACGCCCGCAGCGCCTGGAAGACCCTGTCGGGGTCTTCGTGGTAGCTGCGCTGGCTTTCCTTCTCGAACATGCTCGTGCTCCGTGGCCTGGTCGGGCGGTCCCCTTCGTGAGACCGCTGCGATTCATAGAATAGAACGCTCCCGCGCGGCACGCGGGGGTATCGGTGTTCCCGTCCTGGCACACGTGTGACGGTGTTAGGAGCAGGAGCAGGAGCAGGAGCAGGAGCGCGGGCGAGGCCGTTCGGCCCCACCATGGGAGTGGTCGTCACCACATTGTGCGAGAGTGTCCTCTGGACCGCGTGAGGCAATCGGTGCCGAATCGTCGGTCGACGTGATGAGAACACAGATGTGAGGAGTACGAAGACGTGACCGCACAACCCACCACCCGCACCCTGTCCTACAGCTCGGGAGTGTCCGACACACCGCTGCTGGGGCGCACTCTGGGAGACGACCTCGCCGCGGCGACGGCCTCCCACCCGGGCCGTGAGGCGCTGGTCGACGTCCCCTCAGGGCGCCGGTGGACCTACACGGAGCTGGACGAGGACACCCGGGTGCTGGCCGTCGCGCTCCTGGACCGCGGTGTGGTGCCCGGCGACCGCGTGGCGATCTGGGCGCAGAACGTCCCCGAATGGACCCTTGTCATGTACGCGGTGGCGCGGATCGGTGGGATCCTCGTGAACGTCAACCCCGCCTACCGGGTGCACGAGCTCGAATACGTCCTCACGCAGAACGGCACCCGCACCCTCATCACGCAGGTGGCGGATGCGCGCACCGACTTCCTGGGGATCGCGAACGAAGCGGCAGGGAGCGTGGCGGGTCTGAACGTCGTGGCGCTCGACACCGTCCCGGGCCCCCTGGGTGCGGATGCCGGCGCACGGATCGCGGCGGACCAGTCGTTCGCGCACCTCATGGAGCGGGGACGTCTCCTGCTGGAGGACACCGGCGCGAAATGGGCGACGCGACTGCGGAAGATCGAGGACGAGGTCGCCGCCGACGACCCCGTCAACCTTCAGTACACGTCCGGCACGACCGGGTTCCCAAAGGGCGTGACACTCAGCCACCACAACATCCTCAACAACGGGTTCTCCATCGGTGAACTGCTGGGGTACACGGAGACCGACCGCGTCGTGCTGCCCGTGCCGTTCTTCCACTGCTTCGGCATGGTCATCGGCACGCTCGCGATCGTGTCGCACGGCGCGTGCGCGGTGATCCCCGCGGCATCCTTCGACCCGGGGGCGACGCTGCGCTCCGTGGAGCAGGAGAAGGCGACCTCCCTGTACGGGGTCCCGACCATGTTCATCGCGGAGCTCGCACTCCCGGACTTCGACTCGTTCGACCTGCGCTCCCTGCGCACCGGCGTGATGGCCGGGTCGACGTGCCCCGTGGAAGTCATGCGTGAGGTGATCGACCGGATGCATATGACCGAGGTCGCGATCTGCTACGGCATGACGGAGACCTCTCCCGTGTCCACGATGACCCGCCGTGACGACTCGCTCGCACGGCGCACGGAGACCGTGGGCCGGGCGATGCCGCACGTCGAGATCAAGATCGTCGACCCGGTCACGGGGCGCACCGCGCCGCGGGGTGTGAAGGGCGAGGTCTGCACCCGCGGGTACTCCGTCATGCTCGGGTACTGGGAGGAGCCGGACAAGACGGCCGAGGCGATCGACGCGGCCCGCTGGATGCGCACCGGCGATCTGGGAATCATGGACGAGGACGGGTATGTCGAAGTGACAGGCCGTATCAAGGACATGGTGATCCGGGGCGGGGAGAACGTCTACCCGCGCGAGATCGAGGAGTTCTTCTACCGTCACCCTGCGATCCGGGACATCCAGGTGGTGGGTGTGCCGGACGAGAAGTACGGGGAGGAGCTCATGGCGTGGATCGTGCTCGCGGACGGGCACGAATCCCTCACGGCGGAGGACCTGCGCTCCTTCGCCCAGGGTCGCCTGGCCCACTACAAGGTCCCGCGCTATGTCGAGCTGCGCAACGGCTTCCCGATGACGGTATCAGGGAAGGTGCGGAAGGTGGAGCTCCGGGAAGAGGGCGCGCGTCTGGTGGGCGGCGCATAGGCCGGACCGCGTCGGTGGGCCCGGTCGGCCTCCCGTCCCGGGAGGTCCGGCCGGGCGCCCGGAATCCGGGTCAGGAACGATCTTCGCGGTCCGGTCAGGCCCCGTTCTCCGCGCTGCCGCGAAGGGTGTCCAGGGTGCTCCTCGACAAGTCGTCCAGCGGCGTCGAGCGCCGTGTCGACGTGTCGGTGAGCACCATGACGGATTCTGCACGCGCGTGGGGGATGCCCTCGCTGACGAGCAGCTGTTCGACGGTGATCGAGCTGGTGCCCACACGGACGACACGGGAACCCACTTCGACGTCACCGGGCCACAGGAGTTCCTTGAGGTACTCGATGGTGATCTTCGCGAGGACGAAGTCCCGTGCGGGATCCGCCGCGACCTGCCGCAGCTGGTGCATGAGCTCGACGCGTCCCGTCTCGAAGAACGTGGAGTAGACCGCGTTGTTCACGTGTCCCTGCCGGTCCGTGTCCGCGTAGCGCAGCTTGTCGTAGGACCGCATGGGATAGCCCGACAGCGGTGAGGGCATGGGGGAGGCTCCTTCGCTCATGTCAGTACGCCTTCACGCGCTGCTCGACGATGATGTGGATGAGAGCGAAGCGGCCCTCGTCGATCGCGGCGAACGCCGTGTCGAGCGCCGCCGGCACGTCCGCGTCGTGCTCGACGCGCACGCCGGTCCCCCCGAATGCCTCCGCCATGAGCGCGAAGTCGGGGTTGACCATCTGCGTGCCGGACACTCGGTCCGGGTATTCCCGCTCCTGGTGGGTGCGGATGGTCCCGTACTCCTGGTTGTCCATCACGACGACCAGGGGGTGCGCGCCGTACTGGGCGGCCGTCGCGAGCTCCTGCCCGTTCATGAGGAACTCGCCGTCGCCGGCGATCGACACGACCTGGCGGTCGGGGAAGCGCAGGGAGGCGGCGATGGCGGAGGGGACGGAATAGCCCATCGACCCGTTGCGGGCGGAGAGCATCGAGGCGTACCCGTTGGTCGGGAAGTATCGGTGAGCCCAGTTCGTGTGCTCTCCCGCGCCGAAGGTCACCATCGCGTCCTCCTCGAGGCGCTCGACGAGTCCGGCCATGAGCGTGGCCATGCGGGCCTGCCCCTCTCCGGGTGTCGCGGACGGCGGTGTGGAGAAGTCGACCTGCTGCTGCCGCAGACGGTTCGTCCACTGACGCCACGTGTCGCGCACGGGGAGGTCCATGCGGACGAGGTCGCGGACGAACGGGTCCGGCTTCGCGACGATCTGGTGGGTGACGGGCCCGGACCGGCCTCGGAGGGAGGGGTCGATCGTCACGATGAAGTTCGTCTTGTCCCAGTTCTGACGGACGGTGAAGCCATCGGTGATGACGTCTCCGGGCACCGTGCCGACGAACACGAGGAGGTCGGATTCGTCCATGAGGCTCTGTGTGAAGTCCGGGCGACCGTACCCCAGGGGCCCCACGTAGGACGGCGAGCCGAACGGGACGGTGCCCTGGCAGCGCCATTCGGCTGCAGCCGGGAGGTTGTGGTCCTCGAGCCACCGCGTGAATTCGTCGGCGGCCTCGTGCGACCAGTCATTGCCGCCGAATACGAACAGCGGACGGTCGGAGTGATCGAGCGCGGTCTTGAGCGCCTTCCAGTCGGTCACCGTCATGCCGCCGGTGGCGATGGGGATCTCCGGGTGCACGAAGTCCTCGTGGGGCTCGCGGATGACGTCCTCGGGAAGACCGACGACCACGGGGCCGGGGCGCCCGGAGTTCGCGGCGAAAATGGCCTCCGCGACGATCTCCGACGCGCGCTCCGGGTGGTCGAGCACCATGACGCGCTTCGCCCCGGTGTCGAACCACGCCTTGGGGTCGAACTCCTGGAACGCCTCCTTCTCGCGGTGCTCGAAGGGGATGAGGCCGACGAACAGCACCATGGGGGTCGAATCCTGCCACGCGGTGTGGAGCCCCACGTGGGCGTTGGCGGCACCCGGACCGCGGGTCACCATGGCGATGCCGGGGAGGCTCGTCATCTTCCCATCGGCCTCGGCCATGTACGCCGCACCGCCCTCGTGGCGGCAGACGACCGTCTGGATGCTCGATCCGTGCAGGCCGTCGAGGACGTCCAGGTAGGACTCTCCGGGGATCACGTAGACGCGTTCGACGCCGTGCTGTTCGAGCGAGCGGACGATCATGTGTCCGGCGGACGGAGTGCCGTGGCGGGCGGAGTCTGACGCCATTGTGTGAGTTCCTTCGTGATCGCGGGGGCGGTCGTTGTGTGGGGTCCGGTTCATTATGCGCGGAAGTGTCGTGTTGGGAAGCGAATCTGCCCGACTGGGCGCGGATCGGCAGGGATGTCTCGCCTCCTGAGACGGGAGATGGGCGCAGGGCGCTCCTCCGTACATGGTCGGGAATGATGACGATTGTGTTTCGATTTATGTGGGACACGCACAAATCGCCAATCTGAGATGCCCCTGGAAGCCACTTGTGAGTAGTCTTGGCGCCATGACCACGAACGTGACCAGCGACACGGGTGCGCCCCTTGTCGAGATGAAGGACGTCGAGAAGTACTACGGAGACTTCCACGCCCTGAAGAACGTCAACCTGAACGTCTCGCGCGGCGAGGTCGTCGTCGTGATCGGGCCCTCCGGGTCCGGCAAGTCGACCCTCTGCCGCACGATCAACCGCCTGGAGACCATCAGCGCCGGAACCATCACGATCGACGGGAAGAAGCTGCCGGAGGAGGGTGCTGCACTGGCGCGGCTCCGCTCCGACGTGGGCATGGTCTTCCAGTCGTTCAACCTCTTCGCCCATCTCACGATCCTCGAGAACGTGACCCTCGGCCCGACCAAGGTGAGAGGACTGAAGAAGGCGGAGGCGGATGAGCTTGCGATGCAGCTGCTCAAGCGCGTGGGCGTCGGTCATCAGGCGGAGAAGTATCCTGCGCAGCTGTCCGGCGGGCAGCAGCAGCGCGTCGCGATCGCCCGGTCGCTCGCGATGAAGCCAAAACTCATGCTCTTCGACGAGCCGACCTCGGCGCTCGACCCGGAGATGATCAACGAGGTCCTCGACACGATGGTCGAACTGGCGCAGGAGGGGATGACGATGGTCGTCGTCACCCACGAGATGGGCTTCGCGCGCAAGGCCGCTCACCGCGTCGTCTTCATGGCCGACGGCGAGATCGTCGAAGTGGCGGGCCCGGAGGAGTTCTTCACGAACCCGCAGTCCGACCGGGCGAAGGACTTCCTCTCGAAGCTCCTCACCCAGTGATCCACCGGTGGCGGACGCCTCCGTCCGTTCACCGGCACCCCCTCCGTCGACGCAGACGGAACACACGCTCTGACAAGGAGAGAACATGAAGAAGCTCAGCACCATCGTCGCCGGCGCAGCCGTCGGCCTGCTCGCGCTCACCGCGTGCGGCCAGGAGGGCACCCCGGATGCCGGCGGTGGCGAGGGCGCCGCGGAAGCCCCCGAATACACCGTCGCGGAGGATGTGGACCTCTCGGACAGTCCGACGTGGGAGTCCGCGGACTCCTCGGGCACCCTCAAGGTCGGCGTGAAGAAGGACCAGCCCGGACTGGGCAATGTGGAGCCCGGTTCCGACATCCCCGAAGGCTTCGACATCGAGATCGCGAAGATCACGGCCGCCGCACTGGGCTTCGCCCCCGATGACATCGAGTGGGTCGAGACGGTGTCCGCGAACCGTGAGCCGTTCCTCCAGCAGGGGAACGTCGACATGATCGTCGCGACCTACACGATCAACGACGAGCGCAAGAAGGTCGTGGACTTCGCCGGCCCGTACTACGTGGCGGGCCAGGACCTCCTCGTCGCGGAGGATTCGGACATCAGCAGTCCGGACGACATCGCGGGCAAGCGCGTGTGCTCCGTCGACGGTTCGACACCGGCGCAGAACATCGAGGAGGAGTACTCGGAGGCGGAGCTCGTGACCTACGACGCGTACTCCAAGTGCGTGACAGACCTGCAGTCCGGTTCGGTGGACGCGGTCACCACGGATGACGCGATCCTCCGCGGGTACGCGGCGCAGTACGAAGGTGAGTTCAAGGTCGTCGGCGACCCGTTCACCGAAGAGCCCTACGGCGTCGGTCTGCCGAAGGACGACGACGCCCTGCGTGACGCCGTGAACGATGCGCTCGAGGCGTCGATGGAGGACGGCACGTGGACGGAGGCGTTCGAGTACACGCTCGGCGACTCCTCGGGTGTCGAGCAGCCCTCCGTCGATCGGTACTGACTCCGCATCGATTTCCACATCCGCACCGGTGGCGGATGAGGCCCGGCGGTCGCACAGCGCGGCCGCCGGGCCGATCCGCCCACCGGTCAGGGAGAACGAGAGACTCTTGTGAATCCGCTCATCCAGATGTTCCTCAACGGAACCTGGGGGACGCTGTCGCTGTTCGGCGTGACGCTGATCGGCTGCCTGATCGGCGGTACGATCCTCGCGGCGATGCGCGTGTCACCCACGCCCGTACTGCGGGGCGCAGCCGCGACCTACGTCAACGTCGTGAGGAACACACCCCTCACCCTCGTGATGTTCTTCTGCGTGTTCGGCCTCCCGTACCTCGACATCCGCTTCGGCAGCACCGCCGCGATGAACTCGTTCGTCCTCGCGAACATCGCGCTCATCGCCTACACGTCGTGCTTCGTGGCGGAGACGCTGCGCTCCGGCATCGCAACCGTCCCGGTCGGGCAGGCGGAGGCCGCACGCGCGGTCGGCCTGGGGTTCGGCCAGGTGCTGAGCTTCGTGGTGCTGCCGCAGGCATTCCGCACCGTGCTGCCGCCGATGGGCAGTGTCATCATCGCGATGCTGAAGAACACGTCGATCGCGTCGGCCTTCAACAACCGTGAGCTGATCTCCGCGATGCGCAACGCGATCGAGGTCCGCGGCGACATCGTCATCCCGCTGCTGCTCGCCACCGCACTCGTCTACCTGGTGCTGGCGATCGGGATCGGTCGCGTCTTCGAATACCTCGAGAAGAAGCTGGTGATCGTCCGATGAGTGCACCGACTCAGGTCCTGTTCGACGAGCCGGGGCCCCGCGCGCGCCGGATGAACGTCGGCCTGTCGATCCTGTCCGTCATCTTGCTGCTGGGGCTGATCGCGTTCATCGGCTGGAAGTTCTCCGACGCCGGTCAGCTCACGGCTGCCAAGTGGGAGCCCTTCTCCTACGCCGTCATCCAGAAGGCGCTGCTCACGGGTATGTGGGCGACGATCAAGGTGGCCATCGTCGCGACGATCCTGGCGCTGGTCGTGGGTGTCACGTTCGCACTGCTGCGGCTGGCCCCGCAGAAGGTGATCTCGCTGCCGTCGACAATCGTGCTCGAGATCTTCCGCGGTGTTCCGGTGCTGCTGCTCATCTTCGCGATGTTCCTGCTGTTCGGGAATGAGATCGGCTCGTTCTGGTCCGTGGTCATCGGCCTCACGCTGTACAACGGCATGGTGATCGCGGAGATCATCCGTGCGGGCATCCTCGCTGTGCCGCGCGGACAGCGCGAGGCATCGATGTCCATCGGCATGCGCGGCGCCCAGACGATGCGGATGATCCTCATGCCGCAGGCGATCCGGGCGATGATGCCCACGCTCATCGCGCAGGTGGTCGTGCTGCTGAAGGACTCCGCACTGGGTTTCATCGTCACCTACCAGGACCTGCTCTACCAGGTGAATTCGATCGGGCGTGCCTACAACAACCTGCTGCCCACGTTCATCGTCGGAGCAGTGATCTTCATTCTCATCAACATGGTGGTCGCGGGCATTGCGCGGTACCTTGAGAAGAGGATGTCGAGGAAGACGGCGGCGACCACCGGTCCCGCCAAGGGCGCCGACTGACGGAGGAGTGACGTGTTCCATGGCTGAGCCGACGAAGGTCCCGACGCGATACGACGTCACTGAGGAAGAGGATCGCATGCGGATCGTCATCCGCGACCTGTCGGGCGACACGCCCGTGCTCGTGGGGTTCCTCGAATACAGGATGGACGGCGACGTGCGGACGATCCTCCACACGATCATCGACGAGGCCTACTCCCGGCAGGGATGGGCGCGCACGCTCGTGACGGAGGCGCTTGCGCTCTTCGCGCGCGACGACGCGAAGATCCGGTCGATGTGCAGCTATGTGGATCGCTACCTGGAGCGCTTCCCGCAGTACCGCACCATGCTCGCGTGAGGCGAGCGGACGGCGGCCCCCACCGGTGCTCGGTGGGGGCCGCGGTCTTTCCGCGCTCAGTCCTCCTTCCGGGCTCAGTCCTCGCGCAGGATCCTGAGGACGCCGACGGGCACACTCGAGCAGGCCAGCACTCGCCCGGGTCCCGGGTCCGCTGTGGCGTCGAGCACCTGGACGGTGGACGAGGGGTCGTCGACTGCGATCGTGCAGGTGCCGCAGGAGCCCGACCGACACGTGAACGGGATGCGCGCACCGTCCGCCTCCAGGGCGTCGAGCAGTGTTCCGTCGTCGCGTGTCCACGTGAGCCGCGTGCCGTCGGGTCGTTCGACGACCGCGGGCGGGAAGTCCTGCAGTCGGTCGTCCAAGTCGTCGACGGGGGAGGTGAAGGCCTCGCGGTGGATACGGGTCGACGGGACCCCTGCCGTTTCGGTGACCGCCGTCGTCGCGGCGACGAACTCCGCGCCCCCGCAGACCACCACCGCCGAGGCGCCGGTCACCGCCGCTGCCAGGTCGGCCTCGCCCGGCCGGCCCGTGGTCGCGGTGTCCCAGACGGTGAGGGACCGGGCGGGGGCGGAAGCGAGTCGACGCAGTGCGTCGACGCTCGCCCGCGCGCCCTCATCCGCAGCGCGGTCGATGTGGAGGAGGGTCACGGGGAGGGTGTGTGGCAGCCCCGGGAGCAGGGAGAGCGCCGTCGTGATGCCGACGCCCGAGGTGACGAGGGTCAGGGAACCGCGGGTGCGCGGGTCGTGGAGGTGCGAATCGGGTGGCTGCGAGTCGCGGGACTGAGCCTCGTCGACTGTCGCGGCGACACGCGCCGCGGTGAGCGCCCCGAAGGGACCGGAGACGGTGAGCCGGTCGCCCGGCATCAGTCGTGAGAGCGCTGTGGACACGGCGCCCCGGACGCCGATGATGAGCGAGAATCCGCTTCCGTCTGCAAGCACTGCGGTGTAGGTGCGCCAGGTGTGTCGACCGTTTACCGGCAGGTGGACGCGGACATGCTGTCCCGGCTCCCAGTGGACGGGGAACCAGCGGTACGGGTCGTGCAGGCGCAGCAGGTGTCGGCCGTCCTCCAGCGGAGCGGAATCGACCACGCTCATGGATCGCGGCCCTGTAGCAGCCGGGAGCGGGTCGTCCGTCGTCCGGGACTCGAGGATGATCGGGTCGTCGGGGTGCACCTCGCCGGGGGAGAGGACCGTGCCGTACACACCGCAGTGGATGTGCCCGAACTCCGTGGCGAGCATGCGGGGGACACCCAGGTCGGAGGCTGCGGTGCGGGGACCCACCGTCGTCGCCGTGCACCGTTCGATCGACTGGCGGATGAGCAGCCGCGCACCGCCGATGCGGACGACTGCGCCGATGAGGTCGAATTCCTCGAACGGCTCCCACCCGTCGACCAGAAGATTGCCGCGGAAGCGCAGGGGATCGATCGCAGCCCCGGTCTGCTGTGCGAGTGCTCGGAGTGTCGAGAGCGAGATGAGGCTCACGTGCCCGTGCTCGCTGTCGAACATCCCCTGACCCGCGCGGGGCGTGTACGCGGTGATGATACCCACGGCGTCCGGATCCGCACCCGGAAGATGGTGGGCCACCTGTGCGGCTGCCGCGTCCCGCGCATCGGGATCGGTCGGATCGATGAGGATCGGGGCGGAGGATGCAGGCGGGGTGAGGGCCACTGAGCCGTCGTCACGTGTCAGGACTGACCACGCGGCCAGATCCGGCCGCTTCTTGAGGGCGAAGAAGTGCGACCACCGGTTCCAGGTCCCCGGGACGGTGGGGGCCGTGCCGTCCGAGACGGCGAGAACCCGGTCACCGGGGATACCGGCGCCGGGCTCCAGCGATGCCCGCGGGACTCCCTCCGCCGGGAAGCCCTTGACGGGGTACCGGTGGAGGGAGACGACGAGTGCGGTCATGGGGGCCATCCTCCGTCAGAAGTGTGAGGTGAGGGAGGACGGACACTGCGTCAGGACATCAGCGGCACGCGTCAGTCGTTGCGGCGGAAGGACCTCTTCGCGTCCGCACGGCTCACGTCGCGACCGCCGGGCCTGCCGGGCTTGCGTCCGTCCGTGCGATCACCACGGTACCCGCCACGGTCCGAACGGTTCCCGCGTGCATCGCCGCCTTCGTGCGGCCGCTTCGAGTACGGGCGTCCCGGGCGGCCCTTGTCGGGACGGATGTCGATCGGCCGGCCCTGGATCTTCGTCCGTGACAGGCGGCCCAGGGTGCTCTCCGACAGATTCTCCGGCAGGTCGACGAGCGAGTGGGTGGCCCGGATGTCGATCGCACCGATCTGCGCGGAGGTGAGCCCGCCCTCGTTCGCGATCGCTCCGACGATCCCGCCCGGCTGCACGCGGTCGTTGCGACCCACCGCGATCCGGTAGGTGCGCATGCCGGCGTTCGACCGGCTGCCGCCGCGCTCGTTGCGCGTTGCGCGGGCCTTGGGCTCCGGCAGCGGGTCCGCTGTGAGCGACTCGCCGTCCAGCAGGAGGACGGCCAGCGCGGACGCGACCTCTTCCGCCGGCACGTCGTGCGTCTGGATGTAGTCCTCGATGACGGGACGGACCTCACTGAGGTCGGACCCGGACAGAGCTTCCGTGATCCTGCCGGCGAACCGGGCGACACGGCTGTTCGTGAGCTGCTCGACCGTCGGCAGCTCGAGCTTCTCGACGCGCTGACGGGTCGCCTTCTCGATCTGACGCAGCAGGTGGGTCTCACGCGGGGTGACGAAGAGGATCGCCTCACCGGAACGGCCGGCGCGGCCGGTGCGCCCGATGCGGTGGACGTAGGACTCCGTGTCGTGCGGGATGTCGTAGTTGACGACCAGCTCGATGCGCTCGACGTCCAGGCCGCGTGCGGCGACGTCCGTGGCGACGAGGATGTCGATCCTGCCGTTGCGCAGCTGTTCGACGGTGCGCTCGCGCGCCTGCTGGGGGATGTCGCCGTTGATGGCGGACGCGGTGAATCCGCGTGCCCGCAGCTTCTCCGCGAGCTCCTCCGTCGCCTGCTTCGTGCGGACGAACATGATGGTGCCGTCGTACTCCTCGATCTCGAGCACGCGGGTGAGCGCATCGAGCTTGTGCGAGTGCATGACGGTGAGGAAGCGCTGGCGGATGTTCGCGCCCGCCGTCGTCTTCGAGTCGACGCGGACCTCGACGGGGTCGTTGAGGTACTTCTTCGTGATGCGGTGGATGGATCCCGGCATCGTGGCGGAGAAGAGTGCCACCTGGCGGGTGGAGCCGGTCGCCGCGAAGATCTCCTCGATGTCCTCCTGGAAGCCCATCTTGAGCATCTCGTCCGCCTCGTCCAGGACGAAGTGACGCAGGGACGCCAGATTCAGGGATCCCTTCTTGAGGTGGTCGATCACACGCCCGGGGGTGCCGACGACGACCTGCGCACCCCGGCGGAGGCCTGCCAGCTGCGGTCCGTACGACTGACCGCCGTAGATGGGGAGGACGGAGAAGTCGGACAGGTGGGCGGCGTACGACGAGTACGCCTCGGCCACCTGGATCGCGAGCTCACGGGTGGGTGTGAGCACCAGGGCGTGGGGACCGTCGTTCGCGCGGCCCAGGTCCGCCATCGCGGACAGGGTCGGCAGTGCGAACGCGGCAGTCTTGCCGGTGCCGGTCTGCGCGAGCCCGATGACGTCGCGGCCCTCGAGGAGTGCGGGGATCGTGCGCTCCTGGATCGGCGACGGGGATTCGTACCCGAGGTCGACGACCGAGGCGGCGACGGAGGGGTGGAGCGCCATCGCGGCGAAGCCGGTCCGCTCCTCGTCGGCGGCGGCCTGGGGGACCTCGTCCGCGGCAGCCGTTTCGGAGGCAGCGTCGGCGTCGCCTGCGTCGGGGGCCTCGGCGGGTGCGGGGGCGTCGCCTGCGGCGGGGGCCGCTGCAGGTGCCGGGGATTCGGCCGCTGCGGGCGCCTCGGCGGCGGGGACCTCGAAGAGGGGGGCGTCCGAAGCGACGGCGTCGGAAGCGGAGGCCTCCGAGGCGGCCGTCCGGTTTTCGGCGTCGATCGTGTGCGGTGTTTCTGGCATGGGTGAGCTCATTCCTAAGACGTAGCGCGCGCACGTCCGCAGTGGTCTTCGGTGGCGGGTGCGCGGGGTTCGGCCGAAAGTGCTCGTCTCATGCACGGAGGCCGCAAACAGCAATTCTACACGGGGTGAGACGCGGAGGCCTCCAGATCTGTAGGGTTGTGTCCGATCGAACAGCAGCCAGCGGTTCACAACGACCCCATGAGGAGCACTTCAGTGGCATCGACCCTTGATTCCGTCATCACTCTCGCCAAACGGCGCGGATTCGTCTTCCAGGCGGGTGAGATCTACGGGGGGTCCCGTTCGGCGTGGGACTACGGTCCGCTTGGCGTCGAGCTCAAGGAGAACATCAAGTCGCTCTGGTGGCAGACGTTCGTCCGCGGTCGTGAGGACATGGTGGGGCTCGACTCCTCGATCATCCTGCCGCGGCGGGTGTGGGAGGCTTCCGGCCACGTCGAGACGTTCGTCGACCCGCTCGTCGAATCCCTCCACACCCACAAGCGGTACCGCGCAGACCACCTCATCGAGGCCTACGTCGCGAAGCACGGCCACGAGCCCGCGAACGGCCTCGCGGACATCCGTGACCCGGAGACCGGGCAGGAGGGCAACTGGACGGAGCCGCAGCAGTTCTCCGGACTCGTGAAGACCTACCTCGGCGCGGTCGACAACGAAGAGGGACTGCACTACATGCGTCCGGAGACGGCGCAGGGCATCTTCGTGAACTTCAACAACGTCGTGACAGCGGCGCGGAAGAGGCCGCCGTTCGGCATCGGCCAGATCGGCAAGGCGTTCCGCAACGAGATCACCCCCGGCAACTTCATCTTCCGCACCCGCGAGTTCGAGCAGATGGAGATCGAGTACTTCGTCCACCCGGACGATGCGAAGCGCTACTACGAGGAATGGGTCGAAGCCTGCTGGGACTGGTTCATCGACCTGGGCGTCGACGCGGACAACCTGCGCCGGTACGACGTCCCGGACGGTGAGCGCGCCCACTATTCGGACGCCACGATCGACCTCGAGTACAAGTTCGGGTTCCAGGGCTCCGACTGGGGCGAGCTCATGGGCATCGCGAACCGCACCGACTACGACCTGGGCCGCCACACGGAGGAATCCGGCACGAAGCTGCAGTACTTCGACCAGGCCACGGGCGACCGGTACACGCCCTACGTCATCGAGCCCAGCTTCGGTCTGACCCGCGCGATGATGGCGTTCCTCGTCGACGCGTACACGGAGGACGAGGCACCCAACACGAAGGGCGGCACGGACACCCGCATCGTCCTCAAGCTGGACCCCCGCCTGTCACCGGTGAAGGCCGCGGTGCTGCCGCTGTCGCGGAATGAGAAGCTGAGCCCCAAGGCTCGCGAGCTCGCCGCGACGCTGCGGAAGAACTGGAACGTCGACTTCGACGACGCCGGCGCGATCGGCCGCCGCTACCGCCGCCAGGACGAGATCGGCACGCCGTTCTGCATCACGTACGACTTCGACTCGCTGGACGACGGGGCCGTGACGATCCGCAAGCGCGACGACATGACGCAGGAGCGCGTTGCCATCGCAGACGTCCCCGCGTACATCGCCGCAGGGCTGGCGGGCTGACGCTCGCCCTCCTCGCCCGAGGTCCGGACGGCCTCCTCCGCACAGTGCGGGGGAGGCCGTCGTCGTCTTCAGCGGTGAGACCTCGGATGGACGGGGTGACCGCGGGTGGACGGAGACACCTCAGGTGGGCGGCGTCGCCTCAGGTGGTGAGTGTGAGGGCGACGGCGACTCCCGCTGCGCTCACACCGGACAGGACGACGACCCAGCCCAGTACCGCGCTCTCCGCGGAGCGCCGCTGGGCGGACGTGAGTGATTCCTGCGTGACGGCCTCCGGGGAGTCCTCGGTGTCGTCCCGCGAAGTCCCGGCTCCCGCGGGCAGCGCTGCGACCGCGACGGCGATCGCAAGCGCTGCACGGGCAGGGGACGCTCCGTTCGCCATGCCGGAGGCCGCCATCCCCGCAGCGACCACGGGCAGCTCCGGTGAGCCCGTGATCGACGCGATCGATCCGAAGGTCGTCGCGAACATCGACAGCGACCCGGTGATGGATCCTGCGAGGATGCTGCCGACCATGCCGAGCGCCGGGACGGTCCACACGCCCAGTCCGGACAGGGCCTCTCCGATCCGGGTGCTCATGTCGAAGACGGACAGCGACCACCCCATGATCATGAACGCCGCCGTGGACAGGCCCACCGGGACCCAGGAGCGAGTCCCTTCCCGCACCGTTGCGGCTGCCCCGGGCCCGCGGTTCGCCAAACGGATCACCGCGGCGACACACGCGGCGGCGAGCCAGACGGGTGGTGACGTGAGCAGAATCGTGACGGGGTGCGGCCACAGCGCCGCGATGCCGCTGCACAGCAGCAGCCCCACGGTGAGGACGCCGTAGGGCACCAGCGCCAGCCCCAGCTCCCGGTCGAACCCCGCTTGTGCGCCGCGCATTCGGAAGGCGCCCAGGAGCACCACGACGACCAGCAGGGTCGCGAGCACACCGGCGAGTGGTGTCCCCACGAGTGTGTTGAAGCTCCAGATGCCGATGCTCAGCACGACCCCGGCGAGCAGGCTGTAGAGGAAGCCAGCCAGTCGATCCCGCACTGCGAACGTGACGACGAGGACGGCGACCGTCACCGGGACGACGTTGTAGTACGAGGTGGTGATGCCCAGGTCCGTGAGCGAGAGCCCCAGCAGACCCGAAGCGACCTTGGCTCCCGGTGCCAGTCCGCCCCAGGGGGCTGCGACCATGCCCAGGAGGCCCAGTACCGCGGCCTTCCGGATCGAGTAACCCAGGTGCACGAGGATCGGGATGCCGACGGTGATCCCGATGCCGAAACCGGTGACGGATTCCGCGAAGGGGATGATGCCGAAGACGACGAGCACCGCGCCGGCCGTCGCTCCGGGGGAGGCGTCGAGCACCCAGTCGCTGATCCGGCCCATCGCCCCGAGCGTCCCCAGCAGCCGCGCGAGCACCACGCCGGTGAGCAGGATGAGCGTGACCTCGACGACGACGGGGAGGAAATCGAGCCCCTCCGCGGCCATGAGCGCACCGGCGACGGGGAAGGCGAGGAAGCCGATGGCCAGGGCCAGCACGAGGCCGACGAGGGAGGAGGGAACGGCTCCCCGACCCAGGGCGAGGAGGGCGATGACGGCGAGGAGCGGCGCTGCGGCGAGGAGGACGGTCACGATTGCACTCTGTCACCAGCGACGTCTTTTGTCAGCCAGGGCGTCACAAGGGTGCCTGCGCGGGCCGTTCCGCGGGCCTCCGCGGCGGTCTTCCCCAGCACATACCCCCGTCCGGATGCCGGTTTGACCGATCGGAGACAATGGTCCAGTGACTGCTGTGACCGCTCTCCGTCCCGATGCCCTCGCCGAGCCCACCCGACCCGCACTGCGGATCGGGGGCATCGAGCTGAGCTCCCCCGTCGTGCTCGCGCCCATGGCCGGCATCACCAACACCGCGTTCCGGCGTCTGTGCCGTGAGTACGGGGGTGGCCTGTACGTCACGGAGATGGTGACGACCCGCGCGCTCGTCGAGCGCAACGAGAAGACGATGCGGATCATCCACCACGAGCCGTTCGAGACGCCGCGCTCCGTGCAGCTCTACGGGGTCGACCCCGTGACGACGGGGCAGGCGGTGCGCCTCCTCGTCGAAGAGGACCGGGCGGACCACATCGACCTCAACTTCGGCTGCCCCGTGCCGAAGGTGACGCGCAAGGGCGGCGGGTCCGCCCTGCCGTGGAAGACGGACCTCTTCGCGTCGATCATCCACACGGCGGTGCGGGAGGCCTCGCGCGGTGGGATCCCGCTCACGATCAAGATGCGCAAGGGCATCGACGACGACCACCTCACGTACCTCGACGCGGCCCGCATCGGGGTCGATGCCGGCGTCTCCGCGATCACGCTGCACGGCCGCACCTGCGCGCAGCTGTACTCCGGCACCGCTGACTGGACGGCGATCGGCGAGCTCAAGGAGGAGGTCTCCCGGCTGGCGGGGGATGAGATCCCCGTGCTGGGCAACGGCGACATCTTCGCGGCCGAGGATGCGCTGTCGATGATGGAGCAGACAGGATGCGACGGCGTCGTCATCGGCCGCGGGTGCCAGGGGCGCCCCTGGCTGTTCGGCGATCTGGAGAACGCGCTGGCCGGCAACCCGCTGCGCAACCAGCCCGACCTGGGCGGCGTGGCCGACGCGGTCCGTCTGCACGGTGAGTACATGGTCGACCACTACGCGGACGAATTCATGGGCGTCCGCGACCTGCGGAAGCACATGGCCTGGTACTTCAAGGGCTACCCGGTGGGCGGAGACCTCCGCAGCCGGCTGGCGAAGGTGTCCTCGCTCGGTGAGCTCGACGCCCTGCTGGGTGAACTGGACCGTTCGCAGCCGTATCCCGGCGCTGCCGCGGAGGGCTCCCGAGGCCGCACGACCCGGGCGAAGCGTCCGCACCTCCCGGAGGGCTGGCTAGACACCCGGGAGATGGACGAGTCGTGGTGCGCGGATCTCGCGGACGCCGAACTCGACATCTCGGGAGGCTGACGTGGCGAACCGCTACATCCCCGCTCCAGTGTTCGAGTACGACGACGCCGACCGTGAGCGCTGGGTCGACGAGCCGCCCAAGAACCCGCGCCGCACGGAGTTCCAGCGCGACCGCGCGCGGGTGCTCCACTCGTCCGGTCTGCGCAGGCTGGGCGCGAAGACGCAGGTCGTCTCACCGAGCAGCGACGACTTCGTCCGCACCCGCCTCACCCATTCGCTCGAAGTAGCGCAGGTGGGCCGCGAACTCGCCCGGTACCTGGGCTGCGACCCGGAGATCGTCGACACCGCGTGCCTGAGCCACGACCTCGGGCACCCGCCGTTCGGGCACAACGGGGAGGTGGTGCTCGACGCGCTGGCCGCGGACATCGGCGGGTTCGAGGGCAACGCGCAGACGCTGCGCCTGCTCACCCGGCTGGAGCCGAAGGTCGTCACCGACGACGGGGGACCTGCTGGCCTCAACCTCACCCGGGCCACCCTCGACGCGTGCACGAAGTACCCGTGGCCGCGCAGCCAGGCGCCCGAGGGGCGGGAAGGCGCCCGCGTGCGGAAATTCGGCGTGTACGAGGATGACCGCGGCGTCTTCGACTTCTACCGCGACGGGCGGGAGGACACGCGCCAGTGCCTGGAGGCGCAGATCATGGATCTGGCGGACGACATCTCCTACTCCGTGCACGACGTCGAGGATGCGATCGTCGCCGGACACCTGCAGCTCACGGCGTTCGCGCACGACGATGCGCTCGACCGTCTCATCGAGATCACGCGGGCCTGGTACCTCCCGGGAGCCCGCGACGAGGACATCGTCACGGCCCTGGACCGTCTGCGCGCAGCCTCCTACTGGCCGCGGGGCGAATACACGGGGTCACGCCGCGACCAGGCGTCCCTCAAGCACATGACGAGCCAGCTCATCGGCCGCTTCGCGGCCACTGCGGAAGCGGCGACGCGCGAGGAGTCCGGGTGGGGGCCGCTGGGCCGCTACGCCGGCAGCCTCGTCGTCCCGGAAACGGCCGCGCACGAGATCGCGGTGCTCAAGGGACTCGCGACCGTCACCGTCATGGTGGCGGACGACCGGCTGCGGCTCCAGGACATCCAGGCGGACGTCCTGCGGACCGTCGCGGAATTCTTCCACGACCACCCGGAGGCGATGGACCCCCTCTACACCGCGGACCACGCGGAGGCGGACACGGATGCGGAGCGGCTGCGCGCGGTCATCGACCAGGTGGCCTCCCTCACGGACCATTCCGCGTGGACCCACTACCACCGGCTGCGGGCCGGAGCGTCGGACCTGCTCTGATGGCGGGTCTCATCAAACGGGAGGACATCGACGAAGTCCGGTCGCGTGCACGACTGGACGACGTCGTGGGGGAGTTCGTCACCCTCCGCACCGCCGGGGTCGGATCGCTCAAGGGACTGTGTCCCTTCCATGACGAGCGCACCCCGTCGTTCCACGTCCGCCCGCAGGTGGGCATGTACCACTGCTTCGGCTGCGGCGAATCGGGGGACGTCTTCACGTTCCTCCAGAAGCTGGACGGCGTCACGTTCGTCGAGGCCGTCGAGCGCATGGCGGAGCGGACCGGTGTGCAGCTGCGGTACGAGGAGGGCACGAAGGGACCCGACCGCGAAGAGGTGGGCCGCCGCCAGCGGCTGGTCGAGATGCACCAGATCGCAGAGGAGTTCTACCGTCGTCAGATGGAGGAGGGGGAGGCGCAGACCGCCCGCGAGTACCTCACCGCCCGCGGCTTCGACTCCCAGGCCCTCACGCAGTTCGGCGTCGGCTACGCCCCGCGGGGCTGGGACAACCTCCTGCGGGCGCTGCGCGGGCGGGGGTTCACAACGGAGGAGATCGCCGCCTCGGGCCTGGTGTCCGAGGGGCGCCGCGGCGTGTACGACCGGTTCCGCGGCCGCATCATGTGGCCCATCCGCGACGTCACCGGCCGCACCATCGGGTTCGGGGCGCGCAAGCTCTACGAGGACGACCAGGGCCCCAAGTACCTCAACACCCCGGAGACCGCGCTCTACAAGAAGGCGCAGGTGCTCTACGGCCTGGACCTTGCGAAGCGCGAGATCTCACGGTCGAAGCGGGTCGTCATCGTCGAGGGGTACACGGACGTGATGGCCGCGCACCTCGCCGGTGTGGGGCAGGCCGTCGCAACGTGCGGCACCGCGTTCGGTGAGGAGCACGCGAAGATCGTCAGCCGCCTCCTGGGCGACGAATCCACCGGAGCGGGTGAGGTCGTCTTCACGTTCGACGGCGACGAGGCCGGGCAGAAGGCGGCCCTCAAGGCGTTCGAGCTGGAGCAGCGATTCGTCGCCCAGACGTTCGTCGCGGTGGAGGCCAGTGGCCGTGATCCCTCCGACCTGCGGTCGCAGGACGGGGACGCGGCGGTCCGCGACCTCGTGGACGGGCGCAGGCCCCTCTTCGAGTTCGCGATCACATCAGCCATCGCGCGCTTCGACCTGTCGACGGTGGAGGGGCGCGTCGGGGCGATGCGCGCTGCCGCGCCCGTCGTCGCGTCCATACGGGATTCCGCGATGCGGCCCGGGTACGAACGGTTCGTCGCGGGCCAGCTGGGCGTGAGCATCGACGAGGTCGCCGAGGCCGTTCGCCGTGCGAAGCCCGCCGGCGGCGGGCGCACGGGCCGGTCAGGGCCGGGTGGTCCGGGCAGACCGGGTGGGGCCGGCCGAGGGTCCGGTTCTCGGGTGCCGGGAAGCCGGGGACCCGGTGGCCAGGACGTGCGTGGCCAGGGAGGGTACGACTCGAGGGGTCGGGACCCGCGGCGGCAGGGCGCCTCGGGCGGACAGGGTGCACCCGGGCTCCGCGGGCTGCCGGGCGGCGCACCGGGCAGCCCCTACGAGCCGGCCACGGCGGGGCGCATCGAGGCATACGCCGAGGAACTCGGGGGACCGATGGCGCCCGTTCCCGAGTACGACCCGGTCGCGGTCCGCATCGAGAGGAGTGCGCTCCAAGTCGCGCTGCAGCAGCCGCAGTTCGTCAACGCGACCCTCTTCGACGGGCTGAACGGCGAAGTCTTCACCCACCCGGACCTGCGCTCCGTGCACGTGTGCATGCAGGACGCGGGCGGTATCCGCACCGGTCTGGCCGACCCCTCCGGGTGGCCGGAGAAGGTCATGGAGGCCGCAGCGGCGCGGAGTGACGACCGCGTGCGCTCCCTCGTGGGTGCCCTGTCCGTGGAGCCGCTGCCCGCAGAGGACGCCGCAGGAGTCGAACGGTATTCGCGGGGGATCATCGCCAGACTCTTCGACTCCGACATGGCGCGCATCGCATCAGAGCTGCATTCCCGTCTCCAGCGGACGGACCCGGGCGATCTGGAGACGAGCTCCGCTCTGCTCAACCAGCTGCAGATCCTCGAGCAGCAGCGCGCGCGGATCCGCCAACTCATGTGACTGTGACGCATCTCCTGCACTCACTGCACCTTTGCACTTGATGCAAGGATGCAGGGGGTGCATAATTCAACGAGTGAGTACGACGAACCCTCCGCCTGCAGAAGGCGAATCCCTCCGCGATCGCAAGGCCCGCCTCACGCGTGAAGCCATCCACTCCGCAGCTGTCCGCCTCTGCTACGAGCGCGGGCTCGACGCTGCGACGATCGCGCAGATCACCGACGAAGCGGGGGTCTCACAGCGAACGTTCTTCAACTACTTCGCCAGCAAGGAGGACGCGATCATCGGTACCGCTGCGAGTGGGCCCGATGAACGAGTGGTGAAGACAGCCGCGGCGTCCGCGGACTTCTCGCAGGGCGTCCTCGAAGAGACGGCGCGGGTCGTCCGCGATGTCCTCTCCCACTCCCTGGGCGACGAGGACACCGTGCGGATGCGCAGGATCCTCTTCCTGCGCAATCCCGTGCTCGTCCAGCGCAACGCGGATGCGGGCAGCGCCCTTGCGACTCTGCTCATCGACGAACTCCTGCCGCTGCTGGCCGACGAAGTCGAGGCGCTCGACCTGCCCGACGGCACCCCGCCCCGCGATGTCGTGCGGATGATCGTCCTCATCGCGTTCGCACCTCTGCGCCACTCCTTCGTAAAACCGAAACCACCGCCGGAAGCGGACCCCTCGCCGCAGGACCTGCTGGACCGCTTCGACCACTCACTTGCACTTTTCCGCTCTGTCCTGGAAGGCACCCGACTGTGAGACGCTCCCCCCACAACATCATCGCGACGGAGACCACTGTGAAACGATCCACGGACGTCTCCGCCCCCGGCGGCGGACCCGCCCAGCCCTCGACCGGACAGATCATCGTCCTCTTCATCGGCCTCATGCTGGCGATGTTCATGTTCTCCCTCAACCAGACCGTCCTCGCGACGGCACTGCCCACGATCGTCGGCGAGCTCAACGGCGTCGACCAGATGCTGTGGGTCCAGACTGGCTTCATGCTGTCCTCGACGATCCTCATGCCGGCGTACGGCAGGCTGGGCGATCAGCTGGGACGCAAGAATCTCTTCATCACGGCGATCTCCATCTTCATCGCGGGGTCCGTCATCGGCTTCCTCTCCCAGTCGATGGGCTGGCTCATCGCCGGCCGTGTCGTGCAGGGCGTGGGCGGCGGCGGGATGATGATCCTGTCGCAGGCGATCATTGCAAGCGTCGTCCCCGCCCGGCAGCGCGGCAAGTACATGGGGATCATGGGATCGGTGTTCGCCGTGTCGTCCGTCGCCGGCCCCCTGATCGGCGGATGGCTCACGGAGGGCCCCGGCTGGCGGTGGGCGTTCATCCTGGCCCTGCCACTGGGTCTCCTGGCGATCCTCGCGACAGCGCTCTTCTTCCGTGAGGATCCCAGCACGCGCACGGGCGAACGGTCCGTCGACGGCTCGGGCCTCGCACTCATCGCGGTGTTCACGAGCTCCGTCGTGCTCATCTCCGCCTGGGGCGGGACGCACTACGACTGGTCCTCGCCGCAGATCATCGGCCTCATCATCGCCGGTGTGCTCGCCGCCGTCGCCTTCGTGTTCGTCGAGAACCGGGTCGACGCGCCCATCATCCCGATGTGGCTCTTCAAGGATCGGAACTTCACCCTCGCGTCGATCGCCGGTATCACCCTGTCGGTCGGCATGTTCGGTGTGATCTCCTACATGCCCACCTATCTGCAGATGACGCACGAACTGTCACCGGCCGTCGCCGGTCTGTCGATGATCCCGCTCATGGCCTCGATGCTCGTCGTCGGCACGTCCGTCGGGTTCCTCATCGCACGGACCGGCCGCTACAAGGGCTACCCGATCGCAGGGCTGTTCCTCGCGGCACTGGGCCTGGTCCTGCTGTCGACGCTCACGCCCACCACCCCGATCTGGATGCTCATGGTGTTCCTCGCGGTGTTCGGCACCGGTCTGGGCCTCGCACTCCAGCAGCTCGTCCTCATCGTGCAGAACTCCTTCCCGGTCGCGATGGTCGGAACGGCTACCGCGTCGAACAACTACTTCCGGCAGGTCGGAGGCACCCTGGGCATGTCGCTCGTCGGTACGCTCTTCACGTCGCGGCTCATGGCGAACCTCGAGGAGGGGCTCAGCGCTGTTCCCGGTGGAGCAGGGGACCTGGGGTCGGCGAACAGCATCACTCCGGACATCGTCTCGAACCTGCCCGGACCCATGTACGACCTCGTGGTCGGTGCGTACAACGACGCGCTCGTGCCGCTGTTCCTGTGGATCGCGCCGCTTGCGCTCGTGGGCGGGGTCATCGCCTGCTTCATCGACCCGAAACCGCTCGCGACGTCGAACGAGCCCGTGGAGCGGAACGTGCTGGAGGACGCCTGAGGAGCGGATGAGAAGATGAGGACATGACTGTTCTCACCATTCTCACCACCCCGGAGAAGGGTCGCCCCGCGGCCTTCGACGCCCTCGATGCCGAGGTCCGATGGGCGGAGGCGGACACGCTCGCCTCCGCCCTGCCGGGTTCCGACGCCCTGCTCATGTGGGACTTCTTCTCCACCGCACTCGAGGACGCCTTCCCTGCGGCCGACCGGCTCTCATGGGTGCATGCCGCGAGCGCGGGCGTGGACTCGCTGCGATTCCCCGGTCTGGTGGAATCCGACATCACCGTGACGAACGCCCACGGCGTCTTCGACCAGGCGATCGCGGAGTACGTCCTGGGCGTCGTGCTCATGTTCGCGAAGAGCTCCGTGGAGAGCCTCGATCTCCAGCGCGACCATGTCTGGCACCGGCGGGAGACGGAGACCGTCGCAGGCACTCGCGCCCTGATCGTCGGGACGGGAGGGATCGGACGGAGGACCGCCCGTCTGCTGCGCGCTCTCGACGTGGACGTGATCGGCGCTGCCACGCGAGAACGCGACGGAGACGCGGATTTCTCCCACATCATCGACTCCGCGGACCTGGCGGATCACGTGAGGGACGTCGACTGGCTCATCAACGCCGCACCGCTCACCGAGCAGACGCGCGGCCTGTTCGACGCGACGATCTTCCGCGCCATGCGGAGTACCGGTCGCTTCGTGAGCATCGGGCGCGGGGCGTCGACCGTGACCGACGACCTGTTGGCAGCGCTGAATGACGGATCGATCGCAGGTGCTGGTCTCGATGTCGTCGATCCTGAGCCGCTTCCGGCGGGGCACCCCCTGTGGGACGCTCCGAACACCCTCATCACCGCGCATCTGTCGGGTGACACACAGGGATGGACGGACAGGCTCGCGGTGCAGTTCCTCGGGCACTGGGAGCGGTGGATCGCAGGCGAGCCCTTCCCACAGACGGTCGACCTGAAAGCCGGATACGTGCCCAGCTGATCAGACCGAAGCGGGGTCGGAGGCCGCCGGTCCGGTGAGGCTCCGCGGATCGGGTCAGGCCCAGCCCAGCGAACGCTCGACTGCCGACTCCCATCGGGACCGCCGGTGGGTACGCTCGTCGACCGGCATGGTGGGTGTCCACGCTCCGGTCTCCTGCCACAGCTCCTCGACGTCTTCCGTGCCGGCGTAGATCCCGTGGCCGATCCCGGCGGCGAACGCCGCTCCGATCGCGGTGGACTCGATCCCGCCGCGCACCACCTCGCAGTCTGAGATGTCCGCCTGGAACTGGAGCAGGTCGTCATTGACGGACATCCCGCCGTCTGCGCGCAGTGACGTGATCGAGAAGCTTGAATCACGGCGGAGCGTCTCGATCACCTCTGTCGTCTGGAACACCGTCGACTCGATTGCGGCCCGGGCGATGTGGGCCTTCGTGGAATAGCGGGTGAGGCCCACGATGGTGCCCCGCGCGTCGGCACGCCACCGAGGCGCGTACAGCCCGGAGAACGCGGGGACGAAATACACGTCCCCGGAATCGTCGACCGACCCCGCGAGCTCCTCGACCTCCGCGGAATCGCGGATGATGCCCAGGTTGTCGCGCAGCCACTGGACCAGCGAACCGGCGACGGCGATCGACCCCTCGAGAGCGTACTGCGCGGGGTGCCCCTCCTGCTGGAAGGCGACGGTGGAGATGAGCCCTCCGCCTGCGCGTTCTATACCGGTCCCGGTGTTCGTGAGGAGGAAGCACCCGGTGCCGTAGGTGTTCTTCGTGGCACCCGGAGTGAACGCGCACTGTCCGAAGGCAGCGGACTGCTGATCGCCCAGGACGCCGGTGATCGGGACACCGCCCAGCAGATGGCGGTCGTCGACCACGCCGAAATCGCCGATCGACGGGCGGATCCGCGGCAGGATGCCGCGGGGGATGCCGGTGAGCGACAGCATCTCGTCCGACCAGTCGAGTGTCGTGAGGTCCATGAGCATCGTCCGTGACGCGTTCGTCACGTCGGTGACGTGGAGCCCGCCGCGGCTCCCACCCGTCAGATTCCAGATCAGCCACGAATCGATGGTCCCGAACAGCAGGGTGCCGTCGTCGGCCGCACGGCGCACCGCCTCGACGTTCTCCAGCATCCACAGCAGCTTGACGGCGGAGAAATAGGTCGCCGGCGGAAGCCCGGTGATCTCCGTGATGCGTGAGTCCGCTGACTCCGACAGCCTTTCGACGATGTCCTCGCCGCGCGTGTCCTGCCAGACGATCGCCGGAGCGAGGGGCTGTCCGGTCGTGCGATCCCAGACCACCGTCGTCTCCCGCTGATCGGTGATGCCGATGCAGCTGATGTCCGCTGCGGTGAGCTGGGAGGTGCCCAGCACCTGACCGATCATCTCGCGGGTCACCCGCCAGATCTCCGACGCGTCGTGCTCCACCCACCCCGGCTGTGGGAAGGACTGCCGGAACTCACGGGACGCGGACGCGACCGTGCGGCCGCCCTCATCGAGGACGGCCGCACGTGTCGAGGTCGTTCCCTCATCGATCGCGAGGATGTGGGTCATCGTGACGGGGCCTCAGCCGATCCGGTCGATCAGGCCTGCGCCGGCAGTGCGGGAAGCGCGGGCAGGTCGAGTCCCGCCATCTGCGCGACGCAGCGGATGACCTGGCAGGAGTACCCGAACTCGTTGTCGTACCAGACGTACACGACCACACGGCGACCGTCCACGATGGTGGCGAGGCCGTCGACGATCCCGGCGCGCTTCGAACCGACGAAGTCCGTCGACACGACTTCGGGGGAGTTGATGTAGTCGATCTGGTTCCGCAGCGACGAGTGCAGCGAGGTGCTGCGGAGGAAGGTGTTGAGCTCGTCCACCGTCGTCCCGCGCTCGAGGTTGAGGTTGAGGACCGCCATCGACACGTTCGGGGTGGGCACCCGGATCGCGTTTCCGGACAGCTTCCCGGCGAACTCCGGCAGCGCCTTCGACACGGCCTTCGCAGCGCCCGTCTCCGTGAGGACCATGTTGAGCCCGGCAGCGCGACCGCGGCGGGAGCCCTTGTGGTAGTTGTCGATGAGGTTCTGGTCGTTGGTGAACGAGTGGACGGTCTCCACGTGGCCGTTCTCCACACCGAACTCGTCGTTGATCACCTTGAGGACGGGCGTGATCGCGTTCGTTGTGCACGACGCGGCGGACACGACGGTGTCCTCCGGCAGGATGGCGTCGGAGTTCACCCCGTAGACGATGTTCTTCACGGAGCCCTTGCCGGGGGCCGTGAGGATGACCTTCGAGGCTCCCGGGCAGGCGAGGTGCTTGCTGAGTCCCTCGTCGTCGCGCCAGATGCCGGTGTTGTCGATGATGATCGCATCGTTGATCCCGTGGGCCGTGTAGTCGACGCTGGAGGGGTCGTTCGAGTAGATCACCTTGATGAGGGTGCCGTTGGCGAGGATCGTCTCGTTCTCCTCGTCGACGACGATGTTGCCGTCGAACTTGCCGTGGACGGAATCCCGCCTCAGCAGCGAGGCGCGCTTGACGATGTCACCCTCGCCGCCGCGGCGGACGACGATCGCGCGCAGCCGCAGGCCAGTTCCGCCGGCACGGTCGATGAGGATGCGGGCGAGGAGGCGGCCGATCCGGCCGAAGCCGTACAGGACGACGTCGCGGGGCTCCTCCTCGTTCGCCGCGGCCTGACCGGCGACGGGGGAGAGCTGGTCGGCGAGAAGGGCGGCGAGGTCGCCCCCGCCGTCGCGCTGCGCTGCGGCGAGACGACCGAGGTCGATCGTGCAGGGACCCAGGTCCATGTCGATGAGCTGCGCCGCGATCGTCAGCGTGTCCGCGGGATCGAGTTCGGCACCGTCGAAGTGGCGCGCATAGCGGTGGGCCTTGATGATCCCGTTGACGGACTTGTTGAGAAGACTGCGCCCGTACACGGTGAGCAGCACGTCGTTCTCGCGGTAGAGGCGTCCGACGAGGGGGGTCAGCCCCTCCGCCGCGCTCTGCTTGGCGGCCCATGTCTGGGCAGCGGCCTGGATCTGGTCGGTCAAGAGACGAACCCTTTCACTCCACGGTGGTGTCGGGGCCATTGTACGCACGTGGGACGGAGCCGACGGCATCCTGTCGGATCCGTGTGCCTCAGTGCGTGCGCTCCGGGCGCCTGTCGGGGGACTGGAAGCGGTTGAACCCCACGAGTGTGAGGGCGATGAGTGCGGATGCGGCCGCGAAAGCCACGACGGTGTCGGCAGGGCTGTCGTCTGCGGGCCTGCGCGTCGGATCCGCCGGGGGCGCCTCGGCGACCGTCTGGAACATCGAATCGTCGCCTGCGGTCCCCATCCACGCGGCGACCATGAGGATGATGCGGGCGACGATGTTGAGCGACAGCATGATCGCGATGATCGGCCCGAACACGGACGCTGCGGGCGACCCGGAGAAGAGATCGATCAGCAGGGTGGCGAAGCGGACGATGACCGCCAGTGCGATCGCGCCGACGAGCGCGCCCTTCGCCTTCGTCCGGCGCGGGATCGGCGACGACGGCAGCAGGGTGAAGACCAGGAACAGCAGCAGCCAGAACGTTGCGGCGGACACCACGAGGGGCACCAGTTGGAAGACCGGGCCCATCCACCCGGGCAGTTCGAGCCATTGCACGATGACGGAGCGGAGGCTCGACGAGACGATGGTGAGCGAGATCGCAAGTCCTGCACCCACGAGCACGATGAGGAGTGTCAGCGTGTTGTTGACGACGCGGGGGACGAATCCGTCCTGGTCCTTCTGCACCCCTTCGTCGGACAGCTGTGACCGGACGGCGTCCTTGAGGTTCCCCATGAACCCCTGCGCCGTGTAGAGGGCGGACACGATCGCGACGATCCCCACACCGCGCCAGCCGCTGAGGAACTGCTGGAGCATCTGAGCGATATCCGCGCTGCCGCCCGTCTCGGAGATCTGCTCGCTCACGACCTCCATGAGGTCCGGCCGGACGACCTCGAGGAAGAAGCCCAGTGCGGAGAACGCGAACATGAGGATCGGGACCAGCGCGAGGATGAGGAAGTACGTGATCGCGGCGGCGAACTGGTTGCCCAGTCGATGGCCGTACCGCTCCAGCGTGGCCTGCAGGTGTGCGACACCGGGGCGACGCAGGAATCTCTGGGCCGAACCCTCACCCGCGTCCCGCTTCGACGTCGTGAGGATCCTGTCGGATGCATTCACAGTGGCAGTCATGCGTGTCATCCTACGTGCGACTGAGCCTCAGAGGCCTGCATCCGGCTGGATCCCTCGCCCAGCAGGTGCCTCTATGCTGACGCCCATGACCGTGTCGACGAGCGTCCTCGCCCGCTTCTCCGTGACCGCTGCTGATGCCGCGGCGCAGTCCCCGTCGTTCACCGACCGCTTCACGGAGTGGGTCGTGAGCGTCATGGAGGTGATCGGTGCGCCCGGCGTGGGACTGCTCGTGGCGCTGGAGAACCTCTTCCCGCCGATCCCCAGTGAGCTCATCCTGCCGCTGGCGGGCTTCACCGCGAGCCTCGGGCAGATGAGCATCGTCTCCGCGATCGCGTGGGCGACGATCGGCTCCGTGGTCGGAGCTCTTGCGCTGTACTGGCTGGGGCGCGCCTTCGGCCACGAGCGGATCGCGGGCTGGGCGCAGCGGCTGCCGCTCGTGGACCCGGACGACGTCGACAGAACGGTTGCGTGGTTCGGCCGCCACGGCCGCAAGGCGGTGCTCTTCGGGCGGATGATCCCGATCTTCCGCTCCCTCATCTCCATTCCCGCCGGCATCGAGAGGATGAGCCAGAGCTGGTTCCTGCTCCTCACGATGGCCGGTTCACTCATCTGGAACACGGTATTCGTGCTCCTGGGGTTCTGGGTCGGGGAGAACTACGCGGTCATCGAGGAGTATGCGGGCTGGTTCCAGCGAGCAGTGCTCGTCGTCGTGGTGGTCGCGATCGGGTGGTGGGTGGTGCGCCGTGTCCGCCGCAACCGCGCCCGCAGGGACAGTGACGCCCCCGACGGCGAGGTGCCCGGCACCTCGCCGTCGGGGGCGTGACCCGTACGGGTCACGAGCCCGCCGGTGTCCGAGTCAGCCGACCCAGGCCTCGGCGGTGTGCGCGTGCGGGACGACGTCCTCGGGCCGTGGCGGGGCGGGCGGCGTCCCGTCACCGAACGGATCGGCATCCGCGAGTGATTCCCGGCCGTGCGGTTCCAGCCAGCCGGACAGGTCCGGCCCTACGGGTACGACCTGTGTCGGGTTGATGTCCTCATGGACGATGTAGTAGTGCTCCTTGATCTGCTGGAAGTCGATGGTGTCACCGAATCCGGGAGTCTGATACAGATCACGGGCATAGCCCCACAGGGCGGGGAAGTCCGTCAGACGCTGGCGGTTGCACTTGAAGTGCGAGTAATAGACCGGGTCGAAGCGAGCGAGCGTCGTGAAGAGCCGCACATCCGCCTCCGTGATGAGATCACCCATGAGGTAGCGGCGAGTCGTGAGGCGCGCCTCGATCGTGTCGAGTGCGGTGAAGAGCCGGTCGAAGGCGGCGTTGTAGGCGTCCTGCCCGCCGGCGAAGCCGCAGCGGTACACCCCGTTGTTGATCTCCGTGTAGACGAGCTTCATGACCGGGTCCATCTCCTCGCGCAGAGCCTCCGGGTAGAGGTCCGGGGCGCCTTCGCGGTGGAAGCGGGTCCACTGCGAGGCGAAGTCCAGCGTGATCTGCGGGAAATCGTTCGTCACGACGGCACCGGACGGGATGTCCACGATCGCGGGGACGGTGATGCCGCGCGGATAGTCGGGGAAGCGGGTGAAGAACGCCTGCTGCAGGCGCTCGATGCCCAGGACCGGGTCGACGCCGCCCGGGTCCAGGTCGAAGGTCCACGACCGGGCGTCATGGGTGGGTCCCGGCATCCCCAGGGAGATCGCGTCCTCCAGCCCCAGGAGCCGACGGACGATCATCGTCCGGTTGGCCCACGGGCACGCACGGGCCGCGACCAGACGGTAGCGGTCGGCCTCGACGGGCCAGCGCGCCTGAGGGTCATCGAGGATCCGGTCCTCGATGTACTGCGTGTCCCGCGTGAACTCCTGGCCCTCCGCCACGTAGCTTCCCCGCGTCGAATGCTCCTCTGCACTCATGTCCGCCATCGCGCACTCCCTCCCAACGGTGGCCGGCGGCCGGAGGTCCGGCCGCCGGGTGGTCCACCGTCAGTCTACGTGCGGGCACCAGGCGAGGGCCTCGGCCGGTAGCCGACCGGTCTCCGGACGACACCCAGGACGAGGGGTGAGCGTCAGGAGGCCTGGGCAGCACCGTAGATGTCGTCGAGGACGCCGTCGAAGTCCTCGAGGACGAGGTGGCGCTTCACCGACTGCTTCGCGGACAGATAGCCGTTCTCCTCGCTCAGGACGGTTGGGACGATGCGGAACTCCCGAATCGATTCCGCACGTGACACCTTCCGGTTGACACGCTCCACCGCCTTCGCCACCGCGTCGTGCACGACGGGGTGGACCGCGGCGTCCTCGACGCTCATGTCCGCCGGCAGGTCCTGGTTCGACAGCCAGCCCGGCAGCATCTCAGGATCGAGGAAGATCAGCGCGGCGATGAAGTTCCGGTTGTCGCCCACCACCATCGGCTGGCCGATGATCGGGTGGCGGCGCAGCTCGTCCTCCAGCGGTGCCGGCGCGACGTTCTTGCCCGACGACGTGACGATGAGCTCCTTCTTGCGCCCCGTGATGCGGAGGAAGCCGTCCGCGTCGATCTCGCCGATGTCACCGGTGCGCAGCCAGTCGTCGTAGAAGGTGTCCGCCGTGGCCTGCTCGTTCTTCCAGTAGCCCTGGAAGACGCAGACACCCTTTGCGAGGACCTCACCGTCCGGAGCGATCGCGACCGCGCAGCCCGGCAGCGGCTTGCCGACTGTCCCCATCCGCGCGTCGTGCGGAACGCTCACCGTCACCGGCGCGGTCGTCTCGGTGAGGCCGTAGCCCTCGATGATGTCGATGCCGATCCCGCGGTAGAAGTGCCCCAGGTGCTCACCCAGCGGGCCTCCGCCGGATACCGCGTACTCGAGCCTGCCGCCCATGACCTCGCGCAGCTTGTTGTACACGAGCCTGTCGAACACCGCGTGCTGCGCCCTGAGCGGGAGCGAGGGCCCGCCCTCGTCCAAGGACCGGGAGTACGCGACGGCGGTCTTCTGCGCGGCGCGGAAGATCTTGCCCTTGCCGCCGGCCTCCGCAGTGGCGAGCGCGGAGTTGAAGACCTTCTCGAAGACGCGGGGGACACCCAGGATGTAGGTGGGCCGCACCTCGGCGAAGGTGTCCGTGAGGCGTCCGAGGTCGGAGGTGTGCGCCAGCACGCTGCCGACGTTGATCGCGAGCATCTGCACGAAGCGGGCGAACACGTGGGCGAGGGGGAGGAAGAGGAGGCAGACGGAGCCGGGGTGGAACACCTCGGGCACATGCTGCTGTGCTGATGCGACAGTCTCCACGAAGTTGCCGTGCGTGAGGACGCAGCCCTTCGACCGGCCGGTCGTGCCGGAGGTGTAGATGAGCGTCGCCATGGTGTCGCCCGTGACGGCCTTCCGGCGGGCTTCGAGTTCGTCGTCGGAGATGTCGCGGCCCAATGTTCGCAGCTCGTCGAGCCCGCCTTCGGCGAACACCCAGACGGGAACGGTGCCGGCGGCGATCCCGGCGTCCTGCGCGCCGCCCCGGGCGCGGTCCGCGTGCTCCGTCGACTCCACGAGTCCGAAGCCCACCTCCGCGTCCTCGATCATCCAGGCCAGCTGGTCGCGCGAGGAGGAGTCGTAGAAGGGGACGGTCACACCGCCGGCGAACCAGATCGCGTAATCGCAGAGCGTCCACTCGTAGGAGGTGGAGCCGAAGAGCGCGATCCGACCGCCGGGCTCGAGGCCTGCGGCGATGAGGCCCTTCGCCGTGGCGGTGACATCCTCGAGGAACTGCGCCCCACTCACGTCGTCCCACTGCCCCCGCGCCGATTCGCGCAGCATGAGAGTGCCGTCGGGATCGGCCTGGACACGCTCGAGCAGGACGTCGGTGATCGAGGAACCGGTGCGGAAATCGATCCCGTCACCCGGCGTCACGGTCTGCGGCATGGTCGTCGATTCCATCGGGGTGCCTCTCTGCAGCGGAAACGTCTGGCGTCGGCCCCCATCCTACGGCGACGTAACGTCCGTCACGAAACTCGAGAGGTACTGGTCAGCCCCGAGCTGGATCGCGCCACGGCGGTCTAGGATGGAGGGGTCTCAAGACCCGCCCTTCCGGAAGGATCCCCGCCGATGACCGCACCATCCGATCAGACGAGCCCCGTCGACCACAGGTACGACGCAGAGCTTGCGGATCGGATCGAGCGCAGATGGCAGGCCCGGTGGGCGCAGGAGCAGACCTTCGCCGCGCCCAATCCGACGGGGCACCTCGCCGATGCTGCGCCGGACCGGCCCGCCGGTGACCGCGAGCACGTCTACCTCATGGACATGTTCCCCTACCCGTCGGGCCGCGGCCTGCACGTCGGGCACCCCCTGGGCTATCTCGCGACCGACGTGTTCGCCCGCTACCACCGGATGCTGGGGCACAACGTCATGCACGCGCTGGGCTACGACTCCTTCGGCCTGCCGGCGGAGCAGTACGCCGTCCAGACGGGGCAGCACCCGCGTGTGACGACGGAGGAGAACATCGCGAACATGCGTCGTCAGCTCACCCGTCTGGGCCTGGGCCATGACGAGAGCCGCACGTTCTCCACGACGGACCCGGAGTTCGTCCGGTGGACCCAGTGGATCTTCCTCCAGATCTTCAACAGCTGGTACGACCCGGACGCCGGCGACGGCGCAGGTGCCGCGCGCCCGATCGACACGCTCATCGCCCAGTTCGAAGCCGGTCGTCCCACGGGGCACGACCGGGAGTGGGCAGACCTCAGCTACGCGGAGCGCGAAGAGGTCCTCCAGGAGCACCGCCTCGCATACATCTCCGATTCGCCCGTCAACTGGTGCCCCGGGCTGGGCACGGTCCTCGCGAACGAGGAAGTGACGCCGGAGGGGCGGAGCGAGCGCGGGAACTTCCCGGTCTTCACGCGGCGTCTGCGGCAGTGGAACATGCGCATCACCGCGTATGCGGACCGGCTGGCGGACGACCTCGACCTGGTCGACTGGCCCGACGCCGTCAAGCAGATGCAGCGCAACTGGATCGGACGGTCGACGGGCGCACTCATCCGCTACCCCGCCGGTGCGGTCGACATCGAGGTCTACACGACGCGTGCCGACACACAGTTCGGCACGACGTACCTGGTCCTGTCGCCGGAGCACCCCCTGGTCGACGTGCTCACGGTCGATGCGTGGGACGCGGACGTGCCGGAGTCCTGGCGCGGCGAGGGTGCGACACCGACCGAGGCGATCGCCGCCTACCGCCGTGCTGCGGCCGCGAAGACGTCCGTCGAGCGGCAGGAGGACCGGACGAAGACCGGCGTCTTCACCGGGACCTCCGTCGAGAACCCCGCGACCGGGGCCGAAGTGCCCGTGTTCGTCGCGGACTATGTGCTCATGAACTACGGGACCGGCGCCGTCATGGGTGTGCCCGGGGAGGACGCGCGCGACTGGGACTTCGCGAAGGCGTTCGGCCTGCCGTACATCCGCACGGTGCAGCCGCCTGCGGAGCACGATGAGGACTCCGTCTACACGGGCGACGGTGCGAAGATCAATTCCGCGAACGACGAGATCGACCTCAACGGGACGACCATCGACGAGGCGAAGGCGGCGATGCTCGGCTGGCTGGAGGGGAAGGGGCTCGCGAAGCCGTCCACCCAGTACCGGCTGCGCGACTGGCTGTTCTCCCGACAGCGGTACTGGGGTGAGCCCTTCCCGATCGTGTACGACGAATCCGGGGCCCCGCACGCCATCCCGGACGACCAGCTGCCCGTCGACCTGCCGGAGGTCCCGGACTTCTCGCCGCGCACCTTCGCCGCGGACGACGTCGACAGCGAACCGGAGGCGCCGCTCAGCCGCAACCACGAGTGGGCGGAGGTCGAACTCGACCTGGGCGACGGCCCGCGCATGTACCGGCGCGACACGAACACCATGCCGAACTGGGCCGGATCGTCCTGGTACCAGTTCCGCTATGCGGACCCGACGAACGCGCGGGAGTTCGTCGCGCCGGAGAACGAGGCCTACTGGCTGGGGCCCACCGCGGCGAAGCCCGCCGGTGGTGCGGACCTGTACGTCGGAGGCGTCGAGCACGCGGTGCTGCACCTCCTGTACTCCCGGTTCTGGCACAAGGTCCTCTACGACCTGGGCTTCTCGTCGTCGTTCGAACCGTTCCACAAGCTCATCAACCAGGGCTACATCCAGGCATTCGCGTTCACCGACGCGCGCGGCGCCTACGTGCCGGCGGGAGAGGTCGAGGAGCGCGTCGGGGACGACGGCACCTCCACGTGGTGGTGGGGTGGGCAGCAGGTCGACCGCGAGTACGGGAAGATGGGCAAGTCGCTCAAGAACGTCGTGACCCCGGATGAGATGTACGAGCAGTTCGGAGCGGACACGTTCCGCGTGTACGAGATGTCGATGGGGCCGCTCGAGGTGTCACGCGCGTGGGAGACGCGCGCGGTCGTGGGCGCCCATCGGTTCCTGCAGCGTGTCTGGCGACTCGTCGTGGACGAGGAGACCGGCGGCCTGCGCGTCGACGAGTCGCCCGCGGACACGGACACGCTGCGTGTCCTCCACCAGACGATCGCCGGAGTGCGCGAGGACCTCGAGCACTTCCGCAACAACACGGTCGTCTCTAAGCTCATCGTCCTCACGAACCACCTCACGAAGACGGGGGTCGCATCGCGGGAAGCGGTCGAACCGCTCACGCTCATGCTGGCACCGCTTGCTCCGCATCTCGCAGAGGAGCTGTGGGAGCGCCTGGGCCATGCGGAGTCGCTCACCTATGAGCCGTTCCCCGAAGCCGATCCCCAGCACCTCGTCGCGGACACCGTCACGGCGGTCGTCCAGGTGAAGGGCAAGGTGCGTGCTCGATTGGAGGTCGCCCCGGACATCGGCGCGGACGAACTCGAGCGGATGGCCCGCGAAGCGCCGGGCGCGCAGCGTGCACTGGACGGAGCAGGGATCCGCAAGGTGATCGTCAAGGCGCCCAAGCTCGTCAACATCGTCCCCGACGCGTAAGGAGACCTCCATGCCCGCCAGTCCCGAAGAGATCCGTGCAGCTCTGGGCGTGCAGGCGCAGATAGATCCCCACAAGGAGGTCGAGAGGCGCATCCGGTTCCTCGTCGAGTACGCGCGGAGGACGGGTGCGCGCGGTTTCGTGCTGGGGATCTCCGGAGGGCAGGACTCGAGCCTCGCGGGACGGCTGTGCCAGCTTGCGGCGGAGGACCTCCGCCAGCAGGGTGTGCGTGCACGCTTCCATGCTCTGCGGCTTCCGTACGGAGCGCAGGCGGACGCGGACGACGCCTCGAGCGCCCTCGACTTCATACGGCCGGACGAGATCGTCGACTTCGATGTCAAGCCCGCGACGGACGTGCTCGTCGACACCCATGATGCGGCGGCCGGTCGTCCTCTTCCCGATTTCCACCGCGGCAACGTCAAGGCCCGCATGAGGATGATCGCCCAGTACGCCGTGGCAGGGGAGAGGGGCGCACTCGTCGTCGGCACGGACCACGCGGCCGAGGCGGTGACGGGGTTCTTCACGAAATTCGGCGACGGCGGCGCCGACCTCATGCCGCTCACGGGACTCACGAAGAGGCAGGGCGCCGCCATGCTCCGTGCGCTCGGCAGCCCGGACCGCCTCTGGAAGAAGGTCCCCACCGCGGACCTGCTGGACGGGGAGCCGGGGCAGACGGATGAGGCCTCCCTGGGGCTCACATACGAGCAGATCGACGATTTCCTCGAGGGGAAGGCCGTCCCGGAGACCGTCTCCCTCACTCTGCAGAGCCGCTTCTCGGTATCCGAGCACAAGCGTCGGACCCCACCGGGGCCGTCCGACACGTGGTGGTGAGCCTCGGACGCCAGACCCTCGGGTCGGCTGCCCCCGTCTTCCTGGTTGAGACCCTCAGTCCTCGAGGATGCGGCTCACGAGGATGATGCGGGAGAATTCCGCACGCGCCGCGAGGAAGGCATCCGCGCGCTCCTCCCCGGCTCGCTTCGCATCTCCGAACGCCTGCCAGCCGCCGTCGCGACGATCACCGGGGACCAGCACGCGCTGCCCTTCGATGACGTCGGTCTCGCTGCGGATCCACGCGTCCAGCGCGCGAGCCGCCCGGTAGAACGTCATGAAGGCGCGGTGTGCGTGGGGCTCATCGAGTCGCGTGTGTGAGAAGTCCGACAGGAACGCGGAGAGCGGAGCAGTGAGGTCGTCCGGGAACTCCGTCACCTCCGCCTCGATCCGCAGACGCCGCACCAGCCCGTCGTTCTCGGGGAAGCGCTCTGTGATGTCCTTCGCCGCCTGGGAGTCCGCCCGGGCGAGCTCCTCCTGCGGTGTCTGACTCAGCTGCACCGGCGTGTAGGTCTCGTAGGCGTCCGCAGCCTCCGATGCGAGCGCGTCGATGCGGCTCTGGAGATGAGTCCACGTGAGAGACCACCCGAGCACCGCACCGGCCAGGAGCAGCACGGCGAGCACGAGCAGCAGCCAGGCGGTCCCGTGCAGCGGCGGTACGACCGCGCACACGAGGAGCACCACGCCCGCTGCGAGGAGGACGAGTGCGGAAGGAGTATTCACGAGGAAGTCACCGAAACGCTTCACGCCTTCAGACTACCCGGGGCGGCCCGTCCCCTATGCTGAGGCGCGTACCGCGCGTCGCAGCGACACGAACCCGCTGGGCGCGAACACGCTGAAGGGGAGAAGCACTATGACGACGCTGTCCGTTGTGGGTGTCGGGTATCTGGGAGCAGTGCACGCGGCCTCCATGGCATCACTCGGCCACACCGTGATCGGCGTCGACGTCGACGAGCGGAAGCTCGAGGACCTCGCTGCGGCGCGCGCCCCCTTCTTCGAGCCGGGCCTTCCCGAGCTGCTCGAGCGGACGCAGGACAGTGCACGCCTCTCCTTCACCTCGGACGCGTCCGTGGTGGCACCGGCGACGGTCCACTTCGTCTGCGTCGGCACGCCGCAGAGCGCGGACGGGCTGCACGCGGATCTCTCCCACGTCGACGCGGCGGTCGATTCGATCCTGCCCCACATCGGCCCGGGCCACCTGGTCGTGGGGAAGTCGACGGTGCCGGTCGGCACAGCCGAGCGGCTGGCAGGCAGGGTGCGTGCGACCGGTGCGGAGCTCGCCTGGAACCCGGAGTTCCTCCGCGAGGGCAAGGCCGTCCAGGACACACTCACCCCTGATCGCCTGGTGTACGGGGTCCCGGACGGTGCCGCCGGTGAACGTGCCGCGCAGCAGCTCGACGAGGTCTACCGGTCCGTGCTGGACCTCGGCACCACCCGCATCATCGCCGACTACCCGACGGCGGAACTCGTGAAGACGGCAGCGAACTCGTTCCTCGCGACGAAGATCTCCTTCATCAACGCGATGGCCGAGCTGTGCGAGACGGCGGGCGGCGACGTCACGGTGCTGGCCGACGCGATCGGCATCGACGACCGGATCGGACGGAAGTTCCTGAACGCGGGCCTGGGCTTCGGCGGCGGATGCCTGCCCAAGGACATCCGCGCCTTCATCGCGCGGGCCGACGACCTCGGCGCGGGAGAGGCCGTGAGCTTCCTCAAAGAGATCGACGCGATCAATCTGCGACGGCGCGACCGGATGGCCGACCTCGCGGTGGAGGTCTGCGGCGGTGACGTCGACGGCGTGCACGTGACAGTGCTCGGGGCGGCGTTCAAACCGGACAGCGACGACACGCGCGACTCTCCGGCCCTGGCCGTCGCCGCCGCGCTCCGGGACCGCGGCGCGATCGTCACCGTCACGGACCCGGAGGCGATCGAGAACGCCAGCAGGCGGGAGCCGGACCTCACTTTCGAACCGGACCTCACGACGGCACTCCGCGGTGCGGGCCTCGTGCTCCTCCTCACTGAGTGGACACAGTATCGTGAGCTCGACCCCCACAGCGTGGCCGACCTTGTGGACCGACCGCGGATCCTCGACGGCAGGAACGTCCTCGACCCCGCACGGTGGCGCGGTGCGGGGTGGACCTACCGAGCGCTCGGACGCCCGTGAGCGCCGCCGGGCGCGGCACGCGCGGTCGACGGCCGGGGGAGGACGACACGGATTCGGAGATCGGCCTCGTCGTCGACTCGACGGTCCTCCTCACGGAGGGGGAGAAGCAGCGCATCGAGGCTGCGCTGAACGGGCGGTTCGCCGTCGTCCCGCTCTCCATCATCGTCGACGACGTCGAGCACGCGGACGGCCACCTGGCACCGTCCGAACTCTGCGCGGCCATGACCGCGGGTGCACAGGTGAGCACGTCTATGCCCACGACCACCGCGTTCCGGGAGGCGTACGCGGAACTGCGGGCGCGCGGCTGCGATCACATCCTCGTCCTCACCCTGTCCGCAGCGCTGTCGGGCACATACGACTCCGCAGTGTCCGCCGCGAAGGACGCCGAGGTCTCCGTCACCGTCGTCGACTCCCGGACGACGTCTGCGGCGGCCGGTGGCGCAGCGCTGCTCATGGCGGACGGCGCGGCGGAAGGCCGCGGAGTCGCCGCCCTGCGGGCCGCCGGGGAGGACTACCTGCGGGAGGAGACGTTCGTCGTCTTCTGCCCCGCCACGCTCGAGCATCTGGAGCGCGGCGGCCGGATCGGTCGCGCCGCGTCCCTGCTGGGCCGGGCGCTGTCGATCGTCCCCGTGCTCGGACTCACCGACGGTGTCGTCGACTCGATCGCCCGCGTCCGCACCGTGCGCAAGGCGCACGCCCGCATGATCACGGAATCCCTCACGGTCGCGAGAAGCCTGGCCGACTGCGAGATCACCGTGCTCGTGTCGGAGGGGTCGCTCGACGACGCCGACGGAGGGGCGGGCGCAGTCCACGCAGAGCTCGAGGAGGCAGCGCGCGCCGAAGGCTGGGGACTGAGTGCGGGGGTACTCTCACCGGTCCTCACGGCACACGTGGGGCCCGGAGCCGTCGGCATCGTCGTACGAGGTCGCAGCTGACCCACTGGCGGTCACAGCGAGGCCCCGTGCACGCAGTGGGATGCGAACGGGTTCCTGTGGACCCGCCTGCTGCCGTCCTCAGCTGACATCACCCCGATCACAGGACTGCACAGCGTGTCGAACATGAGTGCATGAGTCCCTCACCCGCCGAACGGTTCTCCGCACTCCTCGCCCGCAGCGGTGAGAAGGGCTGGTCGCCCGACGACGACCTCGGCGACGAGGGCGGAATCCACGACGACCGCCCTCCCGCCGACCGCAGGAACGTCCACCATCGGCACATCGACGTCGACGAGGACGATGTGGATGACGAGGACGGCGACCGTGTGCCGACAGGGGTGCGTCCGGGGCTGTCCCGGACGCTGCTGCTGTGCCTGCTGGGGGTGGCGCTCACCGCGGTCCTCGTCCTGGTGCTCGCTCCGTCACTGCTGCGGGGCGAGAGCCCGCTCGCAGGTCCGGAGGAGGGCTCCGGCTGGGAATCCACGCACGCGGAAAACACCAGTGACCCCACGGACGCCGCCGCGTCGCACGGAGCGGACCCGGACGACGCGGAGGCCACGGCCGTCTATGTGCACGTCGTCGGCGCGGTGAACAGTCCCGGCGTAGTCGACCTGCCCCCATCCTCCCGCGTGTCGGATGCCGTCGAGGCGGCCGGCGGGGCAGTGGCGGACGCGGACATCGACGCCCTCAACCTCGCACGCGAGCTGGTCGACGGCGAGCAGATCCGTGTTCTCCGGGTGGGCGAGGAACCCGCTCCCGCGGCAGAAGACGGCGGTGCCGGAGCCCCCGGAGTCGGAGTCGGAGGCGGGGGAGGGGATGGAACGGATGCGACCGCGGCCGGCGGGGGTCTCATCGATCTGAATGCGGCGGACGCCGCGCAGCTCGAGACGCTGCCGGGGGTCGGCCCCGTGACGGCGCAGTCGATCATCGACCACCGGGAGGCGATCGGCAGGTTCGGTTCGGTGGACGAGCTGCTGGACGTGACCGGCATCGGCGACGCGACGCTGGCCAGGATCCGCGAGAGCGTCACGGTCGGGTGAGGCGTCGACTGCGGGCAGCTCGGACGCGCGGTGAAGAGCTGCTGACGGCGCGCATCGGGACGGCACGGGCGCTTGCCGCCGCCGCGGCGACGTGGGTGAGCGTCGTCGCGGCGGGGATCCCGGTACTGGTCGCGGCGCTCGCGTGCGTGCTCTCCGGCGCCGCACTCCTGATGCGTCACAGCCGGACCTCCGGGCCGGCCGTTCAGCGTCGTGCGGGGCGGGCCACTCGGCGTCGTGCCAGCCGGGCCGTGATGGTGGGAGGTCTCCTGTGTGCGGCGGGTCTGCCGGCATTGCTGGCAGGCGCCCACGCGCTGAACCGTGCCGAGGCCCCGCGCCCGGAGGAGACTGTCGTCAGGATCGTCGCGGATGCGCAGGAGACGGAATCCGGACGGTGGCGCACGATCGGGGTGGGCGAATTCGGGCGGTCGACGCTCGTGGCGGACACGCCCCCGCCGGAAGCCGGCTCCGTCGTGCGCGCAACACTGGACTGGTGGGGCGAGGACATCGCGGGGATCGACGATGTCCAGGTGGTGGGCGTGCCAGCCGCGCAGTGGCAGGTGCGGTCCGCCTTGCGCACGGGACTCAGGGACGCCGCGGGTGTCGGAGCGCACCCGGGTGCGGACCTCCTCCCCGGGCTCGTCATCGGGGACGTCGCACACGTCGACGCGGAACTCACCGACGCGATGCGGACGGTGTCGCTCACGCACCTCACGGCGGTGTCTGGATCGAACATCCTCATCGTGGCCGGCGTGGTCGTCTTCCTCTGCGCGCGCCTCCGGAGCCCCTGGTGGGTGCGGATCCTCCCCGCAGCAGCTGTGACGGCGGGCTACGTCTTCGTCGTCGGACCGGAGCCCAGCGTCATGCGCGCCACCGCGATGGCCGCGCTCGTCGCGGTGGGACTGCTGCGGCCCGCGGGCACCCCCACACTCGCGGTGCTCTCCTCCGCGGTCACCGTCCTGCTCCTCGTGCGTCCGCACCTCGCGACTGAGATCGGCTTCGGCCTCTCGGTGTGTGCGACGGCTGCGATCGTCATGCTCGCCCCACCCCTCACACGTGCGCTCACCGACAGGCGGGTGCCGCGGCTCATCGCCGTGGCGATCGCCGTGCCGACGGCGGCCCAGCTTGGGTGCACACCCCTGCTCGTCGTCATGGACCCCAGGATGAGCCCGTGGGCGGTCCTCGCCAACGTCGCGGCCGCACCCGCTGTGGCCCCCGCGACCGTCCTGGGGCTGGCGGGCCTCGCCGGTGAAGGGGTCGCGACAGGGCTCACGATTCTTGCGGAACCTGCCGCAGGGTCCGGATCGCGGGCGGGAGCAGCAGTCGTGTTCCACATCGTCGCGCGAAGTGTGGGGGCGATGGGTGCCGCAGCCGCCTGGTGGATCACGGTCGTCGCCCGCGTCTGTGCGGTGCTGCCCGGAGCCGGTCTCGGATGGCCCGCAGGAGCCGCGGGCGTCGCCGTGGCCGTCGGCCTCGCGGTGGGGGTGGCGTGCGCACTCCTGGGGCGGCGCAGCCTGCGCGGGGTCGGCGCGGTCACCGCAAGCGCGTGCCTCGTCGCGGGGCTGGCGGCCCCCGTACTCACGGCGACGGGCCGCGGCTCCTGGTCCGCGATCGTGTGCGACGTGGGGCAGGGCAGCGCCGCTCTGTTCCGCAGCCGGGACGGACCCCGCGACCACGCGCTCCTAGTCGACACGGGGGACGATCCGGCGAAGCTCGCCTCCTGCATGGAGGGTGCGGGCATCAGTCGCCTCACCATCGCGCTCTCCCACTTCGACTCCGACCACGTCGCGGCGCTCCCCGAAGCGGTCGCCTCCGTCGACGAAGCACTGGTCATCCACCCCCTGGCGCTGGACGGCACCGCAGACGCAGCGCGGACGCGGCAGAGTGCGACCGTCGCCCCACCCGTGTCCGCCGGACAGGAGATCCCCTCCGACCTCCTGCCGACCGGGGTGACCGTCGACGTGCTGTGGCCGCCGCCCGACGCGCGGTCCGCGGACGACGGAAATGCGGCATCGCTGGTCCTGCTCGTCACCGTGGACGGTCTGCGTGTGCTCCTGCCCGGCGACGTCGGGGAGGCACAGCAGCTGCGCCTCGTGGCGGACCTCGCCCACCGCGAACCGATCGACGTCCTCGTCGCTCCCCACCACGGCAGTGCGGACACGTCACCGGCGTTCTTCCGGGCCGCCCGGCCTCGGGTGGGCGTCGTGTCGGTCGGCGCGGACAACACGTACGGACATCCGACCGCCCGAGCACTGGATGCATACGGATCCGTGCCGGTGCTGCGGACGGATCGCTGCGGCAGTGTCAGCTTCTCCGCGGAGCTCACGCTGCTGGGAGACGTCGCGGAGACCTGTGTGCCCCACGGACGATAGTGTTGATGCGTGGCAGCGAAGAAGACGGCAGTGGCGTGGCACCGGGCGGCACCGGCGCCTCTCGTGCTCCTGTCAGGCGGAGAAGACGTCCTCATCCGGAACGCGCGGACGCGGATCGTCCAGGCGGTGAAGAGGAAGCACCCGGACGTCGAGGCAGTGGGCCTCAGTGCGTCCGCATATGAGGCGGGAGCACTGTCCGGCGCTGCGGCACCGTCGCTGTTCTCCTCGCACGGTCTCATCCTCGTGAGCGATCTCGCGTCGATGAGCGACGATTTCCTCAAGGACGCCCTCGCCTACGTCGATGACCCGAACCCGGACATGGTCGTCGTCCTCGAGCACCGGGGCGGCCAGCGGGGTGCACGTCTGCTCAAGGCCCTCACCGCTGCAGGAGCCCCCACGGTGGACGTGGGAGTGCTGAAGAGCGAGGCGGATCGCTCCGCGTATGCGAAGGACGCGTTCGCGCGGGCGAAGCGGACGATCACCTCCGACGGACTCGCAGCGCTCATGAACGCGCTGGGTGCCGACCTGTCGGAACTGGACGCCGGGGTGCGTCAGCTCCTCACGGACACGGACGGGAGCATCGACGCGGACATCGTCGACGCGTACTACGGCGGCCGGATCGAGGCGACCGGCTTCAAGGTCGCGGACGCGGCGTGCACGGGCAGGACGGGGGACGCACTCTCGCTCCTCCGCCACGCGCTCGCGACAGGAGCGGACCCCGTCCCGGTCGTCGCCGCGGTCGCGATGAAGCTGCGGAACCTCGCGAAGGTCGAGGGGCTGTCCGGGTCGCCGGGGTCACTCGCAGCGGAACTGGGGATGGCCCCGTGGCAGGTGGATCGTGCGCGACGCGAATCCCGCGCGTGGAACCCCGTGGCGCTGGGCAGGGCGATCCTCGCTGCCGCGGACGCGGATGCCGCAGTGAAGGGCGGAGGCCGCGACCCCGTGTACGCGGTCGAGCACCTGGTGGCCTACGTCTGCCGCCAATCACGCGTGCGGTGAGTGGGCGTGCGGGCAGCGCACGCGGACAGCAGAAGGGCCGCTCCTCCGAAGAGGAGCGGCCCTTCTGACCGCGCGTCAGACGCTCAGCCGATCACGCTCCGAGAGCGTTGACCTGCTTCGCGAGGTTCGACTTGCGGTTGGCTGCGTTGTTCTTGTGCAGAACGCCCTTCGACACAGCCTTGTCCAGCCTGCGTGAAGCGTGCTGGAGGGCGGTCTGAGCGGAAGCGGCGTCGCCGGACGCGATCTGCTCACGGACGGAGCGGATCGCGGTCCTCACCTCGCTGCGGACCTCGCGATTGCGAAGCCTTGCCTTCTCGTTCGTGAGGTTCCGCTTGATCTGCGACTTGATGTTTGCCAACGTCAATACTCTTTCCTGCGGTGATCATGGTCGTGAGGGCTCTCCCACCGTCGACGTCGGACCAGCGGGGAAACACTGGCCGACCACAGTGAGAGGTAACGTCCGCCCGACCATCGATGAGACACTCACCACGGCGGACGTACAGCAGATGATCCTACAGGATCGGGAGCGGGCTGCGCGACCCGTCCCGCGGTCCGCCGGCCCCGACGCCGTCGTAAGACACCGGGTGAGAGGACTGAGGGATCGAGAGGTCGTCTCAGTGCGCGGCGAACCTCAGTGCGCGTCGATCGCGTCGACGACCGAGGAGAAGCGGTCCATCGGCATCACCGCGCCCTCGCGACGGACCGCGGACTGCTCGACGCGGATGATGCGGTCCAGACGCACCTCGGACGGTCGGCCCTGAGCATCCCAGCCGCCCGAGCCGATGTTGATGTACGGCGTGCCGTGCTCGTCGGTGTGGACGTCCCCCACCCCGCCGGGGATGTTGTCCTTGCTGGTGAGCATGAGGGCCAGCAGCCATCTGCCGTCACGGCCGATGACGAGCACCGGCCGGTCCTTGCCCCGGGTGTGGTCCTCCTCGTAGGGCACCCAGGCCCAGACGATCTCGCCCGGGTCGGCCTTGCCGTCCAGGTCCGGGGCGTAGACGGGCTTGATCGGCCCGCGGTAGTCGCCCGGGTAGCCGCCGTCCGGCCGCTTGGGGAACCGCTGGGCCGGCTTGGGACGGGTCGCCGAGCGCGAACGGTCGAACTCCGCACGCGTGTCGTCTGCGGCCTCCTCCGTCGTTCCAGGGAGGTCCTTCCGCTCCGCACCGCGGTCTCTACGCGTCGACGGCGCCGCGTCAGGGGTGCGGCGGCCGGGGGAGTGCGGGGGCGCTGTGCGCCGATCCTCCGACAGGAGCGAATCCACGACGCGCAGCGCGGTCGTGTCCTTCCCCGAACGACGCATGTAGCCGATGCCCTGGCGCACTCCCGTGCGCACGGCCTTCTGGGCGAGACGCTTCCAATCCATAGGGGAAGACTACTCGGCGGACGGGTCCTCCGACCCGGCGCGGTGGGGAGGCGAAACGTCCACGTCGGCACTCCATGCGAGCAGTGCCTGAACGGGGAAGTGGTCGCTGGGGAATCGGCCGGCGCGCGTGAATGTGTTGGTGACCACCGCGAGGGGAGCGAAGCCCTCGGTGTGAAGGATCCAGTCGATCCGGCGGCCTCCTCTCCTCACCCCCCGGTAGAAGTGGAAGGTGTCGACGTCCTCGTCGACCACCGTTCCCGGTGCGGCGGTCTCGATCGCGTCCGCGAGAAGCGGCCCCTTCGTCAGCAGACTCCAGAGGCGGTGGTGCTGATCGACGTTGAAGTCACCCACGACGACGGCCTCGGAGCCCGCATCGCGGGCTGTCCTCGCCTCCTCCCCGAGCATCCGGGCGGCATGGGGCCGCGCCCTGTCCGAGCGGTGGTCGACGTGGACGTTGACGAACCGGAACCGATGGCCCCCCACGCGGTCGCGGAAGTCGACGGATGTGATCGTGCGCGGGTGGGAGGATCCCCAGGAGCGGGAGCCCGCGACCTCCGGAGTCTCGGAGATCCAGCGGATTGCGACGGCCTCCGCATCGAGCCTGCGGGAGTCGAAGACGACCGCGGTGAATTCTCCGGCATCGCCGCCCGCACGCCCCTCACCGGTCCACACGTAGCGTTCGGGCAAGAGGTCGACGAGTGCGTCGAGCTGCTCGACGGTCCCCTCCTGTGTGCCGATGACGTGGGGCGTCTCCTCCCTCAGGAGCTCCGCCCACAGTGGCAGCCGTTCGGACCACGGGTGCTCATCGCGCGCCGGGTAGCGGAGATTCGCGGTCATGACGGAGAGTGCGCGACCTCGCGGGCGCAGGAATGCCATGGCAGAAGGCTAGCGCGCACGGGACCTGCACCGCGCGCATATGGCGCACGATGGTCCGACCGGTGTTCGCGGGTGGTGGTGGATCATGGGAGAATAAGTGATTGAGTCGGATGAGAGGACTTCGGAAACCACATGGCACCTCAGGTGAGCGCTGAATCGCGGAAGCGGATCGACGTCGCGGCGACCCCACCGGACCTGATCCGGAACTTCTGCATCATCGCCCACATCGACCACGGGAAGTCGACGCTGGCGGATCGGATGCTCCAGATCACGGGGGCCGTCCAGCCGCGCGACATGCGCGCGCAGTACCTCGACCGGATGGACATCGAGCGCGAACGCGGCATCACGATCAAGTCCCAGGCGGTCCGCATGCCGTGGGAGGTCGACGGGACACCGTACGCCCTCAACATGATCGACACGCCCGGTCACGTGGACTTCACCTACGAGGTGTCGCGTTCGCTCGCCGCCTGCGAAGGCGCGCTGCTGCTGGTGGACTCGGCGCAGGGAATCGAAGCGCAGACACTCGCGAACCTCTACCTCGCGATGGAGAACGACCTCACGATCATCCCGGTCCTCAACAAGATCGACCTGCCGGCTGCTCAGCCGGAGAAGTACGCGGAAGAACTCGCGAACCTCATCGGGGCGGACCCCGACGACGTGCTGCGAGTCTCCGGGAAGACCGGCGAGGGCGTCGAGGACGTGCTCGACCGCCTCGTGCGGGAGATCGCTCCCCCGGTGGGCGACGCCGATGCACCCTCCCGCGCGATGATCTTCGACTCTGTCTACGACACGTACCGCGGCGTGGTCACCTACGTCCGCGTGGTCGACGGCCGACTCACGCCACGGGAGAAGGTCACGATGATGTCGACGGGCACGTCGTACGAACTCCAGGAGATCGGGGTGTCCTCCCCTGAACCGGTCGTCTCGAAGGGCCTGGGCGTGGGCGAGGTCGGGTACCTCATCACGGGTGTGAAGGACGTGCGCCAGTCCAAGGTGGGTGACACCGTGACGAACGCGCGGAAGCCCGCGGACGCCCCGGTCGAGGGGTACTCCGAACCGAAGCCGATGGTATTCTCCGGCCTCTTCCCGATCGACGGCTCCGACTACCCTGTGCTGCGCGACGCGCTCGACAAGCTGAAGCTCAACGACGCGGCACTCGCATACGAACCGGAGACGTCGACGGCGCTGGGCTTCGGATTCCGCTGCGGATTCCTCGGTCTGCTCCATCTCGAGATCGTGCGGGAACGGCTGGAGCGGGAGTTCGACCTCTCACTCATCTCCACCGCGCCGTCCGTGGTGTATCGCGTCGTCATGGAGGACGGCACGGAGCACACCGTCACGAACCCGTCGGAATATCCGGAGGGGAAGATCAGCGAGGTCCACGAGCCGATGGTGCGGGGCACCATCCTCACGCCCAGTGAGTTCGTCGGGGCGGTGATGGAGCTGTGCCAGAACAAGCGCGGCTCGCTGCTCGGCATGGACTACCTCTCCGAGGACCGGGTCGAGCTGCGCTACCGCCTGCCGCTCGCAGAGATCGTCTTCGACTTCTTCGACGCACTCAAATCGCGGACCAAGGGCTATGCCTCGCTCGACTACCAGGACGACGGCGAGGACACGTCGGCGCTCGTCAAGGTAGACATCCTGCTCCACGGCGATCAGGTCGATGCGTTCTCCGCGGTCGTGCACAAGGACAAGGCATACAGCTACGGTGTCGCGATGGCGGGCAAGCTGCGCGGTCTCATCCCGCGCCAGCAGTTCGAGGTGCCGATCCAGGCGGCGATCGGTTCGCGCATCATAGCCCGTGAGACGATCCGCGCGATCCGCAAGGACGTCCTCTCCAAGTGCTACGGCGGCGACATCAGCCGTAAGCGCAAACTGCTGGAGAAGCAGAAGGCGGGCAAGAAGCGGATGAAGATGGTCGGCAGTGTCGAGGTGCCTCAGGAGGCCTTCATCGCAGCGCTGTCGTCGGACGACGCCCCCTCGGACAAGAAGTAGGCCGTGCCCGCTCAGCCGGAAGGCGATGTGCCGCCGTTGGACGGGACGCTGCCCCGCGACTCCGCCGCTCGCGCGGGCGGCGCCACGTTCAGCGCGTACGTCCACGTCCCGTACTGCCGTGTGCGGTGCGGGTACTGCGACTTCAACACGTACACCGCGGAAGAACTGGGCCCGGGTGCGAATCGTGCGGACTACCGCGAGCAGTTGGGCCGCGAGATCGCGGTGTCCCGCCGCGTGCTCGCCGGTTCACCGCTGGAGGACCGACCGTTCGACACCGTCTTCTTCGGCGGGGGGACCCCCACGCTCCTGCCCGCGACGGAACTCGCCGGCGTCCTCGACGACCTCCGGAGGGCCTTCGGCCTCGCGGAGGGCGCCGAAGTGACGACGGAGGCGAACCCGGACAGCGTCGACGCAGCGTATCTGCAGACCCTCGCGGACGCCGGGTTCAGCCGCGTGTCCTTCGGCATGCAGTCGGCGGTCCCGCACGTGCTGCGGACGCTCGACCGGACGCACGACCCTTCACGGGTGGGTGAGGTGGTCGCAGACGCGAGGGCCGCCGGCCTCGACGTGAGCCTGGACCTCATCTACGGGACACCCGGAGAGAGCCTCGAGGACTGGCGCACCAGTCTCGAAGCAGTGCTCGAGCACCGCCCCGACCACGTGTCCGCGTACTCCCTCATCGTCGAACCGGGCACCCGCATGGGTGCGCAGGTGCGGCGCGGTGAGCTCCCGATGCCGGATGAGGACGATCTGGCCGACAAGTACGAACTCGCAGACACCCTGCTCGCGGAGGCGGGCCTCACCTGGTACGAGGTCAGCAACTTCTCGACGAGCTCCGCCACTCGATGCGACCACAATCTCGCGTACTGGCGCAATGCCGATTGGTGGGGGTACGGGCCGGGCGCTCACTCGCACGTCGGCGGCGTCCGGTGGTGGAATGCGAAGCACCCACGCGCATGGTCCGACCGCCTGGGCGGAGGGAATTCGCCCGCAGTGGGGCGCGAAGTGCTCGACGCGGACACACGCGCGCTCGAGGACCTCATGCTGGCGGTGCGGATCGACGGGGAGTACCCGCTCGACCGGCTCGCCCCGTCTGCACGCGAGCACATCGCGCACCTGCTCGCTGAAGGGCTGCTGGCCCCGGCGACCGTGTCGACCGGGAGGATCCACCTCACCCGCGCCGGGCGCCTGATGGCCGACGGCATCGTCCGCACGCTCTCCGACCACCTGGCCTGAAAGGGCCCACCGGGCGCCTCGACGGAGGACGTCAGTGCTCCCGCCCGGCGGGCGTCGAATGGTCGACGCACGCCGGGCGACGAGTCACTTGATGATGTCGATGACGAACGGGATCCTGTACATCTCGCCGTTGTAGGCCTTCACCGCCGCGATGATCTGCAGCACCCAGCCGACGACGACCACGATCGGCAGCAGGACGAAGCCGATGAGCACGATCGTGAGGAGGCTGGAGACGAAGCCCGCGATGATGAGCATGATCTGCAGGTTGAGCGACTGTCGGGTGTGCTCGCGGACGAACGGCGAATCGTCCTTCTTGATGAGGAAGACGATCAGCGGCACGATCGCGCTCACGAGCATGGCTCCCACGTGGGACAGGACGGACATCGTCTTGTCGTCCTGAGAGGCCTTCCAATACGCGGCCGAGCCGTCGCCGTACGCGGCATCGGGGTGCGGGCCGATCAGCGGAGGGCCGGCGGGGGCGCCGAAGCCGGAAGCTGATCCGCCGTAGCTGCCCGGCAGGCCGTAACCGTTCGGTGGGCCGTACCCTCCCGGCTGACTGCCGGGGCCGCCGGCCTGCGGAGCGGGGGAGTCGTTCGGGGTGGTCATGGGTCCTCCTTGAGAGCGACTGTGGAACCGTGTGGTCCCCAGCCTCTCATCCCGGCACGGATGAAGCGACTGATTCGCAGCTGTTCAGCGGGAATCCACCCGCCGGACGGGGGTTCTCCCCCGTAGCGGCCTGGTCGGCGCCGGTTCACCCTGTGGGTGTGGGTCGACCGCGTCGGTCCCGGTGGTCCGCGTCAGTGCCGGTTGACCGTCACGAAGTCGATGAGCTCCTCGACACGACCGGACAGGGCCGGTTCGACGTCTGCGATCGTGGTGACCGACCGGAGGATGCGCGCCCAGGCCCGGGCGACGTCGCGGTGGTCGGCGTGGTCCCAGCCGATGCGGGCCAGCACTCCCGTCTTCCAGTCCTCGCCGCGGGGGACGACCGGCCATGCGCGGATGCCGACGACGGCCGGCCTCACCGCCTGCCACACGTCGACGTAGGGGTGACCGATGACGCGCACGCTGCCGGCCCACGCCGGATCGTCCATGACGCGACGGGCGAGCCGTGATTCCTTCGTGCCCTGGACCATGTGGTCGGCCAGCACGCCGACCCGGTGGTCGGCGTCGGGGGAGAACTCCGCGATCCGTTCCGGCAGGTCGTCCAGTCCGCCCAGGGGCTCGACGACGACCCCCTCGATGCGCAGGTCGTCGCCCCAGATGCGTTCGACCAGCTCCGCGTCGTGCTTGCCCTCCACCCAGATGCGGGAGCCGCGGGCGACGCGTGCCCGCGCGTCCGCGACGATCCGTGAACCGCTCGCGGTGCGGCCCGGTGCGGCACCGCGAGCCCCTCCCGTTCCTGCTCGCGGATCCGGAGACCCACCTGCGGACGGGGCCCGAGGCGCCGGTCGGGTGAGCGCGCACGGTCGCCCCTCGACGAGGTAGCCGGGGCCCAACGGGAAGGAGACGCGGGCGCCGTGCCTGTCCTCGAGCACCATCGCGATGCCACCCGGGGCCTTCTCGATGCGGACGACGGCACCGACGAATCCCGTCTCGACGACTTCGACGACGAGGCCGGGTTCGGCGGGGACCTGGGGAAGGGAGGGCCGCCGGTGCGTCCGTCCCCCGGACAGCACATCGGAACCGTAGCGATCATGGAACGACATCAGATCAGGCTAGCGAGGCTCCACTCGCGGATTCCGGAGGCGCGCCGGTCACGACCGCGCCGGACCGGCGGGGTCGACGCCCCCGGTGGAGGTCGAGGGCTGCGGGGAGTAGGATTGGCACTCGATTGCAGTGAGTGCCAGACGGCGGGGGTCCCGCCACGAGTCTGCGGTGAAGGGGGAGAGGTGAACGACGATCGTCGGGCGCGTGTCCTTCGCGCCATCGTCGAGGACTACGTCTCCACGAACGAACCCGTCGGTTCGAAGTCCCTTGTGGAGAAGCATCGGCTGGGGGTGTCGTCCGCGACGATCCGCAACGACATGGCGGCGCTGGAGCAGGAGGGCCTCATCGCCCAGCCGCACACGTCCGCGGGCCGCATCCCCACGGACAAGGGGTATCGCGCGTTCGTCGACCGGATCGACGAGATCAAGCCGCTGTCCGCAGCGGAGAAGCGTGCCGTGGCCCGCGTCCTCGAGCACCCGGTGGACGTCGACGACATCCTCGACCGCACTGTGAGACTCCTCTCACAGCTCACCCACCAGGTGGCCCTGGTGCAGTACCCCCGCCTGTCGCGCTCGCGGGTGCGGCACATCGAGCTCGTCGACATCGCCCCGTCCCGACTGCTGGCGGTCCTCATCACGGATGCGGGGCAGGTCGAGCAGCGGCTCGTCGACACGGGCCGGATGGTGTCGGACGACGAAGTCGCCGCACTGCGGTCCCTCTTCCTCGCCTCCCTCGTCGACAGCCCGGTGGGAGACGTGCCGCGCTTGGTGACGGCGATCGAGGCGCGTCCCGAGCTGCGCGGGCCCGCCGCCGCGGTGGGTGTGGTGCTGGGCGACCTGGCACGCAGCTTCCGCACGGAGCGACTCGTCATGGCGGGCACCGCGAACCTCGCTCGCGCGGGCCGCGAACTGGGCGAGCACATGGGTCCGATCCTCGAGGCCTTCGAGGAGCAGGTGGTGCTCCTGCGCCTCCTGTCGACGATGGCTGCGGAGGGTCCCGACGTCGCGGTGAGCATCGGGACGGAGAACCCCCTCGACACCTTCGTCTCGACATCAGTGGTCGCGACCAACTACCTTGCGGAGGGCGTCGAAGCGCGGATGGCCGTCGTCGGCCCCACCCGGATGGACTATCCCACGACCATGGCGGCGCTCCGCGCGGTCGCGAAGTACATCTCGACGATCCTGAGCGACTGACCCCCTCGACCGACACGACTGCGCCCCCGGGGCGCACAAGGAGAACCGACACCGGTGAGCGATCACTACGAAACGCTGGGCGTCTCACGCGACGCGAGCGAAGCAGACATCAAGAAGGCGTACCGCAAGCTGGCGCGCACGCTCCACCCGGACGTGAACCCGGGCCGCGAGGAGGACTTCAAGGCGGTCTCCCTCGCCTACGACGTCCTGTCGGACCCGGACAAGCGGAGGAACTACGACCTCGGCGGCGGTGAGAACGGCCAGGCCGGGCCGGGTGCCGGCTTCGGGGGCTTCTCCGACCTCTTCGAGACGTTCTTCGGCGGCGGTGCCGGTGGCGGCAGGCCGCAGCCGGCGTCGCGGGTGCGCCGCGGCAAGGACGCGCTCGTGGCCCTGCGCGTCGACCTGCGGACCGCTGCCTTCGGCGGAACGGCGGACGTCGAGATCGTCACCGCGGACGTGTGCGGGACGTGCGAGGGCGAGGGCACGCGTGAGGGCACCGGGATCCGCACCTGCTCCCTGTGCGACGGCCACGGCTCCGTCCAGCAGATGACCCGGACCCTGCTGGGCCAGATGGTGACGAACCAGACCTGCCCCCAGTGCGGCGGCTACGGCACCGTCATCGAGGACCCCTGCCAGAACTGCCACGGCGACGGACGCGTCCGCGCGAACGAGACGATCACCGTCAAGGTTCCCGCGGGTGTCCGCGACGGCAACCGCATCCAGCTGTCGGGACGCGGGGAGGTGGGTCCCGGGGGCGGTCCCCGCGGCGACCTGTACCTCGAGGTCATGGTCGAGGACCACCCGGTCTACACGCGCGACGGCTCGGACCTGCGGTGCACGCTCACGATCCCGATGACGGCGGCCGCTCTGGGCGCGACCATCCCACTCGAGACGTTCGACGGGGAGCAGGGCGTCGAGGTGAAGGCCGGCGCGCAGACGGGCGACACGATCCGGCTCAAGGGCCTGGGCGCGCAGCAGCTGCGCCGCGAGGGCCGGGGCGACATCTTCGTGACGCTCGCGGTGGAGACACCCACCTCGCTCACCGCGGACCAGCGCGCACTGCTGGAGCAGCTCGCGGAGGAGCGCGGTGAGACGGCACCCACCGGCAGCACGGGCGAGCCGCGCACAGGTCCGTTCTCCCGCCTGCGGGAACGCCTGGCCGGACGATGACCCGCGCGGTCTTCCTCGATCGGGGCCTTCCCCGCGCTGAGCCCGGGGACGTCGTCGAGGTGGCTGCCGCAGTCGCGCACCACGTGCGGGTGTCCCGCATCGCTGCGGAGGAGGAGTTCGATCTCGTCGACGGCACCGGACAGCGCCTGCGGTCCGTCCTGGCGGAGCTCGCCGCGACCGAAGCCGCACTCGTCGACGAGGCCCGCACAGGTCCGCGCGGTCGCACGGGCAGGCGCGGGTCGCGTGGGCAGGCGGACGCTCCACTCGCGGTGAGGGTGCTGGAGGTCACGACCGAATACCCGGGTGCTCCGGAGCTCGTGCTCGTCCAGGCGCTTGCGAAGGGCGACCGTGACGAGCAGGCCGTCGAGGCCGCGACGGAGATGGGCGTCGACCGCATCATCCCCTGGGCGGCGGCGCGATCGATCGCGGCATGGCCCGCCCACAAGGAGGAGAAGCAGGCCTCCCGCTGGCGGTCCCTCCTCGATTCCGCCACGCAGCAGTCCCGGCGCGCTCTCGCCCCGGAGCTCGAACCGCTCGCACGGGGCGGCAGGATCCTCGAGCGGCTGCGCCCGACGGACCACGTCCTCGTCCTCCACGAGGACTCCCACGACCACCTGGTCGACGAGCTGGAGGATCTCGCAGGGGACGCCCGGGTCTCCCGCATCGTCTGCGTAGTCGGCCCGGAGGGCGGCATCAGCCCCGAGGAGCTCGACGACTTCCGCGCGGCCGGTGCTCGGACGGTGCTGCTGGGACCCACCGTGCTGCGCGCCTCATCCGCGGGCCCGGCAGCCATCGCGCTGGCGCAGGCCGCGCTGGGCCGATGGCGGTCGCCCCTCGAGTGAAGCTCGGTAGAATCACATGACACGGCACGACCAACCGGAAGGACACCCCCTGGAACCCGACCACTTCCCGGGCCCTGACACCCGATCAGGCCCCGACGACCGCCCGGCGACGGCGACCCCCGACGACACCGCACCGCAGCGGACCACAGTGAGGCTCGCCCTCCCTGAAGACCTCGACCTCGTCGCCCTCTTCGGTCCGGCGGAGGTGAACCTGGGAGCGCTCGAGCAGTTGGCGCCGGACGTCGACGTGCACGTGCGCGGTCATGACATGGCGCTCACCGGACCGGAGGACGCCGTGTCCGCGCTGGTCGGCACCATCGGCGAACTCAAGCGGCTGGTCGCCTCCGGGGCGATCATCGACCCGGACACCGTCGCGCGCGTGGGTGCGATCGACCCGGAGGCGGCGTCCGCGTCGGACGTGCTCGGGGCGAGCATCCTGTCGACTCGGGGTCGCACCGTGAGGCCCAAGACCTTCGGCCAGCACGAGTACGTGCGGGCGATCCGGTCGCACACGATCACGTTCGGACTGGGTCCCGCGGGAACGGGCAAGACGTACCTCGCGATGGCGATGGCCGTGAATGCGCTGCAGCGACGCGAGGTGTCCCGCATCGTCCTCACACGGCCCGCGGTCGAAGCGGGGGAGCGCCTGGGCTTCCTGCCCGGGACGCTCAACGAGAAGATCGACCCGTACGTGCGGCCCCTCTACGACGCACTGCACGACATGATCGAGCCCGAGCGCATCCCACGGCTCATCGAATCGGGCACGATCGAAGTGGCCCCGCTCGCGTACATGCGCGGACGGACGCTCAACGACGCCTTCGTCATCCTCGACGAAGCGCAGAACACGACGGCCGAGCAGATGAAGATGTTCCTCACCCGCCTGGGCTTCGGGTCGAAGATGGTGGTGACCGGCGACACGAGTCAGGTCGACCTGCCGACCGGCACCGCGAGCGGCCTCCGCATCGTCCAGGGCATCCTCGAGGGAGTGGACGACATCGCGTTCTGCACCCTCACGAGCAAGGACGTCGTCCGTCACTCGCTCGTGTCCGCGATCGTGGACGCCTACGACCTGTGGTCCGCCACGGAGCAGCCCGGGACCGCAGGGCGGCCCCGGCACGTCGGCGCGGGGCGGAGACCCGCGTCCGGCAGGCCCGGATCGACAGGAGCCCGCGCATGAGCATCGAGGTAGCCGACGAATCCGGCGCGGGGATCGACCTCGACGCCGTCCACACGCTGACCGCGCACGTGTACGAGCAGATGCGGATCCACCCCGACGCGGACGTGTTCGTCCGCTTCGTCGAGGAGGGGCCGATGGAAGAGCTCCACGTCGAGTGGATGGGTCTGGACGGCCCCACCGACGTCATGTCCTTCCCGATGGACGAGCTGCGTCCCGGCGACGACGCGGAGCCCGGTGTGCTGGGCGACATCGTCGTGTGCTCCGCGGTCGCCGCGGAGCAGGCGGTGGCCGCCGGCCACAGCACGATGGACGAGGTGCTCCTGCTCGTCGCCCACGGTCTCCTCCACCTCATGGGCTACGACCATGCGGACGACGAGGAGAAGGCGGAGATGTTCGGTCTGCAGCGGCGCCTGCTGCTCACGTACTTCGCGGCGCGGGAACCGGGCCGCACAGACGTCCCGCACCCCACGGAGGGATGAGGTGGCGATCGCAGCGTTCTTCGCGGTCGCTCTGGTCTTCCTCGCCGTCGCCGCCGTGTTCGTCGCTGCGGACTCCGCGTTCGCGACCGTTTCCCGCTCCGAGGTCGAGCACGCGGCGGAGCAGGGCCGCCGAGGCGCCGCGAAGGTCCTGAGGGTCTTCACGGACCCGCTGGTCCACACGTACGTCCTCACCTTCACCCGGCAGCTCGCGGAAGCGCTCGCGACCGTCTTCATCGCGTTCGCGTACCTGCAGGTCTTCGACGTGGGCTGGGAAGTCGTCGTCTGCACCGTCGCGACGGCCTCGGTCGCGGTCTTCGTCGTCGCGGGGGTCTCCCCGCGCTCCGTCGCACGGCACTACCCGCTCCAGACGTCCCTCCTGCTGGGCGGCATGGTCTCCGGGCTCCGGGCCGCGCTGGGGCCCGTCGCGCTCGTCCTCGTGTGGCTGGGCAACATGCTCACACCCGCGAAGGTGAGCGGAGCGGGCGCACCGCTGTCCGAGTCGCAGCTGCTCGACTACGTCGACCGAGCCCAGGCCTCCGACGTGATCGAGGACGATGAGCGCGACATGATCGCGAACGTCATCTCCCTGGGGGACACCCGGGTGTGGAAGATCATGGTGCCCCGGACCGACCTCGTGACCGTGCGCGCGGGCACCAGCCTGGACGACGCGATGGTCCTGTTCCTGCGGTCCGGGTTCTCACGCGTCCCCGTCACGGGCGAGGACATCGACGACGTCCGCGGCTTCCTCTACCTCAAGGACATCGCCCGCCAGCTGCACATGCGGCCAGAGCTCAGCGTCGAGAGCATCGACGGGTTCGCCCGCGTCGCACGCTTCGTGCCGGACACCAAGCTGGTCGACGACCTGCTCCATGAGATGCAGGCCCGCAACACCCACGTCGCCGTCGTCGTCGACGAGTACGGCGGCACCGCCGGGATCGTGACGATCGAGGACATCGTCGAGGAGATCGTCGGCGAGATCGACGACGAATACGATGTGAGCGACGACGCGATGATCGGGGAGGACGGTGCGGCCGTCGTGAGCGCGCGGATGGACATCGACGACCTCGGCGACCTGTTCGACGTGCGGATCGACGACGAGGACGTCTCCAGCGTCGGCGGTCTGCTGCAGAAGCTCGTGGGGCACGTGCCGATCGCCGGCTCGCACGCGGCTGTCGCGGGCCTCCGACTCGAAGCCCTGCCCGGGGAGGGCCGGCGGCACAGGATCACCCGCGTGCATGTCGCACGCACGGACACGACCAACACCCAGGAGGATGACCATGGCTGACGACTCACAGGCCGACAGCGGCGAGACGGGTGCAGCGCCCGCGGCGGACGGGGCCGCCGAGCAGTCGCTGGACGACCGCATCGCCGCAGCACTGGGCCCCGGCGGCTTCCGCACGGATGTGCCGGAGAACTATCGTGCAGGCTTCTGCTGCTTCGTCGGTCGCCCGAACACCGGCAAGTCGACCCTCACGAACGCTCTGGTGGGCGAGAAGATCGCGATCACGTCCGACAAGCCGCAGACCACCCGGCACACCGTTCGGGGGATCGTCCACCGCGACGACCACCAGCTGATCCTCGTCGACACGCCGGGCCTGCACCGCCCCCGGACACTGCTGGGGGAGCGGCTCAACGACCTCGTCGCGGGCACCCTCGCGGAGGTCGACGTCATCGGCTTCTGCGTGCCGGCGGACGAGACGCCCGGCCCCGGCGACCGGTACATCGCAGAGCAGCTCGCGCAGTTCTCCGGCCGGACACCGGTCGTCGCGCTCGTGACGAAGACCGACCGCGTGTCCAAGGACGAGGTCGGGGCGGCACTGCTGCGCACCGCGGAACTGGGCGACTTCGCGGACGTCGTGCCCGTGTCCGCGACGTCGGGCTTCCAGGTCGACACCGTCGACGCCGTGCTCGCCGCGCACCTGCCGCTCTCACCGCCCCTCTACCCGGACGGCGAACTCACCGACGAACCCGAATCGGTCATGGTGGCGGAGCTCGTTCGCGAGGCGGCGCTGGAGGGGATCCGCGAGGAGCTCCCGCACTCCCTGGCGGTGCAGGTCGAGGAGATGCGTGCCCGCGAGGACCGGCCGGAGGACCGTCCACTGTGGGATGTGCACGTCATCCTCTACGTCGAACGGCCCAGCCAGAAGGCGATCATCATCGGACGCGGCGGGTCACGACTCAAGCACATCGGCTCGCAGGCCCGGAAGGGCATCGAGGCCCTCCTGGGGACCCCCGTCTACCTCGACCTGCACGTCAAGGTCCTCAAGGACTGGCAGCGGGACCCGAAGGCGCTCGGTCGTCTGGGCTTCGACTTCTCCTGAGCGGGCGCAGGCGGGCCGCGCGGCGTGCGCGGCCAGCCGGTACGTCCCGCGCCGCGGTCCCACCGTTCCGTCTCCCGTCCTGTGGAGTCTCTGAGAATCTGTATGCTTGACGGTCGTGAGCACCGCCCAGATCATCCACCTCGCAGAATCCGATCCGCGCATCTCCCCGGACGAGCTGATCGACGGTCTCGTACCGCCGCCGCAGTTCGAGGACGTGTCCTTCGACAGCTACCGACCCGACCCGGCCCAGCCCACGCAGACTGAGGCCCGAGACACGCTGAGGGACTTCGTGTCCTCCTCCGGCGGATCGTCGGGTCTGCTCGGCAGGCTGTTCGGCGGTGGGCGCCGCAGCAGGGCGAAGGGCGTCTACCTGGACGGCGGATACGGCGTCGGGAAGACGCACCTGCTCGCGTCGACCTGGCACGCGAGTGAGAAGCCCGCGACCTTCGGCACGTTCGTCGAGTACACCAACCTCATCGGCGCCCTCGGCTTCGTGCGCGCACGCGACGAGCTGTCGCAGATGAGGCTCGTCTGCATCGATGAGTTCGAGCTCGACGATCCCGGCGACACCGTCATGATGTCCCGCCTCATGCGGGAACTCACGGACGCGGGGGTGCGGATCGTCGCGACGTCCAACACCCTGCCCGGAGCGCTGGGACAGGGGCGCTTCGCCGCGCAGGACTTCCTGCGCGAGATCCAGGCGCTGTCGGACCAGTTCACCGTCGTGTCCATCGACGGCGACGACTACCGCAGCCGCGGTCTGCCCGAACCTCCCGAGCCGCAGACCGCCGAAGAGCTGGAGGCCGCACTCCTCGCAGCGGACGGGACGGTGGCACGCGACGTGTTCGCGGACGCCGTCGCCCACCTGTCCACGATCCACCCCTCGCGCTACGGGCGGATGCTCGACGGTGTCGACACGATCATCTGGGACGACGTCACGACGATCGAGAACGAAGGCGTCGCCCTGCGCTTCGTCGCGCTGGTCGACCGCATGTACGACCGCGACATCACCGTCTGCTCGAGCGGTGTGCGCCTGGACCACGTCTTCACAGACGACATGGTCGCTGGCGGCTACCGCAAGAAGTACCTCCGCTGCCTCTCCCGGCTCACCGCTCTCGCCCACAAAGCACGGGCATGACCCGCGGTCGCGGAACGTCCGCCGGACGGGCCGGGCCGCTCACCGACCCCGCGGGCGTGGCCGCACTGCTGCGCTACGACGCGGACCGAGGCCTCACGGGCGTCGACACCTCGTCGACGCCCGGTTTCGCAGGACGCAAGACCGACGGACTCCTCGCGCAGGACGCCGACGCCGGCCTGATCCGCCGCGCTCAGGAGCGTCTGCACGCGCATTCACTGCGGCCCGACGGTGCCAGGCGCGCACTCATCCTCGTCCTGCAGGGCCGGGACGCGTCCGGCAAGGGCGGGGTCGTGCGGCACCTGTCTGGGTCCGTGGGTCCGCACGGCCTCGAGACGACCGCCTTCGGCGTGCCCACCCAGGAGGAGGCTGCTCACCACTTCCTCTGGCGCGTGCAGCGCCGGGTCCCGCCGTGGGGACGGATCGCGGTTTTCGACCGCTCCCACTATGAGGACATCCTCGCCGTGCGCATGCACGGACTGGCGCCACGGAGCGTGTGGGAGCCCCGCTACGGGATGATCAGGGAGTTCGAGGACGGGCTCACCGCCAACGGGATCGACGTCGTCAAGGTGATGCTCACGGTGTCGCAGGGCGAGCAGGCTGAGAGGCTGAGGGAGAGGATCACCGTGCCGGAGAAGGCATGGAAGCACTCCGCCTCGGATCTGGCGGACCGCCTCCGCTGGCACGAGTACGCAGAGGCGTTCGAGGACGTCCTCCTCCGGACCGACGATGATTCCGCGCCGTGGTACGTCGTGCCCTCGAATCGCAAGTGGTACGCGCGGTGGGCTGTGGGGCGACTCCTCCTGCACCACCTCGACTCGATGGGCCTCGAGTTCCCCGCACCTGCGTTCGACCCGGCAGCCGCCGAGGAGGAACTCGATGCGACGACCGCGCTGATCACCCGCCCCTGAGGCCAGTGCAGGCCCGGCATGGAAGATCAGCGGAGGCCCGTCCACGCGGGCACCCAGTCCCGCGGCACCCACGTCGGCAGCCCGATCCCCAGCAGCACCAGCCAGACGGCGCCCACCACGCACGCGCAGGTGATGAGGGCGAGGCCCGTACCCACCGTCCAGTGGCTCGCCGCGACCCAGTGCGTCCAAGCCCGCAGCTTCGCCCGTGCGAACCGCAGGAGACGTCGCGCGAACTCGAATTCGGATGCGATGACCGCCACCCCGGTGAGGACGATGAGCCAGCCGGGCCCGGGCAGCGGGACGAGGATGAGGCCCAGCACGATGATGAGCGACCCGAGGACCCCGATGGTGATCCGGTAGGCCTGCGCGGTGCGCGGCCGCGCATCCAGCTGCACGCGCCACCGCAGGTAGGCGAGCCGCGTGCGCCTGAACCAGGGTCGTCCCTGCTTGTGACTGCGCGACAGCCACCCCTCCGGTCGCTGGGGTCCCTTCTCGTTCACACCCTGGATTCTAGGATGCACGACGGTGTGACCAGGACCACGTCAGGACGATTGGACTTGGCCGGGGGCGCCGTGTAGATTTATCTCTCGTTGCGGGGAAATCCTGCGGCACAGAGCAAATGCTCGTTGCGGATGTGGCTCAGCTGGTAGAGCATCACCTTGCCAAGGTGAGGGTCGCGGGTTCGAATCCCGTCATCCGCTCGGAGACAGGTCAACCGTCTCACGGTGGAGTGGCCGAGAGGCGAGGCAGCGGCCTGCAAAGCCGTATACGGGGGTTCGAATCCCCTCTCCACCTCGCTCAGGTCCCAGTGGGGCAGGGCGCGATTGGCGCAGCGGTAGCGCGCTTCCTTCACACGGAAGAGGTCACTGGTTCGATCCCAGTATCGCGCACAGCGGAGTGATCCGCGCACACCGGGAAACTGGTGACAACAGCAGAACAGCCTGCACAGCGGGCGCGATTGGCGCAGCGGTAGCGCGCTTCCCTGACACGGAAGAGGTCACTGGTTCGATCCCAGTATCGCGCACAGACGGAGCCGGGGTACGCGGAAGCGGACCCCGGCTCCTCGCATTCATCTGCCCTCCGGGATGCCTCTCCGAACCGCCGGTCCGGTTGACGGTGGCGCCCTGCTCACACGTTAGACTCGCACGTGGCGCGGGACCCGGTACGTCTCCGCCGTCTCTCACGCGTAAAGGAGCACCACGTGGCCCAGACCATCACCCTCGAAGGACAGTCGCACCCGTTCGAGGGGGGGATGACGGCCGCGCAGCTGTACGCGGATCGTCGCGACGTCGTCGCGATCCGCCTCAACGGCGAACCGGCGGACCTCAGCAGGGAGCTCGCACCCGGCGACGACGTCGCCCCCATCACCCTCGCGGACCAGGACGGGCTCGACATCCTCCGCCACTCGGCCGGTCACGTCGTCGCACAAGCGGTCCAGGAGCTGTTCCCCGGGTCGACGCTGGGGATCGGTCCCTTCATCACCGACGGGTTCTACTTCGACTTCGGTGACGTCGAGCCCTTCACTCCGGAGGACCTCAAGGAGATCGAGAAGCGGTCGAAGCGGATCATCAAGGAGGGGCAGACTTTCCACCGCGTCACCGTGTCGGAGGAGGACGCGCTCGCGAGGATGCGCGACGAGCCGTTCAAGACGGAGCTCATCACCACCCGCTTCTCCGCGGCCGACGACGAAGAGGCCTCCGTCGAGGTCGCCGCCGGTGATCTCACCGTGTACGAGAACCGCAATCGCAGGGGAGAAGTGGTGTGGCAGGATCTGTGCCGCGGCCCGCACCTGCCCTCGACGAAGCTCATCGGTCAGGGCTTCGCCGTCACACGGTCGTCCGCCGCCTACTGGCGCGGTGACCAGTCCCGTGATTCACTGCAGCGGATATACGGCACCGCGTGGGCGAACAAGGACGACCTCCGCGCCCACCAGGAGCGTCTGGCGGAGGCGGACCGCCGTGACCACCGCAGGCTGGGTGCGGAGCTCGACCTGTTCTCGTTCCCCGACGAACTGGGCTCAGGGCTTCCCGTCTTCCACCCCAAGGGCGGCGTCGTCAAGCGAGAGATGGAGGACTACGTCCGCGCACGTCATCTCGAGGAGGGCTTCTCCTACGTCGGCACTCCGCACATCTCGAAGGAGGAGCTCTACTACACCTCCGGTCACCTCCCGTACTACGGCGACAACATGTTCCCGCCGATGTCCGTCGACGAGGTGCGCGACGAGGAGGGTGCGCTCGTGAAGCCGGGCCATCCCTATCGCCTCAAGGCGATGAACTGTCCGATGCACAACCTGATCTACCGGTCCCGTGGACGCTCGTACCGCGAGCTGCCGCTGCGCCTGTTCGAGTTCGGCACCGTGTACCGCGACGAGCCGTCGGGCGTGGTCCACGGCCTCACGCGCGTGAGGGCACTCACCCAGGACGACTCCCACTCCTACGTCGCGCAGGAGGACGCGGGGCGCGAGATCCGCCACCTGCTCTCCTTCGTCCTCTCGCTGCTGAGGGACTTCGGTCTGGACGACTTCTACCTGGAGCTCTCGACGCGCGACGAGGACGGCCGGAAGAAGGACAAGTTCATCGGCACAGACGAGCAGTGGGAGACGGCCACGCGCGTGCTCGAGGAAGTGGCGCGCGAATCGGGGCTGGAGCTCGTCCCCGACCCCGGTGGCGCAGCGTTCTACGGACCCAAGATCTCCGTGCAGGCACGTGACGCGATCGGCCGCACGTGGCAGATGTCGACCGTCCAGCTCGACTTCAACATGCCGGAGCGCTTCGACCTCGAGTATCAAGCCGCGGACGGCAGCCGCCAGCGCCCCGTCATGATCCACTCCGCGAAGTTCGGATCGATCGAACGCTTTCTTGGCGTGCTCACCGAGCACTACGCCGGTGCGTTTCCCGTGTGGCTGGCCCCGGTCCAGGTCGTGGGAGTGCCCGTCGCGGATGCGTTCGTGCCGTACCTCGAGGAGATCGCGGCGCGTCTCACGGCACGCGGCGTCCGCGTGGAGATCGACGACTCCACGGACCGCATGCCCAAGAAGATCCGCACCGCGACGAAGCTGAAGGTGCCGTTCATCCTCATCGCCGGCGGAGAGGACCAGGAGGCCGGTGCGGTGTCGTTCCGCTTCCGCGACGGCACGCAGCGCAACGGTGTGCCCGTCGACGACGCGATCGACGAGATCGTGCAGGCGATCGAGACGAAGGCCCAGGTGTGAGCGCGGCGCACGGCAGGGGCGACGCGCACGCCGCACCCGACCACGGCCTCGGCGGCGGTGTGGACGGAACCGGTGCGGAGCCGGCTGCGGAGTTCGCGCGTCAGCCCGACGGCTTCGAGCGGCTCTGGACCCCGCACCGCATGGTGTACGTGGCGGGCGACGAGAAGCCGACCGGTGGGGCCGACGAGGACTGCCCGTTCTGCGTCGCGCCGGAGCGCGACGACGAGGACGGTCTGATCGTGGCCCGGGGCGACACGGTCTACGCGGTCCTCAACCTCTACCCGTACAACCCCGGACACCTGCTGATCTGCCCGTACCGCCACGTCGCCGACTACACGGACCTCACGGCGGAGGAGACTCAGGAGCTCGCCGCGTTCACGCAGGAGGCGATGCGCTCGATCAGGCGGGTGTCTGCACCCGCCGGTTTCAACCTCGGCATGAACCAGGGAGCGGCGGCAGGTGCGGGGATCGCCGCGCACCTGCACCAGCACGTGGTGCCGCGGTTCAGCGGGGACGCGAACTTCCTGCCGATCATCGCGCAGACCAAGGCGCTGCCACAGGTCCACGACGAGGTCCGTCGGCTGGTCGCGGGGGAGTGGGGCGCACATGAGTGAGTCGCGCGCACTGATCGAATCGCTCTACACCCTGTCCCGCCCGCGCGTCGAGGGCGACCGCGTCCGATTCGAGATCACGCGAGCGGACGCGGAGACCGACTCCTACTCGACACGCCTCCACGCCGTGCCCCTCGCGGCGCGGCCCGACGACGTGACCGGTGTGCGGCGGGTGTCGACCGGATGGTCCGACCGCGCGTATACGCGGAAGGGGTCCGTGACTGCCTTCCTCCGGGCGCCGCAGCGACAGTCACCCCAGTTGTGGGTGGCGGTCGACGACGGGCCGCCGCGGGCGGTGACGGACCTGCCGCTGGGAATCACGGAATACGTGCTGTCGGAGGACGGCACGCAGGCCTACGCCATCGCCCGCGACCCGGAGCAGGGCCGCTACGGCACGGATCCGGACGTGACGGCCGACGGGGAGCCGCCCCGGCGCATCACGACGCTCACCTACCAGTCGAACGGGGTGGGGTACGTCCTCGACCGGCCTGCCCGGCTGCTGAGAGTGCCGCTGGAAGACGAAGCGGATCCTGCCCCGGCCGGGGAGGTGCCGCTGCCGAGCGCCGACGAAGTGCTCCGACTCGCCGGCGACGTCCACGACCTGCAGGTCGACCACGGACGTGTATCGGTCATCGGTCCGACCGAGGCGCCCGGCACCCGCCCGGATCTGCGCTCGACCGTGTGGATCGCCACCGACGACGCACCGTACGCGGTGGACGTCGGCGACCTCAGCGTGGCCTCGCACGCGTGGATGGACCCCCACCGGATCGCACTCCTCGCGACGGACGTGGGGCCCAGCCGGACGGACTTCGTCGCGCAGGTCCCAGGCCTGCACATCCACGACGTGAGGAACGGGACGACCCACCGCCTCACGCCCGTCGACCACGGGGAGCTGTCCGGGGAGCTGCTCGCCGTCGACGACCGCGTGCTGTGCCTGCTCACGGACGACGGGGCGGAGCGACTGGCGGAGGTCTCCACCGCGGACGACGTGGGTGAGGACGACCGCATCCGCGCGCTCACACCCGTCGACTGGGCGGTCACCGGATTCGACCGGACCGCCGACGACGCGATCGTCGTGACTGCGGCGACCCCCGACAGCTGCGGGGAGGTCTTCCGGCTGGGCCCCGCGAGTGCAGCGACCGGCGGTGACCCGCACCCGATCGCGCTCACGGCCCTCGACGGCCGTGCGTGGTACCGCGCACGGCCGATCGCCGCGCAGACGTCCGGGGGAGAAGTGCGGGGCTGGTGCGCGATCCCGGCGGGCACCGGCCCGCACCCCGTGGTCCTGTCGATCCACGGGGGACCGTTCGCGCAGTACACCGCCGCGGCCTTCGACGAGGTGCAGGCCCTCCTCGACGCGGGCGTCGCGGTCGTCTGGTCGAACCCCCGCGGCTCGGCGGGCCGCGGTCGCGCCTGGGGCGCCCGGGTGCGCGGAGACTTCGCCGACCCCGCGTCCGAAGACGTGCTCGCCGTGCTCGTGGCGGCGCTGGAAGCCCACCCGCAGCTGGATTCCCGGCGGCTGGGTGTCCAGGGAGGCTCGTACGGCGGCTACCTCACTGCCATGATCATCGCCGATGACCACCGATTCACGGGCGCGATCGTGGAGAGGGGCTTCCTCGACCCCGTGTCGTTCGCCGGCACGAGCGACATCGGCGGGTTCTTCGGCCACGAATACGTGGGATCCGACCCTGCCGACCTTGCCCGCCAGTCGCCTCTGGCCCGTGTGGGCGATGTCCGCACACCCACCCTCGTCATCCACTCGGAGAAGGATCTGCGCTGTCCTCTCGAACAGGCACAGCAGTACTACGCGGGGCTGCTGCGCCACGGAGTGGAGGCGGAGCTCCTCGTCTTCCCCGGCGAGGACCACGAACTGTCCCGCAGCGGACGACCCCGCCATCGGATCGCGCGCTTCGAGGCGATCGCCGACTGGTGGTCGCGCCTCTTCGGCACCGGCCCCGCGCCCGGGGCCCCGCAGGACGGCTGATGCTCAACTCGATCGCGCGGGCCGCGTTCACCCGGCTGTTCACACCGCCGGCACAGCTGCTCCTGCGCATCGGCCTCACAGCCGACGCCGTGACCGTGATCGGGACGGTCGGCGTCTGTGCCGGTGCCCTCATCGCCTATCCGCTGGGGCATCTCTTCTGGGGCACCGTCGTCATCACGGTGTTCGTGCTGGCGGACATGCTCGACGGGATCATGGCGCGCATCGCCGGCACGCCGTCCGCATGGGGCGCCTTCCTCGACTCCACTCTCGACCGCGTCGCGGACTCCGCGGTCTTCGTCGGGTTGGCCCTGTGGTTCTTCCTCGGCGCCGACGACCCGCTCACCGCACTGCTGTCGCTCGTCTGCCTGGTCGCCGGCTCACTCGTGTCCTACGTGCGAGCGCGCGGTGAAGCCTTGGGAGTGGAGGCGGCGGGCGGGATCGCGGAGCGTGCCGACAGGCTGCTCGTCACTCTTGTCGTGACCGGCCTGGTAGGGCTGGGGCTCCCCGTCGTCACCCTCACGGCGGCGCTGGGAGTGCTCAGCCTCCTGTGCATCGTGACGGTGATCCAGCGGATGGCGGCGGTGCGGTCCCAGCTGGGAGACGCACCGACTGTAGAATGACATGTCACTCGACACGCATCTGAGACGCATCTGAATCGGAGGAACACACGTGGCAGGTCACTCCAAGTGGGCGACGACCAAGCACAAGAAGGCCGCGATCGACGCGAAGCGCGGGAAGCTGTTCGCGAAACTCATCAAGAACATCGAGGTGGCAGCGCGCAACGGCGGGCCGGACCTCGAGGGCAACCCGACACTGTTCGATGCCGTGCAGCGTGCGAAGAAGTCGTCCGTCCCCAACGACAACATCGACCGCGCGGTGAAGCGCGGCGGTGGACTCGACGGAGGCGGCGTCGACTACGAGACGATCATGTACGAGGGCTACGGCGCCGGTGGTGTCGCGCTCCTCATCGAATGCCTGACGGACAACCGCAACCGTGCGGCCTCCGACGTCCGCGTGGCAGTGACGCGCAACAACGGATCGATGGGGGACCCGGGCTCCGTCGCCTACAACTTCGAGCGCAAGGGTGTCGTCGCCGTGTCGAAGGACGCGGCGGACGAGGACACGATCCTCGAAGCCACCCTGGAGGCCGGGGCGGAGGAGATCAAGGACGCCGGCGAGCAGTGGGAGGTCGTGTCCGAGGCGACCGATCTCGTCGCTGTGCGGACGGCGCTCCAGGAGGCGGGTGTCGACTATGAATCGGCGGAGGCCGCGTTCGTGCCGAACGTCGAGGTGCCCGTCGACGTCGACGCTGCACGCAAGGTGTTCGGACTCATCGACGCACTGGAGGATCTGGACGACGTCCAGAACATCTACACGAACGTCGACCTGTCCGACGAGGTCCTCGCCGCACTCGACGAGGACTGATCCGTGCGCGTCCTGGGGGTCGACCCCGGGCTCACCCGTCTGGGACTGGGCGTGGTGGAGTCCGGCCGTCCGACGCGACCGGAGCTCGTCGCGGTGGGGGTGGTCCGCACTCCGGCGGACGAATCCGTCGACGTCCGTCTGGGTCGCATCGCGGAGTCCTTCGACCAGTGGATCGATGAGCATCGCCCGGACGTCGTGGCGGTCGAACGCGTCTTCGCCCGATCCGACGTCTCGACGATCATCGGCACAGCTCAGGCGTCCGGCCTCACGATGGGGCTCGCGGCCCGCCGCGGGATCCCCGTCGCGATGCACACCCCCTCGGAGGTGAAGGCGGCGGTGACGGGCAGCGGGCGGGCAGACAAGCAGCAGGTGACCCGCATGGTCACGCGGATCCTGCGCCTGGACGCTCCCCCGAAGCCGGCGGACGCCGCGGATGCGCTGGCACTCGCGATCACCCACCTGTGGCGCGGCGCGACCGCAGGCGCGTCGACACCGGGCAAGCGCAAGGACGTCCTCACGCGACGGGCAGCCGGCCGCCAGGGTTCGGGTCTCACCGCCGCGCAGGAGCAGTGGGCACGTGCACTCCGCGCGGCGGAGTCGTGAACGCGTCGCGCGCATGATTAGACTGGCAATCGCACACGTGTTCGATAGCAGTCCCGGAGGAGAACGTCGTTGATCGCGTACCTGTCAGGCACCGCCCGCTCCGTGCGAGCGGATTCGGTCATCATCGTCGCCGGTGGAGTCGGCAGGCTCGTCACCGTCACACCGGCGCACGCGTCGAAGGTGCGGGACGGGATGGAGGTCGAGCTGCACACCGATCTGGTCGTGCGGGAAGACTCGCTCACCCTGTACGGGTTCGAGTCCGCTGACGAGCGCTCCGTGTTCCAGATCCTCCTCACCGTGTCCGGTGTGGGGCCCAAGCTCGCGATGGCTGTCCTCGCCGTGCTCGGTGCTGACGGTCTGCGCGCCGCGGTCGCGGGGGAGGACAAGAAGACCCTCACATCGGTCCCGGGGATCGGGGCGAAGGGGGCCGCGCGCATGCTCCTGGAGCTCACGGGCAAGCTTCCCGCCGGGGGTGTAGGGCTCCCCGGCACGGCCTCGACGGCCGCTGTGGCGCCGGGCGACCAGGTCGTCGACGCGCTCGTCGGCCTCGGATGGAAGCAGGCGCAGGCGGAGAACGCGGTCGCGGACGCCCGTGCGGCGACGCCTGATGCGCCCGTCCCCGCGCTGCTGAAGGACGCTCTGCGCACGTTGGGCGGTCGCCTGTGACGGACCGCTCGTATGAGATCGGCTTCGACGACGACGGGCCGACGGGTGCGGAGCAGGAGCGCCTCACCCGCGCCGGCGCCGGGGAGCAGGAGCGCGCCGCGGAGTCGGCGCTGCGCCCCCGCGGCCTTCAGGAGTTCGTGGGGCAGCCGCAGGTCCGCGATCAGCTGTCGCTGGTGCTCGAAGCCGCCCGTGCCCGAGGCCGTGCACCGGACCACGTGCTGCTGTCCGGTCCGCCGGGGCTGGGGAAGACGACGCTCGCGATGATCATCGCCCACGAGATCGAGCAGTCGATCCGGGTGACGTCGGGGCCCGCGATCCAGCACGCGGGGGACCTCGCCGCGATCCTGTCGTCCCTGGAGGAGGGCGAGGTGCTCTTCGTCGACGAGATCCACCGCATGTCCCGTGCGGCGGAGGAGATGCTCTATGTCGCGATGGAGGACTACCGCGTCGACGTGATCGTCGGGAAGGGCCCGGGAGCAACCGCGATCCCGCTCGAACTGCCCTTCTTCACGCTGGTCGGCGCGACGACGCGCTCGGGCCTCCTGCCCGCGCCTCTGCGGGACCGGTTCGGGTTCACAGGGCACCTCGACTTCTACTCGACCGATGACCTGCTGCGCGTCCTCGTCCGCTCGGCCGGGAAGCTCGACATCGACGCCGCCTCACCGGGGCTCCAGGAGATCGCCTCCCGGTCGCGGGGGACGCCCCGGATCGCGAACAGGCTCCTGCGGCGGGTGCGCGACTGGGCGCAGGTGCGGGGCGACGGCACGATCACGATGGAGGCCGCGCGCTCTGCGCTGCTCGTGTACGAGGTCGACGAGATGGGGCTCGACCGACTCGACCGGTCCGTGCTCCACGCTCTCTGCACGCGCTTCCGGGGCGGTCCCGTGGGTCTCAGCACCCTCGCCGTGTCCGTGGCGGAGGAAGCGGAGACCGTCGAAGAGGTCGCTGAGCCGTTCCTCGTGCGTGAAGGGCTGCTCACGCGGACGCCGCGGGGCCGGGTGGCGACGGAGGCGGGGTGGCGGCACCTCGGCCTCACACCCCCGGACGGCGCATTCTGAGGGTGCGCCCCCGTACAGGCCCCTCCGCTCGATGTGAGAGACTCGAGCGGCCGCACTAGACTGGCACCCGGTCTTCTCGACTCCTCTTACGAAAGGCGGCTTCCGCCCCATGGAAATGATCCTCATCCTCGGATTCGGTGCTCTCCTCATCTTCTTCATGATGAACTCGCGCAAGAAGCAGCGCCAGCAGCAGGAGAAGCTGTCCTCCGGCCTCGTGATCGGAGCGCGGGTGATGACGACGTTCGGCGTGTTCGGCACCGTCGTCGACGTGGTCGAGGAGGAGAACAAGGTGACGATCGAATCCGGTCCCGGAACGATCCTCACCGTTCACCGCCAGGCGATCGGCACGATCGAGGAGCCGCTCGGAGCGATGGACGCGGACCTCGACGAGGCCGACCACGCGGACGCCGACCGGCTGGACGACGACCTGCGCAACACGGAGATCCCGGACGACCTCTCGTCGCTCACGCCTGATGATTCGGCTGAGGACCGCGACGCCGATGCGGAGGCGGACGCCGGTGCGGACGACGCATCAGCGGACACGGACGCGGCTGCGGAGGACGAGGCGACGACCGACGCCGGGGAGGCCCCGGATGCGGGCCTCGGCGACGGCGGTACCGACGTCCTCGACCCGGACAGCTCCGACTCGGAGGTCACCGATTCGGACGGGACGGACTCCGACAGCACCGACCCGGACAGCTCCGGCGACCGACGCTGACCCACAGACCACCTCACCCTTCCTCCCGAAAGCGATAACGTGGCCGCACCCTCCAACGAACCGCGCCCGGTCCTGTCCTTCATCTGGCTGGCCGTCGTCTCCGTGGCACTCGTCGTGCTCGTGGGCGCCGGCGCGATCTGGTCGACGGCGACCTGGGCGCCCAAGCTGGCACTCGATCTGGAGGGCGGCACCTCGATCATCCTCGAGCCCCAGGTCGACGACGGCACGAAGATCTCCAGCGAGCAGCTCAACCAGGCCGTCTCGATCATCCGTCAGCGCGTCGATTCGACAGGTGTGTCCGAAGCGGAGATCACGACGCAGGGCGACCGCAACATCGTCGTGAACCTGCCCGGCAACCCGGACGAGGAGACGCGCGAGCTGGTGCGGTCATCCGCGCAGCTCGCGTTCCGCCGCGTCGCCTTCGTGGGGGCGCCGGAAGCCGTGAGCGCGGACGACGAGCCTGCACCGGAGGAGACCGAGGACCCGATGGCGGATCTCAGTGATGAGGACCGCAAGCGGCTCGAGGACCTGCTGGAAGACGAGGACGCCGAGGACGCCCCTGCCGGGGGCGGATCGGTGACCGCCGACGACCAGTCCGCGGCGGTCGCCGCAGGAGAGACGGGCGCGCCGTCCGGCGAAGGGGAGGACGCCTCGGGCGAGGGCTCCGCGGCCGGCGAGGCGACCGACGAGGCGCCCGCCGACGCGACGGAGGACGCCCCCGCGACGGCACCCCGCTTCGACCCGATGACCGACATGTCATGGGCCGACGACGACGTGATGAACGCGTTCGCTGAACTCGACTGCACCGACCCCGCCAACCGCACGGGTGGCGAGTCCGGCGGCGACGACGACATGTTCGTGTCCTGCGCGCAGGACGGCAGCGCGAAGTACATCCTCGGGCCCGTCGAACTGGACGGGTCCCACGTGTCGGATGCTGACTTCGGCTTCGAGACGACGTCGACGGGCACGCAGACGAACCGCGTCGCCGTGACGATCGAGTTCGACAACGTGGGGCGCGAGGTGTTCGGTGAGATCACGACTGCCATCACCGGGCAGCAGCAGCCTTACGATCAGTTCGCGATCGTGCTCGACGGACTCGTGCTGTCAGCGCCGCAGTCCCGCACCCCCGTGACCGACGGGCGTGCCCAGATCACCGGCGACTTCACCCTGGAATCGGGGGAGACGCTCGCCAACCAGCTCCGCAACGGCGCGCTGCCCATCAGCTTCCAGGTGCAGAGTGAGCAGCAGATCTCGCCCACGCTCGGCTCCGACTACCTCGCCTACGGCATGCTCGCGGGGCTGATCGGTCTGGGCCTCGTCGTCGTGTACTCGCTCGTGCAGTATCGGGTGCTCGGCACCGTGACCGTCTCGAGCCTCGCGGTCGCGGGTGTGCTCACCTATCTCCTGCTGCTCCTCGTCACGTGGCGGTACGGGTACCGACTGTCGCTTGCGGGTGTGGCGGGTCTCATCGTCGGCATCGGTGCGGCAGCGGACTCGTTCATCGTGTACTTCGAGAGGATCAGGGACGAGCTGCGCGGTGGGCGGAAGCTCACGTCCGCGGTGGAGATCGGCTGGGACCGCGCGAAGCGCACGATCTTCGCGTCCAAGGCAGTCAACCTGCTGGGCGCCGTGATCCTCTACATCCTCGCCGTGGGCAGCGTGCGCGGGTTCGCGTTCACACTGGGCCTCACGGTCATCGTCGACCTGCTCGTCACCGTCCTGTTCACGCACCCGATGATGCAGCTGCTGGCCCGCACGCGCTTCTTCGGCGACGGCCACCCGATGTCCGGGATGGACCCGCGCCAGCTGGGGGTCACCCAGGCGTCCTACCGCGGCGCTCTCAATATCGACCTGGAGCGCGCGGAGCAGGCCGGGACGAAGAAGGGCTCATTCAAGGAGGCCAAGCGCAGGCAGAAGGATGTCGACCGGCGCGAAGCGCGCGCACGCACCGGGACGACACTCGCTGAGCGCAAGGCGAGGGCACAGGAGGAGACCGGTCCCGAACCGGCGACCAGCACCGACGGAAAGGCGGGGGACGCCCGATGAAGAAGTTCCTGTCATGGGGCAACGACCTCCACAGCGGTCGGACGTCCATCCCGTTCGTCGGCAGGGCGAAGCTCTGGCTGACGATCGCCGCGCTGCTGGGCCTGCTTTCGCTCGCGGTGCCCCTCATCTTCGGCTTCAACCTGGGCATCGCGTTCCGGGGCGGCTCCGAGTTCCAGGTCGACAAGGTCGCATCGACCGAGGCGCAGGTCGCGACCGAGGCCGTGAGCGACGTCGTCGGGGATGTCGGCACGACCGTCGTCCCGACGTCCGACACGTCCGTGAAGGTGACCACCGAGCAGCTCACCGACCCCCAGATGCAGGAGGTGCGGGACGCACTCGTCACGACGTACGACGTCTCCCAGGAGGACGTCACATCGAACTTCGTGGGCCCTGCCTGGGGCCAGGACGTGACGAGCAAGATGCTGCGCGCGCTCGTGATCTTCGTGGGGCTCGCGATGATCTTCATGGCCATCTACTTCCGCACGTGGAAGATGTCCGTGGCCGCGATCATCGGACTCGTGGCCGTCATGGTGGTGACCATCGGCATCTACTCCGCGACCGGGTTCGAGATCACCCCCGAGGCGATCATCGGGTTCCTCACCGTGCTGAGCTTCTCGCTGTACGACACCGTCGTGGTGTTCGACAAGATCCGAGAGAACACGCACGACTTCGAGGACAACGTGCACATGAAGTTCTCCGAACTGGTGAACCTGGGGGTCAACCAGACGACCGTGCGCTCGATCAACACCTCTGCGATCGCTGTGCTGCCGATCGCGTCGATCCTCTTCATCGGCGTGTTCATCCTGGGTGCCGGAACACTCACGGACATCTCGCTGTCACTGTTCATCGGCACGATCATCGCGGCCCTGTCGACCCTCTTCGTCGCGTCTCCGCTGTACGGCGTCCTGAGGCATCGGGAGCCCGCGGTGCGCGCACAGGAGGCCGCGGTCGACGAGCGCCGCCGGGCCAGGGGCCTGCCGGACCGCGCACCGGTGCTGGGCGACGAGGCGCCGGTGAGCGCGGGACGCTGAGCGCGGCGGTCGGCCTTCCCGCCGTTCTGGCCGTACCATGGTCGCACGGAGATCGGCGGATCACACCGCTTCGGTGAAGGGAGGGCCCTGTGGCTCATGTCGAGGAAAGCGCCGGCGCACGTCGTCGGGGACTCGGTCGGCTGGCGTTCTGGACTGCGCGCGCCCAGCAGGATCCGGCGCGTCCCAAAGCGCTGGGTCCTCTGCTGCAGGCGCTCGAGGTCAACCACCCCCGCAGCGACACCGGGCTCGTGCTGCGGGCCTACCGGGTGGCGGAGAAGGCCCACGACGGGCAGACCCGCAAGAGCGGTGACCCGTACATCACGCACCCCGTCGCCGTAGCGACGATCCTCGCGGAGATCGGGATGACCCCGACAACTCTCGCGGCAGCACTGCTGCACGACACCGTCGAGGACACGGACTACTCGCTGGACCAGCTCCGCGAGGACTTCGGCGAGGAGATCGCCGTCATGGTCGACGGCGTGACGAAGCTCGACAAGATCGAGTACGGCGCGGCCGCACAGTCGGAGACCGTGCGGAAGATGATCGTCGCGATGAGCCGCGACATCCGCGTGCTCGTCATCAAGCTCGCCGACCGCCTGCACAACGCACGGACCTGGAAATACGTGCCGGCGTCGTCGAGCGGCAGGAAGGCGAAGGAGACGCTCGAGATCTTCGCGCCCCTGGCACACCGTCTGGGCATGAACACGATCAAGTGGGAGCTCGAGGACCTCTCCTTCCAGGTGCTCTACCCGAAGGTCTACGACGAGATCGTCCGCCTGGTCGCGGAGCGGGCGCCGGAGCGAGAGAAGTTCCTGGGGATCGTGGCGAAGGAGGTGGGCGACGAACTCGTCTCGTCGAACATCGACGGGACGATCTCCGGCCGCCCCAAGCACTACTACTCGATCTACCAGAAGATGGTCGTCCGCGGCCACGAGTTCGCGGACATCTACGACCTCGTGGGCGTCCGCGTCCTCGTGGAGACCGTCCGGGAGTGCTACGCGGTGCTCGGCATCGTGCACGCGCGGTGGTCACCCATCGCAGGGCGGTTCAAGGACTACATCGCGATGCCCAAGTTCAACATGTACCAGAGCCTCCACACCACGGTCATCGGCCCGTACGGCAGGCCCGTCGAGATCCAGATCCGCACTCGCGAGATGGACCGCCGGGCGGAGTTCGGGGTCGCGGCGCACTGGAAGTACAAGGACCGGGGCGGAACCCAGGCGGGCGGACGGACCGCGAAGGTCGGCGACTCGGGCACCGTCGACGACGTCGCGTGGCTCCGGCAGCTCCTCGACTGGCAGAAGGAGGTGTCCGACCCGGAGGAGTTCCTCGACAGCCTCCGCTACGAGGTGAACTCCAAGGAGGTCTACGCCTTCACCCCGAAGGGCGACATCATCGCCCTGCCCGCGGAGTCGACCCCCGTCGACTTCGCGTACGCGGTGCACACGGAGGTGGGCCATCGGACGATGGGCGCCCGGGTGAACGGTCGACTCGTGGCTCTGGAGTCTGCGCTCGAGAACGGTGACGTCGTCGAGGTCTTCACCTCGAAGGACGAGACAGCGGGGCCCAGCCGCGACTGGCTGTCCTTCGTGAAGTCCCCGCGGGCCCGCAACAAGATCAGGCAGTGGTTCAGCAAGGAGCGACGCGAGGAGGCGATCGAGAACGGACGCGAGCAGCTCGCCCGCGCGATGCGCCGCCACGCACTGTCCGCGGAGCGGCTCATGTCCGCAGAGGGCCTGCTCTCCGTCGCTGAAGAGCTGCACCTGCCCGACGTCTCCGCGGTCTACGCGGCTATCGGGAACGGGACCACCTCCGCTGCGCACGTGGTCGACCTGCTGGCCAGAGCGACCGGTGCGGAGGAGGAGAAGCCCGTCGTCCTCGGTCCCTCCAATCGCACGGGACGCTCCAGCGGTCATCATTCGACGGCCGACGGTGTCCGGGTGAAGGGTGCGGAAGGGCTGCTCATCAAACTCGCCCGCTGCTGCACACCGGTGCCGGGCGACGAGATCGTCGGCTTCGTCACACGCGGCGCCGGGGTATCGGTCCACCGGAACGACTGCACCAACCTCGAAGCGATGCGGTCGGAGCCGGAGCGGTTCGTCGAGGTCGAATGGACCGGACGCACTCAGGGCCTCTACCTCGTGAACATCCAGGTCGAGGCGCTGGACCGCTCAGGGCTGCTGTCGGACATCACGAAGGTGCTGTCCGAGCTGCACGTGAACATCCTGTCCGCGTCGGTGGCGACGTCGCGTGCCCGTGTCGCGCAGTCGCGGTTCGTGTTCGAACTGGGGGACGGCACGCACCTGGACAACGTGCTCGCCGCAGTGCGGCGCGTCGAGGGTGTCTTCGACGTCTATCGCGTGAGCGTCTGACCCCCGAGGGATCCGCCCTCACGGGGATCTCCCTCGCGGGGCGGGTCTTCGAGAGTCCGGTCCTGGGAGGGTGCTGTCCCGTGCACCGTCGACCGGGACAGCGCGCGGATCCGTGCGATGAACGGTCGCCTCTCGATCCGGTCGAGCCAGACGAGGAACGCGCTGCGGTCCCCGGCAGGCACCCGCGCGAGAGTATGACGCGCCGCTGATTCCGGGTCGGGAGCCACGACCGCGTCGCGGAAGAGGTCGAAGAGGGTCCGCTCGGGAGACGTCACCCACGTGCCCGCGACGTCCAGGCGCTCCGGGGGCGGGACATCACGCTCGTACACCGTCCACCCGCAGGTCGAGGCCCGCATGCGCCTCCGCGACAGGGTGGTGTACTCGACGAGTGCCGGCGCACGCCCCGTCGCGGAACCCCACCACACCCAGTGGGCGGAGCGATGCGACAGAGCCACGCGCGGTCGCGGTGGGGATCCCAGCGCCCTGCTGCGCAGCGCCGGGTCCGGGATCGTTCCCTGTTCCACCCAGACCTCGTCCGTCATCCGCTGGAGCAGCCCGTCGTACTCCAGTGCGAGCAGTCCCGGCAGGGGGAGCGGGTCATCGAGCCGGTGGAACCCAATCATGGTCCCACTCTCGCGACAGCCCACCGTGCTGGCAAGGGGCCGGCGGCGCCTGTGGATACAGCACTCCACCGCCGGATCACCTGTGACGAGGAGTCGTCGGCTCAGCCTGTCAGCGCCGATCAGGAACCGTCAGGACAGCTCTTCCGCAGTCTGCGAGAGCTGAGCGAACCAGGCGCGCCTCGCCGCCAGGGCCTCCTCCGCCTGGGCGATGGACTTCGCATCACCCGTCTCGCGTGCCTTCTGCAGGGCCTCTTCCAGTTCGGCGATGGAGTCCTCCAGCTGTGAGAGCACGCCGCTCGTGCGCGCACGGGTCTCCGGGTTCGTCCGCTGCCACTCGGCCTCCTCCGCATCGGCGAGCGCCTTCTCGACACTGCGCAGACCGCTCTCGATCCGCGACATGTCGCCGCGGGGAACCTTCCCCGCGTCCTCCCACCTGTCCTGGATGGACCGCAGTGACACCTTCGAGGATTCGATGTCCGTGATCGGCAGCAGGGCGCGTGCTTCTTCCAGGAGCCCCTCCTTCACGACCAGGTTGCCGCGGTACTCGTCGTCGATCCGTGCGTTCTCCGCTGTTCGGGCGTCGAAGAAGATGTCCTGTGCCGCGCGGAAGCGCGCCCAGAGCGCGTCGTCGTCCCGACGGCCTGCCCGCGGCGCGGCCTTCCACTCGTCCATGAGGTCGCGGTACTTCGCAGCTGTGTCGCGCCAGTCCGTCGAGTGCGAGAGCTCCTCCGCGCGGGCGATGAGCTTCTCCTTCACCCGCTTGCCCTCCGCGGCACGGGCATCGAGGTCAGCGAAGTGCGCCTTCCTACCCCGGTCGAAGGTGGAGCGTGCGGCGGAGAAGCGGCCCCACAGGGCCTTGTCCTCGGACGCAGGGAGTCGCGGGTAGTCGCTCTGGACTGACTTCCACCGATCGAAGAGGGCGCGCATCCGCGCGGCCGACTCCTTCCACTGCGTGCGCGCGGGATCCTGGGCTGCGACAGCCTCCGCTTCGTCGACGATCCCCGTGCGCTTGGCGCGTCCCTCCTCGAGGCGCTCCGCGCGACGCGCTCGCGCCTCCGCCTGAGCTTCCTCCGTGTGTGCGATGAGTGCCGACAGCCGAGTGGTGAGCGAGGCGATGTCGCCGACCGCCGCGAGCTCAGGGAGCTCATCCAGCTGGGCCTGAGCGGACGTGCGCACTGCTGCGGCATCAGCCCCTGCCGTCAACCGCTGCTCCAGCAGGACTACCTGATCGACCACGGCGACGAAGCGGCCCGCGAAGTACTCGAGCGCCTCCTGCGGGGTGGCGTCGGGGTACTGACCCACTTCGCGCTCACCGTCGGAGGTCACGAGGAACACGCGCAGGTCGTCGTCGACACGGCCGTGCGCGGCGGCCTCGGCGACCGCCCTCGCCCAGTCGGCATCGGTCCTGGTGGGAGCGACGGGTGCGGCGGGGCGGCGCTGTGGGCCGGGCCCCGGGGCCGGCCGTGGGCCGGGGACGGGTGGCTTCGGCGGCGTGGGCTTGGTCATCGTGATCCTCGTGACTGCCCTCCGTCAGGATGGGCGGAGGGGGCGGAAAAGGTGCCGACAGGAGTGCCGACGCGGACCGCACCAGCATATCCGTCGGACGGGGCGCGGGTGGTCCCGGTCTAGACTCGTGGACATGGAGATCACGGGTGTGCGCGCTTCGCTGCTGGACGTCAACTGCTACGCCATCGCTGCCGGCGACGGAGCGGAGGGATCCGCGTGCGTCCTCGTCGATGCGGGATACGACTGCGCGGACGACCTCGCGGAGGTGCTGGCCGAGCTCGACTGGCATCCCGTTGCGATCCTCCTCACCCACGGACACGCGGACCATGTGCTCGGGCTGCCGAACCTGCTCGAGCGCTTCCCCGTCCCCGTCCATCTGGGACGGCCCGATCTGTACCGGCTCGAGGACCCCGCCGCGGGAGTGTCTGCGCAGTTCGCACAGGCTCTCGCGCCGCTCACACAGGGGTGGAGCGCGCCTGACGCGCATGCAGTCGATGACGGGGACGTCCTGGAGCTCGCGGGGCTCACGCTCACGGCGACGCTCGCCCCCGGTCACACCGAGGGCTCGACGCTCTACGCGATCGAAGACCCGGCGCCCGCAGGCGACGGGCCCGGAGAGGTGCTCGTGAGCGGCGACGTCCTCTTCGCCGGCAGCGTCGGACGGACCGACCTGCCCGGAGGTGACCCGACCGCGATGACCGCGACGCTCGCGGCGCTGCGCGACCGACAGGACACCCCCGTGCTCCCCGGACACGGCCCGGCGACCCGCCTTTCCCACGAGCTGTCGACCAACCCCTTCCTCTGACCCAGTCTCTTCCTCTGATCCACCCACCAGGAGTCCACCCATGGCACGAGCCGCCAAGCTCTCAGGCTTCCCCGAATGGCTGCCCGCAGACCGCATCGTCGAGGAGCGGGTCATCGACCTCCTCAAACACGTCTTCGAACTCAACGGCTTCGCCGCGCTCCACACGCGTGCGATGGAACCGATCTCCAGCCTCGCGAAGGAGGGGGAGATCGACAAGGAGGTCTTCGCGGTCTCGCGCCTGCACGGAGAGCCTCAGGACTCGAAGAACCCCCTGGGCCTCCACTTCGACCTCACCGTTCCGTTCGCCCGGTACGTCGTCGAGCACGCCGGCCATCTCGCCTTCCCGTTCAAGCGCTACCAGATCCAGCCCGTGTGGCGGGGCGAGCGGCCCCAGGACGGAAGGTTCCGGGAGTTCATCCAGGCGGACATCGACATCGTGGGGGAGGACACTCTCCCCGACCACTTCGAGGTGGAGGTCCCGCTCGTCATGGCGGCGGCGTTCGAAGCACTCGGGGAACTGGGCGTGCCGCCCGTGCGGATCCTCGCGAACGACCGTCGACTGATCGAGGGGTTCGCACGCGGTGCCGGCCTCGATGATGTCCCCGCCGTGCTCCGCAGCATCGACAAGCTCGACAAGATCGGCGAGGAGGCGGTGGCACGCCTGCTCGCCGAACAGGCAGGGGCGACGACCCGCCAGCAGGAGCTGTGCCTGGCGCTCGCGCGGATCGAGGGCGAGGACGCGGGCTTCGCCGACGAGGTCGAGGCGCTGGGCGTGACGCACCCGCTCCTCGACGAGGGGCTCGCCTCCCTCACTCGACTGCTCGACGCGGCGCACCACCGGGCACCGGGCACCGTCCGGGCGCAGCTGAAGATCGCGCGAGGCCTCGACTACTACACCGGCGCGGTCTACGAGACGCAGCTCGTCGGTCACGAGGACCTGGGATCCGTGGCGTCCGGTGGGCGCTATGACGCGCTCGCGACGAGTGGGAAGCGCGTCTACCCCGGGGTGGGGATGTCCGTCGGCGTGTCGCGTCTCATGTCGCGCCTGGTCGGCGCCCGCCGCATGGTCGCGGCGACCCGGGACGTGCCGACCGCGGTCCTCGTCTCCGTGACGGACGAAGCGCACCGCGACGAGTCGGACCGTGTCGCAGAGGTCCTGCGGGGCCGTGGCATCCCCACCGACGTCGCCCCGGCCGCCGCGAAGTTCGGCAAGCAGATCCGCTACGCGGACCGCAGGGGAATCCCGTACGTCTGGTTCGTCGACGCGGAGACCGGACACGAGGTCAAGGACATCCGCTCCGGCGAGCAGCAGACGGCGGACCCCGCGGTCTGGACGCCGCCGTCGGAGGATCTGTGGCCGCGCGTCGAGAGGGTAGGCGGCGACGCACCGACTGGCGGGTGATCCCGCGAACGGCGGCAGCCGCTGTGTGATATCCGTCTCAGACGCGGCTGGGTGACATCGGTCTCAGCAGCGCTCCGAGTGTGTGGTGGGCGGGTGTCAGCGGCGGGTGCGACGCTGGGGCCTTCGCTCCACGGGGTCGGGTGCGAGCGAGCCGTCGGGGGCGATGTGCTCGAAGATCTCCTCGACCATCGTCACGACGTGCGGATCGTCGACCGTGTAGATGATCCGTCGGCCCTCCCTGCGCGACCCCACGAGTCCCGCCAGCCGCAGCTTCGCGAGATGCTGCGACACAGCCTGCACGCTCACGTCCGCCAGGTGCGCCAGCGACGACACGTCGTGCTCCGCATCGACGAGGATCCTCACGATGAGGAGCCGCGTCGAGGACGACAGCATGCGGAACGTCTCCGCCGCCACTTCGACCTGTGCCGACGTGGGCAGTGTGTCCTCGTGCGCCGTGTCCTCGTATGTCTCGTCCCTGCTCATGGGTGCCTCCCGCCTGTCAGTACCGCCTCGTCCACTGTGACTATCATGGACGTGCATCCCCCTCCCGACCTATCCGAGGAGTCCTCTTCGTGTTACGCACCCACTCAGCCGGAGTCCTCCGCGCCTCCGACGCCGGATCCACAGTCACACTCGCCGGATGGGTGGACCGGCGCCGTGATCACGGCGGTGTGGCCTTCATCGATCTGCGCGACGCGTCGGGGATCGTCCAGGTCGTCGTCCGCGAGCAGGTGGCGGACCAGCTGCGGAACGAGACGGTCGTCTCCGTCACCGGGACGGTGTCCGTCCGGCCCGAGGGGAACACGAACCCCGCCCTGCCGACCGGGGACATCGAGGTCGTCGACACGGACGTGACGATCCTGTCCCAGGCCGCAGCCCTGCCGTTCCAGGTGTCGGACCACGCGGAGGACTCCGGTCAGGTGGGAGAGGAGACGCGCCTGCGCTACCGGTACCTCGACCTGCGCCGGTCCGGCCCCGCGAAGACGATCCGGCTGCGCTCCGCGGTGAACCGGGCTGCGCGGGAGGTCCTCGACCACCACAGCTTCGTCGAGGTGGAGACCCCGACACTCACACGGTCGACGCCGGAGGGCGCCCGCGACTTCCTCGTGCCCGCACGTCTGCGTCCGGGCTCCTGGTACGCGCTGCCGCAGTCGCCGCAGCTGTTCAAGCAGCTGCTGCAGGTGGGCGGGATCGAGCGCTACTACCAGATCGCCCGCTGCTACCGGGATGAGGACTTCCGTGCGGATCGTCAGCCGGAGTTCACCCAGCTCGACATCGAGGCCTCGTTCGTCGAGCAGGACGACGTCATCGGACTGGCGGAGGAGATCCTCCGCAGCCTGTGGAAGCTCGTCGACGTCGACATCGAGGGCCCGATCCGGCGGATGACCTATCGCGAGGCGATGGCCCGGTACGGCTCAGACAAGCCGGACCTGCGGTTCGACATCGAACTCGTCGAGCTCACGGACTACTTCAAGGACACCCCGTTCCGCGTCTTCCGCGCGCCGTACGTGGGCGCGGTGGTCTATCCGGGTGGGGCGAAGCTGCCGCGCCGCCAGCTCGACGGGTGGCAGGAGTGGGCGAAGCAGCGCGGGGCGAAGGGCCTCGCGTACGTCCTCGTCCAGCCCGACGGTGAACTCACCGGCCCCGTCGCGAAGAACCTGTCGGAGGAGGAGCGCGCCGGACTCGTGGACGCGGTGGGCGCCGCCCCCGGGGACGCCATCTTCTTCGCGGCCTCGGACACCGGTTCTGCACGCGGACTCCTGGGCGCCGCCCGCAAGGAGATCGCGGTCCGGGAGGGCCTCTTCGACGAGTCCGAATGGTCCTTCGTCTGGATCGTCGACGCACCGATGTTCGAACCCGCTGCGGACGCGGAGGCCGCCGGCGACGTCGCCGTGGGCGAAGGAGCGTGGACAGCGGTCCACCACGCCTTCACGTCCCCCAAGCCGGAGTTCCTCGACTCCTTCGACAAGGAGCCGGGGGAGGCTCTGGCGTACGCCTACGACATCGTCTGCAACGGCAACGAGATCGGCGGCGGGTCGATCCGCATCCACTCCCACGACGTGCAGGAACGGGTCTTCGAGGTCATGGGGATCGCGCCGGAGGAGGCGCAGGAGAAGTTCGGCTTCCTGCTCGAGGCGTTCAAGTACGGAGCTCCTCCGCACGGCGGCATCGCGTTCGGCTGGGACCGCATCGTCGCCCTCCTCGCGGGAGCGGACTCGATCCGCGACGTCATCGCGTTCCCCAAGTCCGGCGGCGGCTACGATCCGCTCACGGACGCGCCCGCCCCGATCACCGACCAGCAGCGGGCGGAAGCCGGCGTCGACCATGTCGACGACGAGGACGACGCCCCGGCCGGGGACACCCCGGTCGAGGCGATGGCGGCCTCCGACTCCTGACCGACGTCCCTGCCGTCCTGCAGCAGCAGGCCGAAGCACGGAGAGGATTGCCCTGACTGCCGACCTGTTCAGCGACTCACCCGACGCGGGGCGGGCATTGGACCCGCTCGCGGTCCGGATGCGCCCGCGCACTCTGGAAGAGGTCGTGGGCCAGGAGCACCTCACCTTCCCCGGGTCTCCGCTCCGGCAGCTGGTGGAGGCACGCGCCGACGCCAGGACCGGGCCGGCCTCGGTGATCCTGTGGGGACCGCCGGGGGTCGGAAAGACGACGCTCGCACACGTGATCTCCCACGCGGAGGGACGCAGCTTCGTCGAACTGTCCGCGATCACAGCAGGGGTCCGGGACGTGCGGCACGTGATCGACTCCGCACGGACGGAACGAGAGCTCCACGGGCGGACGACCGTGCTCTTCCTCGACGAGATCCATCGCTTCACGAAGGCTCAGCAGGATGCGCTCCTGCCGGCGGTCGAGAACCGACTGGTGGTCCTCGTCGCGGCGACGACGGAGAACCCGAGCTTCTCCGTCATCGCCCCTCTGCTGTCCCGCTCCCTGCTGCTCACCCTGCGGCCGCTGGACGACGACGCGATCACGGGCCTGCTCGATCGGGCGGTCACCGATCCCCGCGGCCTGGCGGGGGAGTACAGGCTCACGGACGACGCCCGGTCGATGATCGTCCGGGTCGCCGGGGCCGACGCGCGCCGGTCCCTCACCGTGCTCGAGGCCGCGGCGGGCATCGCTCGTGCGCGCGGCGCAGCGGTGGACGGGGCGCCGGACAGCGCGGACTCGGACGAGGAGGCCCCGGACGACGGGGACGCTCCGCCGTCGTCCTCCGCGGCGGTCGTCACGGAGGAGGATGTCGCGGAGGCGAGCGCGGAGGCCGTTCTGCGCTACGACCGCGATGGCGACCAGCACTACGACGTCGTCTCCGCCTTCATCAAATCGATCCGCGGCTCCGACCCCGACGCCGCGCTGCACTACCTCGCGCGCATGATCGTGGCGGGGGAGGACCCGCGGTTCATCTGTCGGCGCGTCGTCATCTCCGCTGCCGAGGACGTCGGCATGGCCGACCCGCATGCGCTCACAGTCGCGGTGTCCGCTCACCAGGCGGTCGAGCGGATCGGCATGCCCGAAGGCCGCATCCCCCTCGCGGAAGCCGTCGTGTACCTCGCGACCGCACCCAAGTCGCCCGCCTCGTACCGAGCGCTCGACGCGGCGATCGCGGATGTGAAGGCGGGGCGCAGCGGCCAGGTGCCCCTGCACCTGCGGGACGCGCACTACCCCGGTGCCAAGGGCCTCGGCCACGGCGAGGGGTACCTCTATTCCCACGACTGGCCGTACGGCGTCTCACCCCAGGAGTACCTCCCGGACACGCTGCGCGGGACCACCTATTACCAGCCCACTGCCAACGGCGCGGAAGCGCGCATGGCGGACCGTCTGGCATCTCTCGAAGCGCTCCGTCGCGAAGACCTCAAGTAACTTGTGAGTAATACGACTGTCGTGTCGTGCGAGTTTCGGGCTGAACATACGCTACGATCTTCGGTGTAGTGCTCGCGTGTGCGGGCACGGCCCCGACCGCTGCGTGAACCGGAGACCACTGTCGTGACTCTTGAGACCCTTGTGTCCGCGAAGGGACTGACCGTCCACTACGGTTCGTCGACCGCGATCGACTCCATCGACCTGTCGCTGACGCGCGGCGAGATCCTGGGGGTCGTCGGCACGAACGGCGCGGGGAAATCGACTCTCATGGGCGTCCTCTCCGGCGCGATCGTCCCGGACGAGGGCAGCATGACGCTCGCGGGGGAGGCGTACACCCCGGAATCCGTGGACGAAGCGCGCGCGGCCGGCGTGGGCTATGTGCCTCAGCGGATCGAGATCGACCCGGAATCCACCGTGGCGGACGCGATCTTCCGAACCTCGTTCCGGGGCTCCCTCGACAGCGCGGAGAAGGCGGAGGAAGCCGCCGTGCTCCTCGAGGACTACGGCGTGGTCATGCAGCCGGAGGACCTCGTCGGTGCGCTCGTCCCTGCAGAGCTCGCCACCGTCGAACTGCTCCGACTCGCGTGCGAGGAGACCCAGGTGATCCTCCTCGACGAGGTCTCTGCCAGCTTCGACGACCACGAGATCTCCCTCTTCCACGCACTCGCGCAGCGGCTGGCCCAGGACGGTCGGGCCATCATGCACGTGTCGCACCGGATCGACGAGGTGCAGGCGCTCTCCGACCGCGTCGCGGTCCTGCGCGAGGGTCGGCTGCACAGCATCCTCATCCCACGGACGACCACCCGCGCCGCACTGATCGACGAGATGTTCGGCGAGACGTTCGCGATCCAACGGCGTCCCGTGACGGCCGGGGGCAGCGACGAGCTCATGCTCCTCGACGCCGTGTCGCAGGGCGAGCGGCTGCAGGATGTCACGCTGTCGATCCGGGCGGGCGAGGTGCTGGGTGTGACCGGGCTGCGGCGCTCGGGCATCAGCGAGCTCGCAGAACTTCTCGCCGGCGACAGGAAGCCGACTGTGGGGAAGGTCGTCCTCCGCGGTGAAGAGGTCACGCTCGGCTCGGAGGACGACGCGCTCGCGCAGGGCATCGCCTACATCCCGGAACGGGACGCGGACCGCGACCTCAACGAACACGACTCCGTCACGAAGTCCCTCGTCGGCGACGTGGGGAACCAGGGCCTCAGCTTCGTCGGCGAGACGAAGCGACTCCGTGAGGTCATCGACACGGTGCAGCGGTTCGGCATCCGCACAGCAGGCATCCACGGCGAGGTGGGAAGCCTGTCCGGAGGCGACCAGCAGAAGGTCGCGCTCGCGCGCACCCTGTCGCGCACCGCCCAGGTCTTCGTCCTCAACCAGCCCACCCGGGGGATCGACGAACGGGCGCGCCAGGACGTCTACGCCCTGATCGACGAAGTATGTGCGCTGGGGTCGGCGGTCGTCCTCGTCTCCTCCGACATGAGCGAACTGGTGAGCCGATGCCACCGCGTCGCGATCATGCGCGACGGCGAATTGGTGGACGTCTACGCGAACGAAGACCTCACGGAGGACACGATCATGGTCCTCGCGCTGGGCCACAACTGGTTCGCGGACGAATCCGAACGTGTTCACTGACCTACCAGCGACGACGAGAGGAAGAGGGGAACGTGCCACTTCGCTTCTGGCGCCGCGAGACACCTGAGCCCGAACCCGCGCGGGACGGGGACGCGGAGCTGTTCGACTCGCCCGAGGAGAGCCCGGGCCCGCCCGGTGCGGTCCGTGAGAAGGCGGTCTGGCCGACGGCTCCGCTCGTCGACGACCCCGGAGCGGCGACCGCCCGACTGCCACTGGATGCCGTGGGCCCGGCGGAGCCGGTCGAGCGGACCCCTGCGCAGCGCGAGCCGCCTGCACGGGAGCCGAGCGCGCCGGCACCAGCCGCGCCGGAGTCGCCCGCGCCGGCATCGGAGGTTCCCCCGTCCCCGCCACCCCAGCCTCCCGCCGCCACGCGGCCGCAGTCGGTGTCCGAGCGACGCGCGGCGCGGTCGCAGTCGCTCACCGACTCCGCGCGGCGCGGGGCGGGTCCGCCCACGGAACCGCTGCCGCAGTCGCATCTCGTCCCCGTCTTCGCAGACACGCCGCTCCTCACGGAGTCGGTGAAGACGGAGGACACGGAGCCGGAACGGGTCCGTGCACTCCACAGACGGTCGTCGCCCTCGCACAGCGGCGCGACGACACTCACGATCCCGCGGGGAGAGCTCGGCAGAGAGCCGCGCCTCACCGTGTCACCGAACACCCCTCTCGCCGCACCGGCGACAACAGAAAAGGAAGAACACATGTCCCAGATCGACACCCACATCTCCGAACTCCTGGCGATCGACGGCGCGACGGGCGCCGCAGTCGTCGACATCTCCTCGGGGATGGCGCTCGCGACCGGGGGTGCGCCCGGATTCGACCTCACCGTGGCCGCTGCGGGGAACTCCAACGTGGTGCGCGCGAAGCTCGCGACGATGAAGGACCTCGCCCTCCCCGGCAAGATCGAGGACATCATGATCACGCTGGAGAATCAGTACCACATCGTGAACGTCCTCAACACGACGGACACGGAGGGGCTCTTCATCTACCTGGTGCTCGACCGTGCGAAGGCGAACCTCGCCCTGGCCCGTCACAAGCTCACCCGCATCGCGGCCGCTGTGAGCATCTGACACCCGAGCACGGCTCCCCACGCGGGACCATCTGACTCCTGAGCGTGACCATCTGCGGGCGGGGCGAGGGAATCCTCCCTCGTCCCGCCCGCGTGGTAACGTGGTGCGTTGCTGTGCCTCGACCAGAGGCGGTCGGGCGGAACCGGACTCGCGGATCCGCCCCTCTTTCCCGTCAGGAGGGAAACAGCTGTCCGACCCCCGGCGGGTCCACCGGCCCGGACGACACACACGAAGAAAGGCATCCCATGACTGCACCCGCACGTCATCGTCGCCAGGTGCGCCTGTCGCGCGCACTCGGCATCCCGCTCACGCCCAAGGCGGAGAAGTACTTCGAGCGGCGCCCGTATCCTCCGGGCGAGCACGGCCGTGCTCGCCGCCGCAATGATTCGGACTACTCGGTCCGCCTCAAGGAGAAGCAGCGCCTCCGCGCCCAGTACGGCATCCGCGAGGCGCAGATGCTCGCCACCTACAAGGAGGCCAAGCGCCTCCCGGGTCTGACCGGTGAGAACATCGTCGAGATGCTCGAGATGCGTCTCGACGCACTCGTCCTGCGCTCCGGCTTCGCCCGGACCATCGCGCAGGCCCGCCAGTTCGTCGTGCACCGCCACATCATGGTCGACGGCCAGCTCGTCGACCGTCCGTCCTTCCGCGTGAAGGAGGGGCAGCTCATCCACGTGAAGCCCCGTTCGGCTGAGACGGATCCCTTCCAGGTCGCGGCGGCCGGTGCGCACCGCGACGTGCTGCCCCCGCTGCCGGGCTACCTGAAGGTCGATCTCGAAGCACTCCAGGCGACGCTCCTGCGTCGTCCCAAGCGCTCCGAGGTCCCGGTGACCGCTGATGTCCAGCTGGTCGTCGAGCACTACTCGCGCTGATCGGTCCCCACAGGACCTGACGCGCACGCGGGCCGTCGCACACCTCGAGGGTGTGCGGCGGCCCGTTCGCATCACCCCTCCACTATGCTGTGAGGCGGTTCGTCGACCCGCGGCGGCCCGCCGCACGAAAGGATGTCACCCGGATGAGGACTGCAGAGATCAGGGAGCGCTGGCTCACGTTCTTCGAGGAGAACGGCCACACCGTGGTCCCGTCCGCATCGGTCATCAGTGATGATCCGTCGATCCTGTTCAACATCGCCGGGATGGTCCAGTTCATCCCCTACCTGTCGGGTCGGGAACCCGCGCCGTTCGCGCGGGCGACGAGCGTCCAGAAGTGCGTGCGGACCCAGGACATCGAAGAGGTCGGGAAGACGACGCGCCACGGCACGTTCTTCCAGATGAACGGCAACTTCTCGTTCGGGGACTACTTCAAGGCCGACGCGATCCGCTTCGCATGGCAGCTGCTCACCCGCGCCGAATCGGAGGGTGGGCTCGCCTTCGATCCCGACCGTCTGTGGGCGACGGTGCACCACGACGATGCGGAGACGGTCGATCTGTGGCTGGAGCAGACCTCGATCCCGCGGGAGCGCATCCAGTTCCGCGGCAGCGACGACAACTTCTGGCACACCGGTCAGCCCGGGCCCGGGGGCTACTGCTCAGAGATCTACTACGACCGCGGTCCGGGCTACGGGGTCGAAGGCGGGCCGGTGGCGGACGAGGACCGCTACATCGAGATCTGGAACCTCGTCTTCATGGAGTTCGAGCTGTCCGCCGTGCGGTCGAAGACGGACTTCGACATCAAGGGCGACCTGCCTGCGAAGAACATCGACACCGGCATGGGTCTGGAGCGCGTCGCCTTCCTCAAGCAGGGCGTCGAGAACATGTACGAGATCGACGAGGTCTTCCCCGTCATCGAAGCGGCGAGCCGCCTCTCGGGCCGCGCGTACGGGGCGGACGGGGACGACGACGTCCGCATGCGGGTCGTCGCGGACCACGTGCGCTCGGCCCTGGTCATCATCGGAGACGGTGTGCGGCCCGGCAACGAGGGCCGCGGGTACATCCTCCGCCGCCTGCTGCGCCGCGCGGTCCGCGCGATGCGGCTGCTGGGTGTGACGGAGCCCGTCGTCCCACACCTGCTGCCCGTGTCGATGGAGGCGATGAAGGCCTCGTACCCGGAGCTCGAAGCTGATTTCGACCGGATCTCGCGCGTCGCGTACGCGGAGGAGACCGCGTTCCTGCGCACGCTGGAATCCGGCACGCAGCTGCTCGCCGGTGCGGTCGACCGTGTGGGAACAGGTGGGGCGATCGCCGGCGACATCGCGTTCGCGCTCCACGACACGCACGGCTTCCCGATCGATCTCACACTGGAGATGGCGTCCGAGCACGGGGTCACCGTCGACGAAGAGGGCTTCCGGTCCCTCATGCAGGAGCAGCGGGATCGTGCGCGTGCGGACGCCCGCGCGAAGAAGGGCGGGGCCGCCGACCTCAGCGCCTATTCGCAGCTGCTGGACGACGGCGCCTCCGAGTTCGTGGGTTACGACGCGCTCAGCGCGGACGCACGCGTCCGCGGGCTCGTGTCCGACGGCGGTGCGGTGGACCGCGCCGCGGTGGGAGACACCGTCGACCTCGTGCTGGACGTCACCCCGTTCTATGCCGAATCCGGCGGTCAGCGCGCTGACCAGGGGCTGATCCGCGGCGACGGCTTCCTCGCCCGCGTGCTGGACGTGCAGGCTCCGGTCAAGGGGCTGCCCGCGCACCGCGTCGAGGTGCTCGACGGGGAGATCGCACCCGGTGCGGACGTGTTCGCGGAGGTCGACTCCGCACACCGCTTCGCCGCCGCGCAGGCGCATTCGGCGACCCACCTCGTCCATTCGGCGCTGCGGACGGTCCTGGGACCGCACGCGGTACAGGCCGGTTCGCTCAACCAGCCGGGCTACATGCGCTTCGACTACGCCTTCCCCGACGCTCTCACCCCGGCGATGCGCGCGGAGATCGAGGACGCGGCGAACATCGCCGTCCGCGACGACTTCGACGTGAGCTATGAGTACCTCCCGCTGGACGAGGCGAAGCGCTCCGGCGCGCTCGCGCTGTTCGGGGAGAAGTATCCGTCTGTGGTGCGGGTGGTCGACATCGGGGGGCCCTTCTCGCGGGAGCTGTGCGGCGGCACGCACGTGGCGCGCACCGCCCAGGTGGGTCCCATCTCACTCCTCTCGGAGGCCTCCGTCGGTTCCGGGACCCGTCGCGTCGAAGCGGCGGTCGGCCTCGATGCTTTCCGCGGGCTGGCCCGGGAGCGGACGATCCTGCAGTCGCTGTCGGAGATGCTCAAGGTCCCCGGCACGGACGTGCCGGAGCGCGTGTCGTCACTGCTGGGCCGCCTCAAGGAGGCGGAGCGGACGATCGCGGAGCTGGGACGGGCCCGCGTGCTCGCAGCGGCGGCCGACGCCGTCGCGAACACCCGGGACATCGGCGGAGTGCGCTTCTCCGCGACGGAGCTGGGCGACGTGGCGGACGCGGGTGACGTCCGCAGCTTCGTGACCGACGTCCGCAACCGGATCGACGCGGACGCGGTCGTCGTCGCAGCGGTCGGCACCGTCGGCGGGAAGCCCAGTGTGGTCGTTGCGGCGGACGAGGGTGCCCAGTCGCGCGGTCTGCGTGCCGGAGACCTCGTCAAGCGTGCGTGCACCGAACTGGGCGGGGGCGGCGGGGGCAAGCCGGACCTCGCCCAGGGCGGCGGACAGGACGCCGCACGCATCCCGCAGGCGCTCGACGCGGTCGCGACGGCGATCGCGGAGGCATGAGCGGCTTCCGACGCGGGCGCAGGCTCGCACTCGACGTCGGAAGCGTGCGCGTGGGCGTCGCCTCGTGCGACCCCGACGGGATCCTCGCGACACCCCTCGAAGTTGTGCGACGCGACGACGACGCACAGGCCGTCGCGCGTATCCGCGCACTCGTGGAGGAGCATGACGCACTCGAGCTCGTCGCGGGTCACCCGCGGTCGCTCGACGGCGGGGACCGGGCCGCAGTGGGGGCGGCGGAGGAGTTCCTCCGGGCCGTCTCCGCGCAGGTCGATGTGCCCATCCGGCTCGTCGACGAACGCTTCACGACGGTGCAGGCGCACGGCGTGCTGCAGGCTGCAGGGCGGAACTCCCGGCAGCGGCGCGAGATCGTCGATTCCGTGGCCGCCGTCCTCATCCTGCAGACCGCACTCGACACGGAGAAGCGCAGCGGCGCGCCTGCCGGCACCACTTTCGACGGGGAGGAGTAGGTCCCATGGACGAGATGGAAGACCTGGGAGACGATGCGTTCCTCACACGGTCGGAGCTGCGGGAGCGCAGGCGTCGACGGATGATGCGCAGGCGCCGCACGACGACGATCGTCGTCGGGGCCCTTCTCGTGCTGGGGATCGGCGGCATCGCCGCGGTCAGTGTGACGACGGGCGCAGTCCAGGAGATCCTCGGGAGGTCCGACGACTACGAGGGCGACGGCAAGGACCCCGTCCTCGTGGAGGTCCTGCCGGGCACCTCCACGACACAGATCGCGAACCAGCTGGTCGACGAGGACGTCATCAAGTCGTCGCGGCCCTTCATCAAGGAGATCGAACAGCGGGAGGCGTCGCTGCAGGCGCGGACGTACTCCATGCGGACGCAGATGAGTGCCGAGGCCGCGGCGGAGGCGATGGTGAATCCGGAGACGGCGCCGCAGGTGGTCATCCCCGAAGGGCTGGCGCTGCAGGCGATCCAGGCCCGGATGATCGAGGCGGGGATGGCGGACGACGACGTGCTCACCGCGATCGAGGACCGCACGCCGTCCGATTACGGGCTGGACGTCGACGCGCCGAACCTCGAGGGCTATCTGTTCCCCGCGACGTACGACGTGCGGCCCGGTGCCACCGCCGAATCCGTGGTCCAGGAGATGGTCGATCGGACGAAGCGCGAACTCGACGACGCGGGCGTGCCCCTGGACGAGGCGCACGAGGTGCTCACCCTCGCGAGCCTCGTGGAGATCGAATCGCCCGCGGATCCTGAGGTGAGGCGCAAGGTCGCCCGTGTGTTCCTCAACCGCACGGGAGACGACTCGGAGACGAACGGCCTGCTCCAGTCCGACGCGACGGTCGCCTACATCCACGGCGCTCGCAGCGACCTGACGACGACGGCGGAGGAACGTGCGGACGACAATCCGTACAACACCTACAAGCACCCCGGCTTCCCTCCGGGACCGGTGAATTCGCCGGGGCGCAGTGCGGTCGACGCTGCGCTCGACCCCGCGGACGGCGACTGGCAGTTCTTCGTCGCCGTCGACCCGGACACCGGGGAGACCCGTTTCGCAGACACGTACGAGGAGCACCTGGAGAACGTCGAGGAGTATCGGGAGTGGCTGCGCGACCGCAGTGCAGGCGACGACGACCCGGGCGGCGGCACGGGCGGTGGTCAGGATGGCTGAGTTCGGCGTCCTCGGGTCGCCCATCGCGCATTCCCTCTCCCCGCTGCTCCACACTGCGGCGGCGTCCGCGATCGGCCTCACGGATTTCCGGTACGCCAGGTGCGAGGTCGTGGAGGACGGCCTCGCCTCGTTCCTGGACGCGCATCCCGGCCCTGGGGGTCTCTCGCTCACGATGCCGCTCAAGCACCGTCTCATCGCACTGGCACGCGAGCGCGGGTGGCGGATCGATGCGGATGCGGAGGCGACCGGGGCCGGCAACACACTGCTGCGCGGACCGGACGGCCACGCCGAGGTCCTCAACACGGACGTCGTGGGGATCACGGCCGCTGTCGACGAAGCGCTCGACCGCGCCCGTCTCGCAGCGGCACCGTGGGGTGGGGACGCGGACGTCCTGGGTGCCGGCGCGACTGCCGCGTCAGCCGTCACCGCGGCCGCCCGGCTGGGTGTCACGCGCGTACGTCTCTTCGTCCGCAACCGCACGCGGGCGGGGTCCGCGCGTGCCGTTGCGGAGTCCCTGGGCCTCGAAGCGATCGTCTGCGACCTGCCCGACTGGGTGCCGGGGGAGCGCGGCCTCACACTGTCGACACTGCCGGCGGGAGCGCTCGACCCGGCGGTCCTGCCGCTGAGGAACCGTGTCGACACCCTCGTGCTCGACGCCGCGTATGCGCCGGAATCCGCTCCGTTCCAGCGAAGCCTCACGGAACGGGGTGCGCTCGTGATCGACGGCAGTCGGATGCTCCTGCACCAGGCGGTCGCCCAGCACGTCCGATTCGCCGAGGTCGCGGGGCTGTCCGCACGCGACGCGGCGGCTGCCGCTCCCACCATCCTCGCCGCGATGGACACCGCACTCCGGGACCGCTGATGGTCCTCCTTGTCGTCGCCGCGCTGACGGCGGCTGCGGTGGGCTGTGTGTTCGTGCGCCTGCTGCCGGTCCTCATCGCGGACGACGCGGGAATGCGCCTGCTCCGGCCCTCGCCACGGCGGTGGAGTCCGGAGCCCGTGCTCGTCTGCTGCGGCATCGTTCTCGCCGTCGCAGCGCCTGTGGCGTTCGCGGCTCTTCGCTCCGGCGGAGGGCTCACGATGGCAGCGCTGCCGTCCGCCGTGGCGCCCACCGGCATCGGCGGCGTGGTCGCCGTGGTCTGCACGGGTCTGGGGATCGGCGCTGCCGCAGGATCGAGCCCGGTGCTCGCATGGATCGACGTGCGGATCCATCGTCTCCCCGACCGGATCGTCCTGCCGCTCCTGGGGCTGACGGCGGCGTGCTGGACGGTCGCCGCGCTGAGCGGCGGCACCGCTCTCATCGGCTCCGGTCATGGTCTCCCCGACCAGGGCCTCGTCGGTCACGGTCCGGGCCTCGCCCTGGTGATCGGCGCGGTGTGCGGTGGGCTCGTCCTCGTCGTGTCGGTGATCGGCGGGCGGGGCCGGGGACTGGCGATCGGCCTCGGAGACGTGAAGCTCGCCATCCTCGTCGGCGCGCTCACGGGTCTCGCCGGCACGGGGGCCGTCCTCACCGCCTTCGTCGTCGCCCAGCTGTCCGCATGCGTCGAGGCGGCGTGGCAGGTGCTCGTCGCGAGGCGTGGGCTCGCGACGCGGCTGGCCTACGGCCCGCACCTGCTCCTCGGCATGTGGACCGGGCCGCTCGTGCACGCGGCTCTTCGGTAGACTCCCAAGAATGTTGCGTTGGCTTACTGCAGGCGAGTCCCACGGCGAGGAACTCGTCGGAATCATCGAGGGCATACCCGCCCATGTCCCGATCACGCGCGAGGACGTGTCCTCGGCTCTTGCCCGGCGTCGGCTGGGCTACGGCCGCGGCGCCCGCATGAAGTTCGAAGCGGACGAGATCCGCTTCCTCGGGGGAGTCCGGCACGGTCTCACCATGGGCGGACCCGTCGCGATCGAGATCGGGAACACCGAATGGCCGAAGTGGGAGCGCGTGATGAGCGCGGACCCGGTCGATCCCGAAGAGCTCGAGGGGATGGCGCGGGCGGCGAAGCTCACACGTCCCCGTCCGGGTCACGCGGATTTCGTCGGCATGCAGAAGTACGGGTTCGACGAGTCCCGGCCCGTGCTGGAGCGGGCATCGGCCCGCGAGACCGCGACCCGTGTCGCGCTGGGCACGGTCGCACAGGCGCTGCTGGCCGAACTCGGGATCCGGCTCGTCTCCCACACCGTGGCGATCGGTCCGATCGAGGGGGAGCGGGACGCTGCGATCCCGTCGTTCGCGGACCTCGAGGCGCTGGATGCCGATCCCATGCGGTGCTTCGACCCGGAGCTCTCCGCGCGGATGGTCGCGGAGGTCGACGACGCCCGCCGCTCCGGCGACACCCTGGGCGGGGTCGTCGAGGTGATCGCGGAGGGGCTGCCCCCCGGGCTCGGCTCGTACGTGCACGGTGACCGCAAGCTCGACTCTCGTCTCGCCGGGGCACTCATGGGGATCCAGGCCATCAAGGGAGTCGAGGTGGGCGACGGCTTCGAGACGACTCGCCGGCGCGGGTCGGCAGCACACGACGAGATGGTCCCCGGTGAGGGTGGCATCCGCCGCCTGTCCGACCGGTCCGGTGGGATCGAGGGCGGCATGTCGACGGGCGGCCCGCTGCGCGTGCGCGCGGGCATGAAGCCGATCGCCACCGTGCCGCGGGCTCTGCGGACCGTCGACGTCGCCACGGGTGACGCCGCGACGGCCCATCACCAGCGCTCGGACGTGTGCGCGGTCCCCGCGGCGGGTGTCGTGGCCGAGGCGATGGTCGCGCTCGTGCTCGCCCAGGCGGTGCTCGAGAAGTTCGGCGGCGATTCCGTCGCAGAGGTCGATCGGAACATCCGCACCTACCGCGATGCGCTGCCGCTGAGCGCGGAATGAGGTGCGGTCAGTGACACCGGGAGAGGAGCATCCGCTCCCTCGGCCCGTTCCTCCGCTGGACCCCGCGCCCGCCTCCGGCGCGCGCATCGTGCTCGTCGGTCCGCCGGCGGCGGGGAAGTCGACGATCGGTCGGCTGCTCGCCGTGCGGCTGGGCCTGCCGCTGTTCGACACGGACGCCCAGATCGTCGCCGCACACGGACCGATCCCGACGATCTTCGCGGATCGGGGCGAGCCCCGCTTCCGCGAGATCGAGCGGGAGGTCGTCCGGCGGACGCTCAGGCGCCTCCTCGACGAACCGGCCGTCGTGTCGCTGGGCGGTGGAGCGATCCTCAACAGCGGGACCCGCGCACAGCTGCGACACCCGGCGCTCAAGGTCGTGGGCATCGAGATCGACGAGGAGACGGCCCTCCTGCGACTGGGCGGGTCGACGCGCCCCCTGCTCGCCGGGGACGACGACCCGGTCACCCGGTGGAAGGCACTCGTGGAGGAGAGACGGCCCCTGTACGACGCGGTGGCCACCGCGCAGGTCACCGCGTCCCACGGGCCTCCGTCGACGGTCGTGAATCGGATCGTCGATGTGCTCACGGGGCTGCAGAGGGCGGAGGAGTACGCCCGCTACCAGGACATGCCTCCACGCGAGGACACGGACGAACGCCCGCACGAGGGCGACAGGAGAGCTGACGCATGACGGAACGCACCACACTCGAGATCACCGGCGACACACCGACGACCGTCGTCTTCGGCACCGGGCTGCTGGGAGAGTTGCCCGCACTGCTGGGAGGGCGGACACGACGCGTGCTCGTCATCCACCCCCGGGCGCTGCGGAGCACCGGTGAGGTCGTGAGGGAGGAGCTCGCAGAGGCCGGTTACGAAGCGGTGAGCGCGGAGATCCCCGACGCGGAGGAGGCGAAGCACCTCCAGGTCGCAGGGTTCTGCTGGCAGATCCTCGGTCAGGCGGACTTCACGCGGACGGACGCCATCGTGAACGTGGGCGGCGGTTCCGTGACGGACCTGGGCGGTTTCGTCGCTGCCACCTGGCTGCGGGGGATCCGCTACATCAACATCCCCACGACCGTGCTCGGCATGATCGACGCGGCTGTCGGCGGCAAGACGGCCATCAACACGGCCGAGGGCAAGAACCTCGTGGGCGCCTTCCACTCGCCGTCTGCCGTGCTCGTCGACACCGACACGCTCGCGACCCTGCCCGACAACGAACTGTTCACAGGGCTCGCGGAGGCGGTGAAGTGCGGCTTCATCGCAGACCCGGTGATCCTCGACCTCCTCGAGGAGCATCCGCGCGAGGAGGTCGCCCGCCATGACTCCGCGGTGCTGCGCGAGGTGATCGAGCGCTCCGTCCGCGTGAAGGCGGACATCGTGTCCCAGGACTTCCGCGAGGCCGGTGGCCGCGAGGTCCTCAACTTCGGGCACACTCTCGCGCACGCGATCGAACGCAACGAGCGGTACCAGTGGCGTCACGGAGCCGCGGTGTCGGTGGGCATGGTGTTCGCAGCGGAGCTGTCCACCATGCTCCGCAGCCTCGATCCGGCTGTCGTCGACCGACTCCGTGCGATCCTGCAGAAGCTGGGGCTGCCGGTCGGCTACCGCGGCGACCGCTGGCCGCAGCTGCTGGAGACGATGCGCAGGGACAAGAAGGCCCGCGGCACGATCCTCCGCTTCGTGCTGCTGGACGACATGGGCGCCCCCGTCGTCACAGAGGTCCCTGACGACGGGATCCTCTTCGCCGCGTACCAGGAGATCGGGGAGCAGTCGCCCACGACCCGGCTGGGCCCCATCTCGCTCTAGTCGGCGCACACGGACCGCCCCGGGACCGCGCGGGCCGCGGCCCTTGCTAGACTCGGTCCGCGCACGCGCGTCGCAAAGCATCCAACAGAAGGACACGATCTGTGGCAACGACCAACGACCTGAAGAACGGCATGGTGCTGAACCTCGAGGGACAGCTCTGGCAGGTTCAGGAATTCCTCCACGTGAAGCCCGGCAAGGGACCCGCGTTCGTGCGCTCGAAGCTCAAGAACGTGCTGAGCGGGAAGATCATCGACAAGACCTTCAACGCGGGCACGAAGGTGGAGACGGCGAACGTCGACCGTCGTGAGATGCAGTACCTGTACCACGACGGCGAGGACTTCGTCTTCATGGACTCGACCGACTACGAGCAGGTCGCACTGTCCGCCGCGCTGGTGGGCGACGCATCGGACTACCTGCTGGAGAACCAGCAGGCGCAGGTCGCCTTCCACGAGGGCACCCCGCTGTACGTCGAGATGCCGCCCGCGGTGGAACTCACCATCACCCACACGGATCCGGGGCTGCAGGGCGACCGCTCGTCCGGCGGCACGAAGCCCGCGACCGTTGAGACGGGGCTCGAGATCCAGGTGCCCCTGTTCCTCGACGAGGGTGTGAAGGTCCGCGTCGACACCCGCACCGGCGACTACCTGGGCCGCGTCAAGGAGTGAGCGCACGCACCCGCGCTCGTCGCAGAGCGCTCGAACTGCTCTTCGAATCGGAGGCGCGCGGGATCGGCATCGACGAGCTGGTGCCCCTGCGGTCCTCGGACCCCGACTATCCGATGAAGGCGTACGCCGTGGAGATCGTCGAGGGTGTGACGGCTCATCGTGAGGAGATCGACGATCTGGTCCGCACGTACGCTCGCGGATGGGCCCTGGACCGCATGCCCGCCGTGGACCGGGCGATCCTGCGGATCGCCTCGTGGGAGATCCTCCACAACGACGACATCGACGCCCCGGTGGCGATCAGTGAGGCCCAGTCTCTCGCGCAGGACTTCTCCACCGACGACTCGCCCGGCTACGTGTCGGGCGTCCTCTCCCGGATCGCGGGGCTCGAGGTCTGAGGGGTCGAACGCGCCGGCCCACACGGGACTAGACTGAGTCCTCACAGGATCCTTTAACGCCGTCCGGAGAGACGGGGAAGGAACACACATGAAGCAGCGCACTGTGCTCGATGGTGCAGAGATCCATCGCGCACTCACACGCATCGCGCACGAAGTGCTCGAGGCTAACAAGGGCCCCGAAGGGCTGGTGCTCCTGGGCATCCCGACCAGAGGCGTGCCGCTCGCGGCACGCCTCGCCGAAGCGGTCGCCCGCATCGAACCGGCGACCGACGCCGGTGCACTCGCCGGTGCCCTCGACATCACGATGCACCGCGACGACCTGCGGTCCGGTCGCCTGCGGTCAGCGGCACCCACGCACATCCCCGGCGGCACGATCGACGCCCGGACCGTCGTCCTCGTCGACGACGTGCTCTTCTCCGGCAGATCCGTCCGCGCCGCGCTCGACGCGGTGTCCGCGATCGGCCGTCCGCACGCCGTCCGTCTCGCAGTGCTCGTGGACCGCGGCCACCGGAGGCTCCCGATCCGCGCGGACCACGTGGGGAAGAACATCCCGAGCGCGCTCGACGAGCGCGTGGGTGTCCGCGTGCAGGAGATCGACGGGGAGGACTCCGTGACGATCACGGCGGCAGGGGGAGACGGACGATGAAGCACCTGCTGTCGACGTCGGAACTCACACGCGCGGAGGCGATCGACCTCCTCGACACTGCGGAGCAGATGAGCCTGGTCTCCACACGCGAGGTGAAGAAGCTCCCCGTGCTCCGGGGCCTCACGGTCGTCAACCTCTTCTTCGAGGACTCGACCCGCACGCGGATCTCCTTCGAGGCCGCGGCCAAGCGACTGTCCGCTGATGTCATCACCTTCTCCGCGAAGGGATCGTCCGTGTCGAAGGGCGAGAGCCTGCAGGACACGGCGCAGACGCTGTCCGCCATGGGTGCGGACGGCGTCGTGATCCGGCACAGCGGGTCCGGGGCACCGCACCGGCTCGCGCACTCCGGATGGATCGACGCCCCCGTCGTGAATGCCGGTGACGGGACGCACGAGCACCCCACCCAGGCCCTGCTCGACGCGTTCACGCTCCGGCGGGTCCACGCCGGACTGCCCGCCTCCGCACCCGCTGACGGCGCCGTGGGACGTGGACTGGACGGCGCGGTCGTCGGCATCGTCGGTGACATCCTCCACTCGCGGGTCGCACGCTCCAACGTGCATCTCCTCACGACGCTGGGTGCGCGGGTCGTCCTCGTCGCCCCTCCGACGCTGTTGCCGATCGGGGTGGAGTCGTGGCCGTGCGACGTCGTCTACGATCTCGACGCTGCGATCCGGGACCATCCGTTCGACGCACTCATGATGCTGCGCGTCCAGCAGGAGCGGATGCACGAGGCGTTCTTCCCGACGGCACGCGAATACGCGCGGCGGTGGGGGCTCAGCGACGCCCGTGCGCGTGCGCTGCCCGGCGACTGCGCGATCATGCACCCGGGCCCCATGAACCGCGGCTTCGAGATCGGGGCGGAGGCGGCGGACTCACCGCGCGCCGTCGTCCTCGACCAGGTCGCCAACGGTGTGAGCGTGCGCATGGCTGTGCTCTACCGCCTCCTCACCGGACAGTCGACCGCAGCGAGCGGTCGGGAAGGACAGTCGTGACCACCACCCTCATCCGCGCCGCCACCCTGCCGGACGGCAGTCGTGCCGACCTCGGCATCGCCGGGGGCCTCCTCGTGGACCCGCAGGACCTCGGGACACCGACGACCGTCGTCGATGCCGACGGCCTGCTCGCGCTGCCGGGCCTCGTCGACATGCACACGCACCTGCGGGAGCCCGGGCGGGAGGACGCAGAGACGATCCTCACCGGGTCGCGCGCCGCAGCGGCCGGCGGATACACCGCCGTCCACGCGATGGCGAACACCTCGCCGGTGGCCGACACCGCAGGGGTCGTCGAACAGGTGCACCGGCTGGGTCGTGCCGCCGGGTACACGCAGGTCGAGCCCGTCGGCGCGGTCACGGTGGGGCTCGCGGGGGAGACACTCGCGGAACTCGGGGCGATGGCCGATTCCGAAGCACGTGTGCGGATGTTCTCCGACGACGGCCACTGCGTCTGGGACCCGCTCGTCATGCGTCGGGCGCTCGAATACGTCAAGGCGTTCGACGGGATCATCGCGCAGCACGCGCAGGATCCCCGCCTCACGGAGGGCGCCCAGATGAACGAGGGGGTCGTGAGCGCGGAACTGGGTCTGCCGGGGTGGCCCGCGGTGGCGGAGGAGGCGATCATCGCCCGTGACGTGCTGCTCGCGGAGCACGTCGGCTCCCGTCTGCACGTCTGCCACGTCTCCACCGCCGGCAGCGTGGAGCTCATCCGCTGGGCGAAGTCCCGCGGCATCCGCGTGACGGCGGAGGTCACGCCGCACCACCTCGTGCTCACCGACGAGGAGGTGCGCAGCTTCGATCCCGTGTACAAGGTGAATCCGCCGCTGCGCACCCAGGAAGACGTGCACGCACTGCGGGGGGCGCTGGCGGACGGCACCATCGACGTCGTCGGCACGGACCACGCACCCCACCCCTCGGAGCACAAATGCGTGGAGTGGACCGCCGCCGCGATGGGCATGGTCGGGATGGAGACGGCGCTGGCGGTCGTGTCCCACGCGATGCGCGACCTCGACTTCTCCACTGCGGACCTGGCTCGCGTCATGAGCACGCGGCCCGCGGAGATCGTCGGCCTCGCCCATCACGGGACCCTTGCGATCGGCACGGGTGCGAACCTCGTCCTCGTCGACCCGGAGGCACCGCACACGGTCGAACCGGACACCCACGAGACGATGGGCCGCAACAACCCGTTCCGGGGTCGGACGCTCGGTGCGCGGGTGACGGACACGTTCCTGTACGGGACGCGCGTCTTCGCGGACGGAGAGCTGGGCACCCCGCTGGCGTTCGGGGAAGCGGGGCCATGGAACGACTGATACCCGCGCTCGTCCTCCTGCTCGTCACGCTCCTCGTCTTCTGGCTCATGCTGCGCGGGTGGAGGAGCAGGGCCGGGTCCCAGTCCGGCCTGCCGACACCCGCCCGCCCCGTCGTGGGCAGCCCCGTGCTCCACGGCCCCATCGAGGGCATGTACGTCGCGACGACGAGTGCGGGGGACCCCTACGACCGCATCGCGGTCCACGGCCTGGGGCTCCGCACCGCGGCAGACGTCGTGCTCACGGACGCTGGCGTCGTCATCGACCGCGCCGGCACCGGCGACTTCCTCATCCCGTGGGGCGACGTCCACGACGTGCGCACCTCCCAGGGCATGATCGGGAAGTTCGTCGAACCGGACGGGCTCATCGTCATCCGCTGGACGCTGGGCGACACACCGCTCGAATCCGGCTTCCGCACGCGCGCCGCGGACGCCCGCACACCACTCATCACTTCCATCCGTCGCCAGATCGAGGAGGACTGACATGTCCCTGCTCTCACCGACCCCCGCGGTCCTCGTGCTCGAGGACGGCCGCGCCTTCCGCGGGCGCGCCTACGGGTCGACCGGCCGCACCGTGGGCGAAGCCGTCTTCACGACCGGCATGACCGGCTACCAGGAGACGCTCACCGACCCGTCGTTCCACGGTCAGATCGTCGTCCAGACCGCACCGCACATCGGCAACACCGGTGTGAACGACGAGGACGACGAGTCAGGCGGCTACTGGGTCAGCGGCTACGTCGTCCGCGACCCCTCGCGCCGCGTGTCGAACTGGCGGGCGACGGAGGGCCTCGAGGAGAGGCTCATCCGCCACGGCATCGTCGGCATCAGCGGCATCGACACCCGTGCCCTCACCCGTCACCTGCGGGACCGGGGAGCGATGCGCGCGGGGATCTTCTCCGGCGACGACGCCGCACTGGGCACGGACGCGCAGATCGAGGCGGTGCGCTCCGCCCGGCCGATGGCGGGCGCCCGCCTCGTCGACGAGGTGACGACGGGCCAGCCGTACACCGTCGAGGCGGTGGGCGAGAAGCGGTTCACGGTCGTCGCCTACGACCTCGGGATCAAATCGGCGACGCCGGAGCAGCTCGCGGCGCGGGGGATCGAGGTGCGGGTCGTGCCGGCCGGGACACCGTTCGCCGAAGTCTCCGCCCTGAAACCGGACGGCGTCTTCTTCTCGAACGGGCCGGGGGATCCCGCCGCGGCCGACCACGAGGTCGAGGTGATCCGTCGCGTCCTGCGTGCCGGCATCCCGTTCTTCGGGATCTGCTTCGGAAACCAGCTGCTGGGCCGCGCCCTGGGCTTCGGCACCTACAAGCTGACCTTCGGCCACCGCGGCGCGAACCAGCCGGTCCTCGACGTCGCATCCGGCGCGGTGGAGATCACGAGCCAGAACCACGGCTTCGCGGTCGAAGCGCCGATCGGCGACCCGGTCACGGCACCGCAGGAGGAGTTCGGGCGTGTCGAAGTGAGCCACATCGGGCTCAACGACCGCGTTGTCGAAGGACTGCGCTGCCTCGACGTCCCCGCCTTCTCCGTCCAGTTCCACCCCGAATCCGCCGCCGGTCCCCATGATTCGCGAGGTCTCTTCGACCGCTTCGCGGACATGATGGCCGACCGCCCGGCGTCCACACGCGCCTGAGACGCACAAGGAGAACCGAACAAGTGCCCATCAGAGACGACCTCCACTCCGTCCTCGTCATCGGCTCAGGCCCCATCGTCATCGGCCAGGCCTGTGAATTCGACTACTCCGGGACGCAGGCGTGCCGCGTCCTGCGCAGCGAGGGACTCCGCGTCATCCTCGTGAACTCCAATCCCGCGACGATCATGACTGACCCCGAGATGGCGGACGCGACCTACGTCGAGCCGATCGATCCGGACGTCATCGAATCGATCATCGCGAAGGAGCGCCCCGACGCGCTGCTGCCCACACTGGGCGGACAGACGGCGCTCAACGCCGCGATCGCGCTCCACGAATCGGGGGTGCTCGAGAAGTACGACGTCGAGCTCATCGGTGCCGACGTCGACGCGATCCAGCGGGGTGAGGACCGCCAGAAGTTCAAGGAGGTCGTCGAATCCGTCGGAGGCGAATCGGCGCGCTCCGTCATCTGCCACTCGATGGACGACGTGCTCACCGGTGCTGCGGAGCTCGGCTATCCGCTGGTCGTCCGCCCGTCATTCACCATGGGCGGGCTGGGCTCCGGCCTCGCGTACGACGAAGCGGACCTGCGACGCATCGCCGGTGACGGGCTGCACGACTCGATCACGAACGAGGTGCTGCTCGAGGAGAGCATCCTCGGGTGGAAGGAGTACGAGCTCGAACTCATGCGCGACCACGCGGACAATGTGGTCGTCATCTGCTCGATCGAGAACGTCGACCCCGTCGGCGTCCACACCGGCGATTCCATCACGGTCGCCCCGTCGCTCACCCTCACGGACCGCGAGTACCAGAGGATGCGCGACATCGGCATCGCCGTCATCCGCGAAGTGGGCGTCGACACGGGCGGCTGCAACATCCAGTACGCGGTGGACCCGAAGACGGGCCGGATCATCGTCATCGAGATGAACCCGCGCGTGTCGCGGTCGTCGGCGCTGGCATCGAAGGCGACCGGATTCCCGATCGCGAAGATCGCCGCGAAACTCGCGATCGGCTACTCGCTCGATGAGATCCCCAACGACATCACCGAAGTGACCCCTGCGTCGTTCGAACCCGCACTCGACTACGTCGCCGTGAAGATCCCGCGGTTCGCGTTCGAGAAGTTCCCGGCCGCGGATCCCACACTCACCACGACGATGAAGAGCGTCGGCGAGGTCATGGCACTGGGCCGCAACTTCGGGTCCGCGCTGCTCAAGGCGATGCGCTCGCTCGAGCAGTCTGCGTCGGAGTTCGACTTCTCCACACGAGTGGACCTCACCGATCCGACCGTGCGGGCGGACGTGACCGCGAAGCTCGCCCATCCGACAGCGGACCGGATCCACACGGTCCGCCTGGCACTGGCCTCCGGCATGCCGATCGACGACGTCTTCGCCGCGAGCTGGATCGACCCGTGGTACCTCGATCAGATCCTGCAGCTGCAGGAGGTCGCCGACGCCGTCGCCGGCGCGGATGCGCTCAGCCGGGGCCTCCTCGTGCTCGCGAAGGAGACGGGCCTGTCCGACCATCAGATCGCGCAGCTGCGCTCGATGGACGAGCAGGTCCTGCGCGGTGTCCGCCACGCGCTGGGCGTCCGTCCCGTCTACAAGACGGTCGACACGTGCGCGGGTGAGTTCGCGGCGCGCACCCCGTACCACTACTCGACCTATGAGGACGAGTCCGAGGTGCTGCCTCGTGAGCGCGAGGCAGTCATCATCCTGGGTTCCGGCCCCAACCGGATCGGGCAGGGGATCGAGTTCGACTACTCGTGCGTCCACGCGACGATGGCGCTGAGTGACGCAGGCTACGAGACGGTCATGGTGAACTGCAATCCGGAGACGGTGTCGACGGACTACGACACTGCGGACCGCCTCTACTTCGAGCCGCTCACGTTCGAGGACGTCATGGAGGTCTACGCGGCGGAATCCGCGGCCGGTCCGGTCGCGGGAGTCGTCTGCACGCTGGGCGGGCAGACCCCGCTGGGACTCGCAGCGGACCTCAAGGCCGCCGGGGTGACCGTGCTCGGCACGCAGCCGGAGGCGATCGACCTCGCGGAGGACCGCGGTGAGTTCGGACAGGTACTCGCGACCGCCGGTCTGCAGGCACCGCACCACGGCACGGCGACGACCTTCGACGAGGCCGTCGTCATCGCGGAACGCATCGGCTACCCGGTGCTCGTCCGGCCGTCCTACGTGCTGGGCGGCCGCGGCATGCAGATCGTGTACGACGCACATCAGCTCATGGGCTACATGGAATCCGCGACGGAGGTGTCGACCGACCGCCCCGTGCTCGTCGACCGCTTCCTCGAGGACGCGATCGAGATCGACGTCGACGCCCTGTACGACGGCGAGGAGGTCTTCGTCGGCGGCATCATGGAGCACATCGAGGAGGCCGGCATCCACTCCGGCGACTCCGCCTGTGTGCTGCCGCCGCTCACGCTGGGCGAGGCGGTCCTCGAACGGGTGCGTGAGGGGACCGCGGCGATCGCCGAGGGGACCGGTGTCCGCGGCCTGCTGAACATCCAGTTCGCGCTCGCGGCGGACGTCCTCTACGTCATCGAGGCGAACCCGCGCGCCTCGCGGACCGTGCCGTTCGTGTCGAAGGGCACGGGCACGCAGCTCGCGAAGGCCGCCGCACTGCTGGCTGTGGGGCGGACGATCGCCGGCCTGCGCGGGAGCGTGCTCCCCGATTCCGGGGACGGGTCCCGGCTGTCCCTGGACCACCCGATCGCGGTGAAGGAGGCCGTGCTGCCCTTCCGCAGGTTCCGGACGGTCGACGGGAAGTCCGTCGACTCGATCCTCGGGCCGGAGATGCGTTCGACCGGCGAGGTCATGGGCATCGACCGGGACTTCCCGCGGGCGTTCGCGAAGGCGATGCTCGGGGCGTCGACCTCGCTTCCCACCTCCGGCACCGTGTTCGTGTCCGTGGCGGACAGGGACAAGCGCGCCCTCGTCCTGCCCGTCAAGCTGCTCACGGACATGGGCTTCACGATCGTGGCCACGGCCGGGACCGCGGCGGTCCTGTCGCGCTACGGCATCGCGGCGCAGACCATCGCGAAGCACTTCGAGGCGAGCGAGGGCGAGAAGTCCGTGCTCGACCGCATCGTCGAGCGCGGCTTCGATCTCGTCGTCAACGTGCCCGGCGGCAGGCAGGAGCGTGCGGACGGGTACGAGATCCGCGCTGCCGCGACCGTGTCCAACGTCCCGCTGCTCACGACCGTCGACGCACTGTCGGCCGCCGTGTCCGCGATCGAATCGCTCCAGACCGAATCGATGGATGTGCGCGCCCTGCAGGAGTGGGCGTGACGACCGCCCCGCAGCGGCTCGGCGCAGCCCTCGCCGCGAGCCCGCTCTGTGTGGGCGTCGACCCCCATCCGGGGGAGCTCGCGGCATGGGGGCTGCCCGACACGGCGGACGGGGCGCGCACGTTCGGCCTGCGCATCCTCGAGGCGACCGCGGCCGGCGGGGCCCGCGTCGTCAAGCCGCAGGTCGCACTGTTCGAGCGGTTCGGGTCCGCGGGCTTCGCTGTGCTCGAGGAGATCCTGTCGGCTGCGGCCGACGCGGAGCTCTTCACGATCGCGGACGCCAAGCGCGGCGACATCGGGTCGACGATGGCCGGCTACGCCTCCGCGTGGGTGCGGAGGGGCTCGCCCCTGCGTGCGGATGCCGTGACGGTGTCGCCGTACCTGGGCTTCGAATCGCTCCGGCCCGTGCTCGACCTCCTCGAAGCGGAGGACGCGATGGTGTTCGCCCTCGCTCTCACGTCGAATCCCTCCGGCCCGGACGTCCAGCACGCCCGGAGGCCGGGCGGCGAGTCCGTGGGAGGGGCGATCATGAGGCTGTCCGCCGAAGAGGACGCGACACGCCCGGGACGCGTGGGCGTCGTCATCGGTGCGACCATTGGAACCGCAGCGGACGACCTGGGGATCGACGTCCCGGCGTTCCCCGGACCGGTCCTCACCCCCGGGTTCGGGGCGCAGGGTGCGGACGCGTCGGCCCTGCGGGCGCTGTTCGGACCGATCGCCCGCAATCGCCGACTGGTGGTGAACGCGTCGAGGGGAGTCAGCGCCGCAGGGCCCTCCCGCAAGGCTCTCACCGGGAGAGTCTCAGAACTCACAGGTGAACTCGTGCGGGGCCTCGGCGTAGACTGACCCGAAGAGAGCTTCCGCGCGGAAGCTCACCGGACCCGGGACGAGGAGACACTGCCGTGGCACTTCCGCAGCTGACCCCGCAGGAAAGGGAAGCCGCTCTCGACAAGGCGTTCGCCGCCAGACAGGCGCGCGCTGAAGTCAAGGCGGCACTCAAGAACGGTGACACGACGCTCGCCGCGGTCCTGGAGAGGGCCGCAGACGACGAATCGCTGTGCAAGATGAAGGTCCATGACCTCCTCCGCTCGCTGCCCGGCGTGGGCGAACGACGTGCGACCGCCCTCATGGAGGAGTTCGGCATCGCCGCATCGCGGAGGATCAAGGGACTGGGCATCCACCAGAAGTCGGCTCTGCTCGACCGATTCGCCGGATGAGCCGACTCACCGTACTCGCAGGGCCCACAGCTGTCGGCAAGGGCACCGTGAGCGCCCACATCCGTGAGGCGCACCCGGAGGTCTGGTTCTCCGTGTCCGCCACTACGCGGCCTCCCCGCCCGGGCGAGATCGACGGCGTCCACTACCGGTTCCTCGACGACGAGCAGTTCGACCGCATGATCACGGGTGGGGAGCTGCTCGAGCACGCAGTCGTCCACGGCCGCAATCGCTACGGCACGCCGCGCCGTCCCGTGGAGGAGCAGATCGCCGGCGGCGGGTCACCGCTGCTGGAGATCGATCTGCAGGGCGCGCGCCAGGTGCGGGAGGCGATGCCGGACGCACTCTTCGTGTTCCTCGCGCCGCCCAGCTGGGACGAGCTCGTGAACCGGCTCATCGGTCGGGGGACGGAATCGACGGAGGAGCAGGAACGCCGACTGGCGACCGCGCGGACCGAACTCGCCGCAGAACCGGAGTTCGACGTCACCATCGTCAACCACGATGTGCGCAGCGCTGCGGAGGAACTAGTAGACTTGATGGGTATCTCCCGGTCCGGCTAGGGCCGGGCACCCGAACACGCACGCCCGGCACCGCCGTGCGCGCACCCGAAACACGAGGGAGAGCCTGTGGCACACACACCCGAGGGAATCACGTTCCCACCGATCGACGATCTGCTCGCCGTGACGGACTCGAAGTACGAGCTGGTCATCCAGGGATCCCGCCGGGCACGCCAGATCAACGCGTACTACGCGCAGCTGCAGGAGGGTCTGCTCGAGAACGTCGGACCGCTCGTGACGCCGGATGCGAACGAGAAGCCGCTGTCGATCGCACTCCGCGAGATCCACGAGGGCAAGCTCATCATGCGCGAGCCCACGGAAGCGGACTTCGCACCGGTCGCGGACCTGGACTACACCCACGACTTCTCGTACGACGAGGCTTTCGGCGGTGACGCCTTCGGCGGCCAGAGCGCCATCACCGCCACCACCGACAGCAGCGCGCCGGACACCGCCACGGAATGAGGATCGTCCTCGGCGTCACCGGGGGGATCGCGGCGTACAAGGCCGCGCACGTCCTCCGGGGTCTCCGTGAACGCGGCCATGCCGTCCGCGTGGTGCCCACGGAGGCCGCCCTGCGCTTCGTCGGAGCGGCGACATGGGAGGCCCTCAGCGGCGAGCCCGTGACGACGAGCGTGTTCGAAGGCGTCGAGCGCGTCGAGCACGTGCGCATCGGACACGAAGCAGATCTCGTCGTCGTCGCACCGGCGACCGCCGACCTCCTGGCCCGTGCGCGCATGGGACTGGCCGACGACCTCCTCACCGCGACCCTCCTCACCGCCACCTGCCCGGTGGTCGCCGCCCCCGCGATGCACACGGAGATGTGGTTCAACCCCGCAACCGTCGATAACGTCGCGGTGCTGCGGACCCGCGGCTGGACCGTCATCGAACCGGCCTCCGGACGGCTCACCGGTGCCGACACCGGACCCGGTCGACTGCCGGAGCCCGACGACATCATCCGTGAGGCGCTCGCAGCGACCGGCCGATCCGCGTCGCCGGCTGAGCGCACCTCCGACAGCACACCCGCAGGAAGCAGCTCCAGGACCGGCGTGAGCGCGGAAGACCGGACCGGAGCCCACGGCGAGGGCGAGCCCGGGCCGCTGCACGGCGTCGAGGTCGTCGTGAGCGCCGGGGGCACCCGCGAACCGCTGGACCCCGTCCGGTTCCTCGGCAACCGCTCGTCGGGGAAGCAGGGGGCCGCCCTCGCCGCCGCGGCGGCGCACGCGGGCGCTCGCACGACCCTGGTCGCCGCGAACGTCGATTCCGGGGTGCTGGCGGAACTGCCCGGAACCGTCGCCGTGGACGAGGTGTCGACGACGGCGGAGCTCGAAGCAGCCTGCACCTCTCACGCGTCGACCGCCGACGTCCTCATCATGGCGGCCGCGGTCGCGGACTACCGTCCCGCGGAGACGGCGACCCACAAGATGAAGAAGTCCGGCGACGACCTCACGATCGCGCTCGTCGAGAACCCGGACATCCTCCGCGGACTCGTCGAGGCCCGCGACGCCGGCCGCTCGCGCACCGGCCAGATCCTCGTGGGCTTCGCCGCGGAGACCGGTTCCCCCGACAAGCCCGCTGACGTGCTGGCCCAGGAGAAGCTGCTCCGCAAGGGCTGCGATCTCCTCGTCTTCAACGACGTGTCGGGTGACCGCGCGTTCGGAACCGACGACAACTCCGTGATCGTCTACCGGCCTGGGCCCGGCGGTGCGGAGGAGGTCGCACGCAGCGACGGCTCGAAGGCCGACGTGTCGAATGATGTCATCGCCGCAGTGGCGGCCGAACGCAGTCGATAGGATTCCCCCGTGACTTCTCCTTATCTCCGCCACTTCACGTCCGAATCGGTGACCGAGGGCCATCCCGACAAGATCTGCGATCAGATCAGCGACGCGGTCCTCGACGAACTGCTGCGTCAGGACCCGGCCTCGAAGGTGGCGGTGGAGACGCTCGTGACGACGGGGCTCGTCCACGTCGCCGGTGAGGTGAAGTCCTCGGCCTATGCGGACGTCGCCACGATCGTGCGGGACATCATCACGGGGATCGGCTACGACTCGTCCGACAAGGGCTTCGACGGCCACAGCTGCGGTGTGTCCGTGTCGATCGGCGCGCAGTCCTCGGACATCAGCGCGGGCGTCGAGACATCGTACGAACGGCGGTCGGGCACGTCGGACGACTCGGACCACAGCACGTCGATCGGCGCGGGCGACCAGGGGCTCATGTTCGGGTACGCGGACGATTCGACGGACGTCCTCATGCCGCTGCCGATCCACCTCGCCCACCGGCTGTCGGAGCGGCTGTCCCAGGTGCGGAAGCAGGGCCACCTGCCGCATCTGCGCCCGGACGGCAAGACGCAGGTGACGATCGGCTATGACGGGGACCGTGCGGTCACCCTCGAAGCGGTCGTCGTCTCCACGCAGCACGCCCGCGAGTACACGCAGGAGAAGCTGAGCGCAGACCTGCACGAGGCGGTCATCGAACCGGTGCTCGCGGACTTCGCCCTGGACACGTCCGGGACGGAGTACTTCATCAACCCGGCGGGCGCCTTCGTCATCGGCGGGCCGATGGGGGACGCGGGGCTCACCGGGCGCAAGATCATCGTGGACACGTACGGCGGCTTCGCCCGCCACGGCGGCGGCGCCTTCTCCGGCAAGGACCCGTCGAAGGTCGACCGGTCCGCAGCGTACGCGATGCGCTGGGTCGCGAAGAACGTGGTGGCGTCGGGACTGGCGAGGCGGGCGGAGGTGCAGGTCGCCTATGCGATCGGCCGCAGCGAGCCGGTCGGCCTGTATGTCGAGACGTTCGGCACGGAGCAGGCTGACCCGCAGCGGATCGCCGCGGCGATCCGTGAGGTCTTCCCGCTGCGGCCCGCGGAGATCATCCGCGAGCTCGAACTCATTCGACCCATCTACTCGCAGACCTCCGCCTACGGGCACTTCGGACGGACCGGTGACGCATTCACGTGGGAGCGGACCGACAAGGCGGAGGCGCTCGCGGCCCTCGTCGGCTGATGGGCTCCCAGCCGTCCCTGCTGGGTGACGACGACGGGGGTCTGCGCCTGCGGGGCGGACTCGCACCCGCGCCGGCACTCCCGGTGGCCCGGGTCCTCCTCGAGACCGCGGTCCCTCACCTGGCGCGCACCTTCGACTACGGGGTGACCCAGCAGCAGGACGCCGAGGCCGTGGTCGGTGTGCGCGTGCGCGTGCGCTTCTCCGGTCGTCTCGTCTCCGGGTTCCTGCTCGAGCGCGTGGACGGCACGGACGTCGTCGGTCCGCTCGCTCCGCTCGAACGGGTCGTCTCGGCACTGCCGGTGGCGGACGAGGGGGTGATGGAGCTCGTGCACGCGGTGGCGGAGCGCTGGGCGGGCACTCTGCCGGACGTGCTGAGGCTCGCGGTGCCGCCGCGCCACGCCGCGGGTGAGCGCAGTGCACTGGCCGCGCTCGAGCGTGCGCAGGAAGAACCTCCCCCGGAGCCGGACCCGCAGGAGTTCCCCGCACCGGACGACGCCCCCCTGGCACTCGCCGCGTATGTCGAAGCGCTCACGGACTGGCTGACGGAGGATTCCACAGACTCCAAAGGCTCCGCAGACGCACCTCCACAGGGTCCTCGTGCGGCCGCAGCGCTCACGCCCGGCGGCGAACCCGGCACGGGATGGATCACGGCCGGGCTGCACGCGGCGGCGGTCGTCATCGCGGCGGGTCGCTCCGTGCTCTGGGTGGTGCCGGATCACCGGGAGCTGGACGCGCTCTCCGCACGACTGGGCCCGCTCGCCTCACAGACGGTGCGCCTGTCCGCGGATCAGGGTCCGCAGGCCCGCTGGTCCGCGTGGGTGCGGGCGCACGTGGGCGGGGCGCGCCTCGTCATCGGGACGCGGGCCGCGGCGTTCGCGCCGCTGTCCGACCTGGGGCTGGTGCTCCTCGTCGAGGACGGCAGCGACCACTACGCGGAGCAGAGGGCGCCGTACCCGCACGCGCGCGAGGTCTGCCTCCTGCGGGTGCGGCAGACCGGGGCCGCGCTGCTCATGCTCGACCACACGCGCACCGTCGAGGCGCAGCGGCTCGTGGAGACCGGCTGGATCGGCTCGATCGACAGGGGGCGCGACGAGCGTCGGCGCACCGCCCCGCTCGTGCTCCTGCCCCACGGGGATGGCGCTCCGGAGCGGATGCCGCCGGAGGCGTTCGACATCCTGCGGGGCGCCCTGGGCCGCACCCGGCGGGAGACCGCCCACGGCCCGGTGCTCGTCCAGGTGCCCCGCTCCGGGTATCTCCCCGTCGTCGCGTGCGCCCGCTGCGGCGATCTGCTGGACTGCCCGCGCTGCGGCCGCCGGCTCTCCGCTGCGGCCGCGACCGGCCCGTTCGCGTGCGCGGGCTGCGGTCTGCGGGAGGAGACCTGTGCGTGTGCCCGCTGCGGAGGCACCCGCGTGCGCGCGGTGGTCCGCGGGCTCGAGCGGACTGTCGAGGAGCTCACGCGCGCTTTCTCCGAGGTGCCCGTCATCCGGTCCGGAGGCGAGGAGATCGTGAACGCGGTGGGCGACGAGCAGGCGATCGTCGTCGCGACGACGGGGGCGGAACCCTACGCGGCCGGGGGCTACGCAGCGGCACTGCTGCTCGATTCACTGTGGCCCGGGCCCGGGCTGGACGGCGTGGGCCGTGCGATCGCCCGGCGGCTGCGGGCCCTCGCCCTCGTCCGTTCCTCCGGTGACGGGGGCCGTGCGCTCGTCCTGGACTCCACCGACGTCGTCGTCCGCGTCCTCCAGACGTTCGACCCGGTCCGCTACGCGCACGGGGAGCTCGCCGACCGTCAGGCGACGGGCCTTCCCCCCGTCTCCCGCACCGTGAAGCTGACCGGCGACCGCCGTGAGGTCCTCGCGGTCCTCGAACGGCTCACCCGGGACGTGGGCGATGACGTCCTGCGGCCGCTGCTGACGACGGACGACGAGGACGCGCACTCCCGCCTCCTGGCGTTCCCGCTCGCCTCCTCGTCGCGGGTGTCCCTCGCGCTCAGGGCGATCGCGGTGCACAGGTCCGCCACGGGGAGTCCGGTCGTCCGCCACGTGCTCGATCCGGTGGGTGCGCTCTGACCCGTCGCGCCCGGAACTCCCGTCTCACCCGTCCGCTGTGCCCCGCCGCCTCTCGCAGGCGGTGGGCGTGAGAATAGACTGATGGGCGTGAGAATCGTCTTCGCCGGCACCCCGTACGCGGCTGTGCCCTCCCTCGATGCCCTGCACGCGGACCACGAGGTCGTCGCGGTGCTGACGCGTCCCGACGCCCCCGTGGGGCGCAGACGCGTCCTCACGCCCAGCCCGGTGAAGCGGCGGGCGGAGGAACTGGGCCTGCCCGTGCTCGAGGCGGCCCGACTGCGCGGCGAGGTGCTCGATGAGCTCGCCGCACTGGAGGCGGACGCCGTCGCCGTCGTCGCGTTCGGTGCGATCGCGGGCCCGCGCGCACTGGCGACGTCCCGGCTGGGCTGGTTCAACCTCCACTTCTCCCTGCTGCCGGAGTTCCGCGGGGCGGCTCCCGTGCAGCGGGCGCTCATGGCCGGTCGCACCCGCTCCGGCCTCACGGTGTTCCGGATCGACGAGGGGATGGACACGGGGCCTGTCCTGCTCCAGCGCACGCTCGACCTGCCGGCGGCGGACGCCGGCGACGTGCTCGCCGACTATGCCGAGGCCGGGGCCGGTCTGCTCGCGCAGGCCTTCCGCCTGCTCGCCGCGTCCGATGCCTCCCTCGCACCGCAGGAGGGGACGCCGAGCCACGCGGAGAAGATCGACCCGGCTGAGGGTCGGCTGAACTTCGCTCGCACCACCGCCGAGGTGCTGGCCCGGGCCCGCGGAGTCTCCCCGTCACCCGGTGCCTGGTCGCTCATGGACGGCCAGCGGACGAAGCTCGCCGGACTCACCGAGGCCCTGCCGGGCGATCCGCGTCCGGCCCCCGGACGGATCGAGGCGGCACCCGACGGCGCCGTGGTCGGCACCGGGGACGGCGCGGTGCGGCTGGCACGCATCCAGCCCTTCGGCAAGCCGATGCGCGACGCACCCGACTTCCTGCGCGGCCGACCGGATGCGGCCTTCGACGTGCACGACGACCCGAACGGGGACCCACGATGAACGAGCAGAGACGCCGCGACGGCGACCGCGGTCGGCAGGGACGGCACGACGGACCGCCGGGACGTCGCGAGGGGCGGGCACGTCGCGGAGGCAGTTCCGGGCAGGGGGACGGACGCGGCCCCCGTCAGCGGGACGGGCGGGCGCCTCGGCGACGGGGTGCCGACTCCACCGGCGCACGGGACGTGGCGCTCGCGGTCCTCACCGAGGTCGACGAAGCGGACGCGTACGCGAACCTCCTCCTGCCGTCGCGACTGCGACAGGCGGGCCTGGATGCGCGCGACGCCTCGCTCACGACGGAACTGACCTACGGCACGCTGCGCGGACTGGGACTCTACGACGCGGTCGTCGAAGCGGCCGCGGACCGCCACCCCGCGGATCTCGACCCGCGCACAGCGTCGGCCGTGCGCATGGGGGCCCACCAGCTGCTCAGCATGCGCATCGCGGACCATGCGGCAGTCTCCGAGACGGTCGACGCGCTGCGACGGGCCGGCGGCGGCCGCGCGAGCGGACTCGTCAACGCGGTCCTGCGGCGAATCTCGGCACAGGGCCGGGAGGCCTGGCTCACCCAGCTCACTGCGGACCGGAGCCCGGACGACGCCCTCGCACTCACCACCTCCCACCCCGCCTGGATCGTGAGGGCCCTGCGGATCGCACTGCGCGGTCACGGTCGCGGGGGAGACGGACTCGACGACGCGCTTCGGTCCGTGCTCGAGGCGGACAACACCCCGGCGAAGGTGAGCCTCGCGGCGCTGCCCGGACACGCGGACCGTGACGACCTCATCGCCCGCGCGGGCAACGGGGCAGCCCTGACGGCGGGGGACCTCTCACCGATCGGGCTCGTGCTCTCGGCCGGGGACCCGCGCGACGTGCCGGGCGTCTCCGCCGCGACGGTGCGGGTGCAGGACCAGGGCTCCCAGCTCGTCGCCCTGGCACTCGCCCACGCGGACACGGCCGCGTCACCGCGCTGGCTCGACCTGTGCGCCGGACCAGGAGGCAAGACCGCGGTGCTGGGCGGCATCGCCGCCGGCAGGGACGGCCACGTCCACGCGGTCGACTCCTCCTCACACCGCACCCGGCTCGTCGAGGACTCGACGCAGGCCTCCCGCGGCAGTGTCGACATAGCCCACGCGGACGGCCGCACCGTCGGCACGGACCGACCCGGCGAGTTCTCCGGCGTGCTCGTCGACGTCCCCTGCACCGGGCTGGGCGCACTGCGCAGACGCCCCGAGGCGCGGTGGCGCAGGCGACCCGACGACGTCGCGGCACTGGCCCCGCTGCAGTCCGCACTGCTGCGATCCGCGATCGACGCGTGCCGCCCCGGCGGGATCATCGCCTACTCCACCTGCTCACCCCACTGGGCGGAGACCGCCGGCATCGTCGACGAGGCACTGGATTCCGGCGACGTCGCCGTCCTCGACGCACCCGCGGTGCTCGCCCGACTGTCAGGCCGCGCCGCGGACACCTTCGCGTCCGCCTCACGCGGGGACGGCCGCTACGCCCAGATGTGGCCGGACATCCACGGATCGGACGCCATGTTCCTCGCCCTGCTGGTCCGGCGCTAGGCTGGACCCCGTGGGCATACACATCAATCCGAGCATCCTCTCCGCCGACTTCGCGGACCTCACGGGCGAACTGCAGCGCATCAGGAACGCAGACATGGCGCACGTCGACGTGATGGACAACCACTTCGTCCCGAACCTCACGTTCGGCCCGCCGGTCGTCGAACGGATCCACGCGGTCTCGCCGATCCCACTCGACGCGCACCTCATGATCGAGGACCCCGACACGTGGGCGCCGGTGTACGCGGAGATCGGGTGCCAGTCCGTCACCTTCCACCTCGAAGCCGCGGCGGCACCCGTGCGGCTCGCACGCGAACTGCGCGCCGCAGGTGCACGAGCGAGCGTGGCCGTGCGGCCCGCGACCCCCATCGAACCGCTCATCGACCTGCTGCCCGAATTCGACCAGGTGCTCATCATGACCGTCGAGCCCGGCTTCGGGGGGCAGAAGTTCCTGGACGTCTGCCTGCCGAAGATCCGTCGGATGCGCGAGGCGATCAGTGCCTCCGGCCTCGACGTCATGCTGCAGGTGGACGGCGGCGTATCGGCCTCGACGATCGAACGGGCCGTGGACGCGGGCGCGAACGTCCTCGTCGCGGGTTCCGCGGTGTACGGGGCGGATGACGCCGATGCGGCGATCGCCTCGCTGCGGGCGACCGCCGAACGCGTCGCGGAGCACTGAGCCCGTGCAGCTGCTCGACCTCCTCAACACCCCGGTGTTCGTCCTCGCGGGCACACCCGTGCCCTGGTCGGACCTCATCGGGAACATCTGTGCGATCGCCACGGTGTTCCTCGCCCTGCGGCGGAACATCCTGTCGTGGCCCGTCCAGATCACGGGCTCCATCCTCCTGCTGAGCGCGAGCATCGGAGCGGGACTGGGTGGGAATGCCTCGCGTCAGGTCGTCATCATCGCCGCGGCCGTCTGGGGCTGGACCCGCTGGCGGCAGGCGAAGCAGGAGACCGGCGAGATCGAGGTCCGCTGGGGCACCTGGAAGGAGCGGATCCTCCTGCTCGCGTTCCTCGCAGGCGGCACCGCGGTGTTCGGCGCGGTCCTCGCGTGGGGCGGCTGGTCCTGGAACCCGTACCCGGACGCCTACATCTTCGTCGGGTCCCTCGCCGCGATGGTCGCGCAGGGACGCGCCATCGTAGAATTCTGGTTCGTGTGGCTGCTCGTCGACCTCGTCGGCATCCCGCTCGCCGTCATGGGCGGGCTCGTGTTCTCCGGAGCCGTGTACTTCCTGTTCCTCATCATGGTGATCGTCGGCATCATCGACTGGAGCAGACGGTCCCGCCAGAGGATCGCATCCCCCCACGACTACTCTCCCGACGTCTCACGGCCCGACCCCGCATGACCGGCGACGGACGTCTGCACTACCCTGAATGTGTGAAGGACTTCGAATCCCTGTTTGCGGAACTGACCCAGAAGGCACGGACCCGGCCTGAGGGATCCTCGACGGTCGCGGAACTCGACGCCGGCATCCACCAGATCGGGAAGAAGATCGTGGAGGAGGCCGCTGAAGTGTGGATGGCCGCCGAATACCAGAGCGACGACGAACTCGCGGAGGAGATCTCGCAGGCGATCTACCACCTGCAGGTCATGATGATCGCCCGCGGTCTCACGACAGCGGACGTCTACCGACATCTCTGAGCGGTCGTCCCGCACACCGCACCCCGGTCGCCCACCCACCAGGAGTCCCATCCCATGCTTCGCATCGCGGTGCCCAACAAGGGCACCCTCTCCGAATCCGCCACCACCATGCTCCGGGAGGCGGGCTACAAGCTGCGCACCAACGCGAAGACACTCGTGAGCCGCGACGACACGAACGGCATCGAGTTCTTCTACCTGCGCCCCCGCGACATCGCCGTCTACATCGGGGAGGGGATCCTCGACCTCGGCATCACCGGGCGGGACCTGCTCCTGGAGTCGGAGGCTGGTGCGCTCGAGACCCTGCCGCTGGGCTTCGGCCGGTCCCGCTTCCACTACGCGAGCCCTGCCGGGACGTTCACCGACGTCGACGAGCTCGAGGGGAAGCGGATCGCGACGAGCTATCCCGTCCTCGTGAAGAAGGACCTCGACAACCGGGGGATCGACGCACGCACAGTGAGCCTCGACGGCGCGGTCGAGGTCTCGATCGAGCTGGGTGTCGCGGACGCCATCGCGGATGTCGTGGAGACCGGCACGACACTGCGACAGGCGGGCCTGGAGACTTTCGGTGAGCCGATCATGCGGTCCGAGGGCCTGCTCGTCGCACCGAAGGAGCGCTGCGACCTGTCGGAAGCCGCGCAGGTGGTCGTCCGCCGGCTCGAGAGCGTCATGGTCGCCCGCAGCTACGTCATCGTCGACTACGACGTGCCGGTCGAGAAGCTCTCCGACGCCGTCGCGGTGACCCCCGGTTTCGAGTCTCCCACCGTCTCTCCGATGCGCGACCCCGAATGGGTCGCCGTGAGGTCCATGGTGTCCGCCGACGCCCAGCACACCGTCATGGACCAGCTGTACTCCGTGGGCGCCCGAGCGATCCTGGTGACGAACATTGCTGCCTGCCGCGTCTGAGCCGGGGAAGGCCGTCTTCCGACCGCGGATGCTCCGCGTCGTCGGCCTGATCCTCGCACCCGTCGTCACCGCGTCCTTCGTCGCACTCGCCATTGCGCTCACCGTCATGGAGTGGCCCGGCTGGAAGCCGGAGATCGACACGATCTGGATGGTGGGCCTCGGCGTCGTCATCTCGGCCATCCTCCTGCGGTTCGCCTCGATCGTCGCGAAGGCGGACGAGGACGGCCTCTTCGTCCGCAACATCGTCGCGACGCGCAGATACGAGTGGAGCCAGATCGTGAGCGTCTCGTACTCCGAGGCGCTGGGCGACTCGTGGGCGAACCTCAGCCTGTCCGACGGCTCGACCGCCGCTGTCATGGCGATCCAGGCGGCCGACGGCCCGCGCGCACGGGAGGCGACAGAACGATTGCGTATCCTCGTAGACGAGCACACCCCATCCGGAGGCACCACGTGACAATCCCCCAGACCCCACGCAGCGCAGGACCCCTCGCGGGCACCGTCGTCGTCGACCTGTCCCGCGCCCTCGCCGGCCCCCACGCGGGGCAGATGCTCGGCGACCTGGGCGCCCGCGTCATCAAGGTCGAGAACCCCGGTTCCGGGGACGACTCCCGCAGCTGGGGGCCGCCCTTCGCGGGCCCCGAGGACGACCCGCAGTCCACCTACTACCTCTCCTGCAACCGCAACAAGGAGTCCATCGCGCTCGATCTCAAGAGCGACGACGGTGCGGAGACGCTGCGCAGGCTCATCGGGAGGGCGGACGTCCTCATCGAGAACTTCCGCTCCGGTGTGCTGGACCGGCTGGGCTTCTCCACCACCACGATGGCGGAGCAGAACCCCCGCCTCGTCGTCCTGTCGATCACCGGATTCGGCCACGACGGGCCGGAATCCTCACGGGCCGGCTACGACCAGATCGCGCAGGGTGAGGGCGGGCTCATGTCGATCACGGGCTCCGGCCCGGACGACTTCCAGCGGGTGGGCGTGCCGATCGCGGACCTGCTCGCGGGCATCCACGGCGCCTACGGTGTGCTCGCCGCACTCCTGGAGCGCGAGCGGACCGGCCGGGGGAAGGTCGTCCGCACCTCCCTCATCGCGGGCATGGTCGGCATCCACGCCTTCCAGGGCACCCGGGCGACGATCGGCGGGATGACACCGGAGCCCGGCGGCAACCACCACGCCACTCTCGCCCCCTACGGGCTCTTCGCGTGCCGGAACGGTGCGGTGCAGATCTCCGTGGGCAACGAGAAGATGTGGCTGCGCTTGTGCGAGGCCTTCGACATCGACTCCTCCGACCCCCGCTTCGCGACGAACGGCGACCGCTTCGCACACCGCGCGGCGCTCATCGAGACCATCGAGGACCGCTTCTCCGCGTACGAGGCGGAGCCGCTGCTCGTGAAGCTGTCCGAGGCGGGCATCCCGGCCGGGGTTGTGAGGACGCTGCCGGAGGTGTACGAGTGGGAGCAGGCCCTGTCCCAGGGCCTCAAGGTCTCTGCCGCGCACCCGACGATCGGCGACATCGACCTGCCCGGACCGCCGCTGCGGTTCTTCGACGCGGACGGTTCCGGGGAGACGGAGACGACCGTGACCGAGCACCTCGCACCGCCGCGGCTGTCCGAGCAGGAAGCGACCATCCGCGAATGGCTGGAGGGCTGAGATGGCCAAGCGCCTGAGCTCGCGCGAACTCATCGACCGCGTCGTGGACCCGGGCAGCTTCACGTCGTGGGACACGACCCCGATCGTCCCCGCCGGCGGGATCGACGACGACTACGCGGCGGAGCTCGCCGCGGCGCGTGAGAAGTCCGGGGTCGACGAAGCGGTCATCACCGGCGAGGGGCTCATCCACGGTCGTCGTGTGGCGATCGTGGCGTGCGAATTCCGGTTCCTCGCCGGGTCGATCGGCACGGCGGCCGCCCAGCGGCTCGTCGAGGCGATCGAGCGGGCGACCGTCGAGGGGCTGCCCGTCCTCGCCGGGCCGTCCTCCGGCGGCACACGGATGCAGGAGGGCACTGTCGCGTTCCTGTCGATGGTGAAGATCACCGCGGCAGTGGTCGCCTACAAGAAGGCGCGCCTGCCGTTCCTCGTCTACCTGCGCCACCCCACCACGGGTGGCGTCTTCGCCTCGTGGGGGTCCCTGGGCCACGTGACCGTGGCGGAGCCCGATTCCCTCATCGGCTTCCTCGGGCCGCGGGTCTTCGAGCAGCTCTACGACCGCGAGTTCCCCGTGGGGGTCCAGTCGGGGGAGAACCTCCAGCGACACGGCATCATCGACGCCGTCCTGGGGCCTGACCGCATCCACGACACGGTGGCCCGGGTGCTCGACGTCCTCATGGGCGCACGCGAGCTGCCCGCGCGGGTGCAGGATCCGGACTCACGCCCCGCGGAGCCCGACGAACGGTCCGCGTGGGACATCATCACGGCCTCCCGGCGGCCGGAGCGCCCCGGCGTCCGCGATCTCCTGCGCCACGGGGCGACCCACGTCCTGCCGCTGCGCGGGACCGGGCAGGGGGAGAAGGACCCCGGCCTGCTCCTGGCGATCGCGAAGTTCGGATCCGCCCCCTGCATCGTGCTCGGGCAGGACCGGTACCGGCAGCATGCGCGCGAACCCATGGGACCCGCGGCACTGCGTGAGGCCCGACGAGGCATGCGTCTGTCGGAGGAGCTCCGCATCCCCCTCGTCACGATCATCGACACGCCCGGTGCGGCGCTGTCGAAGGAGGCGGAGGAGGGCGGACTCGCGGGTGAGATCGCACGCAGCCTCGCCGACCTCATCGACCTGGACGCTCCCAGCGTCTCCGTCATCATGGGTGAGGGCTCCGGGGGCGGTGCGCTCGCGCTCATCCCGGCCGACCGTGTCCTGTCCGCCCAGAACGGGTGGCTCTCCCCGCTGCCTCCGGAGGGGGCCTCCGCGATCGTCCACCGCGACACCGACCACGCCGCGGAGATGGCGCAGGCGCAGAAGGTCCAGTCGGCTGAGCTCGTCGCCGCCGGCATCGTCGACCGGATCGTCGCGGAGCCCGTCGACGCGTCCGACGATCCGCGCGGCTTCATCGACCGGCTGTCGAAGACGCTCGAGTTCGAGATCCTCGAACTCATGCGCACGCCCGAATACCTGCGTGCGGGCACCCGGGTCGCGCGCTACCGGGAGCTGGGACTGTGAGCACCGCCGTGCGCGTCATCCCGTGCCTCGACGTCGACGCGGGTCGTGTCGTCAAGGGTGTGAACTTCGCAGACCTGCGCGACGCGGGCGACCCCGTCGAACTGGCGCACCGCTACGACGCGCAGGGCGCGGATGAGCTCACGTTCCTCGACGTCACCGCGACGACCGGGGACCGCTCCACGACGTACGACATGGTCACCCGCTGCGCGGAGCAGGTCTTCATCCCACTCACCGTGGGCGGCGGCGTGCGCTCTGTCGACGACGTCGATCGGCTGCTGCGCTGCGGGGCGGACAAGGTCGGCATCAACAGCGCCGCGGTGGCCCGCCCGGAGCTCATCGGCGAGATCGCCCAGCGGTTCGGCAGCCAGGTGGTCGTGCTGTCCGTCGACGCGCGCCGTGTCCCGGACGGGGAGGCGCCGACGGCCTCGGGCTACGAGGTCACGACGCACGGCGGCCGGAAGGGCACCGGGATGTGCGCCGTCGAATGGTCACGGCGCGCCGCGGAATCCGGTGCGGGGGAGATCCTGCTCAACAGCATCGACGCGGACGGGACCAAGGCGGGCTTCGACCTCACGATGCTGCGCGCGGTCCGTGCGGCGGTCCAGGTGCCCCTCATCGCGTCCGGAGGCGCCGGATCACCGGCACATTTCCCGCCCGCGGTCGTTGCGGGTGCGGACGCCGTGCTCGCCGCGAGTATCCTGCACTTCGGGGACACCACCGTCGGGGAGATCAAGGAGGAGCTGCGCCGTGCAGGCCACGAAGTCCGGTGAGGAGCGGTCGTCCGCAGAGGATCAGCGTGCCGCTGAGCAGGCCGCTGTCGCCGCGCTCGTCTTCGACGCGCGCGGGCTCCTGCCCGTGATCGTCCAGGAGGCGACGACGAGGGACGTCCTCATGCTCGCGTGGGCGAACGCCGAGGCGGTGCGCAGCACCCTCGCCACCCGCCGGGCCACCTACTGGTCCCGGTCCCGGTCCCAGCTGTGGGTCAAGGGGGAGACCTCCGGTCACGTCCAGCATGTCGTGTCCGTCGCCGCCGACTGCGACGGGGACACGCTGCTCTACACCGTCGAGCAGACGGGTCCGGCCTGCCACACGGGGACGCAGACGTGCTTCACCACGAGAGAGCTGTCATGAGACGCACACCCAGCCGCGACGACTTCTGCGCCCGCGGCGCACACCACCGCATCGTCCCCGTGCACACGACCGTCCTCGCGGACACGGAGACGCCCCTGTCCCTCTACCGGCGGCTCGCGGAAGGCCGGCCCGGCGGGTTCCTCCTCGAGTCGGCCGCGCAGGACCAGTGGAGCCGGTACTCGTTCGTCGGCCGCGCTCCCGTCGCCACGCTCACGGAGGTCGACGGCGAAGCGGTGTGGCTGGGCACGCCTCCCGCGGGCCTCCCGACCGACGGCGACCCCCACGAGGCGCTCGCGGCGGCGCTATCCGAACTCGCCGCGGAGCGCACGGACCACGGGCTCCCGCCGATGGTGTCGTCCTTCGTCGGCTACTTGGGCTGGGACTCCGTACGGCGCTTCGAGGACCTCGGCCCCAGCCCGCTGCCGGAACACCCGGTGCCTGAACTCTCGATGTCGATCCCCGGCGACGTCGCGATCCTCGACCACTTCACGTCCCGCCTCACCCTCGTCGCCAATGCGGTGAACGTCGACGGCCGGGCGGAGGGCGTCGAAGCGGCCTATGATGCCGCCGCCGCACGCCTCGAGGCGATGCTCACCGATCTCGCCGTGCCGCTGTCCCCGTCGCTGGCCGTCCACGGGTCTCCGGAGCCGGAGGTGAAGTCGCGCACGCACGCCGACGACTACCTCGCAGCGGTCGCGGCGGCGCAGCAGGACATCGTCGACGGCGAGATCTTCCAGGTGGTCCTGGGGCAGCGGTTCGACACGGAGATCGACGCGTCGGCGACCGACGTCTACCGCATGCTCCGCGCGTCGAATCCCAGCCCCTACATGTACCTGCTCGACGTGCCGGTGCCGGAGGGCTCGCCGCTCACCATCATCGGCTCCTCGCCGGAGGCCCTCGTGACGGTCACGGACGGGGTCGTCACGACGCACCCGATCGCCGGGACACGGCCCCGCGGCGCCCACGCCGACGAGGATCGCATGCTGGCTGCCGACCTGCTGTCGGACGAGAAGGAGCGGGCCGAGCACCTCATGCTCGTGGACCTCGCCCGCAACGACCTCGCGAAGATCAGCCGTCCAGGCTCCGTCGACGTCGTCGAATTCATGGAGATCGAGACCTACAGCCACGTCATGCACATCGTGTCGACGGTGACCGGGCTGCTGCGCGACGGCGTGACGGGCCTCGACGTCCTGCGCGCCACCTTCCCCGCGGGCACCCTGTCCGGCGCTCCGAAGCCGCGCGCGCTGTCGATCATCGACCGTCTCGAGCCGACGGCGCGCGGCGTCTACGGCGGCGTGGTCGGCTACCTCTCGTTCACCGGCGACCTCGACGTCGCGATCGCGATCCGCACGGGCGTGCTGCGCGACGGACTGCTCACGGTGTCCGCCGGTGCCGGCATCGTCGCGGACTCCGACCCCCAGTCCGAACTGGAGGAGTGCCACCGGAAGGCGGCGGCGGTGCTGCGTGCCGCAGCCGCCGCGCACACGCTGCGCTCACCGCTGGACCCGCCGCCCGCTCCGGTGGAGGGGCAGCGATGACGAAGGGCAGGAGCGTCGTCGCACTCCTCGCACTCGCGGGGATCCTCTGGATCCTCGCCACGCGGTCGTGGGGAGTCGACGCACCCGGCGCGGCCACCGGACCGTCCGGCGTGGCCGAGGTCTCCGGGGACGACGCAGCGTCGCACCCCGTCCTCACCGCGTGCGCCGCGGTCCTCGCGGTCGCGTCCCTCCTGCTCGCGATGCTCGGCCGCATCGGCAGGATCGTCGTCTGCGTCCTCATCGCCGCGGTGGGCGGCGGCGCGATCCTCACAGCCCTGTCCTCGTCCGCGCCCGCCGGGACCGTGTGGCTCACCGCCGCCGCCGGGGCAGCGGTCGTCGCCGTGGCCGTCTGGACCGCGGTGGTGAGTCCCCGGTGGCAGGTGTCCGGACGGTACGACCGTCAGGCCGACACCTCGAATGTCTCGGACGACGACGATCCGGCGGCCGCGTGGGACGCTCTGTCGCGCGGAGAGGACCCGAGCTGAAGCACGACGCGCGACGTGCAACAATATCCGCATAAGCATCCGACCCCTATCCCGCGGGCTCGCCCCGCCAGCCGAGGAGTGACATGAGTACGACAGTCCGCAGTGGAGCCCCCGACCTCGACCAGGCATCGATCGACTACGACCTGGTCAAGGACCCCGGCCACGGCAACACCCCGGCCGCCTGGATGGGTGTTTTCCTCATGCTGCTGGGTGGCACGATCCTCGCGATCGGCTTCGTCCTCGACCTGGACGTCCTCACCTACGGCGGCCTCGCCGTGGTCGTGGCCGGCCCGATCGTCGGCCTCATCATGCGCGCCGCCGGCAAGGGCAAGCCGCGTTCGTGACGGTTCTCGACGACATCATCGTCGGCGTCCGCGAGGACATCGAGACGCGCAAGCGCACGCGCTCGCTCGCCGATGTCCGTCAGGCCGCCGCCGACGCTCCGCCGGTGCGCCCGTTCCCGCCGGAGTCCGGCTTCGGCCTCATCTGCGAAGTGAAGAGGTCGTCGCCGTCGAAGGGGGCACTCGCGGACATCCCGGACCCCGCGGCTCTCGCAGCCGCGTACGCATCAGGCGGCGCTGCGGCCGTGAGCGTGCTCACGGAGCAGCGCCGGTTCGGCGGATCGCTCGCGGATCTCGACGCCGTCCGCGCCGCGGTGGACGTGCCGGTGCTGCGCAAGGACTTCATGGTCGACGAGTACCAGTTCCATGAGGCGCGCGCGCACGGGGCTGACATCGTCCTCATCATCGTGGCGGCACTCGACGACGCCCAGCTGGAGGACCAGCTGGCGCTCAGCGCCGCGCTGGGCATGAGCGCCCTCGTGGAGACCCACACGGTCGAGGAGCTCGAGCGTGCGACAGAGGTCGGCGCCAGCCTCGTCGGCGTCAACACCCGCAACCTCAAGGACCTGAGCGTCGACTCCTCGCGCTTCGCGCAGCTGGCGGCCCACGCGCCCCCCGGAGCCGTGCTCGTCGCGGAATCCGGGGTGACGGGTGCGGACACCGTCGCCGAATACGCTCGGGCCGGGGCCCACCTCGGCCTCGTCGGCGAAGCGCTCGTCACCGGAGGGGATCCCGCAGCCGCAGTCGCCTCCTTCACCGCGGCAGGGCGCGCCGCGCGTCCCTGACACGTCCGCGCCCGTCCGCCCGCCCAGGCCTCGAGGCCCCGTCCACGTCACCAGGAGCCGTCCCATGATCGAGCAGTTCTCCCGACCCGACTCCGCGCTGCCGCAGGGACCGCGGTTCGGCGAGTTCGGAGGGCGCTACATCCCCGAAGCCCTCGTACCCGCCTGCGCAGAGATCGAGGAGGCGTTCGGGAAGGCCGTCCTCGACGAGGAATTCCGACTGGAGTACAGGCGTCTGCTCGACGAGTACGTCGGCCGCCCCAGCCTCCTGAGCGAGGCCGCACGCTTCTCCGAACACGCCGGAGGCGCGCGGATCCTGCTCAAGCGGGAGGACCTCAACCACACCGGCAGCCACAAGATCAACAACGCACTCGGTCAGGCCCTGCTTGCGAAGCGGGTCGGGAAGACCCGCCTCATCGCAGAGACGGGGGCGGGACAGCACGGCGTCGCCACCGCGACCGCCGCAGCCCTCATGGGCATGGAGTGCCGGATCTACATGGGCGCCGTCGATGTCGAACGACAGGCCCTCAACGTCGCCCGCATGCGCCTGCTGGGTGCAGAGGTCACAGCTGTCGACGCCGGATCGCGGACCCTCAAGGACGCTATCAACGAGACGTTCCGCGACTGGGTCGCGTCCGTGGAGTCGACGCACTACGTGTTCGGGACCGTCGCGGGGCCCCACCCGTTCCCGGTGCTCGTGCGCGAGTTCCAGCGGATCATCGGGCTCGAGGCCCGCGCCCAGGTGCTCGAACGGACCGGGGCTCTGCCGGACGCGGTCGTCGCCTGCGTGGGCGGCGGCTCGAACGCGATCGGCCTCTTCCACGCGTTCATCCCCGACGAAGGGGTGCGCCTGCTCGGCTGCGAGGCCGCCGGCGACGGGATCGACACGCCCCGCCATGCCGCGACGATCACGAAGGGGACCGTGGGGGTGCTGCACGGAGCGAAGTCGTACCAGCTGCAGGACGAGGACGGTCAGACGCTCGAGAGCCATTCGATCTCCGCCGGCCTCGACTACTCCGGGGTCGGACCCGAGCACGCGTGGCTCCACGCGAGCGGGCGCGGCGAGTACCGTCCGGTGACGGACGCGCAGGCGATGGATGCGTTCAAGCTGCTGTGCCGCACCGAAGGCATCATCCCGGCGATCGAGAGCTCCCACGCCCTCGCCGGGGCGATCGACCTCGGACGGGAGCTGGGCCCGGAGGCGACGATCCTCGTGTGCCTGTCCGGACGGGGCGACAAGGACGTGACGACTGCCGGACGCTGGTTCGGCTACCTGGACGAGACGGGAGAGACGGAATGAGTGCTGAGGACGTCGAGGGCCGCGGGACCGCCGCCGTCCTCGCGAGCGCCCGCGCGGAGGACCGTGCCGCGCTCGTCGGGTATCTGCCTGTCGGCTACCCGGATGTGAGGGGCTCCGTCGATGCGGTCCGCGCGCTCGTGGCCGGCGGCGCGGACATCGTCGAAGTGGGCATGCCGTACACGGACCCCGGGATGGACGGGCCGGTCATCGAAGCGGCATCCGTGCAGGCACTGAACCGCGGCGTGCGCGTCCGCGACGTGTTCACCGCTGTCGAAGCAGCCGCGGACGCCGGTGCGACTCCGGTGGTCATGAGCTACTGGAACCTCGTCCTCCACTACGGAGTGGAGGCCTACGCCCGCGATCTGTCCGCTGCCGGCGGTGCAGGCATCGTCACGCCCGACCTCATCCCCGAGGAGGCGGATGAATGGATCGCAGCCTCCGACGCACACGGCCTCGACCGCATCTTCCTCGTCGCTCCCTCGTCGCCGCCGGACAGGCTGTCCGCGGTTGTCGCGGCGGCCCGCGGCTTCGTCTACGCGGCTTCGACGATGGGTGTGACGGGCACCCGTGAGGACGTGGGCGACAAGGCTGAGGGACTGGTCGCGGACACTCGTGCCGCCGGTGCGCGCAACGTCTGCGTCGGGCTCGGCGTGTCCACCCGTGCACATGCGGCGGAGGTGGCGCGCTACGCCGACGGTGTGATCGTCGGCTCTGCCCTGGTCCGTGCACTCGCGGATGGCGGGCCCTCCGCCGTCGAACGCGTCGCCGCGCAGTTCGCGGAGGGCGTGCGTGACTGATCTCCTCGCCTCCCTCCCGTCTCCCACGTGGAGCGGATTCGACATCGGACCGGTGCGGATCCACGCGTATGCGCTGTGCATCCTCCTGGGCATCGTGCTCGCACTGTGGCTCACGAATCGTCGATGGCAGTCGCGGGGCGGGACCGAGGACGACCTCTGGACCCTGGCGATCTGGGCGATCCCTGCGGGGATCATCGGCGGTCGGCTGTACCACGTCTTCTCGACACCTGCTCCGTATTTCGGGCCGAACGGCGACCCCGTCGCCGCGCTCTACATCTGGAACGGCGGCCTGGGCATCTGGGGCGCCGTCGCGCTGGGAGTGCTCGTCGTCCTGCTCATCTGCCGCAGGCACGGATTCCGCTTCACCTCCTTCCTCGACGCCGCCGCGCCCGGCCTGATCCTCGCGCAGGCCGCCGGTCGATGGGGCAACTGGTTCAACCAGGAGCTGTTCGGCGCTCCCACCGACCTGCCGTGGGGACTCGAGATCGACCGGGACAGCCCGACCTGGCCGGACCCGTCGATTCCGGCGGACACTCTCTTCCACCCGACATTCCTCTACGAATCGCTGTGGAACGTCCTCGGCTGCCTGGTCCTCCTCTGGGCGGGCCGCCGTCTCTCCCTGTGGCGCGGACAGGTCTTCTTCCTCTACCTCTGCTGCTACACGCTGGGCCGCGTATGGATCGAAGCGCTGCGCATCGATGACGCGGAGCACATCCTGGGCCTGCGCCTGAACGTGTGGACCTCCATCCTCGTCTTCGCGATCGGAGCACTGCTCCTCACACTGTCGCGCATGAAGCACGGCGGGGGACGCGACACGGCCTACACCGACGATCGGCCGCGGGACAGCGGCTCGGAAACCGACGGCCCACCCCGTACCGCGTCGGGTGCCGACGGCGGGCCGGGAACCGGCGACGGGTCGGCCCGTCGCACCACGGCGGAACCGCCCACGGAGGGAAGGCAGCGCGGCGACCGACCCGGGGACGGCGGCACCGTCACACGCGGCGCGGAGGAGGACGAGCCCCGGCAGCGCCCGCGCGGTTTCGGGTTCTTCGGGGCTGTGACGTCCGCGATCTCGATCGTCCCCCAGGTCACCGGGCGGTCTGATCCTGAGACGGGACGCGACAGGGGAGGATCCGGGGCGTAGACCCCCGATCCGTCCACCGGCCCATTCGCCGGATCGAGGTGGGAGCAGTGGTCTAGGCTGGTCCGTATGAGGCATGCGAAGATCGTGGCAACACTCGGACCAGCACAGACATCCTACGAAGACATGCGGGCGCTCCTCGACGAGGGGATGAACGTGGCGCGCTTCAACATGAGCCACGGCACGCACGCAGACCATGAGGAGCGGCTGGGCTGGCTGCGCCGGGCGTCGGAGGACGCAGCGCAGCCCGTCGCCGTCCTGCTCGACCTGCAGGGGCCGAAGATCCGGGTCGGCACGTTCGCGGACGGGCGGAAGCCCACCCTCGTCGAAGGGGCGCGCTTCACCATCACCACACGTCAGGTCGACGGGACCGGGGAAGTCGTCGGCACGTCGTACAAGGGACTGCCGGGGGATGTGCAGCCCGGCGACCCCCTTCTCATCGACGACGGTCGGATCCGCCTCCGGGCGCTCGAGGTGACGGAGACGGACATCATCACGGAGGTGGAGATCCCCGGACGGATCTCCGACCACAAGGGCATCAACCTGCCGGGCGTGGCCGTGTCCGTCCCGGCGATGACCGAGAAGGACCATGAAGACCTGCGCTGGGGGCTGCGAAACGGTGCGGACTGGGTGGCGCTCAGCTTCGTCCGCGGCCCGGAGGACGTGCTCGAGGTCCGGCGGGTCATGGAGGAAGCAGGGGTGAGCGCCCCGGTCATGGCCAAACTGGAGAAGCCTCAGGCGATCGACCGTCTGCGGGACATCGTCGCCGCGTTCGACGGGATCATGGTGGCCCGCGGTGATCTGGGTGTGGAACTGCCCCTCGAGCACGTCCCGATCGTGCAGAAGCGGGCGATCGAGGTCGCCAGGCGGCAGGCGAAGCCCGTCATCGTCGCCACGCAGATGCTCGAATCGATGATCGACGCCCCCAGACCCACACGGGCGGAGGCCAGTGACTGCGCGAACGCCGTACTCGACGGGGCGGACGCGCTCATGCTGTCGGGGGAGTCGTCCATCGGCTCGCACTGGTTGGAGTCGGTGCGGACGATGGCGCGCATCATCGAGTCGACGGAGCGGGAGGGCCTCGAGCGGATCCCGTCGCTCGGCAGCACCCCGCACACGCGGGGCGGTGCGATCACCGCGGCAGCAGCGCAGATCGCCGAACAGCTGAACATCGACCTGCTGTGCACCTTCACCCAGTCCGGTGACTCCGTCCGGCGGATGTCGCGGTTGCGCCAGCGGCGGCCGATCATCGCGTTCACCCCGGATCCTCGTGTGCGGAATCAGATGGAGCTCAGCTGGGGCGTGCGGACGCACCTGGTGCGGACCGTCCACCACACGGATCAGATGGCACGTCAGGTGGACAAGGTGCTCCTCAGCTTCGGCGAGGGTGAGGACGGACAGCTCTGCGTCATCGTCGCCGGGTCGCCTCCCGGCATCGTCGGGTCGACGAATGCCCTGCGTGTCCACGTGCTGGGCGATGCGCTGCGGGGTACCGCCGCTGCGTACCGGGACGAGGTGGACGACGACGGGATCTGATGCCCGACCCGCAGTCTGAGGCGGAGCCGACGGTGACGAGGACCGGGCGGCGATGAGACGTCTGTGGTGAAGAGAAGCGGGTGGTGCGTGCTCCAGTGGGAGCAGGCACCACCCGCTTCTTCTGCCCGTTCGTCCGAGGAACGGCTGCGTGCCGGATGAGGGACTCGAACCCTCACACCCGAAGGCGGCGCATTTTGAGTGCGCTGCGTCTACCGTTTCCGCCAATCCGGCCCAGGGGAGAGTGTAGTCGACGCGCACACGGACCGTGCGCACCCTGTGCGGTCCGAACGGCCCGTGCGAGCCGTTGTGGACGGGTGCGTCGAACGGCACACCCCCACCCGCCGTGCTCTGCGGGGGAACCGGCGGTACGATGGGGCGCGTGACCGATAACGAAGAGACCCCCAGCACCGAACAGGGACCCGTCCGGCGCGTCGTCGTGGCGGAGGACGAGGCCGTCATCCGGCTCGACATCGTGGAGATGCTTCGCGAGGTCGGCTACGACGTCGTCGGAGAGGCGGCGGACGGTGAGTCCGCGATCCGTCTCGCGGAGGAACTGCGGCCCGATCTCGTGGTGATGGACATCAAGATGCCCGTCCTCGACGGGATCTCCGCCGCCGAGCGGATTGCGAAGGCGCGGATCGCGCCGGTCGTCCTGCTCACCGCTTTCTCGCAGAAGGAGCTCGTCGAGCGGGCGCGTGACGCGGGTGCGATGGCCTATGTCGTCAAGCCGTTCTCCGCGAACGACCTCCTGCCGGCGCTTGAGATCGCGCTGTCCCGCCACGCGGAGATCACGGCCCTCGAATCGGAGATCTCCGATCTCACCGACCGGTTCGAGACGCGGAAGCTCGTCGAACGGGCGAAGGGCCTCCTCATCTCCTCGATGGGGCTCACGGAGCCGGAGGCGTTCCGCTGGATCCAGAAGACGTCGATGGATCGTCGCCTCACGATGCGCGAAGTCGCGGAGACGGTGCTCAACCAGATCGGCTCCGCCAAGCAGTGAGCCCTCACCGCCGGCAGTCCTGACGGCCGCACCGCGACGGCGCAGCCGTCAGGACTGCTGGAGGACCATGTTCGAGATGCGGACGATCGACAGGAGTCGGTCGTCCGCATCAGTCATTCTCACCTCGTGGTTGAAGAGGCGGCGGCCGCCGTGCAGCACCTGGGCACGTGCGTGCACCGTCCCCGCGGTGATGGACCGCAGGTGGGTCGCGTTGAGATCGACACCGACGACCGGTGCGCCGGTGCGGACGGCGGCGTGCATCGAGGCCAGCGTCTCCGCGATGACGACGTGTCCGCCCCCGTGGAAGAGGCCTGCGGGCTGGAGGTTGCCCTCAACGGGGCAGGTCCCCTCGATCCAGTCCCAGCCGACCGCCGTGATGTCGATGCCCATCCTCTCGACGAGGGTGCCCGCGGGCTGCTCCCACTGCTCGACGAGACGGGCGTACGCCGCTTCGTCCATGTCTGGTGCCAGTGCGGGGAGCGCAGGGCGCTGAGTCATCGTCTCTCCTGGTGATGGGCGGGACTGCGGGAGTGGAGCGCGGCCGGACCGCTCGTGACCCGGCTGTGCTCGGGTCCACTGTAGCGATCCGCTCCCCGGTAGTCTGGGAGGGTGAGCACAGAGACCAGTTCCCAGACCGATGCATCGATCCTCCTCATCGACGGCCACTCGATGGCCTACCGGGCGTACCACGCACTCCCGCCGGAGAAGTTCCAGACGGCGACGGGGCAGACGACGAACGCGGTGTTCGGCTTCGTCTCGATGCTGCTGACTGCGATCGACGCGGAGCAGCCCACCCATATCATCGTCGCGTTCGACCGCGGTCGTCCGCAGTTCCGGCTCGACGAGCACCCGGGGTACAAGGCCGGGCGGGCGAAGACGCCGCCGGATTTCCACGGCCAGGTCGAGCTCATCGAGGACGTGCTGGCGACGCTGCACATCCCGGTCGTCGGATTCCCCGGTGTGGAGGCCGACGACGTGCTCGCGACGCTCGCACGGCTGGCGGAGGATGCCGGGGTGGAGGCTCGCATCGCGTCGGGTGACAAGGACGCCTTCCAGCTCGTGCGGCCCGGTGTGACGGTCCTCTATCCGCGCAGGGGCATGACGGATCTGGACCGGATGACACCCGAGGCGGTCGAGGAGAAGTACGGGGTCACACCGGCCCAGTACCGCGGTCAGGCCGCACTGGTGGGGGAGAAGGCGGACAACCTCCCCGGAGTGCCTGGCGTGGGACCGAAGACGGCCGCGAAGTGGCTCACGACGTACGGCGACCTCGACGGGATCCTCGCCCACGCGGATGACATCAAGGGCAAGGCGGGGGAGAACCTCCGTGCCCATCTGGACGACGTCGCCCGCAACTACCGGATCAATCGCCTGCTGGACGACGTGGAGCTCCCGCTGGGGATCGCGGACGGTCTGCGCCGTTCGCCGGACCGCGACGCGATGAGCAACCTCTTCGACCAGCTCGAGTTCGCGGTGCTGGGCCGTCGTGCCGAGGCCCTGTTCGGCTCCGATGTGGACGGGACCGCGACAGCCGAGGCCTCCGTCCCGGAGGCCGAACGCCTCGACTCGGCAGGACTGCCGGGTGTGCTGGGGGACATCCCCGCAGCGGCCTGGGTCGCGCTCGCGACGGATGCGACGTACGCGCTGGGTCAGGGGACTGTGGACCTGCTCGCACTCGCGGTGGGCGAGAACCTGTACGACGTGGACCTCACGTCCCTTGACGCCCCCGCGGTCGATGCTCTGACCGGGTTCCTCGCGGACCACCCGCGGATCGCGGCACATGATGCGAAGCCCCAGCTCAAGGCGCTGTGGGATGCAGGATTCGCCGGGGTGCAGATCCACTGGGACACACAGCTGGCCGGCTACCTGATCGAACCCGACAGGCGCAGCCACGACCTCGGCGACCTCGCGGTGACTCACCTGGGCGGCGCCCTCCCGGCGGCGACGGAGGATGACGCCGCGGCGCAGGTCGCCGCGCAGGCCTGGGCGGTTGCCGAACTCCGCCCGGTGCTCGCGGAGGCGCTGGAGGACAACCGGCTCACGCGGATCATGGAGGAGATCGAGGTACCGGTCCTCGGCATCCTCGCCCGCATGGAGACGCGCGGCATCGCGGTGGACAGGCAGCGACTCGATGCCCTCGCGGAGGAGTTCCGGGCGCAGGCCGACGCCAGCAAGGAGGCCGCATACGCCGCGATCGGTCACGAGGTGAACCTCGGCTCGCCCAAGCAGCTGCAGGAGGTCCTCTTCGACGAGCTCGACATGCCGAAGACGAAGCGCACGAAGACCGGCTACACGACGGACGCGGCAGCGCTCGCGGACCTCTACGCGAAGACGGAGCACCCGTTCCTCGCACACCTGCTCGCCCACCGTGACCGCACGAAGCTCAGCCAGACCGTCGTCGGCCTGGAGAAGACCATCGCGGACGACGACCGCATCCACACCACGTATCTGCAGACGATCGCCGCGACCGGGCGCCTGTCGTCGAAGGACCCGAACCTGCAGAACATCCCCGTCCGCACCGAGGCGGGCCGTCGCATCCGCGAGGTCTTCGTCCCCGGGGAGGGGAAGGACGCGCTCATGACCGCCGACTACTCCCAGATCGAGATGCGCATCATGGCGCACCTGTCCGGCGACCCGTCGCTCATCAGCGCGTTCCGTGCAGGGGAGGACCTCCACGCGTACGTCGGCGCCCAGGTGTTCGGCGTCGAGACGTCGGAGGTCACCACCGAGCTCCGTTCGAAGGTCAAGGCGATGTCCTACGGGCTCGTGTACGGGCTGTCCGCGTACGGACTCGCGCAGCAGCTCGCGATCGGGGTCGAGGAGGCCCGAGGTCTCATGGAGGGATACTTCGCACGGTTCGGATCCGTGCGGGACTATCTGTCGACCGTGGTCGAAGAGGCGCGTCAGCGCGGATACACGGAGACGATGGACGGGCGGCGCCGCTACCTGCCGGCTCTGCAGTCCGATCGCCGCCAGATGCGGGAGATGGCGGAGCGGGCCGCGCTCAACGCGCCGATCCAGGGCAGTGCCGCGGACATCATGAAGAAGGCGATGATCCGGGTCGACGAGGGCATCCGCGAAGCCGGCCTCGTGAGCCGCGTGCTCCTGCAGGTGCACGACGAGATCATCGTCGAACTGTCCGCGGGGGAGCACGACGCGGTCGCGGAGATCGTCCAGCGGGAGATGGCCGGTGCCGGAACGCTCACCGTACCGCTCGAGGTGAATGTGGGCATCGGCCAGAGCTGGCAGGACGCGGCCCACTGATGGTCGGGCGCGGGCCACTCACCGGGAGCGGCGGCCCGCGCCCCACGATCAGGCGCGCAGGCGCGTGGAGAAGATCGTGGTACCGGGCATGAGCCTGCCCCGCAGCGGCGACCAGCCGCCCCACGACGATTCGTTGTCGTCGGGCCACTCGGGCTCCGTGAGGCCCGTGAGCTCGAATCCCGCATCGACGAGCAGGCGCACCCAGTCGCCCATCGTCCGATGATGCTCCGCGTAGACCGGCTGCCCGCTGCCGTCCACCTCGACGTAGGGGGTCCGGTCGAAGTACGAGTATTCGACCGTGAGCCCGGCCTCACCGGGGACGTCGGGGAACATCCAGCGCAGCGGGTGGGTGACGGAGAACACCCACAGGCCGCCTGGCCTCAGGACCCGCGCAGCCTCTGCGAGCACCGTCTCCGCGTCCTTGACGAACGGCAGCGCACCGTAGGAGGAGAAGGCGATGTCGAAGCTGCCCGACGGGAAGGGCAGCGAGCGCGCATCGGCCTGCAGGAACGTGGGCGGGATCGCCCCGTCCGCGAGCGGGTGCTCACGCTGCAGGCGCGACGCCTGCTCGAGCATCCCGGACGACAGGTCCACCCCGGTCGTGAGCGCGCCGTGCTCCGCGAGCCATCGGGAGCACTGCCCCGCCCCGCAGCCGATCTCCAGCACCTGCTTGCGATCGACGTCGCCCAGCAGGCCGATGTCGTCCTCGTGGACCCCTTCGGGGCACCACACGAATTCCGAGGCGCCGAGGAAGCTCCCGTGCTCCGCGAGGTACTCCTCCGCGGATCCGTCCCAGTAGGACCGGTTGGCGCGCACGGACTCCTCTTCGCCGATCGACAGATAACCGCCGCTGATGATCTCCGGAGAGTACTCTCCCTCGCTCACGTGCACCCCTTGCTGGTCGCGTTCGCCCTCGTCCGCCGGCATCCTCCCGCGTGCGCGGGACGGTTTTCGGCTGCGGGTGGGCGACCGCTGTCGTCTATGGTTGATTTCCTGCGGCAGAGCGTGCGTTCGCACCCTCCGTGGTGCTAGCATATTGGACTGTATGCACATCGTGCGCTGTAATCCGAACACCAGAGTAACAATGCGAGCGGCATCATCAGCGGCGAGCACCGGTGCGGGTGACGGCACGATGGGCTGCAGACAATCATCCATCACGAGACCGTGTCCCCGCTCCTCAGGGATCGCGGGCCACATTCCATCTACGGAGTCCCTTACGTAATGACCACCACCACGCCTGGCTCGGCGCAGCAGAAGCAGGTCGCCGTCAACGACATCGGCACCTCCGAGGATTTCCTCGCGGCCGTCGACGAAACCATCAAGTACTTCAACGACGGCGATATCGTTGAAGGCACCGTCGTGAAGGTTGACCGCGATGAGGTGCTCGTCGACATCGGTTACAAGACCGAAGGCGTCATCCTCTCCCGCGAACTCTCGATCAAGCACGACGTCGACCCCTCCGAGGTCGTCGAAGTCGGAGACGACATCGAAGCCCTCGTCCTCACGAAGGAGGACAAGGACGGCCGTCTGATGCTCTCCAAGAAGCGTGCGCAGTACGAGCGCGCGTGGGGCGACATCGAGCGCATCAAGGACGAGGACGGGGTCGTCACGGGCACCGTCATCGAGGTCGTCAAGGGCGGCCTCATCGTCGACATCGGACTGCGCGGCTTCCTGCCCGCCTCCCTCGTCGAGATGCGGCGCGTGCGGGACCTCGCACCGTACATCGGCCAGCAGGTCGAGGCGAAGATCATCGAGCTCGACAAGAACCGCAACAACGTCGTCCTGTCCCGCCGTGCGTGGCTCGAGCAGACGCAGTCCGCGGTCCGTCACGACTTCCTGCAGACCCTCCAGAAGGGCCAGGTCCGTCCGGGCGTCGTCTCCTCGATCGTCAACTTCGGTGCGTTCGTGGACCTCGGCGGTGTGGACGGCCTCGTCCACGTCTCCGAACTCTCGTGGAAGCACATCGAGCACCCCAGTGAGGTCGTCGCCGTGGGCGACGAGGTCACGGTCGAGGTGCTCGACGTCGACATGGACCGCGAACGGGTCTCCCTGTCGCTCAAGGCGACGCAGGAGGACCCGTGGCAGCACTTCGCCCGGACCCACGTCATCGGTCAGATCGTGCCGGGCAAGGTCACGAAGCTGGTTCCGTTCGGTGCGTTCGTACGCGTCGAGGACGGCATCGAGGGCCTCGTCCACATCTCGGAGCTCGCTGTGCGCCACATCGATCTGCCCGAGCAGGTCGTGGGCGTCGACGAGACGATCTACGTGAAGGTCATCGACATCGACCTGGACCGCCGTCGGATCTCGCTGTCGCTCAAGCAGGCGAACGAGGGTGTCGATCCGGAGGCGGAGGAGTTCCTGGACCCCGCGCTCTACGGCATGCTGCAGGAGTACGACGAGGACGGGAACTACAAGTACCCGGAGGGCTTCGACCCGGAGACCAACGAGTGGCTCGAAGGCTACGAGACCCAGCGCGAAGACTGGGAGGCGCAGTACGCCGCCGCCCAGCACCACTGGGAAGAGCACAAGAAGCAGGTCCTGAAGGCGATCTCCGCGGACGCAGAGGCTGCTGCTTCGACGTCCGTCAGCTCGGAGTCCGCTCCGTCGGCCGGATCGTACGCCAGCGAATCCCCAGCGGATTCGGGCACGCTCGCCAGCGACGAAGCACTTGCGGCTCTGCGCGAGAAGCTCGCCGGCAGCTGAGCTGCTGACGCACTGACTCGGATCCATTGATCAGAGCGCACGAGGACTCCCGGACTGCGGTCCGGGAGTCCTCTTCTTCTCTCCCCGCGGTTCGAGCCCCCCTGCGCACGCGGCTGCGGCCGTGGCTGCTCTTCCTCGCGGTTCTCCTCGCGTGCTCGATCCTCACATTCCGCGGGATCGTCGTGGACCCGGGATCCCGTGTGTACGCAGAGAACGACGACACGTCGCTGTTCATCTGGTGGTTCGCGAACGGGGCGGACGCGGTCGCGTCGCTGTTCGGCTTCGGCTCGGAAGCCTCTGGCTTCCTCTACACCGCTCAGATGAACGCCCCGGACGGGGTCAACGGCGCGTGGAACACGAGCGTGCTGGGCCTCGCAGTGCCGTTGGCGCCGATCACCTGGCTGTGGGGGCCGGTCGTCGCCTACACCGTCGCGATCATGTGCTCTCCGGTGGTGGCGGCTCTGGCCGCCGCTGCGTTCCTCACCCGGTTCACGGATCACCTGCCGGCGTTCGCCGGAGCGGCACTCTACGGCTTCTCCCCGTACCTCATCGCACAGGCGGGCGGTCACCTGAACCTGAGCTTCGCAGTGCTGCCCCCACTCGTGGCGGCCTTCCTCTGGACAGCCGCCACCGGTCCCTCCGGAGGTCCGCTGCGCGCCCGCGTGGCCGCGCTCGCGCCCTGGGGGATCCTGCTGGGCGGCGTGATCGGGTGGCAGTTCTACATGTCGACGGAACTGCTGGCGGGCACATTCCTGGCAGCGGTCGTCGCAGTTGTGGCCGTGGTCGCGGTGCTGCGCCGTCGCCTGGTCCCGCGACTGCTGCCGGCCCTGCTCGCCAGTCTGGGGGCGGTGGTGACCGCTCTGCTGCTGGCCGCCCCCCTGCTCATGACCATGGCCCGGGCACCGAACGCGCCCTCGGGTGCGATCCGTCCGCACGGTGTGTGGAACAACGACCTCGCTGATCCCGTCGTCCCGACAGCTGTGACCCCGTTCGGGGGAGTGGCTCGGGAGATCCCGCGAGCGATGCCCATCGATGCGGCTGAGATCGGCGGATACGTGTCCCTCGCGTGGCTCGTCGTGGCGGCCTGGGCAGCGCTGCAGCATCGGTCGAGTGCCCGGCACGGGCTGCTGGTGCGTGTGCTCGTCCTCACCGGGGTGGGTGCGTGGCTGCTCTCGATGGGTTCGCCGCTGCGCGCGTTCGGCACGGAGATCCCGGTCCCGGGCCCCTTCCGGATCGTCGAACAGGTGCCCGTCCTCATGAACATCCTGCCGATGCGCCTGAGCGTCCACGTCACACTGGTGCTCAGTGCTCTCACCGCCGTGCTGCTGCATCACGCCGTGAGGAGAATCGACGGGAGTCTGCTCGCCGGCAGGCGGGGGGCCGCACAGCGGCCCGTCGCTGGAGGATCCGTGCGGCAGACCGTCGGGCCGATCGTCGCGGTCCTCGCGACCGTCCTCCTCATCGCCCCGGTCGGGGTTCCGCACCGGGACGTGACGATCCCGCGGTTCTTCACGGGCGATGCTGTGCGATCAGTGCTGCCGGCGGGCGCGGTCGCCAAGGCTCTGCCGACGCCTCGCGCGGTCGCGGAGGCCGACTACGCTCAGGCGATGGTGTGGCAGGCAGTGTCGGGGATGCACTACCGCGAGACCGGTGGCTACTTCATCGGCGGCACCGACGACCACGACGTGATCTACCAGTCGCTCCTGGACCCCCTCGACCAGTTCCTCCGGCAGAAGGAGGGGCAGAGCGTCGAGGAGTTCGATCCCCGCGCCGTCGAGGACGCAGTGCGCGGGGTCCGGTCGGGTGGCACGGACTTCCTGCTCATCCCGGAGCAGGCGCCGCTGCTGGGGTGGCCGGCGGACAGACTCGCCCGGGCGCTCGCGGAGACTCCTGGCTGCTCCGCGCAGCTCGTCGAAGACGTCTGGGTCGTGGACCTGCGGGGGATCGACGAGGAGGACGCGTAGTCTGAGGACCATGGGATCCTCGATCGGCACACAGCAGGCGAACGGCCCCCTCGTCCTGGGACTCACGGGCGGCATCGGGGCCGGCAAATCGACGGTCGCTGCACTCTTCCGCAGCCGTGGGGCGGGCGTGGTCGATGCGGACGCCATCGCGCGGGAGGTCGTCGAACCGGGGGAACCGGCACTCGCCGCACTCGCCGCAGAGTTCGGCGAAGGAGTGCTCACGGAGGGAGGCACGCTCGACCGTGCCGCCCTCGCCTCGCTCGCCTTCGCAGATCCGGAGCGCACTGCTGCGCTCAATGCGATCATGCACCCCGCGATCGGAGACCGAACGACTGTGAGGCTCGCGGAGCTGGGCGACCATGACGTCGTGGTCCACGATGTGCCCCTGCTGGTGGAGAACGGGATGACCGGCCGCTATCACCTCAGCGTGCTCGTCGACGTGCCCGCACACATCCGCCTCGCACGGCTCACGACGACGCGCGGGCTTGATCCCGACGACGCGCAGCGCCGGATCCGCGCGCAGGCCGACGACGACGCACGATACCTCGCCTGCGACGTCCTGCTCGACAACTCGACCTCGCCGGATGAGCTCGAAGCACGCTTCGCGCAGCTGTGGAAGGAGAGGATCGACCCGTTCCGCCGCAACCGGGCGAACGGCGTCCCCGCATCGGGCGCCTCGGTCGGGCCTGCGGAGATGACGGACCGCGCACAGGAAGCAGCCGGTGCACGACTGCTCGCGCGCATCGAGCACGCGGCCGCCGAAGCGGGCCTCCACGTCAGCGGAACGTCCTCACCCGGGCCGAGCGGAGTGCAGATCGCGCTGGCGGAACCGGGTCCCGCCGCTGCCGCAGACGCCCCGGCATCGAGGGCTCCTGACTCGTCAGCACAGCTGTCCCAGGTCCTCGCCGATGTGGGCTTCGCCCCGGTCCGCGGAGCCCACGGACGCTATGCGAACACCGATCCCGGACGCCCCGCGATCGTGACGATGCGCGACGCCAGGACGTCTTGACGCTCAGCGCAGGGACGCGCTGAGCTCGACCGGCACACCCTTGAGCGCACGGGAGACAGGGCAGTCCTTCTTCGCCTTCTCGGCCACGGTGCGGAAGTCGGATTCGGCCATCCCGGGGACGACGCCCACGACGTAGAGGTGCACTCCCGTGATGCCGTCCGCGGGGGAGAAGGTGACGTCCGCCCCGGTCGACAGCTCGTCCGGCGGGGATCCCTGCGAGGTCAGCGCGTTCGACAGTGCCATCGAGAAGCACGCGGAGTGCGCCGCGCCCAGCAGCTCTTCGGGCGTCGTCGAACCGCCGGTGCCCTCTGCACGGGCGGCCCACGTGACGCCCAGGGTGCCTGCTCCCGAGCTGTCGAGGGCCACCGTGCCGCTTCCTTCCGGCAGGCTGCCGCGCCAGACCGTGTGTGCTTTCGAGACCGTTTCCATTCGCGCCTCCCGCGGGTGTCGGATCGTCTGTTCCCTGGAGAGTCTAGGGCGGCGACACCGGGGGGAGCGAACACCAGGAGCGCAGCGGCGACGGCGGCAGACCCTCGCCGCCGATCCTCCTCCCGCCATGTCCGTGCCGCGCGCTATCGTGAACAGCATGAGTGCGCAGCCACAGGACACCCGGCCACAGGACGCGCCGCAGCGGCCCGTTCCCCGTGTGGGACACCGCCCGGAGATCGTGCGATCCGTCGCGCCGTTCGAAGTCGTCTCCGACTACCAGCCGTCCGGCGACCAACCCACCGCGATCGCGGACATGGCGGCCCGTCTGGACCGAGGGGAGAAGGACATCGTGCTGCTGGGTGCCACAGGCACCGGGAAGTCCGCCACCACCGCGTGGCTCATCGAGCAGGTCCAGCGTCCGACCCTCATCATGGCCCATAACAAGACACTGGCGGCCCAGCTCGCGAATGAGTTCCGGCAGCTGCTGCCGAACAACGCCGTCGAATACTTCGTGTCGTACTACGACTACTACCAGCCTGAGGCGTACGTCCCGCAGACGGACACCTTCATCGAGAAGGACTCGTCGATCAACGACGAGGTCGAGCGCCTGCGGCATTCGGCGACGAACGCACTCCTCACCCGGCGCGACGTCGTCGTCGTGTCGACGGTCAGCTGCATCTACGGCCTCGGCACTCCGGAGGAGTACGTGGACCGGATGGTGTCGCTGAGCGTCGGCGACGAACTCGACCGCGATGCGCTCCTCAAGCGCTTCGTGTCGATGCAGTACACGCGCAACGACGTCGCATTCACCCGCGGCACGTTCCGCGTGCGCGGTGACACGGTGGAGATCATCCCGCAGTACGAAGAGCTCGCCCTGCGGATCGAGTTCTTCGGCGATGAGATCGAAGCGCTCTACACGCTGCACCCGCTCACCGGTGAGATCGTGCGACAGGAGGAGGTCGTCCACATCTTCCCCGCCAGCCACTACGTCGCCGGCGAAGAGCGCATGGGCCGTGCGATCGAGGACATCGAGCAGGAGCTGCAGGTGCGCCTGCAGGAACTGGAGGGGCAGAACAAGCTGCTCGAGGCGCAGCGGCTCAAGATGCGCACGACCTACGACCTCGAGATGATGCGGTCGATGGGGTTCACCTCCGGCATCGAGAACTATTCGCGCCACATCGACGGACGCGCCAGCGGCACGGCGCCCAACTGCCTCCTGGACTACTTCCCGGAGGACTTCCTCCTCGTCATCGACGAATCGCACGCCACCGTCCCCCAGATCGGCGGCATGTACGAAGGGGACATGTCGCGCAAGCGCACTCTCGTCGACCACGGGTTCCGACTGCCGAGCGCTCTTGACAACCGCCCCCTGAAGTTCGCGGAGTTCCTCGAGCGGATCGGGCAGGCCGTCTACCTGTCCGCGACGCCGGGCACCTTCGAGCTGGAGCGGGCGCACGGGTACGTGGAGCAGATCATCCGGCCCACCGGCCTCGTCGACCCGAAGATCGAGGTGAAGCCCACCCGTGGGCAGATCGACGACCTCCTCGAGCAGATCCGTGTCCGCGTCGAACGGAACGAACGGGTCCTCGTCACCACACTCACGAAGAAGATGGCGGAGGATCTCACGGACTACCTGCTGGAGCACGACGTCCGGGTCGAGTACCTCCACTCCGACGTCGACACGCTGCGCCGGGTCGAACTGCTGAGCGAGCTGCGTGCGGGCGATTTCGACGTGCTGGTCGGCATCAACCTGCTCCGCGAGGGTCTCGATCTGCCCGAGGTGTCGCTCGTCGCGATCCTCGACGCGGACAAGGAGGGCTTCCTGCGGTCGGCCACGTCGCTCATCCAGACGATCGGCCGCGCGGCGCGCAACCTGCACGGCGAAGTCCACATGTACGCGGACACGGTCACACGGTCGATGCGGGAGGCGATCGACGAGACGGACCGCCGGCGGGCGGTCCAGATCAAGCACAACGAGGACCACGGGATCGATCCGCAGCCGCTGGTGAAGAAGCTGTCGGACATCACGGAACGGCTGCGCAGGGAGGACGAGGACACGCGTGAGATCCTCGCGGAATTCGACTACGGGAAGGGGAAGCGCGGCTTCAACGCGACGATCACCGACGCGCAGCGTGAGGCGTTCGAGAAGGGGCGCGGACCTCAGGCGCCCCTCGCCCCGCCGGCGGAGGACCTCGTGGAGCTCATCGCGTCGCTCACCGACCAGATGCACGCGGCGGCCGCGGATCTCCAGTTCGAGCTCGCCGCGCGTCTCCGGGACGAACTGGGCGACCTCAAGCGGGAGCTGAGGCAGATGAAGGAGGCGGGCCATGTCTGAGCCGTGTACGATTGGGCGTCGTTGAAGGGGAGTATCCCGCACTCGTCCACGTTCGTCATCACGATCGCCGCCTGTCGGCCGATCCGGACGTGGAGCGGCCGCCGGCCGTGGGAGAGACTTTCGACCGCGTGACGCGTCCACTCCTCTGAAAGGCACCCATGCAAGAGTTCTTCCAGGACCCCTACCACGTGTTCGAGGTCGTCTCGAGCGTCGTGCTCGTGCTCATCCTCGTCGCGGATCTCCTGCTGGTCGTGAAGCGACCGCACACGCCCTCCATGAAGGAGGCTTCGCTGTGGGTCGCGTTCTACGTCACCCTGGCCCTGGTCTTCGCGGGCGTGCTCTTCGCCATGGGGGATTCGACGCGCGGCGGGGAGTTCCTCGCCGGCTGGCTGACGGAGTACAGCCTCAGCATCGACAACCTGTTCGTCTTCGTCATCATCATGTCCGGCTTCGCGGTGCCCAAGCGGTACCAGCAGCAGGTCCTCATGGTGGGCATCATCCTCGCACTGATCTTCCGCGGCATCTTCATCCTGGCGGGCGCCGCGATCATCGACCGCTTCATCGAGGTCTTCTTCCTGTTCGGCGTCTTCCTCCTGTGGACGGCCTGGCGCCAGGCGTTCAGCGGCGAGGACGACGAGGACGCAGAGAACGGGTTCATCCGCTTCCTCCGCAAGCGCGTGAACATCACGGACGAGTACCACGAGAACAAGCTGCGCGTGAACATCGACGGGACGAAGTACTGGACCCCGATGCTCATCGTGTTCATCGCGATCGGCACGACGGACATCATGTTCGCGCTCGATTCGATCCCCGCGATCTTCGGCATCACCCAGGACACGTTCCTGGTGTTCACGTCCAACGTGTTCGCGCTCATGGGGCTGCGTCAGCTGTACTTCCTGCTGGGCGGTCTGCTCGACAAGCTGCCGTACCTCCACTACGGGATCGCGGCGATCCTCGCGTTCATCGGTGTGAAGCTGTTCCTCCACGCGCTGCACGAGACGGACTGGCTGCCGGAGTCCTTCACCTCGCAGGTGCCCGTCATCAACACGTGGACCTCCCTGGGCTTCATCGTGTTCGCCATGCTCGTCGCGACCGTCGCGAGCCTCATCGGGATGCGTCGCGAGCAGGAGGCCCCGCTGCGCCGGGACTGACCCGTCCTGCCGGGCACGGGCCCCTCATCGGGCACGACCTCCCGTCGGGCCCGTCTCCGTCCGGATCGGACGACGACGCCGAGGAGCCGGTCGTCTCTCGGGGTGACCGGCTCCTCGGCGTCTGTGTCCGCTCAGGCCGTGAGGCCGACGAGGATCGTGCGCCCGGTTCTGGACGCGAGTCCGGTTCAGGCCTCGAACGGGCCGAACACGGGGGTCCACGACCGGATGACGGTCTCCGCGATGACACCGGCGTCGTGGTAGGGGTCCTGCGTGAGGAGCTCCGCGATCGACTCCGTGGAATCACCGCGGAGGATGAGGAGACCGCCCGGGGTGAGCTCGTCCTCGAGCGGACCGGATGCCAGCAGCGTGCCGGCGTCGTGCTGCGACGCCTGCCACTCCCGGTGTGCGGGACGGACGCTCATCCGCGTGTCCGTGTCGGGTCCGTAGGTGTAGGTGACGGCGAAGACTGCCATGGCTCTCCTGTGTGTCGGTTTCGGGTGAGTGCGATACTCGAGGCGGTGCGTGCTGCGCACCGTGATCCGAGACTAACCCCGACCCAGCATCAGGAGCGCCCCCGTGTCCCGACTTCCGCAGATCCCCGACGACTTCGCGGATGCCGACACCGTCTGGGAGAGCTTCGACTCCCACGTGCGGGACCAGGGCCTCTCCCTGTACCCGGCCCAGGAGGAGGCCATCCTCTCCGTGCTCGCGGGCGACAACACGATCGTCGCGACGCCCACCGGGTCGGGGAAGTCGATGGTGGCGCTCGCAGCGCTGTACTACGCGGTGTCGACCGGTCGGACCGCGTACTACACTGCGCCTCTCAAGGCGCTCGTGAGCGAGAAGTTCTTCTCCCTCGTCGAAGCCCTGGGGCGCGAGAACGTCGGCATGGTGACCGGCGACAGCGCCGTCAACGCGGATGCGCCCGTCATCTGCGCGACGGCGGAGATCCTCGCGAACCACGCGCTGCGCGAAGGGGCGGAGCTGGACGTCGCCCTGGTCGTCATGGACGAGTTCCACTACTTCGGAGACCCCCAGCGCGGGTGGGCGTGGCAGGTCCCGCTGCTGGAGATGCCGCAGGCGCAGTTCGTGCTCATGTCCGCGACACTGGGGGACACGACGGACATCGAGCGACGGCTGACCGACCTCACGGGACGCGACACGGCTCTGGTCGGGTCGGTGGAGCGGCCGGTGCCCCTCGAGTTCGAGTACTCGCAGTCACCCCTGCTGGAGAAGCTCGCCCAACTGGTGGCGGAGGACCGTGCACCGGTGTACGTCGTGTCGTTCGTCCAGGCACGGACGGTGGAGCTCGCACAGTCGATCCTCGCCGCCAACCTCACGACTCGCGCACAGCGGGACAGGATCGCCGAGGAGGTCAAGGGGTTCCGCTTCGGCAAGGGCTTCGGCGTCACGCTCCGGAGGCTCGTCCTCGGCGGGGTCGGGGTGCATCACGCGGGGATGCTCCCGCGCTACCGCCGCCTCGTCGAGCACCTCGCCCTCACGGGCCTGCTCAGCGTTGTCTGCGGTACGGACACCCTGGGTGTCGGCATCAACGTGCCCATCCGCACCGTCCTCTTCACGTCGCTCACGAAGTTCGACGGTCGACGCGTGCGGCAGCTGCAGGTGCGGGAGTTCCAGCAGATCGCCGGGCGCGCGGGCCGCGCCGGCTTCGACGCGGTGGGCTATGTCGTCGCGCAGGCGCCGGAGCACGAGATCGAGAACGCCGTCGCGCTGGCCAAAGCCGGCGACGACCCGAAGAAGAAGCGCCGAGTGAAGCGCAAGAAGGCGCCGGAAGGGCACGTCGGATGGTCGGAGCAGACGTTCCGGAACCTCGAGAACGGGACTCCCGAGCAGCTGCGCTCCCACATGCGGATCACCCATTCGACGATCGTCAACCTGCTGGCCCGGCCCCGAGCGGGGATGCACACGATCCGCGACTTCCTCGAGCGGACGCACGAGCCGCGGGAACGGGTCCTCGACCTCATGCTCCGGGCACTGCGCATCGGCCGCAGCCTGCTGGCCGGCGGTGTCATCGAGCGGGTCGACGGCGCGGACGGCGGAGTCGAATACGTCCTGAGCGAGGACCTGGGCCCCGACTTCGCGCTCAACCAGCCGCTGAGCCCGTTCGCGCTGGCGGCCCTCGACCTGTTCGACGGGGAGTCGGAGACGTGGGCGATGGACGCCCTGAGCGTCATCGAGGCGACGACGCAGATCCAGTACCACATCATCCGCGGACAGCTCGACCGGATCAAGGGCGACGAGCTGGCCGCGCTCAAGGCCGACGGGGTCGAGTACACGGAGCGCATGGCCGTCCTCGACGAACTCGACGTGCCCCGCCCCAATGCGGAGGTGCTGGAGGCAGCGTTCGACGCCTATGCCGAGTCGGCACCGTGGGTCCGCGAGATCGGCATCGAACCGAAGTCGATCGTCGCGGACATGATCGAGCAGTCGATGAACTTCTCCCAGTTCGTCGCCTACTACGGGATCGCCCGGGTCGAGGGCGGGCTGCTGCGCTACCTCCTCGACGTCTGGCGCGCCCTCGTCCAGACGGTGCCCGTCGACCGTCGGGGGGAGGAGCTCGATGGGATCATCGGATGGCTGGGCGACCTCGTCGTCCGGGTCGATTCGAGCCTCGTCGAGGAGTGGGCGAAGCTCGCGGATCCCGGAGAGGCGCTCCCGGAGGTCGCGCTCCACGCGCTCGAGCAGACGTTCTCGTCCGATCGCCGCCGCTTCACCGCGGCGGTGCGCAATGCGCTGTTCCATCGCGTACTGCTGGCAGAGCGGGCCGCATATCGTGAGCTCGGCGCGCTGGACGCAGAATCCGGGTGGGGTGCCCGGGAGTGGGAGGACGCGATCGAGTCGTTCTACGACGAGTACGGCGACCTCGGCATCGATGCCGACGCACGGTCGGCTGCGATGATCGACATCACGGAGTCTGCGGAGACGTGGTCGGTGCGTCAGATCCTCGCGGATCCGCAGGGTGACCACGACTGGGCGATCCGCGCGACCGTCGACCTGCCCGCGAGCGACGAGTCGGGAGAGGTCGTCCTCACGATCGACGGGGTGGGACCGCTCACAGACCTGTGAGCGTGTCCGTGCCGGTGGATAGAGTGGGGGACGTGAAATCGCAGACCTCCACCCATGACGCGTCCCTCCACGACGCATCCCTCCACGACGACGTGCCCGTCATCCGTGTCCAGGGGGCGCGCGCCCACAACCTCAAGAGCGCCTCCGTCGCGATCCCGCGCGATTCGATGGTCGTCTTCACCGGCCTCAGCGGGTCGGGGAAATCCTCACTCGCCTTCGACACGATCTTCGCGGAGGGGCAGCGGCGCTACGTCGAATCGCTGTCGTCCTACGCGCGTCAGTTCCTCGGTCAGGTCGACAAGCCGGACGTCGACTTCATCGAGGGCCTGTCGCCCGCGGTGTCGATCGACCAGAAGTCCACGTCGAAGAACCCCCGGTCCACGGTCGGCACGATCACGGAGGTCCACGACTTCCTCCGTCTGCTCTGGGCGCGGATCGGTGTACCACACTGCCCCACGTGCGGTGAGGTGATCGAGAAGCAGAGCCCGCAGCAGATCGTCGACCGGCTCCTGGAGCTCCCCGACCGCACGAGGATCGTCGTGCTCGCACCTCTGGTGCGCGACCGCAAGGGCGAGTTCAAGGATCTCTTCGCGAACCTCCTGGCCCAGGGCTACTCGCGTGCGATGGTCGACGGCGAGCAGATCCGCCTGGACGACCCGCCGGACCTCAAGAAGCAGTACAAGCACACGATCTCCGTGGTCGTCGACCGCATCGTCGTCCGCGATGGGATCCGCCAGCGGCTCGCCGACTCCGTGGAGACGGGTCTGGGTCTGGCGGAGGGCCGCATCGACGTGGAACTGGTCGATGAAGGGACGACACGGACCTTCTCGGAGAACCTCCGGTGCCCCAACGACCACCCCCTCGTCCTCGACGAGATCGAACCGCGGACCTTCTCCTTCAACGCCCCGTTCGGCGCCTGTCCTGCCTGCGACGGGATCGGCACCAAGCTGAGCGTCGACGAAACACTCGTCGTCCCCGACGAGGACCTGTCCCTCACCGAAGGTGCGATCGCGCCCTGGTCCACCGGCAAGACCACCGCGCAGTACTTCCTCCGCATCGTCAAGGGGCTCGGGGACGAACTCGGCTTCGACCTCACCACGCCGTGGAGGGACCTCCCGGCGGCGGCCCGTCGCGCCCTGCTCGACGGGAAGGACTACAAGGTCACGGTGAAGTACCGGAACCGGTTCGGTCGTGAACGGACCTACTCGACCGGTTTCGAAGGCGTCGTCCAGTACATCCTGCGCAAGCACGGTGAGACGGAGTCGGAGGCCTCGCGCGAACGCTACGAGGAGTACATGCGGGAGATCCCGTGTGCCGTCTGCGACGGCGCACGGCTGCGCCCCGAAGTCCTCGCCGTGACGGTGGGCGAGCGGTCGATCGCGGACGTCTCCGCCCTGCCCATCGATGAGGCCGCGGAATTCCTGGGAGCACTGACCCTCTCCGATCGCGACGCGAAGGTCGCCGCCCAGGTCATGAAGGAGATCAACGCGCGACTGCGCTTCCTGCTGGACGTGGGACTCGACTACCTGAGCCTCGACCGGACCGCGGGGACCCTCTCCGGCGGCGAAGCCCAGCGGATCCGCCTGGCGACGCAGATCGGCTCCGGGCTCGTGGGCGTGCTCTACGTCCTCGACGAACCGAGCATCGGCCTGCACCAGCGCGACAACAGGAGGCTCATCGAGACGCTCGCGAAGCTGCGGGACCTCGGGAACACCCTCATCGTCGTCGAACACGACGAAGAGACGATCGACGCTGCGGACTGGATGGTCGACATCGGCCCCCACGCGGGGGAGCACGGTGGTGAGATCGTGTACTCCGGCCCGGTGGCGGGCATCGTCGACGCGCCGCGCTCCATCACGGGCGACTATCTGGCCGGACGTCGCAGCATCCCCGTGCCGACCACACGGCGCCCGATCGACCCGGATCGGATCGTCCACGTCGAACGCGCACGTGAGAACAACCTCAAGGACGTCTCCGTCGATTTCCCGCTGGGCGTCCTCACCGCTGTCACGGGGGTGTCCGGGTCCGGCAAATCGACGCTCGTGAACGACATCCTCTACACGGAGCTCGCGAACAAGCTCAACAAGGCCCGCAGGGTGCCAGGACGGCATAAGCGGATCACAGGGCTGGAGAACCTCGACAAGGTCATCCACGTCGATCAGTCGCCGATCGGTCGGACCCCGCGGTCCAACCCCGCGACCTACACCGGCGTCTTCGACCATGTCCGCCGGCTGTTCTCCGAGACGGAGGTGTCGCGGATCCGCGGGTACCAGCCGGGACGCTTCTCGTTCAACGTCAAGGGCGGTCGATGCGAGAACTGCAAGGGCGACGGCACCATCAAGATCGAGATGAACTTCCTGCCGGACGTCTACGTGCCGTGCGAGATCTGCGAAGGTGCTCGCTACAACCGCGAGACCCTCGAGGCCACGTTCAAGGGCAAGTCGATCGCGGACGTCCTCCACATGCCGATCGACGAAGCCGCCGTGTTCTTCGAGGCGGTCCCGGCGATCGCCCGACACCTCACGACACTCGTCGAGGTGGGTCTGGGCTACGTGCGGCTCGGGCAGCCCGCGACGACGCTGTCCGGTGGCGAGGCGCAGCGGGTGAAGCTCGCGGCGGAGCTGCAGAAGAGGACCCGTGGGCGCACCGTGTACGTCCTCGACGAACCGACGACGGGCCTGCACTTCGATGACATCTCCCGGCTGCTGGCCGTGCTCCAGGGTCTCGTCGACAAGGGCAACACGGTGATCGTCATCGAGCACAACCTCGACGTCATCGCGACGGCGGACCACGTCATCGACATGGGGCCGGAAGGCGGCAGGGGCGGCGGCACCGTCGTCGCGCAGGGCACCCCGGAGGCCGTCGCGCAGGACCCTTCCAGCTACACGGGCGAGTACATCGCGGAGCTCCTCCGCCGGAGGGGCGCCAGTGGATCCCAGTGAGTACAGGCCTGCGTCGGGGGAGATCCCGACGTCGGCCGGGGTCTACCGGTTCCGCGATGAGGATCGTCGGATCCTCTACGTGGGGAAGGCGAAGAACCTCCGCCAGCGGCTGAACTCGTACTTCGCGGATCCGGCAGGGCTCCACCCGCGCACCTTCCGGATGGTCCATTCCGCGGCATCGGTGGAATGGACAGTCGTCTCCAACGAGGTCGAGGCGCTCCAGCTCGAGTGGACGTGGATCCGCGAGTTCAGCCCACGCTTCAACGTGATGTTCCGGGACGACAAGTCCTACCCGTACCTCGCGATCACGACGAAGGACCGGGTGCCGCGCGTGTACGTCACCCGCGGCAAGCGACGCAAGGGCATCACGTACTTCGGCCCGTTCGGGCAGGCGTGGGCGATCCGCGACTCCCTCGACCTCCTGCTGCGGGTATTCCCGGTCCGCACGTGCACGACCGGCGTCTTCCAGCGCGCTGAGCGCAGCGGGAGGCCGTGCCTGCTGGGCTACATCGGCAAGTGCTCTGCGCCGTGTGTGGGCCGGGTGACGGAGGACGAGCACCGGGACCTCATCCGGGGGATCACCGACTTCATGTCCGGGTCGACGGGGACGATGATCTCCGCGCGGAAGCGCGAGATGGCCGACGCCGCGGCGGAACTGGACTACGAGCGCGCGGCGCGGGTGAGGGACGAGATCCAGGCGCTCGAGAAGGTCCTGGCGAAGAACGCGGTGGTCCTGTCGATGAACGCCGACTGCGACGTGTTCGCCCTCCATCTGGACGAACTGGAGGCCGCGGTGCAGGTGTTCCACGTGCGCGGCGGCCGCATCCGTGGGGAACGCGGGTGGATCGTCGAACGACTCGACGAATCCACGCGGGGGGATCTCACGGCGGACTACCTCCGGCAGGCGTACGGGGACGTCGACCCCCAGGCGGTGCCGCCGGAGGTGCTGGTCGACGTGCTGCCCGACGACGTCCCCGCGATGACCGACTGGCTGAAGGAACGGCGGGGCGGAACCGGTGTGCGTCTGCGCGTCCCGGAGCGCGGAGAGAAGAAGGCCCTGCTCGACACGGTGCGGCAGAACGCCGAGCAGTCCCTCGTCCTCCACCGGACACGACGCGCCTCCGACCTCACGACGCGCAGCGAAGCACTGCGGGAGATCCACGAAGTGCTGGGGCTCGACGAGCCTCCGCTGCGGATCGAGTGCATCGACAACTCCCACACGCAGGGCCAGGACGTCGTCGGCTCCCTCATCGTCTTCGAGGACGGACTGCCGAAGAAGCGCGACTACCGGCACTTCTCCGTGCGCGGCGAAGCAGCGCGCGACGACACCTCGGCGATGTACGACGTCGTCTCCCGCCGCTTCTCCCGCTACCTCGAGAGCCTGGGGGCGGAGGAACCGGACGAACGGTTCGGGTACCGACCATCGCTCCTGCTGGTGGATGGCGGGCCTCCGCAGGTGTCCGCGGCGCGGCGGGCGCTCGACGACCTCGGCCTCGCACAGATCGCGGTCGCGGGGCTTGCGAAGCGGCTCGAGGAGGTGTGGCTGCCGGGAGAGGACTACCCCACCGTCTTCCCCCGCAGCTCCGAGGGCCTGTACCTCCTGCAGCGCATCCGCGATGAAGCGCACCGCTTCGCGATCTCCTACCACCGGAAGAAGAGGGCCGCCACGGCGAGGGCCTCGGCGCTCGATTCGATCCCGGGCCTGGGACCCGCACGGCGCAAGGCGCTGCTCACACGATTCGGGTCCGTCGCACGGATCCGGAGGGCCTCGCTCGAGGATCTCCTCGAGGTGAAGGGCGTCGGACCCGCATTGGCGGCTACGATTCACGAAAGACTGAACGAAGGGACTCCAGCCGATGACAGCTGACACCGTTGCACGGGGACAGCAGCCCGAAGTCGTGCTCGTCACCGGGATGTCCGGCGCGGGGAAGTCGACTGCCGCGCGGGTGCTCGAGGACCTCGACTGGTATGTGGTCGACAATCTGCCCGCCCAGATGCTGCCCTCCCTCCTCGAGCTCGTCGGCCGGGCGGAGGGCGCGCTGCCGAAGGTCGCGATCGTCACGGACATCCGGGGGCGCGGCACGCACCGGACGGACCTCGCGGCCGCCGTCGACGAATACCTCCACCAGGGCGTCGCCCTGCGGGTGCTGTTCCTCGACGCCGCCGACGACATCCTGGTGCGCCGCTACGAATCGGTCCGCCGTCCCCACCCCATCCAGGGGGAGGGCACCCTGCTCGACGGGATCACGGCGGAGCGCGGCGTGCTCGAGAACCTCCGGCACCGGGCGGACGTCGTCATCGACACCTCGGACCTCAACATCCACGAACTCGCGAAGGAGGTGCGGGGGGCGTTCGCCGGCGGAGACGGCGACGCCCTGCGCATCACGGTCCTGAGCTTCGGCTTCAAGCACGGCATCCCCATGGACGCGGACCACGTGGCGGATGTCCGGTTCCTGCCGAACCCCCACTGGGTGCCGCACCTGAGGCCCTTCGACGGAACCGACTCCGAAGTGGCGGACTACGTCTTCCAGAAGCCGAACGCGTCCGCCTTCCTCGACGACTACACCCGGGCGCTCGCGACCGTGATCGAAGGCTACGTCGACGATGGCCGATCGTTCGCGACCATCTCGCTGGGCTGCACCGGCGGCAAGCACCGCTCCGTCGCGATGTCGGAGGAGCTCGCCCGTCGTCTGCGACAGGCCACGGGAGTGCGGGTCGCGGTCCGCCACCGCGATCTCGGAAGGGAGTGAGGCAACGATGAACGGACCCGGGACCCCCGATACGGGGCGCGCACCCAGTACGGAGGAACTGCCCCTGCTGGTCGGAGGCGCCTTCGGCGACCAGTCCACCGCCCGAGGACGGAAGGGCGAGCCGCGGATCGTGAGCTTCGGCGGGGGCCACGGGCTGTACGCGGCGCTGCGGGCCTTCCGCCTCCTCACGGAGAGCCTCACGGCGGTCGTGACCGTGGCGGACGACGGCGGTTCGTCGGGTCGCCTGCGGACGGAGATGGGAGGACTGCCCCCCGGCGACCTCCGGATGGCGCTGGCGGCCCTCTGCGACGACGGTGACTGGGGCCGCGTGTGGCGCGACGTCATGCAGCATCGGTTCGTCTCCGACGGCGCGCTCGACGGCCATGCGGTGGGGAACCTCCTCATCGCCGCGCTCTGGCAGATCCACGACGACCACGTGGTGGGCCTCGATTGGATCGCGCGACTGCTGCGCGCACACGGCCGCGTCCTGCCGATGTCGTCCGTACCGCTCACGATCGAAGCGGACGTGCACACCGCGCAGGAGGAGCCGCCGGTGCTGATCCGCGGGCAGTCGGTCCTCGCGTCGACACCAGGGCGGGTGGCGGAGGTCCGCCTCGACCCTGCTTCGCCTCCCGCACGCAGCGAGACGATCGCTGCGGTGCAGGAGGCGGACGTCCTCAACCTGGGGCCCGGCTCGTGGTACACGTCCGTGATGCCCCACCTGCTGGTCCCGGACCTGGCGCGAGCGATCTGCGAATCCACGGCCATGCGCACACTCACCCTCAACCTCGGTGCGGCACCGGGGGAGACAGCCGACCTCACCCTGGTCGACCACCTGCAGTCGCTGCACAACCACGCTCCTGAACTGCGTCTCGATCACGTGCTCGTCGACGCAGTGGCAGCCGCTAAGGAACCCGCGCTCGTGGACATCGCGTCCTCGCTCTTCGGCGCTCAGGTGCGCACGCACCCGCTCACCTCGCGGCGGGCGCGACAGCACGACAGCCTCAAGCTGGCCGCCTGCTACCGTGACATGCTGCTGGACAGCGGTCTCCTCGCGGAGGACCAGTGGTGAAAGACGACGGAACGAAGGAGGCGGAGGGCACATGGCGCTGACCGCGCAGGTCAAGGACGAGATCGCACGGTTCGACGTGATGCGGGTGTCCGCCCGGAAGGCGGAGGTGTCGTCGATCCTCCGGTTCGCCGGCGCACTCCACCTGTCGGGCGGCGCGATCCTCATCGAGGCGGAACTGGACACCGCAGCCGCTGCCCGCCGTCTCCGCGGGGAGATCCGTGGACTGTTCGGCTACACGGCGGAGATCGTCGCGATCACCGGCAGCGGACTGCGGCGGGGAAGCCGGTACTTGGTCCGCGTGGCCCAAGAGGGCGCGGCACTGGCACGGCAGACCGGTCTCCTCGACGCGCGGGGGAGACCGGTGCGCGGCCTGCCCTCGACGATCGTCAACGGCGCCGTCGCCGATTGCGAAGCGGCGTGGCGCGGTGCCTTCCTGGCGCACGGCTCCCTCACCGAACCCGGACGGTCCGCAGCCCTCGAAATCACGTGCCCCGGGCCGGAGGCGGCCCTCGCCCTCGTCGGCGCCGCCCGTCGGCTCGACCTCAGCGCGAAGGCCCGCGAAGTGCGCGGCACTGACCGGGTCGTCATCCGCGACGGTGACGCGATCGCCGCATTGCTGACCCGGATGGGGGCCCACGACGCCGTGCTCGTGTGGGAGGAGCGGCGCATGCGCCGCGAAGTGCGCGCGACGGCCAACCGCCTCGCGAACTTCGACGACGCGAACCTCAGGCGGTCGGCGCGTGCAGCGGTCGCCGCAGGTGCTCGCGTCGAGCGCGCCCTGGAGATCCTGGGCGACGAGGTCCCGGAGCACCTGCGCTACGCGGGGCTCCTCCGCCTCAACCACAAGCAGGCCTCCCTCGAGGAGCTGGGCCAGCTCGCGGACCCCGTCATGACGAAGGACGCCGTCGCCGGACGGATCAGGCGCCTGCTCGCGACCGCGGACAAGCGCGCGGAGGAGCTGGGTGTACCCGGTACGGATGCGAACATCACTGCGGAGATGCTCGAGGAGGAATGAGCCCGCTCCGAGTCGATAGGATGGAAGCCCCTGACGAGGAAGAGGTTCTCACTTCATGACTACTCGGATCGGCATCAACGGCTTCGGACGCATCGGGCGGTCGTTCCTCCGGCAGTCGCTCACGGCTGAGGGTGTGGAGGTCGTGGCGGTCAACGATCTCACCGACAACGCCGCGCTCGCGCACCTGCTCACCTACGACTCCGTCTGGCGGCGCATCGACGCAGACGTGTCCTATGACGACAGCTCACTCATCATCGACGGGCGCCACATCCACGCGACCGACCATTCGACCCCGGGGGAGATCCCGTGGCGGGAATACGGTGTGGACGTCGTCATCGAGGCGACGGGGCGCTTCCGCACGGCGGATCAGGCGCGAGGTCACCTGGATGCCGGAGCCCGCACTGTGGTGCTGTCCGCGCCCGGCAAGGGTGTCGACGGCATGTTCGTGATGGGTGTGAACCATGACGACTTCGACCCTGACGTGCACACGATCGTGTCGAACGCCTCGTGCACGACGAACTGCCTCGCCCCGGTGGCGAAGGTCCTCCACGAAGGGGTGGGCATCGCCTCAGGCCTCATGACGACCGTGCACGCCTATACGGGAGACCAGCGGCTCGTCGACGGCAACCACAAGGACCCCCGTCGTGCGCGGGCCGCGGCGCTCAACATCGTGCCGACGACGACGGGGGCCGCCGCCGCCGTGGGCAAGGTCCTCCCGGAGCTCGAAGGACGACTGAGCGGACTCGCGGTGCGCGTCCCCGTGCCGACGGGGTCCCTCGTGGATCTCGTGTTCACGCCGGAGCGCCAGGCGGACGCCGCGGAGGTCAACGCACTGCTCCGAGACGCCGCACAGGGCAGCCTGTCAGGGATCCTCGCCTACACGGAGGACCCCATCGTGTCCTCCGACATCGTCATGGACGAGCACTCCGCGATCGTCGACGGGCTCCTCACGGAGCGGATCGGGGACCAGATCAAGGTGATCGCCTGGTACGACAACGAATGGGGCTACTCGCACCGCCTGCTCGACCTCGCCGCGCACATCGGCACACAGCTGTCCTGAGGCCCTACCGGCCGTGAAGCGTCCGAAAGGAACCACAACCACATGTTGACACTCACCCCCTCCGTCGACGTCGCGGGGAAGCGCGTGCTCGTGCGCAGCGACCTCAACGTCCCGATGACCGACGGGGTCATCGGTGACCGAGGGCGGATCGCCGCCTCCGCACCGACGATCCGGTCCCTCGCCGAGGCCGGGGCTCGGGTCGTCGTCGTCGCCCACCTGGGGCGTCCCGGCGGCGTCCCGGCGGCGGAGCTGTCGCTCGCACCGGTCGCCGATGCGCTGGCTGAAGAGGTGGGCCGTCCGGTCGCGTTCGCACGGGACACGGTGGGGGAGTCGGCGCGGTCCACGGTCGACGGACTCGCGGACGGGGAGATCGCACTGCTCGAGAACCTGCGGTTCAACGCGGGGGAGACGGCGAAGGACGATGCGGAGCGCTCGGCGTTCGCCGAGCAGCTGGCACAGTTCGCGGATCTCTTCGTCTCCGACGGCTTCGGCGTGGTGCATCGCAAGCAGGCGAGTGTCTTCGACGTCGCCCGCCTGGTGCCTGCGTACGCGGGCGGTCTCGTCTCCGCCGAGGTGGAGGTCTCCACGCGGCTGCTCGAGGACCCCGCGCGCCCCTATGCGGTCGTCCTCGGCGGCTCCAAGGTGTCGGACAAGCTCGGTGTCATCGACAGCCTGCTGGAGCGCGCGGATCTCCTGGCGATCGGCGGAGGAATGGTCTTCACGTTCCTCAAGGCGCAGGGTCACGCGATCGGCGCGAGCCTCGTGGAGGACGATCAGCTCGACACCGTGCGCGGCTATCTCGCGAAGGCCGAGGAACGGGGCGTGGAGATCCTCCTGCCGGAGGACATCGTCATGGCGGCGTCCTTCGACCGCGACGCCGAGCACTGGCCGGCGGACGTCGACGCCCTCGAATCGACCCCGGGCGGTCCGACCGCGCTGGGACTCGACATCGGTCCCCGTGCGGCGGCTGCGTTCGCACGCCGCATCAGCGCGGCACAGACCGTGTTCTGGAACGGACCGATGGGGGTCTTCGAATTCCCCGCCTTCGCCTCTGGCACCCGTGCTGTGGCGGAAGCGCTCACGCGCGCTCACGGCGGCCGGGAGGAGGGTCGCCTCACCGTCGTCGGCGGAGGTGACTCGGCGGCCGCGGTACGGGCGCTCGGTTTCAACGACGACGATTTCGGTCACATCTCGACGGGAGGCGGAGCCTCCCTGGAATTCCTCGAGGGACGCACGCTGCCCGGCCTCGAGGTCTTGGAAGGACGGTCCGCGTGACACAGTCAGGACGCATCCCGCTCATCGCGGGGAACTGGAAGATGAACCTCGATCACTTCGAGGCGCTCACGCTCGTGCAGAAGCTCGCGTGGGCGCTGAGGGACCTCAAGGTCGACCTCGAGGCGATCGATGTGGCGGTCATCCCGCCCTTCACGGACATCCGCTCCGTGCAGACCCTCGTCCAGGGGGAGCGGATGGGCCTCACGTACGGGGCGCAGGACCTCTCCGCGCACGATGCGGGCGCGTACACCGGTGAGGTGTCCGGAGCCTTCCTCGCGCGTCTGGGCTGCACATACGCGCTGGTCGGGCACAGCGAACGGCGAGAGCGCCACGATGAGGACGATGCGGTGGTGGGCGAGAAGCTCCGCGCCGCCCTGCGGCACGAGCTCACACCCGTCCTCTGCGTCGGTGAGCCCCTCGACGTGAGGCAGGCGGGCAGGCACGTCGACCATGTCCTCGCGCAGGTGGCGGCGGCCCTCGACGGGTCGTCGACCGATGCTCTGGGTGGGCTCGTGATCGCGTACGAACCCGTGTGGGCGATCGGCACGGGGGAGACAGCAGGCCCCGACGAGGCACAGGAGATGGCTGCCGCGATCCGCGAGAGCCTCGCGGGTTCGCACGGTGAGGCGTTCGCCCGGACGGTCAGGATCCTCTACGGGGGAAGCGTCAAGGCGGAGAACGCAGCCGAAGTCGTGGCAGGCGCCGACGTCGACGGCGCGCTCGTCGGGGGAGCAAGTCTGGACCCGGCGGGTTTCGCTGATCTCGTCAACGCCGTGTACCGAGTAGACTGAGGCCACTATGGAGATCCTCAACTGGACGCTGACTGCGATCCTCATCCTCACCAGCGTATTCCTCACCATGCTCATCCTCATGCACAAGGGGAAGGGCGGGGGCATGTCCGACATGTTCGGCGGCGGCATGAGCTCATCGCTCGGCTCGTCGGGGGTGGCGGAGCGCAACCTGAATCGTTTCACCACGCTCGTGGCGATCGTCTGGGTCGCCAGCATCGTGCTGCTCGGAGTCGCAGTCCGCTTCTCCTGAACGCGGTCACGAGCGGCGTCGCCCGGCATGTGTGAATGAGTGAAGGCCCGGAGGGGGTTCCCTCCGGGCCTTCAGCACGCCTCCGAGCCGCCTCACCGGGGTGCGGTGCCCTCACAGTCTTAAGGTTCTGTCCCTGCGTTGTCCGAGTGCGCGGGGGTGAAGGGGCTGTGCCCCGCAGCACCACAGTGCGCCGACCAGCAGCAGCTCCCGTCAGAACTGGAGAAGGAGATCGCCGCGAACGCGGCGATCATCGAGCAGTCCCGCCACGCGACAGACGACGGTCGATCCGCATATGAGACGGTGCCCAGAGCCTCACGTCCACCGCACCCGCAGGGGAGTGATCGCTGGGTCCTGCCCACCACCCTCCACAGTCTGTCGCGCCGGTCGTTCAGCGCGGCGTCTCACCGGCCTCAGCGCTGGATCGTGTCGTCGCTGTCACCGGCTGCGTCGGCGTCGTCGTCAACCTCTGAGCCGTCGCCGACGGCAGAGGAATCGTCCGACGTCGTGCTGACTGCCGAGTCCTCAGCCGCAACCTGCGCCTCGGCTGCCGTTGAGGACTCGGCCGCCGGTGACGCCTCTGTGGCCCCTGGATCCTCAGGAGCAGCCGCCGGCTCCGTCATGGTCGTGGTCTCGCCCGTCTCTCCTGGCTCGTCGGGCACCCGCGGCTCTGGGTCCGGGAGGGATTCGACCGCTGCGAGGAGATGGGCGACGCCTTCTGCGCGGTCGGTGAGTGTGAGTCTCACGACCGGTCTGCCCGCGTCGGTGAGGACCTGCGCATCACCTGCGGCCTGAGCCGATTGGAGCGCCGCGAAGCTGAAGCCGGCTTCCGGGACCGCCACGTCCGGGGCCGTGGCCGTATCCGCGGTGACGAACAGGAACGAGCCGGTGGGCCGGCCGCCCTTGTGGAACTGGCCCGTCGAGTGCAAGTAGCGCGGTCCCCAGCCGAACGCCACCGTTCCACCGGACTTCCGCGCGAGCAGGTCACGCAGGGACGCCGCGTCGGCATCCTGGTCGGCGCTGAGGAAGACCTGCACCGCAAGATACTCGTCCTCGTCGTCCGGATCGGGGAGCAGGTCGGTGAGGACCTCGGCCAGACTGGTCCGCTCCTCCGTGACAGTGGTCCGCACGACGACGGGGCCGTCGACGAGAGCAGGCGTGTCCTCTGCCTCGGCAGCCGGCGCGTCCTCGGCCTCGGGAGCGGAACCGATGTCCGGAACGGCCCCCGCCTCGGCGGCAGCGGCATCGTCGTCCGCGGGAGCGAGCAGCTCCCGAGCGCGGACCTTCGCGTCCTCGACGTCGGGCTGGTCGAATGGGTTCACCCCGATGCCCGCGCAGAGCAGAGCCGTGGCGGTCTGCCAGACGAGCAGCTGTGCGCCCAGAGGCGCCTCGTAGGAGACGGCGACCCCGGAGATCGGCTGGCGCGTCCCGACCGCGGGTCCTACGAACCCGATGGCCGTCGCCGCGTGCGCGTCGTGGAAGCCATGTGCATCGATGGAACCGCAGGCGATCGGGAGGATACCCAGCCCGTCCTTGCCGGACGATTCCGCGATGAGCTGCTCGAGCCACGCCGGCAGGCCCACGAGGGTGTCGTCAGTCGCTGCCAGGGCGAGGGTCCGCACGCCCCGTGCGTGCGCGGCGGTGAGTGCGGCGGCCAGTCGGAGGGCAGGGTTGTCCTCGTCATCGTCGCGCACGGCGCTCGCGACCGCTGCGGCGTCGTCGACGACCTGCTGGACGTCTGCCCCTGCGAGTCCGGCGGGGACGAGCCCGAAGGCGGCGAGCGCGCTGAAGCGGCCTCCCACACGGGGATCGGCGAGGAACACCCGGCGCCACCCCTCCTCGAGGGCCTGCTCGGCCATCGGGGTGTCCGGGTCGGTGACGGCGATGAGCCGCGACCGGGGGTCGATGCCCCGGGACAGCAGTCCCTGCGCGAACGCCGAGGCGGCGGACACCGTCTCGATGGTCGTCCCGGACTTCGTGGCGACGACCAGGGCGGACCGGTCGAGATCCTCACCGTCGCACAGCGCGGTGATGTCGACCGGGTCCGTGGAGTCGATGACGACGAGTTCGGCGCCGTACGCCCGCGCAATGACCTCGGCGCCCAGCGACGAGCCGCCCATGCCGGCGAGCACGATGCGATCGACGCCATCCGTGGCGAGTTCGTCCCGCAGCGCGTCGATCTGCTCGATGAGACCGGCTGCCCGCGTGTGCAGGTCGGTCCAGCCCAGGCGCGTGGAGGCGAGCTCCGCCGCCTCCTCACCCCACACCCCTGCGTCGCGAGAGGCGACGCGCGACGCCAGCCGGAGATCCAGCATGCGGGTGAGCTCCGCGCTGAACACGTCGGGCGCGGGGAAACCAATCTCTGCCGTCATCGCTCCTCCTTCATTCCTCTGCGCCGTTCGCGCTGGCTCCGGTCAGCTCCACGAGCCGGGCTTCGACCGTCGCGACCAGTTCGTCCCAGCTGGCACTGAACTTCTCCAGCCCCTCGCGCTCGAGTTTCTCCATGACGTCGGCGTAGTCGATGCCCAGGCGCGACAGCGCGTCGAAGTGCTCGTCAGCTGCCCCGTACGTGCCGGGCATGGTGTCCGCGCCCACGGTGCCGTGGTCGGCGAACGCCTCCATGGTCTTCTCCGGCATGGTGTTCACGGTGTCAGCCGTGACGAGCTCGGACACGTACATCGTGTCCGGGTAGGACGGGTCCTTCGTGCCGGTCGACGCCCAGAGGAGCCGTTGAGCCGCAGCTCCCGCGGCCTCGAGGACGCGGAACCGCTCCGAATCGAACACCTGAGACCGCACACGGTGCGTGAGGCGGCAGTTCGCGAGCCCCGCTCCGCCGCGCAGTCCGGTCGCCTCATCCGTTCCGAGCGCGTCGAGGCGCGCGTCGATCTCCGCGTCGATCCGCGAGACGAAGACGGAGGCGACCGAGTGGAGCGTCGACAGGTCGACACCGGCCTCACGTGCGCGCTCCAGACCGCTGAGGTAGGCCTCGACGACCTTCCGGTACTGGCTCAGGCTGAAGATCAGCGTGACGTTCACACTGATCCCGCGCTCCATCACCCGGGGGATCGCGAACAGGCCCTCTTCCGTCGCGGGGATCTTGATCATGACGTTGGGACGGTCCACGGCTGCCGCGAGGCGGGACGCCGCTTCGATCGACTCCTCACCGTCGTGCGCCAGCCGGGGGGACACCTCCAGGGACACGCGACCGTCGACGCCCCCCGTCCCTTCCCACACGGGCATGAGGAGGTCGCACGCGGCACGCACGTCGGCCACGGTGAGCGCGTCGATGGCCTCTTCAGCGGTGACGCCCGCGCGGGCGAGTTCCTCCGTCTGTGCCGTGTACGCCGGATCCGCTGCGATCGCCTGGGCGAAGATCGTCGGGTTCGTGGTCACACCCACGACGGATCGGGTCGCCACGAGCTCTGCGAGGGAGCCCGATTCCAAGCGCGTGCGGGACAGGTCGTCCAGCCACACGGAGACTCCCGCGTCCGCGAGGGCGGACAGCTGTGCGTTCTGGGTCATCGTGCCTCCCCACGTGCTGCGGCGAGCGAATCGCGAGCAGCTTCTGCGACGGCGTCGGCGGTGAAGCCGAATTTCTCGAAGAGGAGTGCACCGGCGGCGGACGCCCCGTAGTGCTCGAGCGACACCGCACGACCGTGCTCTCCCAGCCAGCGGTACCAGCTCTGCGCGATGCCGGCTTCGACACTCACCCGTGCCCGGACGGTCGACGGGAGCACCTCCTCGCGGTATTCCTCCGACTCCTGCTCGAACCACTCCATGCACGGCACGGACACGACACGGGCCTGCGTGCCCTCTGCCGCGAGCGCCTCGCGAGCCGCGAGTGCCAGCTGCACCTCAGAGCCCGAGGCCAGGAGCACCACGTCCGGATCGCCGTCGGCGTCAGCCAGGATGTAGGCACCGCGGCGGGCGCCTTCGGCCGAGGCCACGGCCGTGCGGTCGAGCACCGGCACGCCCTGGCGCGTGAGGATCAGTCCCGACGGGCCGTCCGCACGTTCCAGCACGCGCAGCCAGCAGACCGCGGTCTCCGTCGCATCCGCCGGACGGACGATGTCCAGGCCCGGAATGGCGCGCAGCGCGCTCACGTGTTCGACCGGCTGGTGCGTCGGTCCGTCCTCGCCCACACCGATCGAATCGTGGGTCCAGACGAACACGTTCGGCAGCTGCTGCAGTGCTGCGAGGCGCACGGCGGGGCGCTGGTAGTCGCTGAAGACGAGGAACGTCCCGTTGTAGGGGCGGGTGGGGCCGTGCAGTGCGATGCCGTTGCAGACGAGCCCTGCGGCGAATTCGCGCACACCGAAGTGCAGGTTCCGACCGTACGGCGTGCCCGCGAACATCGCGGAGGAGCGGTCGACTGGCAGGAATGAGTCCTCACCCTTGATGAGGGTGTTGTTCGACCCTGCGAGGTCCGACGATCCGCCCCACAGCTCCGGCATGAGCGGGGCGACCGCATTGAGCACGGTGCCGGACGCCGCGCGGGTAGCGATCGACGCGCCCGCTTCGAATGCGGGGATCGCCTCCGCGAGCCCCTCCGGCAGCGTCCCGGCCTGCAGCCGATCGAACAGCTCGGCGCGCTGCGGGTTCGCCGCGCGCCACGCGTCGAAGCGCGTCCGCCAGGCCGCGTGAGCAGCGGCACCGCGCTCACGGACCGCGCGCGTGTGTGTGAGGACATCGTCCTCGACGATGAAGCTCTGCTCAGGATCGAAGCCGAGGAGCTCCTTCGTCGCGGCGATCTCCTCTCCGCCCAGGGCGGCGCCGTGGGCTCCTCCCGTGTTCTGCACCGTGGGGGCCGGCCATCCGATGATCGTGGACAGGCGGATGAAGGAGGGGCGGGGATCGGACTTCGTCGCCTCGAACGCCGCGTGCAGCGCCTCGACGTCCTCCCTGTATTCTCCGCCGCCCTGCGTGAAGTCGACGTGCTGGACGTGCCAGCCGTAGGCGGCGTAGCGCGCCTCCACGTCCTCGGTGAATGCGATCGAGGTGTCGTCCTCGATGGAGATCCTGTTGTCGTCCCACAGGACCGTGAGGTTGCCGAGCTGCTGAGTGCCGGCGAGCGACGAGGCCTCGCCGGACACCCCCTCCTGCAGGTCGCCGTCCCCGGCGATGACGACGACGCGGTGGTCGAACACGGATTCGCCCGCGGGGGAGTCCGGGTCGAAGAGACCGCGCTCACGCCGCTGCGCCATCGCCATGCCGACCGCCGAGGCGAGTCCGGACCCCAGCGGGCCCGTCGTGATCTCCACGCCGTCGGTGTGACCGACCTCGGGGTGGCCCGGGGTCAGCGAGCCCCACGTGCGGAGCGATTTGAGATCGTCCAGCTCCAGACCGAATCCGGACAGGAACAGTTGGACGTACTGAGTGAGGCTGGAGTGCCCCGCGGACAGCACGAACCGGTCACGACCCACCCACGCGGTGTCCGCGGGGTCGTGGACCAGGCCGTGCTGGTAGAGGTAGTACGCGGCGGGGGCGAGGCTCATGGCCGTTCCGGGGTGCCCGTTGCCCACCCTCTCCACCGCATCAGCGGCGAGGAGTCGTGCGGTGTCGACGGCCCGGCCGTCAAGGGAGGACCACGTGAAGGTGCTCGTGCTGGTCATGCGCGCGTTTCGTTCCTTCGGGAAGGCTGCTTGCCCGCCGCGTGATCGGGAGGGCACTGACGGGCATCACTCTACCGGGACGCGCCGTGTGAGGGGCGCATGTGCACAACTCTTCTACGAGGGATAGAATCGGCTGGACGATCCCGAACAGGAAGGCGCAGCCGACACCGTGTCTCTCCCTCCGCGCTCCGCGCACACACAGTCTTCAGAAGAGAAGCCTCTTCTCTCCTCGGAGGAGAAGCCCCTCCAGCGGACCCTCGATGAAAGACGCGCAGGCGCCCGGGGCACTGGCACGCTGAGCGGTACGCTCCGCGCCTACGTCGCTCTCACGAAGCCGCGCATCATCGAACTGCTGCTCGTGACCACTGCGCCGGTGATGTTCCTCGCAGCGCAGGGCCTGCCGAACCTCTGGCTGGTCCTCACGACCGTCATCGGCGGAGCCGCCGCTGCCGCGTCGGCGAACGTCTTCAACTGCATCGCGGATCGTGACATCGATGCCAAGATGCGCCGGACGGAGAACCGTCCCCTCGTGACGGGGGAGATCACTCCGCGGGCCGCGACGATCTTCGCCTTCGCGCTGGGATTCGGTTCGATCTTCTGGCTGGGCGGCTTCACGAACTGGGTCGCCGCAGGCCTCACCGCGACGGCAATCCTCCTCTATGCCGTGTTCTACACGATGATCCTCAAGCGCCGCACGACCCAGAACATCGTGTGGGGCGGTGCCGCAGGCTGCATGCCGGTCCTCATCGGCTGGTCCGCTGTCACCGGAACGCTCAGCTGGGAGCCGCTCCTCCTCTTCCTCGTCGTCTTCTTCTGGACGCCGCCGCACTACTGGCCGCTCGCCATCAAGTACAAGGCGGACTACGAAGCGGCCGACGTCCCGATGCTGCCGAACAAGGTTCCGCCGACGAACGTGGCGCGCCAGATGATCTGGTACACGCTCGCGATGATCGTGTCGTCGCTGGCACTCATCCCCGTCGCACCGATGGGTCCGCTCTACATCGCCGTCGCGGTCGCGGCCGGCGGATGGTTCCTCTGGGAGTGCATCACGTTCATCAGGCGTGCGAAGGCGGGACTGTCGGGTACCCGCCTCAAGGCCATGCGCGTGTTCCACGGCTCCATCACCTATCTGTCGATCCTCTTCCTCGCGGTGGCGATCGACCCCTTCCTCAACCCCTGGATCTGACCGCACGCGCTGCGAAGTCGAAGAGCGCCGGGCCATCGAGAGATCGATGACCCGGCGCTCTTGTCGTGTGCCCGGTCGGTGTCATGTGCCCGACCGATCCGGCAGGTGCCCTGCCCGACCGGGAGACGTCCCCGCGGGGACGCACGAACCGCTGCCGGGGCCTCCGTCGAATTGCCGCCAGTTGTTCGGATACGCCCTGCCGGGCGTGTCTACCGCCCGGGCCTGAGGCTCACCCGTCGATGGCGTCGTGGCGGCCGCACTGCGTGTCGTCGTCCTTGAGCCGGCCGGAGACGGTGTTCACCGCGGCATGGCCGTCGGGACAGCTGGTCTGCCGTGCTGTTGAACGGTGGCAGCCACCTGCAGGTGTCACATGTCGGAGAGTCCATGGTGGAGATCCACCATGGGCTCGGTGGTCGCGAGCAGCGGAACGAGCGCGGAGCTCTTCAGGCAGCCGGGGCGGCCTGTGCCGCTTCGACGGACTGGGTGTCCTCGGTCTGAGGCGGGCGCTGGTAGTGGACGTCCACCAGCCATGCGGCGGCCGCCAGCGCCGCGCAGACGCCGATGATGTGGACGGCGACGAGCACCCATGGGACGCCCGTGAAGAATTGGACGTAGCCTATGGCGCCCTGTGCGGCGACGACGAGTGCGAAGACGATGACCGGGGTGCGAAGCGTGCGGGCGTGGGGGACCCCCTGCCGCACGGCAGCCTGCGCCACGAGGATCAGTGCGACGGACACGGCGACCAGAGCCCAGACGGGAGCGGCGTGGAGGCGCGCCATGAGAAGCGTGTCGAAGCCGTTGCGGGCACTCATCTCGTCGCCCGCATGGGGTCCCGCGCCCGTCACGAGGAGGCCGATGATGACGACCACCCACGTGAGCACGAAAGCCGCCCACGCGAGGGTCCGCATCGTGCGGGTGCCCACGGGCACGGCACTCCGACCGGTGTCGTAGACGCGGCGGACGAACAGGACGGACACGACGACCGCTGCGGCGGACGGCACGAAGTGCAGTGCGACGATCCACGGATTGAGGCCGGTGAGCACCGTGACGCCGCCGAGCACGGCCTGGACCGGCACGATCGCGGTGAGGCCCACCGCGAACCAGACGAGGTCGGGACGCGTCCGGAAGTGTCGCAGCAGGAAGAGGACAGTCACGACACCGAGCACGCCCAGGCTCACGCCCAGCAGGCGGTTGCCGAACTCGATCGCGGAGTGCATGGTGACCGCACCATACGGGACGACGGAGTCCTCCGTGCAGCGCGGCCACGTGGGGCAGCCCAGCCCGGAGCCGGTGAGCCGGACCAGGGCACCGGTCAGGATGATGAGCGATTGTGCGCTCAGCATCGTCCAGGCCAGGAAGCGATCGATTCGCGACGTCACAGGGGTGTGTCCTCACTCGAGAGATGCTGACGGGCGGTCAGCAGTCTAGTCCTCCTCCATCGGAGTGGATCTCAGGAACTAGTCCGGTGGGAGGATCCGTCTCATCATGCCGCTCGTCACGCGACGTCTCAGTCGAAGGAGAACCAGCGGCGCGCGGCGAGTGTGCCGAGGATCGCCCACACCACCAGGACCAGGAGAGACGGCCACGCGATGGCCCCATCGACGACAGCGCTGCGCAGGGCGGAACCCAGGGCACCGGGTGGGAGGAGTTCCATGAGCGTCCCCCACGTCCCGTCCCGGTGGAACAGCAGTCCTCCGACGGATGCCATGAGGACCCAGAGGAGGTTCGCGACGGCGAGTGTGGCCTCCGGTCGCAGGGTCCCGGCCATGAGCACCCCCCACGACACGAGCGCCGCGGCTCCGGCCAGGAGGGCGAGAACGGTGCCAGCCCAGTGGGGGTCGGCGAAGGACAGCCCGAGCAGGCCGGCGGCGGTGAGGAGCAGCGCCGTCTGGACGACGAGCACGCAGAGCACTGCGCCGAGCTTGCCCCAGATGACTCCGGCCGCGCCCAGTGGGGTGGTGGCGAGCTGTCGGAGGACGCCGTACCTGCGGTCGAATGCCGTCTGGATCCCCTGACCGGTGAACGCGATCGAGGCGACGGCGACCCCGAGCACTCCGGCGGTCGCGACCTGGATGTGCTCGGCACCCTCTGGCAGCGCGCTGAGCGAGGACAGCACATCGGTCCGCCCCAGTCCGATGAGGATGATGAGCGGGAGGATGAGGGCGAGGAGCAGCTGCTCGCCGTTGCGGAGCACGGCGACGGTCTCGAAGCGCGCCTGGGCGAGGATGCGGCGTGCGTTCATCGGAGGTTCCTCCCGGTGAGTTCGAGGAAGACGTCGCCCAGGGACTTGCCGCGGAACTCCAGGGACCGCGCGTCCAGGCGGTGGGTGGCCAGCACGCCGGTGATCCGGTGCAGATCGGCGATGCCTGGGCGGCAGTCGACGGTGATGACGGGGCCGTCCACATGGACGACGCCTTCCTCCGCGAGTGCGATGAGCGCGGCTTCCGGAGCGTCATCGTCCAGGACGATCCGCGCGGTTCGTCCCGGCACATCGGTGTCGTCCACGCCGGTGAGTCCCGCGACCGTGCCGTGTGCGATGACCCGGCCGTGGTCGATGACGGTCACGAGGTCGGCGAGTCTCTCCGCGTCGGCCATGTCATGTGTGGTGAGCACGATCGCGGTGCCGGCCGCACGCAGGTCCTGGACGACCTCGTCGACGGCGATGCGGGCCTGAGGGTCGAGGCCCGCCGTCGGCTCGTCGAGGAACACGAGCCGAGGACGTCCGACGAGTGCGGCGGCGAGCCCGACCCGTTGACGCTGTCCGCCTGACAGCCGACGGATGGACCGGCTCGCGAACGAACCGATCCCGAGGCGGCCGACCAGGTCGTCGACATCGGCGGGTTCGCGGTAGAGCCGTGCGAGGTGGCGCAGCACCGTGAGGGGGCGCGCTGACATCGGCAGACCGCCGTCCTGGAGCATCACGCCGGTGAGCTCTGCGGTGCGGGAGTGATCGGTCCACGGGTCCATCCCGAAGATGCTGATGCTGCCCGACTGCGGGGCACGCAACCCGACCGCGCAGGCGATCGTCGAGGACTTGCCGGCTCCATTCGGCCCCAGCAGCGCGTGCACGCGCCCTTCTTCTGCGGTGAGTGAGACGTCCTCGACGGCGGTCGACCGGCCGTACGAGAGGGCGATGCGCTCGACGCGGAGGGGGAGGGTGCTCATAAGCACCTCACTGTACTGCGTGGGTCACCGCCCGAGGCCCCTCGCCCACTCCGTGAGCACCCCGGACGCGGGCTGCAGAGGGACCGGACGTGAGCTACGCGACAGGGCGTCCGGGATGGGTCCGGTGGCCACAGGCGTTTACATCAGTACAATTAGGTAAGAGACTTGTTGCTGAAACGAGTGAATCAACCGGTGGGAGGTGTTCGTGACCGCAGCGGAAGCAGTTCCGGCAGAGGACGGCAGGACCCGCCAGCGTGTTCTGGGCGCAGTCCTCGACCAGGGTCCCATCTCCGCGTCGTCACTGGCGAAGATGATGGGACTCACGGCGGCCGCCATCCGTCGTCATCTCGATGCGCTGACGGACGAAGGACTCATCGAGGTCCGTGCCCTCGCGGGTCAGCGTGTGGGAAGGGGGCGTCCCGCCCGCCACTACACGGTGACACCGACGGGGCACGCCCAGATCTCGCACGCATACGACGAGCTGGCCGTCGATGTGCTCGAATACGTGAAGGATGCGGCGGGTCCTGAACTCGTCGCGGGCTTCGTGGAGGAGCACACCGACCGACTGCGCGAACGCCTCCGTGACCGGTTGCCAGACTTCCGCGCAGGTGCGCAGGGGGACGGCACCGTCGCGGAACGCTCGCGTCGTCTCGCCAGGGCACTGGACCGGGAGGGCTTCGCCGCATCGGCCACCCCGGTGGCCGCGGGCACCCCCATGGAGGCCATGCAGCTGTGCCAGGGGCACTGCCCCATCCGCAATGTGGCAGAGCGCTTCCCCGAATTCTGCGAAGCGGAACTCGGGGTGCTCTCCGAATATCTGGGCGTCGACGTGCGCCGACTGTCGACACTGGCCGGCGGCGCACACGTCTGCACCACCCATATCCCCACGTCCGCGCTCACTCGCCCCCTCATCGGTGAGCGGAGTGCGGACCCCAGACAAGGAGGTTCACGGTGACCGACACCACCGAGACCAACAGGATCCTCGAGCTCAACCCGGAGCTCAAGGCGATCGGTGCCTACCAGTACGGCTGGCACGACAAGGACGAAGCTGGCGAGACGGCAGAGCGCGGTCTCAGCGAGGACGTCGTCCGCAACATCTCCGCCCTCAAGGAAGAGCCCGAGTGGATGCTCGAGCGCCGGCTCAAGGCCCTGAGGCTCTTCGACAAGAAGCCCATGCCGAACTGGGGCGCCGACCTGTCCGGCATCAACTTCGACGACATCAAGTACTTCGTCCGCTCCACGGAGGGACAGGTGCAGTCGTGGGAGGACCTCCCCGAGGACATCAAGAACACCTACGATCGCCTGGGCATCCCGGAGGCGGAGAAGCAGCGGCTCGTCGCCGGTGTGGCCGCGCAGTACGAGTCCGAAGTCGTGTACCACAGGATCAACGAGGAGCTCGAGCGCCAGGGCGTCATCTTCCTCGACACGGACACGGCTCTCAAGGAGCACCCGGAGCTGTTCAAGGAGTACTTCGGCACCGTCATCCCGTCGGGTGACAACAAGTTCTCCGCGCTCAACACCGCCGTCTGGTCGGGCGGCTCGTTCGTGTACGTCCCGAAGGGTGTCCACGTCGAGATCCCGCTGCAGGCCTACTTCCGGATCAACACGGAGAACATGGGCCAGTTCGAGCGGACGCTCATCATCGCGGACGAAGGTTCCTACGTGCACTACGTCGAGGGCTGCACGGCACCGATCTACAAGTCGGACTCGCTGCACTCGGCCGTCGTGGAGATCATCGCGAAGAAGGACGCCCGCGTCCGCTACACGACGATCCAGAACTGGTCCAACAACGTCTACAACCTCGTGACGAAGCGCGCGATCGCGGAGCAGGGCGCCACGATGGAATGGGTCGACGGCAACATCGGCTCGAAGGTCACCATGAAGTACCCGGCGATCTGGCTGACGGGTGAGCACGCCCGCGGTGAGACGCTGTCGGTCGCCTTCGCCGGCGCCGGTCAGCACCAGGACACCGGATCGAAGATGGTCCACGCCGCACCTCACACGCAGTCGTCGATCGTCGCGAAGTCCGTCGCCCGCGCCGGTGGACGGTCCGGCTACCGCGGACTGGTCCACATCCATCCGGGCGCGCACGGCTCCTCGAACAACGTCCTCTGCGACGCCCTGCTCGTCGACAACAACTCGCGGTCCGACACGTACCCGTACATCGACATCCGTGAGGACGATGTGACGCTCGGCCACGAGGCGACCGTGTCGAAGGTCAGCGAGGACCAGCTCTTCTACCTCCAGTCCCGCGGCATGGAGGAGACCGAGGCGATGGCGATGATCGTCCGCGGCTTCATCGAGCCGATCGCCCGCGAGCTCCCGATGGAGTACGCGCTCGAACTCAACAAGCTCATCGAACTGCAGATGGAGGGTTCCCTGGGCTGACGGTCTTCCGACCCGCTCAGCACCCACGGAACCACCAGGAGACAGAACACACATGACACAGACACTGGAAACGCCCACGGGCGTGCCGATGCTCCTCAACGGACGCCAGGACCGTACCCGGAGCTTCGACGTCGCGGACTTCCCCACCGTCAACGGTCGGGAGGAGGAGTGGCGCTTCACCCCCGTGAAGCGGCTCGCAGACTTCTTCGAGGACGCGGGCACCGACGCGAAGCTCACCGTGTCCGGCGACCTGCCGGCAGGCGTCACCGTCGAGACGATCGATCTCGAGGCTGCTCGGGCGCACGGGATCCTCGAACCGGAGGACCGCCCGGCGGCGATCGCCGCAGCGCGTGCCGGGGGAGTCACCCACTACTCGATCTCCGCGGACACGGAATTGGACGAGCCCGTCATCATCCGTGCGAACGGAACCGGCGACGACACCGTCCATGCGCACACGCTGCTCACGATCGGCGCCAACGCCAAGGCCACGGTCGTCTTCGAGCACGAGGGCCGTGCCCGCTATTCGGAGCTCTTCTCCATCGTCGTCGGCGATGGAGCTTCGCTCACGCTGGCATCGCTGCAGATGTGGGAGGACGGCTCCGTCCACCTGGGCCAGCACGACGCGCTCGTCGGCAAGGACTCGTCCTACCGGCACATCGCGGTGAGCCTGGGCGGCGACGTGGTCCGCCTCAACTCCAACGTGCGCTACGCCGGACCGGGAGGAGAGGCCGAACTGCTCGGCCTGTACTTCTCCGACGAGGGGCAGCACCTGGAGCACCGCACGTACATCGACCACAACACGGCCAAGGCCACGTCGGACGTCATGTACAAGGGCGCCCTGCAGGGCAAGGACGCGCGCAGCGTCTGGGTGGGCGACGTCCTCATCCGCCCGGAGGCCCTGGGCATCGACACCTACGAGCTCAACCGCAACCTCATCCTCACGGAGGGCGCTCGAGCCGACTCCGTGCCGAACCTCGAGATCGAGACCGGTGACATCGAGGGAGCAGGACACGCCTCGTCGACCGGACGGTTCGACGAGGAGCACCTCTTCTACCTCATGAGCCGCGGCATCCCGGAGATGGAGGCCCGCCGCCTCGTCGTGCGCGGCTTCTTCCACGAGGTGATCCAGAAGATCGGCATCGAGGAGATCGAGACGGTCCTGAGCGAGAAGATCGAGGAAGAGCTCTCACGGAGCGTCCTGTGAGCATGGTCCCCGTCCTCCCTGCAGCCGACCTGGCACCCGGCGCCGCAGTGCGCGTCATGGTCGAGGACCGCGAAGTCTGCATCGCGCGGACAGAAGACGGGGTCGTCCACGCGATCGATGATCTCTGCACACACGGTGAAGTCTCCCTCGCAGAGGGGGAAGTCATCGGCTGCACCGTCGAATGCTGGCTCCACGGATCCGCCTTCGACCTGCGCACCGGCGAACCCACGACGCCGCCGGCCTTCGAACCCGTCGAGGTCTACTCCTGCGAAGAGCGGGACGGACAGATCTTCGTCGACGTCGCCGGCTGAACACACACGTACCCAGACACGAATACGAGGTAGTCATGACCACGCTCTCCATCAAGGATCTGCACGTCTCCGTCGAGACGGAATCCGGTACCAAGGAGATCCTCAAGGGTCTCACCCTTGACATCAACAGCACCGAGACGCACGCGATCATGGGGCCGAACGGCTCCGGCAAGTCGACACTCGCGTACGCCCTCGCGGGCCACCCCCGCTACGAAGTGACCTCCGGCACCGTCACGCTCGACGGTGAGGACGTCCTCGAGATGTCCGTCGACGAGCGCGCCAAGGCGGGCCTGTTCCTCGCGATGCAGTACCCCGTCGAGGTGCCGGGAGTCACAGTGACGAACTTCCTGCGCACCGCGAAGACGGCTGTCGACGGTGAATCACCGAAGCTCCGCACGTGGACGAAGGAACTGTCGCAGGCGATGAAGGACCTGCGCATGGATCCGGAGTTCGCGGCGCGCAGCGTCAACGACGGCTTCTCCGGCGGTGAGAAGAAGCGCCACGAGATCCTCCAGCTGCGGATGCTCAAGCCGAAGTTCGCGATCCTCGACGAGACGGACTCCGGACTGGACGTCGACGCGCTGCGCGTCGTATCCGAAGGCGTCAATGCGGCGAAGGAGGGCAGCGACCTGGGCGTCCTGCTCATCACGCACTACACCCGCATCCTCCAGTACATCCGTCCCGACCGCGTGCACGTGCTCATCGATGGCCGTGTCGCGGAATCGGGCGGAGCGGAGCTCGCTGACCGTCTCGAGTCCGAAGGCTACGACCGCTTCCTCGTGAGCGCCTGAGCGGGCCCGCGTCGATGGATCACCTCGAGACGGCCCGTGTGCGGGGCGACTTCCCCCTGCTGGAGCGCACCGTGGGCGGTGCGCGGCTCGCCTACCTGGATTCGGGAGCGACCGCGCAGAAACCGACGTGCGTCATCGACGCGGAGCAGGACTTCCTCACGCGGACGAACGCCGCCGTCCACCGCGGGGCCCACACCCTCGCGGTGGAGGCGACGGACGCCTTCGAAGCCGGCCGCTCTGCGGTGGCCGGCTTCGTGGGCGCAGCGGTCGAGGAGATCGTGTGGACGAAGAACGCGACCGAATCGCTCAACGTCGTCGCCTACGGCTTCGCGAACGCCTCCGCCGGGTTCGGCGGGGACGAAGCCGCTCGCTTCCGTGTGGGGCCCGGTGACTCGATCGTCGTGACGGAGATGGAGCACCACGCGAATCTCGTCCCGTGGCAGCAGCTCGCGCTGCGGACCGGGGCTGAGCTGCGCTGGTTGCCGCTCACCGACGACGGGCATCTGGACCTCACGGATCTCACGGGCATCGTCGACTCGACAACACGGGTGCTGGCCTTCACACACGTGTCGAACGTGCTCGGCACCATCAACGATGCGGCCCGGCTCGTGGCTCGCGCACGTGAGGTGGGCGCGTACACAGTGCTCGATGCATGCCAGTCGGCGGCGCACATGCCGTTGGACCTGCACGCGCTCGACGTCGACTTCGCGGCGTTCTCCGGCCATAAGATGCTCGGGCCCACGGGAGTCGGGGCGCTCTACGGCAAGAAGGAGCTCCTCGATGCGCTGCCGCCCGTCCTCACCGGCGGCTCGATGATCACGACGGTGACGATGGAGGAGACGGGGTTCCTCCCCGCCCCGCAGCGGTTCGAGGCCGGCACCCAGCCGGTCGCCCAGATCGTGGGACTCGCCGCAGCGGTCGGCTATCTCGACGAGATCGGGATGGACGTCGTCGCCGCCCACGAAACGGCGATCGGTGCTGCACTGCTCACCGGGGTCCAGGATGTGCCGGGCATCAGGGTGCTGGGGCCGCTCGATCCGACCGAACGGATCGGTGCCGTGGCGTTCGACGTCGAGGGGGTCCACGCGCATGACGTGGGTCAGTTCCTCGATTCGCGGGGTGTCGCAGCACGCGTGGGACACCACTGCGCGCAGCCCCTGCACCGTCGCTACGGCATCACCGCGTCGACGCGCGCGAGCGCCGCCATCTACACGGACAGCACGGATGTCGAGCAGTTCCTCGCAGCACTCGCCGAGGTCCGACCGTTCTTCGGAGCGACCGGATGACCGATCTCACGCAGCTGTACCAGCAGGTCATCCTCGACCACGCGAAGGAACGCACCGGCTCGGGCACACTCCTGGCGCCCGCCGCCGGCGACCGGCCGGCGCGGTTCGGTTCCTCGCATCAGGTGAACCCGACCTGCGGCGACGAGATCACTGTGGAGGTCGGGCCGCTGCAGGTTGACAGCGCGCCCTCCGACCGACCGGTGCACCGGTGGGATGGTGCCGGCTGCTCGATCTCGATGGCGTCCGCATCGGTGGCGAGCGAGCTGCTGGGAGAACAGGGCATCGTCGGATTCCACAGGGCGGCGCCCGCGTTCCGTGAGCTCATGCACTCGCGGGGCAGGGGAGAGCCCGACGAGGAATTGCTGGGCGACGCTGCGGCGTTCCAGGGAGTGTCGAAGTTCCCGGGGCGCATCAAGTGCGCACTGCTGGCGTGGGTGGCGTTCGAGGACGCGATCGCGCAAGCTGAGACTATGAAGGAGTGATCAACATGGCTGACGTCATCGACTCACCGACCGCTGCCACACCTGAAGAGCTGAAGGAAGCACTCTACGATGTGATGGACCCCGAACTGGGTGTCAACATCGTCGACCTCGGACTGCTCTACGGCGTGAGCGTCGACGAAGAGGGGGTGGGCATCGTCGAGATGACCCTCACCTCTGCCGCCTGTCCGCTGACGGATGTCATCGAGGACCAGGTGGCACAGGCCCTGGACGGTATCGTCCCGGCGTTCCGCCTCAACTGGGTGTGGATGCCGCCGTGGGGCCCGGAGAAGATCACCGAGGACGGCCGCGAACAGATGCGGGCGCTCGGCTTCAACATCTGAATGCACAGAGCGTCTCGCAGAGACACAGGGGCCCTCACACCTGCGGCACGGAGAGCGTGTCGCGGGCAGTGGGGGCCCCTTCGTCGTACCCGAGGGTGAACCAGTGCATCCGCTGCTCCGCGGACCCGTGAGTGAAGTTCTCCGGGGTGACCCGGCCCTGTGCCGTCTCCTGGATGCGGTCGTCCCCGGTCGCGGCGACGTGATCCGCGTGACACCTGGGATGAGTCGAGGCGTGAATCCGGGGTGAAGGACGTGGCAGAAGAGTACGACACCGGTGGGCGTCGGACGCGGGGGCCGCACGGCGGCTACCATGGTGTGGCCCCTCTACCCGCTTCGCACGTCTTCGGCGTGCTCACCCCACCTGTGAAACGGAGTCTCCGTGACCCTCACCGCTGCCGTCGACGGTTCCGCCCTCGGCAACCCCGGACCCGCCGGCTGGGCGTGGTTCGTCGACGACTCCCGGTGGGCTGCGGGCGGGTGGCCGAACGGGACGAACAACCGCGGTGAGCTGCAGGCGGTCATCGAGCTGCTGGCCGCGACGGCGGACGTCGACGATCTGCACGTCCTCTGCGACTCCAAGTACGTCATCAACTCGATCACGAAGTGGATGCCGAAGTGGAAGCTGCAGGGCTGGAAGAAGGCCAACAAGGAGGATGTGCTCAACCGCGATCAGATGGAGCGCCTGGACGAGCTCATGACTGCCCGTGAGGCGGCAGGCCTGCGCGTGCGCTTCGAATGGGTCAAGGGCCACGCCGGCCACCCCCTCAACGAGGCGGCGGACACGCGCGCCCGTGGTGCCGCAGAGGCGATGCAGGCGGGGCTCCCGGTGCCCAGTGGGCCGGGGATGGGGGAGCCGGGTGTCGTACTCGCGACCCCCACGTCGGATGCGCCGTGCGACTCCCCACCGGCCACCGTCGTCGTGTCGTGCCCGCTGGAGTCCGACCTCGCGGATGCGATCGTCGCCGAGGCCGGGAGGACCGGCCGCACCGCTCAGGACCTGCTCGCGGAACTCATCCAGACCGGCTGGGAGGCACGCGCATGATCTCTGCAGGGGACATCAGCATCGTCGTCGGCTCGCGCACACTCATGACGGGTGTGTCGTTCCGCGTCGACAAGGGCGACCGTGTGGGTCTCGTGGGCCGCAACGGAGCCGGCAAGACGACACTCACGAAGGTCCTCATGGGCGAGGTCATGCCCAGCGAGGGGACCGTGTCGGCCTCGGGCTCCGTCGGCTATCTGCCCCAGGACCCGCGGGCGGGCGACCCGAAGGCGACGGGCCGTGAGCGGATCCTCGGTGCCCGGGAGCTGGACGTGCTGGCGCGTCGCATGCGGAAGGCGGAGGAGCAGATGTCCTCCCCGGATACGAAGATCATGGAGAAGGCGATCGACCGGTACCCGCGCATCGAGGCGGAGTTCGTCGCGGCGGGAGGCTACGCAGCGGAATCGGAGGCGTTCGCGATCGCCGCGAACCTGGGCCTCGACGAAGCGCTGCTGGGCCAGACCCTCGACACGCTGTCCGGTGGTCAGCGCCGCCGCGTGGAGCTCGCACGGATCCTGTTCGCCGCACCGGACACGATGATCCTGGACGAGCCGACGAACCACCTCGACGCGGAGTCCGTCCTGTGGCTGCGCGACTACCTCAAGACCTATTCCGGCGGGCTGGTCGTCATCTCGCACGATCTCGCCCTCATCGACGAAGTCGTCAACAAGGTCTTCTTCCTCGACGCGAACCGTCAGGTCATCGACATCTACTCGATGTCCTACCGGCAGTACCTCAAGCAGCGTGAGGCTGACGAGCGCAGGCGTCGTCGCGAGCGCTCGAACGCGGAGAAGAAGGCTTCCGCCCTGCACGCACAGGCGGACAAGATGCGGGCGAAGGCGACGAAGACCGTCGCCGCGCAGAACATGGCGAAGAGGGCGGACAGGATGCTCGCCGGCCTCGAGGCCGAGAGGGCAGCGGACAAGGTCGCACATCTGCGCTTCCCCGCTCCCGCCGCGTGCGGGCGCGTCCCGCTCACAGCTGCCGGCCTCACGAAGTCCTACGGGTCGACAGAGGTGTTCACCGGTGTCGATCTGGCGATCGACCGGGGCACCCGCGTGGTCATCCTCGGTTTCAACGGCGCGGGGAAGACGACGCTGCTGCGTCTGCTCGCGGGCGTCGAGGAGCCGGATTCCGGCGATGTCGAACCGGGCCACGGGCTCAAGCTCGGCTACTACGCGCAGGAGCACGAGACGCTCGACCTGTCGCGGTCGGTGCTCGAGAACATGCGCGCGCAGTCGCCGCACCTGGACGACACGGGCGTGCGAACGGTGCTGGGGTCGTTCCTATTCAGCGGTGAGGACGTGCACAAGCCGGCAAGCGTCCTGTCCGGTGGTGAGAAGACACGTCTTGCTCTCGCCACACTCGTCGTCTCCAGCGCGAATGTGCTGCTGCTCGACGAGCCGACGAACAACCTGGACCCGGCGTCGCGGGAGGAGATCCTGTCCGCCATCCGGCGGTACGAGGGCGCCATCGTGCTCGTCACCCACGATGAAGGGGCGGTCGAAGCACTCGACCCGGATCGTGTCCTGCTCCTGCCGGACGGCGACGAGGACCACTGGTCCGAGTCCTATCTGGACCTCGTCACCATGGCGTGAGGACCGCTTCCGGCTCTCAGACTTCCAGCTGGGAGTCGAGGGCGGCGTCCTCGTCATGCTCCTCGCGTCTGCTCGCACGTGACATCACCCGGGGCTCCGGGCGCATCCCCCGGACGACGGTGGGTGCACGCCGCCCGCCAGCCGCTGTGCGTCGTACGCCTCCGGCGCGAAGCGCCTCCTTGTCGACCACGACGTATTCGACGCCGTCGACGACGGAATCCTCCGCTCGCTGCGTATCCCGTTCGCCACGACGGATCGCATCGCGCTCCCGCTTCGCGGCGTACACGAACCCGCCCACGATCATGACGGAGAACGCGTACCACTGGAACGTGTAGCTCAGGTGGGACCCAGGGTCGGTGTTCGGTTCGGGGAGTGCTTCGAGCTGCTCTGCCGGTGCGGGGTCCTCGGCATCGAGGTAGCCATAGGCGTGGGCGTACGCGTTCCCGCCCTCCATGAGCGGCGGGTCGATCGCACGCACGGACGCCGCAGTGTTCTCCGAGGGGTCCCCGTCCTGTGCGGGCCGCAGCCATGCAGAGATGCGGACGGTGCCCGCTGGGGGTGAGGGCGCCTCGGCGGCGGTCGCATCCGCCCCGCTGCCCGGAACCCATCCACGTGCGACGACGAGGGTGCCACCGCCGTCCACGTCGAACGGCACGAGGATCCAGTACCCGGCGCTGCCGGCTTTGGGACGGTTGCGTGCGACGGTGGAATCCTCGGTGCGATAGGTGCCGGTCGCCTCGACGTGCGTCCATTCGGACTCCTCCGGGAACGGGGAGTCCGTCTGCGGCAGGACCTCGTCGAGCGGGACGGCGGGGGCGCTGTAGTGTGCTTCGATGCGCTCGATCTCCGCATCCCGCGTGGCGCGGCGGGTGTCCTGCCACTGGGCGAGGAGAATGCAGACGATCGCGGCGACGAGTGCCAGGGCGATGTATCCGACCCACTGGCGGGTGACGAGGAACCTCATCCAGCGCCGTCCGGGATCGCGTGTGCATCGACAGTGTCGCGGAGGAACCCGCGCAGTCGCAGGAACTCCTCCAGGTGCTCGCGATGCTCGTCGCACGCCAACCAGATCTTGCGGCGGTCCTCGGTGTGCAGGGAGGGGTTGTTCCACAGCAGTGCGTGCACGGCGACGTCGCGGCAGCCCTTGGCAGAACAGATGAGTACGGGGGCGTCAGCGGGCATCTGCATCGTTTCCTTCCTCCACCGGGCCGGCCTCGTCGTCCGCGTCACCGCGGTCTGTTTCGAGCGTATCGCCGAGCACTTCGCCGATGATCACCGGTTCGTCGTGCGGGTCCCACGGTTCCTCGCCGTGCGGGCTTTCGCCGTCCGAGGCCGCAGTGCCCTGCGAGGCGGTGCGGTCCTCGCCGTTCTCCTGCCACGTGGTCGGACGCTTCGCTGCGTCGGGGGACAGCATCGGCGCAGGGGTGTCCTGCATGCCCGCCATGTCGTAGTGGAAGAGCCGTTCGTTCCGCGCGTTCGCGATGACGACCGCGACATAGGGGAGGACGACGGCGCCGCCCAGCATCACCCAGCGCAGCCAACCGGTGAATACGAAAGCGAGCAGGAGGCACACGACCCTGATGATCATCGAGATCGTGTAGCGCTTCACGCGTTGCCGATAGTCCTTGTCCGCGGCTTCCTGCGCATCCGTGACAGAGGTCGGCGGTCTGTTCTCAGCCATAGCCACTGTCGATTCTATCTCCGATAGTGTTGACCCTGTTCCATGTCCACTCCGCAGAGCCTGTGAGATCTGCGGCACGACCTCGATCTGCCAGGAGCAACACCCATGACCCAGACCCCTTCGGTCGACGAAGCGACCGCACCAGCATCCCGCGTCGTGCTGGTCACCGGCGGCAACCGCGGGATCGGACGGACGATCGCAGAGCAGATGGTCTCAGCGGGCCATCGTGTCGCCGTGACCTCGCGCAGCGGGGACGCTCCGGAGGGCACCCTCGCGGTCGCTGCGGACGTGACGGATTCCGACTCACTCGACACGGCGTTCGCGACGGTAGAGGAGGAGTACGGTCCGGTCGAGGTGGTCGTCGCGAACGCGGGCATCACCGCGGACAATCTGCTCATGCGGATGTCCGACGACGAATTCACGTCCGTCGTCGACACGAACCTGGGCGGGTCCTACCGCACCGTGCGCCGCGCGATCACGAACATGATCCGTGCGAAGTTCGGCCGCATCGTCCTCATCTCCTCCGTGTCCGGCCTCTACGGGGTCGCCGGCCAGTCGAACTACTCGTCGTCGAAGGCGGGCCTTGTGGGCCTCGCCCGGTCGATCACCCGGGAGGTCGGTTCGCGGGGGATCACCGCGAACGTCGTCGCGCCGGGCTTCGTCCGGACGGATATGACGGACGCACTGCCGGAGAAGCAGCAGAAGGAATACCTGCAGGCGATCCCGGCGAAGCGGTTCGCGGAGCCCGACGAGGTCGCGAAGGTGGTCCAGTGGATCGCCTCCGACGACGCCGCGTACATCTCCGGCGCCGTCATCCCGGTCGACGGCGGCCTCGGCATGGGACACTGACACACGACTGTCACGACACAACTGTTCGAACAGAAAGGCCCTCACATGGGAATCCTCGACGGCAAGCGCATCCTCGTCACCGGCGTGCTCACGGAGGCGTCCATCGCCTTCGCCGCGGCCCGGCTTGCGCAGGAGCAGGGGGCGGAGGTCATCCTCTCCTCCTTCGGCCGCCAGATGAAGATCACGTCGGTCATCGCGGAGCGCCTTCCGCAGACCGCTCAGGTGATCGAGCTCGACGCGACGAACGACGAGGACCTCGCGGCGCTGCCCGAGCGCCTTGGCGGGAACATCGATGGGATCGTCCACGCGATCGCATTCGCGCCGAAGGACGCGCTGGGCGGTGTCTTCCTCGACACCCCGTTCGAGTCCGTGTCCAACGCCATGCACGTCTCGGCGTTCTCGCTCAAGTCGATCGCAGTGGCGGCGAAGCCGGCGCTCAACCCGGGTGCGGGCATCGTGGCGCTCACGTTCGACGCGACCGTCGCGTGGCCCGTCTACGACTGGATGGGCGTGGCGAAGGCCGCGCTGGAATCGACCGCGCGCTACCTCGCGAAGTACCTGGGCGAGGACGACATCCGCGTGAACCTCGTGTCCGCCGGACCGCTCAAGACGACCGCCGCGACGTCGATCCCCGGCTTCGAAGGGCTCGAGGCGATGTGGGGCGACCGCGCACCGCTGGGCTGGGATCAGAAGAACACGGAACCCGCCGGCAAGGCGATCGTGTCCCTGCTGTCCGACTGGTTCCCCGCCACGACAGGCGAGATGGTCCACGTCGACGGCGGTTTCCACCTGACCGGAGCCTGATGGCAGGGTGGTGACCGGGACTCTGCACAGAGGCTCCTGACACGTCCACGGCGGGCGAGTACGGTGAGGGCATGCCCCTCCTCGTACTCGCCCGCCATGCTCATACCGTGCCCGCGCTCGACGCCGGGACGGACGATTTCGACCGCCCGCTCAGCCGGTCCGGCGCGCAGCAGGCGCAGCGGATGGGCCAGTTCCTCGCGGACGCCACCACGGGGACGGATGCGGTCATCGACACGGTCATCGCGTCGTCCGCGCTGCGCACGGTCCATACCGCCGAGGCCGTGGCCGTCGGTCTGGGCATGGCACCGTCCTCTGTCGTCCGGGACCCGTCGCTCTACAGCGGATGGGTGACCGACTGGGCCGAGGCGATGGTGTCGATCCCCACTGACGCGGCAGGTGCCGTGATCGTAGGACACCAGCCGACCGTGAGTGAGGTCGTCGCATATGTGACGGGCGGGCATGAGAGCGAGAGCCGCCCGCACTTCCCACCCAGTTCGATCGCGGTGTTCCGACTGGAGTCGTGGTCGCAGCTGGATGCCCCGGACATCGCGGGAGCCGCACGTCCGGAACTGATCCGTCACTTCAAGGAGTGAGGGGCAGACCCGGGTTCACGGGGTGAGTGCCCGCTGGGCCTGCTTCCACACGACCATGAGGTCGCGCTCGTCGACGACGACGTCCGCGTGCGGGACCAGAGCGGGCTTGGCGCAGAACGCGACGCCCACGGCCGCCGCTTGGAGCAGGTCGATGTCGTTCGCTCCGTCGCCCACTGCGATCGTCTGTGCGAGGTCGACGCCGTGCGATCGGGCGATCACCCGGAGGTGCTCCGCCTTCGCCGCCCGGTCGACGATCTCCCCGTCGACACGCCCGGACAGCACGGTGCCTGCAGGCCCCGTCCCCGTTCGTGTCGTCGGGCTCGGTCGGGTCTCCAGGTCGTTCGCGCGGATCTCGTCGATCCCCATCCCCGCAGTCACCTTCTCGATGACGGCGGTGAAGCCCCCGGAGACGAGTGCCACGATCCAGCCCGCGTCATGGGCGGCGGCCACGACCTCGGCGGCGCCCCGGGTGAGGGTGACGGCAGCGGCAGCGTCGTCGATCACGGACACCGGAAGGTCCGCGAGGACGGCGACGCGTTCGCGGAGGCTCTGCGAGAAGTCGATCTCCCCGCGCATGGCGCGCTCCGTCACCGCGGCGACCTCGTCGCGTCTGCCTGTCGCGTCCGCGAGCAGTTCGATGACCTCGTCCTCGATGAATGTGGAGTCGACGTCGAACACGATGAGGCCCTGAGCAGTCATGATCCGATCCTATGACTCATGACCCGTGGACCGTGACCCGCCCCGCAGGGGGCGCGCGTGCCGTTCACGTGCTGATGCGGGTGAGTGCTGTGATGACGCGTGCGGCGGCGCTGTGCACGTCTGCCAGCGCGGGCCCGATGATGGGGCCGCCGGTCTCTGCGGGAACGGCCAGCGAGGAGAGGCTTCCGTGAACGTGCAGGGCGATGTGGAGGCTTCGAGCCGCATCATGGTCACCTGTGAGCGACGCGAGCGCCGTGTACCGGGTGTCGTCGTGACTCCCTGACAGGTCCGCCTGCCAATCTCGCCACGGCAGGTCAGCGAGTGAGGACTCGGGACCGGCCGGTTCGTCGGAGGACGGATCGCCGGAATGGGATTCCACGGCGGCGAGGGCGTGCATGACGGATTCGCGGAGGCGCCGCGACGCCTCCGCCGGGGTGGTGTGGTCAACGGGCGAGTAGACGGACGGTGAGCAGGGGACGACGGTCGCATCACCCTCCAGACCGATTGCCACGACCGCGAGCGCTGCGGCATCCGCGTCCTCGACGACGCACAGGGCGCGGGTCCTCGCCGAGGCGCGCGCCGTCGCACGACGCCCGCCACGGTCCATCCGGGGGACGCGCAGGGGGAGGGACGGGTGGACGGGTTCCGCCCGGACCCGTACGGCACCGGCACGGCGCAGCCCCGGGACCCAGAGGAGCAGGCCGGCCGGGACCTCGGCGCCGGTGCCCGCCGGGGGAGCGAAAACGGTGTCGGACACGATGAGGGGGACCGGCAGACCGGCGGCGATGAACGCCTCCGGCACGGTGTCCGGAGCCGCTCGATCCGCCAGCCGTGCAGTGACCGCCGTGGCGAAGAGGACCGGGAGGAGGGGTGTCGTCGTGAGCATCGCTGGAAGTATAGAGTGAAGCGTATGAGTGCAGTGGTGGAATTCGATGCTGTCAGCGTTCGGCGCGGCCAGTCGCATCTTCTCAACGATCTGAGTCTGACGGTCCGTGAAGGCGAGCACTGGGTCGTGCTGGGACCCAACGGTGCGGGCAAGACGACGCTGCTGCAGCTCGCGGGCGCACGCATGCACCCGACGACGGGGACCGTTCAGCTGCTCGAGGAGGAGCTGGGCCGGGTCGACGTCTTCGAGCTGCGGCCCCGCATCGGCTTCACCTCCGCGAACCTCGCACAGCAGACACCGGGATCAGAGATCGTGCGCGATCTCGTCCTGACCGCCGCCTACGGAGTCCTGGGACGCTGGACCGAGGAGTACGAGGAGTCGGACGTCCAGCGGGCGAACGACCTATTGGCCGCCTTCCGGATCGGCGATCTCGCGGACCGCCCCTTCGCCACCCTGAGCGAAGGAGAGCGCAAGCGCGCGCAGATCGCACGCTCCCTCATGACGGACCCGGAACTGCTCCTGCTCGACGAACCCGCCAGCGGACTGGATCTGGGCGGGCGGGAAGAGCTGCTGCAGGCGCTCACGGAGATCCTCGGCTCCAAGAACGCTCCCACGACGATCACCGTGACGCACCACGTGGAGGAGATCCCACCGGGTGTGACGCACGCGTTGCTGCTCAAGGACGGCGGCACTGTCGCCGCGGGACCCATCGACGAAGCCCTCACCAGCGAGAACCTCACGGAGACGTTCGACGTGTCCGTCGTGCTCGACGAGCAGGAAGGCCGGTACTCGGCGCGCGCCCACTTCGCGGCGCCCGAACGCCGACGCCGCTGATCACCGCCCCGACCTGACCCGAAGGGGAGGTAGTACTGCGTGGAGATCTACGAGATCATCCTCATCCTGCTCGCGGGGGTGGGCGCCGGTGCGATCAACGCAGCCGTCGGCTCCGGCACCCTCATCACGTTCCCCGTCCTCGTCGCATTTGGGGTGCCTCCCGTCGCCGCGACGATGAGCAACGCGCTCGGACTGATCCCCGGCAACGTCGCGTCCTCGTTCGGATACCGCGAAGAGATCCGGGGGCAGGGCAAGCGGCTGCTGCGGTTGGTGCCGGCATCGCTCCTGGGCTCCCTGACAGGGGCGTACCTCCTGTTGAACCTGCCGGACGACACCTTCGAATCCGTCGTTCCCGTCCTCATCGTGCTCGCCCTCGTCCTGGTGGTAGGACAGCCCGCCCTGCAGCGCGTGCTGCGCCAGAAGAAGACGCTCGAGGTCGACGAGATCCCGGATGCGAGCGCACCCTTGTCGACCGGACGCTGGATCGCCGTCGTCGTCATCGTCCTGCTGACCGCCGTGTACGGCGGGTACTTCGCGGCGGCGCAGGGCATCATCCTCGTCGGACTGCTGGGACTGGTCCTGCCGGACAGCCTGCAGCGGATCAACGGGGCGAAGAACATCCTCGTCCTCGTCGTGAACATGACGTCCGCGACGGTCTACTCGATCGTCGGATTCGACCGGATCAACTGGACGGCGGTTCTGCTCATCGCGATCGGTTCGCTGATCGGTGGGTATTTCGGGGCACGTGTGGCGCGGAAGCTCAGCCCCATGCTGCTGCGTGCGGTCATCGTCACCCTGGGACTCGTCGCGTTCTGGCGCATCGTGTCGCTGTGAGGGCGAGGATGTGCGGACGAGGTCGCACTGGCGAGAGTGTGACGATGGGATCTGAGCGGTGAATACGCCGAAGACGCCCGAACCCAGCGACGAGGCGGTCATCGCAGTCGCGAAGCAGCACGGGATCGACTGTGACCGGCTGCGCTTCATCACCGGCGGCGAAGGCGGTGACGGCGGCAGCGACGAGCGGCCGGGAGGCAATGCGTCGCTTCGCTCATCGACGGCGGCGCTGTTGACCGACTACCGGGATCTCACCGATGTGCGCCTGCGGTCGTCGATGGAAGCCGCCCACGGCCTCTACATCGCAGAATCCACGAAGATCATCACGCGCGCGTTGGCCGCCGGCCACATTCCGCGCTCGTTCTTCATGTCGCGACTGTGGTTCCTGCGACTGGCGGAGACGCTGGGAGGGGCGTGGGCCTCGGCGGCCCCGATCCTGTTGGGCACGGAAGCGCAAGTGGATGGCGTGGTCCGCTACCACCTGCACCGGGGTGGGCTCGCGTCGATGCAGCGACCGGCACCCCTCTCGGTTGCCGCTGCTGTCGACGGAGCGCACCGGGTCGTCGTGGTGGAGGACGTGGTCGACCACACGAACCTGGGCGCGATCTTCCGGTCCGCAGCGGGGCTGGGTGTCGACGCGATCCTTCTGTCGCCGTCGTGCGCCGACCCGTTGTACCGGCGGTCCATCCGGGTGTCGATGGGAACGGTGTTCCAGGTGCCGTGGGCCCGGCTCTCCGCATGGCCGAAGGGATTGCGCGTGCTGAAGGAAGACGGCTTCACGATCGCGGCGCTGGCACTGGAGGACGACAGCGTGCCGCTGCGTGAGTTCGCCGCTGATGCTCCCGACCGTGTGGCGATGGTGATGGGCACGGAGGGCGACGGCCTCAAGCGGGCGACGCTGGCGGAGACGGACACAGCGGTCCTCATTCCGATGACGCACGGTGTCGACTCGCTCAATGTCGCTGCGGCGACCGCGGTGGCGAGCTACGCCCTGCAGATCGTCGAGGATCCGGCAGATGCTGACGGCTTCGGTAGCGGTGTCCCTCATCGGACGTCGTGAGCGTGGGAGTGAACGGACCAACAGAACAGATGTGAACAGAGGAGAGACGGACGTGCACACTTTTGATCGGCCGACTGACGTGAGTGCTGACCAGGCACGAGTGCGGGTACGGCCGGAGCGTTCCGCGTTGGCGCATCATCTGGATGCGTCGGGTATCACCGGTGATGTCGCGACGCCGCGGGAGAGCAACCTGTCGCACATCGGTCGGTTCCTGAGTCAGGAGCGCCAGTTCGACTTCGGCGTGCCTCTCACCCAGGAATGGACTGAGGAATCTGTCTTCGACCTCATGGTCGATCGCGTCGGGATCAGCGGTGATCGTGACTTCGTGGAGGGAGTCGACACGATCTCTGCGCAGAAGTGCATCGACTCAGTGGATCGGATGCGTGCTGTTCTGAGGGAGGTCGTGCGGTCGGGTGGGCGTGTGCTCTTCGCAACGGGGCATCCGGCTGGTCTGCTGCCGGTTCATCAGGCGGTGGTGGCGTGGGCGCAGAAGTCCGGAGCGACTGTCGTGGGCGTCGATGTGGTGTTGCGTCCTGAGCCGGTGTGGGTGAGCGCCCCTGTGGGTGGAGATGTGCGGCGGATGAACGGCGTGCATGTGTGGCACCAGCATGGTGGTGTTCCGCATACGCACTTCGCAGAGCCGATGCTGGCGCTGCTGGAGAGGCTGCGGGCTGATGATCAGCAGATGCCGGACCTGGTCGTCGCAGATCACGGGTGGGCTGGTGCGGCGGCGAGTGTGGGTCTGCGCACGGTCGGCTATGCGGACTGCAATGATCCCGCGCTGTTCGTCGCCGAGGCACAGGGGCAGGTCGAAGTCGCTGTCCCGCTGGACGACAACGTCCTCCCGCAGCACTACGAACCACTCATCGACTATCTCGTGGGGGAGTAGTCCCAACTGTTGTGGCTCATGACGATGACATATCGTCAGGCGTTTCTGACGTCATCACATACGTAGTCGGATTGCTGTTCTCCTAAGAGAATCCAACGTCCTTCCGACCGGATCGCACGCATCTGTCGCACGTCTTCAGTGAAATCGACAGTGATGTTCTTGTCTGGTGAAGTCGTCGACGTGAGTCCGTACTCGCTGAAGTCACGACACGTGGAAACATAGGCTTCCGAATCTGCCTCATAGTAGGTGACGAGCATTCGCTGGACCTTCACTTCGCCCTCCTGTGTCAGATTATACTTTTCTCTGTGCTTTACGCCTTCAGTGCGGCTTTTGTAGAGCAGGTCGGTAAGGTGTGGCTTGAGGGAATCTACGTATTCGGCCGTCACATGATCTTTGGACGTTGTTGCTTGATCGTAGGAATCGATGAGAAGTAGGAGCTCTTCGATTTCAGCGATGTCGGAGTCTTCCAACGCTTCTTCTCCGACGTACTCACTTTTGTCATCATCCCAGATGAAGTTGTCGGTAAAAGCATAATCATGGAGGACTGGGTCGTAGGCGGGCTCCGCGGTGGCCGTAGCCTCAGTGTGCTGGGGAGTCGAGACTGGGTCTTCATCGACGTCTATGGACGCGTGATGCCCACTGATAGCTTCTCGAATGGCAGTTTCGTGTTGGCGTTGCCGGTGGTCCGGGTTCAATTGGGCACGCAGTCGGTGCCGTGCGGGTTGTCGTTGCAGTCGTCTTCGACCCGGTATTTGTGATAGCGGTACACGGTCATGGGCAGCCGGTCGCTTTCGACAGCTGCGGTCCCGGGGATGGTGCTCCATCCGCTGCCGTAGTTGTATTCGCCGGTGTACACCGTGGTGAGCGTGACGGTGCGTTCACCCTTCGTGGAGTAGATGTGGGTGATCGATCCGTTCTGGGGGTGGGAGGGTTCCTGCCCGGGAGACGTGGTCGAGGTGGAGTTGCCGTCGCCGAAGTCCCAGTGGAACTCGATCGGGGTCGCTCGGATCTGGAGCGGGAACCCGAGTAGCTCCGCGGAGAAGGTTTTCACGCTGGCATCCGCCCAGAAGGCGGTGGGCTTCCCGGTGACGGTCCAATCCACGGGCAGTGCGTGTGGGGTGGAGGGTGGGATCTGGAACGAGGCGAAGTCTGATTCGCTGGGTACCGGGGGAGCGACTGAACCGCCACCGTCATCTTCCGGAACCTCGGGCGGATCTGGGATGTGCGGTGGACACGGGACCGGCTTACGGTCTTCCTCGTAATCGCAAATCAAACCCGGCCCAGGCAGAGGAGTGTCCGGCTCCGGGTTAGAGCCGCCGCCACCGCCGCCAGAGCCGCCTCCATCTCCGGTGCCACCATCGTCACCTCTGGGTGGTGGAGTTTCCCCGCCACTATTTCCATCATCGTGTTGACCGCAGTCCACCCTACCTCTCCCAAGGTGATTGCAGTTCGACGACGATGAAGAAGGTTCAATTGCGAATATCTGCGGTTCGACACCCACTACGAATGCTAGCGAAACGTACAACAAGATTCGCAAGAAACTAGCGAAGATCATTACAGTCATCCCGATCGCTATAGAACTTTTGGTTTCCAATCAACCATCGCTGGCCTACAAGGTCGGCTTCGACGTAGGCCAACATTTCAATTGTTCTATTCGGATCGTGTCCCTGCGACGGGCGGCCGCTCGTGTTGTCGATTACGGCCCAATGGTCATACTCATAGCATAGGCCAATCATGGCGTATTCATTTGTCTCATACCTCCACACAGAGCTGTCAGTAATTGATACTGAGCCGACGACTGAAATCTTTCCATCCGCCGCCTCCTGCGCGAAGTCCTGATAGGAGGAATACATTCCATCAGTCAGATTGCCCCGAATTGAACGTATTCCAGCCTGATTTGCATCTGTAATATCAGAGGTGTAGTAACTGAATTTCTCGATCAACAGCAGCAGCTCTTCTACGTCTTTCTCGTCTTCTGCTGAGAGTTCGACCTCGCTTGTGTATGGAGGCAGGGTCGGCTCGTACGTTTCAGGCTGGTCGGGGGTCGCCGTCGGCGCCACGGTCGCCGGGGCATCCGGACCCCCGGAGCACGCCGCCAGCACCAGAAGTGCCGACGCGGCGACAGCCGCAATGCCGGACCGCCGTCGCCTCTTCCGGCGAGCCGACGACGGCAGCCTCCAGCGGGTCAGCCGAACCACATTCACGCGCGATCACCCCATGAGCATCGATGCCAATGGGAGCCAATCTAACCGCATGGAACGAGTTTCGGAAGAGTGGTATCGCAGACTGTGGATAACTGCCGAGTACTACTGCATAGTCACTTTCCGTGGGGTTTCCTCACGGAAAGCTTCGCCTGATTCTCATGGGATCTCGACGGCCAGGTCCTCGATGACCTCGGCGCCTGCCAGTTCAGCCAGCGCAGCGCCGGGAAGCAGGATCTTGGACCCGCGGACGCCCGATCCGATGATCACCTCATCCTGATCGATCACCCGCGAGTCGATCAGCAGGCGCCAGGTGTCGGGCAGACCGATCGGCCCGATCCCGCCGTATTCCATACCCGACTCCTCCACCGCCCTGTCCATCGACAGGAACGACGCCTTGCGCACATCCAGCAGCTTCCGCACCCGCTTGTTCACATCCGCCCGTGTCGATGCCAGCACCACACAGGCGGCGATCCGCTCGTCCTCACCACGCGTCCCCGCCACCACCACACAGTTGGCGGAAGCATCAGCCGGCAGGTCGTACGCCTCCATGAGCGCAGCCGTGTCGGCAAGTGCCGGGTCGATCGCGAAGGCGGAGGCGGAAGCAAGAGCGGAGGGGGCCTCGGCGACGGTCTGCGCGACGGGCGCACCCACCAGCGGCGGCTGGTCCTCAGCGGCAGCGGCGAGAGGGAGTGTGGTCAGAGAATCGGGAAGAAGGCTCATACGGCCAGCCTATCCACTGCAGTCCTTCAATAGACCTTCACACGTGTAGAATGGTGAGTCGGTCCGTGCGCGACCCTTCGGGGTCAGGCCTCCATGTCGGTCACGGACCACGCGGAATTCGGGCACTGGCAGGCAGCGTCCCGCTGCATCAGGCGTCTGATCAGAATTCACAGCAAAGGACTCAAGAATGAAGAAGGACATCCACCCGGAGTACAGCCCGGTCGTCTTCAACGACCTCTCCTCCGGCACCAAGTTCCTCACCCGGTCGACCGCCACGAGCGATAAGACGATCGAGTGGGAGGACGGCAACACCTACCCTGTCATCGACGTCGAGATCTCGTCTGCCTCGCACCCGTTCTACACGGGCAAGCAGCGCATCCTCGACTCCGCCGGTCGGGTGGAGAAGTTCAAGGACCGCTACAAGGGCTTCGGCCGCCGCAGCTGAGCGCGTCCCCTCAGACGACTGCGGGCCCGGACTCCTCTTCGCGAGGAGTCCGGGCCCGCAGGCATTTCACCGTCTGTCAGTGCTGTCGGTGCGATCCACCGGTCAGTTCGCTGTCGGGTAGTCCTCGACCGTGACCGACAGGCCCTCCTGCGGCTGCACGCGGGCGGCCGGGTGGAAGAGCGAATCGACGCCGGTCGCGTTCTCCAGCGACGCGGCTATGCCGTGAGCGACCCGCGCCTTCGCACCTCGGACCGCCTCCAGGACATCGGCCCCGGTGGAGAGTCCCGCCGCGATCGCTGAAGCGAACGAGCAGCCGGCACCATTCACGAGCTTGTCATGCGCCTTGGGCGCACTGAGGACGCTGATCCGTTCCCCGCCCTCCGTCTCCTCGAGGAGGGCGTCGATCGCGTCCGTGCCGGCCAGGCGTGCGCCACCCTTCACGACGACGTGCTTCGCCCCCATCGCCTTGATGTCGCGCGCCGCGGCGATCATGTCATCGACCGAATCGAGCTGATCCCGGCCGGTCAGTGTCGCCGCCTCCTCGAGGTTCGGCGTGATGACCGTCGCCAGCGGGACGAGGTTCTCGACGAAGAGGTCCTTGAGGTCGACCATCGTCCCACTGCCCTTGCAGACGAGGACCGGGTCGAAGACGTATGGCAGCTCGTTCTCCCGCAGGCGGGCGGCGAGGGCGAGCGCGGAATCGACGGAGCCGAGCATCCCCGACTTGATGACGGAGAATTCGTGCACAGCCAGCGTCGATTCGAGCTGCCGGATGATGACGTCCGTGTCGATGAAGGTGATGACGTGGTCGAAGGACGCCTTCGGGTCGAAGGTGACGATGCACGTGACGACGGCGGTGCCGAACGTGCCGTACTCGTCGAACATCTTGAGGTCTGCCTCGAGCCCGGCGCCTCCGGACACATCGGATCCTGCGATGGTGAGGACGCGGGGTGTGGTGGTGTCGGTCATTCCAGGCGGTGTCCTTCAACGTGGGTCGGCGGTGGAGGCCTCTTGATCCTGCGTGGATCCGGAGGTCGTGAGCTCATGCGCACGCCCTGGAGGGGGCGCTTCGCTGGGCCGGTTCGATCTGGTCGATCATATCCCCTCGCCGCGGCACATGGGGAGGGGCGTGGCCTGCGAAGGTCCATCACGATCCGCCCGGATATCCGTGCTGTCGCCACGCTTCGTAGACCGCGATCGAGGCGGAGTTCGCAAGGTTGAGCGAGCGCCTCGACGGCTGCATGGGGATGCGGACGCGGAGGTCGACGTGGGGGTCCTCGGCGATGTCGTCGGGGAGGCCCGTCGATTCCCTGCCGAACAGCAGGACGTCGCCCGGCTGGTAGGTGACGTCCGCGAAGCTGTCCTCGGTGTGCGTCGTGAAGGCGATGACGCGGCGGTCTCCCAGCTTCTCCCACACGTCTTCGATCGTCGGGTGGACGGTGACGTGCGCGAGGTCGTGGTAGTCGAGCCCCGCCCGTCGCAGCTTCGCGTCGGAGAGGTCGAACCCCAGGGGTTCCACGAGATGCAGATGCGCGCCGGTCACTGCGGCCAGACGGATGGCGTTGCCGGTGTTTCCGGGGATCTCCGGCGTGTGGAAGACGATGCTCAGGCCCTTCATAGGGGTCTCAGCCTACTGCCTGCGCAGTGCCGCGGCGGGGCGGGCCTGAGACGTCCCTGCGGGGACGTTCTGTTCGATAGTCCGATCGATCAGAGTGACCTCCTGCGGTCGCAGGATGGCTGTTGGCCGCGGCCGCCCGCACCGGCCCGGACAGGGGCGCGGGCATGATCGGTGTCGTCGAGGCCCAGGAGATCGCAGATCGGATGCGCCGCCTGGCCGGCAGCATCGCCCGGCAGCAGGCGCAGTTCCTCCGCCTGCTCGACGAGATCGACCGCTCGGAGGCGTGGACGCACTGGATCGGCGTGCGCACCCTCGTGCAGTGGGTGTCGTTCGTGTGCGAGATGGATCCGCACACCGCACGGGAGCACGTGCGGGTCATGCGCGGCCTGCGCGAGATGCCGCAGGTCGCCGCACTCCTGGCGGAGGGGCGGATCTCCTTCAGCAAGGCGCGGGAGATCACGCGCCTGAGCGGTCGCATCGACGACGGGGAGGCCGCGGAGATCACCACGCGCGCGACAGCGTCGCAGATCTCGTCGATGGTTGCCGCCTACCGGCGGCTGGACTCCGGTGACCCCGAGGAGCTGCTGGAGTCGCTCGTGGGCCGCACACCGGAGGACATCGCCGAGGTGCGGGTCCCCTCCGGCGGGACCGCCGAGGCCCCGGCCGGCACGGGTGCGGACGTCACCGTCCGTCTGCCGCGTCACCTCGGGCAGGACTCCCTGCACGTCTCGACCCGGCAGTACGGAAGGGTGCGGATCATCCTCGATCTGCCGGAGGCCGACGCGATCGAGCTCCTGGCCGTCGTGGACGCCGTCCGCGACTCCCTCAACCGCACGGAGGAACCCGAGGAGTCCGGCTCCCCGGGTGGACCCAGTGAGCTCGAGGGGGCCAGTGAGTTCGGGGAGCTCCGTGAGCCGGGCACAGGCGGGGTGGGCCAAGACGGGCTGGGTCAAGACGTGGCGAGCCAAGAAGGAGCGGGGGAGCAGGGAGTAGGTGCCGTTCGGCCGGAAGGCCGGGCGACACGCGTGGACGCCCTCCTCGAGGTCGTCCGGACGCACCGGGACGACGCCGCACGGAAGGGCCGCGGGAGGGCGGCGCGCGCCACCGTCCTCGTCCACGTCTCCCCTGAAGCGCTCGCGGCGGGCAGCGGTGGGGACACGCCCGTGAGCGGCACCGCGCGGAGTGACGCACAGCGCTGCCACACGGCAGACCGCGGCCCGGTCACAGCGGCCTCGGCGGCGCGTCTCGCCTGCGGAGGCGAACTGGTCGGGGCTCTCATCGACGCCAGCGGCGATACGCTGGCCCTAGGCCGGTCGCGGCGCCTGGCCTCTCACCGACAGCGCATCGCACTGTCCGCGCGGGACCTCCACTGCCAGTTCCCCGACTGCACGCGTCGCCACGGACTCGAAGCCCACCACATCCGCATGTGGAGCGAGGGCGGCCCCACCGACATGGAGAACATGCTCCTGCTCTGCCGCTCACACCACATCGCCGTCCACGAGAACCGCCTGCGGATCACCCGCGCTGCGGACCGCCGCTTCACGGGGGCGCTGCGTGGAGGCACCGGGTTCGACTTCCACACGGAGGAGGGCGTGCTCATACGCGCAGGCGCGGCGGGCTCGGCAACCACAGCAGACGACACCACCGAGGCGGGCGACGAACCCGAGGCTTCCGTCACACGCCCGGTCCTCCTCGACCTGCCGGGCGCCCGTCTGGGGCCCCGCGAGCCGGACATCGTGACGATCGGCGGCGGGTGGGGAATCACCCTCGACGCAGGGGTCACATGGCTCTTCGACGCAGAGGCGATCCTGCGCGAACGCAGGACGGACGCGCCGGCGCAGAGCTCTCCGTGAGTCACACCAGCGCACTTGCCGCGTTCGAACGTGTGTTCGATACTGGGTCCATGTCCGCCGCGCTCACACCCACCGCCGCAGCCGCAGAAGCGGTTGCGGATGCGCGCGCCCTCACACAGAGACTCAGCGCCACGCTGGGCATCCCCACGGCGACCACACTCATCGACCAGGCGCGGCCCCGGCCGGTCACTCCGGGGCTCACCGACCTCTTCGCGCGGGGCGGTCTGCCCCACGGAGAAGTGGTCGTCATGAGCGGCCGTCCTGTGCTCTCCCTCGCGCTGGCCTGCTGCGCGATGACCACGCAGGACGGGGGCTGGTGCGCGGGGATCGGACTGGGCGAGCCCGCAGTCGCCGCGATGGGGGACCTGGGCCTCGACCTGTCGCGCTTCGTCTGCCTCGATACCCCCGCGCAGGACTGGATGCGGGTGACGTCGATCCTCCTCGAATCGTTCGACGTGCTCGTCGTGGACCCGGGGTTCTCCGCCTCGGCGGGAGACAGAGCGCGGATAGCCGCCAAGCTGCGGGACAGCCGGGCGACCCTCATCCTGCTCGACAAGGCATCGGCGGCACCTCCAGCGGCCTCCCCGAATCGCTCCCGCAGAGCCTCCCGCAGCTCTTTTCCCGGCAGCTCCGAACATCTGACGGTCCTCGACGAATCCTGGGAGGGCACCGATCAGGGGACAGGTCGTCTGCGTCGACGCGTCCTGCGTCTGCACAGCGCCCGCACCGGCGAGCACACCCTCGTCCTGCCGGACCCCCAGGGCGCCGCTGTGCCCCACGCTCCAGCTGATCCGACCGCACCAACCGCACCGGCCACGCCAGTCGATCCCGCGGCTCCTCCCTCCCCGCACCCTGTGCCCGACGTCCCCGCGGGGACGCTCCGACTCGTGCCCGATACCCCCACACGCAGCACAGACACCACACGCAGCACAGGCAGCCCATGACGCAGCGCCTGCTCGCCCTCGTGGTCCCGGACTGGCCGGCACTCGCCGCCGCAGTGGAAGCGGATCTGTCTCCCACGGTTCCCGTTGCCGTCATGCGGGCGAACCGGGTGGTCACCGCGAATGCGCCCGCACGGACACTGGGGATCGAACGGAACATGGTGACCCGCGCAGCACGGGCACGCTGTCCCGATCTGTTCCTCGCCCCGTGGGACCCGGAAGGGGAGTCACGCCTCTTCGTCGCCGCCACCCAGGCTCTCGACACCGCAGTGGCCCGCTTCACCGTGCTGGGCCCCGGCGCGGTGAGCATTCCCGCGGACTCCCTGCGACACACCCACGCAGACGAAGCCGCAGCCGTCGAGCACCTGCTGGCTGCCCTCACAGAGACCACCGGCTGGGAGTTCGTGCCCGGTATCGCGGACACACCGTTCGCCGCGCTGCTGGCCGCCCGCACCTCCACCCGCGTAGAACCGGACGGCACCCCGCGGTTCCTCGCCGCCCAACCCGTCCACACGCTCGAGACCGCTACTCTCCTCGACGAGACGCTCGACCCCGCAGCACTCGCCGATCTGGTGAGCGTGCTCGGCCGTCTGGGCATCCGCACCCTGGGAGCACTCGCGGACCTGAGTCCCACGGACGTCGGCACCCGATTCGGACGGCTGGGGATGCGGGTGCGCGATCTGGCGCGGGGCCTCGGCGACCGGGGCCTGCGCGATCACACACGCGAAGCCGACCTCACCGTCGACGCACCCCTCGATCCTCCGACCCCCCGCACGGACGTCCTCGCGTTCCGCGCCCGCAGTGCCGCCGCGGAACTCTTCACCGAGGTCCGCCGTCGTTCCCTCGCGTGCACCCAGGTGACCATCCGGCTCACCGCCACGGGCGGGCAGCGCAGCGAGCGCACATGGCGGCTCGAGGACATGGACGACAACCGCGTCGCGGACCGGGTCCGCTGGCAGGCGGAGGGGTGGCTCGCCTCCCTGACCGCGTCACGACCCTCCGCCCGCTCGTCCCCGGACGAGGGGCCGGACGAGGGCATCGCTCTCCTCACCCTCATCGCCGCGGAGCTCGCGGCACCCCTCGACACCCAGCGCAGCCTCCTCGACCGGGGGACCGGTGCCGTCTCCCACAGCCTCGAGCGGGTGCAGGGGCTGTTCGGGCCCGACTCCGTGCTGGTGCCCGGGCTGCAGGGTGGCCGGGACCCGGGAGAGACGAACCTCTGGACCCCCTGGCAGCAGGCACCCCGCACAGAGCGCGACCCCGAGGCGCCCTGGCCCGGTGCGATCCCCGCCCCTCACCCGGCGCGCGTCCTCGACACCCCCGTGGACCTGGTCGACGAGGCGGGCAGGACGGTGGTCGCCCGAACCTCGGGGCTCGACAGTGCGCCCGTCCTCCTGCGCATCCCGGGTGCCAGCACGCACCGGATCGTCGAGTACTCGTCGACGTGGCCGGTCGATACCGGGTGGTGGGATCCGGAAGTCCGGCAGTACCGCGTGCGCCTCCAAGTCCTCGCGGACGACGGCGCCGCCTTCCTCCTGTGCAAGGAAGAGGGCCGCTGGCGGCTGCTGGGGGAGTACGCGTGAGGAGGCGCGCTGTGAGGAGTCCTTCACCATGACCGGTTTCAACCCCCGCACTCCCTGGTCGGAGCTCGAACGCAGGCTCTCCGACCGGCCGGCACCCACCGCGCCCGAGGCGGCAGGCCCCACCGCGCCCGACCTCCCCGTCTCCGTCGGATCGTGGGGCACCCGCCCTGATCGGACACTGCCGGATGCGGCGCAACCTGCCGTCCCCGCGGGGACGCCGTACGCGGAGCTGCACGTCCATTCGGACTTCAGTTTCCTCGACGGCGCGTCGGAACCGGAGGAGCTCGTCGAGACGGCGGCCGCCGCCGGTCTCGCCGGGCTGGCGCTCACCGATCACAACGGGCTCTACGGCGCACCCCGCTTCGCCGCGGCCGCAGCGGACGCGGGTCTGCCCACCGTGTTCGGGGCGGAGCTGTCGATCGGACTCACGGACCGCATCCCCGGCCAGGTGGACCCGGCAGCGGAGCACCTGCTCGTGCTGGCGCGCGGGGTCGACGGCTACCGGCGCCTGTCCGCCGCGATCACGACCGCGAACCTGCGCGGGGAGAAGAACCGGCCGGTCTTCCACGCGGAGGAGCTGCACGAGGAGACGCGGACCTCGGCCGCCTGGCAGCTGCTCACCGGCTGCCGCAAGGGTGCCCTGGCCCGCGCGCTGGCGGACCCTCACGACCCCGACGGCGGCCTCACCGCGCTGCGCCGCCTGCGCGACGCCGTCGGTGCCGACAACCTCGCGGTCGAGCTCACGCACCACGGTCTGCCCGACGACGACGAACGCATCCGCCACCTCATCGAGCTCGCGGACCGGACGGGGCTGCCCACTGTCGCGACGAACGCCGTCCACTACGCCACCCTCTCCCGGCACCGCGACGCGCAGGTGCGCGCAGCCGTCCGCTCCCGCCGCAGCCTCGAGACGATGGCCGGCTGGCTGCCTCCCACCGGGTCGGCCCGCATCCGCACGGGGGAGGAGATGCTCGCACGCTTCCCCCGTGCGGCCGTCGAACACACCACGCGCATCAGTGCCGAGGCCGCCTTCAGCCTCCGTGCCGCCGCACCCCGCCTGCCCTCCGCCCCGATCCCGGCCGGGGTCACGGAGACGGAGCACCTGCGGGGCCTCGTCGAGTCCGGTGCCCTCCACCGGTACGGGTCCCGCACCGAGGCGCCGCAGGCGTGGGCGCAGGTCGACAGTGAGCTCGACACGATCGAGTCGATGGGCTTCTGCGGCTACTTCCTCATCGTGTGGGACATCGCCCGGCACTGCCGGGAGCACGACATCTTCTGCCAGGGCCGGGGATCGGCCGCGAACTCCGCGGTCTGCTACGTCCTGGGGATCACGGCGGTGGACGCGGTGCGGTTCGGACTGCTGTTCGACCGCTTCCTCACCCCGGACAGGGCCGGCTATCCCGACATCGACATCGACATCGAGTCGGATCGGCGGGAGGAGGTCATCCAGTACGTCTACGGCCACTACGGCAGGGACCGGGCCGCGCAGGTCGCGAACGTCATCACGTACCGGGCGAAGTCCGCGGTCCGCGACGCCGCCTCCGCGCTGGGCTACAGCCCCGGCCAGCAGGACGCGTTCTCGAAGGGGATCCGCCGCTGGTCGAGTCTGCCCGCGGTGGGGGAGCCGGTGGGCGAGCACGAGGACGGTGTGCCCGCCCCGGTGCTCGAGGCGGCATCAGGGCTGCTGGGCACGCCCCGGCACCTGGGCATCCACTCCGGCGGCATGATCCTCGCGGACCGGCCGATCGGCGAGGTCGTCCCCATCGAACCGGCCACGATGGCGGACCGCACGGTCGTCCAGTGGGACAAGGACGACTGCGCGGCGATGGACCTCGTGAAGTTCGACCTGCTGGGGCTCGGCATGCTCACCGCCCTCCACGAGTCGGTCGATCTCATCGCACGGCACACGGGGGAGCGCATCGATCGGGCCGAGATCCCCCAGGAGGACCCGGCCGTCTTCGACATGCTCTGCGCCGCGGATGCGGTGGGGGTCTTCCAGGTCGAGTCCCGCGCCCAGATCGGCACCCTGCCCCGCCTGGCCCCGCGCAGCTTCTACGACCTCGCCGTCCAGGTGGCGCTCATCCGTCCGGGCCCCATCCAGGGCGGTTCCGTCCACCCCTACATCCGTCGCCGGCAGGGGAAGGAGGAGGCGACCTACCTGCACCCGCTGCTGAAGCCCAGTCTCGAGAAGACGCTGGGGGTCCCGCTGTTCCAGGAGCAGCTCATGCAGATGGCGATGGACGTGGGCGGGTTCTCCGGGGCGGACGCGGACGAGCTGCGCCGCGCGATGGGCTCCCGCCGCTCGCAGACGCGGATGCGCCGTCTCTCCGAGCGCTTCCTCACCGGTGCCGCGGCCCGCGGGGTCGACGAGCAGATCGCGGTGCAGATCTTCGACAAGATCGCCGCCTTCGCGAACTACGGGTTCCCCGAATCGCACGCGATCAGCTTCGCGAACCTCGTGTACGACTCCGCCTGGCTCAAGCGCCACCACCACGCGGCGTTCACCGCGGGCCTGCTGCGGGCCCAGCCGATGGGCTTCTACTCCCCGCAGTCGCTCATCGCGGACGCACGCCGCCACGGGGTCGGCATCCGTCCCGTCGACGTGAACGCCTCGCAGGTGCTCGCGGACCTCGAGCCGGACCCAGCATCCGGCGGTGGCTGGCCGGACACTGCGGGCGGGCTCGCGATCCGCGTGGGGCTCGCCTCCGTCCGGGACGTGGGAGCCGACGCCGCCGAGGTCGTCGTCACCGCCCGCGCGGACGGCACCTTCACCTCCGTCGGCGACCTCGCGCAGCGGACGGGTCTGCCCACGCGCGCCCTCGAGGGCCTCGCGACGGCGGGGGCGTTCGCCTCACTGGGGCTCGATCGCAGGGAGGCGCTCTGGGTGGCGGGCGGGCAGGCGGGTGCCTCGCCTGCGACACTGCCCGGCACCTCGGGCCCGGAGACCGCCCCGGCACTGCCCGGCATGGACGTCTTCGAGACGACGCTGGCCGAACTGTGGTCGACGGGGGTGACCGTCGACGGCTACCCGACGGAGGTGCTGCGGGACGCGCTGCGAGCCCGCGGCTACGGGTCCACGCGGGAGGCGTGGACGGTCCACGACGGCACCCGCGTCACGGTCGCCGGCATCGTCACACACCGGCAGCGGCCATCGACCGCGGACGGCATCACGTTCTTCAACCTCGAGGACGAGTTCGGGATGCTCAACGTCGTGTGCACTCGGGGGCTCATGCAGCGGCACCGCCGGATCGCGCTCACGAAGAACGTCCTCGCGGTGACGGGGCTCATTCAGCGGGCGGACGGTGCCGCACGGCCCGACGGGTCCCCGGGAGACCCCGTCGTGAGCCTCTACGCCCACCGGCTCGTCCCCATCGCGACGGACATCGCTCCGCGTGCTCGCGACTTCCGGTGACGCTCTGTGACGCCTCTATGACGTTCGATGACATCGACTTCACCGGGGCACGTCGTGTTCGGTCACGATGGACGCAGCATGTGACCCAGGCCCGCCCCGTGAAGGAGCATCCATGACCGCGTTCGAAACCCTCCAGATCCACGCCGGCCAGGAGCCGGATGCGCAGACGGGCGCCCGCGCCCTGCCGATCTACCAGACGACCTCCTTCGTCTTCGATTCGCAGAAGACGGCGGCGGACCGCTTCTCGCTCGCAGAGCTCGGCCCCATCTACACGCGCCTGGGCAACCCCACGAACGAGGCGGTCGAAGCGCGCATCGCCGCCCTGGAGGGCGGCATCGGGGCCGTCCTCGTCGCCTCCGGACAGTCCGCGGAGTTCCTCGCGATCCTCAACGTCGCAGGAGCGGGAGACCACATCGTCGCGAGCGGGAGCCTCTACGGCGGCACCTACAACCTCTTCGCCGTCACCCTGCCGAAGCTCGGGATCACGACGACGTTCGTCGAGGCGGGGGACCCGCAGGCGTGGAAGGACGCGGTCCAGGACAACACGAAGGTGTTCTTCGCGGAATCGATCGCGAACCCGCGCTCCGAAGTGCTCGACATCGCAGCGGTCGCGGACCTCGCCCACGAGGCGGGCGTCCCGCTCATCGTCGACAACACCGTCGCGACCCCCTACCTCGTCAAGCCGATCGAGCACGGTGCGGACGTCGTCGTCCACTCCGCGACGAAGTACCTGGGCGGCCACGGCACGTCGATCGCCGGTGTGATCGTCGATTCCGGGAACTTCGACTACAGCAGGGACCCCGCGCGCTTCCCGGGCTTCAATGAGCCCGACGAGTCGTACAACGGCCTCGTCTACGCACGTGATCTGGGGCCGGATTCCGCCTTCGGTGCGAACGTGTCCTACGGGATCAAGATCCGTGTCCAGCTGCTGCGCGATCTGGGGCCGGCCGCCTCGCCCTTCAACGCGTTCCTCATCGCGCAGGGCATCGAGACGCTCAGCCTCCGCATCGAGCGCCACGTGGAGAACGCGAAGAAGGTCATCGACTTCCTCGACGGGCACCCGCAGGTGGAGAAGATCCACTTCGCCGGACACTCGTCGAGCCCCTGGTACGAGCTCGGCAAGAAGTACCTGCCGAAGGGTGCCGGATCCGTCCTGGGCTTCGACATCGCGGGCGGCTTCGACGCGGCCGTCGCCTTCGTGGACGCGCTCGAACTGCACTCCCACGTCGCGAACATCGGGGACGTCCGGTCGCTCGTCATCCACCCCGCCTCCACGACGCACTCGCAGCTGAACGAGGAAGCGCTCACCGCCGCCGGTGTGACCCAGAACTTCGTGCGTCTGGCCGTGGGACTCGAAGGCATCGACGACATCCTCGAGGACCTGGAGAAGGGCTTCGCCGCGGCGGGTCAGGACACACAGGGCGCACGGTGACGGCAGTCGTCGCGGAGACCGCGCACCGTACGCTCACGGCGCAGCTGGGACCCCTCACGCTCGAGACCGGCGTGGTCCTCCCGGAGGTCACCCTCGCGTATGACACGTACGGGTCGCTGTCCCCGCAGCGGGACAACGCGATCCTCATCGAGCACGCTCTCACGGGCGACTCCCACGCTCACGAGTGGTGGCCGGGGATCATCGGACCGGGCCGCCCCCTCGACACGGACCGGTGGTTCATCGTCTGCGCGAACATCCTGGGCGGATGCTCCGGGTCCACGGGACCACACAGCATCGGACCGGACGGGGTGCCGTACGGCAGCGACTTCCCGCTCATCACCGTCCGCGACACGGTGCACGCCGAACTGCTGCTCGCCGATCACCTGGGCATCGATGCGTGGCAGGCCGTGCTGGGCGGGTCGATGGGTGGTGCGCGCGCCCTCGAGACGGCACTCATCGCGCCGGACCGCGTCGAGCGCACGGGGATCTTCGCCGCCCCGGCGTTCTCCGAAGCGGACCAGATCGCGTGGGGACACATCCAGGTGGAGGCGATCCGTGCCGACCCGCAGCGGGGTCTCGGCATCGCCCGCCAGATCGCCCACCTGACATACCGCGCGGACCTGGAGCTCAACCACCGGTTCGGTGCCCGTCAGCAGGACACGAACGAGCCCGCTCGGGAACCGGGGGAGCGCTACTACGCGATCCAGAGCTACCTCGATCATCAGGCCGGCAAGCTCACGAGCCGCTTCGACCCGGATTCCTACGTCTCACTGTCGCGGGCGCTCATGGACCACGACATCCGCCGAGGCCGCTCCGAGGACCTGCAGGAGGCCCTCGCCGGTGCGGGTGGCCGGTTCCTCGTCGCCGCTGTGAGCAGCGACCGGCTCTACACCCCCGATCAGGTGCGGCGGCTCGCCGACAGCCTGCCCGCGGGGACCGTCTTCCGGACGATCACCAGCTGGGCAGGCCACGACGGCTTCCTCACCGAATCGGATCAGGTGGGGGCACTCATCTGCGAGCTGCTCGCTTCCTGAGCTCCTTCTCGTCCGCCGGCCAGTCGGACTTCGCACGCGCGGCACGGTAGTACGCGTGCGCCTCCTCCTGCCGCTCGGCTTCCGCACCGTCCGCGATCGGCGCCCTTCGGTGCGCGGGGCCATAGCCGAATGCGGTGACGAGGTCGAGCGAGTTTTCGGCGAGCTTCGCGCACAGCGAGTCGATCGTCGGGGCGATGAGCCGTGCTCGCGCCATCGGCAGCCGCCCGTGCATGACGTGCCAGCCCATGTGCTGCTCCAGCAGGATGAGGCCGTAGAGGTCGCGGATGCGTCGCAGCACCTTCGCCTCCTCCGGGTGCTTCCCCTCGTCCTGGATGCGGTGCATCTCCCGGTTGAGCCCCTGCCACTTGAGCAGTTCGATGTAGGCGATCGATGTCTCGATGAGCTCGTTCTGGTGCTCGTTGAACAGCCGGGCGCCGTCGGCCTGGCTCATCGAGCTCGCGGGCCGGAGCGCCTGCGCCAGCGCCGCGACCATCGTGTCGACGCGGTCCTTCAGCAGTGCCTCCTGCACCTTGCCGGAACGCACGCGCTTCTCATTCACCGACACTGTCACGAGGTCGCCGATCGTCCGTCCGATGTTCGCGAAACCGGTCCGGAAGAGGGTGTGCTCCGCGGCCTGCGCGCCGATGAGGCGTGCCGCGCCGCCGAAGTCGATGTCCTTGAGCTCCTTCGCATAGTCAGTGAGCAGTCGTTTGCCGACCAACTGGAGTAGCACCGTGTTGTCGCCCTCGAACGTGACGTACACGTCGAGGTCCGCGTGGAGTCCGACGAGTCGGTTCTCGTCCATGTATCCGGCACCGCCGCACGCCTCCCGTGCCTCCTGGATCGTGTCGAGGGCGTTCCAGGTGGTGAGCGCCTTGAAGCCCGCGGCCTGCGTCTCGAGCAGCTCGCGGGCCTCCGGCGAGTCGTCCTCACCGGAGAAGACCGCATCGAACGTGTGCAGCAGGGTGTCGTGGGAGATCGCATTCGCGTACGTCTGCGCGATGAGGGGCATGAGCCGGCGCTGGTGGCGCTGGTAGTCGATGAGCCGCGTCTCCTCGACCTGGGAGGTCGATGTGAACTGACGGCGGTCGTGGGCGTAGCGCACCGCGATGTCGAGGGCGAGCTTCGAGGCGACGACTGCCGCACCGTCGAGTGACACACGACCCTGGACCAGCGTGCCGAGCATCGTGAAGAAGCGTCGGCCGGGTGAGTCGATGGGGGAGGAGTACTCGCCGTCCTCTGTCACCGACCCGTAGCGGGTGAGGAGGTTCTCCCGCGGGATCCGCACGTGGTCGAACGCGATCCGACCGTTGTCGACGCCTGCCAGACCGCCCTTCTTGCCGTCGTCCTCGATCGCGATCCCCGGCATCGGGGAGCCGTCCTCGTCCCGGATCGGGACGAAGAACGCGTGGACACCGTGGTTCACGCCTCGGGTGATGAGCTGGGCGAAGACGACGGCGGCCTGCGCGTCACGCGCCGCGTTGCCGATGTATTCCTTCGTCGCAGCACGGAACGGGGTGAGGATGTCGAACTGCTGGGTGTCAGGATCGTAGGTCGCCGTCGTGCCCACCTCTGCGACGTCCGAGCCGTGGCCGATCTCTGTCATCGCGAAGCTGCCCATGAGCCGGCCCGACAGCGCGTCGTCCAGCCACTTCTCATGCTGGTCGTCGTTGCCGAGGTGCATGATCGCGCCGCCGAACAGCCCGAACTGCACACCGGCCTTGATCTGGAGACTCGGGGAGGCCGTGACGAGCTCCTCGAAGCCTGCGACGTATTCCGCATGGTTGTTCTGGCCCCCGTCATCCTCGGACAGCGGCAGACGTGTGAGCCCGGAGGCCGCGACAGCGGCGGTCGCCTCCGTCGTCACGGCGCGCAGCTCTTCGAGGGTGCCATGGGCGGGGAGGTGGAGCGAGGGGTCCTCGCTGAGTGTCCGGATGCGGCGGCGCGCCTCCGCCCATTCGCCGTCGAGCACCTCCTGCAGCACAGCGGGATCGATCGTGAGCGGTGTCTTCCCTCGGTTCATGCGTCATCCTTTCGTGAGGCCCACAGCCAGGTGGCGAGGCGAGTGGTGAACTGTTCTGTCGAGTGGCGGTCTGCTGAACGGGGGTCCGCCAGCCAGTCGTGGGTGCAGCTGCGGACGAAGCCCACGGCCCCGCGCGCCCACAGCCGTTCGGTGGGGCCGGTCAGTCCCATGCGTACGCTGAGCAGGTCGACGACGTCGTCGAGGAACGCGCCCGCCCCGTCCTCCGCGGTGACGACGGAATCGCAGAAGCGGTACACGGTCGGGGAGCGCACACCGAGGTCGACGAACGCGGCGATCATCGCGTGCAGCGCCTCCTCCGGCGTCCCGTCTGGCTTGCCCGCCTCGTCGAGCGAGCGGCGGATGACCTCCATCGCCCAGGTGCCCATCGCCTGCTGGAGTCCGCGGCGATCATGGAAGTAGCGGTAGAAGACCGTCTTCGATGTTCCCGTCGCCTCTGCGAGGCCGTCCATCGAGACAGTCTCCCCACGGAGCGCGATCGCCCGGCGTGCGCTGCGCAGCAGTTCGCGACGCCGAGTGCGCCGATGCTGCTCCCATCGGAGGCTCCGGCCGTCGCGGACGGCCCCGTCGGTCGTTCCCTGGACTTTCATGTGACAGACGGTATCAGGTACGGTCAGTACTGGTGAATCGCCTCACACCCTCGGAAGGGACCCATTCATGACGCAGACCCCTCATCCCGCACAGTCCACGCCCGGCCCCGTGCGCCGCGCGGCGATCCTCAGCGGCAACCGGATCCCCTTCGCCCGGGCCCACAAGGAATATGCGCGGGCGTCGAACCAGGACATGCTCACCAGCGCACTCGACGGACTCGTCGCCCGGTTCGGCCTCGCAGGAGAGCGGCTGGGCGAGGTCGCCGGCGGCGCCGTCCTCAAGCATTCCCGCGATCTCAACCTCACACGTGAAGCGGTGCTGGGCTCCGCCCTCTCTCCGCAGACGCCCGCTTTCGACCTGGGACAGGCCTGCGCGACGGGTCTCGAGGCGTCGGTCACGATCGCCCAGAAGATCCGGCTGGGTCAGATCGACGTGGGTGTGGGTGCGGGTGTCGACTCCGCGTCGGACGCGCCTATCGCCGTGAGCGAGGAGCTGCGCGGCGCCCTGCTCGAACTCAACCGCGCCAAGACGGTGCCGCAGCGCCTCAAGGCGCTGTCACGACTGCGCCCGGCCGACCTCGCCCCGGCGCTGCCGAGCAACGGCGAGGCCCGTACGGGACTGTCGATGGGCGAGCACCAGGCGATCACGACCGCAGCATGGGGGATCGGACGCGAAGAGCAGGATGCGCTCGCGCTCGCATCGCATCAGAAGCTCGCAGCAGCCTGGGACCGTGGCTTCTTCAACGACCTCGTCACCCCGTTCCTCGGGGTGCAGCGCGACACGAACCTCCGCCCGGACTCCACCCTCGAATCGCTCGCAGGCCTCAAGCCCGCGTTCGGTCGCGGACTGTCGGCGACGCCCACGATGACGGCCGGCAACTCGACACCGCTCACCGACGGCGCATCCACCGTCCTCCTGTCGTCCGAGGAGTGGGCCGCCGCGCACGGCATGGAGCCGCTCGCCTACCTCGTCGACGCGGAGGCTGCCGCAGTCGATTTCGTCACGGGCGAGGAGGGCCTCCTCATGGCGCCCGCCTACGCCGTACCGCGGCTGCTGGCACGCAACGGCCTCACATTCGCGGACTTCGACGTGTTCGAGATCCACGAGGCGTTCGCGTCGACGGTGCTGACCCACCTCGCTGCCTGGGAGAGCGAGGAGTTCTGCCGCGAGCGCCTGGGTCTGGACGCCCCGCTGGGCGCGATCGACCGCGACCGGCTCAACCCGAACGGCTCCTCGCTCGCGGCGGGCCATCCGTTCGCCGCGACGGGCGGCCGCATCGTCGCCTCCGTCGCGAAGCACCTCAAGGAGACCGGCCAGAAGCGGGCGCTCGTGTCGATCTGCGCCGCCGGCGGCCAGGGCCTCACCGCGATCATCGAAGCCTGATAGACCACACCGACATCGGATCCCTCGGAGGAACCCATGACCGATCGCTACACACGGCTCGTCAACGGGCCGCTCAAGTCACTCGTCAAGACGCTCGGCCTGCCGAATCCCGTCCCGCTGCGCCGCTTCCCCGACGGGGCGTACCTGTCGGAGCCCGTGCTCGTCCTGGGGCCGGGCTCCGCCGCGGACACCTACGCCCAGATCCTGCTCGACAACGGATTCGAGGTGCGACGCAAGCCCACCTCGGAGAAGCTGCAGGCCGTGCTCGCCTTCTTCGACGAGGCCACGTCACCGACGGACCTGTCGGAGACCGCCCTGGAGGTCGGCGGTTCGCTGCGCGGCCTGGTCCGCAGCTCCCGGGTCATCGTGTTCAGCCGCGATGGGCACATCGTGCCCGAGCGCCCCGCCGCGATGGACCCCGCGCTGAATGCGACCCGCAACGGCGCACTGGGGCTCATGCGCTCCCTCGCCCATGAGATGCGCGGGGGCGGCACCGTCAACGGCATCGTCGTCTCCGACGGCGTGCCGATGGACGCACCCAGCGCCGTGAGCACGCTGTGGTTCCTCCTGTCGTCGAAGTCCGCCTACGTGTCGGGCCAGCCCGTGCACGTCACGACGGCGGACGGGGACCCGGTGTCCGCCGAGGCGTTCGCAGGCCGTCACCTGGACGGTCGGCTGGCCGTCGTCACCGGTGCCGCACGTGGGATCGGTGCGGCAATCGCCCAGACGCTCGCACGGGACGGCGCGACGGTCGTGGGCGTGGATGTACCGCAGGCAGGCGACGATCTCGCACGCACGATGAACGGCATCGGCGGTACTGCACTCCAGCTCGACATCACGGCCGAGGACGCGGGGGCGACGATCGCCGAGCGGGTCGGCGCGCCGATCGACGTGCTCGTCCACAACGCCGGCATCACCCGCGACAAGATGCTCGCGAACATGGACGCCGCCCGCTGGGACTCGGTCATCGCTGTCAACATCGCCTCGCAGCTGCGGATGAACGCCCAGCTCACGGAGTCGAATGCGTGGGGGAGTGCTCCCCGGGTCGTGTCTCTGGCTTCGACCTCCGGGATCGCCGGCAACCGCGGGCAGACGAACTACGCCGCATCGAAGGCGGGTGTCATCGGGATGGTCGCCGCAGGCGCCCAGCCCTTCGCCGCGCAGGGCGGGACGATCAACGCCGTCGCGCCGGGCTTCATCGAGACGGAGATGACCGCGAAGATGCCGACGCTCACCCGTGAGGTGGCGCGTCGCGTCGCAAGCCTCCAGCAGGGCGGACTGCCCGTGGACGTCGCAGAGACGATCGCGTTCCTCTCCGCGGGGGCCGCGGGCGGCATATCGGGGACGACGCTGCGGGTGTGCGGCCAGAACTTGGTGGGTGCATGATGCTGAAGACCTATCTCACCGCTGCGGGCGCGAGCGTCCTCAAGCGCGTGAAGCCGTCCTCGTCGGTCCCCGTCGAGCGCATCGCGGGCGCGGACTCGCCCCGGCAGGTCTCCACCGTGGTCGCAGACCCTCAGGACGTCGCGGAGTTCTGCCGCGTCGTCGCGGAACCGGTGCGCAACACGGTGCCGGTCACGTGGCTGCACGCACAGGGCTTCGGCCCCAGCCTCACCCTCATGAGCGCCCCCGACTTCCCGGTCGCGGTCGTCGGGATGGTGCACATCGCGAACACAGTGACGCAGCACGAGCCCGTGCTCGTGGGGGAGAGCGTGACAGTCACCGTCTGGATCGACTCGATCCGCACCCACGCGAAGGGTACGGAGATCGTCGTCGCAGCGCGGTTCGAGGTCGACGGCCGACTGTGCGCGGAGGAGCGCTCCCACTATCTGGCCAAGGGCGTCCGCGTCCCCGGTGCGGACGAGTACGAACAGCCGGAGCGCACCCCCTTCGACCCGCCGCAGGCGACGATGGAGTGGAGATTCACGCCCCGGACCGCGGACGCCTACGCACGGGTGTCCGGCGACGTGAACCCGATCCACCTCAACGGGCTCGCGGCGAAGGCGTTCGGCTTCCGCGGCAGGATCATCCACGGCATGTACACCGCAGCCCGTGCGCTCGCAGCTGTGCAGGTGAGAGACGACGCGTTCACGTGGGACGTGGAGTTCGCAACCCCGGTCGTCCTGCCCGGGCGCGTGGCCGTGCGGGTCGATCGCAGCGGGTCGACGACCTCCGTGGACGCGTGGAATCCGCGCCGCGGGAAGCCCCACATGCTGTCCACGGTGACCGTATGACCAGCACCGCCACGTCATTCTGGTGAACCACCTCACAAACGCCCGAATCGATTTGGCGGCGCCCTGAACTGTGTGTAATCTAGTCTCTGTTGCCCGCGCGGGTGGCGGAATTGGTAGACGCGCTAGCTTGAGGTGCTAGTGCCCTAATATTGGGCGTGGGGGTTCAAGTCCCCCTCCGCGCACAGCAGGACACGAGGCCCCGACACGGAAGAGATTCCGGGTCGGGGCCTCGCGCATTCAGCACAGCGCCCGGCTACCCTGAGTCCCGTGGCACCACTCCTGACCGGCATCCTCATCCTCCTGTCCCTCGTCCTGCTCCTGAGCGGCGGATCGAAGCTCCCCGATCATCGGGGGACGGTCGACGCGATGACCTCTCTGCGCATCCCCCTGACGATCCTCCACAAGCCGCTCGCCCATATCCTGCCGGTCGGCGAGCTGGCGCTCGCCGTGTCGCTGTGGCTTCCATCGCGCACGAGCTCGCTGATCGGAGCGGTCCTCACGACCGGCGTCTTCGCGGTCTTCACCGTCATCATCGGCAGGGCCCTGCGCTTCGACGAGCCCATCACCTGCGCGTGCTTCGGCTCCTTCGGTGCACCCACGGTCACACCGCTCACCCTTGCCCGGAACATCGTCCTCACCGTCCTCGGCGGAATCGGGATCGCGGGAGCCGCAGCAGGTGCCGGGCCCGGCCGGCTGTGGGCGGCCTCGGGCGCGGTCGTCGTCTCCGCGGGCCTGCTGGTCGTCGCGACGGCAGCAGTCACCTGGCTGGTCGTCGGGGGCACCGGCGCCCTCTCCGGCGGTGCCGACCGTGCACCTGCGGCGGGTGGTGCCGAGGCAGAGGCGGATACCGCCGACGCCGTCGACTCGTTCCTCGCGGCACCGATCCCCTTCGCACAGCTGCGCGGCGCCGACGGCGATCTCGTCTCCCTGCGCCGGCTCGTCCGCACGGAGGCACACCTCCTGCTCTTCCTCAGCCCGGGATGCGGACCGTGCGTGCGCACGCTGGAGCGCCTGAGCGAGTTCCGGGCGCGCCTGGCTCCCGTCGTCAGAGTGGATGCGGTCTTCCGGCGGCCCGTCGAAGAGCTGAGCGGGACCGTGCGCGCTCAGGTGGGCCCGGACGTGTGGGAGGACCCGGAGACGAACGTGGGGGAGGCATTCCAGATCGCCGGGCGTCCCGCCGCAGTGCTGCTGGGCGCCGACGGCACGATCGCAGGAGGGCCCGTGACAGGGGAGGACGACGTCGCGGATCTCGTCGACGAGATGGTCGAGCAGCTGTCCGAGAGTGGGCTGCTGGAGACGGGTGCGGGCCGCGTCAGCTCAGAGGCGGACGCGCCGGGGGCATAGGACGGCCGAACAGGGCCATCCGCCAGCCCGGGGGGCGGTGATCCGACCAGTAGCGCTCGACGGCCTCCTCGTAGGCGACGACGAGTGCCTCCGTCGCAGCGCGCCACCCGTGATCCTCCGTGTCTGCACGGCCACCTGCTGACAGTCGACCCCTGAGGTGCGGGTCCTCGAGTACCCTCAGCACCTTCGCAGTGAGATCGTCGACGGAGCCCGGCTCGTGGAGCAGCCCGCTCACCCCGTCGCGCACGGCGAACGGGATGCCGCCGGCCCGCGCACCGACGACCGGGACCCCCGACGCCATCGATTCGAGCGCGACGAGGCCCAGGGTCTCCGTCGTGGACGGGAACACGAAGAGGTCCGCACTCGCATACGCGGCCGCGAGCTCCTCACCGCTCATGTATCCCGTGAAGACGGTCCGTGTCCCCGCGAACTCGCGTTCGAGCTCCTCCCGGTGAGGCCCGGACCCCACGAACGCCAGCCTCACGTCGTCGGGGAGACGATCCATGAGCGGACGCAGCAGGTCGAGGTCCTTCTCCTTCGACAGCCGACCGACGTACACGAGCAGCCGGTCGTCGGGGTTCCCCGCGGTGAGACGCTCACGCATCGACCGATCAGCGTTGCCCGGATGGTAGGAGACCGTGTCCACGGCTTTGGGCCACAGCTGCACATTCCGGATCCCCGCGCTCTTCGCGCGCTGCACCATCTGCCGGGACGTGCAGAGATTCACCTGCGAGAAGTTGTGCATCCACGTGATCCAACGGCTCGTCGTGTGCGTGATCCAGTCGAGCCCCAGACGCTGCGTGTACGACGGGACATCCGTGTGGAAGCTGCCGACCAGCGGCAGGTCCCGCCTCCGCGCGGACATCGTCCCGTACGCGGCGAGCCACACCGGATTCACCGCGTGCACGACATGCGGATGGAAGCGCTCCATGACACGGGCGATCTCCGGAGTCGGCATCCCGACGGACAGCTCCGGATACCACGGGCGGAACGGGACCGCGCGCACGCGCACCACCTCGAACCCGGCGAACGACTCCGGTGGGCGGCCCGGTGCGAAGACGACGACCTCGTGTCCCATCTCCTGGAGCTGCTCCAGGGAGCGCACGAGCCGGGTGACGACCCCGTCGACCTTCGGGAGGAAGACCTCGGTGAAGACGGCGATGCGCACCGGGTCAGCCCGCGCTCATGGGGGAGGCCACCGTCATGCGGTGTCTGCGATGCGTGTGGGCGCACCCACGGACCGGTCCCTCGTCCACAGCGAGGCCGCGGGGATCTTCGTGAGATCCGCCCGGTCGGCGAAGCGGCGGGCCGTCTGCTCGACTTCCTTGAGCAGCCCCTGCGACAGGGTGGTCGGTTCCAGGCCCAGATCGAGGAACGTCGCGTTCGACGCGTACAGGTCGTTCTCCGCGGATTCCTGTCGGGGATTCGGCACGAACTCGAGCCGCGCACCGCTGATCTCGCAGATGAGCTCCGCCAGGTCACGGACCCGGTGGGTCTCCGTCAGCTGGTTGAAGATCTTCACCCGGTCACCGTTCGCCGGCGGATTGTCGATCGCCAGCGTCACGCAGCGCACCATGTCCTGGATGTGGATGAAGGCGCGCGTCTGCCCACCCGTCCCGTGAACGGTGAGCGGATAGCCGACGGCCGCCTGCATGAGGAACCGGTTGAGCACCGTGCCGTAGTCGCCGTCGTAGTCGAAGCGGTTGACGAGGCGCTCGTCGAGCTCCGTCTCCTCCGTGTGCGTGCCCCAGACGATGCCCTGGTGGAGGTCCGTGATCCGCAGTTTGTCGTTCTTCGCGTAGAACGCGAAGAGATGCTGATCGAGGACCTTCGTCATGTGGTAGATCGAGCCGGGGTTGGACGGGTACAGCATCGTCTGGTCGATCAGCTCGCCGGTCGGGGTGCCGTCGGGGGTCTCTCCGGGGACCTTCACGTCGAGGTATCCCTCGGGGATCCGCATGCCTGCGGTCCCGTATCCGTACACCCCCATGGTGCCGAGGTGGACGAGATGGACATCGAGGTCTGCTTCGACGATCGCGGCCAGCACGTTGTGCGTCGCGTTCACGTTGTTGTCGATCGTGTACCGCTTGTGAGTGGCCGACTTCATCGAGTACGGGGCGGCACGCTGCTCCGCGAAGTGCACGACGACGTCCGGTCGTGACCGTGCCAGCAGCGCGACGAAGCCGTCGTAGTCCTCCGCGATGTCGAGCTCCGTGAAGCCGATGCTCCGACCGGTCGTCTCCGACCACGCCGCGATCCGCTCCCGTGGAGCGCGGATGGGGGTGAGGGAGTCCGTGCCGAGCTCCTCGTCGATGCGACGGCGGGACAGGTTGTCGACGATCTCGACGTCGTGGCCCAGCTGTGACAGGTGGAGGGCCGCCGGCCATCCGCAGAAGCCGTCGCCGCCCAGGACAAGGATGCGCACGTGTATCTCCTTCAGAGGTTTCTTACGAGTACGTCTCTCGCTCGCCATTCCACATTACCCGGCCCGTAGACTGGCCGGTGGACAGTGTTCTACATGGAGGTGAACTCGTGACGGACGCACAGAGCGGCGCGCCGCTTCCGGACCTGCCCGATGACTTCTCGTCGGTGCTCGTCATCGTGGCCCACCCCGACGACCCGGAGTACGGGATCGGGTCTGCCGCAGCGACTTGGACACGCGCGGGCAAACGGGTCGGCTACCTGCTCGCCAGCCGGGGTGAGGCGGGCATCGAGGGGATGGACCCCGCGGAATCCGCCGTCGTGCGGACGCGGGAGCAGGAGGCCGCCTGCAAGGAGGTGGGAGTCGAATCCCTCGTGTTCCTCGACGAGCCGGACGGCCGTATCCTCGAGACCCCCGAACTGCGGACGAGCATCGCGCGTGAGATCCGCCGCTTCCAGCCCGACATCGTCGTGCTGCTGAACTTCCAGCAGACGTGGGGCGGCCGGTTCTTCAACTCCGCAGATCACCGGAACCTCGGACAGGCCGCCGTCGATGCCGTGGCCGACGCCGCGAACGAATGGATCGTGCCCGGTGCCCGATACGACAAGGTGAGCAGGATCCTCGAGTTCGGGGCCCATCCCACGCACCGGATCGACGTGACAGACGGGGTCGAAGCCGCCGTCGCGTCCCTGGCCTGCCACCGGGAGTACCTCGCAGCGCTCTCCGACGACCCTGTCGAGGACCAGGCGCGCGCCCAGATCGACTCGACCCTCACGTGGGAGGGCGACCGGGCTCACCTGGGATTCCGCGTCTACGGGTGAGGCCACGGCACCGGGAGTGCCTCGCCCACCCGACCCCGTCCGCTACGAGACCCACCAGCGCCCCGAGAGAGGACCCCTTCCATGACCCAGCCCGACCAGACGTCCGACCCAGCAGTCGATTCCGCAGATCCGCTCGCACGCGCAGTGGCGGAGACGACGGAGATCGCGTCGCGCCTCATCCGCTTCGACACCCAGAACTGGGGTGAGGGGAAGGCGAATCCGGAGCTCGAGGCGACTGAATGGATCGCCGCGCAGCTCGAGGAGGTCGGACTCTCCTCGGTCATCAAGGAGTCGGAGCCGGGCCGTGCGAACCTCGTGGCCCGCATCCCCGGGACGGACCCCGACGCCGGGGCCCTCGTCGTCCACGGTCACACCGACGTCGTACCGGCGGACGAGTCCGAATGGTCCGTCGACCCGTTCGGCGGGATCATCAAGGACGGGCTCCTCTGGGGACGCGGCGCCGTCGACATGAAGAACATGGATGCGATGATCATCGCGAGCGTGAAGGACATGCTGCGGAAGGGCCTGAGACCTCGGCGGGACCTCATCGTGTCGTTCTTCGCGGACGAAGAGGCCGGCGGCGCGTACGGCGCGGGGTGGATGGTGGAGAACCATCCGGAGCTCTTCGACGGGGCCACCGAGGCGATCAGCGAGGTGGGCGGCTACTCGACGGACATCCGCGGGCAGCGGGTCTACCTCGTCCAGACAGCGGAGAAGGGGATCGCCTGGCTGCGCCTCCTCGCCCACGGCACGGCCGGCCACGGCTCGATGGTCAACGACGACAATCCGATCACGCGACTGGCCGGAGCGATCTCGCGGATCGGTGCGCACGAATGGCCGGAGGACATGCCGCAGTCCACCCGCGACCTGCTCGAAGGCGTCTCCGAGATCACCGGGATCCCCTTCACCGCGGAGACGACGGGAGAGCTCATCGCAGAGCTGGGCACCGTCGCGCGGTTCGTCGAGCCGACCCTGCGCAACACGTCGAACCCGACGATCCTTCAGGCCGGCTACAAGCACAACGTCATCCCCGCGACCGCTCAGGCGTTCGTGGACTGCCGCGTGCTGCCGGGCCAGTTCGAGGACGTCATGCTCACCATCAAGGAGCTCGTCGGAGAGGGCATCGACGTCGAACCCGTCACGGTGGGCGACTCCGTCGAATCCCCGTTCAGCGGGCGGCTGGTCGACACGATGAAGACGTGCCTGCTCGACGCGGATCCCGGCGCGATGGTCCTGCCGCACACGATGAGCGGCGGCACGGACAACAAATCGCTCGCCCGGCTGGGGATCGTCGGCTATGGCTTCGCGCCCTTGCAGCTCACGGACGACCTGGACTTCGCCGCGATGTTCCACGGCAAGGACGAACGGGTCGCCCTGTCGTCGCTGGATTTCGGGACCCGCGTCCTCAGCCGGTTCCTGCTGGAGGCCTGACGCGTGCGCGTCGCGGCGGTCCCGGCCGCCGCGGCCATGACGCGACGACGACCCCCACCAGGACGCAGGCCATCGCGACGAGCGTCGTGCCCGTGATGGTGGCAGTCGGGTGGACGAGGTCCACGAGGAGGGAGCTCAGCAGGTTGCCGAACAGCGACGTCATCGACACGAGGAGCACCCCCAGGTGGCTGACCGTCGCGGACGTCACGCCGATGAAGACGACTCCCAGTGCACCGCCCACCAGCATCCACGCCTCGCCGGGCAGATGAGGGGGCCGGTCGACCCGTGTCCCGGTCGACCATGCGACCGCGCAGCACGCCAGCAGGAAGATCGAGCCGACGACGAAGTTCACACTCGTCGCGGTGAGGGAGGACGCCGACGACTTCCGGACCCGCCCGTTGAGAGCGGACTGCACGGAGGTGAGGGTCCCCGCGAGCAGTGGTACGAGCGGCGCCCAGAGGGGGATGCCGCGGGAGAAGCCGCCTGCGGACACCAGGACGACCCCGGCGAGCACGATGAGCGTCCCGACGAGGCGCCGTGCTGAAGGAGCGGTGCGGCCGCCGGGTGGCAGCGACGTGCCGTCGACGACGAGCGCGCCCAGCAGCTGTCCGCAGACGAATGACATCGTGAGGATCGAGACGCCGATGAGCGGCACGGTGAGCGCCTGCGCGAGGACGACGGTCGACCCGGCCAGACCGCCCAGCAGCATCCACCACCGCACCGTGCCGTTGCGGAGGTCCGCGACGAGCCGCCTGACGCCTGCGCGCGCACCCCGGGACACCGCCAGTGCGATCCCGAGGATGACGAGGCCGCCCAGGAAGCTCACCGTCGCCGCGTAGACACTGGAGCCGATGACGTTCGACAGGGAGCCGTTGGCCCGTGATTGGAAGGCCATGAGGAAGCCCGCGAAGGTGGTCGCGGCGCCGGCCAAGAGGATCGTCCCGTTCACACGCACCCGGTGACCGTATCACCGGCCTATCCTGGGGGAATGGAGATCATCCTCGTGCGCCACGGCGAATCGACCGCCAATGCGGCCGGTGTGCTGGCCGGTCGCGACGACACCGTCGACCTCACCGACCGCGGGCTCGTGCAGGTCCGCGAAGCCCGCGCCCTCGTGCCCGAACTGGCGGGGGAGAAGAAGCTGTCCGTCTTCACCTCGCCCATCCACCGCTGCGTCCGCACGGCGGAAGAGCTCGTCGCCGCCGATGGCGACGCGCCGTCCGTCCCGTTCTCCGTGCTGGACGACCTGTCGGAGGTCGACTACGGCGAGTGGACGGGCCGGTCCATCCGGGCGCTGTTGAAGGAGCCCCTGTGGGACACCGTGAGGAGGACGCCCAGCGTCGCCCGGTTCCCGGGCGGTGAGTCACTCGCCGAGGTCGCGGCCCGGTCGCACAGTGCTCTCACCCGCGCCTGCGAGCTGGCGGCGGCGGAGGGGGCGAAGGCCGTCGTCCTCGTATCGCACGGCGATGTCATCAAACTCATGCTCGCGCACGCGCTGGGTCTCGAAGTCGACCTGTTCCAGCGGATCGCGGTCGCCCCGGCGTCGGTGTCCCGCTTCGTCGTGGGGAAGGCGGAGTCGGTGCCACCCATGACGGTGACGATGCTGGGAGCGACCGCGCGTGGGCGACGGGCGGAGGCCCGGCATCCCGGCGGCGGTCGCTAGGACGCGGGCACTCCTCCACAGGACGCTGCGTCTCCTGCCGGGAACTCAGAGGGGCTGGAGGACGCCCGCACCCAGGAGGATGTAGATGAGGATTCCGACGGCGACGCGGTACCAGACGAAGACGGCGAACGACTTCGTCTGGACGAACTTGAGGAACGCGACGATCACGACGTAGCCGACGACGAAGCTCACGACCGTGGCGACAGCGGTCGGTCCCCACCCCAGCACCATCTCGTTGCCGGCGGAGACGCTCGCCATCGACTTGTAGAGGCCGTAGAAGCCGGATCCCATGACGGCGGGGATGGCCAGCAGGAACGAGTAGCGGGCCGCCTCCGGTCGGGTGAAGCCCAGGAAGCGACCCGCCATGATGGTGCCGCCGGAGCGCGACACGCCCGGGATGAGTGCGAGTGCCTGCGCGAAGCCGTAGCCGAGTCCCTGACCCCACGTCATCCTGTCGAGGGTCCGTACCCGCGGTCCCACCTTGTCCGCGACACCGAGGATGAGCCCGAACACGATGAGCATCGTCGCGGTGATCCACAGGCTCCGCAGGACGGATTCGATCGCATCCTCGAAGAGCAGGCCCAGCACGACGATCGGCAGCGAGCCGATGATGATGAGCCAGCCCAGACGCACCTTCGGATCGCTGTGGTCCTCTCGGCCCACGAGCGCACGGCACCACGCGCCGATGATGGACGTGATGTCCTTCCAGAAGTACACGACGACGGCGGCCTCGGTGCCGATCTGGATGATCGCGGTGAAGAACGCGCCGGGATCCCGTCCGGGCAGGAGGAACTCTCCGACGATCCGCAGGTGCGCAGACGATGAGATCGGGAGGAATTCGGTGAGGCCCTGGACGATGCCCAGGATCACAGCGACGATCCAGTCCATGGAGTGGCATGTCCTTCGTCTCGGCAGTTCGAACCACGTCAGGCTACCCCCCATCGGGTAGCCTTCTGAACTATGCGTTCGAACCGGATGGGCAATACGGGCCTGCAAGTGTCCGATCTCTCACTGGGGACCTTCGAATGGGGCCGTCGGGTCGATGAGCCCACCGCCAGGGAACTGCTCGACGCGTACGCCTCCGCCGGCGGGACCGCGCTGGAGCTGCCCGCGTACGACGCCCCCGCCGTCTCGATGGTCACAGGAATGCGGCTGCCCTCCCGCGTGCAGCTGCTCGCCCGCGTGGGCGTCCGCGCGACGGAAGGAGGGGGAGGCGCACAGCTGCGGACCGGCCGGTCGGACCTCCTCACGGACGTCCGGGCCCTGCTGGGTGCGCTCGACCGGGACCACCTCGATGTCCTGGTCCTCGACGCCTTCGACGACCAGATCCCTGTCGAGGAGTCCGCCTCCGTCCTGCGCACCCTGGTCGACGCGGGCGACGTCGGGTACGTGCTGCTGTCGCACCATTCGGCCTGGCAGCTGTCCCTGAGGGCGGCCGACGCAGCACTCCCCGTCGCGGGTGCGATCACCGAATACTCACTGCTGCGCCGCGCCGCGGAGGTCTCCCTGCGGCCTGCCCTCGATTACCTGGGGCTCGGCCTCATCGCGGGAGCAGGGCTGGGTCGCGGAGTCCTCACCGGCCAGTACCTGCGGGGCGTACCCGCGGGCAGCCGTGGTGCGAGCGATCTCGCCGGATACGTGGGGGAGTACCTCGACGACGATTCGACGCGAGTCGTCCAGGGCGTGGCGAAGGCCGCCGCCGCACTGGGGGTCGAGGCCGTCGACATCGCCCTCGCCTGGAACCGCCGATCACTGTGCGCGTCCACGATCGTGTCGCCGCGGTCCCGTCGGCAGCTCGATCAGCTGCTGGGCTCCGACCTCGTCCTCGCGGACGAGATCAACGAGGTGCTCGACCAGATATCCGACCCCTGCAGCTGACGCCCCGTCCGCTGCCGGTGGAGACGTTCAGTCCGCTGCGGGACCGTCAGCGGAGGTCGTCCGAGTCGTCCTCGTCGTCAGAATCGTCGTCGTCGTCCTCGTCGTCATCCGCATCATCGTCGTCGGAATCGTCGTAGAAGTCGTCGTCTTCGTCGTACTCCCCGTCCTCACGATCGTCTTCGACATCGTCGAAGAGTTCGAAGGGGGTCACTTCGCCATAGGCCGTGTAGAGGGAGTCCTCGTAGATCTCGAACGCGTCGGCGAGCGCCATGTAGGCGGCTTCGACCCGCGGGTCGGTCTCCGACGTCCGGTGCGCGGACGCGGCGAAGTGTTCGCGGACAGATGAGAGGAAGTCTTCGAGAGCGGCGCTCGGATCCGTGGTCATGCACTCCACTCTAGCCCGACCCGCACCGGTCGGACAGGGGTGCGCGACCTCGTATAGCCTGGAGATATGCCTGCCCACGCCTTCGAGCACTCCGCACCCGACCGCTTCGTCGCCGGGACCGTCGGCCTGCCCGGTGAGCGCACGTTCTACCTGCAGGCGTCCTCGGACGGGACGGTGCACTCCGTGGTCCTCGAGAAGGAGCAGGTGGAGATCCTCGCGGAACGGGTCGACGAGCTGCTGGACCTGGTCCGCTCACGCTCCGACGACGAGCACGGGGTGCCCGCATCGCCGCTGAGGGAGCTCGAGGACAACGGCGGCCTCGTGACCCCGGTCGACGCGGAGTTCCGGGTGGGGACGATGAGTCTCGGCTGGGACACGGAGGCGCACCGGCTCATCATCGAGTGCTTCGAGCTCACGCGCGCGGACGCGGAAGCGGGGGCGAGCTCCGAACCCGGCGCTGACGGCGAGGAGCGATCCGTGCTGAGGATCAGGCTGACGGGAGCTCAGGCGAGGGAGTTCGCCCGCCGTGCGGAGCAGGTCGTCACATCCGGCCGCGGGGAGTGCCCGCTGTGCCACCAGGCGCTCGACCCGTCCGGCCACGTGTGCCCGCGCCTCAACGGGGTGGCCCGCTGAACAGCGGGATGCTCCGTCTCCTCGCCACCGGGACCGTCCGCCCGCTCGGCAGGATGCGGGGCGCAAGCAACGAGACGCTGCTCGCGACGGTCACGGGAGCGGAGTGCGACGGAGGACCGGAGCGCACGGTCCGTGCGGTCTTCAAGACGCGGGCCGGCGAACGTCCCCTCCGCGACTTCCCGGCGGGGACGCTGTCGCAGCGCGAGGTCGCCGCATACCGACTCGCCGCGCACCTGGGGCTCGGACTCATCCCTCCGACGGTGTGGCGCGAAGACCTCGGCAGCGGGGGATCCGTCCAGGCGTATGTGGAGACGGACCCGTTCGCACCCGATCCCGTCGTGCTCGTCGGGGAGTCCGCGATAGATGCGGACCTGGCCCCCGTCCTGCGGGCAGTGCTGGATGACGGGTCGGACGTCGTGCTGGCCCACTCCCTCTCGTCGGACATGCGCACCCTGGCACTGCTGGACGTCCTCCTCAACAACGCGGACCGCAAGGGCGGACACGTGCTCGCGGGCGCATGGCGCGTCGACGGCGCGTTGCCTCCCACCGTGGGAGTCCACGCGATCGACAACGGGCTGTCGTTCCACCCGGCGCCCAAACTGCGCACGATCCTCTGGGGATTCGCGGGACAGCCGCTCACCCACGATGAGCAGAGGCTCGTCGCCCGCGTGCGCGATACGGATCTCACGCAGCTGTTCGAGGGGCTCCTCGCCGAGCACGAGGTGGAATCGCTGACGGGCAGAGCCGTCGCGCTGCTGTCCGCCGGGACATTCCCACTGCCCGACGAGGACCGCCACATCGTGCCCTGGCCGCCGCTGTGATCACCCCGACCGACACTGCAGTCGGTCCTCTCACGGCTGCCGCACCGCGCCGCGGCACCACCGGTTCGCGTTGTGCACGGCGAAGTGGGATGCTGGTGCGCGTGAAGTCCTGGTCAGCTCCTCAGATCCCCACTGTCTCCGGCCGCGGCAAGCGCCCCACCGTGTTCTGCACGTCGCACCGCGGACCAGCGGAGACGCCCCGCAAGCTCAAGGAAGCGCGCCTCTACGTCTGCGGCATCACCCCGTACGACGCGACGCATCTGGGCCACGCGGCCACCTATGTCGCCTTCGACGTGCTGCTGCGCACGTGGAAGGACGCCGGCGTGGACGTGACGTACGCACAGAACATCACGGACGTCGACGACCCCCTGCTCGAGCGAGCGGACGCGCTCGGCGTCGACTGGCGCGAACTCGCGGAGTCGCAGATCGACCTCTTCCGGTCCGACATGCAGCACCTTCGCGTGATCCCGCCCGACGCCTACATCGGTGCGGTCGAATCGGTCGATCGTGTCGTGGACGCCGTCACCCGCCTCCTCGACAAGAGAGCCGCGTACACATTGGAGAACGGCGATGTCTACTACCGGGTCGCCACTCGCATCGAGCCCCCGTTCGGATCGACCTCGCGCCTCGAGCGCCACGAGATGCTCGAACTGTTCGCGGAGCGCGGCGGTGACCCGGAGACCCCCGGCAAGGAGGATCCCCTCGACCCGCTGCTGTGGCGGTCCGAGCGGCCCGGGGAGCCGTCGTGGGACGGCGGTCGCCTGGGTCCGGGACGTCCGGGCTGGCATATCGAGTGCGCAGTGATCGCGCACGACCACGCGGGCTTCCCCCTCACCGTCCAGGGCGGCGGGTCGGACCTCGTCTTCCCGCACCACGAGATGTGCGCCGCGCACGCGACTGCGCTCACCGGCGAGAAGTTCGCGAAGGCCTACATGCACGTCGGCATGGTCGGCTACGAGGGCGAGAAGATGTCGAAGTCCAAGGGCAACCTGGTCCTCGTGTCGAAGCTCGTCGAGCAGGGTGAGGACCCGATGGCGATCCGCACGCTGCTGCTGAGTCATCACTACCGCAGCGATTGGATGTACACCGACGGGCTGCTGGCCGAAGCACGCACCCGTCTCGCCGCGTGGCGCGCGGCGGCACGCAACGGCACGGACCCGGAAGCGGCGGAGGCCACCCTGCGCGACATGCGGGAGAACCTGGGCGACGACCTCGACGCTCCCGCGGCACTCGACGACCTCGACGAATGGGCTGATTCCACGAATGAGGGCGGGACCGCGGAGGGCACGCAGCTCATCGTGGACGCAGTGGACGCCCTGCTGGGCATCGACCTGCGCTGACCCCCGGTCGGTCTGAGAGCCGTCCTACCTGCCGCCCTCCTCGCGACGGTGGAGGTAGCGCTCGAACTCGCGGGCGATCGCGTCCCCGCTGGCCTCCGGAAGATCCGCCGCGTCCGTCATGCTCTCCAGCCTCCGGATGTATGCGGCGAGGTCGTCATCCGCGGCGACGGCAGCCTCGGCTTCGGCCTCCCACTCCCGGGTCGCGTCGACGAGGTCGCCCTGGTCGAGGACGAGCCCCGTCAGCTCCTCGAACGCGCCGTGCAGGGCGAGCTGCGCCTTGGGCGACGGGCTGCCCGCGAGGTAGCCGGGCACCGCGGCCCACAGTGACACCGGTGGGCAGCCGGCAGCGGTGAGCTCGTGGGCGAGGACCCCGATGATGCCGGTGGGCCCCTCATATTCGGACCGCGTCGCGTTCGCCGCCGGCACCGCTTCAGGCCGCTCGCTCGTCACCGTCACGGGGATCGGTCGCGAGTGGACCGTGTCGGCCAGCAGTGCGCCCACGAGCACGACCGCATCGCCGTCCTGCACGCGGTCCACGAGGAGTGACGCGAACCGCTGCCACAGGAACGCGGGTTCGTCCCCCACGATCACCTCGAGGGGAATCTCCGTCCCCGCGACGGTGCCGGCATGGATCCGGGTGCCGGGCCATTCGATGCGCGCCCGGTCGCCGCCGTCCCGCAGCACTTGGGGGCGCATGGTCTGGAAGTCGTAGAACTCCTCGCCGCCGATCATCCCGGTACGGCTGAGCTCCATCTGATCGATGAGGTCCTTGACGAACGACGACGCGGCGTCCGCGGCGTCGTTCCACCCCTCGAACGCGATGACGATGAGGCGGGACCCCGGTTCTGGCAGGTAATCCATGCACCCACACTACGCGTTCAGGTCCGGCTGGATAGGCTGGGCTCATGACCTCCCCCGCACGCGGCTTCTCCGCAGTCCTCTGGGACATGGACGGCACCCTCGTCGACACCGAACCGTATTGGATGACGGCGGAGATCGAGCTCATGGGCCGCTACGGCCTCCACTGGGACGAGACGCTGGGCGAGCTCATGGTCGGCAACACCCTGCTGCGCAGCGCGGAGATCCTCCGGGAGCACGGTCTGCCCCTGCCCGCGGAGCAGATCGTCGAGATCCTGCTCGACGGAGTCGTGGCCCAGGTGCGGGAGCATGTGCCGTTCCGTCCCGGCGCACTGGAGCTGCTGGCCGACCTCCGTGCCGCCCAGATCCCGTGTGCACTCGTGACGATGTCGTACCGCAGGCTCGCCGAGGCCGTCGTCGCCGCGTGCGCACCCGGCACGTTCACCGCCCTCATCACCGGCGACGAGGTCACGCACGGCAAGCCACATCCGGAGCCGTACCTCGTGGGCGCCGATGCGGTCGGCTTCGCCCCGCAGGAGTGCGTCGCCCTGGAGGACTCCCTGCCCGGCCTGCAGTCGGCGGTCGCCGCAGGCACACTCACCGTCGGGATCCCGCACATCGTGCCGCTGCCCGACACCGACGGCGCCGTGCTCGTCGAGTCCCTGGCGGGCATGACCGCGGAGGCGCTCGGACACCTCGTGTCCGGCAGCCTCAGCGCCCCGCGACCGCGGTGATCTCCGGCGTCGGCGGGGGAGTGCCGCCCCAGGCGGGGCAGATCGGTTTGAAGCTGCACCAGTTGCACAGCGGGCTCTTCCGCGGACGCCACTCATCGGTCTCCGCGGCGCGGACGATCTGATCCCACAGGCCGAGGATCTCCGTCTCCGTCCGTTCGATGTCCGCCGCGGTGGGACGCTTCGTCACCGTCGACCGGCTGCCCAGGTAGAACAGCTGGAGGGTGTGCACGAGCTCCCTCTGGCTGAGCCAGTGGACGAGCGCGTAGAACCGCATCTGGAAGTCGGCTTCCCGCCCGTACTGGGGTTTGGGCTGCTTCCCGGTCTTGTAGTCGACGAGCCGCACCTGTCCTCCCGGGGCGATGTCGGTCCTGTCGACGAAGCCGCGCAGCAGCAATCCGTTGCTGAGCGGCGCGGACACGAACTCCTCCCGCGCCGCGGGCTCGAGCCGGTCCGGCAGCTCGAGGGCGAAGTACGCCTCCAGCAGCGTCCGTGCCTGCTCCTGGAGCAGCACCACCTGGTCCGGACGCGGGAACAGCTCCGCCACCGTGTCCGGGTCCTTCTCCCGCAGCGCGTCGAGTGCGGGCCCGATCCCCGCCACAGCTGTGTCGATCGTCCGTTCGGGCGCGTCCGCATCGAAGAGCCGCTCGAGCACGGCGTGGACGAGGGTGCCGCGGAACGCGGCCTCGGAAGGGGGCTCCGGGAGTCTGTCGAGTGTCCTCAGGCGGAACTTCAGCGGACACTGCACGAAGTCGTTGGCGCGGGAGGGGGACAGCGCGAGCAGTTCGGCCATGGGCCAACCGTACCCGTACGATGGTGCGGTGCCCCAACAGACCACTTCCGCGAACACCCGTGCGCCCGGAGCCCCCGGCGGCCTCCACCTGGGCCGTGTGCTGGGCGCCCCCGTGCTGCTCGCGTGGTCCTGGTTCATCGCCGCCGGGGCGATCACCCTGCTCTTCTCCCCGTGGATCGCACGCGTGCGCCCCGACCTGGGCCCCGCCTCCTATGTCATCGGGTTCGTCTTCGCCGTGGTCCTCTTCGGATCCGTGTTCCTCCACGAGCTCGCGCATGCGGTCGCCGGTCGCATCGCGGGATACCGCGTCGCCGTGGTCGAACTCAACGTGTGGGGCGGTTTCACCCGCTTCGAACCGCGGGAGCAGTCGGATTCCCCGCGCGCCGCGTGGACCAGCTTCTCCATCTCCGTCGTGGGACCCGTGGTCAACCTCGCGCTGGGCGGAGTCGGCTGGCTGCTGCTCGACGTCGCGTCGCGCGGAAGCGTCGTCTGGCTCCTGCTGTTCGGGTTCGTCTTCGCGAACCTCGCACTGGGGGCGATCAATCTGCTGCCCGGGATCCCCCTGGACGGCGGGTGGGCGCTGCAGGCCGTGTTCTGGCGCATCACCGGCAGCCCCTTCATGGGGACGCTCCTCGCGGCGTGGGCCGGTCGCATCATCGCACTGGGCTTCGTCGCGTGGGCAGTGTTCCAGCCGGTGCTCGTCGGGCAGCGTCCGGATCTCGTGACGGTCATGTGGACGACCGCGATCGCGGTGATGATCTGGGTCTCCGCCGCGGACGCCGCGAAGAGCGCGACGCGCGCCCGCCGTGTCGAGACCTATGACATGCGCAAGGTGATCCAGCCCGCGGTCGCCGCGTCCTGGACGGCTCCTCTCAGCGAGGCGCTCGGGTACGTCGACGAGGCCACGGGCCGTTCGCCGCTCGTCGTCGTGCTGGACGAGTCCGGCATCCCCTACGGGCTCGTGGACCGTCGCTCCGCGCAGCAGGCCGGCCCGTCCGCGCAGGTGCACGAGCACGTCCGACCGCTGGGACCGTGGATCGGTGCACCCGCGGACATCACCGCACCCCACCTGCTCGAGTCACTCACCCACAGGCCGAAGACGACGCACTGCCTGGTCCTCGCCGGAGAGTCGCTCGTGGGTTTCGTCGACCTGCAGGAGTTCTTCGACGAGCTGCTGGACCACTGACCGGGCCGTCGGCCTTCGACCTGCCGGCCAGCGCGCCGGGGCCGTCCGGCCCACACCCTGCAGTCGCCCCGCGAGAGCGGCGACTAGAGTGGAGCCGATGAAGAACACGACCTCCAGCGCCTCCAGGCCCACGGGCACCCGCGTCCAGCGCGGTCCGCTCCGACCAGGCGACAAAGTGCAGCTCACGGACCCCCGCGGCAGGCTCCACACGATCGTCCTCGTCCCGGGGGAGCGGTTCCACACCCACAAGGGGTGGATCGAGCACGACGACCTGCTGGGCGGACCCGAAGGCGTCACGGTGCACAGCAGCGCCGGTGTCGAACACCAGGCGATCCGTCCCGGCTACGAGGACTTCGTCCTGTCGATGCCCCGCGGTGCCGCGGTCATCTACCCGAAGGACGCCGCACTCATCACCACGATGGGCGACGTGTTCCCCGGCGCGGTCGTCGTCGAGGCGGGTGTCGGCTCCGGCGCCCTCACGCTGGCGCTCCTGCGGGCGGTCGGCGACGAGGGGCGCGTCCTCTCGTTCGAGCGCCGCGAGGAGTTCGCGACGATCGCCGCGGGGAACGTCGCCGACTTCTTCGGCGGTGAGCACCCCGCGTGGAGCTGCACGGTGGGGGACCTGATCGATGAGCTGCCCGCCGCCGTCGCACCGGGCGACGTCGACCGTGTCGTCCTCGACATGCTCGCGCCGTGGGAGTGCGTGGACGCGTCTGCAGACGCACTGGTGAGCGGAGGCATGCTCGTCGTCTACGTGGCGACGGCCTCGCAGCTGTCCCGCACCGCCGAGGCAGTGCGGGCCACGGGGCGGTTCGCGGAACCGAGGGCACTCGAGTCGATGGTGCGCGACTGGCACCTCGAGGGACTCGCGGTCCGCCCCTCCCACCGGATGATCGGACACACCGGCTTCCTCCTCTTCGCACGCCGCCTCCACGACGGTCAGACCCCGCTCGAGCGGAGCCGCAGACCGCAGGGCAGCACTCCCAGCGACGTCGACCTCGAAGCCTGGTTCGCGCCGGACATCACGGAGAAGGCCATCGGGCAGCGGACGGCACCGGCGAAGAAGCTGCGCAAGCTGGGACGATCGGCCGGGTCGCGGGCACGCGTGGAGGCCGCGACAGACCCCGCAGCAGATTCCCCCGGCACGCACGATGCCGAAGTGACGGACGAGGAGACACCGGATGACGAATGAGCCGACGAACGACACGACCGGCGCGACCGCGCCCGGCACCGACGACACGGTGAAGATGCGGCGCGAGAACGCGATGATGCGTCAGCAGCTGTTCGCCGCGGGGAAGCGCAACGAGACGCTCACGTCGACGCTGCGCAGCGCCCGGGAGGAGCTCACCCGGATCAAGTCGGAGATCGCGTCGCTGTCGGAACCGCCCAACACCTACGGGACCGTCGTGTCGGAGCCGCAGGGCACAGGCGACGGGCGGACCGTCGACGTGTTCGCCTCCGGCCGTCGCATGCGCCTGGCCGTTGCACCGGACGTGAGCGACGACGTGCTCGTCCCCGGCGCGGACGTGCGACTGTCCGAGGGCCTCGTCGTCATCGACCGGGCTGACAGCCGCGGTGTGGGCGACGTCGCCCCGGTCCGCGAGCTCATGCCCGACGGTGAGCGCATCATCATCGGTGGGATGAACGACGACGAGCTCGTCTGCCGACTCACACGGGAGCTCGTCGACCGGGGTGTGCGGGTGGGGGACCACGTGCTGGTCGACCGGCGGACGCAGTTCGCGATCGAGGTCGTCGAGAAGCCGGAGGTCCAGACGCTCCTGCTCGAAGAGGTCCCCGACATCTCGTACGAGGACATCGGCGGGCTCGCGGCGCAGATCGATCAGATCCAGGACGCCGTCGAAATGCCCTTCGAGCACCCGGAGCTGTTCACGGAGCACGAGCTCAAGCCGCCCAAGGGCATCCTGCTCTACGGCCCTCCCGGCTGCGGCAAGACCCTCATCGCGAAGGCGGTCGCCAACTCCCTGTCCGCCCGCAGGGCCGACCTCGCCGCGAAGAGCTACTTCATCAACGTGAAAGGGCCGGAGCTCCTCGACAAGTACGTGGGGGAGACGGAGCGTCAGCTCCGCATCATCTTCGCGCGCGCCCGTGAGAAGGCTACGGCCGGATCGCCCGTCGTCGTGTTCTTCGACGAGATGGAATCGCTCTTCCGCACGCGCGGCACCGGCAAGTCCTCGGATGTCGAGACGACGATCGTGCCGCAGCTGCTGGCAGAGATCGACGGTGTCGAGTCCCTCGAGAACGTCATCGTCATCGGGGCGTCGAACCGCGAGGACCTCATCGATCCCGCGATCCTCAGGCCGGGCCGCCTGGACGTGAAGATCCGGATCGAGAGGCCCGACGACGACGCCGCCCGCGACATCTTCTCCAAGTACGTGACCGACCGCCTGCCGCTCCACGCCTCCCTCGCCGAACAGGGTGTCACGGCCCTCATCGACCGGTGCGTCGAGCGGATGTTCGCACGGTCGCGCGCGAACGAATTCGTGGAGGTCACCTACGCCGACGGACGGCGAGAGATCCTCTTCTTCGCCGACTTCGCCTCGGGGGCGATGATCCACAACGTCGTCGACCGCGCCAAGAAGCATGCGATCAAGTCCGTTCTCTCCGGTGAGGGGCGCGGCATGCGCTGGGATCACTTCGAGACTGCCATCGCGGAGGAGTTCGAGGAGCACGAGGACCTGCCGAACACGACGAACCCGGACGAGTGGGCGCGCATCAGCGGCCGGAAGGGTGAGAGGATCACCCACCTGCGGATGCTCCACACGGGTCAGCAGACACCGACGGCGGTATGAGCCGCGGCCCGCTGCGGTGTTCCGCACCGGGCCGCGGACCTCAGCGAGCGCTGCGGCCGACCGCCGCGGACGCGATGAGACGCCAGCCCACCAGGGTGACGAAGTTGAGCCCCGCAGCGACGATGAGGAACGCCTCGGCGACGGACACGCCGCCGATCGCGCGCAGCACCAGTCCGACGAGGACCGTGACGGCCCACACGCCCGTCCCGGTCGCCAGCGGTGACAGCGGTCGATCCCAGACGCGGACGAGGAGCCACGCGGCGACGAGTGAGACGAGGAACGGCCAGGCCGTCTGCGTGAGCGCCGTCGGGTCGAAATCCCGGTAGTGCTGATAGTGCCCGACTGCGACGAACGCGAGCACCAGCACGAGGTCGACGGCGAGGGCAAGGACGAGATGAGATGATTTCTTCGAGGCCACGCCTCGATTGTAGGGGTGACGGCTGAGGAGCCGGCCCCTGGGAGGAGGAGCATGAGCCACGATGCCACTGCCGTGAGCGCGCTGCGCGTCATGGGCGCGGAGACGGAGTTCGGGATCAGTCAGCCGGGACGCCCCGGTGCGAATCCCATGAGGGATTCCGCGCGTGTCGTCGACGCCTACGCGGCACCACGCGGACTCCGCTCGGCCCAGAGCTTCTGGGACTTCAGCGCGGAGACCCCGTTGGCGGACGCCCGCGGGTTCCTCATGCACGAGGACGACGCCCACATCAGCCAGCTCACCCACCTGCCCGATTCCATGCCGGACGCCCAGTACCTCGCGAACGTCGTGCTCACGAACGGTGCGCGGCTCTACGTCGACCATGCGCACCCCGAGTACTCGTCACCGGAGGTTCTCTCCCCCCGCGACGCAGTGCTGTGGGATCGGGCCGGCGACCGGGTCGCGGAGGAGTGCGTCCGCACGCTCGCGACCGGACCGGAGCCGGTCAACCTGTACAAGAACAACACGGATTCGAAGGGGTCCTCCTACGGGACGCACGAGAACTACCTCGTGCGGCGCGACGTCGACTTCGAGGAGCTCGCGGAGCGTCTCATCCCGTTCTTCACGACCCGCCAGATCCTCTGCGGGGCCGGCCGCGTGGGCATCGGGCGCAGCGGGGAGGAGCCCGGCTACCAGATCTCGTCCCGCGCTGACTTCTTCGAGGAGCAGATCGGGCTCGAGACCACTCTGCGCCGCCCCATCGTCAACACCCGCGACGAGCCGCACGCGGACGGTGCCCTGTGGCGCAGGCTCCACGTCATCATCGGCGATGCGACCCTGGCGGAACCTGCGACCCTCGTGCGCTTCGGTGCGACCGCTCTCGTGCTCGGCCTCATCGAAGAGGGCGTCTGCCCGGACATCCGGTTCGCCGACCCCGTCTCCGCACTGCAGACGGTGAGCCACGACCTCACACTCACGGCGCAGCTGCCGCTCGAGGACGGCACGACGACCACCGCGATCGACGTGCAGCGGGTGTACCTGGACGCGGCACGCACCGCGGCCGGTCCCTCGCCCGACGCAGCCACGGCAGAGGTCCTGAGCGAGTGGGAGCGCTTCCTCGATTCCCTCTCCCGTGACCCGATGGAACTGGTCGCGGACGTCGACTGGGTCGCGAAGCTCGCGCTCCTCGAGGGGTACCGGACCCGTGAGGGCCTCGCGTGGGACAGCCCGAAGCTCGCACTCATCGATGTGCAGTACTCCGACGTGCGGCCGGAGAAGGGGCTCTTCTACCGGTTGGAGGCGGCCGGAAGGATCCGCCGCCTCACCACCGACGAGCAGGTGGCGGATGCGGTGGCGAACGCACCGACCGACACCCGCGCTTTCCTGCGCGGCGGCGCCATCGAGCGGTTCACCGCTTCCGTCGCCGCAGCCAGCTGGGACTCCCTCGTCCTCGAGCGTGCGGACGGCTCGCTCGTCCGAATCGCCCTGCGCGACCCGCTGTCCTTCACCCGCGAGCACGTGGGCGGGGCCCTGACGGACGCAGACAGCGCGGACGATCTTGTCGCCCGCCTGTCAGCCCTGCGACCGGCCGACACGGCACCCGGTCAATAGACTGTGCCTCACGTGAGACGACCCGACCTTCGAAAGGTGTCACCATGACGAGCAGCAGTGAACAGGCCCACCGGGACCGCAGCGAGCGGCCGGACCTGCCGGAGGACGACGGGCCGGTCGCACCGCAGGCGCAGACCCAGGTCGATGCGACGGCCGTCGACTCGATCCTCGACGACATCGACAGCGTACTGGAGTCGAACGCGGAGGAGTTCGTGCGGAACTTCGTGCAGAAGGGTGGGCAGTGAGCGGTTTCGGTCCGCCGTTCCTCACCTCGACGTCCACGTCGTTCTTCGACCTGGTGAGCACTGTGCGACCCGATTCGCTTCCCGTGGTGCACGGCATGCCGCCCTCGCTCACCCCCGAGGGCACGACGGTGCTCGCGTTCCGCACGGGCAGCGGCGTGCTCATGGCCGGTGACCGTCGGGCGACGGCGGGCCACCACATCGCGAGCCGTCGGATCGAGAAGGTCCACCGGTCGGACGGGACGTCCGTCATCGGCATAGCCGGAACCGCGGGGCTCGCACTCGAGCTCATCCGACTCTTCCAGGTTGAGCTCGAGCACTACGAGAAGATCGAGGGCACTCCGCTTTCGCTCGAGGGCAAGGCGAACAGGCTCGCGGCGATGCTGCGATCGAACCTGGGGCTGGCGATGCAGGGCCTCGCCGTCGTCCCGCTCTTCGCCGGGATCGGTGAGGGCCCACGGGCAGCGGCGGGGGAGCGGTCGGGACGGATCTTCAGCTTCGACGTGACCGGTGGCAAGTACGAAGAGGTCGACCACCACGCGATCGGTTCAGGTGCCGGCCCGGCACGCTCCACACTCAAACGACTGTGGCGACCGGGGCTCACGACCGAGGACGGGGTGCGCATCGCACTCGAGTGCCTCACCGACGCGGCGGACGACGACGCCGCGACCGGAGGACCGGACATCGTCCGCGGCATCGCGCCCCTCATCCGTGTCGTCGACACCGAAGGCGAGCGGCAGGTGCCGGAGTCCACGGTGCTCGCCGCGGCCTCGGCGCTGGTCGAGGCCCGCATGCGCGGTGAACGCGGAGAGGAGACTCCGTGACCGTTCCCTTCTACGTCCCACCCGAGCAGCTCATGAAGGACCGGGCGGAGTTCGCCCGCAAGGGGATCGCACGAGGACGCCCCGTGCTGGTGCTGAGCTGCGTGGACGGCATCCTCCTGCTGGCGGAGAACCCGTCCTCCTCGCTGCACAAGATCGCGGAGATCTACGACCGGATCGGCTTCGCCGCAGTCGGGAAGTTCAACGAGTTCGAGGGCCTGCGGCAGGCCGGTGTGCGGTACGCGGACCTGCGCGGCTACTCGTACGACCGCGGTGACGTGAGCGCCCGGGGACTCGCGAACGCCTACGCGCAGACCCTCGCCGGAGTGTTCACGACGGAGCAGAAGCCGTTCGAGGTGGAGCTCGTCGTCGCGGAGCTCGGCGTCTCACCGGACGACGACCGTCTCTTCCGCCTGTCCTTCGACGGCTCCGTCTCCCACGAGCGCGGGCACATCGCGCTCGGGGCGGGAGCGGAGACGATCAGCAGGAAGCTCGTCGAGGTCGACGTCCTCTCACTGGGACTCGACGACGCGATGCGGGTCGGTCTCGATGCCATGGAGCTGACCGATGCACCCGGTGCACAGGTGGAGGCCGCGATCCTCGACCGCACCGTCGACACCCACCGCACGTTCCGCCGACTAGAGGGAGACTCATGACCCGCATCTACGGCCTGGAGACCGAATACGGGATCGCGTACACGGCGGGGGAGTCGCGCCGGCTGGGCCCCGAGGAGGTCGCCCGCTACCTGTTCCGCCCGGTCGTCGAATGGGGCCGGTCCTCCAACGTCTTCCTGCCGAACGGCTCCCGCCTCTACCTCGACGTCGGTTCGCACCCCGAGTACGCGACGGCCGAATGCGACCGGCTCACCGATCTTGTGGCGCAGGACGCCGCCGGGGATGCGATCCTCACGGATCTGCTCGGCCGCGCACAGACCGCACTCGAGGCCGACGGCCACGACGGACGCGCACACCTCGTGAAGAACAACACGGACGCCCAGGGCAACTCGTACGGCAGCCACGAGAACCTGCTCGTGCGCCGGTCGATGGACTTCTCCCACCTCACCTCCGTGCTGCTGCCGTTCCTCGTGACCCGTCAGCTCATGGTGGGCGCGGGCGCGCTCATCCCGTCCCGCCCCAGCTTCCAGGCGCCTGTCGCGGAGACGAATCGCGCCGCGCCCCAGTCCGAAGCAGCAGCGGGACCGCCGGCCGGCTCGGGCTCCCGGGTCTTCGGCCTCTCCGCACGGTCGGACGTCATGTGGGAGGGGCTGTCGTCGGCGACGACGCGGTCGCGCCCCATCATCAACGCGCGTGACGAACCGCACGCGGATGCAGAGAAGTACCGGCGCCTGCACGTGATCGTCGGCGACTCGTCGATGCTCCAGGCGACGACAGAGCTGAAGGTGGGCACCGCGATCCTCGTGCTCGACCTCATCGAGGCGGGCGTGCCGATGGGGGACCGCTCGCTGAGGCACCCCATCCGTGACATCCGTGTCGTGGCGCGCGACCTCACGGGGCGCACCGCTCTGGAACCCGCGGCGGGCGGCACCACGAGCGCGCTCGCGCTGCAGAAGGTGTACCTCGAGCACGCGGCGGCACTCGTGGACCGCGGCGACCACTCGCTGGGCGACGACGCGACGGCCCACCGGGTGGTCGACCGGTGGCGCCGCATGCTCGAAGCGCTCGAGGCCGGCGACGTGTCGCCGATGGCCGGCGAGATCGACTGGGTGCTGAAGAAGACGCTCATGGACCGCTACCTCGCGCGCAGCGGGGCCGACTGGGACGACCCCCGCCTCACGCGGCTCGACGTCGCCTACCACGACATCACTCCGGGCGTGGGCCTGCTGGGGCCGCTCGCGGCGTCGGGGCGCACGACGAGCATCGTCACCCCGGAGCAGGTCGCCCAGGCGCGGGACCATCCGCCCGCCACCACGCGTGCCGCCCTGCGGGGACGCTTCGTCGAGGCCGCGCACGCGGCACGCCGCGACTTCACGGTCGACTGGGTGCACCTGCGCCTCAACGACCAGTCGCACCGCGCCGTCGTGCTCAAGGACCCCTTCGATCCGGTCAACGACCGTGCGGAAGCGCTCATCGACGCCCTCCTCGAGGAAGCACCCAGTCGGAGCGTCTAGGATCGCCCCGATACCCATCGGAAGGAACACCTGTGAAGAAGACCGTGCTCTCCGCAGCGACGGCAGCCGTGCTCATGCTGTCGGCGTGCAGCGCTGACGAGGCGGATCAGACCGCTCCCTCGCCCACGGCGGACGTCACGCCCGCTGCGACCTCGCTCGACGAGGTGACGGTCGAGGGTGAGCCGGGCGAGGAGCCCGCCATCACCTTCGACGCACCGCTCGTCATCGACGACACGGCGACCTCCGTGGTGTCGGAGGGTGACGGCGACACCGTCGAGGAGGGCCAGCAGGTCTCGGCGAACATGACGCTCGTGTCCGGCACCACGGGCGACGTCGTCGAATCGTCGTACGAGAGCGGCTCGCCGTCCGGGTTCCCGACGGACACGGAGCAGATCAACGAGGGCCTCTTCGAGGCGGTCGTCGGCCAGACGGTGGGCTCCCGTGTGCTCCTGGCGCTCAACGGCGCGGCCTCCGCCGGTCAGCAGGCGGAGACACTCGTCTACGTCATCGACATCGAGGGCGTCGAGGACATCCCGGAACCGCTCGAGCGGGCCGACGGCGAGGAGAAGTCCCTCCCGGACCACTTCCCGGAGGTCACGATCGACGACGCGGGTGCGCCGTCGATCGCGCAGCCGGAGGGCGACGCCCCTGCGGAACTCGAGGTCGCCACCGCGATCGAGGGCGACGGGCCGGAGGTCGAAGAGGGACAGAACGTGTCCGTCCACTACACGGGCTGGCTGTGGGACGACGCGTCCGAACCGTTCGACAGCTCCTGGGAGCGCGGGGACGAGTTCGTCGTCCAGGGCGTCGGCGCCGCACCCGTCATCGACGGCTGGAACGAAGCGCTCGTCGGCCAGAAGGTCGGTTCGCAGATCGTCGTCGTCATCCCGCCCGACAAGGGCTACGGGGAAGCCGGCTCCCCGCCGAACATCCCCGGCGGTGCGACGCTCGTCTTCGTCATCGACATCCTGTCGGCTGTCGGCTGACCCCTGCCCGGCCGGCACAGCCCGGCTGACCACCACCCACCATCAGTGCGACACCCCCACTCGAAGGAGAACCCCTCATGACGAAGCAGAAGCCCGAGATCGACTTCCCCGGCGACACCGCCCCCACCGACCTGGAGATCACCGACGACGTCGTGGGCACCGGTCCCGAGGCGAAGGCCGGCGACACGGTGGCCGTCCACTACGTGGGCGTCGCCCATTCGACGGGGGAGGAGTTCGACGCCTCCTACAACCGGGGCACTCCGCTCCAGTTCAAGCTGGGCGTCGGCATGGTCATCCCCGGCTGGGACCAGGGCGTGCAGGGCATGAAGGTGGGCGGCCGCCGCACCCTGCGCATCCCGTCGCACCTGGCCTACGGCCCGAACGGCGTGCCCGGCACCATCGCCCCGAACGAGAGCCTCGTCTTCGTGTGCGACCTCGAAGGCGTCGCCGGCGCCTGACCGTCCCGCGGTCAGCCGCGGACGATCCTGGAGGCAGCACAGCGTCCCGCCGCCGCAGCGGCGAGGAACGCGATCGGGTCCTGAGCCAGCCCGCGGCCCATCGTCGACAGGCGGACAGGTGAGGCCTCCAAGGCCTCCAGGAGACCTTCGAGTCGCACATCGACGAGCGTGTGCCCGGCCTCGACGAGGCCCGGCAGCTGGGCTGCCGTCTCTGCGGTGACCGCAGCTGGACCGGACTCCCAGCCCTGGGCGACGGCCGCCTCGGCGTCGGTGAGCGTGTCCGGCAGCGGGACCGGCACGACGCAGCCCACTCGCGCGACCTTCTCCAGCGCGGTGAGCGTGTGGTGGGAGATCCCGCGGTGGCGGCTGCGGGCGTCCGCCTGCGACATGCGCAGCGCGGCGATCGGAGTGCCCCCCAGCAGCTCAGCGGCGGCCAGATGGTCTCCGACGACCAGCCCGGAGAAGCCGTAGGGGGTGCCGGTGCCGAGGTTGCCAGGCCCCTGGGACACGACGACGACATCGGCTCGGGCGACGTGCACCGCGGCGAGCAGCCCGGTATGCACCGTGACCGCCTCGTAGTCGCCTCCGTGCGCCTGGCCCACCGTCACCGTCGTGTGCAGCCGGTCGGCACGCACGAGCCCGTCGACGGCCTGGGAGAACGCCAGCGGCAGCGCCGCCCCGTCCGTCATGACGTAGGCGATGCGCGCGTCCGGACGGTCGGCACGCACACCTGCGATGACCGCGGGCAGGGCGGAATGGAGGTCCGCGACGACGACCGGGGTGCCCTCGATCCCCGACGCGGTCGCCAGCGTGTCGTGATGGGGCGATTCCTGGTCGTCGACTCCCAGCACCATCGTCTGCGACGGCGAGTACCGGTCCTTCACGAGATGACCGGGGCCCGGGGGAGGGTCGGCCGGCAGACGTTCGGGTATCGCCGTCACGAGTGCGAAGCCACCCGTGCCCAGCCGCCTGGCCAGTGCGGACACGTTGAGCAGCACGTCATCGCCGGGCTCCGGGGTGCCCACGAGCTCTGTGTAGGCGAGCGCCCGGACGGAGGGCGAACCCTGCGGGTCACCCTCGGCGCGACCGGGCAGCGGGGTGTGTAGGTCGACGGTCACCTCCCGTGCACCCGGTCGATCGGAGAGGACTGTGCGGACTGTCGCGCGACGCCAGTGGATCATGGTGAGTACTGTAGGGGACGTGTCACGAGTGCGACGTCAGACAGAGCGGCTCATGAACCTGCTCATCGCCCTGCGCGCCGCTCGCGGGTGGACGGACAGGGACGACCTGCGCCGCAGCATCAGCGACTACGCGGACCTGGACGATGCGGCGTTCGACCGCCAGTTCTCCCGCGACAAGGCTGCGCTGGAGGCGATGGGGATCGCGATCTCCACGACCTCCTGGGACGACCCCTTCACGGACGGGACGGGCTACGGCTACCGCATCGACGACGCCGACTACGCGCTCACCCGGATCGACTTCACCCCGGCGGAGGCGGCGGTCGTGTCCGTCACCCAGTCGCTGCTGGCCGACACGGCTCTTGCCGCCGACGCCCGCAGCGCGCTCAACAAGCTGCGCGGGCTGGGGGAGGGCTTCGCGTCGCCCCCCGACGCCCGTCGAGCGGACGTGCCGGGCACCGTCGTGCCCGCACACGTGGCCGGTACCGCGTTCGCCGGTCTGCTCCGCGCCGTCGAAGCCCGCCGCGCGGTCGCGTTCGACTACCGGCGCCCCGGTGCGGAACCGACGCGTCGCACCCTCGAGCCCTACGCGCTCCTCACCCGCGGGGATCGGACGTACGTGGTCGGCAGGGACGTCGATCGCGATGCGATCCGCACGTTCCGTCTGTCCCGCATCCAGGGCCGGTTGCGCAACGCGCCCCGGCGCCGCGACGGCGACTACACGGTGCCGGACGATTTCGTCGCCTCCGAGTACGTGCGGAGGGACTCCACCCCTCTGCCCGCCGACGGCGCGTCCCCTGACGGCCGACGCGAAGACCGTGCGCACCCGCACGGTTCGGTGTCAGCGCACCAGCCCGTCGACGTCGCGATCGCCGTCGCTCCTGGGCGTGCGCTTCCCCTGCGGGACAGTGCGCACGACTCGTGCCCACCTGTCGCCGCGGAATCGCCCCACGTGCCGCACGGCTGGGACGTTCTCGCGCTGCGGATCGCGGATCACACAGCGTTCGCAGAACGACTGCTCGACTTCTCGCCGTCCGTCGTCGTCCTCGAACCGGCTTCGCTCGTCCGCGCCCACGTCGACCTCCTCACCCGGACGGCCCACTCCCTGGACCGGCTCATGACCACTGCGGATCAGTCCGCCGCAGGCAGACCCGCGGGGCGGCCCGCCGCAGAGGAAGGGGACGACTGATGTCCGAACGTGCACACGACCGCCTGTCACGGCTCCTGGGTCTCGTCCCCTACCTCACCCGTCGACCGGGCACGGACCTCGCGGACGTCGCCGCGCACTTCCAAGTCGACGAGGCCCGGATCGTCGACGACCTCGAGCTCCTCTTCGTCACCGGCCGGCCCGGACATATGCCGGACGACCTCATCGAAGCGGAGTGGGAGGGCGGCGGTGTCTACGTCGGCAACGCGGACGAGGTGTCCGTGCCGGTCCGCCTCAGCCCGCACGAGGCGGGCGGGCTGCTCCTCGCGCTCGACTACCTCGAGTCCGCCCACGAAGCCGATCCCACCACGATCGGGACGGTCCGCGAGAAGCTGCGTGCCGCCTCGGGCGGGGAGTCCGGCGGGGCGGTCGACGTGGACCCGCCGCGGATGCCTGCGGGCCTCGCCGCGACCGTCCGGTCTGCGATGGACACGGGGACGACGCTCGACATCCGCTACTACGTGCCGGCGCGCGACGAGCTCACGCAGCGCACCATCCGTCCGCAGCGCCTGCGGCTGGGCCGCGTGTGGTACCTCGACGCGCACTGCCTCACCTCCGGCGGCGAACGGTCCTTCGCGGTCGAGAGGATCCGTGCGGCCGTCCCCTCCTCGCACGTCCCCTCCGCACAGCCGGCCGGCACCTCCGCACAGTCACGGAACACCGTCGCCGAGGTGCCGGTCGCCCGGGAGACCGCCTCGGACCCCACGCAGGCAGAGGCTGGCGACCCCGCCCCGCACGGGGGAGCGGAAGACGATGCCGGCCTCGCACTGATTCTCCGACCCGAGGCCGCGTGGCTCGCGGACGACATCGACGTGGAGACCGCGGGGGGTTCGCGACGCGACGACGTCGACGGGCCGGGGACCGTGGCGCTCGAGCTGCCGCATGCCGGGCGGGAGTGGGCGGTCCGATTCCTGGGCGCGCACGGCAGGGGAGTGTCACACGCCCATCCGGATGCCGCGGTGCGGCGGGCGGCGGATGTGACCCACGAGGCCCTGTCCCTGTACTCCCACCGGAGCCCTGAGGACTAGAATGTCCCAGAGCATCGAACACAAGGAGCACGTATGCGCCCGGAGCCCATCCACATCCTCATCCTCGTCATCGTCATCCTTCTGATCTTCGGCGCGCCCAAGCTGCCGATGATCGCGAAGAACATCGGCAAGTCCCTCAAGGTCTTCAAGTCCGAGGTGGACGATCTGCGCGGCGACAAGGACAAGGGTGACGCTCAGGACGACACGCGCCAGGAGATCACCGAGGCCCCGTCCCACCCGTCCGTCGACGACGTGACCGGTGCGAACACCCCGGAATCGAAGCGCGGAGAAGGCGACGCCCTTCCCGACGACGACTCCCGCCGGAACTCCTGACCCGCGACCCCGACGACGGTGGAGACCGAAGGAAGAAAGAGCTGGAAGCGCTCGAAGGCGAACCCCGACAAGCGGATGCCGCTGTCGGAGCACCTCATCGAGTTCCGCAACAGGCTCATCATCTGTGCCGTGGTGCTGATGCTCGCCGCGGTGGGCGGATGGTTCCTCTACGACCCGGTGCTCGCCATCCTGCAGATGCCGGTCGAGGAGATCGCGGCGCAGGACGGACGTGTCGCAGAGCTGAACTACGCGGGGATCGCCTCCCCGTTCGACATGAAGATCAAGGTGTCGCTGTTCATCGGCTTCATACTGTCCTCGCCGGTGTGGATCCAGCAGCTCTGGGCCTTCATCGTCCCAGGCCTCACAAAGACGGAGAAGCGGTACACGCTGGCTTTCGTCGCCGCATCCATCCCGCTGTTCCTCGCCGGTGCGAGCCTCGCGTTCTTCGCGATGCCGAACGCGGTGCGCGCACTCACGTCGTTCACCCCATCGGGGGCCAGCAACATCATCCCGGCGCAGGACTACCTCACGTTCGTCATGATCATCATCGTGGTGTTCGGGATCGCGTTCGTCCTGCCCGTCCTCATGGTGGGGCTCAATATGCTGGGGATCCTCTCCGCGGACCGCATCCGGAAATCGTGGCGCATCGTCGTGCTCATCGTGTTCGTCTTCGCTGCGATCGCCACCCCGGCTCCCGACGCGATCTCGATGTTCTTCCTCGTCATCCCGATGCTCACGCTGTTCTTCATCGCGTGGGTCATCTGCCTGCTGGGCGACAGACGCCGGAAGAAGCGCCTCATCGCCGAGGGTCTGTGGGAGGATCCGGCAGAAGACTGACTACATGGAACGCCCGTCTGCGCAGCAGGCGGAAGCACTGGTGGGAGCGGCATCCCCGCTCCCTGAGAGGAACGTGACCATGAGCGTTGAGCACGACCCCCTCGCCGCTTTCGAGGCCAGTCTGGGGTTCTGCCTCGACCGGTTTCAGAGGACCGCCTGCCAAGACCTGCTGGAAGAGCGCTCCGTGCTCGTCGCAGCACCCACCGGCGCGGGCAAGACCGTCGTGGCGCAGTTCGCCGTGGCACTGGCCCAGCACCGTGGTGTGAAGGTCTTCTACACCTCGCCCATCAAGGCGCTCAGCAATCAGAAGTTCGCAGAGTTCAGCCGGGAGTACGGTCCGGAGAACGTCGGGCTGCTCACGGGTGACACCACCATCAACCGGGGCGCACCGATCGTCGTCATGACGACGGAGGTGCTCCGGAACATGCTGTACTCCGGTGAAGCGCTGGACGACCTGGGCTTCGTGGTCCTCGACGAGGTCCACTACCTCGCGGACCGATTCCGGGGGCCCGTGTGGGAAGAGGTGATCATCCACCTCCCCGCCCACGTGCGCATCGTCGGCCTGTCCGCGACGGTGTCCAACGCGGACGAATTCGGTGCGTGGCTGCGGGAGGTGCGCGGCCGACTCGACGTGGTCGTCACGGAGCACCGCCCGGTGCCGCTCCACAACCACGTGATGGTCGACGGTCGGATCCACCGGCTCTTCCGGGCCGCGTCCAGCACCGATCTGGACCCGGACCTCGTACGGGCGATCCGCCAGCACGAGCACGGGCGCGGGCGCGGCCAGAAGGGCCGTCGCGGCCGCGGTGGGCCCTCCCGCCCGCCGCGTGTCCCGCGGACGTCCCGACTGGACATCCTCGACCGGCTGGAGTCCGATGAGCTGCTGCCGGCCATCTTCTTCATCTTCTCCCGCAATGGATGCGACGAAGCCGTCGAACAGCTGCTCATGCGGGGCGTGGACCTCACCGACGACGCGGACAAGCAGGCCATCGAGGCGCGTCTGGACGACCTCGTCGAGGAGATGCCGCGGGAGGATCTGGGCATCCTCGGTTTCGGCACGTTCTCGTCGGGGCTGCTGCACGGCTTCGCGGCCCACCACGCGGGGATGATCCCGCAGTTCAAGGAGCTCGTCGAAGATCTCTTCGCCGCCGGTCACCTGCGGGCCGTCTTCGCCACGGAGACCCTCGCCCTTGGCATCAACATGCCGGCACGGACCGTCGTGCTGGAGAAGCTCGTGAAGTTCAACGGGGAAGCGCACGTGCAGATCACCCCCGGCGAGTACACGCAGCTCACCGGGCGCGCCGGCCGGCGCGGTATCGACACGGAGGGCCATGCGCTCGTCGTGTGGCAGCCCGCGCTCGACATCGCGGATATCGGCGCCCTCGCGTCGAAGCGCACCTACGCACTCAGGAGCCAATTCGTCCCCACCTACAACATGGCGGCCAATCTGCTCGCGCGGATGGACATCGAATCGGCCGGGCGTGTCCTCGAGACGTCGTTCGCCCAGTTCCAGGCGGACACCGCCGTCGTGGGACTCGCGCGGAAGCTGCGTCGCAACGAGGAGGCGGTCGAGGGGTATCGGGAGTCGATGGCCTGCAATCGCGGCGACTTCGCCGAGTACTCCAGGCTTCGTCGCAGCGTGTCCGCGGAGGAGAAGCGGCAGCGGCGCACCCGGTCGAAGTTCCGCCAGCGTGAGGTGATGGAGTCGCTGGGCCTGCTGCGTGTGGGCGACGCGGTGACGCTGCCGTCGAAGCGGTCGCTGGGTGCCTGCGTCGTCATCAGCCCCATGCAGCGGAAGGAATCGGACACGCGGCTGCCGAGCGTGCTCACCGAAGAGGGACGGGTCTGGCATCTGCGACCGCACGAGGTGACGGAGCCCGTCGTGAAGCTGGGCCGGGTGAAATTCCCCAAGAAGTTCAACCACCGGGTCGTCGAGCAGCGCAGGCGCCTGGGGGAGACCCTGGCCGAGGCGCTGGCGGACGGACGCGTGAAGGACCCGACCACCGCCACTGCGGAAGCGCGGGAGAAGGACAAGAGCGAACGTGCGAGGACGTCGGGTTCCACCCGCGTCGACGAGCTGCGTGAGGAGATCCGCAGTCACCCGTGCCATGCGTGCCCGGAACGGGAGCATCACGCTCGGTGGGCGGAGCGCGCGGAGAGGCTGGAAGCGGAGAACGCGTCCCTGCGAGCGAAGATCGAGGGCCGCACGACATCGATCGCGATGGTCTTCGAACGGGTCTGCGACGTCCTCACGTCCGTGGGCTTCCTCCCCGACAGCCACATCCTGCGCAGGATCTATGGGGAACGCGACCTCGTCACCGCACTCGCTGTCCGCGGTGGGATCTTCGACTCCCTCGGTGAACCGGAGATCGCCGCACTCGCCTCGGGCCTCGTGTACTCCGCGCGGCAGCTGGAGACGTTCGGGCTCCCGCGGATGCCCACGCCCTCACTCGACGCGGCGGCACTGGAGGTGCACGGACTGTGGCGGACGGTCACGGAGCTCGAGAGCTCCGCCCGCCTCACAGACACGCCAGAACCCGATTTCGGGATCGCCCGACTCCTGTACGCCTGGACGGAGGGCGCCACACTGTCCACGACCCTGCGGGGCTCCGGGATCGCTGCGGGTGACTTCGTCCGCTGGGCGAAGCAGACGCTCGACATCCTCGGTCAGATCGCGGACGTGTGCGATCCCGCCACCGCGGTGCGGGTCCGCCGTGCGGCGGAGTCGGTCCGCCGAGGCGTCGTGTCGGAGTGAGCCCCGCCGGGAGATGATCCCGGCGGGTGGCGCCTCAACGGGCGGGGCTCAGCCCCGCCGGAGCGTTTTCACGATGGTCTCGAGGTCGGAGCCGAACACGTTCTCCGTCGTGAGGTAGGTCCAGGTGGACGACGGCCGCTTGAGACCGTGCGCGGGCAGGTCGAGTCCGTCCGCGGTGAAGTCCGCGTTCTGCAGGACGCCTTCCGCGCGGTCGAGCACATCGTCCCAGAAGCCCGAGAACGCCTGGATCGATTCCTCGTTGAACGCTTCGTGGGGCTTCTCCCGGGCCAGCGTGCGCAGGTGGATGCCTTCCCGGAGGTCGTTGAGATACGCGAGGTGCTCGACCCAGCGGTCATCGACCGCGAACAGCAGGACGTCCCGGATCGCGTCGTCGAGAACTGAAGCCGACTGGGCGTCCTCGATCTCCTCGACACGGCCGGTTCCCAGTCGTGCCCGGAGCTCCTCGACGCCGCGTGCACCTTCGCGCACCTCCTCCCGACGGGTGAGCACCAGCTGGCGCTGCTGCGCCATGAGCTCGTTGAAGCGCCACGTGTCGCGGTGGACGGCCGTGTTCTCGCCCTCCGCCATCCGCTGGGCGTGCTCCACGAGCAGCGCCGCGCGCTTCGCGGTGATGAGTCCCGTCTCATCGCCTTCCTCGACGAAACGCTGCGCCTCCGGCACGCGGCTCATGAGCTCGTCCTCGAGGCTCGTGAAGAAGACGGAGCTGCCGGGGTCTCCCTGGCGTCCGGCACGTCCCCGCAGCTGGTCGTCCAGCCGTGAGGACTCGTAGCGTCCGGCCCCGATCACGAGCAGCCCGCCGGCCTCTGCGACGTCCTCGCCGCCCAGGCGGATGTCGGTTCCGCGCCCGGCCATCTGCGTCGACACCGTCACCGCTCCGGTCTCACCCGCACGGGAGATGATCTGTGCTTCGCGGCTGTCGTCCTTCGCGTTGAGGACTTCGCAGTCGATCCCGCGTTCCCGCAGACGCGCCGCGAGCGATTCGCTCTCCGCGACCGACCGTGTGCCCACGAGCACCGGACGGTCGGACGCGTGCGCTTCCGCGACCTCTTCGACGATCGCCCGCTCCTTCGACTCCTGGAACGTGTAGAGCCGGTCCGGTTCGTCGATGCGAATGACCGGTTCGTGCGGTTCGACCGCCACGATCTCCAGCTCGTAGAACTCGCGGAGGTCGTCCCCGACGGCCAGCGCGGTGCCGGTCATGCCGCACACGCGCTCGTAGGAGTGGACGAGCTCTTCGACCGTCATCTGGTCGAGGATCTCACCGCTCGTCGACGTCTCGAGCTTCTCCTTCGCCTCGACAGCCGCCTGGAGCCCATCGGGCCAGCGCTGCAGCTGGGCGATGCGGCCGCGGGCAGCGTCGATGAGCTTGATGGCGCCGTCGACGACCAGGTAGTCGACGTCACGGTGGACGAGCATGCGCGCGTACAGGGCGATGTTGACGGAGGCGAGGGCCTGCGGATCGTCCCCGTAGAGCTCCACCCCGAGGATGTGCTCGACCTCGTCGATGCCGGCAGGGGTGAGGGAGACCGCCCTGCGGTCCTCCGTCACCTCGATGTGCTCGTCGACGTCCAGTTGCGCGACGAGTCGCGCGATCCGCTGGTCCGCGTCCTCCTTCTTCGTGGATCCCGCGAGTACGAGCGGAACCCGGGCCTCATCGATGAGGACGGAGTCCGCTTCGTCGACGACGACGACGTCCCGGGCCTCGACGCGGACCTCTTCGCCCGGCAGGCGGAAGCGGTCGCGGAGGACGTCGAACCCGATCTCCGACACAGACCCGTACACGATCTCCGCGCGGTACGCGTCCCTGCGGGCGGTGTCCGTCATCGAACCGGACACGGCGTCCGCGCTCACCCCGAGGAGCTCGAACAGCGGGCTCATCCACGCGTGGTCACGCACCGCGAGGTAGTCGTTCACACTCACGACGTGCACCCTGCGGCCCTGGAGCGCATAGCCGGCGGCCGTGAGCGCTCCGACGAGCGTCTTGCCCTCACCGGTGAGCATCTGGACGACATTCCCGTCGAGCAGACCGATCAGGCCCCGCAGCTGCGTGTCGTAGGGGCGCTCGTCGAGCACGCGGGCCGCGGCCTCCCGTGCGAGGGCGGCGAACCGGACGAGCTGGTCCTCGCGGCTCCCCGTGTCGAACACGGTGCGTGCGGCATCGGTGAGCTGTTCGTCGGTGAGATCGGCGTACTCCTCACCCCGCTGCGTCACCGCGGTCTGTGAGCGGTCGAACCATCCGACGCGCTTGTCGGCCTGGGCACCAGGCCGGTTGAGCAGTCGCGAGAAGAATCCCATTCGTCGTGTGCACCTCGTCGATATCGTGTGGTGTCCGTCGGTCCGCCCGGACCGGACGCGGTTCAGTCTAGGCGCTCGAGCGGCCAGTCCCCGTTGACCACGGCGGTGGGGCGTCTGCGGCGCAGGAACTCCTGCAGCGACGCGGACTGTTCGCGCTTCCACACCACCTGGTCGTCGTGCAGCCGCGCGGCCGGCGCGGAGCCGACAGTGGGCGAGGCCGCCGCGAGAGCCAGCGCGATGAGACCCGCGGCGCGCGCGTCCTCGAGCGCGTCGTGCGCGTCGTCCAGCGGCACCCCGTAGTGCTGTGCCAGAGCGGTGAGCGTGCGCGGTCCCCGCCGGTACGTGTCGACCTGCCGGTCGACGACGAGGGTGTCGATGACACGGGGGAGTGTCTCGAGCAGTGCGGCGGCGTGCGGCAGGAGGCCAGCGCGAACTGCTTCCGCCGCGAGCACCGTGAGGTCGTACACGATGTTGTGGCCGACCAGGGCCCGTCCTGCGGAGGCCATGTCGTTCACGGCGGCGAGGATCTCCGGCAGCGCTTCGGCCGTCGGTCGGCCTTCCGCGCGCGCACGCTCGGTGGAGATCCCGTGCACGCGCTGGGCGGCCTCCGGGATCTCCACCCCGGGGTCGACGAGCCACGTGCGGGCAGGTCCCTCGACCCCTCCTGTGAACGGCACGAGGGCCGCCGACACGATCCGACCGGTGTGGGGGTCGACACCCGTCGTCTCGAGGTCGAACGCGCAGAAGTCCGCGGCCCACCCCGTGGGCACGACCTGTGGCTCACGGGGGAGGACCGCGGCGCCGGGGGCCAGTTCGGAAGGGGGAGCCGCACCGGCGGCGGGCACCACGTCGACAGTGGTCTCCCGCGTCAGCTCCACTCGCGTGCGCACCTCGACGACGTCGCCGGTGAGCGCGGCGAGCAGCCGCGCCGCAGAGCGTTCGACGCCCCAGGTCGCGCCCAGGTCTGCGACGCGAGCGGTGTCGGGCTCGCCGGCGACCGACGCGACGAACTCCGCGACCGCGAGGTCCGTGAGGCCGTCCATGACGCGTTCGCCCGCACGGACGGCGTCCGCGTGGGCGAGGATGTTCTCGCGCCTCCGGGGAGAGAGGCCGTGCTCCTTCTCACCGCGCTCCGCCGCCGCGATGACGGCGTCGAGCCCCCCGTATCCCGCGACCAGTTTCGCCGCGGTCTTCTCGCCGATGCCCGGCACGCCGGGAATGCCGTCGGAGGGGTCGCCGCGCAGGGCTGCGAGTGCCCGATACGAGACCCCGTCCGCCACGCCGTAGAGGGGCTGGAGGTCGTCGAGGGCGGCGGTCTCCCAGCGGCCCCCTGTGCGCGGGCGGTGGATGCGCACCCTGCGTCCCGGCATGAGGAGTGCCAGCAGATCGCGGTCCGACGACACGACCACGAGGTCTTCGTCAGGGGACTGCACGACGATCGAGGCGATGACGTCGTCGGCCTCCGTCCCCGGCACTTCGGCGATGGGGATCCCGAGCGCGTCCAGCGCATCGAAGATCACCGGCAGCTGTGCTTCGAGCTCTGGCGGTGTCTCCGTCCCGCGCACGGGATCCACGATGCGGTGAGCCTTGTAGTCCGGGAGGACCGCCGTGCGGAAGTCGGGTCGCCAGTCCGCATCCATCACCGCGATGATCCGGCGCGTGCCCCACTGGCCGATGAGCTGGCTGATCGTGTCGAGGAGTCCCCTCACCGCGTTCACGGGCCTGCCATGGGGCGACCGGATGGTGTCGGGCAGGCCGTGGAACGCCCGGTAGTAGAGGGCGGGGGTGTCGAGCACGATGAGCGGTGGTGTCACGAGCGCCACCCTACCGGGTGGCCCGGACGCACCGCCCCGCGTGCGAGAATCGCGATATGACCGATACGCCCCTCATCCTGTTCCGCGGCGACGTGTATTCGAGCGCCGACCCGTTCGCGACCGCCCTGTCGTTCGCGGGTCCGACCGTCGCGTGGGTCGGTGAGGACGAAGCGGCGATTGCGACAGTGGGCACCAAGGTCGATCTCGACGGCGACCTGGTGACGCCCGGCTTCGTCCACGCGGGGCTGCTCCTCACGGGGGAGGGCGACCCGGACCCTGCGTCGCTGCCGTCCGCGGGCATCACGTCCGCGCACGTCCTGGGCCCGGAGGCGGCGGTGCGTGTGTTCCGCGAGGAGGCGCCGGACGCTCTCGCGATCACCGCCCACCCCTTCGGGGCACCGGACGGGCCCACAGCCATCATGGCCGCCGACCTGCCGTCGCACCTGACCGCCGACCGGCCCCTCTTCATCGTGGTCGCCGACGCCACGGACCTCACCGCGGTGCTCGACGCTCTCGACGACGCCGAGGTGCGGGCACGGGCCCAGCGCGCGCTCTGGCGCCTGCTCGTCACCTGCCCCGTCCCCTCCGAAGCCGTGCCGAGGCTCGCGGGGCTCGGGATCGGCCTCACTCTGGACCCCGGAGCGCACGACCAGCCGCTCGCCCCTCTCCTGTCCGCAGGCGCACAGGTGAGCTTCGCTCTGGACACGTCAGCGCCGTGGACGACACTCCGCTCCGCTGTGTACGGCAGCAGCACGGGGATCTCCGCACGTGCCGCCTTCAACGCGGCGACTCGCTTCGGCTTCCGCGCCGTCGGACAGTTCGAGGGCGGAGTCCTCGCACCCGGCGCCGAGGCGACGGCTGTGCGCTGGGAGGTGGGAGAGCTCGTCGTCCAGGTGGCGGACGAGCGTCTGGCCGCCTGGAGCACGGATCCGCGTTCCGGAACCCCTGGGCTGCCGGACCTGTCCGGGGAATCCCCGCTGCCCGTCGTGCGCGACGTGTGGGTCCGGGGACAGCGACACGCCGCCTGGTCTGGGAAGACGCAGTCGGCTTGAGATCCACGGTTGCCACAGCAGTTACCCCTGGGTAGATTGCTGAGAGACGCCCCGTGGGGGCGAGGTCCGGCGGCAATGACCATTAGACAACGCGACCTGCTTCAGGTTGCGGCCCGAAGGTCCAGCCGCCGGACCTTTTCCTGTTCTGGAGCCGCCGGCGCCCCTTCGATGCGATGCCCCGCGCAGGCCGGGGCACACTTTCCGGGGCAGCCCCCGGCGCTCTGCGGGTGCTGCCGATCCGGCACAGCGGCTCCGCGTCGCACCTCCGGAGCTCCGATAGAGTGGCGACGATGAGAACCCTGGTCGTGATCCCCACGTACAACGAGATCGACTCGCTCCCGCTCACCCTCGAAGCACTCAGCACCTGGGTGCCCGAAGCGCACGTCCTGGTCGTCGACGACGGCTCGCCGGACGGCACGGGGGACTGGGCGGAGCGGCGCGCCGGTGACGATCCTCGTGTCAACGTCCTCCACAATCCCGTGAAGGGAGGCCTGGGTGCCGCGTACATCGCGGGCTTCCACTGGGCGCTGGAGGGCGACTGGGACATCATCTGCGAGATGGACGCGGACGGCTCCCACCGTGCCCGCGATCTGCCCCAGCTGCTCGCCGCCGTGCGCGACGGCGCGGACCTTGCGATCGGCTCCCGCTGGGTGCCGGGCGGCGCCGTCGTCAACTGGCCGAGGAACCGCCATCTCCTGTCGCGCGGGGCGAACCTCTACGCGAACCTGCTCATCGGCCTCGGCGTGAACGATGCGACCGCCGGTTTCCGCGCGTTCCGACGCGAGACGCTGGAGAGCCTCGATCTGGACGGCGTCGAATCGACGGGGTACTGCTTCCAGATCGACATGACCCGCCGTGTGAAGGACGCGGGTCTGCGGATCGTCGAAGTGCCCGTGACGTTCGTCGAGCGGGAGCTCGGCGAATCGAAGATGGACGGCGACATCATCAACGAGGCACTCGTACGCGTCGCACGCTGGGGCGTCCAAAGGCGCGGACGACAGCTCCGGGCGCTCACGGGACGCTGACCGGAGGCCCCCCAGAGGCGCCTTGTCCCGGTGTCATGACGGGCGTAGATTCGGCGCATGGTGAATGCGGCCATCGCAGTGAGCGGACTCACAGTCCGGCGAGGTCGCCGCACTGTGCTCCACGACGTCTCGCTCACCCTCCCCACGGGCGGTGTGACGGGTCTGCTGGGCCCGTCGGGGAGCGGCAAGTCGACGCTCCTTCGGTCACTCATGGGCATCCAGCGAGGCGTGTCCGGGACGGTCGAGGTCCTGGGGGCACCGGCCGGGTCACCGACGCTCCGAGCGCGTATCGGCTACATGATGCAGTCGAGCGGGGTCTTCACCGACCTCACCGTCGCAGACAACATCCGGTACTTCGCGGGGCTCCTCCACCTGCCTCGCGCAGAGATCGAGCGCGTCATCGACCTCTGCGATCTCCACACCGTGAGGAACAGCCCCGTGTCGGCGGTGTCGGGCGGCCAGGCCAATCGCGTCTCACTCGCCGTGGCACTGCTCGGTGGGCCGGACCTGCTCGTCCTCGACGAGCCGACAGTGGGCCTCGACCCCGTCCTGCGTGCGGAGCTGTGGTCGCTCTTCCGCAGCCTGGCGGCCTCCGGGAAGACGCTTCTCGTCTCCAGCCACGTCATGGACGAGGCGACGAGGTGCGATCGCCTCGTGCTGATGCGGGACGGGCGGATGCTCACCTCGACCACGCCGGCGCAACTCCTCAGCACGACCGGGGAGTCAGACCCGGAGGCCGCGTTCCTCACCATGATCGCACCGCACGGGGACCCGCCGTGATGTCCCCGGCGCGCACACTCACAGTCACCCTCCGGGTCCTGAGGCAGGTCCGGCGGGACCCGCGCACGGTCGGGCTGCTCCTCGTCGTTCCGTCCCTGCTCACGGGACTCGTCGCGTGGATGTTCACCGATACGGACACGTTCGGGGACATCGGGCCCGCGATGATCGCGCTCTTCCCCTTCGTCGTCATGTTCCTCGTCACCTCGATCGCGACGCTGCGGGAACGACGCAGCGGGACTCTGGAGCGGGCACTGACCCTGCCCCTGTCCAAGCTCGACCTGCTCGTGGGATACCTGCTGGCGTTCAGCCTGCTGGCCGTCGTGCAGACCGCGGTGACGGTCGCATTCGCCGTGTGGGTGTGCGACCTCGACCTGTCAGGAGGAGCGTTCGGCGTCGCAGCGGTCGCGGTGCTCAACGCAGTGCTGGGGACCGCTCTGGGCCTCCTCGCGAGCGCGTTCGCCGCCACGGAGTTCCAAGTGGTCCAGTTCATGCCCGCATTCGTCTTCCCGCAGGTGCTGCTGGGCGGGCTGTTCATCGCGCGGGACCGACTGCCCGCGGTGCTCGAGACTGTGGGGGACGTCCTTCCGCTGTCCTACGGCTTCGATGCACTCGACGCAGCGGCTTCGGGGGCGGGCTTCACGGATTACGGCACGGATGTCGCAGCGATCGGTGTGTGGATCGTCGCCTCGATCGTCCTGTCCGCCGTCAGTCTGCGGAGACGCACACCGTGATCGCCCGGAGCCACGCGGAGGCAGCGAAACGGGGCCCGCACTCGTGCGGGCCCCGTCGCTGTCCGTGGCCACTGACTGTCGTCTCCTGCCGGGGCGGAGACGGCGCGTCAGCAGGTCAGGAGGACGCGGGCAGGTCTCCGCGCCGGTAGGCCAGGCGTTCGTCCAGCAGCACCTGGAGCTCTTCGAACGACCGTCGTTCGAGGAGCATGTCCCAGTGGGTGCGCACCGGCTTCGTCTCCACCTCTTCCACGGCCCCGCCGTCGACGCGCGTCCCCATGCCGTGTGTGCCGGAATCCCACTGGGAGGGGATGTCCGCCTCGACGGAGAACGGCACCGTGAACGTGTGGCCGTCGTCGCAGCGGTACTCGATGAGCTGGCGCGGTGCGGGTTCGACACCCGCCTCCGACTCGAGGCTCCGGGATCCCAGCTGTGTCCCTCGCAGGCTGCGTTCGCTCATATGTCTCTCACTTCTCCGCGTCTACTATGGGTTGGTCGACTCGTAGTCGTCTTCACCGAACACAACAGTCTACCGTGCGAAGACATTCCCGATCGACTTGGAACGGCCCTCATACCGGTCGTTGACCTGCACGCCCGAACCGGGGGATCATAGGGGCATGACCAGCATGCGCGAGCCCATCGAGCCCGACGACGTCTACGAATCCGTCGAATGGACCACCGGCAGAAGGCTGCGGCGTGCTGCCGACACCGTTGCGCGCACCGCTGGCACCGCGTCCCGCACGGCGATCACCGCAGCCCAGACAGCACGTCACTATGCTGGCAACGCGGCACGCGTCGCACGCACCGGCGCCACGAAGGCCGCCGCGCCCGGGGGAGCGGTCGACTGGACCGAAGAGCGTCTCACGCGCGTCCTCGGCGACGTGTCGGAGCGCGTGCCCGGGCGGGGGGAGCGGACTGACCGCGCCTTCAGCACGGCACAGTCGACTGTCACCGTCGGCGCGCGTCGCGCGCGCCGGCTTCTTCGCGGCTGACCCGCGGACTCTCGCTCATGCGCAGATGACGCGGGACCTCGCGGGCGTGACCGCGCTCGCGGGCGTGATCACGTCGGTGGCGCTGCGCACGTCCGAAGAAGTGCAGGACGTGACCGGCGCCCTCTCCGCGGGGCGGATCGTGCGCGGGTATCCGATGCCCGGGACGGTGTTCGTCACCTCCGCCTCCGACCTGCGCTGGATGAAGCAGCTCTGCGCTTCACCGGCAATCCGGGCCGCACAGAAGCGGCGTCCCGCGCTGGGTCTCGACGACACCCATGTCACACGGGCACAGGGCGTCCTGATCTCCCTCACCTGCGAACGCTCCCAGCCCGGCGGGGGGACGGGTGTCCCCCGAGCGGAGCTCTTCGACGCGTTCCCCTACACTTCGCTCTGAAACCGGAGCGCCCCCGCCCCGCCCCCTCCCGATCAGGAGCATCGACGTGACAGCAGCGATCACCCCCGCGGATTCCCACGATCGCATCCGCGTGCACGGCGCGCGTGAGAACAACCTCCGGGATGTCTCCCTCGATCTTCCGAAGCGGCGTCTGACAGTCTTCACGGGCGTGTCCGGTTCGGGGAAGAGCTCACTGGTCTTCGGGACGATCGCGGCGGAGTCCCAGAGGCTCATCAACGAGACGTACCCCGCGTTCGTCCAGGGGTTCATGCCCTCGCTGGGCCGACCGGACGTCGACGTCCTCGAAGGACTCACCACCGCGATCATCGTCGACCAGGAGCGGATGGGCTCGAACCCTCGCTCCACCGTCGGCACCGCGACGGATGCCAACGCGATGCTGCGGATCCTCTTCTCCCGGATCGCGCATCCCCACATCGGCGGGCCGCAGGCGTACTCGTTCAATGTGGCGTCCGTCTCCGGTGCCGGCGCGGTGAGCATCGAGCAGCCGGACGGTTCGACGAAGCGCGAAAGACGGGAGTTCGCGATCGTCGGGGGCATGTGCCCCCGCTGCGAGGGAACCGGCACGATCCACGACGTGGACCTGACCGCACTCTTCGACGACTCCCTGTCCCTGGACGACGGTGCCATCACGATCCCCGGCTACAAGGCTGGCGGCTGGATGGTGAAGTTCTACTCGGAGTCCGGCCTGATCCCGGCGGATCGGCCGATCCGGGAGTTCACCGAGCAGCAGATGGGCGACTTCCTCTGGAAAGAGCCCACGAAGATGAAGTTCCGGGGGATCAATTCGACGTATGAGGGGCTGGTCCCGCGGATCCGGAAGTCGATGCTCAGCAAGGATCGTGAGTCGATGCAGCCCCACATCCGCGCGTTCGTCGACCGCGCGTTCACCTACGTCCCGTGCGCCGACTGCGGCGGCACCCGCCTGAGCGAGGCGACCCGCTCCTCGCGCGTCGACGGGATGTCCATCGCGGAGGCCTGCTCCCAGGAGATCGCGGCGCTCGCGGAGTGGGTCCGCAGGCTCGACGAGCCGTCCGTCGCGCCCCTGCTCAGCGGCCTCACTGAACTCCTCGACTCCCTCGTCCGGCTGGGTCTGGGGTACCTGTCGCTGGAGCGCGCCTCCGGGTCCCTGTCCGGGGGAGAGGCGCAGCGGATCAAGATGGTCCGCCAGCTGGGCTCACCGCTCACGGACGTCACCTACGTGTTCGACGAGCCGACCACGGGCCTGCACCCGCACGACATCTCCCGCATGAATGAACTGCTCCTCCAGCTGCGGGACAAGGGCAACACCGTCCTCGTCGTCGAGCACAAGCCTGAGACGATCGTGATCGCGGACCACGTCGTCGATCTGGGTCCGGGACCGGGGGCCGCCGGCGGGCAGGTCGTGTTCGAGGGGAGCGTCGAGAACCTCGCGGGGGCGGACACACCCACAGGACGGCACCTGCACGACCGGGTCACGCTGAAGCCGGAGGTGCGGACCGCCTCAGGCGCGATCGAGATCCGCGGTGCGGATCTGCACAACCTGGCCGGCGTGGACGTCGACGTGCCCGCCGGCGTACTCACGGTTGTGACGGGGGTCGCCGGGTCCGGCAAGAGCTCGCTCATCCACGGCTCGATGGCAGGACGTGACGGCGTGGTCATCGTCGACCAGTCGGCGATCCGCGGATCGCGCAGGAGCAACCCCGCGACCTACACGGGACTGCTCGAACCCATCCGGAAGGCGTTTGCGAAGGCGAACGGCGTGAAGCCCGCGCTGTTCAGCCCCAATTCCGACGGCGCCTGCCCCACCTGCAAGGGGGCCGGGGTCATCTACTCCGACATCCCGACTATGGCGGGCGTGTCCGTCCCGTGCGAGAGCTGCCAGGGCCGCCGCTTCCAGGACGAGGTCCTCGAGCACACGCTGGGAGGCAGGGACATCGCCGAGGTGCTGCGCATGTCCGCTGCCGCGGCCCACCGGTTCTTCTCCGAAGGCGAGGCCCGGGTCCCGGCGGCCGCGAAGATCCTCGGCCGTCTCGTGGATGTCGGGCTGGGGTACGTGACGATCGGGCAGCCGCTCACCACACTGTCAGGCGGAGAGCGTCAGCGGCTCAAGCTGGCCGTGCGCATGGCCGGCGACGGTGAGGTCTACGTGCTCGACGAGCCGACCACGGGCCTGCACCTGCAGGACGTCGAGGCGATGCTCGCGATGCTCGACCGCCTGGTCGATGCGGGCAAGTCCGTCATCGTCATCGAGCACCATCAGGCCGTCATGAGCCACGCGGACTGGATCATCGACATGGGGCCCGGTGCGGGTCATGAAGGCGGGCACGTCGTGTTCGAGGGCACGCCGGCGGAACTCGTGGGCCGTGCACGCGCGGGGGAGTCGACGCTCACCGGGGAGCACCTCGCCGCGTACGTCGACTGACGCCCGCAGGTGTCTCCTAGGTGTCTCCGCGCTCGCCGGGGACGCGGGATCAGCGCGGTCAGGTCGCACTGAGACGACTCTGAGGGGATGCGGACCACTGCGGCTCCCGGACAGGCTTCCGTCGCCGCGCCGTGTTCACTACCGTGCGTGGCGGCGTGGTCACCGACCCCGGGCAGCGGGCCTGCAGGGGGTCGGGTCCGCGCACGCCGTGCAGACGCACGACGTCGGACGACATCGAGGCGCGCACCCGGCGGGGAGCACCCGCCCTGCGCTCCGAAGGAGAACGACACCGTGAAGACCATGACGAGCAGCCTCCGCAGGATCGCACTGCTGGGCGGAGCCGGCGCGATCGCCCTCACGGGTTTCGCGGGCGCGGGTGCCTCCGCGCACGCCGATTCCGGATCCGTGTGGGACCGTGTCGCCGAATGCGAGTCCGACGGCGACTGGAGCATCAACACGGGCAACGGCTACTACGGCGGTCTGCAGTTCTCGCTCCAGACGTGGGAGGCGTTCGGCGGTGAGGGGATGCCGCACGACGCGAGCCGGACGGAGCAGATCCGCGTCGCCCAGAACACCCTCGAGGAGCAGGGACCCGGCGCTTGGCCGGTGTGCAGCGAGGAAGCCGGGCTCACGAAGGAGAACGGACTCGCGGACGACGGCACCGGTTCCGACGACGGTGATGCGGGGTCCGGGAAGCCGGAACTGGGAGCCGCATGATTCGCACGTGAACTGCCGCGCCGGGCTCTTCGCGCGGTGAGGATCGATCGGCGGTCGTGGGAGGACTCCCACGGCCGCCGATTCGTCTGCGCGAGACCATTTTGAACGTGTTCAAAACAAGCTAGGGTGGTGCCATGGACACGCGATCACCCCTCACTCCGGCACCAGTCGGCGCTCCCGCGTCGAAGAGGGAGCGCACACGGGAACTCCTCGCCGACACCGCACTGCAGATGTTCCGCGAGCGGGGGTACGAGGCGACCACCATGCGCGCCATCGCTCAGGCGGCAGGTGTCTCCACGGGCAACGCGTACTACCACTTCGAGGGCAAGGAAGCCTTCGTCCAGGAGCTCTACCGGCGCATCCAGCGCGAGCACCTGATCCGCGTACGGGCAGGCGGTCCGCAGAGCAGGACGCTCGCAGAGAACCTCCGCGTCGTCCTGCACACCGGAGTCGCCGTCATGGCGCCCTACCATGCGTTCGGGGCGACGCTGCTCGGGACCGCACTGCGCACGGGTTCACCCTCGAGCCCGTTCTCCGCCTCGTCCGCAGAGGCCCGCACCGCAGCGGTGGGCCTCATGCGGGAGGCGGTCGCCCATTCCACGAACGCACCAGGAGGCCGTGTGGGGGAGAGGCTGCCGGAACTGCTCTGGCTCGCGTACATGGGGGTCACGCTCTTCTGGGTCCTCGACACCAGCCCCGACAGGCGCCGCACAGCGCTCCTCATCGACGGTCTCGCCCCTCTGATGGGCCGTCTCGTCGGGCTCACCCGCGTGCCCGGCGGTCGGAAGCTCGCGCACGACGCGATCGACCTTCTCGACCGCATCCACGCCGACCCCGTAGAGGCCACCGAACCCGCAGAACCGCCCGAACCGGAGCAGCCGGCGGAACCAGCCGAACCACAGGACCGCAGGTGAAGGAGAACGGAATGACCTCGCAGACGGTCGTACTCGCCGGCGCGAGCGGGTTCATCGGCACTCATCTGGTGCGCCGCTTCGTCCAGGACGGCTACCGCGTCCTCACGATCGGACGGGGGAGCGGCGCCGATGCGGGGTGGGGAGGGGACCTCGGCGGCGTGCTCGCAGGCGCGGACGCTCTCATCAACCTGGCGGGACGATCCGTGAGCTGCCGCTACACGAAGAGGACTGCGGATGAGATCTTCCGGTCGAGGACAGAGACCACGCGCGCACTGGGTCGGGCGCTTGCAGAGTGCAGCGACCCGCCCGTGTGGCTCAACGCGAGCACCGGCACGATCTACCGCGACGCCCGCGACCGCCCGCAGGACGAGGAGACGGGAGAGCTTGGCACCGGATTCTCCGTCGCGGTGGCGCGCGCCTGGGAGAACGAGCTGTGGGACGCCCCGGTCGACGTGCGGAAGGTCGCACTCCGGATGTCCATCGTGCTGGGCGCCGGGGGAGCCCTCAACCCGAACATCAACCTCGCACGGCTGGGGCTCGGAGGGCGCCAGGGGGACGGTGCTCAGATCATGTCGTGGATCCACGTCGAGGACGTGTACCGCGCGGTCCGGCACGTGCTCGCACGGGATACGCTCACGGGTCCGATCAACCTCGCGACTCCGCAGCCGGTGACGAACGACACCTTCATGCGCGAAGTGCGCGCGCACCTGGGCGGCGGGGTCGGCACCCGCATCGGCGTTCCGCTGCCGGCATGGTCGCTGGAGGCGGGCGCACGCATCATCCGCACCGAAGCGGAGCTGGTGCTCAAGAGCCGGTGGGTGGAACCGCGGAAGCTCCTGGACAGCGGATTCGCGTATCTGCACCCCTCCATCGGTCGGACGCTGTCTCAGATCAGCGAGCGGACACGAGCCGGTCTGGTGCCCGTGCAGCTGGGATGAGGCGTGCAGCTGGGATGACGCGACGGCCGCTGCGGACTCGAGGCGCATCCCATCCGCACATCCCCGAACCGCGCCGCACGCGTCGCGCCGATAATCTACATTATGTTAAGTACATCCATGACGGCCGCGCGCCATTCACCCTCACGAGCACTGCACCCCTTTCGCGCGCCCCACCACGCTACAAGAGCACCGACGCCCCCACGAGGAGCACGACCGGCAGGGTGACGAACGACGCCGCCGTCTGGAATGCGATGAGCGCAGCCATGAGTGACGCGTCGCCGCCCAGCTGCCGGGCCAGCACGTAGGACGTGCTCGCCGTCCCGATCGACTGGAAGATCAGCGCGACGACCGCCACAGGTCCGCTGACCCCCATGAGCACCAGCCCACCCAGCGTGAGGGCAGGCAGCACGAGGAGCTTCACGACAGAGGCGACCGCCAGGCCCACCGCATGTGTGCGCACCTCGATCCTCCGCAGCCCCGCCCCGACACACAGCAGTCCGATGGGAAGCGCCGCCGCGGCCAGCGGATCGAGGACCGTCAGTGCGATCGTCGGAAGCTCGAACGGGAGCGCCCCCACCACCGCACCCAGAGCGCATGCGAGGACGAGGGGGTTGAGGACGATCTTCCCGATGAGCGCAAGCCACGACCCCTTGTCCACGAGGAAGACCTCGAAACCCAGGGTCGCGATGACATTCACGAGAGGGACGAGGACTGCGCCCACCACACCCGCGAGAGCTGCCCCCTCCCCTGGCGCCAGGCTCACGGCCAAGGACACCCCGACATAGGTGTTGAAGCGGACAGACCCCTGCAGGACGGAGGTGAAGGCGGAGGCCCGCGGCGCGACGACGCGGTGCAGCGCGAAGAGCGCGATGGTCACGAGGAGGGTCGGCACGACGACCGCCACCGCGACACGTCCCAGCGGGACGCCGGCCAAGTCGACTGTCGCGATGTTCGTGAAGAGAAGCGTCGGGAGCAGGACGAAGTACGCGAGACGCTCCGCACCTCCCCAGAAGTCCGGCGAGGAGAAGCCACGGAACCTCCGCAGGAGGACACCGAGCGCCAGAAGAGCGGCGATCGGCACAAGTGCCGCCGCGATCGCACTCGCAGACATAGACCTCTCCCCCGTCGTCGCGTCGAGTCGCCGTATGACGACCCCCCTCGTTTTATCATGCGTTCGATCAAGGGCGCCTGCCTGACCCCAGCCCTGCCCTGTGGGCAGGAGATCTCTTCCCTCTGCACGGGAATAGCGCTAGAGTTGAGTGTGTTGGACTCAATGTAACGGGCGCTGTCCCGCTCAAGACCAGAGCAGGCCCCGCCTGTGCCACAGCACGTCGAATGAAAGGAAATGCATCATGACCGGAACCGCTTTCAACCCGATCCGCGACATCGACCGCTTCTTCTCCGAAGTCACGCGCACACCGAATTCGGTGGGTCTGCCGATGGATCTCTACCGCAACGGCGACACCTTCGTCGCGCGCATCGACATGCCCGGAGTCGATCCTGCGAGCATCGACGTGGACATCGAGGACCGCACCCTCACCGTCCGAGCCGAACGCAGTGCCGCTCTGCCTGATGCAGACGTCAAGTGGCTCACCCGGGAACGCCCCACGGGCACGTTCGCACGTCAGCTCACGCTGGGCAATCGCGTTGCCGTCGCAGAGATCAGCGCGGACTACGCAGACGGTGTCCTCACCCTCACGATCCCCGTGGCGGAAGAGGCGAAGCCCCGGAAGATCTCCGTCGCACACACGTCGAACAGTGGGGCTGCGGGGAACATCATCGCTTCTGAGGCAGCCTCCGGCTCGAGCGCGGACGCCCCTGCTGGCGACTCTCCCGCGACGGAGGGCTGAGGCTCCTCCCGCGATTCCGGACGAGGGGTCTCACCGAGGGCGGTCGGATGCACACGCGCATCCGACCGCCCTCCGCTGTGCGGGCACTCCGTCAGCGCAGCCGCGGCCTGAGGTACCCGAGGCACAGGTACGGGAGCGTGAACACGTCTCCCCCGCTGTGGTCACCGACGTCTGCGGCGAGGGACCGTCCTTCCGCTGCAAGGAACGTCCGGATGTTGCCCTCGACCCGCCTGCGGATACGCTCACTGCTGCGCAGCCAGTACGATCGGGTCGACGCCAGCGCGACGACATCGTCGACCGTCACGGTCGTCGAGAAGGGGAACTGTGCTGAGGTCGGCGGCCCGAAGCCCTCCAGGTGCGGTCTCCATGCCGGGCGGTAGACGTCACCGGCATGCATGATCCGTGCGAGGCGCAGCACCCATTCGAGGCGCACGTCCAACTGGTTCAGGACCACGACGACCGCACCGTCCACGGTGAGGACCCGCCGGAATTCCGCCGAGGCGGGCGCGGGGTCGATCCAGTGCCAGGCCTGTGCCACTGTCACGAGGTCGACGCTCCCCTCGTCGAGCGGCAGCGACTCCGCCGTTCCGAGGAGTACGGGTTCCGGATGGAATGCAAGCAGGTCCGTGTCGGGATCGACGCCGACCACCGACCAACCACGCCGTGTCATCCCCTCACCGAAGATGCCGGTGCCTGCCCCCACATCAGCGACTCGGCCGGGCTCCGGGTGCACCTCCTGGATCCATCCGTACAGCTCGTCCGGGTACCGGGGCCTCACCCGGTCGTACACCGAGGCCGCTTCTCCGAATCGGGTCCCGGCCCCGTCGCGGTCGCGACCCGCACGGGCCGGACCGACCGCCCGCTGGCCGGTCCTCCCCCACGCGTCGGTCGTGCCGGTCACGCCTTCTCAGCCAGCGCGAACTCACTTCCCAGGTCTGCGCTCAGGGACCTGAGCTGGTCGACGAGCGCGTCGGCGAGAGGCACCCCTCGGTCCAGCCGTTCCGCTCTGGTCAGGAAATCCCGGTCCCCGGTCGCCTGGACCGGCGCGGTCGGATCGAGCGGCTCCATCGCGCGGACCGTGTCGCGCAGCTCCCTCACGTACTCTCCCGCGTCCACGGGCGCGCCGAACGCCGCCGGGTCGATCGCCAGGAAGAAGTACCCGATGTCCTGATACCCGTCGACATTGCCGGGCTGGCCTGCTCCGGGGAGCGCTGCGGACAGGATCTGCACCATCGTCGCAAGCGCGGATCCCTTGTGACCACCGGTGAAGAATCCCTGTCCACCCAGGGGAAGCAGGCCTACTCCCCCGTCTTTCCCGTACTCCAGCCGACGATAGATCTCCTGCGCATCATGCAGCGGCGTTCCCTCGCCGTCGACCGCCCATTCCTCCGGCAGGTCCTCGCCCTTCAGCCCGTACACCTTGACCTTGTTGAGTGGCACTGTCGTCGTCGACATGTCGACGAGCACGGGCTGTTCACCGGGCACGGGGGCCGCGAAGGCGATGGGGTTAGTCCCCATGAGGGCGTGCTTGGCGCGGTGCGGCACCTGCAGCGCGTTCGCCGTCGAGCAGAGGGAGACGCCCATGAATCCCGCGTCGGCCGCCATTCGGGCGTAGTACCCTGCCGCGCCGTAGTGGTTCGTCCGATTGACCACGCCGATGCCCACACCGAAGCTCCGTGCCGCCTCGATCGCCTCGGTCATCGCGAGGTGTGCACCCGTGTGTCCGAACCCGCGCTTCCCGTCGACTCTCACGACCGCCCCGAATGCGTGCGCCACATCGGGCTGCGCGGCCGGGTCGAGATGGCCCTTCGCGATCTCGGACGCGTAGTACGGGAGCATCGAGATCCCGTGCGAGTCGACTCCCATGAGATCCGTGTCGTACATGACGTCCGCGCAGACGGTGCGTGTGTGGTCATCCGCTCCGAGCCCGCGGAGTGTCGCGTCGATCTGTGCCCGGACCGTGGAGGGTTCGAATCGTCTCATGCGGGCGACACTACACAAGAGCGGATCAGCGTCGTCGCACGGTCCGCCCGGGCGAACGGCGAGGCGGGCCGCCGCACCCCCGCCCTGCGACCCCGTCTAGGATTGGGGTGTTCAGGCTCACCCGTACTCACCCACGATGAAACGGATCGCGCATGTCCCTCAGCTCGCTCACACCTCAAGAGATCGCATCCCGCCTCGAGGCGGCGACAGCGGATTACGAGAAGTTCGCGTCCCGCGGACTCAGCCTGGACATCACGCGCGGCAAGCCGTCTGCCGCACAGCTGGACCTGGCCGATCCCCTGCTCACCGCGGTCGCCCCCGGTGACACCCGGTCGGCCGATGGGACGGACACCCGCAACTACGGCGGCCTCCACGGTCTGCCGGAGCTGCGCGAGATCTTCTCCCCCCTGCTGGGTGTCCCACAGGCGCAGCTGCTCGCGCAGGGTGCGTCATCGCTCACCCTCATGCGGGATGCTCTCGTGTTCATGATGCTGCACGGGCGGCCGGGATCGTCTGGACCGTGGGCGGGCGAGCCGGTCCGCATGCTCTGTCCGGTTCCGGGCTACGACCGGCACTTCGGAGTCGCCGAATCGCTCGGCTTCGACCTGGTACCGGTCGCCACCGACGCGGAGGGCCCGGACATGGAGCAGGTCGCCACGCTCGCGGGCAGCGATCCCACCGTCAAGGGGATCTGGATCGTCCCGGTCCATTCGAATCCGACCGGGGTGTCGATCTCCGAGCGCCGTGCTCGCGCACTCATGGAACTCACCGCTGCGGCGGACGATTTCACGGTGCTCTGGGACAACGCGTACGCGCTGCACCACCTGAGGGAGCCCCACCCTGAGCCGATCGACGTCCTCGGCATCGCCGCGGGCTCCGGGCACCCGGATCGCCCGCTCGTCTTCGCGTCGACGTCGAAGATCACCCATGCCGGTGCCGGTGTCTCCTTCTTCGGTGCCTCCCCCGCCATGGTCGAGTGGTTCGCGAACCACACGGCCGCGGGTTCCATCGGCCCGGACAAGGTGAACCATCTCCGTCACGCCAGGTTCTTCGGATCGCCCGACGGGGTGCGCGACCACATGCGGAAGCATGCGGAGCTGATCGCGCCGAAGTTCGCGGCGGTCGACGAAGTGTTCACCCGCGAGCTGGGTCCTGATGATCTTGCCGCGTGGACGGATCCTGCCGGCGGCTACTTCATCACGCTGGCGGTTCCGCCCGGCACGGCGTCCCACGTCGTCAAGCTCGCGGCCGAGGCCGGGGTGAAGCTCACCCCCGCGGGCGCCACGCATCCGCACGGGGTGGACCCGGACGACGCGATCATCCGCATCGCACCGACGATGCCGCCGTTGGAAGAAGTGGCGGAAGCCGCCGAGGTCGTCGCCACCTGCGTGCGCGTCGCCGCCTACGAATCGGTCGCAGCCATTCGCGCATGAGTGCTGCGCACTCCACGCGACGAGGGGCCCGGACCTACCGGTCCGGGCCCCTCGTCGCGCGTGCCGCCCTCAGCGGCCGCTGCGGGTCACTTCGCGCTGTAGTCGTAGAACCCTCGTCCCGACTTCACACCGAGCATTCCCGCATCGACCATGCGCGACAGGAGGACGGGAGGCTTCGCCGCCGGGTCGCCCGTCTCCTCGTAGATGCTCTGTCCCACGAACAGGCACGTGTCGAGGCCGACCCGATCCGCCAGTGCGATCGGCCCCATGGGGTGAGCGCATCCGTTGACCATCCCGGTGTCGACGTCCTCCTTCGTCGCGTGTCCGGCCTCGATCATGCGGATCGCAGAGAACAGGAACGGGATGAGGAGCGCGTTCACCACGAACCCGGGGCGGTCGGTCGCCCGAATGGCCACCTTCCCGAGCACGTCCGTCACGAATGACTCCACGGTGTCGACGACCTGAGGGTCCGTGAGCTCGGATACGACGAGCTCGACGAGCGGCTGGACCGTCGCCGGGTTGAAGAAGTGGATCCCCAGGACGCGGTCGGCCCGGGAGGTCGACTGCGCGAACCGGATGATCGGCATCGACGACGTGTTCGATGCGAGGATCGCGTCCTCCGCGGTCACGATCGCGTCGAGTTCCGCGAAGATCGCCTTCTTGATGTCCTCGTTCTCGCTCGCCGCTTCGATGATCAGCTGGCGGTCCGCGAAGTCCTTCATGTCGACCGTGTAGTGGAGACGCGCCACGGCGGCGTCGCGCTCGTCTTCGGAGAGCTTGCCGCGCTCCACCCCGCGAGCGAGGCTCTTCTCGATGCGGGCGCGGCCCGCGTCGACCGCCTGCTCGCTGATGTCACGGACGACGACGTCGAGTCCCGCGCGAGCGAGCACCTCTGCGATGCCGGATCCCATGAGTCCGGAGCCTACGACTCCGGCGCGTTCGATGACCATGTTGCCTCGTTCCTTCGTCACTTGCTGTTCGTTGTGGTGAGTGGTCTGTGTGCACGGTCCTCCGGGCTGTCAGAACCAGTCCGAGCGACGGACGGCGCCCAGCGCTTCCCTCTTCCGATCCTTGGGGAGGGTCTCGATGTACACGATCCCCTCCAGGTGGTCGGTCTCGTGCTGGAGCATCTGGGCGAAGACGCCTTCGCCCTCGACGCGGACGGGTGCGCCGTCGACATCGAACCCTTCGACCGCTGCGGTCTCCCACCGGGGAGTGGGGAACCAGAGTCCGGGGACTGACAGACACCCTTCGTCGATGTCGCGCAGACGTCCCCCCGTCTCCACGACCACGGGGTTGACGACGTGTCCGACCCTGCCGTCGAGGTGGTAGGCGAAGACACGCCGGTCCACCCCGATCTGCGGGGCGGCCACCGCCGCGCGCCCGTCCGGGGCCGCGGTGTCCGCGAGATCCCGGACGAGCGCACGCAGCGCGTCGTCGAACGCGGTGACCGGAGTGCACACGGTACGCAGCACCGGGTCACCGTAATGCCGGATGGGACGGTCAGGCATCGATCACGACGACGAGGTCGCCGCCCTCGAGCTGCTGGACCGGTCCGATCGCCAGCCGTGCGACCGTGCCGTCGATGTGCGAGGTGATGGAGGCCTCCATCTTCATCGCTTCGATCGTCGCGACCGTCTGCCCTGCCTTCACCTCGGCGCCCTGCTCCACCTGGAGGGTGACGACACCGGCGAAGGGGCTCGCCACGTGGCCGGCGTTGTCCGGGTCGGCCTTCTCCGCCGCTGCAACGTCGACGTCGACAGAACGGTCACGGACGGAGATCGGACGCAGCTGCCCGTTGAGCGTGCACATGATGGTCCGCATACCGCGCTCATCGGCGGGTCCGAACGCCTGGATGCCGACCAGGAGTGCCTTGCCCTTGTCGATGAGGACGCTGTATTCCTCGCCCTCCGCAAGGCCGTAGAGGTAGAGAGAGGTCTCGAGCACGGACAGGTCTCCGTACTGGTCGCGCATACGCCCGAATTCCTTCGTCGGCTGCGGGAACAGGAGTCGGTTGAGCGTCTCCTGCCGCTCCCGACCGGGTTCGTTCAGCAGGGCGGAATCCGCGGGATCCAGGTCTGCGGCAGGCGCCTTGTGCGTGCGTCCCTGCAGTGCCTTGCTCCGGAACGGCTCCGGCCAGCCACCTGGCGGGTCGCCGAGGTCACCGTTCAGGAATCCGATGACGGAGTCGGGCACGTCGAAGCGCTCCGGGTTCTGCTCGAACTCCTGGGGGTCCGCTCCGACGGCGACCAGGTGCAGAGCCAGATCGCCGACGACCTTCGACGAGGGCGTGACCTTGACGAGGTGGCCGAGGAGCCGGTCTGCCGCCTCGTACATCGCCTCGATCTCCTCGAACTTCTCCCCCAGCCCCAGTGCAACGGCCTGCTGACGGAGGTTCGACAGCTGTCCGCCCGGGATCTCGTGCCGGTAGACACGACCGGTGGGTCCCGGCAGCCCTGATTCGAACGGCTTGTAGACGTTCCGCACGGACTCCCAGTACGGCTCGAGATCGCCGACGGCGGACAGGCTCAGACCTGTGTCCCGCTCGGTGTTCTCGAGAGCGGCGACCAGAGCGGACAGTGACGGCTGACTGGTCGTGCCCGCCATCGACGCGCTCGCTGCGTCCACGGCGTCTGCTCCCGCAGCCGAGGCGGCGAGCAGTGTCGCGAGCTGTCCTCCTGCGGTGTCGTGCGTGTGGACATGCACCGGAAGATCGAAGTTCTCCCGCAGGGCGGTCACGAGCTTGGTCGCGGCGGCCGGGCGGAGCAGGCCCGCCATGTCCTTCACGGCGAGGACGTGGGCCCCCGCGTCGACGATCTGCTCCGCGAGACGCAGGTAGTAGTCGAGCGTGTAGAGGGTCTCGTTCGGACTCGACAGATCCGAGGTGTAGCAGAGGGCGACCTCCGCGACTGCGGACCCGGTGGCCCTCACCGCATCGATCGCCGGACGCATCTGCGACACGTCGTTCAGTGCGTCGAAGATGCGGAAGATGTCGACGCCGACGGCGGACGCCTCTGCGACGAACGCGTCCGTCACCTCTGTCGGGTAGGGCGTGTAGCCGACGGTATTGCGTCCTCGCAGCAGCATCTGCAGGTTGATGTTGGGGACGGCTTCGCGCAGCTTCGCGAGGCGCTCCCACGGATCCTCCGCGAGGAAGCGGAGTGCGACGTCGTACGTCGCACCTCCCCACGCTTCGATGCTCAGCAGCTCCGGCGTCATCTTGGAGACATACTCCGCCGGTGTCACGAGATCCTTCGTGCGCACACGAGTGGCGAGGAGCGACTGATGGGCGTCCCGGAACGTCGTGTCCGTGACGGCGAGTGCTGTCTGTTCCCGCAGACCCTTCGCCCAACCGTCGGGGCCCAGCTCCTGAAGCTTCTGCCGGGATCCGGCGGGTGCGGGCCGTGACGCCACGTCTTCCGGAACAGCCGGCAGCTTGTCGACGGGGTCGAGGGTGACGGGTGCGTCCCCGTGCGGACGGTTGACGGTGACGTCCGCGAGGAATTCCAGGATCTTCGACCCCCGGTCCGCACCGACACGGGCATCCAGCAGGTGCGGATGGTCGTCGATGAAGGTCGTCGCGACGTCGCCGTCCCGGAACTTCTGTTCGGCGAGGACCGCGCGGAGGAACCCGATGTTGGATGCGACACCGCGGATCCGGAACTCGGCCAGTGCGCGGCGCGCGCGATCGACGGCCTGCGCGAAGGTGCGACCGCGGGTCGTGCACTTCACGAGCATCGAGTCGAAGTGCGCGGAGACCTCAGCGCCCGCGTACGCGGTCCCGCCGTCCAGCCGCACTCCCGCGCCGCCGGCGGATCGGTAGGCCGTGATGACACCGGTGTCCGGTCGGAAAGAATTCGCAGGATCCTCTGTGGTGATGCGGCACTGCAGTGCGGCGCCCTTCACCTGGATCATGTCCTGCGACAGGCCGAGCTCCTCGAGCGACCCGCCGGCCGCCACAAGGAGTTGAGCCTGCACGAGGTCGATGTCTGTGATCTCTTCCGTCACGGTGTGCTCGACCTGGATGCGAGGGTTCATCTCGATGAACGAGTGCTTGCCCGCGCGCGACCCTGCCGTCTCGAGCAGGAACTCGACGGTGCCGGCGTTCTGGTAGCCGATCTCACGCGCGAACTTCAGTGCATCGGCGTGCAGCGCCGCGGCGGTCTCGGGGTCGAGGTTGGGCGCGGGCGCGATCTCGATGACCTTCTGGTGCCTGCGCTGGATCGAGCAGTCGCGCTCGAAGAGATGGATCGCGTTCGACTGGTCGTCCGCGAGGACCTGGACCTCGATGTGGCGCGGACGCTGGACCGCCTGCTCGATGAAGACGGTCGGGTCGCCGAATGCGCCCTCCGCCTCACGCATGGCGGCCTTCAGGGCCTCGACGAGACCGTCGTCGCTGTCCACGCGACGCATGCCGCGTCCCCCTCCACCGGCGACCGCCTTGACGAAGAGGGGGTACTCGATGTTCGCGGCCTGCTCGATCAGCTCGTCGATGTCCGCTGACGGTGACGTCGACTCAAGAGTGGGCACACCTGCTCGACGTGCGGCTTCGAGAGCATGAACCTTGTTCCCGGCCATCTCCAGGACATCGGCACTCGGGCCGACGAACGCGATCCCCGCTTCCTCGCACGCGCGGGCGAGGTCAGGATTCTCGGCCAGGAAGCCGTAGCCGGGGTACACGGCGTCAGCGCCGGATTCCTTCGCCACCCTCATGATCTCGGAGACGTCGAGATACGCACGGACGGGGTGGCCCTTCTCCCCGATCTTATACGCCTCGTCCGCCTTCAGACGGTGTTCGGAATTGCGATCCTCGTAGGGGAACACGGCCACCGTCTCCGCGCCCAGCTCGTAGGCTGCGCGGAAAGCACGGACGGCGATTTCGCCACGGTTGGCGACAAGCACCTTCTGGAACATTCGAACTCGATTCTTCCGGCGCCGGTTCACGACGCGTCCTGCGGAACACGACCACTGTACAAGTGGGTTCGGGCACACGTGCGGGTGGGGCGCGGGAGCCGGATCCCGGACGCCGCCGCTGTGTCCGCGCCGTTGGCTACCCTGAACCGCATGCGGATCCTTCACACCTCTGACTGGCACCTGGGTCGACGCCTGCACGGCGTCGACCTCACCGATGCGCAGCGGAAGTTCCTCGACTGGCTCCACACCACGGTGGAGGAACGCGCCATCGACGTGGTCCTCATCGCCGGCGACGTGTATGACCGTGCGATCCCCCACCCGGACGCACTCGGTCTGTGGGAGTACGCGGTGTCCGGGCTGCTGGACCGGGGTGTCCGCATCGTCGCCTCCAGCGGCAACCATGATTCGTTCGTGCGCTTGGGGCTCAACCGTCATCACCTCGACCGTGCGGGTGTCCATCTCCGCACGCACCTGTCCGACATCGTCCGTCCTGTACGGCTCGCCCCGGACGGCTCGGTGCTCACCGACAAGGACCCTCGTGCCGCAGTCTCCGTGCACGGGATCCCCTACCTGGAGCCATCGCTCGTGTGGGAGCGGATACGTGCAGCCGGACGCACCCATGCGGCTGTGCTCGGTGCTGCGATGTCGCGAGTCGTCGCACACCGGGACGCGCACGCCCCGCAGGATCGCCTGGTCGTCCTGGCACACGCATTCGTCGCAGGCTCCGTCTCCAGCGAATCCGAACGCGATGTCTCCCTGGGCGGGGTCGGCGTGACTCCGGCCTCCGTCTTCGCTGACGCCGACTACGCCGCACTCGGCCATGTCCACCGTCCACAGGCCCTCTCCGACCGCATCCGGTACAGCGGGTCGCCCCTCCCCTTCTCGTTCGGGGAGGCACGTTTCGCCAAACAGGTCGTCGAAGTCGAGTTCGCCCCCGCCCCGGGGCCAGACGGTCTGGGGACGCCGCTCGTGACAGCACACACCGTCCCGGAGTTCCGACCCGTGCGAACGCTGCGCGGAACACTGCGCGATGTCATCGCTCAGGCCTCTGACCACCCGGACGCACTCGTCTCCGCAGAACTCACCGATCCGCAGCGGGTCCCCGGTGCTGTCGACCGGCTGCGTTCGGCGTTCCCAGGTTTCATCCGCATGTCCTGGACGGAGCTCACGCGGACGACGACCGTCCCGGGAGCCGGCGCTGGTGCTGGAACCGCTGTCCTCACGGACGAAGAGGTATTCGCGGGTTTCCACCAGACGCAGCGGGGCGGGCCTCCGCCCGACCACGCGACCCGGCGATTCTCGGCCGCGCTCGCACAGGTGCACACGGGTGCGGGTCCGGCGGAAGGGGCGGTGTGACGTGCGTCCTCACCATCTCGTCATCGAAGGCTTCGGCCCTTTCCGGGACAGACAGACGATCGATTTCGATTCCGTGTCCCACGACGGCATCTTCCTCATCGCGGGGCCCACGGGCGCTGGTAAGACCAGCATCCTCGACGCGCTGTGCTTCGCCCTCTTCAACACCGTGCCCGGCCCTCGCGGATCGGCATCCGACCTCCGCTCGCACCTCGCAGCACCCACCGACCCGACGCGCGTCGAACTGACGTTCACGGCTTCCGGCCGGCGCTTCCGCATCGAAAGGACCCCTCAGTACCTCCGACCGCGCAAGAGGGGAACTGGGATGACGACCCAGAGTCACACGGTCGCGCTCGCGGAGTGGGTCGACGGCGAGTGGGCGGGCATCTCCCGCACGGCTCAGGAGACCCAGGCCTTCCTCGACGCGATCGTCGGACTCAACGCCGCGCAGTTCACAAAGCTCGTCGTCCTCCCCCAAGGCGACTTCGCCGCATTCCTCCACGCCGATCCCACGGAGCGCGAAGGGATCCTCGAGAAGCTCTTCGCGACAGAGCACTTCCGTGCGGTCGAACGCGTACTCGGCGAACGGGCGACCCGTGCCCGCCGCCTCACGGAGAAGGGCGACCACGAGCGCAGATTCGCTCTCGAATCCGCGGCTCACTCCTCGTGGGAGACGGCCCCGCTTCCCACTGCGACTCCCACGGTCGTCGAAACGCTGGCGTTCCTGAGGGTCATTGCCGTGAGCGCCCGGGAGCGGGCGGAAGTAGCGGACTTCACGTCCCGGCTCGCGGAGCGGTGCGCAAAGACCTCAGAAGAGGCCGCACGGGGATGGCAGCAGCGTATCGAAGACCGCACCGCGCTCGCCGCCCTGCGCGAGGACGAGGCCACGTGGGCAGCAGCACTGCACGAACGCGAAGCGCTTCGGCTGAAGGCCGACCGCGCACGGGCCGCGCACTCCCTGAGTCCCCAGCTGAAGGCACTGCAGAGGGCGCAGGCAGAAGCCGCGCGGCTGGACGACGCGTCCCGTCGCGCGCGCGACGAGGCGCTGAAGGCCATGCCGGCAGAGGCGAGGGTCCCTCTCGACGAGCTGACCGACAAAGACATCGCTGCCGCGGCAGCGCATCTGGACCGTGCAGAAGACGGACTCGCCCGTCGCGCAATCCTCGAGAAACTGGTCGCGGACACGGAAGCGGAAGCGGCCGCTGCCGCAGAAGAAGCAGAGCGCGCCCGATCGATCCTGACGGGCCACGAAGCGAGAGCTGAAGAGCTCAGAGCGGAATCCGAGCGGCTCCGCACCACGTTCGACGGACTTGAAGACATCGCGTCGGCACGTGACCAGCTTCGGGAGCACCAGCGTGCGATCGCGGCGGTGCAGACCGCGATCGCACAGCGGGATTCTGCACACGCGCGCCTCATCAATGCCTCGCACGCTGCGGAAGCCTCCGCACGGGCCCTCGAGGCCACTCGTCGAGCGATGCGCGAGGACTCCGCCGGGTCCCTGGCCGCCACCCTCGTCGCGGGGCAGCCCTGCCCCGTGTGCGGCGCATGCGAACATCCGGATCCAGCGCGCCCCACCGGTGAGGGCCCGTCACCGGACGACGAGGCCGACGACGAAGCCGCAGACACAGCCGCCCGTTCCGCGCTGGCCGCTGCAGAGGCCTCGTACGAAGGCGCAGACCAGTCACTCACCACCGCACGAGCCGCAGCCGCAGGCATCGAGGCGGACCGGCTCGAAGAGCGTCTGGCGGAAGCGGAGTCAGCTGTCACGAAGCGCGTGGAGCTCCGGGCTGCGATGGCCTCGACCGGCGCGGCCCTCCGTGACGTGGGACCTCGCCTCGAAGCTGCACGTGCGGCCGTCGCGACGGCGGACGCCGCGTATGCGCGAACGTCAACGGCATATGCGCAAGCCCGCAGCCGGTTCGACGAAAGCTCGGAGTCGAGCGTTGCGGAGGCTCCCTCATCCTGGACAAAGCTGGGCGTCGTCGAACCGTCGAATTCGGTCGCGGCCCGCTGTGCACGTGCTGGTCTCGACCGACTCACGACGGCACGCACCACGTGGCTGCAGGCACGTGGTGAAGCCGAACGAGGACGTCGCGACATGCGCACGCGGACCAACGATCTCACCGCGGCACTCGCCGACTCCCCCTTTGCCGACGTGGCATCACTCGAAGCCGCTGCGGCTCTGCCGCTCGAGGACCTCGAGAAGCAGCTGGACGCACACCGCGAGCACGCCACGCGTCTGGCGCTGAGGCGCGAGTCGCCACCGATCATCCGGGCTCGTGACGACACGTGTACCGACGACGCCCTCACTGACGCCTCCGAGCAGGCAGAGGCGGACGCAGAGCGAGACCGTGCGCGTGCCGACGTCGCTTCAGAGCACGGCGCCGTCGCTCAGGCGGCGGCCACGGCTGCGCACGCGGCTTTCCGCCGCACCCTCGCCGATCGCACCGAGGACGAGGACAGGATCACAGAGCTTCAGCGGGACATCGATCTTGCTGAACTCGTCCTGGGCACCAGCACGGATGCCGCCAGCCGCATGTCCCTCTCCTCCTATGCGCTGGCAGCGCTGTTCGCCGAAGTGGCCGTCCACGCATCCGACCGACTCGTCGACATGACGGCTGGGCGATACCGGCTCGAGCACGATCTGGAGCGACGCAGGGGCGACCGCCGAACGGGGCTGGGGCTCAAGATCGTCGACACCTTCACGGACGAGTCCCGCGACCCGCGGACACTGTCCGGCGGAGAGGGCTTCATGGCGTCCCTAGCTCTCGCGCTGGGCATGGCCGACACCGTCCGGGCAGAGACGGGCGGAATCGACCTCGACGCGCTGTTCCTCGACGAGGGCTTCGGCACCCTCGACCCGGACACCCTGAGCGACGTGCTGGCAGTGCTCGACCGGTTGAGGACGGGGGGACGCACGATCGGCATCATCTCCCACGTCGCGGAGCTCCAGCAGGCGATCACGACCCGCGTCATGGTCGCTCCTGGGCCCAGCGGAGCGAGCATCCGCGTCGAGGCCCCACAGGTTCAGGTCGAAGAATGACTCACCGCGCCGGGCGGGTTGCCCTCCGGAAAAGCACCGCTGATCGGTTACGGTAGATACCGTGCTCGTCATCAGCGTTTCCAGCCTCAAGGGCGGCGTCGGGAAGACTTCAGTCGCACTCGGCCTCGCCTCCGCAGCCCACAACCGCGGGCTCCCCACGCTAGTCGTGGACATGGACCCCCAGGCGGATGCATCGACAGGCCTCGACGTGCCTGTGACGACTCCGCTCGACATCGCCGACGTCCTCGCCGCGCCCAAGGCGAAGATCGTCTCCCAGGCGATCGTCCCCTCCGGCTGGTCGGGCGGTGCCAAAGGTGCTCTCGACGTGATACCGGGAAGTCCTCGGTCTGCGGAATTCGACCGTCCGACGCTGTCGGAACGCTTCCTGCGGCGCCTCAAGGACGCTCTCTCCACGGTCAGTGACGACTACCGGCTCGTGATCATCGACTGCCCTCCGTCGATGAACGGCCTCACCCGCGCCGCGTGGATGGCGAGCCAACGGGTGGCGGTCGTGACGGAGCCCGGCCTCTTCTCGGTGGCAGCGGCAGACCGGGCCCTCCGCGCGGTCGCAGAGCTGCGGCGGCGCGGCGCACCGGACCTGCAGCCTCTCGGCATCATCGCGAACCGTGTGCGGACGAAGTCTCGTGAGCACGGTTTCCGGGTCGAGGAGATGAGGGAGATGTTCGGCCCGCTCGTCCTCACGCCACCCATCGGCGAACGGACCGTACTCCAGCAGGCCCAGGGATCCGCGCGCCCGATCCACTCGTGGCCGGGCCACACCGCGAGTGAACTCGCCGGAACATTCGATTCGCTCCTGGACCGTGCACTTCGCACAGCGACCATCCGTGGGCGCGACGAGCGACGTGACGCGGCAGACATCAGTCGGTCGGCGGGAAACACGACGGCAGTGGGGCACGACGTTCCAGGCGGATTCGAGGACTCAGCATCGCCGTCGGCTCAGACGTCAGCATCGGTTCCGACCGGGCCCTCCGAGTCCGGCTCCGACGCACAGACGGCCTCTGCGGCGCAGGGCTCCACAACGGCGCTGACCGATACATCCGTGAGCGATACCGATGAAGCCGCGGCAGACGTCCCGCTGCGCCGCCGCCGCGATCGCCGCTGACAGTCGGGCGTCTCGACTCACCCGGGGCTCTCCGGAGAACTTCCTCAGCAGACCGGCGAGTCATTCAGCTCCTCGACTCGTACGCACCCGTACCTGGCCGGTTGCTCTGTTCTCATAGCCGATCCGCTTCGGCACGACCGTCCTCTTCGTCGTGTCGTCCTCTTCTGCGTCCTCGTGCATCGGACACCGCACACACGGGGACATGACTCAGGGCGCCTGCCGCTTCCCCGGCCAGGCGCCCTGTGAGTGTCTCCCATCCCTGCTGGGACGGTGACGGTCGTTCTCTATCCCGCGGAACGCTGTGCGCGGCGTGCCGCGAGCTCATCGACAGGCGCGACTTCGTCTTCCGGGCGCTCGCTCGGCAACTCCGACAGCGTCCCCTGCACTTCGCGCCAGACGTGCCCGACGGCGATGCCGAACACTCCCTGCCCTCCCTGGACCAGGTCGATCACTTCATTGGCAGACGTGCAGGCGAAGACCGACGACCCGTCACTCATGAGTGTGATCTGCGAGAGGTCCTCGACTCCCTGCCCCTGGAGATGGCTGACGGCGACCCGGATCTGCTGGAGGGAGACTCCTGCGTCGAGGAGCCGCTTGACGATCTTCACGACGAGGACGTCGCGGAAGCTGTAGAGACGCTGCGAGCCGGATCCGGTAGCAGCCCGGATCGACGGCACGACGAGTGAGGTCCGTGCCCAGTAGTCCAGCTGTCGGTACGTGATGCCGACGACGCTGCAGACGGTCGGCCCGCGGTAGCCCGCCTCGTCATCGAGAGCCGGAATATCGTCGTCGAAGAGCAGTCCTTGCGCGTCGCGCGGCAGAGACTGCATCTGCGTCGATTCCTGTTCAGAGCGGTTCACACCGACTCCTCCTTCTCACCCCTGGGGGAAGCAGGGCGCACGTGACGGTGGGCTGGTGCAGATGATTCTACACCTCGCGTCCCGCACGCCGGGGTTGTTGGCACATGATGAACGTATGGGCTTCCGCGCCCCGGGTCACGCACGCGCCGGATAACGATTCAGCGTGTCGCCGTTACCGCAGTAATCGAACACTGCCGGCACCCCGGTCCTGTGCCCCTCGTCACGCTCCGCGGCCGGGCGCGCAGAGTAGCGGAGCTACGCGTCCGACCCCGGCTGGTCCGGCATGCCGGGCGCCGATGGGTCGGCGGGATCCGGAGGATCGGCAGTGAGGAGCTTCGGCTTATGGGAGGCAGCGTACGTATCGACGTACTCCTGGCCAGACAGCCTCATGATCTCGTACATGATCTCGTCGGTGACGGATCGCAGCACGTGCCGATCGCCCGACCTCCCCTCGTACCGGGCGAAGTCGAGGGGCTCGCCGAAAACCACCCCGACTCTTCGGATCCTCGGAACCGTCCGCCCCTTCGGCTGCACTGCATCCGTCCCGATGAGGGCTGCGGGGACGACGGGGACGCCCGCCGCGATCGCCAGCCGAGCGACACCGGTGCGCCCTCTGTGCAGCTTCCCGTCCGGACTCCTGGTCCCCTCCGGATAGATCCCGAGGAGGGCTCCAGCCCGCAGGACCTCGAGGCCGGAACGCAGCGAGTCCTCCGAACCGGCGCCCCCGCCACGATCCATCGGAAGCTGGTTCGTGACGCGCAGGAACCACCGCTGTGCGCTTCCGCGCACACCCGGCCGTGTGAAGTAGTCGTTCTTCGCGAGGTAGACGACAGGGCGGGGAACGGCGATCGGAACGAAGATCGAGTCGATGAACGACAGGTGGTTCGCCGCGATGATCGCGCCGTCCTTCACCGGAAGATGTTCCAGACCCCGAGTCCAAGGGCGGAAGAGGACACGCAGGATCGGACCGACGACTATGCGCTTGAGGAACCAGTAGAACAACTGACGACCTGCTTCCGTTCGGTGAACTGCTGCGCGCTCGTGGTTCGACAGCACCATGGGCTCGAGACCACTATATGGTCGCTTCACGGTGTCCGGGCCCCGGCGCAAGCGCCTCGTGGGAACAGCTTCCGGGACGCGTGTGGGAGACGGCGCCCGCGACGGGCGGATGCCGAGATTCAGCGCGATGCGCACGTATGGGATGCTGATGACATGTCGTCGCTCTCCCCGCACACCAGCCCACAACCCGTCACGACGGACGATGGGATCGCGCCGGGTGCGGGTTCACAGCATGCACCGTGGCATCACCGGGGCGGCACTGAGCTTCCCGCGGTTCTCCTGCTCCACGGATTCACCGGAAGCCCCTCGTCCATGCGGCCCCTCGCGGAGTCGCTCGTCGACACCGGCGCCACCGTGAGCGTGCCTCGGCTGAACGGACACGGCGGAACGTGGCGGCAGCTGCAGAGGTCCGGCTGGGAGGATTGGAAGGAATCGGCGATCGCCGCATTCGATGCCCTCGCTGCGGACCATCCCGAAGTCGTCGTGGTCGGGCAGTCGATGGGAGGAGCACTCTCCTTCGCACTGGGAGTCGAGCGAGCCCCCCGCACCATCATCGCTGTCAACCCGGCTCTCTTCGTCGATTCCCCTCTCGCGCCCCTGACTCCGCTCCTCTGGCCTTTCGTCCGAACGGTCGCATCCATCGGCGGGGACATCGAGAAGCCCGGCGTCGTCGAGGACGCCAACGACCGGACTCCTGTCCGCGCAGTCGCAAGCCTGCAGCAAGGCCTCAGGACCCTTCGAGAACAACTGTGGCTCGTGGACTGCCCTGTCACAGTCTGTGTCTCCGGCCGTGACGGCGTCGTCGCACCACGGTCGCTGCGCGTCCTCCGCAGCAGGCTGAGCTCGTCCCCGCGCATCGTCGCGCTTCGGCGCAGCCGCCACGTGGCGACCCTCGACTACGACGCGGATGTCATCGCGGACGCAGTGCGCGCGGCGCTCATGGCGCAGGCAGGGGGCCTCACGTGAGCTCGAGGGCCGAGGATCCCCCTGACCGCGAAGACGACGACAGTGGTCGTCCCGACGACGAGTCGGTGCCGGAGTCGCTTCCCGACGACCAGCGAGTCGATGACACGACGTGGTCGTCGTTCGTCGACAACATCCACTGGCACACATCGACCGTCCCGGATGTCACGCCGGACGAGATCCGCGACGTGCTCGACGACGCGGACTGGGTTCCGCCGGAGCCCCAGCCGATCGGGTGGCGCACAACCTCGCCATCACTCGTGCTGGGACTCTTCGGCGCTCTGGGCGGAGCCTTCGTGCTCTTCGTGGTCACCGTCTTCTTCCGGCCGGTTCCCGGATGGCTCCTGCTGGTCGTGATCGCAGTGATCGTCGCCTCTGCCGCCGTCCTCTTCTCCCACTTGCCGACCCGCCGTGATCCGTTCTCCGACGGCCGAGAGGTGTGACTGCGGCCCTCACCGCATCCCGCCGTGAACCGTGCGGCCCGTGTCCGTCTCGCATGCGACGATGAACTCCATGCCGACCTTCGATCGCACACACACTCACACCGCCGGTGGTCAGATGGCCCTCGCGGACCTCGGCACGCCGCTGCACAGCGTCGAATTCGTCGTCGTGGACCTCGAGACGACTGGAGCCCATTCGACGGAGAACGCGATCACCGAAATCGGCGCAGTCCGAGTGCGGGGCGGCGAAGTCATCGGAGAGTTCCAGACGCTGGTCCGGCCCGTCGGCTCCGTCATCACCCCGTTCGTGTCTCGACTCACAGGCATCACGAACGGGATGGTCGTGGATGCCCCCGTGATCGAATCGGTACTCCCGAGCTTCCTGGAGTTCATGCGGGGCGCGGTCCTCGTCGCTCACAACGCGCCTTTCGACGTGGGCTTCCTGCGCGCAGCGTGTCTGCGCCTCGACTATCCATGGCCTGGCCCCCGGGTCCTCGACACGGTCACGCTCGCGCGGAAGGTGCTCCCCCGACCTGAGGTGAACAACCACAAGCTCGCGACACTCGCCTCGTATTTCGGCACCGATGTCCAGCCGGACCACCGTGCGCTGTCAGACGCGCGTGCCACCGTCGGTGTCCTGCACGGCCTCTTCGAGATCTACGGAACCTACGGGATCACCACCCTGGAGGATCTGTCGACCATCAGGAGCGCGGGCTGGTCGCGTCGACGGCGGAAGGCCCATTTGGCAGACTCGCTCCCGCATGCGCCAGGAGTGTATACGTTCCTCGACGGCTCCCGTCGCGTTCTGTACATCGGCTCCAGTGGGGACATCGCGTCACGAGTGAGGTCGTACTTCACCGAGTCGGAAACACGCGGGCGGATGACGGAGATGGTCACGGCTGCCCAGGAAGTCAGTCCCCTGCTCTGTGCGAACGTCCTGGAATCCCGGGTGCGGGAAGTGCGGCTCATCGGAGAGCTGCAGCCGCCCTACAACAGACGGTCGAAGCGGCCGGATGTCCGCCATTGGCTCGTCGAGACCGGCGACGAATTCCCACGGCTCTCGGCCATCCGCTCGATCACACACGCACGCGTGGGCTCCGGGCGCTTCATCGGGCCGTTCCGCTCAGCGGCCGCTGCTCGTGACGCGAAAGCGCTCCTGGAGACGATCTTCCCGTTGAAGTCCTGCACTCAATCCCCTCGCTCAGCGCGCTTCACTCCGTGTCCTGCTTCCCAGGTCGGCAGGTGCCATGGGCCGTGCGGGGGAGAGTGGGATCCGGACGTGTACTCCGAGAGCCTTGAGGGGCTGCGCAGGCTGTTCGCCGGCAGACCCCACGATTTCCTCACGGGAGCGGGGCAGCGCATCGCCGCCCTCGCGGAACAGGAGCGCTTCGAGGCTGCCGGCGTAGCGCGCGACTCCGTCGGTTCCACCCTGACGGCGGCAGCTCGCTTCGCTTCCCGACACGCCCTGCGCGTGATCGAGGAGATCGTCGGAGCGGAGCGGCGGGCCGACGGCGGTTGGGACATAGCGATCATCTGCCACGGCCGTCTCGCGGCTGCGGGGACGTGCCCGCCGGGGGTCAGTCCGCTCCCTGTGATCGAGGCACTCCGCCAGACAGCCGAATACGTCGCTCCCTATGATCCCGTCGCTCCCCACACCACGGACGAGGAGACCGACGTCCTGATCGCGTGGATGTCGAACGGAACGGCTCGCCCCGTCCGCTCCAGCCGCCCGTGGTGCGGAGATCCCGCCGGTGTCGAATCAGCTCGAGCAGCGTGGATGTCGCGCTTCCGTGCCGCGCACTGAGCGGGTCGCGCTGCTGAGGGATCAGTTCCCTGAAAGGCGCCTGGATCCGTCGATCATCGCGTCGAGTTTCGCGACTGCTGCACCGGAATCTAGCGCCTCCTTGGCAACGGCGAACTTCCCGACGAGCCGTTCGAGCAGCGAACCGGAGGAGTCCGGGGACGCGGCAACCAGTGCCGCAGCCGCATTCAGGAGAACGATGTCCCGCACCGGGCCCGTCTCCCCCTCCAGCGTCCGCCGCATGACGTCGGCGTTGAAAGAGGGGTCGCCTCCTCTCAGATCCCCCTTCGTCGCGCGGGGCAGCCCGAGGTCCTGCGCATCGATCGGCTGTTCCGTCACAGCGCCGTCGCGGACTTCCCAGACGTCGGTCACCGCAGTCGTGCTGAATTCATCGAGCCCGTCCCGGGACCTGAACACCAGTGCCGAATCGCCCCGACCGGCGAGGACTCCCGCAACGAGCGGGGCCATCGCGCTGTCTGCGACCCCGATGGCCGTCGCGCGTGTACGAGCCGGGTTGGTGAGCGGCCCCAGCACATTGAACGCGGACGGCACCGCGATCTGCTTGCGGACCGGCGCGATGAAGCGCATCGCGGGGTGATAGACGTTCGCGAACGCGAATGCCATCCCGATCTCATGTGCCAACGCGATCGTCTGCTCGGGGGACAGATCGAGCGTCAGCCCGAGCACTTCGAGTACATCAGCGGACCCCGATGCAGACGACGTCGCACGATTCCCGTGCTTGACGAGCCTCTGGCCTGCTCCGGCGATGATGAAGGAGGCTGTTGACGACACGTTCACCGTCTTGGCCCGGTCACCTCCGGTTCCCACGATGTCCACGGCGTCGGACAGGCCCGGCAGGTCCACCGCGTGCGAATACATGGAGCGGACGAGGCCGGAGATCTCCTCGACGGTCTCACCCTTCCCATGGTGGGCCACGAGGAACGCCGCCATGGTCACGTCCGGGACACTGCCCTCCATGATCTGGTCCATCGCCCACGCAGCAGTGTCGGCATCCATGTGCTTACCGCCCATGAGTCCCACGAGCAGATCCGGCCAGACGCGCACACCGGTGAGCAGATCGACCGAGTCGATCCCAGTTGTCTGCGGCGGCTGCGGCACGGCGGTGGTGGTCACAATGACTCCTCGGATGAGTGTGGGGACCTGAACATCGTAACCGCGGGCGCGAACAGCGCAGTCGGCGGCCACGAGAACCCTGTCACCTCAGGAGACACGGGCCCGCACGCTCCGGGTTCCGACCGATCTGAGCCGAAACAGTCCGACGCGCGGACGGAGCGAGAGAATTTTCTCATCGATCTCACAGGCTCCGATCCGCGCCAACACGCGGTTCTTGCTACGCCGTGTAGAAGAACAGCCGTCCGCAACCTGTGTGCAAGGTGAATTCCACCTGCAAACCGGGTAATAATGGGGACGTGTCAACCGTAGCTGCATCTCCCTCAGCGCCAGTTCGTCCCGCTGTGAACAGGCCAGACTCGACAACCGTCGGGATGATCGTCTGGCTGGCCAGCGAGCTGATGTTCTTCGCCGCGCTCTTCGCCATGTACTTCACTCTGCGCTCCGTCGTGCCCGATCTCTGGGAGGTGGAGACCGCAAAACTCGACGTGCCGTACGCGACGGTGAATACCCTCATCCTCGTGTCATCGTCGTTCACCTGCCAGATCGGAGTCTGGAAGGCTGAGCACGATTTCAAGCCGTTCCGCTCGGGCAGCCTGCTCAGCATCAAGTCGTGGGGCATGGTCGAGTGGTTCTTCCTCACCTTCGTCCTCGGATCGGTCTTCGTCGCCGGCCAGGTGATGGAATACGCGACCCTCGTCTCGCACGGGATCGCGATCAACGCCAACGGCTATGGATCGGCCTTCTACCTCACCACCGGATTCCACGGGTTGCACGTCCTCGGCGGGCTCCTGGCATTCCTGTTCGTGATCGGCCGCGCCTACGGCGCCAAGCGTTTCGGTCACCGTGAGGCGACATTCGCCACGTGCGTCTCGTTCTACTGGCACTTCGTGGACATCGTGTGGGTCGCGCTGTTCCTGATCATCTACGCAGTCCAGTGACCAGAGCCTCAGACCGCGACCACGTCAGACCAGAAAAGGACTCCCAGTGAAGCTACTCGCCGCACGCCGTCGGCACCCGATGGCCCTCGTCGTCCTTCTGCTGGTGGGCATGCTGCTCACCGGCGGCGCGTACTCGCTCTTCACCGGCAATACGACCGCGAAGGCAGACGAATACAGCGCCTCGGACATCGAACAGGGTCAGAAGCTGTTCGTCTCCAACTGCGCCACCTGCCACGGCATGAACGCCGAAGGCTCGGACAACGGTCCCAGCCTCATCGGTGTCGGTGCAGCCGCAGTCGACTTCCAGGTGAGCACCGGCCGTATGCCACTCCAGATGCACGGCCCTCAGGGCCAGGTCAAGCCGGCACAGTTCTCGGAGGAGGAGACCGCGCAGATGGCCGGGTACATCGCGTCACTCGGACCGGGCCCCGCAGTTCCTGACGAGGAATGGCTGAACACGGCAGAAGGCGACTCCGCTGCAGGCGGAGGCCTCTTCCGCACCAACTGCGCGATGTGCCACAACGTCGTCGGAGCCGGTGGCGCTCTGACTCGCGGCAAGTACGCGCCCAGTCTCTCCGACGTGTCGGAGAAGCACCTCTACGAGGCCATGCAGACCGGGCCGCAGAACATGCCGATCTTCAACGATGCGAACCTCACTCCTGAAGAGAAGCGCGACGTCATCACGTACGTCCGTGAGGTTTCCGAGACCCCGTCCGCGGGTGGCTTCAAACTCGGATCGCTGGGACCGGTCGCTGAAGGACTGTTCATCTGGTTCTTCGGTCTGGCTGGTGTCGTCGGCATCACCCTGTGGCTCACAGCGCGCGCCAAATGAGCACAAAGTCTTTATCCGCAACGAGTATTAGACGAGGAAGCCAATGACCTCGATTGAGCACAGCGGCGGCCAGGGCGGCCAGCTCGCGGAGATGAACGGGTTCGAGAACCCGGGCTTCCCCGAGCACAAGCCGCGCATCACCGACAGCAATCCGTCCGCAGAACGCCTCGCTGAGCGTCAGATCGCCGCATGGTTCATCTTGTCGATGATCGGGACGATCTGGTTCATCGTGGCCTACTTCCTGTTCCCCGTCGGGGATTCGGGACCGTTGGTCCGCATCCACACCATGGCGGTAGGCCTCGGGGCCACTGCCGCGCTGACCGGTATCGGAGTGGGTGTCGTCCTCTGGGCGAAGAACCTGCTGCCTGATTCCGAGGTCGTGGAAGAACGCCATGACATCGGTGGCACCGCCGAAGACCAGGCCATCGCACTGGAGATCCTCGACCAGGCGAAGGATGAGTCCGGCATCGCACGCCGATCCCTGATCCGCAATACGCTGATCGCTGCTGTCGCCATTGCGCCGCTACCAGCCATCCTCGTCTTCCGCGATCTCGGTCCCCTCCCGGGCGACAAGCTCTTCACGACGCTCTGGGGACCCGGAGTTCGCCTCTGCAAGGACATCGGGATGATTCCCGAAGAGAACCAGATCATGCCGATCAAGGCGGCCGATGTGACGATCGGCTCGGCTTACCACGTGATCCCGGAGAACATCAGGGATTCCGGACATCCGCTGGACGAGAAGGCCAAGGCCGCGGTGCTCCTCATGCGTGTGAACCCCAGCGAACTCAACACGGATCCGGAGCGTGAGGACTGGGGCGTCGACGGCATCGTCGCCTACTCCAAGGTCTGTACCCACGTCGGATGCCCTGTCGCACTGTACGAGCACCAGACTCATCACCTGCTGTGCCCCTGCCACCAGTCGACCTTCGACGTCACGAATCACTGCAAGGTGATCTTCGGGCCCGCGAAGAGGCCGCTGCCGCAGCTCCCGATCGCAGTCGACGACGAGGGCTACCTCGTCGCACAGTCTGACTTCACGGAGCCGGTCGGGCCGACCTTCTGGGAGATCAACACTCGGGAGACGAACGCATGAGCACCACACAGCAGACCCAGAAACCTGCGACAGCCGTGGGCACCGTCGCACAGTGGACGGAGGACCGCACAGGCGCGTCCAAGGCCGTGCGTGAGTTCGGCCGGAAGATCTTCCCCTCGCACTGGTCCTTCATGCTCGGTGAAGTCGCTCTCTACAGCTTCATCATCCTGGTCCTGACCGGCACTTTTCTCACATTCTGGTTCAAACCCGCAATGGGCGAAGTGATCTACAACGGGCCATGGACGCCGCTTCGCGGCGTCACGATCTCGGAAGCATACGAATCGACCCTCGAGATCTCGTTCGAGGTCCGGGGTGGACTGTTCATCCGACAGATGCACCACTGGGCAGCCCTGCTGTTCATGGCGGCTCTGAGCATCCACGCGCTTCGCGTGTTCTTCACCGGCGCATTCCGTAAGCCGCGCGAAATCAACTGGGTGATCGGCATCGTACTGTCGATGGTCGGGCTGGGTGCCGGCTTCACCGGCTACTCGCTCCCCGATGACCTGCTCTCCGGCAACGGCCTCCGCATCATCGACGGCCTCCTGAAGTCGATTCCCCTCATCGGAACGTACATCTCGTTCTTCCTGTTCGGAGGTGAGTTCCCCGGAACCGACATCGTGTCGCGGCTCTACACGCTGCACATCATGATCCTCCCGGCGGTTCTCATTGCGCTCATCGGTGCACACCTCATGTTCGTGGTGATCCACAAGCACACGCAGTGGGCTTCACCTGGACACACACAGAAGAACGTCGTCGGCGAACCGGTGCTCCCTACCTTCGCGGCGAAGGGTGGCGGGTTCTTCTTCCTCATCTTCGCGCTCGTCGCGTTCATCTCGTCGATCTTCACGACGAATGCGATCTGGAACTACGGGCCGTACGACCCCTCCCCCGTCTCCGCCGGCACCCAGCCGGACTGGTATGTGGGTTGGGCGGACGGAATCCTCCGGATCATGCCGGGCTGGATGGAGTTCTACATCTTCGGCTATCCGATCAGCCTGAACATCAACATCGCGATCATCATCATGCTGTTCTTCTGGCTCATCGCTATGGTCTGGCCATGGATCGAAGCCTGGATGCTCAAGGACAATCGCGAACACCACATCGTCGATCGTCCTCGCAACAACCCGACGCGCACAGCGCTCGGCGTTGCAGCGGCCGTCTGGTACGCGGTGATGTGGGCAGGAGCATCCGGTGACCTCGTCGCGGTGTTCTTCCACATGTCGCTGAATGACATGATCTACATCTTCCGCATCCTCTTCATCGTCGGACCGTTCATCGCGTTCTTCCTGACGCGCCGCATCTGTCTCAGCCTGCAGCGCAAGGACCGCGAACTGGTACTCCACGGACACGAGACCGGACAGATCATCCGGCTGCCGCATGGTGAGTTCCAGGAACGGCACCGCGCACTCACGCCCCACGAGGCGTGGACGCTCACAGCGTTCGAGGCTCCGCAGGTCCTTCCGGCTCAGCCCGGCAAGGACGGCAAGGTCTCCGGGTTGGAGCGGATGCGGGCCCGGATGGCGAAGTACTTCTACGAAGACCGCGTGCACCCCGTCACCAAGGCAGAGCTCGACGCAGCACATGCTGACCATGATGCCGAAGTCGAAGGGGCACATGACGATACGGCCGGACTCGAGAAGTAACTCGACTCGAATCCGATCCATCTGAACAAGGGGGCGGGACAGGCAATGCCTGTCCCGCCCCCTTGTTGCCCTTCGCTCCAAGCTCCTAGAACAACTCGCACGCCCCACTACTCCGTGCCCACACTGTTGGTCTCGCCACAGCTGGCGAACTATGGCCGGGGGACCGCAGGATCAGTTGTGAATTCCTGCGAGCGCGAGATCCGGCGCCGCTGTGTGTATCCGGCGATGCAGGCACCGTGGTTGCTGAACGGATCGGGTCCGAGAGCTCGTTGAGACCGCGATCAGGGGCCGACTCCCCGGGCCCACCAGGAGAACGTCGGCATGGTTCCCCCGAACGGTGCGGCCGACGAGCCAACAGGAAGGCTGGCCGACCAACCGGGGAAGCAGCACAACAGGCCCTGAAGGCGCCTGAGCCCCGTTGCGTGACCGGGATGGGACCTTAGAGCCTCGTGTCCCCTGTGCCGGGTGACTAGGCCGACGTCTTCACGGTACCCTTTGGCGGTGATGCTGCCTTCGCGGCAGTCCGGGGATCTGCTGGCGGGAATGTGGCAGCTGATCTCGTCGGTCGGTGGGGTTCCTAAGACGCTGGTGCGGGATCGCGAAGGTGCGATCGCGCCGAAGGACAAGCCGTTGTATCCGGTCGCTGGTTTCGCCGGCACGCCTGCGACAGGGTTGGTGATAGCCCCGCCGCGGGATCCTGAGTTCAAAGGAATGACGGAGCGGAACTACGGCTATCTGGAGACCTCGTTTCTGCCCGGCCGGCACTTCTCTTCGCCTGCAGATTTCCACGCCCAGCTCATGCAGTGGATCACGCGTACCGCGAACCGTAGGACCGTGCGCTCTTTGGGGGCGTCCCTGTGATGCGGTCAACGAGGACTACGCGGCGATGACGCCGTTGGCGCCGCATGCGCCGGTGGCCGGGATCCGAACCCGGATGCGATTGCCGAGGGATTACTACGTGTGTATCGATGGCAACGACTGCTCCGTCGACCCTCGCGTCATCGGCCGACTCGTCGATGGGACCGTCCCCGACACAAGTGCTGGGCCTGTGTGAGGGAGTAGTGGTCGCGCAGTATACCCACGGTCGGGAGAGTCGATGCCGCTCTTGTCACTACCTCCAGAGACGAGGGGTGATCGCACGAGGAGTACCTCGCCGCGGTGCTGGATCGCCAGGTCACCGACCGGGAAGGCAATGGCACCACGCTCCAGGTCGCCGGCGCTCATGTCCCCGGAGTGATAGACGCTCGAGCACTTCACCACCGATTGCCAGCCCGGGATCCGTCGCGACGTGCTGGCCCACCTGGCCGAGTGCGGCTTCGTCGCGAAAGCAGAGAACGTGATCCTGCTGGGCCCGCCCGGGGTCGGGAAGACTCACCTGCCGGTCGGGCCGGGCATGACGGCGTGTCACGCGGGCTACCCCTTTGCGTTCAATACTGCGACGGGGGTCGGGAGAGTCGCCTATCCGCAGCCCATGACAGTCCGGCAGGGATCGACAAAGAGCTCAAACGGCTGCGTCGGCATCGGCTGCTGATCATCTATGAGCCGGGGTATCTGCCTTTCGGGCGGTGGGGCGAGTCGTCGGAGACGACACCGTCGCGTCGGCGATGATTGATCGTCTGGTGCACCAGGCTGAGGTGCAGCCGCTGGATGGCGAGTCCTACCGCACACGTACACACCGTGAACCGCTGCCTGGAACTGACCGATGACCGATGAAGAGGGGGGGCCAATCTTCACCCGCCGCTGACATGCTTAGCCCTAAGTGGTGCCAACGACTCCACCGTGTACCGCGCCGCCCGGAGCACCTCGCCACGGCGTCTCCATCCGCATCTGTCTTGGACCAGCACACTCGCATTCCACGATGACGTGGTTGCGGGTACCGTGGCTGACCTGTCTTCGGCTGAGGCGAGGGAGACGGAGCACAGACGACTGAGGGCGGAACGGAAGTGTTCTTCCGTTCCGCCCTCAGTCAGTCAGAGTGCGAGCCGCCTGCAGATTGCTCTGCGTGTCAGCCGACGATCAGTGGGCGTGCGCGCCCCTGTCGTGCTCATAGATGAGTCCGACGAGCCCGATGATGGTGATCGCTCCACCGAAGGGGAAGATCCACCATCCCGCGGCCACTGACACGAAGCACGTGCCGGCCCCTGCTGCGAGGACGATCGGCCACCAGCTCCAAGGAGCGTAGAAGCCATACTCGTAGTATTCGTCAGCAATCTCACCGTCCACGTCGTCCATGGGCAACTGGGGGTGCTTCTTCTCCCAGACCCACAGGTACAGGCCGATCATCAGCGTCATTCCCCCCAGGAGCATCAGGGCGGGGAACCCGACCCATTCCTGGAAGTTCGTGACGAAGCCGTAGACGATCGACACAGGGACGAAGAAGACGAATCCCAGAGAGAAGATCCAACCGGAAGTCCTCACTTCACGACCTCCTTGGCCTCATGTCCGCCGTGGCCCGCTGCTGCGAGCTCCAGCAGTTCGGGGTGATTCGCTTCGAACGCAGGACGCTCGGAGCGGATGCGCGGCAGCGACGTGAAGTTATGGCGCGGGGGCGGGCAGGATGTCGCCCATTCGAGCGATCCTCCATAGCCCCACGGGTCGTTGACCGTGACCTTCGGAGCCTTGCGCGCGGTGATCCACACATTCCAGAAGAACGGGATGAGCGAGATACCGAGGATGAGCGATCCGACAGTCGACACCTGATTGAGGAACGTGAAGCCGTCCTGCGGGAGGTAGTCGGCGTAGCGGCGCGGCATGCCTTCGGCACCCAGCCAGTGCTGCACGAGGAAGGTTCCGTGGAACCCGAGGAACAGCAGCCAGAAGTGGACCTTGCCCAGCGTCTCGTCGAGCATCTTGCCCGTCCACTTCGGCCACCAGAAGTAGAAGCCGGCGAACATCGCGAAGACGACTGTTCCGAAGACGACGTAGTGGAAGTGCGCGACAACGAAGTAGGTGTCGGACACCTGCTGGTCGAGTGCAGGCGACGCCAGGATGATGCCGGTGAGTCCGCCGAACACGAAGGTGCACAGGAACCCGAGCGACCAGAGCATGGGCGTCTCGAATGTGAGGGACCCTCGCCACATGGTGCCGATCCAGTTGTAGATCTTCACGCCGGTGGGGACAGCGATCAGCATCGTCATGAACGCGAAGAACGGGAGCATGACTGCACCGGTGACGTACATGTGGTGCGCCCACACGGTCACGGACAGTGCAGCGATCGCGATCGTCGCGTACACCAGGCCGACGTAGCCAAAGATCGGCTTGCGGCTGAAGACCGGGAAGATCTCCGAGACGATGCCGAAGAACGGCAGCGCGATGATGTAGACCTCAGGGTGTCCGAAGAACCAGAAGAGGTGCTGGTACAGGATCGGTCCACCGTTCTCCGGGCTGAAGATATGGGCACCCAGGATGCGGTCGGCCGACAGCCCCAGGAGGGCGGCGGCGAACGGAGGGAAAGCCATCATGACGAGCACGCCCGTGATGAGCACGTTCCACGTGAAGATCGGCATGCGGAACATCGTCATGCCGGGTGCGCGGAGCGTGAGGATCGTCGCGATGAAGTTCACAGAACCGAGAATGGTGCCGAAGCCCTGGAAGGCGATGCCCATCACCCACATGTGTCCACCCAACCCTGGGGTGAAGGTGGTGTCCGCCAGCGGAGCGTACGCGGTCCATCCGAAGGAGGCCGCTCCCTGAGGCGTGAGGAAGCCCGTCAGGGCGATGAGCGAACCGAAGAGGAACAGCCAGAACGCAAAGGCGTTCAGCCTTGGGAAGGCGACGTCCGGAGCACCGATCTGCAGCGGCATGACCACGTTCGCGAAACCGGCGAACAGGGGCGTCGCGAACATCAGCAGCATCATCGTGCCGTGCATGGTGAACAGCTGGTTGTACTGCTCCTTCGTCTCGAGGATCTGCATCCCCGGCTCCCACAGCTCCAGTCGGATGATGAGAGCCATCACGCCGCCCAGGCAGAAGAACGTGAAGGAGCTGATCAGGTACATGTACCCGATGGTCTTGTGGTCAGTGGAAGTGATCCAATTGACGAAGATCCGGCCCTTACTGGTCGCGACCGGTTCGGCGGGCACTCCGGCTGTGCCGGTCGGACGCGAAGTCGTCGCAGTCATCAGTGCTCACTCCCTTCCTTCTCGTAGGGGTTGTGGTACCACTCGGTGCGGTTGAAGTCCTCATCGAGCTGCCCCTCGTTGCCCTGCTCGCGCAGAGACTCGATGTAATCATCGTACTCTTCGGGCGTAACGACCTTCACGTTGAAGATCATCTCCGAGTGGAACTCTCCGCAGAGTTCGGCACACTTGCCCAGGTAGTCGCCCTCCTTGAGAGCCTGGAGATGAATGCTGGAGCTCCGTCCCGGCACCATGTCCCGCTTCTCGAGGAACGCGGGGATCCAGAAGGAGTGGATGACGTCACGGGACTCGAGCTTGAGCTCGAGATCCGTGTTCGACGGGAGGTAGAGGGTCGGCGCGTCGATGCCGGGCTGCTCCGTGCCGTCCAGGTTCGCCTGGACACCGCCGTAATAGACGTCCTCCGTCACGTAGTTGAAGTCCCACGCCCACTGCTTGCCGTAGATCTCGATGACCTGTTCGGCCTCGGTCTCGTCGTTCGTGGTGTTCTCCATCGTCTGCACGGTCTCGAAGAAGAACGCCATGACGAGGATGATCGGTACGACCGTGTAGAGGATCTCCACGGGCATGTTGTAGCGCATCTGGACCGGCAGACCGCGGTCGGTCTTCTTGCGGCGGTAGGCGACGACGCACCACAGGATGAGCATCCAGGTGAGAGCGCCCACGGCGAGAGCGGCGATCCATCCGCCGTTCCACAGCGCGATGTAGTGATCGGTGTGCGACGTCGTGCCCTTCGAGTCGGGGTGGAGGAAACCCACTTCCCAGTACTCACTCGAGCATCCGGCGAGCAGTGTCGTTGCCGCCGCTGCGCCGATCACACCGAGCCGCTTGAGCCAGGACGTGCGCGTCCCCGGTGCTGGCTGATTCGGAGAATCCACGTGCAGCCTTTCGAACCTCTGTCGGTACCCCAGGGCCACGTTCCCCTCGCCGGCCGGACGCACGGCACCGCCGTGCGAACAGGTTGCGGACGGAGGCGCGCAGGCCACGGTCACCGAACTCTGACTTTGTCTCCCACAGCCTACCGCTACACGGCGTAGAAATTCACGTTGGCAGTGCCTCACCTGTAAAAAACCTCAGAACCGCGAAGGCTTCCCGCACGGTGGAGCCGGTTGAGATACTCGAGCCCCGTCACTTCCGACACGCCGAGACTCTCCAAGTGCGGAGTGGACCACTGGACGTCGAGCATCCAGGCGTCCCCACACCGGGAATCGAGGAGGTCGACCAGGTGCACGAGAGCTGCCTTCGAAGCATCTGTCCGGTGATGGAACATCGACTCGCCGATGAAGACGGCACCGAAGCTGACGCCGAAGAGCCCTCCGGCCAGGTCCCCGGAGGAGTCCCGCACCTCGATGGAGTGAGCCCAACCGGCGTCGTGGAGCTCTTCGTAGAGCCGGGAGAAGCGTCCGGTGATCCAGGCGCCCTCCCGTGAGGGGTCTGCGCAGGCTGCGACCACGTCGGCGAAGGCTTCGTCGACCGTTGCGGTGAAGCCCAACATGGATCGGCGCAGGCTCCTGCTCACACGCAGGTCGCCCGGAAGCAGCACACCGCGGACGGTGGGACCCCACCAACCCATCGGCGGACCGCCGTCGTCCCCCAGGCCCATCGGGAAGAGGCCCGCGCGATACGCGGACATGATGGTCTCCAGGTCGCCGTCGAAGCCGATCGACACCGCTTTGAGGTCGTCGTCGTTCACGACCCCTCCCCTATCTCTGCCGTCGTTGCCGCCCCCATCCCGACACGCTGCGCGTTGGCGAACACGTGCTCGCCCTGCGCCACGAGAAGCGGGGCCGGGCTCTGTCCGAGCCCGGCCCCGCCGACTTCACACATCCTCACCTCAGTGGAACGAGTCGCCGCACGCACAGGATCCCGCGGCATTCGGGTTGTCGATCGTGAAGCCCTGCTTCTCGATCGTGTCTGCGAAGTCAATCTTCGACTCGCCCAGGTAGGGGACGCTCATCTTGTCGACGATCACTTCGACGCCGTCGAAGTCGCGCACGACGTCTCCGTCGAGCATGCGCTCGTCGAAGTAGAGCTGGTAGATGAGGCCGGAGCACCCGCCCGGCTGCACGGCCACACGCAACCGCAGGTCATCGCGGCCCTCCTGTTCAAGGAGGCTGCGGACCTTGTCCGCGGCCTCGTCGGAGAGCTCGACTCCGTGGGTGGGAACGCTGGTCTCGTCGGTGACGGTCATCGGATCTCCTTAGCACGATTCGGGGAGCGTCGCAGAACGCACTGTCGATCGCTGGTCCTCTCAGGCTACACCTGGAACAACGACGTCGTCAGGGCTATTCCCACTCCACTGTCGCTCTCGGCTCTTCCGCCCACGGGACCTCGCCCCCGCTCTCCTCACGCGCCGCGGCCGAGCGCTTCCAGCAGCAGCGCCTCTGACACGATCGCAGAGCGGAAGTCGGGGACGTGGAGTGATTCGTTCGCGCTGTGCGCTCGTGCATCCGGGTCCTCGACACCGGTCACGAGGATGGAGGCCCGCGGGAACTCCTCGAGCAGATCGGCGATGAACGGGATCGATCCACCGAGCCCGATCTGCACGGAGTCCGTCCCGAACCCTCGGGTGAGTGCCTCCATCGCGGTGCCGACCACGGGGTCGGAGAGGTCTGCACACCAGGGGCTGCCGCCCTCCTCCGCGCCGAAGGCCACACGAGCGCCGAAGGGTGCGTGCGCACGAAGGTGGTCCTTGACTGCAGTGAGCGCGGACGCGGGGGTGTCGCCCGGTGCGATGCGGATGCTCAGCTTCGCGCGCACGGCGTGCTGGAGGGTGTTCGACGACACGTCGACGTGTGGGAGGTCGAGTCCGATCACAGTGAGGGCCGGCTGGGTCCACATCCGGGACGCCAACGGTCCGCGACCGATGAGCTCGACGCCGTCGAGCACCCCCGAGTCGCGGCGCAGTGCAGTCTCCCCGTAGTCGACGTCGGTGCTCTGCTCGGCCCGCAGCCCCTCGACTGCGACGGCACCGTCGTCGTCGTGCAGGGTGCCGAGCAGCTTCGTCATGGCGAGAGCCGCATCGGGCACTACTCCTCCGTACATCCCGGAATGCACAGCGTGGTCGAGTGTCGTGACCGTGAATTCGAGCGAGGCCATGCCGCGCAGACTCGTGGTGAGCGCCGGTGTGCCCACCTGCCAGTTGCCGGAGTCCGCCACGACGATGACGTCGCCGGCGAGCCGCTCACGGTGGTCCCGGAGGAAGTTGCGGAAGCTCGGGGATCCCGCTTCCTCCTCCCCTTCGACGAAGAGGACCACACCGACGCCGAGGTCGTCGCCCAGCAGTCGCAGAGCGGTGAGGTGGACGAGGATGCCGGCCTTGTCGTCCGCGGCGCCCCGCCCGAAGATCCTGTCGCCCCGCCGTGTCGCGACGAAGGGTGGGGTGTCCCACAGTGCTTCGTCGCCGGTCGGCTGCACGTCGTGGTGGGCGTAGAGCACGACGACAGGGGCTCCCTCCGGGCCGTCACGACGCGCGACGACCGCGGGCGCTCCCGCTTCCCCGCTGTCCGTGGCCGCGGTGAGGACCTCCACGTCGGTGAAGCCGGTGTCCCGTGCGAGCCGGGCGACGGCGTCCGCAGACGCGGCCACGTGCGACGGGTCGAACGAAGGCCACGCGATGGACGGGATCGCGACGAGAGAGGTGAGGTCCTCAACCACCTCGTCGAAGACGGTGTCGAGAGCGGAGTGGAGCTCTGCTGCCCGGGAGGAGGAAGACGCGGATGAAGGGTCGGTAGAGGGAAGCGGGTGCGGTGTCTCAGTCATGATCCGATACTATTCAATGAATGTTCGGACGGAAGAGTGACTCCCAGAAGGCTGGCCCCGGTCAGCAGCCCGCGTCGACCGGTGACGGCGAAGCCACCGCAGACTCGACGGGGGCTTCCTTCGACCCCCGCCGCGCGGAGCAGAAGAAGAATCGACCCACTCCCAAGCGAAGTGAGCAGGTGGCCCGGAATCAGCGCCCGCTGGTGCCGGGCGACCGCAAGGCCGCGGACAAGCGTGCCCGCGAGGAGATGCGCCGCCGTCGCGACGAGTCCCGCGTCGGCGTGATGAACGGTGACGAGCGGTACCTGGGACCGCGTGATGCGGGCCCGCAGCGCCGCTACATCCGTGACTACGTGGACGCGCGGTTCTCCATCGGGGAGCTCTTCATCCCGATCGCCCTCGTCGTGCTGCTGGCCGGGATGTTCGGCGGCGAGCAGTGGGCGATGATCGCGAACTTCGTCGTCTATGGCCTCATCCTGCTCATCGTCCTGGACAGCGTCGTGCTCTGCGTGCTTCTGCGCGGCCGCCTCAAGGCGAAGTTCGGGGAGGACTCCCTCCAGCGGGGAACGAACTTCTACGCGATCATGCGTGCGGTGCAGATCCGTCGCCTGCGCGTTCCGAAGCCGCTCGTCAAGCGCCGCGAATACCCCGCCTAACGGCTGTCGGCTCTCGCCTGACCGCTGCCGACTCGCGTCGGCTCCGTCACAGCACGCCCGTCCAGCGATCAGCGTCGACGGCTGACCCGGCTGCCGCGCACCAGTCGCCCCGGCCACACCGGCCCGCCGTAGATGAGGCCGGAGTAAGCCTGGACGAGATCGGCCCCGGCACCCAGCCGCGCGGACACGTCGCGCGCATCGCCGACGCCGCCGGCGGACACGAGCGCCATCGCGGACTCCGGGAATGCACTGTCGAGGTGGGCGCGCACGAGCCTCAGCACCTCCATGGAGCGCTCCGCGAGCGGTCGACCGGAGATTCCACCGGGCTGCTCCAGGGCGACGGAACGATCGGCGCCCGTGAGCACCTCACGGTCGATCGTCGTGTTCGTGAGCACCAGCCCGTCGATCTGCTCGTCGACCGCGAGGTCGACGAGGCCGCGGACGTCCTCGTCTGCGAGGTCGGGCGCGAGCTTCACGAGCAGCGGCACGTGCCCCAGCGTCGAACGGGGACTGGGGACGACCTCGGCGGCGGTCTCACGCACCGCGGAGATGATCGGGCGCAGCGATTCCGCGGCCTGCAGATCGCGCAGTCCTGGGGTGTTGGGCGAGGACACGTTGATGACGAGGTAGTCGGCCAGCGGGGCCAGTTCGCGCGTCGACAGCGCGTAGTCCGCAGCGGCGTCCGCCGCGTCCACGACCTTCGTCTTGCCGATGTTCACACCGATCACGGGCCTGCGGGGCGAGGGCAGCTCTTCGACGAGCCGGCGCTGCTCCGCGATGGCGAACGACGCGGCGCGTGAGCCCGAATTGTTGAACCCCATCCGGTTGAGGATCGCGTCGTGGGCCAGGAGGCGGAAGAGCCGCGGACGGTCGTTGCCGGGCTGTGAGTGTCCCGTCACCGTTCCGACCTCGATGTGTCCGAACCCCAGCCGGGACAGGGCACGGATCCCGCCGCCCTCCTTGTCGAACCCCGCTGCCAGGCCCACGCGGTTGCGGAACGGCAGTCCGAGCACGTCGGCGGGATCGTCGGTGCCGGCGGACAGGACCGCCCCGACCGCATCGCGCACTACCGGGACGGCGTCGACGCCGCGCAGTGCGGAGAAACTGAGATGGTGCGCCCTCTCCGCGTCCATCGGGGCGAAGAGGGCACGGAACACGAGCGAGTACAGGAGACTATCCACGTCGAGGAGTCTATCCGGCCCGGGAGTCGGCGTTTCGCCGCACCGGACTAGGGTAGGGACCGACACATCCTGAAAGACGGAAGGACACTTGATGGCCACCCCCAGCACTCAGCTGCCGACGATCTCCCGCGCATCCGGAGACCCCGCGGCACTCACCGCCGATGCGCTCGTGGTCGCGCTCCGCACGGGCACCGACGGTGGGGTCCCCGCGGCCTCCGGCCTGGCGAAGAAGCCGGCCGCTGCGCTCACCGCTGCGGCTGACGCCGTCGGCCACACGGGGAAGGCCGGCTCCACGGTCCGCATCCCCTCCCCCACGGGGTTCAAGGCCGCATCGGTCGTGCTCGTGGGAATCGGCGACGTCGACGAGCACACGTCCGGCTCCGACGCGTCCCTCGAAGCCCTGCGTCGTGCAGCGGGCAACGCGCTGCGAGCCCTCGACTCCGTCGACTCCGTCGCACTCGCCTTCCCCGCTGCAGAGGCGGACGCCGCCGAGGCCGTGGCCACCGGTGCGCTGCTCGGCTCTTACCGCTACACCGCCTACCTGTCGGACGCAGCGGACAAGAACCCCGTCACGAAGCTCCAGGTCGTCGCACCGGCGACCGCGCAGAGCGGCCTGGACCGCGCTGCGACCGTCGCACGTGCGGCTGCCGACGCGCGCGATCTGGTCAACCAGCCGCCGCTGGACCTCTTCCCCGCGTCCTTCGCCCAGACGATCGTCGACCAGTCCGCGGCCGCGGACCTCAAGAAGGCGAAGGTCCGCGTGGAGGTCCTCGAGGAGGAGACGCTGCGGGAGCGCGGCTTCGGAGGTCTCATCGGGGTGGGCAGCGGATCGACGCGCGGCCCGCGCCTCGTGAAGATCTCCTACGCGCCGAAGAAGGCCGCGACCCACCTGTCGCTCGTCGGCAAGGGCATCACCTTCGACACCGGCGGCATCTCACTCAAACCGCCGGCGAAGATGGAGGAGATGAAGTCCGACATGGCGGGAGCAGCCGCGGCGGCCGCCTCCGTCTTCGCGATCGCCCGCCTGGGGCTGCCGGTCCGCGTGACCGCGTGGCTGGCACTGGCGGAGAACATGCCGTCCGGCTCGGCTCAGCGCCCCGCGGACGTGCTGCGGATCTACGGCGGCAAGACCGTCGAGGTGACGAACACGGATGCGGAAGGGCGCCTCGTGCTCGCGGACGCACTCGTCGCGGCTCAGGAGGAGTCGCCCGACCTCATCGTCGACATCGCGACCCTCACCGGCGCTCAGGTCGTCGCCCTGGGTCTGCGCACCACGGGCGTCATGGGTACGGATGCTGCGCGGAACAAGCTCGTCCTGGCCGCGGAGGCGACCGGTGAGCAGATGTGGCCGATGCCCATCCCGGAGGAGATGATCCGCTCCTTCGATTCGAACACCGCGGACCTCACGAACGCCGGTGGGCGAGCCGGCGGGATGCTCGCCGCCGCCGCGTTCCTCCAGGAGTTCGTCGAGGACGGCGTCGAATGGGCGCATCTGGACATCGCGGGCCCCTCCTACAACGCCGAAGGTCCACACGGGTACACGGTCAAGGGTGGGACCGGCGTGCCCGTGCGCACCCTCGTGGAGCTCGCGGGGCAGCTCGCCGGCGCATGACCGTCACGCGGTGAGGGGCGCCACGTGACTCCCCTCACCGCGAATCATGCAGGAATAGGGGCGCCAACCCCCTCGTTGAATGGAATGATTGAGCTCGACGCCCATGTGCGGCCAAGAGATAGTCGGATATAGAGGAGCACTCCGTGACCGAATCGTCAGAGAACTATGATCTTGTGATCCTCGGAGGCGGTACGGCCGGTTACGCCGCCGCTCTCCGTGGTGCGACGCTGGGGATGCGCGTCGCTCTCATCGAACGCGACAAGGTGGGCGGCACGTGCCTCCACCGCGGATGCATCCCCACCAAGGCGCTCCTCCACGCCGCAGAAGTCGCGGAGGTCGCCAAGTCGTCCGAGCAGTACGGCATCAAGGCCGAGTTCCAGGGCATCGACATCGAGGGCGTCCTCGCTTACAAGGACGACATCATCTCCCGCAACTACAAGGGCCTGCAGGGGCTCGTCAAGGTCCGCGGCGTCGACTACATCTCCGGTGAGGGCAAGCTCACCGCCGCGGACACTGTCGAGGTCTCGAACGATGAGGGCGGGGTGACCGTCACGGGGAAGAACGTCATCCTCGCCACAGGTTCGGAGCCCAAGACGATCGGCATCGACATCACGGGCCGTGTCCTCACGTCCACGGAGGCACTGCAGCTCAAGGACGTGCCGGAGACGGCGATCGTCCTGGGCGGCGGCGTCATCGGCGTGGAGTTCGCGAGCGTCTGGGCGTCCTTCGGGACGAAGGTCACGATCGTCGAGGGTCTCCCCCGTCTCGTCGCGAACGAGGACGAAGCGATCTCGAAGAACCTCGAGCGCGCCTTCAAGAAGCGGAAGATCGGCGTCAAGGTCGGCAAGATGTTCAAGGGCGTCACGCAGGACGACGACCAGGTCCACGTCGAGCTCGAGGACGGCACCGTCCTCGATGCTGACTACCTGCTGGTCGCAGTGGGACGCAGCCCGGTCACCGAAGGCTTCGGCTTCGAGGAGCAGGGTGTGAAGACGGACCGTGGGTTCGTACTCGTGGACGAGCGCCAGCACACCGGCGTGGGCAACGTGTACGCCGTCGGCGACATCACGCCGGGCCTCCAGCTCGCGCACCGCTCCTTCGCACACGGCATCTTCGTCGCGGAGGAGATCGCGGGTCTCAACCCCGCGCCTCTCGTCGAGTCCGGTGTCCCGCGCGTCACGTACTGCGAACCGGAGATCTTCTCCGTGGGCATCACGGAGAAGCAGGCGGCGGAGACGTACGGAGCGGATTCCATCGAGACGCTCGATTACAACCTGGCCGGCAACGGCAAGACGGGGATCCTCAGGTCGACCGGCGTCATCAAGGTGATCCGGGAGAAGGATGGTCCGGTGATCGGCATCCACGGGATCGGCGCACGCCTGAGCGAGCAGGCCGGCGAGGCCCAGCTCATCATCAACTGGGAGGCGTTCCCCGAAGAGGTCGCGCAGCTCATCCACGCGCACCCCACGCAGAACGAGGCCATCGGCGAGGCGTTCCTGGCTCTCACCGGCAAGCCGCTCCACGCGCACAACTGAGTCCCGAAGGAGACGAAAAAGATGTCCAACACAGTGAACATGCCCGCTCTGGGCGAATCGGTCACCGAGGGCACTGTCACTCGGTGGCTCAAGGAAGTCGGGGATTCGATCGAGGTCGACGAACCCCTCCTCGAGGTCTCCACCGACAAGGTCGATACGGAGATCCCCTCCCCTTACTCCGGTGTCGTCGAGCAGATCCTCGCGGAAGAGGACGACGACGTCGAGGTCGGTGGTCCCCTCGCGGTGATCGGCGACGGCTCCGGCAGCGAGACCGCTGATTCCGGCGACGATGCGGCCGAAGAGCCTGCAGAGGAGTCGGCTGAGGAGGAGGCACCGGCGGAAGATCCTGCCGAGGACTCAGCACAGTCCGAGCCCGCGGCGGAGACCGAATCCGCTCCTGCCGAAAAGGCGTCGTCGGCCTCCGCCGACGCGACCGAGGTGACCATGCCCGCTCTGGGCGAATCGGTCACCGAGGGAACCGTTACGCGCTGGCTCAAGGAGGTGGGCGATTCGATCGAGGTCGACGAACCCCTCCTCGAAGTCTCCACCGACAAGGTCGACACCGAGGTCCCCTCCCCCGTTGCAGGAACGGTCCTGGAGCTCTTCGCGGAAGAGGACGACGACGTCGAGGTCGGCGAGAAGCTGGCACTCATCGGTTCCCAGGACGCAGCGGGATCGTCAGACGATTCAGCGGGGGGCGGCTCGTCCGACGCGGAGGAGCCGCAGGCTGCAGAGTCCGAGGCGCCGGCAGAGAAGACGCAGGATCAGGAGCCCGCCGCACAGGACGAGGCTCAGCCGTCCACGGAGCAGGCGACGGAAGAGGAGCCGGCCCCTGCAGAGGAAGACGCTCCCACGGACGCCGAGCAGGCGCCTCAGGTCGTGTCCGGCGGTGACACACCGGCCAGCGGCGAGGACATCGCCCGCAGCGTATCCGGCAACAACGCCGCGTACGTGACCCCCCTGGTGCGGAAGCTCGCCAAGTCCAAGGGCGTCGACCTCTCGACGCTCTCCGGCACCGGCGTGGGCGGGCGCATCCGGAAGCAGGACGTGCTCAATGCGGCGACCACACCGGCACCCGCCAGCGGCGCGACAGGTGGCGGCGGGTCCGGCCCGCGAGTCGTGGAGCTGTCGGACGAGGCCAAGAAGCTGCGCGGGACGACGCAGAAGGCCTCGCGCATCCGCCAGACGATCGCGAAGCGCATGCGTGAATCGCTGCAGAACACCTCGCAGCTCACGCAGGTCTCCGAGGTCGATGTCACAGGTGTCGCGAACCTGCGGAAGGCGACGAAGGACGCGTTCCAGCAGAAGCACGGTGTGAAGCTCACCTACCTTCCGTTCTTCATCAAGGCGGTCATCGAAGCGCTTCAGATCCACCCGGAGATGAACGCTCAGATCGCTGCGGACGGCAAGGAGATCGAGTACTTCGACCACGAGCACATCGGCATCGCGGTCGACACGCCGCGCGGCCTGCTCGTGCCGGTCATCAAGGACGCCGGCGATCTTTCGATCGCGGGCATCTCGAAGACCATCGACGACCTCGCCGAGCGCACGCGGAACAACAAGATCAAGCCGGACGAGCTCTCCGGCGGAACGTTCTCCGTGACGAACATCGGCAGCTTCGGCGCGATCATGGATACCCCGATCATCAACTACCCGCAGTCGGGGATCCTGGGCGTCGGCTCGATCGTCCGTCGTCCCATGGTGGTCAGCACTGCAGACGGAGCGGATTCGATCGCGATCCGGGACATGGTCTACCTGCCGCTCACCTACAACCACGAACTCGTCGATGGGGCGGACGCAGGCCGTTTCCTCAAGACGATTCGCGAGCGGCTGCAGGAAGCGGACTTCGAGGGCGACCTCGAACTCTGACGGAGGGAGTCCTTCCGGCAGAGCGTCGTGAAGGACCGCACCGTGCACCGGGAGTGGGGCGGGAGACCATTGGTCTCCCGCCCCACTCCTGTTCCCCGCCCTGAGCGACTGCGGCTCGGCCCCATCGTCAACGGGCACCGTCGCTCGAGCACGGCGCAGCGTCAGCTCAGACGGCATGGACGCTATGGACCCGCCACGCGCCGCGGTGCCGTTCGAGAACGAACACCACCTGTTGCGGAGCGGAGTCCTGCGTGCGCATCGTCGCACCCACGTATGCCCGTTCGCCGTCGGCAAGGGCCCTGTCCCCGTCACCCGTTCCGGCGGTCTGCGGCCCGGCGTCAGTGTGTCCGGCGTCCTCCGTGTCGTGCGGGGCATCCGTGCGGGCCGCAGAGTGTACGTCTGAGAGCTCCAAAGGACCCGGGACGTCGGCGCAGTCCTCACACTCGTCGAGGCCCAGATCAGCGTCGGCGGTCGCGGCAGGAGACCCCGGAACGGTCAATAGCGCGAGCGCGTCCCCATCCGCATCCGCGAATGCCTCCGCGCGCAGTCTGCTCAGTTCCACGACGGCCGTCAGCGGATCATCGGCTGTCGTCCCGGCCGGCTCCTCAGCGGACGCTGCTGGTTCCTCGGTCGACGCAGACGGCTCTTCAGTGGACAACTCGGGCTCCGGGGTCTGCATCGCTGTGGAACCGGTGCGCGGCTGGGCGTGCGGGGCCACCCCTGTCGCACCCTTGACCATGAGCCCGACACCCGCGAGCACACCTGTGCAGCAGAGCGCGATCACGCTGACGGTGGTCATGCGGGCCCGGCCTGCCCGTGCACGAGCACCGCGTCGCCTCCGCTCACCGTGGCGTGCGCGTCCGGACCGGGGTCGGGAACGGACACTCCCTCCACGTTCCGGTGACACATCCGGGTCTGCTCCGCCGGGTCGCGCGCCCCGCAGCGCCGACACGACATCGGCTCCCAGGGTGCCGGTGGGTGCCGTGTCCTCCGGGACTCCCGGTTCCGCGGGCAGGAAGCCGCGCTCACGCGACGGGCCCAGGGCCGCGATGCGCGCCCGCAGCCGCGAGCGGTCCACATCCCCGTCGTCCCCCTCCAGCAGGTCGGTGACGAGGGTCGTGACGGCGACCGGGACATCGGGTGCGGAGAGTGCGAGAGGCAGTCCCGTCTGCTCCCATGTCCTGCCCGTCAGCGCGAGGTGCAGCAGTTCGCCCAGCTCCGCCGCGTCCGTGCGGGACGCGGCGTCTCTCAGCCGCCCCGGGAGCACGACGATGTCACCACGGCCGTCGACTGCGAAGCCGCGCATCGCCGTGCGGGAGGCCCCCCGGGGCGGCGGCGGCGCGTCCTCCAGCACCGCGAGTGCCTCGTCGAGCACGCCGAGGGCCAGCGGTGCATCCATCCCTCCGCGCTTGCGCAGCCCGTCGACGAGGAGACCGCCCTCACACCGCGGGACGAGCAGCCCGAGACGGCCCTCGACTCGTACCACCGACGTACGCGGCCATACCGCCGGCTCGGCCTCGCACACCGTCTTGTCGCTGTGTCCCGGCAGCGGACCATCCGCGACGAACCACCGCGTCAGGTCTCCTGCACACACCCGTGCGAGATCCGCGTCGATCGATGCGTCGACGACCCACTCGCGATCGCGAGCGGCCCTCTCGTCGTCGATGTCGTCCGCTCCCTGCCACGCCGTCATGCCGCCTCCCCTACAGACCCGTTTATGCGTCGTTTCTTCGCTCATTACCACTCTAGACCCTGTTTGATGCTTTTCGGTAGCATTCAGCCTGCCTCGCTCACGGCTCGGGCTGTGGCGGGGATTACATTCAGCCAGCCCGGCAGGCGGAGACCGTCGGGATATCGTGAACACATGGTCTTCACCGTTGAGCGCCTGGGCTTCGCCCCCGATTTCGTCGACTACCGGAAAGCGTGGGAGCTGCAGACCCGCTACCACGACGATGTGGTGGCCGCACAGCGCGACTCCACACTCCTCCTGCTCGAACACGAAGCCGTCTACACGGCGGGGAAGCGAACAGAAGACCACGAGCGCCCCGTCGACGGCACCCCCGTCATCGACGTGGACCGGGGAGGCAAGATCACGTGGCATGGTCCGGGCCAGCTGGTCGCCTACGCCATCTACCGCCTCGACGACCCCAAGGACGTCCGTCTCTTCGTCGAACAGATCGAGGACGCCATCATCGCCCTCATGACGGAGTACGGCATCACGACCCGCACCGTCGACGGTCGTGCGGGAGTATGGATCGAAGCCGACGAGAGGGGGCCGGAACGGAAGATCGCGGCGATCGGCATCCGTATCCACGACGGAGTCACGATGCACGGCTTGGCCGTGAACTGCTCGAACGGCTCCGACGGATTCAGCTCGATCATCCCGTGCGGCATCGCCGACGCCGGGGTCACCTCGATGACCGAGGAGAAGGGGAGGACGATCACCCCCGCGGACATCGCGGACCGACTCGCGGAGCTCCTCGACACCCACATCACCGCATAGCCCGCGCACCGTCTCACGCGCACCAGCAGAATCGACCGCTCAGTGAAGGGAATCCCCGTGACACTCGCACCCGAGGGCCGCAAGCTTCTCCGCATCGAAGCCAGGAACGCGCAGACCCCCATCGAACAGAAGCCCGACTGGATCAAGGCCAAGGCGAAGATCGGGCCCGAATTCACTCAACTGAAGTCACTGGTCCGCAGCGCCGGCCTCAACACCGTCTGCGAGGAGGCCGGCTGCCCCAACATCTTCGAATGCTGGGAGGGCCGCGAGGCGACCTTCCTCATCGGCGGGGAGCAGTGCACACGCCGTTGCGACTTCTGCCAGATCGACACCGGCAAACCGGCGGACTTCGACGCAGATGAGCCGCGTCGCGTCGCCGATTCGGTCCGCCAGATGGGACTGCGGTACTCCACCGTGACGGGGGTGGCTCGCGACGACCTCGCCGACGGCGGCGCATGGCTGTACGCGGAGACGGTCCGTCAGATCCATGCGATCGAGCACCCCGACGGCATGGGCACCGGAGTCGAACTCCTCATCCCCGACTTCGACTCGAAAGACGACCAGCTCGCGGAGGTCTTCTCGAGCCGACCAGAAGTCCTCGCCCACAATGTGGAGACAGTCCCTCGGATCTTCAAGCGCATCCGGCCCGGGTTCCGCTACGAACGGTCCCTCTCCGTCATCACCAAGGCCCGCGACGCAGGCCTCGTGACGAAGTCGAACCTCATCCTCGGGATGGGCGAGACCGACGAGGAGGTCGTCGAGGCGATGCGCGACCTCAAGGACGCCGGCACCGATCTCCTCACCATCACGCAGTACATGCGGCCATCGGAGAGGCACCACCCGATCACCCGGTGGGTGCGTCCGCAGACGTTCGTGGAGCTGCGAGACGAGGGTGAGCGCATGGGCTTCCTCGGCGTCATGTCGGGACCGCTCGTGCGCTCCTCCTACCGCGCAGGCAAACTATGGGCCGGCGCGATGCGCGCCCGCGGCGACGAGATCCCGCCGCACCTCGCACACCTCGACCGCGACGATGTCCCCGCCCGCCAGGAGGCCCAGGCAGTCGTCGACACGTTCGGTGAGGGCGAAGAGGTACAATACTGAGTCGTCCCCTCACCCCCTTCCGCATCGAAGCGAGAGCATGTCAACGAACAGCGATTCCACCCGCAAGGGCCTCTTCGGCCGCAAGAAGGATAAGGCCCCGAAGAAGAACGGCCGGATCCAGCAGATGCGCCAGGTCTTCGAGCTGGCGCGGAAGCACAACCCCGCCTCCCCGTGGCTGCTGGCCGCGGCACTCGTGGGCCTCGCCCTCGTGGGTGTCCTCGTGGGCCTCCTCGTCAGCGGTGGTGTCCTCGGGACGATCCTCTGGGGTGTCACCGGGCTCATGGCGGGTGCGGTCCTCGCCATGTTCATGCTGGGGCGATTCGCAGAGACGGCCGCCTTCGACCAGATGCGCGGTCAGCCCGGCGCGATCGGAGCGGTGCTCAACACTGCCCGGCGCGGGTGGCTCATGGAGGAGCAGCCGATCGCGGTCGACCCCCGCACGCAGGAGATGGTGTTCCGCACGACAGGCCGCGCGGGCGTCGTCCTGGTGGGCGAGGGACGCAGCAGGCACAAGGTGACGAAGCTCCTCGACAAGGAGCAGCGTCGGCACGAGAAGATCGTCAAGGGCGTGCCTGTGCACACCTTCCAGGGCGGTGAGGGCGAAGGCCAAGTGCCGATGGAGAACCTCACGAAGCGCCTCTACAAGCTGCCGAAGCGTCTCAACAAGGCAGAGATCCTCGCGGTCCGCAACCGGCTCACGGGCATCGGCTCGATGACGTCCCGGCCGCCGATCCCCAAGGGTGTCGACCCGTCCAGGATGCGCCCGGACCGGCGGGCGCTGCGCGGACGCTGAGCGATCCCGCACAACCTGCTCGTACCGTCAGAACCGCGAGAGGGGTGTCACGCATCGATCGATGCGTGACACCCCTCTCTCGTGGTGGAGCGGTCACCCCTCTCGTCGGTGGGCCCCCGCCGCGCTGCGTCGTGGTGCGCTCAGCGCGTGCGCACGACGACAGTGCTCGTCGCCTTGTCGTGCAGACCCCGCCCGTCGGGATCCGTGATGACGACGGGGATGACAAGGCACACGAGGACTGTGCGCACGAGAGCCCGCAGGACGCCCACCGGTCCGGTGGAGGCGAGTGTCCCACGCGTCACGACGTCCACGACGCCGAGCCCCATCACGAGGTGCCCGGGAGTCCGGCCGAGCAGCCACACACTCAGGAAGTAGAGCACCGCGAAGACGACGTGGATCGCGATGTTCATGACGAGGACGTCCGCGTCCAGGATGAGGTTCGCGATGACTAGTGCGATCGCCCAGTCGAGGGCGATACCGGCCACCCGGCGCAGCATCGACCCGACGGCCCCGGGGCCACTCTGCGGAAGACCCAGACGCTCGCCCTGCCACGACCCGTCGGGCAGTGACGGACCCGTGAGCCATTCGGACCTGTGCGGCCCGCCATTCCCCTCTGCACCCATGGTCTTCAGGCTAGTCGATCTGCACACGGCGTCCGTGCCCGCACCGCGCGACCGCAGCCCTGAGCGACACACGTCACACGCGTGAAGCATTCGGGTGCCGGTCGGGGAATCGCAAGTCGTTAGGATGGGGGAAGTCCGACCACCTGGATCGCGTGGAGACACATCGGTTCAGGCACACAGCCGGGCACAACGACTCACAATCGAACGCAGGAGAGTGCGCGTGTTCACCACAGCACAGGAGCTCATCGAATTCGTGCGGAAGGAGGATGTCCTCTTCATCGACATCCGCTTCTGCGATCTGCCGGGCGTCGTCCAGCATTTCAACCTCCCCTCGGAGGCCTACGGCGAGGAGGAGATCAACGACGGGCTTCTGTTCGACGGTTCGTCGATCCGCGGCTTCCAGGGGATCCACGAGTCCGACATGAAGCTGCTCGCGGATGTGAGCTCCGCCTACGTCGACCCGTTCCGTGAAGCGAAGACCCTGGTCATCACGCACTCGATCGTCGATCCGTTCACGGACGAGCCGTACTCCCGCGATCCCCGCCAGGTCGCGGAGAAGGCGGAGGCCTACCTCAAGAGCACGGGCATCGCGGACACCGTGAACTTCGGTGCGGAGGCGGAGTTCTACATCTTCGACGACATCCGCTACCAGACGACCCCCGGTCACAGCTTCTATCAGGTCGATTCGGTCGAAGCCGCATGGAATACGGGCGCGGACGAGCCGGGCGGCAACCTCGGGTACAAGACCCCGATGAAGGGCGGCTATTTCCCCGTCTCGCCGCAGGACCATTTCGCGGACCTCCGCGATGAGATCTCGCTCACCCTCAAGCAGATCGGCTTCAGCGTCGAACGCGCACACCACGAAGTGGGGACCGCCGGTCAGCAGGAGATCAACTACCGCTTCAACACGCTCAAGCACGCGGCGGACGAGCTGCTCGACTTCAAGTACGTCGTGAAGAACGTCTCACTCAACAACGGCAAGTCCGCGACCTTCATGCCGAAGCCGCTGTTCGACGACAACGGTTCGGGCATGCACTGCCACCAGTCGCTGTGGAAGGACGGCAAGCCGCTCTTCTACGACGAGAACGGGTATGCGGGGCTGTCCGACCTCGCACGGTGGTACATCGGCGGCCTCATCGAGCATGCTGGGGCGGTCCTCGCGTTCACGAACCCGACGATCAACTCCTACCGCCGGCTGGTGCCGGGGTACGAGGCGCCCGTCAACCTCGTGTACTCCTCCGGCAACCGCTCCGCCGCGATCCGCATCCCCGTGACGGGATCCTCGCCCAAGGCCAAGCGCCTCGAATTCCGCGTTCCGGATCCGGCGTCGAACCCGTACCTCGCGTTCTCCGCTCAGCTCATGGCGGGCCTCGACGGGATCAAGAACCGGATCGAGCCGCCGGAGCCGATCGACAAGGACCTGTACGAGCTGCCGCCGGAGGACCTTGAGGGCATCGACCTGGTCCCGGGCACCCTCGAACAGGCACTCACTGCGCTCGAGAAGGATCACGACTTCCTCACCGCGGGCGATGTCTTCACGGAAGACCTCATCGAGACGTGGATCCGCTACAAGCGCGAGGAGGAGATCGAGGTAGCACGTCTGCGTCCGACCCCGACGGAGTTCGAGCTCTACTACTCGCTCTGAGTCTCCGACCGGCGGCCGTTGCGGCGTGTTCGCCACCTGCGCTGAGGGACTCCGCCGACGGCGGGGTCCCTCAGCCGTCTCCCCGTCTCAGTAGACTGGCCGCATGACTCATTACGACGTGCTCGTCATCGGCACCGGCTCCGGGAACTCCGTCATCGACGACCGCTTCGCGGGGTTGGAGGTCGCGATCGCGGAGCCCTCGCTGTTCGGAGGGACGTGTCTCAACGCCGGCTGCATCCCGACGAAGATGTACGTCCATGTCGCAGATGTCGCCCGGCAGGCGACCGACTCCTCCGACCTGGGCCTCGACACGTCGTTCGGCTCCGCTGACTGGCCGGCGGTCCGTGACCGGGTCTTCGCCCGCATCGACGAGATCGAGGCTTCCGGTCGCCGCTACCGCAGCGAGGAGCTCGCGCACACCACCGTCATCACCGAGCACGTGCGCTTCACCGGATCCCATTCGCTCGTTGGCGATCAGGGCACGGAGATCACTGCGGACCGCATCGTCATCGCCGCGGGCGCCCACCCCGTCATCCCCGACGTCCCGGGCCTCGACCCGGATGCTGTGGACGAGCCCGGGCATCCCGTCCACACCTCGCGGTCGATCATGCGCGTCGATGAGCAGCCGGGTTCCGTGCTGATCGTCGGGTCCGGCTACGTGGCGATGGAGTTCGCCCACATCTTCGCGGCGATCGGTACGGAGACGACGACCGCTGTGCGCGGCGACAGCCTGCTCGGCTACTTGGACGATGACGTGTCCGCTGCCTTCACCGAGGCGTTCGCGGCGGAGAACGACGTGCTGTTCGGAGTCGAGGCGTCGCGCGTCGACCTGACGGAGACCGGGCAGGTCCGCGTCGAGTTCGCGTCCACGGGCAGAGTTCCCGGTGCCGAGGTGCCGGCGCCGATCGTCGTCGACCGCCTCCTGCTCGCAGCGGGCCGCGATCCCAATTCCGCAGGACTCGATCCGTCAGCAGCGGGGATCGACGTGCATCCCGACGGCAGACTGTCCGTCGACGCCCACCAGCGTGTGCTCGCCGCAGGCGTCCCGCTGCCCGGTGTCTTCGCACTGGGTGACGTGAGTTCGCCGTTCCAGCTCAAGCACGTGGCGAACCACGAGGCAGCCGTGGTGCAGCGGAATCTGCTGGCGGACATCGCGTCGGGCACGCCTGGCGGTGCACGTCCGGCCGATCTCGCCACCGTGCGTCATGACGCCGTTCCCGCCGCTGTCTTCACCCGCCCGCAGATCGCCGTCGTGGGCATGACGGAGGAGGAGGCACGCAACTCCGGTGCGAAGATCACCGTGGGTCGCCGCGACTACGCGGGCGTCGCCTACGGCTGGGCCCTGGAGGACCGGACGGGATTCGCCAAGGTGATCGCGGACGCGGACACCGGACGGATACTCGGCGCGCACATCATGGGTCCCGAAGCGTCGATGATCGTGCAGACCCTCGTCCAGGCGATGGCCTTCGGCCAGCGCGCCGACGACGTGGCGACCGGACAGTACTGGATCCATCCCGCACTGCCCGAAGTCGTCGAGAACGCCCTCCTGGACCTCGACTTCTCCTGAGGCCGGCCGGGCTCGTATCGGCCGGCGGACCGCTCAGTCGTGCCGGCCCGCCCAGGGGTCGTCCGCATCCGCGGTGTCGTCGAAGCCGAAGAACAGGCGCTCGACGATGCGGCGTGCACGACGGGTCGCGCTCCGGTAGTCCTCCGCGAGGTCGCGCCCTCGTCCGGCCGGATAGCCCAGCAGTCTGGCGCAGGCCTCGAGCTCGTAGTGGTCGGCGGGAAGCGATTCCGCGGTCCTCCCCCGGAACAGCATGGCGGCGGACCGCAGACCGGAGGCCAGGAGCCACGCCTCCCTCAGCACCTGGGCGTCCTCGCCGTCGATGAGTGCGGCCTCGACCGCCGCGTCGAGCGCGGGGATCGTCGAGGTGGTGCGCAGCGCGGGCACCGTGCGACCGTGGGTGAGCTGGATGAGCTGCACGGTCCATTCGATGTCGCTGAGGCCGCCTCTGCCGAGTTTGAGGTGGGTGCGGCTGTCGGCGCCCCGTGGCAGCCTCTCCGCCTCCATCCGTGCTTTCAGCCTGCGCATCTGCCGCAAGGACTTCTCCGGCACGCTCTGCGGGTACCGCAGCGGATCGATGAGCTCCACGAACGCGTCACACAGCGCCTGGTCCCCCGCGATGGGGCGGGCACGCAGCAGCGCCTGCGCCTCCCACGGCTCCGACCACTTCGCGTAGTAGGCCCAGTATGAATCGAGGCTTCGCACGAGAGGACCGGACCTGCCTTCGGGTCGCAGATCGGAATCCACCGCGATCCCCGGCAGCGTATCCCGCCGGGACGCCTCCTTCGACAGTGCGAGAGCGACACGTTTGACGTGCGCGGGGAGCTTCGCTGAGGCTTCGTCGCTCTGCGGACGTGAGGGATCGGTCTTCGGACGGTAGACGAACATGACGTCGGCATCGGAGAAGTACCCGATCTCCGCGCCGCCCAGCCGTCCCATCGCGACTACGGCGAATTCGTAGTCCGGCACCTCCTCGTCATCCAGTTCCAGTCGCAGTGCGGTGACGAGGGAGTCGAGGTAGACGTCCGCGTTCTGGGACAGGGCCGCCCCGGACGTCCGGACATCCGTCTGCGCGAGGACGTCGGCCAACGCCGTCCGCAGCACTTCCCGGCTGTGCATCGCCCGCAGCGGCCGCGCGGCGAGGGGGCCGTGACGGGTCAGCAGCGTCGCCGCTTCCCTCGTGAGCGCGTCCCGGGTGCGCGGCAGCAGCGCCTGGTCGTCGTCGATCCAGGCGACAGCTGTCGGGACGTGCTGCAGCAGCCCGGTGGCGTACGCGGACGACGACAGGACGGAGGCCAAGGAGTGGACGACCGACCCGGAATCACGCAGCAGCTTCAGGTACCAGCTAGAATCACGCAGGCCCTCCCCCAGACGCCGGAACGCGAGGAGCCCCGCGTCGGGGTCCACCCCTTCCGCGAGCCAGTCGAGCATCGCGGGGAGCACCTGACGGTGGATGACCGCCGCACGGCTCACCCCGTTCGTGAGCGAATGGATGTGCGTGAGCGCGGCACGGGTGTCGTGATACCCGAACGCGGCCAGCCGCTGCCCGGCCTCCGCGGAGCTGAGCGACGTGAGGACCGTGTCGGCGCTCGCCGCATCGAGGATCGGCCGGTAGAAGATCTGCTCGTGATACGCCCGCACCTGTCGCCTGACCGCGGCGAGTGCACGGTCCAGCCGCGCGACGGTGCGGTCCCCCGTCGTGTAGACGGCGCGCGACAGCTTCCGCCTCCGGTCCGCGAGCTCCGGCAGTACAGCGGTGCGCAGGAGTCGGGGAATCTGAAGACGGTGCTCGACGACGCGCAGGAACCGGTAGCACTGCTCGAGTCCGTCTGCATCCGAACGCGCGATGTAGCCGCGCTCACCCAGGCGGGACAGCGCGAGAAGTGTGGCGGGGACGCGGATGGATTCGTCCGTCGCCCCGTGCACCAGCTGGAGCAGCTGTGCAGAGAACTCGACGTCCCGCAGGCCTCCCCGACCCAGCTTGATCTGCGCACGGGCCTGCTGGGTGGGCAGCAGTGCGACGACTCTGCGCCGCATGGCGCGCACGCCCTCGACGAAGCCGTCGCGCCCGCTCGCCGTCCAGACGTGGGGCCGCATCACCTCAGACCATTCCCGTCCGAGGTGCATGTCCCCGGCGAGGGGGCGGGCCTTCAGCAGTGCCTGGAACTCCCAGGATTCGGCGACGTCGCGGTAGTACACGTCGAACTCGTCGACCGTGCGCAGGAGTCTGCCCGACTTCCCCTCGGGACGGAGCGCCGCGTCCAGCTCCCAGAGGCCCGGCTCCCGGCCGGCGGCGCTCACGGCCTCGGTCGTCCGGGCGACCATCTCCTCCGCCAGCCTCGCCGTGTCCTCATCGGGTGCGGCAGCGCCGCCGGCCGCGTCTGCGGGAGGTGCGTGGACGTACACGACGTCCACGTCGGACACGTAGTTGAGCTCTCGCGCACCGCACTTGCCCATCGCGATGACGGCCATGCGCACCCGTGCCTCAGGGTCCAGTTCGGCGCGGGCCACCGCGAGCGCGGCCTCCACGGCCGCCCCCGCCAGATCGGACAGGATGCGACTCACCTCGTCGACGACGGCCTCGGGCTCCTCCGCCCCCAGGTCGTCGGCGACCAGTCGCAGCACCTCGTCGCGGTAGGCGCGCCGCAGCGCATCGATCCCGTCCTCACCCGTGCGCGTGGCGACGGGGGCGGACACGTCCCTGTCGGGATCAGCGCCGACGGAGTGGAGCAGCGCGTCCCGGAGGGCCTCAGCACCCGAAGCGGGCGAATCCAGCAGCAGCGTGTCCTCACCCACCAGCCCCAACGCGGAATCCGGGTGCCGGACCAGATGATCCGTGAGGGCCTCCGAGGCGCCCGCGACCGTGAGGAGGCGTGGAAGCATGCCGACCGCGGTTCCCTCGTCCCTCACCGCACGGAGGAAGCCGCCGTCCTCGCGCGCTCGCGCGGATTCGACGATCCGGAGCAGGCCCAGCGCCGCCGCATCCGGATCGACGGCGGCCGACACGAGCGAGCCGACGTCGGTTCGGGTGGCGAACGCGGTGCCAAGGTGCTCGTCGACCTCGGTGAGGAACCGTGAGACCCGGCTGGGACGGCTGCGGGAGCCGCCCCGCGACGGGTCCGTCCTCCAGCCCCGCTTGGGACTCACAGCGAGCCGAAGAGCCGCTCGAGCTCGAACGGAGTCACCTGATCCCGATAGGCGGCCCACTCCTGCTTCTTGTTGCGCAGGAAGAAGTCGAACACCTCTTCGCCCAGGGTCGTCGCGACGAGCTCGCTGTCCTCCATGAGCGAGATCGCGTGATCCAGGCTCTGCGGAAGGGAGCGGATGCCCAGAGCACGGCGTTCCGCGTCCGTGAGCATCCAGACGTCGTCCTCCGCCTCCTCGGGCACGGACAGCTCCTCCTCGATGCCCTTGAGGCCGGCCGCGAGCATGAGCGCGTACGCCAGATACGGATTGGCCGCGGAGTCGAGCCCCCGGTACTCGATCCTCGCAGAGGAGGACTTCCCCGATTTGTACTGCGGTACGCGGATGAGAGCAGACCGGTTGCGGTGGCCCCAGCAGATGTAGCTGGGCGCTTCGTGCCCCGTCCACAGGCGCTTGTACGAGTTCACGTACTGGTTCGTCACAGCGGTGATCTCCGGGGCGTAGTGGAGCAGCCCCGCGATGAACCGCCGCCCGATCGACGACAGCTGGTACTCCGCACCCGGTGCGTAGAACGCGTTCGTCTCCCCCTCGAAGAGCGACACGTGCGTGTGCATCCCGTTGCCGGGTTCACCGGCCAGGGGCTTCGGCATGAACGAGGCGTACACGCCCTGCTCCACCGCGACCTCCTTCACCATCGCGCGGAACGTCATGACGTTGTCCGCCATCGTGAGCGCGTCCGCGTAGCGGAGGTCGATCTCGTTCTGGCCGGGGCCGGCTTCGTGGTGGGAGAACTCGACGCTGATGCCCATCGCCTCCAGCGTCTGCACGGCGGCTCGACGGAAGTCGTTGGCGGTGCCCCCGTTCACGTGGTCGAAGTACCCCGCCGTGTCGACCGGCACGGGGCCCGCGCTGTCGAGCTCCCCCGATTCGAAGAGGTAGAACTCGATCTCAGGGTGGACGTAGAACGTGAAGCCCGAATCCGCGGCACGGGACAGAGTCCGCTTGAGCACGTTCCGCGGATCCGCGGCAGCGGGACCGCCGTCGGGTGAGTAGATGTCGCAGAACATGCGGGCCGTCGGTTCCGTCTCCCCCCGCCACGGCAGGAGCGAGAAGGTCGACGGGTCCGGCCGCAGCACCATGTCCGCCTCGTAGACCCGCGAGAACCCCTCCACCGCGGACCCGTCGAAGCCGATCCCCTCCCGGAAGGCGCCTTCGAGCTCCGCAGGGACGATGGCGACGGACTTGAGCCGCCCCAGCACGTCGGGGAACCACAGGCGGATGAACCGGACGTCACGGTCTTCGACCGTCTTGAGGACGAAGTCCTGCTGCTTGCTCATCGATGCCACCGGGTCAGCCGTCCTGCCACTTCGCGTCGTCGCGGTCCCAGTTCGCGGACCGGGACGCGGCGGTGTCGAGTGCCGCCCGCGCCTCCGCTTCCGTGTCGTAGGGGCCCATGCGGTTCTCCCAGCTGCTCTGCCGGCCTTTCTCCACCTGACCGGTCTTCGTGTTGTACCAGTACTGCTCGGTCTGCGGTGTCTCAGACATGACTGCCTCCTCGCCTGCGATCGTGCGATCAGCCTACCGCCGCACACACACGCGGGACGTGAGGAGACGCGCGGGCGGTGAGGGATTGGGCCGTGGGCGACCGGGGAACACTGAAAAGGTTTGGTGTGCAGTCCTTTGACCGTCTACGCTCGGAGCGACGCTCGACGACGCGCGCCGGTCCGACAGGACCGACGGCCCGGTGACGGACACTGCCGGGCACCCGCGCCGGTGGTGCAACGGCACACAGCGTCGTGGCCCGGACACACACATGACGATGGAGGACACCACTATGCGCATCAGCGTTCCCACGGAGATCAAGAGCGCGGAGCGCCGCGTCGCTCTCACCCCTGCAGGCGTCCACGACCTCACCGGTCGGGGGCACGAGGTGATCGTGCAGGCGGGAGCCGGTCTGGGTGCCCACATCGAGGACGGTGACTACGCCGCCGCCGGGGCACGGATCGAAGAGGACGCCGCGACTGTCTGGGCACAGGCCGACATGGTCGTCAAGGTCAAGGAGCCGCTGCCGGAGGAGCACGGCTTCCTGCGCGACGACCTCATCCTCTTCACCTACCTCCACCTCGCTGCGGACGAATCGCTCACGCGCGCGATCCTCGACGCGGGCACGACCGCCATCGCGTACGAGACGGTCCAGCCGGACGGCGGCGGGCTCCCGCTGCTGGCGCCGATGAGCGAGATCGCCGGTCGTCTCTCCGTGCAGGAGGGCGCCCATCATCTGCTGAGCCCTGCAGGCGGTCGGGGGGTCCTTCTGCCGGGCGTGCCCGGTGTCGACAAGGCTCACGTCACCGTGATCGGTGCCGGCGCGGCGGGCGCGGCCGCAGCCCGGGCGGCCGTGGGCATGGGTGCGCACGTCGAGATCTACGACGTCAACCTCCCCCGCCTCCGCTACCTCGACGAGATCTTCGACGGCCGCCTGCAGACGAAGATGTCGACCCCGCTGGACATCGGGGAATCGGTGCGCCGGTCGGACCTCGTCATCGGCTCTGTCCTCATCCCGGGCAGCCGTGCCCCCAAGCTCGTGACCGACGGCATGGTCGCGGGCATGCAGCGTGGCAGCGTGCTCGTCGACATCGCGATCGATCAGGGCGGCTGCTTCGAGGGGTCCCGTCCCACGACGCACGCGGACCCCACCTTCGCCGTGCACGACACCCTGTACTACTGCGTGGCGAACATGCCCGGGGCCGCCCCCGTCACCGCGACGCGGGCGCTCACGAACGCGACCCTGCCCTACATCGGCAGGATCGCGGACCGCGGATGGAAGGAGGCGCTGGATGCCGACGTCGCACTGGGCCGGGGTCTCAACGCCGTGTCCGGTCGCCTCACGAACGCGCCGATCGCCCAGGCGTTCGGAATGGACCACATCGACGTCGCCGAGGCCCTGGCCGGCTGAGCCCGCGTCGTCTTCACCGACGTCCGCACGTCGCGATGGGCGGTCCCTCGTCAGGGGCCGCCCATCGTCGTGCTGCGGAAATGTGCTTCGCACAGCCGTCCCGCAGTGTCCGCGTCGCGGGCGGCGATCGCGTCCACGACAGCTGTGTGGTCGGCGCACGCGCGAGCGAACAGCTCCCGCGAGAAGGGGTCGTGGCGGAAGCCCGCGTTGATCCGCCGGTCCAGGTCCTGCACGATCTCCACGAGGTGGGGATTGCCCGTGGCGAGGGCGATCGCGTGGTGCAGACGGGCGTCCGCGGTGCGGGCCTCCTCCGCAGTGTCTGCGTGCTCATAGGCCACGGCGCGGTCGCGCAGGAGCGCCACATCAGCAGTGCTGCGCCGTTCGGCGGCGGCTGCCGCCACACGGTTCTGGATGATCGCACGGGCGTCGAGCAGATCGCGTCGTGCTCTGCGGAAATCGGCGAGGCGGTCCGCGTAGACGTCGACCCGGTCGGTGTCGATACGGGAGATGAAGGTGCCGCCACCACGGCCCCGGCGACGGACGACGAAACCAGCGCGCTCCAGCGTCGACAGCGCCGCGCGTACGCTGGAACGGGAGACCGCCAAGGCCTCCGCGAGATCCCGTTCTGCCGGCAGCCGGGTGCCCTCGGGCAGCGCGCCCACCGCGATCGAGGCCATGATGTGGTCCGCGATCTGGCCGGGCGTCGATGCGGCGGACACGACAGCGGACAGATCGGAGAAGGGCGCGTCCTCACTCAGCCCCATCCCCGTCCTCCTGCCCGCCCGCGCGGGGCGATCGCGGTGCCGATCGGAACCAGGATAGCCGGTGACGCATGCCGGGACACAGCGATCAGGTGGCTGCCGGGCAGTCAGCCGTCTCTCGGTAGACTGGCGGCATCATGACATCAACCTCCGCGCCTCTGGGCACTCTCACCCCCGGTCAGCAGTCACCGCAGCGTCCCGTCCCCGCCTCCATCCCCCGCCCCGAGTACGTGGGCCGCGCAGAACCCGACGAAGGCAACGGCGGCGACCACCACTCCCCCGAGGAGGTCGAGAGGATCCGCGCGGCAGGACGCATCGCCGCCGATGCGCTCGAAGCCGTCGGCCGGATCATCCGACCCGGTATCACGACCGACGAGATCGACGCCGTCGCGCACGAGCACCTCATCCGTCACGACGCCTATCCCTCGACGCTGGGGTACCGGGCGTTCCCCAAGTCGACGTGCACGTCCGTCAACGAGTGCGTCTGCCACGGCATCCCCGACGACACCGTGCTGGCAGACGGCGACATCGTCAACGTCGACATCACGGCTTTCAAGGACGGCGTCCACGGCGACACCAACTACACGTTCCTCGTGGGCGACGTGGACGAGGAGTCCCGCCTGCTCGTCACACGCACCTACGAAGCGATGATGCGCGGCATCAAGGCGGTGAAGCCGGGGCGCGAGGTCAACGTGATCGGGCGTGTCATCGAGAAGTACGCCAAGCGGTTCGGCTACGGCGTCGTCCGCGACTTCACGGGACACGGGGTGGGCCGCGAGTTCCACTCCGGCCTCATCGTCCCCCACTACGACGCGGCTCCCCACCACAGCGAGGTCATGGAGCCCGGCATGGTCTTCACCATCGAGCCGATGCTCAACCTGGGCACGGAGAAGTGGGAGCAGTGGGACGACGGCTGGACCATCGTCACTGCGGACCGCAAGCGCTCCGCCCAGTTCGAGCACAGCCTCGTCGTCACGGAGACGGGTGCGGAGATCCTCACACTCCCCTCCCCCGGCGCGTCGATCGCGGACGGGCCCGGGAGCCCGTCCTGACGGGCGGTCGACGCACCTGACCGGACGCGTCCACTCCGCACCGTCCAGCCGTGGCCACGATCCAGGAACCGAAAGGCGACACCCATGTCACAGACCACCTCTTCCCGCGTCTCCCGCCTCGCCGTGGGCATCGACATCGGCGGCACGGGGACCAAGGCGGGGCTGGTCGACATCGACCGCGGTGAGATGATCGGCGACCGCGTGCGCCTGGACACGCCTCAGCCCGCCACACCGGACGCGGTGATCGACACCGTCGCCGAGGTCCTCGGCGGCCTGGCGGACTCCGCGGCCTCGCACGGGTTCATCGACGCGGCGGAGCACCTCACCCGACTGCCGGTGGGGTGCGCGTTCCCCGGCGTCATCAAGGGCGGAACGGTGCTGTTCACGGGGAACCTGGACCCCGGTTTCGACGGGTTCCCGATCGTCGACGCCCTGAGCGAGAAGATCGGCGCCCGCGCCCACATGGCGAATGACGCCGACGCCGCCGGACTCGCTGAGATGACGTACGGGGCCGGTCGTGACCACCGGAAGAAGACGGTCATCATGACGACGCTGGGGACGGGGATCGGCACGGCGCTCTTCGCCGACGGGCGGCTGTTCCCCTACGCCGAGCTCGGTCACATCATCATCGACGGCGTCGCCGCTGAGAAGCGGACGTCCGTGTCCGCGATGCGCCGCGAAGGCTACGACATGGACGAGTGGTGCAGGCGACTGACCGTGTACTACCGCGAACTGGAGCGTCTCTTCTGGCCGGATCTCTTCATCGTGGGCGGCGGGATCTCGAAGCGCTCCGCGGAGTTCCTCGCGGACATCGACGTGGACACACCGATGCGCGCTGCGACGCTGCTCAACAACGCGGGCATCGTGGGTGCCGGGCTGATGGGCTTCAACAAGGGGAAGATGAAGGTGCGCCGCGCACGGTCATGAGGTGAGGACAGGCCGCCTGTACGCCGGGTTCTGTTCGTGCACCCGGTCACCCCGGTGCACGCGACGACCATCTGTCTGGGACCGCTGTCACCAGCGGCCTCGAGCGATCCACCCGACGGCTCGGGCGAGCAGCCCTCGAACGCCGCCTGTCCGATCTTGCTCCGGATGGGGTTTGCAGAGCAGCCGCAGTCACCTGCGGCCCTGGTGGTCTCTTACACCACCGTTTCACCCTTACCCGTCCCGAGATCGCTCCCGGTCCGGGCGGTCTGCTTTCTGTTGCACTTTCCCGCGGGTCACCCCGGGTGGCTGTTAGCCACCACCCTGCTCTGTGGAGCCCGGACGTTCCTCAGCCCAGCGGCTTTCGCCCTGCTGGGCCGCGGCCGTCCGGCGACCTGCCCTCAGTGCGATATGGTACCCGGTCGGCGCACCCGTGCGCCCCCAGACGTCCCCGCCCTCTTGGAGGAACCACCCGTGAAGATCCTGCTGCCTCCGTCCGAAGGCAAGACGGCCCCGGACTCCGGCGCACCGCTGGCGGTGTCGGAACTCACGTTCCCCGCGCTCGCCGAGGCCCGGGCGGAGGTCCTCAGCAGCCTCGCGCAGGCGTCGGAGAGGGAGGACGCGCTGCAGCTGCTGGGGGTGGGGGCCTCGCTCGTCGAGGAGGTCCGCGCGAACACCCTGCTGCCTCAGGCGCCCAGCGCCCCTGCGCACACCGTGTACACGGGAGTGCTCTTCCACGCGATGGAGGCCTCCGACCTCACGGATGTGAGCGCGGAGCGGCGGGCCGCGGTCCACGTCATGTCCGGCCTCTTCGGCATCGTCGGGATCGATGACCGCATACCCGCGTACCGCCTGTCGATGGGGGCGAAGCTGCCGGAGCTGGGCACGATGCGGACGTGGTGGAAGAAGAGGCTGCGTCCCGTCCTCGATGAGGCGTTCGCGGACGATCTGGTGGTCGACTGCCGGTCAGCGGACTACCGCGCCGCGTGGCCGGGCACACCGGACCGGACGGTGACAGTCGACGTCGTGCAGGTTCGCGACGGCGAGCGCAAGGTCGTCTCCCACTTCGCGAAGCACACGCGGGGAGAACTCGTCGGCCGGCTGCTGCGGTCCCCCGATCCACTGCCCACCACGGCGGAGGGCCTCGCCGAGGCCGCCTCAGCCTGGTACACGGTCGAACTGACCGCCCCCACCGATCGCAAGCCCGGGTCCCTCACCGTCGTCTTGACGTGACGCCGGTCCTCGCGTGGCACCGATCCTCACCGGGGTCGGTCGTCGTCACGCGAGCTTGAGGAGGAGCGTCCCGCACCCGTCGCACTCGAGCAGGCCGCCGGGGCCCAGGTTCCGGTAGATGTCCGCGAGCATCCCGGACAGCTGCGCTCCGCATGCGCCGCAGGATCCCGACGTAACGACCGCCGCCGGCGGGTATTCTCCTCCGCCCCTCAGCCGCCCGTGCAACGACGCCGGGATCCGTTCGAGCAGCGCCGCCCTGGTTCCGTCGACCTTCGCGATGTCCTCCGCGAGCCTCTGACCCTCGCTCGCGCGTTCCGCTTGGAGCGTCCGGCCACGTCCTGCGACCTCTTCCGCCCGACCGGCGGTCTCGTCCTTCTGCGCCGCAGCCGTCTCCGCCGCCTCGAGCTGCTCGACCTGCTCGCCCTCGATCTCGTCGATGCGTGCGCGCAGCCCCGCGATCTCGTCCTGGAGTCCCATGAGGTCACGCGACGTAAGTCCGGTGCCGTCGTTCAGCCGCGTCTCCGTGCGATGGACATGCTCCCGCAGGTCGTCCGCACGCTTCTCCGCGTCCTGCGCGGCGGCTTCATGCTCCGCCTGCACGCCGGCCAGCCGCGACACCTCCGCCTGCAGCTCTCCGTGCTGCGAAGCCAGTGCCCTCAGCGCTTCGAGCCGTTCGACCTGCTTCGCTTCGTGCGTGAGCGTCCGCAGACGCGATCCCGCCTCGATCCACTCCCGCAGCGCATCCGTCTGGTCATCAGTGAGCTGTGTGTCAGCCATGCTGCTCCTCCTGTCCGATCCGCAGTGTCCACGCGTCCGTGCGCCGTGTGGAGACCACGATGCGCATCTCCCACCCGCGTTCGGAGGCCTCGCGTCGGAGCTGATCCGCGGCACTGCCGAGCCACAGCGATTCCGCAGCCCAGTGGGAGATGTCGATGAGATGCGGCAGACCCGCGCTGCGATGCGCGGTGTCGCGGGCCTCCGTCGCGGGGTGGTGGCGCAGGTCGGAGGTGACGTACACGTCGGCCTCGACCGCACGGACCGCGTCGAAGAGCCCGTCGCCGGCCCCTCCGCAGACCGCGACGCGCCGGACCTCGGCGTCGGGGTCCCCTGCGATCCGCACGCCGGTCACCGTGGCGGGGAGCGCGTCCGCGAGAATCTGCGCGAGCGCACGGACCGTCGTCGGAGCACGGTCACCCCAACGGCCTATCCCCACGCCGTCCGGCGCGCCGGCCGTCTGCACGAGCGGCCCCCGCACAGCGACGCCGAGCACGTCGGTCAGGGCGTCCGACACCCCGCCCAGCTGGGAGTCCGCATTCGTGTGCGCCGCGATGTGGCCGACCCCCGCGCGCACGAGTCGCGTGAGCTGCCCGCCCTTGAGCGTGTCCGCAGCGATCGAGGTGACCCCGCGCAACAGGAGCGGGTGGTGCGTGAGGAGGAGGTCCGCGCCCGTCTCCACCGCCTCGGCGACGACGTCGTCCATCGGGTCGACCGCCAGCAGGACGGAACCGACCCGGGCAGTCGGATCACCGGTGGTGAGTCCGACGGAGTCCCAGGGCTCCGCGTACGCTTCCGGCCACAGTTCGTCGACGAGTGCGCGCACCTGCGCGAGCGTGGGTTCCACCATGCCCCCACCGTAGTCGACCACCACGTGGTCATGAGTGGCGCGGCTCACTCCCGTCCGATACGTTCCCTTCCATGGGAACGATCACCGCACCTCGACAGAGCACCATCTCGGACGTCATCCGCCGCACCGCGCAGCGAACCCCGGACAGGACCGCTGTCGTGTTCGGCGACCGCACGTGGACCTACGCCGCATGGGACCGGGCCGTCACCGCGCTGGCCCGCCACTTCCTGAGCCTCGGGATGGTCCACGGCGACCGGGTGGCGGCGTTCGGCACGAACTCCGACCTCTACGCACTCACGTACCTGGCGTGCGCGCGGGCCGGGCTCATCCACGTGCCCATCAACTACCAGATGCGCGGTGACGAGCTCGACTACTTCTTCACCGACTCAGGTGCGGCGGCTGTCTTCGCGGATGCGGAGCTCGCCTCGCACGTGTCCGACACCCCGACCGGCCGCACACTCCCGGTGCGCACCTTCGAGGACCTGGTCGACGTAGCAGGGACCGACGCGACCGAACCCCAGGGCGACACCGAATTCGAGGTCGTCGACACGGACGTCGCCCAGCTGCTCTACACGTCGGGGACGACGTCGGCACCCAAGGGTGCGGTCATGACGCACCGCGCGCTCGTCCACCACTACATCAGCTGCCTCGACGCACTCGACATCACTGCCGACGACCGGTTCGTCCACGCTTTGCCGCTCTACCACTCGGCACAGATGCACGTCTTCCTGCTCCCCGCGCTCATGAAGGGCGCACACAACCTCATCGTGCCCGGTCCGGTCCCCGGCCAGCTCTTCGAGATCTTCGAGACGGAGAAGATCACAGCGTTCTTCGCCGCTCCGACGGTGTGGGTGGCCCTCGTCAACCACCCGGACTTCGGGCACCGCGACCTCACGAGCCTCACGAAGGGGTACTACGGGGCCTCGATCATGCCCGGACCCGTCCTCGCGCGGCTGCGGGACACTCTGCCCGGCATGGGCTTCTACAATGCGTTCGGCCAGTCCGAGATGGGTCCGCTGTGCACGGTCCTCAGGCCGGAGGAGCATGACACCCACCCGGGTTCCGCCGGCAGACCTGCGCTCTTCGTCGAGACACGCGTCGTCGATGGTGCGGGCGAGGACGTGGCGCCGGGTGAGCAGGGGGAGATCCTCTATCGCTCCCCACAGCTGTGCGAGGGCTACTGGAACAAGCCGGAAGCCACCGAAGAGGCGTTCCGCGACGGCTGGTTCCACTCGGGCGACCTGGTGATCCAGGACGCGGAGGGGTTCGTCGAGGTCGTGGACCGCGTGAAGGACGTCATCAACACGGGCGGTGTGCTCGTCGCATCCCGACAGGTCGAGGACGCGATCTTCGAGCTGGACGCGGTCGCCGAGGTCGCCGTCGTGGGGATGCCCGACGAGAAGTGGATCGAAGCGATCACCGCCTACGTCGTGAAGAAGGGCGAGATCGACGCCGGGGCCGTCCTCGCACACGTCCGCGGTCGCCTGGCGCCGTTCAAGGTGCCCAAGGCCGTCCACTTCGTCGACGAGCTGCCGAAGAACACCTCCGGCAAGATCCTGAAGCGTCAGCTGCGCGGCTGAGCCGCACGGCAGACCGGTCCGCCCACGGTCCCCCGCCTCACAGCTCCTACGCTCCCGGTAACTGTTAGGGTCATCACATGCCACCGTCGTCATGTCCTCTCACGCGCGCGTCATCCCGACCGCGTGTGCGCGAGTGCGCGGTGACGACGGAGCGCTGGGCCAGGCCGTCACCGCACCCTGGAACCAACGGCTGGGTGAGCGTGTGGGGCACGAGCGCTCATGGCGAGATCGCGGGGTGCCCTCCGGGGGTGCATCACGCCGGTCCCAGCTGAACGGGACGCTCCCCTGCCCACCCCACCCGCTCGTCAGAAGGTCATCATGTCCGATTCCCCCGTTGCAACCGATTCGTCCGCGAAGCCCGGAGTCTTCGCTCGTGTCGCCGCCGTCGCCGGCAGCGACGCTTTCGGCGGAGTCCTGCTGCTCATCGCGGCGGCGTGCGCCCTCATCGCGGCGAACTCCCCTCTGGCCCCGTGGTACGAAGCGCTGCGCGACTTCCGGTTTGGACCCACCGCGCCTCTGGACCTCCACCTGACGGTGGGTGCCTGGGCGTCGGACGGCCTCCTCGTGATCTTCTTCTTCGTCGTCGGACTCGAGCTCAAGGAGGAGTTCGTCTACGGGCGACTTAGGAACCCGCGTGCCGCGGCGGTGCCGATCGCTGCCGCGTTCGGCGGGGTCGCTGTTCCCGCCCTCATCTTCGTCGCGATCACTGCGAGCACCGGGGGCGAATCGCTGTCGGGCTGGGCGATCCCGACTGCGACCGACATCGCCTTCGCGGTAGCCGTCCTCGCGGTCGTGGGCAGGTATCTTCCGATCGCCCTGCGCATCTTCCTCCTGACCCTGGCGATCGTCGACGACCTCATCGCGATCGCGATCATCGCCATCTTCTACACGGCAGAGGTCTCACTCGGGTGGTTGTTCCTCGCCCTCGTCCCCCTCGCCCTGTTCGGCCTCGCCGTCCAATTCGGCATCAGGAAGTGGTGGGTGCTCATGCCGCTCGCCGCCGCGGCGTGGCTCTGTGTGCACGAATCGGGCATCCACGCCACCGTGTGCGGTGTGGTCCTCGGATTCCTGGTACCGGTGAAGCCCTCTGACCGCGCCCACGTTGTCGCGGGGCCGCGTCCCGACGGGACCGTCCACCGCAGAGGGATCGCGCCCCACTTCGCGGAGCGGTGGGGGCTCTTCGCCACACTCCTCGCCGTCCCGATCTTCGCGTTCTTCTCCGCCGGTGTGAGCATCGGCGGGTGGGACGGCTTCACGTACTCCATCACGAGCCCGATCACGCTCGGAGTGATCATCGGCCTGGTGTGCGGCAAGCCGCTGGGCATTCTGGGTGCGACCTTCATGATGAACCGGCTGCCCATGTTCTCCATGGACGGGACCCTCACATGGCCGGACATGTTCGGGATGACACTGGTCGCGGGGATCGGGTTCACGGTCGCGCTTCTGGTCGGCGACCTCGCCTACATGGACACGGACATCCCCGGTGAGTACGCGAAGATCGGCGTGCTCACGGGCTCACTGGTCGCGGGCCTACTGGGAGCCGGTTTCCTCACGTGGCGCAATTCCGTCGCCAAGCGTGCGGGGGCGCTCCCCATGTCCGAACAGGAGTAGCCCGCCGGCCACCGACGCAGCCACTATTTGCAATCATGCAAAACAACGACTAGTATAAAACTATGACCACGGTGCAGGAAGCGGATCTCACGGAGCAGGTGCGACGCGCAGGCATGCGCGCCACACCGGGTCGTGTGGCTGCGCTGGGCTTCCTCTCCTCCCACCCGCATTCGACGGCAGCGGAAGTCCACGCAGGCATAGCCGCACAGCTTCCGTCGCTGTCCATGCAGTCCGTCCACAACGTCGTGAATGATCTGACGGAGAAGGGTGTTCTCCGTCGGGTCGACGTTCCGGGCGCCGCTCGGTACGAAACGCAGACGGGCGACAATCACCACCACATCAGGTGCGTGGTGTGCCATCGCATCGAGGACGTGGACTGTGTGACAGGGGAAGCCCCCTGCCTCTCCCCCGCCGGAAGCAGCCCGATGCCCGTACTCCTCAGTGCGGATGTCACGTTCCAGGCCGTCTGCTCGCAGTGCGTCGACGCGTGGCAGGCTTCCTGAGCTGGCGGCGACCGGCTCTCGATATCCGCTCACGCCCCGTGGCCCCGGATGTCCCTCAACCTCTCCTGCAGAGACACGTTTCGATCGGAAGGAAGACAATGACACAGTTTGATCCGACAAAGCCTTCGACCACAGAGTCGGGTGCGCCCCGCGAATCGGACGCCCACTCGCTGAGCGTCGGCACCAACGGCCCGCTCCTGCTGCACGACGTCGCACTCGTCGAGAAGCTCGCCCGCTTCGACCGTGAGCGCGTCCCGGAGCGCAGCCCCCACGCCAAGGGCTCTGGCGCCTTCGGTGAGTTCGAGGTGCTCGAGGATGTCAGCCGCTACACGAAGGCCGACTTCCTGCAGCCGGGCAAGAAGACCCGCATGCTCGCCCGCTTCTCGACGGTCGCCGGTGAGCTGGGTTCACCCGATTCCTGGCGTGACGTCCGCGGGTTCGCTCTCAAGTTCTACACCGAAGAGGGCAACTTCGACATGGTGGGCAACAACACGCCCGTCTTCTTCGTCCGCGACCCCATGAAGTTCCCGGACTTCATCCACTCGCAGAAGCGCCTCCCCGACTCCGGCCTGCGGTCGAACAACATGCAGTGGGACTTCTGGTCGCTCTCCCCGGAGACCGCGCACCAGGTCGCCTACCTGATGGGCGACCGCGGCCTGCCGAGGACCTGGCGCCACATGAACGGCTACTCCTCGCACACCTACATGTGGGTGAACGCGGAAGGCGAGAAGTTCTGGGTCCAGTACCACTTCCACTCGGACCAGGGCGTGGAGAACATGTCGAACGAAGAGGCCGCACAGCTGGCCGGCGAGGATGCGGAAGTGCACCGTCGCGACCTGTTCGACGCGATCAAGCGCGGCGATCACCCCAGCTGGACCCTCTCCGTCCAGATCATGCCGTACGAAGAGGCGAAGACCTACCGCTTCAACCCGTTCGATCTCACGAAGACATGGTCGAAGAAGGACTACCCGCTGCACAAGGTGGGGCGGTTCACGCTGAACGAGAACCCGACCAACCATTTCGCGGAGATCGAGCAGGCAGCCTTCAGCCCCAGCAACACGGTCCCCGGCACGGGCGTGTCGCCGGACAAGATGCTGCTGGCCCGTGTCTTCTCCTACCCGGACACACAGCGCAACCGGATCGGTACGAACTTCAACCAGCTGCCGGTCAACGCGCCCGTCAACAAGACGAATTCGTACGACAAGGAAGGCTCGATGGAGTTCCACCACTCCGGAGCGGCTCCCGTGTACTCCCCCAACTCGTACGGTCGCGCCTACCAGGACACCCAGGGTCCAGTGGACAACGGCTGGGAGTCCGACGGGACGCTCGTCCGTTCGGCGTACTCGCTCCACGCGGAGGACGACGACTTCGGCCAGGCACACACGCTCGTGCGTGAGGTGTACACCGAAGAGCAGCGCGACCGCCTCGTCGAGACCGTCACCGGAAGCCTCATCCCCGAGGTCGAGGAGCCCGTCCTGTCGAACGTCTTCCAGTACTGGAAGAACATCGACGCGGAGGTCGGTCAGCGCATCCAGGACCTCTACTTCGAGAAGACCGGCAAGACCCAGTCCTGACCGTCGTCTTTCGACACCCCTGCTGAGCGCCTGAGGCCTCACCAGGACGAGAGGGCCTCGGACCCGTGGGAGAACCATGGGTCCGAGGCCCTCTCGCAATCCTCCCGCCGTCTCGCACTCCCGCACGGAACCGCCCCGACTGCCCTGGATGCACACGGTTCGGTCATGCAGGGATCAGACCATGCGTGTGATCGTCCGCGCCGGCTGCGGAGTCTTCGCGCCGGTCGTGCCGAGGGACGAGCTCATCGTGTGACGGAGGAAGTGAGCGCAGTGTGGGCACGGTGTGCAGACGAGACATGAAGAAGCCCTCACGTTCCACGTCAGAATGCGGATCGCGAGGGTTTCACGAAGGTGGGCCCAGAGGGACTCGAACCCCCGGCCCCCTCGGTGTAAACGAGGTGCTCTGACCAACTGAGCTATAGGCCCCACACCGCGAGAGCGGCGGCTCAAGTATGCCACAACACCGCCTCATGATCGGCTATCGACCAGCGGCGTGCCTCTCTTCGCCATCGGTCCGCCTTCGCTGCCCCGCCTGCTCCTTCCGGTTGTTCGCAATCGGTGCTGTGAATCTGTCGTTTCTGTGCCGAACAGATCACAGGACGATCACGAAGGACTGGTTTTGATGACGACTCACTCCTCCACGCTGATCAGAACGAACATTAATTGTTCCGTGGTGATGTGGTTCATACAGTGAGCCACAAGAGTTCGGATCCCCTCGGAGCAGAGGTGTTCGGTCCACGGACGGCGAGTCCGGTGTGACAGCGGACCACAGGAATGGAGTGACGGAGATGAAGAAGCAGACCCTCGCACCCGCGGTGCTCGCGACGTTCACGGCCGCGGGGCTCGTCCTCGCTCCGGTCGCGGCCTTCGCGCAGGACACCGCAGAGCAGGACACTGCGCTCACCGATGCGGCGACCTCAACGCCCACTCCAAAGTCCGCTGAGAAGACGACAGAGCCCTCTGCAGACCCGTCACCATCGGACTCCGACGGTGATGACGACGACTCGCCCGAAGGCGACGGCGGCTCGTCCCAGGAGGGCGGCGACGCCGCCCAGGACGACAGCGGTGACTCGGCACCCGGTGACGGTTCAGAAGCGGAGCAGGCCGAACCGACCGAGGAGCCGACTGACGGGGAGAACGAGGGCGAGGAAGAACCCACCGAGGACCCTCAGTCCGAAGACGAAGACGAAGCACCGGAGTCTGACCCCGAGCTCGCCGTCGACCCGGACGACGCCAAGCTCACCGACGTCGTCTACTTCTCCGGTGAGGAGGAGTCCACGGGCGTCCACATCTCCGCCACCGGACTGGATGACGAACAGACCTACTCGCTCACCATCGATGGAGGTGAGGAGCCGGCAGTCACGGAACCACTCACACCGACCGACGGAGAAGCCTCCTCCACCTACCGGATCGCCGTTGATGCCGCAACGGACCTCGCCCCGTATGCGGGCAGCCGCACAGTGACACTGACCGATGAGGACGGGCAGGACGTCGCCAACGGGAGCTTCACGATCACGGACGACACGGAGGACGAAGCACCCGTTACCGACCCCGCCCTCGAGGTCCCCGAGTCGATCGCAGTCGACGACCTGATGGTGCCGCAGGGCGAGGAGCCCGGTGACCGCGGCCTCCCGATCACGGCGATCGGCCTGGTACCGGGCGATTCGTACACCTTCCGTGTCGTCGCACCGGAGGAGAATTCCGATCTCACCAAGGAATTCCCCACAACGGCCTCGGAGGAGGGCACTGCCACCGGCTCGTACTTCATCGAATGGTGGGGCGACTACAACGCCGATGCGATCGCCGGGATGTACACGGTCGAACTCGTCGGAGCCGACGAGGAGATCCTCGACAGCGCCGAAGTCGAGTTCGTCGGTGGTTCGGATGACGGCTCTGGCGACGAGGGCGACTCCGGCGACGACGGAGAGGACTCCGACGGTGGCGAGGGCAACGGCGACGACGGCCAGGCGGGCGAGGACGATGGGGACGACGAGGCCGCGCTCGACCCATCGGTCGCGGTCTCACCGCAGAAGCTGCCCGCCGCGGACTTCATGAACTACGACAAGGGCGTTCAGGTCACCGCGTCAGACTGCCTGCCGGGCGATACCGTTTCGCTCGAGGTGTACTGGCCGGGCACTGACGACGTCGCGTACGCCGACGGCATCGAGGCCGACGACGACGGCAACGCGTCGTTCTCGTTCTACGGCACCGGCAGCAATGCCTCCGACTATGTCGGGACCTGGAAGGTGGGGATCACCTGCGGCGGCGAGACCGCATCCGATTCCTTCACAGTGACGGGGTCGAAGAACGACGACGGCCGCAGCGGATCGGATCTTCCGCGCACGGGTTCGGACGCCGGGATCCTGGCGATCGTCGCGACGAGCCTGCTCACCGTCGGTGCGGCGACTGTCATGGTCAGCTCGAGGCCCAAGCGGCGCGACACCGTCTGACACGCAGCCCGGCGTGTGACGAGCGCCGGCTGAGACAGTGAAGGGGCCCTGCGAATGACCGCAGGGCCCCTTCACTTGATACAGCATGCGCGGTGAGTCAGGGATTCGAACCCTGGGAGGCTTGCACCTCAACGGTTTTCAAGACCGTCACATTCGGCCGCTCTGTCAACTCACCATGAATCGTCCGAAGACGACGACGGTCATTATTCCACATTCCTCACGACACGGCACAACACGGGCCGGTCACTCCTCAACACTGAGCAAGAGCGGAAGAGGACAGCGAAATGCCGGGGTGTCATATGCGACACCCCGGCATTTCAGCTGGTCGGGATAGCGGGATTCGAACCCACGACCTCCTCGTCCCGAACGAGGCGCGCTACCAAGCTGCGCCATATCCCGGTGTTTGCGTCGGTTCCAGCGACATCCTGGGAACCTGACAGCGAGAAACAGTCTAACCTCAAGTTGCCGCGATGTCCTAATCTGCGAGCGAGTAAGGTGCCTCACAGGCTCTACCGCCCCCACCAGGAGGAACATGGCACTCACCCCGGACACGGTCGCTGATGCTGCGATGCGCATCCTCGCCGACTTCGGCCTGGGCGACCTCACGATGCGCCGCCTCGCACGCGACTTGGGCGTCCAGCCCTCCGCCCTCTACTGGCACGTCGCGGACAAGCAGGCGCTGTTCGTGCTGCTCGCCGAAAGGATGGCCGCGGAGGCCGATGAGGCTCTCACCCGCTCCTCCGGTCATGCCGACACTGCGAGTGTCGACGCCCTCATGACGTACCGGCGCGTCCTCCTCGCTTATCGGGAGAGCGCGGACATTGTGATGCTCGCCTACGCTCATTCCGGGCCGTCCGTCCTCCCTGATTCACTCAGCCGGCTCGACGAGGAGCTGAGGGATGTCGTCGCCCCCTTCGTCCTCGGGTCGATCGCGATCCAGCAGACACAGTCCCTCTTCGCAGAGGCCGGAGTGACGTCGAGCACGGGAACGGAGGCTGAAAAGGGGCGGACCCGGCACATCGCGCAGACAGAAGGAGGCCCCGGCGCTGACGCCGAAACCTCCTTCCTCACGGGTCTCGCCCGGCTCCTCGCGCAGTAGCGGTCAGAGAAGCCGCCGGATCTTCTCCGCAGCCTTCTCCAACACCGCACCGTCGGTGAAATCAGCACGCCTGCTCGCGTCGAAATCCGCGAGTGACGTCGTGGGCCAGACGTGGATGTGCACGTGCGGGATCTCGTAGCCCTGGATCATGAGCCCCACCTTCTCGCACTCGAAGGCCTCGTACTGGGCCTTCGCGATGCGCTTGGCGACCGCGAACAGGTGAGCGGACAGCTCGTCGTCCACATCGATCCAATGCACTATCTCCTGACGAGGGACGACCAGCACGTGGCCCTCCGTCATCGGCTGGGCGTCGAGGAAGGCGACGCAGCGGTCGTCCTCGTACACGAAGACTCCGGGGATCTCGTTCTCGATGATCTTGGTGAAGAGGCTTGCCACGTCTTCTCCTCCGCGCTCATGGGCCGGGACGGCCCCAACAGTGCTGACGGGTTCAGCCTAGCGATCGCGCGCTCCACCTGCATCGTCGCCCGCGCCCCGGTCCTCAGCACGGCCCCGGCGAGTCATCCCAGGAAGCGGGCAAGATCCCGTGTTCGGCCGAATCCGGCTGATTCGACGTCGACGACGGAACCCATCGTGTCGGCCAGCAGCGCTGTGCGGTGCGGACCGCCTCGACGTTCGTCGAAGACCCCGCAGGCGCGGGCTAGCCCGCCGTGGGGCCAGAAATCGGACAGGAGCGGGACGGCGTCCCAGCGATCCCCCAGCTCGTCCTCAGCCCAGGCACGCAGCGCGTACTTCGTGTCACACGACACGACGAACGGCTCGACGGCACGGGCCCTCAGCGCAGGCGCCAAACGGACCAGCTCCCCCAGTTCGTCGGTGCAGACCGGCGTGAACGCGTAGGGGACGAAGACCAGCAGCGTCCCGCCGGACCCGGCACGCGAAGAGACGTGGACGTCCTCCCCCGTGTGTGCGGGCAGTGCGAGGTCCGGCAGGACCCGGGTGGTCACCCGTATGACTTCTTGCCGACCAGTCGGTAGCCGGACCAGTCGGGTGCTGCACTAAGGGTCGAGGTCACGTGCATGCCGGCCGTCGGCGCAGCGTCGGAGATATCGGCCGGACGGATGTGTCCGTCACGGTTGGGCTTGGGGGTCAGCAGCCAGATGATGCCACCGTCGGTCAGTGTGGTCTGTGCGTCGACGATCGCATCCGTCAGGTCGGGGTCGTCGCTGCGCCACCACATGATGATCGCGTCGAAGACGTCGTCGACGTCGTCATCAGCCAGTTCAGCCTCAAGGGCTGCTTCGATCGACTCACGAAGATCGAAATCGACGTCCTCGTCGTAGCCGATCTCCTGTACGTACTGTCCCCGCTTGAAATCGAGCGGGGTCGATGCGGAGTCTCGCGATTTCCTCTCTGAGGCAGAAGTGCTCATGCGACCATTCTCCACATCCCTGCCCCCCGGGCAAACGCCGGGGGGCTCATTTCCTGCTGTGAGAGGCGAACAACACACGGACAGGCGCTCAGAGGCGCGGAACACCCCATATGCTGGAGACAACCCCAGAGCGGGCTGCGCCACCGCCCTCGAACCCAGTAGAGCGGCCACGGCGGAACCCGCTGGTGCTGTCACCCAGCACCGCAACTTCGATGAGGAGGAATGCCGTGCCGACTAATCCTGGAGGACCGATCCTCAACGGGCTTCCCAGCCAGGTCCCGGATATCGATCCGGAGGAGACGCGAGAATGGCTGGAGTCACTGGACGGGCTCATCGCTGAAGCCGGTCCCGTACGTGCCCGCTACATCATGCTCAGCCTGCTCGACCGGGCACGCAAGAGCAATGTGGGCGTCCCCAGCCTCACGGCCACGGACTACATCAACTCGATCAGCCCGGAGGACGAGCCCTGGTTCCCCGGCGACGAGGAGGTCGAGCGCACCTTCCGTCGCTGGAACCGCTGGAACGCGGCGATGCTCGTGCACCGCTCGCAGCGTCCCGGCATCGAGGTGGGCGGCCACATCTCCACCTACGCGTCCTCGGCGACGCTCTACGAAGTGGGCCTCAACCACTTCTTCCGCGGGAAGGACCACCCCGGAGGCGGCGACCACGTCTTCTTCCAGGGCCATGCCTCCCCCGGAATGTACGCGCGCAGCTTCCTCGAAGGCCGCATGGACGCCGACCAGCTGGACGGGTTCCGCCAGCAGGCCAGCCACATCGTCGACGGCAAGAACCTCGGCATCCCGTCCTACCCCCACCCGCGGCAGATGCCGGACTTCTGGGAGCACCCGACCGTGTCGATGGGCCTCGGCCCCATGAACGCGATCACCCAGGCGCAGTTCGACAAGTACCTGCACAACCGCGGCATCAAGGACACCTCGCAGCAGCAGACGTGGGCGTTCCTCGGCGACGGTGAGCTCGACGAGCCGGAGAGCCGCGGCATGCTCCACGTCGCGGCGTACGAAGAGCTCGACAACCTCAACTTCGTCATCAACTGCAACCTCCAGCGCCTCGACGGGCCGGTCCGCGGCAACGGCAAGATCGTGCAGGAGCTCGAATCGTTCTTCCGCGGTGCCGGCTGGAACGTCATCAAGGTGATCTGGGGCCGCGAATGGGACGCGCTGCTCGCGCAGGACCGCGACGGCGCACTGGTCAACCTCATGAACCAGACCCCGGACGGCGACTACCAGACGTACAAGGCGGAGGACGGCGGTTTCGTCCGCGACAACTTCTTCGGTCGCGACCCGCGGACTAAGGCGATGGTCGAGGACCTCACCGACGAACAGATCTGGAACCTCAAGCGCGGTGGGCATGACTACCGCAAGGTGCACGCCGCGTACCGTGCGGCGCAGAACCACACGGGTCAGCCCACCGTCATCCTCGTGAAGACGGTCAAGGGCTATTCGCTGGGCCCGTCCTTCGAAGCGCGCAATGCGACGCACCAGATGAAGAAGATGACGATCGAGGACCTCAAGCTGGCCCGCGATCACTTCTCCATCCCGATCACGGACGCCCAGCTCGAAGCGGATCCGAAGAAGCCGCCGTACTACCACCCGGGCGAAGACGCCCCGGAGATCCAGTACCTCCAGGAGCGCAGGCGCAAGCTGGGCGGCTACGTCCCGGAGCGCAGGTCGAAGTACACGCAGTTCGACCTGCCCGGGGACAAGGGATACGAAGCCGCGAAGCGGGGCTCGGGCAAGCAGGAGATCGCCACGACCATGGGCTTCGTGCGCGTCCTGAAGGACCTCATGCGGGACAAGAACATCGGTCACCGCATCGTGCCGATCATCCCGGACGAGGCGCGGACGTTCGGAATGGACTCGTTCTTCCCGACGGCGAAGATCTACAACCCGCACGGTCAGAACTACATCTCCGTCGACCGCGACCTGTTCCTCGCCTACAAGGAGGCGACGGACGGCCAGCTGCTGCACGTGGGCATCAACGAAGCCGGGGCGACGTCAGCGCTCACTGCGGCGGGCACGTCGTACGCGACCCACGGCGAGCCGATGATCCCGTTCTACATCTTCTACTCGATGTTCGGGTTCCAGCGGACCGGCGACTTCTTCTGGGCCGCCGGCGACCAGATGACGCGCGGCTTCGTCCTCGGCGCGACCGCGGGACGGACCACGCTCACCGGTGAGGGGCTGCAGCACGGCGACGGCCACTCGCACCTGCTCGCCTCCACGTACCCGTCGATCGTGTCGTACGACCCGGCCTACGTCTACGAGATCGGGCACATCCTCCGTGCGGGCCTCGAGCGTATGTACGGCCAGGACCAGGACAATCCTGAGATCGATCCGAACGTCATGTACTACATCACGATGTACAACGAGCCGATGCGACAGCCGAAGGAGCCGGAGGGCCTGGACGTCGACGGCCTCCTCAAGGGCATGTACAAGCTGGCGGACGGACCGGACACGGACGGGCCCAAGGTCCAGCTGCTGGCCTCCGGTGTCGCGGTCGCGTGGGCGTACGAAGCGCAGCGGCTGCTGGCTGAGGACTGGGGCGTGAGTGCGGACATCTGGTCCGTCACCTCCTGGAGCGAACTGCGGCGCGACGGGCTGGCCGCTGACGAGGCGCGCCTCCTCGATCCTGCGTCCGAACCGCGCGTCCCGCACGTGACGAAGGCGCTGGAGGGGACGGAGGGCCCGGTCGTCGCCGCGAGCGACTACATGCGGGCCGTGCAGGACCAGATACGCCAATACGTGCCGAACCACTACACCTCGGTGGGCGCGGACGGCTACGCCATCTCGGACACGCGCCCGGCCGCACGTCGGCACTTCCTGATCGACGGACCGTCGATCGCCGTGCAGGCCCTCATCAGCCTCGCGGACACCGGGAAGATCGACATCGAGAAGGCCGCCGAGGCCGCCCGGAAGTACCAGCTCGACGACCCGACCGCAGGATCGTCGGGTTCGCTGGAGGGTGGCGCCGCCTGACCTGCTGAGCTCCCCTGGGTCGACGGGGGCCGACACGCCCACGCGGCGTGTCGGCCCCCGTCCGCATTCCCACCCGCTTTGTCGAGTGTCCACAACGCAGTAGGGGCCGACACACGATAGTGTGACCCTCATGCTGGCATCGAAACCGCCCCACAAGGCCTCCCCCGGGCGCACCGACACCGCTCGCAGACTCCAAGCCCGTGAAGAGCAGCTGGGCACGGTCGTCACACAGCGCCTGGACGCGCAGCTCGCCTGGTTCCGGAGCATGGATCCGGCCGACCGACAATGGGTGTCGGTGGTCGCGAAGTCCGGCATCTCCTCGTTCATCGCGTGGTACCAGGACCCGACCACTCCCCTGCGAGGGGTGCTGGACGTGTTCCGGTCGGCCCCTCGAGAACTCGTCCGGTCCGTCTCCCTGCAGCAGACGCTGCAGCTGCTGCGGGTCGTCGTCCAGGTCGTCGAGGAGCGTGTGCCGGACCTCGCGCAGTCGCAGGAGCAGCCGGAGCTCAAGGAAGCCGTCCTCGTCTATTCGCGGGAGATCGCCTTCGCCGCCGCGGACATCTACGCGCGGGCCGCAGAGGCCCGCGGCAGCGGGGACGCACGCCTGGAGGCGATGGTGATCGATGCACTGGTCCGCGGCGACTCCGTCGACGAACTCGCCAGCAGGTCCGCGGCGTTCGGATGGCAGTCCCAGGGCAGCGTCGCGGTCCTCATCGGCCGCGCTCCGCGCCGGTCGGCGCACAAGAGCATCTCCGAGATCCGTCGTGCGGCCCGCACGTGGGCAGAGGACGTGCTCGTGGGGATCCACGACGACCGCCTGCTCATCGTCCTGGGCGGCAGCGACGACCTCGACGCCGCAGCCCAGTCCCTCTCCCACTACTACGGGCCGTCCGATGTGGTGGTGGGGCCGGAAGTGTCGTCGCTGGCGGAAGCGGGGACGTCAGCGGCCTCCGCGCTCTGGGCACTGCGGACCGCCTCCGCGTGGCAATCCACCCCGCGGCCGGTGAACGCCGACGATCTCCTCCCCGAACGGGCCATCGCCGGCGACCGCACTGCCGTATCGGCACTCATCGACGACGTGTACGCCCCTCTTGCGGCGGGCAGCGGGAGCCTCCTGGAGACAGTCGCCTCCTACCTCGACCGCGGGGGATCACTCGAGGCGACCGGTCGGTCGCTCCATGTCCACCCGAACACCGTCCGGTACCGCCTGAAGAAGATCACGGGGCTCATCGGGCACGACCCCACGGACTCCCGCGCCGCGTTCGTCATCCGCATCGCCTTGGTGTTCGGTCGACTGTCCACGGTGGGACAGTTATCGCCACCCCACAAACCCTCTCCAGGATCCTGACAGCTGTCGTAGTCTGCACTATTGAATCGAACGATGGGATATCACTGCTCGTGCTAGTCACCGCATGCCCTGGACAGGGCGCTCAGAAGGCCGGATTCCTCACGTCCTGGCTCGAACTCCCCGGGTTCGCCACCTCATTCGACTCGCTCGCGGAAGCGTCCGGGATCGATCTGCGCATTCACGGGACGACCTCCGACGACGCCACCATCACGGACACCTCGATCGCTCAGCCGCTGCTCGTGGCCGCCGCGATCGCGTCCTACACGGAGATCTTCGGTGATGAGCTGTCGACCGACGCCGTCGCCGGCCACAGCGTCGGTGAGCTGGGGGCTGCCGCGATCGCGGGCATCCTCTCCCCCGCGCAGGCCATGACCCTCGTGCAGGCGCGCGGAGCCGCCATGGCCGCCGCTGCGGCAGCGGCCCCGTCAGGCATGGCCGCGGTCGTCGGCGGTGATCCCGACGATGTGCTCGCCGCCATCACCGACGCTGGTCTCGAACCCGCCAACGTGAACGGTGGTGGCCAGACGGTCGCCGCAGGCGCGAAGGACCGCATCGACGCGTTCGCGGACAATCCGCCGGAGCGCGCCCGCGTCATCCCGCTCAAGGTCGCCGGTGCCTTCCACACCTCGTTCATGGCACCCGCGTCAGAAGCCGTCGCTGCGACGGCGGGGACGCTCGCGCCGCAGGACCCGACGGTGACGATCCTCACGAACGCGGACGGGACCGCCGTCGCTTCGGGCCCCCGGTATCTCGATCTGCTCGTGTCCCAGGTGACGAATCCCGTCCGCTGGGACCTCTGCCAGCAGACGCTCGTCGACTCCGGCGTGACGGGGATCCTCGAGCTGGTGCCGGGCGGAACCCTCACCGGACTTGCCAAGCGTGCCATGAAGGGCGTCGAGGTCTTCCCCGTGAAGTCGGCCGACGACATCGACGCTGCCCGCGAATTCGTACGCGCCCACGCGGGCGCCTGAGACCACACCTTCCGGGAAGGACTCCCCCAGTGACCACACTCAAGACAACCCCCGCCTCGTCGTACTCGCGGATCTCCGGGATCGGCGGATACCGGTCGGAGCACGCGGTGCCCAACGAGGCACTCGTCGGCCCGATCGACTCCTCCGACGAATGGATCCGCCAGCGCACGGGCATCGTGACCCGCCACCGCGCCGGTGCGGACGTGGGCGTGCTCGACATGTCCGAAGAAGCGGCGTCCGAAGCGATCGCGAACGCCGGGATCAAGCCCGGTGACGTGGGCGGGATCATCATCGCCACCGTGACGTTCGGATACCCGACCCCGTCTGCTGCGTCAGCACTCACAGAGCGTCTGGGCACCGGCCCCGTCCCCGCCTGGGACATCTCCGCCGCGTGCGCCGGCTACTGCTACGCGATCGCTCAGGCGGACGGTCTCGTGCGTTCGGGCGTCATGGACAACGTCCTGGTGATCGGCGCGGAGAAGCTCTCCGACTTCGTCGACCCGACGGACCGCTCGATCTCCTTCCTCCTGGGCGACGGCGCTGGCGCGGTCATCGTGTCCTCCTCGGACACACCGGGGATCGGACAGAGCGTCTGGGGCTCGAAGGGGGAGAACTGGGAGACTATCCGCGTCACCAACTCCTTCCTCGACATGAAGAAGGACGCCGAGGCACCATTCCCCACCCTGCGACAGGACGGGCCCAGCGTCTTCCGGTGGGCCGTCTGGGAGATGGCAGAGGTCGCTCAGCAGGCGCTCGACGCCGCCGGCATCGGGCCGGAAGATCTGGCCGCGTTCATCCCGCACCAGGCGAACATGCGGATCATCGACGAGCTGTCGAAGCAGCTCAAACTGCCGGAGTCGGTGATCATCGGTCGTGACATCGCGGAGAACGGCAACACGTCGTCCGCGTCCATCCCGCTCGCCACGGAGCGCCTGCTCCGCGAGAACCCGGACCTGCACGGCAAGCTCGCCCTGCAGATCGGGTTCGGGGCGGGCCTGGTCTACGGCGCGCAGGTCGTCGTCCTCCCCTGAGAGACGTCCGACCATGACGTAAGATCACGCTGGGATCGTCGTCGAATCACGTTTCCTGCAAGCCGTCGCGGTGGTCCACAAGCCCCCGGCGGGAAGAAGAGAGAAGGATAGAAAATGGCACACAGCGAAGCTGACGTCCTCGCCGGACTGGCAGAGATCGTCAACGAGGAGACCGGCCTTGAGACGGACGCCGTCGAAGCCGGCAAGTCGTTCACGGACGACCTCGACATCGACTCCATCTCGATGATGACCATCGTCGTGAACGCTGAGAAGAAGTTCGGCGTGAAGATCCCGGACGACGACGTGAAGGACCTCGTCACGGTCCAGGACGCAGTCGACTACATCGTGAAGGCCCAGCAGGCCTGATCACCTCCCTTTCCGCGGGGTCGGCGACCCCGGCCCCGCGGAGGCCCCACTCAACGATTCGACGAGGTTTCTCACAATGACATCCACTGTCGTCGTCACCGGCATCGGTGCCGTCACGCCCCTGGGCTCGACGGCCCAGGAGACATGGCAGGCTGCGCTTGCGGGCACCAGCGGCGCCCGCACCCTCGACAACGACTGGGCTGAGAAGTACGAACTGCCCGTCGATTTCGCAGCCACCGTCGCCCCCAACGTCGTCGAGGAACGGCTCAAGAAGGTCGAGGCGAAGCGCCTGGATCCCGCCAGCCGCTTCGCACTCATCGCGTCACGTGAGGCGTGGGAGGACGCCGGAGCCCCGGATGTCGAACCCGAGCGCCTCGCGGTGTCGTGGGCCACCGGCATCGGCGGCGTCTGGACGCTGCTCGACGCGTGGGACACCCTGCAGGAAGAGGGCACCCGTCGCGTCATGCCCCTGACAGTTCCCATGCTCATGCCGAACGCACCGGCAGCGGCGATCGGCATGGAGTTCAAGGCCCGCGCGGTCGTCCAGACGGTCGTGTCCGCCTGCGCATCGTCCACAGAGAGCGTCGGGCAGGCCTTCGAGATGATCCGCTCCGGCAAGGCGGACGTCGTCATCGCCGGTGGGGCTGAGGCCGCTGTCCACCCCATCACTCTGTCCGCCTTCTCCTCGATGCGGGCGCTGTCCCGCCGCACGGATTCGCCGGAGACGGCGTCGCGCCCCTTCGACGTTGACCGCGACGGCTTCGTCATGGGTGAAGGCGGTGCGACCCTCATCCTCGAGAGCGAGGACCACGCGCGCGCACGCGGCGCCCAGATCTACGCCGAGGTCGCCGGCTGGGGGACATCGAACGACGCCTACCACATCACCGCCGGTGAGCCGGAGGGCGCCGGGTCGATCCGGGCGATGCGCACCGCGATCGAATCCGCGGGCATCGACCCTGCAGACATCAAGCACATCAACGGGCATGCGACCTCGACACCGGTCGGCGACATCCCCGAGTCGATCGCGGTGAACAAGCTGCTGGGCGACGGAGTCGATGAGGCGCTGTTCTCTGCGACGAAGTCGATGACGGGCCACCTGCTGGGCGGTGCCGGCGCGGCCGAGGCCATGTTCGCCGTCAAGGCGCTCAAGGAGCGCACGGCACCGCCGACCATCAACATCCAGACGGTCGACCCGGACGTGCACCTCAACATCGTGCGCGACACGCCCGCTGAGCTTCCGAGCGGGGACATCGCTGCGATCACGAACTCGTTCGGGTTCGGCGGGCACAACGCGGTCGTGTCGTTCAGAAGCGTCTGAGCGTCAGCGTGACGACGTGACAGGGGGCCGGTGCTCATGCACCGGCCCCCTTCCTGCTCACGTGGTGTTCCGCGCGCTCAGCTGGCGCTGTTCTTCGTCCTGCGGTCGCTCTCCCTCTTCAGAGCATCGACGAGTTCGTCCTTCGTCATCGAGGACCGCCCTTCGATCCCCAGGTCCTGCGCCTGCGAGTACAGCTCGTCCTTCGACGCGTTCGCGTTCACTCCCCCGGCGGTGTCTCCCCCGCCGCTGCGCCTGCCGTGCGCGGCACGGGAATCGGAGGGCCCGGCCTCTTTCTTGGGCTGCCAGCGGTCGCCGACCTTCTCATGCGTGTGCTTGAGCGACGACCAGGCGGTCCGGGCGGCGCGCTCCTCGTCGTCGTACTCCTCCATCGCGGAATCATAGGTCTTCGCCCATGTGCGCTGCGCTTCCTGGTCGGACCGCTCCAGTGTCTGCGGGATCTCGTTCTTCCGCGGTTCTCCCTGTGCTGTGGTCTTCGGCATCGCGTACACCTCCTATGGCAAGCTGTCTTGCTTCTTCTCCACGGTACGCGGCGGGACGCGAGGGAGGAAGGGGGGGGAACGCGAAAGGGGCGCCGTCCGTGTGGACGACGCCCCTTCCCTGCGTGCTCCCCCGGCTGGGCTCGAACCAGCGACCCTTCGATTAACAGTCGAATGCTCTGCCAACTGAGCTACGGAGGAAGAGTGCTCGACGTTGCGAACACGAGTTGAAACATTATCACCCGCCCCCCGGCAGTGCAAAACGGACTGCCGCACCGTGCCGGACGTCACAGCGAGGACACCGCCCCGTCATCAGCAACGCTTCAGGGGAACTCAGTATCGTAGAGCCGATGACTGTTCTCGCCATCGGCCTGGCTTTCCTGTCAGCCGTCTCACTCGCCTACGGGGCGCTCCTCCAGCATCGGGGTGTCTCAGGCCTGCACGCTGACGAGGGTGCGCTCAGACTGCGGACGCTCGTGCGGCTGCTGGGCTCTGCGCAGTGGGTGTGGGGGCTGGTCATCCTGGCGGCCGGCATCGTGGCCAACGTGACCGCTCTGGCGCTCGCCCCCGTCATGGTCGTCCAGCCCGTCGGAGCCTTCTCCCTGGTCATCTCGATCCTCCTGGGCGTCTTTCACCGGGGGCTCGCGATCGATCGACGGATCCTGCTGACGGTGGCCCTCTGCATCGTGGGCGTCACGGGCTTCGTGACGGTGTCGGCGCTCATCGCGACGACGTCGCCGACGACCCCGCAGGAGTCTCTCGTACTCGCGATCGCGGCGCTCGTGTTCGCCCTCGCGGGTCTCACGACGATCATCGTCGTCTCCCACCCTCGGCAGCTGCTCCTCATCACGGGTGCCGGGGTCCTCTTCGCGTTCTGCGCGACGAACATGCATGTCGTGAGCTCCCACATCGTCGCGGTCGGACTTGCGGAGGGCCTGTCCACGCTGCCGTGGCTCAACGCCGTCGCGCTGGCGGCCTCGGGGCTCGTCGGGTCGTGGTTCGTCCAATCGTCCTACGCTTCCGGCCCCCCGGAGATGGTCATCGCAGGCCTCACGGTCATCGACCCGATCGTGGCGGTGCTGCTGGGCTCCATCGTCCTGGGCGAGGCCGCCGGTGCCACCGTCCTGTCGCTCGTCGGGATGGGTGTGTTCGGCGCGCTCGCCTGCGTGTCCGTGTTCTCCCTGTCACGTCACCATCCCGATGCCGTCGAAGCCGAGGCGCGCCGCTCCCGGATCAAGCACGGTCCTGCAAACGGTCCTGCAACAGGGCCGTCGGCCCAGGAAGAGGTGTCCGATCGTGCCGGCTCCTGACCCCGCGGTTCCTGACTCCACGGCCTCTCCCACCACTGCAGGGCGGCCCCTGCGCATCCTCGTCGCAGCAGAGACCTACCCGCCGGAGATCAACGGCGCGGCCGCTTTCGCGAACCGGCTGGCCACGGGTCTCTCCTCTGCCGGCCACGAGGTCCACGTCGTCGCGCCGTCCGCCTCCGGTCTCCCCTCGCACGACTGGGAGGGCGGGGTGCGCGTCCACCGGCTGCGCTCCCATCACTGGCCGCTGCACCCCACGTGGATGATCTGCATGCCGTGGCAGGTGGCGCCCGCGCTGTCCCGCCTGCTCGACGACATCAGACCCGACGTCGTCCACACGCAGGCGCACTTCGTCATCGGGCGCTACGCCGTGTCGCTGTCGAAGAAGCGGGACATCCCCGTCGTCGCGACGAACCACTTCATGCCGGACAACGTCCGCCCGTATGTCCGTGCCCCGCGCCCCGTCCTCGACGCCGCCGCATCGGTGGCATGGAAAGACCTCCGCAGCCGCTTCCAGGAGGCGGACCACATCACGGTGCCCACGCAGCTGGCGAGCGACCTCCTCACGGAGAACGGCTTCGACCAGCCCGTCGAGGCGGTGAGCTGCGGAATCGACCTCACCCGGTTCGACGGTGTGGACCCCGCCGCCGAGGCCTCAGCCGGATCCCCTCCCTCCGTCCTCTTCGTGGGGAGGCTGTCGCAGGAGAAGCGGCCCCAGGACATCGTCACGGCACTCGCACGGACGGACCCGGCACTGGGACTCGAGGCGCGGATCGTCGGCGCAGGGGATCAGGAGGAGGTGCTCCCGCGACTGGCCCGGGACCTCGGCGTCGGGGATCGTGTGCACGTGCTGGGCAAGGTGAGCGACGCGCAGCTGGACGCCGAATACCGGCGGGCGACGCTGTTCTGCATGCCGTCGACGGCGGAGCTGCAGTCGATCGCGACGCTCGAGGCGCTCGCGTCCGGTCTGCCGGTCGTCCTCGCGGACGCCGTGGCTCTGCCGCACCTCGTGCGCGACGGTGTCAACGGTCACCTGTTCCGCCCGCGGGACGTCGACGATCTTGCGCGGGCCTTCACGAGTGTCCTCACGGCGAGTGAGGCACAGCGGCGTGCGATGGGTGAGGAGTCGAAGGAGCTCGTCCGGGTTCACGACATCCGCCGGACGATCGCCCGGTTCGAAGAGATCTACCGGGACGTCGTCACCCCGCGGCGGTGAGCGGAGGCGGGTCGAACACGACCGCCTCATGCGTCATCCGCGCCGGATCGAAGCGCATCAGCGCGTCGTCGATGTCACGCCACGGGCCGAAGCCCAGCGACTCCCCCATCCAGGCCCACAGGTCGAACCCGTGGACGGCCAGCTGTGCGGGTGTGACGGCACCGTCCCGTTTCGCCAGGCGTGCACCGGTGGGCCCCAGCACCAGGGGGACGTGGACGTACTCCGGCACCGGCAGACGCAGCAGTGCGCAGAGGTGGGCCTGGCGCGGTGCGGAGGAGGCGAGGTCGTCGCCGCGCACCACCTGGTCGATGCCCATGTCCGCGTCATCGACAACGACGGCGAGGTTGTACGCCCATACCCCGTCGCCGCGCCGCAGGACGAAGTCGTCGACGTGCGACGTGACGGAGCCGAGCATCGTGTCCTCCACCGTGTGCTCGCGCACGTCGGACGCCAACCTGAGTGCCGGCGCACGGCCGACCGCCGCCAGTCGCGCACGTGCCTCCCCCCGCTGCGCCTCCGTGAGGTGCCGACACGTGCCCGGGTAGGCGCCCGGTGGCGCGTGCGGAGCGCTCGGTGCTGACTGGATGTCCCGGCGCGAGCAGTAGCACTCGTACACGAGTCCCCGACCGGCGAGGTCGTCACATGCCGACGCATACAGATCGGTCCGGTGCGACTGTGTCACGACGTCCCCGTCGATGCGCACCCCCAGTCCGCGGAACTCCTCCAGCTGACGCTCCCCAGACCCTTCGCGCACGCGATCGAGGTCCTCGGTCCGCCAGCGGAAGGCACGCCCTGACCATCGAGCCCACAGATACGCGACGACGCCCGTGCGCACATTGCCGATGTGGAGGTCGCCGCTGGGTGAGGGTGCGAAGCGTCCGGCCGGTGTGAGCATGGACTCAAGAATAGTTGTCCCGGTTGCCCCTTGTGCCCACAGGGCATATAAGGGGAGCGTGAGAGATTCCGCCGCAGCTTCCTCAGCAGCGGGTGCAGAGAGCTTCACGACGGAACAGCGACGCATCCTCCTCGTGTCCTTGATCGTCGCCTTCCTGTCCCTGCTGAGCGTGTCCATCGTCAACGTCGTCCTCCCGTCGATCGAGCAGTCGATCGACGCGAGTTCCGCCGCACTCCAGTGGATCCTCTCCGGATACGCACTCGCATTCGGCGTGGTCCTCGTGGCGGCCGGCAGGGCGGGTGACATCTACGGGCGCGGGAAGGTCTTCGTCGCAGGCCTCCTGCTCTTCGGCATCGGCTCGTGTGTCGCCGGGTTCGCAGCCGACCCGCTCACGCTCAACATCGCCCGCGTCGTCATGGGGCTCGGTTCCGGCTTCATCAACCCACAGGTCACAGGGCTCATCCAGCAGTACTTCGCCGGCGCACAGCGCGGGCGCGCATTCGGTCTGTTCGGCGGCATCGTCGGTGTGTCGGTGGCGATCGGACCGGTGCTCGGCGGCACTCTCGTGGCCGCGTTCGGTGCGGAATGGGGCTGGCGGTCGTCGTTCCTCGTGAACGTGCCGTTCGTGGCGCTCGCGATCGTGGGGGCGTTCCTCTGGCTGCCGCCGTCGGCGTGGCACGCAGCAGTCGGCAGCAGCCCCGCGAACTCGGCCGTCATGAGCGCCCAGGCCGGCGGAGCCGTCGGAGAGACCCCGCAGGCCTCCCGCGTGAGCATCGGCCTGCAGAAGATCGCGGACCTCGACCCCGTGGGCGTCGTGCTCCTCGGTCTGGGCACACTGCTGGTCATGCTACCCTTCGTCGAGAGGAACGCCGGCGCCTGGATCTGGTCGACCCTGGCGGTGGGGATCGTCCTCGTCGTCGTGTGGGTCCGCTGGGAGAAGCGGTCCAAGCGGAAGGGCCACCCGCCGATGGTCGACATCGACCTGTTCCGCACCCGCTCGTTCTCGAACGGGACCCTGCTCGTGAGCATCTACTTCCTCGGGATGACGAGCGTGTGGGTGCTGCTGGCCCTCTGGATGCAGTCCGGGCTGGGCCACACGGCACTCGCAGCTGGACTCATCGGCCTCCCCTCCGCCATCGCGAGTGCGATCTTCGCCCCCATCGCGGGCCGTCACATCACCCGGATCGGACGGCCGCTGGTGCTGTGGGGCTTCGCGTTCGCGCTCAGCGGCCTCGGCCTCACGATCGGTGCGGTCGCCCTCCACTACGCAGTGGGGACGAGCGAGTGGTGGCTGCTGGGCACACTCGCGCTCCTGGGGGTCGGCCAAGCGCTCATCATCAGCCCCAACCAGACGCTGACGCTGTCGGAGGTCCCGCTGCGGTACGCGGGATCGGCCGGCGGGGTGCTGCAGACCGGACAGCGTGTCGGGACGTCGATCGGCATCGCGATGATCACGGGTGTGACGTTCACGGTGCTCGCCTCGTACGGGTGGATGACTGCCTTCATCGTGGGATTCGGGGTCATCATGACCGTTGTCGCGGCAGCGGGCGCGGTAGGAGTCGTCGACCTCGTCCAGGGTCGTAGACGGCGACGCACCTGACCCCACCGGCCAACGGCGCTTCTGACCGCACTGCACGTCACGGAACACGTCACAGAACAGGTTTACTTGTCACACGAATGTGACATCCACCACCCCTCCCCGTGAGGAGCGCATGAGAGAATGGGCGTTCGAGACGGACACCTGAAGGGAACGACGACGTGGGAACGACCGATGCCGCTGTGCGCCTCGATTCGGACCTCGACCTGGAGAGGCTCGTCCGCTCCGGTCTCATCACCACCTACTTCTCTCCGGTGGTCGATCTCGACACGGATGCGGTGATCGCCCATCGCGTCTTCCATGGCAGCGCGGAAGTCCCGTCGTTCGGCATGGACGACTTCGTGGCGCTGCGCCGGGCGGTCCGCGGGTCCCCTCTCGCGGGTGATTTCGACTCCTCCCTCCGCTCGATCGCCCTGAGGGAGGCAGAGACCCTCGAACTGCCCCCGTCCAACCGGCTGCTGCTCACGACGGAACCGCAGTCGCTGGTGACCGTCGAGGATCGCACCGGGGAACCCGACCGCTCCGCGATCCTCCACCTCCATCCGGAACGGGTGGCGATGGCGCCTGCGATGACGATGCGCTCTGTCCGCCAGGCACGGTCCCTGGGCTGGGGCATCGGAATGTCGTCGATCGGCGCGGACCTCACGACGACGTCGTTCCTCCCGCTGGTGAACCCCTCAGTCGTCATGCTGCACCGCGACGTGCTGAGGATCGACGACCCGAAGCACATCGCGGAGCTCATCCGCCTGCTCCACGCGCACGTGGAGCGGACTGAGGCGATCATCATCGCGGACGGGATCAACGACGAGGCCGACGTGCTGACCGCGCGGGCGATGGGCGTCCGCTTCGGCACGGGGCCCTACTACGGGAACCCGTCGCGCACTCCCGTCCCCGTCGACGCGGCCCGCGAGGATCCTCTCGCGTCCCACTACACACGCAATCTGCCGGCGCAGGGTACGCCGTTCACGATCGCGCAGGCGCTGCGGCGGGATCCGATGGTCATGGACGGGGTCATGCTGGAGGCACAGCTCGCGTCGCTCGAGGAGCGGACGCTCACCGCGGGGAAATCCGCGGTCGTCATCGGCGTCTTCGCCGGCAGCGAGACACTGCAGGACACCACCATCGACAGGTACACCCGGGTCGCGGAGAAGGTCGGGTACACCGTGATGCTCTCGAACGGCTTCGACACTCCCCCTGTCCCGGCCGCGTGGGGCGGTCCGGTCGACACGTCGGATCCGCTCGGCCAGGAGTACGCGGTCGTGACCGTGGGGCCGGACTGGTCGGGGATGACTGTCGGCAAGCGGCGACCCGCACCGGGTGCGGACGGCAGGACGGAGTACGACGTCTACGTGACGACGGACCGCTACGCCTGCGTCGACGCCGCACGGTCCGTCATGAGCCGTATTCGCGCACTGCGCTGATCCTGGGTTTCACGTCCTGCGACGTCCTGCGGGCATGCATGCGTGTCAGCGGGGCTGGCAGCCTGCGCACCAGTAGAGCTTGCGCCCCTGCATGTCTGCCAGGCTGATCGGCGTGCCGCACACTCGGCAGGGCTCCCCCGCCCGCCCGTATACGTGGTGCCGGTCCGCGACGGAGTCGAGCATCGCCTGCTTCGCCCGTCCCCGCAGTTCGGTCCGGGTCACGATGACGCCGGTGTCGATCCCGACGGGCAGCAGTCGGCACCAGTCGTCCCAGAGCGTGCGCAGCTGCGCCTCGTCGAGGTCCACGGTGCGCGTGTAGGGATCGATCCCGGCGCGGAACAGCATCTCCGCGCGGTAGATGTTGCCGATTCCCGCGATCATCGACTGGTCCATGAGGAGCGACCCGATGGGGGTCCTCCGGTGCGCGGCCTTCTCCCGGAACCGGGTCCAGCCGCGCCGCTTGCCGTCGACTGCGGGGTCCGGTCCCAACCTCTCGAGGTGTGCCGCCGCCTCCGGGGGCGTGATCACCTCGCACACCGTGGGCCCACGCAGGTCAGCACACACGCGGTCGGTGAGGAGACGGACGCGCACGGCACCCACCGGTTCCGGTGGCCACACACCCTCCGTTCCCGAGGTGCCGGTCACCTCTTCCTCCCCCGCCCGGACCCGCGCGACCCGGGCAGCGCGCGGGGCGCCCATCGAACCGGACGCGGCGTCCGCGTACTCACCGGTCTGCCCGTCACGGACCGTGTCCGGTTCCCCATCGGTGAGGCGGGTCGAGAAATCCCAGGCGCCGTAGATGCCCAGATGCACGCGCAGATGCAGGTCGTCGGCGAAACGGGCGAACATCTGCTTGCCCACCGCGTAGCAGTCCTGCATGACCTTCCCCTCCAGCAGTGCGGCGCCGTCGGCAAAGCGTCCCTGAGGGGACGACGCACGGATCACCTCACCCACGAACGTGGAGCGGAAGCGTGCGGCGATGCGATGGACGGAATGGCCTTCGGGCACAGAGGGCACCTTTCAGGACGGGACGGAAGGACGGACGAGGACCTTCGTCGGCAGAGGAACCACGGCGTCACCATCCTATGGTGGTGCCGCCCTGTGGCAGACTCGTCGTGACCGAACAATCGTTCAAGACTCTCGACGGAGTGAGTGCACATGGAGCCGTTCTACCGGCAGGTGGATGAGAACCGTTTCGAATCGACGAGCGCCACGAGCGGGCCCTGGAGGGCGGACGCGCAGCACGCAGGCCCGCCTTCAGCTCTCCTCGCCCGCGCGATGGAGGTTCATGCTCCCCGCGAGGGGATGCGCTTGGCGGATGTGCGGACTGACATCCTGGGGCCCGTCCCCGTCGCACCCCTCACGGTCACGGTCCGGACTCTTCGCGGCGGACGCTCCATGGAGCTCCTCGAAGCGGAGGCGACCGCCGATGACGGTCGTCCCGCACTCATCGCCCGCGCGTGGCGGATCATGCGTGCCCCGGAGGATTTCCCGCGCCTCGCAGCCGACGGGGAGACAGCACCGACCGACTTCCCCACGGACGCGCCCCGTCACGCGGGAACCGTCATCCCCGGGTCGGACACGAGCGGGTACGCGCGATCGGTCGAATGGCGGTTCGTGTCCGGCGGTGTCGGCGGTCGTGGCGAGACGGTCGTGTGGGGACGGCAGCTCAACGCACTCGTCGACGGGGAGGATCCTTCACCGTGGCAGCGGGTCCTGGTCCTCGCCGATTCGGGTGGCGGCGTGACGTTCTCCCTCGACCCGGCGAAGCACCGCTTCATCAACTGCGACCTCCATGTCGCCCTCGAGCGGGACCTGGAGGGCGAATGGCTGCGGATGGAAGCGGCGTCACGCGCAGCGGGCGGGCACGGCGGCATTGTCCACGACGTCCTGTCGGATCGACAGGGACGGATCGGTGTGGGACTCCAGGCGATGGTGGCGCAGGACGTCGGCTGACCGGTCGACGCCGTCTCACCCTCTGCGCAGCCGTCGTGCGGTCCACAGGACCAGCATCACCGCGACGACGACCGCTGCCGCGAGCGCGACGGGCGTGAACCGCGCCGCATAGACGAATCCCACGGTGACGCAGATCGAGACCACTGTGCCTTCGATCTGCCACATCACGACCCTCACACCAGCGGCATCGCCCAGCGGACTGGGGATCGGGGTGAGCAGTCGAACTGGCAGGGGGCCTCGGGCGCTGTCCGCTGCGCGTGTGAGGACGAGCAGTCCTGCGCAGACGCATGCGGTCACCCCCGCGACGAAGGGGATGCCGGATGCCGCGCCGACCACGCTCGCGACGACCCCTGACAGCACCGCGACGCTCGCGGGCATCACGGAATGGGCGAGGAACAGGGATGCGGAGGAGACGCCGAACAGTCGCGGTCGACCGGCCCCTTCCACTGTGCTGCGGAACCCGTCGCTCATGGCTCCGAAGGAGGCGAAGCCCAGGAATCCTCCGGCCGTCGCGCTCACCCACGCAAGCTCCACTGGCAGCGCGAACGCGCTGACGAGCAGGAGGGCCGTGGTGAGTGTCCCGGCCAGGGCCGTCGCACCTCGTGCAGGAGTCCGCATCGCACCGATCACGTCGCGGTAGGCGACCGCGAGGGGGAACGGCAGACCCTCCCGGATCGTCTCGATGCGTCTGCCGCACCACGGGAGGGGCCGGAACGTCGCGAGAGCCTGACCCACCTCGCCGACGGAACCGGCAGCCACTGCAGCATCGCGCCGCTGAGCGTGGTCGAGCAGCTCCGGACCGCGCAGACGGGTGAGCAGCCAAGGGACCAAAGCGGCCGACAGAACTGCGACGGCACCCCAGGCAGCAAGGCCGTGCCCGATCAGGCTCGGCTGATCCAGCCCTGTATCAGCGGCGAGTCCGTGCGGGAACACAGGCGGGAGCAGGACTCCGATCACAGCGGCGACAACGGCGCTGATCGCTCGCGTGGGCGCACTGAGGGACTGACCGCACAGCCACGCCACCGCCACAACCCACCCCGCGCAGGCGGAGACTCCCAACTGGACGAGGATGCTGCCGAACGGCAAGCCGATGGACAGTCGCAGCGACCATGCCACGACTCCCATGAGGAGCACGCTGGCAGCAGTGACCCCCGCCGCAGCCAGGAGGAAGGGCCTCAGCAACGTGCGAGCACGGCTCAGGTGGTTGCCCGCCAGGTGGACCGTGAGGAAGGGCCGCAGCACTGCGGGACCGATCGTGCCGCCTACGACGATCCCGCTCACAACAGCGACGGTGAGCAGCAGCGACGGCGACCCATAGGGCGGATCGCTGAGGAACCGGACGACCTCGGGGTGAGTCAGTGCGTGCGCCCCGGAGCGGACGAGCGGAAAGCCGATGACGAGGGTGACGATCGCGACAGCATAGAGCGCGGACCACCGGTCACCGGGCGTCCCCGAGGGGCGAGCGGCTCGGCGCACACGCGCGGGAAGGCGGAGCGGACCCGTCACCGCGAGCTCAGGTCCAGGGTCTTCGTCCCGACGGTGCGGACGATGTCGTCGCTATGGGTGGCGACGACGAGGGTGCGACCTTCGTCCCGCAGTGCGGCCAGGAGGCCAGCGACATGGGCGCACCGTTCGCTGTCGAGCCGTTGTTCTGGCTCGTCGAGGACAAGGAGCGACGAGGGGCGGATCAGCGTGAGGGCGAGCCCCGCGAGCTGGAGCTGTCCTGCGGAGAGCTCATGGGGGAATCGGTCGGCCAGGTGCGGGATGCCCACACGCTCGAGCCAGTCATCCGCGAGCAGACCAAGCGTCCCCAGCCCTGTCGAGCGGGCGCTCCACGACAGCGCGACGAGCCGCAGCTGCTCGCGGACGGTGAGGTCACGTGCGAAGGGCGGCAGTCCGATCATCCCCGCCACGGCCCGGCGGAAAGAGGGTGACCGCTCATCGGGGACGCACCCCTCCACGTGCACCGTTCCGGTCGTCGGTGTCGCGAGTCCGCACAGCAGTGTGAGGAGTGTGGTCTTGCCGGTGCCGTTCCCTCCGGTCACCGCAAGTGCTTCTCCCGGATGCGCAACAGCGGAGACCGGTGGAAGGAGGACCGACCCGTGAAACACGACCGACGCTTCGTCGAGGCCGACGACAGGGTCGCGAGAGTGGGCGAGAGGTGTCACGCGGCGAGCCTATCCGGTCTCACGGCGCGGCAAAGCGGTGGCACCGCGTCGTCGAGGTGCCACCGCTTCCGCGGAGGAGGTGTCCGAGATGGTCGGGACGGGGGCGGTCAGCCGACCTTCGTGAGCCAGCGGACGGGTGCGCCGTCTCCTGCATAGCGGAACGATTCGAGTTCGTCGTCCCATGCCTGGCCGAGCACGCGCTCCATCTCGATCGACATCTCGATCGGATCGCCCGCCGTACGCGCCATGACGGTGCGGATGACGTCTTCGGGCACGACGATGTTGCCGTGCGCATCCGTCACGGCGTGGTAGATGCCGAGCGCCGGTGTGTGGCTCCAGCGGCCACCATCCACCCCTTCGCTGGGCTCTTCCGTCACTTCGTAGCGCAGGCCGTCCCAGCCGCGCAGCGCGGATGCGATGCGGGCACCGGAACCGGCCGGCGCCTTCCAGCAGATCTCTGCTCGGAACATGCCGGGTGCGGCGGGCTGCTCCGTCCAGTCGAACTTCGCGTGCGCGCCGATCGCCCCGCCCGCGGCCCATTCGATGTGAGGGCACAGCGCACGAGGTGCTGAGTGGACGAACAGTACGCCCTGAGTCATATCCATCTGTTGCCTCCTCTTCGCGGATACGTCTTCCCCAACGATCCGTGCCGAGGCGGCATGCGGTTATTGTACTATAGGCACCGGCGCTGGGAGGACTCGTTCTCCTGGGTCTTCGCTGGTGACCTGTGGTGACACCTCCGGGCACCTCCGCCCCCGTAGCTCAGCTGGTTAGAGCAGAGGACTCATAATCCTTTGGCCGTCGGTTCAAGTCCGACCGGGGGCACCCACGCAGAACCCCCGCTCTCCCGTGTGAACACCGGGAAGGCGGGGGTTTCCTCGTACAGCAGAGCGCTCTGATGTGACAGGTGAGCCGCCTTGCACCTTCGACGCGTTCAGCCTGTTCGCGAAAGCGAGTGGCAGTTTTGTGGCACTTTCAACGAGCGGCTCTTACCTGATCGGGATCCGGTCGTCGCCTGAGCTGTGTGATGCCCATGGTTGGCCCTCGCATCAACTGTCCATTGGCGCGAATGGGTCATAAGGAGGTGACAGCTGGCCACACTCGCGCTGCTCTTCGTTGCCTTGACCGGATGTCAGACGAGCGAGGCGTCGCCTGTGAACGAGATGGTCCCGCAGCCCGCGGTGACGATCGGAGGTGCACCAGGCCTGGTGGGCGCCTGGACTGCGGACCATGTGACCGCTGATCCCGCCCCTGCGCCTGTTGCTGTCCCGCCTGCAGAGACCTTCCCTGATGGGTGGCATTGCAATGGACCCGCCTACCAATGCCGGGGTGCAGAGGCAGAGCGGCAACGCGAACGGGAACAGTTCGAATGGCTCGAGGAACAGGAAGACCGGGACCGCCAAGCCAGGGAGGAAGCTGAGGCTGAGGCTCACGCACCACACACGTGCGAAGGGTCCGGCATCTACGGCGACTACAGCCCCGAGGGCTACGTCGACTGCTGAACCAAGTACGGGATATCGGATGCTGCTGGGCTTTTGGCGCGACCACGTGAGGCTGAAGACCCGGCTGTGCGCGAATCGCATGTCACAGGTGTGCCCCGGAGCGCAATGCTCCGGGGCACACCTGTGACATGGGGATCTTCTCCCCTGGGTCGAGGGGTCAGCTGCCCGCCGGGCTGAAGTCGGTGCTGCCGACGAACTCCGGGCGCGGTGCGGGTGCGGCGAACGGCTCGACGCACGTGTTCTCCACCGAGTTGTAGACGATGAACACGTTCGACCGGGCGAACGGTGTGACGTTCCCGTTGGAGGCGTGCATGCAGTTCGAGTCGAACATGATCGCCCCACCGGCGCGTCCCTCGAGCACGTCGATGCCGTACTCGTCAGCGAAGTCCGTGAGGGTCTGCGGATCCGGGGTGCCGGCGCCCTGCATGACGAGCGACTGCTTGTAGTTGTCCTCCGGGGTGCCGCCCACGCACGAGATGTACTTCTTGTGCGAGCCCGGCATGATCATGAGCGGACCGTTGAACGAGTAGTTGTCCGTCAGCGAGATCGAGATGCTCACCGCACGCGGTTCCGGCATCCCATCCTCAGCGTGCCAGGTCTCGAAGTCCGAATGCCAGGAGAACTCCTTGCCCACGAAGCCCGGCTTGTAGTTGATCCGGCTCTGGTGGATGTAGACCTGTGAGCCCAGCAGCTGTTCGGCGCGCGCGACGATCCTCGGATCGTTCGCGATCTTCTTCACCACCGCGTTCGTCCGGTGGACGTCGAAGACAGATCGCACCTCGTCCGACTGCGCTTCCACGATGGTCCGCTCATCGGCCCGGGCATCCGGGTCGGTGGACAGGCGCTTCAGCTCCGCACGCAGCTCGTCCAGCTCTGCCGGGGTGATGAGCTGGTCGATCAGCAGGTAGCCCTTGTCTTCGTAGTGCCGGAGTGTCTCCGCATCCATCGGCCCGTCTGCGGCGGTCCCGTGAACCACGGGGCCGGGGCGGTCGAGCACTTCGGTCCGTTCACCGCTGCGGGTCGGGTAAAGGTCTGCGATCTTCGTATCCGTGATCGTCAAAGGTTCTCCCTCCTTGTGCGACACATACGATTACTCGTGTCTGTACATCACTTGTCGGGTCTCCAGCGGACGACCTCGCAGGTGGTCCGCTGCATCGGCTGTCCTCGACGAGGACCGGCCGGTGCCTTCGACGCTACCCAGGGGCTTTTCTTCCTGCAACCCTGCCCCTACAATCCCCTCCCGCTACGGCTGGCCCTTAGCGCTATGGTCGGGTCACCGCGTCGACCGCGTCGACCGCGCCGCCGAACCGGCGATCGCGTCCCGCGTACTCGAGGATCGCGTCCCACAGGGTCCGCCGGTCGACATCCGGCCACAGGACGTTCTGGAACACCATCTCCGCATACGCGGACTGCCACAGGAGGAAGTTCGACGTGCGCTGCTCACCCGACGAGCGGAGGAACAGGTCGACGTCGGGGACCTCGGGAGAGTAGAGCCGGGAGGCGATCGTCTTCTCCGACAGCCGCTCCGGCGACAGCCGTCCCGCCGCCACTTCTCGTGCAGCGTCCTTCATCGCGTCGACCAGTTCGGATCTGCCCCCGTAGTTCACGCAGAACTGCAGGATGAGGCCTTTGTTGCCCTTCGTCATCTCCTGCGCGTCCTCCAGCTCGCGGATGACGGACTTCCACAGCCGCCCGGGTCTGCCCGACCAGACGATCCGCACGCCCAGTGCGTGCAGCTCGTCGCGACGGCGGCGGATGACGTCACGGTTGAAGCCCATGAGGAAGCGGACCTCTGCCGGGGAGCGCTTCCAGTTCTCTGTGGAGAACGCGTAGGCGCTCAGGTATTCGACGCCCACCTCGATCGCGCCGTGGATGACCTCCAGCAGCGACGCCTCCCCCGCTTTGTGGCCCTCCGTGCGCGGGAGACCGCGGTCGTTCGCCCACCGCCCGTTCCCGTCCATGACGACGGCGACGTGGCGGGGCACGAAGGCCGGGTCGATCTGCGGGGCACGCGCACCGGACGGATGCGGCGGAGGTGCGGGGTAGCTCATGTGCGCTCCAGGACGTTGAGGGAACGCACACGGCGTTCCAGGTGCCAGTGGACGTAGGTCGTGACGAGTCTCGAGGACTCGAACGCGGTGTGGTCGGCTGTCGACGCGACACGCGCCCAGTCCCCACTCAGCAGCGCCGCGAGGTGCTGGACCGCGCCCGTCGAGGTGAGGGCGGTGCCGTCCGGACGGCAGTCCGTGCACACGGTGCCGCCCATCGCCGCGGAGAACCCACGGTGGGGCCCCGGCATCCCGCACTGTGCGCAGTCGACGAGACTCGGCGCCCAGCCTGCCAGCGACATCGCACGCAGCAGGTACGCGTCCATGCTCTGACGAGGCGGGTGCTCCCGGTTGCACAGCGAGCGGATCGCGGATAGCAGCAGGAGGAAGTGGCCCCGCGTCCGCGGTTCGTCCTCCGTGAGCTTCTGCGCGGTCTCCGCCATCACGGTGGCCGCGGAGTAGACGTCGTAGTCCGACATGATGCCGCGGGCGAACGGCTCCTTGAGCTCCACCTGCGTGACCACGTCGAGTGACCGGCCGACGTGGGCTTGGAGGTCGATGAACATGAAGGGCTCCAGCCGGGACCCGAACTTCGACTTCGTCCGCCGGATGCCCTTCGCGACCGCACGCACCAGGCCGTGGTCACGGGTGAGGAGCACGACGATGCGGTCGGCCTCGCCCAACTTGTGCCCGCCCAGCACGATCGCTTCATCCCGGTAGTACTTCACCGGCTGATTGTCTCACTCTCCGCACCGAGAACCCCGGAGGCACGCCTCCACAGCCGCCGAGGCGGTGGTGACGATCACACGGATTGTCACCACCGCCCCGGGGAGGGTGGAAGACGCTGTCAGCGGGAGGCGCGGTTCACCGCGGAGATGATCGCCTTGAGCGTCGCCTTCGTGATGTTGGGGTGCAGACCCGCGCCCCACAGTACGCGGTCGCCCACGGCCAGTTCGACATAGGCGGCGGCCTTCGTGTCCGCCCCGGTGCCCACTGCGTGCTCACTGTAGTCCTGCAGACGGATGTCCGCGTCGAAGTGGTCGTTGAGGATCGACACGAGGGCGTCGACCGGGCCGTTCCCGCGGCCTTCGTAGACCCGCTCCTGTCCATCGACGCGCAGGAACGCCTCGATCCGCTCGGAGAACCGACCCGCGTCCTCGTCCTCTTGATGAACCGATTCGGTGCGGAGGCTCATGAGCTCGAAGCGGCCCCAGCCCGTCTCTTCCTCTTCGGACGGCAGGTACTCGTCGGCGAAGATCCTCCAGATCTCCTTCGCGCTCACCTCACCGCCGGCCTCGGTCCGCGACTGGACGACCTTCGAGAACTCCACCTGCATGCGGCGGGGCATGTCCAGACCGTGCTCGCTCTTGATGAGGTAGGTGACGCCGCCCTTCCCGGACTGCGAGTTCACCCGGATGACCGCCTCGTACGAGCGGCCCAGGTCCTTCGGATCGACCGGGAGGTACGGCATGTCCCATTCCATCTGGTCGACGGGGACACCCGCACGCAGCGCCTTGAGCTCCCGGTCCGCGAACGCCTTGTTGATCGCATCCTGGTGCGAACCGGAGAACGACGTGAAGACGAGATCGCCGCCGTACGGGTGGCGTTCGTGCACGCCGATCTGGTTGCAGTGCTCGACCGTGTGGATCACCTCGTCGATGTCCGAGAAGTCGAGCTCCGGATCGATCCCCTGGCTGTACAGGTTCATCGCCACCGTCACGAGGTCCAGGTTGCCCGTGCGCTCGCCGTTGCCGAACAGGCATCCCTCGACACGGTCAGCGCCGGCCATCAGCCCCATTTCGGCGGCGGCGACCCCGGTCCCCCGGTCGTTGTGCGGGTGGAGCGACACCGCCACGTCCTCCCGGTACGGCATCTGCCGGATGAACCACTCGATCTGATCCGCGTACGCGTTGGGTGTGCCCCGCTCCACGGTCGCCGGCAGGTTGACGACGGTCTCACGGCCGTCGGCCGGCTGCCACATGTCGAGGACGGAGCCCACGATGTCGACGGCGAACTCCGGTTCCGTATCCACGAAGATCTCCGGTGAGTACTGGTAGCCGAAGTCCGCGTCGCCCAGCATCGACTCCGCGTGCTTCATGACCGCCTGCGTGCCGCGCAGCGCGATGTCGCGCGTCTGGTCGAAGCCCTCCCCCTCGAACCCGAACACGACCTTCCGGAAGACCGGTGCCGTCGCGTTGTAGAGGTGCACGGTGGGCTTGCGGGCCCCTCGGAGGCTTTCGACGGTGCGCTCGATGAGGTCCTCGCGCGCCTGTGTGAGGACGCTGATGCGGACGTCGTCCGGGATCGCGTCCTCTTCGATGATCTGCCGCACGAAGTCGAAGTCGGGCTGGCTGGCGGCCGGGAAGCCGACCTCGATCTCCTTGAACCCCAGCTTGACCAGCAGATCGAACATCCGCCGCTTGCGGTCCGGTGTCATGGGGTCGATGAGTGCCTGGTTGCCGTCACGCAGATCCGTGCTCAGCCAGCGCGGCGCCTTCGTGAGTCGCTGGTCCGGCCAGGTCCGATCGCGCATGTCCAGCTGAATGCGGTCGTAGAACGACCGGTACTTGTGGAACGGCATGGGACTGGGCTTCTGCAGATTGGCCATCGCTGCTCTCCTGTGGTGCGTGTGATGCGGAAGTGAGGGGCCGACGGACGCGTCGGACACCGCGACGAGGGTGCGGCCCTGGTGCTTCAGGCCTCGTCGCGGCGAATAAGGAGGAGCAGACCCCATGCCATGCACGTCACCCTATTCTCCTTCGGCTTCCGCACGCATGTCCGAGTCCGCATGGTGGACGCGGAGCGCTTGCAAGCACATTCACGGCTGGTCGAAGCCCGCGGAGCCACGCGCGACGGAGAACGCCGCACCCGAGTCGTCCGATCGGCACGACACGCCGGTCTCCGAGGACGTGCACGTCATCCCGTGGGCACTCACGGCCTGTCCGTAGTCCAACGCTTCGGCGTCCGACGGGAACGGGGCGGGCGTGCAGGAGAAACCGGCTCCGTCGCGGTTGGCGACGACGATCGAACCCCACGCATCCATCGTGCAGCCGTCCGGCGCATCCGGCGGGTCGTAGTCGAACGACTGCACGATGCAGCGCGCGCGCTCCGCGTCGATCGTGCACCCGATATTGCCCGACGGGGTCACGAACGATTCGACGTCCGCCGCCTCCGGGGGCGTGCTCGCATCGTCCGCTTCGTCGACCAGCCCGCCCTCACCGGTGGACTCCTGCGTCGCCGGGGGCGGCGCCGTCTGCTGCATCTCATCACCCGATCGGCTGAGCGCGTCGACGACGATCCAGCCGCCGATGCCCAGGACGATGAGTCCGGACAGAACGACGAAGGCGATCGCGAGGGCCGGCATCCGTCGTCTCTGCGGAGGCCGACGCCCCTCTTCCCCCTGGAGGTCCGTCCCGTCGTGAGTGCCGGCGGCGTAAGCGACGTGCGGATGCCGACCACTCGCGACGGTGTGCGCAGGTGGGAGCGCGGAGGGGGACGGAGCAGACGGGGGCGCCGGCGGTGCCACCGGTGGCGGCACAGGCGGCGGGACGGCGAAGGTGGGCACCTGTGGTGGGGGCATCGCCGTCGAGAAGACTCCCGGGGCCGCCTGCTCACGCGCACGCGCCTCGTCCTGCGCACCGGCCCGCGGCGCCCACTCCGCCTGCGGACCGGCCTCGCGCGGACCGTCGATCGCTTCGACGCGCGAGGACGCGGCGATCTCCCGCAGCTCCTCCATCGACAGCACGCGAGTCGATTCCCCGCCCGCGTCCGCATCCGGCTCCGCGGCGGATTCCGACCCCGCACCGGATTCCGCGTCGAGGCGCCGCGCCTCCGCGATCCCCTGCGGGGTGAGTGCCTGTGTCTGTGCGTCGTCCGTGGGGATGCTCCGCCCCGTCGATCCGCCTGCGCCCTGCTCGGCAGCGCCCGTCCCGCCGCTCGTCGCTGCGCGGGCCTGATCGAGGAAGATCTGCGTCGTGAGCGACGGATCCTCTGGCTCCTGCGGCTGACGGCGCGGAGGAGGATGCTGCGGCGGAGGAGGAATCGACATAATGCCGTCATCTTACGACGGAGGCCCCTGAACGCTCTCTCAAGAAGCACGCGCGCCGGACCCCGCGGACGGTGCGCCTTCCGTGACTCGGACGTTCTGCGGTGCCAGACTGGGCAGCATGACCCGATCGCACACAGGGACTGCGCACCACGGGGCCCGCTCCGCCGCGCGCGGCACGAGCATCCTCCTCGCCGGTGCCCTCGTGGTGTCCGCCCTCGCGCTCGCGCCCCCGGGAGCACACGCGGCGACCGCCTCCGACGACTCCGCGGCGTCGTTCACCGCACCCGCGCAGCGTGGGATCGTCCAGTTCGACGCTCCCCGCCAGCGCATCCCCGCACCACTCGGCGACCCCGCTGCCGGTGGCGCTGACGATACGTCCACCGGCGCTCATGGCAACGCCGACGGATCCGACGGCGGCGCAGCCGAGGCCGTCTCCGATCTGGCCGATCCCGCGACCGGCCTGGGGCCCGCGACAGCCGGACGGATACCGGACGGGACAGAACAGGTCCTCGTGGCCTCGGGCGCGGACGACGATGCGACGCGCACCGCACTCGCCCTGTGGGAGGAGGACGACGGGACGTGGCGGCGCACAGTGACGATGACAGGGCGCAACGGCGCGAACGGATGGAAGCAGGACCGGCACGAAGGCGACCGCACCACTCCCGCCGGCGTCTTCAGCCTGAGCGACGCAGGCGGCTACCTCCCGGACCCCGGTTCCCAGCTGCCATACCATCGCGATGAGGGACTGCGCAGTGGTGCCGAAGCCGTCTACGGGGACGGGTACGCATCCGTCTTCGACTACGTCATCGCCATCGACTACAACCGGAAGACCGGAGTCGCCCCCACGGAGAACACACGGCCCGACGGCTGGGACGCCGGCGGCAAGATCTGGCTGCACGTCGAGCACGGCAGCCCCACGCGAGGCTGCATCGCACTGCCGGAAGACGACATGGAGACACTTCTCACCACCCTCGACCCGGACCGTTCGCCCCACATCGCGATGGGCAGTGAGGAATTCCTCGCACAGTGACCGCCGGCACCCACCTCACCCAGCTCCTGCCCCGCCATCGTGCGCTCGCGCCGCTGCGCGATGAAGCCGAACTGGTCGGCCTCTACCTCGACCGGACGAATGCACCGCGGAATGCGCTCCACACCGAGGACCCCGGCCGTCCATGGGTGCGCGCGAACATGGTCACGACGGTCGATGGCGCGGTCACCGGCTCGGACTCTCTGTCCGGCACCATCTCGTCGCCCGCGGACAAGCGGGTGTTCTCCGTCCTGCGCTCCGTGGTGGACGCCGTCGTCGTGGGAGCGGGCACCGCGCGAGCGGAGCGCTACACGCGCCTCCACGCCAAACCCCGGCACGCAGAGCAGCGGCGGAACCGCGGGCAGGTACCCGCACCACTCCTCGTACTCGTGTCCCGGTCCGGCCGGTTCGACCTCGACCGCATCGACGCCGCGGGCAGCGGTCGGGTCGTCGTGCACGCCGTGGAAGACGCCTGCGATGCGGAGCGACGCGCCCTCATCGTGGACCGCCTGGGCGACGACGCGCTGATACTCCACGAGGACAGCGTGGAACCGGGCGCCGTGCTCACCGACCTTCGGACACGAGGGTGCCGTGAGATCCTCCACGAAGGAGGTCCCGACCTGCTGGGCGACTGGATGGACACAGGCGCCATCGACGAACTCTGCCTCACGACATCACCGCTGCTGGCCGGCGCACCTCCTGCAGGGGCTCCCCGCGGTCTGCTCGACGATCACGGAGACCCCGCAGCGACCGCGCTCCGGCTCCTGAGCCTCGTGTCGGACGGGACGACCCTCATCCAGCGGTGGGGCCTGCCACTCCCGGGCTAGGTCCGATCGGACCGGTCGAAGAGTCCGGCGGGGACGAGGACGCAGTGCGGACGGATCAGGACTGCAGGGACGACGACTCCGGGTCCGGACCTCAGGGACTGGACGTGAGGGTCAGGACCTCGGGGCCGACACCGTCGGCCGTGTCACAGGTCCAGTTTCGACTCGAGGAAGTTCGCGACATCGTCCTCCCAGCGCTCCGGGTCCACATTCCATTCCTTCGTGTGCGCAGCCGTGTCGTACTCCGGCATCGTCACCAGATCGAAGCGGACCCGCGCGAGGGCGTGGGACGGACCCGACGGGACGAACGCGTCGTCGTCCGAATGGATGAGCAGGACCGGCTTGTCGAGCTCCGCCGCGCGCGTGACCCAGTCGAGCCGGTCGAGGTCGATCGGCGTCTGCAGACCCGTGATCGATCGCGCCCAGGGACGCGTGATCATGTCGAGGGTGAGCCGAGCGATGGGTGTGGGCAGATAGTTCAACTTCGCCTGGTTGTCGAGGACGTCGTGCCAGTCCACCACCGGGCCGTCGAGCACGAGCCCGGCGATGAAGCCCCTGTTCCGCCCGCGCGAAGCCGCTTGGAAGGCGATCGCCCCGCCCATGGACCATCCGAAGACGACGACCTGCCGCGCGCCGTGCGCCCGGGCGTAGTCGATCGCGACATCGACGTCGAACCACTCCGTGTCCCCCAGCCCGTACCGTGCGCGACCGCCGTCACGGACCTCTGCGTCGTTGCGGTACGACATCGCGATCGACGGCATGCCGATCGAATCGAGGACGCGGCCCGCGCGCAGCACCTCCGCCCGCGTCGAGCCCCGACCGTGGACCAGCACGGCCCAGGTGTCGAGCGGGTCGGGAGCGGATGTGGGGAGCAGCCACGCCGGGAGGTCGCCCACGTCCGAGTGCAGGACGACGTCCTCGAACGGAATGTCCAACTGCGAGGGGTGGGTGAAGACCGTCCCCGTCCATCGCCCGCTCCTCGCTGCGGTGAGGTCGCCGGACATGACGGAGACCACCCGCCGCGCGACAGTCTGCGATGCGGGATCGTACTCGAGGATCTCGCCGATCTGCGCGAGCCCCCGACCGCTGTCGAACATGAGGCCGTACCTGCCGGGAAGGATGGTGTCCTTCGTCGCCGGCAGCTGCACCACCAGGTCGTCGTCGAAACCGGACACGTGAAGGATGTCGAGGTCTTCGGGCTGGTGCTCCGGGACGACGATCCGCCGGGCGAAGTAGACGGCGAGACCCGATGACGCGACGGAGATCAGCGCCCCGGCACCGGCGGCGATCCCCGCCGCCATCACCGCAGTGCGCAGCGCCTTCTCCCGCAGTCCCAGCTCCCGTGAGGTGTCGTGGCCCATGACCCCCGATCCTAGCGGGGAAGGCTGTGCGACGGGAGGGAACACACGACGCGCCCCGGCCGTTACTCTGGTGGCACCCGGAAGGTGTCAGGATCCGATCCGGCGGCGGAACGTGCATACAGGGCGCGAACCGGCGGATCGGGACGACACGCACAGAGATGAGGGATCGGAAGTGGACGACAGCACGACCGCGGGCTCGACAGCGGCACGCACGGAGACGGAATGGCGCGACATCCTCACCCCGGAGGAGTACCACGTCCTGCGGGAGGCGGGCACGGAGCGTCCCTTCACGGGCGAGTACGAGAACGACCCGACGGTGGGAGTGTACGCGTGTCGTGCCTGCGGCGCGGAGCTGTTCCGGTCGGAGACGAAGTTCGACGCGGCGTGCGGATGGCCGTCGTTCTACGCACCGCTCGCGAAGGAGAGGGTCCGCTACATCAAGGACACCACGATGGGGATGGAGCGGGTGGAGGTCCGCTGCAGCGCCTGTGACTCGCACATGGGTCACGTATTCGGCGGCGAGGGCTTCCCGACGCCCACAGACCTGCGGTACTGCATCAACTCGCTGAGTCTGCGTCTCATCCCGGCCGACGACGCTGCTGCCGAACGCGCATGAGCCCCCTGCACGATGTGGTGGCGGCGCCCGAGGCCGCGGAGTCAGCCACGGGAGCCCGGACGGTCTCTCCCGACGGGTGGGTGCTCACCCATGCCGCGGGCCTCACCGCCTCGGAGCTCTACGGCATCCTCCAGCTGCGCAGCAGGGTCTTCGTCGTCGAGCAGGACTGCGCCTACCTCGACATGGACGGTGTCGACCTGATGCCCGGTGCACAGCACCTCTTCCTGCCCGCCGCCGACCCCGCACCCCGGCCCGCTGCGGATTCGCACGGGGGAACCAGCGGGCTCAGCCTCGAACCGCGGGCCTACGCCCGGATCCTCCCGGACGGCTTTGCAGACGGCCCTGCCGCCCGTGCGGGCGCCCGCAGCGTGGGCCGCGTCGTCACCTCCCCCGATGCCCGCGGCGAAGGCCTGGGCCACCGCCTCATGCAGGAGGTCGTCCGCGTCTTCGGTCACGGCGGGCTCACCCTCAACGCCCAGTCGCACCTCGCGGAGTACTACGGTCGGCAGGGCTTCACGGTGGACGGACCGGAGTTCCTGGAGGACGGCATCCCCCACGTGCCCATGCACCGTCCGCCGCACGGCCGGTGACACGCAGAAGGCGGGTGGACACTGTGCCCACCCGCCTTCTGTATGCCCTTCGGCTGATCAGCGCCGACCGGACTGACCTGCGCCAGCCGGACTGATCAGCGCCAGCCGGTCAGGATGTCCTCAAGCTCCCGACGCGGCCCCGTGAAGAACGGGATCTCCTCCCGCACGTGCAGGCGTGCCTTCGTGTCCCGCAGGTCGCGCATGAGGTCGACGATGCGGTCCAGGCGGTCCGCTTCGAAGGCGAGCACCCATTCGTAGTCGCCCAGCGCGAACGACGACAGCGTGTTCGCCTTGATGTCCTTGTACCCGGCCGCGGCCACGCCGTGATCGCGGAGCATCTGCGACCGCTCCTCGGGGGGAAGGATGTACCACTCGTACGACCGGACGAACGGGTAGACGCAGATGTACCCGCCCGGCTGGTCGTCCGTGAGGAATGCGGGCAGGTGGGACTTGTTGAATTCGGACGGGCGGTGGATCGCCATCGCAGACCACACCGATTCGAGCGCAGCACCCAGGCGCGCGCGGCGCACCGCGGCGTATCCCTGCTGGATGAGCTCCGGGGTGGGCGCGTGCCACCAGAACATGATGTCCGCGTCCGCGCGGAACGCGGACACGTCGTAGATCCCGCGGACCACGAGGCCCTGCTCCTCGAGCGGAGCGAGCGCGTCCCGCACCTCGGTGGCGACGGCTGCGCGGTCCTCGTCACCCAGTTCGTCGACCACCGCGAAGACGGAGTAGGCGACGTAGCGGATCTCTGCGTTCAGCTTCTCGATCTGTTCCGGCGTGGGCTGTGTGTACTCGCTCAAGGAGTCCTCCTCATAGTGGGATTCGGTGGTCGTAGGGGTGGGTCAGTGGTCATGCGGCCGTGAGGCGGTCGACCGTGAGTGCGGCGCGACCGATGCAGGCGGGGACGCCGACACCGTCCAGGTAGCTGCCCGCCAGGTGGATGCCGGGAAGGCGGGACGCTGCCGCATCGATCTGCGCGACCCGCTGGGCGTGGCCCGGACCGTACTGCGGCAGCGCGCGAACCCAGCGCTTCACCTCCGCGTGCAGCAGGTCTCCGTCGTAGCCCGTGAGACCCTGCCATTCCGCGAACGCGCGCTGGACGAGTGCTTCGTCGTCCAAACCGGTCCATTCCTCGTCGCCGCGACGACCGACGCTCACACGCACGACCCGGTGGTCGTCCGGCAGCGCCTCGGCCATCCACGGCCACTTGTTGGACGAGAACGTCGAGGCCTTCACGAGTCCGCCCAGCGCCGGGGGCACGAGGAAGCCCGACCCTTCCAGCGGTGCATCGCGGTCCCGCAGGACAGCGGTGACCACCGCCGAGGTCGCATAGTCGATCCCGTCCAGGAGGCCGCCCAGCCCGCCAGCTGCCTGCGGGTCTCCCTCGACCAGCACGCTGCGGGCCGCCCATGCGGGCAGAGCGACGATGACGGAGTCGAACTCCTCCGCCCCGCCTTCGGTCTGGACGAGGCCACGGGCTGCGACGGCACGGACGGGTTCCCGCCACCGCATCGACGCGCCCCGCGCTTCGAGGTCGGCGACGAGAGCGGGGACGATCCGATTCATGCCGCCGGCCAGGGACAGGAAGACCGGAGGCGGTTCTTCATCGGGTGCGCGCGTTCCGCTCTGCGTCCGCCCCGCACCCGGGATGTCCGCACCGGCTGTCCGGGCGCGCGACCGGAGCACCGACCGCACGGTGTCGAGCACGGACGTCCCCTGCCGTGCCGCCGGGAGAAGTGCGGGGATCGTGGCCTCCAGCGACAGTTCCCGGCACCGGCCGGCGTACACACCGCCCACGAGAGGGTCGACGATGCGGTCGACGAACTCGTCTCCCAACCGTGCTGCGAGGAACTCCCCGCAGGAGACGTCGCCGTCGACCGGAGGAGTCAGGGTCTCCGCGGCGACCCGTTCGACTCCCCTGTCGCTCAGCACACCGCGCAGCGACTCCGCATCCGCCGGGACCCCCATGAGCGTGCCTGCCGGGATCGGGGCGGTACCGGCCGGTGTGACGAGCCGCGAGCCGTGCTGGCGGGAGGGGAAGACCGGGACGAGTGAGAGGCTCTCGATGAGGTCCCGCGCTTCGGGGCGGCGATTCAACGACGCTTCGGCCCCGTCGTCCGCTCCGCCGGGCAGGAAACCGCCCAGATCGGTGCGGGACAGGCAGCCGCCGGCCCTGTCAGCCGCTTCGAACACCGTGACGTGCATGCCTCGCAGTGCTGCGGCGCGTGCGGCTGCGAGTCCGGAGACTCCGGCTCCGACGACGGCGAGGGTCCGAGCCACAGCGGTCAGGCGCTCAGGATCTCGGAGGAGATCCGGTGGACCTCCTCGACGATGAGGCCGGGGACCGCGGGGTCCGTCGTCGGGAGCACTCCGTGGCCCAGGTTGAAGACATGGCCCCCTTCATGGGCGAGTCCCGCGCGCACGATCTCCTCTATGCGGGGCCGCAGGACGTCCCACGGGGCGAAGAGCATGGCGGGATCGAGGTTGCCCTGCAGGGCCTGACCGGGGCGGACGCGGTTGGACGCGTCTGCAAGGTCCACACGGAAGTCCACACCGACGACGTCGCAGCCGACGGTCGCCATGTCGCTCAGCAGCTCGCCCGTCTGCACGCCGAAGTGGAAAGAAGGCACGTCGTGGTGCGACAGCGACGAGAAGACGGCCGCGGAGTGCGGCAGCACGTACTTCCTGTAATCCGCCGCGGACAGGTAGCCCGCCCACGAATCGAAGAGCTGGAACGCCTGAGCACCAGCAGAGAGCTGGACGTCGATGAAGGTGGCGGACATCCGGCCGAGCTTGGCGAGCAGATCGGAGAACAGCTCGGGATCCCCGAGCATCATGGCCTTGGTCTTCTCGTGGTTGCGGCTGGGTCCGCCCTCGATGAGGTAGCTCGCGACGGTGAAGGGGGCGCCGGCGAAGCCGATGAGTGCGGTGTCCGGGTGCTTCTCATCGAGTTCCGCCCGGATGCGGCCGATCGATTCGGCGATGTCGCCGATCATGTCCGGGGTGAGGTCGTCGAGTCGCGCGAGGTCCTCACGGGTGCGCACGGGATGCTCGATGACGGGGCCGGTCCCCGGCACGATCTCCACGGACACGCCGGCCGCCTCGAGCGGGACGACGATGTCGGAGAAGAAGATCGCCGCGTCCACGCCGTGGCGACGGACGGGCTGGAGGGTGATCTCCGTGACGAGGTCGGGGGTGCGGCACGACCCGAGCATCGTGGTGCCCTCCCGCAGTTCGCGGTATTCGGGCAGCGAGCGTCCCGCCTGCCGCATGAACCACACCGGAGTCCGGCTGACGGGCTTCGACAGGGCGGCGGAGACGAGAGTGTTGTGCATGATCCCCAGTCTCGCAGACCGACCATCGGCGTGAGAACACCGTTGGTGCGCGATACTCCCCGTCTCAGTCAGCGGTCCGGTCCTCCAGCCGGTGGAACGCCCGGTTGCGGTACACCAGTGCATCGCCCGGGTCTCCACGCCGCACGTCGGTGATCTCCGCCACGACGACGACGGCTTCACCCAGCTCGACCGTGTGCGTCACGTGCCCGATGAGGGAGGCCGCCGCGTCACCGAGCACAGGAGTGCCGTCCGGAAGGAACTCCCACCCCTGTTCAGGTGTGAACCTCTCCGCACCGTGCGCGGCGAAGATCTGCGCGAGCTCCGCATGATCCGCGTTCACCAGGTTGACGCTCAGCGCACTCGCCTCCAGCACGCCCACAGCGGACCTGCTGGAGCGCATGAGCGAGAACAGCACGGTCGTGGGTGTGACGGACACACTCGCGACGCTCGAGGCGGTCATGCCGACGGGCCCGCCGTCGCCCGCGGCCGCGATGATCGCGATTCCGCCGGGATGATGTCTGAACGCAGCTCGGAACTCAGCGCTCAGATCGTGGTCACCTGGTGTGGGGGTCGTAGTGTGCAACGCGGTCATCGTCCTCCGTTCCGCCGTCGCGACTGTCCGCTCACCGGACCGCGTACGGCTCATGATCGTGAATGCGCGGCCGGGGTGAATGTATTCCGGCGCCGGTCCGGCGTGGGTCCTCCACGTCACACTCCGCAACGCCTATCGTGGAGGTCGTGGCATCACCGTCCCCGATCCATCCGGTCCCCCAGGCATTCGCACGTGTCGAGTCCGTGCTCGCGGACGCCTCCGACGTGCCCCACGTATCGGTCTCGACGATCAAGGCGCCGTCGAAACTCGCGCCCTTCGCCACCGCGATCGGCGCGGAGGTCCACGCCGACGCGTCGTTCCAGCGCGTCACGGGCGAGGAGATCGACGAACTCGCGACCGGTCGCATCGTCGTCCTCCATGACCCCGCCTCTCCCGCCGAATGGGAGGGCGACTTCCGGGTCGTGTCGTACATCCGCGCGGAACTCGAGCACGACATGGGCCACGAGGCCATGCTCGGCGCCGTCGCGTGGTCGTGGCTCACGGACGCACTGTCCGCGCATGACTGCGAGACCGTCGCGGCGGGCGGCACCACGACGCGGGTCCTGTCGGAGAGCTTCGGCACGCTGGCAGCGCGCCCGTCGACCATCGATCTGGAACTGCGTGCGTCGTGGACGCCCGTCCTCGACGAGCCGGAGGACATCGTCGACCACTTCGACGCGTGGATCGACCTCCTCACGACCGTCGCCGGCCTCCCACCACTCCCCGAAGGCGTCACCGCACTGCCAGGAAGGCGCCGATGAGCTCTGACCACGCGGACGAAGCACTCCCCCTGCTGCGGGTCCCCGCCGACGGGGTCCCCGATGTCATCGACACCACCAGAGGACTGAAGGAAGCGGCAGAGGTGCTCGCGAGCGGTACGGGCTCCGTCGCCGTCGACGCAGAGCGGGCCTCGGGGTTCCGCTACGGCCAGCGCGCATTCCTCGTCCAGCTGCGCAGGGAAGGGGCAGGGACCCTCCTCATCGACCCCGAGCCCTTCGACGACCTCGCAGTGCTGGACGACGCCCTCCGGGGCAGCGAATGGGTCCTCCACGCCTCCACTCAGGACCTGCCGTGCCTCTCCGACCTCGACATGAAGCCGGATGCGCTCTTCGACACGGAACTGGCCGCCCGCTTCCTGGGCTTCGAGCGCTTCGGTCTGGCCGCGGTCGTGGGCGAGACGGTGGGCGTGCGCCTCGCGAAGGAGCATTCGGCCGTCGACTGGTCGACCCGGCCACTGCCGGACTCGTGGCTGTCGTACGCCGCATTGGACGTCGAGGTCCTCCTGGAGGTCGCGGACCGGTTGGACGCCCAGCTGCAGTCGACGGGGCTCGCGGAATACGCGCAGCAGGAGTTCGAGCACCTGCTGGGCTTCACCCCCACGGTGCACGAAGAGCCGTGGCGACGCATGAACGGCCTGGGCAGCCTCAAGGTCCCGCGTCAGCTGGCACGTGCCCGGGAGCTCTGGCTCTCACGCGACCGGATCGCAGCGCACAACGACGCCGCGCCCAGCCGCATCCTGCGGGACCGCGACGCGGTCACACTCGCGCAGAATCGCGTGCGGACGGCAGACGACGTGTTCCGCGTCCTGGGGACGGGACGCCTCACGCGACGGCATGCCCAGCGGTGGGCCGACGCACTGGTGCGCGCCGATTCCCTGCCGGAGGCGGAGCTCCCACGTCGCAGTCGTTCGACGTCACCGGGCCGCAGGCTCGACCGTGCACTCGTGAAGGAGCGGACCGAGTCCTTCAAACAGGGGATGCGGGAACTGTCCGCATCGACCGGGATCCCGCACGATCTCCTCCTCCAGCCCGCCCTCGTCCGGTCTGCGGCGACGCTGCGCGACCCTGCTGACCCGGATGTGCTCCTCGCCTTCCTCACGGACGAAGGCGCGCGGGAGTGGCAGCGCGAGCTGTCCTTCCCGGTGCTGCTGGCCGCTGCCCGCAGTGTGAAGGGCTGAAAGAAGCCCGCTGCGACGACACGGACGCAGTGTCCGACCGTCCTCAGGTGCGTCGGGGCAGCCGTGCTCGGATCTGCTCCGTCATCGCGTCGACGGTGAGGCCTGCGTAGTCGAGCACCTCGTCACGAGTCCCCTGCGGCAGGAAGCCGTCCGGCACGCCCAGTTCCACGACCCCCACCGATGAGTCGTCAGCACGCAGCTCCTGCCGGAGTCGTGAACCGACGCCGCCGGTGCGGATGCCGTCCTCGATGACGGCTGCCAACCGGTGCTCCTGCGCCATGACCTGGACGGATTCGGGGACGGGAAGGGCCCACCGGGGGTCGACGACGCTCGCACCGATCCCGGCCTCGGCAAGACGCTCCCGGACCGCCAGCGCGCGGTCGGCCAACGCACCCACGGACACGATGAGCACATCCGGCCCGAGCCCGTCCGGCACGTCCGCGAGCACGTCCGCACCGTCGTCGGTGCGGCGCAGCTGTGCGATCTCCAGTCCCACGTTGCCGCGGGAGAACCGCACGACGGTGGGGGCGTCCTCGACGGCGACGGCTTCTCGCAGTTCCTCCACGAGGCGCTCCGCATCGCGTGGAGCCGCGAGGCGGAGTCCAGGGACCACCTGCAGGAGCGCCATGTCCCAGATGCCGTGGTGGCTGGGCCCGTCGGGACCGGTCACGCCGGCCCGATCGAGCACGAACGTGACCCCCTGGCCGTGGAGCGCGACGTCCATGAGCAGCTGGTCGAATGCGCGATTCATGAACGTCGCGTACAGGCAGACGACAGGGTGGAGGCCGCCGTAGGAGAGTCCCGCGGCGGATGCGACAGCGTGCTGCTCGGCGATCCCCACGTCGAACACCCGGTCGGGGAATTCCTCACGGAATCGGGTGAGGCCCACCGGCGCCAGCATGGCTGCTGTGATGGCGACGATGTCATCGCGCTCCCGCGCGATCTCCGTGATGGCGTCGCCGAAAGCACTGGTCCACGACCGCCCGCTGCTGGGCTGGGACTTGCCGGTGAGCGGGTCGATCACCCCGACGGCATGGAACTGGTCTGCTTCGTCCGCGACTGCCGGTCCGTACCCGTAGCCCTTGCGGGTGAGCGTGTGCACGATCACGGGGCCGCTCTCATAGTCCTTCGCAAGGGCCAATGCCCGTTCGACTGCCTCCTGGTCGTGCCCGTCGACCGGTCCGATGTACTTGAGGCCCAGCGCGTCGAACATCCCGGTACCGCCGTCCGCGGTCATGTCGCGCAGCCCGCGTTTGACACCGCGCATCGCGGTGTAGGCGGCGCGACCGGGAGGGCCCGATTGCTGCAGGCGCTCCTTGCCCCACGACAGCAGCTTCTCGTAGCTGTTCGACGCCCGCAGGGAGTCGAGGTGCGCTGCGAGTCCTCCCACCGTGGGCGCGTACGACCGGCCGTTGTCGTTGATGACGATCACCAGCTTGCGAGGCGGCTGCGAATCATCCGCGGCGATCGTGTTGAGCGCCTCCCAGGCGACGCCGCCCGTGAGCGAGCCGTCCCCGATCACGGCGACGACCCACCGGTCGTCCTCCCTGCGGATCTGGTGGGCCTTGGCGATCCCGTCCGCCCAGGACAGCGACGTGGATGCGTGCGAATTCTCCACGACGTCGTGTTCGCTCTCCGCCCGCGAGGGATAGCCGGACAGGCCCCCTCGCTGACGGAGGGTCTCGAAGCGCTCGCGGCGCCCTGTCACGTACTTGTGCACGTACGACTGGTGCCCCACGTCCAGGAGGATCGTGTCCCGGGGGCTTTCGAACACACGATGGAGGGCGAAGGTGAGTTCGACGACCCCCAGGTTCGGGCCGAGGTGGCCACCTGTACGCGACACCGTCTCGACGAGGTCCTCACGGACCTCCTTGGCGTAGACCTCGCATTCTGCGAGCGTCAGCGCACGGAGGTCGTCAGGTGAGGAGACGGACTCGAGGAACGTCATCGGCAGGCGACTCCTATCGGGAGGGTGGACGACGCTCCATGCTACCGCCTGCGGCCGACCTCGCTCTCACTGGCAGGATGGGACCAACGACGGCGCCTGCAGCGGGCGGATACAGATGGGAGAAGGATGTCCACGGACCGGTTCTCGAGGACGGCGCGCATCGCTTCGCTGCTCTCCGCACTGCTCATCGTCCTCAGCATCGTCGCCTGCGTCGCGCTAGCCGTCCTGGGCCGGCCGGACGAGCGCGTGACGGCGGTCGACGTGCATGACGACGCCGGAGTCCTCGACACGGTCCTCGTCGAGGAGGACATCGCCGCCCTGCGCACGTATGAGCCAGTCCGGGTCGTCGTCTGGGCGCGGGACGGGGAGTACTCGGACAACATCAATGCGGAGACACTCGAGTGGGCGCGCTCCCGCCCTCAGGACGGCCTCCTGTCACCGGACGGACGGTACTGGGCGGACGGGCTCCTCCTGCTCACGGTCTCCGTCGAGCAGAACGACGGCACCGGCAGCGGTCAGGTCGGCACGTACTTCGGCGAGGACGTCAAGGTCGAACCCGTGAGCGCCCAGGAGGACCTGCAGAGCCACGGGTACGACGACTTCCGCGACAGGAACTGGGAGGACGGGGTCATCGCGATCGCGGACGCGGCTGCCGGGGAGATGGCCCGGCCCGCCTGGACGCGGTTCGGCGTCACCTACGGACTCCCCCTGGGGGTGGCGGTCCTGGCGGGCCTCAATATCGCAGGCATCCAGGTGATGCGCAGGCGGTTCCAGGACGCCGACGACCGTTTCACACTCGCCACCCGCGACGTCCACGCCACGGTCTCCGCCACGGAGTTCATCGTCGACCACGGCTTCGGCGGTCGGGTGAAGAACACGGCGGCATCCGTGCTCCGCCAGTACGACGAGACACTCGATACACGCGATGCGATCGCGGCGGCTCCGGTTCGGACAGTCACTGCTGCGAACGTCGGGCTGTGGAAGCGGATCCACGGTGTCACGCGCACGGCCGAGGACATCGAGGACTCGGCGGGCCTCGTCCGCAGGGCGACGGCCCTCTACATGGGAGAGGGGAACTGGGAGGAGGTCTGGACCGACGAGGTCGAGGAGACAGCCTCCCACCTGCGGGACGCCCGGGACAACTCGGACATCCGCCGACGTATCGGCGGTGCCGCGGCGGCCGACCTCACCCACTTCTGCGACACGGCGCTCGAACAGCTGGAGGCAGTGCGCGCCCGCGGCGTCGCGGGCGACGGGGAGAACATCTCGGAGTGCCTCGACGAGATCGCGCGGATCCGCGAGGAGCTCACCCGTCGCATGGGGATGATCGAGCGGGTATCTGCGCCCGCCAACCGTTCACTGGCGAGGCATGTCGACAAGGCGATCTGGCAAGAGCGACGAAGGCGGAACCGCAACGCGCGGTCGATCACCGGCTTCTACGACAGGACCTCGTTCTACTCGCCGCGATCCTTCGCGGTGGGGTATGCCGTCGGAGCCAAGCGCCACCGCGCGGCGGAGCAGCGGAAGAAGATGGCCAGGAGCTCCGGCGGGTCGAACACCAGCTTCGGCTCCTCCGGCGGAGGGTTCCGCGGAGCCGGGAGCTCGTCCCGCTTCTGAGTCCTCCCACCGCCAGGCACACTGCACACCCGTCGCGCATCCCGCCCTTCCGGCTACGACGAAGCCCCCACCGATCTGATCGGTGGGGGCTTCGTTCCGTGCAGGGTCCCGCTCTGCGGCGGACCGTCCGGTCCGGGCGCGGTGGCACCCGGATCGGTTCAGGTCACGCTGTGGCGAGCTGACGGAGCACGTACTGGAGGATTCCTCCGTTGCGGTAGTAGTCCGCCTCACCCGGGGTGTCGATGCGGAGGACCGCGTCGAATTCGACCTTCGAACCGTCGTCCTTCGTCGCCGTCACGCGCAGCGTCGAGGGCGTCGTGCCCTCGTTCAGCGCGGTCACACCGGCGATGTCGAAGGTCTCCGTGCCGTCGAGGCCCAGGGACTCCGCGTTCTCTCCCGCAGGGAACTGCATCGGCAGGACCCCCATGCCGATGAGGTTCGAGCGGTGGATGCGCTCGAAGCTCTCCGCGATGACCGCGGAGACACCCAGCAGCTTGGTGCCCTTCGCAGCCCAGTCACGCGACGAGCCGGAGCCGTACTCCTTGCCGCCCAGGATCACCAGCGGGATATCCGCTGCCTGGTAGTTCTGCGACGCGTCGTAGATCGTGGTCTGCGGGCCGCCGTCCTGGGTGAAGTCACGCGTGAAGCCACCCTGGACACCGTCCAGCAGCTGGTTCTGCAGACGGATGTTCGCGAACGTGCCGCGGATCATCACTTCGTGGTTGCCGCGGCGCGAGCCGTAGGAGTTGAAGTCCTTGCGCTCGACACCGTTCTCCACGAGGTACCGGCCGGCCGGCGTGTCGGCCTTGAACGAGCCCGCCGGGGAGATGTGGTCGGTCGTGACCGAATCGCCCAGCTTGGCGAGCACCCGCGCACCCGTGACATCCGACACGGGCGTCGTCTCGAGCGTCATCCCGTCGAAGTAGGGGGGCTTCCGCACGTAGGTCGACTTCTCGTCCCACTCGAAGACGTTGCCCGACGGCGTGTCCAGCTGCTTCCAGCGGTCGTCACCCTCGAAGATCGTCCCGTACTCGGACGTGAACATGCCTGTGTTGATCGAGGACTCGATGAGCTCCTCGACCTCTTCGGGCGTCGGCCAGATGTCCTTGAGGTAGACGTCGTTGCCGTCGGTGTCCTGCCCCAGCGGCTGGGCTTCGAAGTCGAAGTCCATCGTGCCGGCCAGCGCGTATGCGATGACGAGCGGGGGCGAGGCCAGGTAGTTCATCTTCACGTCGGGGCTGATGCGACCCTCGAAGTTGCGGTTGCCGGACAGGACGGCGCTCACCGAGAGGTCGTTGTCCTGGATGGACTTCGAGATCTCTTCCTCGAGCGGGCCCGAGTTGCCGATGCAGGTCGTGCAGCCGTAGCCGACGATGTAGAAGTTGAGTGCTTCGAGGTCGGGGATCAGGCCGGCCTTCTCGTAGTACTCGGTGACGACCTTCGAGCCGGGGGCGATCGAGGTCTTGACCCAGGGCTTGCTGTCAAGGCCCTTCGCACGCGCCTTCCGCGCCACGAGTCCCGCCGCCATCATGACGGAGGGGTTCGAGGTGTTCGTGCACGACGTGATCGACGCGATGGCGACGTCACCGTGGGTCAGTTCGAACTCGCGTCCGTCCGGCATGGTGACCGGAGCGGACCTGTTCTCCTCACCCGGCTGCGCGTAGTTGTGGATGTCCTTCTGGAACTGTGACTTCGCATCCGTGAGCTCGATGCGGTCCTGAGGACGCTTCGGGCCGGAGATCGACGGGACGACCGTCGACAGGTCGAGCTCGAGGTACTCCGAGAACTCGATGTCCGCATCCGGATCGTGCCAGAGGCCCTGTTCCTTCGCGTACTTCTCGACGAGCGCGATCTGCTCTTCGGAGCGACCGGTGAGGCGCAGGTAGTCGACCGTCACCTCGTCGATCGGGAACATGGCGGCCGTCGAACCGAATTCGGGGCTCATGTTGCCGATCGTGGCGCGGTTCGCGAGCGGCACTGCGGAGACGCCCTTGCCGTAGAACTCGACGAACTTCCCGACGACACCGTGCTGGCGGAGCATGTCCGTGATCGTGAGGACCACGTCCGTCGCGGTCACAGCGGGAGGGATCTCGCCGGTGAGCTTGAAGCCCACGACGCGCGGGATGAGCATGGAGACGGGCTGGCCGAGCATCGCGGCTTCCGCCTCGATGCCGCCCACGCCCCAGCCCAGCACTCCCAGGCCGTTGACCATCGTCGTGTGGGAGTCGGTGCCCACGAGCGTGTCCGGGTAGGCGCGGAGGACGCCGTCGACCTCACGCGGCATGACGACACGCGCGAGGTACTCGATGTTGACCTGGTGGACGATGCCCATGCCCGGGGGCACGACCTTGAAGTCGTCGAACGCGGTCTGGCCCCAGCGGAGGAACTGGTAGCGCTCACCGTTGCGCTGGTACTCGATGTCCATGTTGCGCTCGATCGCGTTCGCATTGCCGAACGAATCGATCTGCACCGAGTGGTCGATGACGAGTTCGGCCGGTGCGAGCGGGTTCACCTTGTCCGCGTCGCCGCCGAGCTCCTTCACCGCTTCGCGCATCGTTGCGAGGTCCACGATGCAGGGGACGCCGGTGAAGTCCTGCATGACCACGCGTGCGGGGGTGAACTGGATCTCGTGGCTGGGCTCAGCCGACGGATCCCACGAGGCCAGTGTGCGGATGTGGTCGGCCGTGATGTTCGCACCGTCCTCCGTCCGCAGGAGGTTCTCGAGGAGCACCTTGAGGCTGAACGGGAGCTTCTCCGAGCCTTCCACCGCATCGAGGCGGTAGATCTCGTAGTCCTTGCCGTTGACCTCAAGCGTGCTCTTGGACGTGAAACTGTCGACGTTGCTCAACGTGTTTCTCCTCTTCAGCAGCTCGCGACACTCGCAGAACACGCGCCGACCGAATTAGGCAAGCCGGATGTTCCGTAAAGTATCTTGATGTCAAGATACATTCTATCGCGTTGCACTGCCCCCGGCCATTCCGGGTTCCGCCGGGCGTGCCGGAATCGAAGGTTCAGCGGTCGAGGACGGCGAGGAGCTCCAGGTGTCCGGTCACGGGGAAGAGATCGTGCGCAACGATGGTCGACACGCTGAAGCCTCCGTCGATGAGCCTCCGCAGATCGCGCGCGAGAGTCGCGCCGTCGCAGGAGACGTGGACGATCCGCTCGACGGAGGAGGCAAGGAGTGCGTCTACGACGGCGGGCCCTGCACCGCTGCGCGGCGGGTCGAGGACCGCCACCCGGGCGTCGGGCACGAGAGCCGCGCGCTCGACCCGTCCCGCTTCGAACCGCGCGTCCAGTCCCGCTGCGTTCTCGCGGGCGTCGGCGACGGCTTCCGCGGAGCCTTCGATGCCGGCAACTCGGTGGCCCTGTTCGGCCAGCGCGATGCCCAGCAGGCCCGCCCCGCTGTAGAGGTCGAGGACGAGGCCGCGGCCCGGCTCGCCGACCGCCCGTCGGACCCCGTCCACGAGCACACCTGCGGCGTCGCGGTGGACCTGCCAGAAGCCCTGCCCGCGCACATGCAGGTCGCGGTCGATGCCTGGGACGCGCTCTCTCACGAGGCCGCTGCCGGCGGCCAGCGCGAGCGGCCCCGCCGACGACCCGCCGCGGTTGCGGGCGCCCCTGTCAGCAGCGCGACGGCGCGGTCCACTCCGGCGACCGCCCCGCGCGGGACCCCGCCGAGGCCGCGCAGAGTCATCGCCCCGCGGGCCGGTTCCGGACTCGGCGGCCTCGACGAGCACACTCCAGTCTCCCGCCCATTCCCGTGAGCGCCCTACGAGCGCCTCCGCATGGTCGGAGGCTGCGCGGCCGCGCAGCACGAGTGCTCCCGCTCCGTGGCCCACTGCCAGTTCGACCCTCGTGGCACCGGGGACCTCCAGGTCCGCGAGGCCGAGCGCGTTCAGTTCGTCGACGGCGAGGGGGATCGCGCTCCGCTCGAAGGGGATGACGGTGTGGCTGCCAGGCGCCAGCATGCCGAGCCGACCGGCGTCGTCCACGGCGCACTGCACACGTGTCCGCCAGCGGATGCCGGCACCCTCGCCGCCTGCCGCGTCCGTCGGGGCGGGGACGACGCGGAACCCGACATCATCCGTGTCGATCCCGCCGATCCGGGTGAGCTGGTCACGGGCCGCCTGCTCCTTGAGTGTGCGGGAGTGCGCGAGCTCGACGTGTGCGAACTCGAAACCGCCGGCACCGGGGACGCCCAGCATGAGGCGGCGGTCGGGGACCCTGTGCGGGGAGGGTTCGTGCACGTGCACCGTCTCGGCGCGCAGGACCCTCCGCGACTCGCCCGTGATCTCTGCGTCGACGGTCTCCCCCGGGATCGCACCGGCGACGAAGACCGTGCGGCCGTCGTAGTGGGCGAGGGATTCGCCGCCTGCGGCGGGCCGGAGGATCTCGAGCCTCACTCGGTCATGCGGCGTCAATGGTGCCCTCCTGCCCCTCGTGCATCAGCGGACTTCAGCGATCTCCGGACCGCGCTCGAACGGGTCGAGGTCGTCTGAGCGTGTCGCGGTGGCGGCCTCCGCCGCTCCGTCCGACGTCTGCTCCTTCACCGTGGGCGGAGTGAGGGGGATGAGCTCTCGGGGCGGCCTCGCCTCCGTACCCCGGTCGACGACGGCGCCTCGGAGCAGCCCGACGAGCGCGTTGCGGGTCTCCTTGTCCGTCACCGCGGAACCGGAGAACACCGCCCTCAGGAACCAGCGCGGGCCGTCGACGCCCGCGAAGCGTGTCACACGGACGCCCGTCCGACCGTCCTTCGCCCGCACGGGGACCTGCGTGACGAGTTCGTTCCCGAGGTCCGTATAGAGTTCGTCCGCCTTGCCCCGCCGGCGGCGCACCCCGTCCGCGATCTCGTCCCGGACGGCCTTCCAGATGCCTTCGCCGCGTGGTGCCGCGAAGACCTGGAGCTGCATCCCGCCCTTGTCGTGGACCATCGTCACCGCGAGGACGCGGTCGGTCTTGTCCTCGGTCTCGAGGCGGATCTGCATGCCGTCGATGACAGGAACAGACAGTGCACCGAGGTCGAGCCGGTGCGTCTGAGGAGCCTCCTCGTCGACGTCGAAGGGCCCCTTCTCCGCGCGATCACGGGGCGCTTCCTTCGGGTGGACGTCCAGATCGTCCGCGTCCGCGGCACCAGCGGCTTCGTCGGCACCGCTCGCCGACGCAACCGCCGCGTCGACGGAGGTCGACTCCTCGTCGCCGCTCGGCTCGTCCGCGCGGGGGGCACTGCTCTCGGGTCGTGCCTTCTTGAATCGGTCGAAAAGTCCCATGGATCCTTCCTTCGGGCTGTGCTCCCACGAGTCTAGTGCCGCGGGGCGTGTCGCGAACGGCCGCGGCGGGCGCACACGCGCCCTGCAGTCACGAGGCTCCGTCGAATCCGCCGGTCGACCCGAAGCCGCCCGTGCCGCGGACGGTGTCATCGAGCTGTGCGACCGCGGTGAAGCGCGCGTGCGCGACCTGCTGCACGACGAGCTGTGCGATGCGGTCGCCCCGCCTGATCGTGTAGGCACTGTGCGGATCCAGGTTGACGAGGGGGACTTTGACCTCTCCCCGATAGCCGGCATCGATGGTCCCAGGAGCGTTCACGACGGTGACCCCGTGCTTCGACGACAGTCCCGAGCGCGGGTGGATGAAGCCCGCGTGGCCCTCCGGCAGGGCGATCGCCAGGCCGGTCGGCACAAGCTCCCGTGCGAAGGGCTCGAGCACGACGTGCTCGGCGGCGCACAGGTCCGCCCCCGCATCGTCCTCGTGGGCGTACGCGGGTACCACCGCATGCGGCACGAGGGCCTGCACACGGACGTCCGGTCGTCTGCTGTCGTCTGCGCTTCCGTGGGTCACGGCGCCACTCTACACAGCGCCAGGGCACTCCCAGCCGTGTGGGAAGATGGGCGTATGGCCACCGCATCACCCGCATCCTCGTCCACCCTGTACAGCGAACGGCTCTCCCCCAGTGTCGGATGGTGGATCACGGTACTGTTCCTCTCTGCGATGACGTCCCTCCTCGCACTCCCCCTCACACAGGTGGGCGCAGTGGTCGTCCCGCTCGTCGTGGGCGCGGCTGTCATCGCCTGGATGCGCTCGCTGTCCACGCCCATCGTGGTGACGGACCAGACGTTCGTCGCCGGCCGCGCACACATCGACCGCACCTTCATCGCAGGGGCGACCGGGCATGACGCGGAGCAGTCGTTCGCACAGCGCGGCCACCTCTTGGACGCGCGCGCGCACCTGGTGCTGCGACCATGGGTGAAGACCGTCGTCCGTGTGGAGATCGACGATCCCGCGGACCCGACGCCGTACTGGCTCGTGTCCACCCGGCGCCCTGACGCCCTCGTCTCCGCACTGTCCTCGTCGGCGTCGCCGTCCGCCTCCTGACCCAGCTCCGACAGCACTGGACACATAGAAGAGGAGGAGAGGCCGCCTGTGCGGTCTCTCCTCCTCTTCTGATGCTGTGGCGTGTGCCGTGCGCTGCAGGAGTGTGAAGCAGTAAGCCCTGTCCCGGAATGCGGTGCGGATCAGCCCTGTGCGGGTCAGCCCATGCAGTCGGTGCAGATCATCGCGTCCGCATCCGCGAGCTGCGAGCGGTGACGGACGAGGAAGCATTCCATGCAGGTGAATTCGTCGTTCTGCTTCGGCAGGACGCGGACGGACAGCTCTTCGTTCGAGAGGTCCGCACCCGGGAGTTCGAACCCTTCGGCCGCGACGGCTTCGTCCTCGTCCACGTCAACGCGGCTCGCCATCTGCTGGTTGCGCTGCGCCTTCAGCTCTTCGATGGAATCGCTGCTGACTTCCTCGTCCTGCTTCTTCGGCGCATCGTAGTCGGTTGCCATCTGGCGTGATCACACTCCGGGAAATGGGGGCTGCGCGGGGGGTGCTGGAGGGCACCGCCCGCTGTGTCCCCTGCATTCTGCACGGACACCCCCCACCGCGCAAGACCTTTCTCGAAGAATTCGGTGTGATTCACGACTGATTCTCGACTTGTGCGTCGCATCACCAGGAAGCACCAAGGGTCACGTGGGAGGATCACGGCGGAACAGTCCCCGCGCACGGCGTTTTCGCAGGGGCCAGCGGTGCGGCTGCGACACTCCTCGGGGCCGCACGGGAAGGAGGAGTCATGAGCAGTTTCCAGGCCGCACTCGACGAGCGCATCGTCGAACTCAGGCAGAGGCTCGCCGCAGCACGCGACGCACAGGATCAGCACGAAGAGGAAGCGCTTCTGGGTCACCTCGAGACGCTCATCGACATCGCCGGCCGCAGCGATGTGGACACGACGGAGATGGAGGCCGTGCTCGCGGTGGAAACGGGGGCGATCCCGATCATCCCGGCTCCTGACGACCACGACCGCTGAACGCCGTGGAAGCAGTGACACGAGGGAAGCAGTGACACGAGGAGAGCGCCGGCGGACGCTTCCGTCGGCGCTCTCCTCCTCCGTCCGTGCCGCGACCCAGACGAACAGGACCTTCAGCTCTCAGTCGCTCGGACGGCGCTGGCCCTCAGACGGCCAGGGCAGTACTCCTCAGGCCGTCCAGATGGGTTGCGTCGGCCTGTCCACCGAGCCCAGGCAGCAGTCGATCGCACATGCCCCGCTCGTGGGCACGAGCGGTTCCTCAGAGGTGACGGAGGGGGCGTCGACTTCCTCGCCCCGCGCTTGTGCGGCGCGCTCCTCCAGCAAGTCGATGAGTCCCGCGACGAACTGTGGTCGTGTGCCCACGGTGCCTGCACGGACGAAGTCCATGCCCAGCTTCCCAGCGGTCTCCGCCGCTTCCGTGTCGAGGTCGAACTTGACCTCCATGTGGTCGGACACGAAGCCGATGGGCACGAGCATGACGCCCGTCACGCCGTCTGCCGCGAGTTCTTCCATCCGATCGTTCACGTCGGGTTCGGACCACGGGATGTGGGGGGCGCCGGATCGCGAGCAGAAGACGAGCTCCGACGGCAGGACCGCCCGGTCCCCCAGCTCCTCCGTCAGCCAGTCGATGAGGAGCCGGTGCTGCGCCTCGTACCCGACGGTCCGCAGCTGGGAGGCCTTCTCCATCGAGTCCGGGATGGAATGGGTGACGTACAGAATGCGCTGGCGCTCGGGATCGAGGCCTCCGGTCGCTGCTTCGAGCCGATCCAGTCCTTCCCGCACGCACGCCAGCTCTGCCTGAGCGAAGCCGGGGTGGTTGTAGTACTGGCGGATCTTGTCGAACTCGACCCGCATCCCTTCGTCCTTCAGCGCCAGGGCGGTCGCGCCGAAGTCCTCACGGTACTGACGGCACGAGGAGTAGCTCGAGTACGCGGACGTGTCGATCGCGAGCAGCCGAGCGGTGCCCGTGTCCCGCGCGAGCTCGCGTGCGACGTCCGTGAGGTAGGGGTCCCAGTTGCGGTTCCCCCAGACGAGCGGGATGTCCAGTCCTCGCACCTCCAGTTCCTCCGTGAGCGCCGCGAGCAGCGCTCGATTCTGGTCGTTGATGGGCGACTTCCCGCCGAACCCGTAGTAGTGCTCGCCCACTTCGACGAGCCGCTCGTCCGGTATGCCGCGTCCTGCGGTCACGTTCTGGAGGAAGGGGAGCACGTCCTCGTCCTTCTCGGGACCGCCGAAGGACATGAGGACGACTGCGTCGAAGGGCGCAAGGTTTCTGTCATTCACGTCGTCAAGCGTATCCGTTCACGCAGACCGGACCATCCGGTCCCCCGACACGGGCGCTCCAGTCTCACACCGTGGGCCGATTCCGGCGACTCGCGGCCCGAAGTCCACGTCTCGCGCGTCCGACCGTGACACGATCGGAGTCAGTCGTCACGTGCGAGGAGGAACTCACGATGAGCCAGTTGACCCTGCGCGGTCTGACGGAGGACGAAGAGGCACTCGTCCTGGTCGACCCAACGGGCGCGGAGCATCGGCTGCCTGTGGACGACGCAGTCATAGGCGCCGTCCGCCGTGCTCGCCGCGCCCACGCTTCGGAAGCGCCTCGAGGCGAGTCCCTCAGGCCTCGCGACATCCAGGCCCTCATCCGTTCGGGTCTCTCCGCGGAGGACGTCGCCGCGGAGACCGGGGAGGACGTCGAGCACATCGAGCTCTACGAGCGGCCCGTCCTGTCGGAACGCCGCCACATCGCGCAGCAGGCCGGTCGCGTCCTCGTCTACCCCGATACGGATGCGGGCGCTCCGACTCCGCTCGCCGCCCTCGCCCTCCAGCGGCTCGAACTGCGCGAGGTCGACCCGGAGACGATGGAGTGGGACGCGTGGAAGCGCCAGGACGGCACCTGGTTCGTGGAGCTCACCTTCGTGGCGGGCTCCCGTCGTCGCAGCGCCGGCTGGTCGTACGCTCGAGGGTCCGTGGTCGCACAGGACGACGAGGCCCGGTGGCTGTCCGACACGGGCCCCACTGATTCGGGGCCGATCCCCGACTTCGGTTCGGGTGCGGAGCGTCGCCGCCGTGCCGCGGATCCGCTTCCGACCGCGTCCGCGCGTTCCGCACCGTCACGTGACCATCAGACGGAGACGGGGCGCATCCTCGAGAGTCTGCGTCGCCGCCGCGGCGTGGCGCCCTCGCTCTCCGACGACGAACCCCTCGGATCCGCAGACCGGGGCGAATCGGTGGAGCCGACGTCCGGCCCTCCTTCCTCCGGAGGATCCTCCGATCCGGCCCCCCAGCCGTTCGGGTCCGGCGGTCTGCGGCTCGTCGGGGATGCCGACGACCGGACGATCGACGGCGCGCACTCCGCGCCGAGCCATCCGCAGGAGGCGCAGGACGGCGGCATCGTCGCGCTCCCGGCTGACGACGGCGCGCACGCGGAGGGATCGTCGCGCAACCATCCGGACCAGCACACGGAGCCGATAGGGACCCCGCAGTTCGACGTTCCCGAGCCCGGGGCCCCCACACCATCCACCGCGACGGAACCGCCCGAGGCCCCGGACAACGAGGATCAGGGAACCGGCCCGGGTGAGGACCACCCGTCCCTGCTCGACGACCCGGCCCTCGACGGGTGGCAGAGTGCGGACGGCCCTTCGGCACCGGCGACCGGAGGCTTCGACGTGAGCGTCGACGCGCCGCACAACCTCCCCGCTGACCTGCCGACTCCGGCTGGCGGCTCCCTCCCCGACACGGCTGCCCAGCCCGACGAGGCTGCCGAGGGGGAACCGCACACGAAGCGCAGGCGGGGCCGTGCCTCCGTCCCCAGTTGGGACGAGATCATGTTCGGCGGTCGCGGCAAGGACTGACCCGCAGACGGTCGGCGCCCTCCTCGGTCCGATGAGCGCCGCGCACGAGCGCCGCGTCGTGCGTCACGAGGATCGTGCCCACGTCGGCGAGCACATCGCCGAGGTCGTCGATGAGTGCCTGCGCCGTCGGCTGATCGAGATGTGCGGTGGGTTCGTCGAGGATGACGACGTCTGCGCCGACGAGCAGTGTGCGCGCGACCGCCAGGCGCTGCCTCTGTCCGCCTGAGAGCTTCTCCCCCGCCGCACCCACGCGCGCATCGAGTCCGATGTCCGCGACGAGTCCGCCCAGTCCGGCGCTCGTGAGGGCGGCGATGAGCTCGTCATCGTCCGGTGCCTCGTCGCGGGGTCGGCTGATGAGGAGGTTCCCCCGCAGCGTCGAATCGAAGACGTGCGCCTCCTGAGGGCACCATGCGATGCACCCCGCGAGGTCCGCGGGTGTGAGGCCGTGTGCGTCGTGACCGTTCACGAGGATGCGGCCCCTGTCGGGTTCGAGGAAGCGCAGCAGGGCGCTCACGAGGGTCGTCTTGCCGGAACCCGTTGGCCCCGTGACGACGGTCGTGCCGGGGACGGGGAAGTCCGCGGTGAGTCCGCTCACAACGGGTCGGCTGGTGCCGGGCCATCGGAGGGAGAGGTCCTCGACACTGAGGGAGCGGACCGTGTCTCGCGGCGCGGCGAGCCCATCGGGACGAGTCGCCGTTTCCGCACTGGACGCTCCCTCGTGGGGCGACGCCAGAACGGGGTCCGCGTCGGGCGGGTCGAGGTCGTCGATGCCGGAGAGGACACGCCTGAGTGCGGGCCACTTCTGCACGGCGGACAGGGAATCGAGGAGTGCGTCGGTGAGGCCGAGCGGCAGCAGCACCGCCACGGCGAGCAGTTCCGCGGAGAGTCCGCCGGCCCCCACGAGAGGACCGAGCAGTGCGAGGATGCACAGTGCACTCGCCGTCGTCGCGGCGGTGACGCACGCTTCCCCGGCCCCCGTGGCCCGCAGTGCACGTCGTTCGTCGGCGGTGGCGCGCGCGTCGTCGGCCGCCAGCTGCTCCGCCGGCGCCGTCCATGTGCGGTCCGGGACGAGGTCGTCCCGCGCTGACAGGAGCCCGACGATGCCGGACAGCACAGCAGCGCGTGCGCCTATGCGGGCGGCTGTGGCGCGGCGGTCGGCGAGCAGCGCGACGGCGGACGCCGGGAGCAGCGCACAGAGGATCCCGGCGAGAAGCATCCATCCGGCCACGGGGTGCACGAGGAAGAGCGTGCCGATGGCTGCGGCACTCACGAGCACAGCGACGAGGGGCGGGAGGACGACCCGGGGGACGAGATCGCGGATGTCGTCGACGTCGGCGATGAGGGACTGCAGGGCGCCGCTTCCGCGAGAGACCCGACGGTCCGCCGTTCCCCGGCGGGCCAGTCCCTCCCACAGACGGACCCGCAGCGAGGTGAGTGCGTCGAGGACCGCGTCATGGAGCCACAGGCGCTGTGCGTACGCGAAGACGGACCGCGAGAGCCCGAAGAAGCGCACTCCCACGATCGCGACGAGCAGGTACATGATGGGCGGCTGCGCGGACGCGCGCACGATCAGCCAGGCGGACAGGCCGGTGAGCGCCGCACCGGCCGCGGTCGACAGCACTCCGAAGAGCACGGAGAGCAGGAACTTCGGGGTGAGCGGGTCGATCGCGCGCACGAGTCGCGCGAACAGCTGCAGCGTCCCCGGTGCGGCGGAGACCGCCGGTGCGTCGAGTGGGGCGTGCTCGCGCTCGGCACGGTCCTCCGAGGCCGGGCTCTCCGCGGGCGCCTCGTCCTCGAGGGGAAGGGAGCCCGGTGCCACGTCCACGTGCCCGTCCTTCACCTGCGCGTGATGGCTCGCGCAGGCGACGAGCCTCGCATCATGCGTCGCGGCGATGACGGGGACATGGGCGCTCAGGTCGACGATCGCGCTCCGGATCCGCGCCGCGACCGCGTCATCGAGGTGAGCGGTGGGTTCGTCGAGCAGCACGAGGCCCGATCCCCCCATGACGGACGCGCGGGCGCGGGCGAGCGACAGCCTCCGCTGCTGTCCCGGACTCAGTGCGGCGCAGTGCATTCCGGGGTCCACGGGCAGGCACGCGAAGCGCAGACATGCGTCGACAGCGGCGCTGCGGGCGGGCGCGTCGATCGGGGCTTCCCGCAGCTCGTCCGGCAGCCGCAGTGCGATCTCCTCTCCGACGGTGCGGGCCAGGGTGCGCGGTCGCTGCGGCGCGAAGGCGATGCGTGGAGGGACCTCGATCGTCCCCGTCACCTCCGTGCCGTGCTCGGCGCGCAGCAGTCCCGCGAGTGCCGCGAGCAGAGTGCTCTTCCCCGCGCCCGAGGTCCCGGTCACCGCCGTGAGTCCGCCGTCGCCCAAGTCCGCGTGCACTCGCTCGAGGACCGGCGTCGGACGTCCGGCGTAGCGGACGGTGAGACCGTCGACCCGGGCCCCCGGCCTCGGTCGCGGCTCGAACTCTGCACCCGCGGGTTCCGTCGCGGCAGCTCCCCAGGCTGGGGCCGCCAGGGTCGGCGCCACCGGTTCGTCGATGATCCGTCGCACCCGGTCGTAGGCGGCCAGACCGTTCTCGGTCGAGTGGAAGGCCGCCCCCAGTCGTCGCAGCGGCAGGTAGCACTCGGGGGCGAGGACGAGCGCCAGGAGGCCCTCTTCGAGGCCCATGTGCCCGTAGACGAGGCGCACGCCCACGAACACCGCGACCACCGCGACCGACAGCGTCGCGATGAGCTCGAGTGCCAGCGCGGAGAGGAAGGCCACCCGCAGGGTCGTCATCGTCGTGTCCCGGTACGTCGTGGACACGTCGCGCAGAGCGCGGGTCTGAGCGGGCAGGCGCCCCAGCCCCACGAGCACCGGGACACCGCGCGCGAGCTCGACGAGGTGACCGGACAGTCGGTCGAGCGACCGCGTCGCATCGTCGACCCGCTCTGCCGTGTACCGGCCGATGAGGATCATGAAGACCGGCACGAGCGGCAGGGTGAGGACGATGATGAGCGCGCTCACCCAGTCCGCCCACAGGATGCGCGCCCCGACCACCAGCGGCACGACCGCACTCGCCGTGAGCGCGGGGACGACCGCCGTGAAGTAGTCGTCGATCTCGTCGAGCGACCGTGTGGCCAGCAGCGCGAGGGCCCCGTCAGTCCCCCGCACATCCCGCCCGGTGCCGGCGAACACCCGGGCGATGAAACGGCGGCGCAGACCGGTCTTCGCACCCGCAGAGCTCATCGCTCCCGCCGCCTTCCCCGCCCACGCACCCATGGCCTGGCAGAGGACGCCGATGACGCCGATGACGAGCGGACCGCGCAGCGAGCCACCCTCCATCGCACGCACGACCCCCCGTGCGATCGCATCGGCGATGAGGACCAGGCCGGCGGCCTGCACCGCCGCGACGACGCCGGCAGCCCAGAGGCCGAACCTCCCCGACGGAGAGTCGAGCGCCAGGCGCAGCGGCGAGCGTGCCCCGGTCGGCGCCTCGGCGGCGGATTCCCCGGTGGTGGACGACCCGGCGACCGGCGGGCCGGAACCGGCAGGAGCCTCGGGCACGGGGGCCTCGGGGGATCCCTCGACGCGTGGGACTGCGGCGGAGGCTGCGGTCGACGTCATGCGGAGGTGCGTCCTCTCGGGTAGCGGGAGCTCAGGGAGTGAGTGAGGCGTGGCCGCGGATCGCGACCGGCACGGTGTGTGCGGGCGGGATGTGCTCGACGGTCAGGCGCTTCGCGAACACGGAGTAGCTCCAGATCTGATAGCCGAGCACTGTGGGGACCCCCACCGCCGCCACCGCGAACATGACACCCAGCGTGTAGCCCGACGACGACGCGGTGTGGATCGTGAGATCGAACGCCGGGTCGAGGGTCGACGGCAGAACGACCGGGAAGACCGTGGTGAAGATCGCGGCCACCCCGGCGGCCAGGAAGACGGACTGACCGAGGAAAGCGGACTTCTCCCCGCCCGCCCGCAGGCGCACCCACGAGTACGCCGCGGCGAGGAGGGACACGCCCACGAGCGACCAGCCGAGGACCCCGCCATCCGACTGCACCTGGACGTAGACCACCCAGCCGATCAGCGGCAGGAGGAACAGCGGGGCCCAGCGGGTCGCCAGGGCATGCGCACGCACCCTCACCTCGCCGTCCGTCTTGAGGGTGAGGAAGAGGAGCCCGTGGAGGACGGAGAACCCGACGGCTCCCAGCCCACCCAGGAGAGCGGGGAACGTGAGCCAGGAGAAGGCACCGCCCACGTTGTCGCCGTTCGCGTTGAGCGGCAGCCCCGTCGTCGTGAGCGCCAGCATCGCGCCCACGCAGAACGCCGCGACGAGCGACCCGCCGGACAGGCACCACGTCCACCCGTCGACCCACCGCTGCGAATACCCCCTCTTCCCGCGGTACTCGATCGACACGGCCCGGAAGATGAGCGCGAGCAGCGTGAGGGTCAGCGGCAGGTAGAGCGCGGAGAAGAGACTCGCATACCACAGCGGGAACGCGGCGAACATCGCTCCGGCGGCGGTGATGAGCCACACCTCGTTGCCGTCCCACACCGGACCGATCGTGTTGAGGAGGAGCCGTCGCTCCCTCTCATCCCGGGCGAATGTCTTCATGAGGACACCGACCCCCAGGTCGAACCCCTCCAGGAAGAGGTACCCCAGCCACAGGACCGCGATGAGCACGAACCAGATCACGGGAAGCGCTTCAGCCATGTCGTCTCCTTGAGTCTCCAGATCCAGGTGTCAGTACGCGAACGAGAGGACGTCGTCCTCGTCACCGTCCGCCGTCGCACGGGTCGAATGGCGGGTGTCGTCTGCGAGTTCCGGCATCGCCGACACGACACCGCCCCGCGCGTACTGCACGATGAGCTTGAGCTCGAACACCATGAGCACGCCGTACACCAGGGTGAGTGCGATGAGCGAGGTCAGCAGGGCGACCGGCCCGACCGTCGGGGACACCGCCGCCGCGGTGTACAGGAACACCCCGTCGATCCCCGTGTGGTCCGGGTTCGGCGCGACGACGAACGGCTGGCGGCCCATCTCCGTGAAGATCCAGCCGGCGGAGTTCGCGATGAAGGGTGCGGCGATCCCCCACAGGGCCAGGCGGGAGAGGAACCTCGACCGGGGCACCGTGCCCTTCCGGGTGACGATGAGGGCGAAGACCGCGGCCGCCGCGGCGAGGGCGCCGAACCCGATCATGAGGCGGAAGCCCCAGTAGGTGACGAACATCGACGGCTGGTAGTCGATCTCCTGACCCGCATACTTCCCGTACATCGAGTCGTCCGGCATGTGGGTGCCGTACGCCTCCTCGTATTCCGGGATGAGCGAGTTCACCCCCGGCACGTCCGTCTCGAAGTCGCCCTTCGCGAGGAAGGAGAGGACTCCGGGGATCTCGATGACCGGGGTGACGTCGTCGCAGTCGTTCGAATCGAGATTCCCGACTGTGAGGACGGAGAACTGAGTCCCGTCGTGGCACGCGGCCTCGGCGGATGCCATCTTCATGGGCTGCTGCTCGTACATGAGCTTCGCCTGGATGTCACCCGTGAGCGCGACCGCGGCGAAGGAGAAGACGGCGACCCACGCCCCGATCCGCAGCGACTTCCACCACACGGTGTAGTCGGTCTCGTCCCGGCCGGGGATGTCCGGGGCGGAACCGACCACGACCCGACCGGAGTCGTCGACCGTGTCGATCTCGTCGACGCGCCTCCGCCAGAGATGGTGCCAGGAGATCCCCAGCAGGAAGGCCGCTCCGACGGAGACTGCTCCGGCGATCGTGTGACTCGTCGCGGCGAGTGCCGTGTTGTTCGTGAGCACCGCCCAGACATCGGTCATCACCGGGCGGCCGTCGATCAGCTCGACACCCACGGGGTGCTGCATCCACGAGTTCGCGACGATGATGAAGTACGCGGAGATCCACGAGCCGATGACGGCGCACCAGAGCACCGCGAGGTGGACGCGACGGCTCAGCCGGCCCCACCCGAAGATCCACAGTCCGATGAACGTCGACTCGAGGAAGAAGGCGAGCAGCGCCTCCATCGCGAGAGGGGCGCCGAACACGTCGCCCACGAAACGGGAGTACTCGCTCCACGCCATGCCGAACTGGAACTCCTGCACCAGGCCGGTCGCGACCCCCATGATGAAGTTGATGAGGTACAGCTTCCCCCAGAACTTGGTGGCCCTCAGCCACACGTCGTTCCCCGTGCGGTGCCACATCGTCTGCAGCACGGCGACGAGGAGCCCCAGTCCGAGCGTGAGCGGGACCATCCAGAAGTGGTACACGGTTGTGATGCCGAACTGCCAGCGTGCGATGAGCACCGGATCGAGCTCCACGAGACCTCCCTCAATGCGGCTGAGCTGCCCCTCCAGGGGAAGCACTCCATGTTCTACAGCTCGTAGAATACGCGCTCCGCGCTCGACGCTCGAACCCCCAGCACCCCGCGCACACTTTCGTCTCACACTGCGGACGCGAGGTGGACATGACGCCGCGCTGGTCCGGCTCCACACACCTCGCCGTGATAGATTTGAACCCTGCGCATGGCCTCGTTCCACGTGCGCTCATGCCTGGATGGACAGCAGTGAAGGAGAACCGGTGGAGAACCTCGGAGAACTCGAGCGTGATGTGATGGACGCTCTGTGGTCGCAGCGCGGAGGACTCACCGCCGCCGCACTCCGAGACGTCCTCTCCGCCCGCGGACTCGCGCTCACCACCGTGCACACGGTCCTCACCCGCCTCGAGAAGAAGCACTACGTCGTGCGGGACCGCACCACGCGCCCCCACCTCTACAGCGCCGCATCGACCAAGGAGGAGCACGTCTCCGATCTGCTCGCGGAAGTGCTCGACCAGGCGGGCGACCGGCGTGCTGTGCTCGCCCGGTTCCTGGGCACCGTCTCCCTCTCGGACACCGCGTTCCTGCGCGGAGTGCTCGACAGCCGACTGCGCCACTCCGAACCCCTGCGCCCCGTCGACCCGCCGCGCCGCACCGAAGTCGGCTGAGCGCCTGTGCGAACGGCCCCCGCGGCTGATGCGCACTCCTTCGCCGGACTGACGAACGCGCCGCACACCCCATGACCGTCGTCGGCTTCGCACTCGTCGCGCTCGCGATCGTCCTCGCGTGGCCGATCCCTGTCGCCGTCGCCGCAGCACAGCATCGCACGCGCCGCGAAGGCGACCCCGTCGCCGCCGTGATCCTCTGGCAGGCGATCGGCCTCGCGGGCGGGTTCTCGGTGATCTCCGCCTGCATCGCCTTCGCGCTCGCCCCGCTCGTCAGCGTGCCGGGCGTCAGTCTCAGCGTCGCTCTCGACTGGTGGCGCTGGCCTCCGCTCATCGTGGGAGTGGGACTCCTCGCCCTGCTGCTGGGAGCGCTCGCGTGGGAAGCGCGGGAAGCGCGGCTGCTGCGGGCGAAGCACCGCGACGTCCTCGCCCTCGTGTCTCAGTCGCGGGGCGGTAGGCCCGAGACCCGCGTGATCGACACGGAGCACGCACTCGCGTACTCCGTCGCTGGCGGGTTCGGCACCACCGTGATCTCCACCGGGCTCCTCATGCTGCTGGAGGACGAGGAGCGGGAGGCTGTCCTCGCCCACGAGCGTGTGCACCTGCGGCTGAGGCACGACCTCCTCACCCTCCCCTTCGCGTCCTGGCACCGCATGCTCCCGTTCCTGCCGGCGACCAGGACCGCCCTGGAGTCCGTGAGCGCCGCGATCGAGATCATGGCAGACGACGCGGCACGGGGAACCGTCTCCGACGCCGCGTTCGCACGCGCCCTGCAGAAGGTGTCGGCGAAACAGGCCGAGGCGTCGAAGGACTACGACGAGGGCCTCACGGAGGTGCGCATCGCCCGCCTGTCGCGTCCCGTCACCTCGGACACCCGCCGGCCGCGCATCCGTGCGTCCGTCTACGCGGTGTGCCTCGTCGCCGTCCCGCCACTCATCCTCGTCGGCACTATCGTCTACAGCTGACCGGCCCTTCCCCGCAGCCGGCTGTCAGTCGCGCGGGGGCGCGCTCGGCGTCATCGGCTGACCGGCCCCCTGCCGGGGATGGTCAGGTCAGGCGTCGATCCTCTCCGCATCGAGTTCCGCAGCACCTGCGACGATGAATTCCTTGCGCGGCGCGACTTCGGACCCCATGAGCAGTGCGAACGTCTTCTCCGCCGCTTCCGCGTCCGCCATGGTCACGCGCCGAAGGCTGCGCAGGCTCGGGTCCATGGTCGTCTCAGCGAGCTGATCGGCATCCATCTCGCCCAGGCCCTTGTAGCGCTGGATCGGCTCCTTGTACGTCTTCTTCTGCTTGGCGAGCTTCGCCAGGAGCGCCGTGAGCTCCGCTTCCGAATAGGTGTAGACCACCTCGTTGGGCTTTCCGCGTCCCGTGACCACCTCGATGCGGTGCAGCGGCGGCACCGCGGCGAAGACGCGTCCCGCCTCGACCAGCGGTCGCATGTAGCGGAAGAAGAGGGTGAGGAGCAGAGTGCGGATGTGGGCTCCGTCGACGTCCGCGTCGGTCATGATGATGACCTTGCCGTAGCGAGCCTGTGAGACGTCGAAGCTGCGCCCAGTGCCTGCACCCACGACCTGGATGAGCGCGGCGCACTCGGTGTTCGCGAGCATGTCCGCGACGGACGCCTTCTGCACGTTGAGGATCTTGCCCCGGATGGGGAAGAGTGCCTGGTTCTCCGAGTCCCGTGCGGCTTTGGCCGTCCCCATCGCGGAGTCGCCCTCGACGATGAACAGTTCGGTGTCCTCGTGGTCGCTCACACGGCAGTCGTAGAGCTTCGCCGGCAGCGACGAGGATTCCAGCGCGGTCTTCCGCCGCTGATTCTCCCGGTGTGTCCGAGCGGAGATCCGCGCCTTCATCTCCGAGACGACCTTCTCCAGCAGCTGTCCGGCCTGCGCCTTCGTCTGCCGTGCCGAAGACTCGAGCTGTGCGGTGAGCTCCTTCTCGACGGTCTGGCCGACGATCCGCCGCACGGCGGCCGTGCCGAGGACTTCCTTCGTCTGCCCTTCGAACTGCGGTTCGGCCAGTCGCACGGTCACCACGGCGGTGAGGCCCGCCAGCACATCGTCCTTCTCCAGCTTGTCCTTGCCGACCTTGAGCTTGCGGGCGTTCGCTTCGACGGCCTTCCGGACCGTCTTCAGCAGCGCCTGCTCGAAGCCTGCGACATGAGTCCCGCCCTTGGGCGTCGCGATGATGTTGACGAAGCTCTTCAGCTTCGTCTCGAAGCCGGTCCCCCATCGCAGCGCGATGTCGACGCCCACGTCACGGGTCACGTCCTGGGACACCATGCGTCCGGACGCGTCGAGGACGGGGACCGTCTCCGTGAACGTGGCGTCCCCCGCCAGCCGCCAGACATCCGTCACGACCGGGTCGACCGCCAGATGCTCGACGAACTCGGAGATACCGCCTTCGTAGCGGAATTCCTCCGTGCGGGACTCGACGACTTCGCCGTTCTCGTCACGGACGACTCCGCGCTCGTCCGTGATGGTGATGCCCAGTCCCGGGATGAGGAAGGCCGTCTGTCGCGCACGGTCCGCGAGCTCCGAATACTGGAACTCTGCGCCGGGGAGGAAGATCTGCGGATCGGACCAGTAGCGCACGCGTGTTCCGGTGGCACCCCGCTTGGCCTTCCCCACGACGTCCAGGGGGGTGGGTTCTGTGAAGGGTGTGAAGGGGTTTTCCGGCGAAACGGTGCCGGACGAATCGTCGAACCGCCCTGGCTCGCCCCGTCGGAAGGACATCCGATGCACTTTCGATCCGCGCGTCACCTCGACGTCGAGGCGCGCGGACAGCGCGTTGACGACGGAGGCACCGACCCCGTGCAGGCCGCCCGCCGCGGCGTAGGAGCCGCCCCCGAATTTGCCGCCGGCGTGCAGCTTCGTCATGACGACCTCGACGCCGCTGAGTCCTGTGCGCGGTTCGATGTCGACGGGGATGCCGCGACCGGAGTCCGCGACCGTCACCGATCCGTCCGGCGACAGGACGATCTCGATCGTCGTGCCGTGGCCGCCCAGCGCTTCGTCCACCGAGTTGTCGATGATCTCCCACAGGCAGTGCATGAGGCCGCGCGTGTCCGTCGTCCCGATGTACATGCCGGGACGCTTGCGGACCGCTTCGAGTCCGGACAGCACGGACAGATGCCGCGCATCGTAGCTCTCGTCCGTGTCCCTCTTCGCGCTGCGTGCCACCGACACTCCCTTCGCCTGCGAATCCGACGCTTCATTCTAGTGCGACGGGGCGGCCGGGCTGTGGACCGGGCGATGCTGGCGCGTCCCCGGGTGCGTGGGATGCGGCATACTTCGGAGCGTGCGCCACCACGTGATCCCGGACCCTCGCCTCCGCCGCCGAGGCACTCCCTCGGCCCGCCCCCGCCTCACCTGTGCGCTGGTCGGGCTGCTGCTGTCATGTGCTCTCGCAGGGTGCACCGGCGGCACACCCGAAGGCCCAGTGGTCACGTCGACGTCGGCAGAGCGGGTCGCGGACCAGCCCGGCGACAGTGCCGACGGCAGCCCGACCGCGACCTCGAGCCCGGCCGCCTCGCCGGAGGAGATCTCAGCGCCACCCCTGTCCGGCCTCACCGTCGCGATCGACCCGGGCCACAACGGTGGCAACGGCGCGCATCCCGACACGATCAGCGCGGACGTACCGGACGGACGAGGAGGGACGAAGGCCTGCAACACGGTGGGCACCTCGTCGGACGATGGCTATCCCGAGCACCGGTTCACGTGGGAGACGGCGCAGGAGGTCCAGACGGCACTGTCCGATGCAGGAGCCGAGGTCGTCATGAGCCGCTCCTCCGACGACAGCGCGGGCCCCTGCGTCGACGAGCGCGGCCGTTTCGCGGACGCGGCGGACGCCCTGGTGAGCCTGCACGGGAACGGGACCGAGGACCGCTCCGCCCGCGGCTTCCACGTCATCACCGCACCGGCGGGAGGGCGCGCCGGCGACGACACGGCGCGGACGTCGGAGGCACTGGGCCGGGCCCTGGCCGAGGCACTCGAGGCGACGGGCTTCGACCGGAACCCCGCGTACGACGACCTCGTGGTCCGCACCGACCTCGCGACCCTCAACAACGCCGCTGTCCCCGCTGTCATGCTCGAAGCCGGGGAGATGCGCAACGCAGAAGACGCCGAGCTGCTGGAGTCGCGGCAGGGTCAGGAGCACATCGCTGAGGCGGTCGTGACGGCTCTCACCGCTGTGTTCGGCGACGCGGCCCCCTAGACTGGCAGGGTTCCGAGGCCGCCGGGGCACAGCCGCGCGCCGCCGATCCCGACGCCAGGAGTCACCGTGGCACCCACACCGTACGATCCCCCCTTCGGCGCGCCCTGCTGGTTCGAGCTCAGCTCACCGGATCCCGTCGCCGCGCAGACGTTCTACGCAGGACTGCTGGGGTGGCGGTTCGACGGGACGGGTCCGCTGGGACTGGGTGCAGCCGCCCACGCGAACGACCGTCGCGTCGCCGGAGTCAGCGAGCAGCCCCCCGGTCAGCAGGGACCGGCGTTCTGGTCCGTGTACTTCCGTGTCGAAGACCTCTCCGCACACCTGGCAGCGCTCGACGATGCCGGAGGCCAGGCCCTCATGGCCATCCCGGAGTTCGACGGGAATGCCGGAGTGGCGCTGGCGGCGGACCCGGCCGGAACGGCGTTCGGAGTGCTCGAGTACGACGACGATCGTGCGATGCAGTCCTTCGGCACAGCAGGCGCCGTCCACTGGGCGGAGCTCTTCACCACGGATCCCCGCGTGCGCGATTTCTACACGTCCGTGTTCGAATGGGTGCTCCCCTCACTCACGGACGGGGAGGATCAGCGCTACTGGGCCATCGATCGCGACGACAGCCGGATCGGCGGAATCCTCGACGCCTCCCAGGTCGCCGTCCCGGCGCACTGGGAAGCACACGTCCACGTCGATGACGTCGACGGACTCGTCGACCGTGTCCGAGAGCTGGGCGGCGATGTGCTCGCACCGCCGCACGACTCGCATCACGGCCGCGTGGGACGCTTCATCGACGCACAGAACGCAGCATTCACACTGGTGACACCCTTCACACCGACGGACTGAGCGCTCTCATCGTGGACCGGTCCCACAGCAGGCGCACTTCCACACTTTTATGTGATCTGTGATCACTGTACGCTGTGCGGGTACCTGCGCAGCGCCGGACATCTGCAGCCGGCAGCACCGCGCCGGCACGATCGATCACGGGCGATCGGCAGCCATCGAGACGCGCGCCGAATCGCCCTCCGAAGAGACCCTGGAGGAACGATGTTCACGACACGAGGGAAGCGCGGCTTCCTGGGAGCCGCTGGCGCAGCCGTCCTGCTGCTGAGTGCATGCGGCTCGACGGGTGCGGACACAGACAGCGACGACAGCACCGCGGACGACGCAGCGTCCGACTACGCAGACTGCGTGGTGACCGACGGGCTCGCCGACGCCACGGCGATGGAGGCCGACGAGAAGACGGAGCTCACCGTCGCCGCATTCAACGGCTGGGACGACACCCAGGGATCCGCCTACATGGCGAAGCACGTGCTCGAGGACATGGGGTACAGCGTGACCGTCGAATCGTTCGAGGCGGCTCCGGGATTCACCGCCGCCGCCAACGGAGACGTCGACTGGCTTGCCAGTTCGATGCTGCCGCGGACTCATGCCGACTACCTGGAGCAGTACGGCGACGACTACGAATCACTCGGATGCTGGTACGAGGACGCCCGCAACGCCATCGCGGTGAACGCGGACTCCCCCGCTCAGACGATCGAGGACCTCGCAGACATGGGCGACGAGTACGGGAACCGGATCGTCGGCATCGAGGCCGGCGCGGGGCTCATGCGCGCGACGGAGAACGACGTGATGCCGGCGTACGGCCTCGACGACTGGCAGCTCGTCGAATCCTCGACCCCGGCGATGCTTGCCGAAGTGGACGGCGCCGAAGGGACGGACAAGAACGTCGCTGTGACCATGTGGTACCCCCACTGGGCCTGGAACGTCTACGATCTCCGCGAGCTCGAGGACACGGAAGGTGCGTTCGGCGAAGCAGATCAGTTCTTCATGTTCGCGCAGGACGGATTCTCCGACTCGAACCCACAGGTCGCGCAGGTGCTCGAGAACTTCGTGTTCTCCGAGGAGGACTTCGGAGAGCTGCAGACACTCATGTCCCAGAAGTACGACGGAGAGGACCACGCCGCTGCCGTCGCCGACTGGGCTGAGGAGAACCCCGAGTTCTTCGAGGACTGGAAGACGGGCCAGCTCAGCTGAGCGCTCATGAGTGCGGCCCTGCTCCCCGTCCGGGGAGCAGGGCCGCACTCATGCTCGTGGTGGAGGACTCAATCGTGAGAACCCGTCGAGAGAGGACTCAGTCCAGGTAGTCGCGCAGCACCTGCGATCGCGACGGGTGGCGCAGCTTCGCCATCGTCTTCGACTCGATCTGACGGATCCTCTCACGCGTGACTCCGTAGACCTTCCCGATCTCGTCGAGGGTCTTCGGCTGCCCGTCGTTCAGACCGAACCGCATCGACACCACACCTGCTTCGCGTTCCGACAGCGTGTCGAGAACGGAGTGCAGCTGCTCCTGGAGGAGCGTGAAGCTCACCGAATCGGCCGGAACGACTGCTTCGGAGTCCTCGATGAGGTCACCGAACTCGGAATCGCCGTCTTCACCCAGCGGAGTGTGCAGGGAGATCGGCTCGCGTCCGTACTTCTGAACCTCGATGACACGCTCCGGCGTCATGTCGAGCTCCTTCGCGAGCTCTTCCGGCGTCGGCTCACGACCGAGGTCCTGGAGCATCTGCCGCTGCACACGGGCGAGCTTGTTGATGACCTCGACCATGTGCACCGGGATGCGGATCGTCCGGGCCTGGTCCGCCATCGCACGCGTGATGGCCTGTCGGATCCACCAGGTCGCGTAGGTGGAGAACTTGAAGCCCTTCGTGTAATCGAACTTCTCCACGGCACGGATGAGACCGAGGTTGCCCTCCTGGATGAGATCGAGGAAGAGCATGCCGCGACCGGTGTACCGCTTGGCGAGCGACACGACGAGGCGGAGGTTCGCTTCGAGGAGATGGTTCTTCGCGATGCGCCCGTCGTGGATGATCCACTGGAACTCCCGGACCAGCTTGGGATCCGTCACCTCGCTCTGCTTGACGAGGTGATCCGCGTACATGCCCGCCTCGATGCGTTTGGCGAGGTCGACTTCCTCCGCCGCGTTGAGCAGAGCGACCTTGCCGATCTGCTTGAGGTAGTCCTTGACCGGGTCCGCAGTCGCTCCCGCGGACACGACCTGCTGAGCCGGCTGATCGTCATCGTCCGCGTCGGACACGACGAAGCCACCGGCTTCCTTGACCTCCTCGTCCTTCTCCTCTTCCTTCGCGTTCTTCGTCTCCGTCGTCTCGTCCGGATCGACGTCCTCCGGCGCGGCCTCGTCGACGACTGTCGGCTCGAGGTCCTCGACGTCCTTCGCGGAGGCGCCCTTCTTCGCGGGAGCCTTGGCGGCCTTCGCCGTCGTCGCCTTCGCAGCGGTCGACTTCGCAGCGGTCTTCTTCGCCGTGGTCTTGGCGGCAGTCGACTTCGCGGCGGTCTTGGTTCCAGTCGACTTCGCAGCCGTCGACTTGGCAGCAGTGGACTTGGTCGCCGTCGACTTGGCTGCAGTGGACTTGGTCGCCGTCGACTTCGCAGCGGTCTTCTTCGCCGTGGTCTTGGCGGCAGTCGACTTCGCGGCGGTCTTGGTTCCAGTCGACTTCGCAGCCGTCGACTTGGCAGCAGTGGACTTGGTCGCCGTCGACTTGGCTGCAGTGGACTTGGTCGCCGTCGACTTCGCAGCGGTCTTCTTCGCCGTGGTCTTGGCGGCAGTCGACTTCGCGGCGGTCTTGGTCCCGGTCGTCTTCGCAGCCGTCGACTTGGCAGCAGTGGACTTGGTCGCCGTCGACGTTGCGGCGGGCTTCTTGGCGGTGGTCTTCGTAGCCGTGGTCTTCGTGGCGGAACCGTCCTTCACCGATGTTCCCGCAGCGGACTTCGCCGCAGGTGCTTTGGTCGCGGTCGACTTCTTCGCAGCGGTCGTCTTCTTCGGCGTCGTTGCGGCGGTCGACTTCTCAGCGCCTTCGCTGCTGGTCTGAGCGCTCGACTTTCCCGTATCCTTCGTGGGCACGTGCGAACCTTTCGGCAGAGAGCGGAGGGCCACCGGTCCCCGATCGGGCACCAGTAAGACCCATGTCAAACTGCACGGAGGATGAAACCTCCGGCAATGCGTTCGACCGGGTCAACGCTCCATCTTTGCACGGTATTCCCTCGCGCCCAAACCGGGAGCCCGTCAGTCGGGGTGGATCCAGCGCGGCGGCATGCCCGCATCGACCGCTTTTCGTATCAGGAGCGCGAGTCGATGTCCCGTCTGTTCGGACAGTGCACACGTGACGTAATGATCCGCGAAGGACATCCGTCCGCGTGCCCATTCGAACCAGGCGATGAGTGCATGCACGTCGGCGGTCGCATCGTCATTCACGAGCGCAGCGCACGTCCGTAGCCAGTCGATCGACTCCGCCAGCGCCTCCTGCCGTGGCGGAGTGTGGCTCAGCCCGACGATGTGCAGGGCCGCGCCACCGCCCTCCACACAGCTGCGTGCGTAGTCGAGGAAGCGGCCCGGGCCGAACGCGCGCAGCCGCTCGGGTGGGAAATCAGGGTGGTTCCCGGCGAGCAGCATCTGGACGATGTCCCGGTCGCCGGGTCGCTCGCAGAGTCGCTCGAGGGCCAGCACCGCCATGGGGTCGACGATGACGGGCGCCACGGGTGCCGAGCCCTGCTCCCGCAGACTGGAACGGCTCTCCAGGAGCAGCGCTTCGGCCACGAGTCCGTCGACCAGCTCATCAGTGCGGAAGTGCTCCCGGCGCAGTGCAGCAAGAGCCGCGGCAGTGCCCGGATCCGGTTCGCGCGGTCCCACACTGGACGCGAAGCTGTCCGCCACCGGTAAACTCATGAGAGCGAGGCCTTCTACAGCGGCGGACGGAGGTGCTTCCCTCGTCGTGGACTCCGGAGCAAGGAGCATCCCACAGCTGCCCCGTCCGGACCACAGCGCAGGGAAGACGTGGAAACCACGTCTGTGGAGAGCAGCCTCCACGAGGAGGACGCCGTCGACGAGCGCCTCCACACCGAACAGGCCATCGAACGAGGCCGGGTCGCGCTCGTCCCAGTCGAGATGGAAGTCCGCGAGCACATGGCTGAAGACGATCGGGAAGACCGTATCCGCGTCCGGTGCTGCACGCAGCGGCGCAGTACTCCGCGATGCGGACGCTTCATCGAGCGCGTCCATGTCTCCGACCGCGAAGTCGATGCGCAGGCTGGGGCCCAGCAGCCCCACTCCCTCACGCTTCGTCGTCGCGCTCACGAGGACGAGCGAATCAGCGGGTGTGTACCCCAACAGGTGGGGTACGAGGCTGACGAGATCAGGGCCGTGTGTGATTCTGTCCGTGTTCATGTGGACAGTTCATTCGTCGGCCTCCGACTGTTCCAGGCGCTCCGGACTGCTGTGGACAGCGGTCGTCGCCTCCACGGCGGAGCGTGCGCACCGACATCATCGGAGTCGAGCCCCCGTGACGCACGGTGCCCTGCCGTCCCGCCCGGGCTACCCTTGTCCGATGTCCGCTCGCCGCTCGCGCCCCCGTACGGGTCCACCGACGGGGTCGGTCCCCGCCGACTCCGGCACCGCGTCCTTCGACGCCGTACCGGGCGACCCGCACGCCTATGTCCTCACCCTCAACGACGTCCCGGCCTCCCCGTACCACGCGGCTGACCCACGCGTGCTCGGCTTCGAGTACCTGCGCTGGATCGCGCACCTCGTCTCCGTGGCATACGCGGACCACCGCACCCTCCGCGCCGTCCACATCGGCGGAGCCGCGTGCGCGCTCCCCCGGCACATCGAGGCGATGCGACCGGGATCCCGTCAGACTGTCGTCGAGATCGACGCCGCACTGGCGGCGTGGGTCCGCGACCACTTGGACCTCCCCCGCTCACCGGCGCTCGCGATCCGCACGGCCGACGGCGCGCAGGAGATCCACCGGTTCAGGCCCGGCACCATCGATCTCATGGTGCGCGACGCCTTCGCGTTCGACACCACTCCCTCCGCGCTCACGACTGCCGACTGGTTCGACGCAGCATGTGCGGCACTGGCCCCGCACGGGGTCTACGTGTCGAACGTCGCAGACGGACAGGACCGGAGGGCTCTGCGCACTGAAGTCGATGCGCTGCGGAGCCGCTTCGCCCATGTCGTCGCACTGGTGGAGCCCACACAGTTCCGCAGGCGTCGTCGCGGCAACATCGTGGTCGCGGCCGCGCACCGCGCGCTCGACGCCGACCGGCTCGCTCGCGCCCTACGCAAGGACGGCGCCTCCGTGCGCACCGGTGAGGGGCTCCTCTCCCACCTGGGGCCGTCGGGCGGACGCCGGTGAGGACTCCACTGCCCCTGTGAACCCGACCCGGACACGACGGCATCCACCCGACACGGAGTGTGAGCGGCATCGTCATCACAGGGCGGTGCCCGGTGGCCTTCTGGCTTGACCCCTGCGCGATAATGGACTGCCCGCATCCTCAGAAAGGCGATATGACAGAGCGAAGCGAAATCGCGCACGAACAAGTGCGGATCGACACCCTCTACGCGAGGCTCGATCAACTCCGCGTGGAGACTCACACCTCCTTGTCGACAGTGCGGAAATCCAAGGTCGGGGGTCATCACCAGAACCGATCTGAGCGCGACGCCTTCGCGACGATGTACGAGGACGCTCTCATCCGGTACCAGTCCGCAGAAGAAGGACTGTGCTTCGGCCGCATCGACTCCGCGGCAGGAGACACCACGTACATCGGGCGCATCGGATTCTCGGACGCGGATCGTGCACAGATGCTGATGGACTGGCGTGCACCGGCCTCCGAACCCTTCTACCGCGCGACCGCTGCCGAACCCGCAGGGCTCGTGAGGCGCAGGCACATCGCCACCCGCGCGCGGAAGGTCACCGGGGTCGAAGACGACGTCCTCGACATCGACGGCCTCGACGAGGACGAACGGTCCCGGCTGCAGGGCGAGGGTGCGCTCATGGCTGCGCTGGGTGCTCGTCGCACAGGTCGCATGGGCGACATCGTCGCCACGATCCAGGGGGAACAGGACCGGATCATCCGCCGTGATCTCGCGGGCACTCTCGTCGTCCAGGGTGGCCCCGGGACCGGCAAGACCGCTGTCGCACTGCACCGCGCCGCCTACCTTCTCTACCGGCACAGGGATCGGATCGCGAAGTCCGGAGTCCTCCTGGTGGGCCCCTCCCCCGTGTTCCTCCGCTACATCGAACGCGTACTCCCGTCGCTCGGCGAGACCGGCGCGGTGCTCCTCACACCCGGGCAGCTCATGCCGGGAGTGGACACGTCGCTGCGTGACGGACAGAAGACAGCTGCAGTCAAGGGCGACCTCCGAATGGTCGACGTCGTCCGCGCGATGGTGCGCTCCTATCAGCGGGTGCCCGGGGAAGACCAGCGGCTGGGGGTCGGACCGTATGCGATCACCCTCCACCCTGCGGACGTGCGAGCCGCCCGCGATCGCGCTCGCCGGACCGGAGACGCGCACAACGCCGCGCGCACGGTGTTCGTCCAGACGCTCCTGCGGACACTGGCCGACCTGCTGGCACAGGCACAGGGCCTCGACAGTGCGGGCGAGAGACTGCCGGAGTTCCTCGACGATCTGCGGGCCTCACGCGATGTGCGGGTCGCCGTGAACCTCTGCTGGCTGCCGCTCGCTCCGGAAGGCGTCCTCGACGCGCTGCTGTCGAAGCCGCATCGACTCGCCGCCGCGGCACAGGGGGTCCTCACGGAGGACGAGGTCCAGATGCTCCTCCGTCCCAAGGCGTCGCCCGTCACCGTGGAGGACGTACCGCTGCTCGACGAGATCGCAGAGATGATCGGGACCGAAGGCACCGGGCAGGACCGGGGTGAGGACCCGGAGCAGGAATACGCGCAGGCGGTCGTGGAGATGACGGGAACGGGCGCCATGGTGAGTGCTTCGCACTTGGCCCACCGCTATGCCGGTGCGGACCCAGCGGTCGCTCTCGCGGACCGCGCGGCAAGCGATCGCGAATGGGCGTTCGGCCACCTCGTGGCTGACGAAGCGCAGGAACTCTCCCCCATGCAGCTGCGTCTTCTCTTCCGGCGGGTCCCCAGCAAGTCCGCGACGCTCGTGGGCGATCTCGCTCAGGCGTCCGCCGCTGATTCCACGCGGACGTGGCATTCGATCCTCGACCCGCACGTCGGCGACCGGTTCGGCCTCGAGGAGCTCACCGTGTCGTATCGGACGCCACGGTCGATCATGGGGCCCGCGAACGCCCTCCTCGCAGACAGGTTCCCGTCGCTCACGCTCCCCGAATCGGTGAGGGACGGGGACAGCGAGCCCCGTCGGCACCGGTTCGATTCGGTCTCGTCGCTCGTGGCCCACCTGCCACGTGCGGTCGAGGAGGAGGCACACGCGGTGGAGGGCGGCAGGGTGGCCGTGATCGTCCCGGAGGGGCTCATGGAGCTCGTGGAGCACACGATTGCCTCCGACCGGTCCGAGACCGCTCTAGCGGGCGTCGTCCGCAACGACGCGGGATTCGGGCCGACAGCCATCGACCACCGGGTCGCGGTCCTCACGCCCTACGACGTGAAGGGCCTCGAATTCGACGCGGTCATCGTCGTGGAACCGGCGCTCATCGCCCCCGTGCACGAGGCCGGGGCGGACCAGCGCCCCTCCGATGAGGGGATCGGTGCACTCTACGTCGCACTCACACGGTCGACGTCGCGACTCATGATCCTCGCGGCGAACTCGTCGGTGCTCGACGACTACTTCGCAGACGCGAACATCCGTGCTGGTCAGTCGCCCACTCAGCCGGAGTAGCCCCAGTGAATGAAGACCGCCGGCGGCGTCGGCTTCCCCTCCGATGCCGCCGGCGGCGGGCGCACCGTCGGTGCGCAGTTGTCATCTTACACACATGACGGACCGGACGCGCAACCCGCTCCAGAACGCAGGGTCAGAACATCCCGCACCACGCTGTCACGCGGTCCTCTGCGCGTCAGGTCGGACTCTCGGCGGCACGTGCTTCCTCATCACGACGCAGTGACGCGATCGCCGCCTCGAAGTCCTCGAGCGTGTCGAACCCCTGGTAGACGCTGGCGAAGCGCAGATACGCGATCTGGTCGAGTTCCCGCAGTGGCTCCAGGATCGCCAGCCCGACCTCGTCGGCGTCGATCTCCGCCACGCCCAGACCGCGGATCTTCTCCTCGACACGCTGCGCGAGCTTCGCGAGGTCGTCGTCGTTCACGGGACGCCCCTGGCACGCCTTGCGCACCCCGATGACGATCTTCTGGCGGGAGAACTCCTCCGATACCCCCGACCTCTTGATGACGGCGAGACTCGTCGCCTCCATCGTCGTGAAGCGGCGGCCACAATTCGGGCACTGACGTCGCCTCCGGATCGACGAGCCGTCCTCCGCGGTGCGGGAGTCGACGACCCGGGAGTCGGGGTGGCGGCAGAACGGGCAATGCATGGGGCTCAGCCTTCCTGTCGGCGGTCGTCGAAGCGGACGCTGATCGACTCTCCGTGCGCCGGCAGCCTCTCTGCCGCAGCGAGCGCAGTGATGTGATCCGCGACCTCCGCGAGCGCGGAGCGAGTGTATTCGACGACCTGGCTCACCCGCAGGAAGGCGTGCACCGACAGGCAGTCGCCGAACGCGGCCGTCCCCATCGTCGGCAGGACGTGATTGGACCCCGCGAGGTAGTCTCCCAGCGCGACAGGCGTGTGCGGTCCCACGAACACCGCACCGCCGTTCACGATGCGCGAGGCCACCGCCCGCGGGTGCTCGACATGGAGTTCCACGTGCTCCCCCGCGTACGCGTTGGCTACAGCCACCGCCGCGTCCAGCGAGTCCACCAGGACGACGCCGGACTGCGTCCCCCGCAGACTCTCACGGATACGTTCCGCGTGCTCCGCCGAGGCGGCGCGGACACCCAGCTCGTCGTCGACGGCGCGGGCGAGGTCGGATGATTCCGTCACGAGCACGGCGGCGGCCATCGGGTCGTGCTCGGCCTGGCTGATGAGGTCTGCGGCGACGAACACGGGATCAGCGTGGGAATCCGCCACGACGATGATCTCCGTCGGCCCCGCGACCGCGTCGATCCCGACCCGGTCGCGCACGAGCGCCTTCGCCGTCGCGACATAGGCGTTGCCGGGGCCGGTGATGATGTCGACCGGTTCGAGCGCTTCCGCGGTCCCCACCGACCCGTCGGCATCGGCGAACCCGTACGCGAACGCCCCGATCGCCTGTGCTCCCCCGATCGCCCAGACCTCGGCCACCCCGAGGAGGTGCGCGGCAGCCAGGACCGTGGGGTGTGGGAGGCATGTATCCCGCTGCGGAGGCGACGCGATCGCGATCGACGACACCCCGGCTTCCTGCGCCGGCACCGCATTCATGACGACGGACGAGGGATAGACCGCCAGTCCTCCCGGCACGTAGAGCCCCACACGTTCAGCCGGCAGGTGACGCGTCGTGATCGTCGCGCCGTCCGCCACCGTCGTGGTGCGGGGTGCGGGGACCTCTGCGGCAGACACGAAGCGCACCCGCCTGATCGCCTCTTCCAGTCCTGCCCGCACGGCCGGATCCAGTTCGCGGGCCGCACGTGCCATCGCCTCTGCCGGGACACGGAACGATTCGACCTCGACGCCGTCGAACCGGGCCGTCGCGTCGACCACCGCCGCACGACCGCGTGCGTGGATGTCGTCCAGCAGCGGCCTGACGGCCTCGAGGGGCGCATTCTGCTCGGCCGAGGCGCGAGGCAGCCGTGCCCGCAGCGTCCGTCTGTCGAGAGCCGATCCGCGCAGGTCGATGAGAGGGGTGTTCGCAAGAGGTTCCACAGCGGCCATCCTAGTGTCCACAACCGGTCTCATCGCAGGCAGTTGGGGCCCAGGAGCGCTTTGAGATCACCGAACAGGCTGGGCCCCAGATCAACCCGGAACTTCCGGTCGAGCCGCAGGACGCAGCGCCGCCCGGGCTGCACCAGGGACAGGTGCACGTCCGTCGGTCCTCGATGCGAGGACAGGATCGCGCCCAGGCGCTCGATGACCGGCGGGGTACAGCGGTCCATCGGCAACGAGATCGCGAGCGGCCGGTCCGCCGGATCGGTCACGTCCGGGATCGTCATCGACTGCGCCATCATGCTGGTCGGACGGTCATCCGACGTGCGGACGCGTCCGGTCACCGCGATGACGAGGTCGGTGGTGAGGATCCCCGCGACCGGCTCGTACGAGTCCCCGAAGAACATCACTTCGATCGACGCCTCGAGGTCCTCGACCGTCACGATCCCGTACGGCTTGCCACTGTTCTTCGACACCTTGCGCTGGACTCCGGTGATCATGCCGCAGATCGTCACCTGCGAACCGTCCGGCCGCCCCCGTTCGGGATCGATGAGCTCCGCGATCGACACCTCCGCCTCTGCGGCGAGGACGCCTTCGAGCCCGTTGAGAGGGTGGTCGGAGACGTAGAGGCCGATCATCTCGCGTTCGAACGCGAGCTTCTCCTTCTTCTCCCATTCGGGCCTCTCCGGCACCGGAACGGTGAACGCGGACGACGAATCGTCATCATCGCCCCCGAGCCCCGCGAACAGGTCGAACTGGCCGTGCGCCTCCTGACGCTTCACCCCGATCACCGCGTCGACCGCCTCCTCGTGGACCTCCACGAGTGCTCGCCGGGTGTCCCCCAGCGAGTCGAAGGCGCCCGACTTGATGAGCGATTCGATCGTGCGCTTGTTGCACACGTGCGCGGGCACCTTGTCGAGGAAGTCTCCGAACGTGGTGAACGCGCCCTTCTCACCGCGGGCGGACACGACTCCCTCGACGACGTTCTGCCCCACATTGCGCACAGCGCCCATACCGAAGCGGATGTCCGTGCCGACAGGGGTGAAGTTCGCGTGGGACTCGTTCACGTCCGGGGGCAGCACCGTGATGTTCAGGCGCCGGCACTCGTTGAGGTAGACCGCGAGCTTGTCCTTGTTGTCGGCCACCGATGTGAGCAGCGCCGCCATGTATTCGGCCGGGTAGTGCGCTTTGAGGTACGCCGTCCAGTAGGAGACCACACCGTACGCGGCGGAGTGTGCCTTGTTGAAGGCATAGTCGGAGAACGGAAGAAGGATGTCCCACAGCGCCTGCGCCGCGGCCTCGGAGTAGCCGTTCTCCTTCATGCCCTCGAAGAAGCCCACCTGCTGCTTGTCGAGCTCCGATTTCTTCTTCTTGCCCATCGCGCGCCGGAGGATGTCGGCCTGGCCCAGGCTGTAGCCGGCGACCTTCTGCGCGATCGCCATCACCTGCTCCTGGTAGATGATGAGGCCGTACGTCGTCCCCAGGATCTCCGCCAGAGGCTCCTCCAGCTCCTGGTGGATCGGAGTGATCTCCTGTCGCCCGTTCTTGCGGAGCGCGTAGTTCGTGTGGGAGTCCGCACCCATGGGTCCCGGCCGGTAGAGCGCGAGCGTCGCGGAGATATCCTCGAAGTTGTCAGGCTGCATGAGACGCAGGAGACTCTGCAGGCCCCCGCCATCCAGCTGGAACACTCCGAGCGTGTCACCGCGGGCGAGCAGCCGGTATGCCTCCTGGTCATCCAGGGTGAGCTGCTCGAGGTCGAGGTCGACGCCCTGGTTCTGCTGGATGTTCTCGATCGCGTCGGAGATGATCGTGAGGTTCCGCAGACCCAGGAAGTCCATCTTGATGAGGCCGAGGCCCTCGGACGTCGGATAGTCGAACTGCGTGATGACCTGCCCGTCCTGGAACCGGCGCATGATGGGGATGACGTCGATGATCGGATCCGACGACATGATGACGCCCGCGGCGTGCACACCCCACTGGCGCTTCAGGCCCTCCAGGCCCTTGGCAGTCTCGAAGACCTCACGGACCTCGGGGTCCGTCTCGAGCAGCGAGCGGAATTCGCCCGCCTCGTTGTAGCGCGGCGCTTTCGCGTCCTCGATGTCCGCGAGCGGGATGTCCTTCGCCATCACCGCGGGCGGGAGCACCTTCGTCAGCTGCTCCCCCATGCTGAAGGGCTTGCCGAGTACACGGGCGGAGTCCTTGAGCGCCTGCTTCGACTTGATCGTCCCGTAGGTGACGATCATCGACACGTACTCCGAACCGTACTTCTGCGTGACGTACTCGATCACCTCGCCGCGGCGGCGATCATCGAAGTCGACGTCGAAGTCGGGCATCGAGACGCGTTCCGGATTCAGGAAGCGCTCGAAGATCAGTCCGTGCTGCAGCGGGTCGAGATCGGTGATCCGCATGGCGTAGGCAACCATCGAACCGGCTCCCGAACCACGGCCGGGCCCTACCCGGATGCCGTTGTCCTTCGACCAGTTGATGAAGTCCGCGACCACGAGGAAGTAGCCGGGGAAGCCCATGCCGATGATGACGTCGAGTTCGTAGTCGGCCTGCTTGCGGACCTCGTCGGGGACCCCCCCGGGATACCGGTAGTGCAGCCCCTTGTCGACCTCCTTGATGAGCCAGGACGTCTCGTCCTCGCCCTCCGGGGTGGGGAACCTCGGCATGTAGTTCGCACTCGTGTCGAACGACACCTCGCACATGTCGGCGATGAGGAGGGTGTTGTCGCACGCCTCCGGCATCTCGCGGAAGAGGCTGCGCATCTCTGCGGCCGACTTCAGGTAGTAGCCGGACCCGGAGAAGGCGAACCGGGACCCACCCTGATCGTACGTCGGCTCGATCAGCTTGGAGCCGGACTGGATCGCCAGCAGCGCCTCGTGCGCCTTCGCATCCGATTCGTTCGTGTAGTGCAGATCGTTCGTCGCGACGAGCGGGATGTCCAGTTCCCGGGCGAGCCGCAGGAGGTCCTTCGACACCCTCTTCTCGATGCTGAGACCGTGATCCATGATCTCGCAGAAGTAGTTCTCCCGGCCGAAGATCTCCCGGTACTCACCGGCTGCCCGCTTCGCCTCCTCGTACTGCCCCAGGCGCAGTCGGGTCTGCACCTCACCCGACGGGCAGCCCGTCGTGGCGATGATCCCCTCGGAATACGTGTTGAGCAGCTCCCGGTCGATGCGCGGCCACTTCCCGAACACGGAGTCGAGTGACGCCAGCGACGACGCACGGAACAGGTTCTGCATCCCGGTGTTGTTCTTCGACAGCAGTGTCATGTGCGTGTACGCACCGCCGCCGGACACGTCGTCGCCCTTCTGAGATTCGTCGGTCCGCCACTTCACGCGGGTCTTGTCCGTGCGCGCCGTTCCGGGCGTCACGTACGCCTCGACCCCGATGATCGGCTTGATGCCCGCGTCGGTCGCCTGCTTCCAGAAGTCGAACGCGCCGAACAGGTACCCGTGGTCCGTCGTCGCGAGCGCCGTCTGCCCCTGCGCATTGACGGCGGCCATGAGGTCGCCCAGACGGGCGGCCCCGTCGAGCATCGAATACTCCGTGTGGACGTGGAGGTGGACGAAATCCGCGCTCATCGCGTCGAGCCCTTCCGTTGTGACGTATCGCCGAACATGGTGCACTCCTGCCGGAGCGTCAGCCCTGTGTCGCCTGGAGCGTATCGAGTGCGTGCTGGAGGTCCTGAGGGTACTCGCTCTCGAACTCCATGAACTCCCCCGTCTCCGGATGCTCGAACCCCAGACGCACCGCGTGCAGCCACTGCCGCGTGAGTCCCAGACGCTGCGCGAGCACCGGATCCGCGGCGTAGGGGAGGTCGCCGCAGCACGGGTGCTTCGTCGCGGACATGTGGACGCGGATCTGATGCGTGCGCCCCGTCTCCAGGTCGATCTCCAGCAGGCTCGCCGCCCGGAATGCCTCGAGAACCTGGTAGTGGGTCACGGCGTGCTTGCCGTCGCTGCGGACCGCGTAGAGACCGTCCCTGCGCGGATTGCGGCCGATCGGCGCCTCGATGGTGCCGACGACCGGATCGGGCAGGCCCTGGACGAGCGCATGATAGGTCTTCGACACCGTGCGCTGCTTGAAGGCGCGCTTGAGGACGGAGTACGCGCGTTCTCCCTTCGCGACGACCATGACGCCCGAGGTGCCCACGTCCAGCCGTTGGACGATGCCCTGGCGCTCCGCGGCCCCCGAGGTGGCGATCCGGTGCCCGGCGGCGGCGAGACCGCCGATGACCGTGGGGCCGTGCCAGCCGGCCGCAGAGTGGGCAGCGACCCCCACGGGCTTGTCCACCACGATGATCGCGTCGTCCTCGTGGATGATCGACATCCCCGGGACGGGTTCGGCGACGATCTCGAGCGGGCGGGGAGGTTCGGGCATCACGACGTCGAGGCGGGCGCCCGCCAGTGCGCGGTCGGATTTGCCCACCCGCACACCGTCCTGCTCCACTCCTCCGTCCTGGGCGATCTGCGCGGCAGCGGTCCGCGACAGGCCCAGGGCGCGTGACAGAGCGGTGTCGATGCGTTCGCCATCGAGTCCCTCCGGCACGAACAGCGACCTAGTCGTCATCGTCTTCTCTCCTGTTCTTCGTCAGCGTCCCAGGTCCCGGTCAGGGGCCCGGGGGCATCCTGCGGTCCTGCCGCGTCCTCGTGCACCCTGTCCGCATCCGTCAGGCCGTCCAGTCCGATGCCTCGGAACGAGGCGATGATGAGGACGACCGCGGCCCCGGTGATAGCGATGTCCGCGACGTTGCAGACGAAGAAGTAGAGGTCGATGAAATCGACCACGGCGCCGTGGAAGAGGGCGGGGGGCCGGACCAGCCGGTCGATGAGGTTGCCCGTGAGGCCGCCCAGCAGCAGACCGAGCGCCCACGCCCATGATCGGGCACCCAGACGCCTGCCGGCGAAGAGGATCGCGACGAAGACGCAACTCGCGATGAGCGTGAATATCCACGTCGCCCCCGACCCCATGCCGAACGCCGCGCCGTCGTTGCGCAGGAAGCGGAATCCCGCGAGCTCACCCAGGACCGCGATCCGAGGGCCCCCTTCGAGAAGGCCCACTGCGATCTGCTTCGTCACCTGGTCGGCGAGGACGACGAGGACCGCCACCGTGTACAGCAGGACGCGCAGGCGGCGTCCTGCCGCAGGTGCCGTGGAACGCGCGGCTCCAGGGGTCATCGTGGTCCTCTCAGCGGTCGGGCGGGCTTCCCGTCGGAACGGGTGCTCAGACAGTCTAGATCGCCGGGGTCCCGACTCGCCCTTCGACCCGCGGCCGCGCGAGCTGACCGAGCCGAGCGCGACCCGCAGGCCGGTGGCCGGGTGTGAATGAGCAGGGGTCCCGGCCAACTGCGGCCGGGACCCCGTCACACGGGTGGGAGGAACAGCTCCTCCGCGATGATCAGATCGTGCGACGCGCTGCGTTGTCTCCGCTCAGCGTCTCAGGCGCGAGGGAACCGGAGTTCTCCAGGTCGCGCAGCTGATCCGTGAGGTAGCTCTTGAGGCGTGTCCGGTACTGGCGCTCGAAGTTCTGCAGCGTGTCGATCTCGCGCTGCAGTTCGGACTTCTGCGTCTCCAGGTTGGTGAGGGTCGCATCGCGCTTCTTCTCCGCTTCGCCGACGATGCTCGTCGCGCGGGATTCCGCTTCCGCGATGAGTTCGTCGCGCTTGCGCTCACCCTCCGCCACGTGCTCGTCGTGCACACGCTGCGCGAGTGCGATGAGCCCGTGCGAATCCGTGCCGCCTACAGAGCTGCTGGGTGCCTGTGCGGGCACCGCCGGTGCCACGGGGCTCGCCGCGGCAGGCTCACTGGTCGACTCCTGCGGCGCCACGAGCGGCGTGGCAGGAGCTTCGGGTGCTGCCGGAGCCTCGCCCCATGCCGGTGCTGAGGAATCCTCGGTGGGAACAGCGGCGGGGATCGCCTGCGTCGCCTGGGGATCCTCTGTGGCCGCCGGAGCGGCGGGAGCACCGGCTTCGAGCTCCGCGACACGGGACTCCGCAGCCGAGAGCTTCTGCTTCAGCTCGTCGTTCTCCTGATAGAGGCGACGCAGTTCGACAACGACCTCGTCAAGGAAGTCGTCCACCTCGTCCTGGTCATACCCATCACGGAACTTCACGTGCTGGAACCGCTTGTTCACTACGTCTTCTGGCGTAAGCGCCATGAGGCCAACCTCTTCTCGACAACAATGTGGCACTTCAGCTGCGGACAGCCGAGCTAAATGTCACGATACCGCATCATTATGGCTTGTGTCTTGCGGGTGGATACTCGCTGCAGCGGACTCAGGCGACCACAGCGGCGAGATAGTACAGCCAGCTCGCGATGAACTGGACTCCGATGAACACGATGATGAAGCCCAGATCCAGTGCGACCCCACCCAGCCGGAGTGGCGGGATGAAGCGCCGGACGAAGTGCACTGGGGGGTCCGTCAGCGTGAAGACCAGTTCGCACACGACCAGCAGGAACCCCGTCGGGCGCCAATCGCGCGCGAAGACCTGGATGAGGTCGATGACGACGCGGGCGAGCAGGACGAACACGTAGAGGTTCAGCAGGGTCCCGGCGAGGGAGAGAATGGTGCTGAGCACAGTGTCACTTTCAATCGTCGTATGGGGCGCAGCGGACTCCGCTGCACGTCCGGAAATGACCGGACGGCGGACTACAGAGTGTAATCCGCCATCCTGGGAGATCTTTCATCGGCCGCGCTTCGGACGTGCGGCTCAGCTCTGGTTGAAGAAGCTCGCCTGCTCGTCGCCCCGCTCGTCGGTCTCCGTCGTCACGGTGATGCGCTCCGGGGTGAGAAGGAACACATTCCCCGTGACCTTCTCGATCGATCCGTGGAGCCCGAAGATCAGACCCGCGGAGAAGTCGACGAGCCGCTTCGAGTTCGCCTCGTCCATCGCGGACAGATCCATGATCACCGGAACGCCGTCGCGGAACGCCTGGCCGATGGCCTTCGCGTCGTTGTAGCTGCGCGGGTGGATCGTGCGGATCGTGTGCAGCGAATCCGCTGAGACGGATTCGATCGGCCGCACCGATGTGCGGATCGGCGAGACCGTCGCTGCCGGTGGCTCTTCCACGAATCCGCCCACCTCGTCGTATTCGTCGTCGAGCAGGTCCATTCCATGGCCTGCCTCGTGGTCTTCCTGTGCGTCGCGTGCCGCGCCTTCGTGGAGGCGCGGATCGTCCTCGTCCTCGACGAAGCCGAGGTAGCTGGCGACCTTGCGCATTGCGGACATATCGTCTCCTTCGGCTGTGCTCGCGCGGAGCCCTGTGATCCCCTGCAGTCGAAACTACCGGAGGCGACACCGCGCAGGCGTCAGGCAGACGGGCGTGTCGCCTCTGAGCGCGTGGTCAACCAGACGATCCCCGCGAATCGACCGGTAGTGCCGTCCCGCCGGTAGGAGAAGAGGTCCGGCGATTCGGAGGTGCACGTGTCCGACCAGTGCGCGATCGAGACGCCCTCACGGACGAGCTGCTCCGCCACACCTGCCGCGACGTCGAGAGCGGGAGAGCCGGTCCTCGTGACGGACGCGGTCACCGGCTCCACAGCCGCCACCTCGTCCCGCATCGCCGCCGGCACCTCGTAGCGTCGGGGACCGATCGACGGACCGATCGCCGCGACGACTTCCGTTGCTCCGTGCTCACGCATCTTCCTCAGTGTCGCGGGCACGACTCCGTCGAGCATCCCGCGGCGCCCGGCATGCACCGCCGCGACGATCCCCTCCTCGGGCGCGGCCAGGAGCACGGGAGTGCAGTCCGCGACGAGAATCGCGAGACCCACGTCCCGGCACGACGTGACCTGTGCATCCGCCTCGACGTACGAGGGCGGCCGCCCACCCCCGGGAGAGAGCTGTGCGAGCGATTCGGTCGTCACGACGTGGACCGCGGTGCCGTGCACCTGTTGGACGAACGACACGCGTTCCAGGCCCAGCGCCTGACTCAGCAGAGACCGGTTCGCGGCGACCGCAGACGAGTCGTCGCCCACATGGAGGGCGAGGTTGAAGGAGCCGTAGTCACCGACCCCGTACCCGCCGTGCCGGTCCGTGAACGCCATATGCACGTGACCGGCGGTGCCGGTGAGGTTCATGCGATGAAGCAGCAACGCGCCTCCCTCGGGGCTCGGAGTCGACCTGACGGGGGCGTCCCGCGGGTGCGATCACTTGAGGAAGTCGGGGATGTCCAGATCGGAGTTGTCGAACCGGGACGGGGCCTCGTCCGGCAGCGACTGCGGAAGATCCTGCGAGCGCTCCGGGGCCGGACGCAGCGGAGGCAGCTCCTCGCCCTGGACCGTCCGCGGTTCCGCTGACTGCTCGGTGAAGCCCGCTTCAGGTGCAGCGGACCGCGCGTCGTCAGTGCGGCCGATCGGACGTGCTTCCTGGGATTCGGAAGCCGGTGCGTCGAACCCGGCCGCGATGACCGTGATCCGGCATTCGTCGCCCAGATTGTCGTCGATGACGGCGCCGAAGATGATATTCGCCTCCGGGTGAGCCGCTTCCTGCACGAGTCGCGCCGCCTCGTTCACCTCGAAGATGCCGAGGTCGGACCCGCCCTGCACGTAGAACAGCACGCCGTGGGCGCCCTCGATGCTCGCTTCGAGCAGGGGCGACGCGATCGCGGCTTCCGCTGCCTGGACAGCTCGGTCGTCGCCGGTGGCCGCACCGATGCCCATAAGGGCGGTGCCTGCGTTCTGCATGACGGACTTCACGTCCGCGAAGTCGAGGTTGATGATGCCGGGCACCGCGATGACGTCGGTGATGCCCTGGACGCCCGAGCGGAGGACTTCGTCTGCTGAGTTGAAAGCCTCCAGCAGCGACACATTGCGGTCGGAGATCGACAGCAGTCGATCATTCGGGATGACGATGAGGGTGTCGACCTCTTCGCGCAGTGTCCGGATCCCGGCCTCCGCCTGTGCCGACCGGCGACGCCCCTCGAACGTGAAGGGGCGCGTGACGATACCGATCGTCAGAGCGCCGATCGAGCGCGCGATGCGCGCGACGACCGGGGCTGCGCCCGTGCCCGTGCCTCCGCCTTCACCGGCGGTGACGAACACCATGTCCGCACCGTCGAGTGCTTCACGGATCGCGTCTTCGGAGTCTTCTGCGGCCTTGCGGCCGACTTCGGGATCCGCGCCCGCACCCAGACCACGGGTGAGTTCACGTCCGATCTCCAGCTTGAGATCGGCTTCTGACAGCAGGAGTGCCTGTGCGTCGGTGTTGATGGCGATGAATTCAACGCCGCGCAGACCCACGTCGATCATCCGCTGGACGGCATTGACACCGCCGCCGCCGCAGCCGGCGACCTTGATGTCTGCTCCTGCGCTCTGGAATTCAGCCACGTCGGTTCCTCTTTCAACCCTGGGGAGTGGGCGTAGTGCAATCTGTGGTCGACGCTATTGCCCCTGTCCTCAGAGTGCAACGACTCGACCCGGAGTGTCGGCTGTGGGTTTCGCTCAGCCGGCCGTCGGGACGTCCGGGACGGACACGTCTATCCGCTCGTGTCCCTCCCCCAGGAGCGCTGCGGCGACCCGCCCCTTGCGCTCCGCGTCGTCCACCGCTCCGAAGACGATCTCCGTGGGTCCGTCGTCGGTGTGGACGCGGAGCACGAAGGTCCCGGTCGGTTCGACGGTCAGCTCGTCGACCTCGGCGTCGAGCACTCCGTCGATGTCGGTGAGCAGCGCTGCGCCGTCGCGGGCAGCGGATGCAGCGTCCGCACCGTCGGCGACGGTGAGCACCGGAAGAGCGAGGCCCGCTGCAGGGACCGCGTCGATCCGGACTCCGTCCGCATCGTAGCGCACGGCCTCGGCCCCGGAGACAACGGCGATCACCGGCTGTCTGTCGACCACGGTCACCCGGAGGCTCCGGGGGCCCGCGTACGACACGTCGATGGAGGCCGCCGCCGTGTGCTCCTCCTGGAGGTCCTGGGAGAGGCTGTGTGTCCGCACCTGGGGCAGGGGAACGCCGGCGGTCCGTGATTCCACGTCTGCGCGCACCGCATCCGCGTCGACGATCTCCCCGCCTTCGACGGTGACCGAATCGACCGCCAGCAGCGGTGAGAACCAAGCAGTGGCGGCCAGGCCGACCAGGACGCACACGGACACTGCGGCGACGCCCCACCGCACGAGGGTGGAGCGCCGACGGCTCCGACGCAGCTCGCCGAGATCGATCGACGTGCTCATGCTCCGCCGAGCGCCTCGACGATCTCCGGGCCCAGGACGGTGACGTCGCCCGCTCCCACGGTGAGCACGATGTCCCCCGGCCTCACCCGTTCGAGCAGGTGCGGCACCACCTGGGTGAAGGCGGGGAGGAAGGCCACGCTGTCGTGGGGCACTTCGTCGGCCACGATCGCGCCCGTCACCCCGGGGACGGGGTCCTCGCGCGCCGGGAAGACGTCCAGGACCACCACGTCGTCCGCGATGCCCAGCGCCGTGCCGAACTCGCGGCGGAAGCTCTGGGTCCGGGAGAACAGGTGCGGCTGGAAGACGACATGGACGCGCCCGCCCGGGTCGACGACGTCCTTCGCCGCAGTGAGCAGTGCGGTGATCTCCGTGGGATGGTGAGCGTAGTCGTCGAAGACTCGGACCCCGGATCCCTGTCCGCGGAACTCGAAGCGACGGCGGGTGCCGTGGAAGCCGGAGAGTCCGTGCGCCGCGTCGCGCGGATCGTATCCCAGTGCCAGCGCAGTGCACACCGCAGCAGTCGCGTTGAGGGCGTTGTAGCGTCCCGGCTGGTTGAGCGTCACCAGGACGGACATGTCCTCGAACGCGATCGTGAAGCTCTGCTCCTGGCCCTGGACACCATCCGGGACGATCAGTGCGAGGCGCATCCCCGCCCCGCCGATCGAGGCGTCCTCGAAGGGCCCCACCCCGTACCCGATCACGTCGTCACCACGAGACGCGGCCGCGGTCGCGATCGCCGCCGCACCGTCGTCGTCCAGACAGGCCACGAGCGTGCCACCGGACTGGGCGGTGCGCTGCGCGAACGCGTGGAAGGCCTCCGTCACGGCGTCCGCCGTGCCGTAGTGGTCGAGGTGATCGGCCTCGACGTTGGTGACGATGCCCACCGTCGGCTCATAGAGGAGGAACGATCCGTCCGATTCGTCGGCCTCCGCAACGAACACGTCTCCGGTGCCTTCGTGTGCGTTGGCGCCCGTGGCCGTGAGGACTCCCCCGATCACGAACGACGGATCCGCCGCGCAGGCCTGCAGCGCGACCGTCGTCATCGATGTCGTCGTGGTCTTCCCGTGAGTACCGGCGACTGCGACGGTCCTGCGGTCCGTCATGAGCGAGCCCAGCGCCGCGGACCGGTGGATGATGCGCAGGCCCCGGCTGCGGGCCCGTGCGAGTTCCGCGTTGTCCTCACGGATCGCGGAGGAGACGACGACGGTGTCGACGTCGTCCACGGCCTCACCGCTGTGACCGATCGTCACCTGCGCCCCCAGGGCCCGCAACCCGGTGACCACGTCGGAGTCGCGGGCGTCGCTGCCGGACACGCTGATCCCCCGCGCCAGCATCACACGTGCGATGCCGGACATGCCCGCACCGCCGATGCCGATGAAGTGGACGCGCCCCAGCGCGGCCGCCGGGACGATTCCCGCTGCAGCTTCCGTCATGCTCTTTCCTCACCTGTCCGATAGAACCGCTCGTGCTTCGTCCAGCGCTCCGGACCGTATTCCCGCCCGGGGTGCATCATCCCCGCCGCGTCGTATACCATTCGCGTCATCGTCCGTGCCGCGGTGCCGGGGAAGCCCTCCCGGCGGGCGGCTTCGCGCATTCCCGCGAGCCGGTCCGGGTCGCCCACGAGCGGCAGGATCGTCTCCTCGAGGCAGGCCGGTGTGAAGTCCGCGTTGTCGATCATGAGCGCAGCTCCCGCGGCGACGTGGGCCGCAGCGTTGAGCCGCTGCTCCCCGTTGCCGATCGGCAGGGGGACGAACACCGACGGCACCCACACGACGGAGATCTCCGCGACCGTCCCCGCACCGGACCGGCAGACGACGAGGTCCGCTGCCAGGTAGGCGCTCTCCATCCCGTCGACGTAGTCCCTCACGTGGTAGCGCGGGTTGTCGGCGGCGGCCTCCCTCAGCTCCTCGCCCTTGCCCGCTCCGGTGATGTGCAGGACCTGCACGCCGGACTGCGCGGTCGCAGTCATGGTCTCCGCCATCGCCTCGTTGATCGACTGCGCACCCAGCGAACCCCCGGTGACGACGAGGGTCGGGAGGTCGTCGTCGAGTCCCAGGCTGCGACGCGCTTCCGCCCGCTGGGCGTCCTCGTCGTAGTCGACCGCTTCGATCTGGGTCCGCATCGGCATGCCCACGTGGTGTCCCTTGAGGGGTGTGCCGGGGAACGCATATCCGACGAGGTCCGGCCGGGTGAGGCGGGCTCCCACCCTGTTCGCCATCCCGGGACGGGCGTTCGCCTCGTGCACCACGATGGGGGTGCCCGTCCTGCGAGCCGCGAGGTACGCGGGTGTCGACACGTAGCCGCCCACTCCCAGCACCACGTCGACCTCCCGCTCGCGCAGCAGATCGACGACCGAGCGCACGGCGCCGCGGAAGCGTCCTGGGAAGCGGAGCACGTCCCCGCTGACGCGTCGGGGCATCGGCACTTTCGGGATCGTGGCGAGTTCGAATCCCGCCTCCGGCACGAGCCGGGTCTCGAGCCCCTCGGACGTTCCGAGCACCACGATGCGCGCATCAGGGTCCTGGAACCGGATGTCGTCGGCGATCGCGAGCAGCGGCGACACGTGACCGGCGGTGCCGCCGCCGGCGAGCAGAACGGACAGGGTCATGAGCGACCTCCTGATCGACGGGCAAGGATGGAGAGCGGACGAGGGCGGCTCCGACGCAGAGTCAGCGCTTCCGCGGCACCGGGCTCCTGCCGCGCGAACGCGAGCACGATCCCCGCCGCCATGAGATTCGCGACCAGTGCGGAACCACCGTACGACACGTACGGCAGCGGCACGCCGATGACGGGCAGCAGCTTCACGACGACGGCGACGTTCACCACCGCCTGACCGATGACCCACATGAACACGGCCATCGCCGTCACGCGCATGAGGCCGTCGCGGGTGCGGAGGCTCACGCGGAGCAGCCCCCACCCCAGCACGGCGAAGAGGCCGACGACCAGCAGCGTGCCGACAAGGCCCAGCTCCTCGCCGATGATCGCGAAGATGAAATCGTTGTGCGCCTCCGGGAGCCACGACCACTTCTCCCGACTGGCGCCCAGACCCACACCGAGCAGACCGCCGGACGCCAGCGCGTATTCGCCGTGCGCGGACTGCCAGTGGGCACCCAGGAGGTCCTCCTGGGACGCGTTCTCCTGGCCACTGATCGAAGCGGCGATGCGGGTGAGGCGATTGGGGCTCGACACGACGAACAGGAAGACGGCTCCCAGGCCGGCCGCGGCGGTGCTGACGGACACGAGTACCGGCAGCTCGGAGACGAACAGCGCACCCATGAAGAGCAGGAAGACGATGATGGCGGTCCCCAGATCGTGACCGGCCATGATGAGGCCGCCTGCTGCGAAGAGGCCCCCGACGGCGGTGCCCCAGGTCTGCCGGACGCGCAACCGCACGTCGTCGCGTCCGAGCACCGCTCCGAGCCACAGGGCGAAGGCGACCTTGAGGAACTCTGCCGGCTGCACCCGCATCGACCCGGCGACGGCGACCCAGCTCCGGGAGCCGTTGACCTCCACCCCCAGCGGTGTGAGCGTGAGCGCTTGGAGCACCAGTGCGGCAGCGAAGGCGATCCATGCCAGTGGGAGCCACCAGCGCGGGCCCACACGCGACAGGGCGAGCATGGCGACGAGGCCTGCTGCGGCGAACGCGGCCTGTCGTGCGAAGATCCCGAACGAGTTCCCCTCGCCCCCGGCGTAGGCGGTGATCGACGAGGCGGACAGCACCATGATGAGCCCGAATCCGGTGAGGGCGAGGACACTCGCCAGCACTATCGCCCAGCTGGTCGCGGGGAGTCCGAGGACCCGCCGGAGACCGGCGGTCGGTCCCGGGCGATCAGCGGACTGCGCCGCGGACCCGACGGCTCCCTCTGGCGTCGTCCGCTCCTGCACGGCCGCCACCCTGCTCATCCGCCGGTCGCGGGGGCGGTCCCGCCGAGGCGGGAGCGCACAGCCGCACCGAACATCTCACCGCGCGTCCGATAGTCGCGGAACTGGTCCATGCTCGCGGCGGCGGGTGCCAGCAGAACGGTGTCGCCCGGTTGCGCGAAGGAACCGGCGAGCTCCACCGCACGGGCAGCGACGTCCTCGCCGCGGCGCGGATCGGCTCCGTCCGCCGACGAGTCGACGACCACCTCGGCGACGGGGGTGTCGGGGGCGTGCTCCTCCAGTGCGGCACGCAGAGCGGAACGGTCCTCCCCGATGAGGACGACCGCGCGGAGCCGGGGCACCGCCTGCGCGACCAGCTCGTCGACGTCGGCGCCCTTGAGAAGACCGCCGGCGATCCACACGACGGGGTCGCACGCGGCAAGAGCGGCGGCGGCAGCGTGCGGGTTCGTCGCCTTCGAATCGTCGATCCAGCGGACCTCCTCCGCTTCCGCCACGAGTCGCGACCGGTGCTCACCGGGGGCGTGACGGCGCAGACCGTCCCTGACCGCTCCGGTCGGGACGTCGACGGAGCGGGCCAGCGCTGCGGCGGCCAGTGCGTCCGCGATGTGATGCGGGCCGGGGGCGTCCATGCCCACCGCGTGGGCGACGTCCTCGAGCCCGCCCAGTTCCGCCGCGGACGAGTAGCGCTGCGGGATGTAGGCACGGTCGACGAGGACGTCCTCGACGACACCCACTTCTCCGGGGCCCGGGATACCGAGGGTGAAGCCGATCGCGCGGGCGCCCTCCACCACGTCCGCGTCTTCGACGAGCGACCGGGTCGCGGGATCGTCGACGTTGTAGACGCAGGCACGCGCCACGTTCTCGTAGGCGCGCCCCTTGTCGGCACGGTACGCGTGCGCGCCGCCGTGCCAGTCCAGGTGGTCGTCGGCGATGTTGAGGACGACCGCGGCGTGTGCCCCCATGGAGAACTGCCAGTGGAGCTGGAAGCTCGACAACTCGATCGCGAGCACGTCCAGATCGGGGTCGAGCACCGCTTCGAGCAGCGGATCGCCGATGTTCCCGCACGCCCGCGTCCGCAGACCTGCGGCATCCAGCATCGAGGCGAGCATCGTCGTCGTCGTGGTCTTCCCGTTCGTACCGGTGACGACCAGCCACGGCGCGTCGTTCGCACCGCGCACCCGCCACGCGAGCTCGACCTCCCCGATGACGGGTATGCCCGCAGCACGGGCACCCGCGATCACGGGGGAATCGGGACGCCAGCCGGGTGAGGTGACCACGAGGTCGAACGCACCGCCGCCCGCGGGCTGCGGCAGGGCGGACACATGTTCGGGGCCACGGCGGACATCGACGTCGAACACCTCGAGGATGCGGATGCGCTCCGATTCGTCTCGCGTCGTATTCCCGTCGACGACCGTCACCTGCGCTTCACGCTCTGCCAGGTGCGCGGCGACCGGGAATCCGCTCACTCCCAGGCCGGCCACGAGGACCCGCATCCCCGAAAGCGACGAGTCCGGGCCCGCGAGCGCGGCCGGGATGCGGTCCGCGTCGGGGTAGGCGTGCGCGTGCTCAACCAAGGTGCGACAGCCATTCGGCGTAGAAGAGCGCGACCCCGCCGATCACGAACAGGACCGCGATGATCCAGAAGCGGACCACGATCGTGACCTCTGCCCAGCCCTTGAGCTCGAAGTGGTGCTGGAGCGGGGCCATCCGGAACACCCGCTTCCCCGTCGTCTTGAACGACGCGACCTGGATGATGACGGACAGGGTGATGAGGACGAAGAGGCCGCCCATGACGACGAGGAGGATCTCCGTGCGCGACAGGATCGCGATCCCCGCCAGTGCTCCGCCGATCGCGAGGGACCCCGTGTCGCCCATGAAGATCTTCGCGGGCGACGTGTTCCACCACAGGAAGCCCAGGCAGGCCGCGGCCATCGCCGCCCCCACCATCGCGAGGTCCCTCGGGTCGCGGATCTCGTAGCAGCCGGCCGTCGCGGTGGTCTGCAGTGCACAGTTCTGCGTGGACTGCCACAGATTGATGACGATGTAGCCGGCGAACACGACGACGGCCGCACCCGACGCGAGGCCGTCCAGGCCGTCGGTGAGATTCACCGCGTTCGACACTGCGGTGACGATGAGGTTCGCCCACAGGATGAAGAGGACGAAGCCCACCGCGGCGCCGGCGAAGGCGAGGTCGATCGGGAGGTCGCGCACGAACGAGATCGCCGTGGAGCCGGGCGTGATGCCGTGCCGGTTCGGGAAGACGAGTGCCATGACCGCGAACGACACGCCCACGAAGCCCTGACCGAGGATCTTGCCCAGCGGACGCAGCCCTAGGCTGCGCTGCTTCGACACCTTGATGTAGTCGTCGAGGAACCCGACCGTGCCCATGCCGACCGCGAGCCAGAGGACGAGCAGACCGGAGACGGTGGGGGCCGAGCCGGTGAAGAGGTGCCCGAGGAAGTAGGCGAGGACGGACGCACCGATGATGACGACGCCGCCCATCGTCGGGGTGCCCCGCTTCGTCGCGTGCGATTTGGGTCCGTCGTCGCGGATGAACTGACCGTAGCCCCGTTTGACGAGGACACCGATGAAGGCCGGCGTTCCGACGAGCGCCAGCACGAGCGCGAGGACTGCTGCGAGGATGACAGCGATCATGGTGTGACCGTCACCCCTGCGATCTCATCGCCCAGGTATCGCAGGCCCGCGTCGTTCGAGGACTTGAAGAGCACGAGGTCGCCGGGCTGCAGTTCGTTCCGCAGCAGGTCGCGCGCGTCGGCGATGGTCGGCACCCACACGGCCTCGTTCCCCCAGGAGCCTTCGAGCTCCGCAGCCTGGAACGCGGGCCGGGCCCCGTCTCCCACGACGATCGTCCGGTCGATGTTGAGGCGGACCACCAGTTCTCCGACGTCGGCGTGCGCCTGCCGGGAGTCGTCGCCCAGTTCGAGCATCTCACCGATGACCGCCACGGTGCGCCGCGACGGGTTCTCCGCATCCCCCCGCCCCATGGCGGCGAGGGTCTTCAGCGCGGAGCGCATCGAGTCGGGGTTCGCGTTGTACGCGTCGTTGAGCACCGTGACGCCCGACGGCGAGTCGATGAGCTCCATCCGCCAGCGGCTCGCCGCACCCGAGGTGCGCAGCGTCGTGACGATCGCCCGCTCCGACAACCCGCAGCGGTGCGCGACGGCGGCGGCCGCCAGCGCGTTCGCGACGTGGTGCTCGCCCAGCAGGGCGAGCTCCACGGGGACCGCGTCCCCGCCGGGGATCGACAGGGTGAAGGACGGTCGTCCAGTCGCCCCGGTCAGCACGTCCGTCGCGGCCACGACGGGCGCTTCGGACCCTTCGACGTGCGTCCGGCCGGACGCCGAGAACCAGAGGACGTCGACACCGTCGGCGAGCACGTCGGCCATCGCCCTCACGTGCGGGTCGTCCGCGTTGAGGACCGCGGTGCCACCGGGACGCAGGGACTCGACGAGTTCGGCCTTCGCCCGGGCCGTGTTCTCGATCGAGCCGAACACACCGGAATGAGCGGTGCCGACCATGAGTTCGACGGCGATGTCCGGCGTGACGAGGGACGTGAGGTAGGTGAGGTTCCCGATCGACCGGGCACCCATCTCCAGCACGAGGAACCGCGTCGATTCGTCTGCGCGCAGCGCGGTGAGCGGCACGCCCACCTCGTTGTTGTACGACTTGGGCGGCCAGATCGTGTCGCCCGCCGCGGACAGCAGGTCTCCCATGAGGTCCTTCGCGGTGGTCTTGCCGGCGGAGCCGGTGACCGCGACGACGGTGAGGTCACCGGATGTCCGCAGGGACTCGACGTTGAGCCGGGCGAGCCGGCCCAGGGCCTCCGTCGCGTCCTGCACGACGAGCGTGGGCAGACGCTCGCCATCGACGGACGGCACCGCCTCTGCGACGATGAGCGCTGCGCCGGCGTCGATCGCCGCGGGGGCGAAGTCGAGCCCGTCGCGATGGTCGCCCCGGCGGGCGATGTAGACGTCGCCTGCAGCGACTTCGCGGGAGTCGGTCACGACTCCCGCGGAAAGCTGTGTGTCCGGCGCGATGCCGTAGAGCTCTCCGCTCGTCGCATCGGCCAGATCCTGTGCTGAGAATGGCTTCATATCAATCCTGAACTCTACCGGCTGCGATGTGCGCCGTTCGTGAGGCGATGGCTTCGCGTGTCCGTTCCCGGTCGTCGAACGGGAGCTTCCTCCCCCCGATCTCCTGACCGGTCTCGTGGCCCTTCCCCGCGACGAGGACAGTGCCGTCCGCACCTGCGAGATCTACTGCCGCGATGATGGCCTCACCGCGGGACGACAGCTCACGGAGGTCTTCGGCGGTGACGCGGGCGGTGCCCTGCGCGATGGCGTCACGGGCACCCTCCAGGACCGCGGACCTGATGGCCGCGGGGTCCTCCGACCGGGGGTTGTCATCCGTGATGATCACCACATCCGCGCGCTGGGCCGCCGCGGCCCCCATCGCATGGCGCTTCGAGGGATCGCGGTCGCCGCCGGCACCCACGACGACGACGAGCGGAGACCCCGTCCCGTCGAGTCCGCCGAGCACCTTGTCGAGTGCGTCGGGGGTGTGCGAGTAGTCGACGACGGCCAGTGGTGCCGTGTCGTGGACGCGCTCCATCCGGCCCGGGACCACCACCTCGAGATCGGCGCACGCCGCTTCCAGACGGCCAACGGGCTCACCCGCGCGGTGGAGCATCGCAAGTGCCAGCGCGGTGTTCGTGCGATTGAAGTCACCCGGGAGCGGCGACCGTGCATGCACAGTGCCCCCGCCCGGCAGCACGAGGGCGAAGCGCTCGGGGTCGTCATCGCGTGTGAGCAGGTAGTCCGGCCCGAGGTCCGGGTCGGACGACAGCGTGCGCACCGGGATCGTCGCGTCACGGCTCATCCGCGCTCCCCACTCGTCCTCGACGACGATCACGCCGGAGCACGAGTGCTCCGGGGTGAAGAGCTTCGCCTTGGCCGCGAAGTAGTCCTCCATGGTGGGGTGGAAGTCGAGGTGGTCCTGGCTGAGGTTGGTGAACCCGGAGACGGAGAACACGGCACCGTCGGCTCGGTGCTGCGTGAGCGCGTGGGACGACACCTCCATGGAGCAGACGTCGACGCCCCGGGACCGCATGCGCGCGAAGAGCCGGTGCAGGTCCGGCGCTTCCGGAGTGGTGCGCTCACTCACTTCGCGCACTCCCGCGATCGAGGTCGCGATCGTCCCGATCAGTCCTGTCGTGTGCCCCAGCCGCACGAGGAGCGCGTCCAGGATGAATGCGGTCGTCGTCTTCCCGTTCGTGCCCGTGAGCCCGAAGAGGCGCGGAGCCTCCGGGTCCGTGCCGAAGACCTGTGCCGAGATGCCGCCCAGGACGGCCCGAGGCGCCCCCACCACGACGATCGACACCCGGTCGAGGTCGTCGACGGACGCACGGATGATCCGGAGGCCCTCGTCGTCCGTCAGGACCGCGCCGACGCCGCGCCCCAGGACGTCCGGCGCGAAAGTCGCCCCGTGCACGCGCGCGCCGGGCAGTGCCGCCCAGAGATCGCCCGCCGTCGCACTGCGGGAGTCCTGGGAGACGCCGGACACGGCACGGTCCGCCTCCCCGATGATCCGGGCGGTGGGCGGCAGGCGCAGATCGGAGAGTCGCATCATTTCCATTCCATCGGGATGTCGGAGGGTTCGCCCGTCGACAGAGGCACGCGCAGGTGCCGGAGTGCGAACCCGGTGACGTCGGAGAACACGGGTGCCGCGGACTGACCACCGTAGTACCCCTTGCGGGGACGCTGCAGGGTGACGGACACGGCGATGCGAGGATCATCGACGGGAGCGACCCCCACGAAGGACGCGGTGTAGCCATCGTAGCCGCCGCCCTCAGCCGCCGGCGCCTGCGCGGTGCCTGTCTTCCCGGCCACCCTGTAGCCCGGGATCGCCGCGTTCCCGGCCGTCCCGTCGACGACCACGTGCTCCAGCATGTCGAGGACCTGATCGGCTGTGTCCTCGGACACGACGCGGGTGCCGGTCCCGACCTCGGCCGGGGTGTAGCGGCCGGAGGCGTCGACCGTGCCGTCGACCAGCTGCGTCTCGGGGAGCACTCCCCCGTTCGCGATCGCCGCGAACGCCGCGGTCGTCTGCACGGCGGTCGCCGTCATGCCCTGGCCGAACATCACCGTGTACTTCGTCCGACCGTCCCATTCCTCCGCGGGATGGACGACTCCCGCCGACTCCCCGGGGAAGCCCACCGCCGTCGGCTCCGCGAAGCCGAAGCGCGTGAAGTACTCGTACCGCTGGTCGGAGGTCAGCCGGTCCCCCGCGAGGATCGTCCCGGTGTTCGACGACTCCGCCAGGATCCCGGCGAGTGTGAGCTTCTGGTCCGGGTGCGCGGACGAGTCGCGGAACTCCTCGTCGTTCGGCGCGGTCCATTCGTCGGGCACCGTGAATTCGTCCGTCGGCGTGTGCAGGCCCTCCTCCAGAAGCCCCGCGACCGTGATCATCTTGGCCGTGGATCCCGGCTCGAACGCCGCGGTGAAGACGCGGGCTCCCCGGTCCTCCGCGTCGACGGAACCGGGGGAGTTCGGGTCGACGGTCGGCGCTTCCGCCGCCGCGAGCACCTTGCCCGTGTCCACCTCGGTCATGACGATGGAAGCCCACTCCGCCTCGTGCTCCTCCGCCGCACGTGCCGCTGCCTCCTGCAGATAGTGCTGGATCGTCGGGTCGACCGTGAGGCGGACCCCCGTGCCGTCGACGGCAGGGGTGAGGCTCGTGTCGCCCAGCGGGATCCGCTCCCCCCGCAGACCGCGCTCGTACTGCTGCTGCCCGTCCTCACCGGCGAGGAGTTCGTCATAGCGGTATTCCAACCCGGCGAGGGGTTCCCCGTCGGAGCCGACGAAGCCCACGAGGTTGCCGCCCACGGCACCGGACGGATACGACCGGATCGCGTATTCCTCGAACGTGATGCCGGGGATGTCGAGCGCGTCGACCTCGTCGCGCACCTCACTGGTCAGTCCGGTCGCGACGACGTTCCACCGTCGGTCGCCGTCCAATTTCGGATGGAGCAGGCCCGGTTCCGTGTCGAGGACTCGTGCGAGGTCCTGCGCGGCACCCCAGGACCCGAGCAGCTCACCGTCGTCGTCCGTGTAGCCGGACACGTTCTGCTGATCGACCACGAGCCGGAAGCGGGCGGCGTTGTCCGCGAGCAGCGTCCCGTCCGCAGCCTGGATGGATCCGCGATGCGCGGGCAGCGGCACGGTGACGAGGCGGCCCTCCAGCGCTTTCGCCGCGGCCTGCTGCTGATCGACACCCTGGATCGCGACGAGATTCCACAGCACGACGGCGAGGACAGCGGAGAACGCGACGGCGATGAGGCGGATGCGTCCGGGCGGGGCCAGCCGCCATCGCGTGAAGCGCCGTGACGCGTGTCCCATCGCGTGTCCTCCAGTCGTTCGTGGTCAGTCTCCGGTCATCCTGTGGGCGCCTTCTGGGCGGGGGCGGTGAACTCACCGGCGTCGCCGCCCACGACGGGCAGCCGCTCGGACGAGCGTAGGTTGGGGCGGACGTCATCCCTCGCATCGGCACGCGGTCCCGGGATCCTCACAGGGGACTCCGGGGCGGGATCCGCCTGAGTGTCCCCTTCGGGGCGCGTGATCTCGCCTGTCGTGAGGTCGATGTACGCGGGAGACGTGTCACGCGTCATATCGTTCTCCTCCGCGTAGGAGGCGATGTTCTGCGGGCTCTCCCGATACGCGATGTCCTCGACGAGTCGATCTCGCTCGTCCTGGAGAGCCGCCTGCTGCTCCGTGAGCTCCTGCACGCGGAACGTCGAGTGAGACACGAGGATGTTCGCCACGAGGATGAGGACGACCCCTCCGAGGATGATGAGGACGACCCAGACGGCGGTCGGGAGCGTGGGTCGCGCGGGCTCGGGGAGAACCAGGCGCAGCCTCCGTGCGGAGCGCTGTGGGAGCGCCGCCGGAGAGGCCCGGCGCGGACTGGCAGGGGTCGCGACAGCAGGTCGTGCGCCGCTGGTGCGAAGGGGAACGCTCATCGGGCCTCTCCGATCTTCTGCACTGCGCGCAGCCGCACGCTCGCGGACCGCGGGTTGCGCTCGATCTCTTCGTCGTCCGCCTTCTCCGCTCCGCGAGTGAGCGGGACGAGCCAGGCCTTGAGGCTGTCGGGGACGATCGGCAGGTCCGGAGGCGCCTGGTCCTGGGTCCCGGCCGCGAAGATCCGCTTCACGATGACGTCCTCGAGGGACTGGTAGGACTCGATCACTGCGGTCCCCCCGATGTGGAGACGGCGGAGAGCCGCCGGAAGCGCTGTGGACAGCGAGTCCAGTTCGCGATTCACCTCGATGCGCAGCGCCTGGAAGGTGCGCTTGGCGGGGTGCGAGCGCTTCCGCTTCGCGGGACCGTCGCCGACGACCCGTTCGAGGAGTCCCGCGAGCTGATCGGACGTCTCCCACGGCCGCTTCTCACGGTCCGCCACGACGGCGCGGGCGATGCGACGCGCCTGCCGCTCCTCCCCGTAGTCCCGGATGACACGGACGAGATCCGTCTCCGAATACGTGTTGAGCACGTCCGCTGCCGTCATGCCGCGGCTCTGGTCCATCCGCATGTCGAGGGGTGCCGGACGCGAGTAGGAGAACCCCCGATCGTCCTCGTCGAGCTGCAGGGACGACACCCCCAGGTCCAGCAGCAGCGAGCTGATCCGGTGCACCCCGAGGTCGTCGAGGACGGACTCCAGTTCGTCATCGACCGCCTGTACGGGGATGAGGCGGTCGCCGTAGGCCTCCAGCCGCTCCCGGGCACGCACGAGCGCTTCGGCATCACGATCCAGCCCGATGACGCGGACGTCGGGGAAGGCTGCGAGGAGGCCCTCCGCATGCCCTCCCATGCCCAGCGTCCCGTCGACGACGAAGGGGGCGATGCCGGCGTCACGGGCGGCGGCCACGCCTACGCCCACGAGTTCGACGCAGCGCTCCAGCAGGACGGGGGTGTGGGCGAATCGCTCCATGTCGCGCGCCTCCTGCAGGGCCGGTCGGTTCGGTCGGTCGACGCAGTGCGCGCCGTCCGTCTGATGCGCTGGGTCCAGAACCCCGCCCGCCTGCGCCCTGCCGCCGGGGAAGTGCGTCAGGACCTGCAGGCTTCGGAACCGGGGAAGTGCCCCGAAACCACAGGCGGGCGAGGATCTCGATCCAGCGCTCGAGTTGTCAGATGACTCCGGGGATCACTTCGTCCGAGCGATCCGCGAAGTCCTGCTCCGTCTCCGCCAGGTACTGCTCCCATGTGGGGGCGTCCCAGATCTCCGCACGGTTTCCCATGCCGATGACGGCGACGTCGCGGTCCAGCCCTGCGTACTGCCGCAGCGCCTGCGGGACAGTGATCCGACTCTGCTTGTCGGGCTGCTCCGCGGACGCCCCCGAGAGGAACACGCGCAAGTAATCCCTTGCGTCCTTGCTCGTCATGGGCGCCGCCCGCATCTGCTCGTGGACGCTCTCGAACTCCCTGGTGGAGAACACCGTCAGACAGCGCTCCTGACCGCGGGTCAGCACCAGGCCGTTCGCCAGCTCCTCACGGAACTTCGCGGGAAGGATGAGGCGTCCTTTGTCGTCAAGTCGCTGTGTGTGCGTCCCGAGGAACACGGTGCCTCACCCCCTTCGGATCCCCTGGGGGCTCCGATGGCTCCCACTGTACTCCACTCGCCTCCACATAATGGCCCACGGGCGTGCGCTTTGACCAGGCCGTCTTTATTCTCGCAGGTCAGAACGGTGGAGGGAAGTGGGTGAAGAATTCAACGCGCGTGTCGGAAGGGGCACGGAAGCGGTATGCGCGCCTGCCGCAGCGAAGTTCGACGCCCTGATCGCCCGGCCGGCACAACTGCATCAGTGCAGGTGAGGAGCCCGCTGTAGAGGCGAAGTCCAGGGGCCCTCCCGAGTGCGGGCCCCTCGTGGAGGAAAGTGGGGGGCCGGCGTGGAGGGCAGTGGGGAGCCGCGGGGAGAGAGGTGGAGAGGTGCGTGGAGTGCGGTGGGAAGAGGCCCGGCCCCGGGTGAGAGGAGTCACCTGGAGGTCGCAGAGTGGAGCCCGAGGCCCGGCGTGGGTGAGAATGGAGGGTATGACCGCGCTCGGGAACGACCACATCACGCACATCCAGGCGATCGCGCAGAAGTCGCGTTCGGCGATGAACAGTGTGCTCGACGGCAAGGATCACGCCGTCCGCACCGCCCTCATCACACTCTTCTCCGGTGGCCACCTCCTCCTGGAGGACGTGCCGGGCGTCGGGAAGACCCTCCTTGCGAAGGCGCTGGGCCGGGTGGTGGGCGGAAGCGTGCGGCGCATCCAGTTCACTCCCGACCTCCTCCCCTCCGACGTGGTCGGGGTCAGCATCTTCAACCAGGAGAAGCGCACGTTCGAGTTCCGCGCGGGGCCTGTGTTCGCGAATGTCGTCATTGCGGACGAGATCAACCGCGCCTCCCCCAAGACCCAGTCCGCGATGCTCGAGTGCATGGCCGAGAACCAGGCGAGCGTCGACGGGACCACCTACCGGATGCCGCAGCCGTTCATGGTCGTCGCGACGCAGAACCCCGTCGACATGGAGGGCACGTACTCCCTCCCGGAGGCACAGCGCGACCGCTTCACCGCCCGCATCTCGATCGGCTACCCGTCGACGGAGGCGGAGATGGACATGCTCGACCATCACGTGGAGTACGACCCGCTCTCCCGCACGGCCGCCGTCACGACCCTCGACGAGGTGACACAGGCCCGGGAGCTGATCCGCCACGTCGAGGCGAGCCCGGAGCTGCGCGCCTACGTCGTGTCCCTGCTGGATGCCACACGGAGCGACCCTGCAATCGCCCTGGGTTCGTCTCCGCGTGCGGGTGTGCAGCTGCTGCGCACCGCCAAGGTGCTCGCCGTCCTGGCCGGTCGCGGGTACGTGACACCCGACGACATCCAGGCGCTGGCCGTCGACGTCCTCTCCCACCGCATCGTTCCGCGCGAGGGCGACGACCCTCAGCTCGCCGCGTCCCTCATGGGCGACATCCTCCGCCGGGTGCCGGTGCGCTGATGCGTCCCACCGCTTCCGGGATCGTCTTCCTCCTCCTCGGAGCGGCGCTGGCGATCGCCGCCTATCGCTTCTCCCTCCCTGGGATGCTCCCGGCGGGGATCCTCCTCATAGCACTCGTCGTCCTGTCCGCCTTCGTCGTGTTCATCGCGTCCGGCCGCCTCGAGGTGCAGCTGGCGGCGCGCACGCGCCACGTCGATGGGAACGCCCTCACCGCAGTGGGCAGCGATACCCGGATCGACGTCCGCGTCCGGAACCGGACTCCCCTCCCGGTCGGCTCCTTCACACTCGACCTCACGATGGCGGATGGCTTCGGTCCCGACCGCTCCCTGAAGCTCGCAGGCCTCTCTCCCCACGCTGTCGAGGCGGTCGCCGTCACCGTCATGCCGACGCGCCGCGGGATGAGCGGCGTCGCCGATGTGGGCATCCGCATCGACGGACCGTTCGGCCTCGTCACGCGGAGTCGACGGACCGGCAGCGCACTCGTCGTCGCCGTCGCCGTTCCCGACCAGCGTCTCCCCCTGCACGCCTCACCGCGCTCGGCTGCCGATCAGTCCGATTCCCAGCGGCTCCTCCGCGGGAACTCAACACTCGACTTCCACACGCGGGAGTACGTCCCGGGGGACGACCTGCGACACGTCCACTGGTCATCGACAGCCCGCCTGGGAGAGCTGATGGTGCGCGAACGCGCCCACGAGGAGAATCCGATCGCGGTCGTCCTCCTCGATACGCTCGGCGCGGATCCCGAGGGACACGGTGCGGACATCGCGGTGACAGCGGCCGCCGCAGCGGCCCTCCACCACATCGACCGGGGAGCGGAAGTCGTGTTCTGGTCCGGCCCGACTCGACTGCACCTGGCGAGTGGCCGCGGACGGGATGCCGTCCGCGTCGAGTCCGCTCGTCACCCGGCAGGAGCAGAGGTCCCCGGCGGCGTGACGATCCCGTCTGCCGCCTGGCACGTCTCGATCTGCGCGCTGTCCGCGGACCGGGCCGATGCCCTGACCGTCGGGCTCCCGAAGGGCCAGGCACGGTCCCGCTTCGTCGTCGAGGAGCTCTCCGACGACGGGGTGAGCCTCGATACCGCCCTGTTCGGCGGCGCGCTCAGCCTGCCGCACCAGTGGCACAGGTCTCCGGGGGCAACGCGATGAGCGCCGATCCGACCCTCACACATTCCGCGCCGCCGCAGCCCGACCCGCAGCCCGCCTCCGGAGCTCCGACCGACCGCGCGGACGCCGCTCCGTGGATCCCGGCGATCGCCACCGGTCTCGCGATGGTGCTGGCCACCCTCAGCGTGAGCGCGGTCTTCGCGGACTGGTCCTGGTGGACGCCCACCCTCGTCATGATCCTGCTCGTCGTGGGCAGCGGGGCGCTGCTGCGCGCCGTGCCGGTGATCCGTGCGACGGGATCCGCCGTCCTCGTCCAGTGCGTCCTCGCGGTCGTCGCGGCGCTCTACCTGTGCGTCCCCTCCGCCATGCCCCTCGGAGTCCCGTCCCCCGCTGCTTTCTGGGAACTGTTCTCCATGCTGGGCGACGGGGTGAACGACATCTACGCGACGACGGCTCCGGCCCAGTCGACCCCCGGCTTCACCGCGATCCTCGTCGTGGGCATCGGGCTCATCACCATCCTTGTGGACGGCCTGGTCTCCGACCTGCGGTCCCCGAAGGTCGGCGGCATCCTCCTGCTGCTCATCTGGGTGATCCCCGTCGTCCTGGCGGGGCCCCAGCTGGCGTGGTACCACTTCGCTGCGATCGGCTGCGCATTCGTCGTCCTCATGCTGTCGCGGTACCTCGCGGTGCGCGTGCGCCGAGCCGCTGCGTTCTCGGTCGTGGCGGGCGCGCTCGCGCTCGTCCTGGGTGTGGGGCTGCCACTGCTCCTGCCTCCGGTCGCCCAGCGTCCGCAGCAGCCGCTGGGCACACCGCAGGACATCACAGTGGTGAATCCGTTCCTCGATCTGCACGCCGACCTCGACGCGTCGGACGATCAGCTCGTCTTCTCCTACACGACCGATGATCCCCTGGCTCCCCCTCTGCGGCTCACGAGTGTCACCGCCTTCGACGGCACGACATGGATGCCGGAGCCGTTCGACATCGACCCGTTCGCCGTGGCCGCCGACGGGCTTCCCCGCCCTGACGGGGTCGCCGCTGACACGTCGGTCGTCGAACGGACCGCGCAGATCAGTATCCAGGACCTCGACGAGCAGCACCTGCCTGCGCCGTACGCCCCTGCTGCAGTGGACGGGGTCGAACGGCGCTGGATCTACGACCCGTCCACCCTCACCATCGTGGGGAACGGCGTCCTGTCCACGGACGCCGACTACACGGTCGAGTACCGGTCGGTGGAGCCGACGGCCGGTCAGCTCGCTGAGGCCTCCCCGGTCGACGCGGACGACTTCGAGACGGCCCTCGCGCTGCCAGCGGACGTGCCGGACGTGATCGGTGAGACGGCGGAGCAGGTCACGGCAGGATCCGAGAACCAGTGGGAGTCGGCCGTCGCCCTGCAGGACTGGCTCCGCAGCGATGAGTTCGAGTATTCGCTCGACGCACCGGCAGACGCGTCCGGTTCAGCCCTGGAGGACTTCCTGCGGGACAAGCGCGGCTACTGCGTGCAGTTCTCCGGTGCCATGACGGCGATGGCCCGGTCCCTGGGCATCCCCGCCCGGATCGGCGTCGGCTTCACGGCTGGGACCCCCACGGGCGAGGACTCCTACGACGTCCGCCTCAACCAGGCCCACGCGTGGCCGGAGCTCTATTTCGAAGGGTCGGGGTGGGTGAGGTTCGAGCCCACCCCGGGCGGTCCGGCGGGCGATCCCCCGCCGTGGGCGGACGCCGAAGGCGGTGACCAGGGCGATTCCGAGGAGACGGAGTCGCCGACGGACGCACCGTCGAACGAGGAGCCCGAGGCCGGAGAGGAGTCGCCTCCCGCAGAGACCCCCGCGCCCGAGGCCGCTGACGACGAGCAGACGTCCGCCTCCTCGTCGGCCTGGCCGGCCGTCGTCGGCGGAGTGGTGCTGCTCGTGCTGCTGGCGGCTCTCCCCGCCGTCATCCGCATCTTCCGCCGGCGCTCCCGCCTGACTGGGGATGCCGAGCACCGGGCTGAGGGCATCTGGGAGGAGATCGCGGCCACGACGATCGACGCGGGCCGGCCCTGGGAACGCTCCCGGACTCTGCGCGACCACGAGCAGCGCCTGTCGCCCGCACTCGACGAGGACGGCACGGCTCTCCTTGCGCGTGCCGCCGACGCGGCGGAGTCCCTGCGCTACGGCGCCGGAGTGGACGCGACCACGGTGCCGTCGACGGAGGAGGCGATTCATCTCGTCGCACGCATCCGCCGAGCTCACACGGAGGAGATGGGCGTCGGTGCACGGCTGCGCGCGGCCGTGCTGCCGCTCAGTCTCTTCCGTCGTGTGCCGCGGGGACGCGAGGTCGCCCGGAAGCGTATGTCAGGGTCGACGGAGTCACAGACGAAGGCCTGAGTCGACGGAGGCGGGCAGGGCGACGGACGCCGTTGAGGCGCGCGCGACGCCCGCCAGGTGCGATCTGCTGCCTAGCCCCGCGCCCTGTGCTCCGCAGACCCGCGCTGCGGCGACCCGTCGGTCCCTCGCAGCGATGCCATATCGATCGACGCGGTGAGTCCCGCGCGCTCCGCGAAGTCGTCGTCGTGGGTGACGACCAGCAGCGCACCCCGGTAGTCCGTGAGCGCATGCACGAGCACCGTGACGGATTCCCTGTCGAGGTTGTTCGTCGGCTCGTCGAGCAGAAGCAGCTGTGGAGCGGGCTCCGCGAGCAGCACCGAGGCCAGGGCCACCTTGAGCCGCTCTCCCCCGGACAGGGCGTGCACCCTGCGGTCCGCGGCGGCCGCGCGCAGCTCGAGGCCCGCCAGAGTCTCGCGCACGCGGTGGGGATCGACTGTGGGGACGGCGCCGCGCACGGCTTCGAACGCGGTCGCACTGGGCGTGAGTGTGTCGTCCTGTGCGAGGATTCCCACTGGCACGAGCGCTGCGACCGACCACGTCCCACCGTCGACCCGCGGAGCCCGTTCCTCCAGTGACGCGGTACCACCAGTCCGGATCGCCTCCAGCAGCGTCGACTTGCCCGCCCCGTTGCAGCCGCGAAGTCGCACCCGTTCCGGCCCGACGAGTTGCACCTCGAGGGCCGCACCGACATCCAGCACACGGCGCCCCGCCGGGACGATCGTGTCGCCCAGATCCAGCCGGATCCGGCCCGTGTCGCGGACCGCCGCCTCCGCTTCCTCGACCGCGGTGCGAGCCTGCTCCTCGCGGTCCGCCATCTGCTCCGTCAACTTCCCCACCGACACCTGCTGCGCGCGCTTGCGCTGGTTCATGATCATCCGCGGTTCACGCTTCTGGGCGTGCATCTTCCTGCCGTATCGCACTCGACGGTCAGCAATCGTCTGCGCCGTCACCCTCTGGTGCTTCTCCTTCGCGTGCTGGCTCTCCGCGCGGCTGAGCTCTGCGCGTGCAGCGGCCTGCTCCAGCGCGAGCATCTCGTCGAACGCGTCCAGCGCGCCGCCGAAGAGCCGCAGCCGACCATCGCGCAGCTCGAGGATCGCGCTGACGGTGTTGAGCAGTTCCCTGTCGTGGGAGACGACCAGCAGTCCGCCCCTCCATCCTGCGAGCGCGTCGAGGAGTGATCGCCGTCCGTGTGCATCCAGGTTGTTCGTCGGTTCGTCGAGGATCGTCCAGTCGGCTCCTGCAAGGCGCGCCGCGGCGAGACCCACCCGCACCGCCTGGCCGCCCGACAGGGTGGCCACGGGCCTGTCCAGCAGACATGCGTCCGGCGTCTCGAACCCCATCGCGGACAGCGCCACCAGCGCACGCTCGTCGATGTCCCAGTCGGTGCCGACTGCTTCGAGGTCGCCCTCGGCCATCCCGCCCTCGAGGATGCGGCCGAGTGCGCGGCGGATGTGGGCGATCCCGAGTGCGTGCGCGACGCTGCGCGTCGACTGCGGAAGGTCCTGCGGCACCGCGAAGACGGTTCCCGCGACGGACACGGTCCCGCCGGAAGGTGCGAGTGAATCTGCGATGAGGCCGGCGAGGGTCGTCTTCCCCGCGCCGTTGGGGCCGATCAGTCCCACGACGGTGAAGGGGATGGTGACGGTCTGCTCGTGGATGAGTGGTCGGTCCGCTGACGGATGGCGGAACGACAGACGGTTGAGAACGATGGAGTGGCTGGGCACGGACACCTCGAGGTCAGGGACCGCGGACTCGGCACTGAGTCGACGGTTGACGGTGGGCGGTCAGGCCGCCCCGAACCCTGGGTTGTGAGGTGTCACTCCACAGCTGCTGCCTGTCGTCGGGGATGGTGCGCGGACCAGGCTACCAGCTGAGGGTGAGGAATGTCACGAGTTGCCGAATGTCACTGGCCACCGCGACGCTTGTCCCAGCGGTCCTCCATCCGATTCATGAATCCGGCGCTCTTCTGCCCCTCGCCGGGAGGTTTGCCACCGGGCGCAGCGGGCCCCTGTGCACCGGAAGCGCCGCCGCCGCCGGAGGACAGTGCCCAGAACCCACCGCCCACCATGACGGCGAAGCCGAGCACGCCGAGCGGCCAGATGCCCGACCAGATCGCACCGAGCACGATCGCCAGGCCGATGACGACCCCGACGACGCCGATGACGACGCGGGTGGCGGACAGTCCCGTGCCGGGTCCCACTGGCGGGTCCTCGGAGATGTTGCGAGCGAAGCTGGGGTCCTCACGGAGCTGCTTCTCGAGCTGGTCCAGCAGCTGCTGCTCGTGGTCTGAGAGAGCCATCCCGATCTCCTCGCTTCGTCAGATGTGCGGCGTCCGCAGGACTGGAGTGGAACGGTTCCGGAGTCCACTGCGGTACTACCCTCCATGATAGTCGCCAACCTGTGAAAACACCCAGTCGTCACCCCTTGCGGAGGAACGATGCGGACGTGATCGCATCGCCGCCGAACCTTCTTCTCACGTCGTCGAGGGCCCGCTGCGCATCATGCGCCCCCGCTGATGCGTCCTCGTGGCGGCGGTTTCCGGGCGACGACGCGCCATCGCTGTCGATGTCGAACAGGGAACCCTGTCGTCCCGAGGCGGCCAGACTGGCAAGGTCGTGTGCTCGCACTCCCAGGAGTCTCACACCGGCCCGATGCGACGCTCGGAGCTTCCGCAGCGCAGGCAGGAGCGCGCCGTGGAGATCGCGGGGCAGATCGCTGGGGACCGGGAGCGTGACCGAGCGGCTGAACGTCGTGAAGTCGGCGAGCCTGTATTTGAGCCCCACCCCCCGAGCCGTCGCGCCTTCTGCCCGCAGCCTCCCCGCCACGTCGTCACAGAGGCGCAGCAGCTCCGTGTCCAGCACTGCCGGGTCCCAGACGTCGTCCTCGAACGTGCGCTCCGCGCTCACGGAGTGATCCTTCGGTTCGCTGTGCAGGGGTCTGCGGTCGATCCCGTGCGCGAAACCGTGCAGCGTCCGGCCATGGGCCCCGAAGGTCCGCTCCACCCATGAGGGATCCGCGTCCGCCAGGTCTGCGATGGTGCGGAGGCCGAAGCGGGCGAAGCCGCTCTGGGTGCTCTGACCGACCCCCGGCAGGGCCTCGACCGGCATCGGGCGGAGGAAGTCCGCGACCTCGTCGACGGGCACGACCAGCAACCCGTCGGGCTTGGCGCGTGCGGACGCGAGCTTCGCGACGACCTTCGTCGACGCCGCCCCGATCGAGGCTGTGAGCCCCGTCTCCTGCTGGATCACAGCCCGCAGGTCCGTCGCGATGCGGCCCGGTGAGCCCAGACGCCGCAGAGCCGACGACACGTCGACATAGCCCTCGTCGATGCTCACCCGCGTGTAGTCCGCTGTGATGCGGGCGACGATGTCGAAGACCTGACGCGAGTACGCGCTGTAGAGCCCCCGGGACGGTGGGATCAGGACCGCACGCGGGCACAGCGTCATCGCCCTGCCCACAGGCATCGCGGCGTGCACCCCGTACTCCCGCGCCTCATAGCTCGCGGACACGACGACGCCCCGGCCACTGCGGCCGCCCACCACGACCGGCCGGCCACGGAGCTCCGGCCGGCTCAGCAGTTCGACGCCGACGAAGAAGGCGTCCATGTCGATGTGGAGGATCACACATCCCGTGTCATCCGTGCCCAGTCGTCCGAGGTCTCCCCCGCCACGGGCAAGCTGCTTCCGGCTCACGTCCACCTCCGCGCTGTACCCTGGCACTCATGGTACTCCGCTCACTCAGCATCGCTGCCGCCACCGTGGCTGCGGCTCTCACGGTCGCCGGCTGCTCGGCGCCCGAAACGGACGATTCGGACGCGACGCCGTCTCCCACAGCCTCGGACGCGGGATCCTCCGAACCCGGCACAGCCGACGGCGAGGGGACCGACGCGCCCGACGCCAGCGCCGAACCGTCCGGTCCGCAGGTGGAAGCCACCACCGGTGCGATCGTCGACGGCCTCCCGTCCGTCCTCGCGCCACTGCCGGACGCAGAGATCGTCTCCTCCTCCGTCCAACCCGCGGGCGACGGACAGCCCGTCGTCGCGAACCTCACGATGCGCACGACGGAATCGGTGGATGACGTCCTGGGCTTCTACGCGGACCACTTCGACGACGCGGACTTCTCCCCCGTGGGCGACCCACAGGCGGACAGTGGCATCACCACGCAGTCGTATCACGCCGACGACGCGGGTCAGCTCGTCTCTGTCGCCATCGCGGAGGACGCCGAGGACGACGACACCCTGCTCGTCACCATCGGCGGCCAGGTCCTTCCGTGACGGGTCCGAGCACTCGGAGCCCGCAGCCCGCAGCGCACGCCGCACACGGACCGCGCCTGACCCCGCACGCGGACGTCCGCGCACAGGTCGACGCGGGTCTCGCGGAGTTCCTCGACCGCACCACGACGACGCTTCGACGGATCTCCCCCGTCGCGGACAGGCTCCTCACACCGCTGCGCACGTTCACCGCCGGGGGGAAGCGTGTGCGGGCGGTCCTCCTCTGGTGGGGCTACGAATTGGCCGGTGGCGAGGACCGGCACGCCATCGCGGCTGCGGCCGGATCGGTCGAGCTGCTCCACGCGGCGGCGCTGGTCCATGACGACATCATCGACGAGTCGGAGACCCGCCGCGGTCGGCCATCGGTGCACGCACGCTTCCGGGATGCGCACGCCCGCACCCGGATGGCGGGGGACTCCGAGCTCTACGGGACCAGTGCGGGAATCATCGCAGGCGACCTCTGCCTGGCGCTCAGTGAGGAGCTGTTCGACTCCGCCGGCTTCGCGAACTCCCCCGCCGCACGCTCCGCCCACGCCGCGCTGCGCCGCGACGTCATGCTGGGACAGTTCCTCGACGTCGAGCTCCAGGCCGCGCACATCCCGCGAGAGGAGCTGAGGACTCGCGCGGACGAGGTCCTCACACACAAGACCGCGCAGTACACGGTGGTCCAGCCGCTCGTACTGGGCGCATCGCTGGCGGATGCGGACCCCGCTCTGCTCACGGCGCTCGCAGACTTCGGGCTGCCGTTGGGCAGGGCGTTCCAGATGCGCGACGACGTCCTGGGCGTGTACGGGGACCCGTCGGTCACGGGCAAGCCCGCCGGGGACGACCTGGCCCAGGGGAAGCGCACGATCCTCGTCGCCGAAGTGCTGGACCGCGCTCAACCGGACGAGGCGGAGTGGTTCGAGAGCAGACTGGGACATCCGGAAATCTCAGCGGACGACCTCGGCAGGATGACCGCGATCATGACCGCGTGCGGTGCGGCGCGGTCGTTCGAGGACCTCATCGAAGCTGAGACCGCGCGCGCCCTCGACGCTCTCGACGGCCTGTCCGACCGGGGCGTGTCCCCCGCCGACGTCGCGACGCTGCGGGCATTCGCCGACACCCTCACGCACCGCCGCTCCTGAAATAGCGCTCAGAGAGTCATCGTCCGCGTCAGAGGGCCATCGCCTGCGCACGTCTGCGCACCTCGGTCTTGTTGCCGTCCCGCAGGAGGTCGATCGGCCGACCGGGGAGGGACGGATCAGGGGTGAAGAGCCACACGATCGCGGCCTCGTCGTCGAAACCCGCGTCGTGCAGCGTGATGAGCGTTCCGCGCAGGTGCTTGAGGGGGCGCCAGTCCGCGCCCAGGAAGAGCTCCGGCACCTGGAAGATGTCACGGTCACCGCGTCTCACCCCGATGATGGAGCGGTCCTCCACGAACCTGCGGACCTTCGAGATGCCGAGGTCGGACCTCTCCGCGATATCGGGCAGCGGGAGCCATGCGTCTACGAGTTCGTCTGATCCAGTCACTCCCCCAGCGTAGCGACTCACCCGCAGGTCGCGCTCCACCGGACGACACACCCTCCGGGTGACGCCGGTTCTTCGGGACTCGTGGCTACGCTGGTCCTGTCTGCGTGATGCCGACTTCCCCAGACCACCAGACCACCTGCAGGACGGATGAGGACAGTGCCGACGGAGCATTCAGCGCCACCTTCGCGCGGTCGTCGCGGTCGTGCCCGCCACAGCGCCCCTTCTGATCCCCTCGCCGTGTCCGCCCTCCTGTCGTCACCCCCGCCGCAGCGAACGGAGCCCGACCACGTGCCGGCACCGGCGCTCCCCATCGAGGTGTCGGCGGGCCCGGGGTTCACATCCGGGACGGCGACGGAATCGGTGCCCGTCACGCATGGAGGCCGGACGTATCGCGTCCGCAGAGGCGACGATCTCGTGAGTGTCGCCGCACGATTCGGCGTCTCCGTGCCCGCCCTCGTCGATCTCAACGGACTCGCCCGACAGCCGCACCTGCGCCCCGGTCAGGTCGTCTCCCTCCCGGAACGGCAACTGACCGACGGGCCTGCGACGGAACGCGCGCGTGCCGGGGACACACTCGAATCGATCGCTGCGCGGCACCGCCTCCGGCCTGCGGATCTGCAGCGGGCCAACGCGATGGGTGATTCCCGCCTCATCGTCGAGGGCGAACTGCTCAACCTCACCGGCACTGGCGCGATGAGCGCGCGTCCCCGGATCGAGACACTCGAGCTTCCACCGCTGTCCGCTCCGTCCGACGGGTACCCGGAGGCCACCGTGCAGGCGGCGCGGATCAATCGCCGAAGCCTCCTCGCACGACGGACGCCCTCACGCGCCGCGGTCCGCACGCTCGTGGCACGGACAGCCGATGAGCACGGACTCGATCGCCATCTCGCGGCGGGCGTCGCACAGGTGGAGTCCGGCTTCCATCACGCCGTCGTGAGCCCGGGGAACGCGATCGGCGTCATGCAGGTGACACCCCACGCAGCCCACTGCGCGTCCCACGCGGTCGGCAGGCCACTCGACGTGCTGGATGCCGCCGACAACGTCGCTGCGGGAGTCGTCATCCTGTCCACACTCCTCGAGCGGGCCGAGGACGAAGCCGAGGCGCTCGCCGCCTACTACCAGGGCCTCACGTCCGTCCGCGCTCGCGGTCCGCACCGCGACGCACGCATGTTCGCGTCGAACGTGCAGATCATCGCCGACCGGACCCGCGCAGAGGAGAGCCGATGACCACACTCACCGATCCGCTGCTCGGTCAGATCCTCGATGACAGGTACAGGATCGACGACCCCGTCGCCCGAGGCGGCATGGCGATGGTATACAAGAGCACCGACCTGCGGCTGGACCGCGTTGTCGCCCTCAAGGTCATGCATCGTCACCTGCTCGACGACGAGGGTTTCGTCGAGCGGTTCCAGCGCGAGGCGCGGTCCGCGGCGCATCTCATCCACCCGAACGTCGTCGCGGTGCACGACACGGGTCGTGACGGCGATGCCGTCTACCTCGTCATGGAGTACCTCCCGAACGTCACGCTGCGGAAGGAGCTGCGTCACCGCGGCATGCTCACGCCCGGGCAGTCACTCATCGTGCTCGACGCGATCCTCGCCGGGCTGGAGGCCGTCCACGGGGCGGGGATGATCCACCGGGATCTCAAGCCGGACAACGTCCTCCTCGGCGCGGACGGTCAGATCAAGCTCGCTGATTTCGGTCTCGCGCGGGCCGTGAGCGCGGCGACGACGACGAAGACCCTCATGGGCACCGTCGGCTATGTCGCGCCGGAACTCGTGACGCGCACCGGCGCAGACGGCCGCACGGACCTCTACACCGTCGGCATCATGCTGTACGAGATGCTCACCGGCTTCCAGCCGTATACGGACGACGTTCCGATCCAGGTCGCCTACCGGCACGTCCACGACGACGTGCCGGCGCCGTCGGACGAGCGGCCCGGGCTCAGCCCGCAGCTCGACGCGCTCGTCCTCTGGGCGACGTCACGCGATCCAGAGGACCGTCCGCAGAGTGCGACTGCGCTGCGCGATGCGGTCACGGAGGCGCGGTCCACCCTCACGCCCGCAGAACTGGATCTGGGGATCGACGACGTGCCGGAGAACCCGGCCCTCGCCACGCGTCCCCTCCTCGTCCCCACTGCGACGATCTTCGAACCCGGGGCCTCGTCGGAACCGATCAGGGCGAACGCGGGCACAGACGAGATCCCTTTCCTCGCGGACGACGACCCGGCGACGGAGAGCACGTCGGGGTCCGCCTCGCCCGGTGCGTCCGCTCACCTCGCCGAGGACGGTGAACCCGGCGCAGAGTCGATGGCGGCCTCCTCCGTCGGCAGGACCGACCGGGGTGACAATCCGACCAGCAACGGCACGACCGACGAGGAGAGGGCTTCGGAGGACGAACCACCCGCGCGGGCCGCCGGGGCCTCGGCCACGGCAGGGAGTGCGCCCCGCGCAGAGCGGACCCGGAAGCGCCGGCGTGGGATCCTCCTCGCCCTCGCCGCAGTCCTCATCACCGCCGCCCTCACCGTCGGCGCCGCGATGGCGCTCACGGACAGGACCGCCACGGTCCCGGACTACACCGCCGGACAGGACCCTCAGGAATTCATCACCCTCTTGGAGGACGTCGGGCTGCGCGCAGAGACCGCAGACGGATACAGCGAGTCGATTCCCGAAGGCCGCATCCTCGACGTCGACCCGGGTGCGGGCGCTGAACTCGATCGCGGTTCGGTGGTCACCGTGACCGTGTCACAGGGCGAAGAGCTCTTCACGGTCCCGGACGTCACGGGATCCGCGGAAGCGGATGCGCGGACGACACTGGAATCCGCTGGCATGGTGCTTGGCAAGATCACGCGGGAGTTCTCCGACGACGTCCCGGAGGGCGACGTCGTGAGCCAGGGCGAGGGCGAGGAGCCCGTCGCGAAGGGCACACCGGTCGACCTCGTCGTCTCCAAGGGGGTCGAACCGGTCGAGGTGCCCATCGTCACCGGCCTCGACTACGACTCCGCGTTCGGCAAGCTCGCCCGGATGGGCTTCCGGATCTCTCGCGACGACGTGTTCGACGACGAGGTTCCTGCGGGCAAGGTCATCTCACAGTTCCCGCGAGGCGGTGAGTCCAAGCACGACGGCGACCTCATCATGCTGAAAGTGTCGAAGGGCAAGGAAGCTGCAGAGGACTCAGAGTCCGATTCCGACAGCGGCGATTCCGCCTCAGACGACGGCTGACGCGGTCTGCTCCGCGATCTCAGCGAGCACACGGCCCGTGGCACGGGCCTGTTCCTCGGAGATGTCGAGGTGGGTGACGAGACGGCATTCGCCCTCATTCATCGCGAGGATGCGCACCCCCCGATCGGACGCGAGGTGTGCGTAGGACTCCGCTGACACCCCTGCTCGGCCCGTGCGGAGGAGGACGATGTTCGTCTCGACCGTGTCCAGGTCGACGAACGACGGCACCGCAGCGGCGACGTCGCGGGCGATGAGCTCCGCGTTCGCGTGGTCGTCCCGGAGCCTCTCGATGTGGTGGTCCAGCGCGTAGTGGCCCGCCGCAGCGAGGATGCCGGCCTGTCGCATGCCGCCCCCGTATCGCTTGCGCAGGTATCGGGCTTCTTCGATCAGTGCGGACGGACCGGTCAGGACGCTGCCCACGGGGGCACCCAGTCCCTTCGACAGGCAGACGCTCATCGTGTCCACCGCGCTGCCCTGATCCGCGAACGAGGTTCCGCTCGCCACGACCGCATTGGCGACACGCGCACCGTCCATGTGCATGCGGATGCCACGGGCATCGGTGAGCTCGCGCAGGCGTCGCAGTTCGTCGATGTCCGCGATGCGACCGCCGGAGAAGTTGTGCGTGTTCTCCACCGCGATGAGTGCGGTGCCCACCTGGTTGTACCCACGGGGCTGCTCTGCCAGCGCGATCGCGTCGTCCGCAGACAGGGTGCCGTCGGGCGATATCCACGTCCGACTCGTGACCCCCGCGATCGCCCCGTGCCCGCCCACCTCGGAGCGGAGGATGTGAGCACGCGACTCCGCGAGGAGCTCCTGACCGCGCCCCACGGAGGCCGCGACCCCCACCATGTTCGTGAGCGAGCCGGACGGGCAGAAGAGCCCGGCCTCGTGATCGAACAGCTCTGCGATCCGCCGCTCGAGTGCATTGACGGTCGGGTCCTCCCCGTAGACGTCATCGCCCACGTCCGCCTCGGCCATCGCCTTCCGCATGCCCGGGGTGGGACGCGTGAGCGTGTCGGAGCGCAGGTCGACGGGGGACTCGAACGACACCGTCACGCCTTGGACGCCTGTGTGAGGAGCTCCGCGACCTGGAACGCCATCTCCAGCGACTGGTCGTGGTTGAGACGAGGATCGACGAGCGTCTCGTAGCGGCGGCGCAGACCCTCTTCGTCGATCTCCGCACCTCCTCCGAGGACCTCCGTCACGTCGTCGCCCGTGAGCTCGATGTGGAGTCCGCCGGGGACCGTGCCCGCTTCCGCATGCGCGTCGAAGAAGCCTGCGACCTCCTCGAGGACGTCCTCGAAACGACGCGTCTTGAAACCGTTCCCGGCCGTGATGGTGTTGCCGTGCATCGGGTCGCACACCCACGTCACCTGCGGCAGTTCCTCCCCGACCTCCGCAAGCAGAGCCGGCAGGGTCTCCCGGATCCGCCCGGCTCCCATCCGGGTGATGAAGCTCAGCCGGCCGGGGGTGCGTGCGGGATCCAGCTTGTCCACGAGCCGGAGCACGTCGTCCTTCGTCGTCGTCGGACCCAGCTTCACACCGATCGGGTTGTGGACGCGGGAGAGGAAGTCGACGTGAGCACCGTCGATGTCCCGCGTGCGCTCACCGATCCACAGGAAGTGTCCCGACACCGCGTACGGATTGCCGGTGCGCGAGTCGATGCGCGTGAGCGCCCTCTCGTACTCGAGCAGGAGGGCTTCGTGCGCGGAGAAGAACTCGACGGAGTTGAGAGCGTCGAAGTCCGCCCCGCACGCGGCCATGAACTTCAGCGCCCGGTCGATCTCCCGAGCGATCTGCTCGTAGCGGTGGTAGTTGGGGTTCGACCCGAGGAAACCACGGTTCCAGTCGTGGACACGACGCAGGTCCGCGAACCCGCCCTGCGTGAACGCGCGGATGAGGTTGAGAGTCGACGCCGACACGTGGTACGCCTGCAGCAACCGGTTCGGGTCATGCCTGCGCGCTTCCGGTGTGAACTCGTGGCCGTTGACGATGTCACCGCGGTATGACGGCAGTGTGACGTCTTCCCGCGTCTCCACGTCGGAGGACCGCGGCTTCGCGAATTGACCGGCCATGCGCCCCATCTTCACGACGGGCACGGAACCCGCGTAGGTGAGGACGGCCGCCATCTGGAGCACTGTCTGGATGCGGCGGCGGATCTTGTCCGCTTCTGCGTCCGCGAACGTCTCCGCGCAGTCGCCTCCCGTGAGGATGAAAGCCCGTCCAGCCGACGCTTCGGCGATCCGGCTGGCGAGCAGGTCTGCTTCGCCGGCGAAGATCAGCGGTGGCACCGTCTGCAGTTCGCCGCGAACGGCCTCCAGCTCCGCGGGGTCCGTGTAGGTGGGCTGCTGTTGAGGCTCGAGCTCGCGCCATTCCTCGAGCCCCGCAAGGGTTTCGGGAGTCGCCTGGAGGGAACCCACCGCTTCGAAGAAGCGCGGGTCAGCGTGGAAGCTCATCGATCGAGCCTTTCTCTGGTGTGTCGTGTGGGAGGGCGCGGACGACCGCTCAGCGGCTGTCCTCGTCGCCTTCGGCGGCGTCGTCCGCAGAGGGACCGTCGTCGGTCGTGTCGTCGCCGCCCGTCGTGTCATCCTGTTCGGTGCCCTGTGCTTCGGAGACACTGCTCTGCGTGTCGGAGGGCTCCTCCGAGGTGCCGTCCTCGTCCTCCGAGGAGGCGGGGTCAGCTCCCTCGTCGGCACCGAAATCCTCTGCGGACACGTGATCGAGGAACTCCCGGAACTGTGCCACGGCCTCTTCGTCGGGTTCGGGTGCATCGATCCCGTCCGCGTCGAGGACGGACTCCGCCACGTAGACGGGTGCGTCGGCGGTGAGTGCCAGGAGGACCGCGTCGGACGGGCGGGCGGAGATCCGCTTCCCGTCGGAGGTGTCGATGCGCGCGTAGAACGTGTGCTCTTCGCGACCTGTCACCGTGACCCGTTCGATCCGAGCACCGTAGTGGTCCAGGACGTCGATGAGCAGCTGGTGGGTGAGGGGTCGTGCGGTGACGAGTCCCTTCTGCGTCATCTGGATGAGTGCCGATTCGTTCGAACCGATCCAGATGGGCAGGTATCGGGGTCTGTCGACCGCTTTGAGGACGAGGATCGGCTGATTCGCGGGTAGCTCGATCCGGATTCCGACGACTTCGACTTCGAGATCCGCCATCGGGTCCGCGCTCAGCTCGTCCGCGGACGCTGCTGGAAGATCATCCGGAACTTGCCGATCTGCACATCGGCACCGTTCTGCAGCTCGATCGAGTCGATGAGCTGCCGCCCCACATACGTCCCGTTGAGTGATCCGGTGTCCCGCAGTGTGAAGCCCGACGGTGTGCGCACGAACTCCGCATGCTTGCGCGACACGGTCACATCGTCGAGGAAGATGTCCGCGTTGGGGCTGCGCCCCACCGTGACGACATCGGTGTCCAGGAGGATCTGCGCGCCGGCGTCTGGTCCGGATACGACGACCAGCAGTGCGTCGGTCTCGTCGAGGTTCTGCAGGTCGGGGACCGGGTGGATCTCACCGGTGTGCGGATCCAGGATCCCGGAGAACTGCTGGCTGCTCTGGTTCCCCTGGCTTCCCTGGGGCTGCCCGGCGGGAGCGGCGTTCGGATCACTCCACTGCTGCGGGGGGCCGCCCTGTGTCTGGCCCTGCGAACCGAACTGCGGCTGAGCGCCCTGGCCGGGGCCCTGGTGCTGCGGTCCCGAGCCGAAGGGAGCAGCGGGCTGGTCCCACTGACCGGGCTGGCCGGAGGGTGGTTGCTGCCCGTACTGCTGCGGCGGCACCTGTCCCTGTTGCTGGGCCCACTGCTGGTCGAGCTGCTCCTGGCTCCATGCCTGCGGCTGGGAGCCCTGGGGAGCCTGCCCCTGGGGGGCACTGCCATAGGGGGCGTCACCGTAGGCCGACTGTCCGTACTGCGGTTGCGCTGCGCCCTGCTGAGGCCACTCCTGGTGAGTCTGTGGGGGCTGCCCCCACTGCTGCTGGGGCTGCGAGCCCTGTGCGGGGTCCTGTGGCGGCTGGGGAGCTTCGGGCTCACCCTGCTGCTGGCCGCCGAACGGGAAGACGTGCGGCGTCGCCGAGGTCGATTCCTGATCCGTCCACGGCTGCTGACCGTTGGGGAACCCACCGTTCTGCTGGGACATCAGGCTCCTTCGCTTTCGACTGCCGCACGGTAGGCGGCGCTGTCCATGAGTGCGTCGACCTCCGCCGGGTCGGACAGGCGGACATCGTAGATCCAGCCTTCAGAGTACGGGTCGGAGTTGATCGTCTCCGGAGAGTCCTCCAGTGCTTCATTCACCGTGATGACTTCGCCGGACACCGGAGCGACGAGATCCGACACGCTCTTCGTGCTCTCCACCTCACCGCTCGATTCACCCGCGGTGACGGTGTCCCCCGGTTCAGGCATGTCCACGAAGACGACGTCGCCCAGTGAGTCCTGCGCGAAATCGGTGATCCCCACGCGGACCACCGAATCGTCGTCGGTCCGGGCAACCCACTCGTGCTCTGCGGAATAGCGCAGGCCTTCGGGAAAGGTGAGATCAGCCATGTCAACTCCTCCTCGTCAGGACTATCCCCACCAGCATAGCCGCATCGGTGGCGCAGATCGCATCTGGACCGTTTTCGACTCCGATCTGGCGGCATTCCCCGATTCTCCCCGGAGCAGTGACCTCTGCGCCACCGGCCCTGCCACCGATTTGCTCCCGGGTGAAGCGGTCGGATATGGTCGTCCACGGTCCTTCGCGGACCGGGACGGGCTATGGCGCAGCTTGGTAGCGCGCCTGACTGGGGGTCAGGAGGTCGTGGGTTCGAATCCCGCTAGCCCGACCAGCGAAGATGCCGGAACATCGAGTCGATGTTCCGGCATTCTTGTGTCTCCGCCCGCGTTCGGACCGCGCGTCACTCGGTCTCCGCACCGTGCAGGCAGATGGTCACACCTCCTGCGGTGAGCACCGTTGCGAGGTGCGTGGCCGACCGGTGCTCCGCGATCGCCCAGCTGCGGCCTGCCGCACCTGACGCCGTCCTGGTTCTGAGAACGCCCCCTCCAGCATCTGTGACATCGAGGGAGAACACCGCATCGAGGCTGGTCTCCCCGGTCTTCACGATCGCTTCCTTGCGCAGCCACAGACGGAGGAGTGCCGTGCCCGGCCGCCGTGACGACTCGACCAGCCGCTTCTCCCGCTCCGTCAGGGCGAGGTCGACGAGCGCCGCATCGACATCGTCCGCTCGGGGCTCCAGGTCGATCCCGCAGAGCGCATGCGCTGCAACGGCGGCCACCGCGCCCGCTGCGTGCGACCAGCTCACGTGGACCTCGTCGTGGCCCATGACCACGGGCTTTCCGTGAGGGCCTCCACAGGAGCTGCAGCGCTGGATTACGGTGAGATCCTCGGGACGCCCTCCCACGAGCTCCGCGGCGCACATCCTCACGAGCACGTGCGCCGCGACGAAGTCGTCACGGTGGGCGTCGTACCGGAAGGCTGCGGCCCGGTCCCGCTCTACCGCACTGAGGAGCTGCCGAGGGTCCGGCACCTCCTGCAGCACCTCACGGGTCGGGCGCACCGCGACGATCGCGCGGCGGTCCGCACCACTGGGCCCCGGAGCACCGCGCGTCACCGGGAGTCCAGGCGGCTGAAGGCACCTCCGCGCGCACGCAGGTCGCCCGCTCGCCCCCGCTCGACGAGTCTGCCGGCGTCTATGACGGCGACGAAGGCACCATCGGGCACTCGGTCGACCCGGTGGGTGATCTCGAGCGTCGTGCGACCGGGCCGCTGGTCGAGGAGGGCGCCCCGCACATCGTCGGCGGTCTGCTCGTCCAACTGGCTCAGTGCCTCATCGAGCACGAGGACGTCGGGTTCCGCCAGGAGCGCGCGTGCGAGCGCGAGGCGCTGCAGCTGTCCGCCCGACACCTGTGTGCGACCGGAGGTGAGCACGGTGTCGAGACCCTCGGGCAGGGACGTTGCCCAGGCGTCGAGTCCGACGACGCGCAGGGCGTCGTCGACCTCGGCGTCCGTCGCGTCCGGGTTCGCGAGCCTCAGGTTCGCTCCGACCGTGTCGACGAGCAGGGTCGGCCTCTGGTCGACGAGTGCGACACGGGACCGCAGCGCGTCGAGAGGCAAGGCTGCGACCGGGGTCCCCCCGCAGACCACGAGCCCGTCATCCGGGTCCCATGCGCGGAGGAGCAGAGAGGCCAGAGACGATTTGCCGCTGCCTGACACTCCGACCACGCAGGACCATTCTCCGGCGGGGAAGGTGACGCTCACGCCTGTGAGTGCCCTGCGCGGTCGCGCGGCTCCCGCATCCGCTGCCGTGTCCGTTCCGGGGTAGGTGAACGACACCTCCCGGAAGGCCACCTCGACACCTCCTCGCGGTGCCTCGCCATTCGTCCATGACTGCTCGTCCTGTTCCGATGCCTCGGACGGACCCGGCACGTCGTCCGCCGTCACGGTCGTCATCGATCCCACGTCGCTGTCCGGGTCCGTGACCACAGGGGGCGCCTCCACGATCGCGCGGAGCCGCTGGGCGGACGCGAGGGCCGCGTCGAGGCCCGCAGTGAACGAATCGACCCCGCGTGCGGGCCCTCGCAGCCCGATCGCGACTGCGAGCGCGAGGACGACGGCGTGGACCCCCGCCCCGGTATGGAGGCCGAAGACGACCACCGCGATGAGCGAGCAGGCCTGGACGAGGTCGATCGCGCCCAGCCGTGCCCCCTGCACCGCTCCCGAGGCGGACCGCGCCTCCGTGAGCGTCGCACCGTCTGCGTCCAGGTCCGCGAGCCGACGCTCCTGGGCTCCCAGCATGAGCACGTCGCGGGTGCCGTGGACGTCGTCGCCGATCCGTGCCGCGACTGTGCCCCGCCTTTCGGCCACTCTTCGGGCCGCGTTCCAGACCGTGCGTGCGGAGACGAGCGGCAGGAGGAGGACCGCGCACACGAAGGGAGCGAGCAGCAGCGCGAGCCCGGCGTCCACGGCGACGCCCAGCCATACCAGTGCGACAGCGGGTGTCGCGACGGCAGAGACGGCCGGAGGGAACGTGTGCGCGAAGAACACCTCGATCCGGTCGATGTCCCGTGTGGCGGTCTCCGTGAGCGCTGCGCCGGCTCTGCCCTTCGTCGCGGCGGGCGCCTGCGGGACGAGGGATGAGAAGAACAGTTCCCTCAGACGCTGCAGGGCCGTGAAGGCCACCCAGTGCCCCGCGTAGTGCTCCGCATAGCGCAGCGCCGCCTTCGCGAGCGCGATGACGACGAGGGTGGCGGACAGCTGCCCGACGTGGACTCCGTCCGCTCCTCCCGCGGCGCTCGCGAGAGCTCCGGCGGTGAGCACGAGCAGAGCCACCCCCAGCAGCTGGGAGACGATCCTCGCAGCGGCTGCCGACAGGAGGGGTGTCAGCAGCCCCCGGGCACTGCCCAGCAGCCACCGGGTCGTGTCTCTCCTGCGTTCGGTCGCTGCCGTATGCGGTGTGCTCACACGCCACTCCCCTGTCGTGTCCGCGCGTCCTCGGGTGCGCCGGGGTCGAGCCGCACGATCCTGTCCGCGGCAAGGATCGCCCCGGGCCGGTGCGCGATCATGAGGACAGTCCGGTCCTCTGCGAGCGACGCGAGGGCCGCGAGGATCTGGGCCTCTGCGGCGAGGTCCACCTGAGAGGTCGGTTCGTCGAGGACGAGGATCTGTGCGTCCGTGAGCCATGCCCGGGCGATCGCCACACGCTGCGCCTGTCCCCCGGACAGCAGTGCACCCTGCTCCCCCACGTCCGTCTCGAGACCGTGCGGCATCGATGCGACGTCGTCCGCGAGTCCTGCCCGCTCGAGTGCCTTCCACAGTTCCTCGACACTCGCGTGCGGCGCCGCCATCCGCAGGTTGTCCGCGATCGAGCCCAGGAACAAGAACGTCCGCTGTTCGACGGCGGCGATCCGCGCCCGCACGCCTGCGGGGTCGAGCGCGGGGTCGACGCCTGCGACCCGCACGACTCCCGAGCGTGCCGTGAGATGGCCCTGGATGAGCGCGGCAGCGGTCGATTTCCCTGCACCGCTGGGACCGACGAGGGCGACCCGCTCTCCGCGTGTCACCCGCAGCGAGAAGCGGTCGAGGACGGCGGGGCCGCCCGGCCAGCCGGCCGTCGCGCCGTCGAGCACGATCGCCTCCGCGTGCGCCCCGGCCGCCTCTGCTCCCAGCCCCGTCCTCGATCGGGAGTCTTCCGACACGGGGGTGTCTTCCGTCGACCGTGTGCTTCCCTCCGATCCGGACGCTCCCGTCGGCTGGGACGCTCCCGTGAGTTGGGAGGCTTCCGCGGAGGCCGCACCGTCCCCGTCGCGGAGGATCGAGCTGATCTGTGCCTGGCTCGCCCGGCCGGCGATGCCGATGTAGAAGAACTGGCCCACGACGTCGACGGGTCCGATCACCAGTGTGGACATCAGCAGGATCGTGATGCCGCCACCCAGTGACAGGTCCCCACTCGTCACACGCACGGTCGCGAGCACAGCGGCGGCGACCACCACCCCCAGGGAGAACGCCGCGTCGACGACGAGGATGAGCAGCTGATTCACCGCGAGCATCCGCATGAGCGTGCGACGGTGCTCCTCGCCGCGGGCAGCGAGGACTGCTGCCCGTCGATGGGCGGCACGCGCATAGACGAGCGTCTCGAGCGCTTGGATCGCGTCGAGGAAAGCGCTCGTGAGCGCGGCCTGGGACCTGCGGTACGCTCCGCCCACCGGACGCACCAGCCGCTGGAACCCGCCGATGAGGACGGGTACCAGGAGGACGAGAGCACACAGGACGCCCGCAGTCAGCGGATCGACGGCGAGGGCCATGACGACGAGCACGAGGAGGGGTGTGGTGAGCGACGCGGTGATGGGGCCGAGGAACGAGGCGCGGTACTGCGCGGCCTTCTCCACGGACGTGGTCGCCGTGGCCATGAGCCTGCCGACCTGGGCGGATGCCCGAACGGACCCGCCGCGGAAGACCGCGGACACGACGGCGTTCCGCAGCCGGGTCTCCGTCTGCGAAGCCGCCCACTCGCTGAACCACGTGCCGATGCCCGCGCAGAGAGCCGCCACGCACGCCAGCGCCGAGGCCGCAGCGATCCATGCTGGACCGCCGGCGGCGGAAGAGGTGCTGCCGACGGAGTGGACGACGGCACCGTCGAGCGCGAGTCGGTCGATCGCGTCTCCCAGCAGGACGAAGAGGAGAGCCGTCGCTGCCGCCGCGAGCCAGCCCAGCACCACGGAGACCACGAGCACCCGCCGCGGCGTAGCCGCACGCACCCGGGGGTCCGGAGGTCCGGACGGCGGGCCAGGACGGCGGGAGGGTGGCCCGCCCGGTCGCGCGCTCACGTCCACACCCCCGACGTGCCTCTCCTGTGGGATCCGATCAGATGTGTGTCGACGATGCCCAGCGCTTCCATGAGGGCGAACATCGTCGTGGGGCCGACGAACCGGAACCCGTGGGCACGCAGCGTGCGGGCGAGCGCACGGGATTCCTCCGACTGCGTGGGGATCTCCGCGGCTGCGCGCGGCTGCGGGGTCTCGTCGGGGCGGAAGGACCACACCAGGTCTGCGAGGCCGCCGTCGTCCCTCAGGGCGAGCGTCGCCTGCGCGTTCGTGATGGTCGCGAGGATCTTCGCGCGGTTGCGCACGATGCGGGCATCGTGCAGGAGGCGTTCGACGTCTTCGTCGCGGAAGCGTGCGACGGTCTCCGGGTCGAAGTGCGCGAAGGCGTCGCGGAAGGCGGGCCGCTTCCTCAGGATCGTCGCCCAGGACAGCCCGGACTGGAACGCTTCGAGGCTGAGACGCTCGAAGACCCCTTGCTCGTCACGGACGGGCATGCCCCATTCCGTGTCGTAGTAGTCGCGCAGCAGCGGGTCATGGGCCGCCCAGGCAGGACGCGCGAGGCCGTCGTCACCCGTCACCGTTCCGTCCGTCATCGCTCACCATCCCTCATCGCCTGCCCGCACTCATGGCCCGTCATCCGTCGAGTCCCGTCTCACGCAGAGTGATGTTGATGCGCCCTGCCTCCAGTCCGCAGCCGGGAGGTGCGGTCCCCGGGTGCATCCGGGTGACCGCGTGGTAGGCCAGCCGCGAGGGGCCGCCGAACACGAACAGGTCGCCGGATTCGAGGACGAGGTCCTCGTAGGGCTTGTTCCGCGTCTCCGTGTTGCCGAACCGGAAGGTGCAGGAATCGCCGATCGACAGGGAGACGACCGGTGCGCGGGACACTTCGTCCCTGTCCTGGTGCATCCCCATCCGCGCCGCCTCATCATAGAAGTTCACAAGAGCCGTGTCCGGCGTGTAGTCACCCTCGAGACGCAGGGTCTCGGACCACTCCCCCGGGTCGTCCCCGTATGCGGCGGCGATGGCGCTGCGGCCCAGACGGACCATCCAGTCGGGGACGTCCAGGACCTCGCGGCCATTCACGTCGACCGCTTCACGCGTGTATGCGTAAGGGCGCCAGTGCCAGCCCAGGCAGACCGTCTTCACGCTCATCTCGTGACCGCGGACCTTCGCGGCACGCGGTGGGACCGGGCCCTCCGCCCACTCGCGGAACCGTGCGACCAGCCACGCCTGCTGAGTCGGATCGAGGAAGCCGGGCACCCAGACAGCGCCGGGGGCCACCTCCCTGCGGGGTCTCTCCAGCAGGTCGTCTCCGAACAGCGCGTCCATCGCACCTCCGCTTCCGGTTCGGACGTCGTCGGCTCACACACCCTTGAAGTAGACCAGCTGGGTCGTCGTGGCGAGCAGCTGTCCGTCCTCGCCCCACACATGGCCCACCTGGTCGAAGAGGCCCTCGTGGAAGCGCGAGGCCTGGGCCCGGCAGAGGAGGTTCTCGCCCTGAGCGGCCAGTGCCTCGGGCCCGGTGTGGAAGTACACGGTGTAGGTGACGGTGCCGGCGGGCGACGGCGCGCCCGTCCGCGCGAAGATCCGGGGGAAGAACACGTCGGAGGCCGCCGCGAGCGACAGGTGGTCCCACGTCCGCGGCTGGGACTGGGCGACCCACATGACGGTCTCCGACGAATCGGACGGCCTGTGGGGAACCCCGGACACCAGCCGGAACACATAGTTGTCAGTCCAGGGCAGGTTCATGCTGTAGCGGGCGACGTCCACCTCCGCGGGAGCGGGGACGTGAGGTGCGTGTGCCTCCGTGTCGGAGAACGTCTCGCGGCCTCCCGCGAGCAGTACGGTCCCCGTCATGACCGTCCCCGATTCCTGGTCGACGCGCACCGTCCAGTGCTGGTTCGATCGGTTCGTGCGCACCGGGTCCACCGTGATGGAGAGCTGGCCGTCCGACACGGGGGCCGCGAAATTGAGTGTGAGCGCGGCGGGCCGGCCCTGCGCACGGGGGTCGGAGGTCACGGCGGCGAGCGCCTGCGCGGCCGTCGCTCCCCCGTAGGGTCCCACCATGTTCGCCCATGCCGGATGAGTCCGAGCCACCGCGGTCCGCGGTCCGGTGACGCCCGACCCCTGCTCCGACCCCGCGACGACGGGTGCGGCAGGGTGCTGACCCGAGGAGTCGAGCGACTCCTCGAGGGCGATGAGAGCGTCGAACGTGTGCGGCATGCTTCCTCCGGGGCTGGGTGGGACTACTCGACAACCGATCGTATCGGTGGGGGTGGGTGTCAGGACGCGCTCCTGTCCTGCGTGATCAGATGCTGCGCAGCAGGACGTCCGCGTCCCCGTGACGCCCCGCGATGACGAAGCCGTTCTCCGCGAAGAACTCGCCCGCCGTGTTGAGTTCGTGGACGGCCAGGCTCACGGAGCCGCGCCCCGCCAGCCGCAGCAGGTCGAGGACGGCCCTCAGGAGGTGCGTGCCGTACCCCTTGCCCTGCTCCTGAGGGTCGACAGCGATGCGCAGCTCCGGGATCTGATCCCCCGCCCAGCCCAACCCCCGCCAGTCCTCCCCGGGCAGGCGGACCCAGGCCGCGCCGACGGGTCGATCGTCGTCATCGAGGATGACGACCCCGGTGTCGCCGGAGCGCCCCCAGCCGTCGAGGTAACCGGACAGCAGGTCGTCCGCCGCGATCTGGGAGTCCGACAGGGGCGGGGAGTCGATCGACCAGTTGACGGTCTGTGCAAGGAATGGGCGGAGCATGTCCTCCGCGGTCGCGTCATCGGGAACCGGAACAAGCTTCATAGCGACATTCTGTCGGATGAGGGGCGCAGGCGCGAACACCCGGGTCACCGGATGCCGCGTGCCAGTGCCCTGTCGATCCATGTCCGGCCCCGCGCGCGCATGCTCAGGGTCACCCCGCGCGCGCCCAGGAAGCCCAGCACGAAAGCGGCCCATGCCGTCACCGCATGCGGCCACACGGACATCAGGCCGACGAGGACGGCGGCGAACACGGCGAGGGACGCCACCTGGGCGAGGGCCAGGTACCGTGCGTCCTCCGCACCCATGAGGACACCGTCGAGCACGAACACGACCCCGGCCAGGGGCAGTCCCACCGCGAACACGAACAGCATGGCGGTGATGAGGGAGCGCACGGCCGGGTCCTCCGTGAACGCGTACGGGATCCATACCGCGCCGGCGGCGATGAGCACCGCGCAGACCGCACCGAAGCCCACTCCCCAGCGCACCAGCCGCGCGGTGAGGGTCTGCACGCCCGGGACGTCCTCGGCGCCCAGCCGCAGGGCGACGAGGGCCTGCCCCGCGATCGCCAGGGCGTCGAGCGCGAGCGCCAGCGCGAAGAACAGCGTCTGGACCACCTGCAGGGCGGCCAGCTGCGTCGTGCCCAGTGCGGTCGCTTCGAAGACGAGCAGGATGAGCGCGGCGCGCAGCGCGGCACTGCGGACCAGCAGCCAGCCCGAGGTCTTCGCCGACGACCACACACCGCCCCACTGGGGCAGGAGCGACGCGTCGTAGCGGCCCGCTGCCCGGACGGCGATGGCCAGCACGACGGCCGCCATCCCCGCCTGCGCGATGACACTGCCGAGTGCGGAGCCCGCGATCCCCATGTCGAGCCCGTAGATGAAGACCGCGTTGAGGCCGATGTTGGCGCCGAACCCGCCGCCGGCGACCCACAGGGGCGTCTTCGTGTCCTGCAGCCCGCGCAGCAGCCCGGTGCCCGCGACGACCAGCAGCATGAAGGGCAGGCCCCACCACGAGAGGGTGAGGTAGGCGATGGCGGCGGCCTCGACCTCGGGCGCGGGTCCGAAGGCACGGACGACGGGACCGATGAGCGGGAGGCCCCCGGCGAGCAGCCCCGCGGAGATCACCACGGACAGCCACATCCCGTCGAACCCGGCACTCACTGCACCCCGGATGTCACCGGCCCCCATCCTCTTCGCCACCCGCGGGGTCGTCGCGTACGCGAGGAAGATCATGAGGCCCAGCACCGTCTGCAGCACTGTCGACGCGATCGCGAGCCCACCCAGTGCCTGGGGGCCCAGATGACCGACCATCGCGGTGTCCGCCAGCAGGAAGAGCGGTTCTGCGATGAGTGCGCCCAGAGCGGGCACGGCGAGCCGGAGGATCTCGCGATCGAGGGATGTCATCCCGTTCATCCTAGACGGAGCGGGGCGCCGACCTCAGTCGACGCCCCGCTCACTGTCCCGGAGACTTGCTCTGACCGTGCTGGTCAGGCCTCCACGGGACGCTCCGCACGCTCCTTCGTGACCTCGTCACGGACGGTCCGACGGAGGATCTTGCCCGAACTCGTCTTCGGCAGCTCGTCGACGATCGTGACCTCCACGGGTGCCTTGTAGGAGGCGAGGTGCTCCTTGCAGTGAGCGATGATCTCCTCCGGCGTCACCTGTGCGTCCGGCTGGAGGCTCACCTGTGCCACGACAGTCTCACCGCGGTACTCGTCCGGAACGCCCACGACCGCGCCCTCCCGCACGGCGGGGTGCATGTAGAGGACGTCCTCGACCTCACGGGGCCACACCTTGAACCCGGACGCGTTGATCATGTCCTTCTTGCGGTCGACGATGAACAGCCAGCCGTCCTCGTCCATGAACCCCACGTCGCCGGTCCGCAGCTCCCCGCCGGGGATCGATTCGGCCGTCGCCTGCGGGTTGCCGAGGTACTCGCCCGCGACCATCGGACCGGAGATCGCGATCTCCCCCACCTCGCGCGGGCCCAGCGGACCCCCGGAATCATCGAGGATGCGGACCATCGCATCGCGCTGCGGCAGGCCCGTCGACAGGTTGCCGGACTCCGGGTCCACGGGGGCGCGCAGGCCATGAGGGACGGTGACGGCCTGCGCTGCCGTCTCCGTGAGCCCGTACCCCTGTCCCACGTAGTGCCCGGTCTTCTCCTCGAACCGCTTGACGAGGCCCTCCGGCAGCGGCGCACCCCCGGACATGATCGAGGTGAAGGACTCGAAGGCGTCCGCACCGAACGTCGGGCTCGCGAGCATGGCCGTGTAGACCGTCGCGGGTCCTGCCATGAACGCCGGCTTCTCACGCCTGAGCAGTTCGAGGAACGACGCCGGGTCGAAGCGGTGGTTGAGGACCAGGGTGCTGCCGTTCGACGCCGCAGCGATCATCTGGCAGATGAATCCGGTGATGTGGAAGAGCGGGGCGAGCGACACGATGCCCGATCCCGCCGGCAGGCCGGCGTTGCGCGCGGCCATGCGCGAGTTCGAGGAGATGTTCGCGTGGGCGTGCAGCGCCCCCTTCGCCTTGCCGGACGTGCCGGAGGTGTAGCCGATGAGCGCGGGGTCGCCCGGCTCCATGTCGAGCGGCACGAAGTCGGTGTCGAGCCTCTCCTCGATGACCGTCTTGAGGTCGGGAAGTGGGATGTCGGGGAGGTCCTCGTACGGCCCGAAGACCGCGTCCGGCCCGTTCTCCGCCCAGTCGTTGTCCCCGATCTGCACGACGAGGGGCAGATCCTGGGCGTAGTCCTTCACCCGCATGAGGTACAGCGCCCGCTGGACGACGAGTCCCCTGACGTTCGCGTCCGTGAACACGTGGGTGAGCTCGTCCCGGTACATCGGGTTGAGCGGCACCACGACGGCACCGGCCTTCCAGATGCCGTACGTCGCGATCGGGAAGTGCGGGGAGTTCTGGGCGTAGACACCGACGGCGTCGCCGGGGCGGATGCCGGACTCGGCCAGGTAGGAGGCGAAGGCCGTCGTCTGACGGTCGAATTCGGCGTAGGTCGCGGACTGCCCGTAGTGCTTCCATGCGGCGACGTCCGGGTGGGCTGCGACAGACTCCGCGAGGTCGCGCAGAGGGGTGGACGGTTCCAGCGGGACGGCTTCCTCGCTGCTCACTCCCAAGGTGCGAAGCCACGGGCGCTCGTCGAACCAGCTCATGATGTTCTCCGTTCTTCGGCATCGGCGCTGATGCCGTTCGCATGCTCGGCGGGGCTCGTCTGCTCCGCCGTCGCCCGGGCCCCTCTCGGGGACGCCGGGCATGTCCTCCCCACACCGCCGGGAGGAGGACGGACGCTGCGCCGGGGGTTGTCCCCGGCGCAGCGTGTGGGTCTCGTCAGACGACTTCGAAGAGGCCGGCGGCTCCCATACCGCCGCCCACGCACATCGTTACGACGACGTGCTTGGCTCCGCGGCGCTTGCCCTCGATGAGTGCGTGGCCCACGAGGCGCGCGCCCGTCATGCCGTACGGGTGGCCGACGGAGATGCCCCCGCCGTCCACGTTGTAGACCTCGGGGTCGATGCCCAGATGGTCGCGGCAGTAGAGCGCCTGGACGGCGAAGGCCTCGTTGAGTTCCCACAGCCCGATGTCGTCGACCGTGAGGCCGTGGCGCTCGAGCAGGCGCGGGATCGCGTAGATCGGACCGATCCCCATCTCGTCCGGTGCGTTGCCGGCGACGGCGATGCCCTTGTAAATTCCCAGCGGCTGGAGCCCGCGCTTGTCGGCCTCCTCCGCACTCATGAGCACCGACGCCGAGGCGCCGTCGGACAGCTGCGATGCGTTGCCCGCCGTGACGGACGGGTTCTGCGAGGCGACCCCGGCCTCCAGCACCGGGTTGAGGCCCTGGAGGCTCTCCAGAGTCGTCGTGGGGCGGTTGCCCTCGTCCTTCTCGAGCGTGACCTCGACCTCGCTCGTCTCGCCCGTCTCCTTGTCGACGACGATCTTCGTCGAGGTGAGGGGTACGATCTCCGCGTCGAAGCGGCCCGCCTCCTGCGCGGCGGCCGTGCGCTGCTGCGAGGACAGCGCGTATTCGTCCTGCGCCTCACGGGACACGCCGTAGCGTTCCGCGACGACCTCTGCGGTGTGGAGCATCGGCATGTAGATCTCCGGCAGGTTCTCCGTCAGCCACGGGTCCTTGGCGCGGAAGTTGTTCGCCTTGTCGTTCTGGACTAGCGAGATCGATTCGACGCCGCCTCCCACGGCGACCTTCATGCCGTCGTGCACGATCTGCTTGGCGGCGGTCGCGATCGCCATGAGCCCGGAGGCGCACTGACGGTCGACGGACATGCCGGCCACGGAGGTGGGAAGTCCGGCGCGCATGGCGGACTGGCGCGCGATGTTGCCGCCCTGGGCACCCTGCTGGAGCGCCGCGCCGAACACGACGTCCTCGATCTCCGCCGGATCGACCCCGGACCTTTCGACGGCGTTGCGGATCGCGTGCCCCGCGAGTTCCTGGGACTGGGTGTTGTTGAATGCGCCCCGGTACGCCTTGCCGATGGGCGTGCGCGCGGTGGAAACGATGACGGCCTGTGTCATGGTGCTCCTTCGTCAGTGTGGTGGTGGTGAGGGTGTGGTCTGCGTATCACAGGTCGATGAGCCGGCCCAGCGCGTCACGCTGGGCTTCGGCTCCACCGATCATGACTTCATCGAGTTTCGCACGCTTGAGCAGCAGGTGGATCGGGAACTCCCACGTCATGCCGTTGCCCCCGTGGAACTGGAGGACCTCCTCGACGATACGGGAGGTGTGCGCCTTCGCGTACGCACTGGCCGTGCGCACCGCGATCGCGGCATCCGTCCGGCTCACAGTGCCCGCGTCGGCCGCGTCGACCGACCGGACGGCGGCGGTGGCCGCTGCACGCATCTGGTTCGCCACGATCCACGACTGGGCGAGGCGGTGCTTGATCGCCTGGTAGGAGCCGATCGTCCGACCGAACTGACGTCGTTCCTTCACGTAGGCGAGCCCGGCGTCGAAGGCTGCGTCCACGATTCCCGACTGTTCGCACGCGAGCACGGCGAGGGTGTCGAGCAGTGCACGTTCGAGAGCGCGCTGCGCTCCGTCACCCACAGCGATGACCCGGGCCCGGATCCCTGCGAGCTTCACTTCGGACAGCCGCCTGGTCTCGTCGATCGACGCGAACGTGTGGATGTGCGCGTCCGACGCGTTGGCGACCGCGATGACGAGTGCGCCACCGACGGTCCGTGCCGGCACCACGAGGAGGTCCGCACGGTGCGCGTCCGCGACGCCGTGGACGATGCCGATGAGTTCGACCGTGCGTCCCGGCTCCAGCGGATCGTCCGCGGCGGACGGACCCGCCGTGTTCGCGGACACGTGGAGGGAGCCGGTCCACTTACGGGCGGTGACGTCCATCGCCAGCGCCGCTGTCGTCCCGTCCGTCGCGAGCCGCCGCATGAGCTTGTGCGCGGGCCCGTCCGCACCCGTGCGCCGTTCAGCGGCAGCAGCCCGGAAGACGATGCGTGAAGCCGTCACAGCAGAGCTCAGGAACTGCGATGGAGCAGGGACGCGTCCCAGCTCCGAGGCCACTGTCCCGGCCGCGGACAGCCCTGCGCCGTCACCGCCGTCCGCTTCCGGGATCACGAGCCCTGCGAGTTCGAGCTCCTCGAAGATCCCCGCATCCACTGCGGGGGCGTCGAAGTCCGGTTCGTCGTAGACGCGGGCGACGTCCTGGGCGGGGGCGCGCTCTGCGAGCAGCGCCCGCACGTTGTCGCGCAGATCCCCGTCGATATCGGTGGGGAGGAGGTCGATGTCCGTCATCGTGGCATCTCCTTGAAGGGAACGTCCTTGTCGGTGCGGTGCTCTCCCGGCAGACCGAGCACCCTTTCGGCGATGATGTTGAGGATGATCTCCGTCGTGCCGCCCTCGATCGAGTTGCCCTTCGCCCGCAGGTACCGGTACACCGGGTTCCTGCCGGTCATCGAGTAGTCGGAGGGGCGGCGGTCCTCCCAGCTGTCGTAGCGGAGCCCGTCGACACCGCGCATGCGGATGTCGAAGTCGGACAGCGCCTGCGCATTCTGCGCGAACGACACCTTCGCCCCGGAGCCCTCCGGTCCCGGACGGCCGGCTGCGAGCTTCTGGTTCAGCAGGATCCCGGAGGTCCGCTGCACTTCCGCATCGACCCAGTGGCCGATGAGCTCGTCGCGCAGCACGGGGTTGCGATGCTTCGTCGATCTCCGCCACGCATCGGAGACGACGCCGATCATGCCGCCTTCACGCGGGGCACCCCCGCCGATCGACACGCGCTCGCTGTTGAGAGTCGTGTTCGCGACCCGCCATCCCTCGCCCTCGTCGCCGAGTCGGCGAGAATCCGGGACGACCGCGTCGTCGAGGAAGACCTCGTTGAACTCGGACTCGCCCGTGATCTGGCGCAGGCCGCGCGTCTCGACCCCCGGCTGCTTCATGTCGATGAGGAAGTACGTGAGTCCCCTGTGCTTGGGCACGTCGACATCCGTGCGCGCGACGAGGATCGCGATGTCCGCGTTCTGCGCGCCGGACGTCCACACCTTCTGGCCCGTCACCCGCCAGTCGTCCCCGTCGCGCACCGCGCGGGTCGCGACGGCGGCGAGGTCGGAGCCGGCACCCGGTTCGGAGAACAGCTGGCAGAAGATCCTCTCGAGGGTGAAGATGTCGCGCAGGAATGTCTTCTGCTCGTCCGTCCCGTAGACCGCGATGGTCGGTGCGGCCATGCCGAACCCGATCGTGTTACGGCGCGGGTCGGGCTGGGAGAGGCCTGCGGCGCCGATCTTCTCGTGGGCGTAGGCGCGCAGGCTCGCGGAGACGCCGAGGCCCCCGCTGCCGCGGGGGAAGTCGACCCACGCGAGGCCGTGGTCGTAGAGGACTCCCCAGACTGCGGAGTCGTCGGTGAGGTCCCGCGCGGCGTCCGCCGCCGCGGACACGGCGGCGTCGATCGCCTCCGTGTCCGCGGTGCGGTCACCCGGGGTGTGTGCTGTGTCCCGGTCGCTCATGTCCCCGCCTCAGGCCTTCGGTCCACCGGCGACGTAGATGACCTGGCCGGATACGAATCCGGAACCCTCGCTCGCGAGGAACGACGCGGTGTGCGCAATGTCCTCGGGCTTGCCCGAGCGGGCGACGGGGATCTGCGAGACCGCGGCCTTCACGAAGTCGTCGAAGTCGACACCGACGCGCTCCGCCGTCGCCTTCGTCATGTCCGTCTCGATGAAGCCGGGGGCGATCGCGTTCGCGGTGACGCCGAACTTCCCGAGCTCGATCGCGTAGGTCTTCGTCATCCCCTGGATGCCGGCCTTCGCCGCGGAATAGTTCGTCTGGCCGCGGTTGCCCAGCGCAGAGGTCGACGACAGGGAGATGACGCGGCCGAACTTCTGCTCGACCATGTGCCCCTGGACCGCCCGCGTCATGAGGAAATTCCCCGTGAGGTGCACCCCGAGCACGGTGTCGAACTCGTCGCGGGTCATCTTGAACAGCATGTTGTCCCTGATGACGCCCGCATTGTTCACGAGCACCGTCGGTGCGCCCACCTCGTCTGCGACGCGCTGGACCGCACCGGCGACCTGCTCCTCGTCCGCGACGTCCGCGCCGATTCCCAGTGCCGTGCCCCCTGCCGCACGGATGCGACCGACCACATCAGCGGTGTCGTCCTCTCGCAGGTCGATGACTGCGACGTTCATGCCGTCGGAGGCGAGTCGTTCCGCGATCGCGGCTCCGATCCCGCGGGCGCCTCCTGTGACGATCGCCGTGCGTGTGGTGGTCTCGCTCATCGTGCGGTGTCCTTCCTGTGCTTCTTGATCTCGTTGCGTGCGATGGAACGCTTGTGGACCTCGTCCGGGCCATCGGCCAGGCGCAGGGTGCGCTGGCCCGCCCACCAGCCGGCGAGCGGGAAGTCCTGGGTGACGCCACCGCCGCCGTGGATCTGGATCGCACGGTCGAGCACCTTGAGTGCCATAGTAGGCGCGACGACCTTGATCTGGGCGATCTCGTTGCGTGCGACCTTGTTGCCGTGCTTGTCCATCTTGTCAGCCGCGTGCAGCGTGAGCAGTCGCGCTGAATCGATCTCGATGCGGGATTCTGCGATCCAGTCCTGGATGTTCGCCCGCTCCGACACCTTCATGCCCCATGTCACGCGCTCCTCGGCGCGCTTGATCATGAGTTCGAGGGCGCGCTCCGCGACACCGATCGACCGCATGCAGTGGTGGATGCGGCCCGGGCCCAGGCGGGCCTGGCTGATCGAGAAGCCCTCCCCTTCGCCCTTGAGGACGTCCTTCGCCGGGACGCGCACCTGGTCGAACGTGACGTCCGCGTGGCCTTCGCGATCGTGGTAGCCGAACACGGACAGGTTGCGCTGGACGGTGACGCCAGGGGCGTCGATCGGCACGACCATCATCGACTGCTGGCGGTGCGGCTCCGCATTGGGATCCGTCTTGCCCATGACGATGAGGACCTTGCAGTTGGGGTGAAGGGCATTCGACGTGAACCACTTGCGGCCGTCGAGGATGTACTCGTCGCCCTCCTTCTTCATGAGCATCTCGATGTTCGTCGCGTCCGACGAGGCGACGGCGGGCTCCGTCATCGCGAACCCGGACCGGATCTTGCCGTCGAGCAGCGGTGTCAGCCACTTCTCCTTGTGCTCGTCCGTGCCGAAGAGCGTGAAGACCTCCATGTTGCCCGTGTCCGGGGCGTTGCAGTTCATCGACTCCGGAGCGAGCTCCGGGGAGCGGCCCATGATCTCTGCGAGGTGGGCGTACTCGAAGTTCGTGAGCCCCGGCCCCCATTCCTTGTGCGGCTGGAACAGGTTCCAGAGTCCGCGCGATTTCGCCTCCGCCTTGAGGTCTTCGATGATCTGCGGGTGGAAGTGCGGGGTGTCCGCCGCAGCCATCTGCTCCGCGTACACGGCTTCCGCCGGGTAGATCTTCTCGTCCATGAAGGCCAGCAGCTTCTCCCGATACTCCTGGCCGCGTTCCGTCGTCTCCAGCATGATGCTCTCCTTCGTTGCGACGCGTCGTCTCCGCGTCGGTGTGGTGCGGTGTCCGTGTGTGCAGATGAGTGCGGTGCCGACTTCCCCTCGAGTGGGCTGTCGTCCGCGTGTGGATGTGCGTGGGTGCGCGGTGGTGCTGCGCGTGAGTCCGTGTCAGCCCTCCTGCGCGAGCGCGCGGAGCTTCGACTGGTAGCGGCGCATGCCGCTCAGCCAGCGTTCGTAGTCGGATCCCTTCATGCGGTACATGTCGAGGACCTCCGGGTGGGGCAGGATGAGGAAGTCCTCCCGGTCGACCGAGTCCAGCACCATGCGTGCGACGTCCTCCGGTTCGAGGACGCCCCCGGCTTCCGAGACGGCCTTCTGTGCGGCGAGGGCGTCCCCGGTCTTCGGGTTGTCCGCGTCGCCCCAGAGGATCTTCGTGTTGACGCCCATGGGGGCGAGGACGGAGACGCGCACTCCGTCGTCCCCGTAGGTGACGGACAGCCATTCCGCGAACGCGAGAGCGGCGTGCTTCGTCACCGAGTACCCGGCTGATCCGATCTGGGTGAGGAGACCCGCGGCCGAGGCCGTTGCGACGAAGTAGCCCGCTCCCCTGGCCGTCCATTCCGGCACGAGCCTCTGGGCCGCACGGATATGAGCGCGGAGGTTCACCTCCAGGGTGAGGTCCCAGTCCTGGTCGTCGCCGAGGCCGGAGGCGCCACCGACCCCGGCGTTCGCGAAATAGAGGTCGACGTCTCCCAGGTGTGCCCGGGCGGCGGCAAGCAGTGCGTCGACACCGTCGGCGGAGGACACGTCGCCCTCCCAGTGGCCCTGTCCGAGGCCGGCAGCGGTCTGCGCCACCGCGGGGTCGAGGTCGGCGAGGAGCACGCGTGCTCCTCGTGTCGTGAGCTCTGCGGCGAGCGCGGCTCCGATGCCGCCTGCCGCTCCTGTCACGACTGCGGTGCGGCCACTGACGTCCATACGGTTCTCCTTCCGTGCCACGCACATCCTTGTGAGCTGGCTTACCACTATCTATAGTTGAGGATGACCTCGATTTCAAGTGGTTGCCAATCGTTCGTTCACTGTCGAACCGCTTCGTGGCAGCCTCGCCGACGAGATCCGGGAGCAACCCCGGAACCGTGATCCGAAGGAGCATCATGGCCGTGCAGAAACAAGCCTCAGACCTGACGTCCCTCCTCCTGCCGTGGGTCGCCGCGCGTCCTGACGACCCCGCGCTGCTCACCCCGCCGGGCGACTCACGAGTGACCCTCACGTGGTCGAGGCTGCTCGGGGAGGCGGCTGCAGCGCGGGATCGCTTCGCCGCGGAGGGCCTGTCCCCCGGCGACAGGATCATCCTCGTGGCGCCAAGCTGCCCGGAGTTCATGGCCGAGTTCTTCGGAGCGCAGGCAGCGGGACTGGTCGTCGTCGCGGTGAACCCGCTGGCGACCACACGGGAGATCGACTTCCTCCTGGCCGACTCCGGTGCTCGGCTCGTCACCGCCCACCCCGCTCTGTCGGAGGCGGCACGGGTGTCCGCCGCCTCCGCGGACGTGACCTTCCGGCCCATCGCACCGCTGGCATCCGAGGGGCCGGAGATCCGCCCCGATGACCGGGGACGCGTCGACTTCCCCGCGGCGGAGCGCGCTCGCGACGATGTCGCGGCGCTGCTCTACACCTCCGGCACCACGGGACGGCCCAAGGGTGCGATGCTGACTCTCGGCAACCTGCTGTCGACAGTCGACATCGTCGGCGAGCTCATCGACGTGGGTGAGGACGACCGCTGGGCCACCGGGCTGCCGCTCTTCCACGTCTTCGGTCTCGTCACCGTCACCCTGTCGGCGCTGCACGCGGGCGTCCCCGTCACACTGTTCCCCCGCTGGGACCCGCGCGCCTTCGCCGCCGCCCTCGCCGTGGACCGCATCTCGATCGTGTCCGGTGTGCCGACGATGTGGATGTCCGTCCTCGCAGAGGTGACCGAGGCGTCCGCCCCTGCCCTCAGAGCCGTGAGCTCCGGAGGTGCCGCGATCTCCGCGGATGTCCTGCGCAGGTTCGAAGAGCGCTTCGAAGCTCCCGTCGTGGAAGGGTACGGGCTCACCGAGACGAGCGCCGTGGGGACCTTCAATCCGCTCAAGGGCGTGCGGAAGCTCGGCAGCGTGGGGTACGCGGTGCCGCAGATGGAGGTGCGAGTCGTCGGTCCCGACGGCTCGCCCGCAGCCCCGAACGAACCGGGCGAGGTCTGCCTGCGCGGCCCCGCCATCATGGCCGGCTACTGGAACCGGCCGGACGCGACGGCGGAGGTCCTCGACGCGGACGGCTGGTTCCGCACCGGCGACATCGGGAAGCTCGACGAGGACGGCTACCTGTTCATCGTCGACCGCATGAAGGAGCTCATCATCCACGGTGGGTACAACGTCTACCCCCGGGAGGTCGAGGAGGTCCTCTATGAGATCCCGGGGGTGAGGGAGGCCGCAGTGGTCGGCAGGCCCGACGAGCGCTATGGCCAGCAGGTCACGGCAGTCATCGCCCGCACAGCGGGGTCGGATCTCGACGCCGCAGAAGTGGAGCGCGTGACGCGCGAGAAGCTGGCCGCCTACAAGATTCCTCGGATCATCGAGTTCATCGACGAGCTGCCCAAGGGGCCGTCCGGCAAGATCCTCAAGCGAGCACTGGTCCAGAAGGAACCGGCGTCATGAGTGAGACCACGGTCCGCCGCGATCCTGAAAGGTTGGGCGCGAAGGGGGCCCGCACGCGAGCCGCCCTCATCCGCGCGGGGAGAGCCGTCTTCGAGCGCAAGGGCTACTTCGAATCCACACTGGCGGAGGTCACGACCGAGGCCGGAGTCGCGGCGGGCACCCTCTACACCTACTTCACGAACCGCGAAGAACTGCTCTCCGCTATGGTCGAGGACGCGTACGCAGGGACTGTGCAGCCCACGCACTCACGCCCCGTCGACGTGGGCGACCCGGTGGAGAGGATCGTATCCGGCAATTTCGAGTACGTCCGCGCCTTCCGCCGCAACCGGGGTCTCAACAAGATCCTCGATGAGGCCAGGCACCTCGACCCCTCGATCAGCGCACTGCGGAGGGAGCGGGGTGAAGCCTTCTTCGCGCGGAACGCGGAGACGATCCGCAGGCTCCAGGCCGCAGGCAGGGTGGACGGTGACGTCGACCCAGAGCTCACGGCGAGATCGCTCGGTCTCATGGTGAGTCGACATTGTCACTACGTGTACGTCGAGCCCGGTGACACCGCATTCGAGGACGAGGACGGTGCGGACCGTCTGGCACGCGCTCTCACCTCGATCTGGTTGCGCGCGATCGGCATCGACCCGCGCGACTACGTCTCATGAGGGGCCAATCCTCCACTCACCTACGTCCGCGTACAGGACCGTCCGGGGCGCTGAAGGTGTCCTGTACGCGGACGTAGGCGTCATCTCCGAGCGGAACGTGCGGCGCCGTCGCCGATGGTCGTGGGCTACCCCTGTCAGTCGAAGCGGGAGACGTCCCCGGCCCCTTCACGACGGACGATCGGAGCACCCTCCGTGAAGTCGATGACGCTTGTCGGTGTCACTCCCGGAGTCCCGGAATCGATGATGAGATCGACGTCGTTGCCGATCGCCTGGGCGACTTCCTCCGCGTTCGTGAGCGGGTTCTCGTGTCCGGGCAGCAGCAGCGTCGACGACAGGATCGGTTCGCCCACCTCACGGACCAGTGACAGCGCGGTCGGGTTCTCCGGTATCCGCGCACCCACGGAGTTCTTCTTGGGGTGCATCATCTTCCGCGGCACCTCCTTGGTCGCCTTCATGATGAAGGTGTACGGCCCAGGAGTGAGCGACTTGATCGTGCGGAACGCCGAGTTGTCGATGATGACGAACTGTCCCAGCTGCGCGAACTCATCGCACATGAGCGTGAAGTGGTGCTTCGAGTCCAAGCTGCGGATCCGGGCGATCCGCTCGATCCCCTCCCTGTTCTCCAGAGAGCACCCCAGCGCATAGCAGGAATCCGTCGGGTAGGCGACGAGCCCGCCGTTCCGGATGACCTCTGCGGCCTGGCGGATCAGCCGTGGCTGGGGATCGACCGGGTGAATGGTGAGGGTATTCGCTTTCATACCCACATCGTAGTGGCTCCGGTCACGAGGACAACAGGTCACTCCACCAGCGGCAGGACGGCTTACCGACCGGGACGCACCGACGGGGTCCCTGAGCGAGGCGCTGCTGAAGACGGTGCCCGCGACACCTGCTCCGCGGAGGTCACCGCCGCTTCCTCTTCTCCCGGATCCGCATGCCCAACTGGATGGGCGTGCCGGTGAAGTCGAATGTCTCCCGCAGCCGCCGGAGGATGAAGCGCCGGTATCCGGGGTCGAGGAACCCCGTCGTGAAGAGGACGATGTGGGGCGGCCGGTGCGACACCTGCGTGCCGAAGAGGATGCGCGGCTGCTTGCCACCGCGCACCGGGTGGGGGTTCGCCGCGACGAGCTCCCCGAGGAACGCATTCAGCCTGCTCGTGGGGATCCGCATGTCCCAGCCCTCGAGCGCTCGCTCCATCGCCGGGACGAGCTTCTCCGCGTGCCGCCCCGTCTTCGCGGAGATGTTCACCCGGGGAGCCCACTCGACGTGTGCGAGGTCCTTCTCGATCTCCCGCTCCAGCCAATGCCTGCGCTCCTCATCGAGGAGGTCCCACTTGTTGAACGCGAGGACGAGCGCACGGCCGGCCTCCGTCGCACTGCGCACGATCCTGATGTCCTGCTCGCTCAGCGGCTCGTTCGCCTCGAGGAGCACCAGCGCGAGCTCTGCGCGCTCGAGCGCCGTCTGCGTGCGCAGCGACGCGTAGTATTCCGCTCCGCTCGCCTGCCGGACACGCTTCTTGATGCCGGCGGTGTCGACGAACCGCCAGGGCTTGCCGCCCAGCTCGACCACCTGGTCGACGGGATCGCGGGTGGTTCCCGCGACATTGTCGACGATCACCCGCTCCTCTTTCGCGAGGTGGTTGAGCAGCGACGACTTCCCCACGTTGGGGCGTCCCACGAGTGCGATGCGGCGCGGACCCCCCGGCTCCTCCGCGGCATCCACCTCCGAGTGGCGGGGAAGTGTCTCCATGACGACGTCCAGGAGATCCGCGACACCGCGACCGTGCATCGCCGACACGGTGTGCGGCTCACCCAGCCCGAGTGCCCACAGCTCTGCCGCCTGGATCTCACCCCGCTCGTCGTCCACCTTGTTCGCCGTGAGGATCACAGGCTTCCCCGCGCGGCGGAGCATACGCACCACGTGCTCGTCCGTCGAAGTCACACCGGTCGTCACGTCGACGACGAGGAGGACCGCGTCCGCCTGATCGACGGCGATCTCCGCCTGGCCGGCGATACGGGACGACATACCGCGCATGTCGATGTCCCACCCACCGGTGTCCACGAGGGTGAGGGGACGACCTCCCCACTCCGCGCTGTAGCGCACCCGGTCGCGCGTGACTCCCGGGACGTCCTCGACGACCGCTTCGCGCCTGCCGAGGATCCGGTTGACGAGCGTCGATTTGCCGACGTTCGGCCGCCCCACGATCGCGAGGACAGGAGCGGGAGGGATCGTCGCGGCGACGCCGTCACCGGTTTCGAACGCGTCGAGCAGCGCACGGTCCTCGTCCTCGAGGTCGTAGGCCTCGAGTCCGCTGCGCAGGGACGCGGCGCGCTGTTCGGCCTCCGCCTCGTCCATCTGCGCGATCCGGTCGACGAGGTCGTCGTCCGGTGCAGGTGTGAAGTCGTCGTCCGCTGCGCCGCCGTCCTGGATGTCCGTCATGATGTCGTGCCTTCCACGAGCGCGAGCACGGCCTCGACGGCCTGCTCGAAGCCCACGTCTGTCGTATCGAGTGTGTGGACGCCGTCCGCCGCCGTGAGGAAGCTGGTCGTCCGCGAATCCTTGGCGTCGCGATCGACGACGAGCTTCCGCGTCGCTTCCACCGCGGCCGCGTCCGCGGTGCCGTGCACCTCCGTCGACCGCCGGGCGATGCGCACCGCCTCGTCCGCCGTCATGAGGATCCGGACCGGAGCGTCCGGTGCGACGACCGTCGTGATGTCACGGCCTTCGACGACGATGCCGGGCTGCGTGCCGGAGATGATCTCCCGCTGGCGCTCGATGAGCTCGTCACGCGCGTCCTGCACGCCGGACACGGTCTGGACGTTCTCCGACACCTCTGCCCCACGGATGTCGTCGGTGATGTCCATCCCGTCGACCTCCACACGGAAACCGTCCGGGTCCGTCGTGATCTCCAGGTCCGCCCCGCGGATGAGTTCGACGACGTCCCCGGGATCGGTCACGCCGCGATTGAGGCACAGCCACGCCATCGCACGGTACATCGCGCCGGTGTCGAGGTAGCCGTATCCCAGGCGGCGTGCCACCTCTTTGGACGTGCTGGACTTCCCAACGCCGCTGGGACCGTCGATCGCGATGACTGCCATGTGATGAGAACCTCTCTCGCTTCTGCTGTGCTCTGTCCACCCTATCCGGATGCGGAGCCGCCCACGGGTCGATCGGATGTGTCCTGGCCCTCGGCGTCCGGGTGCTCGGGCAGGCGCCACCCCCGTCGGCCGAGACCGACCACGAGGTCCTGTACGCGGTCCGGCAGCACCATGAGGTCCGTGCTGCCCAGCCGGTGGCCCGTCGCGTGGTCGATGCGCACGTCCTCGATGTTGATGTCGAGGTCGTGCACGTCGCTGAAGAGGCGCGCGAGCCCGCCGGGCTCGTCGCCCACGACGACCGTGACTGTGCCGTAGACCGTGGGGGCCTGGCCGTGCTTGCCCGGGATCCGCTGGTGGCCCTCGTTGCCCGCAGCGATCGTCGATGCCAGCACCCCGTACCCGCCGGGTTCCAGGGACAGGGCCTCGACCACACGGTCGAGATCGTCGCGCACACCGATGAGGACGTCCCGGACCGCTGACGCGTTGCCCGCGAGGATCTGGGTCCAGAGACCGGGGTCGGACGCCGCGATGCGGATGACGTCCCGCAGGCCCTGCCCCGCGAGCGCGATGCCGTCCACGGGCATCTCGATGAGCTGCGCGGCCATGAGGGACGCGATCACCTGCGGTGCGTGGGAGACCCGGGCGACGGAGGAATCGTGGAATTCGGGCTCGAGGTGCAGGACCGTGGCGCCCACGGCCTCGGCGGCGGCGACGACCTGGGCCAGCCGGTGCTGCGGCGTGTGCTCGTCGGAGCAGACCACCCAGGGGCGGGCCTCGAAGAGGTCGACCCGGGCGGCGACGGCGCCGGACTTCTCACGGCCCGCCATCGGATGCGAGCCGATGTAGCGGTCGAGTTCGTCGCCCACCGTCTGCGACCGCACACGGTCGAGGATGATGCCCTTCACACTCGCGACGTCCGTGACCGTCGCCTCCGGGAGTGCGCGCAGCTGCGCGACGATGATGTCCGCGGCGACGTCCGGAGGCGCCGCCACGACGACGAGCTCCGTGTCCGGATGCGGGTCCGCGAGGACGCCCGCACCCATGTCGGCGGCCAGCCGACCAGCAGTGGGTGAGGTGTCCTCGAGCGTCACGGCGCAGCCGGCACGCTGCAGGGCGAGCCCCACCGACGTGCCGAGGAGCCCCGTACCGACGATGTGCGCGCGGTCCGGGACATCGCCCCGACTCACAGGTCGACGGCCTTCATGAGCTCGCCGACCTCGTGCGGGCGCAGCGTCCGCAGCTTGCCGGGACGCTGCTCCGCGAGCGCGATGGGACCGAAATGGGTGCGGACGAGCCGTTCGACCGGCGTGCCCACCGCGTCGAGCAGCCTCCTCACGACCCGATTGCGGCCCGAATGGAGGACGACCTCGACGAGGGCGTGACCGGGAGTCGAATCGACGAGCTTGAACGAGTCGACGTGAGCGATCCCGTCCTCCAGTTCGATCCCGTCGCGCAGTCGGGCACCCGCGTCGCGCGGAACCGGACCGCGCACCCGGGCCAGATACGTCTTCGGCACCTCGTAGGACGGGTGTGTGAGACGGTTCGACAGCTCCCCGTCGTTCGTGAGGAGGAGCAGCCCCTCCGTGTCGTAGTCGAGGCGACCCACGTAGAAGAGCCGCTCCTGACGATCCCGCACGTAGTCCGCGATCGTCTTGCGGCCTTCCGGGTCGCTCATCGACGTGACGACCTTCGCAGGCTTGTTGAGAGCGAAGTAGACACGGTCCGGGCTCGTGGTGATGCGCAGCGTGTCGACGTGGACCGCCTGCGTCTCCGGGTCGATGCGGGTGCCGAGTTCCCGGACCACGACCCCGTCCACCTCGACACGGCCCTCTGCGATGAGGGTCTCACAGGCGCGGCGAGACCCCACTCCGGCGTCGGCGAGCACCTTCTGGAGGCGCACCCCGTCGTCGCGGTGGACATCCGACACCTGTCCGGTGCCGGTGTTCTGGTTCGTGCGGGCGGCGCGTTCGCGGCGCGAGGGTCGGCGGGAACGATGTCCGGGGGAACGGGGATCCGATGAGCTCATCCCCCCATTATCCCGAACTCTTCGGCATCTGCCGCACCGGCTTCGCCCGCACGCAGTGCTTCCTCCCCCTCGGGGAGGAACGGGGCGATGTCCGGAAGGTCCTCGATGCGCTCCAATCCGGCGGCTTCGAGGAACGCGGGGGTAGTCACGAATCTCACGGCGCCTGTCGTCTCATCGGTGCCGGATTCGACGAGGAGACCCCGCAGCAGCAGTGTGCGGACGACCCCGTCGACGTTCACTCCCCGGATCGCGGAGATGCGCGCGCGGGTGACGGGCTGGCGGTACGCGACGACGGCGAGTGTCTCCAGCGCCGCCTGCGACAGCTTCGCCGAATGCCCTGCCGTGAGGAACGCAGACACGACGTCGTGGTGCTCCGCACGCGAATAGATCCGCCAGCCGCCAGCTGCCCGGGCGAGACGGAATCCGCGGGTGCGGTTCCCGCGCTCCCCGTCGTAGTCCGCGGCCAGCTCCGTGAGCGCCGCAGCCACCTCGTCGGCTTCGACTCCCAGTCCTTCGCTCAGCTGCTCGACGGTCACGGGCTCATCGGTGACCATGAGCACCGCTTCGAGGCCCGCGAGCAGCTCGTCCGACACCGCCTCACTCATGCGATCCTCCGTCCTCCGCCGTCATCTGCGCGCTCTGGTCCACCGTCATGTCCTCGTCCGGATACGGACCCTCGTCCGGGATCGCGTGGTCGTCCCCGCCCACCGTGAGCGCCACGGTGAGCGGACCCAGCGCCTCCGGCTGGTCGAAATCGCACAGGCCGGCCTTGAAGAGCTCCAGCAGAGCGAGGAAGCGAGCGACGACCACCAGCCTGCTCTCCGCGTCGTCGACCAGTGTGGCGAAGTCGATCCGCGTCTCCTCCCGCAGTCGCGACAGCAGCAGCGCGCGCTGTTCGGGGACGGACACGTGCGCGTCGTGCAGATGGTCCAGCGCGACGGCCGGAGGCGTCCGATCGCGGGACACGACGGCCGCGAAGACCGCGGCGAGCACCGAACCCGACGTGCTGAACTCCAGCGGCGGGAGGACGTCCCTGAACTCCCTCTCCAGAGGTACCGCGCGCGGGACCGCCTGCGCCGCGTCCCCCATCCGCTGGGCGAGCACCCGCGACACGTCCTTGTACGCGCGGTACTGGAGGAGGCGGGCGAAGAGGAGGTCGCGGGCCTCCAGCAGCTCGAGGTCCAGCTCATCCTCGACTTCCGCACCCGGCAGCAGCCGTGCGAGCTTGAGGTCCAGAAGCGTCGCGGCGACGAGCAGGAAATGGCTCAGCTCATCGAGGCTCCTGGTCCCGCGCAGCGTGGCGACGTATGCAAGGAAGTCGTCCGTGACCTCGGCCAGCGCGATCTCCGTGATGTCGAGCGACCTGCGGGCGATGAGGTCGAGGAGGACGTCGAAAGGACCGGAGAAGTTCTCGAGATCGACGGTGAAGCCCGCCGGGGCCCCGGTGTCGGATGTTCCACCGGTGACGCCGTCCGCAGCGTCGACCGCAGCCTCCATGGGAGTCTCCGCCGGCGCCTCCGGCGACGTCACGGCGCTCATCGTCAGGGTGAGCCACCGCGGGCGATGAGTTCCCGGGCGAGACTGCGGTACGAGTCGGCGCCCTTGTGCGTCGGCGCGAACGTGGTGATCGGCTCCGCGGCGACGGTCGCGTCCGGGAACTTCACGGTCCGGTTGATGACGGTGTCGAAGACCGTCTCACCGAACGCGTCGACGACGCTCGCGATGACCTCGCGCGAATGGAGGGTGCGGCCGTCGAACATCGTCGCGAGGATCCCGTCGATCGTGAGCGACGGGTTCAGGCGGTCCTGGACCTTCTCGATCGTCTCCACGAGCAGCGCCACGCCGCGCAGCGCGAAGAACTCCGTCTCCAGCGGGATGATGACGCCGTGCGCCGCGGTGAGGGCGTTGACGGTGAGCAGGCCCAGCGACGGCTGGCAGTCCACGAGCACGACGTCGTACTCGTCCGCGACCTTCGACAGCGCCCGCGCGAGCACCTGCTCGCGGGCCACTTCGCCCACCAGCTGGATCTCCGCCGCTGACAGGTCGATGTTCGCCGGCATCACGTCGATGTTGTCCACGGCCGTCTCATGGATGACTTCGTGCGGGTCCAGCCGCGCGCTCATGAGGACGTTGTAGACCGATTTCTCGAGCGCGTTCGGATTGATGCCCAGCCCCACGGACAGTGCACCCTGCGGATCGAAGTCGACGAGGAGGACCCGCCTGCCGTACCCGGCGAGCGCGGCACCCAGGTTGATCGACGACGTGGTCTTGCCGACGCCGCCCTTCTGGTTCACCATCGCGATGATGCGTGCCGGCCCGTGTCCGTCGAGCGGCGCGGGTTCCGGGTACTCCCGGTGGGGGCGCCCGGTGGGCCCCAGTGGTGCGTCGGCCGCGATGTCGAGCCGCTGCTGCGAGTCTGCCACGTGCTTCCTCATCTCCTTGCTGCTGCTGCGGTGGGCTTCAGCCTATCGCGCGCGGGGGTGCGACGACGCGTACACCTCGCGGAGCGTCTGCACCGTGACGCGCGTGTAGATCTGCGTCGTGACGACGGAGGCGTGCCCGAGCAGCTCCTGGACCACGCGGATGTCCGCGCCGCCCTCCAGGAGGTGGGTCGCGAAGGAGTGGCGCAGGGTGTGCGGTGTGACGTGCGGAACACCCGCAGCCTCCGCGGCCCGTCCGACGATCGCCCATGCGGACTGCCGGCTGAGCCGGCCTCCGCGCTGGTTGAGGAACACCGCGCCGGCGCGGCCGGGCTGCCGCGCGCCCGTCGTCTTCGACTGCCGGGAGGCGAAGTGCGGCCTGCTGCGCACCGTCCACGTCTCGAGCGCCGCTCGCGCATGGGAGCCGACGGGGACCAGCCGCTCCTTCGCGCCCTTCCCGTAGAGCCTCACGGTGCCGCGGTCGAGGTCGAAGTCGTCGAGGTCGATCCCCACCGCTTCGCTGATCCGCGCCCCCGTCGCGTAGAGCAGCTCGAGGAGTGCCGCCGCGCGTCGCTGGACGGGGTCCTCCCCTGCCGTCGTCGCGAGGATCGATTCGACCTGCGCGACCGTGAGCGCGGAGGGCAGTCGCTCCGTCTGTCGGGGCGGCGAGAGCGCAGCCGCGGGGTCGCCGTCGGTCTGGCCCTCCCCCAGCAGGTGGTCGTGGAGCCGCCGCACGGCGACGCCGATCCGTGCCTGTGAGGATGCGGCGAGCCCTTCCGCGTCGATCGCGGCGCGGAATGCGAGGAGGTCCTCCTCCGTCACCTCCGAGAGGTGCGCGATGTCCCGGTCGATGAGCCACGTGAGGTAGCGGGCGAGATCCCGGGCGTAGGCGTCCACCGTGTTGCGGGACAGGCCGCGCTCCAGCTCGATGTGCGCAAGGTAGTCCTCGACGGGCCTCAGCAGTGGCGCGGACGCCTCGGGCAGGAGCTGCGCTCCGTGGCGAGCCATCTCAGTCCCGGTCGCCCGGCCACGGGGCGTCCACGGGACGCAGGTCTGTCCACCCGCGGGCCCGCGCGCGGTCCGCGTGGAGGATCGCCAGGCAGGCGGTGGCATTGCCGATGCGTCCGGTGAGCACCGCGTCGACCGCTTCTGCGAGCGGCGTCCACCGGAGGACGATCCCCCGCTCCTCCCCCTCGCGCTGCGTCCGCTGCGCGGGAGGGAGGTCGGTGACGTCGCGGGCCAGGTAGATGCGGATGACCTCCGTCGAACCGCCGGGGGTCGTGTACATGTCCGCGAGCGTGTGCCACTCAGCGGCTCGCAGGTCGGCTTCTTCCCCCAGTTCCCGCGCCGCAGTCACCGCCGGTTCCTCCCCGGCGACGTCGCGCAGCCCCGCCGGGATCTCCCAGTCGCGCATGCGGATGGGATGCCGGTACTGCCGGATCAGGAGGATACGGTCCTCCTCGTCGATCGCCGCGACCGCGACCGCACCCGTGTGGGCGAGCACATCGCGGGTGAGGGTGCCGCCTGCTTCCGGCAGGTGGAACGTCTCGCTCACGACGTCCCAGACAGCACCTTCGTAGACTGTCGCGCGGTCGGTCACCTCGACGTCCACCGGCTGGTCGACGAGGGGGGCCGGGGTCGCGGGATCTGTGTCGGTGTCTACGCCGGTGTCTGGTCGGTTCTCATGCATGCTGGTGCTCCAATGCCGCGCCGATGAGTCCGGCGAACAGCGGGTGGGGTCGGGTGGGCCTGCTGCGGAACTCCGGATGCGCCTGCGTCGCCACGTAGAACGGATGCGCGTCGGTCGGCAGCTCCACGAATTCGACGAGTGCACCGTCAGGGGAGGTCCCGGAGATGCGCAGCCCCGACTCCTCCAACCGGTCGCGGTAGGCGTTGTTCACCTCGTACCGGTGGCGGTGGCGTTCGACGACCTCTCTCGCCCCGTACGCGGTCGCTACCACGCTGCCGTCGCTGAGGAGTGCCGGCTGGCTCCCCAGGCGCATCGTGCCGCCCATGTCCCCGCCACCGTCCACAACCGCCCGCTGCTCGGCCAGGGTGGCGATCACCGGCTCCGTGGAGTCCGGGTCGAACTCCGTCGACGAGGCGTCTGCGAGACCCAGCACGTTGCGCGCGTACTCGATCACCATGCACTGCATTCCGAGGCAGAGTCCCAGAACCGGCAGACCGTGCGTCCGCGCGTGGGCGAGTGCGCCCAGCTTCCCCTCGATCCCGCGGATGCCGAATCCGCCGGGCACGCAGATCGCGTCGATGCCTGACAGCTGTGCGGCGGCGCCGTCGGGAGTGTCGCAGGAGTCGGAGGGGATCCACCGGACGTCGACCCGCGCGTCGTGGGCGAAGCCGCCGTGACGCAGGGCCTCGGTCACCGACAGGTAGGCGTCCGGCAGGTCGATGTACTTCCCCACCAGTCCCACCGACACGGTGGCCGACGGGCTGTGCACCCGTTCCAGAAGTGCGTCCCACTCCGTCCAGTCGACATCCTGGAACGGCAGGTCGAGTCTGCGGAGTGCGTACACGTCGAGTCCCCCGTCGTGGAGGACCCGGGGGATGTCATAGATGCTCGCGGCGTCGATGCACGGCACGACCGCATCGAGGTCGACGTCGCAGGCGGCAGCGATCTTCCCGCAGATGGAATCCGGCAGTTCGCGGTCCGCGCGCAGCACGAGGGCGTCGGGGGTGATGCCGATCGAGCGCAGCTGCGCGACGGAGTGCTGGGTGGGCTTCGTCTTGAGCTCCCCGCTGGGGGCCAGGTACGGGACGAGTGAGACATGGATGAAGAGGACGTTCTCCCGTCCGATATCGTGCCGCGCCTGCCTCGCGGCTTCGAGGAACGGCAGTGACTCGATGTCGCCCACCGTGCCGCCGATCTCCGTGATGATGACGTCCGGTGCGCCGTCGTCGGTGCGCTCCGCCTGAGCGCGCATGCGGGTTTTGATCTCGTCCGTGATGTGCGGGATCACCTGGACCGTGTCGCCCAGGTACGCGCCTCTTCGCTCCTTCGCGATGACGGAGGAGTAGACCTGTCCGGTCGTGATGTTCGCGCTCGCGTCCAGCGACACGTCGAGGAAACGTTCGTAGTGCCCGATGTCCAGGTCCGTCTCCGCGCCGTCGTCGGTGACGAAGACCTCACCGTGCTGGAACGGGTTCATCGTCCCAGGATCCACGTTGAGGTAGGGGTCCAGCTTCTGCATCGCCACCCGGAGGCCCCGCTTGCGGAGCAGATGGCCCAGGCTCGAGGCCGTGAGCCCCTTTCCCAGGGAGGAGGCCACGCCGCCGGTGACGAAGATCTGCCGTGTCTGCTGTCCGCCGCTTGTACTCAGTCGTCTCACCACGGACCTCCATACTACCAGTGGGCGGGCCGTTCCGACCCGCCGTGACGGTCAGCGCTTCTGGGTGAGCGCTGCCGCGTAGACGTCGAGCAGGTCCTCCGCGATGAGGGCTGACGCGTCGACGTCGTCGACGCGTCGCTGCACGGCGAACGCAGCGGTCGTCCGATCGATCGGTGAGTCGAGGAGTGTCGTGATCGCGGCCAGGAGGCCGGCGGTGTCCCGGGGGTCGACGCGCGGTGCGGCTTCGCCCCATGCCCGCGCGGTGCGCTCGTTCCCCAGGACCACCGTCGCGCGGCCCAGCTGCATGACGCCTTCGACGTCGACGCCGGTCATGTCCTTCGACGCCACGACGACGTCCGCTGCGGCGAGCACGTCCGCCACGGCCCCCTCGTCGCCCAGGACGACCGGGTGCCTGCGTGTGAAGCTCTTCGCCACGGTGCTGCGCTCGCGCCCTGTCCCGGTGAGGGCGAAGACCACACGGCGGTCCGGACGGTGGTCGAACATCGTCACGGCGGCCTCGAGGAACGTCGTGAGTTCGTCCCCGTCCACCAGTCGCATGGGTGTCGCGACAAGGAAGGCGCCAGCCGGGACGTCGAGGTTCTCGCGCGTCTGCGCGCGTCCCACGACGGGGGCCAGCCGCCGGGACACGTCGGGGCTGCGCAGCTGCGCGCGCTCTGTGACCGGCACCGAATCCGCGAACTGCGCGGCGACGGGGTCCGTCGTACCGAGGACGACCGCTGCGGTGCGCGCCACGATCCGTGCGGCCGTCCCGTCGAGGACGCTCGACTCGCGGAAGCGGCCCACCGTCACGACGAGAGCGGGGCGCAGCCGGGCTGGCAGCCCCGTCATGGCGGCCCCCGCCAGCGCGCCGGCGTGCAGCCCGTGGGCATGGACGAGGTCGACGTGCCGGTAGTGCTGGTGGAGGGTGAGACTCGCACCGGGGTCCGCGCTCGTCACACGGTCGCGGGCACCGATGGGGATGACAGCGAGTTCGGGTGTCTGCGGCAGGTCCAGATCGCGGACGACGGAGGAGCGCGCGGCGACCGCCACACGGTGGCCGGTGGCCAGGTGGCCGCGGATCGCGTCCACGGCGACCTCTCCGATCACACCGCGCGTCGTCGTGACGACGTGGAGAATGCGGGCATCGGGGCTCAGCCCGGCCGACTCGGGCTGGTCTTCGAACATGTGCGCTTCCTTCCGGTCCTGCGACAGTGCGCGGACCGCTTGCGGACGGATGAGTGACCGCCCGGGGTCGCACGCGACTTCACCGTTCCACAGCCTACCGGCTGACCTCCGTGTACGCCGCCCGGGCCGCGTGGGCGGCGTCCTCCTCAGTCGGCAGCTCCAATGCGCGCAGCGCCGCCTTCCGGCCCAGCTCCGCGCGCAGGCCCCCGTCTTCGAGGAGCTTACGCAGGCCGGCGGCGAAGGCCTCGGCGTCACCCGTCGGCACGAGGATCCCCGCGTCGCCGACGAGTTCCGGTGTCCCTCCCGTCGCGGTCGCGAGGATCGCCTTGCCTGCCAGCATCGCTTCCTGCAGGACGAGGGCCCGGGCCTCCCACCGGCTGGAGAGGACGAAGATGTCGCTCACCTGGTTGAGGGCCGGGATGTCGGACCGCTGGCCCAGGAAGTGGACCGCGGGTCGGTGCCCGTTCCGCGCGTGCTCCTCGATCCTCGCCGTGAGTCGCGCCTTCTCCGCCGCGTCCGCGGATCCCGCGATGAGGCACTGGGCGTCCGGATGGTCCTCCGCGATCGCGGCGAGCGCGTCGATGAGGACGTCGTAGTCCTTCTGCGGCGCGACCCGGCCCACGGCCAGGAGGAGCGGCCCCTCCCGGGGGATGTCGAGTTCGCGGGCCAACGAGCTGCGCAGCAGAGACGAGTTCACGTCTTCGGCGAAGCCTTCGGGAGGTGACGCCGCCGGCGCGAAGCGGGCGGTCGTGGCGCCCAGGTCTCGCGCGAGCGCGACGAGGTCCTCACTCACCCCCAGCACACGGTCCGCGCCGCGCGCGATCGCCTTCGCGACCGCGCGCTCCGCACGCGCACGAGCCCCGGTCCCCATGAGCGTGTTGTGCCAGCTCGAGACGAAGCCGGGCCGCTTCCGCAGTCCGGTGAGTGCAGCGAGCGTCACGAGCGAGGCGCGGAAGCCGTGCGCGTGGACGACATCGGCGCGGAAAGACGTCACGAGACGCCGGAGGCGGCGCACTGCTGCGACGTCGCCCGGCCCCACGGTCGTGCTGATCTCCAGCGGCGCGAAGCGGACGCGAGGGCGGTCGTCGAAGCCGAACTGCGCTTGCGTCTGTGTCGGACCGATCACCCCGACGACATCGCCGGAAGCCGCGAGGTTCTGTGCGAGAGCCGCCACGTGCGTGCCCACGCCGCCCGTCGAGGTGCCCAGCACGATGAGGATGCGCATGCGCCCGTGCCCCTTTCGTCTGCCTGCAGTGGACGGTCCCGCCCTGGGCGGGACCACGGGCTCCAGGATATCGCTCCGGCACGCCGCTTCGCGCCGACGGCCACGACTTCAGCGCAGCGTGCGGACGTGGGCCAGTGTGCCCCGGTCGGCCGCCGCCACGAGTCCCACCACGACGACGATCGCGACGAACCCGCCCGCGACGCCCGCAATGACGGATCCGACGGGCGACTCCCCCACGAGGCCGCCGAGGCCGTGGGCCGCGACCGTCCCCGCCAACGCGCCCAGCCCCGCGCCGATCGCCGCGGTGACGACCGTCCGCGGAAGCCCCGCGACGGATGCCCGGCCCCGGTTGCGGACGATCCCCGCGATGAGGCTCAGCCCGGCGATCGTCATCCCGAGGACGTGGGCCGCGCCCAGGAGCATGAGCGTCCGCGGGGCCGGGTCCGCTGCGACGAGGGGGATGCCGACGACGACGCCCAGTGCGACCGACCCCCATCCGACGGCGGTCGTGAGCGCTGCGGTGCGCGAGCGCTCGAGCGCGTAGAACACGCGTGTCCCCCAGGCGACGAAGCACCAGCCCGGCACCGCCCACGCGATGATCCGCACGGTGTCGCCCAGTGCGGGGAACAGGGTCCTCACATCGTCACGGGCCGCATCGAGCCCGGAGAAGAACGTGCCCAGCGGGGTCGCCGCGGCGGCGAGGAGTGCGGCTCCGGCCAGACCCAGAGCGATGACCAACCGGGACGTGCGCGCGATCATGGCGTCGACCTCGGCGGAGGCTGCCGCCTCGGACCCGGTCGACTGCCCCGGGGACGCAGGGGCCATCGACCGAGCGGCGGACGCGAGCTCGGACAGGCGGGGGAAGGCGATGGTCGCGACGGGGATCGCGAGGACCGCATAGGGCAGCAGGTAGACCGCCTGGATGTAGCTGAAGACGACGAAGACGCCTTCGCCGCCCACGTGGTTCGAGACCACCATGATCATGAGGGTGGCCACCTGCTGGGCGAGCAGGACCGTCATCCCGGCGGCCGCCAGCCGCACCGCCCGCGGCCCCACGCCCGCGGGGAACCGCCACGTGGGGCGGACCCGCAGACCGGTCCTCGCGGTCGGCAGTGCGAGCGGCAGTGCGAGGGCCGCGACGCCCGCGGTCGTCCCCCACGCGAGCAGTGCGAGCGCGGCGGGGCTGTCGGGTTCGACGCCGGGGCCGCGCAGTCGCCCGTACGCCACGTAGACGCCGATGACGATGAGGCTCGACACGAGCGGCATGAAGGCGGGCCAGAGGAACTTGCGATGCGCCTGGAGCACACCGGTGAGGACACCGCCGATCCCGTAGAGCACCAGCTGCGGGGCGAACACGAGGAGGAACCCGGCGGCATAGCTGATCTGCTCCTCCCCGCTCAGCAGCAGGGAGGCGATCGGTTCGCTGAAGACCGCGATGACGACCGCCAGCGGCAGCGTGAGCGTCACCGACCATGTGAGGAGTGCCGAGGTGATCCGGGAGGCCGTCCCACGGTCCGCGCGCGACAGCGGTCCCGCGAGCAGCGGCACGACGGCGCCGGCGAGAGCACCGCCCGCGATCACCTCGAAGAGGATGTTCGGCACCTGGTTCGCCGACTGGTAGGCGGTGCCCACCGCGCCCGCCCCCACCGTCGGCGAGAAGACGATCCAGCGGACGAACCCCACGAGGCGCGACAGGAGCGTCGCGACGGAGACCAGGAGCGCGGCCGACGCCGCGAAGCGCAGCAGACGCGGCATCAGCGGCCCAGCGCGTCGAGTTCGCGCAGACCCGGCGTCTTCTCGATGACGCGGGTGAACGAGACCCGTTCGCTGGCGAGGGTGAGCGCGGCGAGGACAGCGAGTTCGCACGCGAGACGGGGCCGTGAGGCGGTGAGCGCGCTCCGCAGTCCGATCGCAGCGCCCAGCGCATTGGCACCGGCGTCGCCCAGCATCGTCGACCCGCCCAGGTCGTCCCGCAGCAGGACGGCGGTCGCACCGGCCGCTCCGCCGCACAGAGCGGCGGACGCGTCGGCAGCACCGCGGATGCGGCCGCGGGCTGGGGAGACCGCGTCGAGCGCGCTCTGGCCCGCGGCCATGAGCGCTCCCGCCTTGAGCGCACGACCCGGACGCAGATCCAGGAGATTGAGGAGGTTCGCGGTTCCCGCGACGACCCCGCCGGCGAGCACGGCGTCGGCCAGCCGCCCGCGGAGCGATGCGGCTTCCGTGCGCAGGAGGCCGCACGCGAGCACGGACACCACGGGGATCCCGATGACCTTGACGGCACCGGTCGTCACACGACCCCTCGCGAGCGCGCCGAGGTGCCCGCGCAGCCCCTTCGAGGACCCCGTCTCCGCAAAGTCGTCGACGGAGCCGAGCGCGCCGGCGGTCCCCACCGCGGTGAGCGCAGCGGTCTTCACCGCCCCGCCGGGTACACCGACCGCGGCGGCGAGGAGACCAGCCGCAGCAGCCGGCCCCTCGAGCAGCGAGACGGGACGCCCCGCGTGGTTCTCGCGGACGAGCCGCGGCCATCGTGCGTCCGCAACCGACCGGGCCTGCATGACGCCTGCGGCGACGACAGCGGCGGCGAGCCCAGACAGCGCGGCCCGCAGTGCTCGCCCCCTCACGGTCGATCCGCCCGCCGCCCACGGGGCGGCACTCTCACGAAGTCCCGTCACTGCGCACGATCCGGGAGGACCGCGGTCGCGCCCTGCGCGGTCCCGTAGTCGCCGAACGCGCCGTCGAGCGCTGCGGAGACGACCAGCGGCACGAGGACGGCGCCGGTCGACAGATCCGTGCCGTCGACCGTCGACAGGTCGACGCGATCCGAACGGAGCGCTTCCACGAGCCCCCCGACGGCGGAGGTCGTGGGTCCCGCTACGACGACAGTCGACTCCCCGGCGAGGGCCGAGGCGAAGTCCGCGTAGGCGGCGACGGCCGCGGACCGGGTCGTGATCGTCCCCTCGTCCTCCGTGGCCGTCGGGGACGGGGAGGCGGCCGGGGCGGCCACGGCGTCCTGCGCCAGGCTCGGTGCGATGACGACGGCGGCGTCCGCGTCCCCCCACTCTCCGGCTTCGATCCGGTCCGCCTCCGTGAGCACGTCGAAGAGCGCTTCTGAGGCCGCGCGGGATTCCTCCGCACTGTCCGCGGACTCGTCGTCGGTGGACTCGTCATCTGCGGCATCGGCACCCGGAGACGGGGAGCTGTCCTGCTCCTGCGCATCGGTCGACTGCGCGCCCAGTGCCCGGGCCATCGCCGCAGGGATGACGGCGGCGTCGTCGTCGGGAAGCGTGGGGTCCGTGTCGCGCAGAGAGGTGAGCAGCGCCGCATCAGCGGGTTCGAACGCTCCCTCCGTGAGGCTCACGTCGACGTCGACGGCACCGCCGGCCTCTTCGACGCGGGCGCTCACCGCGTCCGCCGCGTCGTTGTCGGACCCTGCGAGCCGGACGAGGGCCACAGAGCGGTCGGTGAGGGTGTCCGCGATGAGGTCCGCCGCGGTCGCCTCGACGAACGCTGCGGTCTGCTCCGTGTGCGCGCGCGACACGTCCAGGTCGGCGCGCAGCGTGTCGCGGTCGGTCCGCAGTCCATCGACCTGCGACTGGAGGGAACTGCCGATCGGCCCCTGCAGCGGGCCGGCCCCCAGCACGATGCCCACCGCGAGCGCGAGGAACACCGAGATGAGGGAGACGAGGTGGTAGCGGAAGTCGATCACGGAAGGCTCAGTCCTCAGGGGTCAGGGGCAGAGAAGGGGTGGGGGCCTCGGGCAGGGCCATCGCCTCGGGCAAGGCGGTCGCTTCGGCCGCGGGGTCGCCGAACAGATTCCCCAGCCACTGGAAGAACCCGTCGAACTGGGCGGCGATCAGACCGAACGCGGTCTGCCCCGCCGCCGTCGCAGACATCGCGGCGCCCAGCGCGATGACGCCGGCGAGAGCCAGCAGCATGAGCTGGCCCGTACCGATCCGCTGCCGGTAGAGCAGCGACACGCCCTTCGCGTCGAGCAGCTTGCTGCCCACCCTCAGGCGCGTGAGGAACGTCGAGGCCATCCCCTTGCGGCCCTTGTCGAGGAATTCGATGAGTGTGTCATGGGTGCCGACCGCGACGATGAGCTGAGCGCCCTTGTCGTCCGCCAGCAGCATGGCGATGTCCTCGCTGGTGCCGGATGCGGGGAACTTCACACAGTCCATCCCGAGGTCGGTGACGCGTTCGACGCCGGGCGCCCGACCGTCCCGATAGGCGTGGACGACGAGCTCCGCGCCGCTCGTCAGCGCGGCATCGGACACCGAGTCCATGTCGCCCACGATCATGTCCGGGCGATGCCCGGCCTCCATGATCGCGTCCGCTCCGCCGTCCACGCCGATGAGCACGGGCCGGTGCTCCCGGATGTAGGGGCGCAGCATCGCGAGGTCTTCCTTGTAGTGGTAGCCACGGACCACGATGAGGGCGTGGCGGCCCTCGAAGTGCGTGCGGACCTGCGGGACGACGAGCCCGTCGTCCAGGAGGTCGGAGTCCTTCTGGATGTATTCCACGGTGTTCGCGACGAAGTCCGCGAGCACTTCGGTCATCCCGGATTCCGCCGAGGCCATCGCCTCATCGATCGACGTGCGAGTCTGCACCGTGCCGGAGGCGATGACGGTGTCTCCGCGGAGCAGGTCGCCGCCCTCGAGCGCGAGCTCCTCGCCCTCCTCGACATGCCCTGGGGCGAAGAGCTCCTCGCCCGCGTCGTCGATGAGCGGGATCCCCGCGGAGACGATGATCCCCGGCCCCAGGTTGGGGTATGCCCCGGAGACGGACCTGTGCGCGTTGACCACAGCGGCGGGTCGGCAGTCCACGAGCGCCTCCGCGGACACGCGGTCGATGTCGGAATGACGGATCACGGCGATGTCGCCGGGCTGGAGCCTCTTCGTGAGGTCCTTGGTCCGGCGGTCGATCCGAACGACCGACGGTCCGACCCGGGAGTCCGTTTCCACCCGTTCACGGGTTCTGCGCAGAATCATGATGCGGCCATCATCCCACCCGCTCCGCCCGGAATCCGGTCTTCGCTGCTTCCGCGTCGTCCAGGAGCTCCTCTGCGTGTGCGCGCGCGGAGGCGGAGTCGGCGACACCGGCGAGCATCCGTGCGAGCTCCTCGGTGCGGTCTTCCCCGCCCAGCTCCCGCACGCCCGACACCGCGCCGGTGCCCTCGTCGGTCTTCCGGACGACGAGGTGGTGGTCCGCCCACGCGGCGACCTGCGGCAGATGTGTGACGACGATGACCTGTGAATGGGTGGCGAGTCGGGCGAGTCGCCTCCCGATCTCGACGGCGGCGGTGCCTCCCACCCCGGCGTCGACCTCGTCGAAGACGAACGTGGGGAACGATTCGGTCCTCGCACGCACCACTTCGATCGCGAGCATGACGCGGGAGAGTTCGCCGCCGGATGCGGACTTGCCGATGTCCGTCGGATCTGCTGCGGCGTGGGAGGTGAAGAGCAGGCGCACGTCGTCGGCCCCGTGCGCGGCGGGTTCCGCCTCCGTCACCGCGAACCGCAGGGAGGCGTGGGGCATCGCGAGCGCCGCGAGCTCTTCGCCCACGGACTGCGAGAACGCCTCGCCGGTGCGTGTGCGGACGTCCCGCAGCGCGGCCGCGGCTTCGTCGAGTCGCTCTTCGGCTGCCGCCACGGTCGCCTCCATGTCACCCAGGCTCGCCTCCGAGTTCTCGAGTTCGAGCAGCTCACCGCCGGCCTGCTCCTCGAACTCCAGCACGGCGGCGAGGTCCTCGCCGTAGGCGCTGAGCGACGAGAGCTCGGCGCGGCGGGCCTCCGCCTCGTCGAGGGACATCCCCTCGTCGTCGCCGAACCCCGCGAGGTACGACGAGAGGTCCGCTCCTGCGTCGGCCATGCGGACTGCGACGTCCTCCAGTGAGCGGACGGCGTCCGCGAGGGTCGTGTCGACGTCTGCGGCGCGGCTCAGTGCGTCGGACGCCTGCGCGACGAGGGCCGTCGCGCTCACGGCGTCGTCCCAGTCGCTGCCCATGATGAGGTCGTGTGCCCGCCCCGCGGACTGCTGCAGCTCCTCCGCTGCGCCCAGGCGGGCCGCCAGCGCGGAGAGCTCATGGTCCTCGCCGGGGTTGGGCCGCACGGTGTCGATCGCCTCCAGTGCGGTGCGGAGGTAGTCCATCCGTGCCGCCCGCTCCGAACGTGTCGCGTCGAGCCGTCGATGCTCCTCTGTGAGTCTGCGGTGCTCCGTGAACGCGGCGGTGTACGCGGCGCGGGCGGCCGCGCCTTCGTCACCGGTCAGCGCATCGAGCAGTGCGCGCTGCTGAGCCTGCCCGCGCAGCGTGAGCTGCTCGGACTGTCCGTGCATGCTCACGAGCTCCTCGCCCACGTCCTTGAGGACTCCCGACGGGACGGTGCGGCCGCCGGCGGTGGCCCGGGCGCGCCCTTCGCGCGGCAGGATCCGCGTGAGCACGGCGTCGTCCTCGACCTCGCCACCGGCCTCGATGATCCTCTCCGCCGCCGCGGTGCGGTCCGCGGGCAGGGAGAACACTCCTTCGATGACGGCCCGATCCGCGTCGCGGCGCACTGCGGACACGTCCGCACGCGCACCCGTGAGCAGATCGAGGGCCGTGACGAACATGGTCTTGCCCGCGCCCGTCTCACCCGTCACCGCGGTGAGGCCGGGGCCGAGGTCGATGTGGGCCGATGTGATGACGCCCAGGTTCTCGATGCCGATGGAGGAGATCATGACGCCTCCCCCGCCGGCCCCCTCCACCCGTCGACCGGCAGCTTGAACTTCCGGACGAGCCTGTCGGTGAACGGTCCCCGTTCCATCCGCGCGAGAGTGAGCGGCTGCGCCGACCGGCACGCTTCGATGTGCGCTCCGCTGGGCAGCGTCCGCTCTTCGCGACCGTCGCACCAGAGCACGGCCGTCTCGTCGGGGTGCCGCGCCAGGTACTCGACGGCGATGACGGACGACGGGGCCGTGACGAGCGGCTCCGCGAACAGTGCGTGCGCACTGATGGGGACCATGAGGAGTGCTTCGACGTCCGGCCAGACGATGGGCCCGCCCGCGGAGAACGCGTAGGCAGTGGAGCCGGTGGGGGTGGCGAGGATGGCTCCGTCGCAGCCGAACGTGGACACCGGGCGGTCGTCGATGCCGATGCTCAGCTCGATCATCTGGGCCCCGGGGCCCTTCTCCACGGTCGCCTCGTTGAGGGCCCACGCCCGGTGGACGACCTCGCCGTCGACGCGGACGGTGATGTCGAGCGCCATGCGGTGCTCGACATCGTAGTCACGATCGACGAGTCGACGGACCGTCTCCTCCATGTCCGCGGATTCGCTCTCCGCGAGGAAACCCACGTGGCCCAGGTTCACCCCCATGACGGGGACGCCCAGGCGGTGGAAGCGCTCGGCCGCACGCAGGATCGTCCCGTCGCCGCCCAGTACGATGATGAGCTCACAGTCCTCCGCTGCTTCCGACAGCGCGTGGTCGTCGACGATCTCGATCCCGTTGGGCTTCGCGTCCCCGTAGGACGTGAGCACGTCGTGCGCGGATCGCGACATCACCGGCACGATGCTGTTCTCCCCCAGCGACGCGCAGACGACCTCTGCGGCCTTCCGCGCGTTCTCGCGGCGTGGGTGGAGGTCGATCATCATCCGTCGTGTCACGGGTCATCCTCCGACGCGGGTGCAGGGACAGGGGCGGCACCGCAGGTGGGTGGGGTGCCGCGCTCCACGGTAGCCGATGCTACCGCCCGGCGAGCCGCTTTCGCAGAGGCAGGCGCGTTCACCGCGACGGCCTCCGCGAGTACGAAGTGCTCGAGGTTCCCCGCGGGTCCCGGCAGTCGGGACTGCATCGTCGTCCGCACACGGGCACCGGCTGCGGCGAGCGCGTGCGTGACACGGATGAGGGCACGATCCCGATCGGCGGGGTCGGTGACGACGCCGTGCTTGTCGAGTGCCGCGCGGTCGAGTTCGAACTGGGGCTTCACCATGAGCAGGAGCGGCGCGCCGTCGCGTGCGACTCCCAGGAGGGCGTCGACCACGAGTGTGAGCGAGATGAAGGAGAGGTCCGCGACGACGAGGTCAACGGTGCCGTCGGGGTGGAACGGCGACAGCGAGGAGCTCATGAGCTGGGCGCGGGTGAGTGTGCGCACGTTCGTGCCGGGCAGGTCGTGGACCCTGGGGTCCTCCGCGATCCGCTCCACCAGCTGGTCGTGACCCACATCGACCGCGTGGACCGCGGCGGCACCGTGGTCCAGGAGCACCTGGGTGAATCCTCCGGTGGAGGCACCCGCGTCCAGGCAGACGGCGTCCTGCGCGACAGAGGTGAGGCCCAAGTCTTCGAGCGCCCCCAGGAGCTTGTGGGCGCTGCGGGCGACCCACCGTTCGGGCTGCGCGACCTCGACCATTGTTCCCGGGGGGACCGGTGTGGACGGGCGGGTGACCGTTGCGCCATCCACGGTCACGCGGGCCGCACGGATCTCCCGCGCAGCGCGGTTGCGTGACGACACGAGGCCCAGCTCCGTGAGGACGGTGTCGAGTCTGCCCGCCGTGCGGACGCGGCCGGAGGGCACGTCAGAGCGCCTCGAGTGCGTCTTCGAGGCGCGTGAGGAGGTCCTGCGCACGGACGGCGCGCTCGTCGGGCTCGAGCCGCTCGAGTTCCGCGAGCGCCGTCTCCCATTCGCGGACCGGCACACCGCCACCGGGGACGACGGTCATGAGAGCCTCCGCGGTGCGCCGCCGGGCAGCAGGGCGGTGAGGTCGTCCAGGAGGAAATCGGGTCGCTGGTCCAACGGTGCGGCGAGCGCGTCCGCTTCACTGTGGACTCCGGTGAGGACGAGTGCCGCTGTGATCCCGGCACTCCGCGCACCGGCGATGTCCGTCTCCAGCCTGTCGCCCACCATGAGGGGGCGAGTGGATCCCAGCGCGCGCACTCCGGAGTCCATCATCGACCGCGACGGCTTCCCGGCGACGCGGGGGGACGCGCCGGTGGTTTCCGCGACCACCCTCACGAACGCGCCGTTGCCCGGCAGCTCGCCGAGCTCCGTGGGGAACGTGCGGTCGAGGTTGGTCGCCCACCACTGTGCACCGGACCGCACGGCGCGACTCGCCTCTGCGAGCTGCCGCCAGCCGGTGTCCGGGGAATGCCCTTGGACAACGGCGATCGGGTCGTCGTCCGCGGAGCCGACGACGCGCAGGCCGGCATCCTCGATCTGCTCCGCGAGCGCTGCGGATCCGACGACGAGCACGGGCGCACCGGCCGGCACCGAGTCCGCGACCTCACGTGCGGCGACGATCGCGGACGTGAGGACCTGGTCGGGGTGCGCGTCGACACCGAACGAGCTGATGTGCGCTGCCACGTCCGCTGCGGAGCGGGACGCGTTGTTCGTGAGGAACACGACGGGCACATCAGCCGCTGCGAGTGCGCGCAGCGCATCAGCGGCTCCGGGGACAGCGGTCCGTCCCGTATACACGCACCCGTCGAGGTCGAGCAGCAGGCCGTCGAAGTCGATCATCAGCGCACCATGTCCTTCTCAGAGGTCGAAGAGGGGCTCTGTGAGCTCCTCGTAGTCATCAGGGTCGTCGCCAGCCCCACTGTCGTTCTGGTCAGTCTTGCCCTGAGCAGGCGAGGTCGGGGGCTCCGCGGCTCGGGCCTTCTCGGCAGGGGTCTCATCGGCAGGCTTCTTCGCGGCATCTGCGGCTTCCGCGTCCGCGAGTATCTCCTCGAGCTCGTCGACGATCTCCGGGTCGAACTCCCTGTCGACCGCCCGCATCGCCGCGTCGTCGGACACCGCCTGCTCTCCGTGTGCCGCCTGCTCCTGGGCCTCTGCCGACTCCTCGGGCTCTGCCTGACCCGTGGACACAGTCTGCCCCTCAGACGAGGCCGACTCACCTGACCCTGATGGCTCCACGACGTCGACGGCGGTCGGTGCGTCGCCGCCGGTCGTCTCTGCGCCGGATTCGACCTCCGCATCCACGGCGGAAGTCCCCGAATCGGATTCTCCGACGGCATCGTCCGTGGACTCGCCGTCGGTCTCCGGCACCTCCGGCAGTTCGAGCTCTTCGAGCGTGACGATCTCGACGTTCGCGTTGGGGTCGATCTCCTCGTCGCCGTACAGCGTCCCCGTCGCCTTGGCTGTGCGACGGGCGAGCTCTTCGTACCGACCTGCGAGCTCCTCGTCGCCCTGCATGCGGATGACGTCGGAATACACAGACAGCAGACGGACGAGCGTGCCGTTGGCGTTGCCCGCGAAGTTCCGGGTCTCCAGGAGCGCGCGCGCCTCCTTCACCTCCCCCTTGTCCATGTGTGCGCCGGCGGCGACCATGAGCAGTTCGGTGTAGAGGTCATGCCCCAGTTTCTCCTCCGACGCTTCTGCGAAGACCTCGAGCGCCTTCTGCGGTCGGCCGCGTCCGCGTTCGGCGTCCGCGATGAGGGGCAGGTTGTCGTCCGATCCGGAGATCCGGCGGTGGGTCCGCAATTCGCGCAGCGACTCCGCGTACTGGCCCAGGTGGTACGCGATGATGCCGGCGGCTTCGCGCACGCCGGCCACCCGGCTGCCGCGAGCGGCGGCCGTCTGCGCGTGGGCGTGGGCCGCCTCGGGATCGACACCGATCAGTTCGCTCGCAGCGACGAGGTGCTGAGCGACGAGGTCGGCGTTCTCCTTCGACAGGGGCCGGAGCTGGGACCTGATCTCCTGCGGCAGTTCCCGACCGGTGATGCCTTCGGGAATGGGAGGGCCCTGTGGGAGACGTGTGCGGTCGTCCCCGCGGTCCCTGGGCCCGCGGCGGTCGTCCGTCCTCCCGCGTCCGGAGAATCCCGACTTCCGTCGATCTTCACCCCGATGGCTGTTCCTGCCGCGGTCGTCACGACCGTCACGGCGCCGGTCATCCGACCTGCGGTCGCCACGCGGCCCCCGGTTCTCCCACGGGCGGCCCTCACCCGACTCACCGCGGCGTCCGCCATCACGGCGCGGGCCGCGGTCCTCCCACGGGCGGCCCTCATGGCGCCCACCCCTGTCGCTGCGCTCCCCGCCAGCGCGGGGACCACCGCCACTGCGCGGGCCTCCGCCGGAACGGGGACCGCGACCATCCTGGCGTCGGTCGTCCTCACGTCGGTCGTCGCGTGGGGAGTACCGCCGCGCACCGTCGCGCTGCGATCCCCCGGTCGGTCTGCCGCCTGCAGCCGAGCGACCGCCCTCGCGGTCGTCCCAGCGGCTGCGTGCTGGACGGTCGTCCCTCCCGCCACGGTCATCACGACCGCGTGCCCTGTCGTTCCATGCGCGGGTCCTGTCGTCACGGCGACCGTCACCGCGACGGTCTTCACTGCGACCGCGATCGTCGCGGCCTCGGCCGCTGCGGTCGTCCCGGCCGCGATCCTCACGGCCACGGTTGTCCCGCTGCTGCGGTCCGCGTCGGCCGTCGCCCCGCCGGGCCCCGCCCCGCCGATCGTCCTTGCGCGCGCGGTCGTTCGTCTCGTCTGCCTCAGCCATCGCCATCCTCGGTCGTCACTATTCAGTTCCGCGCCGCGGTGCAGCGCCCTGGCTCCGTCTGACCGGGCCGAACATCAGGTCCATTCTAGCCCCGCGCCCGTCAGCGCCCGGAGAGCCGGAGTTCGCAGGGCTCCCTTCCGGACCCATGCGGCGTCCGGGGCGCATCCATGCCGTGAGCACCCCCAATGGCGGTGACGACACTCCCGACAGCGCGTGCACATGTGACCGTTCTCATGCCGCACAGGCCCGCCACCAGCTCTGCTACCGTCGATTCGCATTCGAACCCCCGGACCCTCTGCGGCCGGACCCCTGAGGAAGGACGTCGTATATGAGAGGCCAGCCGCCAGCAGATCCACGGAAGGGCGACGCACCGACAGGCTCTGCGGTGGACGCCGCTCCTCGCACCCCCGACCCGGAGGGCGAGCACCACACCGCGTCCCGGGCACGGATCAACTGGCGGGTGTTCATCGCCTCCGGTCTCGCCATCGTCGCGGTGGCTGCGTGGGCGATCATCATCCCGGAGAACGCGGATTCCGTCATCAATGCCGCTGTCGCCTGGGTGTCTGCGAACTTCGGGTGGTACTACATCCTCACCGCGACGCTCATGGTCGTCTTCGTGCTCGTCATCGCCCTGTCGAAGTCCGGTGAGATCCGGCTGGGTCCCGACCATTCGCGTCCCACCTACAACCTCTTCACGTGGACCTCGATGCTGTTCGCGGCCGGCATCGGCATCGACCTCATGTTCTTCTCCGTCTCGGAGCCCGTCACGCAGTACCTGGCGCCGCCCGCCGGAGCGGGCGAGACAGTCGAAGCCGCCCGCCAGGGGATCGTGTGGACCCTGTTCCACTACGGCGTCACCGGCTGGGCGATGTACGCACTCATGGGGATGGCCTTCGGGTACTTCGCCTACCGCCGCAACATGCCCCTGTCGATCCGGACGCTGCTCCAGCCGCTCCTGGGCCGCAGGATCCAGGGATGGCTGGGTGACACGGTGGACGTCGCCGCGGTGCTCGGCACGGTGTTCGGGATCGCGACGAGCCTGGGCATCGGCGTCGTCCAGCTCAACTACGGCCTCTACCTCATGTTCGGCATCCCCCAGGGCACGGGCGCGCAGATCGGGCTCATCGTCTTCGCCGTCGCGCTCGCGACGCTGTCGACCATGTCCGGCGTGGAGAAGGGCATCCGCCGCCTGTCGGAGCTCAACGTGCTGCTGGCGATCGTCCTGCTCGGCTACGTGCTCATCGCGGGGAAGACGAGGTTCCTGCTCGACGCGCTCGTCATGAACATCGGGGACTTCATCGCGCGCTTCCCAGAGATGACCCTCAACACGTTCGCCTGGGAGCAGCCTGACGAATGGATGTCGGCATGGACGCTGTTCTTCTGGGCGTGGTGGATCGCCTGGGCACCGTTCGTCAGCCTCTTCCTCGCCCGCATCTCCCGCGGACGCACCATCCGGCAGTTCGTCGCGGGCGTCCTCATCGTCCCACTCGCCTTCATCGTCATCTTCATCTCGATCTTCGGCAACAGCGCCCTCGACTTCGTCCGCGCCGGCAACACGGAGTTCGGCGACATCGCGATGAACGTCCCGGAGCAGGGCTTCTACGACCTGCTGTCGCTGTATCCCGGCACCCTGTTCGTCATCGGACTGGCGACCGTCGTCGGCATCCTGTTCTACGTGACGTCCGCCGATTCCGGCGCGCTCGTCCTGTCGAACTTCACCTCGATCATCGACGACCCCCGCGAAGACGGCGCGAAGAGCGTCCGCATCTTCTGGTCCGTCGCCACCGGTGTGCTCACGATGGCCATGCTCATCGTCGGCGGAGTGACCACACTGCAGGCCGCCACGGTCATCATCGGCCTCCCCTTCAGCATCGTCCTCTACCTCGTCATGATCTCCCTCTGGAAGGCGCTGCGCGTCGAAGGACACCAGCGCGAGGGTCGGCTGGCCGCGTTCCCCGCCGGGCTCGCCTCCGGTGGTGCACTGAGCTGGCGCCAGAGGCTCGCGAGGATGACCGCGCTCCCGTCCGCGTCTCAGGCCCAGCGGTTCCAGTCCTCCGTGGTGGAGCCCGCCCTCAGCGCGGTCCACACGGAGATCGTCGCCAAGGGCTTCGAGGCGCTCATCACGCAGAGCACCGTCGCGTCGATGAAGGTCGACGAGGTGAGCCTCTGCGTCCGCTTCGACGGAGAGCAGCAGTTCGACTACCAGGTGTATCCGGTCCCCCGGCGCGCACCCGGCGTCGGCGGGTACGGTGGCCGGGGAGAAGACGTGTTCCGCCTCGAGGTGTTCTCCGCTGCGGGATCCCAGGGATACGACGTCTACGGCTTCACACCCGAACAGCTCATCGCCGATGTGCTCACCCGCTTCGAGTCACACCTCGAGTTCGTCCGTATCGCCTCGGACGAAGGCGGCACGCTCCCCGCAGTGGGAGCCGCCGCGGAGACGCCCGACTGGCAGGCAGATTTCTGACCCGCCCGCCCCACCCCCCGCACCCGAGACCCACGGAAGAAGGTTCAGCCCATGCCGAACACCCTGTACATCGATGGAGTGTGGACGTCCGCACGCGACGGCCAGACGCGGGAGATCCGCTGCCCAGCCGACGGCGAACTCGTCGCGGTCGTCGACGAAGCGACTGAAGCCGACACCCATGACGCGATCGCGGCGGCCCGCCGTGCCTTCGACTCCGGTGTCTGGTCCTCAGTCCCCGCCGCAGAGAGGGGCGCACTGCTCCTCTCCACCGCGACCGCCATCCGCGAGCGCAAGGAGGACTTCGCACGCGCGGAGTCCGCGGACACCGGGAAGCGCATCGTCGAATCCCGCATGGACATGGACGACATCGCGAACTGCTTCGACTACTTCGGCCGCATCGCCGACTCCCAGGCGGGTCGCGTGGTCGACGCCGGTGATCCCGCTGTGCGCAGCCGCATCGTCTACGAGCCGGTGGGGGTCTGCGCTCTCATCACGCCGTGGAACTATCCCCTGCTGCAGACTGCGTGGAAGGTCGCGCCGGCCATCGCCGCCGGCAACAGCTTCGTGCTCAAGCCCTCCGAGCTCACGCCCCACACCTCGATCCTCCTCATGGAGGTGCTCCACGAGGCGGGCCTTCCGACGGGTGTGGGCAATCTCGTCCTCGGGGCGGGTGCGGGAGCCGGCGCTCCCCTGTCGACCCACCCGGATGTCGACCTCGTGTCGTTCACCGGCGGAGTCGTCACGGGCAGGCTGCTCATGGCGAACGCCGCAGCCACCGTCAAGAAGGTGGCGCTCGAACTGGGCGGGAAGAACCCGAACGTGATCTTCGCAGATGCGGACCTGGACGCGGCCCTCGACAACGCGCTCAACGCAGCGTTCATCCACTCCGGTCTCGTCTGCTCCGCCGGCAGCCGGCTCATCGTGGAGGAGTCGATCGCCGAGGAGTTCGTCGACGAACTGGTCCGCCGCACGGAGAAGATCCGGCTGGGAGGACCGTACGACGAGCGGGCACAGACTGGCCCGCTCATCTCCGCCGAGCACCGCGACAAGGTGACCGCGTACGTCGAGGCCGGCATCGCCGAAGGGGCTCGCGTGCGGTGCGGCGGGCACTGGGGCGAGGGCGACCTCGAGCGCGGCTTCTACTACGTCCCGACGGTCATCGACCAGGTCACCCGTGACATGTCCGTGGTACAGGACGAGGGCTTCGGACCGGTCGTCACGGTCGAGACGTTCACGACCGAGGACGAGGCCGTCAACCTGGGCAACGACACGATCTACGGGCTGGCCGGCGCCGTCTGGACACAGGACGCGGGCAAGTCCCAGCGCATCGCCTCGCGACTGCGCCACGGCACGGTCTGGATCAATGACTTCGGTCCCTACCTGCCGCAGGCCGAATGGGGCGGGTTCAAGCAGTCCGGGTTCGGACGCGAACTGGGCCCCACAGGGCTGGGTGAGTACCTCGAGGCGAAGCACATCTACCACAACACGGAACCAGCGGTCACGGACTGGTTCGCGGAGGACTGACATGGACACCCTGCAGACATTCGACTACGTCGTCATCGGTGGAGGCAGCGCGGGCGCCGCGGTCGCGGCCCGCCTGAGCGAGGACCCCGCGGTCACGGTCGGCCTGCTCGAGGCCGGCCCCACCGACGTCGGCGACCCGGCGGTGCTCAACCTCGAGGACTGGCCCGCACTCCTGGAGACGGGATACGACTGGGACTATCCGATCGAGCCGCAGGAGCGCGGCAACTCGTTCATGCGACATGCACGGGCGAAAGTGCTGGGCGGGTGCTCCTCCCACAACTCGTGCATCGCCTTCTGGGCTCCCCGCGAGGACCTGGATTCCTGGGCACACGACTACGGCGCCGAGGGCTGGGATGCCGAATCGGTCTTCCCGCTGTACCAGCGCCTCGAGACGAACGAGGACCCGGACCCGCACCACGGCACGTCTGGGCCCGTCGAACTCATGAACGTCCCACCGAATGACAAGTCGGGTGTCAACCTGCTCGATGCAGCGGAGCAGGCCGGACTCCCCCGCTCCCGGTTCAACACGGGGACGACCGTCGTCAACGGTGCGGGCTTCTTCCAGATCAACAGGAAGGCCGACGGCACACGCGCATCGTCCTCCGTGTCGTACCTGCATCCGATCCTCGACCGCAGCAACCTCACGATCCTCACGGACACGCACGTGACCCGGATCGAGTTGGACGACGACCTGCGCGCCACTGGCGTCCACGTCGTCGCCGACATGCACGGGCGCCTCGCCCGGATCGGCGCCAAGCGTGAGGTGGTCGTATCCGCAGGGGCGATCGACTCGCCCAAGCTCCTCATGCTGTCCGGTATCGGTCCCGCCGACCACCTCCGCGAGGCGGGCGTCGACGTCCGTGTGGACTCCCCCGGCGTCGGGTCGAACCTGCAGGACCACCCCGAGGCCGTCATCCGATGGGAGTCGAAGAAGCCGATGGTGCGGACCTCCCCGCAGTGGTGGGAGATCGGGCTCTTCCACGCCACCGAGGACGGCTTGGACCGGCCGGACCTCATGATGCACTACGGGAACGTGCCGTTCGACATGCACACGGCCCGCCACGGCTACCCGTCCGCCGACGAGGAGTTCTGCCTCACCCCCAACGTCACGCGCGCGCGATCCCGCGGGACCGTCCGACTGCGCAGCCGCGACTACCGCGACAAGCCGAAGGTCGACCCGCGCTACTTCACCGACCCGGAGGGCCACGACCTCCGCGTAGCGATCGCCGGGATCCGGCTGGCACGCGAGATCGTCGCCCAACCGGCGATGGCCGAATGGGCGGGCAGGGAGCTGTCACCCGGCATCGACGCTCAGACGGACGAGGAGATCGGCGAGTACGTGCTCAAGACGCACAACACCGTCTATCACCCCGTCGGCACGGTGCGGATGGGGCCCGTCGACGATCCGATGTCGCCGCTGGGTCCGCAGCTGCGCGTCAAGGGCGTCTCCGGTCTGCGCGTGGCCGACGCGTCGATCATGCCGGAGATCGTGACCGTCAACCCGAACATCACGACGATGATGATCGGCGAGAAGGCGTCTGATCTCATCGCCGCCGACCGCGAGGTCGTGTGAACCCGCGCTCCGCGGAAAGGACGTCGAAGCACCAGGAGAGGAAACCATGACGCACACAGCACATTCCGGGCTCACGTTGCCCACCATCGGTCTGGGCACGTACAACCTGCGAGGAATGGCGGGGGCCGACGCGGTCGCCGCTGCACTGGCAGGCGGCTACCGGCTGGTCGACTCCGCATTCAACTACGAGAACGAGGCGGCGGTCGCCGACGGTGTCCGCCGGTCCGGTGTCGACCGCGCGGAGGTGCTCTTCACATCGAAGCTCGCCGGACGGCACCACAGCTCCGAGCCGGCCCGGACAGCGATCGAGGAGTCGGTCCTGAGGACCGGACTGGGTCATATCGACCTCCTCCTCATCCACTGGCCGAATCCGTCGCAGGGTCTGTACGTCGAGGCGTGGAAGGCCCTCATCGACGCGCGCGAGCGCGGACTGGTCCGTCACATCGGCGTCTCGAACTTCCTGCCGGAGCACCTCGACGCGCTGGAGGAAGCAACAGGTGTGCTCCCGGTGGTGAATCAGATCGAGCTGCATCCCTACTTCCCGCAGGAGGAAGCACTCGCACTCCATGCGGAGAAGGGGATCATCACCGAGGCATGGAGTCCCATCGGACGCGCGGGTGATCTCCTGTCGGAGGGTGTCATCACCGATGTGGCCGCTGCGCACGGCATCACGCCGACACAGGCGGTGCTCGCGTGGCACGCGGCGCGCGGGTCCCTGCCTCTGCCCAAATCTGCGAACCCTCGCAGGCAGGCGGAGAACCTCGCGGCCACCGCGGTCACACTCACCGAGGACGAGGTCACCGCGATCTCGTCGCTGGGTCGGCCCGACGGCCGCCTCAAGGGCCTCGACCCGGCGGTCTACGAGGAGTTCTGACGACTCCCGGGTAGGCGGAGCGAATCCGCCTACCCGGCGAGGTCGTCGAGCAGCGCGGGCAGCGCCTCCTGAAGGTCACCCGCGAGGACTTCGTCTGCAAGCCGGTCGAACGGGGTGGGTTCCGCGTTGACGATGATCGTGCGCGCACCCTTCTCCGCCGCGAGGGGGAAGAGACCGGCGACGGGATACACGCCCAGCCCCGTGCCCACCGCAATCATCACCTCACACGATTCAGCGGCGGTGAAAGCCGCATCGATCACGTCCGCTTCGAGCGCCTCCTCGAAGAGGATCGTCGTCGCGCGGATGATCCCTCCGCATCCCGGGCACCGCGGGTCCGGCTCACCCGCGTGGACACGAGCGACGGCTTCGGCCATCGGCCCGGAGGCCCGGCAGTCCTCACACTTCCACGTCCGTGCGTTCCCGTGCACCTCGAGCACCCGCGCAGGGTCGGATCCCGCAGCCTGATGCAGACCGTCGATGTTCTGTGTGATCACTGCGGCCACGTCAGCCTCCTGAGAGAACTGCGCGATCGCACGGTGGGCGCGGGTGGGCTCCTTCTCCCACACCCCCGCGTGGGCACGCATGAGCCAGGCCTTCCGGCGGACTCCCTCGTCCCCCAGGTACCACGACAGCGTCGACGTGAGCTCCGCTTCGGGATCCTTGGTCCAGACACCGTCCGGCCCCCGGAAGTCGGGGATGCCCGCAGCCGTGCTGATGCCGGCGCCGGTGAGGAACACGATGCTCATCGGGAAACCTCCTCCGCCACGTGCGCACGCACGGATCTCGCGGCGTCTCCAGGTGGGGCAGAGCGTACGGAGAGCGATGAGAAGCGAGCGAGCAGCGCAGAGACTGACTCCTGCCTGCATCCTCGGACACCAGTGCCGGCCCACAGATTCAGCAGTTCCGCGTCGTCTGCTGCCGCCGCAGCGGCTCGGATCCCTGCGGTGAGGAAGTGGACCTGCGGATAACCGATCACGGAGCGGTCGTCGAGTGCAGCGGTGAAGCGATTGGCCAGTGCCCGTGCAGGGCGCCCCGTGAAAACGCGGGTGAGGACCGTGGACGCGCCGTCGGCCGCGGCGTGCAAGAGGGCCGCCCGGTGTGTCGGTTTCGTACCCGCCTCCTCAGTCGTGAGGAAGAGGGTGCCGATCTGCACGGCGATCGCGCCGGAGTCCAGGAGGGCCTGCGCCTTCTCTGGGCCGTCGATACCACCCGCCGCGATGATCGGCAGGCGGGTGCGGGCGGCAAGCCTCTGCACGAGGTCGGAAGTCGAGATGTCGAGCGGCGCAGCGGATTGGTCGAACTGACCGCGGTGCCCGCCGGCTTCGATCCCCTGCGCGATGAGCACATCAGCCCCATTAGTGGATGCGGCCACTGCTTCTTCCTCTGATGTCACGGTGACACCGACGGTGACACCGACGTCCTGCAGCCGTGCGACAGTGACGCTGTCGGGCAGGCCGAACGTGAAGGTCACGAGCTCCGGGCGGGAGCGGCAGAGCATTGCGATCTTCTGATCGAACTCGTCATCGTTGTGCGCGGGGACGGCGGGGACCTCGCCGGAGATGCTCTGGGAGTCGGCCCATGACCGGAGCGCCGACCGATACGCCTGCAGATCCGCTGCGACAGCGCGATGGTGTTCTGGCACGAAGACGTTCACGGCGACAGGGGCATCAGAGAGGGTCCTGTAGCTCCGCAGCAGGTCTTCTGTCGCGGTCGCGGTGAGATACCCGGCAGCGAGTGACCCAAGCCCACCGGCGTTCGAAACGGCGGCGGCCAGGACCGGAGTCACGGGGCCACCGGCCATCGGCGCCTGGACCAGGGGGAGGGTGAGGGAGTCGAGCACGGAAGATCGCATGTCGCCATCGTACTGAAGACACGAAAAAAGCGTACAGCCGGAGAGAGTTGGGCTCGATCTCCGGCTGTACGCCTATCTCAAAAGTATTGCGGCGGTGTCTTACTCTCCCACACCCTATCGAGTGCAGTACCATC